>NZ_LRUA01000001.1 GCF_001550055.1 Kordiimonas lacus
TGAGCTGGTCCCCGGAAATCGGACAGTGACGTAAGCTATGGAAACGTGTTTTCTGGTCTCAGTTACGGAGACCAAATATGTCCAAGAGGAAACAGTATAAGCCCGACTTCAAGGCCAGGGTGGCGCTTGAGGCGCTGAAAGGCGAACAGACGGTTGCGGAACTGTCGAGCCGGTTCGGGGTTCACCCGACGATGATCCACCAGTGGAAGAAGGCCTTGTTGGAGAATGCCGCCGGCATCTTCGAGCGTGGGGCCGCCAAGAAGGAAGCGGAGGTCGATCCGGGCAAGATCAAAGACCTTCACGCCAAGATCGGGCAGTTGACGATCGAGAATGATTTTTTAGTGAACGCGCTCAAGCCATGGACCGAGAAGTGAGGCGGACCATGATTGAGCGCCGACCCAAGCTGTCCGTCACCCGCCAGTGTCAACTGCTGTCGCTGAGCCGATCGAGCTTCTATCATCAGCCAAAGGGCGAGAGCCCCGAGAACCTGGACCTGATGCGCGAGATCGACCAGCAGTTCCTGGATACGCCCTTTTACGGTGTCCGCCAGATGACCTGGCATCTGAGACGCAAGGGCCATCAGATCAATGTCAAGCGGGTGCGTCGGCTGATGCGGCTCATGGGCCTGATGCCGATCTATCAGAAGCCCAACACCAGCGCACCGCATCCCCGGCACAAGCGCTATCCTTATCTATTGAAGGGCTTGCGGATCGACCGACCCAATCAGGTCTGGTGTGCCGATATCACGTACATTCCTGTGGCGCGGGGCTTCCTGTATCTGGTGGCGGTCATGGATTGGCATAGCCGCAAGGTGCTGGCCTGGCGGCTGTCGAATACCATGGATGTCCAGTTCTGCCTCGATGCCCTCGATGAAGCGCTCGATCGGTATGGCAGCCCCGAGATCTTCAACACCGACCAGGGCAGCCAGTTCACCTCATGGGCCTGGACACAGCGGCTTCGCGGGGCCGGGGTTCGCATCTCGATGGATGGCAAGGGCCGGTGCATGGACAATATCTTCATCGAGCGGCTGTGGCGCAGCCTCAAGTATGAGTGCGTCTATCTGCACGCCTTCGAGGGTGGCCGGGAGGTCCGGGCAGGCATCCGGGCCTGGGTTGACTTCTATAACCGCCTCAGGCCTCATAGCGCCCATTCGGGCTGTACGCCGAAGGAAATCTATCACGGCTGTCTGCCGCTCTCCGGCCCGGGCCTCGGCCCGGTCCTCCAAGCGGCAGACAAGGCAGCCTGAACCAACAATGGAAAACAATGATCAGAGACCGAAACTGTAGCTTAATTTAGCCCTGAAACTGTCCAAGCTTTGGGGACCAGCTCAGATACTGGCGCACTTGGCCGATACCATCTTCTCCAGACATCATAACTGAGAGGGGCGAGTGCCCAGAGAACTCCGAATTGTCTCTGTGTATCCAATGGTACACGTTTTCCGGACTACCGAATAGTGTGCGCAGTTGAGCATGAATATCCAGAAGTGCTCCAATTCGTATTAGGTCACTCTGGCTGATGGACAATTCTCCACTATTCTTCTCCCAAGACTGAAGGGTACTCTTACTTGAGTGGCCCAGCAGCTTATAGGCAATTTCGTTGGATAAATTCCAAAGAGAAAATAGCCTGAGAATGAGAGTTGCTGCTCGTGTATTAGAAGCTGGGGTCATATCAGGAACTTCAATCAAGTTGCGATTCCTTGCTCTACTATTATTGGGGACAAAGACAACTGAAGTTATTTTACCGCGCTAATGGCGAATTTCGAAGTGTCTTTATGTATTGACCATTCCTGGCGCAGCCGCGCTAAAGTTTAAGGCTGAATTTTTGCGGAGCTAGTATTGTGAGATAAGGGGTGAATAGCAAACCTATCGCAAAAATCATGCATCTGTTGCATTTTATTGACCTCGCTATAAAGTACAACCAGTGAGGTAAGGGGTACATCCTATATGAGTGATATGAACTTATATGTTGTGGGCAGTTGGAAAGAGCACGCTGCTTTCGATATTGTATTTATTCATGGGCTTATGGGGGATGCCCATTCTTCCTGGAGCCACAACGGTAAACCAGAGGGGTTTTGGCCGAGGTGGCTATCAGAAGAATTTCCTGCAGCAAACGTCTGGGTCTTTAATCACCCTGCAGGGGCAGCAGGGTCAATTCTTTCCGATGACGGAATGTCAATTTTGCAGAGAGCTCAGGCAGCAATAACATCATTTGAAACGGAAGACATTGGTTCTCGACCAATTATATTTATTACTCATAGTTTGGGTGGGTTGATCACCAAAAAGCTATTGAGGATTGCTTTCGATTCAGTCGATGAAGATGTCCATCGAATCTTTGAAAATACAGACTCTGTGATCTTCCTTGCCACGCCCCACAATGGATCATTTCTTGCCAACTTTGGCTCGGCTTTGGCAAAAATTTTAACTGGTGGTCTGATAAAGCCTAAGAAAATTGTTACCGAGCTTAAATCTGGACACGAGCCGACCTACGAACTTGACAATTGGTACAGAGATAACTGTTCGAAAAACATCAAAACCATAGTTTTCGCCGAAACCGAAAAGACGGCCGGTGTAACCCAAGTGGTATCTACTGTTTCTTCAAATCCTGGCATTCCGGGCGTTATGGTCAGACCGACGGACAAAGATCACATCGAGATCGCGAAGCCTACGTCAATCAAAGATCCTGTCTACCGATATATCTGCAAGCAGATTCAAAAAAAAAGCACTGAATTCGCACAGGATGGGCTGAACCAGAGTGAGCTGTTAGATGACTATGATTATTTTACAGCGAAGGCCCCTGGAGACCGACGCACGTTAGAACAAAAACTGTGTGATGCCGGACGCTCGTATGAGGTTACGAAGGCTGAGCGGTCTAAGGAGCGAGCAGCCATGAAGCTGCAGAAATATGGTCTGTTTGAGACTGTAACAGAAGTCCAGATTAAGCTGCTGGGCGACATTTATAGCAGATTTAAGAATGTTGAAACCGTTATTCACGATGGCGCCAGCAATACTGAGATAGATACCAAACTCGAAAGCAGTGTCATTTCACCTATTCTCGAGACCGACAAGAAGGAGGCCTATAGCCACGGCAAGGTGATGGACGGCGTCTATTATCTAACTGGCAATTGCCATCTGGATTGGGGGAAGAAAGATGAAACATAGATTGTGGCATCCATTCATGGATCCATATCATTGTTGCTTTCGCCTGATTAGTTCTCTGAGTGTAATCGAGGGTCAGGTAATGCCGATGGATAGGGCCCGGTTTCTAGATCTATTTGTTTTATTTCCAGGGCTTTTGTACAAACTTTCCCTTACTCACGAGCAAAAAAGGACCCTTAAGAAAATTGGCGTGGCTCCAGCAGCGACCTATTTTGCTACGTTACCGGACATCAAAATTTTATACCGTCGTCTGCGCAGCAATCAACGACCTGCCATATCGCAAATGATCGCCACACAAGTAATTGATGTTAATGAGTTTCGCGACGACAAAATCAAACTTAACTTAGAGAAGCTACCTTCCGAGATTCTGGAGCGAGCGATCGCTCGAGTAGCCCGAAGTCCAGAGGTATTTGAATTTCTGCATTCTGATTTGGCCGTTTATGAATTTAACGGCCCTGAGGGCCTTTTGGATCGGGCAGGCATATATGGGGGCACAAATGTCACATCTTAAGGTCAACAGACTGGTAGTGCTGAGGGACGTTGACTCAAGAAGTATCAAGGTCTTCGATGAGCAGTTTCATGATGGGCTCAATATCATTCGAAGCAAAGGGAATAGTTCCGGGAAAACTACAGTAGTAGATTTCATATATTTTGCACTGGGCGGGGAACATACAAATTGGAAGTCGATCGCACTTGAGTGTAGTCGGGTTATTCTCGAAATTCAGGCTAACGGCACTCCTCTCACGCTCAGGCGGACAGTTTCCACAGAAGACCAGCTTCCCATCGACATATATTACGGCCCGTACGAAGAGGCTATAAAACACGCCAATGGTTGGACTTCCCATGCATATTCCAGACAGCAGAGGGCACTCAGCTTTAGTGAAGTACTCTTTAAAGCACTAGGGATCCCTGAGGCCCCATCATCGCTAAACACGAAGATGACAATGTATCAGCTACTTCGATTGCTGTATTCGGACCAGTTTGCGGATTCTCTTCATATTTATCGGAGCGATGACTGGAGTTCCAAGGATACCCAACAAGCTATTGGCGAACTTTTGTGCGGCGTAGGGGACTTTGAGCTATTTGCAAAAAAAACTGAATTAAAGGAAGTTCAAGCTAAGGTAGGCGACTTAAAATCCTCATATCGATCTCTTTCGAAGTTGCTAGCGTCTTTCAGCGACAATGCCAAAATCGACATCGAAGCAGTAATTTCAACGGTTCGTCAGAAGCTTAGGTCTTCAGAATCTGAATTAGATGAGGCGCAAAGTTCATATGATTTAGCGCATGATCAAGAAGTCCGTAAGGATAAAAGTCGGCTTCAGTCGGCGCTGATTACACATCAGAAGCGACTGGTGAAGGCAGAGGAAGATCTAAAAATTCTTTCTTATGAAAATGAAGAACGCTCAAGGTTTATTGTTCACCTTGAGGGGCTGCTTGAGGATTTCGATGATGCCAACGAAGTGTTCGATGCACTAGGCCACATCCGGTACACGCACTGCCCATCTTGCTTCAAAGACCTACCTCCTCAGCAACCAGAAGCATGTAGCGTCTGCGGCGCCCCCCTGGAAGCAGGGGATCAGAACCCGTTAGCGCTCGCAGCTCGCCTGGATCTTGAAATGCAAATCCGAGAGAGCCAGAAAATGGAGGAAAAGGCAAAAAGTGACATAGCAAAGGCAAAGGAAAAGCTTCGCAAGGAGCAAAAGGAATGCAAGAAGGTTGAAAGGGACTTGGCTAAATTCCGAAATAGCCTGACTTCACCCCAGGCAACTTTTGTAGCCTCAAAAGCGAAGGAAGTTGGCGCACTAGAAGCTCATCTAGATGAGCTAGAAAACATCAAGCTTCAATTCGGGGAATTGGCAACTATCGAGAACGATCTGGAAGAAGCCGAGAGACGTTTTCGTAAGTTAACGCGTGATGTTGAGAATATAGAAGTCAGTCTCACGAAGCGCCGTTCAAAAATCTATACAGATATTTCCGCAAACACGATTGATATAATTGGCAAAGACCTGAAAGATCACAATGATTTTGAAGGCCTGAGGAGTTTCAGCTTTAGTTTTAGGGATGACAGCTTCTATCTCAATAATATGGAGAAGGTCACCAACAGTGCCAGTAGTATGGCAATAGCGAAGGTATCATTCCTTCTGGCGATATTTAAAGCGTCACTCGAAGACAACGAAATGTATTTCCCTCGTTTCATGATTTTGGACAATATTGAAGACAAGGGGGTTAGGGAAGTAAGGTCGCAAAATTTCCAGAACATCGTTGCAGAAATAAGTGAAAATTCTGATGTTGATCACCAAATCATTATCACAACAGCTACTATTTCTCCCGAACTTGACAACCCTAAATATACCGTAGGCGAACTCTATTCGACAGAGAATAGATCCATCAAGCTAGAAGGCCTTACAGTTCAAACCGTACATGGCAGAGATGTACATTGATGGACACGGTCCCTCATATTGAAGAGCTTGAAAACTCAGAATACTTCTTCAGGTTATTCTGCCGCTTTGAATTTGCGATAAAGAAATCTGGGGTATTGTTAATTGATCCAGACCGTGCTTTGCGCAGGGCAGAAATTGATTGGGTAGAGTTTTCAAGAAATTTGCCGGAGCAATTTTTTGGGCAGGTTGCTGAAATGGGTGTATGTCCGACAATTTTGTCTGAGCCTCCCAAACGACAAGTTGTGGACCAAAATAGAAAGCTCATCTGGCAAGATGTTCAGCGCCCGCAGAACACGCAGATGCTATTTGAATGCCTTCGCAATATTAGAAACAATTTGTTTCATGGAGGTAAGTCGGGAGATCCGACCAACAAGCCCAGAAATGAGACTTTGATCGCTGAAGGCATAAGACTTATTGAATTCACTCTAGATGTGCAGGATGAACTGAGGCTCCATTTTAATGGAGGAGACTGATTCATATATTTTTTTTGCTTATGGTCGCATAGCGGTATCCAAAGTCCGGCACTTCAACTGTACTCATTTCCTAGTTGAGGCGATCCTTTGATTGTGTAAATCTACCCCAAATAGTATTGGGGTGCGGGTGGGTCTCTGGGCATTAGCGCCGAAGGGCCAACAGCAGATAATAAATAAGAGGCGTTATGGGGGGGGGAGCTGTAAGCAAGTCGAATCTACTCTCTAGTGCTCGCTGCACGGCTAGAGTCTTGTCAGAAGACGATACAGATCCAGTTGCGCGTGCAGAGGCATGTTTACGCTTTTTAAACGGCAAGCCGAGTGATTATAGGTTGCACCAGTTCTGGGAATATCTGACAAAACTCCCGGTGGAAGAACAGCACTATTGGGTCGGCACACTCTATACTCTTATGCTGTCACCAAATATTCGTCGTTCTCAAGCTACTTATTTTACGCCCCCAGTTGTTGCCGGTGCCGTGATCGATTTCGTGGTCGATGCAGGGTTTGATATCGCGCGGCATAATGTCATGGATCCTGCGGCGGGTGGTGCGGCATTTCTTTCCACGCTAGCGGGACGCATGAAAAGGGCCAAAATTGACGTCGACAGTGTAGCTCGTCGGCTGTTTGGCATTGAGATTGACATAGGATTGGCGCACCTTTCGCGGCGGCTAATTGAAGAACAACTTGGTACCAAACTAGACCCCAAGAATATATTCAGGGCAGATTCACTCCAATTACCCGTCCAGCGTCAATTTGATCTAGTAATCGCAAATCCGCCATATGGTCGGGTCACTGCAGAAGATGTTCGCGGTGATGACTGGATGCGAGTTGCTCATCCCGGCCACATCAATAAATACGCGCTATTTTCAGAGTTGTCTTTTCGACTTGCGAAGCCTGGAGGACTGATTGCACTCGTGATCCCCTCCAGCTTCCGCGCTGGCCCTCTTTATGACCGTATGCGGGAGTTTGTCAGAAAACAGGGGCAAATACTCTCCATCGCGTCCATCTACGGGCGTAATGGTGTTTTCCTAGACGTACAACAGGATGTCAGCGTCCTTGTCGCACGAAGGGGATCCCCCCACCAAGCATCTCGATTGGTAGACTTTCCTATCATAGGCCAGGACGTAAATGGCTTGCCGCCCGTAAAGGTAAAGCTCCCAAAAGATAAAGCTGCTGCATGGCCCCTACCAGCTACCGATCCTGAATTGGTAGGTGGCGCTAAACTCGCGGATTACGGTGTGCAGGCAAAAGTGGGCTATTTTGTCTGGAATCGAGAAACGTCGCGAATGCGAAAGCGGGTTAGCAGCAAGCTGACTTATCCGTTAATATGGGCGAAGAACGTACGGTCAGGAAGGCTATGCTATCCTGCTGGAAGAACAAAGCCTTCGATCGATTTCGTCAAGTTCCAGCAACCAAGTTCGGCCATTGTTAGCGGTCCGTCAGCGGTAATGCAGCGCACTACAAATGATGGTCAACCTCGGCGCCTTATTGCAGCTGTCGTAGACCCTAAGGTTGTAGCGAAATGGGGCGGGTTTGTTACCGAAAATCATACAATTGTTTTAACGGCCGATGACCCAAAAAAGCTGGATTTAGCGATTGCATTATTGAACACATCGGCGGTTGATAAGCGTTATCGGCAAGTTTCCGGCACGGCTTCGGTGTCTGTTTCGTTACTTCGAGAACTGGATCTGCCTCGTCCTAAAATGTTTGCGAGGGCTCTCAAGGCCCACAATGGAAATGCTGAGATTGCTGCAGCTATCGCGTATGGCGATGCTTCCGAACCAGGAGCACAGCCATGAAGCGATTTAGACAACAAGGGCTACTTGGGAACAAGGTAGAGGACCGAACACAGCAACAGGCAGCCTTAAAAGAACGTCGAGACTCATTGCTTGAAAAGATGAAAGCAAACGCCTCGAAACCTCGTAAAGATGTTCAAGCGAGTGCTGATATTGAGTCAGAAACTAGGCCCAGAAGGGACGTAGATGCATACTTGAAGGCCCTCTCCGAGTTTCCCTTCTACGCCCTAGGCTCGAAGACCGAAACGAGAATAGCGCCTTGGTACAGCGCGCTGGTAAAAGCGGCACTAGAGGCAATGAACGATGGAAGCCCTCGGGTGGTTATGACGTGGCCACAATCACAGGCATGTCCGTCGGGAATAGTGTCTCTTTTGACCCTAGGAGCAGTTGCAAGTGCTTCTCGGAAAAAAGTACTGGTGCAGGGAATTTCTGAGGATGCATTTGAAGAAGCCGATGGTGTTCGAGCAGTTTTGTTTCCGTACGCTAGAAGTACACATGCTGCATCGAGGCAAGTACAGCTAGATAGTAAAAGGTTTGGCTCAATTCACTTAGACCATGTTAAGCGCGCGCTTGATGGTCAAGGCGTTCCAGCTGTGACTGATTACCACAAAGCCTTGTCTCGTGTACTGACGATAAAAGGGATGGCTCGCGATGGTAAGTCTTACGCTGAACTCGCACATCCTATTTTAGATGAGATTGTACCGCACGGACCACCAAAGGGCGACAGGCCCGCAAATAGTGAGCTTCTTTGGCGGACGAGGAGCAAAACGGACTTCGGAAAGTTCACAATTTCTGATGACGTAAACAAGCCTTCTACAGCTGCATATTATATCTACACAATACGAGCAAAAGACGACTTTGGTGATCAACTAACGTCTATCAAGAAAGAGCCTGACATATTTATTCTTGATCTTTCCCATACCGCGCGTGGCCGGATGGGTTGGGATTGGCGATCCGTTGCTGAAAAGGCAATAGAAGCAATAAAGAAATACCAACCTAATGTCCCGATACTCGCGGTCGTCGATGATCCATGGGTTTATCAGTTTGCGCGCTTTGGTCTGCTCGGGTCTGTTCCACCATGGGGGAGGCGCAAAAGGGCTAAAGCCAAAAAAATCCCGGCGATCGGACAGGTTGTTATTGCGCGCGATAAGTCAATTCTTTCTCCCAGCTTATCCAAACAAAATGAACTTGAGGGCCCTAACAAGATCCAAGTCGATGGCTTTTATGGAGAAACAGGGCGCACAATTGAAAGGCTGAGGAGTTTAGCTCAGCAGCTAACCAAGCGTGGATCTCAGCACGAAGCCGAATTGGTTAGGGAAGTTATCGCTATCATTCGCCGTTCGACAAGTCTGCCTGGGTCTTTGGCAGCGCTTTCAAAATTTCTCATAGAGGAAACGACTGTTGAGATGGCTGCCGATCTTTTTGCGTCCTACCGTATTGGAGCAAAACTGGCCTCACTAGAAAATGTTCAAAGCCTTGTCAGCCAACTTGAGGAAAGCTCGGAGCTTTCTAACAAGGCAAGGGAGATCATGCGAATTCTTGAGCAAGAGACGCCTATGTCTTTATTGCTAAAAAAGGTCATAAAGCCTTCCCTAAGATCGAGTTCCAGAACACTAGTGATTTTTCGATCCGATATGATAGCGGAATTTGCAATTGATCAACTGCAAACCGCGGAACCAAAACTGAATGATCGGGTAGAAACTGACATGCTTCGCTTTGGCGGATCGGAGTTATTCGGAACGGTTTCTAGGTCTTCACCCGCGTATCGAAATCAGTTCAAACGAGCGATTCTCGTTGCCCCAACCCGCTCTTCTATTTTGGCGACTTTTGCTGAGCCTTGGCTTCCAGAACAACTAATCGTCTTAGCTGATGCAGATACATTGTTGCTTTCTTCTCAAGATGCGAAGCGATTGGCAGATGAGCTAGACGATACAACAATCAAGGTCCGACTTTCGGATTTTGCTGCACCAGCATATAGTCGCGTCAAAGAGATTGGCCGACACTCTGTTCAGATAGACATTCCAGAACAGGTGGAGGACATCGAATACCCCTCCAATAACCTGGTTGATCTTAGTGGCGATGCTCGAGGTGATCGGAAATTACTCGAGATCTCAATGAAAAATGGACAGCGCATTCTTGCCTGTCAGTCCACAGGCATAGTGGTCCGACACGATGGTATAGCCTCCTCGGCGTTTGTTGAAAGACAAGCTGGCGCGCTGAAACCTGGAGATGAAGTTTGTGTTATTGGTCCCGCATTTATTGAACGTGCCCGCTCACTTTTGGACATACAGTTTGCTGCTGCCTGTGAGATTAGGGAATACCACAATCAAGTATTGACCAGGTTTGCCCGGTTACCGGGTCAAACCACGACAGAGCGATTGAGGGTATTGGTATCGAATATGGGAGCGCCTTCGGTATCAATTGATACTGCTCGATACTGGATCAACCTTGAGGCCGAATTGGAAAAAGACTTAAGTGAGGTGGTTCCCCACGCGCCGCAAGATCAATTTACTTTTCTCCGCTTTACTGCGGCTCTTGGATTTAAAGACAGTCTTGCACAAGCTTTTTGGCGCTGGGCGGTAGTAGCGCAAAGGTCATATAAACTGCGCGCGGGAAACGTGTTTCATGACGCGTTCAGAGGAATCCTAACTGATCCCCATTCAGCCATATCGGAAAACGCTTCGCGAGCTGATGAGATTCACCAACTACGATTGATGGCGGAAGAATATGTAGCTACGGTGGAAAAAATTCAACGTATGGAGGCGGCATGAAAGGGTATTCAAGAGAACAGCTGGGTCGTATTGATGTCGAACTCAAAGAAGCGATTTGCGACTCTCTAGTGAATACACTTACAGCCCGAGTTGGAGGCACCGACGAGCGGGGCAAAATAGTCTACGGACGATCACCACATAGGGCTATATTCGCGGGACAATTGATGCCTCGTTTTGGAGCTGCCGGCGATGACGAGACATCAGATATTCGTATTGCCACGATTGGCCTTGATTTCGCTGTAGGCTCCGATAGCAAGGCCAACATCTCTATCTCCCCCAAATTTTCAGTCTATGTTCGTGTGTTGCCAAATTGGTCAGAGCTAGCTGCCAGTGGAGGGGGCCTAGAATTCGACTTCAAGCTTAATTCAAGCATTCAAAAACAAATAGAACAGAGAATTAGAGAAAATAGGCAAACTGCGCTCAAGGCGGCTGGCCTTGATCGACCGGCTTGGAACTCTTTGAGCGAAACAGAGAGAGCCGAAATTAGAGCAAAACGTAACTCTATTCTGGAGGAAGTGAGGCGATCTGCCTTTGCTGAGCACAACATTGAGTTGGAGCAAGTTGAAGCTTCGAGCGAAGTGTTACCTGAGGCTTTTGAGAGTCAAGATACATCTGATGAAGGAGAGGCTGACGATGTAACAATGCAGCCAGTGCCGATAGATCGTTTGATAAGGGATGGGCGAGGAATACCGCTCACGCTGATTGATCCTGCTCCAATTCCAGGTAAGTGGAAGAGAATAGACCTGACGTTACCGATCCTGCAATTTTGTTCTGACGACGAGCTGGACGCATTGGAAGGCATTCTTCAAGCATACAATAAAGAACTCTCACAAGTGGTTGGTGAACAACTGGATGCGTGGTTGAATAGCGAAGGCGCTTCGATTGCTTGGCGCAATGTTCAGATTACTCCAGCACAAACACAAACTGAAAAGGCATGGCTTCATACACTAAAAACGCTGGAAGAAATTCCAGCTGTTCGCGGAGACGTACTTCCTGACCTTTCTGAGGTCTGCGTAAAAGTCGAGAGGCAGCAAGAGTTTATTGATCCGAGCCGGATATCGCTTCGAATATCATTGGATAATCAGTCAACCGAGATGGCCGTTCAGGAGGCACAAAGGCGTTGCAACACAATTTTTGGCACTGAGCTATGTGTAACCCTCCCAATAGATGCCCACCGACCGTTGCAGCTTGACAGGGTGGAGCCTTCTTATCGTTTCCGCGACTATATGGGCTACCCTGCTATTGGCCTAAATTGCGGTGTATCGAAGGTCTCTCTAGAAGATTGTATTGAATTGCGCACGAATATTTCCCCACGTTTCGTGCAGCCAAGGATTATTCCTCGACACGTTAGTGTGCCAACTCAATTCTCCATATTGTCCGATCCAGCCTTTGAAGTCGAAACGCTTCGAAGGTTACCTGAGGAGTATAGTGCTTGGATAGACCAACAGGAGAAAAGACTCTCACCGATCGTCGGTGCAGGCCTTGATCATTTAGATTCGGCACGAGAAGCGGATAGATTAGCGCAAGACCTTCAAGCGCAAAGGGCAGAAGTTCGATACATCGAGCGTGGAATTGAACTGCTCATTGCTTCAAGAAAATATGCTCAGAGATTAGATGGTGGGGTTGATCAGGCGGAGAAGGCCTCTTTAGAGGCTCTTGCCTCGCCCTGGCGTGCTTGGTTAATGATGAATCAGTCGTTTGCCAGCCGGGACAAGCAGTATCCTGAAAGGGGATGGCGGCTATTTCAGATGGCCTTTATTCTTGCGCACGTGCCCGTCTTCGCTTCTCGCATGAAAGAGTGGCGCGAGTATTTTGACAAGGCTTTAAGCGAAGACTGCGCAAGTCTACTATATTTTCCAACTGGTGGCGGAAAATCGGAAGCCTTTTACGGCTCATTGATTTTTGCGCTCTTCATCGATCGCTTGCGCGGGAAAGATCGGGGAATTACAGCCCTAATTAGGTACCCATTGCGTTTGCTAACTCTCCAACAAGCTCAGAGGCTCTTAAAGCTTTTAGTGCATGTTGAGCTAGTTCGCCGAAATAATAAGGTGGGCCATTGGCCGTTTGAAATCGGATTTTGGGTGGGGGGCCAGAATACTCCAAACCGGTATTCCGCGTTCCGATCAGAAATCCCGCGAATTGACGATCCTGCGCATCCGGATGATCACAAGCTATTGGCACCAAGCACCGAGGACCAAGCCGATTCTCCGCAAACACCTTATGGCGAGTCGTTGGAGGCATACAATAAAGTACCGGATTGCCCGGTCTGCGGAGAAAAGACCGGAATACGTCGTGATGAACGTGACGGGCCGATGGGCAAACGTGCCGCCATTGTTTGTTTCAATGATAGATGCGATTGGAACAGGGCTCATGGGACACGCCATCCGCTGCCATTTTTGCTGACAGATGACACCATATATGCAAGAGCACCATCGATTGTTCTTGGCACCGTCGACAAGCTGGCGATGCTAGGTCAGTCCGTCGGAACCATTGCAAATGTTCTAGGAATGTTTGGCATGGCAAGATGGATGGATGCTCATGGAAATCTGAGTTCACCCAGAAACGAAGAAGCCCTTAGAGCTGGTCCGGAAGCGAGCGGATTAAGGCCTGTGTTTCCCGCATACCAGAGTGGGGAAAAAGTCTTTCTAGATCCCTTTCCTTCGCTGGTAATTCAAGACGAGGCACATCTATTAGAAGAAAGCCTTGGTACATTTAGCGGACTGTTTGACACACTGCTAGAAAACATCTTTCACGAAATTAACGACCTTGCGGGCGAACAGCTTCAGGTTTCCCGAGTCTGGGACGAGAACCATGCCCGTGGACCACGGATGCCTAAAATTATTGCAGCAACGGCAACCATTTCTGCACCTGAGAAACAACTCGAAACACTGTATCAACGCCAACCACTTCGTTTTCCGTATCCTGGCCCAGACATTTATCACTCGTTTTTTTCGGAGCCCGCACATGCGCCAGGACACAATAAGTCCCGAGTTGATTTAGAGAGTAGTCTTCCTTCCCACTTAACTCCTGAAACAACGGCACCATGGATGCGCCTCTACGTATCGCTAATTACGAATGGCGCGACCCACACAGTGACGACTGTGAATGTCCTAGCGATATTTCACTCAATTATTACTGAGATCTGGGACAAGCTCTTAAGTAAGGAAACTAGGCAGAAGGCCATGGAGGAATTGCGAGATTCATGTGCTTCCGACCTTTCTGGCTCCTGGCGCCGCGCAGCAATTGAGCGGGCAATAGATGAAAACCGTTATCAAGACATTCTAGCGCTTATAGATCTTCATCGTATTGCTTTGGCTTATGTAACTAATAAAAAAGGCGGCGACCAAATTATGGATGCCCTGGGAGCGGCAGTTGAGCAACAACACCGCGTGCTGGGCAGATCTCACGTCGCTTTCGATAGTCGTCTAATTTCTGGCGGCGTGGACATGAAGGAAATTCAAGCAATCATGGAGGATGCAGAGGCATCGTTGGAAGACAAGGAATTGCCTGACATTACTTCTACGCTGCGTAATATTGTCGCCACATCTGCCATTAGCCATGGTGTGGATGTCGATCGATTCAACAGTATGTTTTTTGCCGGCCTTCCAACTGATGTTGCCGAATACATACAAGCATCTAGTCGTGTTGGCAGGACACACGTGGGTTTTGTGATGCTTCTACCGACACCTCAGAACAGGCGAGACAGATACGTAGTAGAAACCCACGATATTTTTCACCGATTTCTGGAGAGAATGATCTCTTCACCAGCCGTTGAACGTTGGGCTGAGAACGCAATTAAGCGAACATTGGCGTCGCATATTCAAGCATGGGTCATGCTTGAAGAAATCAAAGACTTTTTCGCAAGAACTGATTCCCAAAAGTCCGCATCAATATTGATGGACCAAGTCAGCCGCCTTTCGTCAATGGCGAAGAACGGCAGCCTGGCCTTTCGTGATAATCTGGGAGACTTTATCTTACGGTCTATAGGTTTTCAGGGACATGGCCCGAACAAAATCGGCGCCCCTCATTATGCTGATTTTTATAGCGGGATGATCGAAAAGCAGGTGGATAATTTCGTCCAAGATTTGTCGAAAAGAAATGTTAGTGGAACTCTCGTAGACTACTGGGAAGATTTACCGGCCCTTCAAAAACCTATGACATCCCTACGAGATGTAGACGAAGCAGGATATATCGTGGCTGCCGGGCGCGACCCTCAAGCGGCTAGCCGAAAAACAGATATCAACCGGTCTGACCTGGCGGAAGTGATGCGCACCATTCGAACCCAACGAGGCTTTGCTTCTGATTTAGACGCAGAAGGGGGGGCAAATGGCTAAGGAAGTTCCTGGGAAATCAAATTGGCGTACTTCTCCAAATAGGCGCCCGGCCGCCTTCGGCAGCACTCGTCTGACAGACGATATTTTGCAGCCTCCCACTATGTCGCGTTCAAGAGTTCAAATAGCAACATCCTATGCACCAGGAGTTCTTTTGACGTGGGAAGGTGGTAAAGGAATTTGTCGTTCGGTTCCATTATCCAATGACATTTCCAATAAGCTCGGCAGCACAACAATTGATCTCATTTTCGAGAACATGCGGGACTTTGTCTCAAACTGGCGACAGCGAGCGAGAAAAGCTCTTCCGGAGGCCCCAATCGAGTTCATTTTAGATGCTCCCTTTCGCGATTCTCGCTCGGGTGTGGTTAATATCGAACGCCGCTCCTTCGAGCTAACGGATCCAGGAAAGGTAGGATATGTGCCCTATCCGCTTCTTTTCCGTTGTGGCGTATGCGGGTCTATTCGCGAATTTCACAGCATAGATGACCTTGCAAGAAGGCCTCTTCCAAAGAAATGTAATGGACACACGGCACGTTGGACGCAAGTGGATGTAGTATACGTGCATTGGTCCGGGAACTTGCTTCCTCTTGGTCCATTTAACTACAATTTTGACTCCTCAACAGGTGAAGCTAGACAAATTCGCATGTGTACATGTGGATCCCAAAATTTTCGCCTACGGAATGAAGCGCCCATTTTTTCCGAATGGCGATACATATGTGAGGGTTGTGGTGATACTCGACCCCTAAAGAAAGCTGATCCAGAAGTTCTTGCAAAACTGCAATCCGAGAAAGACTCAACGGGGACTGAATTTGAGTGGATCGCCGTCAATATGCTTCCTGTATCTTATCGGGCTAACTCAGCGTTTTACCCTCAACGCACAGGCTTTATTGAGTTCCAAGACGACGGTGTTGTTGCGTTAATGGCTCAAGATCACGTCAATGAATTGACGAAAAAGCTGGCCGAAATTCACCAAATCCCATTTGTTGAGCCCAGTGAAGAAGATATCCGAGAAGCGGTCACTGCTAGCACGAAGCATCAGGGTGATTGGGAAGACTATGAAGCTTTCCAAAACATGGCCACTCGTGCTGACCAAGACAACAGACAAGATAGAGCGCGTTCATATCGACAGTCAGCATCTGAGATACGCGAGAGTTGGTTTGCCAATGGGCTCGTAGCTCGAGGTAAATTGGGCAGCGAAGAGATAACGCAAGGTGTAGTTGCTCGCCAAGACTGGACCCAACGGTTTGATCCGATAAGACTCACAATCCAGCATGACGCATTTCTACGTGAACACGTTCATGAAGCAATCGCCAATCACGGCGCAGTGGATGTTATGGAGCCAGATATTACGCTTAGCAACGTCGTAAATGATCCGGCAGCACTGCATCAGTACCAGAATACAGTTGGTAACCTGCTAGACCGCATGGGACTCGACCAATTGGTATTGGTCCGCGGACTACCAATTTGTGAGTTCAGCTTTGGCTTTACCCGGGTTTCTTCCTCACCGATTTATCATCGAGAATTTAAGGGTAGATCAGTAAAGATGCCTGTACGATTGAAGGCTTTCGACCAGCTTCCTGTTGCGGGCCCCAAATACCCTGTTTACGTGACCCAACAGAAGAATGAAGCCCTGTATTTCCGTGTCGATGAAGCTCGAGTACGTCGCTGGCTTCAGATTAACCAGGTCAGCGATATACCCGATTATGGTTTGGGCCGCGCCTACCTTGAGCAATATGCTGATTTTGGCCATTTCCTAGAAATGTTCAAAGATCGCGAGAGGGGTGGGGTCTATCCCAGAACACTGCCAGCTTATGTCTATCTCTTGTTACACAGCCTTTCACATCAAATGATACATTCATTGGCTGACACTTCAGGAGTAGATCGCGATGGGATAGGTGAATACATTTTCCCCGCCGATTTGGCGTTCGTTATATACAGAAAAGGAATGACCCCGGACCTTGGAAACATCTCGGCAATGTGGCGCAATCATGCACGAGAATTTCTGCAGCGTGCGCTTGATCCACGTATGCTCCGGTGCGGTTCGGGAAGCCTTTGCGATGTTCGAGGGGGGGCCTGCCCAGCATGCATTATGGTATCTGAAATCAATTGCGTCGCCTCTAACTTGTTACTTTCTAGGGCAAGCTTGAAAGGTGGCACAAACCCAGAGTGGGAGCCTTCTGATGCCCCTGATATTATTGGATTTTTTGACCCTCGTTGCATAAATGACTGACGATCTAATTTCATCTTCGACTGCAAAAGCGAGGTTGGTGGTAACAATGCCCCCAACTCCAAGTAAGCTATCCTCTGCTCTAGAGCAGGATATAGCGAGCAACTATGTTACGTTCACGCGGACTACGGATGCATTTACACATATCGCAGCTTCTGCAGCACAACGCCTTATAATAATGATTCCATTCATTGATCGAGTAGGCGCGGATTGGGCACTTGATTTATTCGAACAGACACCCGCTTTGGAACGGATTTTGATCCTTAGGGATGCGGGTCAGCTCACTTCTTGTGGAAAGGCCGGCGCGAGGCTTCAGAACGCTGTATCGCGAGTTATCGATTATGGTGGGACAGATGCCGAACAAGAAACTTTTCATGCCAAAATCGTTTTGGCGGATGGTGTTATGGCATATGTCGGATCCGCAAACCTTCTTCGGCGATCAAAGACCACAAATTTAGAGTGCGGAATTTTACTGGAAGGCCCTGCTGTACATAGCGTAAAAGTGCTTACTGAAGCTGTTATTAGAATGGCAGATGGCTCAAAAATCTAGAGTTCCCCACTATGCACGGTAGTTGCGGGATGCAATTGCAAATATGTAATAGTTTGGACCTGATCTGATAGCTACCTGTTTTGTGTTGGTGGCCTGTCAGCTAGATTAGAAACCGAAGATAGCTTCATTCCTTCTGCTTTCTGATAGCGCTCTAGCATTGTCTTTAGCTGCAGAATGCGGCGTTGTGCTTTCTCCAACTCAATAAGATACTTGTGTGCCTCTGACATGGCCCGGTCTCGCTCAACTCGGCACAAGTCACGCTGCTCACGCAACTCTTTGATTATCCTTTCTGTGGCACTAGCACCGATGTCCGCCTCCATCAAATCAATGATTTTCCTCCGCACATCGGCATATTCGGTATCGGGCTTACCAACCAGCGTTCGCGAACGCCCCGCTTCAAGGGCCACGTTGGAAATATTCATCTTCAAGGAACCCCGTTCGGCCTTGGTCCGGAGAGTTGGGTTACGTGGCTTGTTCGCGAGAATACGTGCAATAGCATCCTCGAAATCCTGCCTGACACAATTCTTGTCACGACTTTTCATCATTGCGCACCTCCTCCTCCGGCAAATTTCTTACATCAATGCCCAATTGATCAAGCAACAGCGCGCTCGCCTTCGCTCTCTGTTCGAAAATGTTGCGCGCCACAGCAACCTTGGCCTGATTTGAACCGAGAGGCTGTGTCGCCAGCTGTAAAGCAGCCTGTGTATTCTCCTGGTACCGTCGTATCCAGAAATCACTCTTATTAGCCATCAACACAAAACAACTGCACCCAGAACAGACATCCGGCGACCTGTGTGCTAGATTTGGTCCAAGCACTGCAGGGTTAGTCGTACCCGCAATTTTATGACAACGCATTTCGTCCGGCTCGACAGGCAAACAGTAACCATGTCGGCCATTCGAAAACAGCCGAATGTTGTTTTCTATATGGTGCTTCTGTACCTTCACCCAGGCTTGAACTGACTTACTGCGTCCCACCAATTCACGATATCCATCGATATCTTCGTACAATCTGCGACCCTGCCGACCGGCTGGTTTCTGTCCATACATTATACCCATGACCGTGGTCGCCAACAGTTGATCACTAACAGTCCTCATTGAACGCTGTTGCCCGGAACCTATGTACCCATATGTCATTGCGAGGGATTGATGCTGAAGCTGGAGCTGAATGCCGCGAATTAGAGAGGGGTCTGTATGATACATGAACTGTGCAAATGTCTTTCGCAGCATG
Organism: Kordiimonas lacus; assembly: GCF_001550055.1. Classification (GTDB taxonomy): domain Bacteria; phylum Pseudomonadota; class Alphaproteobacteria; order Sphingomonadales; family Kordiimonadaceae; genus Kordiimonas; species Kordiimonas lacus. The sequence goes on from NZ_LRUA01000001.1 coordinate 18,970, forward strand.
TGGGGGCGGAATATCTCGCCACAGCTTTCTTTCCACGTCACTAGGTCGTTCTTATGAAGGGCTGAAAGCGACTGATCCGGAAGGGAGTCAAAATCAACGAAAAACCTAATGCTTCTCTTGACATACCTCGCAAGTCCCGAGGCGGTATTTCTAGAAGTGACACTCCACCGGGTACCCTCGTTGTTGCCACTGTTACGAAAATTGAAAAAGATCCGCTCTGGATCATCAGGATAAAAATCCATTTGAGAGGCAACGCGATTCAGGCAGATAATTGCATCAATAGCGATCGGCAGTTCTGTACTATCAACGGGAACTGCGCCTATGGTCCATGTGGCCACTTCCGACCCTTCTGCCATTTTGGTTAACGTCGCATCAAGCAGGAAAACCTTAAATAGCCCATCATTGCTGACCTCTGTCCGGACACATATGGGTAGATTGCTCTTAGAGTCGATGCCACGTCGAATGGATAAGAGTTCGCTCGCACGTAGCCCTAACAATCCCTGCACTAAAATCGCACATGCACTAATATAATGACGCACCAATGCCCGCGTTACATGCATGCGTACTTTAGGGTGTTTTAATGTTTCCAAAAACGACAAACCCTCAGGCATATTGGGTACGCGAATACGTTCGGCTTCAAACTTCAGCATCGCATCAAGAATCTGGCTACAATTGAACTCCTTCCAGCTTGCCCTCTCTGAAAGAAGTGCTTCATAGGGAGCATTGTTTCTTTCATTTTGGACCAATCGTTCGACGCAAGGGATAGCTTCAACAACGAGATTGGCTGTGTTGTTAAACAGTGGAATCGCAATTTCGTCCTGTAGCGGCGGGATTGCGCCCGGCAATTTGTCTGCCAAACGTGATGCCAAAGTTTTCACGCCAATATTGGGGAACGGAGTTTCCGGCATAGGCTTGATGCCAGCTTGCGCAAACCCTTCGGAATGGCTGTAAATTATATCCAGAAGATTCAAGCGCTTGTAAAATGAAGACCAACCAAACCCCACTTCAGTCTCTTCATCTTGGTCACCTTGCCCAACTATATCAAACTCATCAACCGCGGCTGAATCTGCCAACAACAAGTTGGGCAAAGCTTCAACATAAGCCTCAATTTCCAGGCTGGTTAGCTCATTTGGGTACCGAATTTTGCGGCAGGCCATCCAGGACAGAAGGGTGCGCAACCCGGTCAAATCATGGCCCAAAGCAGCAGGCTTCTTAGGGCGTGCCCTCGGGGCCGGATGGTACAACATGGCCCAAAATAGTGGTTTTGCCCAGGCAAGAATATCTACGTTTTTTCGATTTGTGAGGCAGCTTTGAGGCGTATTGGAGTCACCATAGTAGAGGTTACTCCAGATGATCTTATGCGTCTGATGTTCCCCCTCAAACACCCAGACATCCTCAAAAAAATCAATATCCGAGGCACCAAAAAAATCCTCACCCCAAGCATGGACTAGCGCTTCCCGCATTTCTTTCACTCCGCAGCTGGCAAGTGAAAACTGAACGTATCTGCCACTGCCGCGACTTCGGGCCGGACCTGGCCCAGATATGCCTGCAATACCTGATGAGCCTCACCAAACTTGTCGAAGTATGAGCGTGCCTGCATGCGCTCGGATCCCCGATAAAGTGCGTCATTCAAAGCTTTATACAGCGCTACGCTAACAGGGTCTTCAATGTCCGCGGTAGCTAGGGGGCAAGCTGGGCAATGCCCATATGCTGCGCAAAGTCGTCCGGAACTTTCGCCCACAACGGGACTTGAATAAGGATCTATACAACCAAATCCCGGAGTGGCTGCGACATGATCTTGGCCTTGCAAGAGCCTTGGGTCAGATTTCCCGTCATTGGCGTGGAAGCGAGACCGTTGCTCCATTCTATGGGCAATTCTCCCCCTATAGGATTGCCTCGAATAGCCCTTCAAATAATGCTTTTCCGTTGTATCCGGCGTAGCATGATGGGCGATTTCTTGAGTCACCCGATAGTCGGAAAATCGTCCTTCTATTTCATCCAGAATAGTTGGGCGGATACTCTGAAAATTAATACGCTCTAAGCTGTTTCTGTCGCAAAATTTGTTAACAAGGAGCATTATTGCTGAACTATTACTACCACCCAATACACTGCATCCTCCGTTTCGCTTAAGACCCATAAAAACATTTTGGTTCATATTGGCGTGTATTTTCCTTAACGGGCGCGTCCAAAGCTCGAGGAACTCCAATGATACCCTAAGGCCAGCTTTAAGGCTTGGATCGGCTCGATACTCTTCAAGTGATGGTCCCGCACTAACACCTATGGCCTGGTTCCCATCGCCACCACCAGAGGCTGCGCGTGCCTTGTAAAGCCATATCTTGTAGCCGATTGTCCCCAACCGGGAGTGTGTTGTTATATCGTGAAATTTTAGATTCAGCAGAGGTGTAAGATTTGCCGCAGTCATGACCCCGAAGTTGAGTAGATGAGCTGCCAGATCTGAATGATAAGGTGCAAAATATCTATACGCATCGAACGAACTGGCCTTATCGTATGTAAGCTGCCGCAAGCGAAAAACATCTACAAACCCTTCATCATTAATGATCTGCTCTACCTTTGCCAGAAAAGTTGCCTTGTCCCATCTATATGGATTCCGGTCATTCCCCTGCCGAGGCTTCAATCGAGATAATTGGTCTCGACCGACAGCCAACATTTCCTGCCCTTCGAAATAGCTATCCACTTGATTGCGGATTTCTACTTGTATCGCATTCACCAACTCCAAATACTGCGGAAAATCCATACGTTGGATTCCTACCTTCTTTTTGTGGGCATTCCTGTAATGCAATATATTCTCAAAGGTAGGCAGGTGCTTTTGAAGACCTGTAAAACTGTCTTGGGATATGTATTGGAGGCATCGAACCAGCGAGTTCGCATATGATGCCCGGGTCTGTACTGATAGCGTGTTAGATTCAGGATGGTTTTTCTTTGCAGCTAAGATCGTTCGCGCATTCGCAGAGTCTAAGTAGTTCTTAAACTGACCAATCATTTGAGGATTGATGTCTTCGAAACTTACGCTACTTGGCACACCCTTGAACGCCAGAAACCGTATGAATCCAGCCCTGACATTGCGAATAAGGCATTGGAGAGAGTACAAGGTTGAAGCCCGATAAACGGCCTCAAAAGCGTCAACAAAGTGCTGGACTAGGCCTGGGTAAATTCGAAGTTCCGGACATGCCACATCTATCCACTCCCCTTCATACCACACTCGAAATACTCCAGCCTCCGCTTCCCACTGAGTGACATAGCGCACCCCTTCAGGCTGGCTAACATCTACAATCTTGCCGCGCTTAATCGCCTTTATCTGCATTACCTTTGCAAGATCGGCCTGGGAATTTTCACGTTTCATGGAGACACTCCATCTGTGGAGGTCAATGCACTAAGATCAATAAAAGTGCGGGTGCCGGGTTCAAGAATTTCCACAAAATGGGTGTAAATTTTCTTCGTCAAAGATGGGTCACTGTGCCCCATTTGGTCGGCGATCGCCCTCCAGTTGGTAGGAATTCCCTTCTCTACTGATATTGCCGCCGTCCAACTGGCATAGGTGTGACGGAGGTCATGAAAGGCATAACGGTGCCGTGGATTACCATGTCGATCAATATCAACCAGCTTTGCTTCAATCTGCAGCTTGTTAAATGCGGCCCGAATTCCGTCAGCAGAGAGCGGACCTGGACGACCGTAGTCTGGGCGGGAATAAAACAAAGCTGTAGGCGCGCGGAGAGTATTGTACTTTTTCTTAAACTGATTTACTGCCTGTCGGCGTTCACCCTCAATATATGCTAAAATGTCCTTAGCAACTTCGCTGTTGATCTCAATATCGCGTATCTTCTTCCCGCCGCGGCCTTTACCTTCGATCCCCCTGATAATTATTCTTCCCGTTGTTTGTGGATCCAATGCAGCTACTTGATCCACTCTGAGCCGCTCAATTTCATTAATTCTTAGTGAGCCAGTTGTCGTCAGGTCCAAGATCAACCTGTCTCTTCCTGAGCCATCTTCACGTTCAGATGGCCTTGGTCCAGCTGCGGCTGCAAGGGCACGATAGTCTTTTACCGACAGAGGTCGAGGGTGTCGAACATGGCATCCTTTAGGCAACAGTTTCGAGCGACTGCTAACTGCAGCCTTGGCAAGCGTTTTGGGCCGGGTATGTGTCATTGCATCAAGATCAGAGGGAACAAAAGGCTTGTAGCTTTTGACCTCAGACAAACCGTCAACAATGTCGCCAACATAAAGACCTTTGGCAGCCAAATACCTATAAAACTCTAGAATATAGACCATTCTCCGCCGAACGGTTGCTGACGAGCAGGGTTCCCCGGTTTTTTGGCTCGGTACCGTTAGCAATGCGTCGCGGTAGCTGATCAAATCATCAACAATCGCTGCACCCCATACTATTCCTCGCGCCAGCAAATAATTGAGCCAGCCCTCAACATCTGTTGCTGCTGCTTTCCAAGTATGCGGTGAAGCAGAACGGCCGGACTCAGCTAGGCCTGATAGAAAAAGGGATGCTTCCGACATGATTGTCATACCAGGATACTCCCAGATTGAAGGAAGATGCTCCCGCAGTCCATCCACCTTCATCACAGTATCTCCAACCTTGGGAAGGTGATAGTGGACAAAGTAGTTCTGAATGTTGGCCGAATTTCTTGAACTTGTCACAGCAACCTCCGATTAGATCGCCATAACTCAATCACACCATTTTCTATTTAGTCAATATTTTTCAATATCTTATAGAAATTAGTGCACATAAATACTGGTCGCTAAATAACATATTCATTCAAGAGAAAACATTGGGATACTGCGATTGATGAACAAATTTTTTCAGTTCATATAACCACATTCTGGGTAACAACGGTCACGCGGCCATCCAGTTCCCTCTGCAATCGGGCGATGGCCTTATGGGCATCGTTGGGCTGAACGGTCGGCAGTTGCGCGCGCCTCAGGTTATAGAAGCGCTGCACCAGCTTGGGGTCGCGCGCGAAGGCTTCGGGGGTGGCCACATCCTCCACCCGGTGCTCTTCCCACAGGCCGTCATTGTCGCGGAACGTGCGCACGCCTGATTCGGCGGACACCCCCGCACCTGTCAGAATGACGATATCCCTGTATGGCCCCATGCGCTCTTTCTCTCCCCGCCAAGATACGCTACTTGTTGATCAGGCATACTTATAGGCAAAAGCGGCGTGGGAGCAAATCCAGATGGTGAAAGTTTTGTTTGTTTGCATGGGGAACATCTGCCGGTCACCCATGGCGGAAGGTGCCTTCCGGGCAGCTGTGGATGCCACCGGCCTCACGGACCGCATCGAGATCGACAGCGCCGGCACCATCAGCTATCACGCAGGCAACCCGCCCGACCGCCGCGCCCAGGCCACAGCGAAAAAGAACGGCATTGATATCTCCCGCCAGCGCGCACGCCAGGTGCGCGACGACGATTTCCACACGTTCGATCATATCCTGGTGATGGACCATGACAATTACCGCGACCTGATGGCCCGCGCAGCACCCGAACACCAGGACCGGATTGAGCTGTTCATGAGCTACGCGCCCGACCACCCCTATGAAGAGATGCCAGACCCTTACTATGGCGAAGTGAATCAGTTCGACCTGTGCTTCGAGGCAGCAAGGGAAGCCGCCGAGGGCCTACTGGCTGCCATCAAAGCGCGGCATATGTAGCCCCCGCCATGGCATCCCCGCTGGCACAGAAACTCGCGAAAGCACTTGGCAGCCCGGTGACGGGATCGAAGCCCATGCGGGGCGGCGACATTGCCGATGTCTCCTGCCTGACGCTGGGGGACGGCCGCAAGGTGGTGGCCAAGCGCCCCCGCGCGGACCAGGGCGACACCACCAAGATCGAAGCCATGATGCTGAAGCATCTTCGGGCCGCAAGTGATCTGCCGGTGCCCGAAGTCCTGTTTCAGGAAGCCGGTATATTGGTAATCAGCCATATTGAACACCAGGGTATTACTAACGCCCGCGCGGCGGCTGAAGATGTGGCAAAACATGTGGCGGCGCTGCACCGCGTGACAAGCGGCGACAAGAAGCCATACGGCTTCAAGGCGGATACCGTGATTGGCCCCCTGCCACAAAAGAACGTCCCGAGCGCGGACTGGATCAGCTTCTTCCGTGATCAACGCCTGCTGGCCATGGCGCGATCCTGCCTGAACACCAGCCGCATCGACGCCGGCTTCATGACGCGTGTTGAAGCGCTCGCGGCCAAGCTGCCGGACCTGATCCCGCGCGACCCCGGCGCCAGCCTGCTGCACGGTGACCTGTGGGCGGGCAACATGCTGATCGACGGCGACCATGCCGCAGGCTTCATCGACCCCGCCATATCCTATGGCCACCGCGAGATGGACCTGGCCTTCATCCAGCTGATGGGTGGGCTGGACCCAGCCTTCTTCGATGCCTATCACGCCCACTTCGCCATTGATGCTGGCTTCCATGAGGACCGCTGCGCGCTATACCAGCTTTGGCCTCTTCTGGTTCATGTGCGCCTGTTCGGTGGCGGCTACGTGCATCAGGTTGGATCGGTTCTCGACCGCTTCGGCGTATAGAGCTGTCACGCCCTTGTGACATCTTGTGCGCTGACGCCTGCAGACACGCCCCCTAGACTTCCAGGAAATACTGCGAGGAAAATCAATGCGTGTTCGCCGCCTGCTGGGGTCTAAGAAATTCTGGTGCTGTTTGGTGCTGCTGCCCTTCCTGCTGATCGGCTGTGCCTCGGCTTATATCTCGATGCAGCCAAGGTTCGACCATGACGAATTCGCCTGGCGCCGGTCTGTCGCCACCATGGCTGGACAGATGTATCAACTAAGCTACCTTGAGGGCGGTGACCCGACTGGCCAGCGTGTCATATTCGTGCACGGCACGCCCGGTGACGCGTCCAACTGGTATGACATGCTGAAGCACGCTCCCACAGGATATCAGTTCATCGCAGTTGATCGTCCCGGTTTCGGCCAGACCCGACCGGAGAACGCCCAGCCTTCCATCATGGAGCAGGCCCGTGCGCTAGGGCCGCTGATTACCGTGCCCGAACGCGGCAAGCCCATCTTGGTGGGCCATTCGCTGGGTGGCCCGGTGGTGGCTGCTGCCGCAATGCTATACGGCGACAAGCTGGGCGGGGTGATCATCGCGGCCGGCGCACTGGACCCAGACCTTGAAGAAGTGATGTGGGTACAGCATCTGGGCGCGACACCGCCAGTTTCATGGCTTTTGCAGTGGGAGTTCCGGAACGCGAACTTTGAACTGATTGCGCTTGAGGATGAGTTGCGCGCGCTGGCGCCCCGCTTAAGGGATATCCATATACCTGTTACCATTGTGCACGGGACAGCAGACGAGCTGGTGCCCTATGCCAACACAGATTATATGATGCGGGAATTTTCAGGCACAGCGCCCAAGCTGGTGACGCTTGAAGGCGGCAACCATTTCCTGCCCTGGAACGCGCGCGGGCCGCTTCTGGACGCCATCACCGAGATGGCATCCAAGCTGCCTGCTACCAGGCTGGTTCCAGTTCAAAGTCGCTGAAGGCGGAGATATCCTCTTCTTCGGGCTCGCCCTCAAAGGCGCGACCAAAGCGGCTTTCGACGGTATAATAGGACCCCTCGCAAGTCAGCTGGCTGGAAAACAGGGTGAAATGATCCACCGTCCAGCTTGGCGTGTGCAGGATTTCATGTTCGGTCAGCCAATCGCCGATCCGAGCCTGCGCACCGCGCCGGAACCGCGCCAGTGTCACGTGCGGCTTGTATTTCCTGCGTTCAACCTCCACCCCGACGCTTTCAAGCGCATGGCAGATTTTCTCATGCAGATGCGAAAGCCTTTGCCTGTCTGACACCCCGGCCCAAAGATTTTTGGGCTGCTTGGGCTTTCCGAACAGCCCGACACCGGTGAGCGCAAGCTCAAACGGCGACACGATGATCCGGGAAAGTTCGCTTTCAATTTCATGCATGGTCCGCTTGGGAACATCGCCAATAAAAGCAAGGGTGAGATGGAGCTGGTCATCCCGCTGCCAGTGTGCGCATTCGACACCGCCGCGCGCCTCATCAAGCGCAGATCGCACATTTTCGGGAATTTCCAGGCCGACGAATAAACGAACCATGGCCGACCTCCCTAAAAAGAGTCGTAACGACAAGATTTCGTGGGTCACATACCCGCGATACACTAACCCTAGCGCAAAATCAGGTCTTTGACTACTGGTCCGAGCTTGGAAACGATAATTTTTACGCCTTCCGCATTGGGGTGAATACCGTCCGGCTGGTTCAGCGATGGGTCTGCAGCAACGCCTTCAAGGAAGAAGGGATAAAGCGGCTGGTCGTATTTTTCCGCCGTGGCTTTGTAGGCTGGATTGAAAATTTCGGCATAATCCGGGCCAAGGTTCGGCGGCGCCAGCATACCACCGATCAGCACTGGAATATCGCGCTCGCTCAACAGCTTCACCATGGCGTCTATGTTATCGCGCGTGATGGTGGGGTCGATGCCGCGAAGGCCGTCATTGCCGCCCAGTGTCAGGATCACCAGGTCCGGCTTGCCGCCTTCAAAGGGCGCAAGGCCCCATTCAAGGCGCGACCGGCCGCCCGATGTAGTATCGCCCGAAACGCCGGCGTTGGTCACTTTCACCGGCACATCCATATTGGTATTCAGCCAGGCTTCAAGCTGGTCGGTAAAGCCGTCACCAGCCTCAAGGCCATAGCCTGCGGTCAAGCTGTCACCAAAGGCCAGGATCTCAACCGTATCCGCCGCATTGTCGCCATCCATCGCACTTACGGTACTGGCTGGCGCAAAACTCGTCCAAACGAGGGCGAATAGCGTATAGAAAAAAAGTTTGAGCGATTGATTGACCTTCACAGGGCAAGCTCCCAGCTTTAAGAGACATAATTTAGAACCATAAACAAACTATCTGGCAGCGAAGAGAGACAATTACAATGGCTGATACCTCCAGCATCATCAAATTAACCGATGTCACACTGACGCTTGAAAGCGGCGCGGGCCCGGTGAACATCCTCAAGGGCATCAGTTTCGGCATAGAAAAAGGCGAAACTGTGGGCATCGTTGGCCCGTCGGGCAGCGGCAAGTCATCGCTGATGAGCCTGATGACCGGCCTGGAGCAGGCCACAACTGGCTCCGTGAGCGTCGGTGGCCTGAAGTTTGAAGGCGCGGACGAAGACACGCTGGCCCGCCACCGCCTCAAGGGCGTAGGCATTGTGATGCAGGCTTTCCACCTGATCCCCACCATGACGGCGCTTGAAAATGTCGCCGTACCGCTGGAGCTTGCAGGCGTTAATGACGCCTTTGACCGCGCGGCGCGGGAACTGGAAGCCGTGGGCCTTGCGCACCGGATGGACCATTACCCGGCACAGCTTTCGGGTGGCGAACAGCAGCGTGTGGCGCTGGCGCGCGCCCTGGCGCCTGAGCCTGCCATCCTGTTTGGTGATGAGCCCACCGGCAACCTCGACGGCAAGACCGGCCATGCCATCATCAAACTGATCTTTGATCTGGCTGAAGCGCGCGGGTCTACCCTTGTGCTGGTGACCCACGACCCCGAGCTTGCAGACCGCTGTGACCGGGTGATTTCCATGGCCGACGGCAAAGTGGTGGACGACACGGGCAACACCAAATCCGTCACCGGCGATGCTGACGTTATGGGCAAGGTATCAAACAAATGATCAGCCGTAGCCCCGCCCTGCCAGTGGCGTTAAGGCTGGCGCTCAGAGAACTTCGTGGCGGCCTGTCGGGCTTCCGCATCTTCATGGCCTGCCTGATTTTGGGCGTAACCGCCATTGCCGCTGTTGGCTCGCTCACACGTGCGATCCAGGAAGGCATGGAACGCGAAGGACAGTCGATCCTGGGTGGTGACCTTGAGATCAACATCTTCCAGGCGCAGCTTGAGAGCGACGCCCGCGAATGGCTGACCGAACGCGGCACGCTGTCCGACAGTGCGCGACTGCGCACCATGGCGCGGGTTGACGGCGCTCCGCGGTCCACCCTTGTGGAGCTTCGGGCGGTCGATAACCTTTACCCGCTCTATGGCGATTTTATCACCAAACCGATGCTGGATAATGACGCGCTGTTCGAAAGGCGCGCCGGCAAATGGGGCGTTGCGATCGACCCACTGCTGGCGGATCGCCTGGGCGTTGAGCCCGGTGACACACTGATTTTCGGCAATGTGAAAGCCGACATCCGCGCCTTCATTGAAAGAGAACCAGACAAGGCCAACATGGGCTTCCAGCTTGGACCAAGCGTGATGATCCAGCGTGCGGCGCTAGAAGAAACCGGCCTGATCACCACCGGCAGCCTGGTGAATTTCTATTACAAACTGAAGATGCCTGCGGGCACCGACATCAAGGCCGTACGCAAGGACCTGGATGAAGCCTTCCCGGATGCCAACTGGCGCGTTCGTGACCGTTCCACCAGTGCACCGGGCCTAAGGCGTTTCATTGACCAGATGGGCATTTTCCTGACGCTTGTTGGCATTTCCGCCCTTGTGGTTGGCGGCGTGGGTGTCGGCAACGCTGTGCGCGGCTATATGGACCGCAAGACCAAAACCATCGCGACCTTCAAGATTCTGGGGGCGGACGGCAGCACGGTGTTCAAAACCTATTTCTTCCAGATCCTGCTGATCGGCCTTGTCGCCATCGTGATTGGCATGGTTGTGGGCTCGCTGCTGCCCAGCATCCTGACCCTGTTCCTGCCAGACACGCTGCCGGTCAAGCCGGATGGCGGTGTGTACCCTGTGGCCCTTGTGCTGTCAGCGCTTTATGGCCTGATGATCACCATCGCCTTCGCCGTGTGGCCGCTTGGCAAAGCGCGGGACCTGCCGCCTGTGCGTCTGTTCCGGGCGCTTGTGGCGCCCGAGCGACGCTGGCCGCGCTTCATCTATATGGCCACCATCTTTGGCGCCGCTACCGTTGTGGTGCTGCTGGCTGTCGGTATGTCAGACAACCGTATCCTGGCCGCGGGTTTCATGGGCGGCGCTGGCGCCACCCTTGGCCTTCTGCGTTTCACCAGCTGGATGATTGAACGGCTGGCCTCCAAAGCGCCACGGTCACGCAATCCGCTGATCCGCATGGCGGTGGCGAACCTGCACCGGCCCGGGGCGGCCACTGGCGCAGTGGTGATATCATTAGGGCTTGGCCTGACGCTGTTTTCAACGCTGGCGCTGATTGAAGGCAACTTGTCAGAGCGCCTGACCGAACAGGTGCCTGAAGAAGCCCCCGCCTTCTTCCTGCTGGATATCCAGCGCTACCAGCTTGAAGAGTTCGAACAAACGGCCAAAGGTATCGAGGGCGTCGATGAACTGGTGACCGTGCCGAACCTTCGGGGCAGGGTAACCAAACTCAATGGCGTCAATGCCGCCGACGTGGAAGTGGCGCAGAATGTGCGCTGGATTTTGCGCGGTGACCGCGGCCTTTCCTATATGAATGAGCTGAACAGCGGCAGCCACCTTGTGGACGGCGACTGGTGGCCTGCTGACTATAGCGGTGAGCCGGAAGTCAGCCTGGGCAAGGAAGCCGCTGATGGCCTCGGCCTCAAGATCGGCGATACCATCAGCGTATCGGTGCTGGGGCGCGAGATCACGGCAACCGTGCGGTCGCTGAGGGAAATCGACTGGGGCACATTCGGCTTCAATTTCGTGATCCTGTTTGATCCCAATACCCTGAAGGTCGCGCCGCATACCTATATGGCAACACTGAAGGCATCAGATGCTGCAGAAGTGGAAGCCCACAAGGTGCTGACGAACGCCTACCCGAACGTGACTGCTATTCGCATGAAAGAAGTACTGTCTTCCGTCAACACCATGATGGACCAGATCGGCACCGCCGTGCGGGCAACCGCGGCTGTGGCCATAATTGCCGGCATTCTGGTGCTTGCGGGCGCGATTGCTGCCGGCTTCCGCCAGCGGGTGTATGAAAGCGTGATCCTGAAGGTGGTTGGTGCCGTGAGAAGCCAGATCCTGCGGGCTTACCTGTTGGAGTATGCCCTGATCGGCCTGATCACCGCCGCCATCGCCTTGGGCCTTGGAAGCCTGACAGGCTGGATCGTGGTGGACTTCGTTATGGAGATGGAATTCAGCTTCCTGCCTGCACCGATGATCTTCACCGTGGTGACAAGCCTGTTGGTGACCATCCTGTTTGGTCTGGGCTCCAGCTACCGGGCGCTTGGCATCAAACCGAACGCGGTGCTGCGGACCGAGTGATCAGAAACAGAATTTCCGGTGATAGGAAAAACCTATCGCACCGGAAATTCTGCGATCAAATTCTTGCGAATACGGTTGCAAGCAAAAGGGCGAATGCCCATATTAGCGTCAACTGACTGTAACCCTGTGGGGAGCAACTATCGTGGAACGATACAACACTAATTACCGGGCTGGCTCTGCCACCCAAACTGCTGAGTATGATGAAGGCCTGCGCGCCTACATGCTCAAGGTCTATAACTATATGGCGTCCGGCGTTCTGCTGACCGGCATTGTTGCGCTGATGTTCAGCAATATGCTGATGGGCAACATTGAGCTGCAGCAAACCATCTATGGCTCACCGCTGCGCTGGGTTCTGGCGCTTGCGCCGCTTGGCTTCATCATGGTGATGAGCTTCGGCGTTCATAAGATGAGCTCTGGCACACTGCAGATGATCTTCTGGGCCTTCGCCGCAGTGATGGGGCTGTCGATCAGCTGGATTTTCCTGGCCTACACAGGAACCAGTGTCGCACGGACTTTCTTCATTACCGCAGCTTCCTTCGGCGCGCTCAGCCTTTATGGCTACACAACGAAGAAGAACCTGTCGGGCATGGGCACCTTCCTGTTCATGGGCTTGATCGGCTTGATCATCGCAAGTGTGGTGAACATCTTCATGCAGTCATCGATGATGCAGTTTATCATCTCGGTTGCCGGCGTACTGATCTTCGCGGGCCTGACCGCCTACGATACGCAGCGCATCAAGCAAAGCTACTACATGATGGCCACAGGCGAAGCCGTTGCCAAAGGCGCGATCATGGGTGCGGTGAACCTGTACCTGGATTTCGTGAACCTGTTCATGTTCCTGCTGCAGTTCCTGGGCGACCGCCGCTAGAGGAAGCCCGCATACCAAACACCGAAAGCCCGGCCCAACCGCCGGGCTTTTTCTTTGAAGACACGCAATAAGACCAACCTTGCTAAAGTTGTATGGATGACACTTTTGGTTTACCCTGATATCTGAAGCAAAGATGGGGGAGAGTTTCATGCGGCTTTTACTTGCGATTTTGTGCGTAGGCATACTCACCTATTGTCATCCTGTGCAAGCGAGGGACGCGCTTTCGATCAGTTATGCCGATTGGGATGCTGTATTGAAGCAAACGGTGATGGATACTGGTCGGTCTGACCGCAAACCGGCTTCGCGCGTAAAAACCGCCCCGGCATCGCGGCTGACCAAAACCAACCCAAACCCCACTCGGCTCGAAGCAAACCGTGTTTTCTTTCACGCATTGGGGGAAGACAACAAAGCCTATATCGCGGCCATTGTTGATAGCCTGTCCCGGGTACCTGACAGTGTTCCGCTCCGAGAATTTTCGCCAAATGAACAGCTGGCCTATTGGCTGAACCTGCATAATGCGACTGCGTATTCCCTGATTGCCGATGAATACCCAGAATCAAACCTTAAGGGCTTTCATAAGGACAACTGGCACCGCAAGGTGTTGACGGTTGCGGGCAAGCGTTGGTCGCTCGCCGATATAGAGGTCTATATCGTCAACAGATGGCAGGACCCCCGGGTTCTTTATGGTTTTTATCAGGGCACCATTGGCGGGCCGAACCTGAGGCGCGAAGCTTATACTGCACAGAATGTTTGGGCCAATCTGGAAGACAACGCGCGCGAATTTATAAACAGCCTGCGCGGCATCCAGCTGTGGGACGGTGGTGCCCGTGTATCAACGCTGTACGCGGACTATGCCATCCTGTTCCCGGATTTTGACCGGCAACTGAAAGCCCACCTGATGCGTTTCACAGATGTTCGCATGACAAGCCTGATCGCCAATCTGGACCAGTTCGAACCTGAGATCGAGGACTGGTACATCGCTGATCTCTATAACGGCCATCTGGGCCTAACCACTTCAGCCAACACCAACCCAGCAAGGATTGTTTTAGCCACGGCATCAAACCCAAACGCGTCACCGCAAGACATTGCTGCAATAATCCGGAAAACTGCATCCTCCGGAAAATACCCCAGGCATGTTCAGGAGTTCCTGACTGAATTGGTTGAGCGCAAGCGCCACCTGCGTGAGGCCGAGGTCCAGATAGAAGAACTCGACCCCGGACAAACCCAGGACCAATAGCTTTCCTGCTTCCCAAATCCTTTCACTCATGTTAATGACAACGTAGTCATTTTCGGTTGGGAAGCGGAACCATGGTAGAAAAGAAAGACCGGCTGTTGTCGCTGGATGCCCTTCGGGGGCTCAGCGTTATCGGTATGGTACTGGTGAATTCGATTGCGGTTTACCATTATGGCACCGGCAAGCCGGTCTATGGCCCGCTGCTGCATGCCCCCTGGGCGGGGCTAACGGTGGCAGACCTTGTATTCCCCTTCTTCATCTTCATGGTCGGCGTATCGCTGCCTTTCGCGCTGGGCGGACAGAAGGAAGAAGCCGGGTTGACAGGCCCGGTGCTGATACGGCTCTTCAAACGGGCGGCGCTCCTGTTCCTGATCGGGCTCGGGCTGACGCTTTCTTTTGCAGACTGGGACGGCCCGATCCGCCTTCTGGGTGTGCTGCAGCGCATCGGCCTGACCTTCTTCGGAGCCGCTATCCTGTTCCTGACCTTCAGCTGGCGCACGCTGGCGATCATCGCGCTGGCGGTCCTTGTTGGCTATCATGGCCTGCTGCTTGTGGAGGTGCCAGATGCAACGCGTGACCTCTGGGCGCCGGGCCAGAATTTCTCAAGCTGGTTTGACCGCGCCATGCTGGGCGATAATATCTATCACCCCACCGCGCCAATTCCGTTTGAGCCCGAAGGCATTCTGGGCACGCTTCCGAGCATTGCGCAGGCGCTGCTGGGGGTGCTGACCGGGCTTTATATCAAAACCAAAGGCGGGACGATCGATACTGTCGGGCGGCTCGCTCTCGCGGGCACAGTGCTCACCGTGCTGGGTTATGGCCTCGCGCCCTTCCACCCCATCGTCAAGGCCGTATGGTCCTCAACCTTCGTGCTGGCCACAACCGGCCTCGGGCTGCTGACCTTCGCTTTCCTGATCTGGGTGATTGATATCAAGGGTTATCGCGGCTGGTCCGTTACCTTCATGCAGGCCTTCGGCATCAATGCCATCACCGCTTATGTGCTGCACACCTATCTGATGGGGCCGATGCTGCTGAACAGATTCGCGGACCACCTGGTTGACGGCCTTGGCGGCACCATCGGCGTGCCCGCGGCAACGCTCTTACCCGCCTTTGGTGTGATACTCGTGACCTGGCTGCCTGTGGCAATAATGCAAAGACGAAAAATCATCCTGAAAGTATAGTTTCAGGTTTAGCTACCCTTGTAGTCTTAGAATATTGTCCCTATATTTTTTCGTACAACAATAAAAAATATCAATGACGCGAGATAGTGGGGTTCTCAATGCAAATCATTAAAGGCGCGTGCGCGGCCATTACCGGCGCACTCCTGACTGTCAGCTTCTCAGCTGACGCAGCTGAGCCAAAGCTGCCGACAGCCTATAACCCGAATTCAGTGACCGCCCTCAAATATGAGGACATGGACTATCTTCTGGAGAAGACAGTCATGCCGCTTGGGCGGTCAGACCACAAGCCCGCCCGCCGGGTTTGGCCGGGCTCCGGCACAGGCACGCGACTGGTGCGCGACAACCCCAAGCCGTCTAGGCTTGAGGGCAACCGTGTGATGTTCCACGACATCAAGACCAGCGAGCAGGAATTCGTAGTACGCGAGGTTCGGGATGTGCTTTTGGATCTGCCAGACAAGATCGACCTTACGAAGCTGAATAAAAACGAACAGCTGGCATACTGGCTGAACCTGCATAACGCGATTATGTATGCCAAGATTGCAGACCGCTACCCGGTCACACTGGTGGACCGCATATACGGCGACTGCAGTGATCCAGACGATCAGGACCGCTTCTATTGCGACCGTCAGACGGACTTTATGGGCATGATGATTTCACCCAATGATATCCGCCAGCATGTGCTGGACAATTGGTCTGATCCGGTCGTGATCTATGGTTTCTTCCTCGGGTCTGTTGGGTCACCAAACCTGCGCACCAAAGCCTATACCGGCGAAACCGTCTATGCCGACCTTGAAGACAACGCACGTGATTTCGTCAACAGCATCCGCGGCACCTGGATCAAGGATGACCATATCCTCCGTGTTTCCACCTATTATAAAGACGTGGCGCAGAAGTTTCCGAATTTTGACCGCGACCTCCTCGCCCACATCAACAAATATGCCCGCCGCGATTTCGGCTTCCTGCTGGGGCCAGTGACCAGCATCGAAGTGAAGCTGGAAGACTGGCATATTGCCGACCTTTATAACGGCTATGTCAGCGCAGCCAACGGTGGCGCCAACTTCCAGTCTGTTGGCCGCAATGGCCGGAACCTGGATGTCAGCATGTATCCGCCCCATGTTCAGCGGCTGCTGACAGATGTTGTCAAGCGCAACATGAACCGCGCCGGCAATGTCAGCATCCAGCAGGTAAAGCTTGAGGCGAAAGACACATCTGAAGAGGAAATGGACGACGAGATTGAAGTCGCACCAACCAGGAAAGACGACACGGATGAAGGGGGCCGCTAGAGGCCTCAGGCTTCAGACAGAACCTTGTAGATTGAGCCGGTGAGCTTTGTTAAGTCCGCCGGCTCAATGATAAGCGGCGGCGTCAGATAGACAATGTCGCGGAATGGCCGGATCCACACGCCTTCGGCCACAAACTTCGGCTTCAGCGCTTCAATCATAGATGCGTCTTCAAGCTGCACCACACCAATAGCGCCTTTCACCCGCACGCTTTTCACATTGTCCAGGAACCCGCAGGGCGCCAGCTCCGCCATCATCTGATGCTGGATGGCCTCGGCCTTGGCTTCATAATCTTCACGCTCGAACAGATCGAGCGAGGCATTGGCCGCCGCACACCCAAGCGCATGCGCCATATAGGTGGGGCCGTGCATCAGTGCTTTCATCGGATCGTCGTCATAAAAGGCATCAAAGATGGTATCGCGCGCTACACAAACGGAAAGCGGCGCCACCCCGCCTGACAGGGCTTTCGACAGTGTCACCATATCGGGCACGATGCCGGCCTGATCAATGGCAAAACAGGTGCCCGTGCGGTAGAAGCCGGTGAAAATCTCATCGACGATCATCAGCACACCCGCCGCATCACACGCCTGCCTGATCCACTGAAGGGTCTCGGGCGTGTGGAACACCATGCCGCCCGCGCCCTGCACTAGCGGTTCCGTGATCACCGCCGCAACATCCGGCGCGTTGACCTTCAGGAACGCGGCAAAGCGCTCCGCGCCTTCAGCATCCCTCGGCAGGTCGGTCAGCAGGTTTTCCGCCAGCATGCCCTTGAACATGCCGTGCATGCCCTCTTCCGGGTCACACACCGCCATGGTGCCGAGCGTGTCGCCGTGATAAGTGCCGCGGAAATGCACGAACTTGGTGCGCCTTTCACCCCGGTTCATGAAATATTGCGCCGCCATCTTCATGGCCACCTCAACGGAAACCGAGCCGGATTCCGCAATGAAACAGCGGTTCAGGTCCCCCGGCAGCATGGCCGCGAGGCGTGAACTCAGTTTCAAGGCCTGCTCATGCACCAGCCCGCCGAACATGACATGCGGCATCGCATCAAGCTGCGCCTTCATAGCGTCCAGAATGTGGGGGTGATTGTAGCCGTGCGCCGCCGCCCACCAGCTGGAAATGCCGTCGATCAGCTCGCGCCCGTCATCCAGCGTGATGCGCACGCCACTTGTTGCCTTCACGGGCAAGGGCGGTGTGGCCGTTTTCATCTGGGTATAGGGCAGCCAGATATGCTGGATGCCCTCATCATACCATGTGGGGGTACCCGTCATATTTAAGCCGGGCTGAGGCCGAGCTTCGAGAACAGGGCCATGTCCTTGTTGTTTTCAGGGTTCGGCGTGGTCAAAAGCTGCTCGCCATAGAAGATGCTGCTGGCGCCCGCGAGGAAACACAGCGCTTGTGCTTCTTCGGTCATTTCCTGACGACCAGCCGAAAGGCGCACTTCCGCTTTCGGCATCATGATGCGGGCGACTGCAATGGTGCGCACGAACTCCAGCGGGTCGAGGCGCTCAACATGCTCAAGCGGCGTGCCCGGCACCGCCACCAGCATATTGATCGGCACACTGTCCGGGTGCTGGTCAAGGTTCGCCAGTGTCTGCAGCATGCCCGCGCGGTCTTCCACGCGCTCGCCCATACCCACAATGCCGCCGGAGCAGACATTGATGCCCGCCTCGCGCACACGGTTCAGCGTGTCGATCCGCTCCTGATAGGTACGGGTGGTGATAATCTCGCCGTAGAATTCTTCGGACGTGTCGACATTATGATTGTAATAATCGAGGCCCGCATCCTTCAGCTTTTTGGTCTGACAATCAGACAGCATGCCCAGTGTCATGCAGGTTTCCATGCCCAGGTCCTTCACGCCTTCAACCATAGCCACAATCGTGTCCATGTCGCGGTCCTTCGGGCTGGTCCAGGCAGCGCCCATGCAGTAGCGCGATGCGCCGCCGGCCTTGGCCTTCTTGGCAGCGTCGATCACGCGCTCTACTTCCATCAGCTTGGTGGCTTCAAGGCCAGTCGTCTTTTTATGCTTGGCCGACTGGGAACAGTAACCGCAGTCTTCGGCGCAGCCACCGGTCTTGATGGAAATCAGCTGGCTCAACTGCACTTTGTTGGGATCGTGATAAATGCGGTGAACGCGCCCGGCCTCAAACACCAGGTCCATAAAAGGCTTTTCAAACAAGGCCATAACTTCTTCCCGCGTCCAGTCGTGGCGGATCGGGGCGTCGGAAGTGTTGGCTGCGTCGAAAGTAGCTGGGGCGTTCATGTTTCTCTCCATTGCCGCACGGGCTTGGTGCGGTCGGTTTTATTTGGCCGCTAATGTGCGGGGATAGGCCGCGAAGTCAAGGAAAAAGGCCCATTGACTGGACGCCGGACAGTGCTTAAGTCACCCCCATGCAACAGAATGTGAAAGCCGCCATGTCCAGCCCAGACAGTCAATCAGTCAACCCTTCCGACAGCCTGTCAGATTTCGCCTTCGGCAAGCTGGCAGCCCTCGAGGCCAGGAACCAGCGCCGCACGCTGGTGGACACGGCCCGGTCTGCCGCCATGGCGCTGTCGGTGAACGGCGGCGCCCCACTCATCAGCTTCACAGACAATGACTATCTGGGCCTGTCGACCCACCCGGACGTGGTGCTGGCTGCCAAGGCGGCGGCAGACGAATATGGCGCAGGATCAGGCGCCAGCCGGCTGGTAACCGGCAACCACCCCTTGTACCGGACGCTCGAAGAGAAGATTGCTTCCATCAAAGGCACGGAAGATGCGGCGGTGTTCGGCTCAGGCTATCTGGCGAATGTTGGCATTATCCCGACGCTTGTGGGCAAGGACGACCTGATCATCGCGGATGAGCTGGTGCACACCTGCATCCATGCGGGCATGCAACTGTCACGCGCCACGGTGAAATTCTTCCGCCATAATGATGTCGCCCACGCTGCGGAGCTTCTGGCCAAGCACCGCGCCGCCCATAGCCGCTGCCTGATGGTGGTGGACGGGGTCTATTCCATGGACGGTGATATCGCCCCCCTCAAGGATCTCGGCCTGCTGGCCAGAGACCATGATGCCTGGCTGATGAACGACGACGCCCATGCGCTGGGGACCATTGGTGGGGGACGCGGGTCCATGTACGCCACGGGGGCGGAAGGCCTTGTCCCACTGCAGATGGGCACACTCTCGAAGGCTGTCGGGTCCTATGGCGGCTATCTGGCAGCATCAAAGCCGGTGATCGACCTGATCAAGACCCGCGCGCGGTCTTTCATCTATACCACCGGCCTGCCACCCGCCGCTGTTGGCGCGAGCCTGAAGGCGCTTGAGCTGATCGAAACCGACGCTGCCATGGTGGCGCGCCCGGTCAAGCTCGCGCAGGTATTTGCCGAAGTGCTGGGCCTACCCAGACCCGAGACACCCATCGTACCACTTGTGATCGGCACGGAAACCGACGCCCTGGACGCGTCAGAACAGCTGACCAGGGAAGGCTTCAAAGTCATCGCTTTCCGCCCGCCCACCGTGCCTGAAGGCACCTCCCGCCTGCGCTTCAGCTTTTCCGCAAGCCACCGGGATGCAGATGTCGCGCGGCTGATTGAGGTATGCCAAAAGCTGGGTTTGGGGGGCTGATATGGCAGGGCTTTTCATCACTGCAACCGGTACGGAAATCGGCAAAACGCTGGTGACCGCCGCGCTGTGCCATCAAGCGCGTGAGGCAGACAGACCGCTTCAAGCACTCAAGCCCATCATCAGCGGCCTGGACGTTGACACCATGGCCGACAGCGACACCGCCGTGATCGCACAGGCCCTTGGCTTGCCCATCAATGACACGACTTTTGACCAGATCTCCCCTTTCCGCTTCAAGGCGCCGCTGGCCCCCACCATGGCGGCCAAGGCCGAGGGCCGAACGCTGGATTATGATGCTGTCATACAGGTCTGCCGGGGGGCACTTGAAAGTGATAACTTTACCCTGATCGAAGGGGTTGGTGGGTCTTTCGTACCCCTTGCTGATGGCCGGCTTGTAGTTGACTGGATTACCGACCTGGGACTGGAGAGCATCCTGGTTGCAGGCAGCTATCTGGGCACCATCTCCCATACCATCAGTACGCTGGAGGCCATGCAGGCGCGCGGCCTGAAGGTACGGGCGATTGTGGTCAGTGAAAGCGCGCCCGGCACGCTTTACGCCAACCCGGACCTGGCTGAAACAGCGAATGAAATAGAGCGCCTGACCGGCCTGCCGGTGGCCACCATCCCGCGCATCCAGGCAGCACACCCCTGGCGCCATGTGCCGCCGCTCCTGCACCTGCTAGACGCCTGAATTCCTCAAGATCACTGCTCCAATTTGGCACGGCAAGCCTTGCCAAGGGGCGGCAGCTTTCACCCGGCAGCTTTGTCCGCTCACACGCAAAACGGGTGACACAATAAGGGTGCTTTTCGCCCAACCCCTTGAAAACCCTAAAGGCCAAAAGTTGGCACGCCTGTTGCTGATAAAGAGGGCAAGTTTAAAACGCCGCTTCTAGGAGGTCTTCAGATGCAACAGTCCCTGCCATTCGATCCAAACTATTATTTTGGTCTCGTTGCCGAGAACCTTCTGAAGAACTTGGGCCCCAAGGCGCTGGACTATGCAGATGAGGCTCTATCGAAGATGAAGGCGATTGGCGACGAAGAGGGGTTCGATCTTTGGCTATCGATCCATGAGCATCTGACCACCATCGCAGCAGACTCGTTTAAAACACGCCGGACCATCGTCCACTAAGTACAGTTTCAGTTTCGAGTTTGCGGACGGAACAACTCTCAGCACCCGGCACCCAACCGTTCCGTCCGTTTTACCGGGAACACCCAACCCGGTAAAAGCCCGCCCTCACCCAGGGCGGGCTTTATTTATGTGTGCGCCCGGACCCCCCGAAAAATACGCAATCGGAGGGCGACAAAAACATTTCAAATGTCTATATTTCCTTGAAATAGCGGCTGTTCTGCTCATTCTTACAAAAAAAGATAATCATACCGATCACCAAACGGAGACTCTTTTGTGGAAAGTGTCAGCACTCTAATCGGCCAGCTGGAGGCGGTCGATACCAGCCACGATGTGTGGCAACTGTTCCTGGATTTTGTCAGCGACCGCGGTTTCAAGTGCGCCACCTATGGCTATAGCTATGCGCCAATCAATTCGCGGGTGGAGACCGACAATGGCAAGGACACGCACGTGCGGGTTTCCCTTGCTGGTCGCACCTGGATCACCAGCATGCCTAAAGAAGGCGTAGAAGAATATCTGAGTCGGAAGTATGAGAAGGTGGACCCGATGATCCACCAGATCGAGAAGCGGTCCATGCAGCCGCTGTATATGGCACGGGAGCTTCTGGACCCGCGCGACCCCAACTTCGAAGGCTTCGATTTCCTGCTCCAAAGAGCCGAGCACTATGGCATCTTTTCCGCCGTAGGCTTCCCGCTCAGGCATCCGTTCGGGCGCGGTCACGGTGAAGTAACGCTGCACTGCGAGCATCCGTTCGATAAACTGAAGAACATCATGAAAATGCATGGCGACGAAGTGCACCTGGCCAGTCTCTATATGCACACATTCTATCAGCCGCTTGAGCGTACCGAACGTGCCGCCAGCGTGGGCATCAAGGGCCGACCGCTTGAGGTGCTGCAGCAGCTGAATGCGGGGCTCACGAACGGCCAGATTGCTGACCGCCTAGGCGTCAGCGCGCCGACGGTATCGTTCCATATCAAGGAACTGAAAGACGCGCTTGAAGTGACAAGCACCCGTGAAATCCTGCCAAGCGCCCTCCGCCTGGGCATCCTCGAGGACTAACCCCCGCCTTGCCAAGCACTTGCATGCCTTCTATATAGCGCCGCTGTTAACGCGCTATATAGAAATAGCGCGTAAACTTGGCACTTAAGGCAACGCGCGGTCCCGCCGCGACGGTACAGTCACCCATTGGGTTAGGGTTATGAAAAATGGATGATACCGACGAACGGTTCGCAGCCCATCTGGATGTTACGGGCATGCTGTGTCCCATGCCGGTCCTCAGGACCCGACGCAAACTGGATGATCTGTCGCCCGGCGACATGCTGCTGGTTGAGGCCAGCGATCCGGCCGTGGTGCAGGACATGCCAGCCTTTTGCTCAATGGCTGGTCACACGCTGGTCATGGCCCGCGTGGAGGGCGACAAATATCTATTTGAGATCAGGAAGGGCGACGCCGACGACGCCTGAAGCGCGGCTTTGGCTCTTGCGGCCGTTCTTCCGCCTGCTCGTCTGGAAAGAGCAATTCCGGATTTTTCTTGAGCATCTGCCGAAGTTCCGCCGTGGCATCCCACGCATCATAAATGGCGTCAAAGAGAACATCCGGATTTGCCTTCACGGCACCATAGGGCAGCAGCACCGGCAACTGATAAATATCTGCGTTTTCCGGCTCCTTAAATCGAAATGTGTCCCAATCCACCTGCAGATAGTCGATCCGGATGCCTTCAGGGTTGCGGCGCACCGCATCGATATTAACCCAGGGTATGGAATGACCTTCCAGCCGTAAAGCATCAGGAGTGATTTCCACCACCGGGTCTGCAATAAAATAGTCCTGCACCACAACGAAAAGCGGCCCCACCCCCAAAGTAAGGGTTAAGGTGAAAAACCCCGCAAATATGGGATATTCATAGTCAATATCGAACACATAGGGGTGGATGGCCACGCTGAAAAGAAAGAGCGTCCAGAGGGCCGTGATGACGATTATCCGGATTTCTCTTTTGCGGTATCCCCTGAACACCTGAGTGCCAGTGGTGGCAGCCTCCCCCATCGGCCTATACCTTTCTATTTGCGGCCCAAGACACCCGCGAGCCAGCCGGCCCCCAAAGCCACAAACACAGCCACAATGCCATACCAGAACGGGTAGCCATGAGCGAAGTTGTAGGCTGCACGTTCAAAGCCTTCTTTGTCCACAGTCAGCGCAATGCGGTTTCGCGAGCGCATGCTGCCGTGCTGGAAGATGAAGGTCTCCACGATAAATTCCCCAACCGGCACATTCGCGGGCAAATGCACGTTGGTGCGGAACAGGCCCTGGCCAATGATGGCCACTTCATCGCGTTCCTGCCGGTACAGGCCCTCGTTGCTTCTGAGACGGAAAAGCGCATCGCGGAACTCAGGGTCGGGCATGGCGAGGCCCGCACCTGTTTCCGCCACCAGCGGCAGGTTATGGAAGCCGATCCCATAGGATGCGAAAGCGACCGGGTTGGCAATTTCCTTCAGGGGGCGCGTGGCTGCAACCGCATAATAACCAGGTGCGGACGGAAAGCGTAGATTGTCCTGATTGACCCAGATGGCCCCGACCTTGGCCTTCTTGCGCACAACGGCTGCAGATTCAGGCCCGCGCACCACAATCACCACATCATAGTCATCCTGGCGCACATCGATGTTGGTGGAACCAACAGCGCCAAAAAGGATCAATTCTGCGCCGGAAAAGCTATAGCGAATTTCGATCCGCTTGTTTGAAAGGTCAGTCACCAGCCCGTTCACCGGCACGGCGAGACCCAGTAACAGGCCGCAGAAAATGGCAAGGCGAGCAATCATCAATTATGCTCCCCCATCACGTCCATGTCGGTCACGGAATACAGCTCAGGCGGTTCGACCATCAGCGCCACAGCCATCTTCGCGCACACCAGCAGTACCATCAGGGCAAGCAGGGCCCTCAATTGTTCCGCCTTGAGCTTCATGCCGATCCGGACGCCAAACTGGGCGCCAATCACCGCGCCGGGCAGCAGCAGGATGGCCAGGAAAATATCAACCGTCTGCGTATTCACCGAATGGAAAACAGTGGTCAGCGCCGTGACAAAGATAATTTGCAGCAGCGAAGTGCCAATCACCACGTTGGTGGGCATGTTGAGGAGATAGATCATCGCCGGCACCATCACGAAGCCGCCGCCGACACCCATGATGGCGGACAAGACACCAACGAAAAAGCCGATCACCAGCGGCAACAGCACGGAGATATAAAGCCGCGATTTGCGGAAACGCATCTTGAACGGCAGGGCATGGATCCACGCCTTGTGGCGCTCTTCGCGCGGTTTTCTTGGCGGCACGATACCCCGCCGCTGGCGAATAATAGCGCGCATGCTCTCCCAGAACATCAGGCCACCAATGAGCCCCAGGAACACCACATAAGCCAGGGAGATCATCAGATCCACCTGCCCCTGCGCGCGCAGAATCGTAAAGATTTCAGCGCCGATAAAGGCACCAACCCCACCACCTGCGATCAGCACGCCCCCCATTTTGAAATCGACGCCCTGTCGCCTCCAGTGCGCAATCACGCCCGACACACTGGCGGCGGTAATCTGGTTCGACTGGGTTGCCACAGCAACCGCGGGCGGCACACCGGCGAATATAAGAAGCGGAGTCATCAGGAAGCCGCCACCGACGCCGAAAATGCCAGACAGCAAACCCACAAGCGCACCCATGCCCATGACCAAAAAGATGTTCATCGACAATTCTGCTATGGGTAGATACAGAGGCATGCTGCTTCGGTTTCCAAAATGGACAGCGGACGAGTTAACTCAAAGACCTACCGAAACTAATTGTAAAATGCAAACAAAGGCCTAATGGCGGCGAACCATTATGCGCCTTTTACGCCTTTACTGTTGCGGCGGCCATATTGAGCAAGCGCATCTTCAAGGGCAGGCCCCAGCCGTCCGGTGATCCAGAGGCTGTACATCTTATAGTCGCCAATCAGCGACCACTTCCAATAGTCAAACGTCGCAGGCTTGTTTTTCTCGAACACGAAATGGCCAACCCAGGCGAAGCTGTAACCACACAGCGGCACCACCAGAAGCAGCCACCAGTTCTGGCTGTAGATGGCATAAACCATGACCAGTGTCGCCAGCGTCGTGCCCATATAGTGCAGCGCCCGACAGACCGGGTCAGCATGCTCCGCCAGATAATAAGGGAAAAACTCCCGGAAACTCTCAAATTTTGGTGCCATGATCACTCCCCTTTGCTGGCAATTGCCTTACACCGCCCCCCTTTAGACGCCGAGTCGCAGTGGATTCCACCAATTAGCTAAGCCATTTTGGCCAAAATCAAACTCATGCGTCCAGAAAATATAAAGGATTTCCAAGAGTCTAGCAATTGTGATTGGATCGCGGTTGACGTTAACGTAAACGTCAACTATCTAATGAACCACATTAGAGGGAACCTTTCATGCCTGCAGACAAGCCAATATCCTACTCTATCAAAGAGCTGGCCTGCGACTTCGGCGTGACGCCAAGAACGCTTCGTCACTATGAGGACCAGGGCCTGATTTCGCCCGAGCGCCAGGGCCAGAACCGAATCTATAGCCAGGAAGACCGCGTGCGTCTGGCCTGGATCCTGCGCGGCAAACGCGTGGGCTTTTCACTGTCCGAGATCGGCGAGATGCTCGATCTCTATAATGTCGGCGACGGTCGTGAGACCCAGCGCGCCGTCACTGTTGACCGCTGCCGGGAACGGATCAGGGCCCTTGAAGCCCAGCGGGACGACATCAATGCCACTATCGAAGAACTGCAAGAATTCTGCGAGCTGATCGCCAACCTGATCCGCGACAAGGATCGGGGCTTGTGGGTGCGCCGGGATACCGGCCAGCCGCTTGGCAAATATCAGCCGTAACGACCATTCGATAAATTCCTAGAACAACCAACATAGTTGAGGACCAAAAATGCCAATCTATCGCGCCCCAGTGAAAGACCAGCTCTTTATCCTGAATGAAGTGCTGAATATCGGCAAATATTCCAACCTGCCAGGCTATGCGGAAGCGACCCCGGATCTTGTCAGCGCCATCCTTGAGGAAGGCGCCAAGTTCTGTGAGAACGAGCTTCAGCCCATCAACTACTCTGGCGACCGCGAAGGCTGTACGCGTCATGAAGACGGCACGGTAACCACGCCCAAGGGCTATAAGGAAGCCTACCAGAAGTTTGTCGAGAACGGCTGGTCCAGCCTGACGTCCGACCCCGAGTATGGCGGCCAGGGCCTGCCGCACGTGCTGGGCTTCTGTTTTGAAGAAATGATGATTTCCTCGAACCACGCTTTCGCCATGTACCCGGGCCTCAGTGCTGGCGCCATGGCGGCGATCACAATCGACGGCACGGACGAGCAGAAACAAACCTACCTGCCGAAAATGGTTGCGGGCGAATGGACAGGCACCATGAACCTGACGGAGCCACACTGTGGTACCGACCTTGGCATGCTGCGCACCAAAGCTGAGCCGAATGAGGATGGCTCCTACGCCATTTCCGGCACCAAGATTTTCATCTCCGCGGGCGATCATGACCTGGCGGAAAACATCATCCACCTGGTGCTCGCGCGCCTGCCGGATGCACCGAAGGGCGTGAAGGGTATCTCCCTCTTTATCGTGCCGAAATACAAGCTGGACGCTGACGGAAACCCGGGCGAGTTCAACAATGTGAATGTAGCCTCCATCGAAGAAAAGATGGGCATCCACGGCAACTCCACTTGTGTCCTGAACTATGAGGGCTCTGAAGGCTATCTGATTGGCGAGCCACACAAGGGCCTCAAGTCCATGTTCATCATGATGAACGCAGCCCGCATCGGCGTGGGCATGCAAGGCCTTGGCAACTCTGAAGTTGCTTACCAGAACGCTGTTGAATATGCCCGTGACCGCATCCAGGGCCGCTCGCTGACCGGGCCGAAGAACCCGGACGGCGCCGCCGACCCGATCATCGTGCATCCGGACGTACGCCGCATGCTGATGAACGCCAAGGCCTTCAACGAAGCATCCCGTGCCGCAAGCCTGTGGTGTGGCCTCCTGGTTGATCTGGCGCACAAGGCAGAAACCGAAGAAGAGCGCCAGTGGGCGGACGATATGGTCAGCCTGCTGACGCCGATCATCAAGGGTGTCTTCACCGACCGCGGGTTCGAATATTGCGTATCCAGCCAGCAGATTTTCGGTGGCCACGGCTATATCGCCGAAACCGGCATGGAACAGTTTGTCCGCGACGCGCGCATCTGTCAGATCTATGAAGGCGCCAACGGTATCCAGGCGCTTGACCTGGTGGGCCGCAAGTTGGGCGCCAATGGCGGCCGCGGCGTGCAGGCTTTCTTCAAATATGCGGCTGAAGTTCGCGAAAGCGCCAAAGGCGACGACCGCCTGCGTCCGTTCACCGACGCGCTGGGCCAAGGCCTCAAGGACCTGCAGCAGGCCACCATGTGGCTGATGCAGAACGGCATGGCCAACCCGGACAATGCAGGTGCCGCATCCACGCCTTACATGCACCTGTTTGGCCACGTCCTGTTGGGCCTGATGTGGACCCAGATGGCAAAAGTTTCTACTGACGCGCTGGACGCGGGCACATCTGATCCTACCTTCTATGAGAACAAGCTGGCCACCGGTCGCTACTATATGAAGCGTCGCATGCCAGAGATCAAAGCCTTGCTTGCTGAGCTCGAGACCGGCGCCGAAGACGTCATGGCGCTCGACGCAGCAAACTTCTAAGCACACGGATTCAAGGGGAGTTAATCCAAGATGACCGAAGCCTATATTTATGACGCTGTCCGTACGCCACGAGGCCGTGGCCGCAAGGATGGCAGCCTTCACGAAATCACGCCAATGCAACTGGCGACCCAGGTTCTTGAGGCCGTGCGCGACCGCAACGAACTGGACACGGAAAACGTCGATGACGTGATCCTGGGCTGTGTGGCCCCGGTTGGCGAGCAGGGCGCAGATATCGCCCGTGTTGCCGCCATCAACGCGGGCTACGCCGAAACCACTGCCGGTTTCCAGCTGAACCGCTTCTGTGCTTCCGGCCTTGAGGCCGTGAACGTGGCCGCAGCCAAGGTCATGTCCGGCGAGGCCGACATGGCCATCGGCGGCGGCGTTGAAAGCATGAGCCGTGTGCCCATGGGCAGCGACGGCGGCGCCTGGCCGGCAGACCCGGCCGTGGCCTTCCACAGCTATTTCGTGCCGCAAGGCATTTCCGCAGACCTGATCGCCACCAAATACGGCCACAGCCGCGACGACGTGGACGCCTACGCGGTTGAAAGCCAGAAGCGTGCGAAAGCCGCCTGGGACGACAAGCGCTTCTCGAAATCCATCGTGCCGGTCCGGGACGTTGTTGGCATGAATGTGCTGGACCACGACGAGTTCATGCGCCCCGAGACCACCATGCAAAGCCTTGGCGCGCTGAAACCAAGCTTCGTTCAGATGGGCGAGTTCGGCTTTGATAACGTGGCGCTGCAGAAATACCCTGAGTTTGAGCGCATCAACCACGTGCACCACGCGGGCAACTCGTCCGGCATCGTGGACGGCGCCTCTGCCATCCTCGTTGGTTCCAAGGAAATGGGTGAAAAGCTCGGCCTCAAGGCCCGCGCCCGCATCCGCTCCATGGCGTCCATCGGCTCTGAGCCGACCATCATGCTGACCGGCCCTGAGTTCGCGGCCCAGAAAGCGCTGAAGAAGGCCGGCATGAGCACGTCCGACATTGATGTGTGGGAACTCAATGAAGCCTTCGCATCAGTGGTGCTGCGCTTCATGGAAGCCCTGAACATCGACCACGGCGACATCAACGTGAACGGCGGCGCCATTGCCATGGGCCACCCGCTTGGTGCTACCGGCGCAATGATCCTGGGCACGGTCCTGGATGAGCTGGAGCGTTCCGGCAAATCCACCGCGCTTGCCACGCTGTGTATCGGCGCCGGCATGGGCACCGCAACCATCATCGAACGTGTTTAAGAAGCGCAAGGGGAGTATTGAAAATGACTGAGACCATTCGCTACGAAGTAGACGGCGACGGCATCGCGCTTCTGACGATCGACCTGCCAAACGCCAGCATGAACGTGTTTAACGCCCAGCTGATCGAAGACCTGGACGCCACTGTCGACAAGGTGCTGGCTGACGAAAACGTTAAGGGCGCTGTAATCACCTCCGGCAAGGACGCCTTCCTTGCGGGCGCTGACCTCAACATGCTGGGGTCCCAGGAAGCTGACCAGACGCCTGAGCAGGCGTTTGAAAATGCCTTCCGCCTCAACAAGATTCTCAGGAAAATGGAAACCGGCGACAAGGACCGCAAGGTTCTGATGAAGGAAGGCACCAAGCCTTTCGCCGCAGCCGTGAACGGCCTCGCCCTTGGTGGCGGGTTCGAGTTGGTGCTGGCATGCCACTACCGCGTGATTTCCGACACACCTGCTATGCAGCTTGGCTTCCCTGAAGTGATGGTTGGCCTGCTGCCGGGTGCCGGCGGCACACAGCGCCTGCCCCGCCTGACAGGCATTCAGGCTGCCGCACAAGCCATCACCACCGGCAAGCCATATAATGGCCAGATCGCCCTTGGCCTTGGCATCGTGCAGGAAATGGTACCAGGTGACCAGGTTGTCGCCAAAGCCAAAGAGTGGGTCAAGAAGTCCCCATCAGCGCTTGCGCCTTGGGACAAGAAAGGCTTCAAATATCCGGGCGGCGCGGGCGCAATGAACCCGGCGTCCGTCCAGACCTTCGTGGGCGCAAACGCCATGGCACAGAAGCAAACACAGCATAACTACCCTGCTGTGGAAGCGATCCTGTCGTGCCTCTATGAAGGCGGCATCGTTGACTTTGACACCGCGATCCGGATCGAAAGCAAATATTTCATGAAGCTGCTCTCGGGCCCTGTGGCACCGAACATGATCCGCAGCCTGTTCATCAACAAGCAGGCGGTTGAGAAAGGTTCGCTGCGCCCTGACGGGTTCGAGCGCAAGAAAGTCAAGCGCCTGGGCATGCTGGGCGCCGGCCTGATGGGCGCGGGCGTGGCTTATGTTTCCGCCAAAGTGGGCATGGAAGTGGTGCTACTGGACCGCGAGATGGCCGCTGCCGAAAAAGGCAAAGACTATAGCCGCAAGCTCGTGGAAAAAGGCATCAGCCGCGGCAAGGTGACGAAAGAGAAAGGCGACGCCCTTCTCGAGCGCATCATCCCGACCGACAGCTATGACGACCTGAAGGACTGCGACCTGATCATCGAGGCTGTGTTCGAAGCCGAAGACATCAAGAAGGACGTGACCGAGAAGACCGAAGCGGTTATCGGCAAGGATGTTGTGTTCGCAAGTAACACCTCCACGCTGCCGATCACGGGTCTGGCGAAAAACTTTACCCGCCCGCACCAGTTTATCGGCATTCACTTCTTCTCGCCGGTCGACAAGATGCCGCTGGTGGAGATCATCATGGGTGAAAAGACCGACGACGCAACGCTTGCGCTTGCGCTCGATTATGTAAGCCAGATCAAGAAGACCCCGATTGTCGTGAACGACAGCCGCGGCTTCTACACCAGTCGCTGCTTCGGCACGTACGTGCAGGAAGGCTATGCGATGGTCAAGGAAGGCGTGAACCCTGCCCTTATCGAGAACGCAGGCAAGATGGCCGGCATGCCGGTTGGCCCGCTGGCGGTTGGCGACGAAGTGGCGATCGACCTCAGCTACAAAGTAGGCATGGCGACACGGAAAGCACTGGGCGACGCCTATGTGCCGTCACCAGCCGACGACTTTGTCGAGAAAATGGTTGTGGAGCTGGAGCGCTTCGGCCGCAAGAACGGCAAGGGTTCCTATGTGTATCCTGAAGACGGCAGCCCCAAGCACCTGTGGCCTGGCCTTGCCGAGCATTTCCCGCTCGCTGATGACCAGCCAAGCGTGAATGAAGTGAAATCCCGCCTGATGGTTCGCATGGCCGTTGAATGCGCCCGCTGCTTCGAAGAAGGCGTGCTTCGCGATACGGCCTCGGGCGACATTGGCGCCATCTTCGGCTGGGGCTTCGCACCCTTCACCGGCGGCCCGTTCAGCTTTATCGACACCATGGGTGTTGATGAATTCGTGGCAGAA
The DNA here is from genome assembly GCF_001550055.1 of Kordiimonas lacus. Lineage (GTDB taxonomy): Bacteria > Pseudomonadota > Alphaproteobacteria > Sphingomonadales > Kordiimonadaceae > Kordiimonas > Kordiimonas lacus. The sequence goes on from NZ_LRUA01000001.1 coordinate 50,519, forward strand.
GCAGACCGTCTGGCACAGGCCTACGGTGCCCGCTTCACACCGCCACAGCTGCTGCGCGACATGGCGGGCAAAGGCGAGACCTTCTACACCAAAGGCGACAGCCGCGGGCGTATCCCGGCCAAAGCTGCTTAAAAATTTCGCCAGTTCTGGCGCTGTACTGAGTAACAAAGGGGCTGCTTCGGCGGCCCCTTTTTGTTAGGGTGCCGCAAACGATGGGGAAAATGATGCGTTTTTTGATTTTATCTTTGATGATAGCGCTTGGCACACATGCCGCAGCTGACCAAACCGAACCTGCTCCCATACAGGGATATACAACTGAAACATTGAGAAATCCGATCTTCGATGCGGCGCATACAGCCGTTAACACCGCACGTTTTTCCAACTGGTTGACCGAAAATATAGAAAAAATCCCACCACAAAAATGGCCTCCATATCGGGAACACCTTTACGAGCTGATCAACTCCCAAATAATCCAAAACTACGATCAGACAGGTTTGGTCATGCCAAAGGATGATGACCTTATACTAATGTCCCTTTTTATGTGGGCTGAAAGGTTGGGGGTATATGGGGGAGCACAAGTTTACAATCGGGTCAGACCGAAAGGCATTGAGGTTTTGCCTGTATCCCTACCCCTTCCGGGAGATTTTCAACTGAAATTGGAGGGTGATTTGTTTCACCTTTCCACGGCTCAACAGGGCTGGAAGGTTTACTACCCCTATTTCTTTATGCTTCACGATATTCGCGCCATTAGGACGACCGAAGGGCATACCGCGGCCATCATCACGCTCTCAACCGGCACAGCTTGGCATACTGACCAAACCGGGAAATCGCAGGCAACAATTATGCTGATTGTGTCGCCCGATGCTGAACCAGCTGCTTTTGAAAGTTATTGGAACAAGCTGTTTGGACTTGAAGGAATTTCTTCAGCCAAACTGGCAACGCGGGCAGACCTAGCAAGCAGACATGTTGCCGATTACAGCTTTGGTCCCAACAAAGACAAAACATTACACCGGGAGTTCACAAGCTGGCGAACTGGCAGAAGGATGTTTGGGGTTATGTATTCTGGTCTTGATGGTACCTATCAATGGAACCATCGCCATTTTGAGGACTTCATCAATGCGATGTCCTTTTCTGCTCCTGGGGTAACACCAAAGGAACAGTAGGTGTTTCTAGGCGCCCAACCTCAACACAGATCCTCCTCTTTCATTTTATTGCATTTGCAACTATCATCCCGCCGGTAAGCATGGGGATGCTCGGGGAGGTAACATATGAGCTGGATCAGGACGGTGCCGTTTGGGGAAGCGGCGGGGAAGTTGCGCGCGATTTATAATCGCGTCAAAGGCCCGGACGACAATGTGGACAATATCCTGATGGCGCACAGCCTCAGGCCACATACGCTTGAAGGCCATATGACGCTCTATAAATATGTGCTGCACCACAGTGCCAACAAACTGCCCAAATGGCTTCTGGAGACCATCGGCACCTACGTCAGCCTCCTCAACGACTGCGCCTACTGCGTAGAGCATCACTTTGCCGGCCTGAGGCGCCTTCTGGCGGACGACACCAAATCCTTCGCCATCAGGCGCGCCATGGAACAGGGTGACCTGGCCCCGACCATCTCAGACGGCCATCTTTCGCCCCGCGATGTGGCCGCGCTGGATTATGCCGCTCTCCTGACCCGCACGCCGTCAGCCGTCAGCGAAAATCATATCGAAGCGCTCCGCGCCGCCGGGTTCGACGACGGCGAGATACTCGAGATCAATCAGGTCACTGCCTATTTCGCCTATGCCAACCGCACAGTTCTCGGCCTTGGTGTCACCACAGACGGCGACGCGCTGGGCCTCAGCCCCGGCGACAATGACGACCCCGACAATTGGGGCCACAACTGAGCGTCATGCACCTCGCTCAGCCAGCCGCTTCTTGATACGGCTGAGCGCAACCGGGGTAATACCCAGATAAGCCGCGATATCCTGTTGGGTCACGCGCGCGGCCAGTTCAGGCATGCGCGCCAGCAGCCGCTGGTAGCGCTGTTCAGCGGACAGGCACAGCAATTCATACTCCCGACGCTCTTTCTTCATCGCAAGGTCAAGTAGCAGGCCGGTGACCATCTCGGACAACAGCGGATGCCGGGCTGCCACATCGCGCAGATGGTCATACGAGAAACGCTCCAGGACACAGTCTTCCATGCAGACGAGACTGAAGGTCGCGGGCTCTGCCGCACAAGCAGCCGTCAGGCTACCAATCACCTTCCCGGCCTCCAGGAATGACTTGATCTGCTCGCCGCCGCTTTCGGTGACATAATAGGCTTTCAGGAAACCCGCATGGACGAAATAAAGGCTTGGGTCCGTATCTCCCTGCCTGAATACATGGCTGCCGCGCGCAAACTCGCGCCTTTCCCCGTGGTCTTTCAGATAGTCGGAAAAATCCATCGCCTCTTAACCCAGGTTAATGCCGCCGCCTCATGCGCAGCCTTATCGTCCCTTCACAATAAGGAACATGCGAGGCGAAAATGCAATTTCAATTGAAAGATAAAACCATTCTGGTCACCGGCGGCACTTCGGGCGTGGGACGGGCACTGACAGAGAGGCTCCGGCACGAAAACCGGGTGATCGTGCTTGGGCGAAACCCTGAGAAACTTCAGGCACTCGCCAGCACCTGCCCTAACGTTGAGACAATTGAAGCTGATCTGGCGAACCTGAATGCCGTCCGGTCGGCCATCCACAATATCCGGGATATGGGTGCGCTGGATGTGCTGATCAACAATGCCGCCATCCAGCATACCCCCTTATTCACTGACCCCGTTTTCGACCCCAATAGCATAACCGAAGAAATCTCGGTGAATTTCACCAGCATCTGTCACCTTATCCACGGTCTGCTGCCGTGCCTTGAAGCTGCCGGGAATGCCCGCATCATCAATATCAACTCGGCCCTTGGGTTGGTGCCCAAGACCAGCTCCGCCGTGTACTGCGCCACCAAAGGCGCGCTCAATATCCTGACCCAATCGCTCAGGTACCAGCTTGAGGGCGCAGGCATTCAAGTCCAGCAGGCCATATTGCCCCTTGTAGACACGGCCATGACCACGGGCCGGGGCAGCGGCAAAATCTCGGCGCAGGACGCCGCGCAGGCCATTATTCGTGGCCTTGAAAAGGATGTGCCCGACAACCGGGTCGGTAAAGTGAAGCTGTTGATGATCCTCCACCGCATCAGCCCGGCCCTTGCCGCCCGCATCCTGAAGGGAGCATGACATGGCTGCCCTTGTGAAAATATTCCTGATACTGGCGCTTGGGTTTGCGTCAACTTTCATTGTCCTGAACGCCGCGGGCGTTCTGACCACCACCCAGATCGAAGCTTGGCTCACAACCGCTTCAAGCCTGTCGCCTGGGCTGGTAGCGCTGATCATCGCGGCTTTGTTGTTCGCAGACCTGTTCATTGCCATGCCGACCCTGACCCTGTGCCTGCTGGCGGGTTATTTTCTGGGTTTTGGCATGGGCAGCCTGGCCACCATCACCGGGCTTACGCTTGCCGGCATATGTGGCCATGGGCTGAGCCGGCATTATGGCGACCGCCTGCTCAGGCGCATCGCCAGAAGCGAACAGCAGATATCGGAGGCAAAATCCATGTTCCAAACCCACGGCTTCCTGATGATCCTGATCGCACGCGCCATGCCCATCATCCCCGAAGTGTCAGCCTGCCTGTCCGGCATCACACGAATGCGGTTCAGCCGTTTCCTGGCGGCATGGTGGCTGGGCTCTGTCCCCTATTGCCTGATCGCGGCCTACGCAGGATCTGTCAGCACGGTGGACAACCCCATGCCCGCTGTCTATACCGCCCTCACGCTATCCGGTACGCTCTGGACGGTCTGGTTCTATTTCTATCGGCGGGTATGGGCCAAAATCTAGACCCGCCTTGACGATACTTGCAATTATCAGCCAGTTTCTTTTTACGGTACCGTGACTACAAGTTTGAGGGGACGAGATGAAGCTGGTATTGTTGCCGGGTATGGACGGCACGGGTAAATTGTTTGCCCCGTTTATACATGCCCTGCCGAACGGTGTAGAACCTGTAGTCCTCGGCCTTCCTTCCGTTGGGCTGCAAAACCAAGTAGATTTGGCGCGCCGGCTTGCATCAGAACTGCCGAGCGACGAAGATTTCTTTCTCTTGGGCGAATCCTTTTCTGGCCGCATTGCTTTTGAGCTCGCCCGCGCGCAACCACCGGGGCTTAAGGGCGTGATCTATGCGGCGTCTTTCCTGGTGCCTCCCAATCCGCGACTTTTGCCGCTCGCTGCCACCCTGCCGCTGACGCGGATGATTAAACACCCACCCGCCTCAGGTGCTGCCCGGCACATGATGCTGGGCCGTCATGCATCGGCCATGTGGCCTGTCATAAAGGATACAGTCGCGCGTGTACAAACCGGCCTGATTTCTGACCGCCTCAAGGCATTATCCGATACAAAACCACCTACCGGAGCTTCCGACCTACCCAGCCTGCACCTCCGCCCCACCCGCGACCGGCTCGTGGGGCATAAAGCCGCAGACAGTATTGATGCCTACAACACAAACCTGAAGACCGTCGCTATTGAAGGGCCCCATTTCCTGCTGCAGGCACGGCCAGAAATTTGTGCCGACGAGGTCATGGCCTTTCTGAAATCCGCCCGTTAAGATGGCGCTGTCAGGGAGTAAATTATGCCGTCTTTGTCCATTGATCCGCGCTTTAAAGAACTGGGATTTGCCGTCCATGTGGGCGCGCTTGATTATGACGTTTCTGTGCGTCCCGCCCCGCCTGCGCTCACGCATTCCATTGAGGATGGCGCGGAGATGCGGTTGCAGGAACTTCTGGGCGAAGCAGCCGCGAGCGATCCTGTGATCGCGAACGTGCGCGCGGCTTTCAAGGCCTGTGGCAAGGACCCAAGCCGCTACCGCCCGTCATCAGAAGCCCTGACCCGCCGAGTGATCGCGGGCAAGCCGCTCTATCAGGTCAATAATGTGGTCGACAGTGGCAACCTGGTGTCGCTGATGACCGGGATTCCCATCGGCATCTATGATACCGCAAAAATTGACGGCGACATGCAACTGACCATCGGCGTCAAGGGCGACAGCTATAACGGCATCGGCCGCGGGTCCATCAACCTGGAAGGCCTGCCGGTGCTGAAGGACGACAAGGGCCCCTTTGGCACACCTTTTTCCGACAGCGCACGCACGGCAGTGACGGAAGACACCACCAACATCGTGATCGTGCTGTTTGGCCTCAACATCGATATCGCCCATGTGGAAGCGGCCGCCGAGATCGGCGACACGCTGATCACCCGTTTCTGCGCCCCTGACCAAGAGGCAGGGTAACGCCACATAAACCCAATCTATTTTTGGCTTGATCCCACTCCGTGAATGTTATTATGTTATTTTATTACATAAATTGAGTTGGGGGACATCATGCGATTGTGGGTTGGGGCACTTCTTGTTTTTCTATGTGCGGCTTCGGTAAGGGCAGAGAGCGATATTGAGCTTCTGAACGCCACGCTTGTGGCCAAGTTCCATTTCGCGGAGGTTGCCCGCGACGGCCAGATGGTGGGCGCCTATCAGGTCAGCTTCCGCAATAATGGCGATACGCCCGTGCGCACCATTTCCCTGCTCCTGAACCCCGGCCTGCAATTCGACAAAGTTGTGGGGCCAGGCGGCAAAACACTCAAATTGACCAGCCGAGTTACGCCCGTAACGGGTATGCGTCCATTAGAGCTGAACGTAGCCGAGCTAACCTTGCCAAAATCACTGCGCAAGGGGGAAAGCCGCTTGGAGATCGTAGTGCATTACCGCGGCTACCTTGAGGACCTTTCCGTTACTTTCCCGGGCCTAGAGGACATAAAAGAGACGCTGAGCCCTGATTTCACGATGATAAGATCAGGAAGCTTTGGGTATCCGGTGTTTTCAGCGCCTGAACAAAACGCCATCATCAAAGCATGGGACCATAAGCCGTTCTATCAAGTCGCATTCCTCGATATTCCCGGCACAAACACTATCGTCGGTAATCTTGATGTCGCCCGAAAAACCACAAATGGCGAAATCACCACATTTGAGATGAAAAGCGAGCGGCCTACAGGGCTGATGACGCTGGCCATTGGCCCGTACCAGATTCAGCAACAAAGATTTGTAACCACGGCCACGCTTGGACAGCCAATCGATCTGATTGCTGGAATTGCGGGCGACATAGAGAAAAGGGCCACACAACTGCAAAGTACCATCGGCGGTCGGACAGTACGCAAGGCACTCAAGGTTGTTGAACTACCAGATGGTTTCGCGGCTCCGTACGAGCGGGGACTGCTCTTTGTCCAACCCAACAGGGAAGACCCATTCCCCAGAATCCCTCACTTGGGCGACCGGTCAAGGGCCGCGGTTGTTATGGGTACAGCCTTTGGCCTGTGGCAGATTAACCCAACAAACGAATTTGAACATTGGGCGTCTGGTTTGGACGGAGCCCTATTCGCCTTGCTCTGGGTCGAGCCTTCTTCACTCTCTGCTATGGTGAACAAAGAATTTCCCAACTGGCAAGCATACTTCTCAGGAAACCCCGAAGTTGCAGAATCAGCGTTGGTGGAATTTCCGAGCATGCAAGAGGACTTCATGATGAGCCGAGCCAGCATCTTGGCATTTTTAGCGCTCCATGAGCTCCTTGGTAGCGATGACTTCTTCGCCCTTGTGCGTGGGCTTCGGGCGGAATTGAGTGTCGGGTACGCAGACATGCAATCGGTGGCCGACTATCTGGACCAAAACATCGAAAACAAGAAAGCCCGCAAGTTCGCCAAAAATTGGTTCCAGAAGGGCCGGATCGGCAAAGACATGGCCAAGGCGGAAAGCTTCGAAGAGCTGGTCGCGCTCTACCGGTAAAAAATCACGCTTGCGAGGTGGCCCCCCGGCTGTTTCGCCCAATATAACGGGTCAGAACAGCCGGGAGGAGCCACGCATGAATTTTGAAACACTCGACGTCACCATCGACGGCCATATCGCCCATGTGGCCTTCAACCGGCCGGAAAAGCTGAACGCCATGAACGGCACCATGTTTGGCGAGATCGGCAGGGCCTTCCGCGAGCTGGACGAAAACCCAAGCGTGCGGGCCGTGATCCTCAGTGGCAACGGCAAGCATTTCACCGCCGGGCTGGACCTCAAGGAAAGCGGCGCAGTTTTGGGCGCCACAGAAGGCGACCCGGCGCGCATCCGTGAAAAGCTCCGCCGTCATATCCTATGGCTGCAGGACTGTTTCACCGCCATCGATAATTGCCGCGTGCCGGTGATTGCCGCCGTCCACGGCGCCTGCATTGGCGCGGGCGTCGATGTGATCACCGCCTGCGATATCCGGTTAGCTGTTGAAGACGCCTTTTTCACCATCCAGGAAATCAATGTAGGAATCGTCGCCGACGTCGGTACGCTTCAGCGCGCGCCGCACGTGCTGCCGTTCGGTATTGTGAAGGAAATGGCTTACACAGGCCGCAAGATGCTGACGGATGAAGCCCTCAGGTTAGGTTTTGTCAACCACACAGCGAGTGACAGTAAGGCGTTGCACGAGCTGGCCTTACGGATCGCGCAAGAAATTGCATCCAAAAGTCCTCTTGCGGTTGCAGGCACAAAAGCGGTACTCAATCATGCACGGGATCATTCGGTTGCGGACGGCCTGGACTATGTCGCCACATGGAACAGCGGTATGCTCCTGGGCGAGGATTTGATGAAGGCTGCGACTGCTGCGCTAACGCGCCAAAGCGTGGAGTTTGATGATCTCTTGAAAAGCGACGATCCGGATTAGGGGACGCACTCACCCCAACACCGGTCTTGAGGAACCATTGGGGCATGTCTGTTTCGGTAAAGATCTGCGGCATTACAAAGCCTGAACACGCCAATCTGGCGGCCTATTATGGCGCCCGCTGGCTAGGCTTTGTTTTCTTCGACAAATCGCCCCGGAACCTGACGCTCCAGGATGCTGCCGCCATGCGCCGGCAGTTGCCGTCCTCAACGGAACGGGTCGGCCTGTTCGTGAACGCATCCCACGATTTTATTGAAGATGCCTGCGACGCGCTCGATCTGGACTGGGTGCAGCTGCACGGCGATGAATATCCCAACGAAGCACTGATCCTGAAGAACCGACTTGGCGTATCAATCATCAAGGCAATCGGGGTATCGACAGCCGAAGATATCGACCAGGCAGACATGTTCGCGCCGCACGTGGACGCTATACTGTTTGATGCCAAGCCGCCCAAAGGGTCTGACCGCCCCGGCGGCAATGCGCACAGTTTCCCCTGGAACCTGCTGTCGGGCAGGGACCTGCCATATCCGTGGTTGCTGGCGGGTGGTCTGACGCCAGAGAATGTCAGGCAGGCGGTGCAGGAAAGCGGCGCTCATGCCGTGGACGTCTCTTCGGGCGTTGAAGATGGGCCGGGCCGCAAGTCCGGCGATAAAATTGAAGCCTTCCTTCGTGCGGCAAAAGCCGTTAGGTAAGGCCTCCGGTGGTTTTATGTGAGTTAGGACGTACAGATGTCGCTTAACAGTTATCGTACCGGCCCCGATGAAAAGGGTCATTTCGGAAAATTTGGTGGACGCTATGTCTCGGAAACCCTGATGCCACTGGTGCATCAGGTTGAAAAGGCCTACCGCGACGCCATCAAGGACCCAGACTATCTGGCCGAACTGGACGAGCTGAACCGCCAATATATCGGACGGCCCAATCCGCTTTATTATGCCGAGCGCCTGACCGAACATCTGGGCGGAGCCAAGATTTACATGAAGCGCGAGGACCTCAACCACACCGGCGCGCACAAGATCAACCACGCCATCGGCCAGGTGCTGCTGGCAAAACGCATGGGCAAGACCCGTGTGATCGCCGAAACCGGCGCGGGCCAGCACGGTGTGGCAACCGCCACCGTGGCCGCCCGCTTCGGCCTTGAATGCACCGTCTTCATGGGTGCCGTGGATATCGAGCGCCAGAAGCCGAACGTGTTCCGGATGAAGCTTCTGGGCGCTGAGGTAAAACCGGTGACATCCGGTTCCGCCACGCTCAAGGACGCCATGAATGATGCGCTCCGGGACTGGGTCACCAACGTCCATGACACTTTCTATATCATCGGCACGGTTGCGGGCCCGCACCCCTACCCGATGCTGGTGCGCGATTTCCAAAGCATCATCGGCCGGGAAACGCGCGAACAGCTTCAGGCCCAGGAAGGCCGCCTGCCGGACAGCCTTGTGGCCTGTGTGGGCGGCGGCTCCAACGCCATGGGCCTGTTCCATCCGTTCCTTGATGACCCGGACGTCAAGATGTATGCGGTTGAAGCCTCCGGCCATGGCCTGGATACCGATAAACACGCCGCCTCTATCGCGGGCGGCACGCCCGGTGTGCTACACGGCAACCGCACCTATCTGCTGCAGAATGCTGATGGCCAGATCACCGAAGCGCACTCAATCTCCGCAGGGCTGGACTATCCCGGCATCGGGCCGGAGCACGTCTGGCTGCATGAAGCCGGCCGGGTGAATTATGTTTCCGCCACCGACGATGAAGCGCTTGAGGCCTTCCAGCTGCTGTGCCGCACCGAAGGCATCATCCCGGCGCTGGAGAGCAGCCACGCGCTGGCGCAGGTTATGCGCATGGCGCCTGACCTGCCGAAAGATCATATCATCGTCATGAACCTCTCGGGGCGCGGCGACAAAGACATTTTCACAGTGGCCGATGCGCTCGGCGCTGAAATCTAGAGTTGGGATCAGAGTTATGAGCCGTTTGACTTCCTGTTTCGAGCGTCTGGCCGGTGAAAAACGCGCCGCTTTCGTCACCTTCGTCACCGCCTGTGACCCAACCTTCGACGCCTCGATGGAAATCGTGCGTGGCCTGCCGCGCGCGGGCGCAGATATCATTGAACTGGGCATGCCCTTCACCGACCCGTCCGCTGACGGCCCGGCGATTGACAAGGCCGCCCAGCGCGCGCTGAAAGCCGGCGGCAATATGCAGCGTACGCTCGAGATCGTGCGTGAGTTCCGCAAAACGGACGACAGCACCCCGATGGTTCTGATGGGCTATTTCAACCCCATCTATGCTTACGGCACTGAAAAATTCTGCGCTGATGCCGCGGCGGCTGGCGTTGACGGGCTTATCATTGTCGACCTGCCGCCCGAGGAAGATGAAGAGCTTCGCCTGCCCGCAAATGCCGCCGGGATCGACGTGATCCGGCTGGCCACACCGACGTCCGACGACGCCCGTTTGCCTACAGTACTGGATGGCGCGAGCGGATTCGTCTATTATGTAGCCGTAGCCGGCGTGACGGGCGGCAAGTCTGCGACAGCAGACGATATCGAATCGGCGGTAATGCGTATCAAGTCACATACAGACTTGCCAGTTGCCGTCGGATTCGGTATCCGCACGCCTGAACAAGCCGAAGCCATTGCCCGCGTGGCAGATGGGGCTGTGGTCGGGTCCGCAATCGTATCCCTGATTGAAAGTGGCCTTGATGATAGCCACATGCCAAAGAGCGGCATGGTCAAGGACGTGCTGGACTTTACCGGTAAACTCGCCGAAGGTGTGCGGGCCGGGACAAAGGGCTAACAAGGCGCCAGGCGCCAAAAAGCCAATTGAGAGAAGGGGTTGAGACGCATGAGCTGGCTCACCAACTATGTAAAACCGAAGCTGCAAAAAGTACTGAACCCAAAGGAAACACCAGACAACCTTTGGCATAAGTGCAAAAGCTGCGGCCAGATGATTTTCCAGAAAGAATTTGTCGCCAACCAATATGTGTGTGCGCACTGTGACCATCACGACCGCGTGCCGCCAAAGGATCGGTTCGACAATCTTTTCGATCACGGCACCTACGACCTGATCGACCTGCCTGCGGTGAAGCAGGACCCACTCAAGTTCCGCGACACCCAGCGCTATACTGAACGCCTGAAGAATGCGCGCAAGAAAACTGGTGACGAAGACGCCATCAAGGTGGCTGTGGGCAAGATCGGCGGCGAAGACGTTGTCGTGGCCGTTCAGAATTTCTTCTTCATGGGTGGTTCCATGGGCATGGCTGTGGGCGAAGGCATCATTGCCGGCGCCCGCCACGCGCTCAAGATCGGCGCACCCTATGTGATGATGACCGCCTCTGGCGGCGCGCGCATGCAGGAAGGCATCCTCAGCCTGATGCAAATGCCGCGCACGACGGTCGCAATCCAGATGCTGCGCGATGCGGGCCTGCCGTACATCGTTGTGCTGACAGACCCGACCACAGGCGGCGTTTCCGCATCCTACGCCATGCTGGGTGACGTCCACATCGCCGAGCCGGGCTGCATGATCGGTTTCGCTGGCAAGCGCGTGATCGAGCAGACCATCCGCGAAAAACTGCCGGAGAAGTTCCAGACCGCAGAATATCTGCAGGAACACGGCATGGTGGACGCGGTTGTGCACCGGCACGAGCTGGGCGAGAAGCTGGGCACCATGATCCGTCTTCTGATGGGCGGACGGCACAAGAAAAAGGCTGCAGAGTAAGTCATTACGGGCCGCCGGCATCTCGCCAGGCGGCCTTTCTTTCTGTTCAAGGGAGTCCCACCCGTGGATACTTCGGCCAGCGATGCCGTTCTTGCGCGCCTGATGCGCCTGCACCCCAAGAAAATCGACCTATCATTGGGCCGTATGGAACGGCTTTTGGAGCACCTTGGCCGCCCACAGGACAAGCTGCCGCCGGTGATCCATATCGCCGGCACCAACGGCAAGGGCTCAACCACCGCAACGCTGCGCGCCATCGCAGAAGCCGCCGGGCACCGGGTACATGTTTACACCAGCCCACATCTGGTCCGTTTCGCCGAACGCATCCGCGTGGCAGGCAAGCTGATTTCCGAAGACGCGCTCACGGAACTCCTTGAAGAATGCGAAGAAGCCAACGGCGAAGAGCCGATCACCTTCTTTGAAGTCACCACCGCCGCCGCGATCCTGGCGTTTGCGCGCACACCCGCGGACCTCTGCATCCTCGAGGTGGGCCTCGGTGGCCGGCTGGACGCCACCAATGTGGTCGATAAGCCCGCCGCAGTTGGCATCACGCCCGTGAGCATGGACCACGAACAGTTCCTGGGCGACACGCTCGCCGACATCGCGTTCGAGAAAGCTGGCATCATCAAGGAAGGCGTGCCCACTGTGGTCGGCCCACAGATGGGCGAAGCCATGAAGGCCATCCAGGGCGTGTGCGAAGAAAAAGGCGTGCAGCCAAAGCTGTTCGAACGCGATTGGCAATCGGCCATCAAACCGCGCGGAGACGGCTTCAGCTACAGCGACTGGCAAAGCGAACTTGAGCTGCCGATGCCGACGCTTGTGGGCGAACACCAGGTAACGAACGCCGGCATGGCCATCGCGCTGGTGCACGCACAAACCGCCGTCAAAATCCCGGACGCCGCCATACGCGCCGGGCTTGGCTGGGTGCGCTGGCCTGCACGCCTGCAGGAAATCAAGAACAGCCCCTTGAACGCCATGCTGCCCGATGGCCATGACCTGTGGCTGGATGGCGGCCATAACCCGGCGGCTGGGCAGGTGATCCGGACTTTCCTGTCAGAAGTGGACCCGGTTGAGCGGGAGATCATCCTGATCCTCGGCATGCTCGGCAACAAGGATGCGAAAGGCTATCTGAAGCCGCTCTCCGGTATCGTCAACCGGGTGATCGCCGTGCCGATCCCGGGTGAGCCAGGTGCGGCGGAACCCTCGTTCCTCGCGGGCGCCGCGACAGACGCAGGCATCAACGGCCTCGTAGCCAAGGATGTAGCGAGTGCCCTCAAAATGACCGGCGAAAAAGCCCAGGACGAACGCCCGCCTTTTGTCCTGATCGGCGGCTCGCTCTATCTCGCAGGGCAGGTCCTGCGTGAAGCGGGCATCCTGCCGACCTAAGAAGGCCCAGAAATTTCGACGGCCAACACAGCGTCGGCAGCCAAATCGACTTTGACCTTCGCAAAAACTCCAGTTTCATTTTGAAACGATACCCAGTACTCCAGCGCCTTTGGCCCATCATCTCTCCAATACTGGACTTTAGCACCCTCCCTCATGATCCCGTTGTCACGTAAGTAACGTTCTGCAAGCTGTATCGCATTTTCACGTATATGTGTCTCGACACTACGTCTAAATTCGACTTTTTCGATTATCTCAGGCACTACGAAAACCGTAACAGGCAATAAGATGGCTGCAGCTGAGATGACCACCATCTTCCGCCGCTGGTGCAGCCCTATCCGCCACCACTTCTTGTGTATGCTATAAACGCTCCCTTCCAAAATCCCAACAAGGACGCCGGAAGCCAAAAGTGACACAGCTAAAGCAATCAAGAAAAATGGATCCAGATACCCTTGGGCTAGGTAACCCAAGCCTTGCCATAGCGCTTGGGCAATGATGGGCGCAGCAACTACGATAGCCATACCAGAACTGTACCTCTGGGTTGCCAATCTTGGCAGCCAAAGCAATGTCACCAACGCAGCAAGAGTTATCAAACCTTCCATATGTCCCCCAATCTTTGGCAAAGCCTACGTTCAAAGCCGTTGGGAGAACAATAAAAAAGGCGCCGCAATGGGCGCCTTCTTCAAGTCTCAATGTATCGAGCGATTAAACCGCGCTGTTGATCCACTGCTCAAGCTGGGCTTTCGGCTTGGCGCCCATGGTGGTCGCCACGGCTTCGCCGCCTTTGAAGATCAGCATGGTCGGGATCGAACGCACACCGAAGGACGTTGGCGTCTCTGGGTTTTCGTCGATGTCCATTTTGGCGATGACGATGTCGTCACGCTCGCCGGAGATCTGCTCCAGAACCGGGCCGATCATTTTACAGGGGCCACACCATGGTGCCCAGAAGTCGACGAGCACGGGCTTGTCGGATTTCAGCACTTCAGCTTCAAAATTGTCGTCGGTAATGGTGATGGTCGCCATAACACACTCTTCTTTCTTTTGCTCGTCGGGCCGGAACGCTACAGGGCCCGCGCGAAATGTTGCCTCTTTTGCCCGCCTCACTGGCGGCTTGAGAGCTAACGTAAGAACAGGCCCTCGCCCGGTCAAGGTTTAGTAACACGGTCGTGAAAACAAACCAGATATGCCCTAAAGGCCCATGGCCTTAAGTGCTTCATCCATCTGGCTTTTGCTTAGTTCCATCAGCCTGGCGATATCTGTCCACAAAAGGGCCGTACGGACCTGCTTGTCCGGGTAGATGCCCTCGAGTGCCCGCGCATAAAGCCCCATCTGCTTGAGGTAAATCGGGGCCACACCGGCAGCATCCCTGGGCGGCGGGCGGTTGGTCTTATAGTCGACAATCAGCACGTCCGATTCGGTCACCACCAGCCTGTCCACCTGACCCGAGATGACCCGGCTGCCCACACTGCCCGCCACCTGCACCTCGGCCCGGCTGCCCGGGGCGAACAAGGGACTGAAGACCGGATCATTGAGGATGTTTTCCACCTCACGCCAGAAAGCCTCCACGTCGCTGTCCGGCACCCCCCCAGAACGACGCAGGTAGGCCCTGGCGGCATCCGCGCGCGTGTCCACCGGCATGTCCGGCAGCCATTCGAGAAGCGTATGGATCAGCCGCCCGCGCTCAAACCGCTTGCCGTCCCCGCGTGCTGTCGGGCTGGTGGCGGCAGGCTCATCCTCGTCCGGGCGGCTGGGCGCAAGCGGGCGTGGTGGGTCCGGCTCGTCGGGCATCGCGCGGGTGATCCAGTCCGGTAGCGCGGCAGTCGCTGAAGCTTCAGCTTTCGCCTTCACCGGCGGCACGTCGGCGGTTTGCTCAACCGTCAGGCGCTTCACCTCGCGCCCGTCCGTCAGCTCTATATCCTCGGCGCCAATGCGCTCGAAACCGGCCTCAATCGCCTTGAACCAGCAGTGCTCGTTCGGCTCGCGCCGGTCCTGCCAGCCAGCGATATAGAGCCGGTCCTCGGCCCGCGTCAGCGCCACATAGAGAAGGCGCCTATATTCATGAACCTGGCTTTCCTTGAGCGCCGCTTTCATTTCCTCAACAATCGCCAAATTCTTGGCGGGCGATGTCCACAACAGAAGCGGCGGCATGTCAGGGTCTTTGGCCTCCAGGGGCAGCACGCGGCCATCGCGACTGACATCCGGCATGCTCACAAGGTCAGACAGGAACACGATTGGCGCCTGCAGGCCCTTGGCACTGTGGGCGGTCATGATGCGCACAGCCCCGCCCGCGGCCTCCATGTCCCGCTTGATCTGGGTGCCGCCATGTTCCACCCGGTGGATGAAGGCCTGCAGGCTGGCAGCCTGGGTGTGCTCGAAGCGAAGCGCTTCCTCGAGAAGCTCATCAATCGGGTCGTGCACTTCTTCCCCCAGACGGGATGTCAGCTTCTTACGACCACCGAGGTCCGTCAGCACATGGCAGAAAAATTCGAACGGCGTCAGGATGTCAGCGCCGCCGATCACATCCTGCATGAACTTGAGCGCGTAGGCGAACTCTGGCCGCGCTGATGGTTCTGTGGCTTTCTTCTGCAGCGCGTGCCACAGCGCGCCTTTCCGGCCATAAGCCAGATCAAACAGCAGGTCGTCGTCGAAGCCCACGAACGGGCTTTTGAGCACTGTCGCGAGCGTCAAGTCATCGGTCGGCAGCAGCGCCGCGTGCGCGAGCGCCAGGAGGTCCATCACAGGCAGCTCGTCCGTCAGCACCATGCGGTCACGGCCCGCCACCGGCACACCCAGATATTTGAGCGCGCGCACCAGATGGTCGACAAACGCGGTGCGGCGGCGCACAAGCACCAGCACGTCGCCTGCCTCAATGGGGCGGCCCTGTGCTTCCAGCTCCTCCCGGTCTCTAATCATGTCATGGATGCGGCGGGCGATGCGCCAGGCTGTCCGGCCTTCTGCATCATCGGCCTGTTCCTGCACGATTGGCGGCACCCAGGTGGCTTCCTCGTCACCCTCATTGTCTGCCGCTGGCGCTTCGAGTGGCCACAGCTCCACAAGGCCACCATGGCCTGACCGGATAAACTGGTGTTCCACCTGCTCCAGGTCCGCCGACAGGCCGTGCCAGGCGTCAGCCTCCCTGTGGAATACAGCATCAACGAGCGACAGCACTGCGCCGCCTGACCGGAACGACAGATTGAGCGGTACAGGTTCGGCTTCGCACTCCGCCTCCCAGGCCCGGTGGAACACCCGGTCGCGCGCGGCCACAAACTCGCGCGGGTCGGCCCGCTGGAAGGAGAAGATCGATTGTTTGGCGTCGCCCACCGCGAAGATGGTACGCACCACATCCCGGTCGCGTGCGCCCTCGCCCGAGAAAAACTCAGCCGCCAGCGCCTCCACCACGCGCCACTGGTCGCGGTTCGTATCCTGTGCTTCATCGACCAGGATATGATCCACTTGGGCGTCGAGCTTGAAGAGAACCCACGGCGCCACATCGCCGCGGCTCAGAAGGCCCACTGTGCGGTCGATCATGTCGTCAAAGTCCACCAGCCCACGCTCGGACTTGATGGCGTGATAGCGCCCCAGCTGCGCGAGGCCGAGCTGCAACAAGGCCGTTGTGGCCTCAGCCGCCTCGATGCGAGCCAGCCGGTCGGTGACACGCATCAGGCGCGTCTGCTCTTTGTCGATAATCGCCTCGAACTCGGGATAGTCCGTCAGCGTTTTCTTGACCGCGATCCGGGCCCGCGGGGTGCCCGCAGCGGTCAGGAAGGCCAGCGCATAATCATCAAACAGCACCTTTCTGGCGGCCCCTTCGGCTGCGGTGAAGGCGGTGATGGCCTCACCCGCCTTCTGTTCTGTCTTGCTGCCAGCAAGCAACACAGGCCCCATGGTGCGCATGCCTGCAAGGTCGAAGGCATCGTCCTGGATCGCGGCCTCCAGCACCATGGCTTTCGTCTCACCCGGTGTCAGGTCCAGCGCGCGATAGAGCGCAGGCACAAGGCCCATGGTGCCATAGGCCTGCTCGGCGCGGCGGAGGGTGGAGGCCTCAAACGACAGCCGCTCGATCACCTCATCGAAGGTGTTTTCCGTCACCAGCCCCGCGACCTTGTCGAGCGCTTTCCTCACCGCCGCACCCGCCGGTGTCTGGGTATAGGCCAGCATCTGGTCCTTGGCCGAGGCCATGGTCTCGCGCGCGTCAGCTTCGTCCATGCCCTCGAACCCCGGTGCCATACCGGCCTCGAGCGGGAAGCGGCCTAGAAGTGCCTGGCAGAAACTGTGGAAGGTCTGAATCTGCAGACCACCAGAGAGGTCCAGCACCTTGGCGAACAACTGCCGCGCCCGGGTCAAC
Source organism: Kordiimonas lacus (assembly GCF_001550055.1). Taxonomy (GTDB): domain Bacteria; phylum Pseudomonadota; class Alphaproteobacteria; order Sphingomonadales; family Kordiimonadaceae; genus Kordiimonas; species Kordiimonas lacus. The sequence continues at coordinate 67,729 of NZ_LRUA01000001.1, forward strand.
ATGTCTGCATCCGGGAATTCTTCCGTGCGGCGGGTGATCTCCGCGGCCAACACGTCATCCGCCATCAGCGTCCAGCGACCGAGCTCCTCGAAGATACGGTTTTTCATTTCCGCCGCCGCTGCCTTGGTGAAGGTCAGGCAGACGATATTTTCAGGGTCTGTACCCGTCAGCATCAGACGGAGCACGCGAGCGGTCAGAACGTGGGTCTTGCCGGTTCCGGCAGAGGCGCCCACCCAGGCCGTAAGCTCAGGATGGGTTGCACGGGCCTGCTCGACCGTCATGCGGGGTTTAGCCATTATCGCCTCCCCCGAACGGATCATCGGCGTTGCGCCATTCTTTCACCCGCGCCAGATGGTCATAGTCACCGTATCCCGCTTCCTTCGGTCGCGGGTTTGAAAGATACGGCGTTGTGGGCTTAGAGAACTCCTTCACCAGCCCCGACAGTCCTTGTTCCGCATCCGAAATAATCTGCGGCACATCTTTGACAGGGCGGTGCTGCTTCTGCACCGGCTCCCCGCCCTTGAGTTCCCAGAAGACGAGGTCATCAACCGCTGCCGCGTCCACACCATCGAAGGCACCGCGTTCCGCCAGCCAGCCTTCAAGTGGCAGTTGGGGGGCGAAGCCCGCTTCCATGCGGCGCCTGGTGGGGATGTTACCGGTTTTATAGTCGATGATGGTCAGCGCGCCAGTCTCACGCTGCCGGTCGATCCGGTCAGCCTTGGCAATCAGGGTGAAGTCCGCGCCCGGCAGCTTCGCCTCGGCCCAGCTTTCCACGGCCGCCACGTCAAACAGTTCCGCGCGCTCGGCCTCGTTTTTCACGAACCAGTCGGCGATGCGCTCGAACCGCGGCCACCAGAAGGCATACACTGTTGGCTGGGTCAGCACGTCCTCAAACACCTTGCGCCCAACGTCCATCAGGCGCGCGAGTCCCGCTTCGCCGCGCGTTGGGCCGTCTTCCAGCAGGAAGCGCTCCAGCGCTTCATGGAGCAGCGTGCCCTTGGTGGCGGCGTTGGGGCGGTCATCCACAGGGTCCAGCGGGCGGAAGCCAAGCACCTTATAGGCATAAAGGCCATAAGGGTCGCGCATCCAGGTTTCCACCTGTGTGACCGAAAGCTTGGTGGGGCGCGCCTCAAGCGGCGGTGTCGGGCGGGGCGGCAGGCAGGGTGTCACCACGGCGCTGCGGTCAAGCTGGGCCGCCCAATCCAGATACGGCCCTGCGCTTGGCACCTCGCGGCCCGCCAGGGCCTCAATCCGAAACAGCCAGCGAGACGGTACCGTGGGCGCACCACTGACCTTTTCAGCACGTGTCAGCACCACTTCCCCGCCCGAAGCGGCCTGCACAAAGTCATGCGCGGCCTGCCCGGTGCGGCGCTCCAGGGGCGGCAGCCCGAATTCGGCACGCATCGGTCGGTTCATCCAGGGCTCGGGTTTCACCTCGCCCGGCCAGGTGCCTTCATTCAGGCCCCCGAGGATCATCAGGTCGGCCCGCTGCAGCCGGGCTTCGAGCGTCCCCCAGATACTGAGGCGCGGGTGCTGGCGCCAAACGGGTCGCACGCTGACGCCCGCCAGCAGTTCATCAAATAAAGCCGCATAGCCATCAGTCGCGACACCGGTCACGGGCGCGGTTTCCTGAATAAGGTCCGCGAGCGCATCCGCGAGCGCCTGGCCTTCTTCGCCCTTCCATAGAATGGCTTCGCCGGGCTCAGCATCAGTCGAGGCCAGTGCTTCGGCCACGCCAACATGACGGCGCAGCAACTGATCGAGCGGTAGTTCCTCCACAAGGCCCTGCTCCAGCGGTTCAAGCGCCTTGATCACCCGGTCGAGTGTCGCCACATCATCATCATTGAACCCGGCCTTGGCGTCACGCGCCACAACGCGCGCGCGGGCCATCAGGCCCTTAAGCCCCCCGGCTGGGCGCACACCCCGCAAAACAAAAGTATCCAGCCGCCGAAGGCTGGCGAGGAAGGCCGGACGGTCAAGCCCTACTGAGACGAACGGATGCTGCAACAGTGCCAGAAGGGCGATGGGCGAAAACTGTTCTGCGGCGGCGGCGGCCAAAAGGCCCATGAAACGCCCCGGCAAGGTATTCAGAACCCGGTCACCGCCCGAATCATCCACCTCAATGCCCCAGCGCGACAGGCTGGCGCGCACCATTCTGGCCAGTGCCCGGTCGGGCGTCACCAGCGCAGCGGTCTTTGATGGTTCCTCAAGCACCTCGCGCATCATCACGGCGATGGCGTCAGCTTCCTCCCGCCGCGTGGGCGCCACCAGTTTGGTCAGCCCTGCGAAGGGGTCGGCTGTTTCGGCAAGGCCCAAGCCGCGCCAACAGTCAGTTTCCTGAGCAGGCAACAAAGCATGACGTAAAAGCAGCGCACGGTTCGGCCCCGTGGGCAGGGTTGAGGTTGGCCAATGCGCCACTTCATGCCGGTTCGCCCCCATGGTGACAAGAAGCCCCTTCAGCACGCCTTGCGGATGGGTGGCATCGATGGCGTCCCAGGCGCTGTCGGGCATATCGCGGTCCAGCCCTGGCAGGATCACAGCCCCGTTGGGCATGCGCGCCACAACCGAGAGGAGCTTTGCAGTCGCGGGGATAGAGCCCGTTGAACCCGCCGCGAACACCTGCCCCACGGGTGGGCGCTGGGACCAGGCCTCAGCCACCATATCCAGCATGGCATCGCGCCGGGCGGCGGGGTTCATTGCGCCTTCTGCCTCAAGAATTGCGGGCCAGTGCTCAGACACGATCTTGAGGAAGGCGAGCGTATCTTCCCAGTGGTGCGCCAGATTTTCCGGCACCAGGTCCTTGAGGCCATCAAACGACAGGCCTTCGGTATCGATGCTGTCCATCAGCTTGGCGAGTTCCCCCGCCAGCCGCCAGCCCTGCGCGGGTGCAAGCCGGTCGCCCTTGAGCGCAATCCAGCGCATCACCTGCTGCATCAAAAGGACCTGCCGCCGCGTACCGCCGATGGCAGGCTTGAGCGCGGAAGGGTCAAGCCCGAGCCCGGCGCCCAGGAAAGTGATTTCGTCCTCGTCCACATCGCCAATCGGGCGCATGGCGGGCAGGAGTGTAGGCTTTTGCCCCAGCTGCCTGAGGAAGGCTTCGCGGAGCGACCGTCCGGCGCGCCGGTTGGGCACCAGCACTGTCATGTCGGCCAGTTTGGCTGGGTCCCTGCCCGCGCGGTCAATCAGGCCCGCCGCCAATGCGTCCACAAAAGGATGGGCGGGATCGACCGTATAGATGGTGGGACCATAGTCAGCCATAGCCTAGTCCGCCCCCAATTCAGCCAGCTTATCCTCAGCCGCCTTGATGGCCTCGGGCGTGCCCACATGCATCCAGTGGCAGGTGTGAAGCAAGCCGTATAGCCGACCGGCGCTCGAAGCCTTGCGGAAAATCTCAACATTCGACCATTTGCCCTCAGGCATATCGTCATAGAGCGTGGGCTTGACCACCTGAATGCCGCCGAACATCACGGGCGCGGAAGGCGCGTCGGCGCGGAAGGTGATAGGCGTGGGCTCTGTCGCGTCGCCAGCCGGGATAAAGTCTCCCGCACCGTCATACCCCAGCGCATCAGCGGTCGGCACCAGCAAAAGCAACACATCCATGCGCGCGGGGTCAAAGGCGGTCGCGAGTCGCTTGAGCGTGCCCTTATCACCATCCACCCACAGGGCATCACTGTTGATCACATAGATGGGGTCGCGGCCCAGCATCGGCAGGGCTTTTTTTACGCCGCCACCGGTCTCCAATAGCGCATCGCGCTCGTCTGAAATCATCACATGACCCGCCTCTACATGGGGGGCAAGGTGGGCCTCAATCTGGTCGGCCAGATGATGCACATTCACCACCGCCTTTGCGCATCCGGCCTTGTCCAGATGTGCCAAAATGCGGTCCAGAAGCGGCACGCCCGCAACCGGCACCAGCGGCTTGGGCGTGGTGTCGGAAAGCGCCCCCATTCGGGTGCCCTTGCCCGCCGCCAGAACCATGGCATTCAGGGCGGCACTCATGCCGACAGCTCTTCCACAAGAGACCGCCAGCTGGCGTCGCCCGACAGCACTACCTTGCGTTCGCCGCGGTCACCGATGGTCAAATGGACTTTCAGCGCGCCGTCCCACCAATCTTGAGGCATACGGTCAGGCCATTCGATCAGGCAGATGCCGTCGTCGCGGGCTTCATCAAGGCCAAGCTCATAGGCTTCCTCGGGGTCGGTCAGGCGGTAGAGGTCTGCGTGCCACACCTGAACGCCGTCATCGCAGTCATAGGTCTGTACCAGCGTGAAGGTGGGGCTCGGGACCTCCGCTTCCTCGTCGCCCAGGCGCGCCCGGATGAAGGCGCGGGCCAACGTGCTTTTGCCTGCCCCCAAGTCACCCTCAAGCGCGATCAGACGCCCGGCAGGAACGCTGCTGGCCAGTGCCTGCGCCAACGTCAGCGTGTCCTCCTCGGTACGGCAGTTGATGGTCCGGGAAATCGTATCGCTCATGGTCTTCCGGTCTATTTGACGGGTTCAGCGGCAACGGGTTGGGTACGCGGCAGCTCACAACTGAGCGATAGCCCCTCTTCGCCAAGCGGGTCAAGGCGAATGCGGCCATGATGCAGGTTCACAATCGAGCGCACCAGTGCCAGGTCAAGCCCGGTCGCCAGCTTGCCGCCTGGCGACGCCCCCATACGCACCGTGTTGACCAGCCTGTCACGTTCGCGTTCCGTCAGGCCGGAGTCCGGGTTTTTGATGTTAATTATAACTTCATCATCGGTGCCCGACAGCTTGATGAACAGCCTGCCGCCCAGACGGGCAAAATTGAGCATCGAGGACACCATATTATAGAAGGCCTGCCGCACCCGGCGCTCGTCCGCCTCGATGATCCCAACGTCCTCAAGCTTGTCGAGTTTGACCTGGATTTCCGACTTGCGCGCCAGTTCAACCACCAGATGGCCGGTATCTTTGATTGCTTCGGTAACATTCATCGGTTTCAGGGTGAGGTGCGCCTCGCCCGCGTCCAGCACCGCCAGGTCAAGCACGTCCGCGATCAGATCCTTCAGCTCACCCGACGCAGTCAGGATGTTTTTGACATAGTCGGCCTGATGATCATTCAGTTCGCCGAACATCTTCTGGTCCAGCATTTCGGCAAAACCGATGATGCTGTTCAGCGGCGTCCGCAGTTCATAGGACATGTTGGTGATAAATTCGCTCTTGAGCCGGTCGGCGGCTTCCAGCGCGCTGGAGCGTTCGCGCAGGGCCTGTTCCACCTTGAAGCTGTCGGTCACGTCCGATTGCGTCAGCATCACGCCGCCGTCGGGCAAGGGCACGATGGCAAAATCAATCACCGCGTCGTCGGTGCGGTACCAGCGGCCGCTCCTGTGCTTGTGTTCGCTGACCCAGCTGACCAGATGGCTTTTGAAGTCGCTGAAGCGGGGGTCTTTTTCGTCTGAAATCGCAGGCACCCTGGACGTCAGTTCTGTCAGGTGCGGGTTGCCGTCGATATCGTCCTCCGTCAGCTGCCAGAGCGACCGGAACGCCGGGTTCGACAGCTGCAGGCGGCCGTCCGTACCAAACACGGCAATGGCCTCAACCATATTATCCAGCGTTTCCTGCTGAACCGCCATCAGCGTGTTATAGGACCGCTCGAGCGCCAGGCGGTCCGTGACATCCTCGAACAGGATCAACAGCCCACCGAACGGGTGTGGCTGGGTCACCACGCGGTGCGCGGTGCCGTCAGGCAGGTGCCACATCTCCTCGAACGGCTCGAGGAGCGTGGTGTAATGCTTCAGGATGTTTTTCTTCCACTGCTGGAAATCCACCTGCTCGGGCAGGCGGCGCTTTTCGCGCATGGCATCCAGGATTTCGCTGTGGCGAAGTTGGCTTGAAAGCACGTCCTCGGACAGATGCGACAGCCGCGCGAAGGCACTGTTGTAGAACCTGAGCGTCTGGGCCGGGCCAAAGATTGCCACCGGGCTCCGGAGGCGGTTCAGCGTTTCCGACTGGGCCTCGAGCACCCGGGCAAGCTCCGAGAGGGCTTCTTCTTCGCCGGTCACATCGACCGCAATGCCCATCACATGACCCTCTTCATCGAGCGGCATGTTGGTGACCGCAAAGGCCCGGCGCTGGCCGTCCGTAACGCCAAAGCGGCGTTCGCGCACCCGCTCGCCCGTGTCCCTTGCCTTGCGCGCGGCTGCCAGACTGCCGCGGTCGAACAGCTCCATGTTGCGTTCGGTAACGTCATAGACGCTGTTACCGTCCACCGCCTTCACATAGGCGTCATTAACGTCCACGAGGCCATAGTCGGGCCCACGCACCCAAACCGGGAACGGCAGGTTGTTGAACACCCGAGACAGGTCCTTCAGCTTCAGTTCAAGCGCCCGCACACCTTGGCGGTTGGTGCGCGCCGTGCGGTCCATGCTTTCCTCGATCCACAGGATACTGGCGGGCCAGCGGTCATCGCGCGCCGGAAGCCATTGGAAATCCAGGATCAGGCGAGGCTGGTTCTTGCCCCGGTCGATAACCAGCGGAGTTGAGATGTCGCCCCCTGAATTGAGGCTGCGCTTGAGGTCCGCGACTGTACGGTCGGGGATACCGTTATCGGCCGTGACCAGCTCATCAAGGGTCCGTGCCCCTTCATCCAGGCCGACCAGATCCAGCGTATCGGCGTCCGCCTGCATACGACCGTCCGTCCATAGCCAGATGGGGTGCCGGCGGTCTGTCTGGATCATGCTGTCGAGAAAATTGGCGAGATCCTGCAGGGACCGGGCGCGGTCTGTCGCGCGGCCCGTGCGCCACAAGGCATAGAGCGCCAGCGCAACCCACGCGGTTGCGGCAACACCGATCACGATCCAGATTGCATATGATGGCAGGTCACCAAACGGCACAGCCAAAATCTCCCCTCGAAAATCATTAATCAGAGTAGCGCGTTAGGGGGCAGAGAAACAAGAACAAGAAATGTCAACTATTGAGCCGAAGCCTAATGCCCTTCCTTCTCAATAAGCTGGATCGTTTCATCTAGTCCTTTGAAGTCTGCAACAATCAAATGTTCCAGAATTTTTTCGCCTTTGAGGGTGATCACATGAATAACTTTACTGCTACCCGTGATCACATATTCAGGGTGGTCAGTTGTGTATGTCACAAAATTTTCCCGAACCACCACGTTCCCATATGAAAACCCATTGATGGACTCATAGGATTCTGTGGTTTCAGACGTCTTCGCTTCTTCACCCTGTCGTATTTGTTCGAGTATAAATGCCTTCCCTTTCCACTTTGCTGGGGTTGCAATGCTGTCCATCGACGCGGCGACTTCGGCTCCTAGCATGTCGAATACGGTAGCGTCGTCATCCAGCAACCGGTCCAACGCCTCATAGTCGGCTTCCGACAAGGCCTTCAAATAGATATCTGCAAGTACTTCTTGTTGCGTTGGTTCTGCAACAGCGGCAAACGAAAGAAACGAAGCCATACAGATCAAAAGTATGGATTTTAACACTACCGACCCCCTCAATTTCAGACCTGCAGCTAAGCTAAACCGCGAGGCTGTTCTGCAACAAACAAAAAAGCCGGGCTACGTTTCCGCACCCGGCCTTTTAGAGTCTTCTTTCGCGCTCTTAGATGCCGAATTCCGATTTCAGCGCGTCAACCAGATCGGTCTTCTCCCAGGAGAAGCCACCGTCATCGGTTGGCTTGCGGCCAAAGTGACCGTAAGACGACGTGCGGGTATAGATCGGCTTGTTGAGGCCCAGATGTTCGCGAATGCCGCGTGGGCTCAGGTTCACCATCTGCTGCAGAACGTTCGACAGATGCTGTGGGTCCACCCGTGGCTGGTCGCCCCAGAGATCCACATACACCGCGAGCGGCTTGGAGATGCCAATGGCGTAAGCAAGCTGGATCGTGCAGTTGTTCGCGAGGCCTGCTGCCACCACATTCTTGGCAAGATAGCGCGCAGCATAGGCGGCCGAGCGGTCCACCTTGGTCGGATCTTTGCCCGAGAAAGCACCGCCACCGTGGGGGGCTGCGCCGCCATAAGTATCCACAATGATTTTGCGGCCGGTGAGACCCGCGTCGCCGTCAGGCCCGCCAATGACGAACTTGCCAGTCGGGTTCACATAGAACTCGCCTTCCGGGCACATCCAGCCTTCCGGCAGCACGCTTTCCACATGCTTGCGCACGAGCGCGCGCAGGTCTTCCTGGGTCACGCCGTCCTTATGCTGGGTGGACACCACAACAGACGTGGCACCAACTGGCTTGCCGTCCACATAGCGGAGCGTCACCTGGCTTTTGCTGTCAGGCTCAAGCTCTGGCGCTTCACCGGAATGGCGCGCCGCGGCAAGGGATTTCAGGATGCGGTGCGAGAAATCGATCGGCGCTGGCATCAGGCTTTCGGTTTCGTCGCAGGCATAACCGAACATGATGCCCTGGTCGCCCGCGCCTTCGTCCTTGTTGCCAGCGGCGTCAACGCCCATGGCAATATCGGCCGACTGTTCGTGCAGGTGATTTTCGAACACGGCGTTCTTCCAGTGGAAGCCGTCCTGCTCGTACCCGATTTCACGGACAGCATTACGCGCAACTTCTTCGATATCGCCCTGCACACTTTCAGGACCACGAACCTCACCCGCCAGGATGATCCGGTTGGTCGTAACCATGGTTTCGCACGCAACGCGGGCTTCCGGGTCAGCGCCCAGATAGAGGTCAACAACGCTGTCGGAAATACGGTCGGCTACCTTATCCGGGTGGCCTTCAGATACCGACTCACTGGTGAAAACATATTCACTCATTCTTCTCTCCTCGAGACAAAGGGAGGATGCCTGATCAGCCCCTAGTAGCGGTAATGTTCCGGCTTGAACGGCCCTGCAACCTGCAGACCCAGATACTTGGCCTGCTCATCACTGAGCTTTGTGAGCTTGGCGCCCAGCTTGCCCAGGTGCAGCGCGGCCACTTTCTCGTCCAAGTGCTTCGGCAGCACATAAACATTGCGGTCGTACTTGGTGTGGTTTTCCCACAGCTCGATCTGCGCCAACACCTGGTTGGTGAAGGATGCGGACATCACAAAGCTTGGGTGACCGGTGGCACAGCCCAGGTTCACGAGGCGGCCTTTGGCGAGCACGATCAGGCGCTTGCCGTCCGGGAACACAACTTCGTCCACCTGTGGCTTCACTTCTTCCCACTTCATATTGGAAAGGGCCGCGATCTGGATTTCACTGTCGAAGTGGCCGATGTTGCACACAATCGCGCGATCTTTCATGTCGCGCATATGGTCAAGCGTGATCACGTCCTTGTTGCCTGTGGCGGTAACGAAAATATCGCCCACCTTGGCGGCATCATCCATGGTCACGACTTCATAGCCTTCCATGGCGGCCTGCAGTGCACAGATCGGGTCGATTTCAGTAACCATCACGCGTGCGCCCTGGCTGCGGAGCGATTCGGCGGAGCCTTTGCCCACGTCGCCGTAACCGCAAACAACTGCAACCTTGCCCGCGATCATCACGTCAGTCGCGCGCTTGACGCCGTCGACCAGGCTTTCGCGGCAACCATAGAGGTTGTCGAACTTGGACTTGGTCACACTGTCGTTGACGTTGATCGCCGGAACCGCGAGGCGGTCTTCCTTGGCCATTTCATAAAGGCGCATCACACCGGTGGTGGTCTCTTCGGAAATGCCCTTCACGCCGTCCATCAGCTCTGGATAATCTTCGTGCATGATCACAGTCAGGTCACCGCCGTCATCCAGGATCATGTTCGGCACCCAGCCGTCAGGACCTTTGATGGTCTGGTGAATACACCAAACGGCCTCTTCCTCGGTTTCACCTTTCCAGGCAAATACAGGAATGCCGGAGGCCGCCATGGCCGCCGCCGCGTGATCCTGGGTTGAGAAGATGTTGCAGCTGGACCAGCGCACCTCAGCGCCAAGCGCCGTCAGCGTTTCAATCAGAACTGCGGTCTGGATGGTCATGTGCAGACAGCCGGCAATGCGCGCGCCCTTCAGGGGCTGGCTTTCGCCGAATTCTTCCCGAAGCGCCATCAGGCCTGGCATCTCGGTTTCTGCAATTCTGATTTCTTTCCGCCCCCAGTCGGCAAGCGAAATATCGGCAACTTTATAATCGGTCATGGATTTGATCCTGCTTCACTCAAGGGCCAGCACAAAGGCATTACGGCCAAACTAAATTCGGCCCCTTATAGCAGGCAGGATCGAAAAGATAAAGATTTCTTTATATAATGAAGATTAGATACTTATTCATCTTCACCGAACCGGCTCGACACCATGGCAGACAAGGCTTCGACCGCGGCAAATGCATCGTCCCCTTCTGCTGAAATCTCGATGTTGTCGCCCTTGGCGGCGCCCAGCATCATCAGCCCCATGATTGAGGTACCAACCACACTGACACCGTCTTTGGACACGGAGACGATGGCATTATAGCGCCCGGCTTCCGTTGCAAACCGGGCGGATGCTCTCGCATGAAGCCCGCGCGCATTCACAATGGACACGCGTTTCTTTTCACCAGCTACAGCCATACTCACTTCTGTTTCACTCCCCAGCACTGCGCTCTGGACCCCTGCAGACCGCCGCATCTTCTTTCTTATACCGTCAGCCGCCCAAGACCTGACTGGCAACATTGATATATTTCACGCCTGCTTCTTTGGCAGCCTCAACTGATTCTTCCAATGTCGACCCGTGCCGAACGCTAGCCAGCTTGATCAGCATTGGCAAGTTGATCCCTGCGATGACTTCGGTCTTGCCCTTTTCGAGAAGGGAAATCGCCAAGTTCGACGGCGTGCCACCGAACATGTCGGTCAGCAACACAACACCGCTGCCACTATCCACTTCCTTGACCGCATCCATGATCTGCTGACGACGCAGCTCCATGTCGTCGTCCGGCCCGATGCAAATGGCACGAATCTGCTCCTGTGCACCAACCACGTGTTCGGTCGCGGCAACAAATTCGTCCGCCAATCGCCCGTGGGTCACCAACACCATGCCAATCATACACAAACCCTCTTTTTTCTTCCTGGCCCCTAAGCCTAATGCCTGACTACTGCGGGTCGTCCCCGGTAATTTCCCGGTGATAGAGATTGACGGCCATGCCGTCCAGTTTCATTCGCGCCGCAATGGTTTCCGCAACGGCGACAGAACGATGTTTGCCACCTGTACAGCCAAATGCAAGCGTCAGATACGATTTTCCTTCCTGGCCATATCGCGGCAGCAGGAACTCCAGCAGGTCTTCGACCTTGTCGATAAAGGGATCAAAGCCTTCATCCGCCTTGACGAAATTGGCCACGGCCTCTTCTCGCCCGGTGTGGGGTTTCAGTTCCGGCACATAGTGCGGGTTCCTCAGGAACCGGACATCCAGTACCATATCAGCGTCGCGCGGCACCCCGTGCGCGAACCCGAAAGACATGAAGGTCACGATCAGTTTCGGCAGCGCCTCGCTAGCGAAACGCCCGAGCACCGTGCGGCGTGTTTCCGCCCCCGTACGCCCCGTGGTATCGATCATGCCGTCAACATGAGGTCGGATATGAGACATCATATCCCGCTCGCGTCGGATGGCTTCCCGGAGCAAGAGACCCTTGCCCAATGGATGCAGCCGCCGTGTCTCTGAAAAACGCTTCATCAGCTCATCGTCTGATGCGTCCATGAAAAGAACATGCAGTGCCACGTCCGTGAACTTGCGCAGGTCCGTGATGGTCTCAGCGAACTGTTCCGGGGAAAAGTGCAAGGTACGGCTGTCGATACCCACCGCAAGGGGTGTCATATCGCCCGCGCTGCGCGCCTCGTCCACAAGCCGCTCCAACATGGTCAGCGGCAGGTTATCGATGGCCTGATAGCCGATGTCCTCAAACGAATGCAGCGCAGAAGATTTACCTGCGCCGGAAAGCCCGGTCACTATTACCAGCTGTCGTTTGCCGTCCGCGGCTTCAGCCATAAGGTTATCCCTTTTTATAATCCTCGACACCCAACCCTAGCTGATCCGGATAACGGATGGCGAGTTCAATTTTCTGTGGCGTGCTGACATCAAAGGCATGCAGCCTCAGGCAGGGCAGCGAGACGCCTTCTAGCTCAACAAATGCCTTTTCCGGCAACCGCTCAACGCTATCTGCGTCCGTCAGGTCAACCACCAGCTTGACCAAGGCCGTCTTGATCGCGGGCAGCGACATAATGCCAATGCCGCGCACCTCGATCAGGCCATAAAGGCTGTCGGGTGCCGCCCCCACAAGGCCGCGGCGTCGGGCATCCAGGATCACCTGGTCATCCGCGACCAGAACCGCACCTCGGTCCATCAGCCTGAGCGCGAGGTCTGACTTGCCCATGCCTGAGGGCCCGCGCAGCAGGACACCGCCGCCGACCAGATCAACCAATGTACCGTGGATGTTATTCACTGGGGTCTGCCCCTCAAAGTTACCCGTCACAAGCGCCCGCATCATGCGGACATGGGCAACTCTACGATAAAGCGGGCGCCCAATACAGTCGCATTCTCGCCAATCCGGTTTTCAGCGCGGATCATGCCGGAGTGAGCCTCAACGACCTGGCGGGAGATGGCCAAGCCAAGGCCAGAGTGCTTGCCAAAATCTTCGGTGTCAGGACGTTCCGAATAAAAGCGACTGAAGATTTTTTCTTCGGCACCTTCGGGCAGGCCGGGGCCCTCATCGTCCACCATCACGATCACCCAGCGATCCTGACGCTCCAGTGTCACGGTGACCTTCGCACCCCTGGGACTGAAGCTGATGGCATTATCAATCAGGTTGCACCAAACCTGTCCCAGCCGCGCCTCGACGCCGGCAATCATGAACACATTGGGTTCATATTCATCCAGCACCACTTCAACCTCGCCGCTGTTCTGCGTGGTCTCGTAGGATTCCACCAGCACACCGAGCATCACAGCCAAGTCGACAGGCTCGGTCTGGGCGCGGGTCAGCTCGGCCTCCAGCCGGGAGGCGTTCGAGATATCGGTGATCAACCGGTCGATCCGTTTCACGTCGTCGCGCAGGATGGCAAAAAGTTTGGCCTGAACGTCAGGCTTGTCCGTCATTGCCAATGTCTCAAGCGCGCTGCGCATGGAAGACAGCGGATTCTTGATCTCATGTGCCACATCGGCGGCAAACTGCTCCACCCGGTCGATCTGATTATAAAGCGCCTGCGTCATGTCCGACAGGGACCGCGACAGGTCGCCGATCTCGTCCATCCGCTCGGCAAACTCGGGGATATTCTCTTCGCGCCCGATGGCCTGGCGGACCCGCTCTGCCGCGCGCGCCAACACCCGGATCGGCCGTACCAGCGTACGCCCCAGAAAGAAACTGAGAAGCAATGTGAGCACCAGCGCGCCCACGAAAACCTTCACCGTCAGCATCTGTTCCTGGCGCACGATGGCGTCGATATCGTCAGTTTGGGATGTCAGCAACATCACCCCCAGAATGCGGCGGAAGCGCTGCACCGGCACGGCGATATTGATAATATAGCGGCCATCCTCGCGCACCCGTAGCTGGGTCATGGTTTCGCCTTCAAGCGCGGCCATCACCTCTAGAAAATCTTCACCGCGCATGCCGGGGCGGTCTACGCTTGGCGGCGCCTCTATACGCTCGGTGATGCTGTCCAGCAGCCGGTGAACGGCATCTTCCAGTTGTTCATCAAAACTGATCTGGGCGTCCAGCGCCGGCAGTTCTTCTTCAACCAAGCGTTTGTCGCCCGCCAGGAAGCGGCTGTCGGCAATCATCCGGCCGTCGGTTGCAAACAGACGGGCCCGGTTGTCGGTTGGCCCCACAAGGCGGGTCAGAATCTGGCGCGCGGGCGCCAGGTCAATATCCACAGCCTCCGGCCCGCCGGCCGCCGATTCCCCAAGCGCGCCCGCAATAATCTGGGCCTGTACGGTCAGGGTGCGGATGCGTTCGCCGATCAGATTGGCGCGAAACTGGTTCAGGTACAGCACGCCGCCCACAAGGATAATCAGCGCAATGGCGTTAACCGCCATGATGCGCACCATCAGGGGCGACAGGCCGCGCGAATAGTGCCGCGGCCGCGCAGATTGCTTTGCGCGGCGCCGGCGACCCTGTGCTGATTTTCTTTTACGCTCGGTTTCGGTCATACATTTGTGCTGATCATGTCATGCACAAAGCTTAGTCGTCGCTGTAGCGGTAGCCAACACCATAAAGTGTCTCGATCGCATCAAAATCGTCCGCCACGGCCCGGAACTTTTTCCGCAACCGCTTGATATGGCTGTCGATGGTGCGGTCATCCACATAAACGTCGTCGGAATAGGCAGCGTCCATCAACTGGTCGCGGCTTTTCACGTGGCCAGGGTGCTGTGCCAGCGTTTTCAGGATCAGGAATTCGGTCACGGTCAGGGTCACATCCTTGCCTGCCCAGGTTACGCGGTGGCGCATTGGATCCAGCACCAGGCGGCCGCGTTCCATCACCTCGTCACCCGGCTCAACCGGGCCTTCATCAGGCTCGCGCTTGTTCATTTCCATGCGGCGCAGCAGCGCGCGGATGCGTTCGATCAGCAGGCGCTGGGAAAAGGGTTTGCCTATATAGTCGTCGGCGCCCATCCGAAGGCCCAAGAGCTGGTCGATTTCCTCATCCTTGGAGGTCAGGAAAATCACCGGCATGTCGGTCACTTCCCGAAGCTTCCTGAGAAGCTCCATGCCGTCCATGCGCGGCATCTTGATATCGAGTACCGCTAGGTCGGCCGGATTCTTGGACAAGGCTTCCCAAGCCTTCTGCCCGTCCGGGTAAGTGCGCACGCGGAAGCCTTCGGCCTCCAGCGCGATTGTCACCGACGTCAGGATGTTCCGGTCATCGTCAACCAATGCGATTTGTGCTGTCATAGTGTCCCCTCAAGTCCACCGCGCCGGGGCGCCTGGTGGCCGCTTTTTCCATTTAGGCTTGGGCGGGAGTGTGGGCCCCCACCTAAAGCCCTGTCAAGATTAAGCGTTAGGCTGACTTTAAGTCCAAAAAAAGGCGCAGAATAGACACTGCCGGGGCAAATTCACCGGGGTAACGGAAAATATCCAATCCCAAGAGTCCAAATGCTTTTCGGCACTTAGCATTTTGACAGCGCTATCATTTTGAAATCATTCAGATTCTGGTTGATTTTAGGGGGTATATCCGCAAGTTTATCGGCCTTCCCGAGATGGGTCGGGACAAGAATTGACCAGGGCCGACACGCGCGCGTGAAAATCGAATGAGCCCGGCATGAATTGCTCCGGTACGCTAGCCCCGGAGCGCCCCAATAAATCACTTGGAGGACAAGACGTTGCAAGTCTTTGGCGCCTGTCTAAGCACCGTCGGTCTTGATGCCCAGGGCATCCTTGACACCGGAAATCAATACTGGAACCTGGGCACAGAAGCCCTTTATGAAGAATCGATTCGCCGCGGCGAAGGCCAGATTGCAAAAGATGGCCCGCTTGTGGTGAAAACCGGCAAACACACCGGCCGGTCAGCAAGCGACAAATTCACCGTTCGCGACGCGATGACCGAAGACACCATCTGGTGGGGTGATACCAACCGCCCGATGACGCCGGACCAGTTCGACACCCTGCATGCAGCGTTCCTTGCCCACATGAAAGGCAAGGATCTTTTCGTTCAGGACCTGTGGGGCGGCTCCGACCCGGAAAACCGCGTCGCCGTTCGGACCGTTGGCGAATACGCCTGGCACAGCCTGTTCTGCCGCACCATGCTGGTACGCCCGCGCGAGGACGAACTGAAGGGCATGGCGCCGCAGTTCACCGTGATCAACCTGCCAAGCTTCCGCGCTGACCCTGAAACAATGGGTTGCCGCAGCGAGACGGTGATTGCTGTCAACTTCTCCAAGGGTCTGGTGCTGATCGGTGGCACCGAATATGCGGGCGAGAACAAGAAATCCGTGTTCTCCATCCTCAACTATCTGCTGCCTGAGAAGGGCATCATGCCGATGCACTGCTCCGCCAACATCGGCCCTGAGGGCGACGTGGCTATCTTCTTTGGCCTCAGCGGCACCGGCAAGACCACGCTTTCGGCTGACAGCAGCCGCACGCTGATCGGCGATGACGAGCACGGCTGGTCCGACGACAGCGTCTTCAACTTTGAAGGCGGCTGTTACGCCAAGATGATCAATCTGTCCGCTGAAGCTGAGCCAGAAATTTACGCCACCACCAAGCGTTTCGGCACCATCCTCGAAAACGTAGTGATGGACGAGACGACCCGCGTGCTGGACCTCGATGACAACACGCTGGCGGAAAACACCCGCGCGGCCTACCCGATCCATTTCATCCCGAACACATCGGAAGAAAACCGGGGCGGCAAGCCAAAGAACATCATCATGCTGACAGCGGATGCGTTCGGTGTGCTGCCTCCTATCGCCCGGTTGACGCCAGAGCAGGCCATGTATCACTTCCTCAGCGGTTACACCGCGAAGGTTGCCGGCACTGAAATCGGCGTGAAAGAGCCACAGGCGACTTTCTCAACCTGTTTCGGCGCGCCTTTCATGCCGCGTCACCCAAGCGTGTATGGCGACCTTCTTCGGAAGAAAATCGCCGAAGGCGGCGTGAACTGCTGGCTTGTGAACACCGGCTGGACCGGCGGCGTTTACGGTGTTGGCCACCGCATGCCGATCAAGGAAACCCGTGCCCTGTTGCACGCGGCGCTTGACGGTAGCCTGAACAATGCCCCGATGCGCATCGATGAGAACTTCGGCTTCGAGGTTCCTGTGGAAGTGCCGGGTGTTGACGCCAAGATCCTGAACCCGCGCGACACGTGGGCAGACAAAGACGCCTACGACGCCAAGGCGGCGCACCTTGTGGGCCTCTTTATCAAGAACTTCGAGACCTTCGCCGACCATGTGGACGACAGCGTGCTGGCCGCCAGCCCACGCCAGACGCCAAAAGCCGCCGAATAAAGAAAGTTTCGAAACCGAAACAAGAAAGCGCGGAGCCCCGGCCCCGCGCTTTTTTGTTGGAAAGGTACGGCTTTATCTTATCGACAAACCAGGTCGCGATGCCCCCCTGGATGAGCTGCATGTTGACACGGCACTAAATCGCCTGATGGATGTACGGGCGCGGCATGCTGACATGGGACAATATCTCCACGAGGATGGCATGCTTGGGCACCGCCATAGATATTACGGCAGGCATGCTGACAAGGGATCACATCCCCATTTAGGTGGGCCTGCCTCATATGCCTACAGTGCATGACATCCCCTCTAGCATGTAGCGCGTGGTTACAGCTGCTATTTTGCATGCTGCATCCACTGTAGAAACTGTCTCTGACGTTCAGATCTGCTTCAAATACGCACATTGAAATATTTTGGGCCCGCTCGAAACCTGAGGGATATCCATCCGATGAGTAATGCCCTTTTGATACGTGGTTTCGAACCACCCGATCGACATCAAAATAGGCTTTGCGGTCAAGTAATGCCTTTGCCGCCCAGCAATCTGCTGCAAGTTCTTGGCTACGTGTCCCCCAAGGAGAACTCCTATTCATTTTCCCAAGATTCGTCGTATGACCCAGCCTATGATGAGCACACTCATGCGCCAAGACGAACAGCCTGGAATTCGTCCAATTCGAAAACATATCGGGGTCTATAACGATAAATGGGTTGCCTGCCGCATCTCGATCAGCGATTGCACCTCGCCCTGTATTACCTACCGAGACAGGGACACCACAGAAATCGTCATATCCAACAAACATTGCTTGAGCAAAGGCGTCTGGTTGACCACACAGCACCATCATGAATAACGAGATAAAAAGCGTGCGCATTTCGTCCCCCTCCAGCTTTAGGTTTTCAAAAAACACCTGCAGGGCGATTAATATACACGTAATAGGTTATAATTGCACATTTGAAATGGCATTGCAGGCTTCTGGCTTGGCCCAGCCAGTCGCCATCCATCCTGTTCAGCTCCTAACCAGCCTCGACCTCATGCTTGATGCGCACACGGTCCTGCGGGGAGACACCCAGAAGGCCGGAGACTTTGGCCAGCACGTTTTCTTCGAAATTATCGATATGCTTGTCGGCGAAGGCCACGCGCCACAGAAGGCGCACGATTTCCTGGCGTTCATCGTTATCCAGTTCCTTGGCGATGGTCCGGGTGAAGGCATAAAGGCAAGTGGCGTCTGACTGGTCACGTTCCGCGCGCGTCAACAGCTCAGCAGCCTCCCGGTTTGTCAGGTCGAAATGCTCTTTCACGCATTCTTCCAGCTGGTCGCGCTCGTCGCTTGTGAACTCACCGTCCGCTTTCGAGACCTGCACCAAAAGCGCGGCGGTCGCCAGCTCAAGCCCAGATGCGCCGGTCTCGTCTTCGCCCTTCAGGCCCAGGATTTTGCTGATTTTCTCAAACATGGCTACTCCTTCACATCCATACATAAGGCCGGTTCCGCAGAATGCCAACGATCCGTGCGGCAAGCCGCACCATAGCCGCGACAGGTGGCATCAGTCCCGGTGCTGGTAATAAACCACCATGGCATCGCCCGAACTGCCGACAATGATATCCGGTTTGCCGTCACCATTGAAATCGCCCACGGCCACCACATAGGTGCGTGGCCCATGGGTTGCGATTTCCGCATTCAGTGCCAACTGGCCGGTACCGTCCCCCAGATAGACCCCTGTCGGGCTGCTGTCGTTCCCGGCCACCACATCCATATGACCGTCACCGTTCAGGTCAGCCACTGCCAGCGCGTAGGTTTCCGCTGTAGCACCACCAAAGCTGGCCACCACCTCAAACACGCCGCCGCCGCGGTTGAGGATCACCTGATTGCGGTCGCCGATATTGGCGGTCACGATATCCGGCATGCCGTCGCCGTTCATATCGGCCACCGCCACACCGCGCGTATCATCATTCCCGAAACCGTAGGGGAGTGCGGTGCCGAATGCCAGCGTGCCGTCCCCCAGCAAAATCTGGTTCTGCTGCCCGTCCCTATTGGCCAGCACCAGGTCCTGCTGGCCGTCGCCGTTCATATCCGCAACCGCGACCGCCAGCGTACTGTCGCGCGGCTGGCCGAAGGGCGTGGGGTCAGCAAACTGCCCGCCACCCTTGTTGAGGTGAATCAGGTTGGCCGTGCCCCGGCATATCTCCAGAATGTCATTGAGGCCATCAGCGTTGATGTCAGCCACCGTTACGCTGCGGGTGTTGGACCGGTTGCTGCCAAACCATGTGGGGGCAGAAAACTGGCCCTTGCCGTCATTCCAGTAAATCTGGTTTGCCAAAAGATCAGACGCCGCAACGATATCCAGGTCACCATCGCCGTCCACATCGCCGGTGGCGAGGCCTGCTGTCAGCAGCGTTTCATCGTTGATTGGATAGGCTGAACCGTCACTGAAAAGCGGTTCTGCGCCAATGGCGCTGGTAGTGGTTGCGGCAAGAAGGGCAAGCAAAGCTGGTCTGATCATATTTCCCCCACGAGACAAGTTGCAAAACACTAGAGCGGGAAATCACAAACGCAAACGATTTCATGATGCCGCGTGCCAATGCGCGTTACACCTACCCCCGTGCCCGACCTTCATCTTCCAAACCTGTCAGACCCTATCTGCAATGCACGCCACGGGATTTTCAGCCCCCACCATGGGTTGAAAAATGCCACAAAATCAGTGTTTTACATGAAATTTTCCTGAGCTTCTGCTATTCTCATTCTGTAGTAAGCATGGGGCTTTTTTAAGGTATATCAGCCATGCGCATCCAAGTCTGGATCGCCTTGTCCCTTTGTTGGTTGTTTCCCGGCCAGCAGGCTGCAGCAATGCCAGAACCGCCCCAATGCAGCCATATCACCGCCAGTGGCCACCCGGACTATCCGCCCTTCAGCTGGCGGAACGGCGAAGAGATTGTAGGTACTTCTGCTGACCTGATCAGAGACGCGGCAGACCGCCTTGGGATACCAATTACGATTAAGTATAGCGGCCATTGGAAGCGAGTGATCACGCGGCTGCAGAAGAATGAACTGGATTTGGTTGTCGCACTCTACAAAGACGACCTCCGAGGCCAAAAACTTGCTTACGGTCCAGCCATTGTTACTGATCCTGTAGGCCTTTTTGTCTCTGGCTCCTCCCCATCCATGGGAAGTGACTGGTCAATACTGGCCGGCAAGCGTGGCGCAATCGTCCACGGTGAAGTTTTCGGCGCCGCGCTGGACAAGAATATACAAACATTACCACGCCTACGTCGCGCAGATGACATCAGCGCATTGTTGCGCTTGGTTGAACTCGCTCGGGTTGATTTCATTATCCACGGAGAATACCCAGTTCTGGCAGCCCTCCACAAACAGCACAGCCAGACCACGCTCAGGAAGGTGGCAACCATTGGCAAGGAACCTTCCTATTTCGCCATGGCACCGGCATCGCCTTGCAAATACCTCATTGAACCGTTGGCCGCCGAAATCGAAAAGATAAAGGCTGACGCCCCCTTGCAGCAAAAAATCCATGCGGATTTTGAACGTTGGACAGGAATGCCATCTACCTCACTGGGCTCGCCGTAACCCTCAGCCTGCAGCCGTTTTGGACCAATCCGGACGCTAGACTGACGCAACCATCGCGGATTTCTGCGCCAAGCGTTCTGGCGGGAAGGTTACGGTGATGCGGGTGCCTTCACCGAGCTTGCTTTTGACCCCCATATCGCCGCCATGCTGGCGCACCAGCACCCCGCTGAGCGGCAGGCCAATGCCCACACCCGCATTACGGCGACGGCGTTCGCTGTCTGCCTGACCGAAGCGCGACAGCACCAGCGGCAGGTCTGCCTCTGCGATACCAATCCCGGTGTCGGCCACTTCAATGTGGAGGCCCGCCTCATTGGCGCTGAGCGCGATGTTGATCTTGCCCTTTTCCACATTGAATTTGATGGCATTGTTGATGAGATTGATCAGCACCTGCCTGATCTTGCGCTCATCACCCAGAAGCTGCGGCAGCTTCTTCTGGCATTCAAGCTTCATGGTCACGTCATGTTGTTCGGCCAGCAGGCTGAGGATGTTCATGACCTCCACCGCCAGGGCTTCCACATCGATCGGGTCGGCCTTCACATCATCCACCCCTGCTTCGATCCGCGCCAGGTCAAGGAGGGCGTCCACCAATTCCAGAAGGTGGGTGCCTGAATTATGGATGTCGCGGGCGTAATCCTTATAAAGCGCGTTCCCCAGCTTGCCGAGAAGCTCGCGCGACATCAGTTCCGAAAAGCCGATGATGGCATTCAGCGGTGTCCGAAGTTCATGGCTGAAAGTGGCCAGGAAGTGGCTTTTCGCGTTCGAGGCCTGCTCCGCCTCCCTGAGCGCCACATCAAGCGCCAGCGCCCGGTTCTGCAGGTCGCGGTTGGTGTCCTCCAGGCTGGCCATCAGCATGTCGCGCTCGTGCTCGACACGGCGTGCCTGCACCACAAAAGCGTGGGCATGCATCATGATCACTGCGAAGATGATGAACTGCGACCATTCCAGCGACGAGGGTACCACGCCCGATACAGACAGGATTTCATAGGCGCCGTAAATCAGGCCGCCCAGGCTGACGGAAATGGCCTCGCGCCGGACTTCCGGGGTTTTGATGCTGGCGTGGAACACCGAATAGATCACCATGCAGATGATCGACATCCACAGGATCTGCACCGGCTCGCGCGTCAGGGTAATGGTCCCCGGCGGGAAAAACGGCGCCAGAATGGTAGCAAAGAAAATCATTACGCAGGAGATGCCAATGATCGCCTTGTCGACCAAAAGCCGCTTCCCCGGTCGCAGAAGGTCGATGACAAACAGATAGTAAGCCAGCGCAATGAAATAGAGCGACAGATACTCGAGGTCATATTTTCGCGCCAGGCTGAAGGACGGGATATAATCCCAGATCAGGTCGCTCACAAAGGCCGCCCGAACGGCCGCCGCAATGGCCAGCAGCGCAAAAAACATGTGCGAGCGGGAGGTCCGCCGCCGGTATCCCATAACCAGGGCGGCAATACCCACGAACAACAGCACGATCACGAGGGCGCTCGGCAGTCCCGTGGCACGATTTTCCATCGCGGCCATGCGCCACCGAAGGTCCAAGAGCGGTACCTCAATCATGCCACCCTGCTTGTGGATATAGTTCGACAGCTGGACCACCAGCGTGAATTTCTGGGTGCCATAGGGCAGGGAAATCATCGGTGTGGCCGGGTTGGCAACCACCTGCTCGCCCTCGGGTTCCAGCTCCCCGTTCTTGAACAACAGCCAGGTCTGTGGCGAGCCATCGGCGTTTTCAGCCACCGCATAAATATGGGAGACCGACCGGAGCGTTCCCATCCAGAAGGCATAGGAATTGTCGTCCTCAGGCAGGATGATTTCCCGGCAGTAAGTGGCTTTGCCGTGGCCGCTTGTCAGGCTGGCCGTGAAGGCTGGCCCCCATACATCAGGCGCTGTGACGGCTTCGGCTCTGCCTTTGCCACAGGCGGTTGCCATCAGGCTGCCCGGCGTCACGATCTGGTCACGATAAACGAACCAGCCATCATCAAGCTTCATCGGGCCATCGCGCTCAGGAACAGGATGGGGCGCGGGGTCACCTTGTGCCCAGCCGACAGACGAACCCAACAGCATCACCAGTGATGCAAGCAGCCAAATCAGGCTATGACAACGATGCTGCCATTTGATTTCAGGGTCGCACAAATGCATTCACACACCATTTGGCGCAAACCGACAGCTGACCTGAATACAAGCAGCCCCCGGTTGCACCCGGGTCATCCATCCCCCCACAGGCGCCAGTTTGCACCAGCATGGCTCGGCGTGGCAAGAAATTGAGTCAGCGCCCAACCTGGCCGTGTCAGCCGACAGTGTAGGAAAGGATGCGGGATATATGCGCGAATGGGCGGCCGCTTTCCTCCGCCCAGTCGTTGAAGGCCGCCTGCACCGCCCGCATCGCGCCCTTGCCGGTCGGGGCCTTGTCCACAACGCCTTCCCGGATCAGCGCAGCCACCACATCCTGCGACAGCGCCCAGCCGTCACGGCCCAGATAGCGCAGGAAAATCTGCCCTGTCATACCGCCCAAACGACCGCCGCGTTTCTTGAGCATCTCCAGAAGCCCGACAAAATCCTCAGCCGGCCAGTCGGCGATACATTTGGCGGCAGAGCCATATTCGTCCTCAAGGTCACACACCAGGATGGCATTGTCGCGCACAGTCAAAATCTTGGGGCCGTTCCTGACAATCCGTGTGTCCTTGATCAGGCTGTCCAGGTCGTCATCGGACATGAATTTCCAGCGCACTGGCACAAAGCCCTCGAAGGCTTCCTCGAACCCCGACCATTTGTTATCGATCACCTTCCAGCTGAAACCCGCCTGGAATACGGCTTTGGTCATGCCCGCCAGGATGCGGTCTTCCGGGATGCCGTACAGCTCCTCCGGTGTTTTGATTTCCGGCAGCATGCCTTCCACGATCTCGACGCTGCCTTTACGGTCCGCCGCTATTTCAAGAATTTCTGCAAATGTGCGCATGTTCTTATCCTCGCTGACATTTTCGCGCATGCTAGCGCGCACCGGAGGACGGGTCCATAGGCTAACGCTTTAGTGAAGCACGAAAAAAAGCCGGTACAGCCTTGCAGATTTTGAAACTATCCTTATTTTCTAAATAAATTAATTTATAAAAAGGACAGCGCGATGGATCTCAATCAAGTTACGCTCGGCGCCACTGACCTGAACGCCAGTATCGAATTCTACAAAACCCTGGGGCTCCGGCTGATTGTTCATTCTGCCGATCACTATGCCCGGTTCGAATTACCCAGCGGCAATGCCACCTTTTCGCTGCACAAGGTGGACGCCGACCGGACCAACACCGGCAGCGGGCTGGTCTATTTCGAGGTGCCAGATGTGGACGCCGAAGTGGCGCGGCTTGAGGCTCAAGGCATTGCCTTTGACACCCAACCGAAGGATCAGCGCTGGCTGTGGCGCGAAGCCTACCTGACCGACCCTGCAGGTAACCGCCTGTGCCTCTATCACGCAGGCCCCAGCCGACGCTACCCGCCCTGGCGCATCAACAATTGAGGAAGTTTGGCCTCTGGCTGGACGATCGCTGCATCATGCAGTATATCAGCCAATCACCGCCCCTTGCCGCCAACCCGGTTCGAGGCGGTTCGTTGCAGAAAAATGGTCCAAGTTGAGTTACACTGAGCGCATGGCGAACGACTATATCAAAAGTTTTGGGTTCCCCCGCTGGGGCGAATATGGCCGCGACAAGGACGCGGAACCCGTGCGCATGTGCGACTATTCCGGCTGCGCGGAAAAGGGCGCTCATCCGGCGCCCAAGTCACCCGGTTCACCTGAACGCTGGTACTTCTGCCGCCCGCATGCGGCTGAATATAACCGCAACTGGGACTTCTTCCAGGGCATGAGCGACGAAGAAGCCCAGCGCCATATGAATGACGGCAGCGAATCATCCGATGCCTTCTCTAGCGCCCGCACCTTCGAGTGGGGCGGCGCCATGGATGATGACGGCTTCACCAGCACGGAAAATGCCGCCTATGACGCGCTCGAGCTTGACCCCGGTGCGGGGCAGGACGAGCTGAAGAAACAGTATCGCAAGCTTGCCAAAATCTATCACCCCGATGCCAACCCCGGCGACCCGGCAGCCGCAGAGCGCTTCCACCAGATTCAAAGCGCCTACGACCGCCTCAAGGACAAAAACGCCTAGGCCTGCCTCTGCATTTGTTTCAGCTTGCCAAGCGACCACCAAAGCCCGAACGCATAGGGCGCTGCCACCAGCATGAATTCGAACAGGAAGGCGCTGAAGCCGCCAAACTGCAGATATTCGCCAAACTCGATACGGCTGTCGGTGAACCTGCCCGCGAGCAGGTCGGCGATAATCGGCGTTGCAAAAATCAGCAAGATGACGCTGTCGAACATGGCGATAAAAGCGTTCCTCAGGTCATTCCGGTTCTGCACCGCAATGGCTGCACATGCCGTTGCACCAACCAGCACGAAACTGGCAAACACCAACACCTCGAACCCCTTGTCGGCATGCACGAGACCACCGTTATAGCCCACGTAATTAGGGTCGAGTGACCCGCGAAACGGCGCGGCAGCGTGAATGAAGGCCACCGGCAGGTGCACCAGCCCAACCAGTAACGCACGCCAGTCCCACTGCCGCTTCAGGGCGTAAAAGACAAACACACCAAATGAGATGATCATCACCGGAAAGCCCACATAGGCCCAGTTTACAGCTGCAAAATCCATAATGTCCCTCCCTGCCAAAATATGACTCCATACAGCACTGTATTGTGTTGACATTATTAACCTAGCTTGTCAATACAGTACTGTATGGAAACAGAACGCAAAGATCTGGGGCGCGAGGACTGGATCAAGGCCGGGATGACCGCCTTGTTCGAGGAAGGCATTCGTGCGGTCAAAGTTGACCGGCTGGCCAAGCGGCTGAAGATCACCCGCGGCAGCTTCTATTGGCATTTCAAGGATCAGGCCGACCTGCTGCAGTCCATGATCAGTCATTGGACGGAAGACCAGCTGGGGCACGCCAAAGCGCTGGAATCAGATGCGGGCGCGCCAACCGGGCTGGCGCGCATCCGAGCCATCATCGAACGGATCAGGGATAAGGATATCGAACATGACGTGGCCATGCGGGTATGGGCTTATGACCACAAACCCGCAGCCGACGCGGTTGCGATAGTTGACGCAGCCCGGCTGCGGCTTGTTGAAGCCTCGTTTGCCGAGACGGGCCTACCTAAGGCCGACGCCCATTTCCGCGCCCATCTACTCTACTACTTCCAGCTTGGAGACCAGCTTTCTCGCGAACGCCCCACGAAAGAGGAGCGCAATACCCAGTTCGAGATGCTGACAGACCTGCTGGCGCGAAAGTGAGCGCTTAAGGCCCCTAGAGGACCAGCAACGCCAGCGCGATGATCACTGCAAGGGTGCCCAGAAAAGAACCCCAAATCCATATGACAGCCCACCCAAACTGGCTGTCAGCTTTAATTTCATGTTCGGCACCACCCAACCGCAGCGCCCTGCCGCTGGTTTCTTTTTCCACTTCAAGGGCCGCAGCTTCCTGGTCATATTCCCGACCGCAAGCGGAACAGGTCACCGCCTGATGCCTATTTTCCCTGAAATCAAAGTTGGGCTTTAGCCACTGACGACATTCTTCATTCTGACATAGAAATCCGCCTGCCATGATACCCCCATCGTGAACACTATTAAGCCGATAGGTTAACTTGTCCTCAGGCCACCTCAAGGGGAATCTTGAAGCCTTCCTTGAAAGTATCAATGGCGACAATGGTCTCAAATCGGCCAATGGACGGGTTGGAGAACAGATATTCGCGCGTGATGCGGTCGAAATCCTTCATGTCCTTCACTGTCATGATCAGTACAAAATCCGTCTGCCCGGTCACGTAGTAACACTGCTGCACCTCAGGCACGCTTGCCATCTGCTGCTTGAAAGTCTCGATGGTTGCCTCACCCCCACAGGAGAAGACCACCTGCACGATCAATGTGGTCCGGCCACCGAGTGATTTAGGACACAGAATGGCGACCTCTTTCTTGATAGTACCGTCCTCCCGCAGCTTCTTGATGCGCCGCTGGGTTGCCGCAGGTGACAGGCCGACCTTTTCGGCAATCACTTCTGATGTCTGGCGGCTGTTATCCTGAAGCTCATTGAGGATTTTGATGTCAAAGTTATCAATTTCAGACATTTGCGTATTTTTTCCGCGATTTTTTTCAAAATTACGAAGAACTTTATCATCAAACTGTAAAATTTGCGAAGAATAAACGTGCCACTGGCCCCATATTATTCAAAACAAGAAACCGACAGCAGGATAGAAAGATGACCGATCATATTCAGCGTGCCCCTGCGCTTGGCGCCCTCCCTGTACCGCCAGCCCCCCTTGTTGGTATTGTTTGCGGCCTGTCGGCAGCTTTCATCTGGGGCACCTGGCCGGTCGTGACGTCCATTGGCGTCAATGCCGATGCGCTCACCCCCTTTCAGCTTGTTCTGCTCAGGTTCGCCGTGGCTGGCCCCTTGCTGCTGCCTTTTGCTTTTCGTGGCAACCCGGGCCTGAAGGAATGGGGCCAGGCGCTGGTGATGATGCTGGGCGCAGGCTTCCCCTATAGCCTTGTGGTCTCAAGCGCGTTTGAACATGCGCCCGCGGGCCACGGCGGGGTGATCATTCCCGGCACCATGCTGGTGACCAGCCTTGTGCTGGCGCACATCTGGTTCGGGGAGAAAATCACCCGCACCCGGGCCCTTGGCGCCGCGGCCATCATCACCGGGCTTGTCTGCCTGGCAGGCGGCGGCATGGTTCCGTCCCTCAAGGGTGACCTCCTGTTTATGGCGGGCGGCCTGATGTGGGCGGGCTATACCTT
Organism: Kordiimonas lacus; assembly: GCF_001550055.1. Lineage (GTDB taxonomy): Bacteria > Pseudomonadota > Alphaproteobacteria > Sphingomonadales > Kordiimonadaceae > Kordiimonas > Kordiimonas lacus. Next base: position 94,946 of record NZ_LRUA01000001.1, read on the forward strand.
CTTTGTACGCCAGTGGCCCACCAACGGGCTTGTGATTGCGGCGCGGGTCTCTGTGCTGTCTCTTCTCTTGGTGGCGATCGGCAGTGTGTTCGGCCTGGCCGACGGCATCACGGGCGTGGCGCGCGAGACGATCCTTACACAGGGCCTGTGGCAGGGTGTTGTCTCCGCCATCCTGGCACTGGTGCTTTTCAACAAGGCCGTTGGCTATCTGGGGACCAGCCGGGCAGCGACACTGAATGCCTTGATCCCGGTTGTCGCCGTGGTGCTGTCGTTCCTGGTGCTGGGCGAAGTGCCCTCGCCGGTTGAGCTTCTGGGCCTCGTGGCCATCATCGGCGGTATTGGCGTGGCCATGGGCGTGCGCCTTCGCAGGATAAGAAAGCCTTGAGCGACCACCCAACAACTTTTGTCAAAGGATGAAACCATACACTGGCACTTCAAAAGCGCCACCAACGAAACACCGCAGACATAACTATAACAGAACCCCTCCTGAGAAAGCTGAACCTCCCATTCAGGCTTACCTCAGCCCCTGTATCCCGAGTGCGGCCCACTGGCCCCGCTCGGGTTTCTTTTTTTCAGAGCATCATTGGGGTGTCAGGCCAACCAGATAGCGGTCCAGCAGCGCTTCAAGTGTGCGCCCACAATTCAGCGCGCGGGCAGACCGGTTGATGTGGGCGATAAAAGCTTCTGTTTGCGGTCCCTTATGGCACACAACCACATCCTTGCTCTCCAACACGCTCATATCTCGCGACACGGGATACCCAAGGTAACCGGGCTCACGCGCCTGCAGGAACCGCACGTCCAGATCAACCGCCACCAACGCGGCAACACGCCCGATATCGAGAAGCTGAAATCCTTGCTGCAGGGTTCGGCTGGGCAGCACCAGATCGGCAGGATGCCCCATCTGTTCAGCAATGAAAGGCACGTTGCCAACGCCGGTGTCGATAGCAATCATCTTACCCTTGAGGCTTTCGAATTCCTCAATCGGGTCCGCCCCTTTGGGCCCATAGAGCTTCATTTTGAAGGTAAAGATCGGGTCCGACACCAGAAGCTGCTTTCCGGAAAGTCCGAAGGGCTCATAGTAGCCAGCCACGGCAGAGCCCGCGAACAGACAATCACTGCCCCGCTGTACGAACTGGTTTTCCGCCCGCTTCAGCGGCGCCATTTTCAGCTCTACCGGTTGGTCATAGCCGTCGGTCAGCAATTCGAAGGCTTCATGGTAGGGGCCCGTGCCGTTTGGCTCAAATACGCCGCGCAGTTCGGTGCCGAATATCCGGAGCGGATCAGCCGCGCAAGCGCCGGATATGAACAGGCCCAAACAGGCCGAACCTATGATAATGCGCAAGGACAGACCTCATGCCTCCTCTCCCCCGAGACCATCAATGGTAGGCCACAGCAGAAGAGACATCAAGGGAATTGGCCGTTCCAGGCAAGGGGGCCTAAAGCCCCTCACGGTAGCTTTCGAGCGACGCTTTCTGTGTGCCGGCCGCAGTAAAATTTTCCTGTGCCAGCCAGGCGCGGAAGGCCGCCTTCAGGCCCGGCCATTCACTGTCCAGCATGGAATACCAGGCGCTGTCGCGGTTGCGGCCCTTGACCACCATGTCCTGTCGAAACGTGCCTTCGTAAGAAAATCCAAAGCGGATGGCGGCGCGCATGCTGGCGGCGTTGGCGTCATCGCACTTCCATTCGAACCTCCGGTAGCCCAGGTCATCAAACACATAGGCCGCCATCAGGTAAATGGCCTCGCTGGCAATGCGCGTGCGCTTGAGCTTTTCACCAAAGGCCACACAGCCCACCTCGGCGCTGCCGAAGGCTTGGCGGATACGCATATAGCTGGCCATGCCAAGGATTTCCAAAGTGGCTTTATCGCGGATCACCATGGTGCGCCAGCCGCCAAGCTGACGAATGGCCTCAAGCGAGTTTTCAAAAGCCTCTGCGCCGTCTTCAAACGGGCCGACGGGCATATAGTCCCACAAGTTCCGGTTCGCCTCACCCGCGACGGCCGCATACAGCCCATCCCGGTGCTGGGCCCATTCCAGCGGTTCCAGCCTTGCATAGGTGCCGGAAAGCACCGCGTCACCTGGCTCCTTACACCCGGTCCAATCCTTGAGGCTTGGTTTGGTCATACCGTCCATGGGCTTATCTCTTTTCTGGGGGAATGGTTTTGATGGTCTGTGCGTAGGCCTTGTGGGCGTGACCGTCCACCGGTTTCAGAACCCGCTTGTCGCTAGGCTTCTGCCGGCTGCGCGACACCCCGGCCCGCCATTCGGTCGCCGGGCGAACGGGGCGCGACACAAAGCCGCCACCACAGTTGGGGCAAACGTTTTCCAGCACACTTTCCACGCAGTCCGCGCAGAAAGTGCACTCATAGGAACAGATCATGGCGTCGGTGGCGTCTGGCGCCAGGTCCTTGTCGCACTGTTCGCAGTTTGGCCTGATATCCAGCATCAAATTGTCCTACCTATTGTTCCAGTCATGACCCGGCATCAGCCGGTGATTGAGCGCCGCGCGCACACCTTCAGGCGCGCCCACGGGCCCACGCTGCTGTGTCGTCAGCGGAATGTGCCCGGACCAGACAGGCCAATCCACATCCTCCGTATCGCCGTCACCCGGGCCGCCGTCGCGTACCTTGGCAGCGGCGTCCGTGATTTCCATCACCACCAGCGCCGTTGCCTTGCGTTCCTGGCCCGTGATCGGCCTCAGCTGCGACCAGCGGCCGGGGGCAAGCTGCTCGAAAAACAGTTCCATCTGGCGGTCAAACTCTGCGGTGTCGGTCACCAGCTCCGGGCGGCCATAACAGATGACGGACCGGTAATTGGCACTTGTGTTGAAAGCCGACCGCGCCAGCACCAGGCCATCCAGATGGGCCACGCTCACACACGCTTCCTTGCCGCTTGTCACCTCCCGGATCATGCGGCTTTTCGAGGCACCGTGCCAATAGAGCCGGTTGCCTTCACGCCAATAGCTGGTGGGAATAATCTGTGGTTGGCCGTCCACTTCATACGCCACATGGCACAGGAAGTGACTGTCGAGGATGCCGTATACGGTTTCCTCATCATAGCAGGCGCGCTTGTGGCCACGCTTTACCCGGTTTCGCTCGTTAATCGTGAACTCGGTCATGTCTTTTTCTCTGAACTCTGCCAGCCTCAGCACTGGACATGGCCGCAGCTTGCGATACTATTGATCCCACCAGAAGGTCCAATTCGTATTTTTTAAAGGGTCCAATTATGACTGGCGCCAACGCCCGCCGCCGTACCGACCGAATGGTGGAAACCCTGCTGACACCCGGCCTAAACCCGGAGAGCGACAAACCACTGAACGAGCAGCTGATGCTCCTTCTGCAGGACGCCATCCTGAACGGCCACCTGCATGCGGGGGACCGCCTGCCCGCAAGCCGCGCCATGGCCAGCCGCCTGGCGCTGTCGCGCAACACGGTGCTGGCAGCCTATGACCAACTGATGGCGGAAGGCTACCTGGAAAGCCGCGTGGGTGCAGGCACCTTTGTCAGCAGTGACCTGCCCGACCATTATTTGACTGTAGGGAACGGCGCCAACCAGAAGGCAGCAGCGCCACCGGAACGAACAATCCGGCCCCTTTCCGGCATGCCTGCCCTGGACCAGTTCCCATTCGCGCTGTGGGCCCGCATCGCTGGCCGCGTATGGCGCCACGCAAGCGAACAGCAGCTTCAGCACAATGACCCGGCGGGATACCGACCGCTTCGGCAGGCCATTGCAGACTATCTGCAGGCCGCGCGCGGCGTGGTGGCGGATGCAGACCAGATCATGATCACGTCGGGCCTACAGCAGGGCCTGAAGTTTGTCGCCGAAAGCGTTGTACCGCACGACCACACCCTGATCCTGGAAGATCCTGGCTATCCCGGTATCCTCAGGACGGCGGAACATCTGCCCCACTCGGTTGCCTTCACTGGCGTTGACGACAGCGGCGCTATGGTGCCATCAGACACCCACGGCGCGCCCGGTATGCTGCTGGTGACACCCAGCCGACATTATCCGCTGGGGTCCACCATGCCGATCAGCCGTCGGCTTGAGCTGCTGGAGTGGGCACGCGAGCATGACGCCCTCATCATCGAGGACGATTACGACAGCGAGTTCCGCTATGGCGGGCGGCCTGTTCAGTCCCTGCAGGGACTGGATGGCGGCAGCCGGGTGGTCTATGGCGGCAGCTTTTCCAAGTCGCTGTTCCTGTCGCTGAGGATCGGTTATCTGATCCTGCCGCGCGACATTGCCGCCAAAGTGATCCGCCACCGGGAGAAAACAGAGAGCTTCCCGCCGCTCAGCGACCAGATGATCCTGGAGCGCTTCATTGCTGACGGTCATTTTGCCCGCCACCTCAGACGGCTGCGCGCCATCCACAAGTCGCGGCTGCAGTGCTTCTTTGATGCGGCAAGCGCGGGCCTTTGCCGCTACTTCACCCTGGTGCCCACCGACGCCGGGCTGCATATAGTTGGGCTCGCCGGCGACAGGCTTGCACAGCTTGATGACACGAGCCTGGCAAAAGCGGCGCACCGCAGCGGTCTGGGGGCCGTGCCGCTTTCAGGCACCTATAATCATGCCACGGCACAAAAGGGCCTGCTGTTCGGCTTCGCCAACATTCCTGAAGCCGCCATGCCTGAAAGGCTGGACCAATTTGTCCGGGAACTAGATGAAATTACAGGCTTTTAATAGCGCGCTCCCCATAGTAGCCTAGGGCCAAGATCGGCACACAAAGGGTGGCCTGTTGATTGTTCGCCGCCCAATGCCGCACCAGGAGGGGTAGATGATCCGAAAACACGCGTTGGCTGCCACAATGGCCATCATCGGCACCGCGACAGCTGCGTCCGCGCTTCAGCAGAGCATGAGCTTTGGCGAAAACTGGAGCTATGGTGGCAGCGATGGGCCTGACGCCTGGTCCACAGTCGCGCCGGCATGCGGCGCGGGCATGCAGTCACCCATCGTTATTTCCGGCACCGAGCCGGCCGTCATGCACCGGCTGGAGACGCTCTATAATGTGACACCGGTTGCCACCCAGAATGCCGCCAACACCGTACAGCAGAACTATGAGCAAGGCAGCCTCCTGCGGGTTGGACCCAAGGTTTTCATCCTGAAGGAATTTCATTTTCATACCCCTGCAGAACACCGGGTTCTGGAGCAGACCTTCCCGATGGAAATCCAGTTCACCCACCAGGCGCTGAATGGGGAAATGGCCATTGTGTCGGTTCTGGTGAGGGAAGGCAGGGCCAATCAGGCCGCAGAAGAACTGCTACCCAACCTGCCGATTGAGCCAGGCCAGGGCATCAACCTGCCGAATGTGAAGATCAACGCGCGGGACTTCATGCCCCAGGAAAAAGACTATTACCGCTATATGGGGTCCCTGAGCCACCCACCCTGCACGCCCGGCGTAAACTGGTATGTGCTGAAAACGCCGATTGAGTTTTCCGCCGACCAGATCAAGCTGATCCAAGGCATTGTGGGCACCAACAACCGCCCGGTCCAGCCGCGCGACAACCGGATTATCCTCGATGCGCAAACTCAGTAAATCCGGCATGTCCATCACGGCAAAAGGCGCAGGCTTCGCGCTGTCCCTTCTGCTTGTCGCGGCTTGCTCCAGCGGGCCGTCAGGGCCCAAGCCAACAGCCGGCGCCAAGCGCGCACCAAACCAGGTAGCCAACGCGCTGTGTGAAGGCCGCGCCGCAGATGCCGTTACCATGCTGACCGCCGAGCCCCTGTCGGGGCCCGTGGACCGCTTCTTCACTGCGCTGGCGATGGAGAAAAGCGGCCATCCCGTTTCGGCCCGGAAAATCTATGCGTCCCTGATGACCTCAGGCGCGACCGATCCTGTCTATCTGGATTGCGGCAGCGAAGTGTTCGCGAACGGCACTGTGTCTGGCGAAGCAGCCCGCCGCCTGGCCGTGATCGCGCAGGACCTCCGGTCCCTCGACGTTGCGGCAACACGGCCACAGACCCTGCACGAAGGCCTGCCCACCCTTGATGGCAGCAGCATCAGTGCCGTCAGGCCGTCCAGCGGCTTTTCCAGCACGCCCATGACAGTATACCGGCCAGCTTCCACGTCCCCCCTGGGACGCTGGTTCGCCCACTTGGAATCCTACAAGACCTATCAGTCCGCCCAGGCAAACAAGCCAACGCTTGAAGCCAAGTTCACCTCCCTGAAAGGCTATATCGACCAATGGGAAGTGAATGTTTCCGGGGGTGTTGTGCGCCTTGGCGTGCGCCTGGACGAGCGGGAAGACGCGCGGCGCCTATGCCAGCAGGTCAAAAGCAATGGCGACTATTGCGCGGTGCTCGATACGGCGCCATAAGCCTTGGTTTACGGACTTCTCCGGCCACCAAAGATTCCGCTAGCCTCTGGGGCGCCTTCTTTCTATGATGGCGCCCAATTTACGCATGGGTCGTGATCCTGCGTAATAAAACACAGTAATCTGGGGAGAGGGACTTATGGCTGGAGCAGCGCAACACGCTCATTGGTCATCACGCTGGGCCTTTATCATGGCCGCCGTCGGTAGCGCCGTCGGGTTGGGCAATATCTGGAAATTTCCATATGAAGCAGGCCAGGGGGGCGGCGGCGCCTTCGTGATGGTCTATCTGCTTTTTGTTTTCTTTATCGGTACACCAATGCTGGTGGCAGAGCTTTCGCTTGGGCGGCGTGGGCAACTGTCTCCGATTGGATCGATGAAAAAGATCGCACAAGAAGAGAAGCGCAGCCCGCTTTGGGGGCTGATTGGCTGGTCTGGCGTTGTCGGCGCCTTTATCGTGATCAGCTTCTACTCGGTCGTCGGTGGCTGGACATTGGCCTATATGGTCAAGTCAGCAATGGGTGCTTTCAGCAACATTGATGCCCAGACAGCCCAAGACACGTTTGTAAGCTACATTTCAAATCCTGTCATGACGCTGGTGTCACACTTCGCCTTCATGGGCATCACTATCTTCATCGTGGCCAAGGGTGTGCAGGGCGGCCTTGAAAAAGCGGTGACCTACCTGATGCCGGCTCTGTTCGCCATTCTTCTGGTACTGGTCGTCTATTCCGGGTTCACCGGCGATTTCGCCAAGACAGTGGATTTCCTGTTCAATCCGGATTTTGACGAACTGCTCTATAAAGCCAACTCGCCAGAAGCCATCGCTGCAGGCGGTGCCGCTAAAGTATTCAGCCTTGATATGGTCCTTCAGGCCTTGGGGCAGAGCTTCTTCTCGCTGTCGCTGGCGCTTGGCTCTATCATGACCTACGGCTCGTACCTGACGCGCGATGTGAATGTTGGCAGGTCTGCGCTGACAATTGCCGCAGCAGACAGCTCCGTGGCCCTGATGGCGGGCCTTGCGATCTTCCCGATCGTTTTCGCCTACGGCCTGGATGTTGCTGAAGGCGGCGGCCTGGTGTTCATGAGCCTGCCAATTGCCTTTGGTCAGATGCCATTTGGTATCGTCGTCGGCACGTTGTTCTTCGGTCTGCTGGCCGTGGCAGCGATCACCAGCTCCATTTCGCTTCTGGAACCTCCGGTATCCTACGTTGAAGAAAAGACCGGCTGGAACCGCCGCAAGGTTGCGATCACCATGGGTGTTGCGGCAGGCGTGCTTGGCGTGCTGTCAGCCTACAGCCAGGGTGACAACATGCTGTCCAGCATCAGCATCTTCGGCCTGAGCATCATGGATGCCAAAGACTTCCTGACCAACAACATCATCATGCCACTGGGCGGCTTGTTTACTGCCCTGTTCGTGGGCTGGTTCGTCAGCCGCAAAGCAATGATGGAAGAATTGGCGATGGAAGATAAGACCTTCCGCATCTGGTACTTCCTGGCACGCTTCGTCAGCCCAACTGCGATCGGCATTATCTTTATCAAGATCATCTACGATACGGTCGTGGGCTAAGCCCAGGCGACCGGCACAAACAAGAAAGGCCCCGGGCATTCCGGGGCCTTTTTCTATTGTAGCGACAAAACTGCTACCGGGTCAGGCCGCTTCGGCAATGCCCCGAATGCGCTCCACCATCGAAAACAGGCCGTTGGCCCGCATGGGTGACAGGTGCGCCGCAAGACCGAGCTTGTCCAGAATACCCTTGACGTCGGTGGCCAGGATTTCTTCTGCCGTCTTGCCTGAATAAATCAGCAGCATCAGCGCCACGAGGCCCTTCACGATATGGGCGTCGCTGTCACCGCGCAGCTGGATGCGGCCTTCTGCGTCCACTTCAGGCACCAGCCACACCTGGCTCTGGCAACCACGCACTTTATACTCGTCCGTCATTTCGCTTTCATCGAGTGGCTCCAGCTTGCGCCCCAGGTCGATCACATAGCGATAGCGGTCTTCCCAATCATCGAGAAACTCGAATGTATCCAAAATTTCAACGATCGTTGTATTTTCAAGTGACATAGTCTATATCCAAACACCGGTGCCTTGACAGGGAGGCCGAATGACCGACCTAATGCCTTGCGTACAGACAGTGTGTCTATCGGATTGGCCGGGGGAGTTAAAGGCCAAAAGCCGAAAAAGAACACACGACACAAAGCGAGGGGAGCGCATATGTCACCGAACCAAGACGGTTATCCACGCCCGGCCTATGCCTGGTATATGGTGATCCTGCTGCTGATTATCTACACCTTCTCGTTCATCGACCGGCAAATCCTTGGCCTTCTTGGGCCCGCCATCAAGGCGGATTTCGGCATCTCGGATACTGAATTTGGCCTGCTTACAGGCTTTGCCTTCGCGCTTTTTTACACCTTCTTCGGCCTGTTTTGTGCCCGCATCGCCGATAGCAAGAGCCGGCGGCTGTTGATTGCCGCTGGCCTGTTTCTCTGGAGCCTGATGACAGCGGCCTCCTCACTGGCGCGCAGCTACAGTTCGCTGTTCCTGATGCGCATGGGCGTGGGCGTGGGCGAAGCCGCACTGGCGCCCGCCGCCAACAGCCTGCTGGCAGACAGCTTCCCGAAGAAACGCCTGGCGACAGCGCTCAGCGTCTATTCCATGGGCATCCCGATGGGTTCGGCCATCGCCTTTATCGTCGGCGGCGCCGTGATCGACCTGGCCGAAAGCCTGCCTGATGTGGAAGTCCCCGGCTTTGGCATGATGGGCAGCTGGCAGAAGGCCTTCCTGATGGTGGGCATTCCCGGCCTTTTGTTGACCCTGATGATGCTGACGGTGAAAGAACCCATTCGCAAAGGCGCAACACAGGGCGGCAAAAGCATTCCGGTGCGTGACGTGATCAAGCATGTGAAGGATCGTGGCCGGGCCTACGCGGGTGTCTGCCTTGGCGTTTCCTGTGTGGCAGCGCTGGGGTTTGGTACGCTCAGCTTCCTGGCCTTTTTCTTTTACCGCTATCACGGCATGAACCCGGCTGATGTGGGCAAAACCTTTGGCACCATTTCGCTGTTTACCGGCCCTGCAGGGCTGTTGCTGGGTGGCTTCCTGGCGGACCGCTGGCTGGCGCAAGGCAAGAAGGATGCCCATATCCGGGCGCTCCTGGTGGCCCCTGTGATGTATCTGGTGCCGTCTCTCGCGCTACCATTCATTGCCGACACTACTGTTGTCTGGTGGGTGCTGGGCTTCTCTAATATCTTTATCAACCTGCCGTCGGGCATTGCCTTTGCAGCCCTTCAGATCATCACGCCAAACCAGATGCGCGGTCAGGTGATCGCGCTCTATGTGCTGGCCACCAATATCATCGGATACGGTGCCGGCCCTCTGCTGATCGGCGCCTTCACAGACCATCTGTTCGGCGATGAAATGCTGCTAAATTACTCGCTGGCACTTGTGGCTGCGATCACGACGCCGCTGTCCATCGGGCTGTTGTTGTGGGGTCGCAAGGCTTTTGCAAAAGCGCTGACGGAAGAAGAGGCGCGCCTGAACGCCGACTAGGGCTAGGCGCCGCGCCTCAACGCACTTCCCTGACCGGATCGGTTTCGGCCCGCTTGGCGGCGTGGGGACGTTGGCGCAAGGCCAAACCCTGCGTGTCGATTACCGCCGCGCGAATGAGCGGCCGGTGCTGATACACCAGCTCCTGATAGTGGCGGTCTGCTGCAAGCATATGGGGGTTCATCTCACTCGCAATCGCGGGCGATGTGGCGTTCAGCCCAAGGGCCAAACCAAAGATAATTGCACTCATGTCACTCACTGTCCTTGCTGTCTGCCTTACCCTTTAACGGGGGCCCTTTACCGGGCTCATCGGCTTATCTCGGTGCCTTTTAGGCACTCTTCGTTACCATCAGGTTAAACCATCCGGCTTGATAAAAAAAGGGGCAGGCCCGATCAGCACCTGCCCGTTGTCTCTGCACTTCTCTCGGGAGAAAGGGAAAGTTCTCTAGGAAGGGAAGGCTTCGACAAATAGTCCCTTGAATAGTCTAGTCCTCGAGGGCCTTCAGTTCCCGCTCCAGACGGAAGCGCTTGCTGGTCATATAGGCCTCCATCTCGGACGTGCGGCGCTCGATATCGCGGAACCGGCGACGCAGCTCAGCAGCTGTATAGTCCGGGCTCTTGCGCGTCTGCTTCCAGAACTCTTCCTCGTTCTCGTCCTCATAGAGACCTTCAGGCTTTGGGTCCAGCGACATCCCCAGGATGAAGTAACCGATCAACAGCCACGGCATGGTGAAGAGGATGCCAAAGAAAGCCAGGAACCGTACGACGCCAACCTTGATATCGAAATAGTCGGCAATACCCGCGCATACACCCATCACTCGCCCTTTTACAGGGTCTTTATAGAGTTTAGTCGGGCGTCCTTTAGAATTTGTCATGGTGGCGGCTCCTCCAGTCTGGCACTTCGTCATCCATGATCCGTTCCATGGTGCGAAGGCGGTCTTCCAGGCGGTCTGCGGCGGTGCGCAGGTCACCCAGCGATGCTTCGTCTTCCGCGGTGATCCCCTTCATCTGCTTCCACTTGGTGATATAGTGAAAGATGATCCAGAGAGGGGCCACGATCACGAGCAATAAGATCGGTACAACGTCCATTTTAAGTTCCCCTAGTCATTCTTGTTTTTGTTGGGCGCCGATTATTTCGACGCCGATTTTTTTGCTGGAGCTTTCGCGCTCGTCGTGCCTGCGGCTTTCGCCTTCAGGGCAGCCAGTTCCTGTTCAATCTCATCATTGCTTTCAAGTTCCTTGAAGGCGTCTTCGAGATTCTCGCCGCGACCAATGGCCATGGCTTCTGCCTCACCTTCCAGGCGGTCAAGACGGGCGTCAACTTTGTCGAACCGGTCGAACGCGTCCTGGATGCGGTTGTCATACAGGTTCTTGCGTACACGCACCTGGTTGGAAGCTGACTTATGACGCGCGGTCATGCTGGCTTTCTTGGCGCGAGCTTCACGAAGCTTGGCTTCAAGCTTGATGACATCTTCCTCATTCCGGCCCAGCGCTTCAGAGAGATGCTTCATCTCTTCTTCAAGGTGCGCTGCCATGTCAGCCACTTTGGCTTTCTCGATCAGCGCGCCTTTGGCAAGGTCGTCACGACCTTTGGAAATCGCCAGTTCGGCTTTCTTTTCCCAGTCGGTCGTTGCCTGCTTCACCTTCTTGATGCGGCGTTCCAGATCTTTCTGGTCGGCAATCGTCTTGGCGGCGGAGGACCGAACCTCAACCAGCGTGTCTTCCATTTCCTGGATGACCATACGGATGATTTTTTCAGGATCTTCCGCCTTGTCCAGGATGGCATTGATGTTGGAATTGATGATGTCGGTCAGGCGTGAAAAAATACCCATTTTATACTTCCTTTCGTATGTCCTCGCTACGTGTCCCGGGCTTTTGCCATTTTTTGGGACGTGCTCCCCGATCCTCGCTTTTATTATTATCGGGTTGCTGTGTTAGTCGCGGCCCCGGCATCCCTCTTTTTGGGGTTAAACCGGGGCCAGGTTGAACTAGTTGAGACGACGCTGACGTTCCATGCGGCGGCTGCGGCGGCTTATCTGTGGCAGGCGGCCATCTGAATGGCGCACCAGACCAAAGCCTGCAATCACACCAACTGCTTCCATCCCCTCGCGTCGTGTCCCGGGCGTTACCGGCATCATGTGGAGCATCTTGGTCATTGTTGTCGTCCTCTAGTTCTTGTTTCGCTGTCTTGTGTTTGTTTTTTTGGTGTCAGTCTTTTTTGTGCTGACATCTCCCTTGTTTGCAGGGGGTGTGCCAGTTTTTCAAAAATTGTTAAGCCATTGTTTTGTAATGGTAAAAAATTTTACCCCTTGAATAACCGATAAGGGATACAGAAATAATTACCAATATTTGGTGTTTTTCACTTACTATTGGCACATGATTAAAAAACAAGATCAAATCATTGGCGACAGCCCCGCCTTTCTGGACATGATGGACCAGATCAGCCGCGCAGCACCGCTGGACCGGCCGATGCTGGTGATTGGTGAACGCGGCACAGGCAAGGAACTGATCGCCTGGCGCCTGCACTATCTGTCAAACCGCTGGAACAAGGCCTTCCAGAAGATGAACTGCGCGGCGCTCGCGGAAACGCTGCTGGAAAGCGAACTGTTCGGCTATGAACCCGGCGCCTTCACCGGCGCGCGGAACCGCCGCGCAGGCCGGTTCGAGGCGGCGGATGAGGGTAGCCTGTTCCTGGATGAAATCGGCACCATGAGCATGGCCGCGCAGGAGAAGCTGCTGCGCGTGATCGAATATGGTGAGTTCGAGCGTGTCGGCGGCACGGACACCATCACCGTGGACGTCCGCGTGATCGGCGCCACCAACATTGACCTGCCAGCCGCCGCCGACGCGGGCGAGTTTCGCCATGACCTCCTGGACCGCCTGGCGTTTGACGTGATCACGGTGCCGCCGCTCAGGGAACGACGGGAAGATATCATGCTACTGGCCGAACATTTCGGCATGGCCATGGCGCGCGAGCTGGAATGGCTGGTGTTCCCTGGCTTTTCCAAACAAGCGACCGAAACCATGATGGACCACCACTGGCCCGGCAACATCCGCGAACTGAAGAATGTTGTGGAACGCGCTATCTACCGCGCGTGGGACGGCGAACAGCCGGTATGCGACATTACCTTTGATCCGTTCGAAAGCCCCTTCCGGCCACCTGCCAAAACCAACCGGCGACTGCCAGCGACTGCTGCACCCGCGCCCACTGCATCGCCCCCGGACCCCGCCACACCCTGCCTGCCAGACGGCCCCTTTGACCTGCGTGAGGAAGCGGCGAGCTTTGAGCGCAAACTTTATGAACATGCGCTGGCGGAAAACCGCTTCAACCAGCGCGCAGCAGCCAAGCATGTTGGCCTGACCTATGACCAGTTCCGCCATGGCCTGAAGAAGCATGACCTACTCTGAAAACCCCGTGAAAATTGCCGTGATCGGTGAGATCGCGGCTTGACCACACCCTGCCCCAAGCCCATAGTGCGGCCCATGTCAGAGCATCTCATGATCAAAAAGCGCCAGAAGCGGCGCAAGGCCGGGGCCCTGAACCTCCGGATGAAGCATCTTTTTGGGCTGATACTCCTGAGCCTTGTGGCTTACGGCGCCTTCCGTTTCTGGGTGGGCAACCCAATGGAAAGCCTGTGCGGCGACAATTGCGAAAGCATGTACAGCCTGATGGGTTGGGTGCTGGGCTTCGCCATCATGCTGGGAACTGTCATTCTGGCAGGAGCCGCGATCGGGTTACTGGTTGCCTTCATCCGTCGCCGATCAGGTGCACAAACCCTGGATTTTGCGGCGAAGTATGATGCCGGGCAAACACCCGCCCCTGAAGAGACGCCCAAGTCGGACACCCAGGGCTGACCGACTAAAGCGATCAGGGCAAGCCTCGTGCCGCCCTGCCTTGTCCATTCCGGCCACCGCCATTTTGATACGGCGACCACTTCTTGGACGAAGGAGGCCGGGGTGCCACATCCTCTCCTGCTTCAGCCGAGCTTTCCGCACGGTCACCCCGCGCAATCAGTTTGTCACCAATGACAAAGCTGAGCACAATGATCGCCAATAGATCATGAAAATAGTCGAAGGTCGCAATATTAACCGTCAGGCCACCAGCAGCATATGCAACCAGCGACAACTGGCAGGCGGCACACAAGTCTCCCAACCATCGTGTATGTTCATAGGATCGGTATCGTTTTGCCGCCGTACCGCCGGCATACCAGCCGGTGAACAGGATGGTCAGCCAAAGCACCAGGCCTGTATAACCATGCTCGCCCAAAACCTCGAAATAAATCGAATGTGGTGCCCGCGCCCTTTCGCCCGGGCTCATATAGAGCTCCCGCGCCCGCGGCACATAGAACACATCAAACCCGCCACCTTCAATCGGGTTGTCATCCGCCAGGTTGGAGGAAAACTTCCACATCACCACCCGCCCACGGAAGCTACTGTCCTCCGTGGTTTTTTCCGAGCTTTCAATCCGATTTTTCCAGCTATCGGGCGCAAAATAATAGCCGCCGCTGGCCAGCACCGCCATGACAACAATCGCTGTAAACTTCCGCTTGGTTTTCATCAACAGCATGAATGACACAGCAGCAAGCGCGGCAAAGCCACCGCGTGACTGGGTACCAACCACTGAAATGGCGAAACACAAGGCCAGTCCAAGAGCAGGCCATTTCAGGAAAGGTTTGGGCGGATGCTGGAAGAAATAGAGCGCAAGCGGCAATGACATAGCCATTGCAACGGCCAACTGGTTGTTGTCCCCCATCATGCCGCCGGCGCCCTCCACACGACCACCGCCACCGGTGGCAATCGTATAAAACCCGCCCTTGAGGCCGATGAAAGCCATCGACATCATCAGGACATACAGCATCCCCTTAAGGCGATTGGGTGTCTGCATCGTCATCACAGCTACAAATGTGAACAGCAGAATCTTGAACAGATGGATAAATTTCTCAATGGCTCTGCCTGGGTCGAAGGCCGCAATGGTGGTGACGACAATCCAGATGAAATAAAGGATCAAAAGGACAACAACAGGATGCGTCGGCAGAGACTTTTTTCTGCCGTCCATCACCAATCCAGCCATGGTGGCAAGCGCGACATAATCGAGAAACCCAAAATATTGGGCGAATCCGTAGGTATAGGCGTGCGGGTTCATATGCGACAACCAGAACCACAGCAGAATACCGACCACCGGACGGAAAAAGGCGAAGGGCAGCCACCCCAAAACAATCAATGCAACAACTATGTCACGCACGGCTTGAACCTTCCCCTGTCCCTTTTGGACCTGGCCACATTGTGGCCTCTCCGCATGCAAGGTGCAAGGCCGGACTAACCCTTTCCCTTGACACACCTTTTTGCCGACATAGCATGAAGGCCTCAGATCAGGAGATGCACCATGCGCCCCATCAAGTTTCTACTCACCCTACTTGCCTTTGCAGGCACCACCGCGACCGCAGTTGTCGCACAGGATACTGCCGCACCGGTACCGTCCAGCCCTGTCGCCGACATGGTGATCTGGGGCGGACCCATCTATACAGCAGATGACGCCAACCCCAGCGCTGAAGCCGTTGCCATCAAGGACGGTGTGTTCATCCATGTCGGCACCCGGGCGGACGCCGAAGCCCTTGTGGGTGATGCGACAACCGTCCTGTCGCTGGACGGTGCAGCACTTTACCCTGGCTTTGTGGATGCCCACGCGCACCTTCACGGCATTGGCGAGAGAGAGCTGACCCTGAACCTTGAGGGCATCGATTCTCTCTCAGGTGTGAAGAAAGCTGTTGCTGACTGGCGCACCAAGGAACAACCCAGCCTGCTGGTAGGTCGCGGTTGGATCGAAACCCACTGGCCGGAAAAACGCTTCCCGACCCGCTGGGACATCGATGCGGTCGTTGAAGATATCCCGGTGATCCTGACCCGCGCTGACGGCCATGCCGTTGTCGCCAACTCCAAAGCACTGGAGATGGCCGGTGTCACGGGCGCAACCGAGGCGCCCTATGGTGGTGAGATCATCAAGAATGCCCTGGGCGAGCCCACTGGCATGCTGGTGGACACAGCCATGAGTCTGGTGTCCGGCCTTGTGCCTGCGCCGACGGACGCTGACGTTGACCGGGCGCTGGTGACAGGCGCACGCGTCTATGCCGAATATGGCTGGACCGGGCTGCACAATATGTCCGTGCCCATCAGCCGCGTGGATGCACTGGAGCGCCTGGCAGACGCCGGTGATGTGGACATCCGTGTCTATAACGCCATCGAGCCCGAAGACGCCCCAAGCCTGTTTGCCTCCGGCATGCGCCAGAACGCGGACGGACGCATCATCACCCGCGCCATCAAGCTTTATATGGACGGCGCGCTGGGCTCCCGCGGGGCGGCGCTTCTGGAACCCTATTCCGATGCGGCCTCAACGGGCCTCTTGATCACCACCAAGGAAGAAACCATGCCAATCCTGAAGCAGGCGCTGGGGTCTGGCATCCAGATCGCCATGCATGCCATCGGCGACCGCGGCAACCGCCTGGTGCTGGACTGGTTCGAGGAAGCCTTCGGTGACGTGCCCACGATTGAGCGGGCGATTGCCGACCCGCGCTGGCGCGACGAGCACACCCAGATCGTGCATCCGGATGACCTGCCGCGCTATGCCCAGCTGGGCGTCATCGCGTCCATGCAGCCAAGCCATGCAATCGGTGACCTGCATTTCGCGCCGGACCGCCTGGGCGATGACCGCCTGGTGGGCGCCTATGCCTGGTCCAGCCTGATCGCCAGCGGCGCTTTGGTTGCGGGCGGGTCTGACGCGCCGGTCGAGCGCGGTGACCCGATGATCGAGTTTTATGCCGCTGTCCACCGCCATGACCTGAAGGGTTTCCAGGGCGAGAACTGGCACGCAGAAGAAGCCGTGACCCGCACCGAAGCCCTGAAGATGTTCACCCTGTGGCCAGCCTATGCCGCCTTCGCTGAAGACCGGCTGGGCAGCATCACGGTGGGCAAGGAAGCCGACCTGACGGCCTTCGACCGCGATATCATGACGGCGGTGCCAGCTGATATCCCGAAAACCAGGGCCATCCTGACCGTGGTGAAAGGCAATGTCGCCTATATGGCGGAATAGAGCGGATAACCTCTAAACAGAAAAAGGGCGCCTCAAGGCGCCTTTTTTTATGCTTAGCCGCAGCTCAGGCTTGGCGGATCGGTCGTGCAGTCGCAGTGTGGCGACTTGCCTTCCGGGCAGCTCATGCTGACCCCATTGCAGGAACAGTAGCGGCTGCCGCTTTCTTCCTTGCCGTTCTTGGCAGACAGGTCCAGCGTGAAGCTGCCACCTTCCGGCTCCAGCGGGTCGAACACCAGGTCCAGCCCTGTGGGCAATCCACCTCGTTTGATTTTAAGCTCAAAGGCAAGACCGCTCTTGCTTTCCACAGGCCTCACTTCCAGCTCAAAGTCATGCGGTAGGTTGAGCTCTTGTCCGAGGCGCTCTTTGGCTGAGAGCGCCTTGCTCGCGCGCTCCCCGCCGAGGCGCTGTTGCGCTTTCATCTCCATAAGTCTTCTCCCCATCTTGCTTGCGAAGAATGTGGAGTATAGCAGAAAATACACTTAAAGGTATATCTATTGCACCTTTAAAGACTCATCATGCAACCCGCGGGATCTAGTGTTTTGTGATGATGATATCCTCGCCGGTCTCGCGGCGGATGGTCTCGCGCCGGGCTTCTGCCGCCAGCTCCATTTGCAGCGGCCGTGCACCGCCCACCCAGCGGTCCATCACGGTGGAGGCCACCATGTCGCCCGTGACATTGAGCATGGTGCGGCACATATCCAGAATCCGGTCCACCCCCATGATCAGCACAATGCCTTCAACCGGGATACCCACCGCGGTCACCACCATCGACAGGATCACAATCCCCACGCCCGGCGTGGCCGGGGTACCGATGGAGGCGCCCACGGATGTCAGCACGATCAAGAGATAGCCCGACAAGCCGATATCGATGCCGAACACCTGCGCCAAGAACACCGCCGCCACACCCTGGTAAAGCGCTGTGCCGTCCATATTGATGGTGGCGCCGATGGGCACGATAAACTGGCTGACAGACGGCCTGACCCCCAGCTTGTCTTCCGCCGTGCGAATGGAGATGGGCATCACCGCCGCGGAGCTCGAAGTGGAAAAGGCCAGCAGAAGCAGCTCGCGGATCTTGCCGACAAACGCGATCGGGTTCCGCCGGGCGACAAGGGTGACCACCAGCATGTAAAAAAGAAACAGCACAGCAAGGCCCGCCAGCACCGTCAGCACATACACGGCCATGCCCAGAAGCGCTTCAAACCCGATCTTGGAGGTGAGCTGTGTCATCAGGCCAAACACCGCGAAGGGGGCGATCAGCATAGCCCAGCGCACCACCGTCATGCACACCGCCTGCAACGAGCCAAGGAGGTCCAGAAGTGGCTTGGCCTGCACGGGCTCCATCATCACCAGCGCCACGCCTACAATGACGGCAAACAGCACCACCTTCAGCATGTCCATATCTGTCATGGCGACCAGCGGGTTGGTGGGCAATATACCCAGGATTTTCTCAGGAATGTCGCCCAGGCTCAGCATATCGGGCGCCATGGTTGTCACAGCCTGCGGCAGGCCGCCCAGGGTGGCGCGCACGGTTTCCGCATCCACATACAGGCCCGGCTTGATCACCATGGCGGCCACAAGGCCAATCGAAATGGCGATGGCCGTGGTGCAGATGAAATAGGGCACAATACGCATGCCCAGGCTTCTGAGTTGATCCATGTTTTCGCTGGCGGCCAAGCCCCGAATGACAGAGGCGAAAACCAGCGGGATCACAATCATCTGGATCAGCGCCAGAAACAAATGCCCCGGCAGCGCCACCCAACTGACAATGGTGGCCGATGCATCCGCAGGCACCAGCCCGGCCGTGGGGCCAAGCGCATAGCCAAGCAACAAGCCTGCGACCATGCCGATCACCACCTGCAGCCACAGCCGCCCCCGCACCCAGATGCGCAGGTAGCGGCTCAGATACTTGAGCGACCGCGGGTGCAGCATCTCCAGCGGCGTGTGCGCCTGTTGCCCTTCCGTCGTCATCGTCTGCCTCAATCCCTCGCCTTGGCCGTTACCTCAATTTGGCTGAGTCATTCCTTGAAATTGGAAACATTGCCGACATTGGCCCAGCCACCCTGCTGCTTTTCATACAGTTCAATCCAGGCAGACTGGAACTCAAAAACCTGGCCGGCTCGAACACCTTTCGCTTCCACCTGAACGATCACCCAGCCAAGGGTACCATCTGCCGATACTTTAACAACAGGCGGCACCATGTCGCGGTAATACTCAAAATCCGTGGAACCGATATAGCCCCGGAACATGTCAGTCCGGGCTTCCTTCGTGGGGTAGCTGATTACGCCGCGGTTGGCAGAAACGAATGGGTCCACGCCCTTGGCGAGCCAGGCTTCCAACCCGATGTTCTTGTGGGCATCCAGAATTTCCTGGTGCATGGCAAGGAGGGCGGCTTCATCGGATGGCGCCTGTTGGCTGGACGCCTGCCCACTCAAGAGAATGCCGCCCAGCGCCAGCGTCACTATTTGAAAAAAACGCGTCATTAACACCTCCCCTAAAAGTCTGGGGCACCGTGGTCCCCCACGATGCCCCATCTGACATTTATTCGCTCTCGGCCTCCGGTTTGTATTTCTCAAACCAGGCCAGGATGTTGCCAATTTTCTGCACCAGGTTCGAAGGCTTGGCCGCGATGCCGTGGCCTGCGCCTGGAATGCGCACCATCACGCTGTCCACCTTCTGAAGTTTCAGCGCCTGATAATATTGCTCCGTTTCCGACATAGGCGTGCGGTAATCCACTTCGCCGGTCAAGAGCATGGTTGGCGTCTTCACGTTGCCCACAAGGCTGAGCGGTGACCGCTTCCAATAGTTTTCCTGATTTTCCCAAGGGAAGCCATCGAACCAATATTTGGTGAAGAAGGGGCTGAAGTCGGCGGTCAGCACAAAGCTGGTCCAGTTGATCACCGGCTTGGCCACAACGGCCGCACGGAAGCGATCTGTCTTGCCAACGATCCAGGCTGTCAGCACGCCGCCGCCTGAGCCGCCGGTGACATACATCTGGTTTTCATCGATATAACCTTGGGCAATCACCTGGTTCACCGAATCCATCAGGTCGTCATAATCATTCGACGGATAGTTATGGTGGATTTCATTGGCGAAATCCTCACCGTAAGACGTGCTGCCCCGCGGGTTGCCGTACACCACAACATAACCGGCAGCGGCATAGGCCTGGATTTCAGCCGAGAACTGCGGGCCATAGGCTGTGTGCGGGCCGCCGTGGATCTCGAGGATCAGCGGATATTTCTTGGAGGCATCAAAGTCCGCCGGCTTGACCACCCAGGCATGGATTTCATGCCCGCCAACACTTGCAGGGAAGGAGATTTCCTCCACGCTCGCCATGGCGCGGTGGCCCAGCACATCGCCGTTGAGGTCCGTGAGCGTAGTCACATTCGAGATGCGGTCCACCACCGCCAGGTCAGCTGGCCGGTCCGTGCGGGACTGGGTGAAGACCACGCGGCCATCAGCGGTCGCGCGGAACGTGCCGCTGGTGTAGGGCCGTCCCAGCGTGGTGCCGCCCACGGCGTCTGTCATCACACGGCCACCGCCCACAAGGTTCACGTATGCCACCAGCGTCTTGCCGTTATTGTCGTAGCTATAGAAAATGCCGCGGCCATCCGGCGCCCACTGGATTTCGCCAATGCCGCGACCCAGCGTCGGCAACAAGGCGCGGCTGCCGCTGCCGTCCGTGTTCATGACATAGAGTTCAGCATTCTTGCTGGACATGCCGTCTTCATCAAAGCCCAGGTATGCCACCAGCTTGCCGTCCGGCGACATCTGCGGGCCAAAGTCGGGGCCCTTGCGGTTCGTGAGTGTCGTGATCTCGCCCGATGCCACATTGACGCTATGGATTTCAGACTCACGCCCATTCAGCTCCCAGCCTTCCACGCGGTTGGCGGAAAAGATGATGTTCTGGGAATCGGCCGTCCAGGCCAGCGCGCCACCGTGGTTATAATCACCGCTTGTCACCTGGCGCGGCGTGCCGCCGTCCGCAGGCACCACAAACACATGGGTGAAACCACGCGGCAGATAGCCCGCACCGTCTGCCCGGTAGGTCACCCGGTCCACCACTTTGGCCGGCCCCGCCCATTCGGCGCCCTTGGGGGCCGCGGGCAGGCTATAGAGCGGTTTGGCGTCCGATGGCACAAACATGGTGAAGGCAATCATGCTGCCGTCCGGCGACCAGGAAAGCGACCCCGGACCATATTGCAGGTCGGTGACGCGCGCGGTCTCATTTGTATCCAGCCAGCGCACATAAATCTGATTCTTGCCTTCAACGGAGGACACATAAGCCATGCGGCTGCCGTCCGAAGAGAAACGCGGCATGCGGTAGCTGGCCTTGCCCGAAAGCACGGGCCGGTGGCCGCTGCCGTCAAGGTTCACCTGCCAGATATTGGACCGGGTGCTGTCTGTCATGATGTCGAGCGACCGGCGCTCATAGACAACAGCATCCCCTGACGGCGTAAGCCGTGGGCCAGTGGCATATTCCAGGTTGAAGATGTCCGTCAGCTCAAATTTCTTGGCGTCTTCGCCAGCAGCAGTTGCCGCAGACCCGATGACCGCGGCGCACAAAAAGCCCGCCGTGAGTGTCCCCGTGATGCGCATTCCTTGTATCCCCTTGTCAGTCTGATAAATTCGTTGGTCGAAAACCTAGCAGAGCTTGTCCTTCCATCACAAGCGCGATAAGTTTTTAATGATTTAACGATAATTCTTTTACCTTTCCCCCTTAGTACTGGTTCAGGGAAAAGTTTCCGCATCAACATGCGACGCCAAACAGGAACGCTATGTCCGGCCCAATTGAAGAAATCAAAAAAGAACGTGAACGCTTTGTTGCCTTTGCCTTCGCCGCCGCGGAAATCTTTTTCGAGGTGAATGAAAAAGGCAAGATTGTCTTCGAAGGGGGCGCGACAGAACGTGTCGGCACCGATAGCGGCAGCTTGGTGGGTGAGCTGATCGCTGACCAGATCGACGAAGATGACCGCGATGTCTATGCCGCCCTTCAGCAGCATCTGATGCACAAGGGCCGGATTGGTCCGATCCCGCTACGCTTCATCTCGCAGGGTGGCCGCAGCGTGGCACTTCGGCTGTTTGCGCTCAAGATGCCGGGCGAAGACAGCCACACATTCCTGGCCCTGCGCGCAGCACCCCTGGGGGGCAGTAGCGCGGACAATGAAGCTACTGACCCGGAAACAGGCCTGCTGCAGCGCGAAAGCTTCATGGAATTGGCGTCACGTACCATGAAGGACAACCCGGCAGGCAACAACCTCTATATGACTGCGGTCGAAGTTGAAGGCATCGAAGACGCCAAGAAGAAATTCGGCCCGAAATATATGCGCGTGCTCCTGAAGCAGGTGGCCGCACACCTCAAGACCTTGTCGGTAGACGGCGAAATCGCCGGCCAGATCGGCGACAAGCATTTCGCTTTCCTGCACCGCGCAAAATCAGACGGCTCGCAGCTCGGCAGCTCGCTAGAGCATGTGGATGAAAACGTCAAACTGAAGACGGCCTATTCGACCCTTGCGTCTGACATACCCAAGGAAGGCACGGAAGACCAGGTGCTGCGGACGCTGACATATGTGCTGAACCAATTTGTCAAAGACCCGGGCGCGGTTGATTTCGATTCGCTGTCGACAGCCTATGAAGACATGGCCTCCGAAGCTCAGCGCCGGGTCGTTGGCATGCGCCAGATGATCGAAACCGGCACCTTCAAGATGGCGTTCCAGCCAGTCTTTTCCCTGTCGACCAACGAAGTGCACCACAATGAGGTGCTGAGCCGCTTTGACGACCGCATGGGTGACAAAAGCACGTTGGATATTATCCGTTTCGCCGAAGAAGTGGGCATTATTGAAGAATTCGACATCGCCCTGTGCCACAAGGCGATCGACTATGTGAAAAAGATGAAGAAGCTGGGCAACCCGCTGACACTGGCCGTGAATATTTCAGGCCGGACGCTGGATAACAGCCGCTATACCGACCAGTTGATGAAGGAATTCATCGCCGGCAAGGACGCCGCCCGCAACATCCTGGTGGAACTGACGGAAACCGCCACCATCGAGAATCTCGAAAAGGTCGAGGCCATCCTGAATGACCTGAAGGCCATGGACTATCAGATCTGCCTTGATGACTTCGGCGCCGGGGCTGCGGGCTACCAGTATCTGCGTGCCTTCAATGTGGATTATGTCAAGATTGACGGATCTTATGTGGAAGACATGAACACGCCGGGTTACCGCCCGACTTTCCTGCTGTCGATCGTGCGGCTGTGTAATGACCTTGGGGTCAAAACCATCGGCGAACATGTGGAAAACCGCTTTCAGGCAGATTTCCTGCGCTCGCTGGGCGTGGATTTCGCCCAGGGCTTCCACTTCGGCAAGCCCGATTATTCGCCGCGCACGGAATAAAACAGTGTCACTCAAGGGAACGATTATCGGCCTGGTGGCCTGCGTGCTGGTGTGGCTGTTTGGCTACTGGCGCGAAAAAAAGCATGAGATGGGGACGGTATCGCTGATACCGCCCTTCTATATCCAGTTTCTGGGGATTGTCGGCTTCTTCGTTTTCGCCGCACACCTGTTCTCGATCACCACCGGCATCGACTGGACACCGCCCTTCCAGCGCTAGCCTTGCGGGGTTTCGGCCTCGCCCGGCATGTCCACATGCATCACTTGAGGGGCGCCTGTCTCAAACATTCTGAGGCCGATAGACCGATACATGGCCGCCCAGAAGCGTGAGCGAAAGAAGCGCCGCTTGCCGCGTTTGCCGCGCGCAATGAAGATACCCGATGGGTGCTTGTAGATATTGGCTGCCACCCGGGTGCTTTCCTTCAAAAGCATATCCTTGACGTCAGTTGTGGCCTGTACCGTATGGCGTGCCATGGGCTTGATCTTGCGCCGTTCGCGCTTCTTTGCGTCCCGGCGGCGCCACATCTTCATCCACACACCGGCAATCAGGATCATCAGGGCCAGCAGCACGGCAAACATCGCCATCACGTACCAGAGGTTCATGCCGTCATCCAGCTGCAGCCGATCAACGGTTTCGTCCAGCGCCTGATCCGCGGTAAGGCGCGAATCGGATTCCACATCGCCTGATGCCGAGAAGCTGTAGATCAGCCCGTCCCGGCGGTCGAGCGCGCCCAGAATGCCGTTACCGCCATAGACGGCCACATAGCCGTTCGAGGCCACAGTGACACCGTAAAGCGGGTCGCCGCTGCATTTGACCTTGATGTCCAGAAGATTGGGACGCGATACGTAAACCTGATAATCCGTCACCCGGGTGCAACGGAAGCGGTACACCCTGATCACGTCAGCCAGCTTCAATGCCACTGCAGCCGGAGGCGATCCCCGGTTGACGCCGACATATATGTCATGTGCCAGCTGGCGCGGGTCTTCACCGTCACCCTGCAACTGGGCAAGGGCGGGCTGAGCCAGCACAAGGGTGCTTACCATTGAGAGTGTCAAAATGATCAACCGGATCAACTGCATACCAGACCTTGCCGTTTCAATTGAAGCTACATTCAAAGTCATCTTGGCACAGCATGCAAGAGGAAGGGGCAAAAGAGCATCGAAAAAGAGGAGCACATAAAAAAGCGGAACCGCAATCGGGGGAGGACATGCGGTTCCGCGCGACACAGTCAGATCAAGGGAGCTATTAGGCTGTATCAGCATCCTCTTTATAGAATGAAGCCTGTTAACAACCGGTAAACAGAGTCTCGAAAAATCACAAATCAGGAATCTGGCGAAAAAATTTTTCGTTGGTCCCACATCAGCCCTATCGAGGAAAAGGGCAAAGCCATTAAAATTGATAGCTTTTTTCCCGGATCCATTTGGACGCAATCCACTTCACGCCGCCTGTCACAGGCGTGCTTTCATGCAGCGATTGTTCATCGATTTCACCATCTGCTAGCACATTCTGAAACACGATGGCGTCCCCTATGCCGCCTTTATGCGCGAATCCAGCACGGACAAAGCTGGTGCTGCCGCCCTCATAGCCGTCATTCAGATAAATCAGCACGGTTTTGGGCCGCTGGCCGCTGCGCTCAAGTTCGGCATTCTGGCCGTCCGCGCCCGGTACCAGGCAATCATAGTGCGGCCCATAATACATACCGGGCTGATAATAGAGCACGCTCAGCATTTCGCCGTGATCCGGCGTAACGCCAGCCGCTGCACACATGCGCGCGCCAATGGCATAGAGAACCAGGTCAAGGTCGGCAGGCCAGAAGGCCATGTTATAGGAATGGCGGTAGGGGTCCGCACGCAACTCACCGCTCTTGGGGTCCACCACCCGCGCAGGCGCGAGGCTCGGTGCGGAGGCTGCGATGATATGTTCGCACAAGGCGTGGCTGATCAGCCCTTCAATTGTTTCTACATGCGGGCGATCCAGCTCCACCCGCGCTTGCGGGCGGGCAAGCGATTCGGGCGCTGTCGCCAAATCCGAGAGCAGGTCTTCCGGAATATCGGGTATTGCCGTTGGGTCAGGCAGTGGTGCCGCTTCAACAGCTTCAAAAGCTGGCAGCAGGTTACCCGCCAACGGATGCCCCAGTTGACGGCCCTGCTGAGTCCATTGCTTGGCCAGGCCCGCTTCGATCGTCCGGTCGCCCTTCAGGTGGCGACTGACAAGCTGCATGGCGGCAATAATGTTGCCGCGGGTGGCTGCCGCCAAGAGAAGCGCGGTATTCAGGTCATCATTAAAGCCGTAAAGCTCCCGCAGGAGCGCCAGTTCAGCCAGCGCCAGAATGTGGCCCTGGCGGGCGCCGGTAACCAGAAGCGCCACAGCCGCGGGCCAATCCGCCTCACAGCCATGCCCCATGGCCTTGAGGACAGCCAGTAGCCGCGTCGCGGCTTCATGCCCCTTGGCAGCAGCCTGTGCAAGAACCTGCACGGCGTGGCTGACATCGCGGTCGACCATATGGCCGGACAGCATGAAGTTTGCGAGCGTGAAACGCGCATCAAGGTGGCCTGCGGTGGCCGCGGCCTTGAGCATTTTAATGGCCGCATCCTTCTGGCCTTCACCAGACAGGTAAGCTGCCATCTTATATTGGGCGTCGGCGTCCCCGGCCTTTGCCGCCACTGCCAGTTGGTTGATGTCGACGCTTTCAGCCACTTAGTTTTCCCGCATCTTGAGCGCAGCGATAAAGGCGTTGTGCGGGATTTCCACTTTCCCGTACATGCGCATCTTGGCCTTACCCTTCTTCTGCTTTTCCAGAAGCTTCTTCTTCCGCGTCACGTCGCCGCCGTAACATTTTGCCGTCACGTCCTTGCGCATGGCCGAAATGGTTTCGCGGGCGATGACCCGGCCACCGATGGCTGCCTGGATCGGAATCTTGAACAGCTGGCGTGGGATCAGGTCCTTGAGGCGCTCACACAGCGCCCGGCCCCGGCCTTCCGCCTGGCTGCGGTGCACCAGCATGGAGAGCGCGTCCACAGGCTCGGCGTTCACCAGGATCGACATTTTCACCAGGTCTGATTCTTCGTAGCCGTATAGGTCATAGTCGAAGCTTGCGTAGCCGCGGCTGACAGATTTCAAGCGGTCATAGAAGTCATATACCACTTCGTTGAGCGGCAGGCGGTACTTCAACATGGCGCGCGTGCCTGCGTACGTCAGGTCTTCCTGAATGCCGCGCTTGTCTTCGCACAGCTTCAGCACTGCACCCAGATGCTCATCCGGCACCAGGATCGTGGCGTTGATCCATGGCTCTTCGATGTGGTCGATCTTCACCGCGTCCGGCATGTCCGCCGGGTTGTGAAGCTCAATCATCGACCCATCCGTCATGTGGATCTTGTAGATCACGCTTGGGCTGGTGGTGATCAGCTCGAGGTCAAATTCGCGCAGCAGGCGCTCCTGGATGATCTCCAGGTGCAGCATGCCGAGGAAGCCACAGCGGAAACCAAAGCCCAGAGCCGCGGACGATTCCATCTCATACTCGAAGCTGGCGTCATTCAGGCGCAGCTTCTGCAAGGCGTCGCGCAGGCGCTCGAACTCGCTCGTGTCCGCCGGGAACAGGCCACAGAAAACCACGGACCGGCTGGGCTGGAAGCCCGGCAGCGCCTTGGCACACGGCCGCTTCACCTCGGTGATGGTGTCACCCACGTGGGTGTCGGCCACTTCCTTGATCGATGCCGTAATAAAGCCCACTTCGCCGGGCCCGAGTTCAGGCACGATCACGCCCTTCGGCGTGAACACGCCCACACGTTCGATCTGGTGCTCGGCGTCAGCCGCCATCATCTTGATGGTCTGGCCTTTCTTGATCTTGCCGTCGATCACCCGCACCAGAACCATCACGCCCAAATAAGCATCGTACCAGCTATCCACCAGCATGGCCTTCAGTGGCGCGTCCGGATCACCTTCAGGTGCCGGCAGGCGCTCGACAATGGCTTCAAGCACGTCATCGATGCCGATGCCTGATTTCGCAGAACATTCCACCGCTTCGGTGGCGTCGATGCCGATCACATCTTCGATCTGCTGGCGCACGCGGTCTGGTTCCGCAGCCGGCAGGTCAATCTTGTTCAGCACCGGCACGATTTCATGATCGTTCTCAATGGCCTGATAGACGTTTGCCAGTGTCTGGGCTTCCACGCCCTGGCTGGCATCCACCACCAGGATCGAGCCTTCGCACGCAGCCAGACAGCGGCTGACTTCATAGGCAAAGTCAACATGGCCCGGCGTGTCCATCAGGTTCAGCGTATAATTCTGGCCATCCTTGGCTTTATATTCCAGACGCACGGTCTGGGCCTTGATGGTAATGCCGCGTTCGCGCTCGATATCCATCGAATCGAGGATCTGCGCCTTCATTTCCCGGTCGGTCAATGCGCCGGTATTCTGGATCAGGCGGTCAGCCAGCGTGGACTTGCCGTGGTCAATGTGCGCAATGATCGAAAAATTGCGGATGTTCTTTTGGTCGGTCATAACCGTTTCTAACTCATACTGTGACAGTTGTTGGCCTCGATGGGCGACGACCGCACATTAGGTGCGGCCGATATAGGTCTGTTACTGGGTTTGATCAATAGGGCACTACGCGGTCCGGCGGCCGGTGGCCGTCGGCATAGGCGCGGATATTGATCAGGACTTTCTCGCCCATGGCCATGCGCGCTTCAACGGTGGCGGAGCCCATATGCGGCAACAGCACCACATTGTCGAGCTCCATCAGCTTCGGATTGATCTCCGGCTCCTGCTCGAACACGTCAAGGCCGGCGCCGGCGATGCGGCCCACTTCAATCAGGTCAGCCAGCGCTTCCTCGTCAATAATCTCACCGCGCGCGGTGTTGATGATCACCGCGTGAGGCTGCAGCCTTTTCATGCGCGCCCGGTCCAGCAGATGATGCGTCTCGTCGGTGAGCGGGCAGTTGACGGACACGAAATCCATCCGGCTGAGCATCTCGTCCAGATCATCCCAATAGGTTGCCTCAAGTTCGGCTTCCACGTCTTCCGGCAGGCGGGAGCGCTTGTGATAGTGCACGGCCATGTTGAAGGCCTTGGCCCGGCGCGCAATCGCGGTGCCGATTCGGCCCATGCCGATAATGCCCAGGCGCTTGCCCTGGATGCGGTGCCCCATCAGGAAAGTGGGTGTCCAACCCGTCCAGTCCCCGGCACGCAGGATTTTTTCGCCTTCAAACAGGCGGCGCGGCACAGAAAGTAGCAGCGCCATGGCGAGGTCTGCCGTGTCTTCCGTCAGCACGCCGGGCGTATTGGTAATGACAATGCCCTTTTCCTGCGCGGCCTTGGTGTCGATATGGTTCACACCGGCGCCAAAGTTGGCGATCATCTTCAGATTCTTGCCAGCGGCCGCGATCACTTCGGCGTCCACCTGGTCGGTCACCGTTGGCACCAGAACGTCAGCTGTCTGGACGGCTTTGATCAGCCCTTCCTTGCCTAGCGGCTTGTCCGCCAGGTTCAGTTGCACGTCAAAAAGCTCCGCCATGCGGGTTTCAATATTGTCAGGCAGCTTACGGGTGACAACAACCTTGGTACGCTGCCGATTTCCTTTTTGAGCCATGGGCCACAAATACCTTTTTCAGAACCGCGAGACAGTGCTTGCCTCAGACCATGCGCTTCTAGTACCAGAAGGTGGAGGCCAGTTCAAACGTCAAGCGACTGGGAAAGGGGTGTTATGCTGCGCTTTTTGTCGATTTTGATGCTTTTCAGTGGGCTTTTGGGGCAATCCCTGCCGACTCACGCCCAATCGGGGGCACAGGAGCCGCGTGTCGGAGAAAGTGGTCAGCCACTGCCCCGACTGATTTCCCTTGCCGCCAGCAAGGCGTTCATGCGCTCGGGACCCGGCAGGCAGTACCCCATTCTGTGGGTGTACGAGCGCACCCAACTACCTCTTGAAGTGATTGACGAGCACCGGGCCTGGCGTCAGGTACGCGATCATGAAGGCACCACCGGATGGATGCATGTATCGCTTCTGTCCTCGCGCCGCACCGCCATGATCATCGGCACAACCCGCAAGCTTTATGACGACCCATCCCCGGCATCAGCCACCCGGCTGCTTGCCGACGCCGGCGTGATTGGTGAGGTCAAATCCTGCGAAGGCATCTGGTGCCAGCTTGACATTGATGGCACCGAAGGCTGGATTGAACGGCGCTATCTGTGGGGTGTGTACGAGCGGGAAATCATTGATTGATAAAGCCAATCCCCAAATCCATAAAAATTCTATAAAAATTTTAAGACAATTTTGCGTCAAGTCATTGTATTATTTGACGTTTTCTTAATTCTCCGCCTACAAAATGCCCTATTCAGGCAACTAATATAGCCGCCTAATCAGGCACACAGTAGGAGGCAAGAGTGATCACATCAATTACCCCAACGTCACCGTTGGCGGCCAGCGCTGCTGGCAATCCACCCAAGGCTCATGACGACGAAACAGATGTCAGTGACGAGGTCATTGACGCATTGAAGGCCGAACATGAAGCACAGTGGGAAGAGCTGGAAGCTCAGCAGCAAGCAGAATATGACGAGCTTGAGGCCCAGTGGACCACGGCCATTGAAGCCATGACCGCCGAGCATGAGGCAGAATGGGATGCGCTTTACGAAGAAAAGCAGGCCGCGCTGGACGCCCTTTCAGCAGAACATGAGACTGAAGCGTCAGCACTTCAGGCAGAACATGAGACCGCCATGCTGGCCCTGAAGGAAGAACTGGATGCGGCTTATGCCACTTTGGAAGCGGCTCTTCTGGCTGAATGGGAGACCCTTGAGGCACAGCTGGCGGACGAATGGGCCGCAGCAGAAGACGCAGGCACTGCGGACGACACATTGGCCGCAAACCATGATGCCCAACGCCAGGCTCTTGAAGATGACCATGCCGCACAGCTGGCTGAGTTTGAAGCGGATTATGACGCCATGGTCGCCGACCTTGCGTCTGCACAAGCAGAAGAATGGCAGGGCCTTGAAGAGCAGCATGACACCGAATGGGATGCACTCGAAGATGAACTGCATGCTCTGATCGACGCACTCGAGGCAGAACAGGACGCTGAGTGGGAGACCCTGGAAGACGCAAAAGAGGCCGAATATGAGGCCCTGGAAGAAGCCCATGAGGCGGAGCGCGAAGCCCTTGAGGCTGCACAGGATGCCGAATGGGAAGAAATTGTTGGCGATGCGGGCGATGACCGCGTCAAAGGAAGCCAGGACGACGACACGCTCACCGGCGGCGACGGTGACGATACGCTCGCAGGCTTTAATGGCAATGACACCCTTGATGGCGGCGACGGCGACGACTTCATCTGGGCCGGATCTGACGCCAACGGCAATGACAAGGCCTATGGCGGCCAGGGGAACGACCTCCTGGGCGGTGGCGGCGGTGCCGATCTGTTGATCGGTGACGGAGACGACCTTGAAGACCTGGAAGGCGATGACACCCTCTTCGGCGGCGCTGGCGACGACACGCTGGTTGGTGGGTCATGGGTTGACCTGAACCAGAACGGCATTGTGGACATTGAAGACTTCACGTCTGATGGCAGCGGCGCGAATGATGACGGCGGTGCCAACGATGACGGCGGTGCCAACGACGACGGCGGTGCCAACGATGACGGTGGTGCCAACGATGACGGCGGTGCCAACGATGACGGTGGTGCCAACGATGACGGCGGTGCCAACGACGATGGTGGTGCCAATGACGATGGTGGTGCCAATGACGATGGTGGTGACGACACCGTTGACGGCGACACCGGCGGCGACAGCCTCTGGTCGGGCATCGGCGACGACAAGCTGTTCGGCGGCGATGGTAACGACATAATGGGCGCCGGCGTCGGTGACGACACGCTCTATGGTCTTGGCGGCGACGATGTGCTGTTCAGCGGCCAGACCGGCAACGACAAGGTTGTCGGCGGTGTTGGCGACGACACTGTCTTTGCCAACCAGGGCGAAGACACCATCTTCGGTGGCGACGGCAACGACATGCTGTTCGGTGGCAACCAGAACGACTATATCGAAGGCGGTGCCGGTGATGACCAGTTGTTTGGCGGCAAAGACAGCGACACCCTAAACGGCGGTGAAGGCAACGATACGCTCTATGGCGGCAAGGCGGGCGGCAGCGAACGCTTTGTCTTTGAAGAAAACGCCGGTGACGATGTCATTTACGGCTTCGACGGCGATGACGATGTGCTTGACCTAACAGGCGCTGGCGTCGTGTTTGAAGACATCACGGCCACAGCGACAGATGCCGGCCTGCTTCTCAGCTGGGATGGCGGCAGTGTGTTGCTCGCAGGTGTTAATGACACGGTCGACAGTAGCTGGTTCGACTTCTAACCATTGCCATCCAAGCGGCACCCTAGCGTTAGAGGGCCGACCTTCGGGTCGGCCTTTTTTATGCTCAGACACCTGAAATTCACCCTCTTGACGAAATTACATAAGTACTTATATAATTTCTTATAGTATAGCGAGGACAGAATCATGAGCATCCCCAACGAAATCTTTTTTGAGCTAGGTGTCGGCACCCGCATGCGCCGCCTGCAGGAACAACTGACGGCCGATGCAGACCGCATCTATGAGGAAGCTGGCCTCAAGTTTCGGGTGAGTTATTTCTACGCTGTCTATGCCCTGTCGGAACATGGCAGCATGCCGATTGGCGAGATTGCCCGTCTTGCCGGTTTCTCGCATTCCGCCGTCAGCCAGACTGTCAAGCGCATGATCAAGGAAGGCCTGGTGGAAACTACCGCCATGGATGACGGCCGCCAGAAATGTGTGCAACTGACGGCCGCCGGGCGGGCCATGGTGGATGAGGTGCGCCCGCTGTGGCGGGACCTTGAAGCCATAAACACCGAAGCCGGGGCCTCGAAACTGCTCGCCGGCATTGACGCCATGGAAGCCACCTATGCCGAAAAGAGCCTGTACGACCGGGTGAAGGAACGCCAGGCCGCGCGCCAGAAAGCGGCGCCCGATTTTGAGCTGGTGCCCTATGACATCCGCTTCAAGCAAGCCTTCTATGACCTGAATGCCTGGTGGGTGGAGAAATACTTCAAGATGGAACCCATCGACGAAACTGTCCTGTCGGACCCTGAGGGCCATATTCTTGCCAAGGGTGGCGAGATTTATTTCACCCTGATCGACGGCAAACCGGTGGGCACCGTAGCCATGAAGCTGCAGTCCCCGGGTGTCTATGAACTGACCAAACTGGGGGTCGACCCAACCGTACAGCAAGGCGGCATGGGCCGCGCCCTGTGTGAAAAGGTGATCGAACGCTTCTGCGCGCGCGGCGGCAAGACGCTGTATCTCGAGACCAATACCAAGCTCGCGCCCGCCATTCGCCTGTATGAAAAACTGAATTTCAAGAAGCTGACACCATCAGAGCCCAGCCCTTATGAGCGTGCCAACCACTATATGGAATGGATGGGAGGCCGTGATGAGCGCGCAGCCGCAGAATAAACAGGACGCCATTGCTGTGGTGCCCTACCGGCGCGCCTACAAGCAGGCATTCCATGACCTGAATATGGCGTGGCTGGAAAAATATTTCACGGTCGAGCCTGTGCACCGACACGCGCTTGAAAACCCGGAAAGCGAAATTCTCGACGGTGGCGGGGAGATCTTCTTCGCCGTACGCGGCGATGATGTTCTCGGTACCGTCGCCATCCGAGCAGACGGAAACGGCATTTATGAGCTGACCAAACTTGGGGTCGACCCGTCGGCGCAGGGCCTGGGCCTGGGGCGCCTGCTGTGCGAGGCGGTCATCGATTATTTCCAGGCCAAAGGCGGCAAGCGCCTGTATCTTGAAACCCACACCAAGCTCATGCCCGCCATGCGGCTGTATGAGAAACTGAATTTCGCCCTGATGGAAAAGCCCATCGATGCGCACTATCAGGGGACCGACTGTTACATGGAATGGCAAGGCAGATGATGACCGGCACTATAAAAATGGCCAACAACGAACCAGAGACCCTTGTGACGACAGCAGAAAGCCCGGAGGATATCGCCGCGGTGAAGGCGATCTTCCGGGCATTTGTCGAATTCCTGCCCATCGACCTGGATTTCCAGGGCATCGAGGATGAGATGGCCCGCTTTCCGGACGGCTATGTGCTGCTCTTGATCGCCAAACAGGGTGACACCCCCATAGGGGCCGTCGCCCTGAAGGCGCACGATAGTGACGTGTGTGAGATGAAACGGCTGTATGTGCTGCCGCAAGGCCAGGGCACAGGCGCCGGACGCATGCTGTGTGAAGCCCTGCTGAAGCACGCCAAGGCGCTTGGATACAAAACCATGCTGCTCGACAGCCTGAGGCGGCTTGAAGCTGCCGTCGCGCTTTATGGCAAGCTGGGGTTTGAAGAAACCACGCCATACAACTACAACCCGGAAGACGATGTTGTTTACATGCGCCGGCGCCTGTAGGCCCCCGCCCACGCTTTCTTGAATACCAGCGCATAAACGGCCCCCTGGGCATGGCCAGGAAACCGGGATGTGACGCCCGCCCATTCCTGTACTTGCGGCCTTTCCCATGATGAGTATAGTGGCACCCTTCACTCCAACGAGAGATTGTCCTGCATGCTGAAATTCCTGTCCGGCAAAAAGAAGTCCGTCAAGACACCGCCTTCCATTGTCATTTGTTCGACCATGCGGTCTGGCTCGACGATGATATGCGAGGACATGCGGAATACCCGTTCGCTGGGCACCGCCCGAGAATTGTTCATGAACTGGCGTCCCGGCAAGGCCGATAAATACAAGGAGCTGGAAAAGCTCTTTGAAGAGGAAGTGACAGAGAACGGCGTGTTCTCCGTCAAGGTCATGTCACGGTATCTGCCCCACACGGAGGCAGCCCTTCAGGGCACTCGGGAAGACCGACCAGAGGAAGGTCTGTTTCCCTATTTTCATGACGTCTTCAAAGATGCCACCTGGGTTTACCTGAAGCGGAACGATATCCTGGGCCAGGCCATCTCACGCTATATCTCGAACAAGACCGGCGTTTATCACAATTTTGATGATGGGCGGCACAGCAAAAGCAAGACGGTCCTGAAGGCGAAGGGCGAAAGCTACAGCGACGATCTGGACTACAAATTCCTCCCGATAAACAAGGGTGTCCAGAACATCGCCCGGGAACAGGTGCTGTGGGAGCATTTCTTCACCACACAGGGTATCGAGCCGGTCAGGCTCACGTATGAAGACTGTGTCGAGGACCATCACACTTACCTGCAAGCCATTGCCAATGTCGCAGGGATAAAGCTGGAGAAAATGCCAGCCGAGCGCACCATCAAGCGGCTTCCCAACAAGCGTAACGACGAACTGCGCGAGGAATACTGCCGGGACCTGGCGCGCCGGATCAGGAACGGCACCTTTGTGCCTGGGCAGAAGAAGCCAAACAAGTCTGGCAAAGCCAAGACTGCACCCGGTAATGCAGGGGCTTGATTGAAGCCCCCGGCGGCCCTGCGCCCCCAGCCGACATAATGCTGCGAACAACAAAAAAGCCCGGCACATGGCCGGGCTTTCTGCATTCTGATTGTTCAGGCTTTAGTCGCCGGAGACGATGCGGTCCATCAGTTGCTTGACGCTTGGGATAAAGCCGTTCGAGTAGAACGGATCGGATCCGAAACGAAACGCATTATGCCCTGCGAACACGAGGTTATCGTCAACGCTGCCGTCATGGGCCACGTCTTCGAGCGTCTTCTGGATGCAGAAGCTCCTGGGGTCCGCCAGTCGGCCCGTTGAGTTCTTCTCGTTCGTCGCCCACGAGGAGAAACGGCACTGACTTAGGCAGCCAACACAGTCGGCCTGGTCCTTGCGGATTTCGGCGCATTTCTCAGGCGTGACGAAAATCAAGGACCCGTCAGGCGTTTTCATCGCCCGCTCATAGCCGGCAGCCAGCCATTTGCGTGCCTTGCCTTCGTCGGCGCGGCGCACGATGTAGGTCTTGCGCTCGACCTGCAGTTCAGTGTCGAACTCTTCGTCCTTTTCAGTGCGGAACTCGATCTGACGATCATTCCGCTGCACCAGCTCACCAATGAAGCTGTTCTTGAGCGCGGAGGAGAAGAAACCGGTCGGGCTGAAATTCTGGAGAAGCACATCACCAGGCTTCAGGCCCAGCAGCTTCTTCTTCCATTTGTCGGAAATCGGGCTCTCTTTCGTTACCAGCGGGCGCGTGCCGAACTGGAACATGATCGGGCCGACTTCCTTGTTGTCGATCCAGTCTTTCCATTCCTTGAGGTTCCACACACCGCCGGCCATGATGATCGGCACATGGTCAAGGCCAAGCTTGCGCATGATGGCGCGCAGCTCGACAACCCGTGGGTATGGATCGCCCGGTTTGTTGGGGTCCTCGGCGTTCGACAGGCCATTGTGACCGCCCGCGAGCCATGGATCCTCATACACAACGCCGCCAAGGCGTTCTGCAAAATTCTTGTACGCGCGCTTCCACAGAAGGCCAAAGGCCCGGCCGGAAGACACAATAGGGTAATAGTGCGCGCCATATTTGCTGGTCAGCTCGCCCAGCTTGAAGGGCATGCCTGCACCACTGGTTACACCGTGGATCATGCCCTTGGTTTTCTCGAGCACTTCGTGCAGGATTCGCTGCGCGCTGCCGACTTCCCAAAGCATGTTGATGTTGATCAGGCCTTCGCCCTTGGAAAGCTCCCACGCCTTGCGAACCTGGTCGATCGTACCCTTGATGGAGTACTCGACCATTTCCTCATGGCGGTCTTTCCGGGTGCGGCCCAGATATTCATGGGGCTCCACATTGCCGTGCGCGTCATACTGATCTGCGATCACAGCGGAAATCGTGCCGATACCGCCGGCTGCGGCCCACGGGCCGGAACTGGCACCGGTGGAAATCGCAACGCCCTTGCCGCCCTCGATCAGGGGAAGGACCTCTTTGCCGCCAAGGCGGATACTATTCAAACTAAAACTCATCAAACTCTCCCGAAACCCTAGCCCGTCTTTCAGTCAACCGTAGCGTAAAACGGACCCTCCTAAAAGGGGTGAAACCGGCGTGATGGTAACACACGCCGGTTTCAAATCAATTAAGCAGTTCTTCCCCGGTCAGGGAAAATTGCTTAGTCGCGTCGACCGCCACCCTTCTTGGGGGACTCTTTTGGTGGACGAGCATCCGGGTTTTCTTCACCCGTTTCCTGGTTCACCACGCGCATCGACAGGCGGACCTTGCCGCGGCCGTCGATTTCAAGGCACTTCACGTACACTTCGTCACCTTCGTTCACAACGTCGGTCACTTTTTCCACGCGCTCTTCAACGAGCTCGGAGATGTGTACGAGGCCGTCACGGCTGCCCATGAAGTTCACGAACGCACCGAAGTCCATGATGCGGACAACCTTGCCTTTGTAGATCGTGCCTACTTCTGGCTCAGCCACGATGCCATTGATCCATGCTTTCGCTGCTTCAATTTCAGAAGCCACGGAAGACGCAATCTTGATCGTGCCATCGTCTTCGATGTTCACTTTGGCGCCGGTCACTTCAACGATCTCACGGATCACTTTACCGCCCGTGCCGATCACTTCGCGGATCTTGTCTGATGGGATCTTCATGGTCTCGATGCGTGGTGCATGCTCGGAAAGTTCCGTACGCGCGCCAGTCAGAGCTTTGTTCATCTCATCAAGGATGTAACCACGACCGCCGGCAGCTTGTGCCAGTGCTTTTTCCATGATCTCGCGGGTAATGCCGGTGATCTTGATGTCCATCTGCAGCGCAGTCACACCTTTGTCGGTACCAGCTACCTTGAAGTCCATGTCGCCGAGGTGGTCTTCGTCACCCAGGATGTCAGAGAGAACTGCGAAATCGTCGCCCTCTTTGATCAGGCCCATGGCGATACCGGAAACCGGACGGCTGATTGGAACACCTGCGTCCATCATGGCGAGAGCCGAACCACACACGGTTGCCATCGAAGATGAGCCGTTGGATTCAGTGATCTCGGACACCAGACGGATGGTGTATGGGAACTCTTCAGCGTTTGGCAGAACAGCGCGAACAGCGCGGTAAGCCAGCTTGCCGTGACCCACTTCGCGGCGGCCTGTGAAGCCAACGCGGCCACACTCGCCCACAGAGAAGGGTGGGAAGTTATAGTGCAGCATGAAGTTGGAGCGCCAGCTGCCTTCGAGCGCGTCGATGATCTGCTCATCTTCGCCGGTGCCCAGCGTTGCAACAACAAGGGCCTGCGTTTCACCACGGGTGAAAAGCGCGGAACCGTGGCTGCGTGGCAGAACACCAACTTCAGACATGATGTCACGAACTTCGTCAAGCTTACGGCCGTCGATACGCTTGCCTGTCTCCAGGATGTTACCGCGGACGATCTTGCTCTCAAGCTTCTTCGTCAGGTCACCAACCATCTGTTCAGTCAGCTCTTCGTTGGCTTCCAGAACAGGCGCAACGGCTTCCTTGATCTTCGCTTTCGCTTCGTTGATCTTCAGAACGCGGTCTTGCTTGGCAGTGATCTCGTAAGCGGCACGCAGGTCAGCTTCACCAGCGTCTGCGATCGCCTTGATCAAGTCATCCTTGTTCGGGCCTTCTTCAAGCTCCCAAGGATCTTTCGCAGCAACTTCAGCAAGCTCGATGATTGCGTCGATTACTTTTTGCTGCTCGTCATGACCGAAGGTCACAGCGCCCAGCATGATGTCTTCGGAAAGTTCTTTTGCTTCAGACTCAACCATCAGAACAGCGTCTTTGGTGCCTGCAACAACGAGCTCAAGCTCGGACTCTTTCACTTCATCAAGGGTCGGGTTCAGGATGTATTCGCCGTCCTTGTAACCAACTTTCGCGCCGGCGATCGGGCCAAAGAATGGCAGACCGGAAAGCGTGAGGGCCGCAGAAGCGCCGATCATGGCAACGATATCGCTATCGTTTTCCAGGTCGTGGCTCAGAACCGTACAGATCACCTGAACTTCGTTTTTGAAGCCCGATGGGAACAGTGGACGGATCGGACGGTCGATCAGGCGGCTCACAAGCGTTTCTTTTTCGTTTGGGCGGCCTTCCCGCTTGAAGAAGCCGCCAGGGATCTTACCGGCAGCGTAGAATTTCTCGATATAGTTTACGGTCAGTGGGAAAAAGTCCTGACCTGGCTTCTGAGACTTGGCACCAACAACGGTACACAGCACTTCAGTGTCGCCATATTTGGCCATTACGGCCCCATCAGCTTGTCTAGCTACATGACCGGTTTCCAGAGAGAGGGTACGGCCACCCCATTCGATTTCTTTGCGATGAATATTGAACATTTTCTAACCTTTCAGCAGCTGCCCGGGTATCGCACTACACTGCCGGACAACTTCGGCGCCTTCCCTATGAAGACGCCCCGCTTAAATAAAAATCCCAGGCCTCCCGGATTAGAAGCCAAGGCGTGTCTTCTTGTCGCTTTCAGGGGAAGTTTGAAACGGAAGTCCCAAAAGCGAAGAAGGCCGGTTCCCTTGAACCGGCCTCCCTGAACTGAATTACTTCCGCAGACCCAGACGACCGATGAGCGTCGTGTAACGCTCTACGTCCTGGCCTTTAAGATAGTCCAGCAGCTTGCGGCGCTGGTTTACCATCTTGATCAGACCGCGACGGGAATGGTGATCCCCTTTGTGGTCTTTGAAGTGTTCGGTCAAAGTCGCAATACGCGAGGAAAGAATTGCTACCTGCACCTCAGGGGAGCCGGTGTCGCCTTCTTTGGTGGCGTATTCTTTGATCAGTTCTTGTTTCCGTTCAGCAGTAATCGACATCGTCTTCTCCTACAAAAAAGTTACATATTGAAGACCCGCAAGGAGCGAATGGTGCCATGGGTGTTTTCAGCGACTGCCAGCGGCACGTCGCCGTCCATCAACACAAGCGTTCCTTGCTTGATCTCAGGCCTGAGGAGGGTCATGCCGCATCTGATGCGTTTCGCTTCCTCATCCGTTACGGCAACCGCCGGGATGTCGTCCAGCGCTGTCGTAATCGGACTTACATAGTCCTGAGCGGGCGCACTATGGCCCAACTCCTCCAGTTTTTCCAGTGAAATCGCGTCCTTAAGGCTGAAGGGCCCAACCCGAAGGCGCCTGAGCTGAACCACATGGCCGCAGCTATCCACCGCACGGGCGATGTCGCGCGCCAGCGAGCGCACATAGGTGCCCTTGCCGCAGGTCACGTGAAACGCTGCCTCGCCCTGGTCCGCGTCGAAGGATGTCAGGCTAAGTTCTTGAATTTCAACACGTCTTGCCTTGAGTTCCACCAGCTCGCCGTCACGTGCCAGCTTGTAGGCACGCTGGCCGTCCACCTTGATGGCGCTGTAGGCAGGCGGGATTTGCTCGATGGAGCCGGTAAAGCGCGGCAGGACCTCAAGAATTTCCGCTTCTTCAGGGATACGGCCACCGGATTCGATAATTTCGCCTTCAAGGTCGTCCGAATCGGTCGCAGTGCCGAATTTGACGGTAAAAGCATACTCTTTCGAGGCATCAACAATGAAAGGCATGGTCTTGGTGGCTTCGCCAAGCCCGATGGGCAGAATGCCGGAAGCCAGCGGGTCAAGCGTGCCGCCGTGGCCCACCTTCTGGGCCTTGGTGAGGAACTTCACCTTGCCGACCACGCCGGAACTGGTGATGCCAAGCGGCTTGTCGATCACCAGCCAGCCGTCAACCTTGATGCCCTTCTTGCGCCGTGCCACGCCTACTCTTCCTCGTCCTTGTGCTCAAGGTCGCGGGTCACGCGTGGGTCGCGCAGGATGGCATCAATATGACTGGCCTCGTCGAAGCTTTCGTCCAGCTTGAACTTGAGGCGCGGCATATATTTCATATGCACCACCTTGCTCATCTCACCGCGGATGAAGGCGCTGTTGCGGTTGAGCGCCTTGGTCACCGTCAGCTTCGGATCACCGCCCAGCGGCATGATGAAGACCGTGGCGTTCCTCAAGTCCGGGCTTATGCGCACTTCAGACACGGTTACCGACGCGCGGGCCAGGTCAGGGTCCTGCACATCGCCGCGCGTCAGAATCGCGGAAATGGCGTGGCGCACATTCTCGCCCACGCGCAACAGGCGCAGGCTGGGTTCGCCAGTTTGAGAAGATTTGGACATGACTTTATCCTTAAAACAGCGGAGGGCGGCCCCGATGGACCACCCCTCCTAACACTCTTGATCGGCTGGTCGTCGCAGGCTTAAAGCTTGCGCTCCATTTCCTCCAGCTCATAAACCTCGAGAACGTCGCCGGCCTTGAAGTCGTGATAGTTTTCAAACGTCAGACCACATTCCTGGCCCGCGCGCACTTCCTTCACGTCATCCTTGAAGCGGCGCAGGTTCTCGATCTGGCCTTCGTAGATGATCACGTCATCGCGCAGAATACGAGCCTTGAGGTCATTACGGATCGAACCGTCGACAACCATACAGCCTGCTGCCTTGCCGGCCTTGCCAGCCTGGAAGGCTTCGCGGATTTCCGCCTGGCCGATAACATTCTCTTTGTATTCCGGACCCAGTTGACCAGCCATCGCGGCTTTCACGTCGTCGATCAGGTCATAGATCACGGAGTAATATTTGATCGTGATGCCTTCGGCTTCGGCTGCTTCGCGCGCCTGCTTGTTCGGGCGTACGTTGAAGCCGATCACCAGCGCATGGCTGGCCTGGGCAAGCGTGATATCGGATTCGGTGATACCGCCCACAGCGCCGTGGATCACGCGACACTGGATGTCGTCGTTACCCGCTTTTTCAAGCGCCTGGGTGATGGCTTCCACAGAACCCTGAACGTCGCCCTTGATGACAACTTCGAACGTCTGCAGGCCTTCGTTTTCCTTCATCTGCGTGAAGATGCTCTCCAGCGTCTTCGGTGCAGCGGCAGCAGCCTGGCGTTTCTTGCGGTTCTGGTCCTGGCGATAAGACGTCACTTCACGTGCACGGCTTTCGTTGTCCACAACAGCGAACTCATCACCCGCGTCTGGCGTCCCGTTCAGGCCCAGCACTTCCACCGGCACACTTGGGCCAGCTTCCTGTACCTGATCACCCTTGTCGTTGATCAATGCCCGTACCCGGCCCCATTCGGCGCCAGCCACGAAGATATCACCAACTTTCAGGGTGCCGCGCTGTACCAGAACCGTGGCAACAGGACCGCGGCCTTTATCAAGCTTGGCTTCCACAACCACGCCTTCAGCGGAGCGGTCAGGGTTGGCCTTCAGCTCAAGAATTTCAGCCTGCAGCGCAATGGCTTCTTTCAGTTTGTCGAGGCCGTCGCCGGTTTTGGCGGAGACTTCAACTTCCTGAACGTCACCCGAGAAGCTCTCGGTCACCACTTCATGCTGCAGCAGTTCGTTCCTGACACGGTCCGGGTTGGCGCCTTCGCGGTCCATCTTGTTGATGGCCACGATGATCGGAACCTCAGCCGCTTTCGCGTGGTTGATGGCTTCAATGGTTTGCGGCATCACGCCGTCGTCAGCAGCCACAACCAGGATCACGATGTCCGTCGCGCTGGCGCCGCGGGCCCGCATCTGGGTAAAGGCGGCGTGGCCTGGCGTATCGAGGAAGGTGATCTTGCTGTCGTTCACGCTAACCTGATAGGCGCCGATATGCTGGGTGATGCCACCGGCTTCGCCCGACACAACGTTGGCTTTACGGAGCGCATCGAGAAGCGAGGTCTTGCCGTGGTCAACGTGGCCCATAACGGTCACGATTGGCGCACGTGGCAGCAGTTCGCCTTCCTGGTCCTCGCCGCCGGTGAGGCCGATCTCAACGTCTGCGTCCGATACACGCTTCGGCGTGTGGCCCATTTCCTGAACCACCAGCTCTGCCGTATCCTGGTCCAGAACCTGGTTGATGGTTGCCATCACGCCAAGACCCATCAGAACCTTGATCACGGCAACGGCTTTTTCAGCCATCCGGTTCGCCAGTTCCTGAACCGTAATGGCTTCAGGGATGGTTACTTCGCGGGCCTGGCGCGTTTGCTGCTGGCTACCGCCCATCTCGGCCTGACGCTTCTTCGCTTGCGCGCGCTTGTAGGCTGCGAGCGAACGCTGACGCTCACCGTCGCCCATGGCGCTGGAGATCGTCAGGCGGCCACCCTTGCGGCGGTCGTCGCCGCGGCCGCGGCCACGCTGGTTACGGTCATCGCCGCCCGGGCCTGCCTTGCGTTCCTTGCCGCGCTTCGGCTTGCCTTTGCGCTCATCATCACCAGCAGGGCCAGCCGCCTGGCGGGCTTCGCTGGCTTTCTTGAGCTGCACAGCGCGCGCTTCAAGCTCAGCTTTCTTGCGCGCTTCCGCTTCCGCTTTTTCTTTGGTCTTCAGCTCTTCTTCTGCCTTCTTGACGGCTTCAACTTCAGCCTTCTTGGCAGCGTCTGCAGCTTTCTTTTTCTTGACGTCGTCTTCGGCACGGGCACGGGCTTCCGCCTCATCGTCGT
Source organism: Kordiimonas lacus (assembly GCF_001550055.1). Lineage (GTDB taxonomy): Bacteria > Pseudomonadota > Alphaproteobacteria > Sphingomonadales > Kordiimonadaceae > Kordiimonas > Kordiimonas lacus. The sequence goes on from NZ_LRUA01000001.1 coordinate 137,607, forward strand.
GCGCGGCTTCCGCAGCAGCAGCCTCAGCAGCTTCACGCTTCTTGCGCTCTGCAGCTTCCGCAGCTTCGCGTGCTTCGCGCTCTGCCTTCTCTTTGGCTTCCTCTTCGGCGCGCTTTTGCGCTTCCTCAAGGGCCTTCAGCCGAGTTTCATGCTCAGTGTTTGAGAGCTTGCCTCCGCCTTCACCAACCGGTTTCTTCGGAACGTAGGTCTTTTGTGGCTTCGGCGCTGTTGGCGCGGCCTCAGGGGCTGCGGTATCGGTCGCGCCCTTCTTGAGGATGCGCTTCTTCTTGCGCTCTACAACGACTGCCTTGCTGCGCCCATGGCTGAAGCTTTGACGAACTTGGCCGGTCTCAACCCCCTTGCCTACTCCAAGGGTGCCGCGTCCAGACAGTGTCAGTTTCTTTTCGTCAGTCATACTAATCTTCGTTCCTCTGCCCTTCTTCATGAGAGGGCGCTTCACTGATCAGCGGGCCTAGCCCGCGCATTCCATAAAGTCGACCAAAATCGACCTTAAGCCTGTCAGTGCCGCCGCTTTGCATCAGCAGCACATGTACAACATTATCCCGACCGAGCGCATTCGAGAGCGCTTCACGGTCAAACACAGCCACTTCCGGCACTTTCGCGCCAACCGCAGCCTTGATCTTCCGCCGACCGTCTTCGGCGCCGTCTGTCGCAGTCACCAGAAGCGCCGGCTTGCCGGTGCCCTTCTTGGTAAGCGCGGCCTTGATCTTGTCAAAGCCTGTTACCAGGTGTCCTGCGCGTTGCTCCAGACCCATACGGTCCAGACAGCGGCGCTCAAGCAAGCGGTCGATCGTCTCGCCGAGATCCCCGGGCACCGCGCTTTTCTGCACCTGCGCCTTGAGGGACCGGCTGGCCGCTTTTGCAAGCTGGCCGCTTTCAACCGCCTGGTCGATCATTGCCCGGTCAGCAGTAACCCACATGCCGCGCCCGGGCAACCGGGCTGCCACGTCCGGCACCAAAGTGCCGTCGGGGCTCATGACCAGCCTGATCAGAGCATCCTCCGACGCAGACTGCATCGTTAGTATACACCGCCGTTCTCGCATTGGCTGCTCCAACTTGCGGTGAGGAAGAGGCCTTACGCCTCTTCGCCTTTTTCTGCGGCGTCCGCGTCGCCTTCAGCGGCCTCGGCTGCATCTTCTTCGGCGCCTTCTTCGGCAGCTTCTTCAGCCACTTCTTCGGATGCTTCTTCAGCTTCCTCGGAATTACCGAATGCTTCCTCAGCCGAAATCCAGCCCAGAACCACACGCGCCGACATGATCATATCGCTGGCTTCATCTTCAGTCAGGCTGAAGTCACGCAGGATACCATCTTCCTTGCTCGTAAGCTCGTCTGCTGCACAGCCGGCGAAGTCTTCAAGCGTTTTCACTTCGTCTTCACCCAGCTTCACAAGCATCTGTGGCGTCAGGCCTTCAACGTCCGCGAGGTCGTCGGAAACGCCCATCTCACGGCGCTTTTCGTCAGCAGCACGCGCTTCAGCTTCAAGGAAGTCAGCAGCACGGCGCTGAAGCTCAGCCACCAGATCGTCGTCGAAGCCTTCAACAGCCAGAAGCTCTTCAGGCTCAACGTAAGCAATTTCTTCCACCTCGGTGAAGCCTTCAGCCACCAGAAGGTGTGCCAGCGTATCGTCCACATCCAGGGCTTCCACGAAGCGCTTGGATTGGGTCATGAACTCTTCCTGGCGGCGTTCGCTTTCTTCCGCCTCGGTCATGATATCGATGGTCCAGCCCGTGAGCTGCGATGCCAGACGCACGTTCTGGCCGCGGCGGCCAATGGCCAGCGACAGCTGATCGTCAGGCACAACCACTTCAACACGGGAACGCTCTTCGTCCAGAACCACCTTGGAAACTTCCGCAGGCTGCAGCGCGTTCACAATGAAGGACGCCACATCAGGGGACCAAGGAATAATGTCGATCTTCTCGCCCTGCAGCTCGTTCACAACGGCCTGCACGCGGCTACCGCGCATACCAACGCAGGCACCAACCGGGTCGATACCGCCATCGTTGGAGATCACGGCGATTTTCGCACGGCTGCCCGGATCGCGGGCTACGGAACGAATCTCGATAATGCCATCATAGATCTCTGGCACTTCCTGTGCAAACAGGGCGGCCATAAAGTCTGGCTTGGTGCGGGACATGAAGATTTGCGGGCCACGGTTTTCACGGCGCACTTCATAGATATACCCACGGATACGTTCGTTCTGGCGGATATGTTCACGCGGGATCACCTGGTCTCGGCGCATGATAGCTTCCGCACGACCCAGATCCACAATCACGTTACCATATTCAACGCGCTTGACGACGCCGGTGATGGTTTCACCCACGCGGTCTTTATATTCTTCGTACTGACGCTGACGCTCTGCATCACGCACCTTCTGCACAATCACCTGCTTGGCGGTTTGGGCAGCGATACGGCCGAAGTCCATCGGCGGCAGGCTGGACGCCAGATAATCACCGATTTCGGCGTCCGGCTTGTCTTCCTTGGCGTCTTCCAGGCTGATCTCTACAGCCGGGTTTTCTACTTCCTCGACAACCTCGAGAACGCGGAACAGGCGAATGTCGCCGGTGTTCTTGTCGATCTGGGCCCGGATTTCGTTTTCAGCGCCATAGCGGGAACGAGCCGCTTTCTGGATCGCCTCTTCCATGGCTTCAAGAACGATGTCCTTGTCGATCGATTTTTCACGCGCCACAAGATCCGCGATCTGCAGCAATTCCAACCTGTTTGCACTGACAGCAGCAGCCATCATCTTTACTCCGTCGCTTTCAGAGCGTGGCACCCGGAAGCGCCAAGCCAGCAAAAAACCTTAAGTGTCCGCCCCATCTGTGCCGTCTGGCGCATCGTCAGGGTTCGCCTGAGCCTTTGCAGCGTTCTGCACAGCCTCAAGAAGTTCATCAGTCAGGATCAGTTTCGCTTTCGAGATGCCGTCAAAATCGAGCTCGACAACGCCCTCGTCAGTTTCAATGGTCACCATATTGTCCTTGAAGGACGTCATGGGACCCCGGAAACGCCGGCGGCCGTCCATCTGCTCTTCCATTTCGACCTTCACTTCAAAGCCCACCCAGCGCTCGAAATCCTTGCGCCTGGTCAGCGGACGGTCAACACCCGGCGAACTTACCTCAAGGAGGTATTCACCTGGCAATGGATCTTCAACATCCAGGATAAGCGAAAGCTCGCGAGACAAGGTCGCGCAATCATCAACACCCATGGTGCCATCCGGCTTTTCCGCCATCACCTGCAGCGTAGGCTTGCGCCCACCGCCATAGGTTACGCGAACAAGTTCAAAGCCGAGGGCCTCTACGGTCGGTTCGATCAAAGCAGCAATGTTAGTCGCAGCGTCGCTCACTAGTCCTGTCCTTTCACACTTCACGCCGGGCCGAACACACTGGCCCACTACGTTCTAGGTATGGGTTATCGCGGGCAGTGGGCCGAAGCCCACTCCTGGAATAATCAACCAATACTCTAGGAGAAGCGGGCTCTGTATACAGCGAACACGCTTTTGGGGCAACCCCGAATCTGAAGCCTTCCTCTTATTGGTCTGGCCTGTCGAAACAGCGGTGCCGATTCGGTCTTCTTCCGTCATGGTATACCGCATCAGGCGCAGATCGTCACCTTGACATTTATCAATATTAGTGCATATACACATATTATGAATGATCAAGACATCATAGAACAGCTTCGGCAGGACGTCGCCGGCCAGTGCGCATGCCAGAAGATACGCAAGGCAAGCCGAACCATCACGCGCCGTTACGATGACGCGCTCAAGCCTTTCGGCCTGACAGGCAACCAGTTCACCATGCTGACGATCATTTCGCTGGCCGATAAGGTAACCCTTTCCAGGCTTGCGGAAATCATCGGCATGGAACGCACAACCCTGATCCGCAACCTGAAACCGCTCGAGCGCGCGGGGCTTGTGACCATCGCCACCGAAGAGTCCCGCCGGGCCAAGCACGCCACCATATCCAGCCAGGGGCTGAACACACTTGCAGAGACCCTTCCCGTGTGGCGCAAGACACAAGCGTCACTGAAAGCCGACCTGGGGGACAAGACCTGGCAGGTTGTGCACCAGGGGCTGGACGCCATCAGCTAGATATCAAGGAATACCGGAATGAATACCCGCATCACCGTACCACCGACCATAATGTGTATATACACGTATATGAAACCATGCGCCGGTGACCGCAAGTGCCTCCCCCCTTGCCATCCCGGTCATTTACCCAAAAACGTGTAATTACACCATAACGTGAGACATGCCATGAACACGCCTTCCCCCAAAGCCACCCGTCTTTTCACCCTGCTGACGAACTGGCCAAAGACCATCCTGATCCTGAGCGTCCTGATGATTGCGGCAACCGCCAGCTTCATGCCAAAAATTCACAAGGACACCAGCTCCGACGCCTTCATCGAAAAAGATGATCCGGTGCTGCTGTACCGGGAACATGTCCGGCGCACCTTCGGGCTTGAAGACCCGATTGTGGTGGCTGTGGTGAACGACGGTGAAAACGGCGTGTTCAACTCCGAAAGCCTGGCGCTGGTTGGCGCCCTGACGGAAAAGGTTGCCGCCCTGCCAAACGTCGACCCCGACAAGATCATGTCGCTGGCTACCGAAAGCAACATTGTCGGCACATTCGATGGCATGGAGGTCACAGACTTTTACGATCCCCTGCCAACCACGCAGGCGCACGCAGACGCCATCCGCGATGCCGTCCAGGACTTTCCCCTGTACCAGGGCAGCCTGGTTGCCAGAAACGGTCAGTCTACCCTTATCATCGCCGAATTGCTTGACCAGGAAATCGCCGAACAAACCTATCAGGACGTCATGGCCGTTGTGGCTGCCGAGGATATCCCGGACGGCAACGCCGTTCATGTCGCGGGTGAGGGCGCAATCTCGGGCTATCTTGCCACCTATATCGATAATGATGCCAAAACCCTGAACCCCCTGGCGGGCGTTGTTATCACCATTGTGCTGTTTGTCGCCTTTCGCACTGTCGCGGGTGCCCTGCTGCCCAACGTCATCGTTCTGGGGACTGTCGCAGCGTCGCTTGGACTGATGGCTGCCTTTGGGGTGTCCTTCTATGTGATCACCAACGGGCTTGCGACCATCCTGATCGGGATCGCGGTTGCCGACAGCATCCATATCCTGAGCCAGGTGTATGAGGAGAAAGTCCGCACCCCGGACGCGTCGCAGCGCGAGATTACCGTTCGGGCCATGGCCAAGATGTGGCAACCGGTAACCCTGACAACCATCACCACCATCGCTGGCTTCATGGGGCTATGGCTGGGCGCCGAAATGCCGCCGATGAAATACTTCGGCCTGTTTGCCGCCATTGGCGTAGCTGGCGCCTGGTTCTATTCCATGACCTTCCTGCCCGCAGCGCTGACGCTTTTCAACATCAAGCCCAGCCGGCTTTTTGCCGGGGCGAACGTTGGTGACCGCTATGGTCACCTGCTGGCGGCCCTTGGTGCGCGCGCGCTCAAGCATTCGAAGGTCACCCTGGCAATCGGCATCCTTGTGGCTGTTCTGGGGGTGGCCGGCACCAGCCGTGTGCTGATCCAGGAAGCCCAGATTGAAAACTTCCAAACCGACGAGCCGCTCTATATCGCAGACACTGAAATCAACGCCCGCATGGACGGCACCTATTTCCTGGACGTCATTGTGGAGGCAGATGAAAAAGAAGCCCTGTTCCAACCGGCCAACCTGCGCCGTATGGAAAGCCTGCAGGCCTATGTCGAGGGCCTTCCGGCGGTTCATGGGTCAACGTCGGTGGTTGACTATATCAAGCAGATGCACAAGGCCGTGAACGAGAACCGCCAGGAATTCTACACCATCCCGGATGACCCGGACCTCGTCGCACAGCTCTTCTTCCTCTATGCCGCGTCAGGTGACCCGACCGACTTTGAGGAAGAAGTGGACTATGACTATCAGAAGGCCAATATCCGTTTCAACCTGCCTGTGGCCGACTATCAGCTGCTGACACAGCTGATCCCGGAAATCCAGACCTACGTGGACACTCGCTTCAATACGGCCAGTATAAAAGCCACCCTTTCCGGCCGCGTGGCGGTAACGCACAAATGGATACAGACCATCGAAGAAAACCATGTGAAAAGCCTGGGCCTTTCCCTGCTGTTTGTTTTCATCGCCACTGTGCTTGTTTTCCGGTCCAGCATTGCCGGGCTCTTTGCCCTTGTGCCGGTGGTTATGGCCCTGTTGCTTGTTTATGCCGTCATGGGCTTTGGCGGCATCTGGCTGGGCGTTGGCACCAGCATGTTTGCCGCCATCGCAATCGGCCTGGGGATTGACTTTGCCATCCACACGCTAGACCGCATGAAGGACCTGCTGGCCACTAGAAGCGGCAGCTATGACGAACGCCTGCAGGACCTGTTCCCGTCAACGGGTCGGGCCCTGTTCTTCAATTTTGCTGCCCTGGCCCTTGGTTTTGCGGTGTTGACCACCAGCGAAGTGCCGCCGCTGCTGCGCTTCGGTCTGCTTGTTGTCACCGCTGTGTCCACCGCCTTCCTTGCGGGTATCACGCTGTTGCCGGTCCTGGGCAAGCTGGTGCGCCCGGCCTTCCTGTTCCGCAACGCAGACGAGGCGGGGCTGTCAAAGCCGGCATCCGTAACGGCTTCCCTGCTGATCGCCGCAACTGGCGCGGCGCTGTTGCTGCACACGTCCCCTGCAGACGCAGACACATTGCCCAGCGCAGACGAGGTAATCGCCAAGGTCAACGCCCGTGAAGAAGGCGAATGGGTCAGCCGCACGCTCAAAATGGAACTGATTGATCGGCGCGGCAAAACACGAACCCGGGATACGGAGGGGTATCGGCGCTATTTCGGCGATGAGAAACGCACTGTGTTGTTCTACACCGCGCCTTCAAGCGTGAAGGGCACAGGCTTCCTGACCTACGACTATCCCGACGCCGACACGGACGACGATCAGTGGCTTTACCTGCCTGCGCTCAGGAAAATTCGCCGCATCTCAGCGTCAGACCGTGGCGACTATTTCCTGGGAACCGACCTCAGCTATGAGGACATCAAGAAGGAAGGCAAGGTTGCCGCTGAAGATTATGCCTTCAAAACCATGGGCTTGGAAACGGTGGATGGGTTTGAAACCATCGTCATAGAAGGCATTCCAAAAGATGAAGAGACGGCAAAGGAACTTGGCTATGGCCGCGTGCTGTGGCGGATCGACCCCACCATATGGATGTCGCGCAAGGCCGAGATGTGGGACGTGGGCGGCAACCCGCTCAAGGTCGTCCATAATTCCGACATTCGCAAAGTGTCCGGCATCTGGACCACCCACCGGATTGACGTGGAAAACCTCAAGACCGGCCACCGGACAATCTTCACCTTCGCAGAAGTGGATTACGGCACCGAAGTGGATGAAGCCATGTTTGAACAGCGCAGCTTGAAGCGCGGCCGATAGGAGACGAGCATGCGGCTTGTACCGAGTATCAGAACAACCATTGGCGCCCTCATTCTTGCCACTGCCCCTGTAAGCGCCGACATGTTTGAAAACCTGGAGGTGTCCGGCATCGCTGAAACCAGCCTGGCCCTGGGCCTCAGCGACGGCAGCTTGCAGAAAAGCACTGTCACACTGACACCCGAGGTCCACTTCGACCTGTCCAGCCGGACACGCGTTACCCTGATCGGTCGCCTGCGCAGCGACTTGAAAGACACGCTGGAGCCCGGCAGGCCAGATGGTCAGGCCCGCGCAACCTTGAGCGACCGGTGGCATATCGGCAGCCATCTTGAGGCGGAACTGAGAGAGGCCTACCTGGACACGGAAATCGGTGCCACCTTCCTCAGGCTTGGCAAGCAACAGATTGTCTGGGGGCAGGCGGATGGCCTGAAGGTGCTTGATGTCCTGAACCCGCAATCCTTTGCCGAATTCATCCTGCCGGATTTTGAAGACAGCCGCATTCCCCTGTGGGCGGCCAACGCTGAAATTCCTGTCGGCGACCTGACGCTGCAGCTGATCTGGATTCCCGACACCACATACGACGAAATTCCTGAGCCCGGCTCGGCCTTCGCCTTTACCTCACCGCTGATTGTTCCCAGCGCGCCGCCCGGTGTGCCCGTCACTTTTGCCGATGCCGACAAGCCGGGCAACGCCTTCACGGACAGCGACGTTGCCGCTAAGCTTTCGGCCTTCACAGGCGGCTGGGACCTCAGCCTGAATTACGCCTATCACTATGCCGACAGGCCTGTGGTGCGCCGGATTGCATCTGCGCAAGGCATAACCATCCGCCAAAACTATGAACGCAGCCATCTGCTGGGCGGCACATTTTCCAATGTCTTTGGTGACATCACGGTGCGGGGCGAAATCGGATACGCCACCAACAAATACTTCCGCACCGATGACATGACAGATCAGGACGGCGTGGTGCGGGCCAATGATTTTTCCTACGTGCTGGGGGCAGACTATGCCGGCTTTACCGACTGGTTCCTGAGCACCCAGATCTTCCAGTCTCATCTGAGCAAGGCACCCCTTGGCCTTGTGCGGTCCGGGACCGAAACACGGGCCACCTTTCTGGCGCGCCGCAGTTTCATGAACGAAGCCCTGCTGGCGGAAGCCCTCCTTATCCAGAGCCTGAATGACGGCGACGGCCTGCTGCAGGCCTCGCTGGTTTATGAATGGCGCAGCAACATAAGGCTGAAAGCCGGTGCTGACATTTTCTACGGCAAGCGCGATGGCCTGTTCGGCCAGTTTCGCAACAAGGACAGGATAAGTGTTGGCATGGAAGTCAGCTTCTAGAAACCAGCAAACGCCATCACGCCGCTATTGGCTGGCGGAAATCATATTCGGGAAGCCTGCGGCTATTCTGGCGGCATCGTCCCGGTCAAACTTCACAGACGGTGTAGTGACCATATCAAGTGGCCCATCCGCCCTGAACAGGGCAGCAATATCGACCGTAAAGCGCACAATGGTTTCCTCACCACTCTCTGCCGCTGCGGCAAAAGGCAGGGACTGCGGCGTATAGTTTTCGTCAAAGCCCACATGATAGACAAGCGGCAGGAAGCCTTCACTGTCCTCCAGCCCGCCCTCAAACAGGATGAATTTGTATCCAACCTGCCAGTTCCAGGCCATACGGTTGTTGGGGTCGAGGTCGCCTGTGATCTTGATGGTGCCATTGGCTTCCGGGTCCACCCCGATGCCCCAGTGGATGGCATCGAACGCGCTGGCATCCATCGCTGGCAACCTGATCTCGGTATACGGCTGGTCGCCATCAAAGCGCAGCAGATGATAGCTGTCAGGCAAAACATAATCCCCGCCCGGCCCCGTCAGTCTGATGTTGCTCAGATAGAACTGGAAGTCGCGGACCTTGAACTGCCCGTCACCGCCCGGATTTTGATAGCGCATGTCATCAAGCACGAGAGGTTCGCCGTCCACAAGGGCGTGGAAGCGAAGCGATATGGGCTTCACGGCCGGCTTCATCTCCAGAAAGACCCACAGCAGCGCAGCAGAAAGAATCGTAACGGCAAGAAGTGTTTTAGCGCGCGTCATCTCCGGCCTCCTCTTCAAATGGATTCGAAAAACGCGGGTCTGTCAGGAAATCCTCATCCGTCAGCGTATGCAGGAACGCGATGATGGCCTTCTTCTCATCTGCTGTGAGATTCAGGCTGATTTGCCCACGCTGGCGCCGGTCGAGCGGCTGGTTATCGGCCTCGACGATAAGCGGGCTCAGCGTACTGCTGTCCTTGATGCCGCTATCATAATGGTCCAGCACCTCTTCCAGTGTGTCAAACCGGCCGTCGTGCATATAGGGCGCCGTCACCGCAATGTTTCGCAGGGACGGCGTCTTGAAGAAGCCCCTGTGTGCTGCCTTGCCGGTCACCGCTGACAGGCCGGGCAGCAGGCCGTCCTCACCGTCCAGGCCATTATTGGAGAAGCCATCCAGGGCTGTTGAAAAGCCGCTTGTCAGGAACTGGCTGTGACAGTCGATACAGTTACCGCCCTTCTGCGCCACCTTGGCATCCGGATGCGCCATAAAAAGTTTGCGGCCTTTTTCCTCCTCCGGCGTCAGGGAAATCTCGCCCCGCAGATACTGGTCATAGCGGCTGTTGGCCGACACCAGGGTGCGCTGGAAACTGGCCAGCGCCATGGCAACTGCCTCTGGGCTGATGCCGCCATAGGCCGTATCGAACAGCGCTTTGTAGGTTTCATCTTCCGCCAGCTCATCCATAAGCGCGTCCAGGTCCTGCGCCATTTCGTCAGGGTGCTGGATGGGGTTGAGCGCCTGATCCTCGAGCGACACACTCCTGCCGTCCCAGAAAAAGCGCTGCGGCCCCCACAAGAGGTTGGTCAGCGCCATGCTGTTGAAGCTGAGCGGCACACCCGACGCCCCAACGCTTGCCTTCAGGCCGTCCGTAAACCCAAGCGCCTGCTGGTGGCAGGTGGCACAGGAAATCTCATTGTTGCCCGACAGGCGCGGATCATAAAAGAGCCGCCGACCAAGGGCGACGCCCTCCTTGGTCAGCGGGTTTTCTTTCGGCACCTGAAAGTGCCCATAGACAAATGGCACTGTGAAGTCCGCAAGGGGTGTGGTGGCCTTCCGTGGCATACCCGCCAGAAAATAGACCGCGCCCCCAGCCAGCAACAAGGCTGCTATGACAAACTTCTTACTCATGCCAACTGGCTTCTAGTGGTGGTGTACAAATCCCGATCCAAACAGGGCTTCCACATTGTCGATGCCCTTGTTGTATCTTTCCTTGATGTTGATCGTGCCCAGGCGCTCCCCTGTCGCCAGGTCATGGACCGTCAGGGAATGGTCATTGAGCTTGGCGATGAAATCGACATCGGTCGGGTCATTGTCAGCCGCGTTCCCAAGGTTCAGAAGGTTGTTCTGTACCGCCATCACCTTGCGCCCCGAAGCAGTGGTGTAGAAGATCATATGGTGGGCGCCAAGCTCCGCCTTGATGTCTGGCCCGGTGGATACCAGGTCAGGCAACTTGGCCAGATCATAGCGCTTCACAATGCCCGGGATCGCGTGGCTGACAAACAGCTCTGTCTCGTTGCCGTAAAACTCGAGCGGAACCCCGGTGCCGTTTGAAGCGCCGTCGTAAAGCTTCTCGGGCGCGCCGAAGGATTTGCTTTCAGCGTCATAGGGTACCTTCCAGGTTTCAAACCCGAACATGGTGTTGACCAGCACAGCCGGCTCCACGTCCGGTACAATGCTTGGGCGCACAAACAGCAGCTCCACCGGAGAAGACGGGAAGCCGACAGGCTTGGCGTCCTCGACCACGATATTCTCGATCGGCTCCATGCTATTGAGGTCAATCACATGGATAGAGTTGCCAACCCCGGTCTTGAGGTCCGGGTGCACGGTGGAAGCAACGACCATCCGGTCACCGTAGGCCGAAATACCGTGCGGATACATGATGAAGGGCTCGCCTTCTTCAACGCTGCTTTTACGGCGTTCGATCACCTTCACCACGGCATTGGTCTGGGCATCAAACACGCCGACCGACCCGCCATCCGCCTGATCCAGCCCCGTGCCGCCCATGAAGGTCACGAACATATATTCCGTGCCGTTCGCCGTGTGCCACATGATGTCTTCGGCAATCACCTGGCCCTGGGTATCAATGCAGGTGACGCCGTTGATAACCGGGTCACCCTGCGCGTTCCGCGCAAGGCCGATTTCCGCGAGGCTGCAATCGGTGTTCAGCCCGGTGGCGTACAGCCGTCCGTTGGGGCTGTAATACAGATGGTGCAATGGGCCATCGAACTCTGGCAGGTCATAGTCATACAGAAGATCGCCGAATGTCTCTGATTCAGGATCCAGATCAATGATGGCGATACTGTCTTTGGTGCCAAGTGTCGGCAGGCCGCTCAACAAGACCACCCCGTGGCCTTCCTCCATATTGCGCTCAGGCGCGGCTTCTTCCGCCTGATCAGAGCAACCGGCCAGCGCCAGCGTCAGGCCGGCGATTAACAATTTGTTTTTGATGGACATAAGACTCCCCTTCCCGAAAGAGTTTCCAAGAAGGAGATGCTATAACCAAAGGTGCAGCTACTCAACTGCGCAATTGCAGGTGGGTTGGCAGGCCTCAGGCCTTCACGTCAGCGCGCGGGACGCGGCGGAAGCGGAAATAGGTGGCGCGACCCTCGAGTGCCTTGACCTCATAGCGCGTTTCCGGCCAGTCGTCCGGGCGGGTCAGCCAGTCCTCGGGACCTTCAGCCAGCCATTCGAAATCATTCCGCTCAGCCATCTGCAGCATGGTCCATTCGCGGTAGATCGGGTGGTCCGTGCCAACACGGAACTCAGCGCCATCTTTCATGATTCGCGCCAGGTCATTCAGGTTCATCTGGTTGACAAACCGGCGGCGGGCATGGCGGGTCTTGGGCCAGGGGTCCGGGTGCAGAAGGAACAGGCGGTCAACACTGGCGTCCGGCAGCTTCCAGATCACGTGCCGGGCATCGTCGCCGTAAACCCGGATATTCTGGATGTCGTTTTCCTCGATATGGGTCAACAGGCCAACCACACCGTTCAGGTAGGGCTCGCAGCCGATCAGCGACACATCAGGATGCGCCTGCGCCTGCCAGGCCAGATGCTCACCCTTGCCGAAACCGATCTCCAGCCACAGCGCCTCCACCGGCTTGCCAAAGACCGTTGCCGCATCCAGTGTCGCGTTTTCACCCTCAGGGATCTCGACGGAAATGGTCGGCAGAAAATCATCCATCAGGCTTTGCTGGCGGTTTGAGAAACTCTGTCCCTTGCGGCGCCCGAAAAAGCGCTGCTCCGGCAGCCTGAAGTCCTTGGTGTTTTTGTCTGTATCGCTCATGGCCGCCCCTATAGCGCAAACGGGCCCTATGACAAAGCCCCTTTTGTGCCCTTTTACGCGCGGTGTGCCCTTTTTCAGGCTGCCCTGTCGCGCCGCCAGCAGTAGATTACACGGGCCAGGGCAATCAGCGCACACAAGAGCGTCACCAGCAGAATCCGCGCGCCGGTGGTGATCGGCGGGGTGTCGATGGCTTGGGGAAGCGGGCTGTCCAGAATGCCTTCGCGCCCCACCGGCATGCTCGAAAGCGTGCGGCCGTATCCGTCGATCACCGCACTCACCCCCGTAGACGCCGCGCGCACCAGCGGCAGGCCTTCCTCGATCGCCCTCAGGCGCGCCAGTGCCAGATGCTGGTAGGGCCCTTCTGTGAACCCAAACCACGCATCGTTGGTAATGTTCAAAATCCATTCAGGTCGGTCACGAGTGTCGATCACCTGCCCTGGGAAAACGGCCTCATAGCACACAAGCGGTGAAAATCCGGGCGTTCCGGGCAGTGCGATGGTCTGGCGTGTCCGCCCCGCTGTCCAGGCGCTGCCGCCTGTCAACTGCGCCAGGCCAAGCTTTTTCAACAGGTTTTCATAGGGCAGATATTCGCCAAACGGCACCAGATGCACCTTGTCATAGCGCGCGTACAGGTCAGCGCTCGAGTTCAAGGCAAACAGGCTGTTATAATAATTATAGCCATCTTCCGTGCGCTGATAGCGCGGCGCGCCGGTAATGGCGAATGACCCATAATCCAACAGCTTGGACATACGCCAGCGGTGGATAGACCCGTCGCGGTCGAAGCTTTCGGTCTGCACCGCGGTTTCCGGCCAGATCAGAAGCCGCACGCCCTTGGCCTTGCCGTCCGGGTCTGCCGCGCGCGACAAGGTCATATGTTTGTCGAAATGGTCCTCAATCAGGTAGGAAAGCCACTTTTCGCGTTGTTTCACATTGGCCTGCACCAGGCGCATGGAAACGCCCAGGTGATAGTGCGTCTGGTTGCCGTCCAGCCGCGCATAGCCTGCCGTCGCTGTGGCTGCCAGAACCAGCACAGCCAATACTGGCGGCAGGATTGTTGCCTGCCAGCGCCCCGTATCCAGCAGCAACACAAACATGCCTGCCGCAAATACGGTCAGGAACGACAGGCCATAGACGCTGATATAATAGGTGCTTTGTGCCATGGGCAGCCATTCGGCCCACGCCGCCCCAACCAGGTGCCACGGAAAGCCCGTAAACCACATGCCGCGTGCGACCTCGAAAAGGGTCCAGACTGCTGCGAACAAAAGTACCCTGAGCCAGCCCCTGCACCAGAGCATGCGGCAAACCACAAAGACGATGCCGACGTAAAGCGACAGGATCGCCGACAAGGCCAGGATGGCCACAGGCGCCAAAATCACAGGCACAGCCTGCTGCTGGGTGAAAGAATGCCCGATCCAGCTAAGCCCGACTGCAAACAGCCCAAAGCCAACCCACCAGCCGTGGGCAAAAGCCTGTACGCTGTTTTTCGACCGGTCAATGAGCGCGATCATCAGTGGGATGGCAACAAACAGTAGGGGAAAGAAGTTGGCGGGCGCGAACGTGCGCGACAGCAGCACCCCAACAAGGAATGCGAAAGCATGCACAGCAAAACTGCTGCGCTTATCCAGCCAATCAAAAAGGCGCGTAAGTTGCGCGCCCAACATGGACTGATCCCGACCTTGATCGCTCATTTGCTGCTCTGCTTGTTCTTGCCAATCATTTGGCCGGGCGTCTAAGGTGCGCCTTTAGTCCTCAGCTGTCAGGGTGCTGTCTTCAGCACCCACATGAATGCGCACTTTGTGTATCCTGCGCGGGTCTGCGTCAACCACTTCAAACCGGTAACCGCTTTCATGAACCATAACCTCACCGATCTCGGGCACGCAACCCGCCAGTGAAAAGACAAGGCCGCCGACGGTGTCGACACCTTCATCCAGCTCTTCAGGAAGCAGGTCCACCCCTATGATTTCCTCAAGCTCGTCAACCTCAAGCCTGGCATCCACATCATAGCCACCATTTTCAAGCGGGGTAATGTAAGGGTCTTCGATTTCATCGTGCTCGTCTTCGATTTCGCCGAAGATTTCTTCAACGATATCCTCGACAGTCAACAGGCCGTCAGTACCGCCATATTCATCCACCACAATGGCCATGTGGGTCCGCGACAGACGCATCTTGGCCAGAAGGTCGATCACCTTCATCGACGGCGGCACGAAAAGCACAGGGCGCTGGATTGTAGACAGCTTGAACTCTTCAAGCTCGGCACCCTCAGCGGCGACGCGCAGGGCGTCTTTCACATGGACCATGCCCAAAACGGTATCGAGTGTTTCGCGGTACACCGGCATACGTGAATGGTTGGCGTCCGCAAACACCTTGATCAGGCCGCTGTAGCCGATATCACTGGGCACACCCACAATATCAGCGCGCGGCACCATCACGTCATCGACACGCAAGGCCCCATAACGAAGCACATTAAAGAGCATCTCGCGCTCTTCGTCCCCCAAGGACTGACCACGGGTTTCTTCTTCATGTTCCTCGATCGCCTCCTCAAGGCTTTCACGCAGGCTGACCTCGCCGTTCCGGAACCCAAGAAGGTCCTTGAGGGAACGCCAGAAACCGCCCTGCCCCTTTGAGGAGGCGCTACTACTGTCACCCGAAGGTGTATTTGCCGATTGGTCTGTCACTCTTTGTCGTCCATCATATTATTCAGGCAGGGCGTAAGGGTCACTGATCCCAAGGCCCGCGAGTATTTCGCGCTCCAGCGCTTCCATCTCTTCTGCATCTTCTTCTTCGATATGGTCGAAACCCATCAAATGTAAAACCCCATGCAGCGATAAATGTGCCAAATGGTGATGCACTTGTTTGTTTTGCTCGCCTGCCTCAGTCACGACAACAGGGCCGGCGATCACCAGATCACCAAGCATCACGGGCGGGCCACCGGCTTCCGCCATGTCGAATGCATCCATCAGGTCGTCAGGGTCAGTGCCGGGGAAAGAAAGTACATTTGTCGGCTTGTCCTTGCCGCGGTAATCACGGTTCAGGTCCTGGCTTTCTGCGTTACCGACAATGCGCACAGACAGTTCCATCGGCACATGAACCCGTGCGATGGTTTCCAGCAAAGCAGCACTGACCGCAGCCTCGACTATGGGGCGCACGAAGGCTGCCTCACCAAGGCTTCCATCAAGAAGATCAAGATCGAAGGTGAGGCCAGGCAGCGCATCAAGGCCTGCCCGGCCGGGGATACTAGGTGAAGGGTCGTCGCTCATGTCTCTACCTTACCTGCTCCTAGCGACCATCTTCGTCGCCGTAAGCGTCGACGATGCGGCCCACGAGCGGATGGCGGACCACATCTTTCTTGGTGAAGCGGGTCACAGCGATGCCCTCCACGCCCTTGAGGATATCAAGCGCGTCACGAAGGCCCGAGCGCGTGCCGCGCGGCAGGTCCACCTGGGTGACGTCACCGCAGATCGCCATACGGCTGTTCTCGCCAAAGCGGGTGAGGAACATTTTCATCTGCATGGGTGATGTGTTCTGGGCTTCATCCAGAATAACAAAGGCATTTGCCAGCGTACGGCCGCGCATATAAGCCAGCGGCGCGATTTCGATCTGGCCGGACGCGATGCGTTTTTCCACCTGTTCGGCAGGCATCATGTCATAGAGCGCGTCATAAAGCGGGCGCAGATACGGGTCTACCTTGTCTTTCAGGTCTCCGGGCAGAAAACCGAGGTTTTCACCTGCTTCCACCGCCGGGCGACTGAGGATAATACGGTCGATCTCACCGGCGAGCATGCGCGCAACAGCCATGGCAACGGCCAGATAGGTCTTGCCGGTACCAGCAGGGCCAACCCCGAAGACCATGTCATGCTTGACGAGATTCTTGATATAGTCTGCCTGGCCCGGTGAGCGTGGCATGATCACCCGGTTCCGGGTGGTAATCTTGAGGTCCGCATCCTTCGGCTTGGTCACGTCAGGGCGGGCGGAGATAGACTGCTCTATGGGCTCCAACGGCACGGCTTCCGCCATGCGGATCGCGCCGTCCACTTCGCCCACATCCACGGGCTGCCCGCGGCGGGCCATGTCGTAGAGATCTGCGAGCACTGTACGCGCGACTTCAGCGCGTTCGGGCGTGCCTTCAATAGCGATCCTGTTGCCGCGGTTGATCAGCACCACCCCGAGCCGCTGTTCGATGCGGGTCAGGTTTCTGTCATGCTGGCCAAAAACGACGGCCGCTAATCGGTTGTCTTCGAATTCAACCACTTTCTTGTGGTTGGATGATGAGGTGCCCGGACGGGCGGACGCTGAGCTTGCCTTGGCGTACATATTGTGCTGTTTGCGGCTCCTTAAGTGCCCGCGTCCATGCCTTTAGTGCAGGGCGCTGACAAGTTCCCCTTTAAGGCTGTTAGGGCCGGCTTCAACGATTTTCACCCGAACCAACTGCCCCATGAAATCAGTGTATGGCTTATCGCCTGCCACGTCCAGCGCATTGTCGCCCTTTGTCAGATCAACATGAACCGACTGAAGATAAGGGCTACGGCCCAGAAGTTGGCCCGGAAGCTTGCCTTCGCGCTCCAGCAGGACGTCCATTTCCTTGCCGATACTGGCTTCGTTGAATTCAAGCTGATGCTCGTTGATCAGCGCCTGCAGCCGAGCCAAACGTTCAGACTTTACCTCTTCCGGCACCTGGTCCTCGTTCACGCTTGCCGGCGTACCGGGGCGCGGACTGTATTTGAAACTGTAGGCCTGGGCGTATTTCACCCGGCGCACCAGATCGAGCGTGTCCTCGAAATCCTGATCCGTTTCGCCCGGGAAACCGACGATAAAGTCGCTCGAGAGCGCAAGATCAGGCCGTGCTTCACGCAGCCGATCAATCACCGCGAAATATTCATCCCGCGTGTGCTTGCGGTTCATGGCGTCGAGAATGGCGTCAGAGCCACTTTGCACCGGCAGGTGCAGGTACGGCATGCAGGACTTCAGATCGCGGTGTGCATCAATCAGTTCCTGATCCATGTCGCGCGGGTGTGACGTGGTATAGCGGATGCGGCCCAGGCCTTCGATCTTGTCGAGCGCCTTGATCAGGCCACCCAGCGTCATGGTGTCGCCCTTGCCGTCATCGCCGTGGTAGGCATTCACATTCTGGCCAAGGAGAGTGATTTCCACCACGCCCTTGTCCACCAGTGACTGGGCTTCCTTGAGCACATCCGCCACCGGGCGGCTGTATTCCGCGCCCCGGGTATAAGGCACCACGCAGAAGGCGCAGAATTTGTCGCACCCTTCCTGAATGGTCAGGAAAGCGGCCGGCCCGTCAAAATCACTGTCGGTCGGCAAATGATCGAACTTGGTGTCAATCGGGAATTCTGTATCCAGCACGCGGGCAGACCGGCGACCGCCGGAGCGCTGCTCTTCGGCGGACTTCAGCATATCGGGCAGGCGGTGGTAAGTCTGCGGGCCCAGAACCATGTCAATCGCAGGCGCGCGCTTCATCATCTCAGGCCCTTCGGCCTGCGCCACACAGCCCGCAACCGCGATATACATATTCTTGCCCTCAAGGGCTTTGGCTTCCTTTTCGGCGCGCAGGCGGCCGATTTCGGAATAAACCTTTTCCGCCGCTTTTTCGCGGATATGGCAAGTGTTCAGGATCACAAGATCGGCGCCGTCAGCCTCATCCGCCACTTCATAGCCGTGAGGTTTCAGCACGTCAGCCATACGCTTGCTGTCATAGACATTCATCTGGCAACCATAGGTCTTGATGAAAACTTTTTTACTCAAGGTCTCTGCTCCTGCCGCAGCTGCTGTCCTGCCAGGCCGTAGGCCCCAGCGTGAAAAGGTGCCGGAACCTAGTCCAGACACCCTGTCAGAGTCAAGATTTGCCAACGGATTGCGCCCCTATTCAAAGGATACGCATCAAGCGGGTTCAGCCCCATTATCAATAAGGCTTTCATCTGGCGCGCCGGAGGGCGGCAAAACGCCATTGAATTCACGTGGGCCCAGGCGCATCTCTGCGCGGTGTGCACGCTCAAGCCCCTGGCGCACTTCCTGTTCGCAGTAAGCGGCCAGCGCCTTCCTGGAACCGGCCTCGGCTACAGTCACTGGCGCATGGAATTCCACCAGCGCTTCAATGCGCGCACGCCCCAGCGCCTGCCTCAGGTGTTGGAACAGTTCCACGTCACCAAGCCACGCCACCCACGGCTTCTGCGAGCGCACCAGCGGCATGCCGTTGACTTCCGTGTAGGCCAGCGTCACGGGCTGGATCAGAAGCTCATGATCGCAGGCTTCATCGGCCTGCTCGGCCACCGAGAACAGCGCGGACTTGAAGGGCGCCACGCGCATACCGTCCGTGCTGGTGCCTTCGGGGAACAGGATCAGGCTATGGCCTTCCTGCACCCGCTCCACCAGTGCATCCCGCTGCTTGAGGCTTTCACTTCGGCGCGCGCGGTTGACGAAGATGGTTTTATGAAGGTTGCACATGGTCCCCACAAACCCCCAGCCCGCCACTTCGGATTTGGCGATAAAGCTGGCGTTTTCCAGATGGCCGCCAAGGACAATGATGTCGAGCCAGGAGATATGGTTGGCGGCATAAAGGATGGACCCCTTGTGGGTCAGGTGCGCGTCCAAATTGCGGCTGGTGATGCGCACGGTGATGCCAAGGATGCGGCACATAGTGCGGTGCCACATGCCCGCGACCGGCCACCAGACGCGGGGAAAGAACTTCACCATGACATATTGAAGGGGCAACAGGAAAACGGATGCGGAAATTACGGCCAGAAGCCTCATGAATCCAAGGAAGGTCCAACCTTCGCTATCCAGATTGGCTTTCAGCCCGCCGTATTCCTCCGCCATGTCGTGCTCCGTGCCCGCCCCAGCGGGCGGCTCTTACTTGTCCTTGAGAGGCACGCCGTAGAGCTCCATCCTGTGGTCAACCAACCGGAAACCCATCTTGCGCGCAATCTCTTCCTGCAACTTTTCTATTTCATCATTGTGAAACTCGAGCACTTCGCCCGACTCCACATTGATCAAATGGTCATGATGCTCGTCGGAGACCGGCTCATAGCGCGACCGGCCGTCTCGGAAATCATGCCGCTCAAGAATGCCTGCTTCCTCGAAAAGGCGCACCGTCCGGTATACGGTTGCGATGCTGATGCCTTCGTCAATCGCTGTGGACCGACGATAAACCTCTTCGACGTCAGGATGGTCATCTGCTTCGGTAAGAACCTGAGCGATCACACGCCGCTGATCCGTCATCCGCATGCCCTTCTGCAGGCACAGGTCTTCGATATTTGGATGATCCGTAGTCATGACCTCGAGACACTCCTAATGGCTTCTGATTATTGCTGGAATATGTCCGGAAGATGGCACAGCAACGGCGCGCACGCAAGCCATGCATGCCGCCTTTTGTATGGTTCTGTAAGCAAGAACCGCCGGACAGGGACGAAAGTCCTGAAACCGGCTATTTTTTCCGGCTACGGCCGAGGCCGATTTTTTTTGCCAGCTCACGCCGCTGTTTAGCATAATTTGGCGCGACCATCGGATAATCGGCAGGCAGGCCCCAGCGTTCCCGATAATCTTCGGGAGACATGTCATATTGGGTCTTGAGGTGCCGCTTGAGCATCTTGAGTTTCTTTCCGTCCTCAAGACAAATCATATAGTTAGGCGTAATAGATTTCTTGATCGGCACCGCCGGTTCCGGCCTGGATTCCTGGCCGCCATTCGCGCTGCCCAAAGTTTGGAGCGTATTGAATACTTGTTCAATCAATTGCGGCAGCTCAGCTACTGCCACGGAGTTGTTGGCAACATGCGACGAGACAATCTCGGCCGTAAGCCCCAACAGCTCTTCCTTCATTACTTCTTTTTGTTCCATAACCCTCATTCCAGCTCGCCAGGATTGAACAGAGCCAATTCTCCGTTTGGCTTTACAAAAGCTGATCGCAGATGAGATAACCATCTCGTGCAATCAAAGGGCCACCCATATGCAACGCCTAAACCTGTCAGAGTTTCTAGATTTACGCGGCGCCACATGCCCCATGGCTTTTGTCAAAACAAAACTCCACCTGGACCAAATCCCGCCTGGAGAAACAACAACCGTTGTTTTCGAGCAATCTCAAGGTAACGAACCGCTGGTCCGCTCCATCTGCTCCTTGGGGCACATCATCCTGTCTGAAAAGACTGTTGCGGCGTCTTTCCTGACCGATGATGACACTGTCACCGACATCCCTCCCCCAAGCGATGAAGTACAATTAACCATCCTGGAAATCGAAGTAAAGACTTAAACAGTCCATTCACTTTATTTGGTTTGATTTGGGCAGGCACCTAAAATCAAAGTCAAGCATAGGGCATCCACCCTACTACCACTTTGAGTTTGATAATATTCTGGCCGACGCCCGTTTGGCTTGAAGCCTTTGCTTTCATATAACTTGAGGGCGGCAACATTGTCTTCGCGAACCTCCAGGAAGAAGCTTTGCACCCCAGCGCCGGCCAGGTTTTTGGTCACCTCATCAAGCAGGCAGCCAGCCACACCCCTACCGTGATACACTGGATCGACCCCAATCGAGATCAGCTCGGCCTCGTCACAGATTGTGCGAACCATCGTGAAACCAAGAGGTTGATCACCCTGGTGGGCCAGAAAAACTTCAACGGTTGATGACTCTACCAATTGGCGAAACTCACCTGCCGACCAGGGCCGGTCGCCTTGCGGAGAAAAAGCCGCGTCATGCAGGTCGGCGAGCAGGCCATATCCGGCATCCCACCCCTTCGGGAAGGGCGTTATGCTGACGGGGCTCATGTCTCAACCGTCAGGAGCGCTTTGGCTTTCTTGGCGTCGGCATCCCTCAAATACGCTGGCTCGGGTGTGTAATTTGAGGGGTCAAGACCGCACGCCAGCCGCGCCAGCACCACGGGATCAACAGCATCATGGCTGCTTTCGGCACCAACAAGTGACGCCCCGCTGCCCACCACCACACCGGGCTGTGCAGCGACCTTTGCGACAATCACGTCACCGTCCAGGCATTCCGCGTCAGAGATCGGCTGAGGTAGACCGTCCGGCCTAGTGCCCTGATAGGCCTGATAAAAGCCCTGGCCACCGCGCCCCATCACAATGGCATGCACGATGGCGCCTGAACCCGCACCTGCTTGTGCCGCCAGAACCGGTAGGCTCATCAAACCAACGCACGACAGGCCCTTGGTAAGCGCCAGACCACGCGCGACGGAAAGCCCGATCCGCAGCCCCGTGAAAGTACCAGGCCCCGTGCACACAGCAATGCGGTCAAGATCACCATATCCTATGCCCGCCTCCGCCATCAGCTCTGCGATCATGGGCAGCAAACGTTCCGCGTGTCCCCGCCCGATCCGCTCCATGCGGCTGGTAAGTGTTTCAGACTCGCGCACAAGTGCGGCGGAACAAGTGCCTTCGCAGGTATCGATTGCCAGCAGGGTCATGTCGGTCACGTGGTGAGGTCCTTACAGAATCTGCGCGGCCTCATCAAAGTCGAAGCGTGGGCTGCGCGGAAAAATACGCTCATCGGAACCATACCCCAACGAGCACAGGAAGTTGGACTTAAAGGTGGTACCAGAGAAAAATTCCTTGTCCACACCTTCTTTGTCGAAGCCGGACATCGGCCCGCAGTCAAGCCCCAGGCTGCGCGCTGCCATGATCAGGTAGGCACCCTGAAGCGTACCGTTCCTGAACGCGGTTTCCTCGCTCACCGCCGGGTCAGCAAACCAGTTTTTCGCGTCCGGTTCGTGCGGGAACAATTTCGGAAGCTTTTCTGCAAAGGCCGTATCGGTGGCGATAATGGCTGTAACCGGGGCCTGCATGACCTTGGCCTGATTGCCTTCCATCAGGTGCGGCACCAGGCGCTCCTTGGCTTCCTTGCTTTTCACAAAAGTGAAGCGGGCCGGGCAACAGTTGGCGCTGGTTGGGGCCATCTTGAGAAGATCAAAAAGCTCCCGCACCTGATCGTCGCTGACGGCGCGGTCAGTCCAGACATTGATGGTGCGAGCCTCACGGAACAGCTGGTCAAGCGCTGCATCATCCAGTTTGGTGGTCGGGGTAATGGCCATTTTGGTTCCCTTTCCTCTATAATAGGTGAGATAGGCGTCAATTCGGTTTCATATGAAACTTTATTGCCTCTCTTGCCAGTTTGCATCAAACAAGGCAAGACTGCGTTCCAGGATCGACACCAGAATCGGTCCTGGAACGCTAAATTAAGGGGGTCATGAATGACAAGAGCGGCGCGCATTCTTTTTTCGCTCGTTATGGCGGCTGTCGGGTTCGGCGCTGCTGTCGCGGATCAGTCTGCTGTTGTTTTGCTGTACCACCGCTTCGGTGAGGACAGCTATCCCACCACAAATATCCGGATGGAGCAGCTGGACGCACAGATCACGTTGCTGAAGGAAGGCGGCTATCATTTCATGACACTTGGCGACATAGCCGCGAAACTGAAAGCCAAGGAACAGCTGCCAGAAAAGACCGTCACCATTGCAGTCGACGATGCCTACAAGTCTGTCGTCACCCATGGCTGGCCAAAACTGAAGGCCGCCGGCATTCCCATGACCCTGTTCGTCTCCACCGACCCGGTCGATAGCGCCAGCAACCAGGCCAGCAGCAATTATATGACCTGGGATGACGTTCGACAGCTTAAGGTCGAAGGTGTTGAAATTGGCCACCACACGGCCAGCCACCTGCATATGCCACACGCCGGTCTTGAGGCCGCGATGGCAGATGTCCGACGCGCCAGCGAACGGTTTGAGGCTGAACTTGGCGAAATACCCGCACTGTTTGCCTACCCTTACGGTGAGTATGATGAGGCCATCAAGAATGCCGTGAAGGCGGAAGGTTTCACGGCTGCCTTCGCGCAGTTTTCCAGCCCCGCGGCGTTGTGGAGCGATCCATTCGCGTTGCCACGTTTTCCGGTGAATGAACGCTACGGCGAGATGCCGCGTTTCAAGCTGATCAGCCAGTCGATGGCACTGCCGGTGTCTGATGTGGTGCCGGCCTCAACCCTGCTGACGGACGACCGCAATCCGCCGGTCTACGGCTTTACGGTCGATGATACAGTCAGGGGACTTTCTGCGCTTGCATGTTACCCCAGCCACTTGGGCCAACCAGCTGAATTGATCCATCTGGGTCGCCGCGTGGAGGTGCGCTTTGACAAGGCATTCCCCAAAGGGCGGAACCGTATCAATTGCACGCTGCCCGCCGGTGGCGGGCGCTGGTACTGGCATGGGAAATTTTTCCTGGTGCCCGGCGGGCCGCTGGATTAATCGACCGCGCGAACGTCCACCACTTCCGGCACATAGTATTTCAGGAGATTCTCGATACCGTGCTTCAGCGTGATGGTTGAGCTTGGGCAACCCGCACAGGCCCCCTGCATGGTCAGGTAGACAACGCCTTCCTTGAAACCACGATAAATGATATCGCCGCCATCGCCCGCTACAGCTGGGCGAATTTTCTCATCCAAAAGTGTCTTGATCTGCTCGATGATCTCGGCATCAGCCTCGTCCTCATCGACAGCTGTTGACGTATCCACAGCGCCCTCATGATTGAGGATTGGCGCCCCGCTTGCGAAGAACTGCATCAGCCCCGCAAGCACTTGCGGCTTCACATCACCCCAATCGGCAGATTCGGATTTGGTGATGGTGACAAAATCATGCCCCAGAAACACACCGGTCACGCCGTCGAGCCCGAACATGGCTTCAGCCAGGGGCGACGCATCGGCGCCTTCTGGATCACTGAAGCTTGCAGTCCCGGTTTCCAGGATTGTCCTGCCCGGCAGGAACTTGAGGGTTTCCGGGTTTGGTGTAACTTCGGTTTCGATAAACATGACTAAATCCTTCTTGATTTGACCCTGATGTGGCGCTTCACCGCCAAAAGGTCAAGCCCAAAGAGAGAATTTGTCTCACCTAAATTGGGAAAGTCACAAACCCCATAGCTGTCAGGAAAAGAAAATGACGCCAATGCTTGCCAATATGTCTGCGGCCAGCAGGCCTTCCATGAAGTTGCCGCCTTCTTCGTTGCGCTCTTCGGGGAAAACTTCCTCCAGAAAGACCTTGATCGGCCCCTGGATATCGCCCCAGTCTGCGGCACCATCCTTGTAAACCCCAACATAGTCGCGCCCAATATGCACTGCTGTCACACCATTGACGGCGAACAGACCTTCCGGCAAAGGCGAACCCACTGCCGATTGCTTTGTTGGAAATTTGACTACATCACCTGAGTGAAGCATCCGGTGCGGTAAAAAATTACGGCGATTCGGGTCTGCCGTTGTCTCAATTTCAATCATTCTCGCCCCCATCGTTGTTCTATAAACTCAGATAGGGAGACAAAAGGACAGCTTCAACCAGCCAACCAGCTTTCCACGTCGTCTGTAAGCCCTTCCAGACAGTCATCAAGTGGGGCCCGGCTTCCCTGCACACGACATAACACCAGAGCTCCCTGGATGCGACCAATGGCGTCGGCCGCCCAGGCTTGGGCCTCCGCCTTGGCAGCCCCTTCGCCGACAAGGCAGCCCGACAGCCCACTCTGCCATGCTTCCACTGCGGCTTGAATTCGGTCGCCGAACAAATCACGCCCCTCGCCAAGCAGCAGGCTGTTCATCAGGCAAATGGGGATGTCACCATCATAATAGTTGGCCGTGCCTGCGAGCGATTTCAGCAATCCCGCCTGTTTTTTGGCCCCGAGTGGCCCCAGCACAAGCTTCTGAAGCCTTGCCCCGGAATAGGCCAATACGTGCGCGGCCATCTCTGACTTACCAGACGGGAAATGGTGATACAGACTGGCTTTTGACAGCCCCGTGGTTGCGGCCAACAGCTGCAGGCTGGCGCCTTCATAGCCATTTTCCTTGAACACCTGCTCAAGCCGTTGGGCCATGGCAGCCTTGCTGTATTTGGGTGGGCGCGTCATATGGGCGATCCTGCGGCGGTTACCAACCAATCGTTCGGTAAATTATATGATGCCCGGAAGCCATGCAAATTTCAACGAGGAATACTTCGCAACTTTGCCTCAATTGGCTGGCATGGTACAAAACTGCCAAACAAGCAGGACATGTCCGTGAGTAACCAGAAACCGAAAAAGCCCAAAAAGACCAAGGGCCGACAGCGCGCACAATCCATTGGGGTTGAAACCACCGGGCCCAAGCGTCCGCTCGCCCGGCGTATTCTTTACAGCACTGCGGTTGCTGGCGTCTGGGCCACCATTCTTGGCATCATCACCCTTGGCTATCTGGCACACGACTTGCCGGATCTTGATAACCTGCCAGCCCCCGGCGCGGGGGACCAGGCCATTATCATCAAGGCTGCGAATGGCGCGACACTGGTGCGAAACGGCCCCATCTATGGCGACTGGATCCACTTTTCAGAAGTACCCGACGCGCTGGTACGGGCCTTTACGTCAGTTGAAGACAGACATTTCTTTGAGCACAGCGGCGTTGACGGGCGCGGGCTGGCGCGGGCGGTGGTAACCAACGTTCAACGCGGCCGCATCCGCGCGGGCGGCAGCACCATCACCCAACAGTTGGCGAAAAACCTGTTCCTCTCGAGCGACCGCACCATGACAAGGAAGGCGCGGGAGCTGTTGCTTGCTTTCTGGCTGGAGCAGAAGTTCACCAAGGAACAGATTCTGACACTATACCTGAACCGCGTGTATTTTGGCGGCGGTGCCTACGGTGTTGACGCAGCCTCCCGCAAGTTTTTCGGCCATACGGCCAGGAACCTGTCCATCGCCGAATCGGCAATGCTGGCCGGGCTCGTCAAAGCCCCCTCCCGCCTGGCGCCACATATCAACCCGAAGGGTGCCTGGGACAGGGCCAAAGTAGTGCTCGGCGCCATGGTTGAGGCCGGCGCCCTGACCGAGGCAGCCGCCGACAAGATCAAAGCCCAGCCCCCGACCATTCGAGGCGCGGCCGCTGGCAATGATGTGCGCTATTTCACCGACTGGGTCACCACCGAGGCCACCCGTGTCCTTCCGGAAGTCAGAGGCCGGTCACTGGTGATATACACCACGCTTGATCCCGGCGTGCAGCGGGCAGCAGCCATGGCGCTTGACCGCGGCCTGGCAGGGGAAGGGACAAACCGCGGCGCCAGCCAGGGCGCCATTGTGGCGATTGAGCATGACGGTGCCGTACGGGCCATGGTGGGTGGGGCCGACTATGGTGAAAGCCAATATAACCGCGCGGTGCAGGCGCTCAGGCAGCCGGGGTCTGCCTTCAAGCTCTTCTCCTATCTTGCGGCATTCGAAGCGGGCATCAAGCCCGAAGACAAGTTTGTCGATGCCCCGATCAGCATCGACGGCTGGACACCCAAAAACTACAGCGGCACCTTTGACGGTGAAATGACCGTGCGCGAGGCCTTCGCCCGCTCGATCAACACTGTTGCCGTTCAGGTGGCGGAACAGGTTGGGCGCGACAGGGTGGCGGCCATGGCCAAACGGCTGGGGATCTCCACCAACGTCACGCCGCTTCCCAGCCTGCCCCTGGGCACCGAAGAAGTGAAGCTGATTGACCTCACGGGTGCCTATGCGTCCATCGCAAATGGCGGGTTTTCGGTAGAGCCCTACAGCATTCTTGAGATGACCACGCTCGAGGGTCAGGTGATTTACCGCAAATTGCCGGACCGCCCACGTCCGGTACTTGCCTATCCGGTTGTCGAAGATATGGCTGGCATGCTGACGTCGGTTGTGGAGTGGGGGTCTGGCAGGAATGCCAAGATCGACCGGGCCGCCGCCGGAAAATCGGGCACCAGCCAGGATAGTCGCGACGCCGTCTTTGCCGGCTTCACCAGCGACATGACCGCCACCGTTTGGGTCGGTAACGATGACGGTGCCCCGATGAAGGGGGTTACGGGTGGTGGTTTGCCCGCGCGCATCTGGTCAGATTTCATGCTTGAGGCCCATGCGGGCTCCCCCGTGAGGCCGCTGTTGGCTGATGCCGGGCTCTATGCCAATTCCGCCACCGAGCCAGACCCCCGGCTGATGGATGAAAACCAGCCAGAAGAGCCGAAAAAGAAAAAGAGCTTTTTCAAACGTCTGTTCGGTGGTTCCTGACGCTGCCAGCATCCGGCACCCTCGGTGCGACCAATTTACACCTTGTGAATACCGCCTATGCCCCTTAGGTGAAAGAGACACCGACGAGGAAAGCTGCCGTGCCACTGCCATTGGACCCAAAGATTGATCGCGCCATGATCCACGCCTTTGTTGTGGATTTTTATGGTCGGGTGCGGCTGGACGACACGCTGGGGCCAATCTTCAATGAGCGCCTTGAGGGCCACTGGGAAGAGCATTTCGACAAGCTGACCGACTTCTGGATGACCGTGCTGGGCGGCATTCCGGCTTATAAAGGCAACCCCTTCGGCGCCCATCATCAGGTGGTCAAGGAAGGCCAGCACCGGATGAAGGCCGACCATTTCGATATCTGGCTGACCTATTTTGACGCCTCAACGGCTGCCACGCTGCCCGCAGAGTTGGCCGCGATCGCACGCGAAAAAGCCCGCCGCATCGCCGACAGCCTGCGCCAGGGCCTGTTCTTTCGGCTGAGCGCGGCGGAATAGCCAATCAGAGCTTCACGGCAAACAAATCGCTACCATGGCGTTTCAGCCAACGGCGGTGGGTCTGATAGTCAGGTTCGCACCGCGCCACGTGGGCCCAGAACCTGTCTGAATGATTCATCTCCAGAAGATGCGCCACCTCATGCGCGGCCACATACCTGAGCACATCATGCGGCGCCAGAACAAGACGCCAGTTGTAGCGCAGCGTGCCGCGCGAAGAACAGCTACCCCAGCGGCTTTTCATGTCACCGATACTGACCCGGTTAAAGCGCACATCCAGAAGGCCTGCATAAGCCTCTGACGCGTCAGTCAGGGCCGCTTTCGCCGACGCCTTGAACCACTTCAGCAGTCGGCCCGGGGCCAGGTCTATTGGCCCGCCGACGCGGATGACGCCGCCAACGGCCAGCACTTTCCGCGGCGACTGGTCAGTAAACTCAATTTGATGGGGCTGCCCCAGATAGAGGACGCTGTCCCCGTGCCCAAGCGGCGCCACGCTGTCTGCCTTGTCGCGCTGACCGTCGATCCAGTCCAGATGCCCTGCCAGGAATTTTTGCGCCTGCCTGAGGCTTGACCGCTTCGGCAGGGTCAGTTTGACCTCCCCGGTCGTCGGGCAAACCCGCAAAACCATCCGCTTGGCCTGGGCGTTGCGCCGCACCTTCACGGGCACCGTCTCGTCGCCAAGCATGATCTGCAGCGGTTCGGTCACTGTTTCTCCTCGGCAGTTTCTTCGCCCTTCCGTTTGGCCCGCATTCTTTGTGTCCACCGCCACAGACGCGGGTGCCCGACATCACGGGCTGCATGGTCATTGGCAAGCCTGGAGCCAATGCCGTATCCCACATAAGCCATCACAAAGTTCATGCCGACACGCAAACCGTCATCGTCAGCACCCCACTCCATGAACCAAAGAATGGCGGCGAGGAAATTTTGCAGGCTGTTGATCAGGAGATCTATGAAAGTGCGCACGAGGAAATTGATGATGCTTCCAAGTGCCCAATCGATCTCCCAGGCAGCAAAGTTCAGAATTTTTACGAGGAACCGGAAAATATCTGCAATCTCATTGACCACAAAAGTATAGAGGGCCGCAGTGCCATAAAAGCCACCGCCGAACTGTAGCCATTTCCGGAAGGCCAGGTCAGATTCTTTAGCGTGCTTTTCTTTCTTCTTTTTGAGCTCTTTCTTCTGCTCTTTCTTTTCTTTCTTGATACCGCGAATATGCTCATTGAGCTCTTTCCGGTTGGAAAAGCTCTGCAGTCGGCCACTATGGATGAGCCACCCAATCAATAGATAGGCTGTTACCGCGACAGGTATGCCAACTGAAAATAATGCCCCAAATACGCTGCCCATTGCTCAATGCGCCCCCATGTTCCCTGTGGCAACAATCATAGGATCATCAGGCGGGCCAGTCCACCAGATGGTCTTCGTAGTCGCCTGCCTCGCGCTCATCCACTGTGCGGCCCTTCACTGACTGGCCGGCCTTGTGCACGCTGTCTCGGTCACCGGAGACAAGCGGGTGCCAATCATAAAGGTCCTTGCCTTCATAAAGCAGCCGATAGGCACAGGTGGAAGGCATCCAGGGCAAGGTCTCAAGGAGATCCGGGCTCATAACCACACAGTTGCCCACATAGCGCTGGCGCACCAGATATTTACCGCATTGGGTGGTCTCCGGATCGAGAAACCGGCAGGCCACGTCGGTGAAATGGATTTCCCCTGTATCTTCGTCTTCCAGCTTGTGCAGGCAGCACTTGCCGCAACCGTCACACAGGCTTTCCCACTCTTCGCGAGTCATAGCCTCAAGCGATTTTTCTTTCCAGAAAGGCATCAGTTGGCTTTCAAAAGCACCGGCTTCAGCGCGTCCGCGATATCAGCTGGTGTGTTGCGGCTTGAGAACAGGCGGACATATTTGCCATCCGGGTCCATCACGAAAATCACCGACTGGTGGTCCATCAGATAGCTGTCCAGGCCTTCCTGCTCGCGCTTCTTGTAATATACCCGGTATTCCTTTGCGACTGCAGCAATTTCCTCAGGGCTACCCGTCAGAGCTACCAGGCTGGGATGGAAATCTGTGACATAGTCCGCCAGTGCCTCAACTGTATCGCGCTCAGGGTCTACCGAAATGAAGATCGGTTGCAGCGGGCTGATGTCATACCCTTCGCCTTCAAGCATGGTCATGGCCGCAGACATCTTGCCAAGTTCGATCGGGCAGACATCCGGGCAAAAGCTATAGCCGAAGTAAATCAGCATATAGCGGCCCTTGAAATCATTGTTGGAGACGGTTTCACCTGTATGGGATGTCAGTACGAACGGGCCACCAGGACCAGAATTGGCGTCCTGCATGCTCTGGTACCGGTTCACAAGGATGAAAATACCCACGATGGCAACGGCCAACCAGGCAACAATCCGTATCACTTTCATGCCACATCTCCATAAATTGATCGCCCCGTGTACTCAAATAAGCGGCTTGGGGGTTGTGATCGCGCAAGTCTTATAGAAATATGTGCCGCACATGTCACGGCCCAACGGCATGCCTGGGGCATCATGACACAATTTTGATACGGAGTTTCCATGTTCGCGCTTAAACGCAAGTTATCCCTGATTGCATCTGTTCTTCTGCTTGTTGCCGGCACCGCTGGGCAAGTAGCAGCTTCACCACAATATGATTTGCTGAAAGCCGTCGACGAACAGGACATCAAGGAAGTGACCACCCTGCTGGCCCAGGGCGTATCGCCCGACACTCGCCGCCGGTCAGACAAGGTACCCGCGCTGCTGATCGCCGTGGATAAATCCAATCTGGCTCTTATGAAACTTCTGCTGGACTATGAAGCTAACCCGGATATCGGGGACCCGGAGCGGGGCGAAACGGCCTTGATGCGGCGCGCCATTGCAGGCGATGTGACAGGCGTAAAACTGTTGCTGAGCTACAAGGCAGACCCAAACCGGGCCGACATCGGGCAGGAAACTGCGCTGATCAAGGCTGTGCGGGCCCGCAAGCAACGCGTGGCCCGGGTTCTTCTTGACGCTGGCGCAGACCCCAATGTCCAGGATTTTACCGGCAAGACAGCCCTTGAATATGCCAAGCTGAGCCGCAACCGCAACATGGTGCGCATCTTGGAAGAAGCGGGGGCGACATATTAGCAGCCTGATCGCCATAACAGGGACTGCCTGGCCGAACTTTGTATTCCTGTTCGGCCTGGCCCTTGTTCTGGACCTGGCCTTTGGCTCCCGACGCCTCTTGGGCTGGTTACCCGGCCCTGAAGATTATCTGACCAAATTGGCCGCCTTCCTGACCGAGCGACTGGACCGCACGACAAGATCAAACGGCGAAAGGCTGGTGCGAGGGATCATCGTACTGGCGCTTTTTCTGCCGGTATTTTTCTGGATCGGCCGTGCGCTTGACCCACTGCTGTTTCTGAGCCCCTTCAGCTTTGTGGCTGCTGCTTTTGCACTTTCCCTACTGCTGCGGCAGCACAGGCTGTGGGCGGGCATCATCCGGGACAGCAAAAGCGCGGCATTCGAGCAGCATGACCTGACGCGCGAAAACATCAAACGGGCAACCTTCGGCTTTACGGATACTGTTGTCAGCAATCTGGTGATTTTTGCCATTGGCGGCTTTTCCCTGCTGCTGCCTTACCGGTTTCTGCGAACTGCAATTGACCGGGCAGTAGAGTTGAATGTAGCCCGCCCGGAAAGCCCGTTCCTGCGTCCCTTCTGGCTGATCGCGGAACTTGCGGCACTGCCGGGAAGCATTCTTGCCACGCTGATGATCGCAGCCGCGCACATCTTTATTCCCGGCACCCGCCTTGTGGCCTTCCTGGCACCCCTGAGGGGCCGCAAAGGGGCATTGCCCTCGCGCCTGATGCCACTGTCCGCGCTGGCGCACGGCCTCAACCTGTCTTTCCGCTTCGCTCCTGGCAAGCGCCACCCCTGGGTTGGGCCAAAGGAAGGGCGCGCCAAGCAGACCAGCGCTGACCTCAGAAAAGCCGGATTGGTCTTTCTGGTGGCAACACTGATTGGTCTGCTGGCAACACTGATGCTACTGGCCTTTGCGCTTGCCGGCCCATAGGGTTGTTGTCGACGTTTTACCAAAGCCCCAAAGGACTCCTGCCCGATGCCCAATCAGCTTTACACTAACAACAGCGACCTGCTGCAGGTAAACCCCGACCTGGCGCTGGATGGCGGCGTGCGCCTGGGCACGCTGGTGCTGATCCGCTGGATGGCCGTGGCCGGACAGCTGCTGGCGCTTGCCGTCGTCGGCTGGGGGCTGAAGTATGACGTCCGTCCCGAAATAACCGTCCCGATTGTGCTAACATCCGCGGCCATGAACCTCTGGTTCACCCTGAAGGGTGACCCGAACATCCGGCTGGGTGACCGGCAGGCGGCCGCCCACCTGGCCTTTGACCTGATCCACCTGTTTGCCCTGGTGTTCACAACAGGCGGACTGAACAACCCGTTCGCTGTCCTGCTGCTGGCACCGACCAGCGTTTCTGCCTCCATCCTTGGGCAGCACAGCACCAAATTCCTGATCGCCCTGTCGCTTATTCTTGTTTCTGCGCTTGCCGTCACACCGTTTCCTCTGCCCTGGTCCGGACCGCCACCGAAACTGCCGATCATGCTGGAGGCCGGCGTTTGGGCAAGCCTGTGTTTCACGCTCGTGTTCCTGGCGCTCTATATGGCACGGGTCGGGCGCGAAGGCCGTAGCCGCGCCCGGGCACTTGCCGTCACCCAGATTGCGCTCGAGCGGGAACAGCGCCTCGCAGCCCTGGGTACACTGGCCGCCGCTGCTGCACACGAACTGGGAACACCGCTTGGCACCATCATGCTGGCCTCAAAGGACCTGTTGGATCACTGGGAAGGTGACGAACAAACCCGTGTGGATCTTGAACTGATTGTGGACGAGACCAAGCGCTGCCGCGATATCCTGTCGGAACTTCGCAAACACCGGCAAGCCGGAGACGACAATCATTTTGTAACCGTTGATCTGGAAGCCATGTTGCGCGAAGCGGCTGCGCCCCATGAAAGCCGCGGCGTTGCCATTCGCTATGCGACAGGCGGCGACAGTGCACTGAAGGTTATGCGCACGCCGGAACTTATTCATGCCCTTCGGAACATCATCGAAAATGCCTCCGGCTTTGCCCGCACAGCTGTGCAGATCAGCGCTGGATGGGATGAAAAGGTGGTTTCCGTTTCCGTTTCAGACGATGGGCCAGGCTTCGACCCACAGATCCTGAAACGGTTGGGCGAGCCCTATGTCACCACGCGCCAACCCACGCCCGGCAAGGATGGCGGGCTTGGACTGGGGCTTTTCATAGCGAAAACGCTGCTGGAACGCACCGGCGCCAAAGTCAGTTTCGAGAACGCAGCCATGGGCGGGGCGCAAATTCTTATCGAATGGCCTCGGAGCGCCCTTGAAGAACCGGCGCCCCTTGGGGTACAAGCGGGGCAACAGAGCAGCCCAGAACAGGAATAGAAACGATGGCGGAGCAACCAACCGATGAAGGCGAAATGCGCCTGCTTGTAGTGGAAGACGACAAGGCGTTTCGTGGTCGTTTGACCCTGTCGATGGAACGACGCGGTTTCAATGTTTTCGCCGCAGAAGGCATTGAGGAAGGTGCCCGACTGGCCGCCGAACACAAACCTGAATATGCCGTGATCGACATGCGCCTTGAAGACGGAAACGGCCTTGATCTTGTACCCACGCTGCGGCAGATCAACCCTGATATGCGCGTTGTGATCCTGACAGGCTACGGCAATATCGCGAGTGCGGTGGCGGCTGTGAAAGCCGGTGCGGTTGATTATCTGTCAAAACCGGCCGATCCAGACCAGATCGCCGGCACGCTGCTGACCCCGGAAGGGCAAACCCCACCACCGCCTGAAAATCCCATGTCGGCGGACCGGGTGAAGTGGGAACATATCCAACGGGTTTATGAACTGTGCGACCGCAATGTGTCGGAGACCGCGCGGCGCCTGAATATGCACAGGCGGACGCTACAGCGCATCCTGGCCAAACGGTCCCCCCAATAGGCGGCAGCAGCCCTAGAATTCTTCCGGTGAAAGTTCCGCAAGCGGCGCAACGGCCTGGCCCTGGAAAAGCGTGATACCCATCAAGTGGCCAAGGTCAATGTCAGCCGGTTCGTGGCAGGCATCCAGGATCACCCGCGCCTGCCCCACCCGGTCGACTTTGCGGTGGATGGCGGTTTCGGTTTCTTCCGTCAGCCAATTGCCCACCGGGCCTTCCGGCTTCACCAGCTTCACAAACGTCCCGTTCAGCTTGTCATATTCAATGGCCAGGAACGACAGCGGATGCAGATCGGCGATGGAAATCCTGTACCCCAGGCTCAGCACTTTCTCGCTTGCGGCGCTATAGACAACCGGATTCGCAATGATATCTACCGCGCCAAACTCCAGCACTATCTTGGACCGCGGCGCGGCCCCGATGGACCCGTCAAACAGGTCAAACGAATCAGACATCACGGCAGCTGAGGTCACACGGATGCTGGATGCGAGCGAGTCAATATTGGCCATCGAAGGTGTCGAAGCCAGCACGCGCTTGGCGATATAGTCTTCAAGGTAGCCGTCCAGCCACCGATTGGCACCGAGCACACGCCCCTTCAGCAGCACTTCATACAAGAGATGCCGCGGAATCCATTTATGCACCAGCACAGGCATCATTTCGCCTTCGCCGATGATCGCCATAACCGGCTGTTTCCGAAGCTGTCCGGCGATATCAGCGCCGTGCAGCGCCTTGGTAATCGCCAGCAGAAGTTCAGGGTCCAGTTCCCGGTCTTCAAAGGTGTGGGCTGGCGCGTCAATCGGCATCATCCGCACATGGCGGGCCGGTGGCTTCAAAGGCGGCGTTTCAGACGACGCAGGCTTCTTGATCTCCAGCTTTTTAACGGGTGGCGCCTTGATTGCCGCTTCCAGATCGTCCCGAAATGCCGCGCCAGCTTCGAGCGCGGTAGAGAGCCGTTCTACATAGGTGTTGAAGCCGTCGTAATCCTCTTCCAAATCAAACCAGGTGACGAAATCGTCGCTGACGCCCTGGACAGGGTCCAGCCTGGCCACTACGGCAGATTTCTTCAGCTTACGCCGAATATTGTTCAGTGGCGGGTCAATATCATCAACGGAAGCATCTTTCACAACCAGAACGATATCGGCGTTTGGCAGCGAGAAAATGGTCGCGCCAAACTTGGTAACCAAACCTCTGAGGGCCGAGGCCGCGAACAAACGGTAGTGTTCCTGCCGGAACTCTCGCTCGAGCGCCGACATCTTGACGTGCACAGCTCGGCGCCCTTCAGCATGCCGCCGAAGGCCACGGGCATAATCCACCATCCGTTCGATTGTGTTGCTTTTGCTCACCTTGCAATAATCCAGAAAGTGCGTCGAGTTAAGACGCAATTGAACAGAAAAAACATTAATTTAGCGTGAAAACCGCTTTACTTGATGCAACCACCAGGTGGTTTCGTTGATCGAATAAACAGGCCGGTAGTGCAGAATCTGGCCGTGCGGCAAGACTGCGTCCACCTGATTATCCAGAATATATGTCTCCCCCTCGCTTTCCACCGCTAGCACAGCATGGGCCGTCCGTAAATTTTCGTCCTGCAAGATCACCAACCGCATTCTGTCGATTGGCACTCCCAGTCGCTTCAGCGTGATATATTTGCTGATCGCGTAATCTTCGCAGTCACCATCCTTGAGGAAAAACTCGTCAGGCGTAGCCCAATAGTCCGGTATCCCCCAATTCACCGGGTCCACGATGTAAGGGGATTTATTCATATATTCGTTAACAGCTTCTAAAAGATCAAATCCGCTGGATTCTGTGTGATCAGTAATAAATTGGTTCCAGGCGTCGCGACCACACTGGATGCGGGCGAGGCCCCGGCATGGCGGCCCATCCACTGGTTCAACGGTTGGCTCTTTTTCAGAGCGTGGCAGGTTGTGCCTGCGCCACATCTCAGTCCATTTGTCAAAAGACTTCATGTTGCTGGACGGAATTTCCCGGCTGCCGAACAAACCGTTCATGACGATTTTGGAAGCACCAAATGTTGGGACGCTAAGCCCCACCAAAAGTGCACAAATTACCAATATCCTCATTATTACAGTCATATAACCTTGTTCATGCCTTCGTTACGGACGCTTCCAGCCTGGGGGCATTTGCCGCAAAACCATTTGAGCTCAGACGCATTCTGCTCCAACATAGTGTCCGGGGTAAGGGACGCCAAGCCTAATGGCATTGTCTCACCATAAATTTAACGAACCCGTCTTTCCAGGATGGGAGCCAATGGCCGCTTAAAGCAGCCGAAACTGCAGGGGAAACTTATGGCGCGCGCCAAAGAATCAGGCAAATCCGAGTCAGGAAAATCCATTCTCGCGGCTGGAGCGGGCATTCTTGCAGTCGCGGCTGTCGGCTTCTTTTTGATCTTCCAGTTTGCCCAGTCGCAGGCAGAACAGAATCTGACCCGCTGGCACGACCGGTTGAACCTGGTAGCTGACAGCCGGGCGCTTGAAGTTTCCGCATGGCTGAACCGGCACATTGCCAGTGTTGAAGAGCTGGCCGCAGATGCCACCGTACAGCTGTATGCCAACCAGGCCATCGGCGGCGACAGTGAATTTGCTGAAGGCCAGCGCGGTTATGTGTTCGCGCTTCTTTCAGCTGCAGCCGAAAGGGAAGGATTCCACGAACAGCGCGCAATCGACCAGGTGGCTGCCAATGTGAAACGCCCGCAGCGCGCCGGGCTTGCCATTATCAAGGGAGACGGCACACCGCTTGTCGCCTCAACCGGCATGCCGATCCTGCGACCCGGCGAATGGCCTGCCGACGCGCGCGGGTCTTTCATCGCACTGGGTCCCCGCCTTGAAGACAAGACGCCCCTTGTGTTGTTCGGCGCCCGCATCACAGGCGAAGGCATGACAGCAGCGACGGAACAGGACATCTGGGTCGTCGGTGCACGCCCGCTCAATGATGATTTCCTCAAGACACTTGAGCAGCCGGGTGCTGCCAGCAAAACCGGCGAAACCTATCTGGTTCAACCGCAAGAAGGCGACATCGTCGTACCGCTGACGCCCCTGGCGAAAGGCGGCCGCATCGGTGATGCCCGCGTGGATATGGCAGCCGCCTTTGCCGCGCGTGAGCCGCGGGGCTTTGCGTCACTGACCAATTATGCCAATACCGAAGTGCTGGTGACCGGGCGCGAGCTTTCAGCCCCCGTTCCTTGGATTCTGGTGCGCACCATCAATGCCGACGAAGCCATGGCCGAGATCGACGAACGCCGCAACAGCCTTATGATCACCCTGTCGCTGGCAGCCCTCTTTGTGCTGGCGGCGCTAGTGATGGTGTGGCGCCACGGCGTGTCCCGCCGCCTTGAGACCGCCTGGCGGGAACAGGCGGAATTGTCTGCCAAAAACGAAGCACTCAGTCGGTTCCTGCAGTCTGTCAGCGACAACCAGCCCACCGCCATTGCCGCCCTTGGCGCGGACATGACAGTACATTTCGCCAACATGCATCTGGGGAATGTCACCGGCCTGCCGGTCGCAGACCTTAATGACCGGCGCCTCGACACAGCCTTTGCCAGCGAGATCGCAGACAAACTGCGCACTGCTGTCGGCAAGGCCGTCGCGGGCGAGGCCACAAGTCAGCATTTGCGGCTTGAGAAGGACGGCGCGGAACAGATTTTCCAAACCCAGCTGCTGCCACTGAAGGCCGAGGGCGATAACGAAGCCGTCGCCCTTTTGGTGATGCAGGATATCTCGGACCTTGTTGCCGCGAAGGAACAATCAGAAACACTGTTCAAACAGCTGGTCAGCACACTGACGCAAATCATTGATGCCCGCGACCCATGGAGCAAACACCATTCGGACCGGGTGGCAGATGTTGCGCACACGGTGGCCAAGGAGATCGGCTGGGACGACGAGGCCCTCGAAAGCGTGCGGATTGCCGGACAGCTGGTGAACCTTGGCAAGATTTTTGTGCCTACGGCGATCCTGACCAAACAGACCCCGCTGACCGACGAGGAACTCGCCCTGGTACGCGAAAGCATGCAGAAGGGTGCCACGCTGGTGGCAGGCCTTGATTTCAAGGGTCCTGTCGCGGCGATTCTCGGCCAGATGCGCGAACACTGGGACGGCAGCGGCGAACCGGACGGAATAGCCGGGGAGGCCATTGAACCCGGCGCGCGCATCCTCAGCGTCGCAAACGCCTTTGTTGGTATGGTGTCGGCCCGGGCGCACCGCGAAGGTCTGGGCTTCGACAAGGCCCTTGATATCCTGAACAGCGATGCTGGTACGCGCTATGAGCGCCGCACGGTGGCGGCCCTTCAGAATGTGCTGGAAAACAAAGGCGGGCGGGCGCGCTGGGAAAACTATACTACCGTGGTGGAAGCAGACGGCAGCGACGCCTGAAGCGAGCGAATCACCCAAGGCGTCCGATCATCCGGGCAGAAAGGCGCTGGGCCCCGGCCCGCGCCATCTTGAGCGTCAGGGTCTTGCGCCGGGCCGCATTCACCGGCCGTACCGCGGCCGGTCGAACGATGTCGGCACCATATGCATCCGCAATAATCAGCCCTGCCACATCCGGCAGGCTGTCGGGGGCGTCCAGGATGTCGCGCGGGAAGGCTGCATCGACAGCGAAATAAAACTCCTCGCAATAATCGAGATACTCACGCCATTTGGTGTCAGCCCGATAATCGGCCACAGACGATTTCACTTCCACGATCACCGCCTTGCCCCGCCGGTCCAGCCCGAGCACATCCACGCGCCGCCCGTTGGTGAGCGGCAGTTCCGTCAAGGGGGCGAAGCCGAGATCCATCAGGAAACGGACCACACCACGGGTGACCGATTCGGTCACTTCAGGCCGGCCGTTGTCATTCGAACAGGTGTTGGGGGCTTGGTTGGCCATGGCGTTCCTCTTGCGCGTCAAGGTGGGGAACAGCATGGCGAATGGCGCAGTTGCGCGCAAGAAAAAAGAACAAAAGAGGAACAATGGTGCAGTTTAGCCCTGGGATTCCTCAGCGATGATGGTGGTCAACCGGCTTTCAAGTGCCGCGCCTTTTTCACCGCCATCACCTTTGATCTTGTTGGCGAGAATCACTTCAAAGGCACGCACATGGGCATCCACCACACGGCGGCTCATCTCGCCTTCAAGCTTTTTAATATACACGCACAGGGAGGTGCCAACGGTCGTCATCAGGTTGAAATCGAAGCTGCTGCCCATGCCTTTGATGTTGTGGGACAGGTCATAAAGGCGGCTGGCGGTTTCGCCTTCTGCGGCGTCGCGCTCAGGCATTGCGTCTACAATCCCGCGCATTTCCACCACGGCATTTCCGGTCCATTCCAGAAATTGGCCCACCAGCTCTTCGTCGTCGGCATATGAAAACTGATCGTCTGTCACTCGTATTCGCCCTTAACTTGTCCTCTACCCCCTTTAAGCTATCTAACTCCCAAACATTAACAAGCGATAAAACGCCCGCAGGGCGAGAGACTGCTTTTATTGATGGTTTTCCTTGCAATTGGGGGGTGCCCTTCGATAAACCAAGGCAACAACCATTCCGGACCGAGGAGCATCAGGGTGACACCGAACGAGATCGCGCGGCTGCAGGCGTACCTGCAGGGCAAATTCAACAACAATATGATCAAGCTGGTTCGCCGCCCGAAGGCTGGGGATTCGGTCGAGATGATGTTGGGCGAAGAATTTATCGGTGTGATCTACAAAGACGACGACGAAGGGGAAGTATCCTATTCGATGAATGTCTGCGTTCTTGAAGAAGACCTGCCAAAGCTCTAGGCGGCGCATCTCCCATAAATGCCTGACCAAGCCGGCCCCTTAAAGGCCGGCTTTTCTGTATGCGGCGTCTTTTGGCGCTTGCCATCGCCAAGCCGCCCGACCTATTTTGTCAGCATCAGTATTAAGGGAGACGTCATGCTGTATCTTGTTGCCTTGCTCATTCCACCCCTCGCGCTTCTGCTTGCAGGTAAACCGTTCCAGGCTATCCTTAGCGCCATTATCTGGATTCTGGCCTGGGTTTTGAGCATTGTTGCGGGTCTGGGCTTTATTATGTGGGTCATCCTGGCGGTTTGGGCCATCATGGTGGTGCGCGACCGCAATACCCGCAAAATGATGGAAGACATGCAGCGTCACCCCTGAAGCGCAGCCTTTGTCCTTGCCAAACCAGCTATCCGACCCAAATAAAGTGAAATTGTTTCACATTTTGGGAGAAAGATGCTTTGCTCAGCGCCTGCCGACGCCTAGGCCGCCAGGAACATGGCCTGGTCGGATCCATCGTTGCGAATTCCTTTGCCGATGACCCCGTAAATCAGTGGGCCTTCAACGGTACCGCTGCGATGCGGCCTGCTTTCACCGCCATGGCCAGGCACTGCTATCTGAAGCGTGGCTTTGGCCATGTCACCACGGACGGACTTGCCGGCACGCTCTGGCTATCGCCGGGTGACTGCAAAGACTATGGCTTGATGGGCAAGCTGGCTCTTGCATCTGCGATCCTGACCCACAGTGGCATCACAGCGCTCCGGCGCGGGATGGCGCTGGATAAGGCGCTATTTGGTAAGCACCCCGGGACGCCACACTATTATCTGTTCGCCATTGCGGTTGACCCCAGCCTGCAGGGCCGGGGTGTTGGCAGCCAATTGATGGAAGAAGCGCTTGCCACCATTGATGCTGCGCACATGCCCGCGTTTCTGGAAAATTCCAAACCCCGTAACACGCCCTTTTATGAACGCCACGGCTTTCGCGTGATAGAAGAAATCGTGCCCGCACCCGGCTGCCCGCCCATGTGGTTGATGTGGCGGGATGCTCGCTAGGCCATAAAAAACCCGCCAGAAGGCGGGTTGTTTTGAGTGGCGCCCAGATGGGCCAGAAGTTGGTGCGCCATAAAAAAACCCGCCAGAAGGCGGGTTGTTTTGAGTGGCGCACCGGGGAGGATTCGAACCCCCGGCCCCCAGATTCGTAGTCTGGTGCTCTATCCAGCTGAGCTACCGGTGCATGCCATCAAATTGTCACCTGAAAGGGGTTACCCTCAAGGTGTGCGGCGGAACCTAATCAGATTGCTTTTATATTGCAAGAGGGAAATCGCTTTTTCTTGTTTCCGCCACATTTCAGGGATAGGCTTTAGCCCTCAAACGCCCATAATATAAGGCTTTTATGGTGAAAATAAGCGCAAAAATTGTCTCTATTTTTACAGCCGCCGTGATTCTTTCTGCTTGTTCAAGCAGTAAAGGCGGCTGGCCGAATCTTTCTGATCCGGTGCCAAATCCGTCGGAAAGGGAGCGTGAAATCGTGCGGTCTGAAATCCCCGCCGCTGTACCCACCAACAAGCCCACACCGCCGACACGCCCGGCCCTGACCGGGGCAGCCTCGCCCGCACCAGTGGCCGATTCGCTGCCTTCGTCTGAAGAGGAAGCGTCCGACCTTCTACTGACGATCAAGGAAGCCCTGAGGGATGAGACGCTGGCGTACCGCAAGGCCAAGGCCAAAATTGCTGAGGCGGAAGAGGGCGACGCCCTGCAGGACGCCTGGTTTTCTGCGCAGTTAGCGCTCACGCGCCTTAGCCGTACGGCCAGTCGGCTGGATACCCTGATGGCGCTTGAAATACCGCGCATCGTGGCAGAAGCCAGCACCGAAGCCGAGATCATGGAACGATTCGTCGTGGGCGAACGCCAGAAGCTGTTCGAATCAAAGCCTTAAGCTACTGCTTTCTGCACTGCGCGAACCAGGGCATCCGCCGCCAAAGTACCCAGGACCGCCATTGTCGGCGCCAGGTCCGCCTCCAGCGGCTTTGCGCCTGTCGACAGGGCAAAGACCGTGTCGCCGTCAAACGGGGTGTGGATGGGCCTGATTGAACGGGCCAACCCGTCCTGCGCCATCATCGCCAGGCGTTTGCAGCCTGCCTTGTCCAGCGCCAGGTTTGTGGCAATCACTGCGATCGTGGTGTTGGCACCAACAAAGCCAAGCTTCGGTAGGGCGACATCACCAAGATCAATATCAGAACCATCAGTTACGGAACCGAAACTGTTTACCGCAACGATAGCACCTACTTTCAAACCGTCTTCCGTTTCAAAGCTGGCAGTACCAATACCGCCCGCTTTTGCCCCTGCCCGGGCGCCAAAGCCTGCGCCTGCCCGCCCTTCGGTAACATCATGGGACAAGGCCTCGACAGCCTGCATGCCAAGCGTCCGGTAAGGCGCTTCGGTGCCCCAATCCTTGTCGCCACCGTTCATCAGATCGAACAGGATCGCGGAAGGCACCACAGGCACGGCCCGCGGCCCAAGCGGCAGACCGATGCCTTTTTCCGACAGGGCCGCGATCACGCCGTCGGCGGCCGCGAGACCGAACACCGACCCACCAGACAGCACCACGCCGTGCACCCGTTCGACAAGGCATGTGGGGTCAAGCGCGTCTGTATCGCGCGTGCCCGGCCCGCCACCGCGCACGTCCACGCCCATGGCCACGGGCTCGTCGGGGATGATTGCCGTCACGCCGGTCTGGGCCTTCTCGCATGCCACCTGGCCGACCCGCAGGCCGCCGATATCCGTGATCGAATCGCATTTGCCCGCTTTGGCTGTGATGCGCATGGTCTCTCCCCTCACCTCAACAGGTATGGCTGTGTCAGTTTTCTTCGCCCGGCAGGCAGATCATGAAAGTAGTGCCCTCAGCGCCGGTTTCTGCCAGCCCAATTTGCCCGCCATGGGACAGGACAATATCCCGGGCTGTCGCAAGGCCTAGGCCAGTACCGCCCGCGCGTGACGACTGGAACGCCTTGAAAAGCGTCGGCCGGATGGCTTCCGGGATACCGGGGCCCTTGTCTGTCACCTTGATATGGACTGTGCCATCCTTGTCCTTCTTGGCGCCGACCAGAATGGAGCCTTCGTCGCCTTGCACGTCGCGGGCATTGCGGCACAGGTTCAGGAGCACCCGGTGCAGCTGTTCTGGATCGGCATAGACCGTTATGTCGTCATCCACATCACAGTTGAATTCAAACTTGCTGTCTTCTTCAAGGCCAAGCGACGCCGCCACATCAGCCACCAGCTCACCCAGTGGCGTCCACTCCTTTTCCGGCACTGGGTCATCGGCCTTGCCGTGCCGGATGGTGCTTTCGCACAAGGCCACTGCCCGGCTGACACTGTTTACCAGCCTGCGCGAGACCTTCTGGACCCCTGGATGGTCGACCCGCTGGAGCGAATCGGATGCCAGCTGCGCTGTCGCCAGGATATTCCGAAGGTCATGATTGATCTTGGCCACCGCCTCACCAAGCGCGGCTAGGTTCGACTTCTGCTTCAGGTTCAGCCGGAGCTCTTCCTGCATGCGCACAAGTTCGCGTTCCACAAGGCCGATCTCGTCGGGG
The DNA here is from genome assembly GCF_001550055.1 of Kordiimonas lacus. GTDB lineage: Bacteria > Pseudomonadota > Alphaproteobacteria > Sphingomonadales > Kordiimonadaceae > Kordiimonas > Kordiimonas lacus. Next base: position 181,271 of record NZ_LRUA01000001.1, read on the forward strand.
CGCCTGTTCTGCCGCATCTTTGCCGGCACGGCCTCTGGCTTGCGCCGGAAGGAAACGATGCGGTCCTTGAGGCGGCGCATGGGCCGCACCAGCAGCCAGTGCAGCGCCAGATAAACAAGAATGCCCGTGAACAGAGACGTAATGAGCGACAGCACCAGCACATTGTTGGAATAATTCTTGAGCGCAGCAAACAGGCCCGATTCGTCCATTGTGATCTCAAGCATGCGGGTGCCGGGCACCATCGGGTCGCCGACCACCCGGATAGCACGGTTGCCGCCCTGCTCCAGCGTGTTGAACGCATCCATGATCAGCGTCCCGAGCGACGGGTTCCTGAGGTCAAACGTGGCTTCCACCTCTTCGGGCATCACGTCATAGCCGAGCAGCAGGCTCTTGTCCTCGCGCCGCATGATGATGGCAATCACACCAGACTGGTTGAGAAGCCGCTGCTCAAGCTCGGGGCTGACCATATTACCGGGAGCCGCCTCAAGCGCCAGCGCCGCGATCTGGGCGTTCTCCAGCCGGGTCTCAAGATAGTCCTGCCGGAACGACGCGATGGACGTCGGATAAATAAGGGCCGATATCACCATCACAAAGAGGAAGGTGAGGATCAGCAGGCGCGACCTGAGGCTGGACGTCAGCGGTTTATAATGCTCGGGCATAACCTGTTATGAATCTCATCCGGCATGGAAATGCAAGTAAACTAATTGGCGTATAATAGCACTTTTCCCGATCCGTCCAGCGCCGATTCGCCAGTAAGGGCACAATCGGGCCGCCGCCTTCTAGCGCCAGAACGGCGGAAGTCCTTAATTTATGGGTAAATCCGACCAAAATATGGTAGAAGGCATACCGGATACCAAAAAGCGCGACATGTATTGTTGACTTCGACAATTCTGACGGTTATACAGCGCGCTCGAAATTGGACGCCGGGCCGCGGTTCACCGCAGAGCAAGGCGATTAACTGGAGTAAGTCAAGTGAAACGGACCTTTCAACCGAGTGTGCTGGTGCGTAAACGCCGTCACGGTTTCCGTGCGCGCAAAGCTACTGTAGGTGGCCGCGCTGTGCTTCGGGCACGCCGTGCTAAAGGCCGGAAGCGCCTTTCGGCGTAAAGGTCTGGGCGCCTTTTGGGCACCCCTATCACACACGATGAGAGCTGACCGAGAGATATCCGGTCGGCTTTTGTTGTTTTTGAGCCAGTTGTTATTGGCATTTGGCGGGCAGACATCGGCACCATGACCGAACAGGCTTTAAAACTCGCGCGCATTACCAAACGGCCGGACTATCTGGCGGTTGCGGGCACCCGCCGCAAGTGGGTGACGCCCAGCTTTATCCTGCAGGCCATGCCGGGTGAGGGTGATTCGCCGCCACGAGCCGGTTTTACTGTTTCAAAGAAGGTGGGCAAGGCCGTTATCCGCTCGCGTGCGCGGCGGCGGCTCAAGGAAGCCTGCCGTGCCATTTTGCCGCAATATGGCCAGGCTGGTTGGACCTATGTGCTGGTTGGCAGGCCCTCGTCTGTCGAATATGATTTCGTGAAAATGCAGGCCGATATGAAGTGGGCCCTTGCAAAACTGCATGCGGGTGCCGATCTAAACTCGGGTAAACCGCAGAAAACACCGCAGAAATCCTACAAGAACCGAGGAAATGCCTGATGGCGAGCAAGGAGCATAAGACAGGGCAGCGCATGAGCCCGCTGGCCTTCCTGTTCCTCATTCCGGTGCGCTTCTACCAGCTTGTGATCTCGCCAATGATCGGCCCCCGGTGCCGATACCAGCCCACCTGCAGCAGCTATGCCGTGGACGCTTTGCGTCTTCATGGTGGACTTAAGGGCGGATGGCTGGCAATAAAGCGCATCGCCCGCTGCCACCCTTGGGGTGGATTCGGATACGATCCTGTGCCACAAAGCGTGCGCCCGGGCGAAACGCCCTCGGCAGATGCACACAAGCATGGCTCAGGCTGCGGATGTGACAAGAATTTGGAGGCCGGCCCAGACCGGCCAGATGATCAGGGTATGACGTCTCATGGGTGACACTAAGAATATTGTGCTGTTTGCAGCAATCTCGATTGCTGTCTTCTTCGGCTATAACGCGCTTTTCATTTCGCCGCAGCAGGAAGCCCTGCAGCGCGAGGCCGTACAGCAACAGGCCGCAGCGCAGTTGGAAGACGGCCTTGCGCCCAAAGAAGCAGCGCCCGCCGATATGGATGGTCCCGACAGCAATGCCGTGGCCCAGTCCAGTGAGGACAACAGCGACATCGGCCACGTCAAAATTGTCACGCCTGAGCTATCCGGTAGCCTCTCCCTCAGAGGAGCACGGTTTGATGATCTTTTGCTGGTCAATCATAAAGTCAGCATGGAAGACGACGCAGCGGATGTACGCCTCCTTCGCAAAGCTGGTTCTGCAGACGCTTATTATGCGCGCTTCGGCTGGGCAGCCAGCCGTCAGGAAAACGGTTTTGTACCAGGACCCCGTAGCGCCTGGACTGCTGACAGCGACATACTGACGCCCGACCAGCCGGTGACACTGGCATGGGACAATGGCGACGGTGTGCGGTTCCTGATGAAGGTGGAAGTAGACGAAAAATTCATGTTCACTGTTTCCCAAACGGTGATCAATTCCACTGACGAGACGCTGCAGGTTGCACCGTATGGCATGATCAGCCGCCGCGGAGAGCCTAAAACAGATGGTCTCTATATCCTCCATGAAGGTGCCATTGGTGTCTTCAACGGCACCCTGACAGAAAAGACCTACTCGAACCTTGAGGACGACGGGAAGTTTGAGGCCACAGGGTCGACCGGCGGATGGATGGGCATTACAGACAAATACTGGATGGCCACCCTGATCCCGGATCAGCAGGCAGAACTGTCCCGTGCGCGCATGATGAAAAACAATGGCGGCTACCGTGTTGACTATGTGGAAAACTGGCAGCCACTTGCTGCAGGTGACACCCTTGAAAGCACAAGCCGCTTCTATGCTGGCGCCAAAATTGTCAGCACCATCGATGATTATGCCGACACCTACAATATCACCCTGTTTGATCGCGCCATCGACTGGGGCTGGTTCGACTTCCTGACCCGGCCGATCTTCACCGGCCTGCATTGGCTCTTTAACGTGACCGGCAACTATGGCGTCGCAATCCTGGCCATGACAGTGATCCTGAAACTGATCCTGTTCCCGCTGGCGAACAAATCCTACCGCTCCATGAGCCACATGAAGGACGCCCAGCCCAAGATCAAAGCCCTGCAGGAGCGCTACAAGGACGACAAGCAGCGCCTGCAACAGGAAATGATGGCGCTCTACAAGAAGGAAAAGATCAACCCGATGGCCGGCTGTTTGCCGATGATCCCGCAGATCTTTATCTTCTTCGCGCTCTATAAGACGCTTTATGTCACCATCGAGATGCGCCATCAGCCCTTCTTTGGCTGGATCACTGACCTTTCTGCCCGCGATACGCTGACACCAGTGAACCTGTTCGGCCTGATCCCGTGGGACCCGCCGGCCATGATCGCCATCGGCGTGCTGCCGATCCTGATGGGCATCACCATGTGGCTGCAGCAGAAGCTGAACCCGCAAACCTCGATGGACCCGACGCAGCAGAAAGTCATGAGCTTCCTGCCGATCATCTTCACCTTTATCATGGCGGGCTTCAGCTCAGGCCTGGTACTGTACTGGACCTGGAACAACCTGCTCTCGATCGCGCAGCAATCCTTCATCATGAAGCGCGAGCACGCGCGGCGTGAAGCCCTGGGCAAAGCGTAGAATGGAAGAAGAGCGCTACACACAGCATGACATGGAACGCGGCCGGCTTTTGTTTGCTGGCCGTGTCGACTTCATCATGGGCGCGGTGTCCCTGGGGACTCTGCCGGGTGCGGACCGCCCTGAAGTAGCCTTCGCCGGACGCTCGAACGTGGGCAAATCGAGCCTTGTGAACGCGCTGACTGGCCGCAAGACGCTGGCCCGCACGTCGAACACTCCGGGCCGCACACAGGAACTCAACTATTTCGAAATGGGCGCGGAGATGAACACCCCCGCCTATCTTGTTGACCTGCCCGGCTATGGCTATGCCAAGATCGAGCGCAAGAAAGTCAATGCCTGGACGCGTCTGGTAAAAGACTATCTGCGTGGCCGTCCGAACCTCAGGCGCGTGATGCTGCTGATCGACAGCCGCCATGGCCTCAAGGAAAATGACCGCGAGATCATGCATATGCTGGACGAAGCAGCGGTCAATTATCAGATCGTGCTGACAAAGCTGGACAAGCTGAAAGTGGCGGACCGCGACAAGATTCTGAAAAAGACCCAGGAAGACGCCAAGAAATTCATCGCCTGTCACCCGATTATCATGGCGACATCCAGTGAAAAAGGCTGGGGGCTTGAAGACCTGCGGGCTGAGATTGGCCAACTGACCGCCTTTTAGGCGGTCGGCATCCCCACAATAGTGCGGCGCGTCCTAGTTGGCTTTATTGAAAGCCTCCAGCGTTTCTTCTGAAATCACCTTGAACTGGCTCAGTAGACCATCGATTTCCGGGCGACCATCTGCCTTGGCGGCAAATTCGATTGCCTGGCAAGCTTCTCCAAGACGCATGGCGCCAAAGCTGCGCGCCGCACTTTTGAGCGCGTGAGCCTGGATTTCAAGCTGTTCAAGGTTGCCAACGGACGCATGTTGCATCAGTTCACAGCCGGAATCTCGGATTTCTTTTTTCAGCGAATCCAGCAGGAAAGCTGCCGATTCTTCCCCAACTTCTGCTGCAAGCCGGTCAAGGACAGGCTTGTCAAGCAAAGGTATCTGACCCCCCATAGAGTACTCCTCTCGTGCGCCAACAGTTTAAGGCTTTAGGACACAATTGCCAAGTAGTCTTACGCTACTCATCCGCTGCTGGTTTAGAAAAACGGTAGACCCCCTTCAGTCCTTCCGGAGAAACAACCTTCTTTTTTCGGATAAACACCAGCAAGCCATCTGCATGAAGTTTCACGGCTTCGATGCGAATTCTGGGTAAATACTTGCGCCAGTCTTCCTCTTCTTCAGCCAGAACTTGTGCAATTTCCCGTGGAGCGACCGACCTGGTGTCCTCCAGATGGTCCAAAATCGCCTGCCGGATGTCTGTATCGGCCTTCGCCATATCAATTCCCCTTGTTTCTGGCACCGTAGCCCGATTTTTCCTTTTCCCGCACGCGCTCAAGGGCTAGTGTCCCCGCAGAAATCTTGGCGAGGAGTTCCCATGAAACTTGGCTTAAAGGTTGCGGCCACCGTTGCCGCACTAAGCTTAGCAGCCTGCAGCAGCGAAAGCGACGAAGAGCAAAAATCCGACACCGGCACAAGTAGCGCCGAGCTAACGGAAACACAATCCGAAAAAGCCCCTGAAGCTTCAACAGAGGTTTCATCAGAGGCTTCTACCGACGCGGCGGCTGCACCGCAAACCGATGAACAGAAAGTATCAGATACAATGAGTGAAAGAGAAGCGTTCCGCACAGAGAACCTGGCATACCTTGAAGAAAACATGAAGAAGGACGGTGTTCAGGTTACCGAAAGCGGCCTTCAATACCGCGTGGTTGAGAGTGGTGACGGCAAGAGCCCGACCGCCGCTGACTATGTCACCGTACATTATGCTGGCAAACTGATTGACGGCAGCGAGTTCGACAGCAGCTACAAGCGCGGCGAACCTGCCACCTTCCCGGCTGGTCGCCTGATCCCAGGCTGGACCGAAGCCCTGCAGCTGATGAGCGTGGGCGACAAGTGGGAACTGACGATCCCGTCAGATATCGGTTACGGTGAGCACGGCGCAGGCGGCGGCCTGATCCCGGGCAATGCCACACTGGTGTTCGATGTTGAACTTCTGGATGTGATGACACTTGAAGAAGCGCAGCAAAAAGCCGAGGAGATGGCCGCAGCCCACAAGAATGAGCAACTGGCCTGGCTTGAAGAAAACGCCAAGAAAGAGGGCGTGGTAACGCTTGAAAGCGGCCTTCAGTACCGCGTTATTACCGAAGGCACTGGCAAGAGCCCGACTGAAACGTCCATGGTGACGGTAGACTATAAAGGCACCATGATTGACGGCACCCAGTTTGACAGCAGCTATGACCGCGGCGAACCCGCCACCTTCCCGCTGGACGGCGTGATCAGGGGCTGGACAGAAGGCGTGCAGCTGATGAAAGAAGGCGCCAAGTATGAATTCTTCATCCCCTACGACCTGGCTTATGGCGAGCGCGGTTCCCGCTCTATCCCGCCATACTCCACGCTGATCTTCACCATTGAGCTGAAGTCGGTGAACAGCTAGGACAAAAGACAAAGGACGCCATAGCAACGCCCAAGGACATGCTGGAAGTAGAGATAAAAGATCACGTCCAGCAACGCCAACGCCCCAAAGAGCGGCAAGGCGATATATTTGAGCACCGCAAAGGCGGCCCCCAAAGTGACCCGGGGTGGGGCAATGCGCCACCCCATTACATCCTGAACGTCTGGCCGTTTTCTGAACATGGCTGGACCATAACAGGGGATCATGCCCTTGCCTAGCGCCGCTGACATCCAACTGGCCTTTGGCGATATCGACCCCGACCTGTGGGAATCCCTCAGTGACGACCAGCCATTGCCGCTGCAGCAGCATTGGGCTTATGGCCAGACGCTCAAGGCCATCGGCGCTGACATCCAGCAACTCACCCTGTCCCAAAGCGGCACCCCCATCGCCATCGCGCTGGTGGGAAAGCGGCGGTTTTACCGCATCATCCGCATGAACAGCCTGATGCGTGGCCCACTGTGGCTGCCGGGCGTCACGAAGGATGAGCAGGCGGCAGGCCTGAAGGCGCTGCGGAAGCACCATAGCCCCTGGCGCTGGAACTTCATGCTGTTTCAGCCGGAACTGGCCGACACGCCAGAAGACAGGGCGGTGCTGAAAGCTGGTGGCTATCGCCGCGTCATGACGGGCTACAGCACCATCTGGACGGACCTGGGCCCAAGCGTAGACACCCTGCGCGCCAGCCTGAACGGCAAATGGCGCAACCAACTGACCAAGGCTGAGAGTTCCGGCAAACTGGAAACCGTCATTGGCGGCCGCAAGCAGCACCAATATGCCTGGCTGACGGACCGCGAGGCCGACCAGCAAACCCAGCGGGGCTATCAGGCCGTGCCCATCGGGCTTGTCCCCATCTATGCCGGCATTGCAGAGAGGTTCGCAAAGGGTGACGACAGTGTGGGTGTGATGAGCGTGACGGCGCTGGCGGGCCGCAAGAAAGTGGCTGGCGCCATTTTCATGCTGCACGGCAACAGTGCCACCTATCATGTCGGCTGGTCTGGCGACGAGGGCCGGAATCTGAATGCCCAGAACAAGGTCTTGTGGGACGGCATTGTGGCGCTCAAGGAACGCGGCATCCGCTTTCTGGATCTGGGTGGGCTGAACACAGCTGACGGCGCAGGCATCGCCCGCTTCAAGCTGGGGCTTGGCACTGACCCGGTGACGCTTGCGGGCACCTGGCTTTAGGGCGTCGGCTCCATATCCTTCTTCTCGATAAACTCCTGGTCGCCCTGTTCGGTAAATTCGATCTCAATCTCCCGGAGCGCGACAAATTCAAAATAGGCCCAGGTCAGAAGTCCGACCAACAGTGCCCCACCCACCATCCAAAACAGCCCTTTGTTTCGTTGGGGCGCCATTTCCAGCTGAGCTTCCTCGAAAGGCGTGACCGGCGCGATCAGCGCATAGCCCCGGCGTGGAATGGTCTTGATGTAGCGTGGCGCCTTCGGGTCATCCCCCAGGGCCTGCCTGAGCTTCGATATGGCCTGGGTTAGCGCCTCGTCCCCGGCATAAGGAAGATTGGACACCGCCGAGAGTAAAGTGTCGCGGGAAACCGGGTCCCTGGGCACGGCACAGAGTTCATCCAGTAAACGTACCAGGCGCGGTTCAATGGTTCGCACCTCAATGCCGACACACAGCTGATGATGCATCCGGTCCAGCACCACATCGCCAATACGAATTTTCCGAGCAAGGCCACTGGCGCCAAGGGTTTCGTCAGCTTTCGTCAATGTTTCTCAACCTTTTCGTCAGGACAAATGCGGCCCCTTGGCTGCAGCGTTCAAACAGTTACGGCGAACATCGCCGCGATGTCAAATCTGCAATATGCGAGGATACCCATGCGTTTAATCAAATACATTCTGCTGCTGTGCTATGGCCTGCATCTAGCCACCACCGGTCTGCGCGCCGATGGTCCCGACACGCTCATAAGCAAACAAGCCCTGGATGCCTTCCTGAATGATGCTGAAGCCAAAGGCTTCGTCGGCATAGTTGGCATCTCAGGGCCTGACGGCACGATTTATGGTCGCGGTTTTGGCACAACCGGTAACGGTGCCCAAGTCTATAGTCTTGAAACGGTCAATGACATTGCGTCCATCACCAAACAATTTACCGGGGCAGCAATCCTGAAGCTGATGGAACAGGGCAAGCTAAACCTTCATGACCGGCTGGATCGTTTCTTCAAGATACTGCCTGAGGACAAAAAGGCCATCACCCTGCATCACCTGTTAACCCACACAGCCGACCTGCCCGACACGGTCGGACCGGACGAAGAAGCCATTGACCGCGATACCTACCTCGCGCGTGTTTTCGGCACCCCCTTAATCACCGAACCCGGTACACGGCATGCATACTCCAACACAGGATATTCCCTTCTGGCGGCAGTGATCGAGGTGGCCAGTGGTCAGCCTTATGAGACCTATCTGTTCGACAACCTCTGGCAACCCGCAGCCATGTTCACCACCGGCTACTATCGGCCCGACTGGCACGGCCGCAGCTTTCCTGCACTCAGCGAGCCCCATAACGGCCTCACTTCTGCAAAAGACCTGCTGGACCAGACAGCGGGCAAGACGTGGCACCTGTTCGGCAACGGCGGAATCCTGAGCAGCGCCAACGACATGCTGAAATGGCACCGTGCGCTTATAAGTGGCCGCATCCTGTCGGCCGGTTCCAAAGACTTCCTGATGAAGCCCCATGTACCGGAGGATGACAGCAATATCTATCATTACGGTTATGGCTGGTCGATTGTACCCAATTTTCACGGCCACAAGCTGGTGTGGCACAATGGGGGAAGCTATTTCAGCCGGGCCGAATTCTGGCGCTTCCCGGATTCCGGGATAGGGATTTTCATTGCCACGCATGACCGATCAGTTGAGCCATTTTTCATTGCTGACGGTATCGCTGCGGTTCTGGACGGACGCCCACCGCGGCCCGTCCAGCCTTAATTCAGCTTCTCGGCCCATAAAAGGGCCCGCCGCGGATGCGATGCTGCGGGCCCTCTCTTCTGGTCAAACAAAATAACTGCCATCTCTTGATGTTTTTGGCTGGCTTTCCATATTGTGATATTATAACTGTACATAACCGGTATGTATGAGGTTTGAGTTTGGAACTGGCACTGATCCTATCTGTCTTGTTGCTGCTGGCTGCGCCGCTGTTGGCACAGCTTGTTGCGCGCCTGCCTGCCCTGAAGGGCGGGCTGGATGGATTTGTGCTTGTCACCGTCCTGGGGCTGGTGACGCTGACCCTGCTGCCTGAAGCCCTGGCGCACAGCGGTGTGCTGGCAATTCTGGTCGCCGCCTTCGGATTCTGCCTGCCCTGGATTGCTGAATTCCTGTTCCACCGCGCCGAGGAAATGACCCACCGCGTTGTCATGCTGGTGGCTGCTCTCGCGCTTGTGGTGCACGCGGCGTCTGACGGCGCCATTCTGGCGTTTGCAGGCCAAAGCGACCATGGCTCCTTTGTGGCGACAGGCGTGCTGTTGCACCGTATCGGTGTGGCAGTTGCGGTCTGGTGGCTGCTCAGGCCCGTGCTGACCACCTGGGCAGGCGTTGCTGTGCTGGCAGCCCTCGGCGTCATGACCATCATCGGCTATGTCATGGTGGTTTATGCGGGCGACTGGTACCATATCCCGCTTGTAGGCTACTGGCAGGCCTTTGCCGCCGGGTCGCTCTTGCATGTGGTACTGCACCCGCTTGATGACCATAACACCGCACCGAATGCTGGAAACATCTGGGCGCATCGTCTGGGAACAGTTGCCGGGATCGTGTTTCTTGTAGCCCTGATCGGCGCCCATTATCTGCACCATGCACCAAGCGACGTAACCATGATGTCGGCCCACGAGGCCCACCATGTGGTTGACCTGATGGGGACAATCGGGCGCCTTGCAGCGCCGCTTATGCTGCTCGCACTATTGGCCGCTGCCACTTACACCAAAATCTATGGTGGTTCGCTGCAGGCCGCATACACCAGCCTTCAGCGCGTCGCGCCCTGGACGCTGGTGCTGTGGTTCACGCTAACGGTTGCCGCAGAGCTTTCGCCCTATGAAATTCCCGCGCCGAACGACGGCTATATCATGTTCGGCCTTTGGCTCGGTATTATCTGTGTCGTGCTGGTTCACACCGGTGCGCGGATCTTTTTCTCCCAGTTGCTGCCAGGCGGCAAGCCACACCGGCACAGTCACGGCCATAGCCACTAGAAGGCATCCCCCGACCTTAGTTTTGCTTGCACCGCTGCCTTTTTGGCGGTAGCCATGGCGCACGCAAAAAACAGGAACAGTCCATGCGCTTCGAGGCGAAACGAGTGATAGTGACCGGCGGTACGTCCGGCTTTGGCGAGGCGATCGTGAAAGCGTTTGCCGCTGAAGGCGCCGATGTGCATTTCTGCGGCCTGATCGACACCGAAGGCAAGCGTGTGATGGCGGACGCCGAAGGGCTTTCAGGCACAGTCCAGTATCATCATGCCGACGTGCGTGAGGAATCTTCCGTCGCAGCCTTTATCCACAAGGCGACAGATGATGGCACGCGACTGGATATTGCCGTCAATAACGCCGGTATCAGCCACACGGCGGCGCGCTTCGCCGACCAGGATATGGCCATGGTGGAAGATGTGTTCCGCACCAACGTGATGGGCATCTGGTTTGCCATGCGCCATGAAATTCCGGTCATGCTGAAATCTGGCACGGGCGCCATTGTCAACACGGCCTCAATCCTGTCGCGCTCGGGCGCTGAATGGATGGCCGCCTACGGTACCAGCAAGCATGCGGTTGTCGGCCTCACGAAAAGCGCTGCGCTTGATTATGCCGACCACGGCATCCGCATCAATGCAGTCTCGCCCGGCCCCATGCTGACGCCTATGTTCGAACGCGCGCTGGCCGATATTGGCGGCGACATGAGCAAGTTCGCAGGTGGCCTGCCGAAAGGCGGCCCGGCGAACCCGAACGACGTGGCCAAAACAGTGCTTTATCTGGCAAGCGAAGAAGCCGGATACATGAACGGCGCCAATGTCATTGTGGACGGTGGTACCTCGTCGGGCCAGCACGCATGAAAATGCCACAGTTTGGCTTGAAACTGATAGCCGAACACCAAAAATACTGTTAAGGCTCAGCCCGGGAGCACATGCAAATGAATATGCTAAGCGAATGGTATCGCCGGACTTTTTCCGACCCACAGATGGTGCTTCTTGTGCTGTTTGCGCTGGCGGCTGTCCTCGCCATTTCGCTGTTTGGCCATATGCTGGCCCCCGCCATCGCTGCGGTCGTTATCGCTTTCCTGTTGGACGGGCCAACCGAATGGCTGATCCGGCGTGGCGCGCGGCGCTGGGTTGCTTTCCTGTCGGTTTATCTGGGCTTCATCCTTTTATCGGTCATCGCCATGCTCACGGTGGTACCGCTTCTGATCCAACAGGTCAGCCAGTTTATCAACGACAGCCCAGCCATGGTAGGCAGCATGCGCAACGCGCTTCTGTCGCTGCAGCAACGCTTCCCTGACCTGATTTCGGAAACGCAGGTCAACACTTGGCTCACCGGTCTTGGCAATGAGATCGCCAATCTTGGGCCCAAGCTGCTGCAATATTCCCTGTCTGGCCTGACGGGCGCTGTGGCCTTCGTGGTTTACGTGGTGCTGGTGCCGGTGATGGTCTTCTTCTTCCTCAAGGACAAGACCCAGATCCTGAGTTGGTTCGGTAGCTTCCTGCCAAGTGACAAGCCGGTACTGGAACAGGTTTGGGGCGAAGTGCTGGAGCGCGCGGGCGACTATGCCCGCGGCAAGGTATATGAAATCCTGATCGTCGGCATCGCGGCCTTCATCACCTACAGTGTGCTGGGCTTGCCTTACGCCACGCTGCTCGCGGTTGCGACTGGCCTGAGCGTCATCATCCCCTATTTCGGCGCGGCCGTTGTTACCTTCCCGGTGGCCCTGGTCGCATATTTCCAGTGGGGCCTGGGCGGCGAGATGGCCACCGCGGTCATTGCCTATCTGGTTTTGCAGGCGCTGGACGGCAACCTTCTGGTGCCCCTTCTGTTCTCTGAAGCCGTGAAACTGCACCCCAATGCCATCATCATCGGCATCCTGGTGTTTGGCGGCATCTGGGGCTTCTGGGGCGTTTTCTTTGCCATTCCGCTTGCGACTGTGGCGAATGCCATAATCCGGGCATGGCGCGAACGCTCAAGTGGCAACAACAGTCCGGCTAAGGCCTGATTTTAAAAAAACTTTTCAAGTGGGTGCAATTCTGCCTAAATTAGAGCAGCGCAACCAAACACAGGCATGTAGATTTTATGATTCTGGAGTCTCGCAGTATCATCTTCTCAGACGAAGAGCTCGTTCTCGCACTTCGTCCTGTTCTTGAAGGACGGGGGCAATCCACCAACCCACCGCTTAAGAACATCATTTCTGAACTGGATGAAGAGGGTGAGGTTTCAGTGCAGATGGTTCTGTCTGATGGATCGGACACCATCATGTTCAACAGCCGTGAAGTCGGCGCCGCTGTCCTCAATCACTGTATTGACCAAGGCGTGCCGCTGCCGCGGGGGTCATACAAGGAGCTCGCTATCCGGGGAGATCACGTGGCCCTGATTGTAAGGCTTGAAAGCGGCAAGATCAGTTCCGGCATCGACGAAGACGAAGAATAAGGCAGACATCTACGTTGCGACAAAAGAAGGGCTGCCGACTGGCAGCCCTTCTTTTTGATACCAAACAGAATTTGGTCTTTTGCCTACTCTTCAGGAAGGAAGTCCGGCACGGACAGATAGCGTTCGCCGGTGTCGTAGCAGAAGCCGAGGATACGCGTGCCCTTGGGCAGGTCCTTTTCCTTAATGGTCTGGGCGATAGCTGCGAGCGTCGCGCCCGAGGAAATCCCCACCAGCATGGCTTCCTTGCGCGCAGCCTGACGGGCCATTTCCTTGGCGTCGGCTGGGTCCACCTTCACCACGCCGTCCATCAGGTCCATGTTCATGACTTCCGGGATAAAGCCCGCGCCGATGCCCTGAATTGGGTGTGGCCCTGGCTCGCCGCCGGACATGACAGGCGACAGCGTCGGCTCAACGGCCAACACCTTGAGGTCTGCCCACTTGTCTTTGAGGACTTCAGCACAGCCCGTGATATGGCCGCCCGTGCCAACACCGGTGATCATATAATCAAGGCCTTCCGGGAAATCCGCGAGGATTTCAGGGCCTGTGGTCTCGCGGTGCACTTTCACGTTGGCCGGGTTCTGGAATTGTTGCGGCATCCAGGCACCATCGGTTTCTTCAACCAGCTCAGTCGCCTTCGCAAGCGCGCCTTTCATACCCAGTTCTTTTGGCGTCAGGACAAATTCGGCACCGTAGGCCAGCATCAGGCGGCGGCGCTCGATGGACATGCTCTCGGGCATCACCAAAATCAAGCGGTAGCCTTTCACAGCTGCCACCATGGCAAGGCCAATGCCCGTATTGCCGGACGTGGGCTCAATAATCACACCACCAGGCTTCAGCGACCCGTCTTTTTCGGCTTCCTCAACCATCGACAGGGCGATGCGGTCCTTGATTGATCCGCCCGGGTTGGATCGTTCCTGCTTGATCCAGACTTCATGGTCCGGGAAAAGGCGCGAAACGCGCACATGCGGCGTACCGCCAATTGCATCAAGAATGGATGCAGCTTTCATCGTGGTCCCCCTCTTTGGGTCTGTTTAAATTCCGAATATGGTGCGAGGCCTAGCGTTCCGCCGCCTTGCGGCTGCGCATGGGCACGATCTCGTCGGTATCTGCCGGGCGGAACATGACGCGCGACCAAGCGGGTACCGACCGGGTAATCCATACATTGCCCCCGATCACCGAATTATGCCCCACCACGGTCTCGCCGCCAAGAATGGTGGCACCGGCATAGATCACCACATTGTCACCAATGGTGGGATGCCGCTTTTTCGACCGTTGGTCCGGGTCAACCCGAAGGCCACCCAGCGTCACGCCCTGGTAAATCTTCACGTTATTGCCAATGATAGCCGTCTCGCCAATCACCACGCCCGTCGCGTGGTCGATGGCCAGCGAATGGCCGATATGAGCGCCCGGGTGAATGTCCGCACCGGTTTTCTGGTGGGCATATTCCGTGATCATTCGCGGCAACAGCGGCACGCTGCGCTTGTGAAGCGCGTGGGCCAGCCGATAAGCCACAACGGCAAAAAAGCCTGGGTAACAAAGGATAACTTCCTCGATGGACTGGGCCGCTGGATCACCGGCCACCAGCGCCTGGGCGTCCTGGTAGCAAAGATCGGCAATTTCCGGCAGGTCCGACAGGAACCCATGCACCAGAAGACGCGCGCACCCAACGTCCTCATCACGGCACAGTGGGTCAACCAGGTCGTAAAATGAATCCTCGAGAACACGCAGGCGTTCCTCGAGCGAGAGATCGTCATCTTCCGCAACGGCATAATGCGGGAACATGACCGCCGCCGTTTTCTTTAACAAGTTCCCGATCTTGCCAAGCGACATGCCTGACAGGTCGCCGTACTTCTCATGATGGCTTTTCAGCCGCGCGGCAATATCGTCGAAACTGCTCGTCGCACTCGGCTGGTTCTTTGGCGTCACCGTCATTGGATGCCCTCGCGTTTTTCTCTTTATAACAGTTTAGGAGGGCGGCAGCCATCTACAAGACCAAAGCGCGCTAGAAATTCTTCACAAAGCCGAGAGGAAAGCTTTTGTGCAGCCGGGGAAAAGCCGGGGCTATTTGGCCTTTTTTGGAATTAAATGCTCATAACCGGCTTCCACCATCAGCTGATGGGAGCGGTCAACCACCTTGTCTTCCAGAAGCGCCATGAACTCTTCCTTCGTCCGACCCGGCGCAAAGGGACCGTCAATTTCGAACACTGCGGTCCCCGCCCTGTGCCAAAAACCCTTGGTCCAGAACAGCCCTGTGTTGGTGGAAACAGTGTAGACCGACAGGCCGGTTGATTCCTGCAGATGGAATGCTCCTGACTTCAACCGGCGCGTCTGCCCTGGCGGCACACGGGTAGCCTGAGGATAAACGATCAACGGCCGACCAAGGTTCACCACATGCTTTGCCACCTGATCCATGCCCTTGTGCGCATTCCGAGATTCTCGGTCAATCCGCACGATCCGCATTTTTTTGAGAATCCTGCCAATGAAGGGCACTGAAAAAAGCTGCCTTTTCGCAAGCGCCGTCACGTCGTTCCTCAAAGGGAACGTCATGATCGGGTCCATGTTGCTCTGGTGGGCGGCCGCCAGGATCAGGGCGCCGTCTTTGGGCAGTTTCTCCAAACCCCGGTACTCATGCCTGATCCCGCCAAAGACACGCGCAATCCACAGGGAACCGCGGCAATAGAAATCCACACCCTTACGGGTTTTGGCTTCCGATACGAACATGCTGATGGGCGCGAGGATCAAGCCGCAGAAAATTAGAGTGAATGGATAAAAGGTCAGATTGAAAAGAATAGACCGTATCCCGTTCATCAGAGCTTTCACGCTTTCACTCCATTCGCTTGACTGCATTGTGCGCTAGCAGCCGACAGGCCGCATGGTGTCAGAGTCTTTTAGCCGCCTCTCCGCCCGAACGCCAGCCCAACCGGCTTTCGCTTGGCAAAAAAATCGGGTAACCTGCTGATAAAGTTGGTCAAAAAGCCTGATTCCAGGCCATGACCTGCCGAGAGCCAGAGGAACAGCAATGACAGATGATGACAAGCGCCGCGACGACAGGCTCCCGGTCCTGTGGCATGGCACGTTGATTGACGAGGCGGAGTTGAGCTACCCCTGCGAGATCCGTGATGTGTCACATGCCGGGACGCTGGTAACCTGCGAAGAAGAATTTCCCATGGGCACGGAGCTGATGCTGCATATTGAAGACTTGGGTGAATTTGCCGGAGTGGTGAAATGGCAAGGCTCACAGCAACTGGGGCTGATGATCCTGGCTGGCCCTGACCTGGTCCTGAAGAAATTTGCCGAGGGCTCTGGCGCAAACATTTCAAAACGGCCTGTTGAACTGGGTGATGACCCACTCAAAAGCGGCTAGCCCTGCTGCCAGCCGGGTACCCAGCCTTCACGACATAAAAAAATGAGCGGTCCCGTGGCTTGGATACGGGCCGCTCAAACTTCCTCGCTGAGTGTCTTTGGAGGATTCTCTGACCTCCTTTGTTATCGTTATTATTTGTAGCGGCGTTGGCGCCGACGGCTAAAACCGGTGAATACCGCCACGCCTGCTTTCTTGCTGTCTTTTGGCTCGGGCTTTGCCACATGGTTCAAGATAGTCATCATTTTCTCCTCGCTGTCGTTTCTGAAACCTTTTGGCCTGAAGTTCTTTAGGTCGGTTGTCCTTTTCGGATCCTGTCAGAAACCTGTATTTTGCTGTCGTCGTGTTGTTGTGTTGTTTGTTGCTTCAATAGTAGCAACGGCCGTGCCAACTAATTAAATCATTATATTATAAATACTTAACAGTTTTTCAGGGGTGGCATAGGATAAAAACTGTCCATTTTCGAACATACAGCATGTTCGATTTCGGACAATTTCGACGGTCGAATTTCGGATGTTTAAATGTCAGATATATTGCGCAGCCGCCCAGCCACTCGACCAAGCCCACTGAAAATTGTAGCCCCCCAGCCAGCCGGTCACGTCCACGCATTCCCCGATAAAATACAGGCCGGGCTGCTTCTTCGACTCCATGGTCTTGGAGCTCAGCCCATCTGTGCTGATGCCGCCACGTGTCACTTCAGCTTTCTTGAAACCCTCAGTGCCACTGGGCACCAACTGCCAGCGACTGCAGCGATCGCTGATGGCTTGAAGCTGCTTGTTCGACAAGCTACCGAGCGGCCCGGGCCACTCAGAGGCAATCGCTTCCGCAAGCCGAGAGGGCAAATGGTCACCCAACAGGGTCTTCAGCGCGGCTTTGGGGCGGTCATCGCGCGCCTTGCGCAGCCAGTCGAAACTGTCCTGCACCTTGGGCAGTAGATTGACCGTTACCGTCTCCCCCGGATGCCAATAGCTGGAAATCTGCAAAATTGCAGGGCCGGACAGGCCACGGTGGGTGAACAGCAGCGCTTCCGCGAAGCTGGTACGGCCACAGGAAACAACAGCGTCTGCCGCAACGCCGGCCAGCAGTTTCATGAAAGCAAGGTCTGCATCCGAAAAGGTGAAAGGCACCAGCGCCGCTTCAGTCGTCTCAATCTTCATCCCGAACTGACGGGCAATGTCATAGGCAAAGCCTGTGGCACCCATTTTGGGGATCGACAATCCCCCGGTGGCAATCACCAGGCTTTCCGCCTCAAAGACACCGGCGCTGGTTTCAAGCCGATAGCCCCCGGCACCGAAAGAGACCTTATCCACCTTTGTACCGGTCAGGATTTTGGCACCATTTTCCTGGCATTCGTCTGTCAGCACTTTCAGGATACGACCGGCGCCCTGATCGCAAAACAGCTGCCCCAGCGTTTTTTCGTGCCAGGTCACGCCGTGGCTGGCGATCAGGCTGATAAAATCCCACTGCGTGTAACGGCTAAGCGCCGATTTCGCGAAATGGGGGTTATGGCTGATGTAGGCATTAGGCCCTGCATCTTCATTGGTGAAATTGCACCGACCGCCGCCGGAAATCAGGATTTTCGCACCCAGACCCTTATTGTGTTCGATCAAAAGGACACGACGCCCACGGGTGGCCGCTTCACGGGCACACATCAGGCCCGCAGCACCACCGCCAACGATAATCGCATCGAACTTGGTCATTCAAACCTTCGCAATGGCGTCATGAGCGCCTAAATCCTTAAAATCCCCGTTCTTTTATAGAACGCGGCTATTGATCACAAGAATATTGGCGTTACACTCCGCCATAGGGGAGGGATGGAATCATTTTTCATCCGAAACAAGTGAGGCCTTTAAGGTTCATTAACCGTGATATGCAATGAATCGGAATGGTTTAGCTTAAATTTTTCATAGTCGGGATCTCTGATTTATAGAGGGGCAGTTTAAAAATGGCCGCGCTTGATAATACCAACGCAACGAAAACCAACTTGTTCAGCATTCGAAACCTGCTGGCTTTCGTGACTATCATTCTGATGGTGATGATCATCATCCTTACCGGGCTTAGGTTCAGTTCAGCTCTGGACAACAGCGAGCGGGCCGAAAATGCCATGTCCGTCAATGAATTGATCGACCATATCTCGAGCATGAAGTTGGCGCTGGCAGAAGAGCGAAGCCTTGCAAACACCGCATATGGTTTCAGGACCGAAGCTGACAGTTTTTTCCTGACGCAGATCGAATTACAGCGCAGCACCATCAGGGACGCCTTCGGCAACGTGCGCGACGGTTTGCAGGACATGCCCGAATTCAACGATGTCGCCGACAATGAGGCGATGATGAAGCAAACTGAGGCTCGCTTCAAAAAAGCCAAAGATGCCCTGTTTGCTGCCTATAAAGAATATGAAGAACAAGCCCCACAAGTTGACGCCGACCTGAGAACCATCTCTGCAGATCGCCAATTGCGCGGTCGGGATTCGATGAAAACCACCACTGCAGTGATCGAAGCAGCTGCAAACGTTCGCACCATGCTGGAAAATAACTATGATTTCGGGGACGACCGGATCAGCAAGGTTATCCTTCTGAAGCACCAGCTTTGGGCAATGATTGAATATGCTACCCGCGAATCTGCGGCCCTTGGCGGCAGCATTGTTTCCGGGTCCCAGATCCGAGCAGCGATGCAGACCCTTAATGCCCAATATGTTGGTCAGGGCAAAGAAGCATGGAGCCAGGTCCTTGGGATCGCGCATTCGCTTTCCATCGCCGAAGAAGATACCAAGCCTGGCGAAATTCAGGCGCTTCTCGACGCAATCGATCAGAAGTTTTTCCTTGAATTCGAAGAAACCCGTTTTGCAATTTATGACGCGTCAGACGCAGCAGAAATGGACCTGGAAGGCAATATCAATGCCGACTATGGCATGACGCCGACGGAATGGGTTGAACTGGCACGCGGGGCAACAAACCCTGTTAACGGCATGAGTATCTATGCAGGCAATCTCTCCAAAAGCCTGAATGAAGATGCGGTTTCCCAAGCTACGCTCAATAAATGGATGTCTGTCCTCACCTTTGTATTGGTCGCAGGTATTGGCGCCCTGGCCTTCTGGGTTGTTCGGTATCGGGTGGTCAGCCCAGTAAATGCCCTGTCGCAAACCATGATGGTTCTGGCGCAAGGCAAGCTTGAAGTGGAAGTGCCCAGCGCTGACGCACAGGATGAAGTGGGTGACATGGCCCGGTCGGTGCAGATCTTTAAAGAGAATGCTATCGAACGGCAGCGGCTTGAAGCAGAGCAACGCGAGCGCGAAGAACAAGAGCGTGCCCGCGCCGAAGAAGAAGAGCGCCGCAAGCGCGAACAAGAAGAAGCCCAGCGCGAACGCGAGCTGGAGCGCGAAGAAACGGCCCGTCAGGAACGTCGTCAGGCGATGCTGGATCTGGCCGACAAGTTCGAAGCGTCGGTCATGGCCGTTGTGCAGGGCGTATCCAATTCGGCAACCGAAATGGAGAATGCGGCCCGCGGCATGGCAGAAACCGCCGACGACACGTCGAAAAAATCCGAAGTGGTGGCCAATGCAGCGCAACAGGCCAGCTCCAATGCCCAGATGGTGGCAAGTGCCGCCGAAGAGCTCTCTGCGTCCGTACGCGAAATCACCGGCCAGACGAACCAGTCTTCCGCAGCAGCCCGCGATGCCGTGTCCCGCACGGAAAACGCTGGCAAGGACGTGGCCGAACTGGTGGACGCAGCCCAGAAGATTGGCGACGTTGTGAAACTGATCAACGATATTGCCGAACAAACCAACCTGCTGGCCCTCAACGCCACGATCGAGGCGGCTCGGGCCGGCGACGCGGGCAAAGGCTTTGCGGTTGTGGCCAGCGAAGTGAAATCGCTTGCCAACCAGACCGCCAAGGCGAC
The DNA here is from genome assembly GCF_001550055.1 of Kordiimonas lacus. Lineage (GTDB taxonomy): Bacteria > Pseudomonadota > Alphaproteobacteria > Sphingomonadales > Kordiimonadaceae > Kordiimonas > Kordiimonas lacus. Next base: position 201,423 of record NZ_LRUA01000001.1, read on the forward strand.
TCAGGAAATCAGCGAGCAGGTGGAAGGCATGCAGCAGGCCACCAACCTCGCTGTACGGGCCATGGACGAGATCAAAGGCATCATTGGCGAGATCGAATCCACCTCTGTCTCTATCGCAAGCGCCGTAGAGGAACAGGACGCTTCCACGCAGGAAATTGCCCGCAATGTCGGCGAAGTGTCTACCGGTACGGAAGAAGTGACTTCAAACATCCATGCGGTGAACCAGGGTGCAACATCCACTGGCAGTGCTGCAACCGAGGTTCTTTCGGCCGCACAGCTACTGACCCAACAGTCGGACGAGCTGCGGGGTCAGGTGGAATCCTTCCTGGCAACCATCCGCTCCGAATAAGACGGGGAGGCAGCCCGGCAGGCCGGCTGCCCAGCAGATAAAGACAAAGAGCCCCTTGCCGGGGCTCTTTTTTTTGTGCGCCGTAACGCATCTATAGGACTGGCTACTCCAGCGTTGATTCAGCACCATGAAAGGTGATTGGAGTAATGGGTTAAGGAGAGATAGCCACTCCTAGCCAGCGTCGATGCTCTGGGCAAAGAAGATGCTTCCGGTGCGTACGACAGGCATCACAAAGCGGGATCACCAAGGACACCAAGAGGATATCAGATTGCAAAAGTGAGTTTGCTGCTACGTAAGGCTCGCCTGCAGCAGGCACAAAAAAGGGGCCCTGAAAGGCCCCTCTGACGAAACTGTTCCGTCTGCTGGCTACTGCAGACGCCAGGCAATCGGGATCGTGAAGGTCAGGTTTCCGTCCGGCAGGCTGTCTGGCGGCGCTGGCAGAGGATCCATCTTTTCCATCATCTTCGGGATCACGTTATCAAGCTGGCTTTCACCCGTTGGCTCCAGAATTTCAAACCCTGTGATCTTACCCGTGCGGTCGATGGTCACGCTCACTTTCGCGCGTCCTTCAATTTCCCGCGCGATGGCAGAACGTGGATAAATGTGGGACTTCACAATCTTTTTGACGATCTCTTTTTGCCAACCCTTGATATCATCCGCATAGGCTGGCGCCGCTGTTGCCATGAAGAGCCCCGCGCACAAAAGCGCCAGCATCGTCTTCATGTGCTTCTCAAGCCCCCCGGCGAGCACCCCAAATACCATCCCGATCCTCCTTCAACTCTGTTGCTTTCTCCTTACCATAAGCGAAAGCAGGTAAAAACAAAGATAAGATTTATGGTTAATAGCGCGTTAAGGTAAAGACTGCAATCTCAGCGTATTTCTGCTGGATTCAGGCGTTCCAGCAATGTCCCCTCCACTTTGTTTTCAGCGCCATAGAAAAATGTCAAACTGGCTGACGTAAAGCGTCGTATTTCCACTTGCCTTTATGTTTCATATAGCTATAGTGCGCCCCGCATACCCCACCCATGTGGGGTGCTTTTCCTTCCTGCTGGACTGGAAAACGGAGTCGTGGCCGAGCGGTTTAAGGCGCACGCCTGGAAAGCGTGTTGGGTGGCAACGCCCTCGAGGGTTCGAATCCCTCCGACTCCGCCATTCCCTTATTTCCCGAAACCTCAGCCCACACAGCATCAGATGATTGCGCAAGCTTTGGTCGCGATATGGGTATTGCGCACGCCAAAACCGGGAACCGGGACACCTCGCCTACCGCCATGAAAAAGGGCGCCAGCGGCGCCCAGATCATCAGTTGGTATAGTAGGCGCTCTTGCCGCCGTAGTAATATCCCTGATCGCCATATCCATAGCCACGGTGACGTTTGATGTTCACTTGGGTCAATACGGCCCCCGCAATCGGTATCTGGGTTTGCGCCAGCTGCTTGACAGCAGTTTTCACAATACCTTTCGGCGTATTTTCCCATTGGATCACAAACATCACACTTTCAGCATGACGAGCGATAATCATGGCGTCGGCCACGGCCATGATCGGCGGCGTGTCCAGAAGCACCAGGTCATAGCGCTTGCGCGCTTCCGCAAGGAAATGGCGGAATTCTGCAGAGGTGAAGCGCTCCTGTGGATCATCCACGCGTTCAGCCCACAGGAGATGAATGCCAGTAACCTCGTCCTTGAAAATATCCTTGCCAGATTCCTGAGCCGAGCCGGTCAGGATATCGTTCACGCTCAGGTGTTTCTCTTTCGAGACGCCCATCCGCTCCCGGAATACCGGCCGGCGCAGGTCACCTTCAACAACAAGAACTTTAAGGCCCGTCCGGCCCAATATCTGAGCGAGGCAAAGCGTCGCTGTAGATTTACCTTCGCCTGGTACAGACGATGTCACCGCCAGAACTTTCGGTGTGCTACCGTCCTTTCCGCTGAACATAAGCGACGCGTGGACATTGCGATGGGCCTCTGCGAAGGAGGAATTAGGTTTCTCTGCGATATATTCCTCAGGCTTCATGTTTTTAAGCGCGGACTTGTCAACCAGTGGAATCATACCCAAAGACCGCAACTGAAGGTCCTGCCGCAAATGGTCGAAGCTGCGGTAGCCATTATCGAGTGCCTCAAGCAGAAATGCCAAGCCGACCCCTAAAGCAACACCAACAAATCCGACCAGAGCCAAGGTCATTTTCTTTTTAGGGAAAGATGCCATCAGCGGCGTATCTGCCTTGGCAATGATCCGCGCGTCGGCTTGCTGCATCCCGTCCTGACTGGATGTTTCCTTGAAACGCGTCAGGAACGTCTGCAACAGCAATCGGTTTGCTTCCGCTTCGCGGTCAAGTTCGCGCATCTGTACCTGTGCACGGCTGACCTCAAAACTTTCAGCTTTCAAGCTGTCCAGATTCTGCTGCAAGGTCTGGACGCGAATAGCCGCGACTTCGGCTTCGCCGCGAATGCCTGCGACGATCTTATCAATTTCATAGGAAATCTTGGACTGAATGTCAGCGAGCTCCGCCTGTACGTTGAGCATCTTCGGGTGCTTGGGACCATACCGCGTCGCGAGTTCAGCTCGCTCTCGCTGAACGCCTGATTCCTGTTCCTTGAGGCGCTGAATGAGCGGTGACTGTAACACCTCGATCAGCCCGGACTCTTCGATCCTGCCGTCCGCCACATTTTGCTCAATCTGGCGCTGCCGGGCTTCAATGCGGGCCAATTCAGTTCTTGCTGTAACAAGTTGAGTATTGATCTGTGCCAGTTGCTGCTCGTTCACCAGGCCGGCAGACTGTGTCTGAACCAACTGGTGACGCTCGCGGAACTGTTGGGCAGCCTGTTCAGACTGGCGCACTTTATCCCGTAGCTGAGCCACCCGTTCGTTCAGCCATTCGTTAGCCCGTTGTGTTGCTTCGAACTTCACTTCCAACTGGTCAGTGAGATAAAGATCGGAAAGCCGGTTTACAATCCGGGCAGCCTTTTTCGGATCAACGGATTCGAAGGACAGATTGAGAGTATAGGACCGAGGCGGATTGGAAACGACGAGGCGCTGGGATACAGCATCAATCACGCGTGCCCGTGTGGTTTCTGCAATTTCTTCCTCTGACCGCGCGTCCGGCTTGGTCCCCAGGATTGCATCTTTCCAGCTGTCGGACACGTAGCTGAGTGGATTCAAGTACGATAGCAGGGACCGATTGGTATTCAGCTCGCCATTGAATTCACGGTCATTGGTCAAATCCAAGCTATCGACCAACTTGCCAACCAGACGCCTGGACTTCAGGACGTCAATCTCGGTCTTAATTGCCGCCTGGTCAGTGCCAAGCCCGGACATAACAGCTTCAAGGTCAACAACGCTGTTTTGTCGGCTTTCGATGGCCAGCATCGCGCTTGCCTTATAACGCGGAGTCAACTGAAACACGACAATAGCCGACAGCACAATCAGGAAAATGGCTGTGTTTACAATCACCCATTTACGGCGCCACAATACCAGCGCCAGTGCCCTGATGTCGATTTCATCTTCTTGAGCACCCAACGGTGGATGGCCGGGAGTGTTAAGCTCTTGCTGCTTCACATACTGATTGTCATACATTGTCTGAAACCCGTTAGAGCGTTTTTAAAAGAAGCGCTCAGGAACCGTGATTATATCACCTGGCAAAACCAAGGTCGCATCAGTCACTTCGATGTCGGTATCAACCCCGTCGACTTTCCGCGTAATCGTTATCTTTTTCTTGGCCGCCCGGTAAGTGAAGCCCGAGGCCAAAGCAACCGCATTCAGGATCGTCATGCCATTGACGAAAGGATAGCTGCCCGGCTTTTTCACTTCGCCCAAGATATAGAAGGGGCGATAATTCATCACCTCAACACTTACGCGCGGATTGATAAGATAGCCGTCTGCCAGTTTTTCGGCGATCAGTTGCTCTGCCCGGTCAAGATCAAGGCCACCGACCCTTGTCGCGCCAATGAGCGGCATGGAAATAATGCCAGTGCCATCCAGCTCGAACTCGCCGGAGAGGTCCTCTTCACCGTAAACGATGACGCGTATCTGATCGCCTGAACCGAGTTCATAGCGAATAGTAGCATCTGTATCCGAGGTGGTGGAAGCCTCTTGGGCCGATGCAGAAAAAGCGAGCCCCATGAGGCTCGCTAATAGAAAGATGATTTTCATGACATTACGCATACTTAAAGGCCTGATCTGCTAACAGTAAAAACAAGTCTTAATACTAGCAAATCAGCATAGCAAGCGCTACCACTGCGCCTTCACATTTACCATGAAGGCGTGACGGGAGTAATCCTGACCCTGCGCTGTGGTATCACGGTAGCTATAATCGTAGCCAACGTTAACGTTCACATTCCGGTTCAGAAGGTATTTCGCACCCACGCCGAAGTTGATCAGGTCATCCTCACGCGTTGTCAGCTCGAAATTCTGTTTCGTATAGCTGGCTTGCGCGTTCAACAGCACGTTCCGGCGCAGTTCATGCTCCACCCGGCCAAAGAACAGGGTGCTGACGATACCCGACGAATTCGTAAAGACACCGTTTGCATCTTCGCCACCAACAGTGGTTTCATCGATAGACCGCTTAATCGATCCCGTGAAAGAAGTGAGGCCACTGACGTTCCAGAGCAGCTCGGCGCCGAACTTGATACCGTCGATCTCGCCGAGGGTGTCGGAATCAAAGGACCGCTTCATGTAACCGCCGTAGATTTCACCGCGCGCTGACCCGGTCAGATCAAACGCCGCACCACCAACGATTTCCACACCATCGGAATTTCGCTGCGGGCCACCGTCTTCCTTGGAATTATCATATTCGACACGGTCTATGGTGCCTTGCAGGAAAGCTTCGCGCCCATCTGCAAGTTCATAACCAACGCGAGCCTTGGCAGTCTTGCGGTCACGGTCACGGTCGTCATTATTGAGAGTGCCACCACCGTTAAGTGCTACGTCGTCGAAATTCTTTTTCTCATACGTGGCATCGACAGCAACCGACAGGATGGATACGTCACGCTTGAAGCCGACCGAAGCTTTGAAAGTCGAAGTGCTTGCTGGTTCAACCTGGTTGCCGATTGCATCCGGGGAACCACGATCTTCATGACCATCCATGTAAAGGATATCGGCATGGATATCCGTACCGTGGGAAATATCTTTACGGCCCGAAACACCCACGTTGAAGTCTTCGTAATCTTCTGAACCATTGTCCGCATACCGCGCGATGTTCGCATCAGCAAAGACTGTCAGGTAATCTGTGTTCCAGTCAGAAACCAGCGCGAAGGTCGGCTTGATGACCGCGATGAAATCATCGGTCACATTGCTTTCTTGGGCGAAGATATTCGAATCAAATTTTCCACCTGCCTCAATTGAAGGGTAGAACAGGAAGCTACCGGAACGAATCCCCGGGGCATCGTAATCCGGACGGTAGCGCTCGTATACGGACATCACTTGGTCGCCCTCAGCGCTTTCGTCCTGACCAAAAGCTGCCGGCGCCAAGGCCGTAGTCGCCAGGAGGCTCGTGGCTACAAAATAGGAAATCTCTTTTTTCATCTAACTTACCCCAGTTGGTAGATTGCTGGCGCAAATACACTCAGCTTGAATAATCCACTAAAGACGCGATTTAATATACACATCTAACCGTTTGGTTTGTCGGCACAAAGTGTTAATTGAGCCTTTACCCCAATTAATAGGCCGACATGTTGCCATAAAGCAACATTCTTAAAGTCACCATCATCCTGCTTTACGATACGGAACCAATTTGAAGGCGAAATATGTCGCTGGGAAGACAATCAGAAGCAATCTTGATGCTTATTTAATTTAGTGCTAAAATAAATTCACTCACAATCAAATTCGGGAGTCTAGCGTGGAAAAGCGAACGGCACTGATCACGGGCGGCGGCAGCGGCATTGGCCTCACCATTGCACGAGCGTTTGCTTTGGCAGGTGTCACGCCGGTGCTTGCCGGGCGCTCCAAAGCCAGACTCGAAGCAGCAGCCGCCAATATTGAGGGCGCTGCCTTCGTTCCTCTTGATGTCACCTGCGAAGAGAGCGTTCAGCATGCCTTCAGTCACCTGACAACCGCAGGGTATGAGCCGGATATCCTTGTCAACAACGCCGGTGCGGCGGCCACTGCATCCTTTGAACGCACCGACATCGCGACATGGCAAGCCATGTTGGACGTGAATTTGACAGGTGCATTCCTGTGTGCCCGCGCAGCCCTGCCGACCATGAAAAAGCGCGGCTTCGGCCGAGTCGTCACCATTGCTAGCACTGCAGGCCTCAAAGGTTACGCCTACACGGCGGCATACGCGGCGGCCAAGCACGGAGTTATTGGCATGACCCGGTCACTTGCCCTTGAGCTGGCTGGCACAGGCGTTACCGCCAACACAGTTTGCCCAGGGTTTACCGACACCGACATTGTACAATCATCAATCCAGAATATTGTCGAAAAAACAGGCCGTAGCGAAAAAGAAGCCCTTGAAGCCCTGACCAAACACAATCCGGAAAAACGACTCATTGCGCCAGAAGAAGTGGCAGACACCGTCCTGTGGCTCGCGGGTGAGCGCGCCAGCGCCATCAACGGCCAAGCCGTCGCCGTTGCCTGCGGGGAGATCATGTAATATGGCAAATCATCCATCCATTTCTACTGTTGAACAAGATGCACTGCGCACGTGGCTGAAACTTCTGGGCACCAGCAACCTGGTTCGCAAGACACTGCAGTCGCGCCTGAGCGCCGGATACGGCGTGTCCCTGTCGCGCTTCGACGTGCTGGCAAACCTCTACCGCGCGCCCGAAACAGGTGTGCGGCTGTCAGATCTGTCGAAACAGCTGATGGTCTCAAACGGCAACGTCACCCAGGTCATGACCCCTCTCATCAAGGAAGGCTATGTGGAGCGTACGCCCTGTGCCCAAGATGCACGCGCAGCCACTGCCCGCCTCACCAAAGAGGGCAGGACGCTGTTTGAAAAAATGGCCACAGACCACGCATCGTGGGTCGGCGAAATCTTCGCCAATCTGTCACCTGACGACCACAAGCAAGTCGCAAATCTGCTGGACAAGCTTGTTCAGACCAAGCTGAACCAGGACTGAGAGGATAGACCATGAACCCTGAAAGCTTTAAGCCCCAACATTTCCTTTGGCACTTCGATGGTGGAGTAGGCACCGTGACGCTGAATCGTCCGGACCGCATGAACCCATTGACGTTCGAGAGCTACGCCGAGATGCGCGATATGTTCCGTGAACTCGTCTATGTGCCTGAGGTGAAAGCCATTGTTGTCACAGGCGCTGCAGGAAACTTCTCGTCCGGCGGCGACGTACATGAAATCATCGGGCCCCTGGTTGAAATGGATATGCCGGGGCTTTTGAAGTTCACGCGGATGACTGGCGATCTGGTCAAGGCCATGCGGAACTGCCCGCAGCCGATCATTGCAGCTGTCGACGGCATCTGCGTCGGCGCGGGGGCAATTATGTCCATGGCGTCTGACCTGCGCATCGCCACACCTGAAGCCAAGACAGCCTTCCTCTTTAACCGGGTTGGCCTGGCTGGCTGCGACATGGGGGCATGCGCCATCCTCCCCCGCATCATCGGCCAGGGCCGCGCGTCGGAACTGTTGTTCACCGGGCGCACCATGGGTGCCGAAGAAGGCGAGCGCTGGGGCTTTTTCAACAAGCTGAGCACAAAAGCCGACCTGATGAAGGACGCCCAGGACATGGCCGCAAGGCTGGCTTCCGGCCCAACCTTCGCCAACGGCATGACCAAAAATCAGCTGAACATGGAATGGGACATGAGCCTGGATACCGCCATTGAGGCCGAAGCCCAGGCCCAGGCCATCTGCATGCAAACCAAGGACTTCGAACGTGCCTACCATGCGTTCGTGGCCAAGAAAAAACCGGTATTCGAGGGCGACTGATGAAACCCATGAAAACAGACCGCAGCTTCCTGGCGTGGCCGTTCTTTGACGACCATCACCGCACGCTCGCGGACGAACTGGACGCCTGGGCGGCGAGCACCCTGCCCGCAATTGTAGATACGGAAGAAGCCCACCTGAATGTGGATGGCACCTGCCGCACACTGGTGAAAGCGCTGGGAGACGGCGGTTGGCTCCGGTATGCGGTGCCGAAGGCCTTTGGCGGCATGTTCGAAACCCTCGACGTGCGCTCGCTGTGTATCATCCGCGAAACACTGGCGCGGCATTCCGGCCTTGCCGATTTCGCCTTCGCCATGCAAGGGCTCGGCTCGGGCGCCATCACGCTGGCGGGCTCCGACGCCATCAAATCGGCTTACCTGCCGGCCGTGGCAGCCGGTGAAAAGATCGCGGCCTTCGCGCTCACCGAACCCGAAGCAGGGTCGGATGTGGCGGCGCTCGGCTCCACCCTCAAGGACGCGGGCGGCGAGTTCAGCCTGTCCGGGGAAAAGACCTATATCTCGAACGGCGGCATCGCCGATTTCTACTGCGTTTTCGCCCGCACCGGCGAGGCACCGGGCGCTCGCGGCCTCTCCGCCGTGGTGGTGGACGCGGATACGCCTGGCCTTGAGATTGCTGAGCGGATTGAGGTGATCGCCCCGCACCCGCTGGCGAAGCTCTTTTTCCAGGGTTGCCATGTGCCGCAGGAAAACCTGCTGGGTGCCCGCGGCGCTGGCTTCAAGCTGGCGATGGCAACGCTGGATATCTTCCGCTCTACCGTTGGGGCAGCCGCGCTTGGATTTGCCCGACGCGCACTTCATGAAGCGCTGACACGCACCGGCGAACGCCAGCTGTTTGGCGCCCCGCTCGCTGACCTTCCGATCACGCAGGAACGGCTGGCCGAGATGGCGCTCGATATCGATGCCAGCGCCCTCCTTATATATAGGGCTGCCTGGACCAAGGACAGCGGCGCTCCAAGAGTGACCCGGGAAGCCGCAATGGCCAAGCTGCATGCCACAGACCAGGCCCAGCTTGTGATCGACAAGGCGCTGCAGATGTTCGGCGGCATGGGCGTGACCAAAGGCGTCAAGATTGAGGAATTATACAGGGAAATCAGGGCCTTGCGCATCTATGAGGGCGCGTCTGAGGTTCAGAAACTGGTGATCGCACGGCAGCTGTTGTCAGAATAGGAAGCAACCTGTTGAGGGCTGGGGAGGCCTCAAAATGATGTTTGATAGTGCCCATAGTGACCATTTTACCCGGGACAATCTGCCCGATGAAGCCCTTTGGCCCGAGCTGGTGTTCGAGCTGAAGGAACTGCAGTACCCAGAACGGCTAAATGCCGCAAAGGCGCTGCTGGCGACCGGCGACGCGAACGCCCCCGCCATTCTTTGGTCGGGCGGCACCTGGACATATGCAGACCTGACCGCCAAGGCAAACCGTATCGCCAACGCGCTGACCCACGACCTGGGCCTGGTGCCCGGGAACCGCGTGCTGCTGCGCGGGCGGAACACGCCCATGATGATTGCCGCCTGGTACGGCGTGCTGCTGGCTGGCGGCGTGGCGGTAACCACCATGCCGATGCTGCGCACGCCTGAGCTGGTGACCATCTGTGACAAGGCCGAAATCGGCCTGGCGCTCAGCGAAAATGGTTTGATGGACGAGTTGAAAGCCGCCCAAAAAAGCACCCAAAACCGGCTGCGGACGGTTGGTTTCGGCGACGAAGGCGCTGAACTGGAAGCCCTGATGGCCCACGCCAGCGCCCAGTTCGAGGCGGTCGAGACTGCACAGGATGATGTGGCACTGTTGGCTTTCACGTCCGGCACCACCGGCCAGCCCAAGGCCTGCATGCATTTTCACCGCGACGTGCTGGCGATGGCCGACGCCTATGCGCGCCATATTCTGGAGCCCACCGCGGATGATGTCTTCTGTGGCTCTCCGCCGATCGCCTTCACGTTTGGGCTAGGCGGCCTGGTGGTGTTCCCCGCGCGCTTTGGCGCGGCGGTCGCGCTGCCGGGTGCGCCCACACCGCAGGCCATGCTGGCGTGCGTCGAGAAACACAAGGTGACCATGATGTTCACCGCCCCTACGGCTTACCGCGCCATGTTGGGCGAGCTTGAGAATTTTGACACCTCGAGCCTGCGGGCTTGCGTTTCCGCCGGTGAAACGCTGCCGAAGGCCACATGGGACGAATGGTTCACCCGAACCGGGCTGAAGCTGATGGACGGCATCGGCGCCACCGAAATGATCCATATTTTCATTTCCGCCCGTCAAGAAGACATCTGCCCCGGATCAACCGGCAAGGCAGTACCCGGCTATCAGGCCTGCCTGCTGGACGAGAGCGGCAACATCCTGCCCCCGCCCGCCGAAGGGCGGCTGGCCGTGAAGGGCCCAACCGGGTGCCGCTATATGGCCGATGACCGGCAATCAAGCTATGTGGTGAATGGCTGGAACGTCACGGGCGACACTTATGCGCAATCCGAGGACGGCTATTTCACCTTCATTGCCCGGTCTGACGATATGATCATCTCGTCGGGCTACAATATCGGCGGGCCGGAAGTGGAAGCCGCGCTGCTGACACACGACGCGGTGGCCGAATGCGCGGTGATCGGCGTGCCGGACGCAGACCGTGGCCAGATTGTGAAGGCCTTCGTGGTGCTGGCGGACGGAATGACCGCATCAGACGGCCTGGTTGGCGATCTGCAAGTGCATGTCAAGAACACCATCGCCCCTTATAAGTACCCCCGGGCAGTTGAGTTCATAGATGAACTTCCCAAAACCCAAACCGGCAAGGTGCAGAGGTTCAAGTTGCGCGAAGCCTGAAATAGGACGAGTGGCCTCAAGAATGGACCCTGTTTGCAACGAAAAAGGCCGGGACATGCCCGGCCTTCTGGAATTCTGTTTGTTAAACCCGTCTTAGGTTGGGCTGCCCGCCTGCGATGGGTTCGGCTCAACAATGACCGGCACGATCGGAGTCGTCGGGATGCGAGGCCGTGGCGGAACAATTGTCCGACGCGTTGTGGTGCGGCGCACGACAGGGGTCTGCGTGGAGCCAGTCTGCTGCCCGCCAGCCTGCTGGCCACCAGTCTGTTGATTATTGCCGCCAAGTTGCGTCACTGTCGTTGGCCCGTTGACATAGCCCATCTGGAAGTCTGCTGACGAGCTCAAGGCTACAGTCACCTGAATATTGGACGCCGCAGATGGGTCCGTGCTTTGAAGGTTGGTAACAACCTGCATCAAACCGGCACCAGTTGCCTGTATGGTCGCTGTTGACAACCCAGGCGTACTGCTCACTTTGGCGGCGACGCGCTTGGCTGCGGCGGCAGGATTGGACGAATTCTGCACAATGGTTGCGATCTGCTGCGTAATTTGATCTGCGGTCAGCGCGGTGTTTGCCAACACTGCATCAATGGCTGCGTCAACGCTTGCCTGCTCTGCCGCAGGCAGCGTAGCAGTCGACTGAGCTTCCGCCTGATTCATAAAACTGGTTGGTACAACGACCGGCGCCCCAAGCACCAGACCGAAAGCTGCGATAGCAATTGCCAGACGCATAAT
>NZ_LRUA01000010.1:0-2500 GCF_001550055.1 Kordiimonas lacus
CCCCAGGCCAAAAAACGGTCCTGGGGACCGAGGTTTGTTTTTGGTTTTGTGGGTAGGATTAGTCTCGTGGCTTTGCTCCTCGTCAGCTTGGCTAGGAACCTTTGGTAAAACAGCCTTGCGGTCTGTTTTACCAGGAGCAAAGCCTGGCCCCGCCCAACAAAGATTTAAGGCCGACCCCCGTGTTGGGGATCGGCCTTAAATTTGGTTGCGGGGGTAGGATTTGAACCTACGACCTTCAGGTTATGAGCCTGACGAGCTACCGGGCTGCTCCACCCCGCGTCATATGTCTACGTTTAGGGCCGTCGCCCGGTAGCAGGTATGTCTGGCGCCTTTCGGCGATGCAGACGGTTTCGCTTTCGCTTCGCCTTGGCGGGCTGCTCCACCCCGCGTCAATTATGTTTTGCTTCCGGTCTGGCTTTGCCATTCCATGAAGCGCGCTCAGGGCTGCTCGCTTTGTTTGCGAGGCTTGAGCGGGTTTCACGCTAATTACCGAAGCCCGGAGGGGCTGAGGCAAGGCCGACTGGCCGTCGCGAACGTTTTCGCGGAAGCCAAGCGTGAGCGCCGGCGCTTGAGGTAAATTAAAAAACCGCCTTATGGCGGTTTGTTTAATTTTTTGAAGTTGTGATGATGTTTTACTCTTTTGTAGATCTGGCGGCGACCTACTCTTCCGCGCCTTAAGACGAAGTACCATCGGCACAAAGACCTTTCACTTCCGGGTTCGGGATGGGACCGGGTGGGACAATCTTGTTATAACCACCAGATCAACAAAAGAGTAAACAGCAAGCAGTGCTTGCCGGATTGCGTTTTATTATTGGTGCATGCTTTGAAGTTGTTCCACACATAGAGAGAGTGTTGTTCTCTGTCTATGGAGGGGCTCTTCAAGCCTATCGAGCAATTAGTATCAGTAAGCTTCATCCATTACTGGACTTCCACACCTGACCTATCAACGTGGTGGTCTTCCACGGCTCTCAGAGAGACCTAATCTTGAGGGGGGCTTCCCGCTTAGATGCTTTCAGCGGTTATCCCGTCCGGACATAGCTACCCTGCAATGCGGCTGGCGCCACAACAGGTCCACCAGAGGTCCGTCCACCCCGGTCCTCTCGTACTAGGGGCAGCTCCTCTCAAGTCTCTTGCGCCCACGGCAGATAGGGACCGAACTGTCTCACGACGTTCTAAACCCAGCTCACGTACCTCTTTAATTGGCGAACAGCCAAACCCTTGGGACCTGCTCCAGCCCCAGGATGAGATGAGCCGACATCGAGGTGCCAAACACTGCCGTCGATATGAGCTCTTGGGCAGTATCAGCCTGTTATCCCCGGCGTACCTTTTATCCGTTGAGCGATGGCCCTTCCACACAGAACCACCGGATCACTATGACCGACTTTCGTCTCTGCTCGACCTGTCAGTCTCGCAGTCAGGCAGGCTTATGCCATTGCACTCAACGATCGATTTCTGGCCGATCTGAGCCTACCTTCGCGCGCCTCCGTTACCATTTGGGAGGCGACCGCCCCAGTCAAACTACCCGCCACAGTGGGTCCCAGTCCCGGGTTCACGGGACGTGGTTAGATATCAGGAACAACAAGGGTGGTATTTCAAGGGTTGGCTCCACAAGGACTGGCGTCCCTGCTTCAAAGCCTCCCACCTATGCTACACATGTTGTCCCTAATACCACACTGAAGCTGTAGTAAAGGTGCACGGGGTCTTTCCGTCTAACCGCGGGTACTCCGCATCTTCACGGAGAATTCAATTTCGCTGAGTCTATGTTGGAGACAGTGGGGAAGTCGTTACGCCATTCGTGCAGGTCGGAACTTACCCGACAAGGAATTTCGCTACCTTAGGACCGTTATAGTTACGGCCGCCGTTTACCGGGGCTTCAATTCGGTGCTCTCACACCTCCTCTTAACCTTCCGGCACCGGGCAGGCGTCAGACCCTATACGTCGTCTTGCGACTTCGCAGAGCCCTGTGTTTTTAGTAAACAGTCGCCACCCCCTCTTTTGTGCCCCCACCAAAAAGTTGCCTTAATGGTGGGCCTCCTTCTCCCGAAGTTACGGAGGCAATTTGCCGAGTTCCTTCAACATAGTTCTCTCAAGCGCCTTGGTATGCTCTACCATCCCACCTGTGTCGGTTTCGGGTACGGTCTATATGGTGGTGCTATTTCCTGGGACACCTTCGCGGCCCTTCCAATCCAATAAGGAAGAACAACTTACGGTATCCGTCACATTCCACCAGGTACAGGAATATTAACCTGTTTCCCATCGACTACGCTTTTCAGCCTCGCCTTAGGGGCCGACTCACCCTGCGCGGATTAGCCTTGCGCAGGAACCCTTGGGATTTCGGCGACAGTGTCTCTCACACTGTTTATCGCTACTCATGTCAGCATTCTCACTTCTGATATCTCCAGCATGGCTCACGCCACACCTTCGCAGACTTACAGAACGCTCCGCTACCACTTGATCATAAGATCAAATCCACAGCTTCGGTACATGTCTTGAGCCCCGG
>NZ_LRUA01000010.1:7500-734965 GCF_001550055.1 Kordiimonas lacus
CGGGGTGACTATTTCGATGCCAACGGCCACAGTACCCGCAAGGCCCTGATGAAGACACCGCTGGATGTCACCGTCGTGACGTCAAGCTACGGCAAACGCAAGCACCCGGTACTTGGCTACACGCGGCAGCATACCGGTGTCGACTTCCGGGCTCGCACCGGGACGCCCATCATGGCCGCTGGTGATGGTGTGGTGGAACGGGCCAGCCGCTATGGCGGGTATGGCAACTATATCCGCATCCGCCATAACAGCACCTATCAGACGGCCTATGCTCACCTGAGCAAATACGGCAGAGGCATCAAGGCCGGAGTCCGGGTGAAGCAGGGACAGATCATCGGCTATGCCGGCGCTACGGGCCGGGTAACGGCTGCACACCTCCATTATGAAGTGTTGGTTAACGGCCGGCACGCCAACCCGCTTACCCTGAAACTGCCAACTGGACGGGTTCTGGAGAAGGAGCAACTGGCTACCTTCCAGCACGCCCAGGCAGCGCTTGTAGCAGATATTGACAAAATCCTGATGCAGCAACAGATATTGCAAACGGCCTCTGCCGACACGGTGAACCCATCACCTGATTCGGATGGCGTGGCAGGCATGACAAATACAGCCGACAGATAAACGGCAAGCCCACCACAGATATATTGGGCAGGAAACTTCAAGGGGGACTTCTAATGAACAGGATCGCCGCTACTCTACTGGCATCCACCGGACTTGCGCTGTGCGTATCAATCGGTCCAGTTACAGCAGACGACACACCGACGCTCGACAACTTCAAGAAGTGTGCATCCATTAAAGACGACGCCAAACGGCTAGCTTGCTTCGACAAAGCAGCGGCCGGATTTGACTTCGAGAAAGCCACCGCCAGCCTCAACGAGGCCAAGCGCCTGCGTGCCGAAGCGAAAACACTCAAAGAAGAGAAGCGCAAGCTGGCCGAAGCGGAGAAACGCCGCGAGGCAGAGCTGGCTGCACAGCGGACGGAAGAGTTCGGCAGGGCTGACGCAGAGGTCCGCACCGTTGACCGGGTCGAAAGCGCAATCAAACGCGTGATCGAGCCGCGGGTTGGCGGCAAATACCTGGTGCTCGAAAACGGTATGGTCTGGCAGATCGTCGATGGCGGCAGAACTGGCCCGGTCAAAGAAGGCATGGCGGTGCATATTAATAAGACAGCCTTTGGCGGTTACTTGTTGACCTTCGAGCTGACACGCCGAACCTTCCGGGTCAAACGCGCCAACTAAGGGCAGCTCCCCAAATTCAACCAATCGCTGGCCCGCAAAAATTCAGTCAGGCCCCAGCCTGCCTGAAAGGCGATACAGGATTATGGAGGCACGCTCAGGCTGTTGCAACAAGGCCACAAAACCCCAGATGGACCACCTTTCAGCCCTCCCATTGCCTTGAGAGATAACTCGGAAGACTTTGCCCGCTGCATCGGCCCGCTTGACCGACCTCAGCACATTTCCACAACACCCGCCCGGACGCTCCTGATCTCAGCGCAGCCGAATAGCCTGAAGACGCCTAGGCATGCTCCGCGTCAGGTAAAATGTCACAAATTCAAGAGCTTCAGGTGCCAGCCCGCCGTAAGAAACCAAAGACCCGGAACCAAGGGGCGCCATTGTCAGCAGACACGCATTCCGCGCGGGCTCAAAGAGAAATAGTTTCTCCTAAAACCAATACCCGCAGAAAAACTTTCGCTCTAAACTAAAATCCATCAACCACAGAGGGTTTAAACCACCTAAAATACAGCTACAGCGAGGTTCCGGCGACTTGATATAACCATGGTTTATGTCTGTGGCGCAAATGACACACCAATCTGCTAATCCCAAAGTTCACCTAACCGGAAGATTAAACTTTTCTGTCATGCGGGGACAGATTCTGGCTACAGGATATGAGCGGAAAGTAATTTCCGCATATTCCGAGTGCTTGGAAAGCAATAATACAGAAGAGGAAACGCAGAGTGTCTAAGGAACTCATGAAATTGCGCCGCTCCGCCCTTATGGGCAGCGCCGCGACACTGCTCGCCAGCTTCGCGCTGGGCGCAGGCGTAACCGGTGCTTCTGCACAAGATGCAGACTCCGATTTTGATATGGACCTGGAAGAAGTAACCGTAACCGGTTCGCGCATCGTACGTCGCGACCTGACGGCTCCTTCCCCAATTTCTACTGTTGGTGCTGAAGAATTCCAACTGACTGGTGCACAGAACGTTGAGCAGGTACTTGCTACTCTGCCACAAACGATCCCAGGCTTTGGTGGCTCCTCCAACAACCCAGGTGATGGTACTGCAACTGTTGACCTTCGTGGTCTCGGTTCTTTCCGTACCCTGGTTCTGGTTAACGGTCGCCGTTACCTCCAGTCTCGTCAGTCTGGTACGGTTGACCTGAACACCATCCCATCCACGCTGATCGAGCGTGTGGAAGTTGTGACCGGTGGTGCATCCGCTGTTTACGGTTCCGACGCTATGGCAGGTGTTGTTAACTTCGTGATGAAAGACGATTACGAAGGTCTGGAAGTTTCCGGTCAGTACGACACCACAATCCACGGCGATGCTGAGAAGTACAACATCGACGCTACAATGGGTGGTAACTTCGCAGATGGTCGCGGTAACGCTACCCTGTTTGTGAACTACGCTAAGCGTAAGTCACTCATGCAAGGTGACCGCAAGTTCTCCACTTTTGCACTGGGTGATGATCTCTCCAACACCGACGCTCAAGACGAGTTCGGTATTGGCGACGGCCTGGTAGCTGGTGGTTCTTCCGGTATCCCTGGCACCCGCGTATTCGGTGGCCCAACTCTGCCAAACGGTGACAACCTTGGTCGCTTCAACCCAGACGGTTCTGGTGCACCATTTACTGCAGCTGACCGCTTCAACTACGCACCAGACAACTTCCTGCAGCTCCCACAAGAGCGCTGGATGGCGTCTGCAATGGCACACTATCAGATCAACGACAGCGTTCGTATGTACACGGAAGCTACGTTCGTATCTAACAAAGTGCCACAAGAGCTGGCTCCTACGCCTGCGTTCCTGGGTACACTGGAAGTTAACCCAGACAGCCCATTCTTCGCTTCTGACGTACAGACTGCCCTTGATGGCATCCGCACCGACACCAATGGTGACGGCATTGTAGATGGTGACGATAACGCATTCCTGCCATTCATCGGCCGTCGTATGGTTGAAAACGGTCCTCGTCAGGCTCTCGACACCCGTGACGCCTTCCGCGTTCTCGTTGGTTTCGACGGCGAAATCGGTGATGGCTGGTCCTACGATGTGAGCTACTCTTACGCTCGCGTAGACAACTTCCAGTTCCTGAAAAACGACGTATCTGACTCCCGTTTCCGTCAGGCAGTTCTCGTAACTGACGACGGTACAGCTTGTCAGGATGATTCTGCTGGCTGTGCTCCACTGAACGTCTTTGGTGCTGGCAACATCAGCCAGGAAGCTATTGGCTTCATCAACATTTCCGCAACCAACGTAACTGAAATCGAAACCCAGAACCTTCAGGGTATCGTTTCCGGTACGCTCGGTGACTGGACTGGTGCTGGTGAAGTTGGCCTCGCGATCGGTGTTGAATACCGTAAAGACGATTCCGCGTTCACGCCTGATACCTTCCTGGCATCCGGTGACGTTCTCGGCTTCAACGCTGGTGAGCCAACTGTAGGTGGCTTTGACACATACGAAGTGTTCGCTGAGATGGCTCTGCCACTCATCACCGGCGCGCCAATGGCTGAAAACCTCGAAGCCAGCCTTGCTGCTCGTTACGCAGACTACTCTACAGCTGGTTCCGTATGGTCCTACGCTGCTGGTCTGACTTGGGCACCGATTGCTGACATCAGCCTGCGTGGTCAGTATCAGCGCGCTGTACGTGCTCCTAACGTACTCGAGCTGTTCCAAGGTAACGCAAACGGCTTCCCTGGTGCAGTTGACCCTTGTTCCGATGCGAACCCAGACGCTGTTGCGGGCAACGCGGCACTCGTTTCACTCTGTGAAGCAACTGGCGTTCCAGCGGGCCTCACTGGTCAGTTTACTCAGGCCAACACTCAGATCGAAGGTATCTTCGGTGGTAACCCTGACCTCTTCGAGGAAAGCGCTGACACCTACACCTTCGGTGCTGTGATCACGCCTGAGGCTCTGCCTGGCTTCACAATGACCGTTGACTACTATGACATCACGATCGATGACGCTATCTCCACCCTTGGTGGCGGCGTTAACAACATCCTGGACATCTGTTACAACAATGTTCAAGACCTGAGCTCGATCTACTGTCAAGCAATCACGCGTCGTTCCAATGGTGACGTTGACACCGTATTTGCCGGTAACGCAAACATCGGTCAGGTGAAGACTGCTGGTGTTGACCTTCAGATGTCTTACGGCATGGACGTTGACTTCGGCTTCTTCGAAGGTGGTTCCTCACTGGACTTCAACTTCGTTGGTACGCACGTAATCAACAACGAAGTAACACCTGACCTGTTCGTAGGTACAGTGAACGACTGTGAAGGCACGTTTGGTAACACTTGTGGCGAGCCTGATCCGAAGTACCGCTTCAACCTGCGTACGACGATGACGAACGGCCCACTTCAGCTCTCGCTGAACTGGCGTTGGCTCGACAGCGTTGAAGACGACCAGATCAAGAATGGCGGCCTTTCCGCTTCTGATCTGCCAGTTCCAACGCTGGGTGCAGAGAACTACTTCGATCTGTCCTTCACGTACGACGTGAACGAGAATCTGCAGATGTACGGTGGTGCTCGCAACATCTTCAACAACAAGCCTACGTTTGTTGGTGACAGCCAAGAGCAAGCAAACACCTTCCCAGAGACTTACGACGCAATCGGTACGCGTCTGTTCCTGGGTGCACGTGTGCGCTTCTAAGCCAACGGCTTAATCAGAACACGGGAGCGGCGGGCATTGCCCGCCGCTTTCTTTTTGCCCAAAGGCAAACGCATCAATTGACCCAGCACACTCAGTGCCATGGCTTCAGCAATCTCTGAATTTCTGAAATGAGTGGGCTAGCGTCGCCCTGTGACCTGCCATCCAAGGAGCGCCTGGTCGGAACCGACATGAAACGGCTGTACGGCCACATCATGTAGCCCTGTGTCTGTCATTAGCCTGCAAAGGCTATCAGCTTCGTCCCCGGACAAAGCAGCATGACCGAGCTGACGCATGCGTTCCTGCTCTGCCTCAAGTCGGTGGCGCATGTCAGCTGCACCCTGAATGCGGATGGCGAGGTCAAGGTCCTGTCGTGTCAGAAGTTGCCTGACTGCAGCAAAAATCTCGGCCGTAATTCGCGGGAGTTGATTATTATTTTCGCTAAGCAGGCGCCGTCCTTCGCCTTCCAATGCATCCATTGATGAAGTGCCCGCCAACAGCTGCTGGATGCAATCAACCAACCCACCTGACCCCAAAAGCGTTTCGATTTCAGCGATCTGGGCGACATTCGGCGCAACCAAGGCACCCTCTTTATGATGGACCAGCAACTGGAATGGCGCCCCTGATCGAAGCACGCGTGCAAGTTCGGCAACTGCCGACGTAGCCGGTGCATATTCAAAGCCGAACTGGGACACGGCACCATCGAAACACTGATCACCGAACGGCAGAGCGCAAATGTCAACACCCCCACGGAACGCGATCAGGTTCGCGAAATCACTATATTCTGTCAAATAAGATTCAGGCCGGATATCCGCCAGATCGACGGCATTCACCGTGACGTCCTTGCCAAGGTCAGCAGCGGCCTGAACAAGACGCAAAGCGACCGCACCATTCCCAGTCGCAAGGTCCAGCAACCGTCCACCGGATGGACAACCCTTCACAAATTCACGCCAAAATCCAAAGATCGCCTTTTGATCGCCTTCTTGCTGACCTGGACGAACAATACAGCTGTCCAATCGGTTGGCGGCATGCCAGTAGGTTGTCCAGGCTGTCTCCTTCGCCACCATCAGAAAAACACCCCATAGGCCTCCAGCGCCTTCTCCAGGGGGGCAAGCTGGGCCTCATACGACCGCCAGCGTCCGATACCTTCCTTGTTCAAGGGCTTCCTGACCTGTAGCTCACTGAAGGTGAAACTGGTCCCCTGCTGCTTATGAAACTCAAGGCAGCCCTCATGCCATTCCAGGCCACAAAATTCGGCGATGGCCTGTGTATGGGCAAGCGGGTCATCCACCAGGTCTTCGTAGACAACTTCCAAGACTTGAGCCGGAAATACGGATTTC
Organism: Kordiimonas lacus; assembly: GCF_001550055.1. Lineage (GTDB taxonomy): Bacteria > Pseudomonadota > Alphaproteobacteria > Sphingomonadales > Kordiimonadaceae > Kordiimonas > Kordiimonas lacus. The sequence goes on from NZ_LRUA01000010.1 coordinate 13,696, forward strand.
CAATGGTCTTTCAGGCGCATGTTCTCAGCATAGAAATGGGCCAGCCAATCCAGGTCAACGGAATACCTGTGGGCATCCGCGAAAGGGCGGCTGAATATGGACAGGCAGACGTCCCTCGGGTCGCGGCGCATATAGATTACACGCGCGTCCGGAAACATCTGGCAGGCCAAGCCTACATGGCGGAAATTGTGAGGCATCTTGTCTGTTACAACAGGCTGACTGTGCACTGTTTTTTGCCAATAGGATTCGGCTAATGCCGCCAACTGTTCGGGTTCCAGGTCTGTCGGACATGCAGCTCGACCCTGCGCCAAGTCCCAATAATATTGGGCCGCAACAAACTCTAGTGCCTCATTTTCACCGCCTGCCTCGACGCCGTTGAGGCAGGCAAGTATTTTCTCAACCAGCGTCGTACCGGACCGTGGCATGCCAAGAATAAAGATCGGCCTATGGCCGTCCGACTCTGGCGCCACAGCGTAATCGCCGCCGGTCGGGAAATGCCCGATAATCTTGTCATGTTCCACGACAATAGCATCTTTATCGTAGGCAGAATTACGCTTCGCCAGTAGGGCTTTATGTTTCAAATTGCCGCGTTCAAATGCACTGAATGCATCACTGAACTGTTCAAGCTTCTCGAACGCACGGCCGGCTGTCAGATCCAGCATGATCCGGTCCCATTCCGTCGCGCCATCGGCGTCAACCAGGCGGGTACATGTCTCGGCGAGCTCCGCCAGCTCATCTTTGGCCGAAACTTCAAACTTCAACTGCCAGGCGTGCCCAAACGTGGGTCGGCGCTCAATCGCCAAATCGGAAAACTTCCGGACACCCGCTTTATCACCCTCAAGGCGCGCGCATTTGGCCGCCAGGTGGTGCGCTTCCGCCCGGTCAATACCGCCCTCAACAGCTTTCTCAAGCTCAGCCCGGGCAGCTTCTGGTTGACGCGCAGTCAGCAACAGGTCCGCAAGGCTCAGATAGTCCTCCGCAGATGGCTCCTTCTTGGTCATGTAGGTTCTGAAGGACGCCAAAGCCGCATCATAATTACGCAGGAAGCTGGCAGCCTTTGCGTGCTCAAACCACACTACAGGGTCATCGGGGTTTTCATCTGCCAGGGCTGTAAGAGCCCTGGCGGCACCGCGCCAGTTACCGGCTGCGCCCAGGGCCTTTGCCTTGAGAATTCGGACTTTCGGACTTTGATCGCCTGTTCGGACCAGGCAGTTATAGGCCTGCCCGGCCAGCCCCAGTTCAACCATTTTGGTACAGATGGGAATCAGGAAATAGATATTGTTTCCGGCAAGTGCGGCTGCCCTCAGCAGTGCTGATTTGGCGTCCTCAATGCGCCCAACCTTGACCAGGCAAAGTGCAAGATTGAACTGAAATTCAGGCACGTTGGGTAGCTGCGTCACCGCGCTCGTCAGATGACCCAGCGCTTCATCGCCTTTGTTTTGCCGCATCAACACAGTGCCCAGACCATATTCCGCGTCAGCATGCCCCGGGGAGGTCATCAATGCTTTTTGGTATAGGGCGACAGCATCATCAAGCCGACCGGCTCTGTGGCACCCCTCAGCCTGGTCAAGTAGCTGATCAATCGTCAAAAGAATCTCCCCTGCCCAAGTCGCCCAATGCCGCCTGCTTCCTTTTGTCGCCAGGAAAGTCGTCGGCAAGCCAGCCTTCGCCTTTTACAATGGGTCGCCATAAGTTAAAAGACCTGTAGTCACCACAAAGGGAAAAGAGTGGATATGTCGGACTTTTCGCTGAACAGCCAATTGAACGTGGACGATCTGGCCAAGGAATATGCCAGCAAGAGGCGCCTTCATATTCCCAACATCCTGTCTGAAGTCAGTGCCAACAAAATTGCTACATGTCTGGAGACACAGGTGCCATGGGGCTTTGCCTACAACAACGGCGAATCCCAGTTCCTGCGCGCTGAAGAAATGCAGAAGATGTCGGCGCCAGACCAGCAGAAGCTCCTGAAAGAACTTTATGACCGGGCGCGCACAGGATTTCAGTATGCCTACAACTGCTATCCTATTCTGGATGCCTATATGAACGGGTGGGGCCAGGTGCCCCTCCTGGATCGGGTTCTGGAATTTATCAATTCAGAAGAAGTCCTGGCCTTCATGCGAACGCTGACAGGACGGCCCGAGATTATCAAAGGCGATGCCCAGGCGACACGGTACGGCCCCGGCCAGTTCCTCAAGTTCCATACCGATAACGTGACAGAAGAATTTCGGGTGGCCGCCTTTGTGCTGAATTTCACCCGAGACTGGGACCCGGATTTTGGCGGCTACCTGCAGTTTTACGACAAGGACTGGGACATCGAAGAGGCTTTCCTGCCCCGCTTCAACGCGCTCAACATCTTTACCGTGCCGCAAAATCATGCTGTCAGCTATGTGGCCAACTATGCCACCAAACAGCGATATGCCATCACCGGCTGGTTCCGCTACAAGTAGGCTTTAAGTAGGCACCACATCGAACGGCGTCGTCATGCGCACACCGTCATCGGTGAAGGGCACTGTGCCATGCCAGACATAGGATGGGAACAGTGCCAGCAAGCCAGGTTCCGGCTTGATGATCTTTTTGATCTCTTCTCGGCCTTCACCAAGGGAAAGGCCGCTTTCACCGAATTTGATCCAGCCTTCATGGGCTTCATCAGTGTCTCTTACGCTATCCGGCACCTGTACATAAAAGGCGGAGCTGATCCACCCTGCCGGGTGCACGTGGTTGACGTGAAAACCGTCTTTGGTCAGGCGCACCGACCAGGACCCTGCGAACCGGAAAGTCCTGCTTTTGCGCCCGAGAAGAGGATGATCCGCATCATCAGGTAAGGCATCAATATATCGGGTAATGCATATCTCAAGCTGCTGCCTGAGTGTCTGGACGATCGGAACCGGGCGGAAGAACAAGCGCCCGTGAGTCTGGGTGCCGCCGCGCAAGGTCTGTTCAAGCGGCCGCACCTGCGTGACATGCATGTCCGTTACCGTTTGGCCCAACTCTTCGAGGAATTCATCAAGCGACCCGTACCCATCCGGCGTATCAATCCGCTGCGGCCGGACGAAGGCATCATAATCATTCAGCCATGCCTCCCGTTTGTCACCCAGAAAGCGCCAGCACAGACCCCGGTAGCACCACATTTCCTGGTCAAACGGGTTCAAGGCCTCAGCGGCTTCCAGGTGGCCCAGTGCGCTTTCATAATCACCTTTTTGGATCAGGAGCCGAGAGAAATCCATGCGGATAGGCTGATGCTCAGGGTTCGCATTCACTGCCTTTGCGAAATAATCGACACTTGCATCCACATCGCCCTTGGCCGCCAGGAGGCGGGCTTTCCGGCGGAACAGCCCCGCGTCTCCACCAAGGTCCGACAAGGCCTCATCGACCACAGCTTCCGCCGCTTCCTGGTTGCCTGCAAGCTCAAGGGACTTGATATAGGCCTCCCGTAGCTCAGGCGACTTGGGCGCGTTCTTGATGCCAATCTGATAGGATTTGGCGAACAGATCGCGCTTGCCATGTTCCCAGTACATCTGGTTCAAGGTCTCGTGGGCGTCCAGGAAATCGGGCTTGAGGGCGATGGCCGTGCGGTATTGTTCGTCTGCTTCGTCATAGCGGCCAAGCTCATACAGAGCGTTGGCCAGATTATACCTGAGCTCTGCGACCCGTGGCTCAATTTCCATGGCCCGCATATAATAATCGAGCGCTTCAGCCTGCCGGTCCTGCATCCTGAGCGCCACCCCCATATTATGGAGGGCACGGTAATAATCGGGCTTCACATTCAGAGCCTGAGCATAGGCCTCAACAGCCCTTTCCAGTTGATCAGTTTCCTTGAAAGAAATGCCCATGGCGTTCGCGAAACGAGGATCGCTGGGCATTATCGCCCGTGCCTTTTCAAGCGCGGCAATGGCCTCCTGGTGATGATCCATGCTTTGATACGCAAGGCCCATGTTAAAGAATGGTTCGGCAAACCCCGCCTGGACCCCGGCCGCCTTTTCATAGGCACCAACAGCCTCCTGAGGCCGGTTCATATCGCGCAACAGGTTGCCCAGATTGTTAAGCATTTGCGCGTTCGCAGGCTGGATACCCAGTGCCTTCCTCAGTTGTTGCTCTGCTTCGGCAAACCGCCCTTGGCGCCGCCGAATCAAACCCAACAAGTGCAGGGCATTGGGTTCTGAGGCAACCTGAGCGAGGATCGCACGGCAACATTGCTCGGCCGTGGCCAAGTTTCCCTGACTGAAGGCCTGCCCGCCTTGTTGTAGAAGATTTTGCAGTTGCGCGTTACTCAAAAAAGGCCTCCTCTTGCCATTTCTTTAGCCTTCCTAAAGCCGTTTGAGAACGAAAATCTACAGTCCGCGATATAATGTCTTTGGTACAATAAAACCATGATTGGCCTTAAGTTTAGCCCCAGTTAGTTTCAAAAGTTACATTTTTGTCACAGTTAGTTTTCATAATTAATCTCTTGTTAATCTTTGGCTTTACTCCCAATGAGGGGGCCGACACTTTAGGGGCCTAAACAAAAGGTCAGGGGCGCCTGTCGGGGCTGGCAGGCGCTACTTATCTCTGGGAGGAGTAACTTATGAATAGCACAGAGCTATTGAAGAACCGGCTGGCATTCAGCACGGCTTCACTGCTTATTGCGACTGCGGGCATGATGGGCACGCCCGGCGCAATGGCACAGGACACGGCAGGTTCCGGTCCACAATGCGCCGCCGACCAAGTCATTGGTGATGACGGCGAGTGTGTATTTGAGGATGAACTGGTTGAAGTGGTTGTTACGGGGTCCCGTATCCGCCGCAGCGAATTCACCAGCGCTTCCCCAATCCAGATCATCTCGGGTCAAAAATCCCGTGAAATTGGTCTGATCAGTGCTGCAGACGTTCTGCAGTCAACTGTTCAAACTTCTGGTCTGCAAATCGATAACACCTTCGGTGGTTTCGTGATCGACAACGGTCCGGGTTCCCAGCAGATTGGTCTGCGTGGTCTTGACCCAGAGCGTACGCTTGTTGTTCTGAATGGTCGTCGCCTGGCGCCTGCCGGTATCGGTGGTGCTCCAACATCGCCTGACCTGAACCTGATCCCAAGTATCATGGTTGACCAGTATGACATCCTGCTTGACGGTGCTTCGACCATTTATGGTTCCGATGCAATCGCAGGCGTGGTGAACATCAAGCTGCGTCAGGACGTTGAAGGCTTCGAAGTTGACGCTTCTTACCAGGTTCCGTTCGCGGGCGGCGCTGAAGAGTTGACGGCTTCCGTTCTGTGGGGCACGAAAACTGACCGCGCAAGCTTCATGATTGGTGCTGAATTCTACGACCGTAAGGCGCAGACAGTTGGCGAAAACCCATACATGGGCGATTGCGAAGGCTACGAGTATGAAGACGCGCAAGGGAACCGTTACCAAGGCGACCGCACATTGGGCCCAGAGTCCCGCGGCATCGTTGACTGCAACATCTTCCCGCTGACCAACCGTATGTCCATTCCGATTTTCTGGGGCAGCGTGTACTATACGCCTGGTTTCTCCAACACCGGTATTCCTGGTGTATCGGACGGTATTCCAAACTTCTCTGAATCGTCTGTAACTGGCTTCGCTGGCTTCTTCCCACACTGGGTAGCTGCTGACAGCAACGCCAACGGCGACCTGACGGACGACAATGGCTACGCCATCGTTGACTGGGATGGCGATGGCCTCAAGGACTTCGACTTCCAGGACCCGTTCTACGCGTTCGATCGTTCTGAATATGCGCAGCAATCCCAGTTTATCTCACCGTCTCAGCGTGTGACAATCATGGGTACTGCTGACTATAACCTGCAGGACGAGAACGATACGACCTTCTACTTCGAAGGCCTGTATTCCCAGCGTGACGACAGCAGCTTCGCGGCTGGCTACCAGTTGTTCCCAACTGTAGGCGCAGACAACCCGTACAACCCATGTGGTGTAGACGGTGTTGACTGTCTTGGCGTTATCGGCTTCCCGATTGGCCCAACTTCCGTGACGCCAATCGTGAACATTCGCGGTGACCGTGATACAGCAAACTTCGACCTCTACCAGTACCGTCTGGTTGGTGGTGTACGCGGTAACATCAGTGCGCTTGATAACTTTGGTCAGGGTAACTGGTCCTACGACGCTTACGGCTCCTACAGCTACTCAAAAGGCTCCAACAGCCGGTTTGGTATCAGCAACCCTCGTCTTGAGCAGTCTCTGGACGCGACGCGTGACGCTAATGGCAATCCGGTTTGTAACGATACGTCCAACGGCTGTGTTCCTGTGAACCTGTTCGGTGACAACATCTTCCAAGAAGGTGGTGGTACGTTCACTGACGCTGAAGCTGACTTCCTGATGGTTGAGCGTTACTCTGAGACGATCGTCAAGCAGACAATGGCTAGTGCATTCCTGACGGGTGACCTGTTCCGCCTGCCATGGAACGACACTGTTGTTCCAATCGTGTTCGGCTATGAATTCCGCCGCGACACCATCGCGTCCAACCCGAACGACGTAGCTGCAGATGGCCTTCTCTTTGGTTGGTTTGCTGACAGCGGTGCTGATGGCTCGCGTGACCTGCACGAATTCTATGCAGAGACACACCTGGACCTGTTGCAGGGCCTGCCATTCGCCGAAGAGCTGTCGATTGACGCATCTGCTCGCTGGACTGACGAGAGCTACTATTCTCCTGCGTCTACATACTCCGTCAAGGGTGTGTACCGTCCGGTGGAATATCTGACCTTCCGCGGCAGCTACGGTACGTCTTACCGTGCACCAAACCTGCGTGAGCACTTCCTGAACGGTACAACGGGCTTTAACTCGGTTTCTGACCCATGTGTTGTTCCTGAAGCCGCTCGTGCAAACGCTCCAGGCGGCCAGCCTGGCGATCCACAGATCTACAATGCAGCTGATGATACTCGCCTCGACCGCGTGCTTGATGCATGTCGCGCAGACGGCGTGGACCCAACGACGCTGGGCCTGAACCCTGCAACGTTTGGTTCCTACTCTGTAGAAATCATCACTGGTGGTGCTCTTGACCTGACGGAAGAAGAAAGCACCAGTAAGACTGTTGGTGTTGTTCTCGACCAGCCTTGGTTCGACAACTTCGACCTGCGCCTTGCTGTGACTTACTTCGACATCGAGATCACTGGCAGTATCGAAGAACCAACCCGGGGCTTTATCGTGAATCGTTGTTACGACAACCCGGATGAGCCAAACGCGACCAGCGGTTTCTGTAGCCGTATCACGCGTGACAGCGATGGGTTCATTGATCTCCTGGATACCTCCTTCGTGAACGCTGGTCGCTACACGTCCAAAGGCTTCGACTTCAACCTGTACTATCAGCAGGACTTTGAAGTTGGCAGCAAAACGCTTGGCGTATCCTTCGACCTGCGTGCAACCAACCAGCGCGAAAACGAATTCGAGCTGTTCGGCGACCTCGACGACTTTGCTGGTGAGCCTGGCTCTCCACACTGGCGTGCCCGCGGCCTGCTGACCCTTGAATACGATGATTTCGCATTCAACTGGGATGCGCGTTGGATTCAGGGCGGTGAAAACGACAACCCAGAAGACTTCGACACAACTGCCATTCCTTGTGATGGCCTGGGTGTTGGCTGTCGTCCGGTTTACTACACCGACAACTATATGCGTCACAACATGTCCATCGGTTGGAACAACGGTAAATACCGCGTGAACGTAGGTGTTGAGAACGTCTTCAATGCCAAGCCACCTCGCGTGGATGCAGACGGCGTATTCAGCATTCGCAACGTTCCAATCGGCATCGGTCATGACGTAATTGGCCGCTCTGTCTTCATGAGCGTAGGCGCGACATTCTAAGAAAACTCTTAGCCCATCCATGTGGGCTAAGTTAGATTGTGGCTCCGGGAGACTGTCTCCTGGAGCCATTTTCACCTGAGGCCCGGTAGGCTGGCGCCCTGTGGCCTCGACCTTGGGAAATGATTGGGGTGAGATTCAATGTTTAAGAAACTCGGTTTTGCTATGGCTGCTGTGCTGTCGATGACAGCTGCGCCGAGCACACCAGCCTTCGCGGAAGAAGAAGACCAGATTCCGCTTGAGGCTTTTACCATGTTGCCAATGATTCAGGACGCGCGTGTTTCACCGGATGGGAAGAAGCTTGCTGTGCTGCGTGCCACATCAGCTGCTGGCAACTATATCGTGGATATCTATGATACCCGCCGCATGGACAAAGAACCTGTCAGGCTAGGCTCCGACAAAATGCAGATGCAAGCCGCAGGTTGGGCCAATAGTGATCGTCTTTACATGACGTTCCGCGTCCAGAAAGAGCGACCGAACCGCTTGGGAAGCTACTATCGCTTCCAGCGAGCCATTGTTGATGCCGATGGCAAAGGTAACTGGCTGGAACTGCCTGAGGGCAGCAGTCTTATGTCCTGGTTCAGGAGCGACAAGGATGAGATCCTCCTGGAAATGGACGCTAACGAAAACCGCATCCCTGATGTGGTTCGTTACAATGTGAATAATGGTCGCACGCGCACAGTTATTCGTGGCAGCACTAAAATCAGCGGCTTCACCAATGATGTCGATGGCGATATTCGTGGCGGCACCGGTTTTGAGGTCGAATCCGGTTCCATCAAATATTATGCGCGCCTCAAGGGTGATGATGACTGGGAGCTGATCAAGACGATCACACCTGATGCCGAGACCCGGGAAGATTTCGACCTACTCGGCTTCTCGGTGGAAAACCCGAATGAGATGTATATCCGCGCCAATAACGGCGAAGACAAGTCTGGCATCTACACATACAACCTTGAAACCAAACAGTTGTCAGAGCGTCTGTTCGGCCTCAAGTCAGTTGATGCAGGCGGCATCATCACCGGCAGCCAGCCCCATAACCTGGGCAAGCTTTTGGGCTACACATACGACTCCGGAGAATACAAGCGCTTCTATACCGATCCGGCAGAGAAAGCGCTGCATGACGCCGTACAGGCGCTGTTTCCGGAAGATGATGTGTCGCTCTACAGCCGGTCCGACGACGACAACATGATCATGGTTTATGTTTCGTCCGATACGACCCCAGGCACATATTATCTGTTGAAGAACAAGGCGGAGCTGATCAAGATCGGTGATACCTATCCGCTGCTGGACAAGAGCAACCTCGCAGAGAAAAAATATATCCGCTACAAGGCCCGGGACGGACGCACCATCTATGCTTACCTGACGGTGCCGAAGGGCGACGGCCCACATCCTGGCATCGTGCTGCCTCACGGCGGCCCATGGGTGCGCGAGACCGGCGGCTATGATGAGTGGTCCCAATTGCTCGCCAGCCGCGGTTATGTTGTGATCCAGCCTAACTATCGCGGCTCCACCGGCTATGGCCTCGATCACTGGAAAGCCGGCGACGAAAACTGGGGCCTGAAGATGCAGGACGACCTGGATGACGCTGCCATGTATCTGGTTGAAAACGGCCTTTCCACCAAGGACGAGCTGGCGATGTTTGGCTGGAGCTATGGCGGTTACGCAGCCTTCGCAGCCTCCATGCGTGATGACAACATCTATCAGTGTGCAGTTGCAGGCGCGGGTGTTAGCAACCTGGAGCTCCTGAACGCCGGTCTTCACAACAACCCGTTTTTGAAGGAACTGCAACGCCCTACCATCAAGGGAGTTTCACCTCAGAAACAGGTTGAGAAGGTGAATATTCCAATCTTTGTCGTTCATGGTGCGATTGATGAACGGGTCCCTGTGATCCACAGCCGTCAGTTTGTTGACGAACTGAAGAAATACGGCAAGGACTACAAATACACTGAAATGGAAGGCCTGGACCACTTCTCCAACCGCTTCACGCACGAGCACAAGAAACAGTTCTACACCGAGCTGCTTGACTGGCTCTCAAGCGATAAATGCTTCGGTAAGTAAGCGAGTAGAGAATCAGAGAAAAGCCGGGGTCCTGCCCCGGCTTTTTTTGTCCCTAATCCTGGGCCAGGTCTCGCAGCGCCCGTGTGAGTGGTTCAAGGCCTTCGTCACTGTATCGCTTCCAACGGCCAATGGAGCCGGAATAGAGCGGCTGTCTGACCTGCACGGAACTGGCCGTCGAAACCGGGGCCGCATTTTCATGGAACCGAAGACACCCTTCGAACCAATCCAGACCGCAGAAATCCAGCAAACGCCGGGTCTGGGCTTCCTGATCAAAGACGATATCCTCATAGCGGATTTCCATGAAGCGGTCTGCAGGCAGCAGGTCGCGCCACTGCGCCATCAGCCCATCAAACCCGCGATAGAATTGCGCTGTGCTCTCAAGGTCGTAAGTGTAGTTATAATAAGAGAATTGGGTGGAAAACAGCTGCCTATAATTACTCAGGCAGCTATCCATCGCGCCGCGCCTGAGCGCCACAATACGGGCATTCGGCAGTGCCTTGAGGATCAGCGCGGCATAAAAGAAATTCAGCGGCATCTTGTCGACGAACCGCTCGGCCCCACGTGCCAGCACTTTGGTTGCGGCCATGTAATGATTGCCAATTTCAGCCAGGTCAGCACCCTCGACCATTCTCAGCGTCTCTGCGTCCAGCACCATATTGCTGCTGCTTCCCGCCTTTGCCTTCACAAGGCCCGCGAATACATTCAACTCACCGGCAGACACCACATCAGGGTGGGTAGACAGGATACGGTCCACCAGCGTGGTGCCTGTGCGCGGCAACCCAACAACAAAAATCGGGGCGCCATCCGCCGCACCCGCCGCATCAAATCCTGCCGTTTCCACAGCGGCCTTGAACATGTCCGCCTGTTCGGCTTCATCGGTGGGGTAGCGTTCGCGGTTTTGTGCCTTGGCCCGCTTAAGCCACACCAGGCTTTCGTCATACTCGCCCAAGTCTTCATAGGTTTTGGCAATGGCGTGGCCCAGATGCAGTGCTGCATCGGCATCGCCTGCGAGCCGGTCAAACATCGGCAGCAACTCGTCAAGGCGGTTATCCCCAGATGTCTGCTTCTTGAGCGCCACCAGCCCCGAGTGCGCCTTGAAAAATTCCGCGTCGCGGGCAAGTGTCTCCTTATAGGCCTCTTCCGCTTCCTCGAAACGCCCGGCGAACTGCAGCGATGATGCCAGATTATAGTGGAAGTTGGCAGGCCCCGGGTTCAGGCTGATCGCCTGCCTGAAAAAGGGCACTGCCCGTTCATGAAAGCCTGCCCGACTGAATACGACCGCAATGATATCCGCAGTCATGGGATCATTTACCGGCAGTGCGGCGGCTTTCTCGGCGGCCTCCCGTGCATCGTTCTGGCGGCCAACAACCGACAGGACCTGGGCATAAGCCGCCCAATAAACGGCCTCACTAGGCGACAACATTGTCGCGCGTTCACACAGCTCGACGGCTTTGACAAAGTTCCGGTGATCGAGCGCGAGCAGGCCAAGGGCGTGATAGGGGCGTGGGTCCTTTACATCCTGTCGGATCATTTCCATGCTCAGGTTGTGGGCCTCCTGATACTGTTTAGCCACGACTTTCTTCAGCGCTTCGTTCAAGACAATATTCCCCGCGGATCCCGTTCTATTCAACCTGACGACCTTGAATGCCACTAGTCTCTGTTCCGTTGTAGGCAACAGCCAAACGTCTGCGCAACCGATTTCTCGAAGCCGCCTGCCTGGCGCCTTATCAGCTAGGCCAACTTTAGTCTCAGGCAGGCTATAACTTCGGCATAGCCACCGCAGATTCTGCAGGCAAGCAGGTTCGAACTGCATCTTGTGCTGCGCCGTCTCTGCAATTCTGCAGGTCATTCGCCGCGAAAGTTTGTATCATTCCTGTGGAGAACGACGCAATTTTGCGTGTCTTTTTGGTAACATGGACGAAAGAATAATCTTCGGGGCATAGAAATGCTCAGACCATTCTTTGCGGTACAGACGCACGCTATTGTCTCATAAGCAGAACCAAAAGACGCCAACAAGGCCGCCCAAAAAGTCACGTTGTCTGCAGTAGAGGGGCTGCAAAACGGTTTGAAGACCAATCCACAAGGAGGAAACTCATGATCCAGGGTCATGAAACATACCCACAAAAAAAGCATCGCCATGTAGCGCTATTGAGTGGGGCTGCAACGGCGCTTGCGCTGGCTGTTACGGGTTCAAATGTCGCACAGGCGCAAGACAGCCAAGACACGGCCGACGCCTTTTCCATCGATGAGATTATCGTTACGGCCACCCGCCGCGCGGGCTCTGTACAGGATGTTCCCATCAACATTGCAGCCGTAGGTGGTGCACAGATCGAAGAACAAGGCTTTGAGGATATTTCGGATATTCTGGCATATGTGCCTGGCATCAACGTGGTGGACCGCGGCGGCCGAAACGGTAACCGCCTGATCGTCCGCGGCCTGAACGCCGATTCACTCGGCCAGGGTTCTGCCAGTGCAAATGGCGGAACGGTATCCACCTATCTGGGTGAGATTCCAATCTACATCGACCTCAAGCTCAATGACCTCGAGCGTGTTGAAACGCTGCTTGGGCCACAGGGCACCCTGTATGGTGCAGGCACGCTTGGCGGCGCCATTCGGTATATTCCGAACAAACCCAAGTTTGACGAAACCACATTCGAGGTCCGCGGCGACGCCTATATGACCAAACATGGTGATGGTGTAAGCACCGATACTGGCTTCACCATCAACGTCCCGGTTTCCGACAATTTCGCGATCCGCGGCTCGCTTGATTATCTCGACTATAAGGGCTTCATTGACTATGGCTACGTAGTCAATGACATTGGCGTATCTGAACCAGATGGCGCCAATGCCGACATCACCAGCTATGAGGATATGAACGGCCAGGAAGCGCTTTCAGGCCGTATTGCTGCACGCTGGGAGCCGACAGACAGCCTTGATGCTACGCTGACCTACTATTTCCAGAATAGTGACAACGAAGGCCGCCAAACCAGTGGCTGGCGCGGTCCGCTGAATACCGACCGGTACGAAAGCCCGAGCCGTGTGCTGGAACCAAACGAAACCGAAAACGAGCTCCTCGCGCTTGAGATTACAGCCGACCTGGGTTTTGCAGAGCTTACGTCCGCAAGCGGCATCGGGGGCTACAAGGAAAATGGTCAACGGGACCAGACCGACCTTCTGATCAGCCTGGAATATAGCTATGAGACCTTCCCAACCTTCACAGCCTTTACCCGTGAAGACCAGGAAAACAGCTTCTTCAACCAGGAAGTCCGCCTCGTTTCCAAAGGCGAACATGACTATAACTGGATCATCGGCGGGTATTATAACAAGTTCAACTCCACCGGCACCTCGGCTGAATTCACACCCGGTTACGCTGCATTTGCCGGTTTCGACCGCCCGGATGATCTGGAATACTATTCTACCAGCGTGATCGACCTGACGGAAAAAGCTGTGTTCGGTGAGTTTGGGTATGACATCACTGATCGCTGGCAGGTAACTGTCGGTGCGCGCTATTATGAATATAAGCTGGAAACGTCTTCTACTGTGGACTTCCCGCTGTTTGATCCTGGCTTCACCATTCCTGACTTTGACGGACTTGGCGATCGGGCACCTGATCCAGACGCCGGCCAGGAAGACAGCGGTTGGCTTTTCAAGATCAACTCGTCCTATGAAGTGAATGACGACATGCTGGTCTATGCCACAGTCAGCCAGGGCTACCGCATCGGCAACTCGAACGGCATCGGCCAGTGTGACGCATTTGATCCGGACAAGAACCAGGGCGCGTGTGCTCTGGCGGAAGGTCAGGTGTATGACGCCAATGGCAATACGGCAGAGTTTGACGAGCGTTTCTTCACGCCCGACAAAACCACCAACTATGAACTGGGTGCCAAAACCACCTGGCTCGATGGTGACCTGACGCTGAATGCGGCCCTCTTCTACGTGAAGTGGTCTGACCCTCAGCTGGGTTCGGCAACGGTGAACGCAAGCATTCCGATCACGATCAACGCCTCCGGCGCAGAATCGAAAGGTATCGAGATGAGCGGTAACTGGCGTGTGACTGACCGGTTCAGCCTGCGCGGTGCCTTCAGCTACACCAAGTCCGAGCTGACTGACGATGTACCGTCACTGATCCGGACAATCCCGACGCCAACATCTGCAAACCCGAACCCGGGCTTTGCGACCATCTTTATCGACGGCAAGTCCGGCGACCGTCTGCCTGGTTCTCCAACCACGCAGTTCTCGCTGTTCGCCAACTATGATCAGCCACTCGATAACGGCGCCACGCTTCGGTATAACCTCGGCTATGCCTATCAGGGCCATGTCCTGTCACGTACCGGCACCCGTGGTGGCGGCCTGACGCTGGATGACTTTGGCATTGCCAACGCGTCTGTTGTCTATGACACGGAAGACTGGACTGTTACGGCCTATATCGACAACCTCTTCAACGAGTTTGCTGAGACAGGCGTGCAGAGCACCAGCCGTTCGAATCAGATTCAGCAGGGTGCAACGGTACGGTCCTTCCAGACAACGGTCCTGACGCCTCGTCAGGTCGGTCTGCGCTTTACCTACCGTTTCGGCCTTTAAGGCCTATAGGGTAAATGCAAAAAGCCGGGGTCCTGCCCCGGCTTTTTTCTTTTCTGAACATCGCAGAATTATGCTGCGTCGGCTTTTCTTTCCTGCTGCGTCAGCACCAGTGCGCCATCGCCTGCTGTGACGGAGACATGGTCCCCCGGTTTGATGTCACCCCTCAGGATTTCATCCGCCAATGGGTCCTGCAGATATTTCTGCACCGTCCGTTTAAGCGGCCGCGCACCATAAACCGGGTCATAGCCCATGTTACCAAGCCAATCGCGAGCTTCATCCGACAAATCGATCACAATCTTGCGGTCGTCCAAAAGCTTCTGCAGACGGCGTACCTGGATATCCACGATCGCGGCCATATGGCTACGTTCCAGACGGTGGAACAGAATGATCTCGTCCAGCCGGTTGATGAATTCTGGCCGGAAGGATCCCTTGACCACATCCATCACCTCGTTGCGTACGCTTTCAACTGGCTCACCGTCCTTGAGGTCGGCAATCAGGTGTGAGCCCAGGTTCGACGTCAGGATGATCAGCGTGTTGGTGAAATCCACCGTGCGCCCCTGACCGTCCGTCAGGCGGCCATCATCCAGCACCTGCAACAGCACGTTGAAGACATCCGGGTGTGCCTTCTCAATTTCGTCGAACAGAATCACCTGGTATGGCCGACGCCGCACTGCTTCGGTCAGCACGCCGCCTTCTTCAAAGCCGACATAGCCCGGAGGGGCACCGATCAACCGGGCCACGGAGTGTTTCTCCATGAACTCGGACATATCGATACGCACCATGGCAGTGTCGTCATTAAAGAGGAACGATGCCAGCGACTTGGTCAGCTCCGTCTTGCCCACACCGGTTGGTCCAAGGAACAGGAAGCTCCCGAGCGGCCGGTTCGGATCCTGCAGGCCGGCGCGGGCACGCCGTACCGAAGCCGAAACAGCCTCCAGCGCTTCCCGCTGGCCGATCACGCGGCGACCAAGCTCGTCTTCCATGCGAAGAAGCTTGTCACGCTCACCCTCAAGCATCTTCTCGACCGGCACACCAGTCCAGCGCGCCACAACGGCCGCGATATCCTGGTCAGTGACCTCTTCCCTGAGAAGTGACCCCGGTTCGTCTGAACTGGCTGCGGCTTCCTCCAGGCGCTGCTCAAGCCCTGGAATGGTGCTGTGCTGCAGTTCTCCCGCCTTGGCATAGTCGCCACGACGCTGGGCCTGCTCCAGCTCGATCCGGGCATGGTCCAGCTGTTCCTTGAGGTTCTTGTCGCCAGCGATCCGGTCTTTCTCCGTCTGCCAGCGGGCTGTCAGCTCAGCCGAGCGCTGTTCAAGGTCAGCCAGCTCTTTCTCAAGGTCCTTGAGGCGTGTCTTGGAGCCTTCGTCCTTCTCTTTCTTCAGCGCTTCCCGTTCGATCTTCAGCTGGATGATCTTGCGGTCCAGCTCGTCGATCTCTTCAGGCTTGGATTCGGTTTCCATACGCAGGCGCGAGGCGCTCTCGTCCATCAGGTCAATCGCCTTGTCCGGCAGGAAGCGGTCTGTGATATAGCGGTTCGAAAGCGTTGCAGCGGCCACCAGCGCAGCATCAGTGATGCGGACGCCGTGGTGCAGCTCATATTTCTCCTTGAGGCCGCGCAGGATGGAGATGGTGTCTTCAACCGTCGGTTCGCCCACGAAAACGGGTTGGAACCGGCGTTCCAGTGCCGCGTCCTTTTCCACATACTTCTTATATTCGTTGAGTGTGGTGGCACCAATACAGTGAAGTTCACCGCGCGCCAGGGCTGGCTTCAGGAGGTTGGATGCATCCATAGCGCCATCAGTTTTACCCGCGCCCACAAGCGTGTGCATCTCGTCAATAAACAGGACAATATCGCCCTCGCCCGCTGACACTTCCTGCAGCACGCCCTTCAGGCGTTCCTCAAACTCACCGCGATATTTCGCGCCGGCAATCAGCGACCCCATATCCAGCGCCATAATGGTCTTGTTCTTCAGGCTGTCCGGCACATCGCCGTTGGCAATCCGCAGCGCAAGGCCCTCCGCGATGGCGGTTTTACCCACGCCGGGTTCACCAATCAGCACCGGGTTGTTCTTGGTCCGGCGCGACAGCACCTGCACGGTGCGACGGATTTCTTCATCGCGGCCGATTACCGGGTCCAGCTTGCCGTCGCGGGCACGCTGGGTCAGGTCTTGCGCGAACCGTTTGAGGGCGTCATAGGCATCTTCGGCAGACGCCGTATCCGCCGTCCGGCCTTTGCGGACCGTATTGATCGCTTCATTCAGTTTTTCGGGTGCCAGGCCAGCCTTCATCAGAATGCTGCTTGCCTCACATTTGGGCGTCAACAGGAACGCCAGCAGCATACGTTCGGCGGTGACATATTTGTCGCCTGCCTTTTCTGCAATTTCCTCTGCTTTGGCAAATACCTGTGCAGTCGCTGGGTCCAGATGCAACTGGCCGGCGCCGGAGCCCTCGACTTTGGGAAGTTTAGCCAAGGCTTCTTCAACGCCCTTCAAGGCATCTGCTGGCCGGCCACCAGCCGCACGAATAAGGTTCGCGGCAAGGCCTTCCTTATCGTCGAGGAATACTTTCAAAAGGTGTTCTGGTGTAAAACGCTGGTGGCCTTCACGAAGAGCCAGCCCCTGGGCGCTTTGAATGAAACCGCGCGTGCGGTCAGTATAGTTTTCGATATTCATGTGTCATTAACCCCATGATTGTCCTGCCCTTCTTTTGAAGCTGCAGGGTTACTGTCGGTTACTCACAGACGCCTTCTTTGAAGCCCGCCTGCTATACACATGTGGGTACTATACCAAATTCACGCAAGGGTGGGAGGCATGAAAAAAGGTCGCACCCCGGAGGACACGACCTTTCATAATCTTTTCTGCAGAAATTGCCTTAAGCGGCTTCATTGCCTTCTGGGCTTCCACCAGCTTCAGCCGGGGCATCTGCAGCGACTTCAGGCGCCACATCGGCCTTGGGGCTGCGGCGACGGGCTGGCGCCCTGCGGCGTTTCGGCTTTTCCTCGACCGCTGTGCCGTCCAGGTCCAGATCAGGATGCACCTCAACCGGCTGGTCAGCCACTGCCGGATCACCTGCAACCTCTGCAGCGCTTGCAGGTGCAGCCTGATCGTCAGCGGCTTTGCGGCGACCACGACCACGGCGAGGCGCCTGTTCGGCTTCCTGCTGGGGTGCGTTGTCATCGTGCTGGTCATCATCAGACTGATTTGAATCACGCTGGTTCTGGTCGCGTTGGTTTTGTCCACCATTGCGCGCCGTCACTTCGTTCAACACACGCTGATAGTGGTCTGCGAACTGATAGAAATATTCAGCCTGAACCCGGTCACCAGCCTGTTTGGCCTCCCGTGCCTGGTTCTTGTATTTTTCCAGCAGCTGCTTTGGATTGCCGCGAACCTTAGGCTCGTTGCTCCGATTACCAGGACCGCTATTGCTACCTTTGCCGCCTTTGCGGGGTGCAGACCTACCGCGCTGTTTCCGCGCGTTCTGATTCTGTTTCATGCGAAATCATTACCAACAGTGATAAGAGATTAAATCAAAGACAGACCAAGCCTGCCAGTCTTCCGACATCGAATTCGACCGTTTTCGGAAATTATGTCCGCGGCGGTAGGCTAAAAAAGCCCTTGTCCGCTCCATCCAAGACACCTTCACCCTAGCGGGTCTTATCTGGCATTCCAAGGGAAAAAGGCTGAAAAATCAGCTTTTTTTTACCCCAAACCACGCGTTCAATACCGCCCAGGTCTTTGACCTTGCCGGTTTCCACCAACCCGGCAGCATCAAATAGCGCCTTCACGTCATCAGCCTGATGAATGCCAACTTCGACCGCAAGGATGCCGCCGGGTGCCAAAAAGGCAGGGGCTTGTTCTGCGATCAGCCTGTATGGCCCCAGGCCATCGTTCCCGCCATCAAGCGCACCACTGGGCTCATAGAGCCGCACGTCCGGCATCAGGTCCGCCATGTCGGCAGACGGGATATAGGGTGGGTTGGAAACGATCACGTCAAAGCGCTGATCACCACCAAGCGGCTCAAACCAACTGCCTTCAAGGAAGGCTGTGCGCTCCTGAAGGCCAAGCGTCTCAGCATTATGCTTTGCCACCGCTAGTGCCCCAGCACTGATATCTACCGCATATCCTTGCGCGCCCGGTAATTCGTGCAACAGGCTGAGGCATATACAGCCCGTGCCAGTGCCCAGGTCTAGAACCGACCGGACAGGCCGACCGGACATCTGGTTGAGAACCGTTTCCACAAGCGTTTCAGTGTCAGGGCGCGGGATCAGTGTGTCAGGCGACACCTTGAAGGGAAGGCTCCAGAATTCCTGCTCTTCTGTGAGGTAGGCCACAGGTTCGAACGCTTGACGCCGGTCGATAAGTGAATCGAACGCCGTAGCTGCTTCTGCCGAAACAGGGTCAGCTAACTTGCCGTATAGCGCCATGCGCGGACAACCCAGCACATGGGCCAGCAGGATCTCCGCGTCCAACCGGGCGGTGTCAATCCCGGCGTCCACCAGCTTGGCCTCAGCCGCCTGTATCAGCTGCTGAAGGGTGCCTGCTGTGCTCAATAGCCCGCTTCCATTGCTGACAGTTTGGCCGCCTGGTCTTCGCTGATCAAGGCGTCGATCACCTCAGAGAGGCCTTCACCGGCCAGAATCTGGTCCAGCTTGTGAAGCGTCAACCCTATCCGGTGGTCGGTTACGCGGCCCTGCGGGAAATTGTAGGTCCGGATGCGTTCAGACCGGTCACCTGAGCCAACTTGTGCTTTCCGGTCCTCAGACCGCTCGGCCGCCGCCATTTCGCGCTCGCGGTCATAGAGCCGGGCACGCAGGATTTTCATCGCCTTGTCGCGGTTCTTGTGCTGCGACTTTTCCGATTGCACAACCATGATGCCCGTGGGCAGGTGGGTGATGCGAACGGCACTGTCCGTGGTGTTCACGTGCTGGCCGCCAGAGCCCGATGCCCGCATGGTATCAATGCGGATGTCTTCCGGGCGAATATCGATATCCACCTCTTCCGCTTCCGGGAGCACCGCGACGGTAGCAGCTGAAGTGTGGATACGCCCGCCGGATTCAGTAACCGGTACACGCTGCACCCGGTGCACACCGGATTCGAACTTCAGTTTTGCGAACACGCCTTTGCCGGAAACGTTGGCCATGACTTCCTTGAAGCCACCCACATCGGCAGGCGAGGCAGAGACCATTTCCATCTTCCAGCCCTGCGATGCCGCGTATTTTTCGTACATTTCATAAAGGTCACCGGCAAACAGGGCCGCTTCGTCCCCCCCTGTGCCGGCCCTGATCTCAAGAATCGCTGATTTCTCATCAGCGGCGTCCTTGGGCAGCAGTTGGATCGATAGCGCCCTGTCCATCTCAGGCAGCTTTTCCTTGAGCGCCAGGAATTCCTCCTGCGCCAGCTCCTTCATCTCCGGGTCATCACCGGATTCGATCATTTCTGCCAGGTCTGCCATTTCCTCGCGGCCCGCCTGAAGGGCATTCACGGCTTCAATCACAGGCCCCAGGTCCGCATACTCGCGGCTCAGCTTCACAAACTCTTCGTTCGAGAATTTGTCTGGTGTGCCAAGCGCATGGCCCAGATAGTCATAGCGGTCGGTCAATTGCTGCAGACGTTCGTCGGAAATCATACCCTCGCTCCTTACGCCGTGATCGAGGCAACGAGGCCGCCGAACGGCACTTCCCATTGCTCGCCGCTGTCCAGCTCCTTGACCATCACATTGCCGGCTTCAAGTTCGTTGTCACCCAGGATGATGGCAAACTTCGCATTTGCCTTCGATGCCCGTGTCAGGCGCTTCTTCAGGTTACCACTGCGGTCAGCCAGAACCGTCAGCCCTGCCTCGCGCATGTCTTCCGCCAGCGCAAATGCTTTCAGTGTCGCGGCCTCACCCATCGGCATGATCATAACCGGTCGTACGTCCACTAAATCAAGCTCAGACAGCATGGCCAGACGTTCTATGCCGCCCGCCCAGCCAACGCCAGCCACTGCCGGACCGCCCAGCTTTTCAATCAGGCCGTCATAGCGGCCACCTGCTAGCACTGTGCCCTGTGCACCCAGTTCGGTGGTCACAAACTCAAAAGCCGTGTGGGTATAATAATCAAGGCCGCGCACCAGACGTTCGTCATGCTCATAAGGCACACCAACAGCTTCAAGGCCGGCCTTCACACTTTCAAAGAAAGCGCGGGACGCCTCATTCAGGTGTTCTGACAAAAGCGGCGCATCAGCCACGATAACCTTATCGCCGTCGTCCTTACTGTCCAGAATGCGCAGTGGGTTGGTTTCCAGGCGCCGCACGCTGTCTTCTGACAGTTTATCCTTATGTGCTTCCAGATATGCCACCAATGCCTCGCGGTACGCCACCCGGCTTTCCACGTCACCAAGGGTGTTCAGGTGCAGGATCACTTTGTCGCCGAGGCCAAGCTCACGCAGAAGGCGCCACGCCATGGCAATCTGTTCGACATCCGCTTCCGGATTTTCTGGCCCAAGGAGCTCAGCATTGATCTGGTGGAATTGGCGGTAACGACCCTTTTGAGGGCGCTCATAGCGAAAAGCTGGGCCGTTGCTCATAAGGCGGCACGGCAGGTTCTGCTGCATGCCGTTCGAGATGAAGGCGCGACACACACCGGCTGTGAATTCAGGGCGCAGTGTAATCTCTTCACCGCCGCGATCTTCAAAGGTGTACATTTCTTTCGAAACCACATCAGATGCTTCCCCGAGAGGCCGGCGAAAGACATCGGTGAATTCGAAGATGGGGGTCGACAGCTCTTCAAAGCCGTATGTTGACGCGACGCGGCGGAAGGTTTCCACCACAGCAGTCATCCGGCGGGCCTCGTCCCCATAGATATCGCGCGTGCCCCGCGCTGGTTGCAGTTTGGACACGGGAAATTCCTTTTAAATCAGCTAATGAGAGTCTTGGGTGCTAGCAGCTTCAAGTTCAGCCGCTTTTTCTTCCACAAGATCAACAATATGATCGACAAGCTTGTCGTCGGTAATTTTATGGTCGGTCACGCCCGAAAGGTAAACCATATGGTTGCCTTGGCCGCCGCCGGTGAGGCCGATATCCGTCTCACGTGCTTCACCCGGGCCGTTCACCACGCAGCCGATGATCGACAGGCTCATGGGCGTATGGATATGCGACAGGCGCTCCTCGAGCACTTCCACAGTCTTGATCACCGGGAAGGCCTGGCGCGCACATGACGGGCAGGAAACGATCCGCACGCCGCGGTGACGAAGTCCAAGTGACTTCAGGATTTCAAAGCCCGCTTTCACTTCTTCAACGGGCTCAGCAGACAGGGACACACGGATCGTGTCACCGATACCGGCCCAAAGAAGGGAGCCGATCCCGATGGCCGATTTGACCGTGCCACCGCGCAGGCCTCCGGCTTCGGTGATGCCAAGGTGCAGCGGATAATCGGTCGCGTCCGCGAGGCCCTGATAAGCCGCAACTGCGAGGAACACATCAGATGCCTTCACGCTGATCTTGAAGTCATGAAAATCATTATCTTCAAGGATACGGGCGTGTTCAAGCGCACTTTCGACCAAAGCCTCAGGGCAAGGTTCGCCATATTTTTCAAGAAGATGCTTCTCAAGCGACCCGGCGTTCACGCCAATCCGCATGGAACAACCATTGGCTTTCGCAGCGCGGATCACTTCCCGAACCCGGTCAGCAGACCCGATATTGCCTGGATTGATCCGCAGGCAGGCCGCGCCCGCATCAGCAGCTTCAAGCGCGCGCTTATAGTGGAAATGAATGTCCGCCACGATCGGCACATTGGCTTCGCGACAGATTTCCGGCATGGCCGCAGTTGATTCTTCATCCGGGCAGGAAACCCGGACAATATCAACACCGGCCTCTTCCGCGATGCGGATCTGGTTGATCGTGGCACGCGGGTCAGAGGTCAGCGTATTGGTCATGGTCTGCACCGTGATCGGCGCGTCGCCACCAACAGGAACATTCCCGACCATGATCTGGCGGGATTTCCTACGGTAAACGTCTCTCCAGGGGCGTACACTCATGACGGTCTATTACCTCTAACTCCAAGCGTGTTTGTTGGCGTTATACATGAGGAAGCGCCTCGCTGAAAGCAAGGATTTTCGGGAATTGGCAGTTTCAGAATTTCAGCGTGAGCCGCCCGTGGAAGCACTGACCGACGACAGCAGGCGATCCTGATCAAGGCGAACACCTACGATCACCTCACCGCGGCCACCAAGTGCAACATGCTGCTGATCACCAAGCGTCAGGGTTACACCCCCAGCATTTGTCGTGGACAGAAGCGCTGAGCCGTCAAACTGCGGGCGGTAGCTTTGGCCTTCGCGCAAGACGCCAGACCAGATTTCAGTACCGTCAGCATTTTCAAGCCGCAGCCACGAGTCTTCTTTGGCTTCCAGCAAAACATCTGAGGTGCCTACACCGGCAATTGCCTGATCCGCAATCGCGGCCGGTGAAAACAGCGACGCCGGGCGAACAAACAGTTGCGTGTCACCGGAAGCGACCGTTTCAAGCTGCACAGCGTCATTAACCACCGCAGCGTCCGCATTTGTCACCTGGGCCTCTTCGGTGCGGGCCGGCAAGGATGCCTGCACGGCCTGCAACTGGGCAACATCAGTATTACGGTCGATGATGTCACTGTCCGCTGTCAGGCTGAAAGGCACGATGCTTGAGCCAAACATGGCCCAGCAAAGGGAAACGCCCACCACGCCCGCAAGCGGCGAAAGCCAACCGGGCAGGCGGCGGCGCGGCTGTGCAAGCGGTGTATCAACCGGCAGCACCAGCGGCGTTTCTTCAATACCATATTCTTCTTTGAACTGGGCAACGATGGATTTTGCGTCCTGCTTTAATGCCATGGCATACGCGCGCACAAACCCAACTGCGAAAGTTTTCTCAGGAAGCTCGTCATAGTCGTCCGCTTCAATGGCGACCAGATAACTGCTCCTGACACAAATATCCTTGGCGATGGACTCAATACTCAGGCCGCGCTCATCACGCGCGTCCCGCAACAGTTTACCTACTGTTTTTTCATCTTGGCTCATCACAAAACCGTCCCCTGCCTGGCCCTTGCTGGGTTTTCCCAGTCTGGACAGACAGTAACCTGCTATTACAGCGTTTTCCCAACGTGAGACCGTCCGGTATTCCCCCTGAGGTCTCTCGAGCACCACATTTCTGCATCCATTTGTCGCCCCGCTATCGTGCGAGCAGCTTGTGGTTGCGGTCCGTGGTTTTTTTCTACGGTTTCTATTGGACCACACATTAGTCAAAAAACATTTAACGCCCCGAGTCAAATAGATTCAATTTTTATGGGAAATTATTCTCCTCGAAACGGCAAACAGTTGCTGCTTCAAGAGAATTTCAGAGTTTGATCTTGTGATCCTTGGCGAAAGCCACGAGTGAGTCGCGAATCGAATGTTCCGGCGACGTGATGTTCGACAGCATGAAATCACGCAACTGCTTCAGGTTGACTGAGCGGATCATTCGCTTCACAGGCCCCACAGATGTCGGCGAGATAGATATACGGCGCAGCCCCAGGGCAACAAGAGCCATGGCTTCGATCGGGCGCCCACCCATCTCGCCGCACAGGGTAACCGGCACACCTGCATTATCGCACGCCTTGATCACCATATGGAGAAACGCCAGCACCGGCGGCGCCAACAGGTCATAACGGTTGGCAAGCTTCGGGTTGCCCCGGTCGCAGGCAAAGAAGAACTGCATCAGGTCATTGGTGCCAATCGACAGGAAGTCGATCTCGTTCATCAGGGTATCAAGCTGCCATGAAAGCGACGGCACTTCCAGCATACAGCCTACCTTGACCTCCTTCGGCGCTTCGCGGTCATGCTTGGCCAGGCGGTCAATCTCCTTTTGCAGGATGGCCTTGCAGCGCCTCAGTTCCGCGACCTCTGCGATCATCGGGAACATGACATGAAGCGTTTTACCGGCCGCAGCATAAAGAAGGGCTCGCAGCTGGTAGCGCAAGAGTGCCGGACGATCGAGCGCAATGCGGATGGCGCGCCAGCCCATCGCCGGGTTTTCTTCTTCTTCACGCGGTAGGAATGGCGCGGGCTTGTCGCCGCCGATATCCAGCGTGCGGAACACCACCGGCCTATCGCCAGCCGCTTCCAGGGCGGCTTTGTAAATCTTTGTCTGTTCATCCACCCGCGGCAATGCCGGCGACACCATGAACTGGAACTCTGTGCGGAACAGGCCGATGCCTTCTGCGCCCGTATTGTCCAGGCTGGGCAGGTCTACCAGAAGGCCAGCGTTCATGAACAGCGTCACCCGGTGACCGTCAAGCGTTTCAGCCGGCAGGTCGCGCTCAGCCGCATATTCGGCATACAGCTGTTCCTGAAGCTCAAGCGTGGCCTTGTAGCTATCGATCACATCGTCGGCTGGGCGGATATAAACATGCTCGCTGCCGGTATCGACAATGACCTGCTCACCCGGCTCTACGTGGGTCAAGAGCCCCTTGACCCGGCCAAGCACGGGAATACCCATGGCGCGCGCAATGATGGTCACATGCGATGTGGCCGACCCTTCCTCAAGCACAATAGCTTTCAGGAGGTCACGGTCATAATCCATCAATTCAGCGGGCCCGATGGTGCGGGCGATCAGGGCCGATTCTTCCGTTAGCTTGGTGCGGTAGTCGCTCTTGTCGCCCTGAATGATCCGGATCAGGCGTGACGCCAGGTCTTCGAAATCAGCGATCCGCTCCCGAAGGTACGGGTCTCTGATTTTGCTCATCCGGGCACGATTTTCCTGCAGCACGCGATCAACTGCAGCTTCCGCTGTCAGCCCGGACAGCACAGCTTCACGCATCTTTTCCTGCCAGCCCTGGTCGTAGGCAAACATGCGGTAGGTCTCAAGAACCTCGCGGTGCTCACCGCCGTGGGCCAGGTCAGGATGCTCGATCAGCTCTTCAAGCCGCAACCTGAGTTCAGCAATCGCTTCTTCAAGCCGCAGCTTCTCTGCGTCGACATCTTCTGCCACCGTGCGGGTGATATGAATTTGCGGCTGGTGGAACACCGCTACACCGGCCCCAACGCCGCCCGCAAGCGACATGCCGTCAAGTGTTACGGGCTCACCGGTCGTGGTGCTGTCCTCGGTCAGCTCTTCCTTGTCCACAAGCGTACCGGAACCAACAAGTTCGGCAATCACCATGGAGATGGTTTGAAGCGCTTCCACTTCTTCAGGCTTGTAGCGCCGCGGTGCCACATTCTGCACGACAAGGACGCCCACCACCTTGCCGGTGCGCAGGATCGGCACCCCAAGGAAACTGTGATAGATATCCTCCCCGGTTTCCGGGCGATAAACGAATCGCGGGTGCTGGGGGGCTTCAGAAAGGTTAAGCGGCAGACCGCGTTCGGCAACCAGGCCCACAAGGCCCTCACCAACACGCAGGCGTGTCTGGTGAACGGCCTCTTCCTTCAGGCCTTCAGTTGCAAACAGTTCGAGGATTCCGCCCGCACGCGACAAATAGATGGAGCACACTTCGGCAACCATATTCTGCGCGATAACACGGACCACACGGTCGAGCCGGTCCTGCGGCTGGCCGCTACCAGCCATCACACTATGGAGCCGCCGAAGCAGCAATCTTGGCTGACTTACGTGGTCAGGCAAGGCATTCCCCCTTTAGTCGGCACTGGCAAAGGCCAGCTTGCGGTGAAGCCCGCATATCATCTGTTAGCCGCGGGCGTTCAGATGACTGATAGCTTGTGCAACAAGCTCATTGATGATGTCCGCCGTTGGCTCGATCTTCTTGACCATGCCAACGCTTTGACCTGCCATAACAGACCCGGTTTCGACGTCGCCGTCAACCACCGCGCGGCGAAGAGCTCCACCCCAGAAATGTTCAATCATCATCTGGCCCTCATCCTGCGCGATTTCACCAGTACGAAACTTGGCGACAACCTCTTCCTGGGTTTTCATGAAATCTTCCGTACCCTGGTTTTTCAGTGCCCGCACTGGAATCACAGGGAAACGACTATCGATCTGTGTGCTTGCCACGGCGTCACGGGCACTCGCACGGATGAAAGCCTTTTTGAATTTTTCATGGGCCACACATTCCTCTGCGACCACAAACCTGGTTCCTAATTGGGCACCCGAAGCACCCATTTCAAGGTAGGAGGCCATCACTTCCCCTCGGCCAATGCCGCCTGCAACAAACACCGGCACATCGGTGATAACAGGCAGGATTTCCTGGGCTAGCACGCTGGTGGACACAGGACCAATATGGCCGCCCGCTTCAGCGCCTTCGATGATGATGGCGTCAACGCCAGAACGCACAAGTTTCTTCGCGAGGGCCGCTGTAGGTGCAAAACACATGAGCTTTGCGCCGAAGCCCTTGATTTTGGCGATGGCCGCCCCGCTTGGCAGTCCACCCGCCAGCACCACATGGCTGACCTTCTGATCGGCGCAGACATCAATCAGTGCATCCAGGTCTGGATGCAGGGTGATCAAGTTCACACCGAATGGCTTGTCAGTAAGTTCGCGGGTAGCAGCAATTTCAGCCGCCAGGAGTTCCGGGCCCATGCCGCCGCAGGCAATGACGCCGAAGCCGCCTGCGTTAGAGATGGCAGAGACCAGGTTTCGCTCGGAAACCCATGTCATCGCACCACCAAGGATGGCATACCGGCTGCCCAAAAATTCCTTGCCACGCTGCCAATGGCGTTCCAGGCGCGCGAGACCGATTTCACTCATAAAAAATACCCTCAAACTCCACGCAGATCATGCGTCAGTTGGGGCATCCAAACCATAAGCCGTATGAAGCGCCCGAACTGCAAGCTCTGTATATTCCGCGTCGATAATTACACTAACTTTAATTTCAGACGTAGAGATAACTTGGATATTGATACCCTTTTCTGCGAGCGTATCAAACATTTTGCTTGCGACACCCGCGTGGCTGCGCATGCCAACACCCACGACAGACACTTTCACCACGTCGCCGGTGTAGACCAGATCACGGTATTTGAGCTCGTCCTTACGGTCGCTGAGCACCTTCACGGCCTTGCGAAGATCATCTTCCGGCACGGTGAAGGTCACGTCGGTGGACGTACCATCTTCGGACGCGCTCTGAACGATCATGTCGACGTTGATATTCTGGTCCGCCAGCGGTGCGAACAGGTGCGACACCTGCCCAGGCCGGTCTTCAAGGCCAACAACGGTAATTTTTGCTTCGCCGCGGGAATATGCAATCCCGCTTACTACTTCCTGTTCCACGATTTCGTCCTCACCAACTACAAGTGTTCCGGGCAGGTCTTCAAAAGATGACAGAACCTGGGTCCGCACGCCGTGCGTCATGGCCATGGCCACAGACCGGGTCTGCAGCACCTTGGCGCCCAGGGATGCCATCTCGAGCATTTCTTCATAGGTAATCTTATCAAGCTTGCGCGCCTTGGGCACAATACGAGGGTCGGTGGTATAGACACCGTCCACATCCGTGTAGATATCGCACTGGTCAGCCTTCAAGGCAGCAGCAAGTGCCACAGCCGAGGTATCAGACCCGCCGCGACCCAGCGTGGTAATGCGGCCATCGTCAGCAATACCCTGGAAGCCTGCAACAACGGCCACGCGACCACCTTTGAGGCATTCCTCAAGCTTTTCGGTTTCAATCTTTTCGATTCGCGCAGCACTATGTACATCGTTCGTACGGATCGGCACCTGCCAGCCCAGGAAAGAGCGCGCAGGCACTTCCATTTCCTGAAGACAGATCGACAGGAGCCCGATGGTAATCTGCTCACCCGCGGCTACCACCGTGTCATATTCGCGCGCATCGTGCATGGGCGCAGCCGACCGGCAGAAGTCCACCAGCTGGTTCGTGGTGCCTGACATGGCAGAGACAACCACCACCACTTCATGGCCTTCGTCCACGGCTTTCTTGACCCGGCTTGCCACGTTCCTGATGCGGTCAACGTCGCCTACAGAGGTTCCACCAAACTTTTTTACTATCCGTGCCATCTGATAATCCGGTTCCTGTCACAATTCTTCCTGTTTCCGGCATTTTGACGCATCCCCTTGACCCGAAGCGCGCAAAGGTGCGTATTGAGAAACAGCGCGATATTGTTTAAAGGCTGGCTTGCATGCGTGCAAGCGCTCAGTAGGCCAGACGCGCGGGAAAAGCTTGCTTGGAACAAAAGATATGCTGAACGAAAACCAGAGATCCGATAAGGCGCCGGAGACCGGCACCATCGCCCATGGCGGCACCGTGGACGAAAGCGAGGTCGCTTTCTTCGCCCGCATTGCTGACACCTGGTGGGACCCAAAGGGCCCGTTCAAACCCCTGCATATCCTGAACCCAACGCGCCTTGGATACATCCGTCAGGAAATCGAAGCCCATTTTCGCCTTGAGAAAAACCTCAAGAAACCGTTTGAAGGCCTGCGCCTGCTGGACATCGGCTGTGGCGGCGGACTGGTGTCTGAACCCATGGCGCGACTGGGGGCAGACGTCGTGGCCGTGGATGCGTCAGAGAAAAACATCAAGACCGCCAGCGTACATGCGGCCCTATCGAAGCTAGAGATCGATTTCCGCAACACCACCGCTGAAGCGCTAGCAGACGCGGGCGAGCAGTTTGATGTGATCATCAATATGGAAGTGATCGAGCATGTCGCGGACGTGGACGCCTTCCTGGCCGCCTGCCGCAAGCTCTTGAAACCCGGCGGCATCATGCTGCTCAGCACCATCAACCGCACCGCCAAAGCCTATCTGTTTGCCATCATTGGCGCAGAACACGTGCTGCGCTGGTTGCCTGTGGGCGCGCACGACTGGAACAAATTCATCAGGCCGGATGAGCTGAAGGATTTTGTCTCAACGGCGGGCTTTGAAGCTGGTGAAGCAACGGGTTTTGTCTTTAACCCGCTTGGCGGCAAGTGGCGCCTCAGCGCCACCGACACCGGCGTCAACTATGCAATGACGGCAACCGCCCCCAAATAGGAAAACGGCTGCCGCCATACCCCCATCAAGCTAGCCTGCTGTTTCTGTGGATTTCTTCTTCAGGCCACGCGCGAGCAGCACGCAGCCGCCAATCAACACCAGCATTGTGACCAAGCTGTTTTCCGGTCCGGCCATGCCGCCGGTTAGCCATTCAGGCGCACCGTCCTTGACCATCAGATCCACCCACAGGGGCTTGATATCAAGCGCAATACCCGTCGTTGGCACCCCGAACCAGGTGATGAAGGACCAGTTCCAGGCCGCATGCCACGCACAGGCGCCCCAAACCGACTTCTGTCGGATCACCAGGAAGCTGAGGAAAATTGAAAAGGCCATCGTCATGATGAAGAAGATGCTGAACTCGCCCAGCTTGAAGGGTTCATCACCACCAATGCCAACATGCATCAGCATGAAAAGCATGCTGTTGCCGAGCACACCAACCCAAAGGCCGTAGCGCTCTGACAGGCGGGACAGCATCCAGCCCCGAAACAGGATTTCCTCAACGCTGGACTGGACAATGAACCCAAGGGCAAGCAGCAGGATCGGCACATAGCTCACCGCCATGAAATCCTGCGGCCCTTCAACGGCATAGCCGCCCACAAGCCAGATGCCGATAACCGACAAGGCCGCCATGCCGGCCCCCAGTCCAAAGCCTTTACCGAATGTGCGCTGTGCGCCTGTATGCCTCACCAGGCCTATGCTCGCTAGTCCGCGCCGCTCGAAGAAGCGCACCCACAGAAGAAGTGGTATCATCACCGCACCGAATACGATGAAGAGCATATAGAGGATGTTGGGGTATGTTTCTATTTCATCTTCGGCGATCCAGCCGCTTTCGATCGCTGGTACAATGGCCACGACCTGACCAGCAAAAAAGAAGATCACCAATAAAAGCGGCACTGCCCATGGCCATGTCCGCTTGCCCCCGTTCAGAGCATCTTGAAAAAATGTTGTTGTCATATTGTTTTTCTCTCGCTGTCGGACTCGTCTTTGCGCGAGCCATCCCATAAGCCCCTAACGAAAGTCATAGCGGGCCTATATCAAAATCTTGCTGTTTTGGCTGGGCACACCTATGTTCAGTGGTAACAGCGAGAGGAAAACGGCATGAGCCGCGCAAAAGAAAAAATAGACAGCGCGCTGCTTCTGAAAGCCAACGCCAGCATTGAGGCCCAGCACGATATCCACCGGGATGTTGCTGTGTCCAGATGGTCCATCGACCGCAACAGCGTGGCCTACGAGAAAAGCGACAGCCACACCCTGAGCCTTTATCTAAAGGGCGGGGAAACCAGCTACCGCGCCGACCAACAGGGCAACCTGGGCCGTAGCGGCACCCTGTGCCTGATGCCGCAGGGGCATGCCTCCAACTGGCACATCGGCGGGCCCATCGATTTCGTGCATCTCTATTTTTCGGACGCCATTCTGAAACGCTTCGCGGCCGATCATTATGAGCAGGATGTACGCTTGGTGGACCTGAGAGACCTGATATATCAGGCAGACGATACCCTGTCGGCCATGTTGCTTGGCTATGTGGATTGCTGCACCCGACAGCCGGACCGCGCGGGGCTGATGGGCGAGCATCTGCTTATGAGCATCTTCGACCATATCATCACCCGCTATAACGGCTTCGATCTGAAGGAAAACCGCCTCAAGGGCGGCCTGACACCGCTCCAGATGAGGCAGGTAAAAGCCCTGATTGCCGACAAGCTGGATAGCCGCCTGTCCATGGCAGACCTGGCCGCAGAAGCGGGCCTGAGCCCCTTCCATTTCGCCCGCCAGTTCAAGGAAAGCTTCGGCGAAACGCCCGGGCAATATGTTATGCGCAAGAGAATTGAAAGTGTGAGGGAGCGGCTGAAGACTGAGGAACCGCTGGCACAGATCGCAGCCCGCACAGGATTTGCACAGCAAAGTCATATGACGTCACAGTTCAGGAAGCAGGTGGGATTGACGCCGCTTGCTTACCGCATGGCGATGGTGAGCTAACGGCTCGTTTAGGCGTCCTTGCGCCCTAGACCGGGGAGCGGCATCACTTCAACACCCTCTTCGAGCAGCTCCTTGGCTTCCTGAAGCGTGCTTTCACCATAGATGCCGCGTTCTTCCGCTTCACCATAGTGAATCTTGCGGGCCTCGTCGGCGAACTTGTCGCCAACATAATCGCAGTTGGCCTCAACATGGTTCTTGAGCTTGGCCAGAACCTTTTGGGCTTCTTCCACCACTTCCTGCAGCTTCGGGTCACCCGCCTTTGCGGCCACAGATGCCACCTCGGATTTCTGGTTACCCTTCGAAGCTACATTCGGTGCCATCAGTGCCTTCGATACTTCGTTGCTGCCACAGTGCGGGCATTCGACAAGCCCAACAGCCTGCTGTTCTTCATAGGCGTTTGAAGACCGGAACCAGGCTTCGAACCGGTGGCCAGTACTGCATTTCAGGTCAAATACGATCATGTGGCATCTACTGTCGTTACAGTTACATCGCGGTCATGCGTGAGCGAAGGGATTTTCTGCCGCGCTTCCGCGCATTTTGCAAGGTCCAAATCGGCGATTGTGACGCCAACGTCTGTACCTGCATCAGCGACAACGCTGCCCCAGGGGTCGATAATCAAGCTGTGGCCGTATGTGCTGCGTCCGGTGGCATGAAGGCCGGTCTGGGCAGCCGCCAGCACATAGCAACCTGTCTCAATCGCACGTGCCCTCAGAAGCGTATGCCAATGCGCTTCACCCGTTGGCCGGGTGAAGGCCGCCGGCACCAGCAACACATTTGCGCCAGCCTTGGCCAGCGCCCGATAAAGATAGGCAAAACGCAGGTCATAGCAGATGGACAGGCCGAAATCAGCCAGCGGCGTTTTCGCAACCACGGCGCTCTGGCCACCATCATAAAGTGCTGATTCCCGGTACGCTTCACCACCGCCTAAATCCACATCAAACAGGTGCATCTTGTCGTAGCTGGTTTTGATCTCACCGTCCGGGCCAATCAGGAAGCCCCTGTTAGCCAGACGGTCCTCAGCCACTTTTGTGATCAGCGAACCAATATGCAGCCACACCTTGAGCTCTGCCGCGATAGTGCGGAAGCGCTTCAGGCCAGGGTCATCATCCTGAAAGCTGGCTTTTTCAAGCACCACCTTGCGGTTCATTTCCATCAGATGCGTGGTTTCAGGCGTGCTTATGAAGTCTGCGCCATCTGCCGCTGCTTCGCGAATATAACCTTCTGCAGCGGTCACGGCATCCGCGACCACATTGCCGGTATTCAGCTGTATGAGGGCGACGCGCAAGGGCTTTAGCCCGCCAGAAGCGACGCAAGGCCGCCTTGTGCATCAAGGGCATAAAGGTCATCACAGCCGCCAACATGACGCTGGCCGATCCAGATTTGTGGAACAGTGTTCACGCCGCCTGCCTTTTCACGCATTTCGCGTCGGGCAGCGGGGTTCATGTCCACGTTGATTTCCTTGAAACGCGCGCCTTTTTGCTTCAGCAGCGCCTTGGCGCGGTAGCAATAGGGGCACATGTTCGAGCTATAGATGACAATGTCAGCCACAAAAACTTCCTTTACTTCAAACAGCGTTGCCTTCCTGGCACTCTGGATTCGCTCCTTATGTAAGCGAAAACACGCAAAATTTAAAGGAATTCCCCGCTTCACAACACTGGGAGCTAACTGCGAACTGGTTGCCCCACCCGCGCGAAAGCCACAACCCCAACATGGCTGGCGCCAGCTTTCTTGAGCGCCTTCGCGCATTCTGATGCCGTAGCCCCGGTTGTCAGCACGTCATCCACCAGAAGAACCCGCTTGCCGGCAAGCTGGCCAGACCGGCTGACAGGCACACGGAAAGCGCCGCGTACATTCTTGCGCCGCCCCTTTCGGTCAAGTGTTCCCTGGCTTGGGGTAGCGCGCATACGCTCCAACAAAAACGGATCAGCACGCAAGCCAAGCTTTCCGGCCAAGCCTTTTGCCAGTAACTGGGATTGGTTGAAGCGACGCTTGAGCAGCCGCCACCGGTGCAAAGGCACAGGGATGATCAGGTCGGCCTGCGCGTCAGATGGGATCACCCGCGCCATCATTGTCACGAACGCCGGAATGCTGGCCCCGGCGCCGCCATGCTTCATTCGGATGATCAGGTCACGCCCCAGCGCTTCATAAGACACCGCTGCCCGCGCCCAGTCGAAAGCTGGAGGGTCTTTCATGCAGGCGCCGCACAGCGCATCCGGGCCCACATCCACCTCGAACGGCAAGCCACACGACGCGCACCAGGGTGCAGCGATGGGCGACAGGTCCTGCCAGCAGGCCGCGCACAAATGGCCGTGTGACAGGATGCGCTCACCACAGGCCGGGCACCGCGGCGGCAGCAGAAAATCCACCACCCCGCTGCCAAGCTTCCTGAATACCGATTGTGCCCCCATCTGTTTCATGGGGTGAGCTTAGCAGGCAACACGAGATGAAACCAGTTGCACTGGCGCGGGTGCTCGCTTATGTCAAAGCCCATGAGCATCGAGCAAAATGACATCAATCTGTTTGACCAGGTCGCGGTTCAGCGCAACAGGGTGCGTGGCCGTGCCATGGGGCCGGATTTCGATTTCCTGCGCGAGGAAATTGCCGACCGGATGGCGGACCGCCTGGCGGACATCAACCGAGATTTTGGTACAGTGCTGGATATTGGTGGCAACTTTGCGCCCCACACAGGCCAGGGCGTTCAGACAGCGCCTGCGACCGACGGCACCCTTGATGTGGCACCAGGGAGTTGTGATCTCGTGATATCCAACCTGGCGCTTCACTGGGTCAACGACCTGCCGGGGCTGATGGTGCAGGCCAACCACGCCTTGAGGCCTGACGGACTTTTCATGGCAGCCCTGTTTGGCGGTGAGACACTGCATGAGCTGGGCCATAGCCTTCTGGCCGCCGAGGCGGAAGTCACAGGCGGCGCCAGCCAGCGCGTCATCCCGTTCGCCGACGTACGCGACCTGGGCAGCCTGCTTCAGCGCGCGGGCTTTGCCCTGCCGGTCACTGACATGGACACGATCACCGTAACCTACGAGCACCCGCTGAAGCTGATGCAGGAACTGCGCGGCATGGGCGAAGCCAACGCCATGCAGGCCCGCAGCAGGCGTTTCTTGCGCCGCGACGTCTTGATGCGTGCTTGCGAAATCTATCAGGCCAAATTCGGCATGGCAGACGGACGTGTGCCTGCCACCTTCCAGATCATGTATATGACCGGCTGGCACCCGCACGAGAGCCAGCAGAAGCCCCTGAAGCCCGGTAGCGGCAAAGTGAATTTGGCCGACGCCCTCAAGGCTGGCAAACCGCCCCAAAAGGCCTAGTCCCGGACTACCTTCAGGTTCGGCCAGCGTTTCAGCCAGCCTTTGGCCTGTAGGCGTGCCTCGAACCCTTCCGGATCATTGTCTTTCATCACAGGAGTGATCCTGAGGATATGGGCGAAAAGGTCATCAAACCCGAAAGCGGTAAGCCACTCGAAAGCCCCGTCAGGCGAAAGGCGTACACCGATGCCTGTTGCTGTTTCCGCCCAGTGGCGCAAAGCTGTTTCAGTATCCTGGAATGGATCGTGGCCGCCGAATGTGTGCATGCGTGCCTGGTTGCGCACCTGCCAGTCCACATCCGGCATTACCAGCTTCAGCGAAGCCTCATAGGCGAGATCGCGAGTTTTGAGGTCATAGGTCGCGTCGAAATAAATCACATCCACGTCTGCCTCTGGAAACTGAGGCTGGGGATCATACAAGCTGTCCCAGTAGCGATTACGGATGAAGCCTGCGGCGATATAGGCGCCTTCAGGGCCGGCGGTACGAACAGCCTCAAGTGCCGTCATTGCAGCCTTGTCACTGCGCAACAGGCTTTCCAGCACCTCAAGGCTCAAAGGAAATCCCGCAGCATGGCTACGAGCGGATCATCCGCCGGCGGCATTGGGTATTCCCCCAGATCCCGGATTTTCACCCACCTGAAAGCCTGGCCTTCCATACCGCGCACAAGGCCTTCCCATTTCCGGCACAGATACAGCGGCATCAGAAGATGAAACTTTTCATAGGAATGGGACGCGAAGGCAAAGGGCGCCAGGCATGCAGCGGTGATATCGATATCCAGCTCTTCCTTGCATTCGCGGATCAGGGCAGCCTCAGGCAGCTCGCCCTCCTCCACCTTTCCGCCTGGAAATTCCCATAGCCCGGCCATTGCCTTGCCTTCGGGGCGCTGCGCGATAAGCACACGGCCATCCACATCAATAAGCGCAATCGCTGCCACCAGGACTGTTGGCAGACCTGCGTCAATCTTCACATTAGGTTCTGGACAATCATCAATCATGGTGGCTACGGGTAAACACACTTTTAGCCAAATTCAAGCTTTAACAACTTGTTTAGGTTTGGCGCAGAGGCTTATGCTGCTTATAGCGCGGATTAAAACTATGGGGTTGTAATCGTGTTCAGAACAGTCGCGGTAAAATTACGCGGGCTGAAAGATGCCTTATGGCAGGATCGCCATGGTGCGACAGCCGTTGAATATGGGCTGCTGATCGGTTTGGCAGCCCTTGGTCTTGCTGCAGGATGGGGATCGATTGGCGATCTGGTGCAACAAATTTTCGCTATGTTGAGCGACCAGACACAGGCAGCCACCCCAACAAGCAGCAGCTAGTTGGACTGGCACAACAACTTTGTCCGAACCGGCATTCCGGCCCGTTTAGCTAAAGGCAGCTTCCTGAAATCCAGCAGCCACACGGCGTGACCGGCGGTCAGACTTCTTGTCGTCATCGTCATGGTCCATACGCTCGGCAATCACAAGGCGTGCCCTGGCCACTTCCTGCTTCATGTAATTCAGCTCTGCCAGTTTGTCCGCACCCTCATCAGCATAGCGGTCCAAAGCATCGGTCAGTGCCTCATTCAATTCCGTCAGGAACTTCATCTGTAACTCTAGATTGACGGTTGGCATCATTCTTCTCCAGCAAACTCCGGTTCAACGTACCCCACACCTTACCTGATACAAGAGTCATGCCAGAGAAATAGCTGTTTAATTTCATGTAGTTACGACCGCACAAGAAAACACCCGGCAGAAACCACCGGGTGTATTTTGTCAGCTTGTGGAAAATTCGTCCTAGCTGCGATAATCCGCATTGATGCGGATATAGTCGTATGTCAGGTCACACGTCCAGACCGTAGCAGTACCTTCACCAACGCCCACATCAATGCGGATATCGATATTCTGGCCCTTCATGTGTTCCGCAGCCACCGGCTCACTGTATCGAGGGTGCACACAGCCAGCCTTGGCCACATGCTGGCCACCGATCCAGATTTGTAACGCGTCACGCTCTGCCGCTTCGCCCGCCTTGCCAACAGCCGCCACAAGACGCCCCCAGTTGGGGTCTTCACCTGCAATAGCGGTTTTCACCAGCGGGCTGTTGGCCACTGACTTACCGATCACCCGGGCGGCCGCATCGTCTTCAGCGCCTTCGATCGTGATGGCGACAAACTTGGTGGCGCCTTCACCGTCCCGCACAATCAGTTGTGCAAGATCGGTCATTACTTCGTCGAACTTGGCCCGAAAATCTGCGAGGCGCGGGTCATCGGGATCGTCAATCGGGTCATAAGCCGCGCCAGCACCGGTCGCAACCGCAATACAAGTATCGTTTGTGGAGGTGTCCCCATCCACAGTGATGCTGTTGAATGTACGGTCTGTGGCGTCGGCCAGCATTTTTTGCAGGCAACCATGGGTCAGCGCCGCATTGGTGAACACAAATCCCAGCATGGTGGCCATATCGGGCGCGATCATGCCGGAGCCTTTGGCGATGCCGGAAATGACAGCTGGGCGGCCTTCGACGGTGGCTACCCTGCAACTGCCTTTGGGATAGGTATCGGTGGTCATGATGGCACCGGCCGCTTCCCGCCACATGGAACCGGACATGCCGTCCTTGATAGCCTTCAGCGGCCTTTCGAACAGGTCACCGTTCAGCGGCACGCCAATCACGCCGGTTGAACAGGCCAGCACCTCTTCAGGCGCACAGTCAACAATCGCTGCCGCTGTTTCTACCGACTTCACGGTCGCCTTCATGCCCTTTTCGCCGGTAAAGGCGTTGGCATTGCCCGCGTTGACAATCAGCGCCCGCACCTTGCCGCCAGATTTCAAAAGCGCATCCCGACACCAGTCAACAGGCGCCGCTGGCGCCTTGGACCGAGTGAAAACACCCGCCGCCACAGACCCTTCCGACATCACCGCAAACAGGAGGTCCGGACGCTCGCGCTTGCGGAAGCCTGCGTGCATTGCACCCATTTCGACACCTGGGACAGGTAAAAGGTTTGGAAAGCCCTCTGGGGCAAGGGGGGACACTTTAGACTCGGCCATGCGATTATCCTCAATCAATGCCATTTATTTTGCCGCATCATGCCCGTTGATTTGCCAATCGGCAAGAAATCACGCCCGAAACAGTCAATTCCCCGCGAGAAGGTGCCGCACCAGTTGACAGACGCTGGCATGATACTTATCTGTGCCTGCACTCTTGTAGTTGTGAAACTGCATATAATTATAAAGTCAGTAACGCATTCCCTCAGGGATCACAGTACGGCCGGCCGCGCAGCGCGCACCAACACAGTGACCGGTGATGTCAGAGCTAGGAAGCCAGGGGCAGGCCAGGAAAGAAATATGCTGGGATTAAGCACACTCGCCAAAAAGATTTTTGGGTCCGCAAACGAACGTTATCTCCGTAAACTTGAGCCTAAAGTCGCAGCCATTGGCGCGCTTGCCGACGAGATGACAGCGCTTTCAGATGAGGCCCTCAAGGCAAAAACCCAAGAATTCCGGGACAGGCTGGAAGCGGGCGAGACCGTTGACGACCTTCTGGTTGAAGCTTTCGCTGTTGTCCGCGAAGCCGCGACCCGGTCACTGGGCCTGAGGCACTATGACGTACAGCTGATCGGCGGCATGGTCCTCAACGACAGCTCGATCGCCGAAATGAAAACCGGTGAGGGTAAAACCCTGGTAGCAACATTGGCAGCCTACCTGAACGCCCTGCCCGGCCAGGGCGTACATGTGGTTACCGTGAACGACTATCTGGCTGAGCGTGACGCCGAATGGATGAGCAAGGTATACGGCTTCCTGGGCATGACCACGGGTGTTGTGGTGCCAGGGAAAACCGACGAAGAGCGCCGCGAAGCTTACCGGTGTGACATCACCTATGCGACCAACAACGAACTTGGCTTCGACTATCTGCGCGACAATATGAAAACGCACCGCGACCAGATGGTCCAGCGACCCTTCCATTTCGCGATCGTCGACGAAGTGGACAGTATCCTGGTGGACGAAGCCCGGACGCCGCTGATTATCTCCGGCCCGACCGAAGACAAGTCAGAGCTATACCTCACCATCGACAAGCTGGTGGCCGAACTGGGTGAAGGCGACTATGAAAAGGACGAGAAGTCCAAGCATGTATCGCTGACCGAAGACGGCCACGAGAAGATGGAGAAAATCCTGGCAGACCAGGGACTCCTTAAAGCTGAAAACCTTTACGATTATGAAAATACCCAAATCGTTCACCACGTAGACCAGGCCCTCAAGGCGCGCACCATGTTCGAGCGCGACACAGACTATATCGTCAAGGGCGACAAAGTGGTGATCATCGACGAATTCACCGGCCGCATGATGGACGGTCGGCGCTATTCGGGTGGCCTGCACCAGGCGCTTGAAGCCAAGGAAGGTGTCCAGATCCAGCCTGAAAACCAGACGCTGGCGTCGATCACCTTCCAGAATTACTTCCGTATGTATCCCAAACTGGCCGGCATGACCGGTACTGCCTCCACGGAAGCGGAAGAGTTTGGCGACATCTACGGCCTGGGCGTCATCGAGATCCCGACCAACGTTCCTGTTGCCCGGGTGGACGAGCACGACGAATTCTACCGCACCGGCAAGGAAAAGTTCGACGCCATCGTCAAGGACATCATCGAGGCACAGGACAAGGGCCAGCCGGTTCTGGTTGGTACAGTGTCGATCGAGAAATCCGAGGTGCTTTCGGACTATCTCAAGAAGAAGAAGATCAAGCACCAGGTTCTGAACGCCCGCTTCCACGAACAGGAAGCCGGCATCATTGCCCAGGCCGGTCGTCTCGGTGCCGTAACGATTGCCACCAATATGGCAGGTCGGGGTACTGACATCCAGCTGGGTGGTAATGCAGACTTGCGTATTGCCGATGAAACGGCAGGCATTGAAGACGAAGCCAAGATCAAGGAAATCTCTGAGCGCATCCGTCGGGAAGTGGAGGAAGAGAAGCAAAAGGTACTCGAGGCGGGCGGCCTTTATGTTGTCGCCACCGAGCGGCACGAAAGCCGACGCATCGATAACCAACTGCGTGGCCGTTCGGGCCGCCAAGGTGACCCGGGCCGCACCAAATTCTTCCTGTCGCTGCAGGATGACCTGATGCGCATTTTCGGACCTGAGCGCATGGACGCCATGCTCGTGCGCCTTGGTATTGAGGAAGGCGAGGCCATCATCCACCCGTGGATCAACAAGGCAATCGAGAAAGCCCAGTCCAAGGTGGAAGCCCGCAACTATGACATCCGTAAAAACCTGGTGAAGTTCGATGATGTGATGAACGACCAACGTCGCGCCATCTACGAACAGCGCACCGAAGTTATGGATGCTGAAGAGATTTCAGAGACCATCAAGGATATGCGCGCGGACGTTGTCCACAATATTGTGGAAACCCGCATCCCGCCAAAATCATACCCTGAACAGTGGGATATCGATGGCCTGGACGAAGACGTGAGAACCAAGCTGAATCTTGATGTTGACGTTCGCGCTTGGGCGGCTGAGGAAGGCGTGGACGATCATGTGATCATCGAGCGCCTCGAAGAAGCCGTCAATGAAGTTATGGCTGAGAAAGCCAAACGTATCAACGAGATGACGGGCACAGCCGACCCGGAAACCGGCTTCGGCATGTGGGAAAAGGACATCGAGAAAAGCATCCTGCTTCAGGTTCTGGACCAGGAATGGAAAGAACACCTGCAGAATCTCGACCACCTGCGTCAGGGCGTGAGCCTGCGCGCCTACGGCCAGCGCGACCCTCTGAACGAGTATAAGACGGAAGCCTTTACCCTGTTTGAAGGCATGCTGTACCACATCCGCGAAGAAACAACTCAACTGCTGGGCCGTATTGAACTGGCACCACAGGTTCGTCCCGAGGATCTCGAACCGACACCGCCTTCCGTGTTCCAGGAGAGCCATCCTTCGCCAGAAGTGGCCGTGGGCAGCCCTGCGCCAAGTGGCGGCTTCAACCCGAATGACACCTCAACCTGGGGTGACGTGCCGCGGAATGCGCCCTGCCCTTGCGGCTCCGGCGAGAAATTCAAACATTGCCACGGTGACGTGTCCGGCATGGGGGGCGGCATGATGGGTGCGTCTCGCCCCGCGTCAAATCCCTTTGCTGATGTTGGGCGCAACGACGCCTGCCCTTGTGGATCGGGCAAGAAATTCAAGCATTGCCACGGCGCCTTCTAGGGGCAAACGGCAAGGTTAAAAGCTGATAAAAGCGGGCTCAAAAGCCCGCTTTTTATTATTTCCAATCACTTAGACCCTCCACATGCAGATGAACCATTTATGAACACACGGCTCAGGGTGGCGTAAGCAAGGCATGGCTATTGTGTCTCCATAAGACGAGGAGACCGAGTTATGACAGCACAACGAAAAACCGCCATTCTTTTGGCCGCCGCAGCGACACTGGCGCTTGGTGGTGCAGCCGAGGCCGATCACCGTGATCTTCGTGACCTGCCATCCTACGACCCCGACAGCGCAATATTCCGCACCAGCCATCCCATCCGGGTGTTCGTCGATGTGGACAGCAAGGATGAGCGCCGCGAAGCAGGCCTGACAGAATTTGAGGCCCGGGCATTCAAACAGTTGCGCTATGGCCTGCCCAATTATGTGGAATTTGTGCGCGATCGTCATCAAGCCGACATGGTGGTGCGTGCCCGCGAGCAAAACTACCGCTTTGGGTTCCGCGTGACCGATACGGACCGGAAAGACAAAAAATACAAGAAGCGTGCGCGTAACACAGGTGGTCGCTGCGGCCGATTTGAAAAAGCCTATTACACCAAGGTGAAGGAAAAGGGCGAAGCTTACGCGTCATACGGTATCAAGATCGCCATGCATGGGTATGGCCGTGACACCGACTTTATCGAACTGCGCTCGGCTGAGAACTTCAGCTACGGCACTGACCTGGTGGCACACACCAATTGCGGCATTGTGTCGACCCGTCATATGCCGTCCAGTGGTGTCGCCAAGCTGTTCGCCCGCAACACACCTGAATACCGCAGCCACGTGGCCCGCGAGGTCCGCAATGAGGCCGCAGAAGACCTTGGCCGTGCGCTCGCGCACAAGATCCGAAATGGTGTTGATCACTATTACCTGAATCTGGCGACCCGGCTGAGCCAGGCAGATTACGACCAATATTCACGTCGTGGTGGCGACTATGGCCTGAGTTCTGAGTATGGCCACCACACCCATCGCCCTCCGCTGGCACGAAACCAGCACTATGAAATAGAGGGCGATGACTTGGGCACCGCGGTTTTCGTCGCAACCGGGCTGGCAATCCTCGCTGCCACCCTGGACGACTAGACCTCCCCTTTTCAGGTGCCTGACACTGAAGCGCCCGGTCCCCGCCGGGCGCTTTTTTTATGCCAACTGCGCCAGATACCGTGCGCGGACCTGGTTGATATATGTCTCGCGTGAACTGCGCGCCACTTCATGGGGTGCAAACGGTGCAGACACCTGATCCAGCAGATCAACCGCTTGCTCCAGTTCTGCCAGAAGCGTACCAGCTCCCCCGGTCTCGATTGCTGCAATCAGAAATTTGATCTTGGCAATCATGGCTTCCTTGGTTGCGATGTCTTCTGCAGAGGCCGTGCCCGTGCATAAGCCATAAGCCCCATCAAGATAGGCCAGCCATTCTTTTTCAAGCAGGGCTTCAGCTTCCGTACCGCCCACATGACCGTCCTGACCATAAAGCGCGTCCAGCCCAAAGGTGTGCACGCGCAACGCCACAAGTGTCTCGACATACCGAGCGAAGAAATCCTGCTTTTCCCTTCTGGCCAGCTCATCATCCGGAAGGCCCGACTGTACAAGCCCATTTACCTTGGCAACATAGGACCGCGGAAAAAACTGCAGCTCAACCGCATCTGCATGGTCGCCAAAAATCGAAGAAATCACACATTCCCCGACCACGCGGTAGGCCGGGCCGGGAAGGCATCCTGCCTTGATCAATCCTCGCAACCGCGCCGGTTCAACCCCGGTAAGCTCTGAAAGCTGGTCGAATGTCAGAAAAGTTGATTGAAGATACTGCAAGCTCATCACGTCCCCCATGAATTACAATTGTTCTCTATTTGTTCTTATTGTTTCTTTTCGTGAATGTCATGAAAAAAGCGCCCGAGATTCTCTCGAGCGCTTCTTTGATCCGGGCTTGTGACCAGTTTTGCCCTTCCGGGCTTAGTGCGTTCGGGCCTATTCGAACGCATCCTCCCACGAGCCTTGGGTGGCCGCTTTAGAATATTCGGTCGCCCGGTTTTCGAAAAAGTTGGTGTGTTCTACTGCATTCAACATGCTGTCGAGCCATGGCAGCGGATTCTTCTCCACGTGAAATACCTCATCCAGATCAAGCTGGTTCAGGCGGCGGTCAGCAATATACCGAATATATTGCTTCACTTCCTCTGCTGTCAGGCCTTCGATCGCACCCATGCCGAAGGCCAGGTCGATAAAGGCATCCTCATGGTGCACAATGGTTTTGCACGCTTCCGTCAGTTCGTCCCGCATGCGATCGTCCCATAGGCTTGGGTGCTCTTTCATCAGCGTGTGGAACAGTTTGATGATACTGTTACAGTGCAGGCTCTCGTCGCGCACAGACCAGGTAATGATCTGCCCCATACCCTTCATTTTGTTGAAGCGTGGGAAATTCAGGAGCATCGCGAAGCTTGCGAACAGCTGCAGGCCCTCGGTGAAGGCACCGAACACCGCAAGTGTAACAGCCGCAGACCTGAGATCGTCCGAATTGAACTGCTGCATATAGTCATATTTATCCTTCATCTCCTTGTAGTGGAGGAAGGCGGAATATTCAGTCTCGGGCATACCCAGTGTGTCCAGGAGGTGGCTGTATGCCGCGATATGGATGGTTTCCATATTGGAGAAAGCCGACAGCATCATCTGCACTTCGGTGGGTTTGAATATCTTGGTGTAATGCTTCATGTAGCAGTTGTTCACCTCGATATCGCTTTGGGTGAAGAAACGGAAAATCTGCGTCAGCAGGTTCTTCTCCGAATCAGTCAGTTTCCTGGCCCAATCGCGCACATCTTCCGCCAGGGGCACCTCTTCTGGCAGCCAGTGAATCTGCTGCTGTGTCAGCCAGGCTTCATAAGCCCAGGGGTACCGGAACGGCTTATAGACGTGCCGTTCTTCCAAAAGTCCTGTCGGTTCGAATGTTTCTACAGTCGCCGCTTCAGCCATACTGACCGTGCCTCCCACTCTTAACGCTGTTGAATTTCATATTGCCCATATGTTGCGTGGCGGCAGTATAGCCCTTCAATTAGTAGAATGGAATTTAAGAGACACAATATTTGGTAAAAAAAAGTCTTGCCGCTATAATCGGGAAAGGGCGCAAAAGCGGCGAATCAATAGTACAGTTAAGGGGCAAGAGCCGGCACGCAGCAGGGCAGAAAAAATTACCTATTGATCATTCGCCCGTATGCACCTGATAATGCGGTCAATCTTGGAAGGGCTAGGAATGTGAACGAGAGCAATACCAACAGTGTGCTCGGCGGCATCACTGCAAAGGCGATCCTTTTTGCAGCCCTCGCGGCTGTTATCCTGACGCTGATTCAGTTTTTCCTGGAAGTGCAACAAGCCAAGGGCCGGACCGCAGCCGGGGTCGAAGGCTTGATCATGTCGCTTGAAAAACCGGCGGCACGCGCTGTCCTTATCCTTGATGCCGAGCTCGCTCACGATATTGCCGGTGGCCTTCTGGAACATCGCTTCATCACAGAAGCCCGAATCTTCGAAGACCATAATGTAGTGCTTGGGGAAGCCAAACGCTCCAGCGGCGCCAAGTATTCCATGCTTCAATCTATTGTTGGCCTGTTTGTCGGGCTGGACACCGAAGTATCTCGCGAGCTGGTCTTGCCGGAAAGCATGTCGGAAGCCACGGGTGAAATCCGGGTCAGCTTCAATGAAAGGCAGGCGGTTACCTCTGAACTAGGCGGCATTTGCGTCCGACTGTTCCTGACTTTCCTGATTGCTGTGATTGCCATCCTGGCGGTTCACGCACACCTGTCCCGCCGTAATAATTAAACCATCCCTTTTCTGGCAAAAGAAAAGGCGCGCCGCTATGGCACGCCTTCTCATGGTTTATCTGATGCCCGCAGCAGACTTTACTGGCAGGCAAGGCATTCCTCATAATCGGTCGTGCCGCCAGAACCCAGTTCCAGCTGCACCTCGCCTTTGGCCTTTTTCTGGTAGCTGCCCGTTGCCACAACCTCAGCCCGGCTGATGGATTTGGAACGGCAGTAATAGAGGCTCTTGAGACCCTTCTTCCAGGCCTGATAGTGAATCTGGTGTAGGTCGCGCTTGTGCACGTTCGCCGGCAG
Organism: Kordiimonas lacus; assembly: GCF_001550055.1. Taxonomy (GTDB): domain Bacteria; phylum Pseudomonadota; class Alphaproteobacteria; order Sphingomonadales; family Kordiimonadaceae; genus Kordiimonas; species Kordiimonas lacus. Next base: position 58,637 of record NZ_LRUA01000010.1, read on the forward strand.
GAAGATGTTCACCGATTGGGCCTGACTGATGTGGCAGGCCCGGTCGGCTGCCAGTTCAACCACCCAGCGTTGATCCAGTTCAAACGCGGTCTTGAACACATCTTTTTCTTCCTGGGTCAGGAAGTCCAGATGCTGCACAGAGCCTTCATTGATCGTGATCGACGTCCAGATCTCGTCGGTGTCCTGGCCTTTTTCTTTCAGCAGCCGCTTCAAGGCACGGTTGTGAACAATAAAGTTACCGGACAGGGTCTTCTGGTTATAGCTATTGCCTGCGATTGGTTCGATCCCCGGGCTCGCCCCGCCACAGATGGTGGAGATGGAAGCCGTAGGCGCAATCGCCGTCTTGTTGGAGAAGCGCTGCATGATGCCATAATCGGCTGCGTCCGGGCATGGGCCGCGTTCGAACGCAAGTGCTTCCGACGCACGGTCCACTTCGCCTTCGATATGCTTGAATATCTTCTTGTTCCAGGCTTTCGCCATGGCGCTTTCGAACGGGATCATATTGTCCTGCAGGAAGCTGTGGAAGCCCATCACACCCAGACCCACAGAGCGCTCGCGCATGGCTGAGTAGCGCGCCTTGGCCATTTCGTCCGGCGCACGGTCGATAAAGTCCTGCAGCACGTTATCCAGGAACCGCATCACGTCAGGGATGAAGTCCTTGTTGTCTTTCCACTGCTTATAGTGCTCGAGGTTGAGGCTTGAGAGACAGCACACAGCTGTCCGCTCATTACCCAGATGGTCAAGACCTGTCGGCAGCGTGATTTCCGCGCACAGGTTCGATGTCTTCACCGTCAGGCCCGCCAGCTTGTGATGCTCTGGCATCTGGCGGTTCACTGTGTCTGAATAGATGATGTAGGGCTCGCCGGTTTCAACACGGGCAGTCAGCAGGCGGATCCACAGGCCGCGAGCTGACACGGAGCGCACAGCGTGGCCGTCTTTCGGGCTTGTCAGCACCCACTCTTCATCTGCTTCCACCGCACGCATGAAGGCATCGGTCACCAGCACACCGTGGTGCAGGTTCGGCGTCTTGCGGTTCGGGTCACCACCGGTTGGGCGGCGCAGCTCGATGAACTCTTCGATTTCAGGATGGCTGATCGGCAGATAGATGGCCGCCGAACCACGGCGCAAGCTTCCCTGAGAGATCGCCAGTGTCAGGCTGTCCATCACGCGCACGAAGGGTACGATACCGCTGGTCTTGCCAACACCGCCAACCGTCTCGCCGATCGAACGCAGGTTGCCCCAGTAAGACCCGATGCCGCCGCCCTTGGACGCCAACCAGACGTTTTCTGTCCACAGGTCCACGATGGATGAGAGCTTGTCTTGCGCTTCATTGAGGAAGCAGCTGATCGGCAGGCCGCGGTTGGTGCCACCGTTCGACAGAACAGGCGTCGCGGGCATGAACCACAGGTTGGAGATATAGTTATAAAGCCGCTGTGAGTGGGCTGCATCGTCACCATAATAGGACGCAACGCGAGCAAACAGATCCTGATAGCTCTCACCTGGCATCAAGTAACGATCTTCAAGCGTTGCTTTCCCGAAATCGGTTAGTAGTGCATCGCGACTGCGGTCGACCTCGACCGGCCCGCCATGCTCAAACTGAGTGACCTCAAACATTGTGCCCATATCTCCCTTGTCCGCCCTAGCCATGCGGTACTGACTCCTTCTTCGTCTCGAGAAACACCCCATTGTGCCCGAGCAAAGAACAAAAGTCGAACGAATCGACTTTTCGTAATTATTGTATGTACTTAGCGAAGCGCTCGACCGAACTCCCCCGTTCGAGTCGCTGTATCGCCGCGAGATTTGTAGGATAAGGTCGAACGGGTATTTTCGTCAAGATAAAGTGGTGAGAAAATTTAAGTCCCCAATATCTAGTGTTTTTATGACAGACGTGTGACAGCTAGGGTTGCACGCTGTACACCCTACCTGCTCTCAACTTCACGGAATTCAATGAGTCGCGGTTATGCGAGGCCTTTATCGCCAATCGCCAGGAATTTTTCGCGGCGAAGTTCTTTCAAACGGCCACCATCAACACCCGACATATCACGCAAGCTACGCTCCATGGCATCACCCAGCATGTTCATGGCGCGCTCGGTATCGCGGTGGGCACCACCAAGCGGTTCGGCAACAATCTCGTCGATCACGCCCAGCTTCAGAAGGTCCTGCGCTGTGATCTTCAGCGCAACAGCCGCTTCATTGGCCTTGTCGTTGGTGCGCCACAGGATCGAGGCACAGCCTTCAGGCGAAATCACAGAATAGATCGCATGTTCCATCATCAGCACCTTGTTGGCAGCCGCGATTGCCACTGCGCCACCAGAGCCGCCTTCACCCACGATGCAGGTCACCATTGGCACTTCAAGGCCCAGGCATTTGTCAGTGGAGCGCGCGATGGCTTCCGCCTGACCGCGTTCCTCGGCACCCACACCAGGGTAGGCGCCAGAAGTGTCTACAAGGCTCAGCACCGGCAGGCCGAACCGGTCGGCCATATCCATCAGGCGGATGGCTTTACGGTACCCTTCAGGGCGCGCCATGCCGAAGTTATGCTTGATGCGGCTTTCCGTGTCCCAGCCCTTCTCATGCCCCATGACCACACAGGCTTCGCCGCGGAAGCGGGCCAGGCCACCCACAAGGGCTTCGTCTTCACCGAAGGAGCGGTCGCCGGAAAGCGGTGTGAAATCTTCGAATAGATGGCCGATCAGGTCGTGGAAATGCGGGCGTTCAGGGTGCCGCGCCACTTGCATCTTCTGCGTGGGCGTCAGCCCTGCATACGTTTCCTTGAGGAGCTTACCAAGTTTGGTCTCGAGCTGGCCGACTTCCGCGGTGATGTCAGCGCCACCCTTGAAGCTGCGCAGTTCGCGGATCTTGCCTTCCAGTTCAGCAATTGGCTTCTCAAACTCTAGAAACGTCATCATATCATTCGTATCCGTTTTTTGAGGCGACTTGTTCATGGACCCAGTAAACCATGTTTCGCCGAGGGGCGCAAAATCCTTGATTGCACTTGCTATGTCAAGTTCTCAGTTTCCTGCCCCGCCAAGGCGCCTTTCGCTTGTTTTCTCAAGTTCCAAAGCCACCATATCTAGTGGCAATATTCTTTCGCGTTCGCTTGCGAACAGCGGTGCCTGATCCGCATAATGGGGGGAGCTTGCATCCAGCGTCGCGCTGCCAAAATTATGCACCGTGCGCACATGCTGCGCACCGTCCTCACCCCACTCCACAAACATGATGTAACTATCCCCCGCCGTGGCTTCAAGATGCCCTGCGTCATCATTCCATTCACCGTAGACCGCGCGTAGCACATCCGGCCCGCCTGAGAGCGGCCAGCTCTCGCGTCCGCGCACCAGGCGGTTCATGCCACCCCAAGGCACATCAAGGCGGCCGAAATTGTCCTTGAGCAGCTTCACAGCATCTTCAAACGCCTGTCGAGGGTCGGGCCGGGGCTCGCCCCGCATATCGGCCATAATGAAGGGCTTTACTGTCAACACCCCGAGCGCGGCATGGTCGTTGGACGCGTCTGTATCCAGGCTCCAGCCAAACAGGAAATTTCGCGCTTCTTCAAGCGCCGGGTCTTCAAACTCAAGGCCCGTCACGTCATGCCACACCTGAAAGGCAACCGACTTCTCTTCGCCCTGGAAGGAATAGATGTTGTCGTATTTGATCCGCTGGAACGTATGGTCATAAACCTGCTCTGCATCCGCCAGCAATTCGCGCAGGCGCAAGGCCCGGTTTGTCATCCGCGTCTCGACCCCCATGGTGCTGGGATAATCCGCAGGCTGTGCGCCACCATCCCCATCCGTGGCCACGAAAGGCGAATTATTGGCGTTGAACACGGCACCCGAGGGTGGGTTTACCGTTTTCGGAATATCCCGGAACGCGTGATAGCCCTGCCAGATCAGGTCAGAGCGGTCTCCCGGCACGAGGCTGGACCAATCCACTCCTTCGGGCCGCTTCGGCATCATGGCATTATAATAGTGGGCGATGTTGCCCGCCTTGTCGGCATAGACATAATTGATGCTGGGCATGGCCATCATGGCAAGAGCGGCTTCGAAATCGTGCCGAGAGCGCGCCTTGTTGAGCGCGATCATTTCTTCAAGCGTGCGCATCTCGTTCATCCCGGCCCAGCGGACGGCAAAGGCGCCCTTCTCTGTCTTGAACACCGGGCCATGGGCGGACCGGTAGATGGGTTCACGGAAGGTCCAGCGGATCGGCCCCCAGAAGGTGACATCGATTGTCGCATCTTCAATCTCGAAATCCCGCCACTCACCATCAAGCTTATACTGGTTCGCGTTTTCCGGATTAAGGGTCAGCTGATAGACATCCACAAGGTCCGGCTTGTTGACCGTATTGGCCCAGCCTAGCGTCGGGCCAGTGCCGTGCAGAATGATCGGCGAGCCCGGGAAGGTGCCGCCTGCCATATCCCAGCCCTCGCCCGATTTCACACGCGCCTCATACCAGGTCACCGGGCCGGTAAGTGGCTGGTGGCTATTCACAAGAAGGCGCGTGGCGCCGTCGCCAGAGCGTTCGGGCGCGATGGCCACGCCCTGACTGCCCAACTCCGGCTGGGGTGCGTCTGTCACCATCAGGCTGGCGACCTTATCAAGCCCGGTGCCATATTCGCCTTCGGCCACTTTGGCCACCACCTGGTCAAAGCCGTAAAAGAGCGGTGTCTTGAAAGTGAAACCGGCGACGATATCTTTGCCTGTGAAGGGCAGTACGCCTGGTGCAACACCATCAGGGTTTTCAGACACGTAGAAATTCAGCCCGGCGGCATAAGCTTCGGCGTGATCGCGCGTCGCCTGGCTGATGCGGCTCTTATACCCTGCGTCCACCACACTCCACACATCCATCCATTGGATCAGATAGTCGGTTTTGGCAGCATCGGGACCATGGAGCGTCGACAGCTTGCCGCGGGTGGCCAGAACCACATCCTGAATGGTCGCAAAGTCATCTTCCGCGTGGGCGAACGCCAGGCCAAAGGCGACATCCACATCACGCTCACCAAGAATATGCGGCACGCTATACCGGTCGCGCACGATGCGTACGTCATAGTCTCCAGCCAGCGCCTGATATTGTGCCGGGTTGCCCGACCCAGGTGCCGCCAGCCAGAAGCCAAGGTAGGTCAGCACCAGCAGCGCAGCCACCGACATTGCAATTTTCTTGATCATACAGCTCCCCTTCCCCCGGATAAGCTAGACCGCTTTGCCAATTAGTCACTCATCGGGTGCTTGGTCAGCACCAGGCTCTTGAGCCGTTCCTCCAGCACATGGGTATAGATTTGCGTGGTAGAAATATCAGCGTGGCCGAGCATTTGCTGCACGGCGCGCAGGTCCGCCCCGTGCGCCAGCAGGTGCGTTGCAAACGCGTGCCTTAGCTTGTGCGGACTAACGGCTGAAGGCATCACGCCCGCCGCGACCGCCAGGTCTTTCATCAACTGCCCTACGCGGCGGCGGGTCAGATAGCCTTCCTTGCCGCGGGAGGGGAACAGGTAAGGTGAATCTTTATAAGGCGAGGTGCGCACCACTTCCATGTGGGCCATCAATGCATGCCTTGCCTTGTCACCCAAGGGCACCATCCGTTCGCGCCCGCCCTTGCCGCGCACCATGATCATGGTGGTGTCCGGCCCCACAGCACGCTTTGGCAAGGTCACGAGTTCGCTGACGCGCAGACCTGTGGCATAGAGTGTTTCAACGAGCGCATGCAGGCGCTTTTCGCCCAACCCGCCCGCATCAGCCTGCGCTTCTGCAGTATCCAGAAGCCGGTCCACATCGCTTTCCGAGAGAACTTTCGGCAGCTTCTGTTCTGGCCGTGGGCTTTCGATATTCTTGGCCGGATTATCCGTGCGCAAACCATCCGAATACAGGAACAGATAAAATTGCCGGAGCGCCGAGAGGCGCCGCGCAACAGTCCCAGACTTCAGCCCCCGCCGGTGCAGGCCCGAGAGATAATCCCGGATATCCTGCGCACCCGCGGACGCCAGCTTGCTGGTGGTATGTTCGGAAAAGTCCTCGAGGTCGCGTCGGTAGGCCATCAGGCTGTTTTTGGCCCGCCCCTTTTCCGCCGCCAGCATCTCAAGAAACTGATCAATCAGCGAGGCATCAGACATGACTGCCTACAGGCCCCACCGGACCAAGGTCTCCGCCGCCAACTGGTGCGCTTCTGTGGTCAGGCCCAGTTCCCTGAGCGCACCGATGAGCGACCCGGCATAGGACGCTGACGCCGTACCGTCGGCCGTGGTGGCATAAGCCAGTGACAGTACCCCGGCCTTGTCACCCTGCGCCTGCATCACCAGAAGCCGTCGCCAATGGGCGGGCGACATGCTTGGCCCCGCAACTTGCGGTTCGCCTTGTTCGGCCATCGCCCAGATGTCTTCCGGCACAGTGTGCCCAAGCGCCTCCAGGGTGGTGAACAGAATGGCCGCCTGCGCGAACCTGTCGTCATCTTCGCCTTGCTGGCCCCACCAGGCCCGCAGGCGTCCTGGTGTTACCTCAGGCGCACCAGCAAACCCTGCTGCCACCATGAGCGGCCAGCTACCTTCAAGCACAGCATCTTTTGCGGTATTGTCACCTGCCTGGCCAGCCCTGAGGGTAGTGAAAAGACCATCAGCCTGCTCAAAGTCACCTTCCAGCAGCGCCGTGCGGATCCGGCGCGCTGCCACCGCAGCATCGTCCGCCTGCCTGGCCTGCAGATAATCCAGCACCGGCAACAGATAGAGCGCCTTATCCGGGCTCTCCGCGCGGCGTTTGAGTGCCGCCATCGCCTCAGTCCGAACCGTCTCATCCGCGCCAGCCATAGCCTCAGCAATCAGCATCATATCGCCGTCGAAGCTCATGTCTTCCTGCATCAGGGCTTGCGTGTCCACGTCTGACGGAGCAGCAGGCGGCACAGCCCGCAGGTAATCCACCAGCACGCCAGCACCCAGCCAGCCTTCGGACAGACCACGGGCGATCAGCTGCAGCTTGGCTTCCGGCGCAACACCCGGAATGCCAAGCATGGCTTTTGCCGCCATCGGCTTCGCGTCGGTCATATCAAGTGCAGAGACTTGCACCTTCGCCAACCGCACCATGGTAGCCTCAAGCACATCAACCCGAAGCATGCTCGACAGTACCATGCCGGAAGTCAGCACGGTGCCGCCAGCCTGCTCGGCCTCAACCAAAATCTGGTCGGTCAGCTGATAGAAAGTGGGTTGAACGCTTTGGACTTCCTCAAGAATGCCCAGGTTAAAGTCAACGCCGACCCGGTCGCCTTGCACTGCGCGGCAGAACACTGCCATCCGAAGCCAGAAAGCATCGTTGCTGTCGGCGCGTTCCTGTGCGGCAATCGCGCAGGCATCTTCAATCCGGCCAGCCAGGAGGTGGCCGTCAACAATATCGCGTGCGAGGCCGGACCAGTCATGGTCCGGCGTCAACCGGCCCAGTAGCGCCAGATAGCCTTCCGTATCACCGTGCGCTGCCAGAACATCCAGGCGCGCCCGAATAAAGGCCTCAATTTCAGTGTCACCTGCCGGCGCCGGCAGCAGATAGCCAGACAGCGCCATACGCCGTGCGGCCTTCACCATTGCCGGTGTTTTGCTGGGCTGAGCAAACTTCTTGAGTTCCGCCTGAACGGCCTCGCGGCTGTAGCCGGCCCAAAAATCATTTGGGTAAGCGCCAGGGCCTCTCAGCACCGCGATACCGCTTGGGTCAAGCGTCTGCAAGGCGCCCGCGAAAATATCGGTGTCCGGCGTGGGAATGGCTTGCTCGGCCGGCTCCTCTCCCACCATTGCCTCATCGGTAGCGGTTTGATCAGCGCCTGGCAGGTCCTCAGCCAAGTCAGCGGTCACACCTGCAGGCTGACCGGCGGCCTCGGTTTGCGGGGCCGGAGGTACTTCAATGCTACCTTTGGGGAGATAGGGTTGCGGCAGGATGGACCGGGGGGCGCCAAGGGCTGGCCCGACCTGGCGCTTCAGCGCAGGGCGCGGGCCAAGGAAGAAGCGACCGTCGGTTCTCTCCGCTGCCGTTTCTGCGGCAGTGTCAGCTTGCTGGGCCTCAGTCTGTTCCTGGGCATCCTGAGTGTCACTTCCCGCGTCCTGCTGGGCGCGCACGTCAAAAGCAGCCAGCGCGGCAATAGCCCCACCCATCAGCATCGCGGCCATCAGACGCCTGATTGCTGTCATGTCTGCCACCCGCGCGGCGGCGCGAGCCTTATGCCGGGAAACGGTCATTGCTCAGTGTTTTGGTCACTGTTTCGGAAGGTGCCGGAATGTCCCAGGTCATCAGAAAAATGGCACCGCCCACGATTACCAGCACACCGGCAATCAGCAAAATCTGCGTTAATTTCGACATGAAACTCCCTTTGGTCTTTCAAGTAACCTTGCCTTACCTGTTGGTCTTATATGATGGCCCAGCGCACAAGTCCAGCCACGCCAGCAAGAGGAAGGGTTATGAAAAACACATTGGTCATTCTTTTAGGCAGAAATAAGGTATTGGTTTCCCATAAAACCGTTGGCGAAGCGGGCCGGGCTGTGTAAAGAGCGAAGCATGACGAACGCGAAACAAAAAAATCAGGCAAAAAAACAGTCGGTGGCACGCCAATATGGTGTCGACCGCACGATTGTGCTGGTTGGTCTGATGGGGGCTGGCAAGACCACCGTGGGCCGGCGCCTGGCGCGTAAGCTCAATCTGCCGTTCGTCGATTCAGATCATGAGATTGAAAAGGCTGCCGGCATGTCCGTGGCGGAGATTTTCGAATGCTTCGGTGAGGCTGATTTCCGCTCTGGCGAACGCAGGGTGATCGAGCGACTTCTGGACGGTCGGCCCCAAGTGGTAGCGACCGGCGGCGGCGCCTTCATAAATGAAGCAACCCGGGGCCTCATAAAGGACAAAGGCCTGTCCATCTGGCTGGACGCTGACATTGAAGTGCTGGTGGAACGCACCGGCCGGCGCGACACCCGCCCGCTTCTCAAGACCGGCGACCCCAAGGAAATCCTGACCCGCCTGGCCGCTGAACGCGCGCCTTTTTATGCACAGGCTGATATGAAAGTGGCCAGTTCCAGCGGGCCACACGAAGATGTGGTGGCCGGCATCCTCGAGGCGCTGAAGGCAAGGAAAGCGGCATGAGCACGGCGACCGGCATCCTGAAAACCGTGCCTGTCGACCTGGGCGACCGCGCCTATGACATCCAGATCGGCGTGGGAATCATGGCACAAATGGGCACACTGGTAGGGCCCATATTAAAGCAGAAACACGCGATCATCATCACGGACGAGAATGTCGCCAAACTGCATCTGGCGGCAGCGGAAAAATCGCTGGCCAACGCCGGTATCAAATCCGACGCCATCATCCTGCCTGCGGGCGAGGCGACCAAATCTTTCGCCAATTTTGAAAAACTGACGAACCAGCTTCTGGAACTGGGGGCTGAGCGCAAGGATACGCTGCTCGCCCTCGGCGGCGGCGTGATCGGCGACATCACCGGTTTCGCGGCGGCAGTCTTGAGGCGCGGCATGGATTTCATCCAGGTGCCCACAAGCCTCTTGGCGCAAGTCGACAGCAGTGTGGGCGGCAAGACCGGCATCAACACCCCCTTCGGCAAGAACCTTGTGGGCGCCTTTCACCAGCCCAAGATGGTGGTGATTGATTTGCAAGTGCTGGACACCCTGCCCGCGCGCGAATTGCAGGCGGGATACGCCGAAGTGGTCAAATACGGCCTGATCGATGATCCTGACTTCTTCAGCTGGCTTGAAGAAAACGGCGCGCGCCTGCGCACCGGCGACCGGGAAGCGCAAGCTTATGCAGTAGCCAAAAGCTGCGAGGCCAAGGCGCGCATTGTGGCCGAAGACGAATATGAGGCTGGCAAGCGCGCGCTTCTGAACCTGGGGCACACCTTCGGGCACGCGCTTGAGGCCGAGTGCGGCTATGACGGTACGCTTCTGCACGGTGAAGGTGTGGCCATCGGCATGGCCATGGCGCTGGACACCAGCGTGCGCATGGGTCTCGCACCCAAGGATGACCTCACGCGCTATCTGGCGCACCTCAAGTCCGTCAACATGATGGCAACCGCCAGCCAGATTGGCAAATCCCTGGACGTCGACACGCTGCTGGCCCACATGAGCCAGGACAAGAAAGTCGACGCCGGCGAGATTGTCTTTATCCTGGGGCCGATTGGTGGCGCGGCCACGCATAAAGGCGTGGACCTTGATATCATCAAAGCTGTAATAGAGGACTCTATTGACGGTCGCGGCTTATAGCCCATATGTGGGGACGCGTGAAAAAGTCCTTCGGCCATGCCTCAGTGTACTTTTTCCCGGACAATAAGGAAAATCCGGTCCTCAAAGCGGTTCTTCGACCCGGATTTACTTTGACAGTCAGTTGATCCATCTTTGGATGGATCAATATTGGAGAAAAGTTGAAAACAAGGGGCAGAGCCGCCTCAAACCTTGTTTTCGCTTTATTCTATCTGAAGAGAAGTACACCGAGCCTATGCGAGGGACTTTTCTTCACTTGAATTGGAGCTATACCATGGACGAGACAGCGGCAGCCGCTTCTCTCTTCGATACCGATTTCTGGATCACCACCGGGATCATTTTCGTCCTTCTGGGACTTTCAGGCATGTTTTCGGGGTCTGAAACAGCCCTGACTGCTTCCTCCCGCGCTCGCATCCACCATATGGCGGGGGACGGCAACAAGCGGGCGAAGCGTGTGTCCCGCCTGACCGATGACCCAGAGCGCCTGATCGGCGCGATTCTCCTGGGCAACAACCTGGTGAATATCCTGGCATCCGCGCTGGCCACCAGCCTGTTCATGAACATGGTGGGCGAACAGGGCGTGGTGTATGCCACCCTGGTGATGACCGCGCTGGTACTGATTTTCGCCGAAGTCCTGCCCAAGTCCTACGCCATCGCCAACCCGGACAATATGGCGCTGAAGGTCAGCTGGTTTATCAGCCTGATCGTTGCGCTTTTTGCCCCGGTTGTTGCGCTTGTGCAGAAGATCGTACGGCTGACGCTGAGGATTTTCGGCATCGATATTTCGAACATGGAAAGCGTGCTGTCGGCCCATGATGAGATCCGCGGCACCATCAACCTGCACCATAAGGAAGGCGGGCTGGTGAAAGAGGACAGCCACATGCTGGGGTCGATCCTGGACCTCAATGACGTCACCGTTGAGGATGTGATGGTGCACCGGTCAGCCATGGAAGCGCTGGATATCAATATGGGCACCGACGAGATCATCCAGGCTGTGGTCTCCAGCACCTACACGCGCCTGCCCGTCTATGAAGGCGACCCGGAAAACATCATTGGCGTGCTGCACGCCAAGGACTTGCTGCGGGCCCTTCGCCGCGCTGGTGCCATGTCCAAGCGGGTGAACATCAAACGCATTATGGTCAAGCCCTGGTTCGTGCCGGAAACCACCACGCTCCGCGAACAGCTGAACGCCTTCCTTGAGCGCAAGGCCCACTTCGCGCTGGTGGTGGATGAATATGGCGCCATCCAGGGGCTGCTGACGCTGGAAGACATTCTGGAAGAAATCGTGGGTGACATCGCCGACGAGCACGACTTTGAAGTGCCGGGCGTGAAGCAGCTGTCTGACGGATGGGTGCGCGCGGAAGGCACTGTGCCAATCCGTGACCTGAACCGCATGTTCGACTGGCGCCTGCCGGACGACGAGGCCATCACGGTTGCGGGGCTGGTGATCCATGAAGCCGAGACGATCCCGATCGTTGGCAAGAAGTTCGAGTTCCACGGATTCGAGTTTGAGGTCACGGCGCGCAAACGCAATCAGGTAACCGGCCTGAAGATGCGCAAACTTCCAGCATAAAAAAAGCCCCGGCAACACCGGGGCTTTTCATTATGTGATGATCCGGCGAAACCCTACCGGTCAGCCTCAATCGTCTGGATGAAGGCATCCAGCGCCTTGTCACCGTCCAATCCGGCGGTATCAAGTGGGATATCAACCGGCACAGGCGCCTGGCTGTCCCCACCCTTTGGTGGCTGCAGGATAAAGCGCGGTGACACGGCCTTCAGCCCTGTGTTCGGGAACATATAGCGCTGGGTGCCCCCGGTCTGGCCCCGCTTGCCTTCTGTCGGCACCCCAACAATTTTCCCGATGCCATGGTCCTTGACCGCGTTGGCGAACAGGATCGAAGACGAATAGGTGTAGGGGCCAACCATCAGATAGAAGTCACCGTCGAAGGCATTCTTCAGGTCAGTTTCCGGCGGCCGCATGCGGCTGATTTCACCCGAAACCACATCGCCGACCACTTCGCCCGGATCGCGATATTTTTCCAGAATGCGTACCTTGAAGCTGCTGCCATGCCGGTATGGCACCTGGGCGATATATTGCATCTGGCCGGCCATCCAGAACATGTCGTCTCCGCCGCCATTTTCGCGGATATCCACGATCAGCTTTTCGGCGCCGGCCTCCTTGAAGCTGGTGAAACAATTGTCCATGAAGGCCAGATAGCCGTCGACATCCTCCCAATAATAGCTGTCCACCCGCAGATAGGCTGTCGCCTCACCGCGCATCTCACAAGCGTAGGTGTTTTCCAGCGTCTCGGTGGCATAGGCGGTTTTCTGAATGTCACCATGGCCCGGCAGCGAAATGGTGCGCGTCGCACCGTCCTGCTCGAACGATATGTCAAAGCTGTCTGTTGACCCGAAGGTGGCCAGATAAAGGAAGCTCCAGCGCTTGGCCGCGATCGTGCGGCGGTGGCTTGGTGTGTCACCGTGCTGGCGTTTCAGAAGTTCCGGCAGGAACTTGCCCACCGGCGTGCCGTTGATGGCCACAATCTCGCTGCCGCGAAGGCCCGTTGGCGCGCCGCCCGCAAGCGACTTGATGATCACCGTGTCCTGATCCGTGATCGCGACATCAAGTGGGAACAGTTTCGCACCCTGACTTAACTGCTGTTTCAGATACTCTTCGTTGCTTTTGTAGCCAACCATCAGGTGGGCGTCCGAGAAGGTCTCGTTGATCGGTGTCAGCTTCTGCCACAGTTCCGCTTTCGTCAGCGGTGCATCAATGCTTTCCTTGAGGCCCTGAACCTGGGCATAGAAGGCATCGATATCTTTGATTGTGTAGGTCAGCTGGGGGTGGGTCCGGTGCAGCCAATGCATCCATCCATCAATATCTGCCTGGACCTGTTCCGGCGTATAATGGGCCTCCTGCGGGGCCGTGACAGGGGTTGGTTTATCTGCAGCCTGAACGGCGGCTGCAGCGATCAATGTCGCACACAGACCTTTAAAAACAGTCTTCACTTTTTTCCTCGCTTTTTTTGGTACACGCCGGTCTTCCGGCTTATTTTTTCAGGCAGAGGCACAACTGCCGCCCCTTCCTGTCGTCATGAATTCTGATTGATGGCGCCCCCCTCTTTGTTTCTGTTCAATCTGATATGGGAGTGCCTATGGCTGGGTTTCAATGCCTTGTCATTAAAATTCCAACATTCTGTTCCGAAAGAAGAAAAAGACCCGGCGACACCGGGGCTTTTGTCTCATTCGTCACTCGCCGGAATGACCGGCGAGTCTATCAATTCCCTTTTCGTCATGCTGAACTTGGTTCAGCATCCATACAACGGCTTCAACCAATATCCGGGTTGAAGAATGGACCCTGAAACAAGTTCAGGGTGACAACAGGACGGCGTCTAAACCAGCCCCTTCTCCATCGCGGCGGACAGGCGGCGGGCGAAGGCGGCGGTATCATCCAGCTCGTCGCCCTCAAGGATTTTTGCCTGGTCCAGCAGCAGAAGCACAGGGTCCGCTAGCGTATCGATCGCGCCCTTGTCGCCGGCCTTTTCAGCCAACTTGCGGATCACCGCGTGACCCGGGTTGATCTCAAGGATCTTGGCGGACACAGCGCCCAGCTGTTTATGAGCCTTCAGGATGCGCTCCATATGCATGTCCATGCCGCTATCGTCCGCAACGAGACACGCTGCTGTCGTCGTCAGGCGGTCAGAGGCGCGCACATCCTTGATCTTGTCCCCGAAGACTTCCTTCATCAGCGCCGTCAGTTTCGCCAGGTCGCCTTCCGGTGCTTTCTCGGTTTCGTCTTCCTTGTCGTCGCCCGCGATGTCTTTCAACTCCGATGCGCCGCGGGTGATGGATTTGAACGGCTTGCCGTCGAAATCAGGTGCCATCTGCAGCCAGAAATCATCGATCGGGTCTGCCAGCAGCAGCACCTCAATGCCCTTGGCACGGAAGCCTTCAAGCTGCGGACTACGCTTCACCGCCTCGGCGTCCGTGCCGGTGATATAATAGATGGCGCTTTGCTTGTCCTTCATGCGGGACACATAGTCCGCGAGCGTCGTCCAGCCGTCCACGCCCGTGGACTTGAAGCGGGCAATCTTGAGAATGGCATCGCGGCGCTCAAAGTCCTCATAGATGCCTTCCTTGATCACCGCGCCGAATTCGTCCCAGATGGCTTCGAATTTCTCGGTGTCTTTTTCCGCCAGCTTTTCGAATTCACTGAGTACGCGCTTGGTGATGGCTTTCGACATGCGCTCAAGCGTCGGGTTGTTCTGCAGCATTTCGCGGCTGATATTGAGCGGCAGGTCCTGGCTGTCGACCACGCCGCGCATGAAGCGCAGCCAGCCCGGCAGCAGGTCTTCGCTGTCGTCTGTGATGAAGACGCGCTTCACATAAAGCTTCACCCGGTTCTTGCGCGCGGGGTCAAACAGGTCCATCGGCTGCTTGGTGGGTACGAACAGCAGAACAGTATATTCCTGCATGCCCTCGACCTTATAGTGCAGCGTTACACTTGGATCATCGAAGCCGTGGCCCACATGGCGGTAGAACTCGGCATACTGCTCGTCTGTGATGTCGCTCTTCGGGCGCGTCCAGATGGCGGAGCCTTCGTTGACGACCTTGGGCTCATCGCCCTCGTCGTCGTCTTTCTTATCGCCCCCCTTGATCGCCAGCGTGATCGGCACGGCGATATGGTCACTGTAGGTGGTGATGATTTTCTCAAGCCGGTAGCGCTCAAGGAAGTCCTTGGCGTCATCCTTGAGGTGCAGCACAATCTGGGTGCCTGCATTTTCCTTGGTGGCTTCGGCGATCTCGTATGAGCCCTCACCCGCGCTCGACCACAGCCAAGCATGCTCGTCGCCCGCTTTCCTGGTGGTGACATGCACCATATCGGCCACCATGAAGACACTGTAGAAGCCCACACCAAACTGGCCAATGAGCTGCATGTCTTTCTTGCTGTCGCCGGTCAGTTGGTCAACGAAATTGGCGGTGCCTGACCGCGCGATGGTCCCCAGGTTGGCGATCAGGTCGTCGCGGTCCATGCCGATGCCGTTATCAGCGATCGTGAGGGTTTTCGCGTCGGCGTCAGCCGTGATGGAGATGCCGAAATCGCCAGATGCCAGCTCTGGTTTCGTCAGCGCTTCATAGCGCAGCTTGTCGCACGCGTCAGAGGCGTTCGAGATCAGCTCCCGCAGGAAAATCTCGCGGTCCGAATAGACCGAATGCACCATCATATGCAGCAGGCGGGAAACTTCGGCTTCGAACCCCATTTTTTCTGTTTTTACTTCAGACATGTTTTCTCTCAGCTAGCTGTTTTGGTGTTGTGCAAAATTGCGGTGCGCCCGGAAAGGCACACCAGGAATTGTCCTTGATTTAGGAAACTATTCCGCCGGATCAAGAGGCAGCAGGCACTGGTGCCTTAACAAAAGCATCGCGGTCACGCATCAAAACCTCAGCGTCACCGTCTGCCAGCTTGAAAAACCAGCCGCGGGTTCTGGCGTTGATGGCGTCTGCTTCAGCCGCACCGTCTACTGGCGCATCTGGCAGTAGGCCGGCTTCGCCTTCGCTCATCAGGCTCTCGTCATGAATGGCTGACACCTGTGCCCAGGTAGCATCGTCCATGTCATAGAGCGTGACCATCAGGCGCAGGCCGTCGTGGGTCACGAGCGCTACCTGCCGCTTGGGCGCGGCCAGCGGGTTACCCAGATGACGAACGTCCGCGAAGCTGAGGCCCGTTAGCACGCGCGCGGGTTCATTCAGCTGCCAGGACGGCACAGCTTCCTCGCCGTCTTTCAGACCGTCAATCGTGTAATCTTCCGCGTTCAGCGTGCGGGACAGCACCGTTCCGCCCAGGCTGATGGACCGCACGCGGCTATCTGCGATATCCAGTAGGTCTGTCTTGAGCCACCAGGCTGGATCAGCGGACGCTTCGGCAAGCGACGTTACAAGCCAGGAGCGGGTGTCGCTGTCCTGGAAAACATAGGTCAGGGACCGGTCGCTGCCGATGGTGCTCTGTTTGCCCATGGCGAAAGCCCGCATGGTTTCGCCCTTGGCGTCACGGAGCGACACGGCCGTGCCGGAGCCGCCCAGGCCGATCTGCTCGAACCGGTCGGGATCAGCAGTTTTGGGCTCGCGCCTTTCCGACAGCGCCACACCGCGCAGGAAATCCCGCACCTTGGCAAGGTCGGCCGGATAGCCGTTCCGTTCGGCGACGGTCCAGGCATCATCGGCTTTTTCAAGCGTCACTTTGCTGTCGCCGGTTGTCAGGCTGAGGCCCGCGACATCATTGATGCTGTCCTTCAGCCCCACGAAGGTGGGTTCGCCCCTACCGCCCTGGTCGCGCGTCGGGTCTTCACCGAACAGCACCCAGATAGCGCCCAGGATGGCAAACAGCGTGAGATAACCGAGAATGTTGGTCAGTCTTTCAGACATGCCTCTCTCTTTAGCTCCGTTATTGGGCCCGCATCAGGCAAGCTTATTGTCTTGGCGTCGGCGGCGCAGTAGCACACGAATGAGCGCAAAGGCAATGATCATGAGCGGCATCAGCACGATATTGATGGCCGCCAGCCAGTTGCCAAGGCTATCGATTTCAGACCTGAGCGACCGTTGCACTTCCCGAAGCGCCTTCCTGGTCTCGAGAAGCTGGGTGCGAAAACGGCTGATTTCAGCCTCCTGGTCCCCCGACAGCACCGTGGTGCCTTCAGGCTTCTGCGCTTCCAGTTGGGCGATGCGGTCCTCTGTGGCCTGCAGCTCATTTTCAAGGCGCTGTTCTTCAGCCAGATATTTGGCCTCGGCTTCACGGCGGATATCGTCCACCACCTCGAACGGGCGCTTGGAGATGCCGCGACCGCGCAGGTCCAGAAGCGCGTCAGAGCCCGAGATATGGTCCGCCATATTGAGGACAAAGCTGCCGTTGCCCGCAAGCGGCACAACGATCCGCTGGCCAAGGAACTGCTGCAGCTGCACCCAGAAGCGGTCATCGAACAGATCACTGTCTGCCGTCACCACCAGATTGACATCGCCTTCCTTGAGCGCCGGGTCCTTGACCGGGCCGCCTTCGGCTGCTGCGCGTTCCGGAAAAGCGGTTGACGCACGGCCGGTAATACGCGCCGACAGGATATAGGATTGGCCCGCTGGTTCCAGGTCGCGGATCAGGCTGTCCGGGTCCGGCATGCCCACAGCGCGCGTGGCGTCATACAGCATGGCGACCGAGCTTGTGGTCATCAGCGGCTGCACGCTTGTGGTCGCCTCCGGGGCTGGCTCCAGCACGCCGCTGCTGGCAAGGTTGAGGCTGTTGACCGACCCGCTGACCGGGTCATCGGTGGTCAGGAAGTTATCCGTTACCGCCAGCCAGAAGATATAATCCTTCACCGCGTCAGGGCCATAGCCGCCCATTTGTACGCGCTGCGCCAGCGACGCGTCACCCACCACTTTGCCTTCCGGCATGGTCACGCCCCAGGCAGGCAGCAGCGGTCCGAGCGTGGAAGCACTTGGCGCCATGGCCCGCGGGTTCATGGCTTCCGAGTGCGGGTCCAGGAACACCAGCGTGCGGCCGCCCTTCAGCACATATTGGTCAATGGCGAAAAGCTGGTCTTCAGTGAGCTCAGGCGGATGCACGATCATCAGCACATCCAGGCCTTCCGGCAGGGCTTCAAAATCGGGGTCGATATCCACCAGATCAAAGGCTTCGCCGAGCTGCTCATAGAGCACATAGGGCTGTGCCTGACCCTGCATCATGGCCTGCGGGCCACCCGGCCCATACGGCATCGGCAGCTGGGTCAGGAGGCCAAGCGTCTTGAGGTCCGTACGGTCCAACCCCACCAGCATTTTCACCAGGTCATATTCCAGGAACTTTTCCCGCTCTTCTGAAAAGAAGGGGATTGCGCCCGTGCCGTCGGTGGAGTTGCTGGCCGTCAGCCCCATGTAGAGCGTGGAGCCGTCGCCGAGCGGAATGCCCTTGAGCCCCGCAGCCACCGCATCATCTTCTGCTTCCGAGAAGGGCTCAGGGTCAATCACTGACAGGTGAATGTTTGACGGGTTCTGGGCCGCGAGCGCACGCAGCATGTCCTCCACCCGCTTGCCGTAGGTCAGGACCTGCGGATAAGGCGCCGCGAGCGATTTGGAAAAATAGAAATTCAGGGTCACCGGCTCATCAAACTGCTTCAGCGCCTTGATGGTACCGCTTGAGAGCGTATAAAGCCCCTCGTCCGTCAGATCGAGCCGCACACCGCGCATGTAGCGGTCGGCGATGACCGTCACCGAGAGGAACAAAAGCGCGCCCATCAGGATCTGGATGCCCGGGCGTTTCATGAAGCCTTTAGCCGCCATACTCTGTTGCTCTTGCTTCTTGTCTTCGGCCATTATCCTGCCTCCCGCTTACTTTCAACCACGACCCGGTTGACCCAAAGCCAGAAGGCAATCACCGCGATGAAATAGAAAACATCAGCAAAGGACACGACGCCCTTTTGCAGGTTGTCGAAATGGATGAGGAAGGAGAAATTGGCAACCGCAAGCGTGATGCCTTCCGGCGCCCAGCCACTAAAGAGGTCCACCACCATCGGCAGGCCGGACACCAGGAACAGGAAGCAGACCGTAACCGCCAGAATGAAGGCCACCACCTGGTTCTTGGTGGTCGCGGACAAGGCACTGCCGATTGCCAGATAAGCCGACGCCATCAGAAGCGACCCGATATAGCCGGTGAAGATAACGCCGTTATCAGGTGACCCCAGCCAGTTGACCGTGATCCAGATGGGCGCCGTGAAAAGAAGCGCCAGCGCGGCAAACGCCACCGCAGCCAGATATTTGCCGACAACGATCGACCCCATGGGGATCGGCAGCGTCAAGAGAAGCTCGAACGTGCCGCTTTTGCGTTCCTCCGCCCACAGCCGCATGGCAATGGCAGGCATCAGGAACAGATACAGCCACGGCTGGTAGGTGAAGAAGGCCACAAGGTCAGCCTGCTCGCGCGCGTAGAATTGGCCGAGGTAGAAGGTAAACAGCCCCTGCATGACAAGGAAAATCACCAGGAACACATAGGCCACCGGTGTGGCGAAATAGCTGGCGAATTCACGCCGGAAAATGGTCAGCGTCGCTTTCATCTCACCGGCCCTCCGTTACTTGGCGGAACACATCGTCAAGCCGCCCGGCCTCAACCGAGAACTGCCTGACCTTCCAGTTGCTGACAGCGGCTATATCACCGATGGAATCGGATATTTCCGCCCCGTCGCGGGCCAGTACCGTCAGGCGCACGTCGTCGCCTTCATTTGCGGCTTCAACCTTCGCCACCATGCGGATCGATTTCATCGCTGACGCGGCCTTCTCCGCCTCGGACCGGGGCACCAGCATGGTAACCGCGTTCCTGTATTTGGACCGGGCCCGCAGCTCTGACGGTGTGCCGTCAGCCACGATGCGGCCCTTGTTGATGATCACCGCGCGGTGGCACAGGGCATCCACCTCTTCCAGAATATGGGTGGAAATAATGATCGCCCGGTCGACAGACATGGCTTCAATCAACCGCCTGACTTCGTGCTTCTGGTTGGGGTCAAGCCCGTCTGTGGGCTCATCGAGGATCAGCACATCCGGTGCATGCAGGATGGCAGCCGCAAGCCCTACCCGGCGCTTGAAGCCCTTGGACAGTGTCTCCACCCGCTGGTCCATCACGCTATGGAGATGCACGGCACCCGCTGCACTTTCCACCACATCGCGCGCTTCACCGCCTTCAATGCCGTGCGCGGCCGCAACAAAGGCCAGAAAATCGCGGGTTGTCATATCACCATACAGGGGCGCGCCTTCCGGCAGGTAGCCGATGCGCCGCCGGGCCGCAACATTGCCGGTTGAGATGGTCTCACCGCAGGCAATAGCCTGCCCGCTGGTGGGCGCCAGAAAACCAGTGAGCATCTTCATGGTGGTGGTTTTGCCGGCGCCGTTTGGCCCCAGAAAGCCGAGCACTTCGCCCTTCTTGACGGAAAGCGAGATGCCGTCCACGGCCTTTAGCGCCCCGAAATGCTTTTTGAGGTCCTGTGCTTCAAGCAACACATCCATGACCAGATATCCCCCTTCGGTCGGCGGCCGCTTGGGCGCGGCCTATCATTCTTCTTCGTTGCTAGATAAGGTTTCTAGCGGATCAAGGCAAGGTTTCTCAACACTAGTATCCGAGCTTTGCGGCCCGGGCGTACCCGTCAAACATGTCGAGCATGCCCTCGCGCCACTCGTGGATCGGATCATCTTCCCCCAGCAACTCAAAATCGCTGGCGATACGGGCCCACATCAAGGTCCCGAACAGACAATAGTCCGCCCAGGCTGGCGCGTCGCCCGACAGGAATGGCTGGGCCATCAGAGTATGCCGGATCGGCGTGAGCGCCGCCCTGAGTTTTGGCAGTGCGGCGTCCCGGCCCGCTTGCGCCTCTTCCAGACTGCAGCCGAGGAATTTTTCACGGGTTTCGCGGAAATAGGCCCCGTTCTTTTCGTCCAAGCGCGCATGGATATCGGCCACGATCATGGGGAAGATGCCGCGCACCACTGTGTTATCGATAAAGGCATTCAAAAGTCGGGCCTGCCCTTCGGCAATAGCGCCGCCAAAAAGCGGAGCATCGGGATAGGTTTTTTCCAGGTAAAGCGCGATGTCGAAACTGTCTTTCACCCAGGTGCCGTCGTCGTTCAGTACCGGCACGGTCTTCGACTGGGCACTTTCGAGCGGTTGCTTGTTGAGGAAACGAACAGCTACGCCTTCAAAGTCGAGGCCTTTATGCTTCATGGCCATCCTGATGCGCCAGACATAGGGGCTGAACCGCACTTCCTCGTCGCGACCGCAAAGCTCAAAAAGCTGCCTCATGTATCTCTCCCTTAATCGCACATGGTCAAGCCCTGGTCATTTGGGGCCAAATCTGGCGCTAGCCTGCCCGGCGAGTGCGGAATTGTCGAGTAAGAAAACCATTTTGTGATGGCAGAACACTTTTGATGCCTTTTGGGGAGGAATGCTGGCCCGACCGTGGGACAATGCGAAGATAAGGGGCTAGGGGTTCAGCGCTCCGCATAACGATCGGGCCAGTCGAGGCCAACAATTGAAAATTCGACCTGCATTGCGGCTGGCGCGGGGCTCAAATATGACCATTTCAGGGCAGCTTTAGAACCTTAGCTTAGATGGAAACCTGACACTTATGAGCAAGGGACATCCGAAGCGCGCCGGTCCCAGACAGCCCAGCCACCCCATGAGACTCACAGGTCATAAAGATGATCGATGATCTTGCAGTCGGGCGTTTCCCCACCAGCGCATTCAGCTGCCAACCCTTCAAGGGCTGACTTCAACCTCAACAAGGCCTCAATTTTTTCCCCAATCTGCCCGGCATGCGACAGGGCCAGTGTCTTCACATCGTCACAGGCATAGCTGCCATCCATCATCTCAAGCAGGGTCCGCACCTCCTTATTGGTGAATCCCAATTCGCGAGACCTTCGGATAAATTTCAGGCGCTTCAGATGATCGATGGAATAGCACCGATAGCCCGACGCCGTGCGCGGCGGGTCCGGCATCAGGCCTATCTTTTCATAAAAACGGATGGTTTCCAGATTGACGCCGCTTTCTTTGGCCAACCTGCCCCTTGTGTAGTCACGTTTTTGCGATGATGTCATTTTCGCCTTGAGCCTGTATTATATACAGACTTTATCATGGCAGACATGTTGGAACGGAACAACACTGCAGAAACACGCCAGACAATTTGGGCTGCCAGCGGCAGCCTGATTGGCAGCCTGGGCGCCATCATCGGCGGTTCATGCTGTGTGTTGCCACTGGTGCTATTCAATCTGGGGGTTGGCAGCAGCGTGATCGCACAGCTCGGGTTCTTCATGCAATATCGGCAGGCGTTTCTCGGCATAGCGGTGATCATGATCGTGGGGGCTGCCATCCTTGCCCTCCGCAACAGAAGCACCCTGACGACCAGAACCGTTATCGTGTTTGTCCTTGCGTTTGCATTTGTGGCGGCCGCCTATCTCGCACCCTTTTATGAGCAGGACCTGCTCGTCCTTTTCGGATTCAGGGGAACCTAGATGATTGAGCTTAAGTCAACACTGACCTGCCCCGAATGCGGCCACAAGGTAACAAACACGATGCCCACCGATGCCTGCCAGTATTTTTTCGACTGTCCGGGTTGCGGCGCACTGTTGAAGCCACTTCCGGGGGACTGCTGTGTCTATTGTTCCTACGGGACCGTACCCTGCCCACCGGTTCAGGAAGATGCCGGCTGCTGCAACACAAAAGAGACCTGAACGGAAAAACCCCGACATAAGCCGGGGTTTCCTTTATCTCTCAAATTGCCAGGTTGGCGGGTCAGCGTACTTCAATATCGCCTGAACCACGCACATTGGTACGCAGCTTGTCAGGGTTGCCGTGCACGTCAACGTCGCCAGAACCGTGGATGGAAACTTTGGCGGTCTCGCTGGCATGCACCGATACATCACCGGAGCCCTGCACCGTCACGTCCGCCGTTTTGCAGGTCAGGTCATCCACTTCAACATCGCCAGAGCCCTGTACGCCGATCTCAATCTCGTCGCAGCTGCCGTCCATTTCAATGTCGCCGGAGCCATGCACGCTGATGTCAACGTCACCAAACTTGGCGTTCTTAAAGGTACTGTCGCCGGAACCGTGCACGTTCAGGTCAAGCTTGCCGAACTCAGGGTCATTGAAGGTGGCATTACCAGAGCCGTGGATATCCATGTCGAAGTCGTCGGCCTTGGCGCCGTCTACCAGCATATCCCCAGAACCATGGATACCGGCCGCGTCCAAGGATGGCACAGTGATATAAACTGTCATACGCTTGATGTTGCGGTAGTTGCCCCGCTCCATGCCGATGCGCAGGCCATCGCCTTTGATCTTGGTTTCAACGTGCTCGATGATGTCACTGTCGGCCACAACGCGGACAGACTGCGTACCACCAACCTTGATTTCCACATCCATGGAGCCCATCAGATACACTTCGTCAAAGGCACCAAGGTCACGGGTTTCTTCAGACACATCGTCGGCCTGTACGGCCATTGCACCAACCGCAAGGGCTGCTGCCGCTGCAGACGCTTTAAACAGATTCTTCATAATTCCCTCCCCAGGATTATTTGATGCGGATCTTGCCGAGCCAGCTATCACTCTGGCGTACCTTCTTCGGATCGCCATAAACAGTGATGGAACCGATACCACTTACATCAGCGTCAACGCTTTCGCTGGCAAAGACCTTGGCTTCGCCAACACCTTTTACGCTCACTTCAACGTCTGCGCACTCAAGCTCTTCGGCGTCCACTTCGCCTGCGCCCTTCAGCTCGACTTCCAGTGTGCCGCACGTGCCGTCAAGCTCGATCGAGCCAGCGCCCTTGAGGTCGATGACCAATTTCTCGCTCTTGAGGTTCTTCATTTCGGCGTCCACCGCGCCCATCACCTCAAATTCCTCAAGGTTGGGCATGGTGATGGTGACTGTTACATCGTCAGAATCGAAATGCATGTCGCCGTCATGGTCGTCGTCGTCAGAATTGTCGAGCACCAGCGTGCCGCTGCTGACATAGCTTTCCAGACGCGCCACATCGTCGTCATCACCTTCAACCTTCACGGAGAAGCTTTCGCCTGCTGTCACTTTCAGTTCCATCGCACCCTTAATGCGGATTTTGGTGAAATCCTTGACGTCGCGGTCATTGACGACTTCCTGGGCGTGGTCAGGATGCATGGCCATCATGGCTGAGGCAGCTGGAGTCAAAATGGTGGCAGCCGTCAGGCTTGCAAGCGCAAGACCAAACACACTCCGGCGAACGGTATTCGCGTGTTTCATGGGATAATTCCTCGCTTTGTTGTCGTTTGCCGTCTCAATTATTTTCTCGAAATCGGCTTTATTGTTATCTCATTCATGTAGGAAGGGGTCAACCGTATTCAAGGGGCCTTGTCGCACCAGGCTTGCTATTGACCGCATTTTTCAGCAAAATGGCAAGGAAGAGGAGTGCATGGACGAAGCATCATCCATCCATATTCTGGGGCAGCCCCCTCGAAACGCCTCAAAGGCGGGACGAGGCTCGGTCGTCTATTTCATGCGCCCCGAACTCAATCAGATTTTGAATGTTTATGGCCGTATGGTCGCTGCCGGCGAATGGCGCGACTATGCCATCGATCACCTGCGCGATCAGGCCGTTTTCTCGATTTTCCGGCGGGCGTCCGAAATGCCGCTGTACCGCGTCATCAAGGAACCGGCGCTTAGCCAGCAGCAAGGGGCCTGGCGCGTCATTGGCATGGACGGCCAGGTATTGAAGCGTGGGCGCAGGCTGGACCAGCTGCTGCGCTTCTTCGACCGGCAGCTAGTGAAAGCCGTCGACTAAGCCCTAGTCGGGACGCAGGTCTTCGATAATCCCGGCATCAACCCAGTAAATCGCGACCGTTCGGTCCGGCCCCGTGCCGATGCGGCGGTCGAAAAAGAGATATTTGCCGTCAGGCGATACGCTGGGATAATTTTCCGCGTGCTCGGAGTTGATCTTGTCCCCCATATTGATGGCAGGGCCCCATGCTCCGTCCTTCTGACGGAAGCTGATGTAAAGGTCTGAGGTGCCGTAGCCGCCGTCTCTACGGCTGTCCCAGATGATATAGCTTTCATCAGGCGCGATGAAGGGGTGAGCGTTATAGATGCCAACCGCAAACTGCGGGCCCAACTCCTGCGGCTCCTCATATTGGTCGCCGACCCGCCGTGAATAGCGGACCGGAATATCCAGCTCAGGGCTGAAAGTATCAAAGTAATAGGTGCCGCTGGATGCACCCGACAGACGCATGATCGGGAGATCCGCAAAGGGGGCGCCAAGGCTTTGAAGGCCGGTCCAGCCAGAACCTGTGCGTTCCATATATTTGGTCTGAAAATAGAGGGTTTTGCCATCAGGCGAGAAGGACGGTTCTGTTTCGCCCTCAAGCGCGACGGATTGGTGCCACTGGTTGCCTTTCTTCTCAAGATGAACCAGCGCGCGATACGGCCCATCCTTGTCGCCCTTGACGAAATAGAAGCTGTTCATATCGCCCGCGAACATGCCCTCTTTTGACTCGAAATTATCCGCGTTCACAATGCCGGGCGCAAAAATTTCGGCCTCTGGCCCTGGCGGCTGTTGCCCCAGCAAAGGCCCTTCTGCCACCGGCGCCGTGTCGCCAGCGTGGGCGCTGCCACCCACCGACACAGAAAGCAATATTACCAATTTAGATATGGATTTCATGATTGTCCCCCCCTGACACATGAAAGCGTTACAGTTCTGTACGCTGTTCGGCCGCATTAGGTCATACGACTAAATATATACAAAGGCACTGCGGTGGACCGTTGCGTCGCTGAGGTGAAGTGGGATCATGGATGTCAGGGGCGGCGCGACACCGGCGGGCACCGGGCTCAGCTGCACACCTTAAACCAAAAGGCACTTGCTGAAAGCGGGCGCGTTGGCGCAGAGTGGCCACACAAAACAATCATTTCGGGGTAGCATCATGAAACGCCTGGGCTTGTCCTTTCTCCTTCTCGCTTTCTTCACTACCGCCGCATCGGCAGACGCGGCAACAGACAAGGCGCTGATGGATGCCATCATGGCGAGCGACAGTGAGGCCGCTCTGGCGTCCCTTGAAGCAGGCGCAGACCCGGCTGCCACCGATGACAAGGGCGCCAGCACCCTGTTCCGCGCTGTGCAAAAGAAGCTACAGCCGGTCACTGAAGCGCTTCTGGAAAAGGGGGCTGACCCCAACGTGCAGTGGGGCGACTATATGGGCGCGACGCCCTTGATGCTGGCGGTACAGGTGCAGGACATGGACCTGGCTGGCACGCTCCTGGAGTATGGCGCAGACGTCAATGTGGCAGACAATAATGGCGATCCGGCAATCAACTGGGCGGCCTACTATGGCTATGAAGACTTTGTCGAACTTTTCCTGATGCATGACGCCGATACCAGCCTGACCGGCCACGGCAACGCACTGGAAATCGCCATGCGGCGCGGTCATCAGGGACTGGTGAAAATGCTCAACACGTCCCATGACATGCCGTCACCCGATGCCGCCTTCATGGTGGAAGCGATTGAAGCGGGCGACGACGCCGGTGTGGCTGAAGCCCTGATGCTGGGCGTGCCCGCAGACACGCTTGATTTCACCGACCGGCCTGTGCTGGCGCTGGCCGCCCGGCTGGGACATGGCGTGATTGTTGAACGGCTGCTGGCCGCAGGCGCGCCGGTTGACCAGCCAGACGCCATCGGTTTCACGCCGCTGATGGAAGCCGTGCGGGACGGCCAGCTGGAGACAGCAACCCTGCTCCTTGAAGCGGGCGCAGACGCCAACCACCGGTCGGAAGCCACGGCCCTTCACCTGACACCCATGCATATGGCGGGCCTCAGCGGCAAGCCTGAGATGGTGCGTCTTTTGGCTGAAGCCGGCGCGGACGTTGATCCGCTCGGGCGCGAGAATGCCACCCCGCTCGCCTGGGCGCTGAGCGAAGGCAAGATCGAGACTTCCCTGGCGCTTCTGGACCTGGGCGCAGACCCCATGATCAAAAGCAGTTACGGCTACACGCCTGCGGACATGGCCAAGGGCATGGGCAACAAGGCGCTTCTGGAGAAGATGGGCTTAAGTGAAAACCAGGAATAGGTAGCCCGCTGCAAACAGTAGCATCAGCGCAATGCCCGCCCGGCTCCAGTGCATCAGGTACGGTGCCGGGCGATCGCCGTCAGGCACGCTGCTGCCCATCATCACGCGGTGATTGAAGAAGGCCAGCACCGGCGCAGTCAGGAACGCCAGAGACGTGACGAAGTCCACAAATCCCTTGAAGCCGCCCAGGAAGAAATACAGCAGCAGAAACGCCGCCACCAGGAAGCCAAGAAGCGTGGCCGCATAGGCCTTCTTTTCATATCCGGACTGATCCGGTTGAGGCTGCGCCCGGAGCGCACCGACCACTGCAACGAAGGCCCGCACAAGGCCGTCAAAGGCCGTCAGGCAGGTGGTAAACATGACACTGAGCGCCGCAATACCGATCACCGGCACGGCCCATGCGCCAAGGGTGTCGCGGTACAGAGCCATGATCTGGGCGGCGAAGGCAGGGGCGGTATCGGCGGGCTCCACCGCGCCCGAATGCATGATCCCGGCACCCAATAGCAGAAAACAGATCGCCAATATTGCCGTGCCCCAATAGCCGATGTTGAAGTCGGCCAGCACACCCTCAAGGCTGGGCTTTGTCCCCATATCCTTGGCTTTTTCAACGGTCCACAGCGATGCAAAGATAGAGCTTTCCATCGCCGTCGGCATCCAGCCCGCAAGCGCCGCGACAAACAGCATGGCCTTCATGTCGATGGGCGGCGCGGAAGCGGGATAAAAGGACCAGTCCACCTTCGGCAGGACCAGCACCGTGGCGATCAGTGTGCTGACTGTCAGCACCGCCATGAAAAGTTTATTCAGGCGCTCCAGCCAGTGATAGCCGCCTATGATCAGGAAGGCCCCCGCCGCTGCCATCACAAGCGCCACAGCCGTCAGGATCGACACCTCAAGGCCGAACACCACCTTGACGATGCCCGCCGTCACCAGCGACAGGGCGGCCACGGCAAAACCGTCAGCCAAAATCAAAATTGCGCCCAGCAACAGCGGCGGAAACCAGCCCAAGTCACGGTAGCCTGCCACCAGGCTGCGGCCTGTTGCGGCGGCATAATGGGCGCCGAACCGGAAAGCGGGGTATTTGATGACATTCGCGAGGATCACCACGGCCAGGAGGCCAAGCCCGAACACGGCGCCCGCGCGGGTGGACTGCACAAGATGCGACGTGCCCACAGCCGCGCCCGCGAACAACAGCCCCGGCCCCAGCGCCGTCATGAATTTCGGTGATGCCATCGATGGTTCCTCCCCTGATGGGCTGACGGTATCACCGGCGCGCGCAACTGGGAAGATGGATCGTGACACCGTACCGTGACGATTGACCCCTTGGGCCTTTTGTGAGACAAGGCTGCCAAGGCTTTCAGGGATCGCCTGCCGCCCGCGCCCCACAGGGGCATGGTGAAGATCTCTCGGTACCATCCGATCTTCAATGGAGATCATTCGTCCAAACCGTCATCACGAACGGCCACGGGCGGCAAAGCGGGCCCCGTTTCCAAATGAACTGCCGTTCGCGAAAGGCGAACTGATGACTGATCTTATTACCCAGATGAAGGGGCGCGCAAAGCGGCTCCGATCCTATATGTCCGACCTTGGGCACACGCTTAGCCATGCGCAATCTCTGGAGGCCATATCAAAAGAAGAAGGGTGCCGGGACTGGAACACCCTCTCGGCCCAGTTGCGACAGCAAGAGACTGTACATGCAAACCGCCCACCCATCCAGGTTGGGGACCGCACCAGCGGTACCTACCGGGGCAGCGCATTTGAAGGCACTGTGCTGGCGCTTGAACGCACCGACGGCAGCGCGAGGCAACTTGGCCCCGTGTGGCGCATCAAAATCCAGTTTGATGGCCCTGTGGCCATTGGCCAGAGCGAGCAGCTCAACCTGACACGCCAACGCGTGCGCGCCATGATCGACCGCGAAGGCCGATCGGTGAACCTGAAGGGCGTGCCCGACGACTTCATGCAGCTTGATTTGCTTTAAAGGGTAAATCCTGAGGGGTGGTGCGCCGCCCCTTATCCTACCTTCAGTGCCTACCTGCGCACGAAGGCGCGGAACGGCAGCGGATGCTTCTTGGGAGTCACCTCGACCATACCGAAGCCCAGGAAATCGCCATCCATCTGCACAGGGGTTTGGTCGCTGCCCAGATGAAGTGTTGCCTTTTCCAGCAGCCAGACGCCCGCGCGCTTGTCAAAACGCCGCATACCGATGGCCAGTTGGTCCATAATGCGCGGCCAGGCGCCGTGCTCCTGGCTCATCAGGCAGGCAAGGCCGTGGCTGTTGTATGTGGTCTTCTTCGTCACAATGAACGGCCCGGCGTAGCGCCGAATGTTTGACAAAAGCGCCCAGCCGCACGTGCCTTTCGTGTTCTTGTGCATATGCCAGGTGATATCCGGCAGGCTGCTGTCGCCCACCAGGGCCTGTAGGATGGCTGGCACAAAGGAAGTGCGGCCAATCTTTTCCTTGAGGCTTGGCGACACGTTCCGAAGCACTTCGGCATCGAAACCAACGCCAACCCAGCACAGCCCCAGCTGCACCCGGCCATCGCGCTCCACCTCAAAGGGGTAAAGGTCAACAATATCACGCGACAGTAGCGCGTTGGCCACATGCCGGGCGCTGACCTGCCCGCTTTTCATATAGCCGAGTTCGCGCGCCAGCACATTGGCAGACCCCGCCGGAATGATGCCCACCGGCACCTTGTGGCCGTATGCGCCTTCTGCCACCTCGCGGATGGTGCCATCACCGCCCGCCGCCACAATCACATCGGCTTCGCCCGTCGCGGCGATCTTGGTCGCCAGCTCGGTCGCATGGCCGGCAAACTCGGTGTTCAGCATGCGCACATGCTGGCCGCCACGCCGAAGCTTTTCAGCGATCCGGTCCACAAGGCTGCTTTTGCCCTGTCCTGCGAACCGGTTTCGGATAATGGCGACACGTTCACTCATACTGCACTGCTGTCCCTGTTGGTTGTGTACGGCTTTCCTACTATAGGCGAACCTTGGTTAAACAAAGGCTACATAAGCGGAAATTGCAACCGTCTGCGCCGATTTATCACAGCCTGGTATCGTCCCTGTCACTAATTGGTGAAACAAAGCCGCTTGACCTTGGACCAACCTCCGGGGTTAAATTGCGCCCGATGACACGGATCGCACATATCATCGCCACCCTATTCCTGCTGGCGACCATGCTGGGACAAAGCGCCGGGGCAACCTCCGACACGTCCCAGGATATGGATTGTTGCGATAACGAAATGATGCAGCAAATGCATGTAGTAGACGGCCTTGAAGGTGACACCTGCACTCAGGAGCGGGAGTGCCCAGGCGGCGACGCCTGCTGTGGTCAAGCCATCCAGTCCGCGCCTGCCCTGATGCCTGCCCTGGCCGAAGCCTCCTCCCGCATTTTCGGCCAAGCCCTATTTGAAATGGACACATTGCAGCAACCAAATGGCGCCCCTGTTGCGTCCTTTGCCCAACCGCCCATCGCCTGATTCCACGCCACACGTGTATCTTTTTGCTGCGGGACGCCAGGTGCGGCCCACCTATCAGGTGATAAAAATGTTGAAGAAATTTTCCCTAATCATCGGCCTTTGTGCAGCCAGCACGATGGCCAGTGCGGACCAGAGCCCCCTCAGTCTTGAGGAAGCCATCCGGATTGCCACAGCGACACCCGACCCGTCGGTCGAAAGCTTCCTGACGCGCAAGAGCGCCAATCTGGAAGCCGCCACTGCCGCAGGCGCCCTGCCGGACCCGTCCGCCAGTGTCAGCGTGCGCAACCTGCCGGTGGATGATTTCGACCTGAACCGCGAGCCCATGACCCAGCTTCACCTGGGTGTCCGGCAAATGTTCCCGCGCGGCGACACCCGCAGCCTTCAAGCTGAACAGCGCATGTTTATGGCCGATGAAAACAGCGCCTTCGCCCTTGAGCGCACCCGCGCCATCATCCGCGACGTCACCATCGCCTGGCACAAGGCCCGCTACAGCCATGTGGCGCAAGAGGAACTGCAGGGCCTTTCAGCCCTTCTGGGTGAGCTGAGGGCTGCGCAGGAAGGCAATTTTGCCGCTGCCGGCAAGGCCGCGATCCAGAAGATTTACCGTACGGAACTTGAGGCCGCGCTGGTGGAAGACCGCGTTGCATCAACCCTGCAGGCCCATGCCCAGGCGGTTGAGATGCTGGCGCGCTATATTGGCCGCGCTGAAGCCTTGCGCCCCCCTGCGGACACACCGGTACTTGCAACCGCAGCCGAAGCCGCAGCAGGGCTGGACACAGCGCTTGATGCCCATCCGCTGTTGCAGGCAGCGACCGCCCGCGAGAAGGTTGCTGGCAACAAGGTGGCGCTGGCTCATGAAGCCTACAAGCCGGCCTGGGGCGTTGAAGTGGGCTACGGCCAACGCTATGGCGGCCGGTCCGATTTCGCCTCAGCCATGGTCACCTTCGACCTGCCATTCTGGACAAGCAGCCGCCAGGACCCGGCCCTAAGGGCCGCCAAGGCGGAAAAACAAAGCCAGTCGCTATCGAAAGAAGCCCTGAAGCTGAACCTTGAGCGCGAGGCGCGCAGCCTGATCGCCGACATTCGCCACCTTGAAGGCCGTATCGACCGGTTTGAGACCGCTATCCTGCCGCAGGCCGACAGCGTCGTGACCGCCACCCGCAACGCCTACGGCGCCGGTGATGTAGACTTTTCCGAATTGATCCGCGCTGAAATCGCGCTGGTGGACAGCCGCCTTCGCCTTGCCATGCTGCACCGTGATTTGGGCATCGCCCACGCGGGCCTCACTTTCCTGACCGGAGACGACCAATGAACAAGACCGTTTTGATTGCTGCTGCAACCGCAGCCCTTGGCCTCGCCGGCGGATATATGCTGGCGGATGGCGCAATGACCACCGGCGGCAGTGACACCGGCACTGAAAAGAAGCCTCTTTATTGGGTTGCCCCGATGGACCCGTCCTACAGGCGGGACGGCCCCGGCAAGTCGCCCATGGGGATGGATCTTGTCCCCGTGTATGAGGAAGGCTCTGGTGGCACCAAGGGTTATGCCGGTGCTGAAATCGACCCACGCATCGTCAATAACATCGGTGTGAAAACCACTGCGGTGGAACGCACCATGCTGATGCCGGTGATCGATACTGTGGGCAAGATCACTTACGACGAAAAAGCCACCGCGCACGTCCATGTGCGGGCAGACGGCTGGGTTGAAAAGCTGCATGTCCGCGCCGAAGGTGAGCGGGTGAAAAAGGGCGACGCGCTATTTGACGTCTATTCGCCCGAGCTGGTCACCGCGCAAAGCGAATATCTGCAGGCCCGGGCTTCCGGGCGTGCCGCCCTTGTGGCCTCTGCGCGCGAACGCCTGGTGGGCCTTGGCCTTACGGACGCGCAGATCAGCACGCTTGAAGGCCGCAGCAAACCGCTTCAAACCATCACCGTGCGCGCGCCGATGGACGGCACCATCACCATGCTCAATATCAGCGACGCAGCGCGCATCACCGCGGGCAAGCCAGCGATGCAGGTCACCAACCTCGACACAGTCTGGCTGATCGCCGACGTGTTCGAAGCCGACATGACAGAAGTGCACATCGGTGCCAAGGCCACTGCCACATCGGACGCCACAGGCGACACGCTGTTTGAAAGCACAGTCGACCATATCTATCCGGACCTGAATAAGGTCACCCGGACCAACCCGGTGCGTATCCTGCTGGATAATG
The DNA here is from genome assembly GCF_001550055.1 of Kordiimonas lacus. GTDB lineage: Bacteria > Pseudomonadota > Alphaproteobacteria > Sphingomonadales > Kordiimonadaceae > Kordiimonas > Kordiimonas lacus. The sequence continues at coordinate 91,138 of NZ_LRUA01000010.1, forward strand.
CTGACGGGCGGCTGCGCCCCGGCATGTATATGCGCACGCGCATTGGCCGCCCGATGATCGAGGATGCCCTTGTGGTGCCCGCCACAGCGCTGATCCAACTGGGGAGCAGCAACCATGTGATGCTGGATGAGGGCGACGGCAAGTTCCGCCCCGCGGAAGTGACCGTGGGGGAAACCGTTGGCAACCGCGTGCAGGTGCTATCTGGCCTGCGTGCTGGAGAACGCGTTGTCACCGCCGGACAGTTCATGCTGGATGCGGAAAGCAGCTTCCAGGGCGCCAGCATGCGCATGGCCGCCCAGGCAGAAGCCGAAGACAGCATGGATATGGGCGATATGGATATGGAAGAACCGGAAGCCCAGTCCGGCTTCACATCCGGCACCATCAATGAAGTGATGCTGGACGACCGGACACTGAACATCAGCCATGGCCCGATCGACGCCTTCGGCATGATGGGCATGACCATGAATTTCCCGGTCGCCGACGATGTGGACATGGACGGCCTTGAAGAAGGCCAGGAAATTCATTTTGAGGTCACCAAAACACCTGAGGGACGCTATGTCGTCACCACCATCCATGTGATGGGAGGTCATTGATGATTACAGCCCTGATCCGCGCCTCTATCCAGCACCGCGTGCTGGTGGTGCTTCTGGCGCTCATCGCGCTTGCCTGGGGCGTTGTCACGCTCAAGCAGACGCCGCTTGACGCCATCCCAGACCTGTCGGACGTGCAGGTGATCGTCAAAACCCAGTTCCCCGGGCAGGCCCCGAAGGTGGTGGAAGACCAGGTCACCTACCCGCTGACCACAGCCCTGATGGCGGTACCGAAGGCCACCACCGTGCGCGGCTTCTCCTTCTTTGGCGACAGCTACGTCTATGTGTTGTTCGAGGACGGCACAGACCTCTATTGGGCGCGGTCACGCGTGCTGGAGTACCTCAATCAGGTGGCTGGCCAACTGCCGGACGGCGTGCGCCCGGAACTGGGGCCTGACGCCACGGGCGTGGGCTGGATATACCAGTACGCGCTGATCGACCGCAGCGGCAAGCATGACCTGGCGGACCTCACCAGCCTGCAGAACTGGTTCCTGAAATTCGAACTGCAGAGCGTGTCCGGTGTGGCGGAAGTGGCCACCATCGGCGGTATGGTACGCCAGTATCAGGTGGTGCTGGACCCGCTCAAATTGCGCACCTTTGGTCTGACGCTCGCGGAAGTGCGTAACGCCATCCAGATGGGCAACGGCGAGGTGGGCGGTTCGGTGATCGAACTTGCCGAAGCCGAATATATGATCCGCGCCAAGGGCTATGTCTCATCCGTCGACGACCTGAAGGCCATCCCCGTCGGGCGGCTTGAAAGCGGCACGCCGGTGATGCTCGCCGATGTCGCGACCATCTCGATCGGGCCACAGATGCGCCGCGCGGTCGGGGAACTGAACGGTGAAGGCGAGGCCGTGGGCGGCGTGGTTATCATCCGCTCGGGCGAAAATGCCTATGACACCATTCATGCCGTGAAGGAAAAGCTGGCGTCCTTGCAGGCAGGTCTGCCTGAAGGTGTTGAGGTTGTGACGACCTATGACCGGTCCGGCCTGATTGAACGCGCGGTCGAAAACCTCAAGGGCAAGCTGACCGAAGAGATGATCGTGGTGATCCTGACCTGCGCCGTCTTCCTTCTGCACTTCCGCTCATCGCTTGTGATCCTCTTGTCCCTGCCGCTTGGCATCCTGATGGCTTTCATCGTGATGAAGGCCCAGGGCATCAACGCCAACATCATGTCACTGGGCGGCATCGCCATCGCGATAGGCGCCATGGTGGATGCGGCCATTGTGATGATCGAAGGCCTGCACCGACGCGTTGAGGATGAGGAGCTTACGGACGAGAACCGCTGGCGCATTGTCACGGAAGTCTGTGTGGAAATGGGCCCGGCGCTCTTTTTCTCGCTTTTGATCATTACCGTCAGCTTCGTGCCGGTGTTCGCGCTTGAGGCCCAGGAAGGGCGCCTGTTTGGCCCGCTGGCCTTCACCAAGACCTATTCCATGGCGGCGGCGGCGATCCTGTCGGTCACGCTGGTGCCGGTGCTGATGGGCTATCTGATCCGCGGCAAGATCACGCCTGAGCACAAGAACCCCTTGAACCGTTGGCTCGCCGCAGCGTACCGCCCAGTGCTGAAGGGGGCGCTGAAGTTCCCGAAGGTGGCGATTCTGGCGGCGCTGGCGATCACCATTTCCGGCATCCTGCCGCTCACGAAGCTCGGCAGCGAGTTCATGCCGGACCTGAATGAAGGCGATTTCCTTTATATGCCGTCCGCCTTCCCCGGCGTGTCGGTTGGCAAGGCGCGCGAGCTGGTGCAACAGACCAACAAGATGATCATGACGGTGCCTGAGGTAAAAACCGCCTACGGCAAGGCAGGCCGCGCGCTCACAGCCACCGACCCCGCGCCACTTACGATGATTGAAACCACCGTGCAGCTGAAGCCGCGGGAAGAGTGGCGCGAAGGCATGACCATTGACCTGATCAAGGCGGAACTGAACTCCGTGGTGCAGGTTCCGGGGCTGACAAACGCCTGGGTCATGCCCATCAAGGGCCGGATCGACATGCTGGCCACGGGCATCAAGACGCCCATCGGCATCAAGATCCAGGGCCCCGACCTTGAGACCATCTCCACCATCGGTACCGATATCGAGCGCATCCTGAAGGACGTGCCGGGCACGGCCTCGGTCTACGCCGAACGTGTCGTGGGCGGCCGTTATGTTGAGGTGGACGTCAAGCGCGCGGACGCGGCCCGTTACGGCATGACGGTCGCCGCCGTGCAGGATGTGGTCCGGTCCGCCATCGGTGGCGCCAATGTGGGCCAGACAGTGGAGGGGCTTGAGCGCTACCCCATCAACCTCCGCTTCCCGCGCGATGTGCGCGACAGTCCTGAGGCCCTCAAGGCCCTGCCTGTGGTCACCCCCACCGGCGCCCAGGTGCCACTGAAGGTGCTGGCGGATATCCGCATCACCGACGGGCCCGGCATGATCCGCAGTGAAAATGCCCGCCCCGGCGGCTGGGTGTTCGTGGACATTGAAGGCGTGGATGTGGGCACCTATGTGCCGCGCGCACAAGCAGCGCTTGAGCGCGAAGGCAAGCTGCCAGCTGGCTATACCCTCGGCTGGTCCGGCCAGTTCGAATATATGGAGCGCGCCAAGGAACGCCTGAAGATGATCGTGCCGGTGACGCTGGCGCTGATCATCATCATCCTGTTCCTGCTGTTCAAGCGCCTGACGGATGTGGCGCTGGTGCTGGTCAGCCTGCCGCTCGCACTGACCGGCAGCTTCTGGTTCATGCATATGCTGGGCTATGATCTGTCGATCGCAGTGGCCGTGGGGCTGATTGCGCTGGCGGGCGTGGCGGTCGAGACCGCTGTGGTGATGCTGGTGTTCCTGCATAAGGCCATTGAGGAAAACGATGCTCACCCGAAACCTGACACTAACCTCACGAGCGTGATCATCGAAGGCGCGCTCAAACGCCTGAGGCCCATCATGATGACCACCATCACGGTGATCGTCGGCCTGGTGCCCATCATGTACGGCACAGGAACCGGGTCTGAGGTGATGCGGCGTATCGCTGCCCCCATGGTGGGCGGCATGGTCACAGCCTTGATGTTGACACTTATCGTTATCCCGGCGGCTTTCTTTCTGTTAGAACAGCGCAAACACGGGAAAAGGGAGGAATAGATATGAATACCATGAAACACACACTTGTTGGCATGATGGGCCTTGCCCTGATGATCGCCCTGCCCGCCAAGGCACAGACAAGCCCTGAAGAGGTGGCCGACGCCTTCCACAAGGCCATTGAAACGGCAGACGAAGCGGCGGTTGAGAGGCTGCTGGCGCCTGAGGTAATGATCCTCGAGGGCGGCCACGCGCAAACAAGCCGCGCCGACTATATGGGCGGCCACATGAAGTCAGACATGACTTTCATTCCGCACATGACCCGCACGGTGCTGGACCGCAAGGCCACCACCGACGGTGATCTTGCATGGGTGGTGACCTTCTCCACCATGAAAGGTACCTACAAGGGCAAGGACTACGATTTCGCCTCTCGCGAGATGCTGGTGATGAAGAAAACTGACGGCGCCTGGCAGATCACGCTGGTACATTGGGCCGACAAATAACAACAGGAAGCCAGAAGGCTCAGGGTAAGAAAATGACCAAACAGAAGTGGCATAAGTTTTTCGCACAGACCCACAAATGGGTGGCGCTGGTACTGGGGCTCCAGCTGATCGCCTGGACAGCGGGCGGCGTGGTGATGTCCTGGATACCGCTGAATGAAATACGCGGACGGCACAATGCAGCCGAACAGGAACCCATGGCCCTGCCGGTCGCGACCGACGCACTGATGACAGCCCCTGCCCTGGCGGCAAAAGCCACCGGGCCGGTCACCCAGCTTACCTACCGGGACATGCTGGGCACGCCCGTGGCCCTTTTGACATTGAAAGACGGCAGCCGCGAGCTTCGTGATGCCGTAACAGGCACGCCGCTGTCGCCGCTTTCGGAAGATTGGGCGCGCCGCATTGCTGATGCCGATTTCATGCCCGAGGCAGAGATGGCGTCAGTCACACTGCTGGACCGGCATGTGATCGATTATCGTGGGCCGCTGCCGGTGTGGCAGATCACCTTCGCCGACGAGGAGAACACCAACATCTATGTCTCGCCCACCGAGGGTCGTGTGGTTGGGCGGCGGACGGACCGCTGGCGGCTGTTTGACTTTTTCTGGATGCTGCACATCATGGATTATGACGAGCGCGAGGACTTCAACAATCCGCTTCTGATGATCACGGCGCTGTCAGCGCTGTTGTTCTCGATCTCGGGCATTGTCCTCTTGTTCTTCCGTTTCTACCGCCGGGATTTCAACTTCATCCTGGGCAAGAAGAAGAAAGCCTAATCGGCTCCTGCAGTCCCGCCCTGGAGCGCGATGATCCGGTTGGCATAGGCCTTCGCGAATGGCGCCAGCCTCAGGGCTTTGCGGTAGGCCTCCAGGGCGGCCTTTGTGTCGCCCCCCGCCGCCAGCGCCTCGGCCTTGAGCGACAGGGCATAATGATCCCCGGGCGCGCGCGCCAGAATATCCTCCAGGATCGCCAGCGCGGCTTCAGCGTCACGGTCCTGGTAAAGGGCAATCACAGCCCGGTCCACCTGCAAGAGATAGTCTGCGGACACATCACTTGCCTCAGGTATTGGCCCAGCCACGCCTTCCACCGAAGTCCAGCGCGCAGACAGCGCCGAAAGAGCCTGCCGAACCACGACATTGTCGGGCTCGGCTTCAATCATTTCCCGCCATTTTCGTGCGGCGCTGTTCGCCGCTCCTTCGGTTGACAGATGCGCCAGATAGCGCCCGACCCAATAGCGGTCATCTTCCTCTGCCACCGGCGCCACATCATCCAAGGCAGCCACACCGACACGGCCAAACATGTCGCCAAGGCTGGAAAAGAGGGCCCCGCTACCGTCCGCCACGTCATAGACACCTGACCACAGGACCTCGTCGGTTTTCGGGTTACTCAGAAACAGCGTCACCACCCGGCTTTCGCCGTCATTGATCAGCGTGCCCTTCAGCAGATAAACAGGTGTCTCGGCGCCGTAGCGCGTAAAGATACCGCCCGTGGGGTCTGGCGCATCCACATTCCACCAATGGCGGATCACCAGTACTTCAGGTGATTGCGACAGGAAATAAGACGCCAGTTCAGAAAGCGCGATCACCCGCGCCCGGTCTTCCTGGGCCTCCGATTCCGTACGGATGTCCTGCACCGTCAGGATAATGCCGGGCTTGGCAGCATCAGCGGGCGGCACCAACGGCGTACCCTTGGGCCAAAAGGACGAGATCAAGATGACCATGATGGGAAGAGCGACAATGAACCACGTTCGCACGCCTGACCAGGCGGATTTTCTTGTAGACACGCTTTCAGGCCTCGAAGCCTTGCCAACCATTCTGTAGCCCCGTTTCGGGACAGTCTGCAGTACCGTGTCTTCGGCACCGGCATCCCTCAGCGCTTTCCTAAGCTTGCTGATGGCGACAGGAACGGTCTGTTCACTCAGGCTGCGTCCGGCCCATATGGTCTCAAGTATTTCTTCACGCGATACAACATCCCCCGTGCGGCGACACAAGAAATCCAGCAGCTCGGCCACCTTGTCTTCCAGCTTCACTTCGCCGCCAGGGCCGTGAAGGGCCTTTGTGCTTGAGTCGAACCTGACCGGCCCGATCGAATGCTGCGCTGTCATCTTTTCTGTCACCTTTTTCTTTTCCCGCAGTTTAGCCGCTGCTGCACCGGTCCTGCCAGCAGAAACCGAGCGCAAAGCCAGTTGGCGGCCAGATTTAAGGTTTTCTTAAAGTGCCTTAAGCAATGCGCCGTCGGTAGGCTTCAGGGTGAACGACTGTCGAGGACATATTTTGAAAAAGGAGGAATGAATGAAATTCCTGAAGACACTCATGGCTGTGTGCGCGCTCACGTCCGCCACCATGGCAGAAGACTATACAGCAAATGGTCAGACCTGGACCCTGTCCGATCAAGGCGCCAGCATCGTCACCCATATGGGCCGACAGGCCGTGAAGGTGAACCGGGGCACCCTCACCCTCCAGGAGATAACGTTCGGGGACGGCATCATTGAATTCGACATCGCCATGCCCGGTACGCGCGGCTTTGCTGGTGTGAACTTCCGCACCCGCGACGATGGCATGAGCGAAAATTTCTATCTGCGCGGACACCTTTCCGGCATGCCGGACGCCAACCAATATCAGCCGATTTTCAACGGTAATTCCGCCTGGCAGATTTTCCACGGGGCCCGCTACAGCGCACCAACACGCTATGCCACCGACCGCTGGACCAAAGTGCGACTAGTGGTCAAGGGCAACAAGATGGATGTCTATATCGATAGTGACGAGCCCGTACTGCATGTGGATAATCTGGTGCAGGGCAGTGCGCCAGGCGGCGTCAATCTCAACGGTTTTGCGGCAGATTTCTACTATAGCAACATGCGGGTCACAAAAGACGACAGCGTCACACTGGCCGGTACCCCTGCACCCGTTCCCGAGTTGCCAGCTGGATTGATCAAAAGCTTCCACGTTGGCACCACACCAGTGGCGGCAGACAAGGTAGAAGCCCAGCCCTGGCTGGATAAGGCCCTGCTGGAGGGACAGACATGGCAGACGCTCGCGGTTGGTGAAACCGGAGCCGCGAACCTTGGGCGTATCAGTGCGCGCACACGGGATGTGAACACGCTGCTTGCCAAGTTGACCATCACGGCGGAGGAAGCCAAAACCATTCGCCTGAAATACGGGTTCAGCGACCGGGTGACCGTGTTCCTGAACGGACACGCGCTCGCCCACGGCAACGACACCTACCAGACGCGGGACTATCGCTATCTGGGCACCATCGGGCTGTTTGACAGCGTGTTCCTGCCGCTTGAGGAAGGCGACAATGATGTGGTGTTTGCCGTGACAGAAGCGTTCGGCGGCTGGGCCCTGATGGCCGCCATTGAAGATCAAACCGGCATCGAGGTCCGTTAAGCTCCCCTCATGCCGGCCGGGCAGCCCCTCCTGTTCCGCAGGCCCCTAAGCCCGGGGCTGCCCGCCCAATTCACCCGACAGGCCCAACTCACCTGACAGGTACGACAGCGGCAATTCGGTGGTCACACAACTGGACACCAGGCAAATGCTGGAATTCACTTCCTGCACACCCTGCGCCTTCGACAGGCTTTCCCAGAAAAAATCTTTATAGTCGGCCACCGACGGCACGATGATTTTCAAGAGAAAATCAAAATCTCCCATCATGGTGTGACACTCCAGCACCTGCGGGTACCGGAACATGAAGTCAGCGAAATTCTCCAGCGACTGGCTATCGTGCTTTTTCATTTTCACGTGGGCAAAAACGGTGATCCCCAGGCCTACTTTCTCCTGATCCAGCACCGCCGCGCGGCCCCGGATCACGCCCGCATCCACCAGCTGCTGAATGCGCCGCCCGCACACCGACTTTGAAGACCCGACCTTCTCCGCCAATTCCGCCAGCGATGGTGTGCAATCCCGCTGCAGTTCAGCCAGCAACTTAAGGTCGATACTGTCAAATTCCATTTTTATCGTCCCGAAAATTATGAATATTCGGGACAACGTCCCATATATTGGCTCATCTATCAACCATTAGGGAAGATGACGCGCGGCACATGGGCTATAGTCTGTCTCGGTCGCACGGTTTCTGCGGCCGATTTTTTTGACCAATTCAGACAGAGGAAAAATGTCATGGCACAAGGCCAGAACCAGTTCGTACGCTACACGTTTGTTACCGAAGAATGCGCAAGCGATCTTACCGCGGTACTTACCTATATGCGCGAACACGACATTCTACCGTCTGTGATTGAGACTGAGAAAAGCGGCAGCCGCGCCCGCGTGGTGATCAGCAGCAGTGGCAGCAAGGACTGGCACAGCCATGCCATCGCCGCCCAGTTCGAGGGACGCCCGAGCGTTCAGCATTTCGGGTTCGAGCGCCTCTCAAGCGACGCCTTACGCGCAGCATAGGACCGGGCACGTGTCGGGCACACCTTGGGGGTCTGTGTCCGACACGGCGGCCAACATGGCATCCACAATCTGGCGCTCAAGCCGGGCCCCCATCACGGCATTGATCTGCCGAACGGCAGACGGGCTGGTGATATTGAGCTCCGTCAGATAGCCGCCGATGAAATCCGCACCTACCAGCATCAGGCCGCGCCGGCGCAGAAGCGGGGCGATGCGCGCCACCGCTTCACGCTCGTGCGCGGACAGCTCCGTTGCCTCAACCCGCGCACCCTGGTGAATGTTGGCGAGGTAGGCCCCTTCGCGCGGCACGCGGTTGACAGCGCCGATGGGTTCGCCGTTTAACAGAAACACCCGTTTGTCGCCCGCCGCCACATCTGGCAGGAAAGCCTGGGCCTGGATTGTGCGTGCTGCTGCACCGTGCCCCACAAACGCCCGTACAGCTTCCTGCCACCCGTCGTCGGATGTGCCGACGCGCACGATCCCACGGCCGGAACAATCCCCCAGCGGCTTCAACACCACGGTACTCTGCTCTTCCACAAAGGCCTCTATGGCCGCTGTATTCATTGTTGTCAGGGTTGGCGGCACCAGGTCCGGCCACACCAGCGGCAAGAGCTTCTCGTTCATGTCCCTCAGCGCCGTGACCCGGTTGAACTGATGCACATGCCCGGGTGCAAAATCCAACAGGTAGGTCAGATGCAAAAAGGCCTCATTCACCGGTGGGTCCGTGCGTGGTACGATAGCGCTGAAAGCTGCCGCAGGCTTTTCAGCCTGGGTCGACAGGGTGAGTGGCATGGCGGCCTCTACCCTGCGCGCCTGCACCAATAATGTGTTTTGCCGCAGGATCAGGTCGTCCACTTCCGCCCAATAGACTGCCACGCCGCGCGTGATCAGCTCGTCCATCAAAAGAAGCGACGTTTCGGTCTCGAGGTTCAGGGTCTCAGCCGGGTCCATGATAAACAGAAAGGAAGGGGTGTGGGTCATGGCAAGCCTCCTTACTTCACCAGTTGAAAAGCAAAGCTGAATATGAGTGTGCCAGCAAGCGCAAGCGCCAGATAGGCCAGGAACACGGGCAGGCGCGCGAGTGCGAAGACCGCAATCGACGCCGGGATGGACGTCACTCCGCCCGCCAGCAGGAAGGCCATACCGGCCGCCGGCTCCATGCCCTCGCCGATCAGGCCACTCACCAGTGGCAGCGCCGCATAGCCGTTCAGATAGGCAGGCACGCCGATAAGGGTGGCCAGGAAGATGGGCGCTGCGCCCTCGCCGCCCAGCGCAGACATCACCAGCCCTTCGGGCATATAGGCCACCATCAGGCTTTCAAGCGTGAAGGCGAACAACAGCCACTTGCCTAGGAAAAAGGCGTTCGAGAGCGTTGCGCCCCGGAAGGCCGTGCGGCGGCCTGCATCCTGCCAGAAGGCCCAGACAATGGGCTGGGTGCCGGACACATCCGGGCTTCCGCAGCCGCCACTCACATTCTGGCGAAGTGGGTCGCTGAATGCACCAAGGCGCTGCAGCCCCGCGACACTGAAGCCGCCCAACATGCCCATGCCAACGGCCGCGACCGACTTATAGACGGCAAACTCAAACCCGAGCGTGCCGGTGGTCATGACAAACATGGTCGGGTCCATGATGGGGGATGCGAGCCAGAAAGCCATCACGGCACTCAGCGGCACGCGCATGGCCAATAGCGCCGCCACAAGCGGGATCACGCCGCAGGAACAGAAGGGTGAAAAGGCGCCGACGATGGCTGCGCTCGGGATCATGATCAGCAGATGGCCTGTGAAAGCCTTGGCGATCATGCGGTCCAGCGACGAGGCCTTGGCAAACGCCGCGATCATGACCGACAGCATCAGGAAGGGAAACACACCCAGCACCGCGTCCCCCACGAATTTGAGAGAGGTACCAGCCTGCGCAGCATCATAGACTGCCAGGCCAGCGAACATGGCCAACACCAAAAGCAGGACCCTGTCCGGCTTCGGCAGGCGGAATATGGATTGTTCAGTCTTTACAGTGTCAGTCATCATTATATACCTAGATTTATGGTTATATTAGCTCAAAAAAAAGCCGAAGCCTTTTAGGGGTTCAGTTAGCCGTTATTCACAAGCGTCGCTTGCCAGCGCTACCTGAGCGGCACGCCGGCGCAACAGTCGGCAGTCAGGAATGTTGCGACCTGACCCAGTGTCTCAAAGTCAGCGATATTGATCACTTCACGCCCCTGACGTTCCTGCCGGATTGTGCCGGCACGAACCAGATGGCTGATATGATGCGCCAGCGTCGAGGCCGGGATGTCCAGATGCTTCTGCAGCTGGCCCACATTCATACCGTCCGTGCCGGCGCGAACCAGCAAGCGTAGTACAGCGAGCCGGGCCGGGTTCCCAAGCGAGGCAAATACACTGGCGGCCGTTTCATCCTTCATGCAACACTCCTTAAAACTATATTTCTAGATATGTCGTTTAATCTGAATTGTCAAGACACCGACTGTGATATCCGCGCAACAAGTCAGTAGCTGATTCCGTGCACCAGGAGAAACTTTCGACACAAATCATTTGAATTCTAAACATATTACCCCTATATCAGGAGCACTAACGCACGAAACATAGTAGTTTATGGCAACAAAAAGGCGTGTATACGTTCACACCTCCCCATCAAAATAGTTAGATTTGAAACTTTCTCATCTCTGATGGGATGCCCCAACGCGTGTTTCAGTAATCCTTACAGGAGATTTTTCCAATGGAGCTTTTCTTAAGAGCTCAGAGCCCCGCCGATTTTGATCGTACCAGTGATACGGATGTATTCGCGTGCGCGAAGAAACAGAGCCCGCTGGTGAAGTGGACCTTTATCAACCGGATCAAATCCTGCCACCAGAATGGTGAGCTGGGCGCAACCCTGATGCTGCTGGCATGCGGCAGCGTACTCGCCGGCCTTCTTGCCGTCGCCAACATGGCTGACCGTGCAGCCGGACTGTTCCGCTCCTGACGGTCTTCTTTCCGACAATTATTTCTGGATAAGTTTGCGCGCGTAAGGCGCCAGGCTTTTGTCGAGATCACTGATCCCCTGGCCGGCCTCAAGCCGCGCCAGCAGTGTCTCTGACGCCGCGATTGCCCGCGCTGATGGCGCCGGGTTGTCTTCGCGCAGCGTCGGCGCACACATGTGTGCTGCGTCTTCAAGATAGCTACTCAGCGCGCCAGAGCGCGCAACCGGCCTGACCGGCGTAACCGCCTCCAGGTCATAATCATACCCAAAATTGAGGAAATCATCACGAAAGCGGGCATAGATCGCCCGCGCGACGTCTGGCGTGTAATGGTCCTTCAGCTTTTGCCGTGCCTTCATGGCATGATCGGCCTTGGCTGACAGCAGATGACTAAAATCCCGGCCCAGCGCGGCTACTGAAAAATCCGCCAGGCCCGCGGCCAGCGTCTCAACGTGCCCTACCGCATCATAGGCGATGAAATCGAACAGGCTGGCATAGGTCTGGCTTCTGAAATGAATGTCCGTTCGCGCGCTTGGGCGGTCACACACCATATAGACAAAATCAGCAAAATTGTCGGGGCGGCGCGGCAACTGGAACTTGGCCGGTATGTTCGGCTCAACGTCCACCTTGGCGACAATCTTTTCCAGGTATCCCGAAAGCAAGCGGATATAGGGATTGCGCACAACCGTGAGCATGCGGCGGCCCACCAGCGCGGCATAAAATTCTTCTATCGCGGATTTTCTGAAACCCCGCCACGGCGTACGCGCATCCGGCCTGCCGAAGCGCCAACCATAATTATGGACGGAAAAATACTGCTCACCCACCGGGCGGCAATGCCCCAGCTCGTGCTCTACCTGCCACAGGAACCGCTTGACGTTGGTGTTCGCCGCCTTGCTGATGGGCACATACCCGTAGCCAAGTTCTTTCGACAGGACAGAATCGCGCGCGGTATCCCGCAGAGTTATATGATCTATCATGCACTCATCCGTATTTTCCCATGGTCCGCTCAAGTTCGATCACCAGCGGATGACCGGCATGCTGTTCCTGCAGATAGCCCCGAACTGCATCCACCCCCGCAGTATCCCCAAGTGCTGCCAACGCTTTGACCCGCAACACCCTCGCGTCAACCCTGCCCGACGCCTTGGCAATTGCCATGCCAGCAAGTTGATCCGCAAACCCGGCCTCGCCCGCGTCAAGCGCCAACTGGGCCAGCATAATCAATATATTCGGTGCCCGAAGCTTTTTCTCATAGGCTTCCTCAAGCAGCGTGCGGGCATCATCAACGCGGCCCAGCTTTTCAAGAATGCGCGCACGCAACCAGACACACATCGGAGTATCGCGCCAGAAAGGCCACCAGGCATCAGCCAACTGCTCGACGGCCTCAAGGTGCAGGCCATAATACAAGCAGGTTTTAGCGATTGACCGGAATCGGGCCTTCCCCGTTGTTTCCGGGGCCGCAAGAAGTTTGGTCATGGCCGCGATCTCGTCAGCAAGACTATCCGCTTCTTCAAGCGCTTCAGCCAGCTTCCGAAGGCGTGCGTTTTGGCTGAACCGCTCGCGCGCCAACGCCACGACAGCTTTGGCCTCCCCCAATTTACGACCCGCCCTGAAAACGGCGGCCAGCTGCGCCAGGGCATCAGGATCAGCCGGTGCTTTTTCAACTGCCTGCCATGCCAGTGTTTCAGCAAATTCCAGGCGTTCCGGCTTCATGCTGATGCCAGACAGCATTTTCAGCAACGACGCCGGCCGTATATATCGATCATATGCGTCGGTGAGAATTTCCCGTGCCTTGTCAAAACGCTGAAGCCGTATCAGCACCCGACTACGCAATTCAATACAGACCGAATGGTGTCGCCACTCTGCCCAGTTTGCTGCTGCAATATCTTCAAGTGCCTCAAGTTCAATGCCAAACTTGAGCGAAATCCGACATAGTTCCCGAAAGTCCGGAATGGTTGGCTTTTCGGTCGTCAACTTGGTCCTCAACCGTGCGGCAATGGGCCCAGCCTGAGCGCGTTGCCAATTCTGGTCCGACTTCTTATAGTCCAGATTTTGCCCCAGAACCACCTCCGGTCCGGGCGCAATCTTCACATTCTTCAGATAGTCGACCAGATAGCAGGTATACCCGCCATCCTGCAGCAGCTTTGCCAATTCTACCGTGAAAACATAGGGGCCTGTGAGCGTGCCGATGCCGACATCCTCACTCGCATTTTCCTCAATATTGCGGGCCGCTGCCGACAGGGCTTTACTGATCAGGAGCGAACCTGGCGCCACGGCCATGAAGTTGTTCTGAACCCGGCGTTGCCTGAAATCGATAAAAAAGACGTCACGGTCAAGGCCAAACAGTGCCAGCGCGTCATCGGTGACGCCGTTGTCGGCATCCAGGTAATAGCCGCCATATTCATGGAGATACACAAGCCGGAACAGGTCCGCTTTCATGGCCGGGTGAAAACAGCGGTCAAACAGTTGCAGAAGAGATTTGCCGTCAACCTGGCGGTCCGCCAGATAGGCCCGCGCGTCGGCCTCGCTGAACAGGACATATTCCAGCTGGTGCTTGTCCGCCCAGGCCTTGCTGAGCGACAACATTCGCGCCACGTCCTGTGGCGGTTCCTTGTCCCAGAACTGGATTAACCGGCGGGGCACATGCCCCCCACTTGAGACATCTGGAATATCCGCCAGAAGATGAGCGCCGAAAATACGCGCGAAGCTGTCCTGTTCCTGATTACGTGACATGAGGCCCCCACCTTATAAAGTCACCGAGTTAACCGTGCGATAGGGGTGCTATTACATGGCACCGGCGCCGAGTCAACCAACCCGCCCCCGAACCACAGGCGTATGGGAAGTGGGTTAAAATCAACAGCAGCTTCGAGCGAAAGTTAAAAATCAACGCCCTGCTTGGCCTTGATACCCGCATCAAAAGGGTGCTTCACCTGCGTCATGTCTGTGACCAGGTCGGCTTCCTTCATCAAGGCGTCTGGCGCATTCCGCCCCGTGATGATCACACTGGTCCGGGCGTCCCTTGCACGTACACCAGTCAGCACTTCTTCAAGCGGCAGATAGTCGTTCCGGAGCACGATATTCAGTTCATCAAGCATCACCAGGTCATAGTCGCCGCACTGCATCAGCGCACAGCTTTTCTCCCACGCGGCACGCGCGGAGGCGATATCACGCTCCTTGTCCTGCGTGTCCCAGGTGAAGCCGTCGCCCATCACATGCATGTCCACCAGGTCCGGGAAACGGTCGAAGAACTCTTTCTCGCCCGTGCGCCACGCACCCTTCACATATTGGACAATCGCCACCTTGTGGCCCCAGCCAAGCGCCCGGATCACGGTACCGAAGCCGGCCGTGGATTTACCCTTGCCGTTACCCGTGTGAATCAGCAGCAGGCCACGGTCGGCTGTCTTGCGCTCGCGCATTTTGGCGCGATGCTCTGCCTGCTGGGCCTTCATCTTTTCCTTGTGAAGGTCGGCGTCCGTTTTTGACCTGTCAGTCATCGTGTGTCCTTCACAGTTGGAGAGTGCCGAGGCTGCCCACAGGCAACCCCGGATCATGTTACCCCCTAGAAGCGGGCGCGAACACCCACATAAGCGGAAATGCCTGGCGTGCCATACCCCAGAACCTGCTGATACTCTTCATCGAACAGATTATCGACCCGGCCGAACAGCTCAATCGTATCCGTCAGCTTGTATGCAGCGCTCAGGTCCACGCGGGTCCAGGCGTCCACCACTTCGCGCTCACCGGTCTCGAAATTGACGCTGGTGTCATGTTCCTTGCCGTTCAGCGTGATGCTCACATTGGTGGTCAGCCGGTCCGTTACCTGCCAGTTGAGCGCCGCGAAAGCCTCATTCTTCGGCTTGCGTGCCAGCTGCTGGTCAGCTGTCAGATCGCGGGCCGAATTATAGGTATAGTTGGCGCTCAGGTTGATGGCATCTGTCAGGTCGGCCGTCAGCTCCAGCTCCACACCCTTGGCGCTGGTTTCCGCAATATTGCGGTAGCCGTCGGCGAAGGTGAAGGTGATCAGGTCATCAATATCCTGATTGAAGTAGGTCGCCCCAAAGGTCGCGCGGCCATCGAGGAATGGCTGCTTGAAGCCAACTTCCCAGCTATTGGACCGCTCGGGCTTCAACGCCAGTTCAGGCAATGCTTCCGCCTGTGCGACATTGGAATCGAAGCCGCAGCATGCGAAGGTCAGGTGGAAGATGGTCGGCGCCTTGAAGCCTTCGCTCCAGGCCGCGGTAATCTGCGTGCCCGTGCCTTCAAACTGGTAAGACGCGTTCAGTTCACCATTGGTGGTGGAACCGAAAGTTTCATGGTCATCCACCCGCACGCCGCCGGACACTGTCAGGCCGTCGATACCATCATAAGAAAGGATACCGAAGATACTGTCGGTTGAGATGGGCTCCGGGTCCTGCGACTTGGCTTCGGTCACCTCATGCTGGGCACCTGCTGTCAGCGTCCAGCCGTCGGCCACTTCCAACACACCCAGATAATCGAAGTTCAAGCGCTCCCCTTCAGCCCCAAAGCTGAAGATGCCTGCGTTAAAATTGTCGCGCTGGATGGATGAATATTCCACCGACAGCGTGTTCGACAGGCGACCGTCCATCAGGTCGATATACGCACGGCCCGCGACGGAAAATTCTTCTGACTTGCTGCTGTCCTCCGTGTCGGCCAGGCCATAGGTGAAGTCGTCTCTGAGGGTGAAGCCGTCATAGTCGCTTTCGGTGTCGGTATAGCTGGTGGTCACATCGAAGCTGAACCCGTCGCTCAGCTTGGTGCGCACCTTGCCGCGAACCGTCAGACTTTCATAGCCGTCAGTTTCCGTGCCGCTATCTGCTGCAGAAATGCCATCTGTATCGAAATAAGAGGCACTGAGGTTGAAGTTCATCCGGTCACTGCCACCACGCACGGAACCGCCAATACGCTTGCTCTCAAAGGCGCCATATTCGCCGAAGGCCTCGCCCGCGAAACCGTCCTGGCCGGACTTGGTGATGATATTGATCACGCCGCCGATGGCATCGGAACCGTAAAGCACCGCCTGCGGGCCACGCAGCACCTCGATACGCTCAATGCCGTTCGGGTCAAGGGTTGAAAAGTTGAAGCCACCACCCGGCTGGGACGGGTCATTCACCTGCACGCCGTCGATCAGGATCACGGTCTGGTCGGACGACCCACCACGGATGGTGACCGTTGCCACTCCGCCGAAGGTGCCATTCTGGTTGATGGCCACGCCCGGCAGGCTTTGCAGCGCGTCAACAACATACTGGTACTGGCGCTCAACAAGCTCGGCTTCACTCAGCACCGCGATGCTTTTGGCCACTTCGCTAATCGGTTGCGTGCGGCGACCCGCGGTTACGACAAATTCTTCGATATCTTCATCCTGCGCACTGGCTGCAGGCACATATGTAAGGGCGCTGGTGGCAACCAGAAGCGCCTTCAGAGGGGATAGTCTGGACATGGACAGGCTCCATTTTCGGCCTCTTTGAGGCCCGTAAAACAACAGCTGCAGAAATGGAGATTGTCAGACGAGAGAGGGACAAGCTCCGCACACAGCAACGACCTTGTCGCCGGTACGGAAATCCGCTTCCCATGGTTGACCCGACCAGAGAAATGGGCGACCGGATGGCAGGTCTCCTGGCTTGTGTCTCACCGTGCTCCCCGCCCTTCCCGGTTTTCACCAGTGGGCCCTTCGGGGGACACTCCACACATACAGTTGCGGGCACAGCTGCGGATTTGCCCTTCCTTTTCGGGGGACTTACCGCATTCCCTCTTCGCTCTTACCCTAACGGGCAACAGAACCATCGCGTGCGCCATGCATAGAGGCTCACGCGGGCAAATTCAATATAAAGATATGCGGGCCGCACAAGCGTTCCTGAGCGAGGCAGTGAGATTAAATTGTCGGGGAAACGAAGCGTGGTGCTGCTGAGAAGATTTGAACTTCCGACCTCTCCCTTACCAAGGGAGTGCTCTACCCCTGAGCTACAGCAGCAGGCCACGTCTTGCGAGCGATCTTCTATAAGCGCCCTAGGCATGAGTCAATAAGTAATTTCCGTACACATTCAATCTTGAAAATCTCGGCTGATTGGCGCAAATGTGGGCACATGAGCGAAAAGACCAAACAAGACGTCCCTGTGAAACAGGATTCGGGCAAGCTGAAGGATGCCGAAAAGCAGGCCCGGCTGGCCGAAGCCCTGCGCGCCAACCTGCGCCGCCGCAAGGAACAGCAGCGGACACGCAAGACAGAAGACTGATCAGGCGACTAAATAGCCGTCCGATCTCAGCTTTTTCCCGGACAGCTAAAAGCCCCCTCAACAATTCCCATATCTGGTAGGTTTAACGCTTGTCGCGCACAAGCGATTGGCTTACTAATGCCAAAAATAGCTGTGCCCCGGTGGGTTGGGGAAACAGGCAACCAGATGTCACTCAGGGGAGACGCCAATGGCCATCATGTCCGATAAATGGATTCGCGAAATGTCACAACAGCACGGCATGATCGAACCGTTTGTAGACGGGCAGGTCAGGAAGGATAACATCTCATACGGGTTATCGTCCTACGGCTATGACGCCCGCGTGGCGCCCGAGTTCAAGATTTTCACCAATGTGGACTCGGCCATTGTCGACCCCAAGGACTTTTCCCCGAAAAGCTTTGTCGACCGCGACACGGACGTGTGCATCATCCCGCCGAACAGTTTCGCGCTGGCGCGCACGGTTGAATATTTCCGCATCCCGAAAGACGTGCTGGTGATCTGCCTTGGCAAATCCACCTACGCCCGCTGCGGCATCATCGTGAATGTGACACCGCTCGAGCCCGGCTGGGAAGGCCATGTGACGCTGGAGTTCTCGAACACCACGCCATTGCCCGCGAAAATCTACGCCAACGAAGGCGCCTGCCAGTTCCTGTTCCTGCAGGGCAATGAGCCGTGCGAGACCGCCTACAGCGACCGCGCAGGCAAATATCAGGGCCAGACCGGCGTTACCCTGCCGAAGCTTTAATTTGTTTGCCCAAACACGGGCACTCCGGCGCCGTTAAGATGCCTTTATTGAAGGCCAAGTTTTGCCTTCAGTTGAGTATTGTTGAAAAGGGCACATAGACAGATGGACAAACTGGTTATTGAGGGCGGGAACAGGCTTGAAGGCGTGGTTCCCATTTCAGGCGCGAAAAACTCCGCGCTCAAGCTCATGTGTGCGTCCCTGCTGTCGTCCGAACCCCTGACGCTTCATAACATGCCGCGACTGGCGGACATCACCACGCTCGCAGACCTTCTCAATCACATGGGTGTCACCGTCACCATGGCGGGCGGGCGGGGCGGCCGTATCGCGGGCCGCAGCCTCACGTTTGACGCTGGCCAGATCAACGACACGGTGGCGCCCTATGATTTCGTGCGCAAGATGCGCGCCTCCATCCTGGTGCTGGGGCCCCTTGTCGCCCGCGCCGGTGAAGCGATCGTGAGTTTGCCCGGCGGCTGTGCCATCGGCACCCGCCCGATCGATTTGCACCTCAAGGCGCTCACGGCACTGGGCGCAGAGATCGACGTGGCGGAAGGCTATGTGCGCGCTTCCGCCCCGAAGGGCCTCAAAGGCGGCAATATCCGCTTCCCGTTTGTGTCTGTCGGCGCCACGGAAAATGCGCTGATGGCCGCCACGCTGGCCAAGGGCACAACGGTGATTGAAAACGCTGCGCGAGAACCCGAGATCGCAGACCTTGCGGCCTGCCTGAATGCCATGGGCGCCAAGATTGAGGGCGCCGGGCACGAGACCATCACGGTCGAGGGCGTGGACCGCCTGCATGGCGCTGAGCATGAAGTGATGCCCGACCGAGTTGAGGCGGGCTCCTACGCTGTCGCGGCCCTGATGACCCGCGGCAACCTGTTCCTTGAAGGTGCGCGCGCACACGACATGCAGGCGACGCTTGATAAGCTTGAGGAAGCTGGCGGCATCGTGAGCGTTGAGGACGGCGGCATACGGGTGAAATCCAACGGCCACATCCACGGTTTCAATATCGTCACCCAACCCTTCCCCGGTTTCGCCACCGACATGCAGGCCCAGTTCATGGCGCTGGCGTGCGTGGCAGACGGTGCCAGCGTGATCACCGAAGCCATTTTCGAGAACCGCTTCATGCACGTGCCGGAACTGTGCCGCCTGGGCGCGGACATCACGGTGACCGGCTCAAGCGCCACGGTGCGCGGTGTGGAGGCGCTGAAAGGCGCGCCCGTGATGGCCACTGACCTCAGGGCCAGTATGAGCCTCGCGCTCGCCGCCCTTGTGGCAAACGGCAAGACGGAAATCCGCCGGCTGTATCACCTGGACCGGGGGTATGAGCGGCTTGAGGAGAAACTCAAGGCCGTCGGCGCCAACGTCGAGCGCATGCCCGACTGACCCCACCGCACGCTTCCAATAGATTTTCTGCGCGCTTCCTTAATGGGAAACCACTTGAAGCCATGGGGCATGCCGCCTACATTGCAGTCGATTCTGAAGATTGGAACATGTGACCTATGAGTGATGCCCTGAAACTGATCAGCCAGACGGAAGAGGACCTGACCATCATGTCGGGCCTTTTGCAGGATACCACCGTGCGCGTGGGCGACATTGCCTGGCTGCCCAAGGAGCATCGTTTCGCTTTCGTGGGCAACCGGTTCCGCTGGGAAAAGAA
Source organism: Kordiimonas lacus (assembly GCF_001550055.1). Lineage (GTDB taxonomy): Bacteria > Pseudomonadota > Alphaproteobacteria > Sphingomonadales > Kordiimonadaceae > Kordiimonas > Kordiimonas lacus. Next base: position 111,281 of record NZ_LRUA01000010.1, read on the forward strand.
GCGCAAGTTCCTCCGCCCAAAAGGTGAGCGCGTGCGCACCGGTTTCCACATGGACGGCATTCTGGCCGCCAAGCTTCACGGCATTGACATCAAGGCCGAGGATACTGTGCTCGAACTTCTGGATATCGAGGCTCACGAAAACGGCGACGACTATTTCATCATGCTGAATTTTGCCGGCGGCGCCAGCATTCGCCTGACGGCAGAATGCATTGACGCCACGCTTTCTGACATGGGTGATGAGTGGGAAGCGCTTGAACGCCCCCATCATGCGGACTAAATCCACCCCGGCTGCATGCGCGGCCCCTTTTTTTCTTTTTTAAAAACCGAACCGGAACTGACCGATGGAACTCACAGACAAACTGGTACTTGCCCTGCCGAAGGGCCGCATTCTCGAGGAAGTCATGCCACTCGTGAAAGCTGCCGGTATCCATCCGGAAGCCGCGTTTGACGACCCCAAATCCCGCGCCCTGCAGTTCGACACCAACATCCCGAACCTTTCGATCATCCGGGTGCGCGCGTTCGACGCCGCCACGTTTGTTGCCTTCGGCGCCGCCCATCTGGCGGTTGTCGGCAATGACGTGTTGCAGGAATTTGGCTATTCGGACCTCTACTCGCCGCTCGACCTGGATATTGGCCACTGCCGCCTGTCCCTGGCGATGCCCGAGGACGAAGCCACAGAAGACCCACGCGAGTGGTCCCACATTCGCGTGGCCACCAAATACCCGAACCTGACACGGCAATATTATGCCGAGCGCGGCGTGCAGGCCGAATGCATCAAGCTGAATGGTGCGATGGAACTGGCCCCTCAGCTCGGGCTCTCGCGCCGTATCGTCGACCTGGTGTCCACCGGCGGCACCTTGCGCGCCAATCAGCTGAAGGAAGTGGAAGTGCTGACGCACATCACCTCGCGCCTCGTGGTGCATCGCCCGGCGTTCAAAACGCGTCCGCGCGAAATCAGTTACTGGATCGACCGCTTCAGGGAGGCTGTGCAAAATGGCACAAATTCTTAAAAGTAGCGCGGCTGATTTCGAGGCCGCCTTCAAAGACCTCCTCTCGGCCAAGCGGGAAACCACCACAGACGTGCGCGACGTGGTCACCGACATCCTCCGGGACGTGCAGGACCGCGGCGATGACGCGCTTTATGACCTGACGACCAAGTTCGACCGGTTCGACGCGCGCACCAAGGGCCTCGCCATCACCGACGTAGAGGTGGAAGCCGCCTGCGCGCAGGTGGACGCTGAGACCATGGCAGCGCTCGAAGTGGCCGCCGCGCGCATCCGCGCGTTCCACGCAAAACAGATCCCGGACGATCTGGATTATACTGACGACGTGGGCGTGCGGCTGGGCCAGACCTGGCAGGCGGTTGAAGCCGCGGGCCTTTATGTACCTGGCGGCACCGCAAGCTACCCATCCAGCGTGCTGATGAACGCCATCCCGGCGTCTGTTGCAGGCGTGGACCGGGTGGTGATGGTTGTGCCCACCCCCGATGACGTGCTGAACCCGCTGGTGCTGGCGGCAGCCAAGCTGGCGGGCGTGACCGAGATTTACCGCATCGGCGGCGCGCAGGCCGTTGCCGCACTTGCTTACGGCACAGAGACGATCGCGCCCGTCGACAAGATCGTTGGCCCCGGCAATGCCTTTGTCGCCGAAGCAAAGCGGCAGGTGTTCGGCAAGGTGGGGATCGATACCATTGCTGGTCCATCAGAAATTCTGGTGGTGGCCGACAACAAGAATGACCCGCGCTGGATCGCGGCGGACCTTCTGAGCCAGGCCGAACATGACACGGCGGCACAATCGATTCTGATCACCGATGATGAAACTTACGCTCGCCAGGTGATGGCCGCCGTCGAGGACCACCTTGCAAGCCTCGAGCGCCGCGATATCGCGCTGGCCTCCTGGACAGACTATGGCGCCATCGTCATCGTCGACAAGCTTCTGGATGCCGTGCCGCTGGTGAACCGGCTGGCGCCTGAACACCTTGAGCTGGCCATGGACGACGCCGACGCATTTGCCGGGCAAGTGCGCAACGCGGGCGCCATCTTCCTGGGCCGCTATACGCCTGAAGCCATCGGCGATTATGTGGCAGGCCCGAACCACGTGCTGCCCACAGCGCGCGCGGCCAGATTCTCCTCCGGCCTCAGCGTCTATGACTTCATGAAACGCACTACATTTGTGGGCTGCACGGAAGCCAGCCTTCAGGCCATCGGCCCGTCTGCTGTACGCCTTGCCGAAGAGGAAGGTTTGGGCGCGCACGCGCTTTCGGTTGCCATCAGGCTTAAAGGCTTTAATAAATAGCCCATGGCGAATCATAAGCTCGTAGATGTGACACTGGATGAAAGCACGGTCGTGCGCTGGAGCGCGGACGTCGAGCACGAACGCCGTATCGCCATCTTCGACCTCTTGGAAGAAAACAGCTTCGAGCTGGAGAAATCCGCCGACGAGGCCTATGAGGGCCCCTACAAGCTGACGCTCGCAACCATTGAGGGCCGCCTGAACTTCGACGTGAAATCCACGAACGATGACCTGCTGATGAGCTTCCGACTGGCCATGACGCCGTTCCGGCGCATCATCCGCGAATATTTCGCCATCTGTGACAGCTATTATGAGGCGATCAAGACCGCAAGCCCCAGCCAGATCGAAGCGATCGACATGGGCCGTCGCGGGCTGCATAACCAAGGCAGTGAACTCTTGCAGGAACGGCTTGAGGGCAAGATCAAAATAGACCGGCAGACCGCCCGGCGCCTGTTCACCCTGGTGTGCGTGTTGCACCTCAAGGAAAACAGGGGCCCCCGATGACAGAAGCCCCGAAATCCGTGAAAAGCGTTCTGTTTGTGTGCAACCAGAATGCTGTCAGGAGCCCGATGGCCGAAGCGCTGGCGAGCAAGCATTCGAAGCGGCGGCTGTTTGTCGAATCGGCCGGGCTGATCGCCGGAGCGCTCGACCCCTTCTCTGTCGCCGCCCTCAAGGAAGAAGGCATTGATATTTCAAACCACAAGTCGCTGACGCTGGCGGATGTGAAATTGGATGCGTTTGATCTGATCGTGGCGCTGACCAAGGAAGCCAAAGACCATATTGAAAAGGATGCCTCTGCGGCACAGGTGGCGCTTGAATATTGGCCAACGCCAGATCCATCCGACGCCGAAGGCAACCGCAACCAGATCATGGATAGCTACCGCCTGGTGCGTGATCATCTGGAATGCCGGATCGCCGACCGTTTCCCCTACTAGCGCAGCCCCATGCGGGGCCTGTGGCCGTAAATTTGTCACACATGTCGGCCTGACATGGTAAAATCAGCACAAAATGCCGACTTTTTAGGCCCAAGTTCGCCAAAATTGTTGCATTTCATTGGTACACGCTTCATGTATGTCCGCGAATTGAAAGCCATGACAAGGAGACAAAATGGCTAAAGAAGAAGTTTTGGAGATGCGCGGCAAAGTGACCGAACTGCTGCCAAACGCCATGTTCCGTGTAGAACTTGAAAACGGCCACGAGATTCTGGGTCACACCGCAGGCAAGATGCGCAAGAACCGTATCCGCGTACTGGCAGGTGACGAAGTTCTGGTTGAACTGACGCCATACGACCTGACCAAAGGCCGCATCACCTACCGTTTCAAATAAGATCGGTTGGAAACTGATGGCCGTGCGCCCACATGACGCCCAAGGGGGCGCGCAAGCTACCCAAACAGCTCAAACACTCGTCCTCGCCTCGGCATCCCCTCGGCGGCAGGATCTCTTGGCGCAAATCGGCGTCACACCAGACGTGATCGCGCCCGCGCACATTGACGAGACACCACATCGGGATGAACTGCCCAAACCCCACGCCGAGAGACTGGCGCGGGAGAAGGCGGCGGCAGTTGCGCCCGACCATAAGGACGCACTGGTGCTTGCCGCAGACACGGTCGTGGCTGTGGGCAAACGCATTCTGCCGAAAGCGGAAGACGAAGCCACGGCCCGCAAGTGCCTGAAGATGCTGTCGGGCCGGCGCCACAAAGTGATTTCCGGCATCTCGATTGTGCTGCCTTCCGGCAAACAGCTGACCAAATCGGTCACCACCGTTGTCGCCTTCAAGCGCCTGTCGGACGCCGACATCGACCGTTATATCGAGAGCGGCGAGTGGGACGGCAAGGCCGGTGGTTATGCCATCCAGGGACTTGCTGCCACCTACGTACGGTTTCTTTCCGGGTCCTATTCCAGCGTTGTCGGGCTACCGCTCTTTGAAGTCGGCGGCTGGCTGAACGCGCATCTGAAGCAGAATTAAAATGACAGGTTTCACGATCATCGAGCCCGGCCTACTTGAGTGGCGCAGCGCCACCATCGATGCGGACGGCTTCCCCGAAACCATCCAGTTTCATACCGATGCGGACCTGAGCCCATTGGACGCCATTTTCCGCGCCCGGGTCACCCGCGTGGACGCGACGCTTGAGATCGCTTTCCTTGATTTGGGAGACGGCCTGACGGGCGCCATGAATTTCCGCCGCGCCAAACAGCTGGTGAAAGGCCGCGCCGACACCATCAGCGACTGTGTTCGGGAAGGCGACATGCTGACGGTGCAGGTGCTGTCGGAACCGTCCGCGCTTGAAGGCAAGGCGCTCCCGGTCACCGCCCGCCCGCGCCTCCTGGGCCGCTATGTGGTGGCTGAAACAGGCGGTGCGCGGCTGAATTTCTCGAAAGACCTGGGCCCCAAGGCGCAGAAAACCCTGACACCGCTCCTGACCGACGCCGCTTCAAAGGCCGCTGTGATTGTACGCAGCCATGCGGGCAGCGTGGCGCCGGAAGCCGTGGCCGCGGAAGCCCAGATGCTGGTGAATGCGCTCACGGCCGACAGCGACAAGCCGGGCCTGCTGTTCGCGCACAGCCCGCAGGCGCAAGCGCTCTTGGCCGCGCCTCACGGTGAAAGCGATATTCTGGTTGAAGGCGGCAGTGCGCTCGCCGACGCCAAAGCCGTCGCAGCCCGCCTGTGGCCCGATGTGGCCGCGCGCTTGAAGCCCTTTAAGGGCGAAAGTGCTGCATTTGAAGAATACGGCGTCAATGAAGCCGTTGAGGAAGCCCTCGCGCCCCGGATCGACCTGCCTTCGGGCGGCTGGATTTCCATCACCCCCACTCCGGCGCTGACAGCTGTGGATGTGAATATGGGTGGCGCGCTCAAGGGCCGTAGTGCTGCGGAAGCCAAGCTGATCACCAACATGGAAGCGGCCATGGCCACAGCCTGGCACCTGCGATTCCAGGATATTGGTGGCCTGGTGGTGGTGGACTTCATCGATATGTCCTCCAAGGGCCACGCCAAGGAACTGATGGACACGGTGAACGAGGCCTTCAAGGGCGACACAGTACCGGTGCAGCACACAGGCCTGTCGCAGTTCGGCCTGATGGAGATCAACCGCAAGCGCTCAGGCCTCAGCCTCCGCGACCGCATGATGGTAAGCACGGCCCACAGGGCACGCGCGCAGGCACAGGCCCTGCAGCTGCTGCGCGATGCCGTCCGCACAGCAAACCGGGCGGAACCCGGCACGCTGGTGATCGCAGCACCCGAAGGCACAAAGGCCTGGTTCGAGGCGCGCGCGGATGTTACCGAATCGCTGCAGCAATCCACCGGACGCACTATTGCGTTCGAGACGGCAGATACGCCATCAGTATGGCTCAGGGCATAAAAGGGAAAGGCAGATGACTGAACAGGATGAGATGACAAAAACCGGCAGCAAATGCCCCGAATGCGGCAAACCTGCCATCGTGAAATTCCGCCCCTTCTGTTCGAAACGTTGCGCCGATGTGGACCTGGGCAAATGGTTCAATGAGGAATATACTCTGCCCGGCGACACGGAAATTCCGGACGACATTGGTGAAGGCGAGCCTTCGTAACCTGGCGGTTAAAAAAATTCGATTCAGCGCTGGACAGGCCCAAAGTTATTGCCTATAAGCGCCTTCGCTGACGCGGTACATGGTACCGTTTTATGGTATGCCCGGGTAGCTCAGTTGGTAGAGCAGCGGATTGAAAATCCGCGTGTCGGTGGTTCGAATCCGCCCCCGGGCACCACTTCAAAAAGCCGCAGTCATCTGCGGCTTTTGCGTTTCTGGCGATAATGCAATTTTCCCTGAAATAGCTTCTACACAACTGAATGCTGTGGAATCCCCTAACTGCAAACATGCGCAAACCAACCCCACATTTATACAGATCATTCACAGAATGCAGGTTTAGCGCATGGAGTAACGGTGGCAATCAATCCCTCGTGCAAAGATTAATTCCTCTAACTGTAGAAGTGAAAGCGGATTACGAACACAACGAAGGACCCCAACTAGATAACGACTGGCGGAGATTAACATTAACGAATTGAGATGCCCATTCGCCAAGGTTAACCCCGATATGATCTGAGTAATGAGTTAGATTGACAGTGCCGGCTTGTGGGCATGGCCTGCTCTGAACCCGGTCTAAATTTTACAATCCAAAGGCCAAATTCTGTATTTGCGTCATTCCGGGTAGGATAGCCATAGAGATGATCAGCGTAATCACATAGACCAACGTTCCCCATTTTAAAACTGGATGAACACGCCCTTGCTTTTTTTTGTCCATTACCATCGGCACTGCAAACAAGCCGAATGTACCAAGCAACGTCAACGCTGTTCCATCCAGTGGAACAAACGGCAGATAGACAACGCGGGTCAGAGACGCAGCGACCATGGACAGCGATGCCAACAACATGTATCGCTTATGGGAGGCGGGATCACGACGCTTCCAAAGTGCAAGCACAAAGTAGGCCGCAAAGAATACGGTTGTATGGGTTATTGCGGCGACAAAACTGGTCCGCGAGATAAGGTACCAGGGCTCCCAGCTTGCGCTATAGGTTTCGCGCACTGCTTCCAGCATCTGCAGGCCTGAGATCAATAATAGCGTAAAAAAAGCGATACTGATTTTGCCCAGCATCTTGTGACGCTTCACATATCCACCACCGACGAGGCGGCTTTGATGCCAAAACAGCACATACCAACCCAGATACAGAAATCCGTGAATCACTAGACCCAAGGTCATGCCCGAGTCCTGTTTGAATAGTTCCCCAAAAAACGGCAATACCGTTACAATAATGATAAGCAATAAAACGAAGGCAAAGCCGGTAAACTCAGCACGCCCGCGATAATTGCTAATAGTACCTTTTTCCAATGGAACCCCTCCCCAGAGAATTGAAGAGGGAATGTAACCAGGATTAAGGAAGGTGTCGAGAGACAAGGCGTTCAAGCGTCATAGAACAGGTAAGACGGCGCAAGTTCACTTTATGAACTTTCAGACGCCACAAGATACGTTCCATATACAGTAATTTTTGTTCCGTATAACATCTTGAAATAACTATTTTTTATAACCACACAGTCATTTGAAAATCCGCGTGTCGGTGGTTCGAATCCGCCCCCGGGCACCACTTAAAAAAGCCGCTCCTTCATGGGCGGCTTTTTTGTTGACGTCAGAAGTTCCTGAACAGCTTTCCTTGCTTGCGCCAAACCCAACGAATGTCTGCCTTGACTGAAGGCGACAAGGCAGCATCATGGGCAGCCAGAACCTGTCGGGAGCAAGGAAGCCATTTCATGCGTCTATTCTTTTTCAGCTGTTTTGTCATTCTGGCCGTCATAAGCGCCCCGGCACGTGCAATCATCGTCACGAAGGCGGCTCCCGCCAAGCAGGCCATTGTAGACCCAAAAATGTTTGCGGAGGTCGTGCCCTTACTGGAAGGACGTGCCGTTGGCACCCTGGTCGCACCACAATGGATCGTCACGGCAGCGCATGTCGCAGAACATGCGAAAATAGGTGACAATATCCTCATTGGGCATGAAGAACGGTCGGTCGAGCAGCTGGTGTTCCATCCCAGCTGGGATGCGGAAAGAGTGGGATCGGAGGGCGTTACCGATCTGGCCCTGATAAAACTGGAAAAACCTGTAACGAGCGTTGCACCAGCCCGGCTTTACAGAGAACAGGATGAAACAGGAAAAAGAATTAGCATCCTTGGCTGGGGGCGAACCGGTGACGGCATTGATCCTGCTCTGGTCAAGGATGGAAGGTTTCGACAAGGCTTCAATATCATCGAAGAAGCCGACAAAAGACTGAGGTTCCGATTTGACGCCCCAGATTCCGGTAAGGCTGTTGAGTTTGAAGCCGTCAGCGGGCCAGGAGATAGCGGCGGCCCGGCGTTTATCACCAAAGGCCAACATAGATTTCTGGCTGGTGTAAGCTCGTTTCAACAAGACGAAACCTACCCCGGTATTTATGGAGTGACGGAAAACTATGAACGCATTTCCAACCATATTGAATGGCTTTTGGGTACCATCAACAGAGCCAGTCCCGCGGGAAATTGATACAGACAGGTTTTGCTCGAAAGAAAACAGTCATAACAGCTACCCCGGGCACCACAAAAAAAGCCGCTCTGCCATGGGCTGCTTCAGCTGATCGCTAAGCTTTGTCAACCTCAGGGGCATTTGTACTTGGAAGCCTTGAAGCGCGTGCTACGGATTTCTGACACCTTGCGGCCGTCACCATCATACATGGCAAGCAGATACTCACGGTTTTCCACGCGTTCCGGCCCAACACTTCCATCAACACATGTTGTGAAGGTCCGCAAAATCTTGTCGTCCACAACGAAATTGTCGCCGCGGATGCTGAGAAGCTCGATGCTTTTCTCAAACAACTTCCTGTCGCCGCGGCCATAAAAGACCGCCCGGTGGCGTGGAATACCTTTGCTGGCCTCTTCAGCAGACAGTTCAATAACCATCACCTTCGCTTTTTCAAAATAGCGACACAGCCTGCCACGAAAATTCGATTCATACATGAAAGTGGGCTGGCCAGGACCATGAACCCACTCACCCGTCTCGATATTGATGACACCCTCTTGGTCCAGCCCCTTCCCTTCCTCCGGCGCCACACCGACACAGGCAAGGTTGCCGCCAGGCAGACGACCATAAAGCTCCTTGAAGTAGGGTGTTATGGCTTTGCCTGTTGAATCAATATAGGTGATGCGGTTATCACTCCCGCCCCTGTCATCCTTCGGCAGTACGGCCAGCGCACGGTTGTTTCTGAACCGGGAGTCCGTGAGCGTGCCCATGATATGGAGATATTTTGGCGGCAGCACCCAAACACCATGCTGATCGACAAAGCCGAAACGCTTTTTCTCCATATCGAATTCTTTTCTCAGCTCCCGCCAGTCAACCGGCGGCCGCACAACCGCAGCGATGCTCGCAACCGGTATCTCTGCTGCCAGTTGGTGGCGCAGTTCATACCCAGGCTTGCTGAGCAGGAAGGCGATTGCGAAAAGAAGAATAGTGACTGTGCCAGCGAGCCTGGAACGGTGCTCAATATACTGGCCATAGACCGCCTCGCTTTGCACAAATCCCATAACCACCGGCCATGCCACCAAGGCGTATGGGAACCATGCAGCCACATCGCGCTCAGCGCCACCATCTGCAAGCTCGGGGGCCAACGCATATTCGACAAACCCTAGAACCAAGGGGTAGGCCAACGTCACCAGAAAGCGGGCTGGCCGCCAATGGAGCCACCAAAAGATTCCGCTGACAAACGTGTAGAAAAAGCCGCGCCAGCTCCACCAGTCTATGGTTGATGCATTTTTCATAGTCTCACCCTGACCTTCAGCCCCGTTTTTTCCGGCGCTTCTTCTTGTCCCGTTTGCTCAGCCTACCCGTCATCGGGCCGCCCTCATAGCCGTCCAGCTCCGGCCAGTCGATCTCACTCCAGGGGCTGTCACATTCAGGTCCCACGTTGATTTCCATGCCGTAGCCCGACAGGCAGATGATGTCGTCGATCGTGTCTTCCACGAACGAGCAATACTGTGAAAGGCTGCCGCCATATTCGTCCGCGTCTGTGTCATGACGCCACTGGCCAGCCATCTTATCCAGGCACTCCACGTCCCGGACCTTGAGAGTCCAATAGTCACCCTCAACGGTGAAGTCGGCCACATATCCCCGGCAGACGAACTGCCCCTGTTCGTGCAGGAACGGCCGCCCGACGATATCGCGGGCGATGACATCCTCTGCACTGAGCTTCACAAAGGTCATTTCCAGCCGTTCTTGCGTTTGACGCGATTGGCCAAGTCAGGAAAGCTTCTGCAAAAGGGGTTTTCCATCCGGTCCTGCGTGTTGCAAACCCGCTCATAATCGCTTGTCTGGACTGACCGGCGGGCACAGTCCTTGTTAAAACGTGGCAGCAGATAGTCTTCGTAATTTTCAATACGGCGGCTTTGCTTGCGAACTTCCTTGTTGTAGTCCCGGGTGAGTTGGCGCTGATAGTCGCGGTTTGTTGTACCGTTCAACCGTCTGTTGATGTCGCGCTGCGCGCGCTCGCCAAGCTCCAGGCGCTCTTCTGCACGCATGATGTCATATCCGAAGTCCATACAGCGGCGGACCTCATCCCGCGTCAAGTCTTTGCCCCATGCTGCTTGATCGGGCAAACCCGCCAGTATCAGCGCCATCGCAATCAACCCGACCATCTTTTTCATGCGATTCCTCCCAATGCTGCTGGTCAGTTGGCGATATTCTGCTCAATCTGGGCACAAGGCTCACACGGCTGGCCATGACGCTCATAAATGCCTTTCAGGACATCAATATGCTTGCGCGCCTCATCACCAAGTCCCGCGCGGGCGGCAAAATCAGCGCGCAAGGTCTGCGCCTCAACCAGATCATTGGTGGGTTGGGTTGGCCAGGTGTCTGACAAGCCTGAAAAATACTGGTTCATCAAATCAAAGGCGTCACCGAACCGCGCTTGATTGGCAGCGATCAGCGCCCGCATACGCTGGGAAGTCCGGCCAAGCCCCCTGAGCCCGGCCTCAATCGCCAAGGGCAGAACGGCAGCGAAATCCTTATCGGCCTGCCCCAAATCCTGCTTGCGCACGTGGATGTCTGCCCGCGACATCAGAAGGCGCGCCTTTGTACTTGGGTCCTTGACCCTGTACACACGGCTGTCCAGCAAACCTCTGGCCACATCAAGGCCCGCATCCCCGTTTTGAATAAGCCATCCAACGGACGGCAACAGAAAGCGCGTGACGATTTCCTCGTCCCTTGTCTTTGTCTCACGCTGGTAAAAGGAATAGCTGGAATTCAGCGGAGACCCTTTGGCCAATGCCTTTTCCAGGAACGTCCGGTAGCTGCTTTCCACATCCTGGATGTGCGCCGACAGGTCGCTGAAATTGCCCTGCCGGATGATATGAAACAGAAACCGGTGCATCATGCTGCTATTGCTGCTCGCACTCTTGAACAAGAGATCACCGCGATCCAGATCGGTGAATGTTGGCAGGTCTGTAGGCACCCGCATCAGCTTCAACAGGCTCTGGTATGACGCGTCTGGCTTTTTATCACGGTCATAGAGCAAAGATTGCAGCCGGTAGGCTCGCGCCTTATCGATCGACGGCAGGTTGGTTGACGACAGACAGTCGTCAAGTTTCGTCAACTCGTTACCGGTATTAAAATCACCGGCATCAAGAACGCTGCAACTGGTCCGCCAAGACTGTTCCCGCATTATCCGCAAGGCCTGCTGAGTCGCAGAACGCCTGCTGGATATGCTGCCCGCCACGAATGGGCTGTCGTCCAGAAGGCCACTTTGCAGGAAGTCGGACAGGGCAGCCTTTTTGTTGCCCAGCTTTTCGTGCGCCTGAGCCCGACGCGAATAGAGAAGTTCCCGCCGGTAACCCAGCTGGCTACCAAAATTGGAAAGCATATAGGAAGCCTCGCGGATGTAGCCCCGGTAATCTTTTGATTCCCAGATTGCAGCGATCAAATGGACGCGAAACCTGATTTCACTATCGGTCGTCCAGTTAGCGGCCGACAGAGTGCGGCGATAAAGCTGGATCGCTTCCTGGAAATTGTCTTCCGCCAGGCTGAGGTGCCCCAGTATGGAGAGGGCCCTGCCCTTATTCACATCATTTGATGTGGCCGCTACGCACGCGTTCAGCTGGCGTCGCTTCTCACGGATGACCTTGGGCTCGACCACATCGTCCACGCCGCGCTTCCAGTGGCTGTGGTCATCAAAATATTTGTAGGCGTTTTCACACACCTGTTGGGCAGATGCCGGGGCGCTGAAGACTGCGGTCAGGCAGAAGGCCCCTGCCAAAAGGTGCTTCGGCAGTCGGGAAGCCCGATTTTTAGTGAAAAACTCCGAACGCGGCTTGCATGACAAATAGCCCATACATCCTCCGGCATTCGACCCCTTGGGAATGGATAGTAGGCAAGCAGGCGGCTAATTGCAAATCCACACGGTCAGGCGTCAACGGCATAATCCGCTATGGCATCCAGGAAAGCCTGCCCGAACCGGTCGAATTTTTGTGGGCCGACGCCGCTGATAGCCAGCATCGCGTCCGGGCTTTCCGGTTTTTCAGCCGCCATGGCCTGCAGCACCGCATCATGGAAAATCACATAGGCCGGCACACCACGCTCGCGCGCCAGCTCCAGCCGCATGCCCTTGAGGTGCTCATAAAGGCCTTCGTGCACGCCTTCCACCACCGGGCGGGATGCGGGCCGGCGCGACGCCGCCTTGCGGGCTTTCTGCTTGATGAAATCAACCGTACCTTCACCGCGCATCAGATCCCAGCCCTTGGACGCGATCAGGAGCGAGCCATGCTGCAGGCTGACGTCAATCAGCCCCGCCGCCAGCATCTGACGGAAGATGGATTGCCAGTCGCGGGCGTCGATATCTTTGCCAGCCCCGTAAACCGCCAGCGCGTCGTGCCTGGCATCACGGATTTTCTGCGTGTTACCACCCACAAGGATGTCCTTGATGTGGGTGCGTCCGAACATCTGGCCCGTGGCCTCGATGGCGTTCAAAACCAGTCCGGCTTCATGGGTGCCGTCATAAAGCTCGGGCGGGTTGATGCAGGCATCGCAGTTGCGACACGGCGCGCCGTGGTCATCACCGAAATAGCGCAAAAGCACAGTCCGGCGGCAGCTTGGCGCCTCGCAGAAACTCAGGAGCGCGTTGAGCCGCTGCACATCCAACCGCTTCTTCTCTTCGCTCGCGGGCGAGCCGGCAATCATCTCGCGCCGGGCACGGATATTGTCGAAGCCGTATAGCATCAGGGCCCGCGCCGGTGCGCCGTCCCGGCCTGCACGGCCCATTTCCTGATAGTAAGCTTCCATGCTGGACGGCAGGTCCATATGGATCACGAACCGCACGTCGGGCTTGTCGATGCCCATGCCGAAGGCGATGGTGGCCACCATGATCACATCGGGGCGCGCCAGGAACTGTTCCTGGTTCGCAAGGCGCACATCTGCGGGCATGCCGGCGTGATAAGGCAGCGCCTGATAGCCATTCCTGTTCAGATACTCGGCCGTCCGCTCAACGCTGGCGCGTGACAGGCAATAGACAATGCCCTGACGGCCTTCAAACTCGCGGATAAAAGCCAAAAGCTGCGCCTTGGCGTTATCCTTCTGGGCCACATCGATGCGGATGTTGGGTCGGTCAAACCCTTGCACCAGCAGCCTGCCGTCACCATGCAGTAGGTGATCCATGATCTCAGTGCGTGTGGGTGCATCTGCCGTCGCCGTGAAGGCGCCGATGGGCACGTCGGGAAACAGGTTGCGCAAAGCATCCAGCTGGCGGTATTCGGGCCTGAAATCATGCCCCCACTGGGACACACAGTGGGCCTCGTCCACCACGAACATCGAGACCTGCTGTTTGGCAAGCGCCGGCAGCAGCCGCCCGTTCATCAGCTGCTCGGGCGACAGGTACAGAAGCTTCAGCTCCCCCGCTGTCAGCCGGTTCCATACTGAAATTTTCTCGTCGCGCGTGAGCGTGCTGTTGATGCTGGCCGCGGCCACACCGTTGGCCTCCAAGCTCGCGACCTGATCCGCCATGAGCGCCAGAAGCGGCGACACCACAATGGTAATCCCGGGCCGCATCAGGGCCGCCATCTGGTAACAGAGGCTTTTGCCCGCGCCCGTCGGCATCACAGCCAACACGCTGTTGCCAGCAATCAAGTCCCGAACAACCTCTTCCTGCCCTGGGCGGAAGTCGCCAAAGCCGAACACCTGCTTGAGCATACTGTGGAGCGACTGATCGGGCTGGTCATCAAGATGCATGGAAAGGCCTGGTGAGAATTTCAAGACAGCCGCCGATGCAGCCATGAGACCCGCACCCTAGACGGTCTGCCGGTGAATTTGAACCGTTCAATTCAGGCTGAAGCAAATTGGTTTACGCAAACCGCCAGCAAACAGCCCTATTGCCCGTCACCCGCCGGCGGCAGGTCACCCATATGCAGGTCCAGCGGGCCATCGCTCCAGATCAGGATTTCTGTTTCCTCAAGGGCTTCATTAGGGCCGTGGGCAACGTTTTTTGGGGCGTAAAAGAAGTTGCCTGGGCCATAGGTTTCGCCCCCAATCTTGAGACTGCCTTTAAGGATATAGACCGAATGGCCTGCCGTGGTGTGATAGTGGCGCGGTTCGATATAGCCTTCAGGGAATTTCAGAATACCGGCACCGCCGCCCGTTGCCTTGTTGGCGTGCAGGCGCTTTCGTTCAAGCCCATCCGGGAACGGGGTCCCGGTGATCTTGTCCCACGCCTTGGCTGCTGCATCCACGTGGACCATCGCTTCCTCAAGGCCTGTGATCGGGTCATCTGCCGAAGATGCAGTGCCCACCACCACCGTCACCGCCAAAACCGGCGCCAAAATCTGATGCGTCATTTTCATTGCCTGTTCCCCGATTAGATGTTTCCGCCAATCAATTGCCGCCCCATGGTACAGCAAATTCCTGTCTGAAGGACCCTGATCTTTCACAAGATCAAGGCCCTGATCCTACCCATCAACAATTCATGTCCCACGGCGGCCCAAACCGGTTGAAGGCCAATTCACCCTAAGACCGATAGTACCAATTCTGCTGGACGCATCCGTCAGCCCCAGATAACCTGTTGATTGTATATATTTTTTGGCATTCAAGGGGCATGAAGCACCATGGGGCTTGGGCGTTCCCTCTATTTTTCCGGCCTGTCATCGGTTGTGAAGCTCGGCATCCAGTTCGGGCTGTCGATTTTTGTCGCCCGCATGCTGACGCCAGAGGAAATCGGAAGCTTCGGCGTGGCCCTCGCCGCTGCCGCCTTTGTGCGCGCCTTTGAAAGTGCCGGCGTTGAAAATTTCGTCGCCAGCTACAAGGCGATCGATAAACTGCTCATGCGGTCTGTCTTCACCGTCAACATGCTGCTCAATCTTCTGCTGGCAGTGGTGTTATGGCTGTTGTCTGAACCGCTGGGTGCTTTCTTTGGTGCCGACATCATCGCCGATATCACCCGCCTGACTGCCCTGGCCACTGCGCTGAACACCCACGTTCCCATCATGCGCGGCCTGATGCGCCGGGACATGCGGTTTCGGGCCTTCATGGCCATCGACAGCGGATTGATGGTTGTCTCCGCCATTACCACCATCGCGGCGGTTCTCTATGGCTATGGCGCGCTTGCGCTGGCGATGGCCTTGGTGGCCGAAAAGATCGTCTCCATTCTGGTGGGGCTTACCCTGTTCCGGGGAAACATCCCTGTCTCGCCACGACTTGACGGCGCCAGGATCATCATCCGATACGGCCTGAGCCTGTCGACAGCGACGGTCATCGGCATGATCGGCAACCATGCCAACAACTTCATTCTGGGCAAATTGCTGGGGCTCGCGCCCTCGGCCCAGTTTGACCGGGGCTACACATTGCCACGATTGATATCGCAGGTGGCTCAGATGAGCTTCCATAACGTGCTTGTGCCCGAAATCGCGCGACAGCATAAAGCCGGCAACCCATGCGAACCCGTCGTGCAGGATGTCGTGCACATCTACGCCACTTTGCTCTGGCCTGCCGGGTTGGTGCTGGCCATCGTGGCGCCTGAGGTGGTTCTGACCCTTTTCGGTTATCAATGGTCGGAAGCCGCATCGATCGCATCGTATCTGGTGATTTATGGGCTGCTGACCAGCCCTGTCACGCTGGCCTGTTCCGCGCTTGTGGCGTTGGGTCACGGCGGGGCGCTGATCCGCAATCAGCTAGCCGACAACGGCACCAAGGTGGCGGTGTTGATGACCGCCTTTTTCTTCGACCTCAGAACCGTCGCGATCCTGATGATCCTCCCGGTCGTTGCCTACCTGCTAACAGCCTGCGCGCAGCTTCATCGGCTGAAGCTGATCTCGCCTGGCGCGTTCGCGCGCGCGCTCAAGGGGCCCTTGCGAATTGCCCTTGTTTGCGCGCTTCCGGCATTTTGTTTTCGTCTCTATGCAGGCGATGGCCATCTGTCGCTGGTGGCATTGCTGCTCCTTGCTAGTGCCTCGGCGATCGTCTATGGCCTCAGCCTGAGGATATGGGAGCCCGCCATGATTACAAAAATCACCGATACAATTCGCGGCCAGAAACCCGCGACATAAGATAGCAACCCGAAAATGCCAGTTTGTGTTTAACCCCGAAAAGAGCCATACAGACCTACCATGCACCAAGACGCCATGCTTTTAGAAATCCTCAGCCTGATGGCCGTTGCCGTAATTGCCGCGACCGTCTTCAGCCGGTTAGGGCTTAGCGCCATCCTCGGCTATCTGGTGGGCGGCATGCTGATCGGCCCTTGGGGTCTGGGGCTGATCACCAACCCTGCCCAAATTGCCCATCTCGGCGAGTTTGGCGTGGTGTTCCTGCTGTTCCTGATCGGGATCGAACTCAAACCCGCGCGGCTGTGGGTAATGCGGCGCCAGGTGTTCGGTCTTGGTAGCGCGCAACTCCTGGTCACCGGCGTCGTCCTTTGGATGGTCGCACAATATGGCTTTGGCTTTGATGCTGCGCCCAGCGCCCTGATCGGCTTTGGGCTGGCGCTCTCCAGTACAGCTTTCGGCATCCAGTTGCTGGCGTCCAAGAACCAGCTCTCCAGCCAATGGGGCCGCTCTGGCTTTTCCATTCTCTTGTTGCAGGATTTGGCAGTTGTGCCGCTGCTGGCGCTTGTGCCCATTCTGGTCAAGGGCGAAGCCACCATCGGGGCTTCCTTCGGGATCGCGCTTCTTGAAACCATGGCCATTCTTGCGGGCGTGATCATGGCAGGGCGGCTGGCCATCAACCCACTGTTTCGCCTGGTGGCCGCTGGCCGGACACCTGAGGTCTTCACCGGCTTTGCGCTTCTGCTGGTACTGGGCTTCGGCTGGCTGATGGAAAGCATTGGCCTTTCGATGGCCATGGGCGCCTTTATCGCCGGCCTCTTGCTTGCTGAATCTGAATTTCGCCATCAGGTGGAGGTGGACGTCCAACCCTTCCGGGGCCTGCTTCTGGGGCTGTTTTTCATGTCTGTGGGTATGGGCATCAACATCGGCACGCTGTTGGGTCACACCGGGCTCTTGGTGTCTGGCCTGCTGGGCCTGTTGGCGATTAAAGCCACCATCATCGTCCTGCTGGTGCGGGCAATGAAGCAGCCGCTGAGTGAGGCTATCAAGGTTGGGGCGCTGCTTGCCCAGTCTGGCGAGTTCGGTTTCGTGTTGTTTACTTATGCTCAGATAGAAGGCTTGCTTGACGGGCCGCTGGTGGAAATGTTGTCCGCCGTAATCGCGCTATCAATGGCGGTAACACCACTCCTGTTCCTTTTGGGCGAACGGCTCGCGCGTCAGGTGGCACGCGACACTGGTGTTCCTGCGCCGATTAAAAAGGCCGAAACCGAAGGAAGAAAACATATTGTCATCGCCGGGTTTGGCCGGGTCGGCGACACCATCGCCCGTATCCTGACTGACCTGGAACTACCCTTCACCGCAGTCGACCTGAACCCCGAGCATGTCAAACGTGCGCGCGAGGCCGGTCACACCGCCATCTATGGCGACGCCGCCCGACCTGAGATCTTGCGCGCTGTCGGGGCGAATACCGCAGCCCTGTTGGTGATCACGGTGGATGACCCGAAGGCGGCAGAACGCATGATCATCTGTGCCAAACGGGAATGCCCGAACCTGCCGATTTTCGTGCGCACGCACAATGCCACGGCGGCCAAGGCCATGCGCAAGCTGGGCGCGGTGCACGCCGTACCGGAAACCCTGGAAGCCAGCCTCAGCCTGGGGGCAGAAGTGGCCCGGTCGCTCAACGCAGATGAAGCCGATATCCAGACGGTCGTAACGGCGCTCCGCTCAGACGACTACCGCGCCATCGCGCCAAAAGAAGGCCCTGAGGGTAAGGCTTAATAGTGCGGCGGCTTGATATTGCCGGGATCGGCGGGCCCCTGGGAATCCTCAAGGTCGGCGATCTGCCCCTGCAACTGCGCCAATGACTTCTTCAGCCGGTCAATCTCCGTCCACTGGTCTGTCACTGCGCTGTTCAGCGTTTCGATTGTTTCCTGCTGGAACGCAAATTTGACCTCAAGATCATCCATGCGCTCAGTCAGCTTGGCGTCGTCGGCCATACTATCTTCCTTCTATTGCGGCGGGGCTCAGAAAAGCCCCGCGACACGGCCCTTACCGTCCACATGGATGGCGTTGGCCGATGGCACCCGCGGCAGCCCCGGCATGGTCATGATGTCACCACACACCACCACCAGGAACTCAGCACCCGCCGACAGCCGTACTTCACGGATCGGCACCACATGCCCCGTGGGCGCGCCTTTATAGTCCGGATCGGTGGAAAAGCTATACTGTGTTTTGGCGATGCAGACCGGGAAGTGGCCATAATCGGCCTCCAGGTCCCTGATCTGGCCACGCACTTTCTTGTCGGCGATGATCTCGCTGGCACCATAAAGCTCGGTCGCAATGGTCTGAACCTTGTTCCAGAGCGATGTATCATCGCCGTATAGTGGCTTGAAATTGCTGTCACCACTTTCCGCCGCTTCCACAACTTTGCGGGCCAGTTCCTCTGCCCCCGCACCGCCTTGGGCCCAATGGTCGCTTTCCACCGCGGTGACACCCAGTGACGCGCATTTCTTGCGCACCAGGTCCATCTCGGCCGGTGTGTCGGCAGAGAAGCGGTTGATGCCCACAACCACCTTCACGCCAAAGCGCTTCAGGTTGCGCACATGGCGCTCGAGGTTCACGCATCCCTTCTCCAGCGCATCCAGATTTTCCGTCGTCAGATCATCCTTGGCCACACCGCCATGCATCTTGAGCGCCCGGATCGTGGCCACCAGGACAGCCGCATCAGGCTTCAAGCCACCCTTGCGGCATTTGATATCGAAGAATTTCTCGGCCCCCAGGTCGGCGCCGAACCCCGCTTCCGTGACCACATAGTCCGCCAGCTTGAGGGCCGTCTTGGTGGCGATCAGCGTGTTGCAGCCATGGGCGATGTTGGCAAACGGGCCGCCGTGCACAAAGGCCGGGTTGCCCTCAAGCGTCTGCACCAGGTTGGGCTTCATGGCATCTTTAAGCAAGGCCGTCATCGCGCCCTGGGCGTTGATTTCTTTGGCCAATACCGGCTTGCGGTCGCGCGTCAGGCCAATGATCACATTGCCCAACCGACGTTCCAGGTCCTTCAGGTCCTTCGCCAGGCACAGGATGGCCATCACCTCTGATGCTACGGTGATATCAAAACCCGCTTCCCGGGGCGCACCGTTCGCGACCCCGCCAAGCGACGTGGTGATCTGCCGAAGCGAGCGGTCATTCATATCCACCGCGCGGCGCCAGGTGATGCGCCGATTATCGAGCCCGGTTTCATCATTCTGACGCCAATAAACATGGTTGTCGATGAGCGCGGCCAGGAGGTTGTTGGCGGCCCCTATGGCGTGAAAATCGCCCGTGAAATGCAGGTTGATGTCTTCCATGGGCACCACTTGGGCATAACCGCCACCTGCGGCGCCGCCCTTCATGCCAAAGCAAGGGCCAAGGCTGGGTTCCCGGAGACACATCATGGCCTTTTTGCCCACACGGTTCAGTGCGTCGCCAAGCCCCACGGTGGTGGTGGTCTTGCCTTCGCCAGCCGGGGTCGGCGTGATGGCTGTCACCAGAATGAGCTTGCCGTCGGGCCGCCCGTTCAGGGCCTCAATATAATCCAGCGACAGTTTGGCCTTATAGTGACCGTAGGGTTCAAGATCCGTTGCCTCGATGCCCAGCTTGTCTTTGGCCACCTCCATGATCGGCGGCATGGTGGCCGCCTGGGCGATATCAATGTCAGATTTTGGATGTGCGTGTTGGTCTGAAGGTTGGCTAGCCACCTCAAATCCTTCCCTTTTTCGGCGCTCTTTGGCGTCCTGTTGTCCCTCACGCAAAACTATGGTGGCTGGCGGGCGTGCTGTCAATTTCCGTTACGGCATCCGGGCATTAATCGAATGCTAAACCTTGTCGGATACGCTGCAATAAGAAGTGGACTCATCCATGACCGACAAAAAGGCACCCTGCAAATACGTTAGTCCCGACGGACATCGCTGCGGCGAAGAGACCGCCAAAGATGGCCTTTGCTTCTGGCACTGCCCCAATACCGACAAAAGCAATCACGACTTGAAGACCCGGCTTGAAGACCATGCGCGCAGTGGTGGCCTTATGCAGGGCCTTCAGCTCAAAGGAGCAAACCTGAAAGGCGTTGACCTGGTGAACCGTGGCCATCAGAAGGGATTTGACCTCTCCTATTCTGACCTGTATCGCGCCGACCTCTCAGAGGCTCACCTCTTCAACCTGACACTCAAACACGGGTCCTTGATGAAAGCCGATGTTTCAGACGCCAACCTGCATTGTTGCGATTTCTCTGGCACAAATCTGCTTGGCATCAAGTGGCGCGGTGCACGCATAGACGGCATGGACATCGGCAAGCGCCTGATGCAGGAGGATCTGGCCCATAAGGCGGGCAGGTGGCAGAAGCACAAGACCGCGCGCGACAACTTCGAACAGTCCGAGGAAATTTACCGCGACCTCAGGAAAGCCGCAGAACAACAGGGCCTGTTCGAGATGGGTGGGCGGTTCATTCAAAAGGAACTGACCATGCGGCGGTTCCAGTATCCGCCGCTGTCGGCCCGGCGCCTCACGTCCAAATTTATCGACCTCTTTTGCGGCTATGGCGAACGGCCGCTGAACGTCATCATCTTCTCCCTCATTCTGATTTTTGTGTGCGCTATTGCCTACTTCCTGCTGGGCACGACGTCCGGCGGGGAAGAAATGGGCTTTTCCACCAGTCAGAGCTGGGCCACTAACATCGGCCATTTCCTGAATAGCCTCTATTATAGCGTCGTGACCTTCACAACGCTGGGGTACGGGGACATCACCCCCGTCGGGGCATCACGATTTGTTGCTGCAATCGAGGCCTTCACCGGCAGCTTTACGCTAGCCCTGTTCGTTGTGGTGTTCGTAAAAAAGATGACACGCTGAAAGGTCAGTTCTGCACCTCCACTCCGGGCCTCTCGTATCTGGCTTCATCCTTGCGGTCCAAAATCACAATCGTCTCGCCTGCGGGTAGCGCCGGAAAGGTGCCACCACCGAACTTCCAGCCATCCTCCGATTTGGCCATCATGACATATTCGGGCTGCTGCGGTTCCGCCTTCTCGTACTTTGTTTCCAGAAAGATGATCACCACCTGCATGTCCTTGCGGTAGCAGTGGCGCATTTCGGTGCAGGGGAGCTTGCGCGCATCCACAGGGCCTGCCGTGGTGATGTTTGCCGCCAACAGGTCGCCCGACCGGGACCTGCCCTTGCTCATTGTACGGCGCCATCGCTTCTTGTGGTGCCAGCGCTGGATACGCGGGTGGGTCAGCTTCCACTGGTCCAGATAGCGCCCTTCTTCATAGGCTTTGGTCCAGTCAAGAAACACCTGCACGGCTTCCTTGACTTCCGCCTCTGATGCGAGCGGCGGAACCTCAATTGCCGCTGCTGGGCTGGCGACCAACAGAAACCAGAACGATAAAAGAAGACCTTTCATGAGCTTCCTCCCGGCACGCATTAAAGCAGCTTTAAGGCGCACGCACATCGCAACTTTGGCTTACAGGGCCAGAGATTTCGTTGGACAGGCCCCCACCTGCCGCCCATATGATGAAGGACCCGTATCAGCCACAGGCATTGCCATGACCCAGACACCCGATTTCACGCACCGCGTGGCCACAAAAGAAGACATCCCTGAGCTAACCACCATCATGCATGCCTCCATCGGTACGCTGCAGGACAGCTTCCTGACGCCCGAACAGGTTCAGGCGTCCTTCGAACTGATGGGTATGGACACACAACTGATCGAGGACGGCACCTATTATGCCATCCAGTGCGGCAATGAGATTGTCGGCTGTGGCGGCTGGTCCCGGCGGGAAACGCTGTATGGCGCCAACCATACCAAGGGCCGCAACCCCCGCCTGCTGGACCCGGCATCGGAAGCTGCCCGCATTCGCGCCATGTATACCCACCCCGACTGGGCCAGGCGCGGCATTGGCCGCCTGATCATGGACTTGTGTGAAAGCAAGGCCCGTGAGGAAGGCTTCCAGACCTGCCAGCTGATGGCCACTCTGTCGGGCGAGCCGCTCTATAAGGTTTGCGGATATGAACCCGTCGTGTATGAAGAGGTCCCGACGTCCCTGGGCGTCAATGTACCGCTTATCAAAATGGAAAAGTCGCTGGTCTGATGGTCTTGCTCCTGCCCTATAATCCGCCCACTGAGCCCTGGCTCGAAATCCTGCATGAAGACGAAGATATCCTGGTGTTGAACAAGCAACCGGGGCTTCTGTCTGTGCCGGGCCGGACCGAAGAAAAGCAGGATTGCCTGGCGACCCGGGTGCAGGCCCAATATACGGGCGCGCGGATCGTGCACCGGCTGGACATGGAAACGTCGGGTGTCATCATCATGGCACGGCACATGGATGCGCTGAGGAACCTTGGCCGCCAGTTCGAGGACCGGCTGACGGAAAAGACCTACGAAGCGCGCGTCTTCGGCCATATGGGTGCGGACGAGGGCGAGGTGGACCTGCCGATGGCGTTCGACTATCCCAACAGGCCCAAGCAGAAAGTTTGTTTCGAGACCGGCCGCCGCGCACTGACCCGCTATAAGGTGATCGAGCGTGAAGAAGGTGCCACCCGCGTGGCGCTCTACCCTGTCACGGGGCGGTCACACCAGCTTAGGGTCCATATGCTCAGCCTCGGCCACCCGATTCTGGGTGACAATTTATACGCGGAAGGCGACGCGCTCGAGGCAGCGCCGCGCCTGCAACTGCATGCAAAAACCCTGACGCTGAGACACCCTGAAACGGCGGAAATGCTCACCTTTGAAGCGCCGGTTCCCTTCTAGAAAACGCGCGCAAAAAAAATTGCTTGCAATCAGGGTGAAAAAACATCATTTACGCCGCCAGACGTAAAAAGCGCACGTGCCACGACTCCCGGGCAAACAAGCCATCAGGCTTCCGGCAGCCATGTACGGGTAACGACGCAAATCGTCCTTTGTTGATTGGGGCCGGCCACTATCCGGTCAAAGTTGATCGAGGGGTTTGCCGGAATGATCCGTACCGCACGTAAAGAAACGCTGCAGCAACTGTCTGCATCCCATGAATTTGAAGCCAACCGGCTGTTCCTGTCGGCTGACATGTACGACTATTTCTCAGTTGTACTGAAACTTTTCCATATTTCCGCGCATCGCTAAAAGATGCGCCAAACGCCGGCACTGCGCTGGCGGCCCTGTCTAGGACCCACGGATTCGTATCCCAGGGGTCATGTGCTTTTTTCCTCTTGAGTGAAGGAATCCAGGCCAATGCAGGTATTGGAAATTGTACGCCCATCGTCCCCAACCGAAGATTTTCGCGGACAGTATGGCGAACTGAATTGCTACTCCTCCATCCGTGGCGCAATCGAAGCTGAGGCCTCGAACGACAGCGTGCACCTGTTCTTCCCGGACGTTCTCCAGGACAAGGCAGCCGAGTTCCTGACCGGATTCCGCGGCCGCTCCATGTATGCGGTGAAAGCCAACCCGCACGCGGAAGTGCTGAAAACGCTGTATACTGCTGGCGTGCGCGATTTCGATGTCGCCTCCATCCGCGAGGTTGAGTTGGTGGCCGGCCTGCTGCCGGGCGCGAAGCTTTACTTCATGCACCCGATCAAGAGCCGCCAGGCCATCCAGCGCGCCTATATGATGGGTGTACGTGCCTTCGCGTTCGACCATATGGATGAGCTGAACAAGATTCTCGAGGAAACCGGCTATGCCGAAGACCTGGAGCTGTTCCTGCGTCTTGGCGTGTCAGCCAAAGGTGCGGCTTATGAGCTTTCCGGCAAGTTCGGCGCGCCGCTTGATATGGCGCCAATGCTGCTCAGCCGTGCCCGTCAGGTCGCTATGAAGCTGGGTGTCAGCTTCCATGTGGGCAGCCAGTGCATGCGCCCGGGCGCTTTCTCCGAAGCCATTCTGCAGGCGGCGGCCGTAGTTGGCCACGCTGGCATCAAGCTGGACGTGATCGACGTAGGCGGCGGCTTCCCTGTGGCTTATCCGGGCATGGAACCACCGGCGCTCGACAGCTATTTCCAGACCATCCACAGCGCACTCGACATGCACGGGTTCGCGGATGCTGAAACCCTGTGCGAACCCGGCCGGGCGCTCGTCGCCGAATCCGGCGCTGTCGCCGCCCGCGTGGAGCTGCGGAAAGGCACGGACCTCTATCTCAATGACGGCACCTATGGCGCGCTGTTTGACGCGGGTGTGCCAGAGTGGCCCTTCCCGCTGTCGCTCATCACCGCCGACGGCCGTGCCACTCTGGATGAAACCAGTTTCTACCGCTGCTTCGGTCCAACCTGCGACAGCTGCGACAAGATGGAAGGTCCCTTCCCGCTGCCGGTGGATGTGGCTGAAGGCGACTGGGTGATCTTCGAACATCTGGGCGCATACGGCCATACCATGCAAGCACGCTTCAATGGTTTCTATTCCGAAACGATGGTTGCAATTTCACGTGAAACAGACACTCCGAACACAATTTCGGTGCCGACCCTTGTGGCTGCGCCGACCCTGATTGCCTGATCGCTTTATCGAGCCTTGGCAGAACCTACAGACTGAAGAATTGGACTGAAAAATGAACGAACAAATCACTTCGCCGATCATCTCAAACGAAAAAGCGGAACTTCTGTCGAAGAAGGTCGAGCATATCGACATCAAAAGCTTCGACGCCCGCCCGATCATCGATGCGATGGACAAGATGGCTTTCACCTCGCGCGATCTGGCCCGCGCCACCCAGATCTTCAACATGGCTGTTGAAGACAAGGACTGCAGCGTGATCCTGACACTGGCGGGTTCTACGTCCGCGGGCGGCTGCATGCATGTGTACCGCGACCTGGTGGAAGCTGGCATGGTAGACGCCATCGTTTCCACCGGCGCTTCCATCGTGGACATGGACTTTTTCGAGGCCCTTGGTTTCAGCCACTATCAGGGCGACCAGTTCATGGACGACGGCAAGCTGCGTGACCTCTATATCGACCGTATCTATGATACCTACATCGATGAGGAAGAGCTGCAGGCGTGTGACGAAACCATCAAGATCATCGCCGATAGCCTCGAGCGCCGGCCATACTCCTCCCGCGAGTTCATCTGGGAGATGGGCAAGTGGCTGAAAAAGAACGCCGTCAAGAAGGGCTCCCTGATCGAGACCTGCTATGATCACAACGTGCCGATCTTCGTGCCTGCTTTCTCTGACTGCTCGGCCGGTTTCGGCCTTGTAAAGCACCAGGTTGAAAACCCGGGCAACTATATGTCCATCGACAGCGTGGCTGACTTCCGCGAACTGACAGACATCAAGATCGCAGCGGGCCAGACCGGCCTTCTGATGATCGGTGGCGGCGTGCCGAAAAACTTTGTGCAGGACACGGTTGTTTGTGCCGAAATCCTGGGCAAGGAAGTGGATATGCACAAATACGCCGTTCAGATCACGGTTGCTGACGTGCGCGACGGTGCCTGCTCGTCATCCACGCTGAAGGAAGCCTCAAGCTGGGGCAAGGTAGACACAGTTTGGGAACAGATGGTGTTCGCGGAAGCGTCTTCCGTTGTGCCGCTTCTGGCATCTGACGCCTACCATCGCGGTGCCTGGAAGGGTCGCCCACGCCGTGAATTCGCGAAGCTCTTTCAGAAGTAAATCTGATGAAAGACGCAATCAGAAACGCGCCCTTTGACCTCTTGGCGCCCGAGGATGCTTTCCTCGGGCTCGAGGCAGAGGATGCGGCGACTTACGCTGACGCGCGCGCGGTGATCATCCCGTTCGGGCTGGAGGCTTCCGTCTCCTATGGGGGCGGCACAGCCCAGGGCCCGGCAGCCATGATTGAAGCCAGTCATCAGGTGGAACTGTTCGACGAGGACCTCTGGAAAGAGCCTTTCCGGGATTACGGCATTGTGACCATGGCTGAAAAGCCCATCGACGGCGCCAATATCCCGGCGGCGCTGGATAGGCTTGAAAGCTACACCCGTGCGGTGCTGGATGACGGCAAATTCCCGCTGGTGTTCGGTGGCGAACATTCGATCACGCCAGGCGCCATCCGGCCATACTTTGACAAGTATGATGACCTGATCATCCTGCATTTCGACGCTCACGCAGACCTGCGCGACGGCTATGAGGGCGAGCACTATAGCCACGCGGCAGCGCTTCGCCGTGTGCTCGACCACCCGTCTGTCGAACTGGTGTCTGTCGGCATCCGGAATATTTCCGCAGAGGAAATCCCGTTCCTGGACGCCAACCGCCACCGCATCACCATCCATTGGGGCAAGGACCGCGATGACTGGAATGTGGAGGAGATCATTGCACCCCTGAAGGGTCGCAACATCTATCTGACGTTCGATCTGGACGGCTTTGATGGGTCGCTGATGCCCGCAACCGGCACACCGGAACCTGGCGGCGTGATGTGGAACGATGCGATGAAGATCATCAAGGCGGCATCGAAGGCAGGCACCATCGTGGGTGCGGACATCAACGAGCTTGCGCCCATCGACGGCTTCCACGCCCCCAACTTCCTGGCCGCAAAGCTTGCCTACAAAATTCTGAATTACGCGCTGGCCCAGTAAGTCGGGCGGCTACATCAGACCAGAAAAGAGGCGGCCACTGGTGCCGCCTCTTTGCATTCATGCGTCAAATGGCCACCTCAAACCAGCTTGCTTGCCAGTGCCGTTCGCACTAGTGTCCGGGCGAGACCTGACCAGTGGGGAAAAGCGCCGTGACGCCAACTGAGGAACAAGTGGATGTGGCCATCATTGGTGCCGGGCCCGCCGGCTTGATGGCGGCAGAGGATCTGATTCATGCCGGCATCACACCAGTGATCTATGACGCCATGCCCACACCCGCGCGCAAGTTCCTGATGGCGGGAAAATCCGGCCTGAACCTGTCGCACGCCGAACCCGTCCAGGCGTTCCTCAAGCGCTACGGCGCGGGCGAAGACCGCCTTGGAGATGCCATCCGCGGCTTCAACAGCTGGGCGATTCGTGATTGGGCCAAGGGCCTGGATACCGAAACCTTCGTCGGCAGCTCAGGCCGCATTTTCCCCACCGCCTTCAAGGCCTCGCCGCTTCTTCGCGCATGGCTGACACGCCTGAAGGACGGCCACGCTGTCCTCAAGACCCTACACCGATGGACCGGCTGGCGGGAAGACGGCGCGCTTCGCATTCAGACGCCGGAACAGGAAATTGCCGTAAAGGCCAAAACCGTGATCCTGGCCTTGGGCGGTGTCAGCTGGCCCCGGCTTGGGTCGGACGGCAGCTGGGTGCCACACCTTAAGGAACGCGGCATTCATGTGACACCTTTCCGTCCGGCCAACTGCGGCTTCAATGTGAACTGGACCGACCATTTCCGCGACCGGTTCGAGGGCGAACCGGTGAAAAACACGGTGCTGTCGTTCGCTGAGGAAGCCATCAAGGGCGATTTTGTCGTCTCCAAGCACGGGGTGGAAGGCAGCAGCATTTATGCCCATTCCGCCGCCATCCGCGACGCCATTGAGGCGCATGGGCCAGTGGCTCTGATGCTGGACCTGACCCCCGACCGCACGGCTGAACAATTGACGAATGCCCTGTCAAAGCCACGCGGCAAGAAATCCATGGCAACGCACATCAAGAAAGCCACGGGCCTCACCGGTGTCAAAGCCGCCCTGTTGCGTGAATGCCTGCCCGCGGACACCTTCACTGACCCGGCCAAACTGGCGGCAGGCATCAAGGCGCTGCCGCTGCAGCTGGAAAGCCCGCGCCCCATCGAGGAAGCCATCAGTGTCGCCGGCGGCGTGGCGTTTGACGAACTGGATGACGCCCTGATGCTGAAGGCCATGCCGGGTGTATTCTGCGCGGGTGAGATGGTGGACTGGGAAGCCCCCACAGGCGGCTATCTGCTGACCGCCTGTTTCGCCCAGGGCAAGCAGGCAGCCTCTGGCGCCATGGACTGGCTGAAGGCCCACGGCTGATAACACTGCATTGACTTGCACGATTGACTTGCACCGGCGCTTGGGCCTTTACTGGCCACTACATTCGGATTGGGGAGCACAATCATGCGCATCATTCTTGGCCTTCTGGCGGCCTTTACTGCACCTGCTTTTGCGGACACGGACCCGCTTCTGAGCGATCCTGTCACCATTGATGCCGACAACCCACCGGGCATGGTGGAGCTTCAAATCCCAAGCGGCGATGCCATGATGAACGGCCATATGTATCTGGCGAACGGTGCCGGGCCGCACCCGACTGTCGTTATGCTGCACGGCTTCCCGGGCAATGAGAAGAACCTGGATACGGCCCAGATGCTGCGCCGGGTGGGTTTCAATGTGCTCTATTTCCACTATCGCGGCGCCTGGGGATCAGGCGGCGATTATTCAGTCAGGAATGTGGTGGCAGACGCCGCAGCGGCTGTCGCCTTTGTGCGGGCGCAGGGCCAAGCGGGCAAGGACCGTATCGATCCCAGCCGCGTCAGCCTGTTCGGCCACAGCCTGGGCGGTTTCAATGCGCTGATGAATGGCGCAATGGACGCGGAGCTGGCCTGTACGGTGGCTGCTGCCCCGGCAGACCTTGTGAACTTCGTGGAAGCGGCCGACCCCAATACTGTTGTAAGCGCGGATGCCAATGTGCCGGTACCGGGCCTGAAGGACTATAGCTTCGCGGACCTCATCAAGGAAACAATGGCCAACAAGGCAGCCTTCAATCTGCAGTCCAGGATGGTAGCCTTCAAGGGCCGCGCGCTGATGATTGTAACAGCCAAGCAGGATGTCGTGGTGCCGCCTGAAGGCCAACAAGCGCTCGCGGACGCCGCGAAGGCTGGCGGTGCTGACCCGTTCCGCCACGTGGTGATGGAAGGCGACCATGGCTTTGCCTGGACCCGCGTTGCCTTCAACACCACCGTTACTTCCTGGATGTCAGAGCACTGTAGATAGGACCCGCCATGACCCGCCTTTTCGCCTTCCTTTTCATTGTTCTGATTGCCACCCCCGCCGCGCTGGCTGACGCCACCATCTATCTGGTGCGCCATGCCGAAAAGGTCGCCGACGGCACCCGCGACCCTGACCTGACAGCCATGGGCCGCGCCCGCGCCGATTGGATCGCAGGGTATCTTGCAGACAAAGGGCTGACCGGCATTTATTCGACCGACTATAAGCGCACGCGCGAAACGGCGCAGCCAACGGCGGAAAAAACCGGCCTTGCCGTCAACCTCTATGACCCGCGGGCGCTTGACGCCTTCGCGGCTGAGCTGAAAAGCAAGGACGGCGTCTTTTTGGTCGTGGGCCACAGCAACACCACGCCCATGCTGGCGAACCTGTTGGCTGGCTCCCACCTCAAATATGCGGGCGAGGATGTCTATGACCAGATCTTCAAGGTTAAGCTGTCGGAGGCCGGAGCAGCCAACGTTTCCGTGAGTTTCAGCAAACCGCGGCAGGATCATATGGCGCGGCTGGAAACCCTGAAGGAGGCCATCGCCAGCAGGCTGGGCGTCATGGCCGACGTGGCACGCTATAAGTGGAACAACGACCTGCCCATTGAAGCGCCTGAGCGGGAAGCGCGTATCATCGACACAACGACACAGCGTGCCGTTGAGATGGGGCTGGACCCTGCATTCGCCCGACAAGCGATATTCATGCAGATGGAAGCTTCCAAGCTGCTCCAACGTGAACTTTTCGAGGTGTGGATTCCAAACGAGCAGCCTCCCTTTGAGTCAATCCCGTCTCTGGCAGACGACATCCGGCCAAGGATTGATATCCTGACAGACGCCTTGCTGGACGCAGTTCAAAAGGCAGAATTTCTGTTGGCTTTTTGCCCATCCCTTCCCGTTCTGGGAGAGAAACCGGAAGGAACCGATTTCTCATGGGCAGTCTGGGGAGAAGCAGTGATGGGACTGCATCCCACCACTGAATGTATCGCTATCGACTAGGCCTCAAGCCCGAAGGGGTCATCGATGCTGTGGCTGGGCTGGGTGAACCATTTCGGGCCGTCTTCGGCCATATAGAAATGGTCCTCTAGCCGCACGCCGAACTCGCCGTCGATCACCATCATCGGCTCGTTCGAGAAGGTCATGCCGACATCAAGCGGCGTACGGTCGCTTTTCACCAGATAGGGCCATTCGTGAATATCAAGCCCGATGCCGTGGCCGGTGCGGTGCGGCACACCCGGTGTCTTGTAGCCGGGGCCATAGCCCTTGATTTCGACATAGGCCCGCGCGGCGGTATCCACGTCACCACACGGCGTGCCCAGCTGGGCGGCTTTAAACGCCGCCGCCTGTGCCGCCTTTTCCACATTCCATACCTCGCGCTGCTTGGCGTTTGGTTCACCAAACACATAGGTGCGCGTGATATCGGAAATATAGTCATGCAGCTGACAGCCGGTGTCGATCAACACCGTGTCGCCTTCCTTCAAGGTCTGTTCATAGCTCACCCCATGCGGGAAGCTGGTGGCCTTGCCGAACAGCACAATCACAAAATAGCTGCCCTTCGGGGCACCCACGCGCTTGTGCGCTTCGTGGATGAACTCTTTCACTTCCGCCGTGGTGATGCCTTCGCGCAGGATGCGCGCGGCAGCCTTGTGCACCTCGATGGTCATTTCCATTGCGCGTTTGATCAGCGCGATTTCGGATTTGGTTTTGCGGGTGCGGCAACCGGCGGTCACCGGCTTGGCGTCCACATAGTCATAGCCCGGATGGGCCAGACGGATGCCGTTGGTCATGGCGAAGCTGGTGCTTTCGTCCATACCGATGCGGCCCGCCGTGATACCAAGGTCCACGAGCAGGTTACCGAACAGCTCATAGGGGCTTTCATGTTCTTCCCAGCCATGGATCTCGCCCTCGATGCCCATGAAGTCCTTGACCGTGTCGATCTCGAACGCCGGGCAGATATAGTGCAGCGCATCCTGTGTCACGATCGCGCCCACAAGCCGTTCGCTCGCGTACCAGCGCGTGCCGGTGAAATAGTAAAGGTTGGTGCCTGCGTTCAGATACACGGCCTCAAGGCCTTCCGATGTCATCAGGGTGCGGGCCTTCTGAAGCCGCGCGTCAAATTCACCCCGCCCGATGGGCGACACGCCCGCTGTCATATCGGAAAGTTTCGCCAGTTCTGCCTGGGCTGTTGAGCCCCCTACGCCAATTGTCATTGCTGTCCCTCGCTTATACTCATCAAGTTTGCGCGCAGACTATCAGCTTTTCCCGGCAAGAAAAGGAAATTGTATACAATTTATCGAGAGTATCTTCAGGCAAAAAAACAGGGCCGCGCGGGCCCTGAATTTTCTTTACCAACTTGCTGACTTGCTCAGCTGTTCGCCATAGTCCACAGCCACGCCGTAGATCGGATCTTCCTCATGGCTGGCCTTGACCATGGTGCCCGCTTTTTTCAGAAGCGCCTTGCAGTCAGACGACAGGTGCACAAGCCGAAGCGTGCGGTCAGCGCGCTTGTAGCGGTCGGCCAGCGCATCGATGGCCTGCAGGCCAGAATGGTCCAGCACCCGGGTTTCTGCGAAATCAACGATCACACGGTCTGGGTCTGTCTTGGGGTCAAACAGCTCATTGAAGCTTTCAACCGAGCCGAAGAACAGTGGGCCCGAAAGACGGTAGACCTTGCGGCCCTTGGCGTCCTGTTCCACGCGCGCCACGATCCGGGTGGAGCTTTTCCAGGCGAACACCAGCGCCGCCACGATCACGCCAACGACAACCGCCTTCGCAAGGTCACTCGCCACGGTTACGCCGGACACCAGCACCAGAACAAACGCATCGGATTTCGGGATTTTGTGCATGATGCGCAGGCTGGACCAAGCAAAGGTGGCAATCACCACCATGAACATCACCCCCACAAGGGCGGCCAGCGGAATCTGTTCAATCAGGCCGCTCGCGAACAGGATGAAAATTAGAAGAAACAGCGCAGCCGAGGTGCCCGACAGCCGCGTACGCCCGCCCGATTCCACATTGATCATGCTTTGGCCAATCATGGCGCAACCGCCCATGCCGCCAAAGAAGCCGGTGATGATGTTGGCCGCACCCTGGGCCGCACATTCCTGGCTGGCGCCGCCCTTGGTTTCGGTAATTTCCGCCACCAGGTTCAGCGTCAGGAGCGATTCGATCAGGCCGATCGCGGCAAGAATCAGGGCATAGGGCAGGATGATGCCGAATGTTTCCAGATTGAACGGGACGCTTGGGATATGGAAGTCCGGCAGGCCGCCAGCGATGGACGCCATGTCACCCACCGTGCGCACATCAAGATCAAGGCCGATCACAATACCGGATATTGCCAGGATACCCACAAGCGGCGCGGGCAGGAATTTGATGAATTTGCCGGAAAGCACAATCAGCGCCATGGTCAGGCCCACAAGGCCAAGCATCAGGAAAAGCTGTTCGCCGGCCATCCAGTGCAGCGCGCCTTCAGCGTCCTTGACCTTGAACTGGCCAAGTTGGGCCAGGAAAATCACGATTGCGAGGCCATTCACGAACCCAAGCATCACGGGGTATGGCACCATGCGGATGAACTTGCCGAGGCGCGCGATGCCCGCCAGCACCTGAATAATGCCCATCAGGATCACGGTTGCGAACAGATATTCAACACCGTGGGTCACCACAAGAGACACCATCACGACCGCAAGCGCGCCCGTGGCGCCGGAGATCATGCCCGGACGACCACCAAACAGCGCGGTCACCAACCCAACAATAAAGGCGGCATAGAGGCCAACAAGCGGATGCACATGGGCCACGAAAGCAAAGGCCACCGCTTCCGGCACCAGCGCAAGCGCCACCGTCAGGCCCGACAGGACCTCGGTCTTGATACGGTCAGGGGTAAAGTTCGCGGCCAGGCTGGCCTTGTTTTTTGCCGTCGACTGCACGGGATTTCCTTCAGCGTTGGAGACGTCTGTTGCGGGGTTAAGGGCACGCACGCGCGCACCCCGCGCAAAATTGAGCGTGCCTTCTGGGCCATTTTGCCCGGAAATGCAAGCTTTGGGCGGCCCACTATGGCCTGAAAAGATGAAATTTCTGTTAGGCGTTTGGTGCCGCGGCGCCGGTCTCGAGCGGGATTTCGATGTCCGTTTCGCCCGCCTCAAGCATATAGACCACCGCCAGCATTGCCAGCTTGCCCATCTCGTCCGTCACCTTGCCCACGTCGCCCGCATGCATATAGCCCGACAGCATCGATGCCGCCTGGCCGTGGGTCATATCCACTTCCCGAAGCAGATTCACGATAACGGGATAGTCCTGGTCGGCCACATCGAAGGTTCCGTTCAGGAACGGTTTTTCATCCTTCAGTACGGTGACGGTCAGTTTCCTGGGCATATCTCTCTCGCTTAAATTCGGGCTTGTCTTGGCGCGGCTTTAACGCGGCCGGTGCACCCAGGTCAAGGCCTACTGCCAATCTTTGTCACGGCCTTTGATCTCTTCCTCGTCCGCCTGCATCAGCCGCTCGAGTTCCTGCCGCGCCTTGATGGCAAAGTCGATGGCCTTCTTCTGGTCGCCCCGGAACTGCCGCGAATCCTTCAGCATCTTTTCGTCATAGCCGCGGAACTTGCGCGCCACCCGGTGCGCCTGATGGGCGCCGAAACCGAGTTCTTTCAGTGTCAGCTCACCGATCTCAAGCGCGGAACCGAACGTTTCCCGGCGCGCCAACGTGACACCGATTTCAGCCAGGTCAGACACATCGCCCCGCCCCCGGGCGCGCGCCAGGATCGCCAGATCAGGATAAAGCCGCCTGACCAGCTTGGCCGTCTCCAGAAGCACTTCCTGATCATCGATCGCCAGCACCAGGACCCGGGCCTTGGCTATCCCCGCCGCTTCCAGAAGGTCGAGCCGACCGGCATCGCCATAGAAAACCTTGAAGCCGAATTTCCGGAGCATCTCAATGTGGTTGGGATTATGGTCCAATACTGTAATGGGGATCCCGAGCGACATCAGCAGCCGCCCGACAATCTGGCCAAAGCGCCCGTAGCCGGCGATGATGACCGGATGGCCTTCGTCCCGCACGTCGCTTTCCAGCTCCTGCTCCCGGCACACACGTGGGCAGATATAGCGGTCATAAACCAGCATCAAAATTGGCGTTGTCAGCATGGAGAAGGTTGCGATCAGCACCAGAAGGCCCGCCAGTTCGGTGTCCACCAGCCCGGCCTGCGCCCCCAGGGAAATCAGGACAAAGGCGAACTCGCCGCCCTGCGACAGCACAAAGGCAAACAGCCAGCCATCCGCCAGCGACATTTTCGCGGGGCGGGACAGTGCAAGCAGCACCAAAATCTTCACCGCCAGGAAGCCGCCAAGCAACATGAGCACCCGCAATGGGTCGGCGATCAGCAGCGAGAAATCCACCGTCATACCGACGGCTATGAAAAACAGGCCGAGGAGCAAGCCTTTGAAAGGCTCCAGGTTAAGTTCAAGCTCGTGCCGATACTCTGATTCGGCCAACAGCACACCAGCAAGGAAGGTGCCCAGCGCCATGGAAATGCCCACCGCCTGCATCAACAACCCTGTACCAATCACCAGAAACAGGGAAAAGGCCGTGAACACCTCCCGCAGACGCGTTTCGGCAATGAAGCGGAAAACCGGCCGCAAGAGATAGCGCCCCCCAACGATGATCAACAGGAAGACGGCAAACGGTTTGAGGAAGGCGGCAACACCCAGGTCTTGCGCTATGGCATGGGTGGCAAACAAGGGAACGATGGCAAGCACCGGAATCATGGCCAGGTCCTGGAACAGCAGAACCGAAAAGGTCAGCCGCCCCACAGGGTTTTTCGACAGGCCCCGTTCCTCAAGGGATTGCAGCGCAATCGGGGTGGACGAAACGCCAAGCGAAAGTGCCGCAATAAGCGCCACCCCAAGTTCAAGGCCCAGCAAACTGGCGCATAAGCCCAGAAGAAGCACGCTCATCAGAACCTGCGCGCCGCCCAGGCCGAATACCGGCTTCCTGAGCTGCCACAAGGTCGCAGGCTTGAGCTCCAGCCCGATCAGGAACATCAACATGACCACTCCGAATTCGGAGAATTTGAAGATGGTGTCCACGTCGGAAATCAGCTTCAGGCCCCAGGGGCCAATCACCATGCCCGCCACCAGATAGCCCAGCACCGCCCCCAAACCGAGGCGTTTGAAAATGGGTACCGCTATCACGGCAGCGGCCAGATAGATCATCGCACTTTCAAGGAATCCTTCTGTCATCATGCGGCTTTCTCCATGACACGGCGCCGGATAGCAGCCGTGAAGCGCTCGGCCTCGCCCTTGATATCGGCCGGTGTGATCTGGCCAACACCGTGACAGATATAAGGTGTCACCAGCCGCATACCGCAAAAGCTGGCGGTTTGTTCAAATGGCCTCAGATAGGCAGACATGGGGGCCCCGTGCGGGCGGGTTTCAGCGTAGGATGCCGCATCACCGCCGGTGGTGACCGCCAGCATGAAATGCTTGCCCTTGAGAGCCGTGCCGCCGGCGCCAAACGCAAATCCCTTGGTCAGCACGCTGTCCTGCCATTCCTTCAAAATAGCAGGGGCGCTGAACCAGTAAATCGGGAACTGAAAGACCACCAAATCCGCCTGCACCAAGGCTTCCTGCTCGTGCGCGACGTTGATATGCATGTCAGGATACATTTCATAAAGGTCATGCACTGCCACCTCCGGCACCTGCCTGGCAGCCAGAATCAAATGCCTGTTCAGGCGCGAACGCTGGGGGTTTGGGTGCGCAAAAAGGACCAGTGCGCGGCTCATAGACTTCCTCATATCGCCGGTGGAACTTCCGCCATAGCATAGGCAATGCGCGGGCGTTGCACCACACATTCTATTGTGATGCAGTTTCCCTTGCCCTTCATCCTATGGTTTAATGATTGTTAACCGGTCCTGTGCATAGTGGATACGCTTTTATTTGGGAGCCTCCGGGCTCCAGCCAGCGCCACCATGACGGCGTAACATCATAAAGGTAATTGGCCATGATGATCCGACTTACCAGCGCAATTCTTGTAGCCTCGTTCCTTTGTTTCTCATCCCCTGCAGTGCTCGCAGACGCAATGACTGACTGGCAGCAGGCCGTTGTACAGAAGGTGAGGGCTAAACAGGGCTATCCCCGATTGGCCGTTGCCAGGCAAATTGAAGGCCGTGCCAAAGTGCGCCTGACTGTGGCCGCCGATGGCACCATCAGCAATTATGAAATTGTTGAAGCCACGGGCGAAGATGTGCTGGACCGCGCCATCCCGCCGCTTATCGGCAAGCTGAGCCCTCTGCCGCCGCTACCTGATGGCCGGACAGACCTTACATTTGTGCTGCCGCTGAACTGGTCGCTCGACTAGGCAAATGGCCCGCCCGACATGATCAAAGCACGGCTTTCACTGGCCGTGCTTTCGCCTTTCCGGCCTTAGCCTAGAAGTCGAATACAGCGCCAAGATAGAAGCGCCGCCCCACCGTGTCGTAGAATTCCGGAAACGTATCCTGCACCGAGCCGCCGAATACGCGGGGTGCGGTTTCATCAAACAGGTTGCGGATTCCACCGTAGACGGTGACATGCTCGTTGACCCGAAAACGCGCCGCAACGTCGTTATAGAAGACTGCTGGAACCTGCCCTTCAGGCACGTCAATGAGCGCCAGGTTGGACACAGCCGTTCCCCGGAAACGTACATCCCAGTCCACCGTCACATTGCCCATGTCAAAACTGATTCCCGCCTGAATACGGTGCTTGGGGTATTTCGGTAGGCCGCGCAGGTCCTCAATGGGGCCGTCGACAGAGTTCTGCAGCTTGGTGTCAAGATTTCGCGAATACAGCCCAGTTACAGAGATGCCGTCAAGAAAATGGCCTTGCCCTTTCAGGTCCAGCAGGTACTGGAGTTCAACATCATAACCCTTCAGCCAGAACTGACCGGCATTGAAGATCGTGCCTGTCACCGCGAGCAGGCTTCCGGTCGACGGGTCGCGCTGGATATAGGGGCTGCCTGTCACCGGATTATCGCCACAGAATAGGTTGGTCAGACCTTCGCTTTGATAGCACACATCCAGAAGCTGGTCGGCGTCCAAGTTAACGATATAGTTCGATACCTTGATCCGGTAGGTATCAACGGACACCCTCAAACGCCCCGGGAAATGATCGAACAGGCCTTCGCTGTCAAATGTCATGCCCCAGGTCAGGTTGGTGGAACGTTCTTCGCTCAGATTCGGGTTTCCGAAACTTTGGATATCCACAAATGACTGGCTTTGTTCGAACCCATCCGGCACGCCAAGACGCCCCTTGCTGCGACAGTTCTTGGCCAGGGTGCTGACGTCGAACCTGATGATCTGGCTACACGGATCTTGAAATGTATCGAACCCGCTGGGACCACCGGCAAACAGTTCGGCAATGTTTGGAGGCCGCCGCCCGCTCTGAAAAGACAGGCGAACCGAAACACCACCACCCGGAGCCCAATAGCCACCGGCATGCCAGTTGACGATTCCACTGGTGGTGGAGAAATCGGAAAGACGCAGGCCGAATGTTGCGGTCAGTTCTTTGGCAAATCTCTTGTCCTTGAGAAGCGGTGCGGTGACGTCGAAGAAACCTTCGATGGCGTCAAAGCCGCCACTCGACCCTGGAAAGACCAGGGATCCGCTGACCGGTCGCACTTCAAGCGCTGGGTCCGGTTCGTCGTCAAGTGCTTCATGGCGATACTCAAGGCCCAGGGTCAGCTTGGTGTCTTCATCGGTGAATCCGTCCAGCGGGCCCGAAATTGCAAAGCTGAAAACATTCTGGCGCGTACTGATCTTGCGTTTGGCATTCGGCGCCTTCAGGAAGTCGATCTGTGCGTCGCTCAAATGCCCATACCCGAACGGGTTGATCACACTGCAGCCAACGGTCCGGCTGCAAGTCTCGGGGTTGATCGCAGCAGCATAGTTTTTGATATCCAGAAGGCCGTCACGTTCTTCGTCTACCTCGTTACGGCCAAACTGATAGTAGACATCGTAGGACCAGCCCGGCGCCATCATGCCTTGGAAGCCGATCAGCGACCTGAGCGTACGCCGCGAGATATAGGTCCGGCGCGGGCCAAGCTCGACCATGCGCCGCGACAGGATCAACCCCTCAGCCCCGGCGAAACCCTGGTCCGTCAACAGATCGCGCAAGTCGTCTGGGATATATGGGTTATTAAGTGGAACGGTCACCGGCGTCCCGTCTTCACGGTTGAGGCCACTACCAATCCCCAGCGGAATGGGCGCCAACTGCGAAATTACATTTGTATCGGCGAGGCTGTTCTCAAACACCAGCTTGTGCCCGCGGGAAATATCATAATTCAGGTTAAGGGTTGCAAACAGGCGGTCGATCGGAGTGATCAACGTATGGCCTTCGGCAAAGTTATAAATCTGACTTAGGCTGCCATCGGCTGGAGCAATCCCAGTTCCTGTATCATTAAAATAATACCGACCGTCCAGCGACGCGATTTCACCATTTGACAGGGCTACACTTTGGATATGCCCCGTAGGCGTCGTGCTGCTGCCGCCAAACCCACGCGTAAACACAGCGCCTTCTTCAAACGACCGGCGTCCATTTAGGGCAAAGCCACTTGGGTTCGACGTTACTTCCCGGTCTGACATATAAAGGCCGGACTGATCATCGATGGTCAGGCTTGCGATCACACTGCCCTTGCCTTCCGAAAATTCGTTGCCGAAGGTCAGGGTGGCCAGAATTTCCTCGCGGTCGCCGCGCTCTGTCACACCGCCCTGAACGGCACCGCTCCAGCCGTCCAGATGGTCCTGCAGGGTGAAATTCACCACGCCAGAAACCGCCTCACCGCCGTAGGAAGTCGCTGCGCCGCCGTTGATGATTTCGATGCGTTCCACCAATGACGCGGGGATGCTGTTTAGGTCCACACCGTAAAGCGTCAGCGATCCACCAAATGTGGGTACGAATCGCCGTCCGTTCACCAGCACAAGCGTCCGCTCCGGCCCGATACCTCTGAGGTCGGCCATGTTCAGCCCGGCCGGGGTACCAAAGATCGTGGTATTGGCTGATGTGATATCCGACAGCATGCTTGGCAGTTCAAACAGAAAGTCCGAAACATTCACCTTGCCGCCAAACTGCACATCTTCGCCGCCCAGCGCCTGGGTCGGCTTGAATTTATAGTAAGGCGGATTGCTGGTGCGGGTGCCAACAATCAGCAGCTCATCGATCACCGCTGTGGCGCTCAGTGACAGGCTTCCCGTGTCTGTCACCGGTACGAAGCCTGAGCCGCCACCCACCGGACGCGTAATCACGGGCCGGACCGGCACAATCGCCAACGTATTGCCGCCCACGTCCACTACATGCAGGCCGCTGTTGGCAAGCAGAAGGTCCAGCGCAACCTTGGCAGAATATTGGCCCGCCAGGTCAGGCGCGTCCTTGCCCGCAACAAGGCGGCTGTCGAACACCAGGCCAAGGCCTGTCAGGTCTGTGAATTCCAGCAGAGCGTCAGAGAGGGCTTTTCCCGTCAGGTCGAACTGCACCATGGTGTTGATGCTGGCAACCTCATTCGTTGCCGCAATCTCAGACGCAAAAACGGGACCCCCTATAGCGAGGGTCACCGCCAAATAAGATACCGATGTCAAGCCACTGCACTTCATCCCGAGCCCTTTTAAGCCTCCCCGCTGGCACGAGTATCGCTTCTAGGACGATCTAATTCTTTTGTCTCGCATAAAGAAGTATCACGCCGTCCAGACGCTTGACCGCGTCAATTGAAAATGCCGATTCAAGGGCATCTACAACGACGTCCTGGTCCGTGAGGTTAAAGGTACCGGATACCGGCAGGTCCGCCAACTGCGCGTCCGCTATTTCAAGCGGTGCGTTGAAATAGCGATTCAGGTCCTGAACAACAACACTGAGCGGTGTCTCGTGATACAGCGCCTTACCTGTGCGCCATGCCATGACGGACCCGGTATCGAAGCCTTCAACAACGGCCTCATTCTTGTTGGCGTCATGCTCTGCCTGCTCGCCCGCATGCAAAAGTGCCACTTCACGCACATCGTCATCATCTGACCGCTGTGCGACCGACACCAGACCTGAAAGGACCGATACAACATTCGACGAAGCGCCCAGGCGGACATTGAACTTGGTGCCCAGCACCCGCACCTGCGTATCGCCGGCATCAACAATGAACGGACGGCTTTCATCCCGCTTGACGCTGAAGAAAGCCTCGCCCCGTTCGATAGTGACGTGGCGTTCGTCGTCCTCCATAAGGGTGGTAACCTGAGTATTGGTATTCAGCTGAAGCACGCTACCGTCCGCCAGCGCGATGGTGGACCGCTGGCCCTTCGCAGTCGCATACGTAACCGGCTCAGGCGCTGAAACCCACATGCTCACAGACAAAACAGCCGCAACGACAAAGCCTGCTGCCAGAGAAGAAATGCCTGCAACCCAGCGCTGACGCTTGCGCTCTTCGGCGACCTCGTGAAGCTCACGCTCGAATTCTTCCTGGAGCGCAGCCTCGCCAACCGCGTCAAGGTCAGCGGTCATCGCCGCCAGTTCAGCATAAGCCCGGGCGTGGCGTGGGTCTTCGTCCCGCCAGTCCGCCAGGTCCGCTTCGGTATGCGCACGATTGTCGCCAGACATAAGCCCCACAGCCCATTGGGCCGCCTGCTCTTCTATGTCCTGCTTCTTGCTCATTGTCATCACTTCAAGGCCTTTCGCCTGTAGTCCACTTTTGTCACGCCTTGCCACCTCGGCCCCGCCGCGTCTTGCGGGGTAACGGCAAAATGGCAGCGCCCGGCTTCTTCAACAGCCGGGTGCGAAGGCGCTTCAGGGCGTCCATCATATATTTCTCAACCGTGCTTTCGGACACACCCATCTCGCCTGCAATCGCAGCATAGGTCTTGTCCTCAAACCGGTTTTTGATGAAGGCGATCCGCGGCTTGTCAGGCAACGCCCGGATCGCATCCATCATTTCCCCCACATCCTGCCTGTGCCCAAGGGCTTCTTCGGGCGTCGGGTCGTCCGTTGGCAGGTCTGCGACAGTCTTCGAGACACTGTCATCATCCACCTGCACCTGGCGCCTGAGCACACGGCCACGGCGTTTCAATTCATTAATCGCCAGATTTGCCGCGGTCTTGAACAGGAGAGCCTGAGGGTTCTCTATTACTTCGACACTCGCAAAGCGGTAGACCCTCATATAAACATCCTGAGCGACATCGGATGCGTCGTCCGCATTGCCCAGTTTCTTGGTGATCCAGCCCACCAACAGCCCATGACTGGCCTTGATGGTGGCCTCAAGCGCCCGGATATTTTTACGCCGCGCAGCCTCGTCCAGAAGCGGACGATCCCCGCCTCCCACGTCCTCGGGTGCCGGCTCGCCGTCTTTCACCAGTTTGATATGCGGTGCTTTTCGCAGCACAAATATTCCCTCACCTATCCGAAGTACCGCCTTTGAGGCTGTCGCCACCAAAAGGCCCGCTTCGCCCCCCGTTTCCCCGAGCACTGAAACACCAGCGTTCCTGCGCCTTCTAAACGGAAAATCAGAACCAATAGTTTGGTCATAGATCGTCCGTCTTAGGCCAGCAACAAAAAAAGTTGGAGGGATGGCGTCAGATGGGTTGTCTAATGGTACGAAGCACAGATGGTGTTTCCTCTCATGTTTTAACTTTCCAAGCGGAGCGGGTATTTTGCCCACTCCGCTATTTCTCTTGGAAATTTAAATAAATATTTCCAAATAAACAGTTATTTACTTATAGTTTATTGTAATAATATTTCGTTTAGCGCATCACTTTTCCTAGCGTTACTTAAAAGCAACACCAGCCTGACAATCTGCCCCATCCCACACCCGAAACCTTCAGGCAACGCCGCCGTTTCGCTGTTTTCCTAAACCATTGATATAGTTTGGGCGCACAAGAACCGCCCAAACCCGGGTGATTCGCCGTATGAAATGGGACAAATCCGTCTTATCATCCCCGGCATGACCGAAACCCTGACAACATTCGTCCTGGCGGGCGGGCGCTCCAGCCGCATGGGGCAAGACAAGGCCGAGATAGAAATCGACGGCCGCAGGATGCTTGACCGCGCCTGCGATTTGGCCGCTGAGGTGGGCAGCGACCGGGTTGTCGTCCTGGGGCGGCCGGACCACCCGTTAGGCGTGGCAGACGAACAGCCTTTCGCAGGTCCCGCGCGTGCCATCGCCGCGTACCTGCCGCGCCTGCAAAAGCCCGCGCGCATCCTGGTACTGCCGGTCGACATGCCTTTCCTGAAGCCCAATCATATCAAGGCCTTGCTGGCAAACACACCAGGGGCCTACTTTGATGATATGTATTTGCCCTTCACCGCCCTCGTGCAGGAAGGTGTCACCATAATCGGTGATCGCATACGGGACCTGCATGCCGCCTTTGGCGTGACAAGCATACCGTCAGACCCTGCCTGGGGTGACGCCCTTGTGAACATAAACACGCCAGCGGTGCTGGCGCAGATTGCCGGGAAATAGAAAGCTGCGTCATTTAGGGCACAGGCCAACCGGAATGTCATATAATTTTCATTCCGTTACATCTTGAATCTGCTGGACAGCAGCCTGCGTTAGTATAAGGTGCGTTTTGCATGGATTTGGAATCACTTGACCCAAGTCTGAATGCGGACTGCGACTGATCTGCTTGGTACCGAACTGTTTCCAAAAACGCCGATGCCACGACTGACTTCGCTACTACTTGGAGACCACTAAGATGGCAAACGGTACTGTAAAATGGTTCAACACCACTAAAGGCTTCGGCTTCATTAAACCAGAAGATGGCGGCAACGACGTGTTCGTACACATCTCTGCTCTCGAGCGCGCTGGTCTTTCCGGCCTCGAAGACAACCAGCCTGTTTCTTACGAACTGGTTGAAGACCGCCGTGGTCGTATGTCTGCTGGCGAGCTGAAGCTTCGCTAACAGAATTCATACCGCAAGGTAGGAAAGGGACGGTTTTTACCGTCCCTTTTTTTGTGTCATTTTCCATCCCCCCAACGTCCCCGCTGGCGCGGCAATCAGTCCCACTACTGGACCAGTTGCAATCCGCCTTCAGGCGTGGCAGGAAGAATCCCTATAAAAAGTGGTGGCTTCGGGGGAAGCTGCCGACAACGGGGATCCTGGGGGATATAATGAAAAAGACATCCATCACACTGACACTTGCCACACTTATGTCCGGCACTGCGCTCGCGGCCGACATCAGCCCAAACTGGCTCCAGCATGCCGCCATCTCACCAAACGGCGATGAGATCGCGTTCAGTTACAGGGGTGACATCTACAAGGTTCCGGCGAAAGGCGGTACAGCCGTTCCGCTGACAGTGAATGCTGCCTGGGAAGGCCACCCGGTCTGGTCGAAGGACGGCAAGACGCTGGCTTTTGCGTCTGACCGCAATGGCAATCTGGATGTCTATGTCATGCGGGCGACAGGTGGCGATGCCACCCGGCTGACGTTCCATTCTGCAGACGATATCCCCAGCGATTTCACAGAAGACAGCAAAAGCGTGCTGTTCCAGTCTGCCCGGCTGGACGATGCTGCCAGCAGCCAGTTCCCTGCTTCAGCCTATCCGGAACTATATTCTGTCGACCTGTCTGGCGGCACGCCTGTGCAGCTTCTTACCCTTCCGGCTGTGAACGCACACTGGAACAAGGGCGGCGACAAGCTGATCTACCAGGAGGAAAAAGGCCGCGAAAGTGATCTTCGGAAACACGACCGCTCTGCCTTCGCCCGCGATGTGTGGATGTATGATCCCAGCACCGGTGCCCATACCCAACTGACGACCAACCCGGCCGGTGACCAGGAACCGGTTTGGGGCCGGAAAGATGACAGCTTCTATTTCCTTAGCGACCGCAGCGGCACCTTCAACGTCTGGGCCGGCAAAGTGGGCGGCG
Source organism: Kordiimonas lacus (assembly GCF_001550055.1). GTDB lineage: Bacteria > Pseudomonadota > Alphaproteobacteria > Sphingomonadales > Kordiimonadaceae > Kordiimonas > Kordiimonas lacus. The sequence goes on from NZ_LRUA01000010.1 coordinate 155,324, forward strand.
ACGCCAGGCAACTGACAGACCACAGCCTGCATGCCGTCAGGTCCCTGTCTGCGGCCAAGGATGACACGCTCGCCTACCTCTATTTTGGCGATCTTTATACCGTCAAGCCCGGCAGGAAACCGAAAGCCATTGAGGTGACCTTCGCCAATGATGGCCACGGTACAGAAGAAGAGCGTCTGTCGGTTGCAGGCCGCATTGGTGAGTTTGCCGTGTCCCCGAACGGCAAGGAAATCGCCTTCGTCTCGCGCGGGGATGTGTTTGTCACTTCAACCGAATTCGCCACAACCACCCGCATCACCGACACGCCAGGCATGGAACGCAGCGTCAGCTTCACCAAGGACGGTGACGGCCTTCTGTATGCGGCAGAGCGGGACGGCAAGTGGCGCATCATGGAGACAAACCGCAAGTATGACGGCGAGAAATATTTCTTCACGGCCACAGGGTTTGAGGAAACCGAGCTGTTTGAAACAGACGAGGACGTGTTCCAGCCGCTGTCTTCACCCGACGGCAAGAAGGTCGCCTTCATTGGCACGCGCGACAATATCCGCGTTTATGACCGCGACAGCAAAAGCGTCACCACCGTGCTGGACGCCACACAGAACTATTCCTATGTGGACGGGGACATCACCTTTGACTGGTCGCCCGACAGCAAATGGATCACGGCGGATTTCGCCTCAAACGGTCGCCTGTTCTTCACCAATGTCGCCATTGTGCCGGCCGACGGCAGCGAAGGCCCACATGATATCAGCCTTTCGGGCTACACGGACACGTCGCCCACCTGGCACGAAAGCGGCGGCATCATCTATTGGTACAGCGCCCGCTACGGCCAGCGCGACCACGGCAGCCACGGCACCCAGTTCGATATTTACGCCAGCTTCCTCAACAAGGAGGCCTGGGACAAATTCAAGGCAAACAAGGAAGAGCTGGCGCTGAAGAAAGAGGCGGACGCCGAAGCGGAAAAAGCCAAGAAGGATGATGAGAAAGAGGACGACACCAAAGACAGCGACAAGAAAGACGCTGAAGAGGTGACGCCCATCGCCATCGAATGGGACAAAATCGAAGACCGCCAGGCGCGGCTGACAATCCATTCGTCCAACCTTGGCACGGCGCTCCTGTCGAAGGACGCGGACAAGCTCTATTATCTGTCGTCGTTTGAAGGCGGCTATGACCTGTGGGTTCACGACTTCCTGGAAAATGAGACCAAGAAGCTGCTGCCGCTGGGCGCAGACCGGGCCTCGATGACCCTCTCTGGCGACGGTAAAACCCTGTTCCTGCTGGCGGACGGCGCCTTCAAGAAAGTGGACACCAAAAGCGGCAAGCCTGAGGGCATCAAGGTGTCCGCCGACCAGACCATCAGCGCATCTGCCGAGCGCCGCTACCTATTCGAGCATATCTGGCGTCAGGTGAATGACAAATTCTACCGGCCCGGCTTCCACGGCCAGGACTGGGATGCCATGCGCCGCGACTATGCGAAAAAGGTGGATAGCACGTCAAACAACCGGGATTTCGCCCGCCTGATGGAAGAAATGCTGGGGGAACTGAACGGCTCGCACACCGGCGCTTACTATCGGGGCGGCAATGGCGGTACCAGCACTGCAGCCCTGGGCCTGTTGTTCGAGAACGGCAGCTTCCGCGTGACTGAGGTGCTGGAAGACAGCCCAGTGCTGGAGGCTGAAAAAACAGTCGCGGCCGGCATGACCCTGACAGCCATCAACGGCACCAGCCTTGACGCCACGACCAACATGTTCGCCCTGCTGGACGGCAAGGCCGGTGAGCGCACCCGCCTGACCTTCAAACCGGAAGACGGCGACGCCTTCGATATTGTCGTCAAGCCCACCAGCCTGCGCGATGAAGCCGGCATGATGTATGACCGCTGGGTGGAAAGCCGCCGCAAGCTGGTTGAGGAACTCTCGGGCGGACGCCTTGGCTATGTCCATGTACCGCGCATGGCAGACAATGTTTACCGCAGCGTCTACCGCGACATGTTCGGGCGTTATATGAACGCCGAAGCGCTGGTTGTCGACACCCGCAACAACCGGGGCGGCGACCTGACAAACGACCTGATCAAGCTCCTGGACGGCAAACAATATATGACCAACATGCCGCGCGGCCGCAAAGCCCAGGGCGAACCGCTGACGCAGTGGACCAAGCCTTCCATCGTACTGATGAACGAAGGCAACTATTCTGATGGCCACTGTTTCCCGGCGGGCTTTGCCGCGCTTGGAATGGGCAAGACCGTGGGCATGCCGGTGCCGGGTACTTGTTCCTACGTCTGGTGGGAACGGCTGATGACCGGTGACCTGGTATTCGGCATCCCGCAGATGGGCATTCTGGATACAGAAGGTGACTGGATGGAAAACAAGCAGCTTGAGCCCGATGTGAAAGTGAAAAACATGCCCGGTGATGTTGCTGCAGGCAAAGACGCGCAGCTTGAAGAAGCCGTGCGGGTGATGCTTGAGGACCTGGATACCACCCTGAAATCTGAATAAGACAGGGGCATCTGAATAAAAAACCAAGAATATAAGAAGGGGAAATTATCATGTCTAAAACCGTGATCGGCCTGACGGCAGCAGCGCTCGCGCTCGCCGGCGGCTATTATTATATGTCCAGTCAGGGTGCGCCGGAGCCTGTGGCGCAGCAAGAGCAGCACGCGGCAGAGCATGCCTACGACCTGCAGGCCCAGCGCGCCAAGATCGCCAAGGTGAAGATGGATGTGGATACCAGCTTCCTGACAGACGAAGAACGCGCGGTCGTGAACAAGCTCAATGAAGCCGCCGAGCTGATGAGTGAGATCTACCTGCGCCAGCGCAGCGAAGACAACCCGGCGATCCGTGCTGAAATCGCGGCCTCAGACGCGCCGAACAAAGACCTGCTGCTGGATATGTTCGACCTGCATTTTGGGCCGTGGGATACGGTTGCGGAAGCGCACCCCTTTTACGGCAACACCGAAATGCCCGCAGGCGCCGCCTTTTACCCGGCGGACATGACGAAAGAAGAGTTTGAAGCCTGGATCGAGGCCCACCCCGAGGACAAAGAGGCTTTCACCAGCCTCTATACCGTGATCCGCCGCGACGGCGACAAACTGGTCGCCATCCCTTACCGCGAGCATTACCGCGAGTGGCTTGAGCCCGCGGCCAAGCTGATGCGCGAAGCAGCTGAGATCACATCGAACCCAAGCCTGAAGAAGTTCCTGACTTTGCGCGCGGAAAGCTTCCTGACAGACGATTATTTCGAAAGCGAAATGGCCTGGATGGACCTTGCCGACACACCAATCGAAGTCGCAATCGGGCCTTATGAGGTCTATACCGATGGCCTCTTTGGCTACAAAGCCGCCTATGAAGCCTTCATTACCATCAGGAACCCGGAAGAAAGCGCGGCCCTCGCACGCTACAAGGACTATCTGCGGGACATGGAAGCCAACCTGCCGGTGGACGACAGCTACAAGAACTTCAAGCGTGGGTTCGAAAGCCCGATTGCAGCCACCTACCAGATTCATGGCGGCGGCGACAATGTGCCGGGTGTGCAGACCATTGCCTTCAACCTGCCGAATGACGAGCGCGTACGCGAAGCCAAAGGCGCGAAGAAGGTCCTGCTCAATAACGTGCTGGAAGCCAAGTTCAAGCTGATCCTGAACCCGATGGCCGAACATATCCTGGCGCCCGCAGACGCCGAAAAGCTGATGGCCAAATATATGGCCAACGAGACGCTGTTCCATGAGCTGTCCCACAGCCTAGGACCTGGCTCCATCACGGTTGACGGCGTCGAGACCACTGTGAACGCCCAGCTGAAAGAGCTCTATAGCGCCATTGAAGAAGGCAAGGCGGACGCGATGGGCGTCTATAATATCCTCTTCATGATGGAAAAGGGCGAGCTGCCGAAAGCCGAGCGCGACAATATGCTGGCCACCTATTTTGTCGGCCTGTTCCGCGCCATGCGCTTTGGCGTCGACGAAGCCCACGGCCAGGGCGCAGCCTTCCAATATAGCCTGCTGAAGGAAGACGGCGCCTTCACCACCGACCCTGAGACGGGCCGCTTCAGCCTGGACTATGACAAGATGGAAGCGGCAGTGACGGATATCGTGCGCCGGGTTGTGATGCTGCAGGGTGATGGTAACTATGATGAAACCAAAGCCTTCCTGAGCACCTACGGCAAACTGGATGAGGCCTCCAAGGCGGCCATCGCCCGCACCGCCGACATTCCGGTGGACATCCAGCCCGAATATCCCAGCAAGATCTAGGGTCCCGGCACTGAGGAACCAATGAAGGGCGGGGATTACTCCGCCCTTTCTTTTTGCCGCTGTGCCGTCTTCCGGTTCTCAAGCGGCAACTTGATGGTGAACCGGGTGCCGCCGCCCTCGGCATCGCCCACCTCAATGCTGCCGCCCAGTTTGTGATAGACGGTATTATAGACGATATTGAGCCCAAGGCCCGAGCCGCCGGTGCTGCGCGCAGTGGTGAAAAACGGCTCAAAAATCTTTTCGCGGATGTCTTCAGGGATGCCGCGACCATTATCCATCACCTCAATGATCACGTCCTTCTTGCCTGCCTGTGCGGTGACCTTGATCTGTTTGTCGTCAAAGTCTGGCCGGTCTGAAAAGCCGTGCAGGGCGGCGTTCATGATCAGGTTGGTCAGGATATGCGACAGGTCCCCGGGCACGGTTTTCATCATCAGCTTGCCACCGGCTTCGGCTTCGACCTTCACGCCTTTTTTCCTCAGCGTCGGCACCAGGCTGTCGACAATCTCGTTGATATAGTCCCCCACATCAATCTCGCGCGTGTCGTCGGCTGACTGGTCCACCGCCACCATCTTGAAGCTGCGCACCAGATGGGCCGCGCGCTCCAGGTTCCGGCGCACAACGGTGGTACCCTCGTCCGTTGTTTCCATGAAATTGGTCAGGTCTGATTTCTTGATCCTGCCGGTATCCACCATGCGCTTGAAGCCTTCGAACACCTCAGCCATGTGCGTGATGCTGGTCAGCGCCACGCCAAGCGGCGTATTGATTTCATGCGCGACACCAGCCACCAAGCCGCCGAGCGACGCCATCTTTTCAGACCGCACCAATTCCTCCTGCGCCAGCTTCAGGGTTTCCATGGCCTCTTCAAGGTCACGGGTCCGCTTCTTTACCTTCATCTCCAGCATTTCATTGAAACCGCGCAGGCCCTCTTCGGCCACACGCCTGTCGTGGGCCTCCAGCATCCTGAGGATCAGGTCACACAGGTAGGATACGAAAGCGATTTCGCTTTGGCGCCATTCACGCTCATAGGTTTCCTCGGCCGCTGCAATCGCGCCGACGACACGAGGGCCGCGCATGATGGGCACAATGAGGATGGACTTGATGTCCTGTTCGCGCCCGTCGCCTGAGCGCACACCCTTGAGGAAATCCACCGCCTTGACGTTAGGCACACAGATGGGCTCACCGGCTGCCAGCATCTCGAACAGCGCCGGGTTGACCTCCTTGTCCAGCCGCTCCAGCTCCATATGTTCGCCCGTGGGCGACCAGTATGATTCCTGCGGATACAGCGACGTGCGGTCCACATTCATCAGCCACACATCCGTGCGTGTGGCCATCAATGCCTTGCCGGCGACCTCGGTCATGATCAGATAGGCACGTTCCTTGGTGCCATCATAGATGGCTTCCTCATTCGCCAGCTCAGACAGCGCCCGTTCCATCCGCGCGATGCTGTCCAGGCTGCGCTTCTTCTCGGACAGGTCCCGGATCAGCGTCAGGGTGCTGCCATCCGGTAGCGCCAGGTCATCGAGCGCACAATAGCGGCCTTTGCCAAACTCGAAGATGCCGTCCTCTGCGCTCAAATCCGATATTTCATCCAGCCTGTTAAGCGCCTTAACGGCTGCAGGCTCATACGTGCGCAAGATATCCCGCACTTCTTCACGGGTTTTGCCGATCATGTCGTTATGGATGAAGCCGGGAAACAGCTCGCCGATCCGCTCGTTGAAGGACACCAACCGGCCATCGGGGCCATAGACGATATAGCCCACGGGTGACGCGCTCAGCTCACCTTCGTACGGGTCCTTGGGCAGCATCAGTCGTCCTCATTAACCGGCAGCGTATCCCGGTAGCGATCATATATCGTCCGGATTTCCGGCAGCTTCTTGAAGAAGACGTCAATGAGTTCCGGCTGGAAATGCTTGCCGCGCTCCTCGCGCAACAGGGCATGCACCTCGTCTTCGGGCCAGGGCTTCTTGTAGCAGCGCTCTGACACCAGCGCGTCATATACATCCGCCAAGGCAGTGATGCGCCCAACCAACGAAATCTCGTTGCCCTTAAGGCCGTTGGGGTAGCCACTGCCGTCCCATTTTTCGTGGTGCTCATAGGCCAGCGACGCCGCCACCTGCAACAGCGCGCGATCAGAATGCTTGAGTATGTCATACCCGAGTTGGGCATGGGTACGCATGATATCAAACTCTTCCGGCGTCAGCTTGCCGGGCTTGTTGAGGATGGCGTCCGGGATGCCGATCTTGCCAATATCATGAAGCGGGGATGCCAGCCGGAAGGTTTCGGCCTCATGTTCGTCCATGCCCATCTCAACACCCAGAAGCTTCGATAGCTCCGCGACCCGCTTCACATGGTTGCCGGTTTCCTTCGACCGGGTCTCAACGGCCTGCGCCAGGCGGTAGACCACCTCGCGCTGGGTATCGATCAGCGCGTTCCGCAGGTAAAGGTTTTCAACGGCAATCAGCACATTGCGGACGAAAATCTGAATCAGGTGGGTGTCAATCACTGCCGGGCGGCCTTCGCCGACCAGATAAAGGATGCTGGCCCGGCCCGAATTGCCCACCACCATGCCGATGTAGGAGCCGTCGACCCAGAAGCCATATTCGCCGCGCCCGCGTTCCCGGTGTTCCTCGATGGCCGCGGCCACACGGCTGGGGAAATGCTCCCAGGCAGATTTGCCGACATTGCCTGCGAACCGGCCCGTGCCGGCGACCAGAGTCATTTCCTTGCGGTCGTGGGTCGCGGCGGCTGCGTCCTCAAGGGAGAAGGCCACATCGCGCCCACCCGCCACCAGGGATGACACCTGCTTCAACACACCGCTGGCGAAATTGTCCAGGAACTGCTCCTTGAACATTTCGGCGGACGAATCGATCACCCGCACCAAACCACGGCGGCTGGCTTCAATGATATTGATGTCGCGGTAGCTTCTCAGCGTGGCATAGATCAGCGTAAACAGCTTGGTCGACGAAAGATCTGTCTTTTCCTTATAGTCATTGATGTCGTAGCGCACGATGACGTCGCGTTCGGGCGCCTGGCCCGGCTGGCCGGTCCTGAGCACGATCCGCACCATGGAGTTGCCCAGTTCATTCCGGATGAAATCCACCAGATTGAGACCAGCGTCGTCGCTTTCCATCACCACATCCAGAAGGATGATGGCGATATCATTTTCCTCTTCCAGGATTTTACGGGCAGCAGCGCCCGACATGGCTTCCAGGAACTGGAGCGACATACCGTCAAACTGGAAGCCCTTGAGCGCAAGTTTGGTTGCCACATGGACATCCGGCTCATCATCGACAATCAGGATTTTCCAGGCATGCTGATCGACGGACGGGGCATCGCCTTCATCGTCCTCAATCAACAGGTCGTCGTCATCTTCTATAACCAAAAAGTCATCGTCCACGCGGTGTCTCCGCCTTTGATGTTGATGAGGCGGGAAGACTTCGCTCCCCTGCCACCTTTCCCCCTGGTATTTCTCCCTGAACGACTCCTGACATTTTCAGGCCATGCAATGTTTGCACAAACCATTTTATGATCGGTTAATCATACCACAACCATAGCGCAACTTCAGCGCCTAGCATGCAAAGGCCCGGCGAACCGCGACATGCAGGAACAACCGGTCGATATCCCTGTTGTTTTCGGACAGCGGCACATACATCACCGAAACCCGAAGATAATTTTTTTCCTCAGACAGGGTGTAGGCCTGCACCAGCACCGGTTTGCGGCGTTCAAGGCAGAAGGCCGCGCTTTTGAAAATGCGGTCTGCAACCTCACTGGACGGATGGATGAATATGCTTTTGCCCGTCATCTCGCCATAGAAATTCACCACATTGGTGCCCATCAGGCGCACCTTGACATCCTCAAGCACGCCGGCCGGGTCAAACTCGGGCGTCATGATGCAGACGTCAGGCAGGATATCCCTCAGTTGGCCGGGCTCAATATCCGCCCGCCAGGCCAGCCGCTTGCCGCCGGTCCTTTCCTCGAAATAGGACAGAACGCGCTCAACTTCGGGACGCTCAGCCCGATAGCTCTCCGCCTCTTCCAGCGAAAAACCAGGCAGGTTTTCCCGCGTCCGGCCCATGGTCCCGGCATCTTCTTCAAAAGACGAAATAAGCTGCCTCCTTTACATATCGCACCAGCATACAGGGCGACCGTCACCCAATGGTTAATTTTAGCACGAACCACGCTCAGACCGAGTTGCAACAGTGCCTTCTTGCTGTATAAGTGTGCCAAAGACGAAATTAGAGAATCTACATTCAGGGAGTGCCGGCCGTGCCGGCGAACGATCATGAAAAAACTTTTGCTTGCAGCGACGTTGCTGCTCATCGGTGGGTTGCTGCCGGCCACTGCACAAGAAGAAGAACCCGCGTCCATTGAGATGCCACTGAGCATCGAGATGGAAAAACCTATCACGATGGATGTCACCTATAAAATGGAACAGGGTCCGGTAAGCCTAACCGCCCGTGAAACCATGACGCTGACTCCGCTTCGCACAGAGGGTGAACAAGTCATCTATCGCTACAAGTCGCTGGATTCAGAGTTTCTGGACCTGCAGGGCATGCCGCCCCTGTTCAGCAATGTCCTCGTGCAGATAACGGATGCTGCGCAAGGCATTACATACGAATATGCCGCAGACAACACCGGCTACCCACTGGAACTGACGGAAACAAAAAACATCCGGAAAGTGATCAAACAGGCACGCAAGAGCCTGCAGAAATGGGCCAAGTCATTCGCCAAGGAAAACGGCCTGAATAAACAACAACAGGCGCAGGTGGTGGCCGTCACAGAACAGTCGCTGCTGGAGGCATTCCCGGAAGAAGATGAGGCCCTGGCAGCCGCTGTGCTGGAGCAAGGCCAGATGGTATTCTACGGCACTGGCCGGTCGCTCTATCTCGATTATTACACCGAGTTCAACACCACGCGGTATTTCGCCCCAGGCCAGGCCACATTCCACACCATCGATAGCTGGCAGGTTGTGAGCTATGACGAGGAAAAAAGTGAAGCCGTTATCCGCTTCGACCAATATCTGAACGACGAAGAGTTCAAAGGATTTCTCGAGCGCCTGAAACCGGTCCTGATGGAACAAAATGGCCCCGCGCAGGAAGCGGCCGTCGACGCACTGGTTGAGAAATATCGCCTGCTGCAACTGAACCGGCAGGGTGAATATGTGATCGACCTCGTAACCGGCCTGCCCATGTCCGGCACTATCCGGTCGGAAGAAATTTTCGATGGCAACACCGAGGTTGAAACCATCGAATTCACCACCAAATACTAAAATATCTTTCGGGGGCGGCGGATCCGCCCCCTACCCCTTCCGCTCTCCTTTTATCGCACAAAATCAGCTTTTTACCGGATTGGCGTTGACCCACGCACATGTCTGCGCCCTAATGCGCCGCAGTTTCGAGTATGGCACGCAGCTTGGGAGGCTGCCAAAACAACAGAAAAGTGCCCAACAAGATAAAAGGGGAAAGAAATGTCCGAGGGAGATAAGGACCTCACAACCACGTCCGTGAAGGACGTCAAACAGCTTGGCACCTTCGCCGCCATCGCCAGCCTGTCCTATGTGTTCTGGATTTGCGGCGGCATGGAAATGGTCGAACGCCTTGCTTTTTACGGTACGCGCCAAGTTGCTGGCCTTTATGGCACCGACTCCGTCTCAAACGGCGGGCTCGGGCTGGTTGAAGCCGAGGTCGGGATCATTATGACCATATGGGTTATCACCCAAACCTTCGTGCCTGTATTTACTGGCGGCCTTTCTGACCGCATTGGCTACAAGGAAACCATCTTTGCCTCAACAGTGGTCAAAATTGGCGGCTATTTGCTGATGGCAATTTTTCCGACATTCTGGGGCTTTATGGCGGGTGCCGTGGTGCTTGCATTCGGCACAGGGATATTCAAACCGGGTATTCAGGGCACAATCGTAAAAGCAACCAATCGCCAGAACAGTTCCATGGCGTGGGGTATCTTCTATCAAACCGTAAATATCGGTGGTTTTTTGGGGCCTGTCCTCGCGGCCTATATGCGGCAACTTGAATGGGCCTATGTCTTTTATGCCTGCGCCGCCATCATCTCGCTGAACTTCCTGCTGCTGTTGAGCTACAAGGAAGTGGACAAAGAAGAACGCCTGGCACACCGGGAAAAAGTCAAAAACGGCACTGTTCAGGAAGAGCCTCTGTGGCTCGATAGTCTTCGGGAACTCTCGAACCCTGTCCTCGTCTGGTACATCGTTCTGTTCTCCGGCTTCTGGTTCATGCTCTATATTTTTTGGGATATTGGCCCGCTCTACTTCCGCGACTGGGTGGATACAAGTGTGTTGGTACGCGACATATGGGGTGAAGAAGGCCCCAGCGGCTTTGCCATTCGCTTTTTCGCCATGAACAACGAGGGGACCGCCATCATGCCTGAGGGCGTGGTAAACCTGAACTCAATGCTGATCATGGTTATTTGTTTCTGGATTGCTGGCTTGAGTGCCAAAATCAAGGCGGCAAATTCGATGGCCATTGGTACATTCCTGGCCTCTGGCGCGCTAATCATTTTTGGCGGATTCAACTATGCTTGGCTTATTGTTCTGGCAGTTGTGATCTTCTCGCTAGGCGAAATGCTGGCCAGTCCAAAATCAAGTGAATACGTCGGAAATATTGCCCCTGCGCAAAAAAAGGCGATGTACTTGGGCTTCAGCCAGCTGCCCCTTGCGATTGGCTGGATGACAGAGAGCTTCGTTGGATTTTACCTTTATGGGGAACTTGCCTCGAAAGAGCAGATCTCGCGCCGTATGCTGGAGACCGAGGGGTGGAGCGCCGACCAGGTTGCTTCTGTCCCTAATGGAGAAGCCTTTGAAAAACTGGTGGAAGTGACAGGCCAAACGGCAGAGGCGCTGACCTCTCAGCTTTATGCCGCGAACGACATTGGTACTGTCTGGTATATCATGGCCACCGTAGGCATCATCTCCGCTTTTGGCCTCTATCACTATGGCAAGTGGACATACAGGATTGCTTCCCTGCGCGAAGAGGAAGAAATGAAGACACAGGCCACGCCCGCAGAATAAAGTTGGGCACCAAAAACACCAAAAGCCGCGGTATCTGCCGCGGCTTTTTTGATGGCTGCACAAAGAAAAAGGGGACGTGCCACCCCCATCAATGGCACGCCCCACAATAGTTCGCCGATCACCAATCGACTAAGTGTCAAGATGCCCGTTTGCTTGGTAACTGGCTACCTAGAAAAAATTTAGGTGCACATTTGGGCCTAAATAAGGTTGCATTGCTACCGGCGTGAGGCAGGCATATCATCCCATGCGGCCGATGGGCTTGTCCAGGCTTTCAGGCGGCACGGTAAACCAGGCCGGGCCAGCATCCGTCATATGGATGCAGTCCTCAAGCCGGACGCCGAATTCCCCGAAAATATACAAGCCGGGCTCGTTGGAAAAGCACATGCCGGGCGCCAGCTTTGTTGTTTCGCCGTGGACGAAATTCACACTCTCGTGCCCGTCCATGCCGATACCGTGTCCCGTACGGTGGCTGAGGCCTGGGGTCTTGTACCCGGGGCCATAGCCAAGGCCCTCATACATTTTGCGGACCGCATCATCCACCGCGCCCGCGGGCGTGCCGACTTGCGCGGTCTCGAATGCGATCTGCTGGCCGCGTCGCACCGTATTCCAGACCTCGCGCTGCCGCTTTGTCGGCTCCCCGAACACAAAGGTGCGGGAGATATCGCTTTGGTAGCCATGGACCTGACAGCCGCAGTCCATCAGCACGATGTCGCCTTCCTTGAGCGTCTGCGGCTGGCCCGAACCATGCGGGTAGGCGCTGGCTTCCGCCAGGAGCGCCATGCCCCAGATACCCTGCCCGCCAAGGCTTGCCTGCGCCTTGCGCATCATGGCGGTGATGTCCGCCGGCGTCATGCCCGCCTCCAGCTTGTCCCACACTTGGCTGTAGGCTGTCAGCGTCACTTCATTGGCCTTGCGCATCAGCGCAATTTCATGCGCCGATTTATACATGCGGCAGCCCAGCGTGACATCCAGTGCCGACGTGATTTCAAACCCCGGCGCTGCTTTCTTGAGGCCCTCAACAATGAAATAACGCACGGTATCTTCAAGGCCGATCTTGCCGCCCTTGAGGCCGCGATCCTTGAGGATGCCAGCCACGCGCTCGAACGGGTTTTCATGTTCGTTCCAGGTGCGCACGTCACTGCCGAAGGTCATGCTTTCGCGCACGCTGGGTTCTTCAAAGAAAGGTGTCACGACGGCGATTTCACCTTCCCGCGGAATCACCACGGCGGTCAGCCGTTCGCTGCGCCACCAGCTGATGCCAGTGAAATACAGCATCGCCGACCCGGGCTCCAACAGGATCGCGTCGATACCGTGCTCGGCCATCAGCCGTTGGGCCTTGGCAACGCGCGCCTTGCGCTCATCCACGCCGATGGGCGTCACGTCGCCGGTGATGGGCTGCAAGCTGTCGCTCGCCCGCAGGCTGCTGGTGGCCGTGCCCGCCAGAAGGGCCGCGCCGCCCGCGGCTGCACCCAGCTTGAAAAAGTCGCGTTTTGAAAGTGTCATGTCTGTCCCCGCTTTGGTCCTTATTGGAATGGATTGGGCCCGAGGATGCATCCTCGGGCCCTGTCTCCGCAATACGATTTTTCGGCTCAAGGTTTTTTATAAGTAACGCCGCCCTTCATCACAAAAGTCACGCGTTCGGTGACGCTGATGTCTTCCAGCGGATTACCGGACACAGCCACCAGGTCTGCCAGATGACCCTCGCGGATGGCGCCCAGGTCGGTCTCGCGCTTCAGCAGCGTGGCTGAATTGATGGTGGCCGCCTGCAGCGCCTGCAGCGGCGTCATGCCAAACTGTACCATGCGCGAAAACTGTTTGGCATTGTCACCATGCGGATAGATCGCGGCGTCAGAGCCGAAGACCATCTTCACGCCGCCCTTTACCGCCTTGGTGAAGCTTTCCCGCTGGCGCTTGGACACCTGGCGTTCCTTATTGAGGTTTTCCTCCGGCACGCCGTTCTGCTCGCCGTAGGTCAGCGTATATTCGGTGTTATAGATATCCATCGAAAAATAAGTGCCGAACTGTTTGGCCAGCGCCACGCCCTCGTCATCCAGGAAGCTGACATGCTCAACCGAATCCACACCCGCCACAATCGCGGCCTTGATGCCGTCGGTGCCGTGCGCATGGGCCGCCACGGTAATTTCGCGCCGGTGCGCTTCGTCCACAATCGCCTTCATTTCCTCGAGGCTATATTGCTGGATGCCCACTTTGGTGCCTTTGGAAAACACACCGCCCGTGGCGCAGAACTTGATGGCGTTGGCACCGTATTTGATATTTTCACGCACCTTTTCACGCGCGGCCCACGGGCCGTCTGCCACACCGTCTGACTTGGCGTGCGCCTCAGGCGCCATGAAGTTATTGTCACAGTGACCGCCGGTGACCCCAAGCGCGTTCCCAACCGCATAAATGCGCGGGCCGATGATATCGCCACCATTGATGCCGTCGCGGACACCGATCACGCTATAGCCGCTGGCGCCCACATCGCGCACCGTGGTGAAACCGGCCATCAGGGTTTTCCTGGCATTCTTCACCGCCACCACAGTCTGGCGCGGGACCGAATAGCTCATACTTTCAAAAAACGGCGTCTCCGGCCCGCCCGACAGGTGCACATGCATGTCCATGAAACCAGGCAGCAAGGTCTGGCCATCAAGATTGATGACCCGTGCGTCTTCCGGCACCTCAAGCTGGCCCTGCCGGCCGATGGCCACGATACGGTCCTCCCGGATCACAATCGCGGGCTTTTCCACCCGCTTGCCATCAATCACGTCGATCATGGCGTCGGCTGTCAGATAGATGTCCTGGGCTGATACCCCGAAAGGCACCATCAGGATGGTCATGAGGGCCAGTAAAAGTGTGCGCATGTTTGTCCTCCCCGGCATGTCTGCGGTTGTGCTTGTTTCTGGCGAGGGAGCGTAAGCGGTGAAAGCGCCTTTGTCCACGCGCCACACCGGATGAAACGAGCAATAGGAGAACACAAATTCGTGTAATGGTGGGCCGCTATTGCGCTGGCACAACGTCACTGACGTGGGCGACCACCTTGACCTCTGCAATACCGGCCGGGGTTGCAAGTTCCGTTATGCCGATGGCAGTCCATGCAGGATAGGGTGCACGGATATAGTCATCCTTCACAGCCATGAAGTCAGGCAGCTGGGCCTGCAGGTCTGTGTGGAAGGTTGTCATTTCAACAATGTCGTCCAGACTGGCGCCGGACGCACGAAGGATCTCCTCAATGCGTTGCCAAACCCGGTGATACCCGGCTACCGCATCGCCGTCTATCGGTGTGGCAACCGCACCCGACAGGTAAATCCGGCCATCTATTTTTACCGCGGGCGCGAAATGCCAGTTTTCATAGGTATTCTTCCAGCGTTCCGGCACGATAACGTCTGCGCGGTCACGGGCGCTTTCAGCCATTGCGGCACCCGGGACACCAGCCACCAATCCTGCCAGGCACATGGTTTTCAAAACTTGTTTCATGAGTACTCCCTCCATTGCTGTCGCCACCACATTGGAGAGAAGGCACCAGCGCCACAAGAATTCTGCGGCAGAAGGTTGTCCAAGCGCGGCAAAAGAAAACCGACGACCCTGAGGCCGCCGGTTTGATGTTCTTGAGTTCAAAGCGGGATCAGGCGGCAGCCTTGACCGCCTTGTCGAACTCTTCTTTCGCGTGGTGGAACTGGTCCAGCGACTTGTCCACATACATCAGCACCTCGTCCACATAGCCGTCCGTGGAGGCCGACCAGACACGGTTGATATAGCGTTCACCCGCCGCAAAGCTGGACATGATGTCAGCGTAAGCCTGCAGGCCGAAGATATGCTTCATGCTGTCGCGGGCATCCGCAAAACGGTTCAGGTCATCCCTGAACAGGCGGTCGATCTCGAACCGCATGTCATAGGTTGGAACCTTGTCCTTGCGACCATGGAGCTCTTCCAGGTTCTTGAGAATATTCTCAAGCGCCCCCTTCAGTTCACCACGGTGATGCTCAAGCTTTTCTGAGCACCTGGCTTCCGCCGCTTCAGCGCGCTTCAGCATCACAACGCCCACAACCCCAACCAGCATCACCGGCACAAAGGTCATCCAGTCCAGCGTGAGCTTGTCCAGAGACGTCAGGAATGCACCCGCAAGGAAAGAAAGCATGACAAGAAGGTAAGCAACTGTTTTCATCTCTTCTCTCCTTATGCTGCAAAGATCATGTAGGCGGCGTACCCGACACCGACAAGCGCTTCACCAACGATCAGGCCGGCGGCAACAGGGATACCCTTGTTGTCAGACCAGCTGTGACCCTTCTTGCGGTCGGAAATTTCCCGAAGAAGCGTCCCGATCGAGTAGGTCAGAACCACATTGAACGGCAGGTAGAAACCAAGCCCCACGGTGATACCAAGGCCGGTTTGAACCGCCGACAGAAGGGCGCCAAGAATAGCACCGGCGATATATTTCTCGGTCGGAACATTGCCGCCTGTGATGCCTTCCACCATGGACGCCAGTGCCTGGCCTTGCGGCGCCGGCAGCTGATCGGAGCCAAGGCCCCAGGCTTCATGAAGCAGGAAGATCAGGCCAATGATCACAATCGGGCCAAGCCACGCGCCAAAGAACTGACCCATCTGCTGCATACGCGGCGTGGCTCCCACAAGGTAGCCTGTCTTCATATCCAGCATCAGGTCGGTTGCCTGGCTCATGGCGACACAGGTTGCAGCGCCCACGGTGATCGCGGCAACGATCGCCTGCGTGGTTTCCATGCCACCAAAGCTTTGGGTGATCACGATCAGAAGGGTGACGGCAATCAAGGTCATGCCGGAAAGCGGGGACCAGTTGGTCCGACCGATGGCTTCCGACAGGATGATCCCTGCCATCCAGATCCAGACCGTGCCAAGCACACCCATCATCAGACCCCGCACGATGCCAACTTCCTCAGCTGAGGTAATCGCCATGATGGTCAAGAGGATGGCCGCACCGGCGATGCCTGCATAGAGAAGCTTGATCGGCATCTCGTCGCGGCTCATGGCGCTGTCCACCTTAGCGGACGATTGCATGGATGAGATCGCCGAACGGATCAGCGGGAATGCGAACATCACACCGATCACCGCACCACCGATCAGCATGCCGATACCGGTTGGCCGGAACAGGCCGAGACGAAGCTCGCTCGGGTTAGAGACATCAACGCCGGCAACAGGCATGTCAAACCAGTTCAACAGCGGCGCCAGCACGAAATAACAGACATAGCCGCCAATGATGAAGGCCACACCGCCGCGACCGGCGATATAGCCAACACCGATGGTCATCAGTGACACATAGAAGGTACCGTTGAAGTAGCCCGGCAGGCCAAGCTGATCGAACAGAGGCCAGTTCTCAAACCCGGTCGAGAGGCTGATCACGTGAACAGCCCCGGAAACCAGCATGGCGATAAGAAGCAGCTTTGCCTTCTCAATGCCCGCGCCTGGTGATTTGAGGATCGTGGCTACAGCCACACCGCCTGGATAGGTCAGGCGCTCGAAATCGATCATCTGCTTCCGAAGCGGAATGATGAACGCAATGCCGAGGAATGCACCGGCAATGGCACCGAATGTCAGCACATAGGGATTAAATTCTGTGCCGTAGCCCAGAATGAAGATTGCCGGAACCGAGAACATCATGCCCGATGATGCGCCGTTCACGGCACTTGCCACGGTTTGGGCAACGTTGTTTTCAATGATGGACCGCCTGCGCAAAATGCCGCGCAGGATACCGAAGCCAAGGATGGCCGCCAGTTCAGATCCCTCGATGGAAAAACCTAGCTTGAGTGCTGCGAAGCCTATTGAAAGCGCAATGATAACGCCCAGAAAATAGCCCACCAGCACTGCTTGTGGTGTGAGCTCAGGGTATGCGCCGCGTGTAATCGGCCCCTGGCTCACTGCAGTTTCTTGTGACACCTTTAACTCTCCCCCTCAGGTATTTCCCCTGAGATATTCACTTATTTTTTATAAGTTCTGCGCCTTCAATTGCTTGCCAGCCGCGCAAAACCAGCATAGCAGTAGCACAACAAGGGCGCTCAGGCGACCCAAACAATAACGCACAGCGAACCGATATGTCCGAAAACGGCACCACAAATAGCCAGGGGTTGGACCCCCAGTGGCTGCGCGAGCGTCTGAAGCGTCACTTCAGCGAACTGGCGCGGCTTGCCTTGCCTGCGGTGATGATGCGCATCGGCATTTTCGGGCTGGCGATGGTGGATACTGCCATGGTCGGCCACTATGCCACCGAGCACCTGGCCTGGCTTAATCTGGCCAACCAGTCGGTCATCATGTTTGCTCTTGTGGTGGGTCTCGGGCTTCTGGGCGGTATCACCGTCTATACAGCCAACGCCATCGGCGCGGACGACAAGCGCGAAGCGGGCCGGGTGTGGCGTAGGAACGTGCCTTTCACTATTGCTGTCGGCATCGGCATCATGCTGGCGGTATGGCCCGCAGAAACCTGGCTGACACTTCTGGGGCAACCGGAAGTGAAAGCGCAGGAGGGCGGAAAGCTGATCCGCATCCTGGCGCTGGGCCTGCCTGCCCATATGCTGTTCGTCTGCTGCACCATGTTCCTCGAGGGCATCAAGCGCGCCGAGGTGGGCTTTTATGTGATGGTGGGCGCTAACCTTGTGAATGTGGCACTCAACTACGCCCTGATCTTTGGGCATTTCGGCATGCCTGAATTGGGCGCGGAAGGGTCAGCCTGGGCTTCCACCGGCGTCCGCATTTTTATGGCCATCGCGGCCCTTGGCTATGTCTGGTTCGCCCCCAGCGTGCGCGGTTACGGCTTGCGCAAACCGCACGGCCAGAAGTGGCACGAATGGCGCGATCAGCGCCATATGGGTTATGCTTCTGCCGTCTCCCTGGCCGCGGAAGTGCTGGCGTTTGGCGCGCTGGCCATCTTTGCGGGTTGGCTTGGTACTGTGCCGCTCGCGGCACACGGTGTGGTGTTCCAGGTGGTGGGTGTACCGCTGATGATGTCCATCGGCATCGGCGTCGCATCCAGCGTACGCGTTGGCATCGCCTTCTCCCGCGCTGACAAGGCTGACGCAGCGCTCGCGGGCCTGTCCGGTATTCTGCTGAACTTCCTCCTGACGGGCGCTTTTGCCGTTGGCATTTATTTCTTTATCGAACCGCTGCTGGACATCTTCACGGACGACCAGCGCATCATCGCGCTACTGGTGCCGCCGGTGGTGATCTATGCCATCGCCATGATTTTTGATGCCAGCCAGATGGTCGCGTCCATGATTTTGCGCGGCTACCGGGAAACCTGGTGGCCCACCTATCTGCAAGGTTTTGCCTTTATCATCGTCATGCTGCCAGCCTGTTACATCATGGCTTTCCCCGTAGGGCACGGTTGGGCCGGACTGATGGAAGGCATGTGCATGGGTGTGATCACCAGCTGGATTTTGCAGATGGCGCGCTTCTATCATCTGGCGCGCACCCGCATCTAACGCGGCGTCAATTCGTCGAAAAAACCTAAAAAATTTTCAGGTTCCGTTTGCCATACTTTTACCCTTTTATGGCTTCCTAATAAGAGTCAGGCGGGGTTTCAGCATCAATCCGGGGAGATCTGACCGAGGCGGAGGAAAGATAGACTATGTCACCGTGGCACCCGTGCCAGATACGAAAGATCATGCTGCCAGCATCGCTGCTGACGGCTGTTTTTTGCCAAACAAATACCGCGCATGCATCCTCTCAGGGCCTGAACCTGGCGGACCGGTTCAATAATGCCATCGAGGCGGTGCAGGAAGGCATCGACCTGATCTGGCCTGGCGACCTGGATAGCGAACAGATGAATGCCCGCATGGGCATCGGTTTCGGCTGGATTCCCGATTATGTCGGGTCAGACAATTACCGGTTCCGTGCTGTGCCAATCCTGGATGTCCGCTACAAGGAAATCTGGCGCCTGAATGGCAGCAAGCTGACCTACACCGCTTTCAAAACAGATAAGCTGGAGATCGGACCTCTGCTGAACCTGCATTTCGGGCGCAAGGAAAGCTCGAACAAGGCGCTGACCGGCCTTGGGGATATCGGCACCACTTTTGACGTCGGCATCTTTGCCCGGTTCAAACGCGAAAGCCTGTTGATTGACGCGGATATCCGTCGTGGGCTCGGCGCCGGCCAGGGCACGACTATTCGGCTGACCGCCGGGCACGGCATATACCAGAATGGCGATTTCGCCGCCGGACTTGGCGTCCGCCTGCGCTATATGTCCAAAAAGGGCATGCAGACCAATTTCGGCATCACCCGCGAGCAGGCTGAAAATTCAGTCTATGAAACCTTCCAGGCCTCTGCCGGTCTATCCGAAGTGTCGGCAAACCTGATCGGTGCCTACCGCTTGACTGAAAAAGCGCGCCTCATGGGGCTGGTCTCCGTCGGCCATTTGCTGGGCGACGCGGCCGACAGCCCGATCGTCGCAGACGGCACGGGTTCACCCTTGCAGGCGATCGCAGGCGTTGGCCTGACATTCCAGTTCTAGCGACAACTCAGATCCAGGTCGAGATGTCATCCAGGCTTTTCTTGTCGATATCCGGCACCTTGACGCCGTCTGCCGGGTAGCCGCACACCACCAGCATGGTGGGGCGTTCATTCTTTGGACGGCCGCAGATCTCATTGAGGAACCCCATGGGCGACGGCGTGTGGGTGAGCGTGGCCAGCCCGGCATTGTGAAGGGCCGCAATCAGGAAGCCTGCCGCCAGCCCTGCACTTTCATGGACATAATAATTATTGGTGCGCTCGCCCGTCTCCGCATCGATACCGTAGCTCTCGCGGAACACGGCAATCAGATAGGGGGCTGTCTCCAGGAAGGGTTTGCTGGCATCCGTGCCGAAAGGCTCAAGGTCCTCCAGCCACTCATCCGTCGCCCGCCCGCCATAAAACTCACGTTCTTCGGCTTCAGCCGCTTCGCGCAGCTTTTTCTTGGCCGCAGGATCGGCGATGACAGCAAAATGCCAGGGCTGTTTGTTGGCGCCCGATGGCGCGCGCCCGGCGGTGCGGATGGCATTCTCAATCACCTCGCGCGGCACGGGCTTGTTGGAAAAATCCCTTACCGTGCGCCGCTTTTTCATCATCTCATAGAACGCTTTCGAGCGCTCAAGCATTTCCTCGCCCGTGCGGGCTTCAAAGCCCTCAAGCGGGATGAATTTTTCCCCAGTTGCCACGCCTGCTGCTCCTTCTGATGCATCGGTGGTAATCCCCTCAAACTCGTGCTTAAATCACCCTGACGGAAATATCCAGCGAACTGCGTGGGGGTTTATGCGCTTTTCCCGTTTCATCATGTGGCTGAGCCTGATGCTCATGGCGGCGCCCGCTTTTGGACAGGCGGTTGTGCTGCGGCCCGACGACGTGTTGCCGCGCCTCAAGGAAGCCGCGCCTGAGGCTTTCTATATCAACGGCCATGACGTGCACGGCATAGCGGATGAGATGGCCGAAGCCTATTACCCGCTGGGGGACAGTGCAAAATATGTGCTCGCCCTCGTCACGCTGCGGCTGGCAGACAAGGGCGTAATCAGCCTTGATGAGCCGGTCGCCAAAGCCATGCCGAACCTGATGGATTTCAATCCCTTCGAGGTCGCGATCACGCCTGGGCATCTGCTGGCGGAAACCGGCGGGTTTGCAAGGCCCGTCGCGGGCATGAATGAGGCGCCTCTCAACTATTACCTGATCAAGTCGCGGGGTGCAGGGCAGGTTTCACTGCATGACCCCATCGGTTGGCGGTTGCTACAGGCCTTCCTTGAAAAGCGTACAGGCCAGTCTGTTGTCGATCTGCTCACCCAGGAACTTCTACGGCCGCTTGGCCTGTCGGAAGAGGCTTTAATGCCTGTAGAGACCAGATATCCCGATGTGACCGCCACACCATTATCGGACGCGGTTTTGCGCGGGGATGCCGTTATAGCGTTGGCCCGTTTGCTGCTTGTCAATGAAGACGCGTCAGGCGCACCGTTCCTGACACCGGAAAACCACGCCCGCCTGATATCAGACCCCTTATGGCAGATGCACCCGCTTGGGTTTGACGCTATGGCAGGGTCACGACGCTACCGCTCTGGGTCGCATGAATGGGTCCAGCTTGGGCACTGCAGGCCGGGTGTTTCAGTCGTGGCCTTCCCTGCATCGGGCATTGCCTATGTCGATCCGGAGGCCACGCCTTTTCCCAGCACCCAAAGCCAAAGCTGCACGGGCAAGCTGTTTCGCGAACGGGCACTCTCGAACGCGACTGCCAACATTCCCCCGACATGGACCCGGCAGGAGGCAATTGCAGCTGCGGATAAATTGCTCGAACCGGAACAATTGGGCGGGCGCTATCAATGCGCCAACATATCGGCCTGGGTAAAAGACCGGGTGGACGGATCCGAGACCTGCACACTGACAACCCGCATGATTGATGGCGAGACCTTGACCGCGACGATCGTTTGGCCGCCGCGCGCGGACTTTGTGGCGGGACCGCCTTTGTCTCGGCGCTATCAATGGGAAGCGCCATACGCCTACCGAGGCAGCCTTGCCGAACCGCCGCTGATCTTCAGCCCATACAAGGCCGGCGGCTATGCCTATATCGGCGATGTGGCCTACGTAAAGGTGGGTATGCTTGGCTATATCCGACCAATCGCGGGCAACTATACTCCGTTGATGATCATCATCCTCTTGACCGGGGCATTGCATATCCGCAGCAAAACATCCGTGCAGTGGCGCCGCTATGGTTGGTTCTGCCTCACCGGCGCGGCACTTGTCGGGTTCGGGCTGTATGCCGACTGGCACTGGTGGCCAACCGTCCTCTATAAGCTTCAGATGCCGTGGCTGATTGTGCTGTGGCGTACGGGGCTCAACGTCGGGCTGATGCTGATGCTGGCCCTGCCCATGCTGTCGACGACCTTCATCAGGCAGCAGAATATGCCCGAGCGCGGCTTTGCACTACTGTTCGCCGGGCCGCACCTGGGACTGATTTCGCTGGCCGCCATCGGCCTGTTTTTGACCACCATCATCTGGGGCGTGGCTGGCACCTTCACAGCCTATTGATTTATGAAGGCTGCCCCTATATGGTCCCGCTCATGACACAAACAGGTGCGTATAAACGAATGTGGCGAATGATCCGCCCGGTTTCCAAGGGAAGCCGGGTCTCTGTCGTTCGATCCAACCACAATTTGTTTATGGGAGTCGCGCACCATGACTGCGCCGTTTGAAATAGCCAATCGCTTTGAAGTCCTCACCTGGAGGCAACCCCACGCGTTAAGTAACGTGTTATCCCACTTTTCCACCAGCCAAAGCCAACCATCCCGCGTCAGCACTGTCGCGCACAAGGATGGGACACTTTCGGTCACCATTGTCGTCAAGGCATTGGCCGAAACCGACGCCCGTGCTATCCAGACAGACCTGAAGGAAGACAAGCAGGTGCTTCGCGCCATGCTCGAGCATTTTGTGGGATAGATGACTGAATTCATTTTGACGGAAAGCGAGATCAGGCGCAGGCTTGATCTCCTGGCTGAGGACTGCCCCCATGTGGCTGCAGCGGTCAAGCTTGTGGGCTACCCCGCCGAGCGGCGCGGCACACAGGGCTTCCAGACCTTCATGCAAGTAATTGTCGGCCAGCAGCTTTCGGTGAAGGCCGCCGCCACCATCCGCGGCCGGGTTGAGGCGCTGGTGGGTGATCCAGCCAACCCGGACAGCTACGATAAGGTGACCGACGAACAGCTTCGGGGTGCGGGCCTGTCATGGCAGAAGATTTCCTATGCCCGGTCACTTGTGGAAACAGTACGCGACGGCACGCTGGATGTGGACGCGCTGCCACATATGTCGGACGACGACGCGATTGCGGCCATCACGGCGGTGAAGGGCCTGGGGGTCTGGAGCGCGCATATGTATCTGATGTTCTCGCTGGGGCGGCCCGACATCTGGCCGGTGGGCGACCTGGCGGTGCGCGTGGGTGCAGGCCGGATCGTGGGGCATGCGGAGCGCCCGACCGAGAAAGAGGCTCTGACAATCGGCGAACGTTGGAAACCACACCGCAGCGCCATTGCGCTTCTGGCCTGGCATTACTATTCTAACGCTCCCGCCATTGGTGATTAAGTTTCAGGAGACAGACATGAGCGACTTCAAAAAAGTGACAGACACGGTTTCTGTCTCCCCCCAAATTGGCAAGGCTGACATCGACGCCGCGAAGGACGCGGGCTTCAAGCTGATCATCAACAACCGTCCAGACGGCGAAGAAGGCGGCCAGCCCAAAAATGATGACCTGGCGGCCTACGCGGCGGACAAGGGCCTGAAGTGGGCCACCATTCCGGTGGTCGGCGGTCAACTGACGTTCGAATCGATCGAAATGATGGCGATGGCGCTGAAGGACGCGGACGGCCCGGTGCTGGCTTATTGCCGCTCAGGCACCCGGTCCTGCACGCTATGGTCTTTGGCACAGGCGCTGACAGGTGCGATGGAAACACCGGACATTCTCGCCCACGCCGCCAAGGCAGGCTATGACGTCTCAGGCATGGCCCCCACGCTTGATCACCTCAAGCAACTGCATCACGGCTAGACTGGTTACGCTTTGCGCCAGCAGCCGTCTGGGCCGCAGTCAACATTCGGAACCGCCCGCCGGAACGCGCCACATGCCGCTTCAATGATTTCCTCGTGAGGTTCTGAATAGTGGCTCGTTGCAACTTGCACCTGACCGAAACCAAGCCTGCTATTTAGGTTAGTCAGAGTGCGTTTAAGCCAAAGGCGCTGTCCATTTGGCAGAGCGTCTTCTTCAAGCTCAAAGCAAGCGAATTTCTGACGGTTGGTTTCGCTGGTGTACACACCTTTGACTTTCGTCCATGGCACGAACTCGGCCCAAGCCTTTGCATGAAATCCCTGGGAATTGATTTCCAATTGGTCAATGCCATTTGCAAGAACATATACTCCACGGATAGTGCATAGAGCGAAAAAGCTGCCGCCAAGAATTATGAAAGCCTTAAGGCCCCAATGTCCATTGGTTGCCTCAAACCACCACCAAATATAGCCGCATACAAGCCCAATGCCCAACAAAACTATGGCAAATTGGCGCACCTTCGAAGCCTTGAAAGTAATATCCATTGCCTATCCTTCAACTGGGATTGTTTCTGGCTGCTTGTGAATGAAGCGCACGGTTTCTTCGTAAATCTCGGCACCCGGACCATATAGTTCCCATACTTCATCGCCGTCGATCACGGCGTCCTGCCGGTGCTCCAGCCCTAGCTTCCTGAGCACATTGCGGCTGGGCTCATTGCCCCGAAGCACGTATGCGAACAGGTCATGGTCTGGAAAGCCCATGGTTTTGCGCGCGGCTTCAATTGCCGCTCGGCCCGCTTCCGTGGCCAGCCCCATGCCCCAATATTCTTCCCGGAACCAATAGCCCACTTCAACGAACCGACCATCAGGCGTGGGGCGCATCAACACCCAGCCAAGGGCCGTTTCGTCCGTACCATGCTGAGAGCTTTTCCAAGTCACCGCATAGAAGAATTTGAAGCGCCCTTCCTTCAGACCCTTGAGAAAAGCCTGCTTTTCCTCGGCCTCATCAGTGCCTGCCGGGCGCGGAATGAAACGCATCACATTGGGGTTTGAGAGCATCAGCCACATGGCGTGTGCGTCGCCTTCCTCAAACAGCCTCAGCCGTAAGCGCTCCGTCTCAACCGGCGTCGGATCAAGCGCCAGAACTTCCCGATCATACGTGCCATCCAGTGCCATAAATATTTCCCAACCAATCGTTCGGTTAAATAAGATCAAATGCCATCAGAAGGAAGGTATATTCCTCCGCCACCTCGCGGTAACGTTCAAACCGGCCTGACTTGCCGCCGTGCCCCGCCCCCATGTTGATCTTCATCATGAGGAGGTTATCGTCGGTTTTGGTGGCGCGCAGTTTGGCGGTCCATTTGGCGGGCTCCCAATAGGTCACGCGCGGGTCATTGAGGCCGCCTGTTACCAGCATGGGCGGATAGTCCTTGGCCTCAATATTGCTGTAGGGGCAATAGCTTTTGATGGTTTCAAACGCCGCCTTGTCCTTGATCGGGTTGCCCCATTCTGGCCATTCGATCGGCGTCAGCGGCAGGTCAGCGTCCAGCATGGTGTTGAGCACATCCACAAACGGCACATGCAGCACCACGCCCTTGAATAATTCAGGCGCCTGATTGACCACCGCGCCCATCAGCTCGCCCCCCGCGCTGCCGCCCGATATGCTGATGCCGCCTTTGGATGCATAGCCTTCACTTTCCAGATGTCGCGCCACATCGACAAAGTCATTGAAGGTGTTGGTGCGTTTCTCGAGTTTGCCGTCCTCGTACCAGCCGTACCCCAGTTCGTCCCCGCCCCGAATGTGCGCGATGGCGTAGGCGAACCCGCGATCCAGCAGGCTCAGGCGCGTAGCGGAAAAGCTGGGGCTCATGCCAAGGCCGTAGGCACCGTAGCCATACAGATGGACAGGCGCGCCCTTCTTCCAGTCTTTCCCATAGACAAGGCTGACAGGCACCTCGACGCCATCGCGGACTTTGACCATCAGGCGTTCGGACGCGTACCCCGTTTTGTCATAGCCCGACGGGATTTCCTGCTCTTTCCTGAGCGTCATCTTGTCGGTACCCAAGTCATAATCGAACACGCTTGGCGGTGTCACGAGGCTCGAGTACCCCAGCCGCACATGCTTCTGGCTGAACTCCGCATTCGTGCCCAGCCCCACTTCATAAACAGGTTCCGGCATATCGATATGACGGCTGGTACCGTCCGGGAACAGCAGGCGGATCTGGTCGAGCCCGTCCAGCTTTTCCTCGACCGCCAGAAAGCCTTCGAACGCCTGCATGCCAGTAAGGTACAGGGACGCACTGCCTTCCAGGATTGGTGTCCAGTCAGCGGGCGCGCCCACGGGCGCCTTATAGATGCTGAAGTTTTTCTGGCTCCCGTTGGAGCGGATATAGAAATGCCCGGCGCCGTCATGATCGACTGTATAGTCGTGGCCCGTCTCCCGCGCCCGAACAAGCGCCGGAACGGCAGACGCATCATCAAGCGGCACCACCAGATTTTCGGCGGTCACATGGTCAGCGCTTCTGATCACCAGATGCGACCGGCTGCTGGTGCGGCGGATATGAACGAAGAAGCTGGTATCGCTTTCTTCATAGACCTTGCGGGCCTCACCCCCCAGCGTGTGGAAATTCACCAGATAGGGCCGCCATTCCTTGGAGACCTTCACATAATAAAAGCCGCTGCTGTCCAAAGCCCAGACAATCTCGCCTGAGGTTTCGACAATCTCATCGGCCAGCATGTCGCCGGTCTTTAGGTCGCGGACGCGGGCGGTGAAGCGTTCAGACCCATTGGTGTCGGATGAGTAAGCCAGATAGCGCCCGCAGGGGCTGACGGCCATGCCGCCCAGCTTGAAAAACTCATGCCCTTCGGCCTCAAGGTTTTCGTCCAAGAGCACGTCCCAGTCCGAAGCGCCTTTTGGCCGGCGGTACCAGGCACGATATTCAGCCCCCTTGGCAAAAGCCCAGCGATACTCATGATCGCCATCCGCCCACGGCACGCTTTCGTCGTCTTCCTTGATGCGGCCCTTGATTTCCTCGAAAAGCGCGTCGGTCAGATCTGCCTGATCTTTCATTACGGATTCGAAATAATCATTTTCCTGCCTCAGATACCCAAGGATTTCTTCGTCCGTTACTTCAGGGTAGCCCGGGTCCTTCAGCCAGAAGTATGGGTCCTCAAACGTGATGCCATGATGGCTGGCCTGATAGGGCTTTGTCGTGGCCTTTGGCGGCGCGAGGGACGCGGGGGCTTTGAGCATGGTGTGATCCTGACTGTACAAAGGTGTTTTTCCATAGGTAGGACGGGCAACAGACGCTGTAAAGCCCTTCGCGCAGGCAAGCCCGGAAATACCAACTTTCCTTGCAAAATGGCCCCTGCCCTGCCATGTAAAGCCCAACTTGTTTTCAGTTGAAACCTTAGGAGAAGCCGCCCATGTCCGATCATGCTGCCCGATTGACCGCCCTCAGAACTGAGATGAAGGAGCGTGGCCTTGACGGCTATATCGTGCCGCTGACCGATGAACACATGAGCGAATATGTAGGCAGCTACGCCCAGCGTCTGCCGTGGCTGACAAACTTCACCGGGTCTGCGGGCAACGCGGCGGTGCTAATGGACAAGGCCAGCCTGTTTATTGATGGGCGCTACACAATTCAGGCAGCAGCCGAGCTGGACCCGGCGCTTTATGAACATCACCTGTTTGATGAATACCCGCTTTTGAAGTGGGTGGCCGACCATTCGGATGAGGGCGCCGTAATTGGCTATGACCCGGAGCTGACGACCATCGCCTGGGTTGAGGAAGCCGAAGCCCTGTTCAAGAAAAAGGGCCTGAAGCTTGAGGCCGTCAGCACCAACGTCATTGACGCTATTTGGGAAGACCGCCCTGCAGAGCCGCTGGCGCCCGCACTGGTGCATACAGCTGAATATGCCGGCAAGTCGGCCGAGGAAAAACGCGCCGAGATTGCTGCCCAACTGCGGGAAGAAGGCGCCGACGCCGCCGTTATTACCATGCTGGACAGCATTGCCTGGGCCTTCAACATTCGCGGCACGGACGTTTCCAACACGCCTGTGACCCACGCTTGGGGCATCCTGCACGCTGATGGCAGCGCCAACCTTTATATCGCGCCAGAGAAAATCACCGACGAGCTGCGCGTGCACCTGGGCAACCAGGTTCAGATTGAGCCGCGCAACACCTTCTATATGGCGCTGGCGGCGCTTGGTGGCGCTGGCCGGAAAATCCTGGTGGACCGCAACACCAACAACGCCAAGGTGTTCAACACGCTTGAGGTCAGCGGCGCCACGCTGATTGAAGGCCAGGACCCTTGCATCCTGCCGAAAGCCATCAAGAATGAGGCCGAGCAGCAAGGCAGCCGCGATGCCCATATCCGGGACGGCGCGGCCATTTCGGAATTCCTGCACTGGATTGAAACCGAAGCACCCAAGGGCGGCATTGATGAGCTGACCGCTGTGGACCGCCTGTGGGCCTTCCGCAAGAAGCGGGATCTTTTGCGCGACAAAAGCTTCGACACCATCTCCGGCAGCGGCCCCAACGGCGCCCTGCCGCACTATAGGGTAAATGAAGCGTCCAACCGCCCGCTCAAGGCTGGTGAGCTGTATCTGGTGGACAGCGGCGGCCAGTATCTGGACGGCACCACCGACATCACCCGCACCGTGCCGATCGGCGAACCGACGGATGAGATGCGCGACCGCTTCACCCGCGTGCTGAAGGGCCACATTGCGCTGGCCACCACGCGGTTCCCCAAAGGCACCAGCGGTATGGCGCTGGACGCCATCGCGCGCCGTCCGATCTGGGAAGCTGGGCTGGATTATGACCACGGTACCGGCCACGGTGTCGGCGCGTTCCTCGGCGTGCATGAAGGCCCGCAACGGATTGCCAAAGGCGGTACGTCCGTTCCGCTACAGGCAGGCATGATCCTGTCGAACGAACCCGCCTACTATAAGGAAGGCGAGTTCGGTATCCGGATCGAGAACCTGATCCTGGTGAAGCCAGTTAATGAGGACACCGAACGTGAGATGTTCGAGTTTGAAAACCTCACCTGGGCGCCCATTGACCGCCGCCTTGTTGATACCAAAATCATGACGGATACTGAGCTTGAGTGGCTCAATGGCTATCACGCACAGGTGTATGATAAGATAGCGGAACTGGTTGACCCAGACACCCGCCAGTGGCTTAAAGAAGCAACCGCGCCAATCGGGCGCGCCGCTTAACGGACTATCCAGGACCAAACATGAATACATCGCATCAGACAGCCCCGCGCCACATCAGGCTACCGGCCAACACGGCCGGGCGGGACTTTCTGCTTGGGGACCTGCACGGCGAATATGACCATTTCGTCGAGGCCATGACGCGGGTGAATTTCGACCCGGCAAAAGACCGCGTCATTTCCGTGGGGGATCTGGTGGACCGGGGACCTAGCTCCTATGACTGCATGATGCTTTTGCACAAGCCCTGGTTCTATGCCACCCGCGGCAACCACGAAACCATGCTTCTGGATGCCCAGTTCGACGGCGCCGTGGCCATGTGGATGGCCAATGGCGGCGAGTGGTTCCTACAGCTGACGGAAGAGCAGAAAGACGATTGCACGACGCTGGCGCAGCAGATGCCGCTCGCGATCACGCTTGAGCTGAAGGACGGACGCACCATCGGTGTCTGCCACGCCGAATGGCCGGGCGAAGACTGGGGCCAAGTGGGTGACACGGTGTTCGACCTTTATCAGGTTCAGGCCATGCTGTGGGGCCGGCGGGTGCTCACGAAGGGCAAGCCACAGAGCGACCGCACGGCCGCGCTGACGGTGCATGGCCACACACCCATCGACGCCCCCAAGAAACTTGGGAGCGCGCTGTTTATCGATACGGGCTGCGTGTATGGCGGGACGCTGACGCTCGTGAGCGTCGAGCAGGCGCTGGCGATCCAGCCAGACGCCAAACCATCCCTCTTCAGTCGGCTTCGCGGACTTCGAAGTCAGTCGTGATGTCGGCCATGGCGCCCAGCTGCACCGACGCCGAACAATATTTATCCTTCGACAGCTGAATAGCCCGCTCGACCGCGCGGGGGTCAACCCCGTGCCCCGTAATCACGAAATGTGCGTGGATCTTGGTGAACACCCGAGGCGGTTCTTCGGCCCGCTCGCTATCCAGCTCCACCCAGCAGTCAGTCACCTTCTGGCGGGATTTCTTGAGCATCAGCATCACATCGATACTGGAACAACCGCCCATCCCGAGCAGCAGCATTTCCATCGGACGAATGCCGTGATCAAGGCCACCATCGCCGGAACCCGAATCCATCACCACCGCGTGGCCGGAAGGCGACTCGCCAATGAAGGTCATGTCACCGGCCCATTTCACCCGTGCCTTTTTTGCTGCCATGCTGATGCTCCCGATAAGGTTTGAAACGTTGCGTTAGCTGCTTTTAAACCAAGCCGCCCCCAACCGGCAACGACTGTTCGGCGCAAATTCCCGTTAACGCAATCTTTAGCCCTGAAATCATACACTTGGTTATGGTTAACGGTGGAGGCCAGATGCCGTGCTCTATCATCTACTTTATATCAGCGAACTGAAGGGTGACGCGCCCCTCGACATGGATGCGATTGTCCAAAGTTCCAGAGACTATAACAAAGAGCATCATATCACCGGCGCCCTATGGTTTGACGGCACCACCTTCGTGCAGATGCTGGAAGGTGACCGGGTTGCGCTCACCGCCGTGCTGGCGCGCATCATGCGCTCAAACAGCCACCACAAATTCGAACTGGTCTTTTTCGAGCCCGCGCCGGAACGCATCTTCTCGGACTGGTCGATGGCCTATTATCACGCGTCGAAGGACGAACAGGATATCGTCAAGAAATTCGCGACAGACGGCACATTCAAGCCACGGCAGATGTCGGCCCAGAGCCTCGTCACCTTCATGCGGTATCTGGAAATGGCGCGCCACGTCAGCACAGCTAACAGCATCTAAGCCCTAGCCCGGGAAATCGGCTTCCGCATCACCAGGTTGCCACTGCGGGTATTTATTCATCACCGATTTGAAAAAGTCGCCGTCCATAAAGGCCTTCAGCCATGCGTGCAGCGCCGGATAGGGCGCGCTGTCGAACCAGGCGCGATCAACGCTGGCGAACTGGCGAATGAAAGGCAGGACGGCATAGTCAGCCAGGCAGGCGCGACTGCCAAACAGCCAAGCGCCGTCGTTCAGGCGAGCCTCGAGCTTGGCAAGGAACACCTCCGCTGCTTTGCGGTGCTCTATGGGGTCCACGTCCTCATACCGGGCGGCATATTTGTAGCGGTCCAGATGATGTTTGAAGTCACCGTCACAGCCCGCGATCAGCGCGAGCGTATCAGCGAGCGTGCCAGCTTCCGGTGTCAACCAGCCGTCCGGGTCATGCTGCTCAAGCGCCCAGCGCATCACGTCCAGGCTTTCATCGATCACGGTGCCGTCCGCCAGCTGCAGCACAGGCACCGTGCCCTTGGGCGAGATCTCCAGCATGTGGGCCGGCTTGTCCCTGAGCACCACCTCCCGGAGCTTCACACCCACGCCAGCATTGGCGATGGCAAGCCGCGCCCGCATGGCATACGGGCAGCGGCGGAAGCTATAGAGAATGGGATGCGCGTCAGCCACTAGTCGGCCTCGGCGCTTTCCGCTGCGCCGCCCGATTTGCCACGGGGTGGCTTGGTGATTCCCACGTGGCGTTCGCCGCGTTTTTGCGCCAGCTCAATCTGCTTCTGGCGTTCCTTGAAGCGCTCTTTCTGGTCAGCTGTTGTCTCGTCAATGCACAGCGGGCAGCTGACGCCTTCCTCATATTCCGGCAGCAGCTTGGCGTCTGGGGATACAGGCCGACGGCAAGCGCGGCACATGGTATAATCACCCTCCGCGAGGCCGTGGCGCACGGATACCCGGTCGTCAAAGACGAAACAGTCGCCTTCCCACAGGCTGTCCTCTTCCGGCACTTCCTCGAGATACTTCAGGATGCCGCCCTCAAGGTGATAGACCTCCTCGTATCCCTGCTCTTTCATATAGGCCGTGGATTTTTCACAGCGGATGCCACCAGTGCAGAACATCGCCAGCTTGGGCTTCATCAGGAGGTCTTTGTTTTCTTCGGCCCACTGGGGGAACTCGCGGAAGGATTTGGTCTTGGGGTCCACCGCGCCCTTGAAGGTGCCAATGGCCACTTCATAGTCATTGCGGGTATCCACTACCACCGTATCCGGGTCGGAGATCAGGGCGTTCCAGTCCTGTGGCTTCACATAGGTGCCAACCACCTTGTTGGGGTCCACCCCTTCCACACCCAGCGTGACGATTTCCTTCTTCAGCCGCACTTTCATGCGCAGGAAAGGCTCATCCGACGCCCAGCTTTCCTTGTGGGTAAAGCCCGAAAGCGGCGCGATGGCATGCAGGAAATCCAGCACTTTACGCACGCCTGCCTCAGGGCCGGCGATGGTGCCATTGATGCCTTCGTTCGCAAGAAGGAGCGTGCCCTTCACGTCGCCCTTGAGGCACACATCGGTGATCGGATGCTGCCAACCCTTAAAGTCAGGGAAGGCCGCGAACTTATAAAGCGCAGCCACAAGATAATTCGACATAGTTGTTCCATTCATTTCAGAGGACCGACGCGTAAAGCCGGGACCAAAACTGGGCGCCTTATACAGGGCCATGACGCTTTTGTAAAATCGCGGCCCCGCATGCAACCAGCACGCGGCATGAAGCACCCAAACCCTTGAAGAAACTGGACGAATTTTAGCCAGACTATCTTGTGCTTATTTCAGGGAAAAACCTTTTGTTTCCATGCAATTAAGAAGAGTTAGCAACTGTGAAAAGCGATTGGTTTTCTGCTATGGTGCCGCTATAGTCTGGATCAATCATCGATAGCGACAATACCCGAACCGAGGAGGCTCGTCATGAAAGGCGACAAAAAGGTCATTCAGCATCTTAACGTGATTCTCAAGAACGAGCTGACCGCCATCAACCAGTATTTCCTGCATTCGCGCATGCTCAAGGACTGGGGCATGAAAAAGCTGGCGGACAAGGAATATGAAGAGTCCATCGACGAGATGAAGCACGCCGATGAGCTGATCGAACGCATCCTGTTCCTGGAAGGCCTGCCAAACCTGCAGGATCTGGGCAAGCTGATGATCGGCGAGGATGTGAAGGAAATCCTCGAATGCGACCTGAAGATGGAGCACACGGCCCACAAGGACCTCAAGGACGCGATCGAATATTGCGAAAGCATCCGCGACTATGTCAGCCGTGAACTGCTGGAAAGCATCCTCGAATCTGAAGAAGAGCACATCGACTGGCTGGAAACCCAGCTAGGCCTTCTGGACAAGATGGGCTACCAGAATTACGTGCAGCTGCAGACGCCGGCCGCCGAAGACTAACGGCTGCGCGCGCACCGCACCTGCTTAAGACACAAAAAGACCGCCTGGGCATTTGGCCCGGCGGTCTTTTTTCCCCTACGTGCCCGGGCCAGCGCCCGGAAGTAGATTATTCCGCTGCAAGGACCCGCCGGTTCGGCAGTTCCTCCTGCACCAGATCATTTGCACAGTCATGGCAGGCACCACAGCAGAAGCCATTGCCAAGTGACAGATAGGCTTCTTCAGCGTTGCTTACGCCGCCTTCGCGCACAGCGGCACGGATTTCCCGGTCAGTATATCCATTGCAAAGACACACATACATGGTGCAAACAACCTTCTACAATTGCGAACAATTCTTAGTATTAGTATCAACTGGAAAAATCCCCGTCAACAA
Source organism: Kordiimonas lacus (assembly GCF_001550055.1). GTDB lineage: Bacteria > Pseudomonadota > Alphaproteobacteria > Sphingomonadales > Kordiimonadaceae > Kordiimonas > Kordiimonas lacus. Next base: position 188,849 of record NZ_LRUA01000010.1, read on the forward strand.
GAAAAGTCTGCAACCCCTGCTGAGTGGGCGTTACGGCAAATCACCAAACCTGATCCAAGGACCGATTTCAGCCGTATTGATCTGACCATCTCTATGGTATTGTTGAAAAAACAAGGCGACAGCAGGATACGCCATATGAAAGAGCCATATCAGAAGAAGCCGTTCGATTTCCCTCATGTTCCGCCAAGGGTTGACCTGAAGCTGGATGAAATCGACGAATCGACCCTCACGGACAAGCTGAAGCTCTGGCCGGTGCTGTGGCGTGATTTGCTCAAGGACGGAAAAGCGATCCCTGCCAAATCTGACCTGAGCATGCCGAAGCTGGCGGCGATTTTGCCCAATCTGATCATCTTTGAACGGCTGGAAAGCGGTGATTATACCCTACGGCTTGTCGGTACCGATGTGGAAGCCTGGCTGGACCGAAAACTGACGGGGCTTGACCCCCTGTCTCTGGTGCCCGAACCACAGCGGCGTCGGGTCAAATCGGTGTATGACCATGTGATCAATCAACCATGTGGCTTTTATATTTCCGAGGTGCTGATGCTCAGTCAGGGCAAAAAGGCCCGAGCTACCACTTTGAAACTGCCGCTGACCGATAAGGAAGGCACGATCCGCTATTTCCTGGCGGTCTACCAGTTTTCCGACAGTGAGTATGTCGATACAGAGCCCCATCTGGCAGCGGCAGAACATCACCGCGTCGATCATATCGGCTATATCGACATCGGGTTTGGTGTGCCCGCTGACCGGGCCTTATAGTCTTCGCGCTGGCCTCCTTGCCGCTGCCTGTATGGCTTCAGCCGCACCCGCACGAGCGAGGCCTGAAGCCAAGCTTGTTTACCATTCCTTGAATTCAGGTATGATAGATTCCAGTCTCGAGTTGGGGTCGAGCAATGGAATCGGATAATCAGTTTTGCTGAATCTGGAGCATAGCATCCTGCCACCCGGCACCGAGTTCGGTGAATTTGTCATTCACGGCGGCAAGGATGTGGTCGGCAAAAATCCGATTATGGATTTCTTCTATGACTATTGGTTGTCCAAGCACACGGGCGACAAGCTTCCGTGCCGGGCAGATGTCCGGCCCACCGAAATCCGCAAGCATCTGGATCATCTGGTGATCATGGATGTAACCCGTGACCACGAACCGTTCGGCCTGCATGTACGGCTGATCGGCACCCATGTGGCCAACTTCTACGGTGAGATCTCCGGCAAGGACATCCGGGAGATGACGAACCAGATCGCAGCCAACCGCATCTACCACACAAGTGCGCTTGTGCTCTCTGAGAATGTACCGCAACTGTGCATCACGCCAGCCATCTCGCCGGACCGCGAATATCTGGAAGCTTTCGCGCTCTATTTGCCGCTGTATGACGACGCTGGCGAGATTGAGAAAATCCTTGTCGCCGTGGATGTGGTGTCCCGGCGCAACAGCCGCCTTTTCTAGCCTAAAAATGCGTGAAAACGCTTGGAATTCCGCCAAAAAAGTGATTAACTGACCAAGGAGTCAGGATTGCTCGTTTGAAGGAGCGCCAACCTCCAAATTGTGACAGAATGTAACCCTGCCCGCGGGCAGGGGTTTTTATGTGGGCCACCGGACAATTCCGGGGTCAAGACAAGGATCGGGTGTGACAGTTAAAGCGATCAAAGGCGCGATTTTTCATCTTGTGGACGACCCGGCTGTGGTTGGCACCGAGGCCGCGGCAGCCTATTTCCCGGACGGTTTGCTGGTGCTGGAAAACGGCCATGTGCTGGCCTGTGGCGCGCGCGCTGATCTGGAACCCACCCTGCCGAAAGGCACCTATATTGTCGACCATAGCGGCAGCCTGATCATCCCCGGCTTTATCGACACCCACATCCATTTCCCGCAACTGGACATGATCGCCTCATTCGGCGAACAGCTGCTGGACTGGCTGGAGCGCTATACCTTCCCGGAAGAAGCCAAATTCAAAGACCCAGCCCACGCGGAAGAATGCGCTGATTTCTTCCTTGATGAGCTTTTGAGGAACGGCACCACCAGCGCACTGGTTTACGGCACCGTTCACAAAGAATCGGCCGACGCGCTTTTCAAAGCCGCATTCGACCGCGGCATGCGAATCGTTGCCGGCAAGGCGCTGATGGACCGCAACGTACCCGAAGCCGTGCGTGACACGGCCGAAAGCGGCGACCGCGACAGCCGCGAGCTGATTGAAAAGTGGCACGGCAAAGGCCGTCTTGGGTATGCGGTGACACCGCGTTTCGCCCCCGCCTGCTCAGACGACCAGATGACCCGCGCCGGCAAATTGCTGGCCGAAATCCCGGACCTTCTGATGCACACGCACATGTCGGAAAACACGGGCGAGATTGACTGGGTGAAGGAGCTGTACCCAGATGCCAAGGATTATCTGGATGTCTATGCCAAGTTCGGCCTGCTGACCGACCGCAGCGTGTTCGCCCACTGTATTCACCTGGGCGACGATGAATTCCAGCGCATGGCAAAGAATGGTGCGGCCATCAGCTATTGCCCGACCTCGAACCTGTTCCTCGGCAGCGGCCTTTTTGACCTGAAAAAAGCCGAAGCGCACGGTGTGAAGGTGGGCATGGGCACAGACGTGGGCGCAGGCACCAGCTTTTCGCTCCTGCAGACCCTGAATGAAGCCTACAAGGTGTGTCACCTGAAGGGGCATAAGCTCGATCCCTACAAGTCATTCTATCTGGCGACCCTTGGCGGTGCGCGGGCCCTCAACATGGGGGACAAGGTCGGCAGTTTTGAAGCTGGCAAAGAGGCAGATTTCCTGGTGCTCGATCTGGCTGCGACCCCGCTTCTGAAGCGGCGGCTGGAGAATTGCACGTCGATCGACGAAACGCTTTTCGTGCTATCGATGCTGGGGGATGACCGCGTCATCTGCCATACCTATATTGCAGGCGCGTGCCGGTACAGCAAACCGTAAGTTGCTGGTATTGCTCTGATTTTCATGTACACTCTCCGGTGGATGGGTCAACAATAGCCGGAGCACCGCGTGTTCGCTGCCTTCGCCACTGCCGCGATGATAGTCGCTGTGGAACCCGCACCCGACGCGGTGCGGCTGACGCTTTACACTGAAGAAAACCCGCCCTTCAATTTCTTCTCGGAAAACACCGGCAAGATTGAGGGGACAGTGCACGCCGTTGTCACGGAGATGATGCGCCGGGCCGGGTTCAGCTATCAGGTCGAGCTTCTGCCCTGGAAGCGAGCCTTCCAGACCGCGCAGGAAACATCCAACGCCTGTCTCTACAGCGTCGACCGAACCAAAGAACGGGAAGCCCTGTTCCAATGGGTGTCGCCGATCTTCGAAAGCGGCTGGTATCTTCACCGACGACCGGATTCCGATATTGAGATCATGTCGCTGGCGGACATCACGCCTTACCGGGTTTCAGCCACGTTTGATTATGCGTCTACCCGTGAACTCATGGCACAGGGCCATCAGGATATCCTGATGACACAAACCAGCATCGATGCGTTGCGGCTGCTCTATCGGGGGCGGGTTGATCTGCTGCTGACCGGCGAGCTGGAGGCGAAACATCTGTCAAAAAAAGCAGGGCTACCTGAACCCATCCCTGTATTGAAACTGGGCACCGCGATTTCCAGCATGGGATGCAGCCTGACAACAGACACGGTCATCGTGCAGAAACTGCAGGAAATCAACGACGGCATGGCCACCTTCAAGGCCCGGGTTTTGGGCGAGCCTGCAGGGGACTAGAAGCTGACGACTCGCTGCTCATCCGCGCTCAACTCATGCTCAACGCAATTGTCATCATCGGCAATGCGGTCGATCACCAGAAAATCGCTGACGTCCTCAAGCGCGAGGGAAAAATGATGCCAGGTGCCGGCGTGATAGTTCACGCCCTGACCGGGGCCCGCCAGAAAGGCGCGCATTTTTGAGGCATCAAACGGCCCTTTGGGTGCCACCACCACCAGATAGGGGCGACCGGATAACGGCACAAAGGCCTGTGATGATTTGGGGTGATATTCCATCACCTTCACGGTGATCGGCCCGTCAAGCGGGCTAGACCGGAAGATGCTGACACCGGCTTTGCCGCCATCCGCGGTGAGCGCCAGTTGCGCCAGATCATGGAACCGCGTGGTATTGCCGTAATTGATGGAAATCTGCCGCGCGTCCGCTGACGCCTCAATGACATCGCCGAAAGGGGCGAAAGCGTCTGGTGTCAGCGGTTCGGCTTTGAGCGTGCGCATGGCCTAGCGTTTCATCCCGTCTTCAATCCACTTGCCAAGAAGGGCGCGTTCCTCGTCCGTCATGCCAGTCTCGTTCCCAAGCGGCATGATATCGGATTTGACGGCCTGTTCCATGATCGTCGGGGCATACTGCACCAGTTGGTCAGCCGTGTCGAACATCGCGCCAGCAGGGGCCTCCTCAAAGAACTCGTGGGTCGGCGTCGCCGAATGGCACATGACACAGTGCTTGCCAATAACCGCCTGGACTTTCTCGAACGTCACCTGGTCATCCGCCACCTCAACTCGGCCCGCCTTCTCGGCCTCCGCGGCAAAGAATGCGATGGCGAGGAACAGCGCCACGGCGGCCACCACGAGCGCCGGGCTGGTCTTGCCCTTGTGCCGGAGGTTGAAGAAATGCCGCACCAGCACACCCACCAGGCCGATGGCCGCTACGATCACCCAGTTATAAGGGTTCGAGAAGGTCATTGGATAGTGGTTCGAGATCATCAGGAACAGCACCGGCAGGGTCATATAGTTGTTATGAAGCGACCGCTGCTTGCCGATCTGGCCCAGTTTCGGGTCTGGCGTCTCGCCTGCCGTCAGGGCCGCGACCACCTTCTTCTGATTGGGGATGATTACCATGAACACGTTGGCCGCCATGGCGGTCCCCACGATGGCACCGATATGGATGAAGGCCGCCCGGTCCGAAAATATCTGCGTCAGCGCATAGGCTGCCGCCACGAGGCTCGCGAACCAGATGATGCCGGTGAGCTTGTTGTTCTGCCCGATCGGCGACCGGCACAGGCCGTCATAAAACACCCAGCCGCCAACGAGGAACGCCAGGCTGATGCCGATGGCCTCCGCCTGCGACAGCGCCATCTTCGACTTGTCGATCAGGAACAGGTCGGCGCCCAGATAATAGATCACGGCCAGCAGCGCGAAGCCGGACATCCAGGTGAAATAGGCTTCCCATTTGAACCAGTGCAGGTTTTCGGGCATCTGTTCCGGCGCCACGGCATATTTCTGCTTGTGATAGAAGCCGCCGCCGTGCACGGACCACAGCTCGCCCGACATACCCTTCTTGGGCTCTTTCGGTTTTTCCAGATGGTTATCAAGCCAGACGAAATAGAAGCTGGAGCCAATCCAGGCGATCCCGGTGATGAAATGCAGCCAGCGAATGGCCAGATTAAGCCAGGGGGTAAAATCGAATTCCATCATCCGGTCCTTCTAAGTCTTATGCCGCGTCTGCAAATTCATAATCCATCACCAGCTCATAGGCCGGGCGGGTCAGAAACTCTTCAAGCTCGTCATCCATCACAAGGCAGGTAAACAGCGCCACCGCGTCTGCCAGATAATCCCTGCCGATGAACGTCTCGCCTTCAAGCTTGGTGACTTCCTCATCGATCATGGCACCGAGGAGCGCGTCATCAATGGTGCGGCCATCAGACAGCTTGGCACCATGCGTGCGCCACTGCCACAGTTGGGTGCGGGAAATCTCCGCCGTCGCAGCATCTTCCATCAGGTTATGGATCGGCACGCAACCCATGCCCGAAAGCCACGCCGCGATATAGAGCAAGCCCACATTGATATTGCTGCGCACGCCCGCTTCGGTGATGGCGCCCTTGGGCAGCGTCAGCAGGTCTTCCGCCGTCACGGATACATCCTCGCGCAGGTTCGAAAGCTGGTTCTGGCCCGGCATGACCGCGTCAAACACCTCGCGCGCGACCGGGATCAGCCCCGGGTGCGCCACCCAGGTGCCGTCATGGCCGCTCAACGCCTCCCGCTCCTTATCAGTGCGCACTTTGGCGACAGCGGCGGCGTTCAAAGCCTCGTCCGTTTTGATCGGGATCTGCGCCGCCATACCGCCCATGGCGTGTGCCCCGCGCTTGTGGCAGGTCTGGATCAGAAGCTGGCTGTAGGACTTTAGGAAATGCTGGTCCATGCCCACCGCGCCCCGGTCCGGCAGCACGAAGTCAGGCCGCCGGGCGAAGCGTTTGATGAAATTGAAGATATAGTCCCAGCGCCCGCAATTCAGGCCCACGATATGGTCCCTGAGTTCATAGAGGATCTCGTCCATCTGGAAAGCGGCAGTGATGGTTTCAATCAGCACCGTCACGCGCACGGTACCGCGCTTCAGACCCATATGGTCCTCGGCAAAGGCAATCACCTCTTCCCACAGGCGGGCCTCAAGATAGTGTTCCATCTTGGGCAGATAGAAGTATGGCCCGTCGCCTTTTTTCAACAGCGCCTCGGCGTTGTGCCAAAGGAACAGCGCAAAATCGAAGAAACCGGCAGATACCGGCCTGCCACCCACCAGCACATGCTTTTCCACCATATGCAGGCCGCGTGGGCGCACCAAAAGGACCGCATGGTCCGCGTTCAGCGCATAGGCTTTGCCGTTTGCCGGGTTCACATAGGAAATGGTGCCATGGGCGGCATCCCGCAGGTTGACCTGCCCCTGGATCATATTCTCCCAGGTGGGGGTGGAGCTGTCCTCGAAATCAGCCATAAAACAGTCGGCGCCAGAATTCAGGGCGTTGATCACCATCTTGCGGTCAACGGGGCCCGTGATCTCAACGGCGCGCTTCAGGAGTGGCGAGGGGGCAGGACGGACTTTCCAATTTTGGCGACGGATATCAGCTGTCTCGGGGAGGAAAAGGGGGAGGTCTCCACCGTCGAGCTTTTTCTGGACCGCCTCTCGAGCCGCCATCAGCTCCCGTCGCCGCGCGCCGAACTTACGCTCTACTTCAGCGACAAAGCTGAGGGCATCGGAGCCCAGTATATCCGCAAAGTCGGGGGAAACAGTCGCCGTAACGGTGATGTCTGCATGCTGCATGTCCTGCCTCCTCGCGCACTTGGGGGTTCGCCAAATCAGAATGAAACGCCAATCTGGCAGCGCGCATCATACACCACCTGATCATCCTGAATAATCACGTAATTTCTGTAGGATTTTCAAAAATATTTTGATAATTATAGGCCACAACCTACAAATAGAATCGAGCAGCGCCGCATACAGCTTTCCGTCAGTTAGGAGAAAACGATGCAGAATAATGGGTTATTTCAAGAGTTTTCGACGCGGTCTGACGGGAAGCTGTGTGCGGCCCGTAGGGGTGGGCAGAAAAGGCCGACTTCTTCGATCAAGATGCTCGCTGATGTCCCTGCATCACCTGCGCTCTTTCCCTCGAATTCGGTACTTTTCTGCTCCAACGATGCCGATGCTCTTTGTGGGTTTGTGGCCTAGTATGAGCGTGTTTGATGATATGGCGGTTTTCATCCGCGTGGTGGAACAGGGCAGCTTCTCGGGTGCCGGGCGGACGCTTCGAATGTCGCCGGCGCTGGTGTCCAGCCGAATCGCCCGACTCGAGTCGCACCTGGGTGTCAGGCTGTTCAATCGCACCACGCGAAAGGTCACCGTCACCGAAGCCGGGCGGCGGTACTATGACGACTGCCTGGATATCCGCAGGCGGGTGGCAGACGCCGAAGCGCGGGTGAGTGAGCATGACACGATGCCCTCGGGCATCCTCCGGCTCACCAGCTCCACCAGCTTCGGGCGCCAGTTCCTGGCACCCATGATCCCCGCGTTTTCGAGCCGCTATCCGGATGTCAGCCTGCAGTACCGCATGACCGACGCGCTTGTGGATGTGTTCGGGGACGGCATGGACGTGAGCGTCCGCATCGGGCCCCTCAAGGACAGCAGCCTCAAGGCGCGCATCTTAAGCCCCTGCCCGCGCTATATCTTCGCGTCTCCCGACTATCTGGCGCGCCGCGGCGTCCCCGAAACCCCGCGGGACCTGGTGGACCATAACTGCCTCCTCTTGCGCTTTCCCGGCTCCCGCCAGTTCCGCTGGCGCTTCAAGGACGGGAAGGGCGAAGATTATGACGTAGGCGTGGAAGGCACGCTCGATAGCAACAATGGCGAGGCGCTGAAGGAATGGGCGCTACAGGGCGCGGGGCTGGTGTTCAAGACCTATTTCGAGGTGGCAGACGAGGTGAAAGCCGGCAGGCTGAAGATCGTGCTGGCCGATCATATGCCGCAGGACGCCTATATCGCCGCCCTGTACCCCTATGAGAAATACGTGCCCCCGCGCGTGCGCGCCTTCATCGATTTCCTCGATGAAGCCATGAAGGCGGACGGAAGGTTCGGGCAGGCACCGCCCAAGGGGGCCTTTGCCTAAAGCTGCTGCAACAGCTGCGCGGCGACGGCGACGGCGATGATTTCGGGTTCCTTGCCGGTGACGCCCTCAACCCCGATGGGGCAGGTCAGTTTCGGCAGATCCGCTTCCGTGATCACCCGCTCCTTCAGCATACGGTTTTCAAACCGCGCGCGTTTGGTCTTGGAGCCGATCAGCCCACAGTAGCGCGCATCACCGCGCTTCAGCACCGCCGCCGTGATGGCATAATCCAGCTGGTGGCTGTGGGTGAAGATGAGGAACAGGCTGCCCGCAGGCGCGCTTTCCACCACTTCTAGCGGGTCGCGGTCTGTCACCGTCTCAGCGTGCTTTGGGACAAAGCTTGGGAACTCGTGCGCGCGTGCGTCCACCCATGTGACTCGAAAGGGCAGCTTGTGAATGGCCGCCATCACGGCCTTGCCCACATGCCCGGCCCCGAACATGTAAAGCGGCGCGAGCGTCCGGTGGTCGGCCATCAAGGCCATGCGCTCCGCGAGCGGCTTCTTGCTAAGCTTCAGGACAACGCTGCCGCCGCAGCACTGCTCCAGGAGCGGCCCGAGCGCGTAATTTTGGGTCACTTCCGTGAGGGTGTCATCAGCCAGCAGCTTGTGCGCCTGCTCGATTGCCAGATATTCCAGATTGCCGCCCCCAATGGTGCCCTGGATGCCGCGCGCATCCACCCACATGGTGGTCCCCGCTTCACGCGGGGCCGACCCTTTGGTCTCTTCAATCAAAATCAGGACGCCAAACTCACCAGACACCAGCTTACCCCCGCATCTGCCCAATGGCCTTCAGCACCTCTTCCGGTGTGGCCGGCGCATTCAGTTGGGGCGAAACCTTATTGTCCGCCACAGAGGCCACCGCATCGCGGATCGCCAGGAACACGCTGTTCGCCAGCATAAACGGCGGCTCGCCCACCGCCTTGGACCGGTGGATCGTGGCCTCGACATTGCGGCCTTCGGCATAGAGGTCAATATTCATCACCTCGGGCCGGTCGCTGCAGGCCGGGATCTTGTAGGTACTGGGCGCGTGGGTCTTCAGGTTGCCTTGCCCGTCAAATACCAGTTCCTCTGTCGTCAGCCAGCCCATGCCCTGGATGAAGCCGCCTTCAATCTGGCCCTTGTCGATGGCGGGATTGAGCGACCGCCCCGTGTCATGAAGGATGTCGACCCTATCGACCTTATATTCGCCGGTGAGCGTGTCGATGGTCACCTCGGATACCGCGGCGCCATAGCAGAAATAGAAGAAGGGCCGGCCCTTGTGCGTGGCGCGGTCATAATGGATCTTGGGTGTCTTGTAGAAACCGGTGGCCGAAAGCGACACCCGGTTCAGGTAGGCCTCTTTCGTCAACTCCTCAAACGCCAGCTCATTGTTTTCTACATACACCTTGTTATTGCGGAAGCTGACACGGTCGGTCGGGCAGCCGTATTTTTCAGCCGCGAAATCGATCAAGCGCGCCTTGATCTTGCGCGCGGCATCCAAGGCCGCCATGCCGTTGAGGTCAGACCCACTTGAGGCCGCCGTCGCAGACGTGTTCGGGACCTTCGCCGTCGTTGTGGCGGTGATCTTGATCTTGTCCACATCGATCTGGAATTCTTCGGCCACCACCTGGGCAACCTTGACGAACAGGCCCTGGCCCATCTCCGTACCGCCATGGTTCAGATGCACACTGCCGTCGGCATAGACATGCACCAGCGCGCCCGCCTGGTTGAGGTGGGTGGTGGTAAAGCTGATGCCGAACTTCACCGGCGTCAGCGCGATGCCTTTTCTGAGCACCGGGCTTTTGGCGTTGAAATCCCGGATCGCAGCGCGGCGCGCCTGATAGTTGGCGCTGTCCTCAAGCTTTGTGATCAGCTCAGCGGCGATATTATCCTCCACCGTCATGCCGTAAGGCGTGGTGTCCCGGCCTTCGCCGTAAAGGTTCGCCTGCCGCACCTCGTTCGGGTCCTTGCCCAGCGTGCGAGCGATGTCGTCGATGACATACTCGACCCCGATCATGCCCTGCGGCCCACCAAAGCCCCGGAAGGCGGTGTTGGAGACCGTATGGGTCTTGCAGCGGTGTGACTTGATGGTGCTGTCGCCCAGGAAATAGCAATTGTCGGCATGGAACATGGCGCGGTCGTTGATGGCGGGCGACAGGTCGGTCGACCGGCCGCAGCGCGACGCCATGGTGATCTCGATGCCCAGGATGTTGCCGTCGTCGTCAAAGCCGACGTCATAGTCATATTTGAAATCATGGCGCTTGCCGGTCATGATCATATCGTCGTCGCGGTCGAGCCTCAGTTTCGCGGGCCGCCCGGTCTTCACAGCCACCAGTGACGCCATCGCCGCAAACATGGCCGGGTGGGTTTCCTTGCCGCCGAAGCCGCCGCCCATGCGCCGCACCTCAACCGTAACCGCATTGGTTGGCCGCCCCAGCACGTGCGCCACCAGATGCTGTACCTCCGACGGGTGCTGGGTACTGGAATAGACATGCACATCGCCGTCCTCAAGGGGTGTGGCGAAAGCAATCTGGCCTTCAAGATAGAAATGGTCCTGCCCGCCGATCCGGAAGCTGCCCTGCAGGCGCTTGGGCGCGGACGCGAGCGCCGATGCCGCGTCGCCCTGCCCCATGGTCTGCATGGGTTCAATGGCGCTTTCGGCTTCAAGTGCCTCGTCAATGGTCGTGTAGGCGGGCAGTTCTTCATAGGTTACGTCCGCCAGCTTGGCCGCCGCGCGGGCAAGCTCGACACTGGTGGCCGCCACCGCAAAAATCGGCTGGCCGATATATTCGACAAGCCCCTCGGCGAACAGCGGATCGTCGCCCGCGAACGGGCTGACGTCATTATGGCCAGGAATATCCTGGGCCGTTAACACGCACACAACACCCTTGGCCGCCCGCACTTTGTCCAGATCCATCGCCATGATGCGCGCATGGGCTTTCTCAGACATCGCCACATAGAGATGCAGCAGGTCCTTCGGCTCGGGCAGGTCATCGATATAGATGGCTTCGCCCGAAACATGCTTGTGCGCGCTGTCGTGCCGAAGTTCCTTATGCACCGCGCCCTTGATTTCAGAGAGCTGATCAGACATGAGCCAGCTCCTTATCACCAACAAGCCGGGTATCGGTTTGCTCAGTCGTCTCCACAAAGGCTTTCATCAACAGGTTCTGCGCCACCTGCATGCGGTAGTCCGCGCTCGCCCGCATATCGGAGATCGGCGCATAGTCCTGCGTCATCGCCTCCATCGCGGCCTCAACGGCCTCAGCCGTCCATTCCTTGCCCACAAGCGCGGTTTCCGCTGCCGTTGCACGCTTCGGGGTCGCGGCCATGCCGCCAAAGGCGATACGCGCATCCTCAACAATACCGTCCACAATGGTCAGGCCAAAGGCCCCGCACACCGCGGAGATGTCCTGATCGAACCGCTTTGAAATCTTGTAGGTCCTGAATCGCTGATTCTCTACCGGTTTCGGCACAATGATCCGGGCTACAAATTCGCCCGGTGCGCGGTCCTGTTTGCCGTACTCGATGAAATAGTCCTCAAGCGGCATGGTGCGCTCGGCAGCGCCTTTCCTGAGCACGAGTTGGGCGCCCACTGCGATCAGCGCCGGCGGGCTGTCGCCGATCGGCGAGCCGTTTGCGATATTGCCACCGATGGTGCCGCTGTTCCTGATCTGGACGCTGGCGAAGCGGCGATACAGCTCCCCCATGTCCGGATAGTATTTCCCCAGCAGCGCCATGCCGTCAGACACGCTGACGCCCGCGCCGATCTCAACCGACTCGCCAGACTCGCGAGTCTCTTTCAGCGCGGCCACCGCGCCGGTATAGATCACGACGGAAAGTTCCTTATGCATCTTGGTGACCCACAGGCCGACATCCGTGCCGCCTGCCAGGATCGTGGCGTCGGGATAGGCCTCCACCAAGTCGGCCAGCGCATCCATCGTTACGGGTGCGAAATATTTCTTCTCACCCCCTGAGACCGGGTCCTTGGCTGTCAGTTCCAGCGTTTCGTGGCGCTTGAGGGCAATGAGGCTTTCGATCTTGTCCTTGAGCGCCATATGGTCCACCGGCACGCGCGCTTCCTGCGCCCGCATCCCGGCTTCCACCAGCGGGCCATAGCCCGTACAGCGGCACAGGTTGCCGGCGAGCGTGTCATTGAGCCGCTCCCGCGTGGCCGGGCCGCCGTCTTCATACATGGCATAAAGGCTCATCACGAACCCCGGCGTGCAGAAGCCGCACTGGGAGCCGTGGGTATCCACAATCGCCTGCTGCACCGGATGGAGCGTGCCGTCCTTCGCCTTCAGGCTTTCAACCGTGATCAGTTCCTTGCCGTCGAGCGTGGGCAGGAACAGAATGCAGGCGTTCACCGCCCGGTAGCGCATTTCCTCATCAACCACCTCGCCGATCACCACCGTGCAGGCGCCGCAGTCACCTTCCGCGCAGCCTTCCTTGGTGCCGGTCCGCGCCAGCTTATAGCGCAGGAAACCCAAAACCGTTTCCGTGGGATCAGGGTTCACGAGCTCATACAGCTCACCGTCGAGAAGAAATCTTACAGTTCCATACATCAGGCCAAAAACTCCCTAACTGCCGCGATAGGTGCTGTAGCCGAAGGGCGAAATCAGGAGCGGCACATGATAGTGCGCACCGGCGTCCGCCACACCAAAGCGGATCGGCACGATGTCAAGGAACGCCGGATCGCTGAGCGCGGTGCCGCGCGCGCGGAAATAGTCGCCCGCTTTAAATTCTAGCAGATACTGCCCTGCCTTGAAATCGGCACCGTCCAGAAGCGGCGCGTCCACCCGGCCATCATTATTGGTGACAGCGTCCCCAAGAAGCGTCATGCTGTCGCCTGTGACCGCATAGAGCTTGATATGAATGCCTTCGCCGGGACACCCGTTCGCGGTGTCCAGAACATGGGTGGTAAGCCGTCCCATAATGCCCTCACAAATTCAGTTGAAATTCGTCATGCTCAACCCTGACCGAAGAATCAGGATTTGTAAAGTAGATCATCGACATTTTTAAGACGAAATTGTTGACAATCTAGCCAAATGCGCGACAATCCTTGGGAATTTGGGGCTGATCAGGTTCCCATTATGCCGACAATGGATCACAAAATTATGTCAAAGAGCACAGCCTTTACCGAAGAGGATGTTTGCAAAGCCATTCGTGACCGGGTGCTGGAACAGCGCCTAGCGCCGGGCACCAAGCTGACGGAAGATTCGCTTTGTTCCATCTTCGGCGTGGGCCGCACCACCATTCGCCGTGCTTTCCTGTTGCTGACGCGCGATAACATTATCGAGCTTCAGAAGAACAAGGGCGCGGTTGTGGCAACACCCAGCCCAGAGGACGCGCGGCAGGTATTCGAGGCCCGCATGGTGCTGGAGCGCGCCATGCTGGAAAAGGCGACTGAAAATGCGACCGCTGATGACCTCAAGCGGCTGCGTGCCCATCTGGCGGACGAGGAGCAAGCGCTGAAGGCGGCAGACATCGCCCGCTGGATCCGCCTGACCGGCAAATTCCACATTCTTTTGTCGCAGCTTTCGAAGAATGACCTGATGTGCAATTTCCTGGAGCAGCTTGTGTTCCAGACCAGCCTGATCATCGCGCTTTATGGCCGCACGGGCGCGGCCCCCAACTGCAAGGGCGGCGACCATGAGCGCCTGGTGGATGCGATGGAGCGCGGCAACGCCACTGAGGCCGGCGATATCCTGATCCACCACCTGGCATCGATTGAAAGCCAGCTGGTGTTTGAGGCCCGCTCGGGCGAGCAGGACCTGCACACGATTTTCGCCACCGCGAACGATTGAGGACGCAAGATGACCACGAGTGATTACCCGCGTGACCTTATTGGATACGGTCAGAATGTGCCGCAGGCTTCCTGGCCCGGCGGCGCACGCATCGCCGTCCAGATGGTGATGAACTATGAGGAAGGCGGCGAAAACAGCATCCTGCACGGCGACAAGGGCGCAGAGACTTTCCTGTCGGAAATCATCAACGCACCAGGCATTGAAGGCGCCCGCCACATGAGCATGGAATCGCTCTATGAATACGGCAGTCGCGCGGGCGTCTGGCGGCTACTGAAGCTGTTTGACGATTATGACATCCCGGTCACTGTGTTTGCCGTGGCCACCGCGCTCAAGCGTCATCCGGACGTGGCCCGCGCCATTGTTGCCGCCGGGCACGAAGTGTGCAGCCACGGATATAAATGGATCAATTACCAGGACGTACCAGAAGACGTCGAGCGCGAGCATATCGCCAAAGCGGTCGAGATTTTGGCTGAGCTGACCGGCGAGCGGCCGTATGGTTGGTACACAGGCCGCACCGGCCCCAACACCACGCGCCTTGTGGGCGAATATGGCGGGTTCCTGTATGATTCCGACGATTATTCCGACGACCTGCCCTTCTGGAAAGAGGTAGCGGGCGAACCGCAACTGATCATCCCCTACACGCTGGACGCCAACGATATGCGCTTCGCCAGCGCCCAAGGCTTCAACTGCGGCGACCAGTTTTTCACCTACCTGAAGGACACGTTCGACACGCTTTATGCAGAAGGCGAAACCCATCCGAAGATGATGTCCGTGGGGCTGCATTGCCGCCTTGTTGGGCGCCCCGGGCGCTTTCAGGCGCTGAAGCGCTTCATTGAATATGCCAAAGGCTTTGAACATGTGTGGTTCACCCGCCGGATCGACATCGCCCGCCACTGGCGCAAGGTGCACCCGTTTGAGGGCACAGGCACATGACTGACATGAAGCTGAAAGCCAGCCGCGCAGACAAGGCCACCTTCATGGCAGCCTATGGGCACATTTATGAACACAGCCCCTGGGTGGCTGAAGGCGCATGGAAAAACTGCGACCATAGTGACCTTGATACGCTCGAGGAATTATCCGCCGCCATGGCCAAAGTGGTTGATGCAGCGGATGAAGCCGCCAAGATGAAGCTGATCTGCGCCCACCCGGACCTTGCAGGCAAAGCCGCGCTCAGGGATGAGCTGACGGCCGAGTCCCGGTCCGAACAGGCTGGCGCGGGCCTGGACCAGTGCAGCGCCGACGAGCTTGATGAATTCAACCAGCTCAATAGCGCTTACAAGGTTAAATTCGGCTTCCCTTTCATCATCGCGGTGAAGGGGCTGGACCGCTACGACATTCTGGCCGCCTTCCGTTCCCGCCTGAACCACGACCGGGCGCAGGAGTTCGATACCGCACTTGACCAAATTCACAAGATCGCCCGGCTACGCCTGGCTGACCTGACATAGTTTCGAAGGTATCCCCATGACACGCACCGATTTCACCAAACTCGTCAATCTGGCCCAGCCGCGTCTCGGCGCCAAGGTTACTTTCGCGACCGATGATTTCTTTGCCGACAAAGCCCGCCTCATTTCGCCGGAGGATGCCGTGTTCATTCCTGGCAAATATGACGACAACGGCAAATGGATGGACGGCTGGGAAAGCCGCCGCAAGCGCGGCATGGGCCACGACCATGCCATCATCCGGCTTGGGCAGGCAGGCATCATCCGCGGTGTGGACATCGACACCAGCCACTTCACCGGCAACTTCCCGCCCGCGGCTTCCCTTGACGCCTGCGTGGCAGAAGGCGACGTGCCGGGCGAGGATGCTGCCTGGACGGAAATCGTGCCCGCCACCAACCTCAATGGCGACAGCCATCATCTGATTGCGGTCGAAAGTGACCAGCCCTGGACCCACCTCCGCCTAAACATCTTCCCCGACGGTGGCGTGGCGCGCCTGCGCGTATACGGCATCATGCATAAAGTTTGGGGCAAGGCGGACGCGGGCATGACCATCGATCTGGCGGCACTGGAGAACGGCGGCCGTCCTGTCGTGGCCAACAATGAGCATTTCGGCGTGCTGGCCAACATCATGGCGCCCGGCAAGGGCATCAATATGGGAGACGGCTGGGAAACCCGACGCCGCCGCGAACCCGGCAACGACTGGGCGATCATTGAGCTGGGGCACGCTGGCACCATCGAGGATATCCTGGTGGACACGGCCTTCTTCAAAGGCAACTTCCCCAGCCATATTTCATTGCAGGCAGCCCTGGTAACCGGCGGCACGGATGAAAGCCTGACGGTTGAAAGCCAGTTTTGGCCGGAACTGCTGTCCAAACAGGACCTGCGCGCGGATGACGAACACCCCATGAAACCCACTGCAGACCTGGGGCCCGTCAGCCATGTGCGCATCAATATTTTCCCGGACGGGGGCATCAGCCGCCTGCGACTGATGGGCAAACCGCACATCGGGTAAAGCCAGTACCGTTCACCGCGGCTTCATCAACACCTGGAATAATGATCGGGTGCTGCACATGCGTTGTCATGCGCGAATGACAAGGCTATGGTAGCGGTTGCTTATGGCTAACAGTGTGATGGAGATCTCGGTGAACCGCGCAATCTGCCTCTTTTCTGCCCTTCTTTTCTTGGCGTTCAGCCAACCGTCCCGGGCGGATAGCGTTCTCATCGCCGACGATAATTTCGCCAAATACTTTAACCAGGCACGGCCTGGGGACATTTTTTCCATCTATCCCGGTCGCTACCGCATCAAAAAGCAGGTTGTGCTGGAAGCCAGCGGCACCAAAGACTTGCCAATATTCGTGCAACCGTCCGGCAATGGCAAAGTGATCATTGAAGTCGACAGCCCTGTTGCCTTCAAAATCAGGGGCGCCAACTGGGTTTTCGAAAACATCGAATTTGTCGGCATCTGCGACAATCACAGCAGATGCGAACATGCCCTGCAGATCGCAGGAAAAGCCGATAACACCACAGTCCGAAAGGTCAAGTTTGTCGATTTCAATGCTGCCATCAAAGGCAATGGCGAGATCATCGACGGCCGTCAATATTTCCCGGACAATGTTCTGATCGAAGACAATGTCATCTACAACAACACGCCCCGGAACACAGGCAACCCGGTAACCCCAATTGACGTCGTGGGAGGCCGTAACTGGGTGATTCGCGAGAATTTCATTGCAGACTTCGCAAAAGGCGCAGGCAACAAAATCAGCTATGCAGCATTCCTCAAGGGCAACTCAGACCATGGCCTGTTTGAACGCAACCTGATCATCTGTGAATGGCGCCACAAGGGCGGCGCACGGCTTGGCCTGTCTTTCGGTGGCGGCGGCGTCACAAACCCCAATTATTGCCAGGGGCGGTCCTGCAAGATCGAACATTACAAAGGGATCATCCGCGGTAATATCATCATGAATTGCCCCAACGATGTGGGCATCTACCTCAATAACGCCGCCAGTACCGAAATCATCAATAACACGATCATCAACACGGCCGGTATTGACGTCCGTTTCAACGGCAGTTTTGCCACCATCGCCAACAACATAATCGAGGGCCGCATCAAGGACCGCGATGGTGGTCGTTTCCGGCAGTTCGGCAATGTCATTGTTGAAGACATCAAGGATATCTTCCCGGGCGCCGACCTGTATGACCTGACACCTGAAGACATGGATGACCTGGAAGAGGCCGCCTTTGGCTTTGAAGGTCGTGACTTTTGCACCGGCAAACCGCTTGAAGACTGGGTTGGGGCCTTTTCCCAACCGATGGCCTGTAGAATTCAGGATCAACTGAAACAGATTGGCGACGAACGCTAGGTTACGTTCGGGACACTTGTATAAAAAACACTTTCAGTGATTTTCCGTCTTTACCTGGGAATTCGGTCTTTCTAGAGTATCGCCATGACGGGGGGCTTCAAAAAAGGTATCAGCAAGAACTGGCGGCAGCTGGCCATATTGGCCGCTGTCTCGATCGGCCTGCTTGGCCTGGCCTACTGGTGGGATACTGAACGGGGCAAAGACGGCGAGACCAGTGACGATGTAGCTGCTGACTCCGTGCAGCTGAAGGCCCCTCTGCCCGATACAGAGTTAGGCCGCCAGGTCGACACTATGCTGGAAGGAGGCGGCTATCAACGCAGCCTGCCCGAGCTGGAAAAACCCAAGCCCACTCGCAAATCCAATCCCTTGCCACGGTGGCTTGGTGACCTGATCGTCTATGCCCTGGTGGGGCTGGGTCTCTTTGCCATTGCCGTGATGATCTGGGTGCTGGTGACCGGTAGCACCAGCCCAAAAATCCGCACCAGGAAGCCACGCCGGTCAACGGTACGAAAAGGCGCGGCGCCTGCCGGCACCCATGCTTTGGCCCAACCCGCCTCCCTTGATGACGCGGAAAAGGCGGCAAAGGCCGGGAATTTTGGCGAAGCTGTTCGCCTGTTGCTGGCGACGGCCCTGATTGGCCTCGCCAGGCAAGAACTTGTACGCCTGCGCCCCTGGATGACCGGCCGCGAGATTGTCAGGGATGCCAAGCTGGCCCCATCGCCAGCCGATGCGCTCGGGTTTCTTGTTGCCACCGTGGAAGCCTACGCTTTTGCCGGCCATGTCATCACCGAACAAACCTACAAAGCCTGTTTCCAGCGCTATCAATTGCTGGTTCAGGCCGGGAAAGGGACAGTGTGATGGCGACAGGCACAAACCATTCCGCGCCTTTTTCCACAAAGGCCCTGTTCTGGATTATTTTCCTCGGGATACTGGCCACCCTTGGCTTGGCCGTGACGTCCGCCTTCAAGGGTGACGGCAAATATGAAATCTCGAACGGGGCAAACAGCTTTTCCAAATCGGCGATTGGCCATGCCGCCTTCATGGACATTGCCGAAAGGTCTGGCTGGCAGGTGCTGCAAAGCCAGCACAATACCACCGGCAAGCTCGGGCCCGGTTCCACCCTGCTTCTGCTGGAACCACCCAGGGGCAAAGCCAGCAGTGACCGCATAGAACAATTGATCGACTGGGCGCCGATGCTTGTCGTGCTGCCCAAACGCCAGGGCATCCCGCATGGCTTCAAGGCCGACTGGATCGGCGCGGCTTTCGTGAAAAACATCGCCCAGGTAAAGGCGGTGGCAGGCAATCTTGGGGAAGACCTTGAGGTGCTGCGCCCGACCGATGCTTCAGCTGGCCCCTGGCAGCATGGTTTCGATCCGCGCGCCATACCGGACATCGATAGCCTTCAGCTGATAAAATCCGAACAGGTGACCCCCCTCATCTGGAACGATCAGGGCATCCTGTTCGGGCGCCTCAACCGTGACTATGAAGAAGAACCGGTCTGGATTCTGTCCGACCCCGACCTGATCGCGACCCACGGCCTGGCCCGCGGCTGGAACGCCGCCCTGGCGCTGAACGTGCTGGAAACAGTTTCTCAGGGCCGCGAAACCCTTGTGGTTGATGAAATCATCCACGGGTTCAAGCGCGACCCCAGCATGGCGCGCGCCATGTTCAGCCATCCGTTTGTCTATGCCACTGTTGCGGCCCTCTTGGCTGTGATCATCTTCCTGCTGGCCCTGACGCGCCGCTTCGGGGCACCCTGGCGCAATGTGGCCACGGCAGACGATTCCAAAGCAGTCTTCATTGAGAATGCCGCCCGCATCCTGCATATGGCGGAAAAGGAACAGGAAGCCCTGATCCGCCTTGTGGACGATCAGTCCCTGACTGTTGCGCGCCATCTGAATGTGCCCAGCGACCTGGAGCGCAACCGGCTGGACAGCTGGCTGGACGAACAATCTGCCAAGCGGGGACTTAAGCCCGGCTTCACTACGATCAAACGGCGAATCCTTCGCGTGCGTGATGACGACAGCACAAAAAGAAGCCGCCTTCTTACCCTTGCCAATCAATTTTATACCTGGAAACAGGAGATCATGAATGACACCAAGTGACATCAAATCCGCCGGCGACAGCCTGCGCTATAATGTGAAAAAGGTCATCGTCGGCCAGGACGACGCGGTCGACCTGTTGCTGATCAGCCTGCTTTCCGAAGGCCATATATTGTTCGAGGGCGTCCCCGGCGTTGCCAAAACGCTGCTGGCGCAAGCCTTCTCCGCCAGCCTCGACCTCAAGTTCGGCCGCATCCAGTTCACGCCGGACCTGATGCCGGGCGATGTGCTCGGGACCAACATCTACCGGTTCGAGACCAGCGAATTCGTGCTGACCAAAGGCCCGATCTTCACGGATCTCCTCTTGGCAGACGAAGTGAACCGGACACCGCCCAAGACACAGGCGGCGCTGTTGCAGGCCATGCACGAACGTGAGGTTACCATCGACGGCACCGCCCACAGCCTGGGCGACGGCTTCATGGTGATTGCAACCCAGAACCCGATCGAACAGCAGGGCACCTACCCGCTGCCGGAAGCCCAGCTGGACCGCTTCCTGTTCCAGCACATCCTGGACTATCCAAGCCGCGAAGAAGAGCGCCGCATCCTCGGCCTGCACGGCCACCGCGCCACCATGCCATCGGTGTCGGAGATGAATATCCGCCCGATTCTGAATCTGGATAGCCTGCGCGCCATGCGCCAGACCATCGCGGGCCTGCAGGTTGCGGAGGAGCTTCTGGACTATATCGTCGACCTGGTGCGCGGCACACGGGAGCATCCGTCCGTGCGCGTTGGTGCCTCACCGCGCTGCGGCACCATGATCGCGCGCGCGTCGCGTGCCTGTGCCGCCCTTGATGGTCGCGACTATGTCATCCCTGACGATATCAAACGCATTGCCCTGCCCGCGCTCAGGCACCGTCTGGTCCTCAGCCCGGCTGCGGAAATCGAAGGCATCCGCGCGGGTGACGTGGTCCAGCAACTTCTTGAACAGGTGAAGGCCCCCCGCTGATGCGCCCAACCCTCAGGACATTCTGGCTGATCCTGGCAGCCGTCCCGCTGGCGGTGATCCTGCTTGCGATCTCGCCCACGCTTGTGAGCCTGACGGGGTATTATCTGGCGCTTGTGATGTTCCTGCTGCTGATCGACTGGCTGTCCTGCCCACGGGCACCGAAAATCAGCTTCCTGATTGAAGAACCAGCCCAGATCTATATCGGCGAAAGCCAGCCGCTGGTGGTCAGTGCCGAACGCGCAGACGGTATCGCCTTGCCCGCCGTGCAGGTGGCCATTGAGGTCAATGACATCCTGGACCAGGACGCCCAGACACCGGTGACCATCGCGCCCGGTGGCGGCTGGACGGAGGTTGCGCTGACACCGCTGAGCCGCGGCACAGCCACCATCCCGACCGTCTGGTTCCGCTGGCGTGGGCCCCTGGGGCTGGCCGAACGGCAGATTGAAGAAACGCCGGACCTGAAAATCCCGGTCCTGCCGAACTTCCAGCTTGCCGCCCGAAGTGCCCAAGACCTCATGGGCGCGGCGTCGGAAGAGTTCGGCCCACGGCCGGACATACGCCGGGGTGACGGCAGCGAATTTTCCTCGCTTCGGGAATATGTCCCGGGCATGGACCCGCGCACGGTGGACTGGAAACGCTCGGCGCGCTACCGCGGCCTCCTCGTCAAGGAATTCGAAGCCGAGCGCAATCACCAGATCATCCTGGCGTTCGATACCGGCCACCTGATGGCCGAACGGCTGGGCGGCCTGACACGCCTTGACCATATGGTGAATGCCGGACTGGTGCTTGCCCATGCGGCACTGAAGGGCGGTGACAGGGTCGGGCTGTTCTCGTTCGACAGCCAGGTGCGGTCCTATGTGAAGCCGCTGTCGGGCATCACATCCTTCAGCCACCTGCAGCACTATATGGCGGCCATGCAGTGCGATGTCAGCGAAACCAACTATACGCTGGCGATGACACGGCTGGCGGAACAGCTGACCCGGCGTACGCTGGTGGTCCTGTTCACCGACTTTGTCGACACCACAACGGCTGAACTGATGCGCGAGAACCTGAGCCACCTGGCGGTGCACCATTTTGTCGTGTTCGTCGCGCTCAAGGACCCGTATCTGGAGCGCACAGCCAACCAGCCGGTCGAGGATGTCAAAGATATCTCACGCGCGGCCACAGCGGCTGAATTGCTCAAGGAACGGCAGCTTCTGTTCTCGAACCTCAGGCGGCAAGGCATACTGTGCCTGGAGCCTGAATCGGCACACCTGGTGGGTCATGTGATTAACCAGTATCGCACCATCATCAATCAGGAGCTGGTCTGATGGCGTCAGTGGGAACCAAAAGCTTCCAGTTCCGGCAGGAGCGCGAAGAAGGCTGGCAACAGCTGGAACAACTGGTGCTGCAGGCCGAGAAGAAAGGCATCCGGTCCCTGAGCGCAACCGACGTGTTCGAGTTGCCGCACCTTTATAAAGGCGCGCTTTCGAGCCTCAGCGTCGCGCGATCGATCTCGCTCGACAAGAATGTTGTCGACTATCTGGAGAATCTGACCACCCGCGCCTACTTCCTGCTGTATGGCCACCAGCGTCCTGCTGGCAGGGCCTTCGCGCGGCTTATGCAGTTCTCCATCCCCGATGCTGTGCGGTCGATCCGCCAGGAATTCCTGGTGGCTCTGATCGTGACCCTGCTGGGCGTGATGGCCGGCTTCTTCCTGGTGCTGGAGAACCCGGAATGGTTCTACACCTTTGTGGACCGGTCGCTGGCCGGCGGGCGGGTACCCGGCGCTTCGGCCGAGGACCTCAGGGCCGTGCTGTACCCGGACAAGAACGAGATAGAAGGCCTGAATATATTCGCCACCCAGCTCTTTACCCACAATTCGCAAGTCGGGTTGCTGGCCTTTGCCCTTGGGTTTGCCCTTGGGCTGCCTACAATTTGGCTGTTGTTCACGAACGGCACCATGCTGGGTGCCTTTCTTGCGCTCCACTATGAAAAAGATCTGCTGGGTGAGTTGGGTGGCTGGTTGATCATCCATGGCTCCACCGAAATTCTGGCCATCATCCTGTGTGGTGCCGCAGGACTGACAATCGCCCGGCACTATGTATTCCCCGGCAAGCTGAGCCGGATGGAAGCGCTGGCCACATACGGCAAGAAGGCCGCCCTGGTCGCCTTTGGCTGCATCCTGATGTTCCTGGTTGCCGGTCTTCTTGAAGGCTTCGCCCGTCAGCTGGTCACATCCGATGCCAGCCGCTATGCCATCGGTCTCGGCTTCCTTGTCATGTGGGCGATCTATTTCCTGGGTATGGGCCACAACAGGCCCGATGACGCCGGGGAGGACGAGCTATGAGCCGCAAGCAGCGCAATAGGCGCCCGGCAAAAGAAACCCGGCGTATCCTGACACCCGAAGGCGTGGCCCTTGAGGTGGAGCTGGCCGAGCGCGGGGACAGGGCCGGTGCCGTGATCATCGACCTGCTGATCCTGTTCGGCATCATGATTCTGGGGTCCATCGCCATTGCCATTACAACCGGCTGGGCCAATATCGGCCACTTCGGCCTGATTGTGATTCTGCTGCTTATCTTTGCGCTCAGGAATTTCTACTTCATGTTTTTCGAGCTGAAGTGGCAGGGCCAGACACCGGGCAAGCGGCGCCTTGGCATCAAGGTGATCGACCGGTTCGGCAGGCCGCTGTCGTCCGAGGCCATTTTCGCCCGCAACATGATGCGCGAGATTGAGATTTTCGTGCCCATGGGCATTGTCTTTTCTTCGGGATCAGCCGGTGTATCGGGCCTGATGCAGCTGTTTGCCTTTATCTGGGCCATGCTGCTGGTGTTCCTGCCCATGATGAACAAGGACAATCTGCGCGCGGGTGACCTGATCGCAGGCACGCTTGTGGTGCGCGAACCCAAGGTGTTGCTGGCCACCGATATGCTGGAAGCCAACGGGGCTGCCGCGGGGGCGCTTGACGCCTACGGCTTCACCACCGCGCAGCTGAATGCCTACGGCATCTATGAGCTGCAGACACTCGAGGAGCTTCTTCGGCAACAAGGCAAGGACGCCGCCGATAAGCTCCGGACCGCGGGTGAGACCATCATCAAGAAAATCGGCTGGGAAGACCCGGTTCTGCCGCACCAGATGGAAGCTTTTCTGTCCGCTTACTATCATGCCCTCAGGAAACACCTTGAAGGCAAACTGTTGATGGGCACGCGCAAGACCGACAAGTTCGATACCGGCCAGAAGCCGCCCGGGACCAAATAGGCCCCCGAATTCTCGCCATCACAGGCCCAATATGCATGATGGCGCCACCGGTCCGGGGCGCCACCAAAGGAACGTATCTCGGCAGGGTCGTGGTAGCGGATCAGGCAAACACCTTGGCAATTTCCTCTGACGACACGCCTTCTTTCGCCCTCCGGAGGCCCGTATATATTGACGCGCCACAAGTTGCCAAGATGGCATATTTCACTGCTTCCAAGGCACCCGATACAATCATGGAGACAGAGAAGATCGTTCCACCTTCTGAAGAACCGACCATCAGGAAGCTAAGCGGTATGCTGATAACCGCGCCAGCAATTCCAACAATGATCGAAATTACGATGAAAGCGCCCAGAATGGTCCATTTATAGCCATCGGTCAGCTCGCGGCTGCGTCTCATAGCGGCAATGGGGCCCATGCCTTCCGCAGCAATCACGGGCGTCGTGACAGACAGCATCAACAGCACGATGATGCCGGGAATCACCAGGAGCACAAGGCCAATCATATAAAGGATACCGGTCAGCACCATCGCCACGACCACCGGGAAAAAGGCTTTTATGCCAACAGTCAACATCTCACCCAGCGAAGCTTTCCGGTCCGCCTGATCTTCAATAGCACCGTAGCTGATCGTCGCCATCATGACGGCATATGACAGCATGCTAAGCCCGGCAGCACCAAGAACGAATGTCACGAAAGACACCGTGTTGCTGGGGTCAATCTGGATATTGCTGGGGTCAACGCCAATGATGGCAACCAGCCCGGCATAAAGCGGCAAATAGACGATCAGCGCAATTACAGTGAACGGCAGCCAATTCCTGAAAAATGTGGCAAAGCTCTGAGACAATATTGTCCCGACGCCCAATATTTCCCCACTTTGATGCACTTGCTGGTCCACAGCACCCGTTTCTCTCACATCGTCCAGTTTGACCTGTTTCATGTCTTCCCCCTATGACACCGAACGCAGACCAAGGACCGCCTTCGTGTATTTTTCACGTTTCAGAAGGCGAGATTAGGTAGGCTGGAAGACAATGGCAAGCTCCTTTATTCTCTAGGCCGTGGCTTTGACCGTTTCACGCTTGAACAAAAACAGCGTCAGCAGAATGAGCGCGAGGGGCACCAATGAGAGGTAAAAGGCGGTGCTGCCGCCGAAGTCTTCAAACACCGCGCCGGTGATCATCGACCCCGTCGTGCCCCCGAGCGCTGAGAAGATCACGATCAGCCCCGTCATTTCTGAGTGCTGGTAGGTGGGCAAGGCGGTCAGAACGGCCGAATTGATCGCCGGATAGATGGGCGCCAGGAACAGGCCGATCAGCGGGAAAATATAGGTGGCCGCCGGGGCGTCAAACCAGGTGACATCCGCGTTCGGCACCACGCCATCCGCCATCGGCAGGCTGACCATCACCAGCCCGGCCACCGCCAGAACACAGACATTCAGGACCGGATACCAGTCAAACCGCGCCATGATGGCGCCTGCCGAGAAACGGCCAAGCGCCAGGCTGGCGGCAAAAATGCTGGTGGCCTGAATGCTCATGCTGGGCGGCAGGTGCAACACTTCACTGTTGAAAGTGGGAAGCCAGGTGCCAATGCCCTGCTCGATCAACACATAAAGGAAAGCTGACAGTACAAAGATATACCCAATGGGCCGGATCACCAGCCGCAGCATGTCCATGAAGTCCTCTGCAAGGCTGCTGCCTTCATGGTGGGCCGCGCTTTCATCAAAGGGGGTGAAATAGATAAACAGGGTGCTGCCTGCTGTCAGCAACGCCAGCAGCCAATAGACATCCAGCCACACGGGCGACCCCGGCTGGGCGTCGTCAACGAAATAACTGAAAAGCCCGTATCCGGCGAGAACGCCGACCATGAACATACCCTCGAGCGTATTCATGAAACTGGCATGTTCCTTTTTGTCGTCCGTGATCAGGCCCACGCTTGAATAGACCGACACTTTCACCAGCGCAAAGGACACACCTACGCTGAGGAACAGGATTTTTGTGGTCAGGAAGGCCGGCACCAGCGGCATGGCCAGGCACCCAAGGGTGACGACACCCAGGCCTGTCATCATCGCGTTGCGGAAACCGAACCGCGGCAGGAAGGATGCCACCAGGAAGGAGACGATCGCGATCGGCAGATCCTTGAAACCTTCCAGCATCGACGCCTGCAGTTTCGTTACGCCGAAAGTGTCGTCCACCAGCGAAATCACAGTGCCAACGCTGTTCAAGAGGATGGCGAAAACGAAATAGACCAAAAACAGCGCAAACTTGATGCGCCAGTTGTGCATGAACCCGCTCACAGGCTTCCTCCCAATCAAACAGCTAACCCGGGGTGACCTCCCAAACAGTCCCTCACCTGATCCCGGGTGACATCGAATGTCCACAATAACAGTATTGCAATCGATTGCAAAGAAGATATTATAGAACCCGATTCCAGCACAGGCTGGCAAGTGGGGTTCAGGTTAGGGAAGACAGTTACGTGAGTAAAACGGGCGACCAGAAAAGAAAGGCACCAGCGTTCCTGCCGGACGACTGGCGGCTGGTGGAGAATGGCTTCACGCCGGACACGCAGGCCGTGTCGGAAACACTGATGGCGCAGGCAAACGGCTATCTTGGCACCCGCGGCACGTTCGAAGAAGGCGTGGCAGATGGTATCCGCTCCACCGAGGGCACCTACCTGAACGGCGTCTACCTGCGCGACCCGATCCATTATGACGAGGCCGCTTTCGGCTTCGCCAGCCATAATAACAAGATGATCCTGGTGCCCGACGGCAAGGCGTTTGACCTGACGGCCGGTGATGAACGCTTCATCCAGGGCGCGAGCAAGCTTGACGGCCAATCGCGTGTGCTGGACATGCGCGACGGCATGCTCAGCCGTACCAGCCGCTGGCAGACGCGCACGGGCGGCACACTTGAAATCAACAGCCGCCGCTTTGTCTCCATGGCCGCGCCCGGCCTGATGGTGATCGATTATACCCTGGCGTCGGTTGATTACACTGGCCCCGTCAGCCTGACCACCGGCCTCAACACCCGCTATGGCGGCGGCCATGAAGGTTTCGACCCGCGCGCGGGCGAGCTTTCGGTGGCGGCCTGCCTTGAGAAGCCTGAAGCAGCTGACCGTGACGGCGCGACCCTGATTGCCCACCGTGTCCGTCACAGTGGGCACCTGGTGCTGGCGGGGTACCGGGTTGATTATTCCGGCGACACAGACATAGGCGCACAGGATATTCGCGAAGATGGCCTGTGGGCCACCCGGCTTGATGCCGCGCTCGCGCCTGGGCAGGAAATCACCGTTCGGAAATATGTCGCCTACGCCGATTTTGAAAAGGGCACACAAAGGGCACGATGGTCGGCGCTTGGCGAGAATTTGGGCACTATGGCCCAAAAGGGTTTTGACGCGCTTTATAAAGACCACAAGGCCGTTTGGGATGCCTTCTGGGATACGGCGGATGTTACGGTCGACAGCGACGATCCGGTCGAACAGGGCATCCGCTTCGGCGCCTTTCATCTGTTCCAGAGCGCGGGCAAGGACGGCGGCCGCGCATTGGCTGCCAAGGGATTGAGCGGCCCAGGCTATGACGGCCACTATTTCTGGGACACAGAGATTTATGCCGTGCCCTTCTTCCTGTTCAACGCACCTGAAGTGGCCCGGTCGCTCATTGAGTACCGCATCAGCACGCTTGATGCCGCCCGTGCCCGCGCGCGCGAAATGGGGCACACCAAAGGTGCCCTTTTCCCCTGGCGCACCATCGGCGGCGAAGAATGCTCCAGTTTCTTCCCGGCGGGCACGGCCCAATATCACATCAATGCGGCCATCGCCTATGCGCTGATCCAATATGTAAACATCAGTGGTGACAAGGAGTTACTGGCGGGTGGTGGTGCGGAAATGCTGTTCGAAACCGCCCGCATCTGGATGGACCTTGGGCACTTTAACGCCCAAAAAGGCGGCGCCTTCTGCATCCATGAAGTGACCGGCCCGGACGAATATACCGCCATGGTCGACAATAACCTCTATACCAACCTGATGGCCCAGCAGCATCTTGCCGAAGCTGCGGCACTCGCAAAAAGCTATTCAAAACAAGACTTTGATGCGATTGCCGCCAAAATCGACTTGTCACAGGATGAAGTCGCCGCATGGCAGAAAGCGGCAGACTGCATGTATGTTCCATTCGATGAAAACCTGGGTATCCACGCCCAGTGCGATGGTTTCCTGGACAAGCCTGAGTGGGATTTTGACGGCACGCCGGCAGAAAATTATCCGCTGTTGCTGCACTATCACCCCTTGGTGATCTACCGCCATCAGGTGCTGAAGCAGCCTGATGTGGTGCTGGCCCAGATCCTGCTCCCCGCCCGCTTCACGGCCGATGAGAAGGCCCGGAATCTGGCCTATTATGAGCCGCGCACCACGCACGACAGTACGCTTTCGGCCTGCATTCACGCGGTCGCCAACCTTGAGAGCGGCGACCCGGCAAAGGCCTATGAGTTCTTCGAGGAAACCTACCGCATGGATCTGGAGAACCGGCACGCCAACACCCATTATGGCAACCATATGGCCTGTATGGCCGGGTCCTGGATGGCCTTGGTCTATGGCTTCGGTGGCCTGCGTCTTGAAGGGGCATTGCCTGCGCTCAAGCCCGCGCTGCCTGACGGCTGGCGGTCCTACAGCTTCAAGCTCCGCTTGGGGGCGGGTCTGCTGAAGCTGTCCGTATCAGCAGACAGCACAGACTATCAATATGACGGACCGGACCCTGTGATTTTCCATCACTATGGCCACCGTGTCGCTCTGAAGCCGAAAGAGCAAATTTCCCTGCCGAACCAGTAACTTTTGTATGGAGTAACCGATGGTACAGAAAGCCTGCATCTTCGATTTGGACGGCGTGATCACCGATACCGCCCACTATCATTTCCTGGCGTGGCAGCGATTGGCCCATTCCCTGGGCCTGCCCTTTGACGAGGATGACAACCACCGCCTGAAGGGTGTTGGCCGCATGGAATCGCTGGACTATATCCTGGCCAAAGGCACCACGGCCTACAGCATGGATGAACGGCTGGCCCTCGCCCAACAGAAGAACGAAGACTATAAGACACTGATCGGTGGCATTACGCCTGCAGATATACTTCCCGGAATTGTTGAGGCCCTGGATTGGCTGAAAGCCAACAACTGGCGGATTGGGCTGGCCTCGGCGAGCCGCAATGCACCCCAAGTGCTGGCCAGTCTGGAAATCACCGGCGCCTTCGACTATGTCGCTGACGCGGGCGCGATCCCGAAAGGCAAGCCAGCCCCGGATATTTTCCTGGATGTGGCACGGGCTTTCGGTCTGCCAAGCAGCCAGTGCCTCGGGGTTGAAGATGCCGCATCAGGCGTTGCCGCCATCAAGGCCGCTGATATGTTCGCGGCCGGCATCGGGGACGCGGATATACTCGCGCAGGCGGATATTGTTCTGCCCAGCCCTGAAGGACTGGTTGAGAAGGTGCTGAAGCCCTTCTAGCCCTGCCCGCACGAATCGCGGATCACCAGTTCGGTCGGCATCGCCACATGGTCGATTGTCTGACCGTTCAATACCTTGATCAGATTCTGCACCAGAAGCCGCCCCCCTTCCTGAACATCCTGTTTGATGGATGTCAGCCCCGGGGTGCTGAACAGCGCCGGTGGGTTGTCGTCAAAGCCGACAACTGCCACGTCATCCGGCACGCGGATGCCCAGCTCCGCAAACCGCTTCAGAAGCCCAAGCGCGATATTGTCGCTGACACAGAAGACCGCGTCACACGTTGGTTTGCCGCCCTGGGCCAACAGGTCCGCTTTCTTGTAGCCATCCGATTGCGAAAAATCGGTCGGGATGACCAGGCCGTCGTCATAGGCCAAGCCAGCGTCAGCGAGGGCCTTCTGATAGCCTTCCCACCGATGTTCCATTTCCGGGTGACGCACATCCCCCATGAAAGCAATCCGTCGGCGACCGTTGCGCGCCAAAAGGCTGGTGGCATCATATCCGCCACGGCGATTGTCGCTGCCCACGGTGTAATAATTATGGTCCGCCATTTCTGCGCCCCACACGATGAAGGGCGCTTTGGCTTCGGCCAACCGGTCAAGCCGCGGGTCATTACGGCCCTGGCCAATGATGATCAAGCCGTCAGCACGTTTGGATTCGAGGAAATAGGCGTTCAGGTCAGCAACATCACTCTGGTTGGTCGACAGCAGCAGGTCATAGCCCTGCTGCCCAGCCTCGTCTGCGATGCTACCCAGCAGCACCATCAGGAACGCGTCTGAAACCTCGTGCCCCCAGCGGCGGTCCACCAACAACACAACGGCCAGCGTATGGGTCTTCTTGGTGCGGAAATTCCGCGCTGCTGCATTGATCTCATAATTATTTTCGCGTGCGATTCGCTGCACCCGCGCCCGCGTTTCCTTGTTGATCAAAGGACTGTCTTTAAGCGCACGCGACACCGTGGCTTCAGACACGCCAGCCAGCTTGGCGATATCCGCCATCGTCAGGTTTTTGCTTTTTTCCATATGGTTTTACTACATGCCAGACCATGGTTTTGTCGAGATATATTACAAATCAATGCAATCGATTGTAATTTTATATTGCAATCGATTGCAAAGAGGCGTAGATATGGGTCCATTCACCGCTTTGATGCGAGTGCCGACACGTGTGTGCGACCCCCTTCGCCACACAACCGGAGTGGAAGCCGGTCTGTTGAGCACAGCATGGAAAGTATACATAATGGTAAGGCGTGGGAGGGCCAAACACATGCGTTTTACACTCAGTCACCTTAAATCCAGCACCGCCTTGGCGGCGCTTATTGCCGTTGCGGGCACAACCGCTTCGGCGCAGGACACTGCCGCCGACACTGACGATTCTGTCGCCTTTGAAGAGATCGTCGTTCTAGGTACACCAGGCGGCGCGGGCGTTCGCAAACAGGACGCCAGCTTCGCCATCACCACCATGAACGAAGAGGCCATCGGCCTCGCGGGCACCAAAAGCACCGCAGAGCTGTTCACGCTTGTCCCTGGCGTCTGGGCTGAAAGCTCGGGCGGTGTCGCCGGCGCGAACATCGATGTGCGCGGCCTGCCAGGCGGCGGCGACGCACCGTTTGTGACCATGTCCATCAACGGTGCGCCCATCTATGGCACCGAGATGCTGTCCTTCTTTGAACAGAGTTCCATTTTCCGGATCGATGAAACCATCGCCAGCGCTGAAGCACTCCGGGGTGGGCCGAACGCTGTATTCTCAAATGGCGAGCCGGGCGTAACGCTGAACTTCAACCTGAAGAAAGGCGGCGACGAGACCGAAGGCCGGGTGAAATACACAACATCAGACTATGACCTGCAGCGCGTTGACGCAGTGCTGTCCGGCCCGCTCGGTAACGAGCTCTATTATATGGTCGGCGGCTATATCAAATCATCCCCCGGTGTGCGCGACGCCGAGTTCAATTCGGAAAAAGGCAAGCAGGTTACCCTGCAACTGACCAAGGTTCTCGATAACGGCGAAATCAACGCCTGGACCCGTGTGACCGACGATCACGGCCAGTGGTATCTGCCAATGGCGCTGAATTCCGGCAACGATCTGGGTGAGTTTTCTCAGCTCGGTAACGCCACGCGCTTCCGTACGCTCCAGGTGAACGGCAATGGCGATACAGAAGATTTCGATTTCGCTGATGGTCGTGGATGGGACGGGTCGGTTTCCGGCCTGAATGTCGACTTCGACCTGGGCGACGGCTTCACAGTGCGCAACAACACGTCCTACACCAAGGGCAACGCCGACACCTATGGCTTCGTGCCTGACGGCAGCCCAATTCAGGTGGCCGCTCTCGGGCTGGCATCTGTATCCACGCTTGGTGGTGAGGAACTGACTGACAGCGACTATGTCCAGAACTATGGCCACTGGGTCGTGCAGAAAGACCTCGAATCCTTCACAAACGACCTCAGCCTTGCCAAGGAAGTTGGCGATCATGAGCTGACAGTTGGCTACTATAAAGCAACCTGGTCGTCAGACGATTTCTGGACACTCGGCAACTTCACGCCTGTCCATAACGTCGCAAATGGCGATTTCCTTGAGGACAGCATTGCCTGCACAGATTTGCAGGCTGCGGGTTCTGGCTCCGGTTGCTGGGCATACGGCATCAACTCCGCGGGCGACGCATCAGCTGACGCGCTTTATCTCGCTGACAGCTGGCAGGTCACGCCTGATTTCCGGTTTGACTTCGGCATCCGCAACGAGTGGATCGATATCGACTATGTGCTGGATAGCGGCCCAGGCTACCCGGACGGCACGCGCGATATGTCGGTCAACCTGAAGGAAGACGCCTTCTCCTATACCGCGGCTGTCAACTATGACGTCAATGAAGACCTGGGTGTCTTTGCGCGGTATTCCAAAGGCTCGCTGTTCCCGCACTTTGATGATGTGCGCGAAAACAACCTCAATGTGAACGGCATCAAGCAACTTGAAGGTGGCGTGAAATATTCGAACGACTATTTCGGCCTGTTTGCCACCGCCTTCTATAACAAGAACGACAGCTTCTCCTCTGTGGTAGGTGGCACCCTGGGAGCAAGCGCCTTCAAGACCCGGTCGATCGGTGTCGAGCTTGACGGCTTTGTCACCTATGAAGCTTTCAACATGGCCTTTATCGCTACACTGCAGGACGCGGAAATCACCGAATCCACCACAGCGAGCGACATCGGCAACCGGGTGCTGCGCCAGCCGAAGTTCCAGCTGCGCCTGAGCCCAAGCTATGAGTTTGAGGTGGGCGATATGACGGCAACGCTTTATGGCGCGGTCCAGTTTGTCGGCAAACGATTTGGCGACAATGGCAACAGCGTTGAGCTGGCTGGCTATGAGAAGATCGACCTTGGCGTTCTTGTGAACACGCCGTCCGGGCTCTTTTTCCAGGTCCATGCTGATAACCTGAATAACAGCCATGGCATCACGGAAGGTGACCCGCGTAACCCGGCTGCGCCAAACGGTCGCCCCATCCTGGGCCGTTCGGTGAAATTCAGCATCGGCTACGACTTCTAAAGTGCCGAGTATTTGGCCCGCTGCTTACCTGAGCGGCGGGCCTTTCCCCCCTAAGACAAGATTTCCCATCCAAGTAATTGGGGCCTGGGGCGCTTTCGGTATCAACCGAAGCGTCCCTTTTTTATGGCAGATACAGCCCGGACTAATCGCGCCACCAACGCGGCATCACCACCGGGCAACTATTTGTAGCCCGTACAGCCATGAGACAGGCGTCAACCCAAACGGCTGCACCAGCGACATGACATCGGGTAGGTAGACCTGGTAAACGGAGAATATCTGAAGATAATGGCGCACCCGAGAGGATTCGAACCTCTGGCCTCTGCCTTCGGAGGGCGTTATTAAGCCAATATAGAAATGAGAATTTTTATGTTTTATATTTATAAAACAATTGTTTAGTGTTTTTTTGCATTAGTTCATTTTTGCTAGGATTAGCGCTTAGGTGTCCCAAATTTGTCCCATGGGACACTAGTTGGCAGCCGCGCGAAAATTCAAGTGGGCTTGTATTTCCCCTAAACTTCAATAGCATTTAGCCTGATCATCAAAGGGCTATCTATCATCGTGTTACCCAACGAACTTCTTTTCCCGGATTATTACGCTGAGTATACCCCTCCGCCAATTCTTGAACTGTTTGATCGCCATCGCGCTCGAGAGAAATTGCCTTCAACAGAATACACTTTCGAAAATCACGTTGTTGCACTGAGAAAACTGGGGATCCTGGACCGCTTTACTCTCCTATCGGGCAGATTTCTTTTCATGACTAATGACGAGCTATTTGGCTCCGGGTGGTCAGGTACCGAGGAAAAGAACATTCGAAGAGGTTGTGAACTCCAAAGCAAACACATCGGTCTAGGATCAACAATTTTTGAGATGTTTGACAAGCGATCTATTTTTACCAATCACTTTGGTGTCCAAGCCCTAGAGCAACTTGCTCTACTAAGCGCTAGATTGCTCACTTTTGAGAGAGATTTTTTGGCACTTCCAAGTTTTCGTCAGTGTGTTGAAGACGCTCGCTTGATGCTGCACGTCGCCGAACAGCAGCTTGATCAATCGGGTTTACTATACGACGTGTTCATTGAAAAGTATGGTGGTCTCGCGGGCTGCTTCCCGTTCTTTCGGGAGCCATATCAGCGAATTCGGGATTTGGGAAAACTGAGCGTTGAAGGTAGGAGTATGACCTTCTTGAAATTCGACATGTCCTACCCGAGGCAAGAAATATTGAGCGCCATTTCCAGACGGCGCAAACTAGACTTTCATCAGGTAGAGATTGTAAAAATGCCTAGCTACAGCCGCGTATGGCTAGCAGAGGTTGTTGCTTATCTTTGGCTAAAAGAGCGGCGCCAAGACTGCAGCCTCTCTGCGGCACAAGACAGGCGGCTCTTCAAGCAATTGCTCTCTGAGACAATTATTTGCTGCGGACAAGTTGGGCTGCCTATTTCAGACAATCAACCAGGATTCATTTCGCTTTTCTCGCCGCGTCATGAAACCCAGGCTCAGAATTTTGATTGGGAAAATTTTGTTGCCACCAACGTGCCTGAAATTATCAAGCTCTGCAAAAAGATCCGAACATCACATGTATACGACCTCTATTCTCGGGCCTAAATGATGGCATAGAAAACCTACTCCCATCTGTGATGATCCAGATTGGAATACTGAAATTAATTATATATATCAATAATTTGCAGAAATTATTGTCCAAACTTTATCCCCAAAAGGGGATTTCCCAATTCGCCGCCATTTCTTGAAGATTGATGCAAAGAGCATTCAATCTCAGGAAAGCAGATGAAACACTATCTAACTCGCAAGCAGGTAGAACAACACTATCCGCTTAGCCAATCCTACCTCGCCTGGCTCGCCCACAAAGGACGGGGACCCCAGTTCCGCATTGTCGGCAGAAACGCTGTTTATCTGGTTACTGAAATCGAGGACTGGCTGGATTCGTTATTGGTCACTAGCAAGCGCTCACGCTCTCAGAAACGCCCTGGTCGCCCCAGGAAGCGTAGGCAGGCCTAGCTTATGACCGAGTTCAATATCTCAGGCCTGGAACCACCATTAAGAGACATTCGGGAAACGATGGATTTTCCAATGATGGCATTAGAGAAAGGCCGCACTGTCCCCATCTTTGTGGAAAGTGCAAGAGGTTACGTAAAGGTCGTTTCGGCAGCCGACAGCCATATCGCATCCATCTATGACCATGACATCATCATATATCTTGTTAGCGAATTGAACGATGCTAAGAACCGAGGAGCTAAACTCAATAACGTGGTTCTCTTTCACCCTTGCCGCCTTCTAAAAGGCATTGGTCGCGGCACTTCCGGGCGAGACTACCAACGACTGGCCGACAGCATACGACGGCTACGTACAACCACAATCACGACGAATCTTAAAATCACGGAGAACTTCGGAGTAGAAGTGCCCTTTTCCTGGGTACAAAGGTATGAAATTCCCACTTATCGACCGGGACGCGATAGCACGAAAGTACGGGCTTCAATGCCTTGGCGCATAGAACTGCCCCACTGGGTATGTTCGATGATAGACTCTCAACGAGACATCCTTCGAGTACATCCAGACTATTTCTCCCTCAAATCCGCTATTGCAAGAGCGCTATACAGAACAGCTAGAAAGAGCGTGAACCCTGCCATTGGACGCTGGCAATACCATGCTCGGACACTGCACCAACGGTATGCAATTCGCTCTAGCCTCTCCAGGTTCATCAGGAAAGTGTGCGAGATCGCAGATGCAGACCTCCTACCAGATTACTGCATCGATGTCGTTTCCGATGGCCAACATACGACCGTGGTCTTTCGGAAAAAGATGACACCGACACCGATCCCAATTCGCGGCGCATACAGGCCCGGGACAGACCCAGAATTAATCGCTGGGGGCAAATTGTGAATTCTCTCGTGCCATCAACTCGCGTCTGTTCGGGCGTTCACGTCTGCAGCGTTCGTGCCTTCGGGCCAGCTTTTCGTGCTTTCGATCTGTCGCAAATTACGTTTCTCCGCAGAAATCCTCGGACCGCTGAAGGTTTCAGCCCTCAGAAACTTAGAAACAGATTCATACATAAATTAAACACCCTAACCCTGTGGAAAACCATAAAGGCCGTGCCAGAGACAAGTGCCAGACAAACTAAGTATTTTTGTGAAGGCACGGTTACGCATTCTGCACTCCGTGCGACAAATGACACCCAATGCGCACCACATCAGCAGCGCACAAAAGGATCACAAAAATGGTTCATTTCAGAATAGAGATCAAAAACCATGGTCGTGGCATGGTAAGCAAACAAGCTTATCGTTTTGGTACCAAGGAGTTCGACAAGCACCATCAGCGCCATTTTGACTATAGGTCGAAAGATGACGTTGTCCGTCGCGAGGTCATCATGCCTACGGGGGTTCCAGAGTGGGCGCACAATGAAGGTGAATTTTGGCGAGCTGCGGAGAAAGCCTCAAACCGACAAGATGCTCGGATTGCTAAGGAGTTCATAATTTCCTTACCGAGGGAACTGGATCAGAAATCCTCTGAAAATCTCCTAAGAACCTTTATTGACCGAGAATTCACCCAGAAAAGCCTTGGAGCCACACTTGCCATCCATGATCCAAAAGCGGCAGACGGAGAGCGAAATCCACACGCTCATATATTGGTCAGCATGCGGCCTTTGGATGAGAAGGGGTTCGCACGACGAAAGCTAAGAGATTTTGATAGCGCAAAAGGTGTTAAGGCCGTCCGGGAACGATGGGCCCAAACCTTGAACCAGGAGTTTGAAAGGCAGCGTTTGCCACATCGGGTTCACCCGAACAAAGCTAGGGCGCCGGAGCGCGCATCTCAATTACTTGCGCGTGCACAAAGCCTTCAAAAGAAAGGGCCCACAAAGGCAAGCAGGTCACCGCTTCATTGGGCCGGACGCACTCAGGCACTCAGCAACGTGTCATCGCAGATCAAGTTCTTTAATCAGCAACTTGCAATAGGGCGGATACCGAACCCGATAACAGATAAGCCAGGCGCGCTAAATCTAGCCCGCAAGCTTGGCCGCGAGACGTTCAGGGAACCTGAGAAAGAACAGCAACACCAACAGCAAGAACACGAACTCGCACTAACAAGGGATATGAGGTGGTGACATGAATGCACAGAAGGACAGAGAACCAGATCTGATCGATTTTCTTTCAGACGTGAATATGCAAATCCTTCATATCAGCAAGAATATGGAGGACGTTAAGTCAAACGCAGAATGGGTAGATCGCCTTCAGTCAATTTCCGAACTGATCGCCAGGTATGACTATCGATCGCTCCAGCAATCGGCGAGCCAGGTCCAACAGAACCTTCAGGTAAGTCAGGAATTAGTCAACCGAGTAAAAGAGATCGGCGCAAACACCATCACAGTTCGCAAGCGTTTCATACGGCAATTTGCAGCTGTTCTGACTATTTCGACCTTGCTCCTAATGGTCATCAGCGCATACGTCGGTGCCATGTATCTGCCTGGGCGGCCACATTTTGGAACCTGGAGCTGTAGAGCGATTGGCGGCTATACGCAGAAACAGCAAGATGGCACTAGTGTTTGCTACTACATTTATCATTAGCTGAGTTCGCTATGAGCCCGATATCACGATCTGAATATCATCTAACGACACTTCTGCGCTTTGGAGTTCAGCCCTGCGCGGCACCACATTTCGATTAGATATCTCTCGATATGTTTCGGTGAGAGGATCTTCACCTCTCACCGCTTTGAACACTTCCATAAACTCAAAGATGTTCGACCATGCAGCCCCAGAATCATAACTTGCATCAAGGAACCGGCAATTGTGACTAGAAATCACAAATTTCCTGATACGTCGAATGCCCTGCGCAGTCGCTGATTTCATGCCGAAACTACGCCCTATTTCAGACGTATCCACTTGATCGACCCAGACACCTATTTTCCGAACCCATTCTCCAGCTCGCTTCTCAAAGTTAAGCTTCTGACTGGTTCTTTTCCGAACTGAAAATTGATGGGGATCTTGCCATTTCAATTGCATTAGGGCCAGCGTCGCGGCCTGTCGATCATAGATCCATAGGTCTATGTCCGTAAGGTACCGATCTTGTTGCTTTAATTTAACATTCTGACCGGAATAGTAACGTTCTGAACAAAATAGCCCTGAAAGCATTTCTTGCATAATGCCTTCTCGAGTTTGTTCCGCTCGGCCCCAGTCTCTAGGGAATTTGGCTTTGAGCATTACATCAAGGAAACCAAAAGGATTTTCATAGGCAGAGTAAATAGGCCGCAAATAGTGCCCAAAGCCAAACTCAATCCTCTGCGGCGACGGCAGCACATAATTTTCCGTATTGGCGGAAAAAAAATCGTCAGTCAGCGTTGTAGTGGCAAAAAGCTTGCCGATCTTATCTGTTTCCAGACCTAGAATTTCAGAATAATGCTCGATTTGCTCCGCTTTGTTCTGCCAAATAGTAATGACATTTTGCAACTCAACGTGAGGATGCTTTTTCATAAGCAAGTAGCAAAAAGAGATATGCTTTAAAGATGCGGCAACATTGTACTCTATGAACCTAGTATAATCTTTATAAGGAATACCTCCAAAAGACATCGAGGGTTCAACTGTGCCAAATTGAAAGAGCCTATCTAAGACAATTGCTGCCCTTGTGTGAAAAAAATCATCAACTTCTGGATCGGCCCCATATGCAATGAAGTGCGTCCGCCAAGGTCGCACAAGCCTCATCATTTTCTTCTCAATGAAAGGCCACCTAGCCTCATTTTCTTGATGCTCAATGGTTCGATCTACAGAAATGGCTTTGATCAAACTACTCAGCGACGATCCATCCAAATTTTCCCATTGACTGTTGGGAAGGTGTATATGATAGCCCTCTTTGGAACTCGTGACTTCCGCCAAGCCTTTAGCAGCAAGGTCCGCACACCGCTGCACCGATTCTATCAGACCAAAACCCTGGATTAACTGATACCAAAACGAAATCTGTTGGTGCGTCTGCACAAGTTCGGGGACTGTAAAGCCCTTGCCTGCACTTTTCAGAAGGGACCTTACTGTTGCCAATATTCCTCTCTGAAAGTACCAGGTACTTTCCTTAACATATTGTTTAAACTCGACGCTTTGATCGTTCCTCCGTTGCGAATTATAGAAATGTCCATTAGAGGCATAAAACGTGTCTATTGCACGGAAGGAAGATAACACCGCCACCTGCGGATCAAAGCTCAACGTCTTACTTGATAGAATAGACCTCTTCGTATCTAGGTCAGCTTGTAGTTTCTTTAGATCACTCACCCCAAATTCCTACTGATCTATAAAAACTGCATCAAATTCCGGGCATTCCTCGGCGCAACACCTCGTACTCGTCCACTCCAACTCGACTGGCCATAGCAGCCATTGAATTCAATGCTCGTTGGGCTTGCAGAGGCTCAACATCTGCAAGCCAGTAAAAACACCCTTTGTCGCCTGTAGTTGAAAACTCATACTCACCGTCTTCCGTTTTTTCCCCCAAAACACGCTTTTCTGTCTTGGAGACTTTGAATTTAATATACTTCCCCTGCTTGGGTACGGGTTTGAGCTGAAGAGTCAGGTCAACCTCTCCATCTTTGACCACAATCCAATAAGCAGAGGCATCCTCAATAAACTCAGGTAACCCATCCGCGCCTTTTTTAGGCACAGGCTTTTGCGAGAGCTTGAGTAACGGAAATACTGTGTTTTCAGTAAGTCGCACGCTATCACAGAGAGGCTGGGCGCAGAAAAAATATGCGGCTCCGCCATTCTCCGGCACATACTTCACAACTGAACCCAATCCAAGTGTTGGCTTCCAGTCTTCAGGCAACTCTGCAAATCCAGACTTCTCTCGTATGAGTTTGGACAAACGTGCCAGCTCGCGCGAACTTCTTGCCATTTCTTCCTGACCAGCGAATGGGAGCTCCTGCACCCGGGACTTCCAAGTGGAAAGACCGACGGCGTCCAATTTCCCTGCAGCATCACTGACAGCCCGTTCAAAAGAGTTATCTACTAGTTCCTTTGCTAGGTTTTTATCTACTGCGAGTCCCTCAACGTCCCATTTCCTGGATTCACTCACCTCGGCATCAACCCAAAGCTTGAATTTCTCAGATGAGAGACATTTTCGGTGCACCATGCTTGTCGAGAGCAGGCTTTTGATTTGAAACAATAGGACGTCGAGCCCAAATGCTTCTACATCATCAGAATCTGTCAGATGCAATCGATGGCTGACAATCGCGGAATCTAAGTCGCTGGAAAAAACCTTCAACAGCTGCTTGGTTTTATTTCGCAACACCGAGATTGCATTTAGGGCAAATGAGGACATAAGGCCCTTTGTCAACTCCGCAAACTCCATCAGCAAGCTTAGCGGTAGAACTTCTGGTGGGACTTCTGACTTATTGAAAATTGCGATGCGGACATGATTTGCCGCAAGAACATTTTCTGTAAGTGCGTCCAGCTCTAGAACTTCCCTGACTTCGCTCATGATGATGCCCGCTATACCGGTTTGGATAAGCTCCCCTGTATAGATACAGATCAACCTTAGACGACCTTTTTGCTCCGCATCCTTTCTCAAGATACGTTTGATCACCTCAATGGTCAGATCTGGTTTTGAGTTTCTAAGGTGCCAATCAAGAACAACAACGTCAGCCTGAAGCGCTAACCGTTCTGCTTGAAGTACGATAGCCTCTTCCTCATCGCTTGCGTCCGGAAAAAAGAATGAGCTAGTTACCCCTTCGGCCGCGAGTGCAGATGTAAGTGGACGAACGGGCAAGTCATGCTCATTCAGCTCATTGTCATTTGTTCCAAGCTGGTCATTGCGTTGTAATGGATCATCAACTTCGCCAGGAGCATTTTCCGCAACAGCCTTCGCGTCTACTTGTTCCAGACTTTCTGCCTGTGTGGCCGGAACATGTCCTTCACCTGAGGGAACCGCCTCAGCAATTTCCGCATCTACGCCAAAAACCTCATCTTCAATGGTATCTTTTATCGCGGGAGAAACAATTATTTCTCGCTTTGATTTTGGGATCACCGGTCGATCATCAATGAAAACTACGTTGGAAATGAATGACTTTGCGGCATCCAAATTATGTTCGTTCCAATTCTTAGAAGCCTCAACAATCTGAGTTTCGTTCATAGTTCCCCCTCAACTACGGTACATATCTTGAAAGTTGGTCCCGTATCTTCTCCATTGCGCAAAAGAATTAGATCCATATTTTCGTCTTTAAGCCCGTTTTTCGAAATCGAAAGCCCTAGCCCAGTTCCGCCTTCTTTTCTTGATTCACCGAACTCAAAAATACGGTCTGAATCTGCAGCAGGAATACCTGGGCCACTATTGGAAATCAAAAACCCAGATTCGTCCGCCCCCAGCGTTATATTACGTTGGCCAGTAGCACCTTCCATCAACCAATAGATCGCGTTATCGACAATGTTGGTGAACGCAGTAAGTAATGTTGAAGATTTGCATTCAACCGACAACTTTCGAAATTCGGTTGTTGGAATTAGCTCTATTGAGTTTTCTTCGAGGCGCGGGCCAAATAATCGCATCAAGAACAAATATATATTATCGCCAGAAATCTTCACTTTGGAGCGATTTAGGCGCCGGCCCAGCGGATCCAACACTTTCAAATACCCATCTAGGCTTTCGAAATTTGATCTCAGCTGGCTGTAGGCATTGTCCAAGCCGGGCGTTCTATCCGCCCAAGGTTTGATCGCTTGCATGGCTTCCCGAAAATCGGCCGCAACGTGCGTAAACTCGTGTTGAAGAATACCCAGGCCCATCCCCATTTGAGCATAGTCTTGGTAAAACTCTAATTGTTCCTCAAGGCGTTCTGCACGTTGCTCCCAGATATAGGCCCGGGTGTCGGCGGTATACCCACCTCCCAAATCTTCACTTAGGGACTTCATTTGATCCCGAATTGCAGCAAATTGAGCGGCTTGTTGAAGCTCAATTTCCGAAATACGATCCTGGAATTTCTGATAGACACTCTCAATGTTTTCAGGATCCGAATTGGCGGCGCGAACAAATTCCTCCAAACCTTGCATCAGTTGGGCCCTGAACTCAGAAAACTCCGATTTCACCGTTTGCCGCAACGTGTTCTTAAATGCTTCAGTCGCCTGATACGCCTCATTCCTTACGCTGGCCACGCTCTTAATGACTGCGCTAGATTTCGTTTCAAGTTCTTGCGACGCCTGTTCAGCTCGATAAACTGCTGTTATTGCCTTGCCAGCTCGATTTAGTTCGTGTGCTACATATTCTTTTAGTGGGACAATAGACTCATCGCGCACTTCAAGGGACACCCGATTGTAGGTGGACCAAAGCGAAGCCAGGCGGCCCCGTATTGATAACGCTGATGGTTTAGATACCCTATTCAGGGCTTCGAGTTCACCAATCTCTCCATAGGTCGATCGTCTAATTTCGCTTAGTTGAACTGAAAAGTCTGCAGGATCCAATTCAGGATCAAGAACTAAAAGCGACTTCTCAAAATTGTTCTTTATCCATTCTGCTTGCTTCTCAAAATAGCTGTCGTCAACACGAGCAAAATACCGCTCTAACTCGTCGCGTAGCTCTTCACGCTTTTTATCTGCCGACTTCTTTTGTTTCTGTGCGGCTTTGAACTCAGCGTCAAATTTATCCTTCAGTTCCCAGAAACTCTCAGATTCGTCTCCACCCCGTCGAAAATAATCGCTGGCTAATCTTTTAAGCAGATTTTTCAGTATAGCCACAAACTCGCGATAAGCCTGATTTTGCCGAAAACCTTCGCGTCCAGCCTTCTCATTCAAGCTTGAATTGTTTTCATGGGAAAGAGCTATATACCCAGCCATTCTACGAAACGAGAAGAAAGCATCCTTGGCAGACTTGGCTCGCGCTCTTTCCACATCCAGAAAGTCAAAATCTGAATTGCCATATGGCAGTATTCTGATGTTGTCGCGATATATGTACATGCCACCATATCTGTCACACCTCGCCTTGAGCTCTCTGTGCCTATCTGCAGCTAGTAGTGACTCATGTGGATTTCCCATCAAATAGCCGAATCGAAGACGAAATTTTCCACACCTAATCCGTCGCCCCTTTGCCTGTGGCCAGTTGCATACATATTTCTGTGGTTCGTTTCCGTATACCCTGACAGTCCCAACAAATTGGCCAAACTCATCCACTTCGCCTTCGAAGTACTGATCAAGACTTTCGAGATCTTCTTTGCTGAAAAATTCACTTCTGCCGATCAGATCGGGGCAACTTCCATCCAACCTATGGTCTCTAAAGGAGGTGGAAATCGGTGGTTCCGCGTCAGTCATTGTATTCGAAAAACCTAGCAGGCTTCTTTCAACGAAAGTCGCATCTTGATCCGCTCCCCCATCAATATCATCCACCAATTCTGGGGCTGTAGGCATCAGAACGAAATGCGTTCCAACGTCGTGCCGCAAGCTAAGGTGAGCTTCATCGCTTGCACCGCGCCTTTGAGATTGGGATGCCAATAGTTGGTCAAGCTGATCTGGATTCACCGTAACCAAATCAAGAGACTCATTCAGCTTCTTGAACTCTTCTTCAGAGATTTCAGCCTTCAAGGCTTTCAGATTTTCTCGAACTTGAACAACAAGCTCATTAACATCATTTCGCGTTGGTAGAGTTCCTGAAGGAAATTCTTTTATCGGTACATCTATTTGCTGGAGCTCTAGTCCTGGCTGCTCGAAAATACCCCAGTGAACCAACGCAACAACAAGGTTGTGTGATTTTCCATCAGGCCTTGCAGCACG
The DNA here is from genome assembly GCF_001550055.1 of Kordiimonas lacus. Taxonomy (GTDB): domain Bacteria; phylum Pseudomonadota; class Alphaproteobacteria; order Sphingomonadales; family Kordiimonadaceae; genus Kordiimonas; species Kordiimonas lacus. Next base: position 232,798 of record NZ_LRUA01000010.1, read on the forward strand.
GGTCAACAGCAGCGTGAGCGGCGCTATAACGGCAATTGCAAGCCGTCCAATTCCCTTTTCGCCCATAATGGCTCTTCGGGGAAGGTCTTTAGGGCCAGTCCAAACATCTTCGTCTTTATTTGCGCCAACTCGACTTTCAGTTCCTAAGGTAAGCCAACGTTTTTCGACATCTTGGCGGGTCATGCCATAGCCGTCGTCTCGTAAAACTAAAAGCTTTTGTTTCCTGAAAAAGTCCACTTCGACACGCTCAGCATACGCATCGTGAGCGTTCTTGAATAGCTCATGTATTGCCGTGGGGATGCCGGCAATCTGTTGACGCCCTAGCAGATCAACTGCCCTAGCCCTGACACCAATTTTAACCATAACTCCCCCTTAGTCTGCGACTAAACTGTCGCAAAGATTGCATTAGGTCAACTTCAAAATATTAGCAATTTAAAGCTGTTAGCCCTATATGCCCTTTGTTAGTGCTGACCGAATCGAGGCCGCAATCACACTCATCATAGTAGGAGGAACCGCATTCCCTATTTGGGTTGCTATCTGCCCAGAATTTCCGGCAAATTGATATTCATCCGGGAAAGTTTGAAGTCTCGCGGCTTCCCGGAGTGTAATTGCTCGATCATCCTCAGGGTGCACATAGCGCCCTTTTGTGAAGTCAGTACATCCTGTGGTTAGCGTGGGAGCCGGCTGCTCCCAATGCATTCTGCCATAGCAATCTGGATAATGGTGGTCAGGAATACCTCTGTGACAATCAAGTACCAAGTGATGTGGCAGAGAATGCCTGCTTCCACCATTTTTAGGTATGTGTCGCAACCGCTCCAAATTCAATGCGGAATGAGCGCGTCTAAAATGCATTTGATCGACAAGGCTGTTCGATCGCTCAACGGCAGAAGGCAAGTCGCCAATAGCATCTCTAACACTTTTGCGCGCTTGGGGTTGAATGTTTGCTGCGCTCTCAAGCAGCTTTGCGCTCTTAGCTGCAAAAAGGATCATTCTTACTCGTCTCTGAGGCACCCCTAACTCAGCGGCATCTAACTTTTCCGGTCGAGAAACATGATACTCTTGTCCTATCAGGAATTTCTCCAATTCAGCAAAAACCTGATTCCGTTCAAGCCCTGGGACATTCTCGAAGACAATAAATTTGGGCTGCAGGTACTCAATAAAACGACAAGCCTCCAGAACTAGAGCTACTCTATCGTCTGATGACATCTTGTTTCTGTTGCGGCTACTGAAAGGTTGGCAAGGTGCACAAACCGCAAGCAAATCCAAGTTTTTCTTGAGGTCATCAAAAGTACTTAAATGAACATCTCGGATATCACTCTCAACCAAATTTACTTCTGGGTGATTTAGTCGATATGTTTCACATGCCTTCGGGTCAAAATCGACTGCGGCTTTAACTATAAAGCCTGCGTTTTTCATTCCAAGAGTCACAGCGCCGGACCCCGAGTAGAGATCCAGCGCATAGAAATTCGAATTTTCCACTCTTCGCGTAACTATAGCATAGCTCCGTTTATGTGGCTAACGCCCTCATTATACACATGAAGACAAATAAATGAATCCATAAATTAATTGACTTTTTACTGCTTTGATGGTGCCAGGCAAAAGGCATAGCTACCAATCATCTGGACCCAATTGATCATGGAAGCCAATCGACTTCGCGAGCCACCTGTTTCGGCCATGGTTATGAATGGTGATTGTCATATAATTCAAACCACCCGAAGCCATTGCTGCCCAGATATCACCCATCCGACTATCAGGTATCGTCACAAACCCTGAGTAGCGCCCCTTGCGAAAGTCGACATAACCGACGGAATCAACAACGCCCTTTTCAGGTTCTTTGCGAGGCGATTTTACGTCCTCTTGACCGGAGAGTGTAATAGTGAATTCCTCGCCTTGATGGGAATGTTCGGACAGCAACTTGGCCTGAAGTTCGAGCGTAAAATGCTCGCTAAAACGTCGCTGCTTGTACTTCTCATATTCAAGACCAAAGGAATAATACCGCTCAAAGCTCTGAACCTTGAAGGTCAAATGGTGGTATTCAATCTGGCGAACTCTAGGCATTTTCGGAAAGGCCATTCGACATCTTCTTCGCCAAATCCTCCGCACGCAGCTGGGTATAGCGCTTAAGGCTTTGTAGGTCTCGGTGGCCAGTTACCGCTGCTACTTCCATAATGTTCCAGCCAGCCTCAAAAAGGCGGCTTGTAGCCTCGTGCCGCAGATCGTGGAAATTGACGTGTTCCAGTCCAGCTTTTGTCCGGGCGCGCTCAAAACACTTCTTAAGCGCGTTTGGAGATAGCGGGAGTACGCGGCCTGCGATGCTGTGAGGCATTTCCTTCAGCAGCGCTTTTGCGCGAGGAGAGAGCGGCACATCGCGTTTGAAGCCGTTTTTGGTTTCGGGGAGATGGGCCACTGACTTTTCGAGGTTTATATGCTCCCAGCGGAGGTCCAGAAGCTCCCCACGGCGCATAGCGGTTTCGATGGCCAATATCACTGCTGTCTTTGCCCAAGGGTTACGGCCCTCGTCTAACGCTTCAAGCAGCTTCTGCTCTTCACCTGGCTGAAGGCGCACATCGCGTTGGTCATTCACGCGTGGACGCTTCACGTCCTTGACCGGATTTTCGAGTAGCCCCATATCTCGGCGCACATGTTCGATAACGATCTGCAAAAGTCCGAGTTCTCGCTTGATGGAACCCGGCTTGATTTTCTCTAGTCGCTTGTCGCGATATTTTTCGAAGTCGCTCACCCTCAGCATCGCCATTGTGCGATCAACAAGAGCAACCTCATCGCGCATGAAACGTTCTAGCCGCAGGGTTTCGCTTTGGCCGCCTTTGTGGCGCGGCGCTTCTTCCTTGATATAGCGTTCAATCACTTCGCGGAATGTTGTGCGCTCCGCAATCGAACGATCAACATAAACGCCCCGGACAATTTCGGATTCGATAACCGATGCCCAATCCTCGGCCTCAGCTTTCGTTTCGAACGTCTTGCTGGCCCGAATGCCTTTCTTCCTGACCTTCGCCTGCCATTGCCACGAACCTCTTTTGTGAATAGTGGCCATAACCTAACCCAACAAAATCATTTTTAGGTCTTCAACAAAAATCCATTCAACAATATTGCTTTTGGGAATCGAATACCCTCTTTGACGCAACGCATCGGCATCCGCTTGATGCAATCGGAATGTCTTTTTCCTTCCACTGTGGCTGATCGACCCATCTAGGTTCACTACGCCGATTTCAGTGTCTTTTCTTCCAAACACATGGGCATGTGCTTGCCCTTGAGGATAGTGCGGGGGGTCTAATCGAATATTGCCATCAAGTCGGCCTGATACCCACCTTCCCTCTTCCAAGATGATCACACCAAGTGTTTCGTCTTGAATGCACACTTGATCCAAGAAAGCTTCAGCCTCGCTATCTTCGATAAATTGTCGGAATGATTTCATAACTTTCCCAGTGTCCCAAATTTGTCCCAAAAACTATGAAACACCACTCTGAACAATCAGAGTGTTGCGCAAAACCATTGGAATATCTAGGGAAAAATGGCGCACCCGAAGGGATTCGAACCCCTGGCCTCTGCCTTCGGAGGGCAGCGCTCTATCCAGCTGAGCTACGGGTGCGCGGACAAGCTTTTGTCGGCGCGGACACTACACTCACACCCCACACGTTGCAAGCCCAAATGCGCCAGCCCTGCTCCCTGCGCCGAATCCTGCATTCGGATAATCAGCGGATCAGGCTGAATCATTTTAACGACTCTCATTAAATTATGGATTCAGCAGCCCTGCAGGCAGGACCCAGGCTCTCAAAAGGGCGAACTGCATAAGTTTTTTATTATTTTAAATCAATTAGTTATAGATATTTTCGCGGGTTGCTTAAAATTTTATCTTTTTCATTACCAGTGATTAACGGGCTGTCTCTATAAAGCTCGATCAAATACAGCGGCTTTCTTGCAAACTCGTGACTGCCGCACGGAACATTCTAGAATGATGGATGGAAACATGTTGAAGAATTTTGGCACTTTCTTGCTCGCTACACTGGTCATGAGCTTCGCGCTTGCTACCGCTCCTGCACATGCAGCAGACGATATGAAAAGCTGGAAAATTGCGGTGGTCAAATCGGTTGCCAAAAACCAGCGCTATCCCCGTTCCGCAATTGCGCGGGAAATTGAAGGCAAGGCCAAGGTTCGCCTGGTGGTCGCCGCCGACGGTACCATTACCAGCCACGAAATTCTGGAAGAAACTGGCCAAAGCATTCTGGACAGCGAAATCCCCAAGCTGGTGGAAAAGATGAGCCCACTGCCTGCCCTGCCAGGCGGCCAGCAGGAAATGTCCTTTGTCCTGCCCCTGAGCTGGACACTGAACTAGGAATTTTGGTTCCGAGTAAACACCCAATCGTTTTGAGTAGAGAATGGCTTCCGGTTGCGGAAGCCATTTTTCTGATCCCTCCCCCCCCAAACCGGTTTGGCAAAAACCACCGGCACTGTTGTGAGTATATCCAAATGAAACTTTCTACTGCCCTGAAATCTGCCCTTGTGGCGGCAACCGCTTTGTTCGCCATCAGCTCCCAGGCGACTGCCGCTGACACCATGAAATCCTGGCAACAGGCGCTGCTGCGTGCCGTATCACAAAACCAGAGCTACCCTCGCGCTGCCTTGATGCGCGAAATTGAAGGCAAAGCCAAGGTTCGCCTGATCGTTGCCGCTGACGGCACCATCACGGCGCACGAAGTGATCGAAGCCACAGGCAACGATCTGCTTGACCGCGAGATCCCGAAGCTGGTTGCAAAGCTGAACCCTCTGCCGGCCCTTCCCGAAGGCCAAACCGACATGAGGATTGTCCTGCCGCTTGAGTGGGCGCTGCAGTAAGCCTGCCTGTTTAACAGCATAAAGGTCCTGCACCATGTGCAGGGCCTTTTTCGTTTCAGCGCGGCAAGCCGTCCAGCATCAGTGTAATGGTCCCCGTCTCTCGAAGCCGAGCAATCGCAGCGTTTATTATTGGTATTAATTCCTGCCTCGACCGATGAACTCGCACGCGAAGCGGTGCAATTTCAGACACAGGCCCCAAAACCAGCGGCCGGTGCTTTGTCTCCATCTGCATACGAAAATCATGGATGTTGATCATGGCCACTTGTGCCCGACCCGAGGCGACCAAATTCAGAACGTCACCAATGTTGCGCCCTGGAATGATTGACCGATAAGCAAGTGGTGGGTCAAACCCCCGCACCACAGCAACATTGAAGTTGGCCAAATCTGTCGCTTCTGAAATATTCAACGGTGTCTTTTCATGGAAGACATACCGTTCAACGGATTCATATAATACGTCGGAAAATAGCTGGACCTGTATCTCATCCGGATTATTCCGCCAATCTGGCACCACACAACAATCCAGCACAACGCCACCTTCCACGAACATCCGCCGCTTCCGCGCGCCCGGCATTTCCACAATACGGTGCGGTATGCCACTTTCTGCCAGAACCAGGCGCCAGACACTCCTGAGCGCCAGCGTATCCGCATCACCCACCAAGGCAAAGGGCACACCTTTGTTTCCGAGCCTGATGGCGGCCCCGATTGCAATATTGATATCGCCTCGCTCCTTCATTCGGGCAATCGCATCATTCAGCCGATCAAGAAGGTCTGGGCGAGACTTGTGCACCCGCGCGCGCATGGCCAGTGTATGAAGTTCAGGACCCAGCACCAATGGGAGGGACTGGCCTTTCTTGCGAAACATGAGCTCCTGCTTGTTTGCAATCGCCATATCTGCATACCCGTCAGCCACCATCTGGAAGGCTTCGTCGATGCTGCCCGCCAGCACGGTTGATCCGAAAAATTCGCCGTGGACATAGTCATGTCCCCGAACCACCGATACCCGATAGGCGCCTAGGTCCTCTGGCGCCCGGTAGACAATGGGTAGGTCGGGGCGATGCACGATATGCAAGGCAGAATAAAAAAAATGTGAGGTATATAGCTGAACTGCGCGCTCTTCAGGGCGGTTCCGCCATTCCGGTATTGTACAACAATCAAGTTCAAGCGCGCCTTCAATAAAGAGCCGCCGTTTCTCATCATCTGTCGTGATGACAAACTCCGGTTGAATATCGGCTTCCTTGAGGATGGCCTGCCAGACATCGTTAAAAACACTGGCGCTACTATGGCCAGTACGAACTCTGTCCTGCGCCAGACTGTTCTCCGTCAGCACTGCGAATGCAAACAGAAAACAAAAGATGCATAACCGGAATGTCACGCCCAGATATGGCACGGTATCCTCCTACCTGCCAACTGTAGCGATCTCCGGTTAAGAGAGCCTTACAGTTCGTCTCTTCCGCACCAAAATCCCGTTGCCATATTGAGCGACACCAGCGTGGGAAATGCAGCCACCCTCGCCAGTCAACCTGGCTTCAGGGTGCTATATAAATTGCCGTTTTCGGGCTCACGCCACCCTATCAGGCACGGCGTGGCCAGACTGAACCCTCTGCCGGCCCTGCCCGAAGGCCAGTCCGACATGAGGATTGTCCTGCCGCTCGAGTGGGCGCTGCAATAACTGCTGCACTCCGGCAAACAAGCTCAAGGCCCCATAGGTAACCCGTGGGGCCTTTTTTATTCGCTCGAACCAGGTCCGGCTTATCTGGCCAACAGTTCGTCTGGCACCTGGCGGCATTGTTCAGCGGAGAAAACGCCCGGCACGGTGTCGGAACCGCAGCCGGCTCGCAGATTGTGACGGGCAACCGTGTCTCCGTTTTTTGCTACCTCAAGAAGCCACCGAAAGCCCAAGTCCTTGTCCTCTTCGACCCCATATCCGTTCATGTAGGAAACATATGCGATAAATTGGGCCTGCGGATCCCCGCCTTCGGCCAACTCAAGGACCCTCTGTTGAAACTCGGGCTCACACGACATTTGAGCAAACCACACAGTCAGCCGGTCAACGCGGCCTCGCGAATGATCCCTCACTTTCGCGGCGCAGGGAGCCTGCGACACCAATTGTAGTTCGGCATTGGACGGTGCCTGAGAGACAGGCACCAGCGCAGGCGGGCGCATGGTAAAATATAATCCTGCGGCTATGAGCGAAAGCCCCACAAGGACCAGCATTTTTTTGGTTAGCGCCCCTGACAAGACCCAATCCCCTCAAATCACACTCTTGGCCCTCAAGCTACCCGGTCAGAAACCGCGTGGCCGAACGGGATCAGTGTGGTGTCACGGGGTTCATCTGCGAGCTTTGGATAGTCCGACGTAAAATGCAGGCCGCGCGATTCCTTGCGCATCTGGGCCGACCGCACGATCAGGTCAGCCACAGTCACAAGGTTCCTGAGTTCCAAGAGGTCTGCCGTCACCCGGAAGTTGCCGTAATATTCCTGGATTTCCGCGGCCAGCAGGTCCACCCGACGCTTGGCGCGCGCCAGGCGTTTGTCGGTGCGCACAATGCCGACATAGTCCCACATGAAGCGCCGGAGCTCTTTCCAGTTGTGGGTCACGACTACCATTTCGTCACTGTCTGATACCTGGCTTTCGTCCCAGTCGCGCGCCATGGCGGCAGACGGCAGGTCGTCGATCTTATCGAGAATGTCATCAGCTGCCGCGTTGCCCAGAACCAGGCATTCCAGCAAGCTGTTGGACGCCATGCGGTTGGCGCCGTGCAGCCCGGTGTGGGAGCATTCGCCCGCTGCATACAGGCGGTCGAGGCCCGTGCGCGCATGCATGTCCACATGGATGCCGCCACAGGTATAGTGCGCCGCAGGCACCACCGGAATCCAGTCCTTGGTGATGTCGATCCCCAGCGCCAGACAGTGCCGGTAGATGGTCGGGAAGTGGGAGATGACGAAGTCAGCGTCCTTGTGGGTGATATCCAGCCACACGCATTCCTCACCGGTGCGCTTCATCTCGCTGTCGATCGCGCGGGCGACAATGTCCCGCGGCGCCAGCTCTTTGCGTTTGTCATAGCCGGGCATGAAACGCGTGCCGTCCTTGAGCCTCAACACGGCCCCCTCGCCGCGCATCGCTTCCGTGATCAGGAAGGTCTTGGCGTCGGGGTGATACAGGCACGTCGGGTGGAACTGGTTGAACTCCATGTTCGTCACCCGGCAACCCGCCCGCCAGGCCATGGCGATGCCGTCACCCGTGGAGGCGTCGGGGTTGGAGCTATAGAGATACACCCGGCTCGCGCCGCCCGAGGCAATGATGGTCGCCCGCGCGGAGAAGGTTTCAACCCTGCCTTTCTCGAGGTTCAGCACATAAACGCCGTGCGCCTGGTCATTATAGTCGCCCGGGTTCTTCAGATGCCTGTTGGTGATGATGTCGATCGCGATGTGATGCTCGTAAACATCGATATTGGGCTCATCCAGCACGCGCTGGTTCAGGGTTTTCTGGACTGCCTGGCCCGTGGCGTCAGCCGCGTGGATGATCCGCCGGTGGCTGTGCCCGCCTTCGCGCGTCAGGTGATAGTCATAGCCGTCTTCATGAACCGAGTTTGCCTTGTCAAACTCCACGCCCAGATTGATCAGGCCCTCAATGGCCTCCCGGCCGCGTTCCACCACGTACCGGACAGCTTCCTCATCACACAGGCCAGCGCCCGCAATGAGCGTATCGTCGATATGGCTCTGGATACTGTCGGTGGCTTCCAGCACCGCCGCAATACCGCCCTGCGCCCAGCGCGTTGACCCACCGGACATTTCGCCCTTTGAGAGGACAGCAACCCGCATGTGCGGCGCAAGCTTTAGGGCCGCTGTCAATCCAGCGGCGCCCGACCCGACAATCACAACGTCATAGATGCGTCTCATTCTGCCGCGTCCTTATGCTTGTCGCTGGTGAGCTGCAGGAAGATATCTTCAAGGTCGGTCTCATTAGTCGAGATATCTGTGATCGTCAGGCCCGCCTGCTGAACGGCAGCCAGCACCTGGCCCACATTGGCGTTGACCTGGCTGATCTGCACGGCCAGCTTATGGTCGCCGCGCACATCACTGCTGAAAGGTTTCAGTTCGTCGGGCACTTCAGTCAGTTTCTCGGAAACCGAAATCACGATCTCTTTCTCGTCGATCCGCTTCAAAAGCTGCTCTGTCGGCTCGCAGGCCACCACATCCCCATGGTTGATGATGGCGATGGTGTCACAGAGCTCTTCGGCTTCCTCAAGATAGTGGGTGGTCAGCACGATGGTGGTGCCACGGGCATGCAGCTCGCGGACATATTCCCACAGCATCTGGCGAAGCTCAATATCCACACCGGCCGTCGGCTCATCCAAGACCAGAATCGGCGGGTTATGCACCATGGCCTTGGCAATCAGAAGCCGGCGTTTCATGCCGCCGGACAGCGTGCGGGAATAGGCGTCTGCCTTATCGAACAGATGCACGGCCTTGAGAAGTTCTTCCGTGCGGCGCTCCTCCGGCTTGACGCCGTACATACCGGCCTGCACCTCAAGCATCTCACGGGGGGTGAAGAAGGCATCGAATGTCAGTTCCTGCGGCACGATACCGATGTTGGCGCGCGCATTCCTGGGGTTGTCGTCAATGTCGAACCCCCAGATTTTGGCGCTGCCCTCGGTCTTGTTCACAAGGCCCGCGAGAATATTGATGGTGGTGGACTTGCCGGCCCCGTTGGGGCCCAGAAGACCGAACATCGACCCCTGCGGGATATCAAGATCAATCCCCTTCAGCGCCAGCTTACCGCCGCCCTTCTTGCCGCCGTAAACCTTCTTCAGTCCCCTGATTTCAATTGCGTTTTTTGTCACACTTACAATCCTGTTTATTCTCGCTGCTACTAATGGCGCCCGACGATATTATCGTCTTTTCGGACATTGTACCACGCTGCCGCTTGTTCGCACGGCCCACCCCCGCTATATAGGGCTAAATCCCAATCTGTTTTGGGATAAATTCAATCAGACCCAAGCCAAAAGAGACACACCATGACGGTAGACGCACCTGAAACAAAACTGGTCTCCACCAAGAAAGTTGCCTGCGACGGCGACGAGGGCGCCCTCGGCCACCCACGTGTATATCTGACGATGGATGACGAAGGCAAAGTAGAATGCCCATATTGTGATCGACTTTATATCCTGCAAGGTGGCCCATCTGAAAAGAAATTGGCAGACAAATCTAGGTGATTTGACCGCCTTTTTCTAACCTGACCACCAAATAATTTTATACCGGAAAGCCTTATGCCCGAAGACACTGATCACCAGAAACATCTCTATCTGATCGACGGTTCGGGCTATATCTTCCGCGCCTATCATGCGATGGCCTACTCAAAGCGCCCGCTGACGCGTGGGGACGGCACGCCCGTGGGCGCCGTGTATGGCTTCTCCAACATGATCATGAAGCTGTTGCGCGATCTGTCTGACGCCGAGCGCCCAAGCCACCTGGCGGTGATTTTCGACGCGTCGGGCAAAACCTTCCGGAATGACATTTACCCGGAATACAAGGCGCACCGCCCACCCGCACCCGAAGACCTGATCCCACAGTTCCCGATCATCCGGGAAGCTACCGAAGCCTTCGGCCTGCCCTCGATCGAGATGCTCGGGTATGAGGCCGATGACCTGATCGCCACCTATACCAAGCAAGCGCGCGAAAAGGGCTGGAAGGTCACCATCGTCAGCTCCGACAAGGACCTGATGCAGCTTCTGGACGCCGAGACCGACATGTTCGACACCATGAAGAACAAGCGGACGCGCGCCGAAGATGTGCCAGAGAAATTTGGTGTCGGGCCAGACAGGGTTGTTGACGTTCAGGCGCTGGCGGGCGACAGCGCCGATAACGTGCCCGGCGTGCCCGGGATTGGCGTCAAGACAGCCGCGCAGCTGATTGACGAATATGGCGACCTGGACACGCTTCTATCTCGCGCAGGCGAGATCAAGCAGAACAAGCGCCGCGAAAATCTGATCGAATTCGCCGAGCAGGCTCGCGTCAGCCGCCAACTGGTGACGCTGGAGCGCGATGTGCCCATCGAGGCCCAGCTGGACAGTTTCGAGGTCAAGGACCCGGACCCGGCCACCCTGGTGCAGTTCCTGGACGCACAGGATTTCCGATCCCTCAAGGCCAAGGTGATCAGCGCCTGGGACGGCGATATCCCCGAGGACGTGGTGACCGAAACCGTAACCGTTGAAAAGGCTACCTACGAGTGCGTCACCGAGATGGACGCGCTGAAGGCCTGGATCAAGAAGGCCTATGACATAGGCCATGTGGCGGTGGATACCGAAACCACCGGCCTCAACCCGGCGAAAGCTGACCTGGTGGGCATTAGCCTGTCGGTTGAACCGGGCAAGGCCTGCTATATCCCGGTAGGCCACGGCGCCAACAGCGACGACCTGCTTTCGGAAATGCCCAAGCAGATTGCCAAGGCTGATGTAATTGAGGCCCTTAAGCTCCTCATGGAGGATCTCGCTGTCCTCAAGATCGGCCAGAACCTCAAGTATGATATGTCGATCCTCGCGCGTGAGGGCATCAACCTCTACCCCATCGACGACACGATGCTGATGTCCTATGCGCTGGACGCCGGCAAGCATGGCCACGGCATGGACGAGCTGGCGGGCATCCATCTGGACATGACGCCAATCTCCTTCAAGGAAGTGGCGGGCACCGGCAAGAACCAGATCACCTTCGACAAGGTACCGCTGGATAAAGCCACCGACTATGCCGCTGAGGACGCCGACATCACGCTCCGCCTGTGGCACGTACTGAAGCCGCGCCTGGCCAAAGAGAAAGTCACCACCGTTTACGAGACGCTCGAGCGCCCGATGGCGGCTGTGCTGTCGGCCATGGAACGCGAAGGCATCAAGGTTGACGGCAGCGTGCTCAACAAGCTGTCGAACGAATTCGCCGTTGGCATCGAACGGCTGGACCGCGAAATTCAGGACCTGGCCGGCAGGCCCTTCAACGTCAATTCGCCCAAGCAGCTTGGCGAAGTACTGTTTGACGACATGGGCCTTGAAGGCGGCAAGAAATCATCCAAGACCGGCGCCTGGCAGACCAACGTGGATGTGCTGGAAAAGCTCGCCGCCGAAGGCCACGAAATGCCCGCCAAGGTCATGGAATACCGGCAGTTCTCGAAACTGAAGAGCACCTATACGGACTCGCTCCAGAATGAAGTGAACCCGCGCACGGGCCGGGTGCACACCAGCTATCATCTGGCGGCCACCACCACCGGGCGGCTGTCGTCTAACGACCCGAACCTGCAGAATATCCCGATCCGCACCGAAGAGGGCCGGAAAATCCGCCGGGCCTTCGTGCCCGAGAACGGCAATATCCTGATCGCGGCCGACTATAGCCAGATCGAACTTCGGGTGCTGGCCCACATGGCCGATATCGACGCGCTCAAGCAGGCGTTCGAGGACGGCACGGACATCCACGCCATGACCGCCAGCGAAGTGTTCGGTGTGCCGATTGAAGGCATGGACCCGATGGTCCGCCGGCAAGCCAAGGCCATCAACTTCGGCATCATCTACGGCATCTCCGCCTTCGGGCTGGCGCGCCAGCTGGGCATCTCTCGGGGTGACGCGCAGGGCTATATCGACGCCTATTTCGAACGCTTTCCGGGCATCCGCCGCTATATGGACACCACCATCGATTTCGCCCGCGAGCACGGCTATGTGGAAACCCTGTTCGGGCGCAAATGCCACATCACGGCGCTGACAGACAAAAACCCGATGAAACGCGGCTTCGGCGAACGCGCGGCGATCAACGCGCCGATCCAGGGCACGGCTGCAGACATCCTGCGCCGGGCGATGGTGCGCATGCCAGCGGCGCTTGAAAATGCGGGCCTGACGGACGTGAAAATGCTGTTGCAGGTGCATGATGAACTGGTGTTCGAAGCGCCCGAAGGCCGGGACGAGAAAGCGATTCCCGTGATCGAAGAAGTGATGGCAAACGCCTGCCAGCCGGTGCTGGACCTTTCGGTTCCGCTGGTGGTCGACAGCGGCATCGGCAAGAACTGGCAGGAAGCCCACTAGACATGTTATAATATATCGTGTATTTTCTCCCTCAGTAGTGTGTTTTAAACATTAACACTATGAGGGGGCTTATATGCGTTTCCTGCTTTTCTTGATTGGTCTGGTTTGCGTCAGCGCCACAGCCATGGCGGGCCAACTGTCCGCCAATATCCGTATCACCAGCGAACACCTTGGGTATGACCTGCAGTATTGGGTTTATTATCCCTCGGGCGTTAAAACCACCGACCAGCTGCCAACCCTGTATCTGGCGGATGGGCAGCTGTATCTGGAATATGGCAAACTGCACGGCCTGATTGATGATGAAATCAAGGCGGGCCGGATCAAACCCATCATCGCGGTTTTCATCGACCCGCGTGACCCATACTACCAACACAATAACCGCCGCGCTCATGAATTTGTCTGCAATCAAGACTATGTGAATTTTTTTAGGGATGAGTTAATCCCAGCCGTGGAGCGCCAATTTCCGGTAAGCACCAGGCGCGAAGATAGAGTGATTGCCGGCCTGTCATTGGGCGGCCTGAATGCTGGCTGTTTCGGTGTGATGGCATCAGACCAATTCGCAGGCATCGCCATGCAATCCCCTGCCTACTATCCCTTCTCGGATTTGAAGGAGAGATATGAAGCTGCGCCCTTGCAGCCCATCAAGATTTTCTTCAGCGTGGGAAAAAAAGAAACAAGCAAACCCTCGTCGCGCCGGCTGCGCAAGGTGCTTGCTGATAAGGGTTACGATTTGATCTACCGCGAAGTTCATCATCGACACGACTGGAAGAACTGGGGACCGCTGCAAGATGATATCCTACACCATTTCTTCGCTGTATCGGACTGACGTTGCGCTGATCGCGACATGGTGTTGCCGGATGCGTGCTTGAGGCTATATCACCATGCATGCTAGGGCTGTGGCACCGCGCGCGGCGTCACCTGCGTGCCCGTACCATTCAACTGACGGGTATCCGATGAAACTGAGCAGCAAAAACACCGTCGGCCTTGCGCTGATCCTGGGCAGCGTCACGGCGCTGACGCCGCTGGCGATCGACATGTATCTGCCGGCCTTCGGGCTGATCGCTGAGCATTTCGGCGCCGGGCAATCGGATGCTGAGCTGTCGCTCACGGTGTTCTTCATCGGCCTCGCGCTAGGACAGCTGATGTATGGGCCGCTCGCGGATCGGTTCGGGCGCAAGCCGCCCCTGGTGATTGGCCTCGCGCTGGCCAGCGCGGCGACCTTCACCTGTGCGCTAGTGCCCACGATCAGCGACTTTATCCTGCTCCGCTTCCTGCAGGCGCTGGGCATTTGCGCGGGCGCTGTGATTTCACGCGCGATTGTGCGCGACATGTTCGAACCGGTGGAAGTGGCTCGCTTCTTCTCGCTCCTGATGCTGGTGATGGGCGTGGCACCAATCCTGGCACCAATCCTGGGAGCGCAGGTCGCGCTGGCTTTCGGCTGGCAGGCCATCTTCTATTTCATCAGCGGTTTCGGCTTCCTGGCGCTGCTGGCGATCACCCTGTTGCTTGAGGAAACCCACCAACCCAACCCGGGTGTGCAGCTGCTGCGCGCGCTGTCCACCTACCGCGATATTCTGAGGAACCGCACCTTCACCGGCTATGCGCTGGCGGGCGGCGCCGCGCTGGCGGGCATGTTCGGCTATATCACCAGCGCCAAATTCGTGCTGGTGGACCATTTCGGTGTCTCGCCCGAGCATTTCGGCTTCTTCTTTGGCGCCAACGCCGCTGGCTTCATTGTCATGAGCCAGGTCAACCGCTGGCTGGTGCAGCGCTATAGTTTCCACCAGATCCTGCGTGTGGCGCTGCCGGTGGTGCTCTTGTCGGCGCTGGGGCTTCTGACCGCCACCCTGACCGAGGCCCCCTTACCTGTTTTCATCATCCCGCTGTTCACCTTCATCGCCGTGCTGGGCGTGGTGGCCCCCAACACCATGGCCGGCGCGCTGGCAGACGAAGGCCACCGCGCGGGTGCCGCATCGGCACTGGCGGGCTCGCTGCAGTTTTCGCTGTCGTTTGTCTCAAGCGGCATCATCGGCATCACAGAGGCCACCAGCCCCCTGTTGATGTGTCTGGTAATGACAGCCTGCGCGGCGCTCAGCCTTCTGTGCTTCTGGTCATCCGCCCGCCAGACACAACAAATACAGGCGCAATAAAAAAGGCGGCCATCAGGACCGCCCTTTCCTGTCTTTCTTGGCTCAAGCCTAGAAGGCGTTCGACATGGCGTAAAAGAGGGCGGCCGACAGAAGCCCTGACGCCGGCACAGTGATCACCCATGCGGCTGCGATGGTCAGAAGCTCACGCCGGCGCACAAGGCGGCGGTGGGCGATCTTGACCTCTTCTGAACGCGTCAGGCGCCGCTTCTTGTTTTCGCGGCTGTTCAGATATTCCCGAAGGAAGCCAACGCCGAACACCCCGCCAACGGCAATGTGGGTCGAGGATACAGGCAGGCCAAGCCAGCTGGCCGCAATCACAGTGATGGCAGCGGAAAGTGCCACACAGAAAGCGCGCATCTGGTTGAGCTTGGTGATCTTCTCACCGACCTTGCGGATCAGCTTGGGGCCATAAAGCAATAGCCCGATTGAGATACCGATAGCACCAATCGCCATCACCCAGATCGGCAAGGCAATCTTGCCAGAACCCATATCCACCGACTGCGCGGCGCTGACAATAGCCGCCAGCGGGCCAACGGCATTGGCCACATCGTTGGCACCGTGCGCAAACGACAGAAGCGCAGCGGAACAAATCAGCGGGATTGTGAACAATTTGGCCACGGACTTGCGGCGGTTTTCAAGGCCTGCAGCCGCCCGCTTCACCAGTGGCTTGGTAACGGCCCACACGACAGCGAAAGACCCAAAGCCGATCATCCACAGCATGGCGGTGTCAGGCTTCCACAGCTTCTTCAGTCCCTTCATCACCAGATACATGGAAAAGGCGCCGGCCATGATGCCAACGAGCACCGGAACCCAGGTTTCAGCGGCCGCCAACTTATTTTCCTTGGCCAGAATCATCTTCTTGATAAAAAGCAGGAACAGTGCGGCAATCAGGCCGCCCAGCAGAGGCGAGATCACCCAGCTTGCTGCAATGGCACCCATCTTGGGCCATGCCACGCTGGCGGCACCAGCAGCTGCAATGCCAGCACCCACAACACCGCCAACGATGGAATGTGTAGTGGACACCGGCGCGCCAACCCAGGTTGCCAGATTGAGCCACAAGGCCGCGGCCAGAAGCGCTGACATCATGGCCCAGATGAAGGTCATCTGATCCGCCATGGCAGAGGGGTCGATAATTCCCTTGCGGATTGTCGAGACCACATCGCCCCCCGCGATCAGGGCACCTGCGGCTTCAAACACAGCGGCAATGAGAAGCGCGCCAACCATGGTGAGCGCCTTGGAGCCCACAGCCGGGCCGATATTGTTGGCCACATCGTTGGCGCCGATGTTCATGGCCATATAGCCACCGATCACGGCAGCCGCGATCACGAAGATACCCGTGGACCCGTCGCTTTGGGTCATGGCCGTGTAGATCAGCACAAGCACCAGAAATACCAGCGCAACACCAAGATTGGCGATGCCCCGATTTTCTTTCTCCATGCCCGCGCGGAAGGCCTGTATTTTTTTCAGGTCTTTGTTGACCGGATGGTTCTCAACCATGGAAATCCCTTTTCCCGTTAGTCATGCGGGAAAGGACCGCCTGTGCCCCATGCCTTCCCCTTTGGGCGCTTATATCAGGCTGTCAAAAAAATGTAATGAAAATGTCGCACTTCGCTGCAGGCAAAAAAAGGCGGCCCAGAGGCCGCCTTTTCCGCATTCATTTGGTTGGCTTTTAGAACTTGTAGCCGACCGATACACCGTACATACGCGGTGGGTTGGCATAGCCGTTCACTGTGCCTGGCTGGATCACGCCCGGGAAGGCGCTCAGGTAGAACTCGTCGTTAAACAGGTTCCGGCCCCAGACAGAGAGGCTCAGGCCATTTTCCCACTCAAGGCCGGCACTGGCATTGAACAGGCTGACTTGGCGGAACACGCCATCGACGTTATCCACAACCTGCGTTTCGCTTTCATACTGCCAGTCACCACGAACATAACCGGTCATGCTGTCACCCAGTTCGAAGAAGTAGGTGGCGGCGAATGACAGGCTGGTTTCATGGATACCGGCAGGCTTTTCACCGGACAGGTCAACCACGGTACCGTTCGGGCCAGCAGCGCCCGGGAAGCTGTCAAAGACAGGATCGAGGAAGGTACCGGCAAAGCGGAATTCCAGATCTTCGATCGGTACCCATGTCGCATCAATCTCAAGGCCTTTGGTCGACTGCTTACCAGCGTTCGCCAGTACAAAGCCTGTACCCTGGAAGATGTTAGACTGGAAGCCCTTGATGGTCTGGTCAAAGAGCGCGATGTTGATCGCCCCTTTCGAGTAACGGGCCTTGATGCCGATCTCGTAAACGGTCGAGTTTTCCGGGCCCGCATAGAGCGTACCGTACGTCTGGTTCACTTGTGTCAGCCCAGCCGCTTCAAGTGCCGCCTGATTGGCAGCAAACGGACGCGCGTCCCGCGACAGGTTCCAGCTGGTGGATTTGAAGCCCGTACCGGCGCTGAGGTAAACATTGATATTGTCGCTTACCTCATACGCGACGCGTGCCTGCCAGGTTACTTTGTCGTCGTTGGTCTTGCCGTCCTGAACCGAGTTCGGATACGCCAGGAACTGCGGCTGGAACTGCAGGCCCTGCAGGCCCTGGATCGCGCTGGTTACGCCCGCGTTGATCGCGGCAGACGTACCCGGAGCCACGGATTCGATGAAGGCGATGTTTTCAGGCGTTGGCGCGAGGCCGGTGTTTGCCTGGAAGGCCTGACCGAAAAGGGCTGTCGGGATAAAGCCGCCATTGACGGTAAACAGATCGATGCTTGAGAAGGCATCACCATTGACGGTGCTGCCTGTCACGGTTTTCTTATCCTTCGTATAGTTGATGCCACCGGTCAGCGTCAGCCGATCGGTCAGGTGGAAATCAAGCGATGCGAAGAGCGAGAAGGCCGTGTTGTCCTGGGTGAAGGTTTCCCGCGTCGTGGTGTCAGCCGCGAAGAAGGAACCGGACGGCATGCCGGAGAGAAGCTCAAGCGTCGCAAGCGTGCCCGGCGTACCGGTCAGGAAATCGATATAGTTCCTTGTATCCGTACCATATTTCAGGCCCTGGATCTGGGTGATATCCTCTTTGAAGAAATAACCACCAACCATCCAGTCCAGCTTGTTCACGCCGGTCGAGGACAGGCGGATTTCCTGGGTGTAGGTATCGATGTCAGCGTCATTGTAGGCGCTGTCGAGAATGTGCGCGCCCGTATAGTCAGGCTCGGAGTCGTTGAAGCTGGAGTTGCTGCGGTACGACGAGATGGACGTCAGCGTGAAGCCTTCAAAGTCGACGTTCGCTTCCAGCGAGACACCACCGTCCTTGATCTTGTTCACCGGAACCTGGTTGATCGGCGACTCGTAAGCGAACGGGTCGCTATCGTCCAGAACGGTACCGCCCAGAAGCTGGATCAGGCCTGCTGTTGGGCCGTTGATGATGTTGGTCACACCACAGCACAATTCATCAAGTTCGTTATAGTCGGCAATCATGCGGACGGAAACGGTCTCGGATGGCTCCCACAGGGCCTGGCCGCGAATGTTCCAGCGGTCACGGTTGTTGATGTCGTCAATGTTCGGGTCGCTGGTCTCGATATAGCCGTCGCGCTTGTTGACGCCGCCGGAGATGCTGACCGCGAATGTGTCAGTGAGGCCAGTGGTGTAGTAGGCCTTGATCTGACGGGCATCATAGTTGCCGTAAGACGCTTCAATACCGCCTTCAGGCTCGAAGGACGGGGCGGCTGTCACGATACTGATTACACCCGCGGATGCGTTCTTACCAAAGAGCGTACTTTGCGGACCGCGCAGAACCTCTACGCGCTGCAGACGCGGCAGGTCGCCGATCTGGGCAGCGGAACGGGACCTGTAGACACCGTCGATAAACACGCCAACAGATGGTTCGATACCGGCGTTGTTGGCACCGTTACCAAAGCCCCGGATGGCGAAGTTGGTGTTGGAGGACGTCTGCAACGTCCAGACACGCAGCGAAGGCACAACAGACTGCATATCGGAGATATCCAGAATGTGAGACTTCTCAATCGTCGCGGCATCTGTAACCGATACAGCGATTGGCGTTTCCTGAAGCGTTTGAGGCCGCTTCTGTGCCGTTACCAAGATTTCTTCGAGAGTAAAGTCGGAGCTGCTGTCCTGCGCCTGGGCAGAGAGGCTGGCTCCTGTCACGACGGCGGCAGCGGCTGCTGACGTCATCAGAAATGCACGGGTTTTATGCCCTAAGTTCTTGCTCATTGGTTTCCTTCCCATTCCCTTCGACTTTTGCTGAGACACATGAAAACCCGGGGTTCCTGCAACAACTGTCTGGCAACAGCGCTGCGCCTATCTGGAACGGGACTTTCATGGCAAAAGCCAAGATCTCCACAATGCATTGTGACCAGGGGAAAAATAGTGAACAGCGGAGGTCCTGCGACCGACCCGCCTGTATGCTCCCAGCTTCCTCCCACAGCCAAACCATCCTGGCCAACCCAACCGACAGTGTCGGCGCCTTCCTGGGCCAGAAACGATTTCGGTGCAATTGTGCCTCTTGATTTACGTTAACGTCAAGCGGTTCAACACCAGCTCTCCAAGATTTCAAGTGATTGTGTATCGTCAAAACAACAATAAAAAACCCCGGAAACCTGCCGCTTTCTTGTCGAATCCCCTTAATTCCGTAACGTCAACTGAGACCTCTTAGCATCGAATACTCACCGCGTTCGGAAGGCTCCTTGGCGGCAACTTTTTTTGTCCCTCGTGAATACTCAGTCCTTAAACCAAAACCGGGGCGAATGATTTCGCCCCGGTCTCTGTGTTTTCATTTTAGAATGATGCGCTTAGCTTCGCATAAACCATCCGGCCGCGAGGGTCGTGGGTCCGCGATTCATAGCCACCGTTTGTCGAAACATAAGGTGGAGCCTTGTCGAAGGCGTTGATCACACCCAGCTGGATGCTGGAGCCATCGCCACCGTCAAACAAACCGCCCAGGTTGAAGGTATATTGTGCATCAACCGTGGTCATTGCCCCGACACGACTACCCGCATTCTGGTCGTCGTCCATGCCGCTGATATGACGGATATAGAAGCGGAAGTCATGGTCTTCATTGGTCCAGGACATGCCTGTGTTGAAGCGCCAGCTTGGCGTAGGGCTACCGAAGTTCGAGAAGTTCCGGTTGCCTGCACCGTCCACTGCACCGGCCTGTGGGTCTTCCAGATCATACTTCAGGACGTGGGTTGCCTCGAAGAATGGCTGGAAAGTGCCATAGTCGGTGTCGAAGGTGTAGCGGGCGTTGACATCGAAGCCCTGCGTTTCCACGCTGGAGGCATTCAGGAAGTCAACAAACACCAGAAGGATGGTGCCCGACGTTCCGTTTTCGCCAGACCGGAAAACCCGGGATGGATCTGTTGGGAACGCATTCACAACAGCCTGCGAGTTCTCGGCGATGATTACGTCTTCGAACTTGTAGTTCCAGTAGTCGATGTCGAACTCAAAGCCGCTATTGCCGGAATAGCTGGCACCAAAGTTCCAGGCCTTGCCGGTTTCAGGGCGGATGTCCCGGCCACCGTCAGGCGCCACAGACCGCACTGCCGCGAAGGCCGTACCGCCCGTGACCGGATCAGACACCTGCTCAAGCGCCGTGGTACCACCGGCCACCTGCAGCACGCTTGGTGCCCGGAAACTGGTAGAATAGCTGCCGCGCAGCGACAGGCTGTCCATCGGACGATAGAGAAGCGAGATCTTCGGATCTGTGGTGCTGCCGATATCGCCGCCATAGCTCTCATTACGAAGCGCCAGCGACAGATCGATCTGGTCGGTAATCGGGATCAGGGTTTCAGCGAAGAGGCCCACGGCGGAGCGATCTTCAGAGAAGTCCTGGTTACCGATCAGGAAGGCAAAACCGTCTGCGTTCGAGACATCGTCATAATCACGACCCCAGAACTCACTCCGGTACTGCATGCCAACGGCAATGCCGATATCGCCTGCTGGCGTCGACCCGATAGAGCCGGACAGGACAGCATCAACCACTTTGGTATTTGACGAACCGTCAATCACCTGGGTGCCAATGATATAGTCAAGCACTTCAGGGCTGTTTGGCAGTGTCGAATAGCTGGTGGCGAACGGGTTATAGAACAGACAACCGTTGGCACCCGGCACGCCGGCCCCAATGTCACAGTTGTTGCCACCAAAGCCCGCCAGCGCACGCTGGAAGTTCGCTGTCAGCGTGTCTTCTGTATTGAGGACATAACTGTTGTCCGCAATGGTGAAGCCAACGTCATAGCTCCAGGTGTCGTTGATGTCGCCTGTCAGCTCGATGTTGAAACGGTAGGTTTCCGATGTGGTCAGGTTCGGTGACACTTCCCCGCCGTTACCAATGGCACGGCCCAGGAAGGTTACGCCCTGCCCGAACGGGTTACCCGGGTGATAAGCCGGTACGCCGGCCTGGCTCAGTTGCAGGTACGGGAAGGTTGGCGAGTTGCCGCGCCGGGCTTCCGTATCTGCCCAGCCGCCTTCAACACGCAGCTGGTGGTTATCGCCCAGTTGCTGAGTAACAACAGCATACGCCTGCTTGCGCTCTTCTTCCGGTACCAGGTTGAAATAGTCACCAAAGTCAAAGCCACAGGTACCGATGCGGGCAACCCCGATGTCCACTGCGACATTTGCCTGGCCACCGACTTCCTCACAACCGGTCGGGTCGATCACAGGCACCACAGAGCCCACTGCCGCGATGATGGACGGCACATAATAGGCGCCCGGGTTACCCAGCACCGAGCTGTCGTCAGCTGTCTGGCTCAAACGACGTTCCTCGGTTGTCAGAGGCGTCCGGTCATAGTAGCTGAAGGCACCCATGACGTGGGTGGTGTCGTTGCCCCAGCCGAACTTGGCCTGATAGAGCGCATCAGACTGGCTGCCCTGATCGGTCAGTGTCTGATATTTAACAGACGCTTCCACGCCTTCGAAATCATCGTCTGTGATGAAGTTCACCACACCGGCAACGGCATCTGTACCGTAAATGGCGGCAGCGCCGTCTTTCACGATCTCAATCCGCCGAACAGCAATCTGCGGCACAAGAGAACTGGTATCAACAAAGGCAATACCGTCGTTCGTAACTGTACCTGCAACCACCTGACGGCGACCGTTCAGAAGCACCAGCGTGGAGGCCACACCAAGGCCGCGCAGGTTAAAGTTGGATGTCCCCGTGGTGCCGTTCTGGGTGAAGGCGTCCGGGTTATTCTGAGCACCGTTGTTGATGGTCAGCGTCTGGACCAGGTCTGCCACGTTGCTGGCGCCGATCTGATTCAGGTTGTCTGCGCCGATCACTGCAAGCGGCGATGGGCTGGTGAACTGGGATTTCCCTTTAAGGTAAGTACCGGTAACTACAACTTCTTCAATGGTAAATTCTTCGTCGCTTCCATCCTGGGCCATAACTGAGCCCGAGGCTAGGAAAGCAAGACAACCGGCTGTTAGCGCGGTCGTTTTAAACAAGCGGTTCTGGCGCATGTTTCCCCTCCGTGATGTTTAATACAACTTCATTAGTCCTTCCCACTTATATGGGATAGGACGATTGCCAGAGGGGTCAAGTAATTCGCTTCATTAATTCATTGGATTTGGAGAGGTGTTACTTTTTCACCACAGCCCATAAATCAGGCATCCTGACGCTGGTATGGCGTCAGCTTGGTTCGATCAACGCCTGCTTGACATAGACAGACACGACACCAGACCCCAGACGCTGGTCGGCATAGGGCGTCAGGTAGGCCTTGACGATATCGGGGTCGATCGGGCGGGAAACACTGAAGCGCTGACGCGCAAGCACTGTCAGCGCGCTGTTGAAATCGGCCCTGAGCTGCGGCAGGCGGGTGCGGACAAATTCATGCCCGCCCTTCTGTTCAATAACCAACACGAGATGCATGGTTACCTGGCCTCGAACGCGCCCACGCTCCAGAAGCGCCATATTGAAGGGCTTCATCTCGATCCTGGGCTTGCCGACGTCCTGAATCTCTTCGCCCTCTCCGTCCTGGGCGCGCACATCCTGCGCCCCAAATCCAGAAAGGAGAACCATCATGATGGAAAAAATAACCGAAAGGCGCATACTGCTTCTGTCCTTGCTTGTCAGGGCGACGTCAGGGCCCATTCAACAGGCCTTGTCTCGTCAGGCTTGATCCTTCTAAGCCATAGTGTGTGAATAATGGCTGAATGACAATCACACTTCAGCGACTTTCTGTTGTTGCTATTTGCGACATAATTGCAAAATAAGACAATATATGTTGCTTTTTGCAATTATCTTTTCATGAAAAACAGAGCCCTATCAATGGAAAATTACATAAACTATTGAAAATAAAGAAAATAAAAAGTCGTCTAAAAAATGGCACGGAGTTTGTATTGTATAGAAGTACCTCTCGAGCAGGGGTGCGGGAATAGGTAAATTTATTTACTCGACCCCCAATCGTGCACCTGTTCCCGCCTACCCCGCCGAGAGAGGTACCTGCCAAAAGACCAGCCAGAGCCGCACCAATCGTGCGGCTTTTTTATTATCCAGCCGCTCCATGTGAACCCTTGAAAACTCCCGCACATACAGACATGCAGACCCAAGGCCCAAAGGCCGTTGGTTAAGGCCGTTGGTTAAGGCAGTTGACTAAACCGGATTGGAAAAAGCGTCAGACAAACAGGCTGAGCGAAGGTGAGGACGCGCCGGACTGCAAGCGTGCGAGACCCGTCTGGAAGTTGGCAAGCTGGGCCTGCAGGTGCGCTGGCACCGTGCCCTGGGTTGACCGACCTTCTTTGATCAAGGCCTTCAACGGGTTATATTCGAGCGACCGGAAAGCGCGCTGCACTGAGCTTATCGCGCCATCAAACAAGCTCAGCACATATTTGGCTGTCGCCTTGTCCTTGATATGCAGCTCGCCCTTGAGGCCGAGCCCGAACGCACCACCCAGATTATCTGGGTCAGTGCCGTCTTCTTCTTCGTCGTCACCCAGGCCAAAAACCTCGTTCTTTGGCAGCAATTTGCCAGGCTCAAGGCCGATACGCTCCAAAAGGTCACGGTCGCCGGTACCCGGCAGAAGGTCAATCGATACACCGTCATCCAGCGTCGAGATCGTGAGCTTGTCGCCTTCTGCCGTGCTGGCAACATCCACATCGATCTTGCCGAAGCCGGCGATGCGCAATTTACGCTTGAGGTCATCAAAGGTGTCGCCGTCGCTCAGGGTGATCTTCTTCTTGGTGCCTCCATCAACGGAGATATAGAAGAAATCGCCTTCCTTGGCAGACGTTTGTGTCTGGATATCCAGTGTCTCGTCAATATTAACCGTGCCGGTTGGCAGGCCCAGGGTTTCAAGCACAGAGTTGCCCTGCGTGGTAAAGGCCAGGCCGCCAACTGCGGATTTGGACAGACCTTCGCCATATTGCTCCATGTCTTCAAGGGCGCCCGTCTTTCCGTCGACCCGCGCCACAAAGGCGTCAACAGAGCCCCGCGCCGTCTCACCCGACAGCGTCCCAGCCGTGGAGCCCGCCACATAGACAACCTGATCAACCACTACCACATCATTGATGCGGTCGGTGCCGCTGGTTGACAGGTACGTGGTGCTTTCAGCCTTCAGGTTGGACTTGCCGTTCAGGCTGAGCGCGCTGACAAATCCTTCAAAGCCACCTTCCGCGGTCCCCACAACGGTGGCAGTGCCGCTGGCATCAAGGGCTGAATTGGTGGTCACGCCCGCGATGTAAACATCGCTATTGGTGTTATCGATGGCGATGCCCTGGATCGAGCCACCGGTACCCAGGCTGCCCATATTCAGGAAATTGGTCGTGTCGCTGAGGTCAGTGGCATCCAGCCGGTATACGACGGCGTCGCCGCCCTCTTCCACCGCCACGACAATGTCATCATTGCCGTCAATGGCAATGCCTTTGATCACGTCATTGCCGCTGGTGCCAAAGACGCTCGAGTCCTGCAGGCTGCCGTCGCTGCCGGACAGCTTCAGGATCATGGCATCCTGTCCGCCGGTAAAGCCGGAGGTGGAGCTGATGGCAGACTTGGTATAGCCACCCACATAAATGTCGTTGTTGCTGTCAACCGCCACACTGTAGGCCGCGGATTCGCCAAAGGTATCCAGCTGGTAACGGAACACTTCATCGCCGCGCTTGCTGATTTTGGTGACAAAGGCGTCTGTGCTGTCGATCACGTCGCTGGTGGACAGCTCGCTGTCGGTCTTGCCCACCACAATGACATTGTCTTCACTGTCAACCGTGATTCCGTAGGCATCGGCGTCACCGGCCACGCCCAGCAAACGGGAGAAGACCACATTGCCTTCGGTGTCGAATTTGGTCAGGAACACATCTTCGCCAGACGCCGTATTCAACTGATGCCCGAAGCTGCCATCGGACGTGCCCACTACATAAATGCCACCTTCGCTGTCCACCGCAACCCGGCTTGCCGTGGTATCGGCATTGACCTGATAGTCGCTGTTCACGTTGGTGATGGACAATTCATTGTCAGCTGAGTCTTCCTCTTCATCATCGCTCGATGTGCCCGTGACATCCTCTTTGGATTCAGCCAGCAATTTGTCGCGCAGGCTGGCGATTTTTGGATCCAGATCGTCGTCTTCCTGCTCGGCCACCTGCTCCTTCACTGCACTGGCTTCATAGTCGATGCCCGAGAAGGAGGTCACATCATCAATCGCCAACGTGCCGTCAAGACCATTGATCTCCGTGATCCGGCTGGTCACGGCAAAATCGTCATCCAGCTGCGAAACGGCGGACGCCACATAGAGCGTTGGTGTGGTCACGGCAGCGGACAATGTGACCTCTTCCGTGATGGTACCATCAATCTGCAGGCTGTATTTGCCGCTATCGCCGTCGCGGCGCACATCAAAACGCGTTAAATGCTTCGGCGTCGGGTCGCCGTTGCTATCAAGAATGGTCAGCGCCTCAATCTGCGTGTTGATATAATCCTTGATGTTATTCAGTGACAGCGTGCCGGAAACCCCCGACAGGTCAACCTGGATATCATCTGTTTCGCCGCTCTTTGTGACGGAAATCGTGAAGACCTCATCCCCCACCAGGCCGTCGATCGCCGCGTTGGGATCGGTGGTGATCAGGCTGCCGTTCGATTCCGAGCTGTTTTTGCCCAGGCGGGTCGTCGCCTCGGTCTTGTATTCCTTATCGCCCAGGAAAAGGTCGAGCTTTTCAAGGTCAGCCGTGGACAGGAAGTCACGGACTTCATCAAGGCCCGCCTGGAATTGATCATTGAGGCGCGACAGCGAAGAAGTCGATGTGCTGTCCTGGGATGCATATTCCGCCAGGACACGCAGGTTATTGAGCGCCTTATAGAGCGCAAATGTGGCCTTCTTGTCGGCATCACCCACGGCGTCCAGGTCATCTGCCTTCAGGTCGATGAATTTGGTCAGCTCGCGGACTTCGCGGATTTGCTGGCTGAGGGTTTTGGATTCTTCCGGCACTTGCCACGGCGGGATCACAGCATCGCCGCGGCCACTCAAGGAAAAGGCGGCACGCTGCTCAGCGGTCAGGGTCGACAGCGAACGCTGTGCCATTTTGGCGTCGACAGACATGGCAATAAGCGACGTATCAATCCCGACAATCTGTGGTCGGAACGTCTGCTGCTGCGTGGGTCCAAAAAGACCGCTAAAGCTTGTGCCACCAAAAAACGCCATGCGCTATCTTACCAGCTTTCTGCCACTGCCAGGTGGGCATTTTTTGCCCCATAGGCAATTCTTACCCAGGGGCGTATCATTTTGAGCCATTCGACTCGGAACCCCAGGGTATTTTTTGCCGCTCAATTGCATTTCGCGGCTACTCACATTACATGTCTTGCAATAACTGTGACAGTTTACCCCAAGGCCTGATAAGGATCGGTTAACAGGAAAAAGGATCGAAAATGGTCGTCATTGATGCACTGCTGCAAGTTTCCTATGTCGCGCTCGACATCTTCAAATGGATGTTGATCATCAGCATCATTCTGGGGTGGCTGATCCATTTCGGCGTCGTCAATGCCTACCAGCCGTTTGTCCAGACCGTCGGGCGATTCCTGCATGCTGTCACCGAACCGGCCCTCAAGCCGATCCGGCGCTTTATCCCCACCATGGGTGGCATGGATATATCGCCCATCGTCCTGTTTCTGCTGATCATGTTCCTCCAGCGGCTGATTATCAACATCCTCTATAATGTCGGATAGGCTGCTTATCCGGGTGGCTGAAGGCGTCAGGCTGCACATCCGCCTGACACCGAAGGCCGCCGCCGACAAGCTTGACCGCATCGACAGAGACGCCGAGGGCCAGCTGCGCCTGCGCGCAACCGTTACCGCCATCCCCGAAAACGGCAAGGCGAATGCCGCGCTCATCAAGCTTCTTTCCAAAAAACTCAGGTTGCCCAAATCGGCCATTCGCCTTATAGCGGGGGACCAGAACCGGAATAAGACGATTCTCTTTGAGGGCGTGCCGGACGAACTATTTGATGCGCTCGACGCAAAGCTTCGCGAGCTGGGCCTGATGGGTTAGGCAACAGTGATCGCGACCACCGCACGGAGACACCCATGCCCACCGCCAAACTTATCGATGGTAAAGCCTTTTCAGCCAAAGTGCGCGAAGGCGTCGCCAAGGATGTTACCGCCCTTAAAACCAACCACGGCATCACCCCCGGCCTTGCCGTCGTGATTGTGGGCGAAGACCCCGCAAGCCAGGTCTATGTCCGCAACAAGGTCAAGCAGACCGCCGAGACCGGCATGAACAGCTTCCACTTTGAAATGCCTGCCGACACCAGCGAAGACGTGCTGCTTGCCAAAGTGAATGAGCTGAACGCCGACCCGGCCGTGAACGGCATCCTGGTGCAGCTGCCGCTGCCGAAGCATATCAATGAAGCCGCAGTGATCGACGCCATCAATCCTGAAAAGGATGTGGACGGCTTCCATGTGATCAACTCCGGCCTACTGGCCACTGGCGGCAAGGGCATGGTGCCCTGCACGCCACTTGGCTGCCTTTTGATGCTGCAGGACACACTCGGCGACATGAGCGGCAAGAAAGCCATCGTCGTCGGCCGGTCGAACATTGTCGGCAAGCCGATGGCGCAGCTTCTGCTGGATGCCAACTGCACCGTCACCATCGCCCACAGCCGCACGAAGGACCTGGCGGGCGAAGTGGCTGAAGCCGATATTGTCGTGGCCGCCGTTGGCCGGGCAGAGATGGTCAAGGGCGACTGGATCAAGGAAGGCGCAACCGTTATTGACGTGGGCATCAACCGCATCGACGCGCCCGAACGTGGTGAAGGCAAAAGCCGCCTTGTGGGCGACGTGGAATTCGGTGCAGCGGCCGAGCGTGCCGGTGCCATCACGCCGGTTCCAGGCGGTGTTGGCCCCATGACAATTGCCTGCTTGCTCAAAAATACCGTGACAGCGACCTGTCGTCAGAACAATATTGATCCTGACACGCTTTAAGACTGGCAGCCTTTAGGACCTCAAATTCAACAGGCTGATAACCGCGACTGAATGCAGGAGCATGCGTCATGTATGAAGCCTTTATCGCCGCCTTTATCGGCCTGTTCGTGATTGTAGACCCGATCGGCATCGCACCGGTTTTCGCCGGCCTGACCCAGGGCGCAGACACCAGCCACAAGCGCACCATGGCCGTCAAAGGCACCATCGTGGGCACATTGATCCTGGTGTTTTTCGCGCTTGTCGGAAAGCCGTTCCTGAATGCCCTTGGCATTTCCATGGATGGCCTCAGGGTCGCGGGCGGGCTGATGCTGCTGATCATCGCGCTTGAAATGGTGTTCGAGAAACGCACGGAGCGGAAGCAGGAATCGGCTGAAAAGTTCGACGAATATTTCGAGGATATTTCGGTTTTTCCCGTGGCCATTCCCCTGCTTGCGGGTCCTGGCGCCATCGCCACCATCATGCTGACCATGTCCAACTATGAAGGCGACCTTGAGGCCCAGGGCGCGATCCTGGCGGCGCTGGCGGTTGTCATGCTGATCACGCTTGTTATCTTCTTCGCCGCCTCCAAGGTGATGGACTGGCTTGGCCCCACCGTGAATGCCGTGTTGACCCGCCTTCTGGGCGTGATCCTGGCCGCCCTGTCGTGCCAGTTTATCCTCGACGGCATCAAAAACACATTCATTGCATAAGCAAGAAGTCGCATTGACAGCAGGGCTGCGACCCGCCACTCTCCGCTTCGAACCTTAAGCGGGGAGTTTTCCATGAAGAATTTTGCATTGACCGGGGCGCTATTGCTCTCGCTCGCGGCCTGTGGCGACAGCCAGAAGCCGGACGAGACAGCCACCAGCTACACCATGAATACAGAGGCCCTGAAGGGCCATGTTACCACGCTGGCATCCGATGAATTCGGCGGCCGTGCGCCCGGCACACCGGGCGAGGAGCTGACAGTCGCCTACCTTGAAAAGGCCTTCCGGGATGCGGGCCTCAAGCCGGCGAACGGTGACAGCTACACCCAGGCCGTGCCACTGGTGTCGATCGAGACCAAAGACGCGCCCGAGATGACCATCAAGGGCGAAGGCGGCGAGCTGAAGCTGGCCTACCGTGCCGACCATGTTGTCTGGACCCGGCGCGAGCAGACCGACAGCGAAGTGCACGAAAGCGACATGGTGTTCGTGGGTTACGGCATCAACGCGCCCGAGCGCGGCTGGAACGACTATGACGGCGTGGACGTGAAGGGCAAAACCGTGGTGATGCTCGTGAATGATCCGGGCTATGCTACGCAGGACCCGGACCTGTTCGCCGGCAACACCATGACCTACTATGGCCGCTGGGACTATAAGTTCGACGAAGCCGCCCGCCAGGGTGCCGCCGCCGCCATCATCATCCACGACACCAAACCTGCCGCTTACGGCTGGATGACAGTGGACAGCAGTTGGACCGGCCCCCAGTTCGGCCTGGTGCGCGAAGACAAGGGCACAGGTTTTTCGGAGGCAGAAGCCTGGATCACCAAGGAAAAAGCCGGTGAACTGTTCACCATGGCGGGCCTTGACCTCCAGGCCATGTATGACGCGGCCAAGACACCTGGCTTCAAGGCTGTGCCGATGAACCTTGAGTTCTCTACCCATTTCCGGTCCGACGTCGCGCACATGGACAGCCGCAATGTGGCGGGCTTTGTGGAAGGCAGCGAGCGCCCCGACGAAGTGTTCGTCTATATGGCGCACTGGGACCATATCGGCACCGACCCGACCGTTGAGGGCGACGGCATCTATAATGGCGCGCTCGATAACGCGACCGGCACCGGCGGCCTGATTGAACTGGCGCGCAAATATGCCTCTGGCCCCAAGCCGAAGCGGTCTGTGCTGTTCCTGGCCGTGACGGCCGAAGAACAGGGCCTTCTGGGCTCTGCCTATTATGCCGAACATCCGCTGTTCCCGCTGAAGGACACCGTGGGCGGCATCAATATGGACGGCCTGAATTTCTATGGCCCCACTCGGGACGTAACGGTTGTGGGCCTCGGCAACTCCGAACTGGATGACGCCCTGAAGGCCGCCGCCCAGGCACAGGACCGCATTCTGGTGGCCGACCAGGAGCCCGAGAAGGGCTATTTCTACCGCTCTGACCATTTCGAGCTGTCGAAAAAAGGCGTGCCGATGCTCTACCCCAACTCGGGCTATGACCACCGCGAAAAGGGCCGGGCCTACGTGGAGGCCATCGTCGCGGAATATATCGAAAAGCACTATCACTCCCCGTCTGACGAATACCGCGACGACTGGGACCTGACCGGTGCCGTTGAGGACCTGCGGCTTTACTACACCACCGGCCGCAGCCTGATCGACAGCGACGCCTGGCCGAACTGGCGCGAAGGCACCGAATTCAAGGCCACCCGCGACGCCCAGCGCAAGGCTGACTAAGGCTATTTGTTCGGTGTGTCTGGACCCTGAAACAAGTTCAGGGTGACGACAAGAAACACACTGTCATGCTGAACTTGGTTCAGCATCCATGCTATCAGAAACGCCACCTGGAAATTCCTGGGTGGCGTTTTCTATTGGATCTTTACGCGCTATCCCTAGTCGCGCGGGTTGGAGGCGATGAAGTCCGGGTTCTGGCTCACTTCGTCAAACCAGGCGGCGAGCGCGGGGTGCGCCTCGCGCCAGCTTATTTCTGGCAAGCGGAACAGCAGATAATCCAGCATGCACACGGTGGCGATGGTGGCGCTATTCCAGGCGTGGAGCTTATCCAGCCAATCGCGCTCGAGCACAACAAGCGCGCGCTTGATGGCGCCGTGCCAGCGTTCCTGCCAATAGACAGACTTCTCAGCGTCCTCGCGCCGACTTTCCATCACCAGCGAAAGCGCGGCATCCAGAATGCCATCAGTCAGCGCCTGGATCTGCAGGTCTTCGAAATACTCGTCACCCGCGCGGGGGCGCCCGGCCATATCCAGAAGGAACTCCATGATCACCGGGCTGTCGAACACGCACCGACCATCGTCGAGCACCAGCGCTGGTACCTTGTTGAGCGGATTGGCGGCCAGCAGCGCGTCCTCGTTCGCCAGCGGGTTCGCGGCCTCCACCTCAAGCCGGTCACCGAAGCCCAGCGCCTTGGCGAGCAGCAGCACCTTGCGGGCGTAGGGCGAGGTTTTTGAATAATAGAGTTTCATCATGGTCCTAACGGTTCAAAACACCGGTGGTAACGTAGCGCAGGATTTCGATCACTTGGTCGACAGTCTCGCATGTCGCCATGGCGGCGCCGTCGACTTCCTTGAGCGCATGGGTGAACTCGGCCGGATGCTGCACGATCAGGCTTTTGCCCAAGGCCGCCGCATAGCCTGCGTCAAAGGCCGCATTCCACTGGCGATATTTTTCGCCGAAACGCACCACAACAATGTCGGCATTCTCGATCATGGTGCGGGTGCGGATGGCATTGACCTTGGCGCCCATATGGTCGCGCCAGAAATCATTGCCGGGCTCGCCCATAATCACCGCGCCGCAGTCGTCCGAGTCGCCGTGATTCGTATTGGGGGCCATCAGCTCAACCGGCAGCTCGGCGTCCTTGACAGCCGCCGCGATCTCGTCGCGCCAGTCTGAGTGGATTTCACCCGACAAATAGACCTGCCAGATCATTTTCATGAGAGCCCTCCTGCCTTGAGACCAAACAATACAACAGACAGCGTGGCGGCTGATAACCCGGTGGAAATCAACACCGCTGTGGCTGCCCTGCGCGCACCGATACCATACTGGCTGGCAAAACTGTAGGCGATCATACCGCTCGGCAGCGCTGCCATCAATGTTGCCACACCCACCCAGACATCCGGCAGGCCCATGAGGAAGTGCGCCACTAAAAACACCGTCAGCGGCAGGATCATCAGCTTGAGCGACACAGCCACCATGGCGTGGGTGATGTTGCCGGCAATCCGGACACTGGCGAGCGACAGGCCGACCGAGAACAGCCCTACCGGTGCCGCCGCCACCGCCGGCAGCTCCAGCACCTTATCCAGCCAATGCGGGTAAGGCAGGCTTAAGGCCGACCAGCCAAGGCCGACAAGAAGCGCGATGATAATCGGGTTCTGGCGCACGCTTGCGAAGGTACGGGAGGCAATCCCCGGCCCTTCCGTGGCATCTGCGGCGCGTTCCACAATCACGGTGGTCACCGGCAACAATGTCAGCGAATGGAAGCTCACCAGCATCAGGAGAAGCCGCACGCCCTCTTCGCCATACACGCCTTCAACAATCGGGATGCCAATGAAGCCAGCGTTACCGAAACAGGTGACGAAAGCGAATGTGGCCTGCTCTGCGGTGGTCAGCCCAAACAGCAGCCTGGTTGACAGCATGGCAAGCGCATAGACCACATAAAGTGACCCATAATAGGCCAGAACAAACAGTAGTTCTGACGCGTCCGGCAGCTCATTGGGCGCGAGCGAGCGAAAGAGGAGCGCCGGGATCGCCACATACCACACAAAGCTGATCAGGATGGGGGCGGAGCCATCGGGGAACAGGCGGGTTTTCCCAAGCCCATAGCCAAGCATCATGATGATGAACACTGGCGCAATGATGGTGAAGATTTCAGCCACGCGGGTCCCTCCGATCTTCTGATTGAAAGTGATCCGAAGCGGCAGCCTTTCAACTCGCATCATGAAAAACCGGACCTCGACATCCGTCAAGACCCGGTTCTGCAACCCTGCCATACGCAGGAGGATCGGCTTAGTCGTAGGCGGGCGGTTCGGTGACCTTGCCGCGGCGCTTCAGAAGCTGCAGCCGCAGCGCGTTCAACTTGATAAAGCCTTCGGCGTCGCGCTGGTCATAAACGCTGTCTTCCTCGAATGTCACATGCTCCATCGAGTAGAGGCTGTAGGGGCTCTTGCGGCCCACCACATGTGCCGCACCTTTATAGAGCATCAGCCGCACAGTACCCGCCACGAACTCCTGGCTCTTGTCAATCAGCGCCTGCATCATCTCGCGTTCAGGGCTGAACCAGAAGCCGTTATAGATGCACTCGGCATATTTGGGCATGATCTCATCCTTGAGGTGCATGGCTCCCCGGTCGAGCGTGATCTGCTCGATACCCCGGTGCGCCGCAAGCAAGATGGTGCCGCCCGGCGTCTCATAGATGCCGCGGGACTTCATGCCGACAAAGCGGTTCTCCAGCAGGTCCAAGCGGCCAATGCCGTGCTTCTTGCCGTATTCGTTCAGCTGCTCCAGCAGTGTCGCGGGGCTCATGGCCACGCCGTTGATGCCCACTGCGTCGCCCTTTTCGAACTCGACCTCGATATATTCGGGCTCGTTCGGGGCCGTCAGCGGATCGTCCGTGCGGCTGTAGACATATTCTTCCGCCGCGTCCCACGGGTCCTCGAGCGCCTTGCCCTCAGATGAGGTGTGCAAGAGGTTCGCGTCCACGCTGAACGGGCTTTCGCCGCGCTTGTCCTTGGGCACCGGAATCTGGTGCTCTTCAGCGAATTTGATCAGCGCCGTCCGGCTGTGCAGGTCCCATTCCCGCCAGGGCGCGATCACCTTGATGTCCGGGTTGAGGGCATAATAGCCCAGCTCGAACCGCACCTGGTCGTTGCCCTTGCCGGTGGCGCCGTGGCACACCGCATCCGCGCCCACTTCCTTTGCGATTTCGATCTGGCGCTTGGAAATCAGTGGCCGGGCAATCGATGTGCCCAACAGATACATGCCTTCATAGACCGTGTTGGCGCGGAACATGGGGAAGACATAGTCTTTCACAAATTCTTCGCGCAGGTCTTCAATGAAGATATCCTTGATGCCCAGCATCTCGGCTTTTCGTCGTGCCGGCTCAAGCTCTTCGCCCTGACCCAGGTCAGCCGTGAAGGTTACCACTTCACAGTCGTAGGTCACCTGTAACCACTTGAGGATGATCGAGGTATCAAGGCCACCTGAATAGGCCAATACCACCTTGTTGATCTTGTCCGACATTCAAAAACTCCAAAGATAAAAAGTGTCAGCGCGAGTATGCGGGGGCAACCGCCCCCAGGTCAATCGTTCGACGTTCATGCTTTCTCTTTTGGGAATGCAGAAAATCTATCGAATCGCGCAGGCGTAAACAGCAGATTCTGCAGTTTTTGTCAACCGAAACTAAAGATTCTGCAGATTGCTGTAACCATCTCTTTCGTGTATTCTGTTGATGGGTGCCCTTACGGGTGGTCTGCCAAAAAGGCGGACCGAATGCTGGAGAAACTGGCAATGCTGAGCGTCAACACGAACGCTGGCGCGCTTTCTGCGCTGCGTAACCTTGAAGCCAACCACAAGTGGCTCGAGACCCTTCAGGAACGAATTGCAACAGGATACAAGGTCGCGTCCGTCAAGGATGACGCCGCCATCTATACCATTGCCCAGCGCATGCGCGGTGATCTGGCGGGCATTCGCGCGTCGCTTGACAGCATCAACCGGGCGACCGTCGCCGTTGACGTGGCCCTTGTGGCAACCGAAAGCATCTCCGACATCCTGATTGAGATGAAAGGCAAGATGGCGTCGCTCCTGAGCGCGCAGAAGAATAATGATGATGCGGCAGCGGAAGCCTATACCCGCGACCTGGACGCCTACCGCGAACAGATCAAGCTGATGATCTCCAGTGCTGACTTTAATGGCACCAACCTGATCGACAGCGGCAATGATATCATCAGCGCCCTCGCCAATTCCGACGGTACAGAGACACTTGATTTCAACCATCAGGACCTGTCGTTCGGTGGCGCGCTCATCACCCTCACGGACGACCAGGAATATTCGATGGAGGAAATCAACAACTCCATTGATAACGTCAACCGTGCCATGGGACATTTCGGCACGGCGTCGCGTCGGCTCGAGATCCAGCACGAGTTTGCCAGCAAACTGCATGACGTGGTGGAGCGCGGCATCGGCCGCATGGTGGACGCCGATCTGGCCCGCACGGCCGCCGACCTGCAGGCCGCCCAGGTTAAGGAACAACTGGGTATCCTGGCGCTCAATATCGCCAACCAGGCGCCCAACAGCATCCTGGCGCTCTTTGGCAGGCGGTAGGGGTGCGACCCTTTGCCGTCCTGCCATTCGCCTCTCGGGCTTTGACCACCTCCCCAATTCAGGCTATGAGGCATTAAGTCTGAAACGGGCCTGATTGGGAAATGCGCAGATGTCTTCACTCAACCTTGAACTGTCGAACACGCTGAAAGCGCGGGAACTGGCCGCAGCCTACAAGCAAGCGGGCCGTATCCATATTCCTGGCCTGCTGGCGGACCAGTCAGCGGCGGATCTTTTCAAGGCCATCGCCGATTTCAAGGAATGGGTGCTGCACCTCAATCAGGGTGACAAGCTCTATGACATCTTCCCCGACCAGCGAAAGGCCATGACCGACCAGCAGCTTCATGACCTGCGCATGGCGGCCTATGCCGGGGCCCAGAAGGGCTTCCAATATATCTACGACAATTACCCGATCTATGATGCCTATCACGCCGGCGCGTGCGCCAAGCCGTTCGATGCGCTGTTCGAGTTTCTCAACAGCAAACCCTTTATCGAGTTCGTGCGCACCGTCACGGGCCACGCGGACATCACTTTCGCCGACGCCCAGCTGACAAAATTCTCGCCCGGCGACTTCCTGACCATCCATGACGACAATGTCTACGGCAAGGACCGCCGCGCGGCGTTTGTGCTGAACATGACGCCCGAATGGCAGCCGGACTGGGGCGGCCTCCTGCAGTTTTTCGACAAGAAAAAGCATGTGGAAGGCGGCTTCACGCCCAGCTTCAACGCGCTCAATATCTTCTCGATCCCCAAACCGCATGCAGTGAGCCAGGTATCCACCTTCTCGCGCCGGGCGCGCTACAGCATCACCGGCTGGCTTCGGACAGGAACAGACCCGCTGGCCTGATCGGCCCTTCTGCGCCGCTGGCGAAAAAATCGCATTACGGGTAAAAAAAGCCCTTGCCCCTGACGCTACGTCACCCTTTAGCGCTCGTATCCGTGGAAAGGAGACCGGCAATGACAGCCTATTCAATCGGTGAGCTCGCCAAACGGTCCGGCATCACGGTGCGGGCGCTGCGCTATTATGAAACGCAGGGCCTGTTGGCACCCCTCAGGACCGAGTCAGGACAGCGGGTTTATGGCACACGGGACATTCTCAGGCTTCAGCAGATCCAGATGCTCAAGCAAGCGGGATTTTCCCTTGCCCAGATAAAAACCATGATGGCCGAACAAGCCGTTGATGCAGCGCGTCTTCTTGGCATGCAGCAGGAGCTGCTGCAGGCCAGGCTGGCGGAAACCGACGCAATGCTGGAGACAGTCACCAGCGCGTTGCGGGCGGTCCGCGAGGGCCAGACGGTCGACCTTTCCACACTCTGCAGCATCATCAAACAAGGAGAATCCGCGATGAGTGAGGAAAAATGGCAGAAGGTGTGGGACACCTATTATACGGCGGAAGAGCAGGAGCGCTGGAAAGCGGCTAAGGAGGCCGTGCCGGAAGATGTCCAAAAGGCATGCGAACGGAACTGGCCGACGCTGATTGCCCGCACCGAGGCGTTGGTCGGCACCGACCCGGCTGCCCCTGAGGCGCAGGCAATCGTCAAGGAATGGAACGCCATGACCCAGGTGATCTATGATGTCGACCCAAGCCTGATGCGCAGCGCCGCGCGCATGTATGACGATATGGACAACTGGCCAAAGGACGGTCCGGTGTCGCCCTTCTCGAAAGAAGTCTGGGATTTCATCAAGGCAGCCGAGGCGGCGGCAGAATCATAAGAAAAGGGCGCTCCAACCGGGCGCCCTGACAGCCTAGCCTTATCTGATGAAGCGCAGGGATATAGCCTGTCGGGGTGCGACTCGCCCTGCTCTTTCAGGCCCAAGCCCCAAAAGGGACACTAATGGCGAAGTAATGCGGCTTAAAATCGGCCTTTGACCATGCTAATTCCATGAAACAGCAGGTAATTACAGGTCAAAGCTTTAATAATAAAGCCAATACGTGTACCATCAGGTCAAAATGATCCTTGGGAGGATCGCCCGCTTCCGCACAAATCAACGGGAGTATATATGCGCCAAAAGGCGACCCAAGAGGATGCCAGGCCTCGGGCTTTGGTTGTCGACGGTTGTAGCTTTCAACGCCAGTTGCTGGGTCTCATCTGCCGCACGGCCGGCTTTGAGACGCTTGAGGCTGCCAGTGGTCGCAAAGCCATAGAGCTGATGGCCGAAGCGCCCTGCAGCTTGCTTGTCACAGACCTGGACCTTCCTGAACTTGATGGCTTTCAGCTGCTGCATCATGTGGCGGAATCGGGTGGCGCGCATGACCTGCTGCTGGTTTCACGCCAGGGTCATTCCATTCTCAATTCAGCTGACCGGCTGGCCCGAACGTTGAACTTCAACGTTATGGGCGCCTTTGAGAAGCCGATTATCGCGGAAGATATCCTGGATCTCCTGAACGGGTGTTGCGACACGCCCAGCGTGATCGAAGTGCCGGGCGATCCGGGCCAGGGGCCAACCATGGAGCCGCTGTCGCACAGTATCATTGAGCAAGGCATCACCAACGGCTCCCTCGTCGCCTTCTACCAACCCAAAATCCACCACCAGGAATCCGCTATTGTCGGCTTCGAATGCCTGGCCCGCTGGCGCACCGCCGAGGGCGTGATCCTGGGGCCAGGGGCCTTCCTGCCAATGGTGGAGGAGCTGGGGTTAATGACCTCACTGACGCAGATGATGCTCAATCATGCCATCAAGGATATCGCCAGCTGGCAGACACTGGGATGGCCCATGCCTGTCTCGGTCAACCTATCGGCAGACAGCATGACAGATACCAACCTGCCTGACCGGCTGGCATGGCTGGTGGCGGAAAATGGCGTCCGGCCAACATCGATCACGCTTGAAATCACCGAGACCAAGCTGATGGAAGAGGCGGCGGAATGTCTGGAGGTTATGTCGCGGTTGCGCCTCAAGGGCTTTGGCCTGTCGGTGGACGATTTTGGCACCGGCTATTCCACCCTCAAGCAGCTCCAATATTTCCCCTTCACCGAGCTTAAGCTCGACCAAAGCTATGTCCGGTCATCGCTTTCCCACCAGCCGTCCCGCGCGGTCCTGGAAACCGGCATTCAACTGGCGCGCAGCCTGTCCTTGTCGTGCGTTGCGGAAGGTGTTGAAACAACAGACCACGCAGACCTTCTGGCAAGCCTTGGCTGCCACAACCATCAGGGATACCTGTACGGCAAGCCCATGCCTGCGGCCGACATACCTGTCTGGATTGCCGGTTGGCTGGAACGCGGCGGCACCATGATGGCGGTGGAGCCGGAAATAGCCTACCCCACCTACCTCAGCCACCGGCCTATCGGCATGCCCGACATTAGCCCTCGGGGGCCATCAGGTCGCGGCAGCCCCCTGTCCAGCCGGTCAGGTCAGGCCGGTTGAGGTGTGGTGCGGCTCGGTGCCCGCAGCTGTTGCGGCGGCGGCGGCTTCCGCCTCACGCGCCAGCTGCGCCTTGGATTTCTTCTCTGATGCCGACTTCAGCTGGCCGCAGGCCGCCATGATATCGCGCCCACGCGGGGTGCGGATCGGCGCAGAGATGCCGCCTTCATAAACGATGTCTGAGAAACGCTGGATCTGGCCCCAGTCAGAGCACTCATAATCCGTGCCCGGCCATGGGTTGAACGGGATCAGGTTCACTTTCGCCGGCAGCTTATATTTGCGGATCAGGCGCACCAGTTCGCGTGCATCCTCGTCACTGTCGTTCACGCCCTTCAGCATGGCATACTCGAACGTGATACGACGGGCATTGTGGGCGCCGGGGTAATTGGCGCAAGCCTTGAGGACTTCATCAAGGCCGTACTTCTTGTTGATCGGCATGATATCACTGCGCACGTCATTCCGAACCGCGTGCAGGCTGACGGCCAGGTTCACGCCGATTTCCTTGCCGCAGCGTTCCATGTGCGGCACCACGCCGGAGGTGGACAGCGTGATCCGGCGGCGGGAAAGCTGGATGCCCTCCTCGTCCATGATGATCTCAAGCGCCTTCTTGACGTTATCAAAATTATAGAGCGGTTCGCCCATGCCCATCATCACGATGTTGGTCACGCGGCGGCCTTCGGTCGGGTTTTCCCACTCGCCCAAATCGTCGCGCGCAATCATCATCTGGGCCACAATCTCGCCCGCCGTCAGGTTGCGCACCAGCTTCATCGTGCCGGTGTGGCAGAATTTGCAGTTGAGCGTGCAGCCAACCTGGCTGGACACACACAGCGTGCCGCGGTCTTCCTCGGGGATATAAACGGCTTCGGCCTCGTTGCCGTCGGCAAAGCGGATCAGATATTTTCGCGTACCGTCGTTTGAATATTGCGCTTCGACAATCTCGGGCCGCGTGATGATGAAATGTTCCGCCAGCTTCGCGCGCACGTCCTTGGAGATATTGGTCATATCTTCAAACGAGCTGACGCCGCGGTGATAGAGCCAGTGCCACACCTGTGTGGTGCGCATGCGCACTTGCTTTTCAGGCACGCCGATTTCAGCGATAGCGGCCTTAAGCTCAGCCCGGTCGAGACCGAGGATATTGAGCTTGTCTTCAGCGGCTGGAATGCGTGGGGAAACGATCGGCTCTTGGCCGTTCGGGGTAATCTGCATCGTGTTAACTCCTGCCTTTCGCGGATCACTATCCGGTCCAGGGCGTTTCGGGCGAGCCAAGCGTTCCACCTGGCTGCGGGTTATCTGTTCGGGCGCCTTATACGCCTGACGCACGGGATTGTAAAGTAAAGGCGGCGCCCCCCGGTTTGAAGGCGCCGCCACGTCTTTAGGCTTGCCGGAACAGGCCCCAGCGCAGGCCCTGCCACTGGCTGGTGTGAACCAACGTCGCGGCGGTCAGCGCCAGAAGGCACAGTTCCGCCACCGGCCCCGCCAGCCAGATACCCGGTTCGCCAAAGCCGATAGGCATCAGGAACACCAGCGGAATGGCAAACAGATAGGGCTTCACCAGACCCAGGATCGCGGCCTGGGCCGCTTTGCCGATGGCCTGAAAGTAGGACGACAGCATCATCAGCGGCCCGCCAATGGCAAGCAGCGCCACCATCACCGGCATGATGCGCTCAATCTCACCAATCACCGCGGCATCTGCCACGAACAGGCGACCAATCGGGCCCGCAAAGAAGGTCAGCCCCGCCTGCATCAGAAGGCAATAGGCAAAGGCGGACGCGATGCCAAGCCCAAGCCCCCGGTTCGACCGCTGCCACAGCTGGGCGCCAAA
This sequence comes from Kordiimonas lacus, assembly GCF_001550055.1. Classification (GTDB taxonomy): domain Bacteria; phylum Pseudomonadota; class Alphaproteobacteria; order Sphingomonadales; family Kordiimonadaceae; genus Kordiimonas; species Kordiimonas lacus. The sequence continues at coordinate 273,429 of NZ_LRUA01000010.1, forward strand.
ATTGTTGCCCACCACGGCCTGCATGGCGTGCGACAGCCCCAGAAGCGGCAGGAACACAAAAGTGCTGACACGGGTGATGATGCCGTAGGCTGTGACCGTATCAGCATAGGTGGGGCTGTCGACCATCTGCAAGGCCGTCAGGATGGCCGCCGAGATCAGCGATACACCGAGGAAACTCAGGCTGGGCGGCAAACCCAGTGCAAGCGTCGGCCGCCAGAAGCCGGTGAAGGCGTGCCGCCCGAAGGCCGTCAGCCGCAACTGAGTGGTGCCCCATGTCCGGTATGCCAGCACGCAGGCAAGCGCCACGCACTGCGCCAGAATGGTGCCGTAAGCCGACCCGGCCACACCCATCTCAAGACGCGCAATCAGCAGATAATTGAACACAATGTTCAACAGCGACACCATCAGGCTGACGCCAGCCATCAGCCCCAGATGCCCCTCGCAGCGCATGGCATCGGAGTTGAGCGCGAGCGAAAACATGAGCGGCGACCAGAAGATCAGGATACGCATATAGAGATGCCCCATATCGCCAAGCCCGGCAGACCCGCCCGCAAACAGCAGCGCCATATCTGCGCCGAAGAGCGCAAAGCCCGATATCAGCAACGCACAAATGAACCAGGCAAGCCCATGGGCGCCAACAAACGCCGCCTGCGCCTGTTCATGATTGGTCCCGCCCATGAAGCGGGCAACCTGGCTGGCCATGCCGGATGACACCAGCGTGGACAAGGCCACAAGCAGCATGAAGATGGGGAACATGAGCGTCACGGCCGCTAGCGCCTTCGGGCCCACATAAAGCCCCAGGAACAAGGCATCGATGAGCGTCACCGCCCCGTTCATGCCCATGACAAAAATGATCGGAAGCGCGGTTTTGATGAAAACGGCGCCCAGTGGTCCAGCGAGATAGGGGTTGCCGGATGAGAGTTCTTTCGACACGGAAATTTCCTTTGTCTGGCCTCTCAGTTCAGGGATGGATGCCCGCATTGCCATCGGCTTGAAAGGCCGTATGGAAATTCATGTCACTGAATCCAGCACTTCACCGTGGCATCTGCCTGCGAGCGGCGGGCGGCTGGAGCCCGTGGGCCTTGCTATACGCCCGAAAAAGTCGATTGTAAAGCGGGCACGGACGCGTAGGATAAGCGCACGATTGAGGGGAATTCGTCATGGCCAACACATTTGCAGCCGCACAGATCACCAGCATCCGGGGGGACGTCAGTGCCAACCTTGCCCTGCACCGGCAGGTGATGGAGCAGGCGGCGATGGAGGGCGTGGACGTTCTGGTGTTCCCGGAGCTTAGCGTCACTGGCTATGAAATGGATCTGGCAGCAAGCCTGCAGACCAGCGCCGAAGATATCCGCTTCATGCCCCTGCAGGCGCTCGCGCGCGAGGCGGGGATGCTGGCCTATCTTGGCATGCCGCTGAAGGCGCCCGATTATATCAAGGGCGGCAAGCCGTATCTGGGTGCTGTGATTTTGGGCGGTGATGCGCCCACGGCCTACGCCAAAATCCATGTCCATGACAGTGAAGCGATCTATTTCCAAAGTGGCACCGACTATAGCGTCACGCCGCACAAGGGCGCGCGCGTTGGCGCCGCCATCTGTGCGGACCTCACCAAACCCTGCCACGCGGCGGGCACGGTGGCAGCGGGCGCGGATGTCTATGCCGTTGGGGCTCTGATTAACGCCGATGCCTGGACGCGCGAAGAACCCTTGCTCAGGGGCTACGCCACCGAGCACGGCATCCCGGTGGCCTTTTCAAACTATGCCAGCAAAAGCGGGCCCTATACGCCCGTGGGCAAGTCCAGCGTGTGGGCGCCCGGCGGCGCGCTTGTGGCGCAGGCCGAGGGCACGGAGGACGCCCTCGTCATCGCCCGCCGCAATGGCGGCGACTGGCAAGGCAAAACGGTTGCCTTGTAGCTATTCCAGCATGGTAACAGACCAGTTGACACTGGCGATGCCCCATCGGCCATCAACCTTGAACAGCTGCCAGACCTCAAGGCCATAGTTGGTCACCTTGTCGTCGACGACGAATTCATAGTCGAAGGTGACAAGCGCGTATGTCTGGTCCTGCGTGATCTCGATGTTATAGAAGTTTTCCGCGACCGTGCTTTCGGTGGTGGTGATGAAATTGACGAAATTCATCGCCTCCGTCATCGGGCCCACTTTCATGAAATCGGGGTCGTATCTTTCGCGCACATCGTCGATCACCGCCTGATAGGGCGGCGAGATAAAGAGTATCTCGTCATGCAGGAAGGTGGACTTCAAGAGCTCGCCGTCTTTTTCGCGGATACCGCGGTCAAACCGCGCGATCACCTCACGGATTGCCGCTTCGTCCTCCGGCGTCGAATGATAGGTGCCGATATAATCCGGTGCGGCGTGAACCGGCGCGGCAAGGCCAATCAACAGCATGGCTGACAGCAAAAACCTTTTCATGAATTCCCCCTCTTAAGTGAAAGAAGGGGACCATATTGTCCATTTTACTGCAAGCTATTTAGCCTCGAACGTGTGGCAGGCCATCTCGTCCGTCAGCTGCACACTGCCGGGCCATTGGCCGTGAATCCAGGCCAGAAACTGGTCACGTCCGCCATATTGGTTCATCCAGCCGCGCTCGCCCGGCGCCAGATGCATGGGCACCACGGTACCAATCTGCCACATGTCCGTGATGGTTTTTGATTGCTGGGGGTTATTGAGCCCATACCAGAAAGCCAGCAGCATCACATCCACCGGCGTGTTGCCGAGCCCCGCTTTCCGAAGGCTTTCGCCCGACGCATTGATATCGCCCGTGTGGAAGAAGCTGACGCCGTCGACCGTGACATGAAAGCCGATGTTCTGAGGCCGGTTCGGACCATGATCCACCCGGTAAGCCTTCACCTTGACGCCTTTAAGGTCATAGCTGAGCGGCCCGCCTTCCCACGGCGGCAGCACGGCCATGGCGCGCGCTTCCTCGGCTTCCGTCAGGCCCGCTTGCTTGAGCATTTCGAATGCCTCAGGTGGCATCAGGTAGGTGACATCCGCGTCCGCGCGCAGGTGCGCGAGCGTGGCCTGCGCATCAAAATGGTCATTATGCTTGTGGCTGACAAAGGCCAACTTCACGTTGGCGAACGCGCCGTCACCCGCTGTGAGGGCCTGCATCACACCGGCGGACGGCAGGCCATACTCGCCGTCGTATTCATCTGTTACCCGCGCGGCATCAAACAGAACGGCGGTATTTTCGCCTTCCACCAGAAAGCCCGCGTTGGCGATATGGCACAGCTTCACGCCTTCTGCCGCCACAGGCGCTGAGGCCAGCAGCGTAACGGCACAAAGCACGGATTTAAGATGCCTGATTGTCATATGACTGTCCCTCCCGCAGCCAGCAAAGCGGATGCGGGAGAGGAAGGCAACCCAAACTTCAGATTACCGGCAGGCGCGGGAGGCGGCGTTATAGGCCGCGGTGAAGCCCCTGAGGCTGAAGGTATCGCGGGTGTTGGTGCCGCGCTGGCTGGTGGCGCGAACCTCCAGGTTGATGCCGGCCTTCATGGCGGCAACCACGCTGCGGTCATCCTTCGGGTCATAGGCCCAGGCGCCGCTGCCTTCGGTGAAGAACTGGTAATTCTTCTGGCCGTCCACATTGATGCGGGCTTCGCTGCCCTGGCGAATCGGGTATCCCACCACCACATTCACCTCATCCTTCACGCCGAAGGCGGGCCGGTGGGTGACGGTCATATAAATATCGCCGCGGATCGCACCCTTGCGGCTGATCCAGGTTTTCTTTGGCACCGAGATGACATAACAGACCTTGTTCGAGCCCGAGCCCGCAACCATGGCGTCCCAGTCATTATGGCTGGAAAGCTTGCGCGGCGTGCCCTGCGCGAACGCGGCGGCGGTGAAGCTGATGACAAGAAGTGCCGTGAGTGTGAATGCCTGAAGCTGTCTCATAGTGTCCCTGTTTGTCTCTTCCCGATTGTCACACGCCCCAATCTCATGGGCGCCTGGCTTATTTATTCTCGTTTTTCAGCCGTCGTTCTATCCGGCTGAAGCGCCCGCCGTGTACATGCGCTGGCTTCTCTATCGGTTTACCGCCCGGCATCACCGGCCTTTCAGCAAAACCACCCAGCAGGCGCAAGCGGTCGTACATGACTATAGCACCTGCAGTCGCTACGTTAAGGCTGAACTTTGTCGGGATTTTGATCATGTGATCACAGCGCTCTGCCATGGCGCGCGACAAGCTCGTGCGCTCGCCCCCCAGCACATACACCGCCTGCACCGGATGGCGGAAACTCGGCAGGTCCACAGCGTCGTCCGTTAATTCGATGCCGACAAGCTGGCAGCCCTGCGGCACGTGCACGTCAGCCGCCGTCTCATAATTAAAGAAAGGGATCTGCGTGGTGCTTTTACTGGTGTCGGCGAAATCGGCGGTGACCAGCTCGCCGGTGTGGGAGATTTTCATCGGGTTGACGGCAAAGGCGAAGGACGCGCCGAAGGAATGGGCTGTGCGCACCAGGTTGCCCACATTGCCTTCTTTTGACGGACCGTCGATCCCGATCCCGAAATAACCGCGCATTGTCACTCCAAGCCTAAAATTGCCGCCACGCTTTCCCTGAGGATGGTGACCAGTTCCTCATCCATGTACCCATAGTCGTCCGGGATATCAAGGATGTGCAAGGCTTTATGCTGCACCGCATGCGGAAAGGCGGCCTTCAACCGGCTTTTGTGTTTGCCCTCCATCACCATGATCACGTCGGCCCATTCGATGTCTTTACCAGACACCGTGCGCCGCGCCTTGGGGCTGGTTCCGGCAGATCGGACATTGAGGCCCGGCTGTTTGCGCCAGACAGTTTCCGCCGTGGGGCTGCGCCACTGGTTGCGGCTGCAGATGAACAGCAGGTTGGTCACGCCTCCGTGACCTCTTCCTTCACCCCCGCGGGCACGCTGAAGCGGGTCGCATAGGGGTGGAAGGCACCAATGCCGCAGGCCAGCATGATGGCGCCCGAGGCCACCAGAAGCGCGCCTTCGAGGTTGATCTCAAACGCCATGCCCATGATGACGGCGGCAATCGGCAACAGCCCGACCGACATGAACATGAGGAGGCTCATGACCCGCCCAAGCAGTTTTTCCGGCGTCCGTTTCTGCAACAGCGTGGTGAAATGCACCCACACCCAGCTGTCGCCGCAGCCGGCAATGAAAAACACCACCATGCCCCACCAGTAGGGCGGATAAAGCACAATCAGCGCGATGGTCGCACCCGAGAAGGTAAAGAGCGAAAACATGATGCGGATGATATTCTCGTCCTTCGGGGCTTTGAAAATCCCGGCAGACGATGCGCCCAGGAAGGCACCCGAACCATACGCCGCGATCTGCAGGCCATAGATATAGGCACCCTCCTCAAACCGCAGGTCGGCAAGCGCGGGCAGGCCGACAAAAATCGGCGCCTGGAAGAAAAATTCAAGCGCGGCAATGCCGAGGAACCCCAGGCGGAACGCTGGCACAGCCCAGACAAACCGGACCGCCACCTTGATCTCTTCAAGCATGGAGGTGCCGCCCTCGTCTTCCTTCTCAAGGCTGCGGGTGCGCACGAACAGGAGCGTGAGCGCGGAGGCGAAGAAGGTCAGGCCGTCGAGCGCGAAGGCACGTGCGAGCCCCTGTTGGTCATCCCCCAGCCCGATGGTGTGGGCCGCCGCGGAATGGGTGCCCAGGCTGGCTTCGCCGGCGATCACGAAACCGGCGATCAGTGGCCCGATGATCACGCCCAGCCACATGGTGGTCTGCACCAGCGCATTGCCCTGCTTCAGCTGGTCTTTCTTCACCAGGCTGGGGACAATCGATGTGGTTGCTGGATAGAAGAAGGCATCCGCAACCCCGAACGCCAGCGCAATGGCAAATACGATCCCGATTGTCACGCCGCCGGTGAACAAAAGATACGCGAGCACCGCCATCAGCACCATGCGGATGACGTTGGTATAAAGCATCACCTTCCTTGGGCTTGTACGGTCCACCACCGCGCCGCCCATCAGCATCAGGATGGCGCGCGGCAGGCCCTGGGCCGCAAACACCAGGCCCATCATGAATTCGCTGCCCGTCAGCTGCAGCACCAGCCAGGGGAAGGCAAGCATGCTGATATGATCCCCGATCACGGAGATAAATTCGCCGATCCAGAAGATACGGAAGTTGCGATCTTTCAAAACCTGCAGCATAACTAGCCTGCTTTCCTGCGTTTGGTGGTGCGCTATCTAGCCAGCCACTTGATGACCGGGCAAGCGCCAAATGTGATCACAAATGCGCGATGAGGCACCGAAACCACTATGGATGACAAAAAAGCCACAATAGAAACCGGCACTGACGGCCAGCAGGACGCCAAACCACAGCTGACCGGCTGGCGCAAATTCATGCTGGATTTCGGCCCGCTCCTGGTGTTTTTCATCGCCTTCCGCTTTGGCGAAGGCGAACAGGCGGTGATCACCGCAACCATTCCCTTCATGGTCGCCATCGTCATTGCTGCCCTCTATTCAAAAGTGAAACTTGGCCACGTCAGCGCCATGCATAAATTCACCTTTGTGGTGGTCATGGTGATGGGCGGGCTGACGCTTTACCTGCAGAGCGCCGTTTTCGTGAAGATGAAACTGACCATCCTCAACGGCATCTTTGCGGCAATCCTTTTGTTCGGGTTGGCGACCGGGCGGCTTTATATCAAGTCCATCATGGAGCTGGCGTTTCACCTGCCGGATGCCGCGTGGCGGGTCCTGTCGCGCAACTATGCCATCTTCTTCCTGGTGATGGCGGCGGTGAACGAGCTGATCTGGCGCACGCAGAGCGACGAATTCTGGGTGAATTTCAAGACCTTCGGCTACACGGGCATCAACTTCATCTTCATCCTGGCGCACATGCCCATGCTGATGAAACACATGCCGGAAGAAGACGAGACCAAGTCCTAGGGCTTCAGGCTTTCAACCCAGCTGTCGTCCTTTTCATAGCCCAGGATTTCGAGGGAGCGCTGGTGCCTGTCTGCAAACGCGCGGCCCAGCTTCTGGTCAAACACGCTTTTCCACTGCTGCTTCCTGCCTGAGCGCCCGTGGTGGCCCACGGCGTTCTTGTTGGCGAAAAGCGAATGTTTGAGGAACGCTGGCTTGGCCTTTCTGACCGGTAATTTGAGGTGTTGGCACACCTTGCTGAACTCAGTCAGCTCGGTGTCTTCCACCAGATCTTCATATTTCACCGTCAGGAAATTCTGCTCCAGGAACTGCTGCTGGGCCTTGTCGCCCTTGGCATCCGTCATGGCGGCGATGGTGTCCGCGGCCGCATTATCCATCTCGAACCGGTAGCGATCCGTGATCGTCTCGAAGCTATTGATCATTTCAGCGTAGGTCTTGCCGTCAAAAAAAGGCTTGGCTTCGTGAAGCCAGGCCTCGGAGGATCTCGCGTGATAGTGCGCGCCGGAGATCACCACGTCGCGGGGGTCGCGGACAATACGGATACCCCGAACCTTTCGCTTCAGGAACGGCGCCGGAAAATGAGTATGATCTTCTAGGTATATGGTGTTTTTCTGCGGCACTGCCGCTGCGTCCGCCTCCCGCAGGTCACCAAAATCGCTGCCGATCGCTGCTGCAACATCCTTGAAAACTCTCCGCATCCAGACGGTCCCTGTCTTGTGGTAGGTGCCAATGCAGCGTATGGGCGAAGGACGGAGGCGGGTCAGTTGGGATATCATGGGGAGCAGAACACCATTCTTTGGAAAACTACGGGGGAAAACTACGGGCCTTCACCCATACACCCTATGCGGCAGGGAATAAAGCCGGTAGCCGCAAAAAGGCCAGCTCAGGCGTCATACAGGGTTGGTAAAGGGCGCGAAACCGGACTTGCCTTGGGCCTCGCGGTAGTGACCCAGCACCCAATGGACACTGGGGAACGCCAGTTCGTCCCACGGGATGTCGTCCCACGCAAACAGCCCCACTTCCTGGCTTTCAATGCCGGGCGCGAAGTCCGGCGATTTGAGCGTGGCGCGGTACATCATATGCACCTGGCTGATGTGCCGCACCGAATAAACCGCCAACAGATCACGGATTTCGATATGCGCCATGGCTTCTTCATAGGCCTCGCGGGCAGCACCTTCGTCAGGGCTTTCACCCACCTCAAGGAAACCGGCCGGGATGGTCCATTTGCCTTTCTGGGGAAAGATGGCGCGCTTGCACAAGAGGATCTTGCCGTCATGCTCGACTACAGACCCTGCAATAATGCGCGGGTTCTCATAGGCGATGAAGCCGCAGTCGCGGCAGACAAGCCGCTCGCGTTCGTCGCCCTCAGGCACGGTATGGTGGAAGTTTTTGGGTGCTTTTGGTGTGTTCGCCATGACTAGAAATCTAAGGCGGTCACGCGCGCTGTCCAGCCCTAAAACGCTATACGCGGATATCGATGATCTGCCCCAGCGGCACGTCGCGCTGGCTGCTGGCCTGCGTGGACAAGCGGCCAATCGGCGCTTCGCGCTGGCTGGTGCCAATGTCGCTGACGCGGCTCTGAGCTGCCTCGAGTTCCTGTGTCGAAGAAAGATCTGCGTTCCGGTTCGATTTTTCAGATTGCTGCGCCGGCGCCTGCCTGTTGCCTTCGCTCTGGCGCGCCTTGATGCGCTCCTCGATCACGTCCGTCGGGCGGGGCGTCAGGTCGAGTTTGTTTGCCGCGGCCCGTGCACCACGGCCATTCTGAAGCTGAGCCTGCAACTGGGACTGAAGCCCAGAGGCGTTCGGGTTAATGTCGACCATGGTCTTTTGACCTCAATCTCACGAGTAGGCTATTTTAGCGCTGGAATCTGGCAGACGAATTCTTCGGGCCGATTAGTGTTCCGGTATCCATTGGGAGCCATGAAGGGCCTAGGCTCCTGTCGCGCATCATAGAGCGCAATTCTGACCAGAGTCTTAAAGATCGGGATTGGACGTCAAATTGTCAAGAAAGCCCTGCAGGCCAGCGGCTTTTTCGCCCGAAACATGGCTTAAACCGCGCTCAAGAGCGTCAATCGCGGCCTCCCGGTCTCCCATCGTCAGGTGCGAGCGCGCCAGCATCATCCAGCCTTCCGCGTCATCAGGCGCCGATTCGAGCTTGGCTTCAAGCCGCGCCATCATGCTGGCGATAAAGGCCTGGCGCTGGTCTTCGGTCATATTTTCAACCGACGCCATTTGCTCGTCCGTCAGCTTCGGCGGCGCAACCCCCAGGCTTGAGAGCTGTCGCCGGAGCATGGGCATCCAGGGCGCATCGGGGGCGGACCTGTCCGCCAGCGCCGTCCAAGTGGCCTTTGCACCCGCCTCATCACCCGCCTGCAAGCGGGCCATGCCCAGATAATATTGCCCGGCCGCATGATCCGGGAACTCTTCGATCAGCTTGCCCAGCACAAGGCGGGTAGCGGGCGAAATCTGCCCCCCGGACATGGCAATCATGGCTTCCAACTGTTGCGCGCGCCAGGTGGCATTGGTTGGGTCCAGCAAGGCAAGCTGGCCGAAGGCATTGGCGGCGGTTGAAAAATCACGCACCGACCGCGAGGTCTTGGCTAGTATTTCCCAGGCTTTCTGGTCCTGTGGCTCGTCCTTCAGGTGCTTCTGGATGGACCTGATGGCCTCGCCAAATGTGGGCCCGCCTTCTTCCACCAGCTGGTCGAGGCCGCTTGCCACCATCCCCGGCTTGGCGGGCAGGTCAGGCCGCCCCATAAAGCCATAGAGCGTGAAGGCAGCCACAAGGGTGATAGCCGCCAGCAGGACCGGCAGGCGCTTGTCGCCCGCAACTGTACCGGTGCTGGTTTTCTGTTTGGCCACCTTGAGGATACGGCGCTCCACTTCAAGGCGGGCCGCGCGGGCGCTTTCCGCGTCCACGACGCCGCGAGCCTCATCTTCCGTGATCTCATCAAGCTGCGCGCGGTAATGATCCAGCGGATCAACCGTCTGGCCGCGCCCGCGCCCGATGATCAACACAAGCGCCACCAGAAGGGCTGTCAGGGCAAGCAAAAGCCAGATCATGCGTCGTCCTCCCGCTTGCCGAGAATCGTATCAAGTTCCGCCTGTTCTTCAGCGCTGAGGGGTGCGGGCGCAACGGGTTTCTTGCGGGACCGGAGCACCATATAAACCACGAAACCGAGGAAAATGAACGGCGAGCCCCACAGGAAATAGGTGGTCGGCTTCAACGGTGGCTCCAGCAGCACATAATCGCCGTAGCGGTCCACCAGATAGGCCTTCACATTATCCGGCGTGTCGCCCATGGCGATGCGTTCGCGCACAATCTGCCTGAGGTCGCGGGCGATATCGGCGTTCGAATCCTCGATCGACTGGTTCTGGCATACCACGCAGCGCAGCTCTTTCATCAGCTCCCGCGCCATGGCTTCCTTGGCCGGGTCTTCGAGCGGCTTTTCATCCACCGCGACCGCAAGCGCCGCGACAGTCAGGGCAATGGTAAGCAGGAATGCAGTGAGTGCGCGCATCATTTCAGCGCCTCCAGGGCTGGCAGCACCTGAGCTTCAAGCCCGTCGCCCACGATCGGGCCCCAATGGCGATAGACAATGGTACCACTGCCGTCGACCAGGAAGGTTTCCGGCACGCCAGTCACGCCCCAGTCAATGGCCACACGGCCATCCAGGTCTGCGCCGGTTTTTGCAAAGGGGTTGCCAAGCTCATCCAGAAACGCGAGCGACCGGTCCGGCGTGTCCTTGTAGGCGATGCCGATGACGGTTGCGCCGTGTTCGCGCGCCAGGGCCATCAGGCTTTCATGTTCGGCGCGGCACGGCACACACCAGCTGGCAAAGAAATTCACCAGCACCGGTTCGCCGGTCCTGAGGTCTGCGTCCGTGAGCCCCGGTGCGTCCGCCTCAAGCCCCGGAATGGAGAAAGCCGGTGCCGGTTTGCCGATCATCACGCTCTTGATCTCATTCGGGTTGCGGCCTTCCTGCGTCATCATCATGAAGAACAGGCCCGCCAGCGCGAGAACGATGATAAGGGGAGCAAACCGCTGCATGATCAGGCCTCCGCGCTCAATTTTTTCGCCTTGGGTGCGCCGACCCTGAGCCGCCGGTCGCTGAGCGACAGCAAGCCGCCCAGAACCATCATCGCGGCGCCCAGCCAAAGGCCAACAACAAACGGCTTGAAATATAGCCGGACAGACCAACGGCCACCGCCCGCGGCCTCGCCGATCACGGCATACAGGTCACCCGACAGCATCGAATGGATGGCGGCTTCCGTGGTGTTCATCACCGGGTCTGTATAGAGCCGGTCCTGTGGCTCAAGCATGATGTCCGCGCCGCCCGATTTCGGGCTGGCGTAAAAATGGCCTTGAATGGCAGTATAGTTGGGGCCCGTCACCGGCGCCACACCATCAAACCGGACGCTATAGTCGCCCACCTCAGCCGTATCGCCGCGCTGCATGATCACCAGTTTTTCTTCGGTCCAGGCCTCAGAAATGGTGATGCCAAACAAAAGCACCGCAACGCCAGAATGCGCCAGGCTCATGCCCCAGCTGGCGCGCGGCAGGTGGCGCAGCCGGCGCAGGAAACCGGCCGGGTTCTTGAACAGTTGGGTACGCTCCGCGATTTCCATCGCCACAGACGCCAGAAGCCAGGTGGCCAGCAGCAGGCCAAAGGCGGTCATCACCACGCCGCCTGCCGTTTGCCAATAAGTGAACAGCCCCACCACCAGCGCCACAACAAGGGCCGGCAACAGCGTCGTGGCCGCGCGTGGCAGGCGCCCGCGTTTCCAGGCCAGCAAGGGGCCGAAGCCCAGCGCCACAATGAGGGGGCTCATCAACACAATCGCGCCGAAGTCAAAGAAGGGCGCACCGACACTGATCTGGCCGGAACCCGTGGCTTCCAGCACAAGCGGATACAGGGTGCCCACCAGCACCACACCGGCGAAGGTCGACAGCAGGATGTTGTTGAGCACAAGCGCGCTTTCGCGGCTCACCAGCCCGAACAAGCCACCCGGCGTCAGTTTGGGTGCACGCCAGGCATAGAGCGTCAGCGCCCCGCCGATCACCACCACCAGGAAGCCCAGGATGAAGACACCCCGCGCCGGGTCATTGGCGAAGGCATGCACGCTGGTGATCACGCCTGAGCGCACCAGGAACGTGCCCAGGAGGCTGAAAGAGAAAGCCACGATCGACAAAAGGATCGTCCAGCTTTTGAGCGCATCACGTTTTTCCACCACAATGGCGGAATGCAGGAGCGCGGTCGCCACAAGCCATGGCATGAAGCTGGCGTTTTCAGCCGGGTCCCAGAACCACCAACCGCCCCAACCGAGTTCATAATAGGCCCACCAGGAGCCAAGGATGATGCCGGCGGTCAGGAACATCCAGGCCACCAAGGTCCAGGGCCGCACCCAGCGCGCCCACAGGGGCGTCACTTCGCCTTCGATCAGCGCCGCGACGGCAAAGGAAAAGGCGACGGACAGGCCGACATACCCGAGGTACAGCATGGGCGGATGGAAGGCGAGGCCCGGGTCCTGCAGCAGGGGGTTCAGGCCGTTGCCTTCAAAAGGCGCCGGGTCAAGCCGGACGAATGGGTTGCTGGTGAAAAGGATGAACAGCAGGAAGCCGACGACAAGGGCGCTCTGCACCGCGATCACCCGCGTGCGGAAGCGCTGCGGCAGCTTACGGCCCTTCAGCGACAGCGCGGCAGCAAAGAGCGTGAGCATCAATATCCACAGCAGGAGGCTGCCTTCATGGTTGCCCCACACGCCCGCGATTTTATAGAGCATCGGCTTGGCCGAATGCGAGTTGGCGGCCACGGCATACACGGAAAAATCAGAGATGATATAGCTGTACATCAAGGCGCCGAACGCAATGATCGCCATCAGGAACTGGCCGATCGCCGCATTGTCTGCCACGGCCATCAGGCGGCTGTCGCCGCGGGCGATGCCCACATGCGGCACCGTAGCGCCAAGAAGCGCCAACACAAGCGCCAGAATAGTGGCGAAATGGCCCAGCTCTGCGATCATCTGCCGTCCTGCCCCGCCGTCAGGGCTTCAGGGTGGCCGCAGGCTTCTTCATTCTTCGGCAGTGTGCCGGGTGCTGCGTAATTTTCGTCGTGCTTGGCCAGAACCGTGTCAGCCACAAAGACACCATCGGCGTTCAGCGCGCCTTCGGAGACCACACCCTGACCTTCACGGAACAGGCTGGGCATGATGCCGGTATAGCTCACCGGCAGGTCTGCGGCGCAATCTGTCACGCGAAACTCGTACGTCAGGCCGTCGTCCTTGCGCGCGACCGAGCCGGTTTCCACCAGGCCGCCCAGGCGGAAACGCTGGCCCACGGCCACCTTCTGCTGGAACACCTCAGAGGGCTGCAGAAATAGGTTGAAGCTGCCGGTTTGGCGCCCGGCGAATACGATCAGGAAGGCAGCAAGCGCAAGCACGGCCACAGCCACAATCATCACCACAAGGCGCTGGCGTTTTCTGGTCTTAAGGCCCGCCATCAGCTGTCTCCCTCGTCAGGTTTCCTGCGGCGCTTCGGGCGCATGCGCTCGACCTCTGCCGCCGCCGCCTTGTTCGCACGCAGGCTGAGAACCGCAAGCGCCACAAGCGCCACGGCAGTGACGCCATAGGCGCCAATGACGAAGGGGCCAACACTGCCCATATCAAAAAGGTCTGTCATCAGCCGGTCACCCTGCTCATGCGCAAGACACTGAGCTTGCGGCGGTTGATCTCAAGCTTCATCCTATAGAGAAACACGAGAACAAAATAGGCCTTGAAGGCGATGGCCATCATAAACAACGGCCAGAGCATGTCGGCGCTGATGGTCGGCCCGTCCAGCCGGAACACGCTGGCGGGCTGATGCAGCGTGTTCCACCATTCGACCGAGAATTTGATGATCGGTAGGTTGATGACGCCCACAAGCGCCAAAATGGACGCCGCGCGGCCTGCCTTGTCTTCCTCGTCCATGCTGCGCCAGATGGCCATATAACCCAGATACAGGAAAAACAGTACCAGCACCGATGTCATGCGACCGTCCCACTGCCAGTAGGTGCCCCAGGTTGGCTTTCCCCACAGCGCGCCGGTGATCAGCGCCAGTGCCGTGAAGGTGGCGCCAATGGGCGCGGCGGCCTTGCCCGCCAAAATCGCCAGCGGGTGGCGCCAGACAAATTCGGTGAAGCTTGCGCCTGCCACCACCAGATAGCAGAACATGGCCATCCAGGCCGCCGGCACATGCACATACATGATGCGCACGCTTTCGCCCTGATACTGGTCCGGTGGGCTGCCGAGGAACGCCAGATAGATGCCATAGACAAGCGATGCCGCCAGCACAAGTTTCGCCCACGGCAGAATCCTGTCTGCCAGGCGGTTGAACTGAGCTGGATTGGCGAATCTATGCATGGCCTTTACCTATAGTGATCCCGCGCGCGCGGCAAGTGCGACGTGATGCCTCACACAGCCTTGTTATTCAAGCGACAACCCCAGCACTATTCAAGCGACAAGCGAAGCGCCTGGGCGCTGACAAACGGGCCGATCACGAGCGCCAGCAAACTGGCTGCCCCCAGAAGCGCCAGCGGCTGGGTTGGGTCCACCAGTCCGGCGGTCGCGTCCACCGCGCCCACGGCGAAAATCAGCGTCGGCACATAAAGGGGCAGCACCAGAAGTGAGAGCAAAACCCCGCCCCGGCGCACCGATACCGTCAGCGCCGCGCCCATGCTGCCGATCAGGCTGAGCGCGGGCGTGCCGACAAGAAGCGAGATCAGGAGCGTACCATAGGCACCGTCCGGCAGGTTCATCAGCATGCCAAGCACTGGCGAGATGACCACAAGCGGCAGCACAGTCGATACCCAGTGCGCCAAAATCTTGGCCGCCGCCACACCGGTGAGGCCCAAGGGCGACAGCGCCAGATCATCCAGGCTGCCGTCTTCAAAATCCGCCTGGTAAAGCCGGTCGAGGCTGATGAGGCACGCAAGCAAAGCCACCACCCAGATGACGCCCGGCGCGATGCGCGCCAGGATCTGCGGCTCCGGCCCCACTCCAAACGGGAACAGGGTGACGGCAATCAGGAAGAAGCTGAGCGCCATGGTGCCCGTGCCGCCCTGCGACCAGGCCAGGCGCACATCGCGCTTAACGATGCCAAAGAAAATACCGCTAAGGGAGGTATCCTGTGTGCTTTGAGGAGCCATGGTCATAGCCATGCCTCCTCAAGGCTTACTTTGGGCTGATAGTCGCGCATGTCAATCATCGCGCCCTCAACCCCGATCGGGTCGTGGGTCGCGGCAATGATCATGCCGCCCGCGTCCAGGTGGGCACGCATCAGGCCCGCCAGCGCTTCGCGGTTTTCAGTGTCCAAACCCACGGTGGGTTCATCCATCAGCCACAGCGGGCGCTTCAGGTAAGCGAAACGCATCAGATTCGACCGGTGCCGCTGCCCGCTGGAAAAATATCGCACCGGCTGGTCCAGAAGCCCGGTCAGGCCGAACACGTCGGCGGCGTCCGCCAGCGCCACATCGCCCACGGCGTGCCCGGTCATCAGGCGCGTCAGCTCGCGAGCGTTTTCCCGCAGCGTCAGCACCGGCTTCAGCGCATTGTCGTGGCCGGCGTAAATCAACGCTTCCGAGAGCGCCGCATCGCCGCGCCACCAGGCGTCATCGCCAACCATCAGCGTGCCACCGTGGATGCGCAGATAGCCCGCGATCAACCTGAGGAGCGTCGATTTGCCGCTGCCGTTTTTGCCCCTGAGATACAGAAGCTCGCCGGGATCAAGGGTGAAGGAAAGACGCTCAAACACCATCCGCCCGCCACGGAAGCAGGCAAGATCGTCTGCCCGCAAGGGTTTCGGGGCGGTCGCGAATGTGGAACGTGAGGCCATGAGCGCACGCTAGCGCCATTCCCCGCCCTGCTCAAGCAAGAAATCAGCCTGTAATTTCAGGCGCCTAGGGCGGTCTGCCAAATCATCTTTGGGCCTTCACAGGCGGGGCCAAACCCCTATATGGTGATAAGAAGATCATTCGGATGGGGATTTATGAATCTGGAAGCACTGATATGGCCTAACGGCTGGCTGATAGTGGGCTTTGTTTTCCTGGCCCAGCTGCTTGCCAGCATCCATATTCTGCGCACCAAGAATGACGTGCGCTCGGCCATCACCTGGATCGGCCTGGTCTGGATCGCCCCCATGCTGGGGCTGCTGAGCTACATCCTGTTCGGCATCAACCGCATCAGGCGCCGGGCCCGGCGCGTGCGGGAACGCCGGGGCATGGCACCGAGGCCCGAACACGCACGCGAGCCTGAAGGCCCCGCCTTGACTGACGGCGTGCCGGACGCGGCCAACCGGTGGCAGGCCCACGCGCGCCTTGGCGGCCGTGTTACCAACCTGCCGCTGACGCTGGGTAACAGCATTGAGCCGCTGACGGGCGGGCGCGAAGCCTATGACGCCATGATCCAGGCCATCGACGGCGCCAAACGCACCGTCGCGCTGACCACCTATATCTTCCAGGCGGACCAGGCTGGCAGGCGGTTCGTAGCCGCACTGGCGCGGGCGCACGAACGCGGCGTTCAGGTGCGGGTGCTGGTGGATGCAGTGGGCAACCTTTATGGCCTGAAGCCGGTCTCGAACCTTCTCAGGCGGCGCGGGGTGCCTGTGGCGGTGTTCAACCCGGCGCGGCTGTCGTGGCGGCTGGCCTTCTTCAACCTGCGCACCCACCGGAAGCTCCTGATCGTGGACGGCAACATGGGCTTCGCCGGCGGCATGAACATTCGCAAGCATCATCTGGAACGCACTGACGGCAGCCCGCGGGTGCGCGACACCCACTTCCGCCTGAAGGGCCCCATTGTCAGCCAGATGATGGAAGCTTTCGCCGATGACTGGGCTTTTTCCACCAAGGAAGACCTGGATGACACGGTATGGATGCCGCCCGCTGAACCGCAAGCGCCCAATATCACGGCGCGGTCCATCCCCGACGGGCCAGACGAATATTACCACAAGACCGCCATGATCATGGAAAGCGCGCTTTCAAGCGCGCGCAAACGGGTGCAACTGGTAACACCCTATTTCCTGCCGGAACCGGGGTTGATTGCCGCGCTCAAGCAGGCGGCGCTTCGGGGGGTGCAGGTGGATATGCTGGTGCCCAGCCAGAACAACCTGCCACTGTTTGCGCTATCGTCGCTATCTGGTGCGCGGCAACTGGTGCAGATTGGCTGCAACCTGTATCTGTCTGAGCCACCGTTCGACCATACCAAACTGATGATTGTGGATGACGACTGGGTGCTGTTCGGATCGTCGAACTGGGACGCCCGGTCGCTGAAGCTGAACTTCGAATTCAATGTGGAATGCTATGATGCCCGCTTCGCCGGCACCATGACCGACTGGGTGCGGGAACGCATGAGCCGCGCCACCCCCATGACGCGGGACGATTTCAAGAACCGGTCTACCTTCAAACGCGCGCTGGGCCGCGTGCTGTGGCTTTTGAGCCCCTACCTTTAGCCGACCCTCAAAGCATCCGACAAAAAAAATGAGGAGCGCGAAATCGCGCTCCCCACCTGTTTCCAGACTTCAGCAGTACTGTATCAGTCAACGTCGACGCTGATCTGATAGTCGAACTGGAAGTCCCCGCCATGGTCACCACCGCTGAGATAGTTGGTGACGATGAAGGTATACATGCCGGTTTCCTGAACGGTGAAGGTAAACAGCGGATCACCGAAAGGACCATCCGACCGCCAGATTTCGTCATCCGCGAAGCCGATATAACCAGGCTCGGAATTGAAATCGATGTTGGTGCCGAAAGTGGCAAGAGGATCATCGATCACGCCCTGGAAGATGAAGAGCGCTGGATCAAGCGCAGATTCCAGACGGTCCACCTGAATGGTTACAACCGTTCCGGCCTCAAGCGCCACATACCAGAAGTCACTGTGATCCGGATCCGCGGAATTGTACCAGCCAGCCTGGGCTACAGAGCCAATGGCACTGCTGCCAGCCTCCAGGTTGCCTTCCGAGATTTCCGGAATTTCCGGTTCGTCCGTACCGTTGATCGTGATCATGACTTCTTCGGTTGCATCACTGATGCCGTCACTGACGGTCAGGGTGAACACATCCTGCAGTGGGTCAGAATCCCCATCGAGAGCCTGGACATCCGGGTTGCTGTTATCCAGCGTGTATTCCCAATTGCCGTCGGCATCGACAGTGAGGGTACCATAGGTCCCGACCGCATCGCCGCTCCAGTCCAGGTCATCAGATGCGTCAGCATCTGTCGCTTCCACGGTACCAGTGGCGACTTGGCCGTCGCCGCTGTCTTCCGTGACTTCACCGGTCGTACCGACACCGCTGACCACAGGCGCCTCGTTGGTGCCCACCATGGTGATGGTTACCGTCTCGGTCGCTTCGCCGCCATTGCCGTCAGATACCGTCACATCATAGGTCTGGGTCAGGCTCTCACCTTCGCCAAGCGCTACGAGGGCGTCGTTATCCACCGTGAAGTCCCAGCTTACCTGGCCCGAACCATCGCCTTGCGACGGGTCGGAGATCGTGGCCACAAAGGTGCCCAGATAGCCTGCGCCGCCGTCGGCAACTGAAACGGAATGACCGTCCGACAGATCAGCGTCGGAGAAATCAAGCGTACCGGAATCCGTCAGCAGTGCGTTGGCAGAGCCAGCAAGGCCGCCCGCAGCACCCAGCAGTTCATAACTGCCTGATGAATCCCTGACCGACAGTTCAAGCGATGCTTCGCCGCCATACTCAAAGAAGAACAGCTCAAGCGAATGGTCGCCAGGTGAGAGGGCAATGCTGCCTTCAAACGGTGCTTCCGGATGGTAGCCCGTGTCACTGATGATCAGCTGGCCGTCAACCATGAGGAAGACGCCGTCATCATTGAAGGTCCGGAAGGTATAAGTGTCGGCTTCTGACACGCTAAAGTCGGTGGTGATCCGGGCGAAGAAGACATCATTGATGCCGCCCGTCCCGGATGATCCTGTAGCTGCCGCAGCAGGCCAAGGGTTGCTGCCAGGAATTTCGCCTGCGAAGCCGCCCGGATCATCGGTGAAATCGATCACTTCGGTTTCACCGACATAGTTGGCAGCATGCGTGGCCGCATAATTCTGCAACGTTGCCAGATTGTTGGACTGGAACCCGGTATATTGCTCAACCGTGAACACCAGTGGTCCGGCCTCCCCGGCATCGGGTTCCACAGCTACTGCCGTGACAGACCCGGAATCGCCACCTGCAAACTCAGGCGCGTCATTGACACCATTCACCGTAATGGTGGCGGTTGCATCGCTGGTGCCGCCATTGTTGTCCGACATGGAATAGGAAAGCTCAACCACCGCGCTTTCGCCCGCGGCCAGATAGTCATAGTCGCTGCCCGGGTCCCACTGGACCTGATTGCCGACAATAGACGCCGTGCCGCCACCCGAGCTGACAGACACACTGTCAACCGTGTGGGTGTCGCTCAGGTCCACGTCTGTATCGTTGGCCAGAACATCCATTGTGATCGCGGTATTCTCGTCAGTAGAGCCCGCATCGTCAGCGGCCACAGGGCCGTCGTTGGCGCCTTCAACCGTGACCGTTACCGAGCCTGCCGAAGAATCCGTGCCGTCACTGACGGTATAGTCCACAACAACCTCGGCGGTTTCGCCAACGGCCAGATAGTCAAAGCTGCCAGCTGCATCATATGTCAGGCTGCTGCCATCAAGGCTGCCGGCGGATGCGCCGGTAACCGTCATCTCGTCGCCTTCATAGTCCCAGGCACCAGCCAGAAGGTCGAGGCTGCCGTCGCCATCTTCCGATACCGTCATGGCGTGATCATCGACCAGCGGCGCGTTATTGCCGGTCAGGTCAATTGTGAAATTGTCGAAAACAAGCCTGTCGAAGTGCTTCAGGGTGTCTGTGCCATCGTCCCCCGACACAATGAAGGCATTCCCCCTGCCATCTTCAAATGTATAATCCCGCACATCGCCTGAGAAGACGGCCGTATTCGACCCATCATTCCCATAGAGTGTGTCGTCACCTGCTCCACCGGTGACTGTATCATCGCCGTCTCCGGCATTTACGCGGTCGGCATTGCCTGTCCCCACAATGACATCATCGCCGTCCCCGCCGTTGATTTTGTTTTCGGTTGCTTCGATGACATCATCGTCATCGGTGCCGTTATCTACGCCACCATTACCGCCCTTAGGCATTGTCGTGTCCTTTCCCAGCATTTACCCCCAGCCGTGCAAATTTGGGAACTCCGAACTATCGAGCGCGTCATTGTATCTCAAATTTAAATAAAATTTTAACGAATTATTGCGTTTCTTCATGTTGTGATACCGAAATTCGGTTGTATTTTTAGCCTGTTTTACATTTCGAATACTTTTGGTTGTATTTTATTAACCATATTTCTGAAGAAAAACTTTAAGATTGTCGTCACCGACAGCAAAAAAATCCCCAACTTTGGCGCTTTTATCTTATCCTTGTGTATTGCAGTCGAGCGCACACCTATCAACTTTAGTTTGTAGCCCTATTTAAGATATTTTTTTGCGCACGCCCCAATTTCTTCTTTTTAACCCTGTTTCCAGCCCCCTATGTAGGGGGCCATCCGGGTCTGGCAGGCAGATGCCGGGGGGCTGGAGCAATCGACATCCAGGCCCCCGACCATTACCGTCAGAAGATGAAATCATCGGCACCGAGATCGCCGGCGTTCACATTGACAAGGGCAATGATATCGCCGCCACCAAAGTCGATATAGGTAATCGACCCTGCATCGATGATATTGAGGTCATCAAAACTGTTCACACCACTCATGCCGGAAACATCAATCTTGTCCGTCCCGTCCTGATAGTCGAACACATAGTCATCAGCGAACCCATCAGCGAAAACGAAAGTGTCTGCGTCCAACCCACCCCACATATAGTCACGGCCTGCGCCGGACTGCAGCGTGTCATTGCCAGCTTCACCATACAGTCGATTAGCGTACGAGCTTGAGCTTTCGGTCACAATGGTGATGGAATCGTTCCCATTGCCACCGAACATATAGTTGAAGCGTACGCCATATTGTGAGCCGGTTTCATCAGACCCTAAGATCGTCAGGGTATCGTCACCGTCCTGTCCATAGAGCCTGTTATTGAAAACCTGGGCATTGTAGACAGCGTTGGTGACATCGGAGGCGTCAATGGTCAGGTCGTCATCACCGGTGCCGCCAAACAGATGTTGGTAAAGGGCGTAACTATAGTAGTTGCCGTCGCCATTCTGTTCGACCGTTATGCTGTCATTGCCGGCGTCGCCATAAAGGTAACTGCTATAGATGCCGGCATCGCCGGTGTTCGTAGCATTCTGCTGCAGCAGGAAACTGTCATCACCGTCATTTGCATAATAGCGCGTGTCGTAGATGAAGCTGTTGCCCCAACCATAGCCGGACCCGTCACCATTGACCTGCAGATAGGCTTCATCATTGCCCTGGCCACCATAGAAATAGCTATTGTAGGCGTATCCCTGAAAGTCGCCATTGATCTGAAGCACGAGCAAATCATCGTCATCACCGCCGCTCAGGCCGTTATAGTAACCCCAACCATTCGCACCGCCACCTGACTGCAGCCCCAGCGCATCATCACCGCCATCACCATACAGCCAGTTATTATAGAGATTGCCATTCTCGGTACCCTCCGCAAAAGACCGCAACTGGACGATATCGTCACCGTCATAAAGATATGCCCGGGTCCCATAGATATAATAGTCGACATCATAGGCGATTTCATTGTCACCATTATCGCCATAGAAGGTTTCGTAATAGAGATAGGCGACATTGACGATTTCCTCGGCCCCCAGATCTATCGGGGCCTGGCTAAGCTCGAACTCGTCATTGCCAACACCGGTTATGGTGATTGACACCGTCGCCGTATCTTCACCACCGTTTCCGTCAGAAACCGTATAGGTAAAGCTGTCCGCTGCGGTTTCACCATCTTCGAGATCATCAAATGAACCGGCTGGATCATAGCTGTATGTCCCGTTGGCGTGCATCATGACAACAGCGCCAGACGCAAGCGTGATGGTGGACCCCACTGCACCGCCGGCAACAGTTGTAACCGTCAATGTGTCGCTTTGGTCCACGTCACTGTCATTATCGAGCGCATACCCGATAATCGGCGGCCCTTCTTCACTGACCGTGCCACTGTCATCCATGGCGTCAGGCGCATCGTTTACGCCCTCAATGGTTACGGTGACCGAACGCATCACCTCGTTGGTGCCATCTGTTGCCGTGAAATCAAACACCAGGACTTCGGTTTCGCCCACAGAGAGATAGTCGTACGACCCTGCCGCGTCGAATTCGAATGTCGCGGACCCACCGACAACCGAAATGGCTTCGCCTTCATAGTCCCATGCGCCCGCAAGAAGATCGACGCTGCCGGAACCATCCTCGGAAACCGCCAGGAAGGAGTCTTCAACCAGTGGTGCGTTATTGGTGCCGTCAATCAGCAAGGTGAAATTATCGAACACAAGCGTGTCGATATGTTTCAGGGTGTCCGTGCCGTCATTGCCTGACACGATGAACGCGTTGCCCTTGCCATCTTCAAATGAATAGTCACGAACGTCGCCTGAAAATACGGCCGTGTCTGATCCGTCGTTGCCATACAGCGTGTCGTCCCCGGCGCCACCTGTGACTGTGTCATCGCCGTCGCCCGCATTGACGCGATCGTCGGCGTCTGTACCCGTGATGATGTCACTGCCATCACCACCATTGATTTTGTTTTCCGTTGCTTCGATGACATCATCATCGTCGGTGCCATTGTCTACGCCACCATTACCACCCTTTGGCATGTCGATACCCAGCTTTCCGTATGCCCCAACCGCAGCTTCAAATACGGAATATCAACCTCTCGGGTGACGAGGAGTATACAGGATAAAGCGCCTAAACTTTAGGTAAAGTTGTTCGTTAACCATAAATAAAATCAACGACTTACGCCTTACCCGGCATACTTTCACGATTCTATTTCCGGTGGAAAATTAACCGTCTTTTTCAGGCATATATTTTTCGGCCCGCGCCTCAACTTCTTTTTTTAATCCTGTTTCCAGGCCCATCATGAACAGAACCTCTGCAATCAGGAAGGCGGGCGCGATAAAGACCTGAGTCAGATTGTCAAAAAGCGCCGGCTTGCGGCCTTCAAAAATATGGCCCGTGAACTGGATGGCCCAGCCCACAATAAACAGCACCGCAAAGCTTTTGACAGCGAAGGCCACACCTTCAAGCGCCAAAATTTCGGCGAGATACAGCAGCAGGCCGTAAATCAGCGCAGCGATGGTGCCAATCAGCGGTGCATTGACGATATAATACAGGAGCAGCACGCCAATCAGGGCAGCCGCCAGCGTGATCCGGCCCACCTCAAGCGTCATCAGCGGCACGGTGCTGGTGAGCACAAGAAGCGAAAAGACAATCATCGGCACGCCGATATGATGCGTGGCCTGGTTGCGGCCATCGCGGTGATAGGCCGAATACATGGCCAATTGTTCCAGAAACCAGGTTTTCATTTAAGCCTCCCTCCCCAAGGATTTCACTTAAAATGGACTGAACAGTCTGGAAAGGCAAGCGGGCGCGCACTTTCCTCCGCCGCGCACCGCCCTATGATCACTTCAAACAGGGAGCGCCAAGATGAGCTATGAAACACTGATCTATGACCAGGACGGCCCGGTTGTGACCGTCACACTGAACCGGCCCGACAAAATGAATGCCTTCACCCCCACCATGGGACGGGAAATGGAAGAGGTGCTGGACCGCGCCGACAATGACGACAGCGTGCGCGCCGTGATCTTCACCGGCGCCGGGCGGGCCTTCTGCGCAGGCATGGACCTGTCGGCTGACGGCAATGTGTTCGGGCTGGATGAAACCGTGGACCCCACATCGCCCGAGATGGAAAAGAACCGCGACACCGGCGGACGGGTGGTCCTGCGCATGTACCGCATGAAAAAGCCGCTGATTGGTGCCATCAACGGCGCCAGCGTAGGCGTGGGCACCACCATGCAGCTGCCGATGGACGTGCGCATCGCGTCGCCCTTCGCCAAGTTCGGCTTCGTGTTCGCCGAGCGCGGCATCACGCTGGAGAGCTGCGCCAGCTGGTTCCTGCCGCGCCTGGTGGGCATCGCGAAAGCAGCCGAGTGGTCCTACACGGGCCGCGTCTTCAAGGCGGACGAGGCGCTGGCGGGCGGGCTGATTTCAGAGATTGTCAAACCCGACGCGCTTCTGGCGCGCGCCCATGAAATCGCGGAAAGCTTCTCGGCGCGTACAAGCGCCATGTCTGTGGCGCTGAACCGGCAACTTCTGTGGCGCATGATGGGCGCCAGCCACCCGATGGAGGCCCACAAAGCCGAAAGCCGCACCATGCTGCACACCAGCATGCGCGACGGCAAGGAAGGGGTTCAAAGCTTCCTTGAAAAACGCGACCCGGCCTTCAAAGACAGCGTGTCAGATGGCCCGCCTGCAGGCTTCGACTGGAACGCCGAACCGGACTTCAGCTAGACCCAAAGTCCTGAAAGACTGATTTCCGGCAAAAAAAATGGGCGCCCCAAAGGGCGCCCAAGGTGGATAGGAAAAGTGAATTACTCAGCCGGTACAGCCGCCATGCGCAGCGTATCGGTTTCATCCTTTTCGATCAGGTTCGCTGCTTCCGTCAGCGCAACCATGCGGTTGTCAAACCAGTGGGCGTCTGCCATGCCGGTCGCCACCTGAAGGCCGTCGATCACAGACCGCACGTCAGCCGATGCGCCCACGAAGAACAGGCCCTTGCCTGCGTGGCGGGCGTCCTCGACGATGGTTTCCACAGCCTTGGCAGCTGAAAGGTCGAGGAACGGCACGCGGGTGAAATCCATGATCAGGATACGCGTGGCGCCATCGGCTTTCTCGCGTACATGGTGACCCAGGTCAGCTGCTGCACCGAAGGAAAGCGGGCCGCCAAAGTCGAACACGGAAACCCGGTCCCTCAGCGAGGTCAGAAGCGCACGCTCCTCTGGGTCAGCCACTTCACGGTCAATCACCTGCAGGTTCTTGATCTGCTGCTCGGAGAGCTGTTTGATGAAGGCGAGAGCCGCCAGCACCACACCAGCCGCCACGGCAGTGATCAGGTCAACGAACACAGTCAGGCCCAGAACAACAGCCATCAATGCCAGGTCCCAGCGCGGGCCTTTGTGGGCACGCTTCAGGTAGGTCCAGTCAATGATGTCATAGCCAACCTTGATCAGGATACCGGCGAGGGCGGCATGCGGGATCAGGCTTGCCACCGGTGCCAGCACCAGCGCGACTGCCAGAAGCACAAGACCGTGGATCATACCGGAAAGCTTGAACTGGCCGCCAGAGCGGATGTTCACAACTGTCCGCATGGTAGCACCCGCGCCCGGCACAGCACCAAAGAGGCCTGCGATGGTGTTACCGATGCCCTGACCCACCAGTTCCTGGTTCGAATCATGGCGCGTGCGCGTCATGTTGTCGGCCACAAGGGAGGTCAGAAGGCTGTCGATGGCACCCAGAAGCGCCAGCAGCACAGCGGCTTCAAGCACGATGAAGATCGTATCGCCAGAGAAGGCCGGCATAATGAAGGACGGCAGACCGGTTGGTACGTCACCCAGGATCGGCGCGCCGGAGATCATTACCGAAAGGCCCGTGGCGATCGCAAGCGCCGCCAGGGGCGCAGGCACCCATTTGCCCAGGTTCTTCGGCCAGAAGAATACGATTGCAAGCGTCAGCAGGCCAAGCGCAAGCGCGACCATGTTCGGGTCCATCACGGCGCCCGGAATGGAGGCAATAGCGGGGATGGTGCCGCTGCCTTCCGGCTCATGACCGAACAGACGCGCCAGCTGGAGCGCGATGATGATCACGCCGATGCCGCTCATGAAGCCGGACACTACAGGGTACGGCACCAGGCGGATAAATTGGCCAAGCTTGAAGACCCCGAACAGGATCTGCAGCAGGCCCGCCAGCACCACGGCCGCGAAAACCAGCGCGGGTTCACCCGACAGGCTGGCGAACACGCCCGCGAACACAACAACCATTGGGCCGGTCGGGCCGGAAATCTGGCTGCCGGTACCACCAAAGAGGGCGGCAAAGAAACCAACGATGATAGCGCCGTACAGACCCGCGATCGGGCCGGCGCCAGACGCTTCACCAAAGGCAAGCGCCAGCGGCAATGCAACGATACCGGCCGTCAGGCCGCCCATCACGTCGCCGCGGATGTTTGAAGTATCAAGGAATTTCATTTTTCTTGTCCTGCTGTCTCAGGGGGAGGCCGCCGCTTTATGCGACGGCTTTTTTATGGGCGAGGGCATTGAAGCTGCCCGTGGCTGCGTCATAGGCATGCACTTCACCGTGGCCGATATCATAGACCCAGCCATGCAGGGTGATCTTGCCTTCTGCGAGGCCCGCGGCCACAACAGGGTGTGTGCGAAGGTGCTGAAGCTGCAGCAGCACGTTTTCTTCCGTCACAGCCTTGAGGAAATCCTTGCCTTCAAGGTCTGGATACTTGCGGCGGGCAACAGCCACAGCAGCCCGGCTGTGCGCCAGCCAGTTGGATACGTGGGGGAGTTCTGTCAGCGCTTCCGGGTTGATGGCGCCTTTCATGGCACCACAATCGGTGTGGCCGCATACGACAATGTCGGTCACGCCCAAAACGGCGACGGCAAACTCGATGGAGGCGGTGTTGCCGCCAGTGTGGGTGCTGTGCGGCGGTACAATATTACCTGCGTTACGGCAGATGAACAGATCACCCGGCTCGGCCTGGGTGATCATGCCAGGGTCGATGCGGCTGTCGGCACAGGTGATCATCAGCACCTCAGGGCTTTGGCCCGATGCCAGGTCCTCGAACAGCGCTTTGCGCTCGGGAAACACCTCGTGTTTGAACTTCAGCACGCCATCAACAATTTTGTCCATCATACTCTCCTGCGTTCGTGAGCCACCGCCCATGGGGAAGGGTTGGCGGTGGCGAAAAATTCCGTGGCTTGGATGTATTCGCAGGTAGGTGATAATTCAATTGGCAGATTTTCATAAATAGTGATAGAAAATATCTATCACACAAAAGAGGCCCTCATGGCAGATATTGGATACCCCACGCTCAAACAACTTATGTATTTGCAGGCTGTGATAAAGGAAGGCAGCTTCCGGGCTGCGTCCCAGAAACTGGGGGTGTCGCAGCCCACAATCACCTCGCAGATTGCCGCGCTTGAAGAGACGCTGGGCATGGTGCTGCTGGAACGGTCGCGGTCTGGCACGATCCCCACGGCGGCCGGGCGCGACCTGATCCCGCACATCACCAACATCGAGACAGAAGTGAACGGCATTCGCGAACAGGCGCGCTTTGCCAGCACCGGCGGCAGTGGGGTTCACAGGCTGGGGGTACCGCCCACCCTGGGGCCCTATTTCCTGCCGGAAGTCTTGTCAGAGGTGCACACCACGGACCCGACCCTCAGGCTTTATGTGCGCGAAGGGACCCCGCGCGAGCTTGAAAACGGCCTTCTGGACGGTCGCTACGACCTGATTCTCACCACCATGCCGGTTGAGATCGGCGGTTTGGTGGTCGAACCCCTGTTCGGCGAACCCTTCAAGCTGTGCGCGCCACCGGACCATCCGCTTGTTGGCAAGGGCAAGGTGGATGCCAGCGCCATCAAGGGCGAACGCCTGCTGGCGATCGAGGAACGCCACCGCCTGTTCGAGCAGATGCAGGCCATGGCCAACCAGTTCGGCGCCCGACTGATGCGGGACTATGAAGGCACCAGCCTGGATACGGTGCGGCAGATGATCGGCACGGGGTTTGGCCTGGCGTTCCTGCCGGCCCTCTATATCCGCAGTGAGATTGCCCCCCGGAATGACGTCACAGTGCTGGAAATGAGCGAAACCCCATCAGACAGGGATGTGGTACTGGCCTGGCGGCCGACTGCGGCCAAACGCCAGCTGTACCGGTCGCTCGCCAGCCAGATGCGGCGGATTTGCCGCGACAAGCTGGCGGATTGCCTGCATGTAGCAGCGCCTCAGTCCACGTCGGTGCCCGGTGACGGCGACAAATACCCATCATAGGCTGCCAGCAGCTGATCCCCGATGCTGTTCAACAGCGCCAGATGCTGGACAAATTTGCGGGCCGCTTTGTCCGATACCTCGTCATACTGAATATCAATGGTCAGGTTGGTATATTCGCGCATGAAAAAGCGGGCGTAATCGCGGTAATAGCTTTGCGTGTCATAGACGCCGGCAAGCCGGGCAACATGATCTGCCGGCATGCGGCCCAGCACTTCTGTCATTTTGGCTGACGTCCAGGCCGAATCGCTCAATGAACTGGAAGAGATCGCGAGATGGGGGCCGATCCGGTCGATCAGGGGCGGCCTATTTTCGTCTGCACCTGTGTTGTTCTTCAGCGCTGCTGTGATGGCCGCGATATTGGCATTGTTTTCAGCAATGGACGCCCTGACTTCCCGCCGGTTGGTCTCAACCTCCAACTGAATGCGCGACAGGGCAACATCGGCCCGCTGCTGAAGCTCCATATCGTCGCGCCAGCTCTCCAGCCACAGCGCCAGCAAAACGGCAAAGACAATGCCGGTAATTTCAAGTGCCGCATCTTTTATGTTGAAGCGTGATTTTCCCTGGCCCGCCATCGCCTTTCCCCCTTCGTAAAAGCCTTCAACAGCAATCTGGCATAGTGCAAGCTTATTGTCACACCGTTGCTGACCCTCCCATCAAGTGATGGACGGCCCGAAATGCCGCGTTAGTTGCGTTTCTTGGACAATAGATTGCGTTAACTCAACAAAAAGACTGCCTAAACAGGGGTCACACCATGGTAGCTGGTTCCATTTCCGGTGCAATTACTACAGAAATGGTGAGATTTAGTCCCTAATACCAAAAAAATATGCGGCTTTATCAAATAGTTTTGCTAGATTGGCCTCTCCAAGACCTTGGTGGGGGCATCAGTATTCGTATGAGGCCGGATTTCGGGACCCTTGTTCCTGTTGTGTGATGAACAATGTTTGGTAAAGCGACTATGGCTTTTTGGAAATTTACCCTCGCGTCCCTCTGGCTTGTGCTTCTGACACTGTCGCAGCCCGGTCTCGCCAAAAATCATCTCGAAATAGATGGCCTCGAGTCTGTCGTCGATGTAACGCCTTACCTGCACGTTCTTGAAGATCCCAAACGCGAATTCACTGCTGATGATCTGCGCGACGGGCTTTTCAATGCCCGCTTCGAGCCACTATACCGGGGCGCCGCAAATTATGGCTTTTCACGGTCCGACTGGTGGGTGCGCTTCACCGTTAAGAACAGTGGCGCCAAGGCCGATAAGGTTACCTTCAAACTTGATTATCCACTGCTCGATTATGTCGATGTCTGGGTCCTCTCGGGCAAGGAACAGGTACAAAGCTGGGAAACAGGCAACAGGCGCCCCTTTGGCAGCCGCCCGATCCGGCACCGTGATTTCCTTTTCCCGCTGACACTGGCGGCCGGCGAGCAACAGACCGTCTATATGCGCGTACGCACGGAAGGGCCGGTGAACATTGGTCTGTCGCTCTATGATCAACATACGCTGCTGCCGAAAATCGAACTCGAATATATGGCGTTCGGTGCTTATTTTGGCGGCTTCCTGTTGCTGGCCCTGTGTATTTCGCTTCTGTATCTGGTAGACCGCCACCTGGCGTTTCTCTATTACCTGACCTACATCCTGAGCTATAGCAGCTATATGATGGCCTTCAATGGCCTGGCCTTCCAGTATCTGTGGCCCGACGCGCCGGAGTTCGGCCAGATCAGCCGGCCCGTGCTCCTGACCTTGTCGATCATCTTCCTGCTGCAATTCTCGCGCTCGCTGCTGGGCATCAAGCGCCTGTCGCCGTTTTTGCACCGGGCCGTCACCAGCCTGCAGCTGATACTGGTGCCAATCCTGTTGTCCGTGCCGTTCATCGGTTATGGCAACCTGGTGATGCCACTTGCCGTCCTCAACCTGATGGCACTTGGCCTTGTCCTGGCGATGGGCATTGTGGCCCATATTCGGGGCGAAGCCGCCGCGCGCTACTATCTGATGGCTTGGTCGGTCTTCCTGGTCGGCCTGCTTCTTTACCTCCTGAAAGTGTTTGGCCTGCTGCCCCATAATTTCATCACCCATTATGGCTTCCAGGTTGGGTCCTTCTTCGAATTCATCTTCCTGTCCGCGGCCCTTGGCGTACGCGTCAAGCAGCTGCGCCACCAATCGCATATCGACCCGCTGACGGGCCTGGCGAACCGTCGTCATTTTGACGAAGAGCTTGAGGCCGAATTCGACTTCAGCGCGCGCCCGGAAGCTGACCTGTCGCTGCTGGTGATCGACGTGGACAACTTCAAGAAATTCAATGACGAGTTTGGGCACGCCATCGGTGACCAAGTCTTGCGCGAGCTGGGCCGTATTTTCAAAACCCGCATCCGCCGCCCGGGCGCCGCCTACCGCTATGGCGGTGAGGAGTTCGCGGTACTGCTGCCGCGGACTGGCAGCGAAGAAGCGGTTATCCTGGCGGAACGCCTGCGCGACCATGTGGCCATGGATATGGCGCACAAGAAAGTGTCCATCAGCGTCGGCGTTGTCAGCCGCCGGGACGACAATTTTGCCTCTGCCTCAGATTTCTTCGACGCCGGAGACGAAGCCCTGTACCGCGCCAAGGACAGAGGCCGCGACTGCGTGGCTGTCCACCGCCGCGATGCGGCGCCAAAGCCCGACCCGACAGGCGACGTGGACGGTGCCCTGGCCTGATGGCAGCGACCGGCAGACACCTCGGGGGGCGAGCATGACATCTGGTAAAACCGACATCGAAAACCTTGTGTTTGAAGGCGGCGGCGTGCGCGGCATTGCCTATGCAGGCGCGCTGAAGCTGCTGGAAGAGCGCGGCATGATGGAGGGCGTTCGCCGTGTGGCGGGGTCGTCCGCAGGTGCTTTCGTCGCCCTGCTCCTGAGCCTGGGCTATTCATCCGATGGCCTGAAGGACGCCCTGAAGGCGATGCAGTTCAAAACGCTGGAGGACAAGCCCAACCCGATCCGGGTGGCAACCCACTATGGCCTCTATAAGGGCGAAGTGCTCTATGACTGGATCGCCCGCCAGGTAACCGATCTCGGACTGCCTGAAAGCCTGACATTTGCCGATCTTGCAACCGAGGGAAAGCGAGAGCTCAAGGTGTTCGCCACCGACCTGACCATCCGCAACACCCGCGAGTTTTCTGCCGAACAGACACCCGATGCATCCGTGGTGGGCGCCGTGCGTGCCTCCATGTCGATCCCGTTGATGTATGCGGCCTGGCAGTTCCCGGACGGCAAGCCCAACAATCATCTCTATGTGGATGGCGGCACGGTCTATAACTATCCGATCAGTGCGTTTGACGGCGAACGGGATATCACAGACAGCACGCTGGGCTTCTGTTTCACACGCGGGGCCGACAGTGCGCCCGCGCATCTTGAACTCGATAATCTGTTCGAGTTTACCAAAAGCCTGTTCGCGACACTTCTGAGCGCCCAGGCCATCGATTTCGACCGCGACCCGGAGCAGGTCCGCCGCAGTGTCCTGATTGACGACCTGGGCTTCAAGGCAACAGACCTCGACCTTTCGGCCACCAATTTCGACCGGCTTTATACCTCTGGCTATCAGGCTACACAGCGCTATTTCGACGACGATCCCGGCATGAGGACAACCCTCTGAAGCCACCCCCTTTTCAGGAAGCTGGACAGGCGCGCATGGGTTGGATAGGCTCACCCTGTGATGGTATGTCACACCTGCCGTGGGGGCGGCATATGGATAGGCGCACATATTGGGGGTTACCGCATGAAGCCAGCTGCGGGGACAGAGAAGCTGTCCAGTCTTCAGGATAAACGGCCTGGGCCTATCGCCCAGTTCCTGACCACATTACTCGTCCGCCGGATCATTCCGGGCACATTCGCCATACTCAGGCGTTTCGCCCCAGCATTCCGGTTCCCTTTCACCAACACTGTTATCGTCACCAGTTTCGACCTGGTGCAGGAAGTGTTCAGCCGCCAGAAGGATTTCCCGGTGCCCTACCAGCGCCAGGTGGACTATCTGGACTGGAAACCCACCTTCCTGTTGGCGATGAAAGACACGCCCGCCTACTGGGAAACGCTCGAGAATGTCAAAGAGCTCTGGCGCACCGAGGACCTGAAGTTCGTCGGCCAGATCGCGAATGAAGTCAGCCAGCAGGCGCTCGACAAGGCAGGCGGCAAGATTGACGCGATTCAGGGCCTGATGGTGCCCGTCACCGAAGCAGTGATCGACCGCTACTATGGCGTGCCGATCCCATCGGAAAAACGCCAGGACTTCTTCAACGGCTGCATGCATGTGGCCGGCTTCCTGTTTGGTGCCCAGTCCACCGCGCCCAAGGTTGTCGCGGGCGCCCAGGCCGCCGTCAAGGTCGTGTGGGAGGTAATCGACGATGCCATCGCCGCCGCGCGCAAGAACCCGCTGCCGGACACCACCATCATCGGCCGCTGCCACGCCCAGAATATTGTCGATGACCAGGCGCTGAGGTCCTACCTGATGGGCATGATCATGGGCTATCTGCCCACCAACACGTTGGCAAACGGCCATGCGCTGGATGTGATCATGAACAACCGCACAGGCTATCAGACGGCGTGTGATGCGGCGGCGGCAGACGATAGCGGCATGATCCTGAAGTGTGTCCATGAAGCGCTTCGGATCAGCTATATCCTGCCCGGCCTGTGGCGCACCGCACCCGAGGACCAGGAGATCGGGATCGGCTCAAAGAAGACCTACAAGATCAAGAAGGACCAGTTGGTCTATATCTCCGGCATGTCGGCCATGAAGGACAAGCGCCGGATTGCCGACCCGAACAGGTTCGACCCGAACAGGTCAAAGGACGTCTATATGGTCTACGGCTATCACTTCCATTACTGCGTCGGCGACAAGATTGCCGACACCATGATGGAAGAGATTTTCACGGCCATCTTCAAACGCAAGCCAAAGGCGGGCGGCAAGATGGTCTATAACGGGAACTTCCCCTGGAACTTCTTCCTGTCCTACGAAAAATAAAGGGGGCCCGCCATGCCGCTTGTACCCATTCATTTCAAGGGGAAGTCCAACCCCATGACGGTGATCACACCGGTTAAAAGGGGCTGGGGCCGGTTCCTGACCAAGGTGATCCTGTTCATCTTCCACCACCTGCCGCTTGGCGTGGTCAAGGAACTGGCATTCATCCATTTTGCCCGCTGGATACTCATTGAGGGCAACAAGCTACCGCGCCTGAGCCCGGATCAGCCGGTCGAGGACAAATGGCCCTATGACCTGTATCTGTTCACCACCAATTTCAACGGGCCGTGGGACCAGTATATTGATGCGTTCGGCCGCATCCACGCGGTATCAAAAGGCCTCAACATGCTGTGGTACACCAGCCGGGGCTTTGAAGGCTCGTGGCCGATGCGGCATTTCAAGCGCTATATCCACTATTTCGAGAATGAACAGCATCTCTATTATAACGCCTACCCCGGCGCGACGGTGCGCGATATCGATGCATCCACAAGGCTGAACACAGAGCTTGAGGCGTTCCTCGCGGACACGGAAAACGAGATGGACGACGCCGAGTTTGGCCGCCGCTACCGCGCTTTCGTGAACCAGGTTTCGCCCTGGCTTGGCAAATCGGGGCTGGAGCCAGAGCATGAAGCGCTCCTCCACCGCGCCCGTCCGCTGGAGTTGAGCCAATGACCGAGCACAGTTTCCTTACCGCCTTCTCGCCCATTGAACACCGCCGCAACGACCCCGATGGCCGCGAAGCTACCATCCGCAAGACGCTTCTGAGCCACGAGCAGGACGACAGCCCGTTCGCCGATTGCCCGATGGTTCATATGGCGCGCGTGCAGATACTGGACCAGCTGGTGCCGCCCATGGGGGATGTCTCGGGCTCTGGGCTCAAGACCAAATATCTGATTTTCGCCGCCGATATCGACGGCCGCGTCGATGATTTTCTCGATGCCCTCTACCGGCGTGATGCAGACTTTGTTCATAATGTGTGGGGCCAGTGCATCGGCTATCCCGACTTCCGGGGGGCTGTCTTCTTTCGCCGCTATATCGACGCCTGCAGCTTCCATAATCCGCTTGGCTATGCCGGCTTCCCCTTGAGCGTCGGGGAAACGCTCCTGCAGCTTAGGCGCAAGAATGCGCTGGCCGACTTTGTCTCCGACCATCAGGGACTGTCGGACAAGGAACTGCAAGCGGCGTGGCGGAAAAACCGCGAAAGCCTCAAAAATCCCGATCTGCCAAAGCCAGGAACATTTTGATGAGCAGCACCACGATCAACACCAAGGACGTTCAGGGCATCTTCAAGGGCTTTGGCCTCGCGTGGCCCAAGGGGCGCTTCTTCTTCCTGCGCTATGATGACGACAAGGCGGGCCGGGCGCTCATCAGGCACCTGATGCCGCTCACCAGCTTTCATGACCTCAAATCGGTCAAACCCAACGTGTGCGTAAACGCCGCCTTTACCTGCGCAGGGCTTGAAGGCCTGAAGCTGGACAACGACCTTCTTTACAGCCTGCCGGAAGACTTCCGCGACGGCATGCGCAGGCGCGCGAAAATCAATGGCGACGCTGGCGCAAGCGCGCCCGAGCATTGGGAAGACATCTGGTCAGACCATCAGGTGCATCTGTGGGTGGGCGTCTATTCCCGCACCGACACGCTTCTAAAAGACTGGGACAAGGCCTTCACTACCTGGGTTGCCAAGACAAAGGGTGTTGCCATTGTCGGCAGCCAGGATGTCAGTCGCATTGTCTCCAGCCCCGATGTGCCGGTGTATATCGAGGACAAAACGAGCCAGCCCGAAAAGCCCGTGCTGCTGGAGCATTTCGGCTTCCGCGACGGCATCGGCAACCCGCCGATCAAGGGCCTTAATGACAAGCACATCACCGGCGGCGGGCGCATCACACCGGAGGGCGAATGGGCCGATTTCCCGGCGGGCGAGTTCATTCTGGGGCATGTGGACACCAACGGTGAAATGCCGATCGCGCCAAAGCCCGATGCCTTCGCCAGGAACGGGTCCTTCATGGTGCTGAGGAAGCTGGCGCAGGATGTGGACCTGTGGC
Source organism: Kordiimonas lacus (assembly GCF_001550055.1). Classification (GTDB taxonomy): domain Bacteria; phylum Pseudomonadota; class Alphaproteobacteria; order Sphingomonadales; family Kordiimonadaceae; genus Kordiimonas; species Kordiimonas lacus. The sequence continues at coordinate 308,368 of NZ_LRUA01000010.1, forward strand.
GGGATTACCTGAAGGGCCAGGCGTCGAAGCTCAACGCCGACGCAGACGATATCGCCAGCCGCATGGTCGGCAGGCGCCGGGACGGCACACCCCTGATGCCAGCGCATGACGATTTCGATTTCCGCTATTCATCGGACCCTGAAGGCCGGGTGTGCCCGATGGGATCGCACATGCGGCGCACAAACCCGCGTGACAGCTCTGGCGCCAGCTTCGGGTCCCTTCTGGTGGACCGGCACCGCATCCTGAGGCGCGCCATCACCTATGGTGAGCTGGTGCCCACAGGCAAAACGCAGGAAGAGGTGAACGGCGAGGACGGCCAGGGCCTGATGTTCATCGTGCTGAACGCCAGCATCTCGCGCCAGTTCGAGTTCGTGCAGCAACAGTGGGTGAATTACGGCAACGAGTTCAACCAGGGCAATGACCGCGACCCGATCATCGGCACCCAGTGCGGCGAGGACCAGATGGTAATCCCGGGCGACAATGCCGCCGGGCGCGACACCATGGTATGCGATAACCTGCAGCAGTTTGTGGTGTGCAAGGGCGGCGACTATTTCTTCCTGCCCAGCATCAGCGCGTTCGAGGCCCTTGCATCCGACAGCCAAGGCTGGCGGCGGTAAAATGCGCCCCCGGCCTGACCCGGCCAAGCGCGCGCAACATACATTGTGGAAGGTGGTGACCCCGACAGGATTCGAACCTGTGGCCCCCAGATTAGGAATCTGGTGCTCTATCCTGCTGAGCTACGGGGCCATGCCTTGGCATGTCTATGCGGTTTAGCGGCAATCCCGTACCGGGTCAACCATGTCGAACCGGGCTGCAGGCAGGCCAATCAAAAAATGCAGAAAACAGCGGGTTTCTTACAGAATATTAACCAATTCGGCGTCTGATACCCTAGGAGCTCTGTTTAAGGAATCAGCGTGAATTTTCACCGACTTGTCGCACCGGTCTTCATTGCGGTTGCCGCCAGTATTGCGGCATTCGTCGGTGTTGTGATTGTTGCGGCGACGCTTCAGGATGAAGCCGCGCTCGAAGCCGAGGCCAAGGTGATCGAACAGGATATGGCGTCCATCCACAAGTCTCTGGCCGTGCTGGCAGAGGACAATGCCTGGTGGGACGAGTCCGTCGACAATATCACGATCGAAGAAGATATCGACTGGATCGACACCACCATCGGTGAATCTGTCAATGGCATCCAGGACATTCACGGTGTACTGGTGCTGCGGCCTGACGCCAGCCTGATTTATGCCAACTTTGTTCAGGACCTGCCAGCGCCGCACGTGCTGCTTGATGCGGGTTTTCAGAAGCTTATACGCACCTTCCCCAAACCGAAGCCAAGAGAACCGATAAGCCGGTCAGGCTTTATCCTGGCAGAGGGCCAGTTGTTGGCCTTTGGGGCGAGCCTGGTACAAAACTCCGGCATCAACCAGCTTGATGATGTGGTGGCGGAAAACGGCCATTCCGCGATTATCTTTGTAGCCCAACTGACGGCTGAACACCTTGAGGAGATGGGCACCGCAAACGCCATCCACACCCTGTCCCTTACCAATGATCCGGGCGGCAGCAACGCATCGCTGCCGGTTCTGGACTTTGACGGCAACCCCATTCGTTACCTGGTCTGGAAAACGGCAGCGCCCGGGTCGGAGATGGTCAGCAAAATGATCTTCCCGGCTATCGTCTTGCTGATCATTGTGGTGCTGGCCTTGGGCCGCTTCATGCGGCGCGCAAACCAGCTGTTCCGCGAGCTTGAAGGGGCCAACAAGGCAAAATCAGCGTTTCTTGCATCCACCAGCCATGAAATCCGGACACCGCTGAATGCCATTCTGGGCTTTACCGAGCTGATCTCGCTGGAGCTTTACGGCAAGGTTGAGGGCGAAAAGAACAAGGAATATCTGACCCTGATTCGCCAAAGTGGCGAACATCTGCTGTCCATCATCAATGACATTCTGGATATTTCAAAGCTGGAGGCCGAACGGTTTGAGATTTATGCCGAGAAGGTCGACCCCATCCTGGTGGTAGACGCCAGCAGCAAAATCATCCAGGCGCAGGCAGATGAAAAATCCATCGAGATTACCAAAGAGTGCGAGAGTGCAGAGCTGTTTAGCGATGAGCGCATCATGCGCCAGGTGCTGATCAACCTGCTGTCAAACGCGGTGAAATTCACCCGGCCCAATGGGCAGATCATGATTTCCGGCCATACGGTGGAGGACCGCTATCAACTGGTGGTGCGCGACACAGGCATCGGCATGTCAAAGGATGAAATCCAGAAAGCTGTTTCGCTGTTTGGCCAGGTGCAGGGCGAATATGCCCGCAGCCACACAGGCACAGGCCTGGGCCTGCCGCTTGTCAGCCGCTTCATGGAACTGCTGGGCGGCGATTTCGCCATCAGCTCTGTCCCTGGCGAAGGCACAACCGTTACGCTCGGTTTCCCGCTCTATATCAAGAAAAGCTGAAGCTGGTCAGACCCGGTAGCGGCTTATTTCCTCATAGATCGGCATGGCAGCGTCTGCAATGCGCTTAAGGTCGTCATCCAAGCTGTTAAATTCTGCCGTTCGGGCCGCATCATTGGGGGGCGCGAACCCGGTCGATTGCTCCACACCGGCATACCACCAGGGCGCCCACACACCGTCACTGTCCCGCGAGCCTTTGGGCCACGACAGCATGGCCGCGTCGAACGGAATATCGAGCGCCGCACAGAGCCGCGTCAGCGTCTCCTTCGGCGCGGCCTGCACTTCGGCGGTGTCGATCACCGGCGGGGCCTTGCCCTCACGGTCAGCGATCATGCGGAACATATCCAGCTGGCGTTCCACGCCCAGATCCTCAAGCGTCACGTCGGGGCGTGACTTGACATAGCTTGCCAGGATGTGACGCGGATCACGCACCAGAAAGGCGTTCCGGAAACCGTCGGTCCAATCGAGGCCAAAGCTGGGCAGCATGTGGTGGCACATATGCTTCTGGTAAAAAATGCGCTTGCCGGTCGGCAAAGGCGCCAAGAGGTCGTCCACCACCGCCTGCCAGCTTATGGGCTGCTCCTTCAGGATCAGGTCCCGGCCCGGATGGTCGAGCCCGCTTTCCTTCAGAAAGGCGGCATAGAAGGGCTCATCCACAACCATGGTGTCCGCCCGGTTCTCGAACGAGCGCATCATGGCGGTCGAGATATTCCTTGGGCCCGACCACATGGCGATCCGGATGCTGTCGCCGGTCATCAGGTCCGTCATCAGCTGCGCCCCTTCGCGACCTCGGCCTCGATCCGCGCCCTATAGAGGCCGCGCAGGCGTTCAACCATCGGGCCGGGCATTGGGGCACTGTCTTCGCCAAGCGTCCGCCCGTCCACATCGCCCACAGGCACAAGGCCCGCAAAGGTGCCGGTGACGAAAGCTTCGTCAGCGCCGTAAACATCCGTGAGGCTGAAATCTTTTTCATAGACCGGAATGCCCGCGTCGCGGGCGCATTCGATTACCATTGAGCGGGTGATTCCGCCCAGGCAGTATTTCCCGCTTGAGGTCCAGACCTCGCCGTCGCGCACAATGAAAAAGTGGGTGCTGTTGCAGGTGGCGACAAAACCGTGTGGGTCCAGCATCAGGGCTTCATCCGCTCCCGCCTTGGCGGCCTGGATGCAGGCGGTGATGCAGTTCAATTTCGAGTGGCTGTTGAGCTTGGGGTCCTGCACGTCCGGCGCGCCGCGGCGTACATGCACGGTGAACAGCTTCAGGCCCTTCTCAAGCGTGGTCTTGAGCGGTGATTTGAATTCCGGGATGATCACAATGGTCGGATCACCGATGGTCACGCGCGGGTCCTGATAGGGCGTGGCCTTGATGCCGCGGGTAACCATCAGGCGGATATGGCCGCCCTCAAGCATCTTGTTCCTGTCGATGGTCTCATAGAGCCGGGCCTTGAGCTGGTCGCGCGTTAGGGCGATATCCATATCGATGGCCTTGGCGCCTTCATACAGCCTCTTCATGTGCCGGTCGAGAAACGCGATAACGCCGCCATGTACCCGCAGGCCTTCCCACACGCCGTCGCCCAGGATATAGCCGCTGTCGAACACAGACACTTTGGCGTCTTCGCGCGCGAAATATTCGCCATTCACATTGATCAAAATGTCCCGGTTGCGCGGGTCGTCTTCATAGTCGTGGGTACCGTGAGCCATAGCGTCTCTCTGTGGTTCTCTGTGTTGTTTTATCGTTCTCGGCGTGTGCCAATCAGGCTATGATCACCTGATCCACGGGGAGGATGAAACATGATGCCACTGAGGGCAATCCTTATATTGGGCGCGATGCTGGCGGGGCAAGCCGCGGGTGCTGTAGAGCTGGACCTGACGGGCCTTGAAGACTGCGGTACGGTTACGGCCCAAGGCGCCATCGGCGGGGCGCGTTTCACCACAAATGGCGGACAGGTGGTCAAGCTGGCGCTGGTGAAGGCGCCGGAGCTTTGGAAAAAAGGTGATCCCTACAGAAGCTGGCCCCACGCTGAAGCCGCGCGCGACGCGCTGATCGCGCTAACGGACGGTCAGGAAATCAGTCTGTACTGCGAAGGGGGCAAGACCAACCGCGAAGGCGAACTGGTGGCCCATGCGCTGCTCGCGGACGGCCGCTGGCTGCAGCATGTCCTGGTGGAGGGCGGCAACGTATTCGTTTTCCCTCGCCCGACCAGACGGCGCGGGCTTGAGACCCTCTACCGCACGGAAGATGCAGCACGGGCGGAAGGCAAGGGCCTGTGGGCGTATGACAATATGAAAACCGTCGACGCGCTGGGCTCGGGCGTGCGCACCGGCTGGTTCCAGATTGTTGAAGGCTCTGTGGTGGCGGCCAACCAGGTGGGGACAACCCTTTACCTGAACTTCGGCGAGGACTGGCGCACAGACTTTACGGTGGAAATTCCCAGTACCGCCCTGCGGCATTTCGGGAAAGCCAAAATCGACCCGCTGACATTTGAAGGCCGGCGGGTGGAAGTGCGTGGCTGGATCGATTTCAAGGGTGGGCCAAGGCTGTTGCTGCAAGGCCCCGGGCAGCTGCGCCTCATGAAAGACAAAACCGCGCAATGAAAAAGCCGGGCTGTGCCGCCCGGCCTTGATGGTCTCTCTGATCGTCTCTTTGGGAGTGCCGTGTATCAGCCAGCCAGGCCCGCCAAGCGGGGGTCGCCCACTTCGGCGATCAGCGCCTGCTTCAGTTTGCCAAGCGCCTGCGCTTCAAGCTGGCGCACGCGTTCCTTGGAGATGCCCAACTGGCTGCCAAGTACCGCAAGGGTTACACCTTCTTCCCGAAGCTGGCGCTCGCGGATGATGAAGCTTTCGCGTTCGGTCAGGCTGCCCATGGCTTTTTCAATAAGCGCGGCTTTCTTGGCACCGTCCACATTTTCCATATATTCCTGATCGGGACGCGGGCTTTCGCTGACCAGAAGATCCTGCCATTCCTGGGCCGATTCGTCAGCCACAGGCGCGTTCAGCGACCGGTCAACGCCCGAGAGGCGTCCTTCCATGGCTTCCACGTCCTTCAGGCGCACACCCATTTCATCGGCGATCTGGTTGCGGGACCCCATGGAAAGCGGCCGGTCGGGGTCAACCCCCATGCGGGCTTTCAGGCGTTTCAGGTTGAAAAACAGGGCCTTGTGCGCGCTTGTCGTCCCGGTGCGGACGATCGACCAGTTCCTCAGGACATAATCCTGAACGGCGGCGCGAACCCACCAGCTTGCGTATGTGGAGAAACGAACATCCCGCTCCGGCTCGAACCGGTAGGCGGCTTCCATCAGGCCAACAGTGCCTTCCTGGATGAGGTCAGCGACGGGCAGCCCATAGTGGCGGTACTTGCTGGCAGCGGCAATGGCCAGGCGGAGGTGTGCCTCGGTCAGCGTCTTCAGCGCGTGCTCGTCGCGCTCCTGCTGCCAGGAAAGGGCCAGTTCGCCTTCCTCTTCCCGGTCCAGCATTGGAACCTTCATTGCGAAACGAATTAGCCTACGGTCATCGCCGGTGGCCCAGTTTCCACGACTCATTCATTCCCTCCCAAGAATTAATGTGATCGATTAATGAAGCGCATTATGGCCCTAAACGATTCAAAATGCAGCAACTTTTTTTTTAGATTTAATTTAGTCCTCCAATGTCACAGGATTGTGTACCTCAGTACGAAAAAGCCCGCCCCCAGGATCACCGGGGACGGGCTTTTTAAAACCGATTAAGCAGATGCGCTTAGGCAGCCAGCTCTTTCTCGAGCTTGACCATCGCTGCTGCTTCGTCGATGTCCTCAACGGCGGCCAGCTCACGGGCAAGACGACCAAGGGCCGACTCGTAGATCTGGCGTTCGCTGTAGGACTGCTCAGGCTGATCAGCGCCGCGGTGCAGGTCGCGGACGACCTCCGCGATGGAAACCAGGTCACCGGAATTGATCTTTGCTTCATATTCCTGGGCCCGACGGCTCCACATGGTGCGCTTGATGCGTGCTTTGCCCTTAAGTGTTGTGAAGGCTTCCTTCAGCGTGGCGTCCGAGGACAGACGGCGCATGCCGCTGGCTTCAGCTTTCAATGTTGGGACACGAAGCGTCATGCGTTCTTTCTCGAACCGGATGACATAGAGCTCCAGTGCGAGGCCCGCGATTTCCTGGGTCTCAAGCTCGGTGATCCGGCCTACGCCGTGCTTCGGGTAAACAATGTAATCGCCAACTGAGTAAGGATGTTTTGTGGATTTTGCCATAGTGGTCCTTTGTCCTTCTTTACATTAGCCGGCCTACCTGTGTAGGGTTGGACGTCCTCTCGGGCATGCACGGTTTCCCATAAGGGTCCGGCAGAGAATGTCCGGGCGGGCAATAAAATTGCGCCGACCCTGCACTGGGCCAAAAAAAACCGTTGCTGCCCCAGCTCCAGGAGCGCAAACAGGCTTTAAAAAGCGTTTCAATTATAGGCGGTTCCAGCCACCACACGGCGAAAGGCTTGGCGCCCTTTTTGCCGCGTCAATCCCTATTGTATACCACAAATTTCACTAATATGACAGTGGAAAGATGCCGCACTTTGGCTCTATTGCTGGATTTTAGACGTTTTTACACGAAAAAGAGGCCCGGCGGGATGGCCGAGCCTCTGATAAACCATTGCTGCAAAAGCAATAACGGAAACTGCTAAATCAGTCGCCTTTACCCGGCTTGTCGGAGAAATGCTCCATTTTGCCGTCTTTGCCTTTCCAGTCGTCGGCGTCAGCGGGCTGCTCGCCTTTGACCGTGATGTTCGGCCATTCTTCGCTGTATTTGGTATTCAGCTCGAGCCACTCTTCCATGCCGTCTTCGGTGTCTGGCAGGATGGCCTCAGCCGGGCACTCAGGTTCACAAACGCCGCAATCGATACATTCGTTGGGGTTGATAACCAGCATGTTTTCACCTTCATAGAAGCAGTCCACAGGGCATACTTCCACGCAGTCCATATATTTACATTTGATACATGCCTCAGTGACAACATAGGTCATGAGTGTCTCCTTAACTGTGCCTGTTCGCAGTCTGCCGGGCTGGAAGGCGGCGATGCGATATAATCATTAGTTCGCTTTATGCCCAAAACAATAGCGGCCCGCAACGCCTTTATGTGCAAGCGATTCTTAACTCACGCGATTGTTTGGCTTGCTTGGTAGCCAAATTATACATCCGGCATAGATGCTTTACTTTCCTATCTGCTACATGCCTACATTAAGCGAGGAAATCAAAGGGGGTATGTGTGCAATATTTTTGGGAAGGGATTAGCAGGGCTCCGGCATGGACGACGCTCATCTGGGCAGCAATCGCACTGCTCGTTCAGAACTCCTTTGGCCTCATTCTTTTGTCGGGATTGATGTGTCTTTGGCCAGCGGCACTGGCATATGACCTTGAGCAGAAATTCGATTTTATCTCTGCAAAAATCGAACGCTACTGTCTGACTTGCGCCTTCCTGAGTGCCATGACCCCGGCACTTGTTCCCAATGCATCCCCTGATGATGCAGCTTTCACCGCAACACCCGCAATCATTGCCTTTTGTGCCTATGTCTTTGCCGTCTGGAGGGTATCAGGCCTGATCGTAACGTTACAAAAGAAGTCCTTCCAGGAAACAGACGATCAAGAGCTGGTCTTTGGCGCCTTCTTCTTTCTTAGCCTTGGCGGCGCATTCTGGATTTCGAAACGGGTGTCCCGCCTAAATCCAGTGCTTTGAACCGTACCCTTTACCCGCCCATCAGCGTGTCGGTGGCGCGGCGCCGGGCCCCGGCTAAACGGGCCCCAACGCCTAACCTTGTCTTCTAAGGCACAAGAACGATGGGTTTATCCACCGTGTGCGCGAGCGAGTTTGCGACGCTGCCGACCACCAGGTCAGCCACACGGGAACGCCCGCGTCTGCCTGCAAACACATGCGTGACAGTGTTGGCCCTGACGCGTTCATTGATCGTATCGACCGGATCACCCCAGTGAACCTCGGAGCTCAATTCGACGCCCGAGTTTTCATGCCTCTCCAGGATCGGCTTGAAAATCCGGTTCCTGATTTCCGGTTCCTCATCTTTGTCAATCCGGCGGTGCGCCGCATTATCGACAGCCATCGGCTTGATGTTTGATGACCACGGCACAACGGTGATCAGACGCACAGCCGCGCCGGAGATTTTTGCCATCATAACCGCTTGGTCTACCGCACGGTTGCCCCATTCACTGCCATCAACGGCCACCAGATACGTATGCTCACTCACTGTATTTCTCCTGATATGAACTGGCAGCAGAATAGGCGAGTCGGGCGCGCAAAGATTTGAGCTAAGTCAAGCAGACAGCGCTTTCCGCGGATTAAAACCCCGATGAAAATGCGGGAAGGATGATTGGCGGCTAGCGGTCCATCAGCTTGTCGATGGCGCGGCGTTCAGCCTTGGTGGGGCGCCCTGCACCCGCTTGGCGAAGCGCCGGGGCGGACTTGCGCGCCTCTGCCTGCTCGCGCTTCTGCTCTTCAACGGGGGCCAGGTCTTCATAAAGCGCCTGCGCTTCCGCCGCCGGGCCGCGGCGCGCGCCACAGGCCAACACCTTCACCACGCGCACGTGCGGGCCTTGCGGGAAAGTCAGCACATCCCCGGGCGTGATGGTGGTTGAGGCTTTCTTGGAGTGCTCGCCGTTGACGCGCACCTTGTGCGCCTTGCAGACTTGGCTGGCTTTGCTGCGGGTCTTGAAGAAACGGGCGTACCAGAGCCAGAGGTCCAGCCGGATTTTATCGCCCGTTTCAGTCATTGGATGATACGTCCCTAGAGATCGTCACTCGCCGGCCTGACCGGCGAGTCTATTCTTGGTGAAGCGTTGTCTGTTGCCATGGATTCGCCGATCAAGTCGGCGAATGACGACAAGGTCTGCTTACTTCTTCTTCTGAAGCGCGTCCTTCAGGCCAGCGAGAGCCGCAAAAGGCGAATCCGGATCGGCCTGCTTTTCGCGTTTCGGGGGACGCGCCGTGTGCGTGCGCGGACCGGACGGCTTACCGCCCTTGCCTTTGCCCCTGCGGTCGCCACCTTTGCCTTGCGGCTTGCCGCCACCCGGCATGCGGTCACCGTGCGGACGGCCACCTTGTGGGCGGGCCTTGCGCTTCGGCGCCCAGGCGAAGAAATAGCGCTCAACCAGTTCGGCTTCGCCTTCTGCTGCTGCTTCACCTTCCGGTGCTGCGGCGTCAGTTGGTGCCTCTTCGGTTTTGGCTTCTTCCGCTGGCGCGTCTGCCGCGGCTTCCTCAGGCTTGGCTTCCTCTGCCGAGGCTTCTGTCGGAGCTTCAGCGGGTGCTTCCCCAGCTTTTTCAGCCTCGGGTGCCGCTTCAGCAGATGCCTCGTCTTTCGGGGCCTCTTCCTTGGCTGCTTCTTCCTTGGCTGCTTCTTCCTTGGCTGCTTCTTCTTTCGCTGGCGCCGGTACCTGACGCACTTCGTGCTTGTAGCCTGCAGACGCCATCACTTCGGCGAAGTCCTCGCCCGAGAGGCCCACAAGGCCCATGATCTCAGGGGTCACTTCGAACCAGTCACCGCCCTGGCCAAGGGGCCGCACAGCGTCTGCAAGGCGCTCAAGCATGTCCATGCGAACAGCTTTCTTGCCCACAACGGTGAAGCCCGCGAGCTCATAGAAAGCGTTTGGCGCCGTGGCTTCCGTATCCACCCACACCATGCCTGGTGTCGGCAGGCCCGGCAGGCCGTTGAGCTTGCCTGCCATCGCCCACATCATCAGCCTGAGCTCAATGGCATGCGGCTTCAGGACAAGCGGGATATAAAGCGAGGAGGCACCAATGCGGATACCGAACCGGCGCAGGCCCTTGCGGGCGTCCTGGTCCAGCTGGCGAAGGTCGCCATCCACTTCCGTGCGTTTCATCACGCCGTAATTTTCCAGAAGGCGGTAGGCCACGCCCCGCGCCAAACCGGAAAGCGGTGCCGCGCCCTCAGGGGCCTCGGTCTCGCCGTTCAGCTCCTGCGCCAGCTTGATCAGCGGCTCCAGCTTTTCAGCGATCCGCGTGTCCAGCCATTCCTGCGTTTTCTCGACAACCAGGTCGGCGTTTTCGCCCTGCAAAAGGCTTGAGGCCAACAGCTTCACGCGCGGGCCAAACAGGGCGCCGCTGTCGTGAACGGTCGCGATCGGCGCGCCTTCCCACATGATTTTCGGGTTCGCGAGGCCTTCGGAAAAATCGAAGGAGAGCGTTTTATAGCCCACGTTGGCGAACAGTTTCGCGCGGCGGGTCAGCTCTGCCTGCAAGGCGGTCTCGGCCGCGGCCTTCAGTGTCTTCTGTTCATCCGGGGCGGCGGAAGCCTCCACGCGGAAGGAGAAACCGTTCAGTTCACCGATTTCATGTCCTTCGACAGAAACCTGGTTTGTCTCGTTATCAATGCTCACGCTAAGCGTATCCCTGTGCCTAAGCGAGCGCATGAGGACCGCCGTGCGGCGATCCACAAATCGCTGTGTTAACTTTTCATGCAGCGCGTCCGACAAACGGTCCTCGACGCTGCGCGTAACATGGGCCCAATGGGCCGCATCCCGAAGCCAGCCTTTCCGGTGTGAAACGTAAGTCCATATACGGATACTGGCAATTCGACCGGCCAAGGTATCTATGTCGCCGGTAATATTGTCAAGCCGCTTCACCTGACGGGCAATCCAGTCATGCGGGATGGTCCCGGCAGGCCCCATCAGATCGACGTAAATTTTCCTGAGAAGTGAGGTATGATCTTCCACGCTCAGTTTTCGGAAATCCGGAATTTGGCAGACATTCCAAAGCCTTTCGACGGATTCCTTGGTTGTCGCCAGGCTCGCGATCTTGTCGTCCGCGCCGAGCGCCTTAAGCGCCAACAGGTCAACCGTGTCCCTGACCCGGTGCAGGCCGTCTGTGCTTACAGGCGCCTCCAGCGAGCGCAAAAGCCGGGGAATCGTAGAAAAATCAAGCCGGTGATTCCGCCAGTAAAGCCGCTTTACGGGCTCAAACTCATGTTCTTCGATCTGGGCGACCATCATCGGGTCCATGGGCTCACCGCCACCGCCAAGGGTCGAAAACGTCCCGTCTTTCTTGAAGCGGCCGGCGCGGCCGGCGATCTGCGCGGCCTCTGCCGCCGTCAGGTCCCGGAAGGTGCGGCCGTCGAATTTCGAAAGCCCGGCGAAAGACACATGCCCGATATCAAGATTGAGCCCCATTCCGATGGCGTCGGTGGCCACCAGATGATCCACTTCGCCGCTTGCATACATTTCCACCTGCGCGTTCCGGGTGCGGGGCGACAGCGCGCCCATCACGATGGCAGCGCCGCCCTTCTGCCGCCGGATCAGCTCGGCCAGGCCGTAAACATCAGATGAGGAGAAACCGACAATCGCACTGCGGCGCGGCAGGGCGCGCATCTTGGCCGGGCGGATATGCTTGAGCTCGGAAAAGCGCGGGCGGGTGATGATCTCGGCTTCGGGGATCAGCTTCCTGATCAAGGGGCGCATGGTCTCCGCGCCCAGCAGCAGCGTTTCGTGCCTGCCGCGGCTATGAAGCAGATGCTCGGTAAAAATATGCCCGCGCTGGGGGTCGGCGGCCATCTGGATCTCGTCGATAGCGACAAAATCGGTCGCCGCCATGCGCGGCATGGCCTCGGCCGTACAGAGGAAATAGCGCGCGCCTTCGGGCACGATGCGTTCCTCGCCGGTCAGCAGCGCCACCTGGTTTTTGCCCTTGATGGATACCACCCGGTCATAGACCTCGCGCGCCAGAAGCCTGAGCGGGAAACCCATCACCCCACTGGCATAGCCCATCATCCGGTCCACCGCATAATGGGTCTTGCCCGTATTGGTGGGGCCTAAAACTGCTTTGATGATGCCAGCCATAAGGTACGCCTACAGGAACATTGGAACGGGTGCGAGTTTTAAAGAACCGACCGGCCCAGCACAATGGAATAATATGGCAGCATTTTATCGATTAATTGAACCTTCATACAGTGCGCATTAGGCTGTTGAAATACAGGTAGAAATTGAAGCTGCTCCCGTTTGAGCCAGTGCAAAAAAGTGTAGACTGATGAGCCAGGACAAGAAACTGAACCGGCGCCAGATATTGAAGGGTGCGACTGCGCTTGGCAGCATGGCTGTCGCTGGCGCTGCGCTTGGCCAGGACACGGCTGCGCCCGCGCCGCAGCCTAGTGAGCCACCGTTGCCGCGCCCCCAGGATCTGGCCGGTGCCGAGCGGGTGCTGGCGGTTCAATACACGCCCGAAGAACGCGCGCTTCTCTTTGACAAGCTTGAGAATATGATCGACCGGGTGCGCGCCCGCCGCGCCAAGGTGCCGCTGGAGAATGACGACGCACCAGCGCTGGTGTTCGACCCCCGCCTGCCGGGCGAGACCTATATGGTTCAGGAAAACCGGGTGGAAGTTGGCGCGACCGACTTTGGCGCAGTACCGGCCTCCGCGGACGATATCGCCTTCGCGCCGCTGGCCGCCCAAAGCCATTGGGTCAAGACCCAGCAGCTGACCTCCAGCCGCCTGACGGACATTTACCTTGGGCGTATCCAGGCCCATGCGGCCAAGCTGGAGTGTTTTGTCACGCTACTCAACGACAGCGCGCGCGAGGCCGCCTACCGCGCCGATATCGATATCCGCTCGGGCCGCTACAAGGGGCCGCTGCACGGTATTCCCTATGCGCTCAAGGACCTTCTGGACACCGCCGGTGTGCGCACCACATGGGGCGCCACAACCCACCGGGACCGAGTGGCCCTGACGGACGCGGAAGTGACCAAACGGCTCGAAGAAGCAGGGGCGATCCTCCTGGGCAAAACCACGCTTGGGGCGCTGGCGTATGGCGACAAATGGTTTGGCGGCATCACCAAGAACCCTTGGAATCTGGCCGAAGGGTCATCAGGTTCAAGTGCCGGCTCGGCCTCTGCTGTGGCCGCCGCGCTCTGCAGCTTTGCCATCGGCACCGAAACGCTGGGGTCGATTGTCTCCCCGTCCGCGCGCTGCGGCGCCACCGGGCTTCGGCCCACCTTCGGCCGCGTCGCCCGCACCGGCGCCATGGCGCTGTGCTGGAGCCTCGACAAGATCGGCCCCATCTGCCGGGGCGTGGAGGATACCGCGCTGGTGCTGGGCACCATCAATGGCGGGCACAGGGATGACCCCAGCTCCTACGACTGGGGCTTCAGCTATGTTGGCCGGGACGCTGTGGCAGAAACACTGCGTGTGGGCTATGACCCCGCCTGGTTTGGCGACGAGGCGACCGACCTGGACCGGATGGTGCTCAATCAGATCAAGGATCTCGGCTATGAGCTGGTGCAGGTCTCGCTCCCGGACCTACCCTACAGTTCGCTTCTGGGTACACTTGAGGTGGAAGCCGCCGCCGCGTTCGAAGACCTGACGCTGACGGGCCGCGATGAGGAACTTTCCTGGCAGGAAGCCCGCGCCTGGCCCAGTACCTTCCGTGCCGCCCGCTTCCATTCAGCGGTCGAGTATCTGCAGCTGACCCGCTTCCGCCGTCAGGTGATGGAAATGATGGCCGAGCAATACCGCACGGTGGACATCATTGTGTGCCCCAATTTCGCCGGAGATATGCTGGTGGTCACCAACTATACCGGCCACCCCAGCCTGACCCTGCCCGTGGGCATGACGGAGCGCCCGACCATGCCGCTGGCGGGCGAAGACATCAAGGCCGGCCCCAAACGGCTGGTGCCGCATACCATTACATTGTGGGGCAATATGCTGCGGGAAGACCAGCTGATCGGCCTTGGCTGGCTCCTCGAGCGCAACCTGAATTTCGCCAAGAACCGCCCGACGCTCTAAGCCCACCGCAAAGAGACCGCCGGTGCCGCAACCGCGGAAAACAGCCATTAAAGCTTGACCCGGGGCAGGGAATCGCATACACCCCCGCGAGCTAATGCCAAAACGGTCTTAGCGAAATTTGGTCATAAAGATTCACTGGATGTGCCTAAGGCACTGAAAAACCGGTAGAAAAACAAGGATAACGATCATGTCTCGCGTATGTGAACTGACCGGCAAAGGCGTAATGACTGGTAACAATGTGTCTCACGCACATAACAAAACCCGTCGTCGCTTTCTGCCAAACCTGACTAAAGCAACCCTGCTGTCTGATGTTCTGGGTCGCTCTGTAAGCCTGCGTATTTCCACGCACGCTCTGCGCTCCGTTGAGCACAATAACGGCCTTGATAACTTCCTCCTGAAAGCTCGCGACGCAGACCTGTCTGCCAAGGCGCTGAAGCTGAAGAAGGAAATCAAGAAGAAACAAGCTGCAGCCTAAGGCCAACCGGCAAAGCAACAGTTTCATGAAGCGCTGCGACAGAGATGTCGCGGCGCTTTTTCGTTGCGGGTGGCATTGTTGGGTGGATGGCTAGCCCTCGAGCGCAAACATCAACAGAAGCGTGCGCTGGTTTGAACTGAAATTGTCGTCCGACAGCATATAGACCAGCGTGGTGCCGTCGGCACCCGTGCCAACCTCAAGGCCTTCCAGGTTATCGACCGTCAAGGGCGGCGCCAAATGCGCCAGTTCTTCGCCCACCAGCGTCGCACCGGGCCTGATATCCTCCGCCTTGAAGCGCAAAAGCTTGATCGCCACCCCGTCAACCACGGAAAAGAAGCGTGTCAGCAGCAGAATGTCGCCGTTTGGCAACAGAGCGGCATCCGTAGGCGCAAAATTCTTCGGGCGTTTGAAAAAGAGCCCATGAATTCCGTCCGCTCCCACCAGCCAGGCGCGCGAAAGCCCCTGCACGTCCACGCCGCGTTCGGCAAAAGCCAACAACTGGCCATCTGCCGTCCAGCTGATCGCCTCCATACCGCCGTTGTCTGAAATGCCGCCAAACTCCATCCCCTGGGCCGGCGCCCAGGGCGTGGGAACACCGCCGGGTTTGGCCATCTCCAGCCGGTGCCTATGTTCGAACGCCACCAGGAAGCCGTCGTCCAACCGGATCAGACTTTCCGCATCGAAGCCTTTCTTGCTGTCTTCAGGCATATTGAGGTCAAACGGCACCAGTTCGGCATCGGTGATGGGCTGTGGTGCTACCGGGTTGAAGTGGCCCGTGAACCAGTCGCCCTGGTCGCTGATGGCCACCAGCGTGCCATCTTCGGAAATCGTCAGCCCGGACAGGCCGCCGAACCGGTCGTGGGGTGATGTCAGCGCCCAGCCCGCAAGATATTTGAGCGCGCCAACGCGTGTGAGCGCCGGGTCCGCTTCGCTGAGCGGTACCGGTTCAGCCCGCAGCTCAATCCCGGCAGGAGCGGCCAGCGCCTCTCCCACACTCTGGGACAGGAGATCGCTTTTGAAGGCAAATACCACCGCGGCAATTGCCAGACACAAGACCAACAGGATACTTGAACGATGCTGTTTCACGGGGCGTTACCTGATCATTTTCGGTTTGGGCGGCGTTTCCTCAAACAGGGACGCCAATTGTTCGGTCATGGCGCCGCCAAGCTGTTCGGCATCGAGGATGGTAACCGCCCTTTTATAATATCGCGTGACATCGTGGCCGATACCGATGGCGATGAGTTCCACTGGCGAGCGGTCCTCGATCCAGGTGATCACCTGCCTCAGGTGGTTCTCGAGATAGGTGCCCGAATTGACGGAAAGCGTGCTGTCGTCCACTGGCGCGCCGTCCGAGATTACCATCAGGATGCGGCGCTCTTCCGAGCGCGCCATCATGCGGTTGTGTGCCCATAGAAGCGCTTCGCCGTCGATATTTTCCTTGAGGAGCCCCTCGCGCATCATCAGCCCCAGGTTGCGGCGAGACCGGCGCCAGGGCGCATCGGCGGTCTTATAGATAATGTGCCGGAGGTCATTCAGGCGGCCCGGGTTCTTGGGCCTGCTGGCCTGCAGCCATTTCTCGCGGCTCTGGCCGCCCTTCCATGCCTTGGTGGTAAAGCCCAGGATCTCGACCCGCACACCACAGCGCTCCAACGTGCGCGACAGGATATCGGCAGAGATGGCGGCGATCGAGATCGGCCGACCACGCATGGAGCCCGAGTTATCGAGGAGGAGCGTCACCACCGTGTCCTTGAATTCGGTGTCGCTTTCAAGCTTGTAAGAGAGCGGCTTGGTCGGGCTCGAGACAACCCGCGCCAGACGGCCGCTGTCCAGCAGGCCTTCCTCAAGGTCAAACTGCCAGTGGCGGCGCTGCTGCGCCAGAAGACGCCGCTGCAGCCGGTTCGCGAGCTTGGATACGGCGCCCGACAGGTGCGCCATCTGCTGGTCGAGATATTTCCTCAGCCGCTCCAGCTCCTCGATATCGCAGAGCTCTTCGGCCTTGACGACCTCATCAAATTCTTCGGTGAAGACATTATAGAAAGGCGTGTCGGGCAGATTGTCGAGCGGGCGGTTCGGGCGCCATGGGATGGTACCTTCCTGCTTGCCTTCGCCGGCTTCGGCCTCGCCGTCGTCCATTTCATCCATCGCAGCTTCAGACGATTGCTCGTCTTCCGCGGTTTCGCCTTCCTGCTCGTCAGACCCTTCGGCGCCGTCGGCGTCACCGTCCTGGTCTTCGCCCGGTTCGCCGTCCGGTGTATCGGGCATGCCGTCCTGCGCGTCGTCCGATGGTTCGTCGTCCTGGTCCTCGTCGGATTTGTCGCCTTCATTATTGCCGATCAGCTCGGCAATGATGGTGCGGGTCAAGACGGACGCGCCTTTCTGGTCTTCAACCTTGTTTTCAAGCTGATCCAGCAGATGACCGACAGATTCCTCAAGCCACTTGCGCTGGCTTTCAACGGCAACCACCGCGCTTTCGGGCGGCGGGGCACCCGTGAGGCGTTCGCGCACCAGAAGCCCAAGCACATCCGCGAGCCGCGCGCTTTCGTCGTCAGACGGCCGGGCCATACCGGTCTCAACCGCTTTCTTTTCGGCGAGCGCCGCCAGGTTGGCTTTCATACCGGGCATCTGCCGGGCACCAATGGCTTCAATCCGTGCGCCTTCGACCGAGTCGAAAATGGCGCGGGCGAGTGCGCCACCTGGCGCCAGTTTGGTATGCAGCTTGGTGTCATGGTAGCGGTGCCTGAGCGCGAGCGAGTCGGCAAGGCCGCGCACTTCGGCCACATCCTTCGCGCGCACCACATGCGGCAGGTACGGCACGCGGGCTTCGCCGGCAACAATGCCCGGCACATCCGCCGTGAACTTGACCTCCAGATTGCGGTCGTCCGCGACCGCACGGGTCACGGCGGCAAGCGCGTGCTCGAACACTTCTTTTGCTGACTGGCTACCGTCTGCCATGAAAAACTACTCCGGCGGTACTTAGGACGCACCACCCATCACAAGATTGGACGCGCTTTCCTTCAGGTCCTGCCCGAACGAACGCTGAAAATACTCGGCCACAATCGGACGCTCGGCTTCATCGCATTTATTGAGGAAGCTGACGCGGAAGGCGAACGCCACATCACCACCGAGGAGCGCGGCATTCTGCGCCCAGGTCAGGACCGTCCGGGGGCTCATCACCGTTGAGATGTCACCGGCCATGAAGCCCGCACGGGAAAGGTCCGCCACGCGCACCATGTTGGAGATGATCTCCTTGCCTTCAGGCGTGTTGTAGCTGGGCTCTTTCGCCAGCATGATCTCGGTTTCCGTATCGTGCGGCAGGTAATTCAGTGTCGCCACGATATTCCAGCGGTCCATCTGGCCCTGGTTGATCTGCTGCGTACCGTGATAGAGGCCTGTGGTGTCGCCAAGGCCGATGGTGTTGGAGGTCGCAAAAATCCGGAAAGCCGGATGGGGGCGGATCACTCGGTTCTGGTCCAGAAGCGTGAGCTTGCCTTCAACCTCAAGCACCCGCTGGATCACGAACATCACGTCCGGGCGGCCGGCGTCATATTCATCAAACACGATTGCGGTCGGTGACTGGAGCGCCCAGGGCAGGATACCTTCCTGGAATTCTGTCACCTGCTTGCCGTCCCGAAGCACGATCGCGTCCTTGCCGACAAGGTCGATCCGGCTGATGTGGCTGTCGAGGTTCACACGGATTGTGGGCCAGTTGAGGCGCGCCGCAACCTGCTCGATGTGTGTGGATTTACCTGTGCCGTGATAGCCCTGGATCATCACCCGGCGGTTGAAGGCAAAGCCCGCCAGCACCGACAGCGTGGTGTCATGATCAAACACATAGGCTTCATCAACATCAGGGACATGCTCGTTCCGCTCTTCGAATGCCGGTACTTCCATATCCAGGTCGAGCCCAAACGTCTCCCGCACGGAAACCTTGTTTTCCGGAAGCGTCAGATTGGGCAGCTTTTCAGCAGTTGCGGCACTCATACGAGACATCCTCTTGTCTTAAAAACTCTTGATAACCATTCTAAAGAATGAGCATTTGCATTACCAGTGGGGTCTCGGGCCCCTTGGGTCAACCGAAAACCACTGGAAATAGGCGAAAATTCTTCAACCTTTTGTGTAGAGAAAATAAGGCGTTTATGGGCAAAGTCACCGAAAGAATCGAAAAAAAACTGAATGACAGCCTTTCACCCACATATCTTGAGGTGATTGACGAGTCAGAGGGCCACCGGGGGCATGCCGGATACCGCGAGGGCGGTGAAAGCCATTTCCGCGTGGTGATCAAATCCAAGGCGTTTGAAGGCCAGAACCGGCTGGCGCGCCAGCGCATGGTAATGAAGGCCCTGGCGGACGAGATGAAAGAGCAGATCCACGCGCTTTCGGTCCAGGCAGACGTACCCGACGCCTGAAGCGTAGACTGACCAGATGGGGCGATTTACGATCATTCTCGGTTTCCTTGTCGCGCTGGCCGATACGCTTGGGGCAGCGCACGCTGACACGCCGGTCACCGTCGTGGTTCAGGAAATGCCGGGGCTGATCGAACCGGACAAACAGTTGCCCTATAACCGGCTGCTTGATGCGTTGCTTGAGGATTCGCCTGTGGCAACAAGCGTCGAGATTCTGCCCGGCTACAGGGGGCCGCGGCAGTGGTTGCGATTTGAGCATCAATGTGTTTTCGGCGGCGTCAGCGCACCCGGGCACCAGAGGCCCCGCGATACCGCCATATCAAAGACGGATTGGTCAACGCTGCATATCTCCACACCCTTCAACATACTGAAGGTTCATGCCCTTACGCGCGACGGGGATGAGCCCGCCCATAGCCTGGCGGACCTGAAGGGGCAAACAATCGCCGTCGATCAGGTGCTGTTTTTCGACCTGCGCTTCCACTCGGACGTCCTCAAGGCCAGCGATTTCGTCAAGGTGGATACGGCCCAGGAGGCGCTGTCGCTCCTTGAACAGAGCCGGGTAGGCCATGTGTTCGCTTACGATAACGATGTGGCGCTGATGCAGGAAAAATCAGCTGCACGCTTCGCCTACGACCCAGCACTGACGTTACTCGAGCTCGAAGAAAGCATGATGTGCTGGTCCGGCGGCGATGTGGCGGACCTGATCAGCCACATCAACATACGCCTTGACGATATGGAGCGGACGGGCGCCCTCAAGGAGCTGCTTCCCAGCCTGCGCTAGGGCTTGCGCTCTGTGGCCAGCGGAATGATCTCAAAGTCCACCAGATCAGCCCACTTGTCGGTCCAGGCCTTGAACAGGTCCGGGTCCTTCGCCTCCATCAGCTGGTAGCAGACTGTTTTGTCTTCCGTGAGCCAGCTGTCGATATACTCCAGCCCCAGCGGCATCATCCGGCCGTGCGTATTGAACCGCTCGTAAACCGGCCCTGCGCCATTTTTGAATTTTTCAATCACCATATAGCGCATCGTCATTCACCTTCCTCGCCACTGGGCACTTCATGCGGAAAGGGCAAACGGTAGGATACGGCCATCTTGCGCCCATCAATCAATACAGCCGTTTTGGGTGGCATTGATTTTACCAATGCCTCAAATGCTTCCGCCTCCGAGGATGGAAGATAGACGCTGAACGAATCCTCCCTACGTTCAAGCGTGGTTGTGTGATCTAGCCCTGGCCATGCTTCTGGCCATTCAATGGACTTTCCAGGGGCATATTCATAAGGCCAGAACATCACTTCCAGATGGCTGGGCGTCCACGGCTCCGCATGTTCCCAATGTCCCGACATGGCAAAGTCCCACAGATCAATAATGTCCGCAGGCAGGTCCGGTTCGTCCTCGATTATCTGTGCAACGCGGGCGCATCGGTCATTGCTGTTATTGTCGCTGCATTCTTCTTCGAACCACTCGCGGTACCTTTCCCGACGTGCATCTAAGCTGGCTTTATCGAAAGCGCCATAGATAGCTGCCGCCTTCCAGTCCTTTTCGTCATGTACAAAGAACTCATAACTGGGCTGATCGGTTGCCGATGCGACCCTCACCATTTTCTCCCGATGCTGCATCGCTTCCATGAGCGCCTTCAGGCTTGCCTCGCTGGACGTGCCCTCGATATTGGCGGTGAAATAACCGTCATCATCCTTCATGAATATGATCGTGCCGTCTGGATAATAGCTGAAAACGGGCGAATCAGACCCGATCACCATCAGCCAGGGGTCGCGCTTGTATATCGAAAGGAGCGGTTCGTCAGATGCCGAGACAGCACCCTGCATAAACAGGCCACTGACAGCAAACGCAACAAAGATTGAGATTATCCTGAACATCATGCCCCCCATCGATGATCCCGCAGCCAGCCCTATTCCATTCGGTGCAGCTGGCGCGGCGTAAACCGCCACACCGGTGTGATCAGGTCTTCGCCGTTCGTGAGATCATACCAGTCACCATCCGAGAAGGGCAGCAGATTCCTCAAGACATGGGCATCCTGCGCAGGCGAAAAGCCTTCGATCAGCAGAATCTTGCGCTTTCCCGCGCCGTCCACCGCCATGTCGGCGATCATCACCGTATGGCCCGGGAAACCCGGCCCGATGAACAGATCCCCGATCCGGGCCTCCTTGAGGTTTACACCCGGGAAGTCCCGCGCCAGGGACGCGGTTCCGGCATAGAGAAAAATGGTATCCAGCCAGCGGCGGAAGGCGTCTCGCCCATGGTCGCGCGCGTCCTCCTGCTGCCACAAGACCTTGCGGCCCGCCACCACCGGGCGGCGGCCAGACAAATAGTCGGCATAGGGAAACGTGTCGCCGGAGGTGAAGTTGAAGGAAAGGGTTTCCGCGCTGCCTTGGGCGTAATGATATTCGGCATAGAGGCGGATCAGCGTGTCGGCACACTGCTGCAGGTCTCTGGGGCCCAGGTCCAGATCAATGATCGCGCCAGCGTAGGCGGGCCAGGCCACTTTGCTGCCATCATAAAGGCGAAGCGGCGTGCCTGTGGGCTTCATGGGCAGGTGCCTGAGGAAGTATGCGAAGCTGCCGGGAGTGGCCGCGACGCGCTCGAACCCCGCAGGGGCCGGGTGTCGGGCTTTGAGGGTTTCAGTTGCCTGACCGCCATCCTCGAGCCAGGGATAGGGTGCCGCAACCGCCGCTGACGCCTGCAGCAGGACCAGGCCCACAAAGGCCAGCAGCCGCAAGGCGGTCACCGGCGCTTCCAGGTACCCATCATGAACCCCGATGCCATTTTTGCCTGCGCGCGGGCATACCAAAGGCCGCCGATCGTCAGCGTGATCAACAGGGGGAAGATAATCAGGTCCATCGCCATCAAGTCTGTCATTGGTCTTTTCCTTTTTCCGACACGACCAATGTCACGCCGAAATAAGGCAAACCCATGAAGAAATTGCGGTGTTTTCGGTAACGCAGAAAAAAACCGGCAGCGCACAAAGCACACTGCCGGTCTATCTTTCATTCAGGCATTCAGCCGAGTGGCAGAAGCCTTAAAGCTGATGCGTCACCGGTGGTTTGCCAAGCGGCGGCGCAAACTTGGTGAGGTTGATGCCCTCAACCGCGGCTTCATATTCCTCAAGCTTGGGCGTGCGGCCCAGGATGGTGGACAGCACCACAACCGGCGTTGACGCCAGAAGGCTTTCTCCTTTCTTCTCGTCACTGTCTTCCACAACACGGCCCTGGAACAGGCGCGTGGATGTTGCCATCACCGTGTCGCCCTTGGATGCCTTTTCCTGGTTACCCATGCAGAGGTTACAGCCCGGACGCTCCAGATACAGGATGTTTTCATATTCGGTGCGTGCCGCGCTTTTTGGCGCGTCATCATCGAATTCGAACCCTGCGTATTTCTGCAGAACGGCCCAGTCACCTTCTTCCTTCAACTCGTCAACGATATTGTAGGTTGGCGGCGCGATCACCAGTGGCGCCTTGAACTTGACTTCGCCCTGCTTCTCCAGGTTCTTGAGCATCTGGGCAACGATTTTCATATCGCCCTTGTGCACCATGCAGGAACCAACGAAGCCCAGGTCCACCTGTTTTTCGCCCTTGTAGAAAGATACCGGGCGAATGGTGTCGTGGGTATAGCGGCGGGATACGTCCGCGTTATTCACGTCCGGGTCTGCGATCATCGGTTCAACGATCTGGTCCAGGTCCACAACGAACTCGGCGAAATATTTCGCGTTGTCGTCAGGCCGCAGGGCCGGACGCTCGCCAGACTTGATCTCGGCGATGCGCTTGTTGGCAATGTCGATCAGGCCCTGGAGGGTCTTGGCGTCATTGTCCATGCCCTTGTCGATCATGATCTGGATGCGGTG
This sequence comes from Kordiimonas lacus, assembly GCF_001550055.1. Taxonomy (GTDB): domain Bacteria; phylum Pseudomonadota; class Alphaproteobacteria; order Sphingomonadales; family Kordiimonadaceae; genus Kordiimonas; species Kordiimonas lacus. The sequence continues at coordinate 331,307 of NZ_LRUA01000010.1, forward strand.
CTTCGAGATCTCAAGCGACTGGATCAGCGTATCGTCTTCGGAAATACAGATCGATGCCTTGGCTTTCATCTCCGCCGTCCAGTCGGTGAAGGTGAAGGCCTGGTCCGCCAGAAGCGTACCGATATGCACTTCGATCACACGGCCCTGGAACACATTGTCGCCGAACTGTTTCAGCATCTGCGCCTGGGTCGCGTGCACCACATCACGGAAATCCATATAGTCCCTGAGCGTGCCCTTGAAGGTCACCTTCACCGATTCCGGGATCGGCATGGTGGCTTCACCGGTCGCGAGCGCAAGCGCCACTGTGCCACTGTCGGCACCAAAGGCCACGCCCTTGGACATACGGGTGTGGCTGTCGCCGCCGATGATCACAGACCAATCATCAACTGTGATATCGTTGAGCACCTTGTGGATCACGTCGGTCATGGGGTGGTAAACACCCTTTGGGTCGCGCGCGGTAATGAGGCCGAACTTGTTCATGAAGCTCATCAGCTTCGGAATGTTCGCCTGGGCTTTCTTGTCCCACACAGACGCCGTGTGACAGCCGGACTGGTAAGCCCCGTCCACGGTTGGGGAGATCACAGTCGCCGCCATGGCTTCGAGTTCCTGCGAGGTCATCAGGCCTGTGGTGTCCTGGGAACCCACGATGTTCACCTTCACGCGCACGTCAGAGCCCGCGTGCAGCACCTTGCCCGGGGTGGAACCAACAGCATTCTTGTTGAAGATTTTCTCAACCGCCGTCAGGCCCTGGCCCGCGTGCGACACTTCTTTCGACGCCGCGTAAACAGCAGGTGTTTCAATGCCCAGCATGTCGGCAGCAAAGCTTTGAAGCTTCTTGCCAAACACAATTGCGTAGGAACTGCCGGCTTTGATGAACTCAACCTTCGGCGCGGTCAGCGCGGAGGAGATATCAACAAGCTCGTCGCCCGCTTCACTGTAGAGCTTCTTGGTTTTGGTGTTGATCGTCAGAACCGTGCCTGTCTCAACAGAATAAACCTGCTCCAGCACCGGATCGCCGTTTGCGTCCAGAACCGGCTTGCCGTCAGCGTCCAGCTTCTTGACCCAGTTCTTGAGGTCGAGGCCGATACCGCCGGTCACGCCTACTGTTGTCAGGAAGATCGGCGAAATGCCGTTGGTGCCGCCAACAATCGGCGCAAAGTTCACGAACGGCACGTAAGGGCTGGCCGGCTTGCCGGTCCAGAGCGCCACATTGTTCACGCCGGACATACGGCTTGAGCCCACGCCCATGGTGCCCTTTTCGGCCACCAGCATTACGCGGGCGTCCGGGTGCTGTTTCTGCAGCGCCTGGATTTCAGCCTGGGCTTCTTCAGAGATCATGCATTTGCCGTGCAGCTCACGGTCAGAGCGAGAGTGCGCCTGGTTACCTGGCGACAGTAGGTCTGTCGACACATCGCCTTCCGCGGCGATGTAGGTCACAACCTTGATCTCTTCATCGATGTCCGGAAGCTTGGTGAAAAACTCTGCCTTGGCGTAGCTTTCCAGGAGGTCCTTGGCGACTGCGTTGCCGGCCTTATAGGCGGCAGCAAGGCGGTCCGTATCCGCTTCATAAAGGAAGACCTGGGATTTCAGGACGTCTGCGGCTTGCTTCGCGGTGGCTGCATCGTCGCCGAGCGCCAGATCAAGCAGGGCTTCAACCGATGGGCCACCCTTCATGTGGGACAGAAGCTCAAAAGCAAAGTCCGGTGTGATTTCCGCAACAACGGCCTTGCCGAGGATGATATCCTTCAGGAAGGCGGCTTTTTCGCCCGCGGCGCTCGTGGTGCCCGGCAGTGTGTTATAAATGAAAAAATCGAGCGACTGTTTCCTGTGCTCGTTGCCTGTATCCGTGATCTGGGCGATCAGCTCTTTGACGAGCGCGCCATCATCGATGGGCTTCGGATTCAAACCCTGGTTTTTGCGAGTTTCGATCTCGTTCAAATATTCGGTGTACAAACCCATGACTATCCTGACAAAAAAGTGTTAGAAGAAGCTTGAAACCCGGGCGGCAGGAGTGGTTGCCGAACGTGGGAAAAGCGGGCCGGCGCGCATACTATTTCAACATGCCCCTGCATGCAAGATGGTTCGGCCCGAAAAACATAAGTTTTCTGCCAATTTTTGCCCTGTTCCAGGCGTATAATCGGCCTATGTTAAACTCTTTAAGCGGAGGTCTTGATCACATGACGACAATCGGAAAAGACACACTCAAAACCCGCCGCACGCTAAAGGTCGGCGATAAAGAGTATGACTATTTCAGCCTGAAGGCTGCAGCGGACCAGATTGGCGACGTCTCGCGCCTGCCCTTCACCCTGAAGGTTCTCCTGGAAAACCTGCTGCGCTTTGAGGACGGCACCAGCGTGACCACCGCGGATATCCAGGCGCTGGCAGACTGGCAGAAGAAGCGCCGCTCAGACCATGAGATCGCCTACCGCCCGGCCAGGGTGCTGATGCAGGATTTCACCGGCGTGCCTGCCGTGGTGGACCTTGCCGCCATGCGCGCAGCCATGGCCGAGATGGGCGGCGATCCGGAAAAGATCAACCCTCTGGCCCAGTGTGACCTTGTGATCGACCACTCCGTGATGGTGGACAAATTCGGCACGCCGCAAAGCTTCAAGCAGAATGTCGACCTGGAGATGGCGCGCAACGCCGAGCGCTACGAGTTCCTCAAGTGGGGCCAGAATTCGCTGGATAACTTCAATGCCGTGCCGCCCGGCACCGGCATCTGCCACCAGGTGAACCTCGAATATATCGCCAAGGCCGTCTGGACCAGTGAGGAAGGCGGCCGCACCATCGCTTATCCGGACACCTGCGTGGGCACCGACAGCCACACGACCATGATCAACGGCCTCGCGGTTCTGGGCTGGGGCGTCGGCGGCATTGAGGCCGAAGCCGCCATGCTGGGCCAGCCCGTCTCCATGCTGATCCCCGAGGTTGTCGGCTTCAAGCTGACCGGAAGATTACTGGAAGGCATCACCGCGACAGACCTGGTGCTGACCGTGGTGCAGATGCTGCGCGAGAAGGGCGTTGTGGGCAAATTCGTTGAATTCTACGGCGATGGGCTGGATGAGCTGACGCTCGCGGACCAGGCAACCATCGCCAACATGGGGCCCGAGTATGGCGCCACCTGTGGCTTCTTCCCGATTTCCCAGCGCACGCTGGATTATATGAACTTCACGGGCCGCGACGCGGATACGCTCGCGCTTGTGGAAGCCTATGCCAAGGAACAGGGCCTGTGGCGCGACGCAAAGTCACCCGAACCGGTGTTCACCGACACGCTTGAACTGGATATCTCCACGGTCAAGCCGTCGCTTGCGGGGCCAAAACGCCCGCAAGACCGGGTGGAGCTTGCTGTCGCCGCAGAAGCGTTCGAAGACGTCCTTGAAAGCTTCGGCAAGAAGGGCGACGACACTGACTATAAGGTGGACGGCGAAGACTATACGCTCAACCACGGCGATGTCTGTATCGCGGCCATCACCAGCTGCACCAACACCTCAAACCCCGACGTTCTGGTAGCAGCCGGCCTTGTGGCCAAAAAAGCCAACAAGCTGGGACTGAAGCGCAAACCGTGGGTGAAAACCTCTCTCGCGCCCGGCTCCCAGGTCGTGACCGACTATCTGGACAAGGCGGGCCTGACAGAACATCTGAACGCCCTTGGCTTCAACCTTGTGGGATATGGCTGCACCACCTGCATCGGTAACTCAGGCCCGCTGGACCCGCCGATCTCGAAAGCCATCAATGAAAACAACATGGTCTGTACCAGTGTCCTGTCGGGCAACCGGAACTTCGAGGGCCGCGTCAGCCAGGACATCAAGGCCAACTATCTGGCCTCGCCGCCGCTCGTTGTGGCCTATGCCCTTGCGGGATCGATGAAAATCAATGTGGCCAAGGACCCAATCGCCCAAACCGCCGACGGCCGGGATGTCTACCTCAAGGATCTCTGGCCATCAAACGCGGAGGTCAAGGCCGAGATTGAAAAGGCCCTGACCCGCGAGATGTTCATCGAACGCTACGCCAATGTCTTTGAAGGCACGCCGGAATGGCAGGCCGTGCCGGTGACCGAAGGCAAGACATACGTGTGGAACGACAAGTCCACCTACATCCAGCATCCGCCCTATTTCCAGGGCATGAGCACGGACGTGGCGCCCACCCGGAACATCATCGGCGCGCGCCCGCTGGCGCTTCTGGGCGACAGCATCACCACCGACCATATCTCGCCCGCAGGCGCCATCAAGTTCGACAGCCCCGCCGGCCAGTATCTGCAGTCCAAAGGCGTGGCGAAAGCCGACTTCAACTCATACGGTTCCCGCCGCGGCAACCATGAAGTGATGATGCGCGGCACCTTCGCCAACATCCGCCTGAAGAACCTGATGGCGCCCGGTACCGAAGGCGGCTGGACCACGCACCAGCCGTCAGGTGATGTGATGAGCATCTTCGATGCCGCCATGAAATATCAGGAAACCGGCACGCCGCTGGTGGTGGTCGGCGGCAAGGAATACGGCACAGGCTCCAGCCGCGACTGGGCGGCCAAGGGCACCATCCTGTTGGGCGTCAAAGCGGTTCTGGTGGAAAGCTTTGAGCGCATCCACCGCTCCAACCTGGTGGGCATGGGTGTGCTGCCGCTGCAGTTCAAGGAAGGCGACAGCCGCGAAAGCCTGGGCCTCAAGGGCACCGAAGTGTTCGATATCACTGGTATCGAAGGCACCATCAAGCCGCGCCAGGACGTGGCAGTGACCATCCATTATGAGGATGGCACCAGCAAGTCAATCACCGTCATGAGCCGCATCGATACCGATGACGAGGTGAGCTACTATCAGCACGGCGGCATCCTGCACTATGTGCTCAGGCGCCTCGCGGCAGAATAGCCTTGGTCGAAGAAGTGAGAATCTGAAAGGGCGCCCCAGGGTCGCCCTTTTTTGTCCTTTACGCCCGAATGCCGCGCGCGAAAGAAAGAATATAGCGAAGCTCGCCGTGCCTGTCGGTTGCCGGGATATCCAGCACCTCCAGATTGACATGCTCGCGGCCGTCATAGCCAAGCCGTCCGTTGAAATACCCCATGGCTGGGGTGTTCAGCAGCCGGCCAAAGAAACTGATAAGCGCCCCAACCCGCTCAGTACGGGCGTCCCTCAACCGGCTTCCCTGCGTGATCGATCCGCCAAACAATTGCGCGAAATTGCTGCCCATAATGCGAAAGCTGCCGTCTGAAAGATCGCTGTTCATTTCCGTCAAAGCAAAATGGGAATGCCATCCCCGCAAATCCTGAAACCGGTAATCCAGCCGCTGCGGCAGGGTTTTACCATCCCATTTTTCGTCAAACAGGGCGATGATGTCGTTGAACCGATCCAGCGCCGGCAACCCTTCGTTCAGGTCAAAGACATGGGACGTACCAAACTGCCTCGGCTCTGTTTCAGCTTGAGATAACTTCAATCGCGGGCGCGGTTGCATGCATCCAGTCCCCAGAAAAGTCGATTTAGGCACGTTTCTTCATGTATTGCGCACCGGCTCAGGCCCAGCATTACAGGGTGCAATAAAATAATTCAATCCCAAGTCCAATTGCGCTATAGGGACAGGCTCACACACAGGTGATTGGTAAGTGAGACGGGCCGCCGTTAAGTTGGAAGCATGAAAAACTGGTTCAAAATTCTGTTCTCTAGTGCCCTTTTGCTTGGCCTGCAGGCTGCGTCCGTTCAGGCGGATGATGCGAAAGCCCCCCGCCTGACCGTGATCGAGCTGTTCACCAGCCAGGGCTGTTCAAGCTGCCCGCCGGCTGACGCGGCGCTCAAAAGCCTGCGCGGGCGCCCCGGTATCCTGACACTGTCCTGGCCTGTTGACTATTGGGACCGGCTGGGCTGGGAAGACACGTTCGCCCACCCGCACAATGCCGTGCGGCAGGCTGCCTATAACAAGCGCCTCGGTCGCGGCGGTGTCTTTACGCCGCAGATGATCCTTGATGGCCGCATCCAGTGCGTGGGCTCCAAGCCTGAAAAAGTGCGCATGTCCATTGAAAAAGCGCGCGCTGTTGAGCGTCCCGTAATCAACCCGACCCTCGCAGAAGCGCCGGACGGCAAGCTGCAGCTGACCCTGCCTGCAGCAGACGTGGGTGACATGGTGTCCGTGCGCGTGGTCTGGTTCCTGTCTGATGCCACAGTTCAGATCGGTGACGGTGAAAACCAGGGCCGGTCGCTGCATTATACCAATGTTGTCCGCGCCTCCGACATCCTGATGGACTGGAAAGGCGACGCCGCCATGCTGACGCTTGACCCGGCTGACGGCCTGGGCGCCGGGGCCGACCATGTCGCCATCCTGCTGCAGGATGACTATGGCCACGGCCCGATCGTCGGGGCGGTATCCGCGCCGCTCAAGCAGGCCTCAACAACGGTCGCAAGCGCCCGCTGATCCACGGCCACCAAGCCTTCAGGTAAAAAGCATTTCTTGACTCTGGGCGCAAAACCCGTCATAGACCGCGCCAACCTGCGGGCCATTTGTGGCCGCAGCGCGCGCATGTTGCGCGAGAATGCCCGGCTGTTATGGGCAAGTGATTGAACGAAGTTTCCGTGCGACAGTCGCACATGCCCAGTCAGCGATAAGACCAGTTGGTCTCCTGCCCCGGTTGAGGAAAAGGCGTTCATTCGGAATGAATGCGGCAGTCCTCATGGCCTGCCTTAACCGTGTTAGGAAAACTGAATGACTGACTTCGCCACGCTCGGCCTGAGCGCGCCAGTACTGGACGCGCTCGTCCAGGAAGACTTTACCACTGCAACTGAAATCCAGGCTCAAACCATCCCGCTCCTCTTGAGCGGTCGCGATGTAGTTGGCCTCGCGCAGACAGGTAGCGGCAAGACCGGCGCCTTTGTGCTGCCGATGATCGAACGCCTGATGCAGAATAGCGAGCACCCGAAACCCGGCATGCCTCGTGCGCTGATCCTGGCGCCGACCCGTGAGCTGGCGATCCAGATCACGGATGCGATCAAGACCTTCTCGCGCCATACCAAGCTCAGGAACTGCACCATCTTTGGCGGCGCCCCATACCGCACCCAAATCCATATCCTGCGCCGCGGCGTAGATATCCTGGTCGCGACCCCGGGCCGCCTGCTGGATCACATGAAACAAGGCAACATCTATCTGGATGAGGTTGAATATTTCGTTCTGGATGAAGCCGACCGCATGCTGGACATGGGCTTTGTTGACGATGTCAGCAAAATCTCCGCCAATATCCGGTGCGAGCACCAGAGCGTGATGTTCTCCGCGACCCTGAATGAGAAAATCAAGGACCTTTCGGCCACGCTGCTGAAGAACCCAGCGCGTGTCGAGATCACGCCGCAGGCAACCGTTGCCGACAACCTGACCCACAAGGTGATGTTCGTGGCCCGCCACGACAAGCACGACCTGCTGCTGCACATGATTGAAGAAAAACGCGTCTATAAAGCGCTGGTCTTTGTGCGCACCAAACGTGAGGCCGACGAATTGGCCGCCGTTATGGAAGCGCATGGGCTGAAGGTGGACTCGATCCACGGCGACAAGCAGCAGCGCCAGCGCGAGCGTATCATCCGCTCGTTCCGCAACGACAATATCGACTTCCTGGTGGCGACCGACGTGGCAGCCCGCGGTATCGACGTCAAGGACATCGGCCATGTGTTCAACATCGATGTGCCGGTTGAAGCCGAAAGCTATGTCCACCGGATTGGCCGCACGGCCCGCGGCGGTAAAAGCGGCGAAGCCTTTACCTTCTGCTCCAAGAACGAGTTCCGCCTGCTGCAGGCTGTAGAGCGCGTCATCAAGATGCGGATCGAGATCGACCACGATCATCCGTTCCCGCAGCAGGCCAAGCCAAGCAAAGGCAAGGCGAAGGTGCAGAAGCGCCCGTTCGGCGATCGCCCGGAAGGCACCACCAAGAAGCGCAAGGACCGCAAGGACCGGACGCCAATTGGCAAACAGACCAAACACCGCAAGGGTCAAAGCTCTGCCGCCAAGGCGGCTGGCAAGCCGCTCAAGAGCCGCCCTGCCCAGGACACCCGTGACACACGGGATACCCGCGCAGAAGGCAGGCCCGCATCCGGCAAGCCAGCGAAAGGCAAGCCAGCATTTGGCAAGCCGGCGAAAGGCAAATCCGCCCAAGGCAAATCCGCTCTGGGCAAACCCAAAGGCAAGCCCGCCAAAAGCAGCTCAAGCAGGGGCAGCAAGCCCTTTGCCAAGACGGCCCGCCCGAAAAAGGCCGGCGGCGGCTTCGACACCCTGAAGCGCAGGGCCTGATACAGGGCCTGATCCAAAGACAGTCTTGGCGGACTGAAAGAATTGTGCCTAGGATGTGTTCCATGAAACATATCCTGGGCATTTTCATTTTTGCTGTCGTGCTGGCGAGCGCCGCCACCGCGACCGACCTTTTCCTTGAAACCGACGCGGCCTATGAGGCCAGCCAGGAGGCCCGCAACAAAGGCGTCGCAGCCTTCCGCGAGGGCGACCTTGAAACCGCCCTCACCCATATGGAAGAAGCCTTCAGGCACCGGCCCAACCACCCGCTCCTATTGGGCTATATCGCCTATCTGGCAGCGGAAACGGGCAACAGGGAAAACGCCATGGAGGCAGCGAAACGTTATGCCGCCATGGGCATTGCGCCGGGCGCGGATATCCGGCTCGCACTCAAAAACGCGCTGGGCGACGAAGCGGCAGCACTTGAAAAACAATTCGAGGCCAACCTCGCCGCGCAAGGGTCGGCAACGACCAAATTCATGCTGCCGACAGAATTTCGCCTTGTGGAAGGCATTGCGCGTGACGGCCAGGGGCGCTTCTATTTCGGCACGGTAGTGTCGGGCGAGATCGTCCGCATGGACGCCACGGGGCCGGTCCAAATCGTTGACGCCAAGCAGCATGAGTTTGGCAGCTTCTTCGGCATGACCTTCCATGACGGCAGCCTCTATGCCACCTTTGCCCATATGGAGCAGACGTTCGGCTACACGGAAGGCGAAGGCCAGACAGGTATCGCCCGCATCAACCCGGACACCGGCGACATCCAAGACGTCTGGACCTTGCCAGGCGGTACGGAAAACCAGCAGCTCGCGGATATCACGGTCACCCAAGACGGCGCGATCTTCGCCTCAGACGCCAAAGGCGGGCAAGTTTACCAGATCACCGGCGACACCCTGTTTCCGCTGTTTGCCCATGACGGCTTCATGAGCCCGCAGGGGCTGGCTGAAACGTCGGATGGGCACCTGATCCTGGCGGACTATGGCCGGGGCCTGTGGCACCTGGACAGGAAAAGCGGCCAGATCACGCTCCTCGGCGCTCCCGCAGATGTGAGCCTGCACGGCATCGACGGATTGGCGCGCCACGGCAACAGCCTGATCGCGATCCAGAATGGCGTGACGCCCCACCGTATCCTCGCCCTGACCCTGTCGGCAGACGGCAAGTCGGTAACCGATGTTACGGTCAAGGCAAAAGCCCTGCCCACCTTCGATGAACCCACGCTGGGCGTCAGCGCCCCGGACGGCTTTTATTTTGTTGCTGGCAGCCAGTGGCCGAAATATGAACCCGGCGGTTTCGTGCGCGAAGGCGCGGAAGTTGCGCCTACTACGATCATGAAGCTGGATTAAGCTGACTTAATCGATGCTGTCGCTGACGATGTCATAGACATCCGGGAAAAGCGTACGCTCAAAAATGCCCACCTTGGCCTTGTAGCCCGGCTTGAAAAAGAAGGGTGCGAGCGTCTCGATGGTGCGTTCCTGCCCGTCTGCGAAGCGGACAGTGATCAGCCGCCGGCCCTTGCCGCCCGGCACATCCTCAAGCTTCACCACCTCAGCGACCATGGTGATGGACGGCTTCGCCGGTACTTGAGCAAATGTCCAGAGCCCGCCCAAAATAGCTGCTACCAGGATCAGGCTGGCTACCAAAAGCTTCTTCATATCATTCCCCCTCATTTTGCAACGTGTCCCATGCCCATTCGGCAGCATCGCGCACAACATGGCTTTGGTCGTCCTTGAGCGCCGCTATTTTCGTGAGGTAGCCCGCATCGCCCGAGTTGCCGATGGCATACAGCACGTTCCTGACAAACCGGTCGCGGCCAATGCGTTTGATCGGGCTGCCGGAGAAGACCTCGCGGAAGGTGGCGTCGTCCAACGCGACCAGATCCTCAAGCGCGGGGGCGCCCAGCTCGACCCGGGCGTGGAAGGCGGCTTCAGCTGACGTCTGCGCGAACTTGTTCCACGGGCAGGCGGCGAGGCAGTCATCGCAACCATAGATGCGGTTGCCGAGCGCGCGGCGGAACTCCTCAGGGATTGGGTCCTTGTGCTCGATTGTCAGGTAGCTGATGCAGCGCCGGGCGTCGATCTCATAGGGCGCCGGGAAAGCGTCGGTCGGGCAGGCGTCCAGGCAGGCGCGGCAGCTACCGCACTGGTCCCGGTGCGGGCCGTCAAGCGGCAGTTCCATGGTGGTATAGATGGCACCCAGGAACAGCCAGCTGCCGAACTCGGGGCTGACCATATTGGTGTGCTTGCCCTGCCAGCCAAGGCCGGCGGCGGCGCTCAGGGGTTTTTCCGGCACGGGTGCGGTGTCCACAAACACCTTCAGCTCGCACCCCCAGGTTTCCACCATCCAGCGCGCGAGCGTCTTCAGGCGTTTCTTGATGATGTCGTGATAATCCTTGCCGCGGGCATAGACGGAGATATTGCCGAAACCTTTCTGTTCCAGCAGCAGGCGCGGGTCATCCTTCGGGCCATAATTGACGCCCAGCATGATGGCACTTCTGGCTTCCGGCCACAGGTTGGTGGGGCTTTCGCGGTGATGCAGGCGCTCCTTCATCCAAGCCATGCTGCCATGCCGGTCCAGCGCAACGAAATTCCTGAGGCCCTCGACAACCTTGTCGCTGGTTTCCGCGCGGGTGATGCCGAAGGCGTCGAACCCCAACTCACGGGCTTTGGCTTCAAGCGCGGCGCGGATATCGCCGGGCCCGGATGTCGGACCCCCTGGCATCTAGAAATCCAGTTCGGAATAATGGGCGGGTGGCTTGAGGCCGGTGATACGGTCTTCAAGTAGCGCGCGCACAGACCGGCGGGACTTGACCCGCACATACCATTCCTTCACCTGCGGCCAGTCTTCCCAGTTGATATCGCCGAAATAATCGACCACCGAGATATGCGCCGCGGCGGCGGCATCAGCCATGGTGAACTGCGGGCCCGCCAGATAATGACGCCGCTCCGACAGGTAGGAGATATACTTCAGATGCACCTTCAAGTTATGGGAGGCGCAGCGGATGGCTTCCGAGTCCGGCTCACCCATTCTCAGGAACCGCTTGAACAGCTTTTCCGACACGGTGTGGCGCGTGACTTCCGTACCCAGCTTGTTGTGGAACCAGCCGGTCAGGCGGCGGATCTCATACCGGTCCTCCGCGTCCCCGATCAGCATCGGCGGTTCGGGGATCACCTCTTCAAGATATTCGGCGATGGCCATGGTGCCCGAATAGGCGTGGCCGTCATCCATCACCAGCACAGGCACTTCGCCCGCCGGGTTAAGGGCGAGGAAAGCCGGACGGCGCTCCCACTCCTTCTCAAGGCGCAGCTCAAAGGCCACGCGCTTCTCAACCAGAAGCGCGCGCACAAAGCGCGCAGAAGGACTAAGCCAGTGATGATAAAGTATTGGCATAACAGCCCCTTATTAGCCGATGGTGGGCGCGCCGCCAATCCGGAAAACGCGAGCGACCGTGAAAAACCCCGGGGAAGCGGTTGCTCCCCCGGGGGTAAGATGGTCGAAAATTGAGGCTGTTGTTTGACAGGCGCTCTTGTCTGGTCGCCTGATCAAGCAGTCAGGGCTTCCTCAGCTGGCGCGTCGCTCACCGGATGCTCGATGCGGTTCACCATTTCCTTGGGCACAACCTGCCAGAAAGAACCGCGCTTGGCTTCCCAGTTCGACAGCACCGTCGCACCCCAACGGGAGTGGGTTTCCGCCACATGCTCTTCAATCAATGCCTTGAGGACGGCTTCCCAGTGTGCGGAAGACAAGCGGTTATAAAGCACCGTTTCCTCGTTCACATGCTCTTCGAACTTGCCTTCTTCGTCGAGAACGAAGGCCATGCCGCCGGTCATGCCCGCGCCGAAGTTGTCGCCAACGCCGCACAGGATCACCGCCGTACCGCCGGTCATATACTCGCAGCCGTTGGCGCCGCAGCCTTCAACCACGACCGTCGCGCCCGAGTTCCTGACCGCGAAGCGCTCACCGGCCTGGCCCGCCGCAAACAGCTTGCCTGCGGTGGCGCCATACAGCACCGTGTTGCCGATGATGGTATTGTCGTTCGAATTGAACGACGCCCGGTTCGACGGCCGCACCACAATGGTACCGCCAGAAAGGCCCTTGCCGACATAATCGTTAGCGTCGCCTGCTACTTCAAGCTTCAGGCCCTGCACCGCAAAGGCGCCGAGCGACTGGCCGGCAGACCCGCGCAGGCGCACGGTCACATGATCAGGCTTGAGGCCGGTCATACCGAAGGTGCGCGTGATCTCGGATGAGAAGCGCGTGCCGATACCCCGGAGCGTATTCTGCACCGAATAGGTCAGCTGCATCTTTTCGCCTTTGCTGAACACAGCCTTGGCGTCTTCGAGCATCTGGGCATCCAGCGTGTCCGGCACTTCGTTGCGGCCCTCCAGCGTGCACACAGCACGCCTGTTGCGGCCACCCACCTGCACCAGAAGTGGGTTCAGGTCCAGGTCATCCAGATGGTCGGCACCGCGGCTGACCTGATGCAACAGGTCCGTGCGGCCGATGATGTCATCCAACCTCTCCACGCCCAGTTCGGCCAGGATTTCACGGACTTCCTCGGCAATAAAGCTGAAGAGGTTCACCACCTTGTCGGCCGTGCCATCGAACTTCTTCCGAAGGTCTTCGTCCTGCGTACAGATGCCCACCGGACAGGTGTTCGAGTGGCACTGGCGCACCATGATGCAGCCCATGGCCACGAGGCTTGCCGTGCCCACGCCGTATTCCTCGGCCCCGAGCAATGCGGCGATCACGACATCGCGACCCGTGCGGATACCGCCGTCTGTGCGGAGCTGCACCCGGTGGCGGAGACCATTGAGCGTCAGCACCTGGTTCACTTCAGCGAGACCGATTTCCCACGGTGTACCGGCGTATTTGATACTGGTCTGCGGGCTTGCACCCGTGCCGCCCGAATGGCCGGACACCAGGATCACGTCAGCGTGCGCCTTGGCAACACCAGCGGCAATCGTGCCGATACCGGCCGAGGACACCAGCTTGACGCACACACGCGCCCGCGGGTTGATCTGCTTCAGGTCGTAGATCAGCTGTGCCAGATCCTCGATTGAATAGATATCATGGTGTGGCGGCGGGGAAATCAGCGTCACACCCGGCGTGGAGTGCCGAAGTTTCGCAATCATTTCCGTCACCTTGAAGCCCGGCAGCTGGCCGCCTTCACCCGGCTTGGCGCCCTGGGCCACCTTGATTTCAAGTTCCTCGCACGCGTTCAGATATTCCGCCGTCACCCCGAAGCGGCCGGAAGCCACCTGTTTGATCGGGCTGTTGGCGTTATCACCGTTCTCGTAGGGCTTGTAGCGCTTGCTGTCTTCGCCGCCCTCACCCGACACCGATTTGGCGCCGATGCGGTTCATGGCGATGGCCAGCGTTTCGTGTGCTTCTTTCGACAAGGCCCCCAGGCTCATGCCCGGCGTGATGAAACGCTTCCTGATCTGGGTGATCGACTCGACTTCATCCAGCGGCAGCGGCTCATCGGCGCGGCGGAAATCCATCAGGTCACGCAGGTTCACCGGCGGCAGGTTATGAAGGCCGCGCGAATAGGTCAGATATTTGGCATAATTGTCCTGGCTGACCGCAGTTTGCAGCAGGTGGATCAGCTGGCCGTCATGGGCATGCACTTCGCCGCCGCGGCGGTAGCGGTAGATGCCGCCGATAGGCAGGCTTGCGCCTTCCTCGTCAAACGCCTTGGCGTGCTGCTCCAGCACCTTGTGCTGGATACCCGCGAGACCGATACCGGAGATTTTCGTCGGCATGCCGGGGAAAAACTCCGCCACCAGCGACCGCGACAGGCCAAGCGCTTCAAAGTTGTTCCCGCCCCGATAGCTTGAAATCACAGAGATGCCCATCTTGGACATGATCTTCAACAATCCCTGGTCGATGGCTTCGGACGCACGCCAGATGGCTTCATTGAGGTCCATGTCGCCAAACAGGCCCTTGGCGTGCCGGTCCGCGATTGCGTCTTGCGCCAGGTAAGCGTTCACAGTGGTCGCGCCCGCGCCAATCAGCACGGCAAAATAGTGTGGGTCCAAGCATTCGGCAGAGCGAACGTTCAGGCTGGTGAAGGTACGCAGGCCTTCGTTGATAAGGTGCGTATGCAGGCCGCCCGCCGCGAGGATCATCGGCACAGGTGCGCGGTCGGCGCTGATATTCTCGTCTGTCAGGAACAGGTGGCCGCGGCCTTCGCGCACGGCGTCTTCGGCTTCACGCCGGATACGGTCCAGCGCTTCCCTGAGCGCGCCGTCGCCGCCTTTGGCGTCAAAGGTACAGTCAATCACCTGGGCTTCGTCACCGAAGTGGCTGATCAGCGTATTCCATTCCCGGTTCGAGATTACCGGGCTGTCGAGCACGATGGCACCAGCCTGCGTGTGACCGGCGTCCAGCACGTTGTTGAAGTTGCCGAAGCGTGTCTTCAGTGTCATCACCCGGTGTTCGCGCAAGCTGTCGATCGGCGGGTTGGTGACCTGGCTGAAATTCTGCCGGAAATAATGGCTGAGGTTACGGTATTTCGAGGACAGCACCGCAAGCGGCGTATCGTCACCCATGGAGCCAATGGCTTCCTTGGCCGTCATCACCTGCGGCTGCAGGATCAGTTCCATATCCTCGTGACTGAGGCCGGATACGATCTGACGGCGGCGCAGGTCATCCCCCGTGAACTCGGGCTCTTCCGGGCCACGGAAGCCTGGCAGTTCGTCAATCTTCTGGATGTCTTCGACCCAGTCTTCGAACGGCTGGCTGGCGGCCAGCTTGTCCTTGATTTCACGGTCGTGATAGAAGCGGCCTTCCTTGAGGTCGAGCGCGATCATCTGGCCCGGGCCAAGGCGGCCCTTCTCCAGCACGTCTTCCTCGTCCACAACCACCATCCCAGTCTCGGACCCCACAATCAGATAGCCGTCGTTGGTGACGGTAAAGCGCATGGGCCTGAGGCCGTTCCGGTCCAGCCCCGCGATAACCCAGCGGCCATCGGTGGCTGCAAGGGCAGCCGGCCCGTCCCATGGTTCCATCACAGAGTTGGTATAGGCATACATGGCGCGGTGGGCGTCCGGCATGGATTGCTTGTTGGTCCAGGCTTCGGGCACCAGAAGGGTTTTCACCATCGGGGCATCGCGGCCCGCACGCACCATCACTTCAAACACGGCGTCGAGTGCTGCACTGTCGGACGCGCCCTTGGGCACAACCGGCTTGATGTCTTCGGAATGCTCACCGAAGGCGATGGAGGCCATACGGATCTGGTGGCTGCGCATCCAGTTCACGTTGCCGCGGATGGTGTTGATCTCACCATTGTGCGCCAGCATGCGGAACGGCTGTGCCAGCCACCACTGCGGGAAGGTGTTGGTGGAATAACGCTGGTGATAGAGCGCGAAGGACGACACGAATTTCTCGTCCAAGAGGTCCGGATAGAAAGTGGACAGCTGCTCGGCCAGGAACAGGCCCTTGTAGATCACAGACCGGCACGACAGCGAACAGATATAGAAGTCAGCGACCTGCGACTTGATCACGGCAGCTTCGATTCGGCGGCGGCAGATATACAGCTCGCGCTCGAAATCCTCTTCGCTCGCGCCCTTGGTGTTCTCGATCATGATCTGTTCGATCTCGGGGCGCGTGGCCTCGGCCTTTTCGCCGATCACATCGATATCAACCGGCACCTGGCGCCAGCCATAGATGGTGTAGCCCAGGGCCAGAATCTCTTTTTCCACGATTGTGCGGCAGGTTTCCTGGGCCGGCAGGTCAACGCGCGGCAGGAAGACCATGCCCACGGCCAGCTTGCCTTCGGATGGCGTGTGGCCGGTGGCGCGCACATGTTCCTTGAAGAATTCCTGCGGGATTTCCACATGGATGCCCGCGCCGTCGCCGGTTTTGCCGTCTGCGTCCACCGCGCCCCGGTGCCAGATGGCCTTCAGGGCTTCGATGCCGCGCAGTACCACTTCGCGCTTCGGCTTGCCGTCCAGCGCCGCGATCAGGCCCACACCGCAGGAGGAATGCTCATCGACCGGGTCATAAAGACCGATTGGGCCAGGGACGTGCTCGTTAAACTGTTGCATTGATAAAACTCCCTCGACCTACGCTACTTGGCGCACTTTTTCTTTAAGATACTGTTTGATGCTCTCGGCGGCGTCGCGGCCGTCGCGGATCGCCCACACAACAAGCGATGCCCCGCGCACGATGTCGCCAGCGGCGAAAACGCCGTCCAGGTTGGTCATCATCGACTTGTGATCCACCGTCACCGTGCCCCAGCGGGTTACGCGCAGCTCGGGCGCACCGAACATGGCGGGCAGGTCTTCGGGCTCAAACCCGAGCGCCAGGATGCCCAGATCACAGTCCAGCGTGTAGCTTGAATTGGGCACAGGCTCAGGCGCCTGACGGCCCGTGGCATCGGGGGCGCCCAGGCGCATCTCGTAAACGCGCACGCCTTCGACAACCTCGTCGCCAGTAAAGGCTTCAGGGCCCGCGAGCCAGACAAATTCAACGCCTTCTTCCTCGGCGTTCTGCACTTCACGGACGGAGCCGGGCATGTTTTCCCGGTCGCGCCTGTACACACATTTCACCGACTTGGCGCCCTGACGCACGGCGGTGCGCACACAGTCCATCGCGGTGTCGCCACCACCGATCACAACCACATTCTTGCCCTTGGCATCCAGGGTGCCGTCGTTAAATTCCGGCACATCGTCGCCCATGCCCACCTTGTTGGAGGCGGTCAGATAATCCAGCGCTTCGCGGATGTTGCCAAGGCCGACGCCCGGCACCTTGAGGCCGCGCGCGCGGTACACGCCGGTCGCGATCAGAAGCGCGTCATGCTTTTCACGGAGCTCATTCAGGCCCGCCTCATCGCCGACCTCAAAATCCAGATGGAAAGTGATGCCGGATTGCTCCAGCCGACCCGTGCGGCGCTCCACCACATCCTTTTCAAGCTTGAAGCCCGGGATGCCGTAAATCAGCAGGCCGCCGGCGCGGTCGTGGCGGTCATAGATATGGACCTGGAAACCGGCTTTCCTGAGTTCTTCGGCGGCCGCGAGGCCCGCCGGGCCCGCACCAATGATGCCAACGCTTTCCTTCAGTTCCACACGCGGGGTGATGGGCTTGATCCAGCCCTGGTCCCAGGCGTTGTCGGTGATGAATTTCTCGACACTGCCGATGGTGACGCTCTCGAAATCCTTCTCGATCACACAGTTGCCTTCACACAGGCGGTCCTGCGGGCAGATGCGGCCACAGATTTCCGGCATGTTGTTGGTGGATGCCGCCATTTCATAGGCGTCCTCCAGGCGGCCCTCAGCCGTCAGGCGCAGCCAGTCCGGGATATTGTTCCCCAGCGGGCAGTGAATATGACAGAAAGGCACACCGCATTGGCTGCAGCGGCTGGCCTGCTCCTTGGCGCCTTCAATATTGTAGCGCGCGTAAACCTCATCAAAATCGCCAACGCGGTCTTCAGCTTTGCGCTTTTCCGGCATTTTCTGGTCGATCGAAATGAATTTCAAAAGATCGTCGGCCATGGATCACCCTTCTTCTGGTCACGGTTTATTTCGAATCTTCAGACACTTGGGGACAAAGAAAGGCTTCGGCGGTCCTTCAATCAGGGTCGTCGGCAGAGCCTTCGGGTTGTCACGTAATAATAGTGTCTGCGAATCTGCTTGCGCGCATTATATGTTCAAAAATCTCAAATTTCACGTAAAAAATTCATAATAGGACAAATAAGCTGACCTATTATTCCTAAATATACCAAATATAATGATTCTTTTCCAGCCCTTAGGGTGATTATTAGTACCATAATGGTATCATATAGTGTCTCGCATCCCGATTGGGGCGCTGATATAAGGAATCAGCATCAAGACCGGCGCGCGTATGACCGGCCTGAGGGAGGACGTTACCCGTGACCGCATTGCATCTTTTCGTTCTGGCGATTGTTCAGGGCATCACCGAATTTCTGCCCATCAGCTCGAGCGGTCATCTGATCCTTGTGCCTGCCCTCACCGGCTGGCCGGACCAGGGGCTTGCGATGGATGGTGCCGTGCATGTGGGCACACTTGTCGCCGTGCTTCTTTATTTCCGGGAAGATACCAAAGGTCTGTTCCTGGCCGCCCTTGGCGCCGTCGGCATTGCCCCGGCCCGCCGCGCGGTGGCGGACACCATATATGCGAAGCTGTTCTGGGCGCTCGTGATCGCCACCATCCCGGCAGTGATTTTCGGCTTTACGGTGAAGGTATCGGGCCTCGCGGACCTGATGCGCGGCGCGGCTGTGATCGCCACCACCTCAATCGTCTTTGGCCTGCTGCTGTGGGTTGCCGACAAGAAGGGCGCAACCGAGAAGGCGCTGGACCGCATGGCGGTAAAGCCCGCGCTGATCATCGGTTTCGCGCAGGTCCTGTCGCTGATTCCCGGCACCAGCCGTGCGGGCATCACCATGACGGCGGCGCGCTACCTGGGCTTTGGCCGCCAGGAAGCCGCGCGCTTCTCCATGCTGCTGTCGATCCCCACCATCATCGGGGCCGGTGTGCTGCTCGGCAAGGACGTGGCCGAAAGCGGCGACCCGGTTATCTGGATCGACGCCGCCATCGGCGCGGGCCTGTCGTGCCTGGCCGCCCTCGCCGCCATCCATTTCCTGATGAAATGGCTCGAGCGCGCCAACATGACCATTTTTGTGGTCTACCGGGTGCTTCTGGGCATTGGCCTTTTCGCGCTTATCGGCACAGGCGCTATCTAAGCCGCAGCCTTTAGCAGAAACGAGTTCCGGCGGCAGAGGAACGCCCGCAGGTCGTCGGTATATGTTGCAGCAACCGCGCGCTGAACCGATGGGCGCGCCGCCAGCCGCTGCCGCCAGGCCGCCAGCGCCTCCAACCCCGCCAGAAGGCCATGATCAAGGAGCTGGTCGAACAGGTCGAAATACCGGAAAACCGGCGCATATACTGCGTCCAGCAAACTAAACGCTGCGGCAGTCGGCCACCCGGCTTCCGCCGCTGCCTGCTCCAGCTTTTCAAACTCCCGCCTCAGGTCAACCCGCGCGCCTTCATATACCGCCGCATCACGGGCACTGTATAGTCGCCCGATGGCATTCAGCAGGGAGCCCGCAAAGGCCACCCAGGCCCGCATATGGGCGCGCGCCGCCGGGTCTGCCGGATACAGGGCTGGCTCAACCGTGTCTTCCAGATATTCCAGAATCGCGACGGATTCGAACAGGACCGCGTCACCATCCTTCAAAAGCGGCACCTTGCCGTGCGGGGACAGGGCCAGAAACCAGTCCGGCTTGTTCGCGAGATCGATATTTATGCGCTCAAACCTTCGCGCTTTTTCATCAAGCACGATAGAAACACGTTGAGCATAAGGACACAGGGCATAACTGATAAGCTTCATGGGTTTTCTCCTTCGCTGCGTATATACATGCAATTGCATATATTATCAATATTGATGCAAATGCATGTATCTGCTAGAAACCAGGGCATGTTCAAAGAACCCAGCAAACAGGCGCAAAAGGCCTGGATATCCATGATGCGCGCCAGCCGAAGCCTGCTGGCTGACATTGACCAGCAGCTGAAGCGGCAGGGGCTGCCGCCCCTGGAGTGGTATGACATTCTTTGGGAGCTTGAGCGCGCGGGCGCAGACACCCTTCGGCCACAGGACCTGGAACAGCGCACCCTTTTGGCCCAGTATCAGATGTCCCGCGTGCTGGGGCGCATGGAAGCCGCCGGGCTGATAACCCTGGCCAAAATGGAACAGGACAAACGCGGCCGCACCGTTACCATCACGGCCGAAGGGAGCCGTGTCCGTGCCACCATGTGGGAATGCTACGGCACCTTCCTGCGCACCCGGTTCGACGGCGCGTTGGAGCCGGCACAGTTATCAAGCCTGAGCGACCTCATGGCACAATTGCGGCCGGATGATCGGCCCTAGGACGCCTTGAACTGTCCCTTGGGCCGATATTGTTGGCTGTAACGCGGCAACACACCCGCGATGCCTGTCGGCTTGATGCCGAAGGCCTCGAACCCCAGGGCACCTTCCGACACGACATTGTCTGACCGCAGAAGCGTCACCTGATCGCGCGTCAGCGGCGGGTTGGGGAGCATCTGCAGGAAGGTGGCCTGCAGCATGGCTAGGCCCCACGGCACACGGATGATCGGCCGACGGGTACCGATCCGGTCCATCATGTCTTCGAGAAGCGCGCGCAGGCTCATCACCCGCGGGCCGCCAAGCTCGAACGTCTTGCCTTCAAAGGCCCGATCTCCAGAAGTCAGGCCGCCATGGCTCGCCATCACGGCGGCCTTGGCCACATCATCCACATAGACGGGCTGGAACTTTGTATCCGCGCCGGGAATGGGCAGGACGGGCAACAGTTTCACCAGCTTGGCGAAGCGGTTGTAGAAGCCGTCCTCAGGGCCGATGACCACGCTGGGGCGCAGTATCGTCGCCGTCGGGAAAGCCGCCAAAACCGCGTCTTCGCCCATGGCCTTGGTGCGGGCATAGCGGCTGTCGGACGCGTGCGTGGCCCCCAGCGCCGACATATGCACCATGTTTTTCACGCCTTCTTCTGCCGCCACGCGCGCCACCAGCCCCGCGCCTTCCGCCTGCAGGGCCTCGAATGTCTGGCCGCCGCTGTTGAACAATATGCCCACCAGGTTGATCACGGCGTCCGCGCCGCGGACCGCGCGCCTCACCGATGGCTCATTCTTCAGATTCGCGGCCATCAGCTTTATCTGGCCCAGGTCACCCAGCGGTTTGAGGAACAGGGCCTCGTTGGGGCGGCGCACGGCCACCCGCACCTGCGCGCCTTCGCGCGCCAGCTGTTCCACGATATATCTGCCGATAAATCCAGACCCACCAAAGACAGTGACAAGCCGTTCTTTCATTGTCTAAGCCCCTTCTTCCAAAAGAAAAATCGTCCCGACCGGACCAGTGTATACCGAGCGCGGGTCTGCTGCAATTGGCCCGGCGTTCCCTTCTGTACGCAGCCACCGGGGTATCCGGATGGAGGCCCCTTCAAAATTTGTGATTTTTTTGAAACTGGATGCTTGACAGCACCCCCCCGGGCGCGCTACATCCCGCCGACCAATTGATACCCGTGCCCAGATGGCGGAATTGGTAGACGCGCTAGCTTCAGGTGCTAGTGTCCGTATGGACGTGGAGGTTCGAGTCCTCTTCTGGGCACCATAAATCCCCTAAAATTCAAATACTTATCGACCACTTGGTGGGCGAATGGTGGGATTTGTTTTTCTCCGAACTGAGACTCGCACCACAAAAAAAGAAACCGCCGAGCTCCGAAGCCAGAGGCCAGAGGTTCGAATCCTCTCGGGTACGCCACACTGGAACCACAAAGACGATCACGCTGTTGCACGGTAACGCGGACAAGGGTTTCCAGTAACGATGATTGATCATCGCGTGCGCTTTGGGGAAGCAACCAGCACCACAAAATAAGTCTACGCCTAGCAGGGTCGGTCGGGTCACTAGATAGGCGGTATATAGCGGGTGCCTTGCTTTCGATTTTCCATTGATCCACTCCTCCATTAAAATTCGGGTTCAGGATCAAAAAATCGATTGACCAATGTTGGCGCCCGAAGCGGCCAATGCAGGTCTAAATTGCGCCTAGGGATAAACACGGCACAAAGGGGGGGGGGCGAATTCTTTTAGAACCGAACAAGAAAGGAAAATCAATAACTTACGGCTGCCCCTAAATTAACCACTTTTGAAACTAGCGTCTTTAAATTTCCCGTCCTAAAACACAGACTTTCTCAGCAGCCTTTACTCTGCATTGAGCTTTTTTCAGGTCTCTAATGAAAAGCGTGTTTGCTGGCTCAAGATTAAATGAGTGTTCAGATATTTTTCTGGAAATAGGATCATAATAATATTGATCAAATCCATGTTGATTGAGCATCTCTAAAATTTCAGGGCAAATTGTCTCAACTTGAATTGCAACAAGCTTATTGTTGCGAAGTGTTTTTTTTGAGCCCCTTAATACTGCCAGCTCATATCCCTCTACATCAAGCTTAATAAAAATTGGTACTTCGTGGGCTAAAACCTCGTCCAAGGTTTTTTGCTTAACTTTAACCTTTGCGCCTTTTCCATTTACCCGATTGACCGCACCCAAACCTTTCGTAAATGAAACCTCATCATTACTACTGCCAAGCGCGAAGTTATGAAACCTCACCAAGCTTCCTAACCCATTAGCACGCACGTTTTTTTGCAGATAAATTGCTGCTTCAGTGCCAGGATCAAATGAATATGTTTTGGCGCCACACACACCAGACGCAAGAATTGTAAAACTCCCAACATTTGATCCAATGTCCACAAAAAGATCGCCTGGCCGTAGAAAATGAAGCAAAAATGACATGTCTGGAAACTCTAGGAGCCCAACATAAATGTTTCCAGTTGCACCCGTCATGCCCCTTTTCACAACAACGGTTAAATCATTAATCCAGGTTTCTCGCAGTTCCGACTTAAATCGTGACCGCACCTGCCAAGATATAAAGCGGGACCAACTTTTTAAAACTTTGTCTTTAGTAAGGGGATGGGATGCGAATAATGATTGTAATCTAATGAGGGGTTCTAAGAATTTCACGACCGACGTCCCTATTGAAACCATTTTTTGTATGATAAGCTTAAAGATACAACTTTTTAAAGCATACTTGTATCTATCAATTCGGGTAATATTAGAGGTTGCTTTGGTCTATTATAAAACCCCTCCCCTTATTCTCAACAAAACAGACTGAAGCGCTGGTGGAGATTAGAAGGAAAAGTTATTGTTTCCGCATATGGGGCTTGTTTGATTTTAATTTGTTTATTTTTCCTATAATAATATGGGATCATTCAAGAAATTCGGTAATCTGTTCAGTAATATCTTGAAGCCCGTCTATATGAAGGCCTTGCGTTAAAGCATTTCCATCAACTTGCTCAAGCCGACTTTAAATTGTCAGCACAACGTGAGAGAATACGGCACCCATCAGGCCCATATCACGACGCACGGATGAAGTGGAAACCCCTTGCAAACGAAGGTCGCGCCAGGCGGCGATATCCGCCGGCATCAGATCATCCAGCCGGATATCTGCAATGTCGTAGGTTTTCAGTTTCGCAAGGCGGATTCGCTCCCACCGTTCGCCTTTCTTGCTTGGCGTGATCTCTCTGGCGTATTTATCAAAGGCGTCGCCGACCGTTTTCCATGTGCCCATCTGGCCGGGCCGATAAGACTTCAAGGCGATCTCTTTTCGGTTCGCCCATTCCTTTGCTTCCGTTTTGGAGGGAAAGGTTGCCGTATAACGCTGGCTCTTGTAACTTACTTCCACGCGCCACGTTTTTCCGCGCTTACTAAATGATGCCGTCGCTTTGCCTTTTTGGTGGGAATTTGGTGGGGCAAAGGTAGAGAAATATCGATAATTGAGCAATATTTGATAATCCAAGCTCGGAAGAAATTCTAATTAATCAAGCAATATCAAAAGTTTGATATTTAATGATAGAAATCGAGAATTGAGGTCAAGTGCTTCTTCTGGGCACCATCAAAACCCGCCTTAACCGTTTTCGGTCAGGCGGGTTTTTGCTTTTTGGGCCAACGGCCGCTCTCGACCTCAGTGCCTTCAGGATCCAGCGCCGCATCAGATAGCTGGTTCATTTCATGGAAGCACCAGGAAAGCTTTCCACGTCGCCTTTGGGGCCCAGTTTATGATTTTGGCAGCGGCCCGGGCTTGATTTCACATGTTATTTTCTTGCTGGTTTTTTGAAGAAAGAAACGGACAACTACCCCGTTGTTCAGCGATACCGTCGTTCCCCCGCAGATCTTTTCAAAGTTGGTCGGCCCCGGGTGTGGTTCGATGAAGAATTCGAATGAGTTCGAAGGATCGGGATTGTATCTTGGATAGCAGGATGCCGGTATCTGGTACTTGTTGTAGGTACCCTGATCAAGCAGTTCATTGGTAACCTGCACGATCTTGGTGGAATCCGGGTCGTCACCATCCCTGCATGTCAGCCAGATGTTATCTCCCGAAAGCCCGGGAATCGAACCAATTTCCGAACGAAGCGCCACATAAGCGGTCCAATTTTCCTCAGACTGAGAAGCCGCCCCTGCCCCAGAAACAAGACTGGCCGTCGCACCCAATGCGGCAGCGGCCGCCCCGATATATTTGATGTTCACATGAACCTCCTAAGAATAGAATATAACCATTGGTAGTATCGAGAATTGACCTTATCCATTGTGAGTGCCCAAATATAGCTGAGGCGGTATTCATCTAACTATTATTGGTTGTATTTTCGAAGCCACCGCTCCACAACCGTCGACGGATCGGCCAAAACAGGCTACTGATGCGCCATGAACACAAATGATGACTTAGAGATTTTCCTGGTGACCGTGCCGGGGCTGGAACCAGCCCTGCTGGCGGAAGCAACAGAGCGCGGCTTTGATGGGGCCGAGGCCACAACAGGCGGCGTGACCGTGCGCGGTGGCTGGCCGGAGGTTTGGCGCGCAAACCTGGAACTGCGCGGGGCCTCGAAGGTACTGGTGCGGCTGGTCGAGTTTCGCGTGATGCACCTGGCCAAGCTGGACAAGCTGGCGCGCAAATTCCCCTGGGGCGAAACGCTGCGCCGGGATGTGCCGGTACGCGTGGAAGTGACCTGCAAGAAATCGCGCATCTATCACCATAAAGCGGCGGCCGAGCGGATCGAGAAAGCCATCACGGAAGAGTTCGGCGGCACGATTTCCCCGGACGCTGAGGTCTGCATCAAGGCGCGCATCTTTGACGATATGTGCACCATCAGCGTCGATACCTCAGGCGAAAGCCTGCACAAACGCGGCCATAAGGAAGCGGTGAACAAGGCGCCCATGCGGGAAAACCTGGCGGCGCTACTGCTGCGCGAATGCGGCTTTAAGGGCACGGAGCCGGTTGTGGACCCCATGTGCGGGTCCGGCACCTTTGTGATTGAGGCGGCCGAGATGGCGCTGGGCCTGAACCCCGGGCGGTCACGCACGTTTGCGTTCGAGCAATTGGTGGGGTTCGACAAGGCGGCCTGGCGCAAGATGACCAAACTGAAACCCAACCCGCAAACAGACGTGCGCTTCCATGGTTTTGACCGCGACAAAGGCGCCGTGGCCATGTGCGACGCCAACGCCGAGCGCGCGGGGGTCAAGCATATCACCCATTTTGACCAGCTGACCATCAGCCGCCTCAAGGCGCCCGAAGGACCGGCGGGCCTGGTGATCATCAACCCGCCCTACGGCGTTCGCATTGGTGAATTGAACAAGCTGCGGTCGCTCTATCAGTCGCTCGGGAACACTTTGAAGGCCGAGTTTGCCGGATGGCGCGTCGGGCTGGTGACCAACTCGGACGAGCTGGCGCGGACGACGGGCCTCAAGTTCCGTAAAGCCAAAACGCGCTTTTCCCATGGCGGTATTCCGGTGACGCTGTACCAGACCGCACCGCTGGCGAGCGGCGGCTAAACAGCCGCCAGCATCTCCTCACTCAGCGCCCACAGTTTGTCGGCGTTTGCTTCATCGCACGCCCATTCGCGGACATGTTCCCAGCGCTGGCTGGTCTCGTCACCAAGCTTGGCAATATCGCAGTCTTCACAGTAAAGGCCACCCATGCCCTCAAGCTTTGGGGAGGTCGCGGCCCACACGGCGGTCGATGCCCCCTCAGCAGGCGTCTTGAACATGGCCTTCACGCGCTCAGGCACTGTGCCGTCTGCGTTCTTCCAGCCCAGGGCGACCATTTCTTCTTCCGGCAGGTAACGCTGAAGCGGCGTGAAAATGCCGCCCGGATGCACTGAAAAGGCCCGGATGCCGTTTGCCGCCTCGCGCCGGTCAAGCGCGTTGGCGAACAGGGCGTCGGCTGTTTTGGATTGGCCGTAGGCTGTCCATTTCTGATAGTCCGTGCGCTCAAAATGAATGTCGTCCCAGAGAACATCTGTGATGATGTGGGCCGTGGACGACAGGGCAATCACCCGCGCGCCACCCGCGCGCCGGAGCGCCGGCAAAAGCCCCACTGTGAGCGCCATATGCCCCAGGTAGTTGACGCCGAACTGGGCTTCCCAGCCCGGCCCCACGCGGGTTTCGGGGCAGGCCATGATGCCCGCATTGTTGATCAGGATATCAAGCGGCTTGCCGCTCGCCTCATAGTCACCTGCGAAAGCGCGGACCGAGGCGATATCCGCCAGGTCCATCGCCGCCACGGTGACGTCAGGAATGCCCGCAAGCGCCTCAGCCGCCACCTCCACGCGCCGGGCCGGAACGGTGATGCTGGCGCCTGCTGCCACCAGAGCCCGCACCATCTCAAGCCCGATGCCACTATAGCCACCGGTGACAATGATGTTCTTGCCCTTGAGATCGATGCCCTCAAGCACCTCCGATGCCGTTGATTTTGCGTGAAACCCCGATCCGATCGGTTTCTGGTCTGCGGCTGCCATATGCTGTCCCCTCATGAATATGTTCCTTCATGAGGTAAGGGGACGGGGCCCGAAGGCAAGGCCGCTACTCTATTCGTGAAATCCGGGCCTTATTCAAAATAGGTCATGCACTGGCGTGACAGCGCGACCAGATCACCGCTTTCGGTGAATATCTGGCCGGATTGCTGGCAATAGCCGCCAGCCGCGGCCTCCAGGCTATAGTCCAGATAGAACCAGTCGCTGTTCACTTCATGCGCGGGCACGACAAACTCAAGCGACCAGCTGAGCGAGCTGGCCATGATCCGCCGGTCATAATGCGCCATCATGAGCGGCGGCGGGATATCCGCCACCGCGATGATTTTCTCAACCGGAAAGGCGCTCATGTCCGACTTGTGGCGCACCCACTTGCCAAGCCGGCGGGCGCCGGTATTCGATGTGGGGATGCCGTCGCCTGTCCAGTGAATGTCGAAATTCTGAAGGAAAGACGGCAGCGGCGTGCGTGAAGGGTCCATCGGGGGGACGCTGTCGCGCGGTTCCGGCCGGAAGGCTGCAGCCGGGGCGACCGCTTTGGTGTCGCGCGCGCTGCCGAACGCCGCCGATGCCTGAAGACACACCGCGTCACCGGCCAGAACCCGCGCCGTCGCCTGGCTGACATTCTTGCCTTCGCGCAACAGTTCTGACCGGACAGTCACCGCTTCTGCCGGGATCGGCCCAACGAAGGACACCATCAGCGACCGCATGGGCTTTTCCTCTGGCAGGACCTGACGCATGCCCGTGGCCGCCATGGCGGCACCAAGCCCACCGAAGGCCGCGCGTCCCTGCATCCACAAAGGCGTCACCTGGGTCATCGCTTCTGGCCCATCAATGTCGGCCAGAATTTCTGCCATTGTTCTGTCTGTCATCTGTCTCAGCCTCAAAAAAACATTGCACGCTCCGCAATACACGCATCGCAAACAGGAAGGTAAGGCACTTGGGCGCCAGAACAAGCGTTCAATGATGCATGGCGCCTATGTCCAATTGTATTCAAGCCTTTCCGGCATATAGTTCTTTTTTCTGCCACAAGGCTCTTTATAATAGCCATTCGTCATGACAAAAGGTGGCAGTAGGGTGCCTTAAGGGGCCCACAGACTGTTTACATCTATTTCAGGAGCACATATGGCCATTCACTTTTACGAGGGCGACCTGCCGGACGGGCTGGATTTTGGACCATCCGTAGCCATCGACAGCGAAACCATGGGGCTCCTGCCGCACCGGGACAGGCTGTGTGTGGTGCAGCTTTCAAGCGGCGACGGCGACGCCCATCTGGTGCGCTTCAAAAAGGGCGCCTATGACGCGCCGAACCTGAAGAAACTGCTCGCAGACCCGAAAGTTCTGAAGATTTTCCATTTCGCCCGCTTTGATGTCGCGGTGATGAAGCAGTATCTGGGCGTCGACACGGCGCCGATCTACTGCACCAAGATCGCCTCCAAGCTGGTGCGCACCTATACCGACCGCCACGGCCTGAAGGACCTGTGCCGCGAACTGGTTGGCGTTGAGCTGGACAAGCAGCAGCAATCAAGCGACTGGGGCGCCGATGACATCAGTGATGCGCAGAAAAATTATGCCGCATCCGACGTGCTGTATCTGCACAAGATGAAAGACAAGCTGGACATGATGCTGGCCCGCGAAGGGCGCACGGCGCTGGCGCAAGCCGCTTTCGACTTCCTGCCGACCCGCGCCGAGCTGGACCTGGCAGGGTTCGAGCCGATGGATATTTTCTCCCACTAATGGATAGGGACAAGTTTCGTGACCAAGGCTGATCGCGACCATTATACAAGCCCAGGGTTGGCCCGCGAGGAAGCCATGGCCGCCTTGTCGCCTGTCATGGCGACCCCTTCCAGCCCCTTTTGGGACAGCTTTATCCATGCCATGCGCGTGGTGCTGCCTTTGGTCGCCATCATCCTGGGCGGGATAACCCTGCTGTGGCCCATCCTGAACGAAACGGAAGTCAGCTTCACCCTGTCGAAAGATGAAGTGGCCAAATCGGACGGCGTGATTCGGATGACCAACCTGAGCTATGCCGGCACGGACGGGCTGGACCGGCTGTTCCGGGTACAGGCGGCCTCCGGCCTTCAGGAAAACCCGAGCGCGCCGCGCATCCGCCTGACAGACATCCGCGCCGAAATGGAACTCGACCCCGGCATGCCGGCAACCGTTGAGGCCCGCACCGGCATCTACCGCATGAAAGAAGGGACGCTGTCGCTTGTGGGCGGCGTTCATGTCAACACATCGAACGGCTACCGGCTGGATATGGCTGGCGCCGAAGTGGACCTGAAAGCCCACACAGCCACAGGACAGGGGTCCATCAACGGCGTGTCCGACCTGGGCACGCTTGAAGCAGGCCGCATGGAAATCCTGGTGGATGAACGCGAAGGCCTGTTTGATGGCGGCGTGAAGCTGTCCATCACGCCCCGCCGCCCAAAAGGCAATGACACAAAAGACAACCCAGCCGCTAACCGTGAGGCAAAATCATGATTTCCAAGACCCTGAAGACCGTGGCCGTATCGGCAATGCTGCTGGCCGCACCGGGCGCGATGGCGCAGTCCGTGCTCAAAAATCATGATACCTATCAGCCGCTGGATATCTCCGCCGAACGGCTGGAGATGAAACAGCGGGAAGGCCGGGCAATCTTTCAGGGGTCCGTCAATGTCAAGCAAGGGGGCATGACCCTGACATCAGACACACTGACGGTGTTCTATGAGACCGAAAGCGGCATCAAGAACCCCAGCATCGACCGGCTGGATGCCCAGGGCCATGTGACCCTCACGTCCTCGTCCGAGAGCCTGGCAGGCGACTGGGCCGTCTATGATGTGGACCGGCGGCTGGTGACCATTGGCGGCAATGTGGTGTTCACCCAGGGTGAAAACAGCCTGCGCGGCGAACGGCTTGAATTTGATCTGGTTTCCGGGCTGGCGAAACTGGATGGTGAAGCCAGCAATGAGGGCCGGGTACGCGGCACCTTCAATGTTCCCACCAAGAAAGATGGCGACAAGAATTAGGGGCGCGGCCACAGACCTTGGACCAAGTTTAACAGCCTGCCATTTTAGGAAATTTCCTGCCTAATGGGCTGGCGTAAACATCTTATTCATGATTTATTGACAATGCTTATGCATAAAATGAGCCAACAGCAAGTTTGGCTTATTGCTAAGCGTGGGGGATGGCCCGGGGCCCGGGTCACATCGAGAGGCAGTATATGAGTGTAGACACAGACATCAAGCCAGGCGGCGCCCCCGCCCACGGCCTGACCGGCGGGACCGATGAGGGTCTTATTATCGACGGTATCGGCAAGTCCTATAGCGGCCGGCCGATCCTGCGCGATGTGTCATTGTCTGTGCACCGCGGCGAAGTTGTCGGCCTTCTGGGCCCCAACGGCGCGGGCAAAACCACCTGCTTCTATTCCATCACCGGATTGATCGCGCCAGACCATGGCCGCGTCATGCTGGACGGCAATGACATCACCCACCTGCCCATGTACCGCCGCGCCCGTTTGGGCATCGGCTACCTGCCGCAGGAAACATCCATTTTCCGCGGCATGACGGTCGAGGACAATATCCGCGCCGTGCTGGAGGTGGTCGAAACTGACCGCAAGCTTCGCGACGCGATGCTCGACAAGCTCCTTGAGGAATTCTCGATCACGCACCTGAGGAACACGCCCGCGCTCGCGCTTTCAGGCGGTGAACGCCGGCGCTGCGAAATCGCCCGGGCGCTTGCCGCCCGCCCAAGCTTTGTGCTCCTCGATGAACCGTTCGCCGGCATTGACCCGATCGCCATCGCCGACATTCGCGACCTGACGGCCCACCTGAAGGACCGCGGCATCGGCGTGCTGATCACGGACCATAACGTGCGCGAGACTCTTGATATCATCGACCGTGCCTACATCATCTATGACGGGCACGTTCTGTTTGAAGGTAACGCCGAAGCTGTCCTCAAGGACCCGGATGTCCGCCGGGTATACCTTGGCGAAAGCTTCAGCCTGTAGGAGGTGGAGACGTGGCGCTAACGCCAAGACTTGATCTCAGGCAAAGCCAACAGCTGGTGATGACTCCCCAGCTGCAGCAGGCGATCAAGCTTTTGCAGCTCTCCAACTTAGAGCTGGCCGACTATGTCTCGACCGAAGTGGAGCGCAACCCGCTTCTGGAAATTGGTGAGCCCGGCGACAGTGGCGGCCCGGACGAGGGCAGCAACCAGGGCGACAGCGACTTTAGCGACTCGAACCTGCGCGACGGCGGCGAAGCCCGCGACGGCAGCGACGGGATCGTGGCCGCCGACAAGAGCATGGACAGCGATTTTGATACGTCGTCCAGCTCGGACGGCGCACTCGACGCCAACTATGAGACCAATATCTATAATAACGACGCCGTTTCCGACCGGGTCCCGCAAGAAGGCGGCGGCGCCAGCAGTGGATCGCTGTCCTATGAAGGCGGCGGCGCCATCAAGGGCGGCGGCGGCTTTTCCGACGAGCGCAGCCTGGACCAGACGCTTGAGGGCGAAGAAAACCTGCATGACTTCCTGATGCGCCAGATGTCCGTGCTGCTGCAGGAGCCTGCAGACCGGCTGATCGCGACCCACCTGATCGATCTGGTGGATGAGGCCGGCTATGTGAATGTGGACGATGTCCAGGAGGTTGGTGAACAACTGGGCGCCACACCGGAAGATCTGGAGCGGGTGCTGATGGCGCTGCAGACGCTCGAGCCGTCCGGCTGTTTTGCCCGCTCGCTATCCGAATGTCTGGCGATCCAGCTGAAGGAGCTGGACCGGTACGACCCCGCGATGCAGGCGCTGGTGGAGAATCTTGAGCTTCTGGCCAAACGCGACATGGCAACCCTGAAGCGCCTGTGCGGCATCGACCAGAATGACCTGGCGGACATGATCAAGGAAATCCGCCTGCTGAACCCGAAGCCGGGCCTTGCCTATGGCGGTCAGGCGGTGCAGCCCGTGGTGCCCGATATTTTCGTTCAGAAAAGCCGGGCCGGCACCTGGGTGGTGGAACTGAATACCGACACGCTGCCGAAGGTGCTGGTGAACCAGCAATATCTGACGGAACTGGGTGACGTGAGTGGCGGCAAGGAAGCCAAAGCTTTCGTGTCCGACTGCCTGTCGAACGCAAACTGGCTGGTCAAGGCCCTGGACCAGCGCGCGCGCACCATCCTCAAGGTTGCAACAGCACTTGTGAAAACCCAGAGCCAGTTTTTCGAGCATGGCGTGCGGTTCCTCAAACCGCTGACGCTCAAGGACATCGCGGACGAGATTGAAATGCACGAATCTACCGTTTCGCGCGTGACCAACAACAAGTTCATGTCCTGCCCGCGCGGCATGTTCGAGTTGAAGTATTTCTTCACCTCCGCCATTTCTGCGGGCGATGGCGGCGATGCCCATTCGTCCGAGTCGGTCAAATTCCGCCTCAAGGAACTGATTGACGATGAAGATCCGAAGAAAATCCTGTCCGATGACAAGCTGGTTATCATGATGAAGGCAGAGGGCATCGACATCGCACGCCGTACGGTTGCAAAATATCGGGAGGCGATGAAAATCCCGTCTTCCGTCCAGCGCCGTCGCCTGAAAAACATGGGCAGCTAGAACACGGCTGGCTGAGTCGTTTTCGGCCCTTGCAAAACCGCCTGCCAGACCTCACATGAAAACTTGTTAAAATTCAAAAATTTGACACAAATCAAAGTGGATTAACCACACTTAAACCATCTTTTGTGGTAGGCTGAAATTTCCAACCGCAATGGTTGGAAAGCGGCGCCAGTGTCAGACGGGGACAGACGCTGGAACTCAACGCTGCAGCCGGACCGCAACGGTCCGTGGTATAGTAGCGGTAGCCTCCCCGGCTACCTGAGAAAGGATGATTGGCTCCTATGGATATCAATGTTACCGGACGGAAAATGAATGTTGGTGAATCGCTCACTCAGCATGTCGAAGAACGCCTCGAAACTGTCGCAGAAAAGTTCTTTAACCGCACCATTGATGCAAACGCCACTTTTGTCAAAGAAGGACACTTATACCGAGTTGATGTATCGCTTCACGCCAATCAAGGGATCAATATGCAGGCCCACGCGGAAGCAGACGACCCCTATGCTGCATTCGAACTCGCAGCCGATAAAATAGAAAAACAGTTGCGTCGATACAAACGACGCCTTAAGAACCACCACCACACGCCGCAGCGCGAGATTGCAATTGAGGTCGCAAGCGACCTAGTGCTCGCGCCGGAAGAAGAAGATGCCGAGGGCATGCTGAACGGCGAGAGCGCCGAAGGCCAACCGTTGATCATCGCGGAGAACAAGAAAGAGATCCCCCACGTCAGTGTGCGGGACGCCGTGATGTTGATGGACCTGGCCGATGCCAATGTCTTCATGTTCCGCAATCGCAAGGGCGATACGCTGGACGTGGTTTACCGTAGGCCAGATGGCAACATCGGGTGGATCAGCCCGAGTGCCGCCTAACAGGTAGCAGGTTGGAAACAGACAAGAGGGTTTACCGGGCCCATCAGTGGTGGGCCCGGATGAGAGAGAGATCATGGAGATCGAAGATCTGCTGACAGCGGAGAACGTGCTTGGTGACTTTAAGGCATCAAGCAAGAAACAGACTTTGCAATCCCTGTCCCGCAAGCTTGCAGACTTTGCCGGACTGGACGCACGTCTTGTATTCGACAAGCTTCTCGAACGCGAAAAACTGGGTAGCACCGGCGTAGGCAAGGGTGTTGCCATCCCGCACGCGCGCGTCGAAGGGCTTGATGAAATCAAGGGTCTGTTCGCACGGCTCGCGAGCCCGATTGATTTTGACTCGGTTGACGATCAGCCAGTGGATATCGTCTTTATGCTGCTGGCCCCGACGGACGCGGGTGCTGACCACCTGAAGGCCCTGGCTCGCGTCTCGCGCCTGCTGCGCGATGAAGGCACACTGAAAAAGCTCCGTGCCACGTCAGACGACAGCGCGCTTTATGCCATGCTGGCGCAGCCAACCAGCAACGCGGCCTAATCCACAGCCCTTCGCGGCTTATCACGATCTTGCTGCAATCATCGCCCCAGGCCAATCAGGCCCTTGGGGCCTGTTCCGCTGACCTCTATATCAGCCTTAGTGCTTTGAATAATAGAGACAGCGAGACCTCAATGAACACCCTGAAATCCTTCCTTCTGAACCGTCCGGTTAGCGGCTCAACCTGCCTGATTGCCATCAGCCTGCTGGTGGTGCTGGGCATTCCCTATCTGTTCACGGATACACCTTCGGTCGCCTTGACGCTGAAAATCGTCACCCGCCTGCTGATTGCCGCAGCGGCGGTCTATGCCCTTGTGAAGATGCAGCTCGTGCAGGCTGCTGGGCTCGGTGGTCGCCCCTGGCGCAAACGCTGGTGGATTGCCCCCCTGCCCATGTTGGCCATTGTTGCCATCAACATACTCGGTGTTAACTGGTCGGCGCTTGTCTTCACGCCAAGCACAGTAGCGGGGTGGCTCGGCTATAACCTGTCTGTTGGGCTGTTTGAGGAACTGCTCTTGCGGGGTGTGTGTTTCTGTCTGCTGGCCACCGCCTGGCGGCACCGGAAAAACGGCCTGCTGTTGGCGGCCGTCACCCAGGGCGCCATCTTCGGGCTTCTGCACCTGATCAACCTCACGCACGCGCCCATGCTCGACACCCTCAGCCAGACGGTCTACGCCACCCTGCTGGGCATCGGTTTTGCCGGAATGACGGTCTTTTGCCACAGCATCTGGCCTGCGGTCATGGTCCACGCCGCTATAAACCTGGCCGGGTCCATGAATATTGATCTGGTGCCGGGCGCCACCCCGCCCGAGGGGTCCCTTAGCGGATA
Source organism: Kordiimonas lacus (assembly GCF_001550055.1). Taxonomy (GTDB): domain Bacteria; phylum Pseudomonadota; class Alphaproteobacteria; order Sphingomonadales; family Kordiimonadaceae; genus Kordiimonas; species Kordiimonas lacus. The sequence goes on from NZ_LRUA01000010.1 coordinate 365,739, forward strand.
TATCGTGGCAACGGTGGTGATTTTGCTGGTGTCGGCCCTGCCGGGCCTATGGCAGCTCAGACGCGAACAACGGGCGCTCGCAGGCGCCTAGCCTTCAAACTCGACATGTTTGAAATAGAGGCCGTCAGGCGGGGCGTTCAGCCCCAATGCCTGGCGGTCACGGGCGTCAAGCGCGGCCTGCACATCCGCTTTGGTCCAGTTGCCGGCACCCACAAGCTTCAGCGTGCCCACGATCGAGCGGATCTGATGGTGCAGGAAAGACCGGGCGCCTGCCAGCAGGCGCACTTCGTCGCCTTCACGTTCAACCGTCAGGTAATCCATGGTCTTGACCGGGCTTTTCGCCTGGCAGGCTACATGCCGGAAGGTGGTGAAGTCGTGCTGGCCAACCAATATCTGGGCGGCGTCATGCATCGCCTCGTGGTCCAGCGGCGTTTTGACATGCCACTTCAGGCCCGCGTCGAACGTCAGCGGCGCGCGGCGGTTGGCGATACGGTAAACATAGTGGCGCTTGACGGCGTCAAAGCGGGCGCTGAACTCGCTGTCCACCGCCTCTGCCTTCACGATCGCGACCGTATTCCGGGGCTGCATATGATAGTTGAGGGCACCCTGCACCTGGTCTGGCGTCATGTCGCGCTCCAGGTCAAAATGGGCGACCTGGCCAAGGGCATGCACGCCGGCGTCCGTGCGGCCGGAACCGATCACCCGGGGCGCTTCACCTGGCGCAAATTTCTTGATCGCATCCTCAATGGTGGCCTGCACCGACGGGCCGTTTTCCTGGCGCTGCCAGCCCACAAAGGGGCGGCCATCATATTCAACGATCAGTTTGAAACGCTGCATGCTCTTGCCCTATTCAAACCGGGTGCCCTTGGGCACGCTGAAACCCCGCAGAAGCTCCTCGCGGTCCATCGCGCCCTTGCCGGCGCGCTGGGCGCGGTCAATGCGGTAAGCGCCACTACCGCAAGCCACCAGAAGCGCGTCATCAAGGGCCGTACCCGCGTCACCAGACCCGGCTTCCACACTGCCCGCCAGCAGCTTGAGCCGCTCGCCGTCCACCAGGGTCCAGGCACCGGGGAAAGGAAACAGGCCGCGCACCAGCCGGTCAACGGCACTCGCATCAGCTGACCAGTCCACCTTGGCTTCGGCCTTGTCGATCTTGTGGGCGTAAGTGACGCCTTCGTCCGCCTGGGGTTCAGCCTTAAGCGAGCTGGCCACCAGACCTTCAACGGCCTCAACGATCAGCGCACCGCCCATGGCGGACAGCCTGTCATGCAAGCTGAGGGTTGTGTCCGTGGGCGCGATATCGGTTTCCGCGCGCATCAGCACCGGCCCGGTATCGAGCCCGGCTTCCATCTGCATGATGCAGACACCGGTTTGTGTGTCGCCTGCCATCACCGCCCGGTGGATCGGCGCCGCACCGCGCCAGCGCGGCAGGAGGCTGGCGTGCACATTCACGCAGCCATGCTTTGGCGCGTCCAGCACCGCTTGCGGCAGTATCTGGCCGTAGGCCACCACCACCGCAACATCGAGGTCGAGCGCAGCAAATTCGGCCTGAGCGGCCGCGTCGCGCATGGATTTCGGGGTATAAACCGGGATGCTCTGGCTTTCAGCCCAGGCATGAACCGGCGAGGGGCGCTCTTTCTTGCCGCGGCCCGCAGGCGCGGGTGGTTGGCTATAGACCGCAACGACGTCGTGGCTGGATGCCGCGAGGGCCTTCAGCGTTGGCAGGGCAAAATCGGGGGTGCCCATGAAGGCAATGCGCATGGGGCTCTCTCCCTTAAAGGACGGTGACGCCCTTGGTTGCCTTCTGAACCTTCTTGATGATCATGTTGCGTTTCAGCTTCGACAGATAATCGATAAACACAACACCGTTCAGGTGGTCTATTTCATGCTGCACGCAGGTGGCCATCAGGCCTTCCATCAGCTGGTGCTGCTCCTTGCCGTCATAATCCAGATATTTCACCTTGACCGACGCCGGGCGCTCAACTTCAGCATAATGCTCAGGCACCGACAGGCAGCCTTCATTATAGACGTTGAATTCAGGCGACTCCCAAGTGATTTCCGGGTTCACCAGGAAAAGCGGCTGACGGTCTTCCTCGTCGCCTTCGGTATCCACCACAATCACGCGTTTGGGCACAGCCACCTGGATCGCGGCCAAGCCAATGCCTGGCGCGTCATACATGGTTTCCAGCATGTCGTCCATCAGGCGACGCAGATCATCATCCACCTGTCCGACCGGGTCGGACATGGTTTTCAGAAGCGGGTCTGGCACATTGACAATTTCAAGTTTCGACATGCTCGGTTTCCTTAAACGCTCAGAACTCGGTAGTTTCCTATGGGCTTTACCTATGGTTGGCGCCCTTCTCCGTCAAGCGCAAAGCGGCCTAATACTCGGAAATTGGGGCATCCGGCTCATATTTGCCAGTGTTATCCTCAATCTCGATCACCCAAAGGTCCGGGTCAAAGCCCCGCTTCTTGGCGATCAGCGCGTCAGCCGCGGCCTCATCCTGCCCTTCTGCAGCCCCCAGGCGGCGCCAGATGCGGTTGCCGTCAAAATCAAGCGACTGCTCGAACACCAGCACCCCTGCGGCGAACCGGTTGACCTTCAGGATGATGCCGCCGCGCTCCGCGTCACCCTTGGCAACCACGAACGACGGCATATCCGCACCAAAACAGGTGCGCAGATGGGCATCAATCCAGAGCTTGGTTGAAAGGCGAACGGTCATGGAAAGGATATGCGCCCAGGGATGCGCCGCGGTCAAGAGCGAAGAAAGCGGGAAGGCTTAGTCGTCTTCGCTAAGGCCAAGGACATGCAGGCGGTCTTCAAACATGCGTTTGACCACCTCCGGGCCGACGTCAAAGGCGACGCCGAGAAGCTCGCCTTTAGCCCAGGCGACTGTGGCCGGTATCTCGCCGCGGCCTGTCAGCACCAGCTCGATCTTCACGCCGTCCTGAAGCGGCAGGTCAACGCGAACACGGGCACCGCCCAGCGACAGATTCCAGATCTGGCAGGAAAGCTCATGCTTGCCGACCCGAATTTTGGCAGGCCAAAGCACGGACCGCCGCTTGAAACGGCGGCTGTCTGCCTCTTCAGCCTTGGCTTTTTCAGCCGCTGCCTTCTTTTTTACTGTTTCTTTCGCCACGTCTTGTGCCACGCCACCAATGAACGATACCCGCAAGCGGTTGCGAGCATGCTACCATAATTCCGCATTCAGACTATAGCCTTAACCGGTAAACCAAAAATGACCAAATCCATATAATTTTCCTAAATTCAGCGTTTGACGGGCCAAAGGTCAATGCGAAGGAGATGCTTGCCCAGGGGCATGCCATTCGATACCAATAGAGAACCGGGGGTAAGGAGCGCTCTATGGCGTCGAAAGAATTGGCCGAAAAAAAGGGTGATGCTGCCCAGCATCCGATCCTGATCGTTGAGGACAGCCCAACCCTGGCGCTGACATACCGGGAATATCTGCGCCGTGCCGGCCTGGACGCGACCATCGCGGAAACCGGTGCCGCCGCACTCCAGGAAATCGAACGGTCGAAACCCGCCATTATCCTTTTGGACCTGCGGCTGCCGGACATGGATGGCCTTGATATCCTGAAGCAGTTGAAGACGGAAAAAAACAGCGCCCGTGTTGTCGTGATCACTGCCCATGGGTCCGTCAAGGTCGCGGTTGAAGCCATGCAGGAGGGCGCGTCCGACTTCCTCCTCAAGCCGTTTGCCGCCGAACGGCTGGTCACCACGGTCAACAACAACCTGGAAATCAAGCGCCTTGCAGGCCTGGTGCAGCAATATGCCGGCGGCCAGAAGAAGAAATTCGGCCGTTTCATTGGTGTCAGTCCGGCGATGCAGGCCGTGTACAGGATGATCGAAGACTGCGCGTCGTCGAAAGCGTCCGTCTTCATCATGGGCCAATCGGGTACGGGCAAGGAACTGTGCGCCGAGTCGATCCACAACCAAAGCCCGCGCAGGGACAGGCGGTTTGTGGCCCTGAACTGCGCCGCCATCCCGTCAAACCTGATTGAAAGCGAGATTTTCGGCCACAAGAAAGGCGCTTTCACAGGTGCCACATCTGACCGCGAGGGCGCGGCCGTGACCGCCGACGGCGGCACCCTGTTCCTGGACGAAATTTGCGAAATGCCGCTTGATCTGCAGGCCAAGCTCCTCCGGTTCATCCAGACCGGTGAAGTGGTGCCCGTGGGCAGCAACACGCCCATCCAGGTGAATGTGCGCTTTGTCTGCGCCACCAACCGCACACCCTGGGAGGAAGTCGAGGCCGGGCGTTTCCGGGAAGACCTCTATTACCGGCTTCATGTGGTGCCGATCCATTTGCCGCCACTGGCCGAACGGGACCAGGATACCCTGATCATCGCCCGTCACATGCTCGAGAGCTTCGCCAAGGAAGAAGGCAAGGGCTTCACCAGCATCAGTCCTGACGCCGAATCCCGCCTGCTGGCACACAGCTGGCCGGGCAACGTGCGCGAGCTTGGGAATGTGATCCAGAGCGCTGTGGTGCTGAACGACGGACCGGAGCTGACCGGCGCGATGCTGGACCGGCTGATGGGCCCGACCCGCAGGCACGCCCTGAGGCAAATGGCGGGTCCGTCAGCACCGGAAAGCCTGACAGCAACGGGCGCCATTGAGCCCCTGGCAGCTGTTGAACGCCGCGTGATCGAACGGGCCATCGACATATGTGGGGGGAAGGTACGGCTTGCGGCCAAGCGGCTGGAGGTAAACCCCTCAACGCTTTACCGCAAGCTCAAGGACTGGGAAGAGGAATAGCGCCGCTATTCCTCGTCTTCGCCGTTATGGCTAAGCTCTTCGCGTGCCTGCTCCAGCGCAAAGGCCGTGCTGGCCGCAAGACCCGCCATATTCACCAGATCAGACGCGCTCGCAGTCATCCGCGCCACCTGGATGGAATGCTCCATCCCCAGCAGCATCGGGCCGATCACACGGGCGCCGCCCAGTTCCGTCAGCAACTTGTAGCCGATGTTGGCGCTGTGGAGCGCCGGCATCACCAGCACGTTGGCAGGGCCCGACAGGCGCATGAAGGGATACTGTTCCATCAGGTCGCGGTTGAGCGCCACATCCGCCTGCATCTCGCCGTCATACTCGAAGTCCACATCGCGCTCATCCAGAATGCTCACCGCTTTCTGGATATGCTGGGTCTTGTCAGACGGTGGGTTGCCGAAGTTTGAGAAGCTCAGGAACGCCACGCGGGGCTCATGCCCAAGCCGTTTCACGAAATAGGCCGCGCTTTCCGCGATATCCGCCAGTTCTTCCGCATTCGGGCGTTCGTTCACCGTGGTGTCGGCCATAAAGACCGTGCGGCCCTTGGTGACCACAATCGACATGCCAAACGGACGGTGGCCCGGGATCGGGTCGATCACCCGGCGGATGTTCTTGAGCGCGCGCCAATAATGCCGCGTCACGCCGGTGATCATGCCGTCGGCGTCGCCCGTTGCCACCATGCAGGCGGAGAAGACGTTCCGGTCACGTTTGACCAGGCGCTGCACGTCGCGCAGCAGGAAGCCGCGGCGGTTCAGGCGCTCGTAGATATAATCGATATAGTCGCTGGTGCGTTTGGTGTTGGCCGCGTTCCAGATTTCAAACCCGTCGTCGTCCACGCCCATTTCGCGCAGTTTCTCACGGATCGGCGCTTCATAACCCACCAGGATCGGCACGCCGTAGCCGGCGTTCTTGAAGCCAACGGCGGCACGCAGGACTTTTTCTTCCTCGGCTTCCGCAAACACAATGCGCTTGGGCTCGCGGTGCTTGAGGTCCTCGAACATGGTCGACAGCGTATCGGCCGTCGGGTCAAGCCGGGCCGAAAGCTCCTGCTCATAGGCTTCCAGGTCCTCGATCGGCTTCCGGGCCACACCCGTGTCCATCGCGGCCTTTGCCACCTTGACTGGAATACGGCGAATGAGCCGCGGATCAAACGGCGCAGGGATGATATATTCAGGGCCATAGTGCGGCTGCTTGCCACCGTAAGCCGCCGCCACTTCTTCCGGCACGTCTTCACGCGCCAGTTCGGCCAAAGCGGTTGCGGCAGCGATCTTCATTTCTTCATTGATGGTGCGGGCACGGACATCCAGCGCCCCCCGGAAGATATAGGGGAAGCCGAGAACATTGTTCACCTGGTTCGGGTAATCCGACCGGCCGGTGGCAATGATGGCGTCAGGGCGCGCCTCGCGGGCGTCCTCTGGCGTGATTTCAGGGTCCGGGTTGGCCATGGCGAAAATGATCGGCTTGGCCGCCATTTTCTTGACCATATCCTTGGTGATGGCACCGGCGGCCGCCAGCCCGATCACAGCGTCTGCGCCCACCAGCGCTTCTTCAAGCGTGCGCGCATCGGTCTTGATGGCGTGGGCCGATTTCCACTGGTTCATGCCTTCCGTGCGACCGGCGTAAATCACGCCTGTGCGGTCCACCATGGTGACATTCTCATGCGGCAGGCCCATGGCCTTGATGAGCTCAATACAGGCGATACAGGCTGCACCCGCACCCAGCGCCACCACTTTGGTGGTCTTCAGGTCGCGACCCGTCAGGTCAAGCGCGTTGATGAAGCCAGCGGCCGTGATGATCGCCGTACCGTGCTGGTCATCATGGAACACCGGGATGTCCATCAGTTCCCTAAGGCGCTGTTCGATGATGAAACACTCAGGCGCCGCGATATCCTCAAGGTTGATGCCGCCGAAGGAGGGGCCCAGAAGCTTCACGCAGTTGACGAATTCGTCAATGTCTTCGCTGTCCACCTCAAGGTCGATGCTGTCCACATCGGCAAAGCGCTTGAACAGGACCGATTTACCCTCCATCACCGGCTTGGAGGCCGCCGCACCCAGGTTGCCGAGCCCCAGAATGGCGGTACCGTTCGAGATCACCGCCACCAGGTTGCCCTTTGTGGTATAATCATAAGCTGTATCGATATCTTCCGCGATCGCCTTTACCGGGACTGCCACACCGGGGCTATAGGCCAGCGACAGGTCGCGCTGGGTGGCCATTGGCTTCGACGGCGTAATCTCAAGCTTGCCGGGACGACCGGCGGAATGGAACCTGAGGGCCTCCGCATCCGTAAATTTGGATGAATTGCTCGGCATGGGGAATCCTTTGTTCTTATGATTGGTGTCTTATGGTAGCAGTCCGGGGCAGAATGCTCTAAAAGCGTTTTATGCTATGCGGCATACTATGGCATAAAGCGGCTGACAATTGAAATCGGGAAGTTAACCGGGAGTTAGTTAAAAAAATGGAAGGACGCGCTGTTTTGGGCTCCGAAACGGAAGAAAATTTGTCATCCGACGCCCAAAATGAAACAAAATATCAAAATGGCGTGGACAACAAGTGGGCACGGGCGGCAAAGGTCCCTGGCGTGACCCCGATGATGGCCCAATTCCTCGAAATCAAGTCCCATTACCCGGATTGCCTGCTGTTTTACCGCATGGGCGACTTTTACGAGCTCTTCTTCGAAGACGCGGAAAAAGCCGCTGCCGCCCTTGATATTACCCTCACGAAACGTGGCAAGCACGACGGTGACGATATCCCCATGTGCGGGGTGCCTGTGCATTCGTCTGAAATGTATCTGTCGCGCCTTATTCGCAAGTCTTTCAAAGTGGCGGTGTGCGAGCAGACGGAAGACCCGGCGGAAGCCAAAAAGCGCGGCTCCAAATCCGTGGTGCGGCGCGAAGTGGTGCGGCTGGTTACCCCCGGCACCATCACCGAAGAAAACCTCTTGGACGCCCGCTCGAGCAATTATCTGGTGTCCCTTGGCCGGGCCCAGAGCGATTTTTCGCTGGCGGTTGTCGAAATGTCCACGGGTGACTTCTTCATCCTGCCCACCAAGGTTGGCCGCCTGGATGCTGACCTTGCGCGCCTTACTCCCGGCGAGCTGATCATCCCCGAAGGCCTGATGGACGACGACAAGATCAGCCGCGCGCTGTTTGACTGGCGCAGCATCATCAGCCCCCTGAATGCGGGCAGGTTCGACAGCAGCTTCGGTGCCCGGCGCCTTGAAGACATCTTTGATGTTGCGACGCTGGATGGTTTCGCGTCCCTGACCCGCGCGGACCTGGCGGCTGCCGGTGCGCTAGTGGACTATCTGGACGACACGCAGAAGGGCAAGATGCCTCGGCTGTACCCGCCCAAGCGCCTGTCCGCCGACGGCACCATGATGATCGACGCCGCCACGCGCAAAAGCCTGGAGCTGACGCGCACGCAAAACGGCGAAACCTCTGGCAGCCTCTTGTCTGTCATTGACACCACGCTCACGGGGGCTGGCGCCCGGCTGCTGGCCAAGCGCCTGTCTGCGCCGCTAACGGACCCTGTGCGCATCAACGAACGCCTCGACGCCGTGGAATATATGCTGGAGCGTGCGGGGCTCAGGACCGACCTGCGCGTGGCGCTCAAGGCCGCACCAGACATGGAACGCGCACTCGCTCGCCTGTCGCTTGGTCGTGGCGGTCCGCGGGACCTGATGGCAATCCGCGTGGGGCTGGAGGCCGCGCGCACCATCGAGCATTATCTGACCGCCCCCAAAGGCGCCCTTGAAGACATGGCCGAACTGGTCGCCGACGCCGTCAGCGACCTGGGCGAGCATGAAGCCCTGATTCATGAGCTTGAGCGCGCGCTGGTGGACGAACCGCCGCTGATCACGCGCGATGGCGGCTTTATCCGCGCCGGCTATAGTGAGGCGCTTGACGAATACCGCATGCTGAAGGACGAAAGCCGCCGCCTGATCGCGGCGCTTGAGGCGGACTATCAGAAGCTCACGGAAGTGAACTCGCTCAAGATCAAGCATAATAATGTGATCGGCTATCATGTGGACGTGACGGCAAAGCATGCTGAGAAGCTGATGTCTGCGCCGCTGAATGAAAGCTTCATCCACCGCCAGACGCTGGCCAATTCGGTGCGCTTCTCCACCAGCGAGCTGTCAAAGCTTGCGGGTAAGATTTCAGAAGCGGGTGACCGCGCCCTGTCGCTTGAGCAGGAGCTGTTCGGCTCGCTCGTGGCTGCGGTGCTCGAGAAAGCCGGCGATATCTCTATCGCCGCCGAAGCCCTGGCGACCCTCGATGTCTCCACGGCACTCGCGACACTCGCCGAGAATGAGCGCTGGACGCGCCCCGATGTGGACGACAGCCTGGCCTTTGAAGTGACCGGCGGACGCCACCCGGTGGTTGAAAAGGCGCTTCGGGCAGAGAACGACACGCCGTTCGTGGCAAACGACTGTGATTTGGGCCCCGACGACCGCCTGTGGCTGATCACCGGCCCCAACATGGCGGGTAAAAGTACCTTCCTCAGGCAGAATGCCCTGATCGCCGTACTGGCGCAGATGGGGGCATTCGTGCCCGCCGAACGCGCCCATGTCGGCGTGGTGGACCGCCTGTTCAGCCGCGTAGGCGCATCAGACGACCTCGCGCACGGCCGCTCCACCTTCATGGTCGAGATGGTCGAAACCGCCGCCATCCTCAACCAGGCCGGGCCACGCAGCCTGGTGATCCTGGACGAGATCGGCCGCGGCACCGCCACCTATGACGGGCTGTCGATCGCCTGGGCCGCCGTTGAGAATTTGCATAACATCAACCAGTCGCGTGCCCTTTTCGCCACCCACTATCATGAGCTGACGGCCCTCAAGGAAACCCTTGAGGCTGTGTCGCTTCGGTCCATGAAGGTGCGGGAATGGAAAGGCGAAGTTGTCTTTTTGCACGAAGTTGGCTCAGGCGCCGCGGACCGCTCCTACGGCATCCAGGTTGCCAAGCTTGCGGGCCTGCCGCCCCGTGTGATTGAACGCGCGCGCCAGGTTCTTGATCATCTGGAAAACAGCGACAAGGGCGACAAGTCTACAGGGCTTGTCAATGATTTGCCGCTTTTCCAATCTACACCATCTTACCATGCACCGGCACCAAGTGGGCCGTCGGAGCTCGAGGAAAAGCTGACGGACATCAATCCGGACCAGCTGACGCCCAAAGAAGCGCTCGACCTGATATACGCCCTGAAGGACATGTTGCCTCAAGACTGACGACTATCGCTTAAGGACAAGACATGACCCCCATCCGCAATCGCCGCGCCATCATCAACCGCAAGAAGCTTGTGGTTGCCCTGAACGAGCTCGCCGAAACCAAACGCCCCGCCGATTGCCAGCAGGATGTGGTGAAACTGCTGAAGGATGCCCACACGGCAGGCTGGAACGAGGTGAAGCGCCGGTTCGATGAGGAAGCGGAAAACGGCCGCACGGCGGCCAAGTCGCTCTGTTACCTGATGGACCAGCTGTTGCGCACGCTTTATGACTTCGCGACTGAGCATGTCTATCCGCTTGCCAACCCGACAGCGTCAGAGCAGCTGTGCCTTGTGGCCACTGGCGGCTATGGCCGGGGCGAGCTGGCACCCTTTTCTGACGTCGACCTGTTGTTCCTGATCCCCTACAAATCAACGCCCTGGGCCGAAAGCGTTGTGGAATATATGCTCTATGTGCTGTGGGATCTGGGCATCAAGGTGGGCCACGCAACCCGCACGCCCGAAGAATGCTCGCGCCTCGCCAAGGAAGACCTGACCATCCGCACCGCGCTTCTTGAAAGCCGCTACCTGTGGGGCGAAGAAGTGCTGTTCCAGAAAGCCGCCAAACGCTTCATCCGCCGCGTGGTCGCGACGAGCGGTTCCGAATTCATCGAGCTGAAGCTTGAGGAACGGGACAAGCGCCACCAGAAAATGGGCGACAGCCGCTATGTGGTGGAACCCAACATCAAGGACGGTAAAGGCGGCCTTCGGGACCTCCAGACCATGTGGTGGATCGCGCGCTATCTCTATGGCGGCATCTCGCGCGACAAGATGATCGGCGACGATATGCTGACCATCCACGAAAACCGACAGTTCAAGAAAGCCGAGAGCTTTCTGTGGACCGTGCGGGTGGCCATGCATTTCATCGCGGGGCGCGCCGAAGAACGCCTGACCTTCGATATGCAGCGCCTGCTGTCAGAAAAGCTGCACTATAAGGACCACCCGGGCGCATCCGGCGTCGAACGCTTCATGAAGCACTATTTCCTGGTGGCCAAACAAGTGGGGGACCTGACGCGGATTTTCTGTGCCGTGCTTGAGGAGCGCCAGCACAAGAGCACCTTCCTGGCCCGGTTCCGCCGCACCAAGAAGGTGCAGGAATTTGCCGTTGAAGCCGGCCGCCTGACATTTGTTGCGCCAGACGACATTAGGGAAAACCCTGTCCTGATGGTGAAGATTTTCGCTGTCGCCGACGACAAGGGCTTCGATATCCACCCTGACGCCCTCAGGCTGATCAAGCTGAACCTCAGCCGCATCACAGACAAAGTACGCCGCGACCCGGAGGCCAATGAATATTTCCTGTCGGTACTGACCAGCACCAAGGAAGGCGAGATTAACCTGAGGCGCATGAATGAAGCGGGTGTGTTTGGCCGCTTCATCCCCGACTTCGGCCGCGTTGTCGCCCAGATGCAATATGACATGTATCACCACTATACGGTGGATGAGCATACCATCCGCGCCATCGGGCTCTTGCCGCGCATCGAAAGCGGGGAGCTGAAGGATGACCACCCGCTGTCGACCGACGTGATCCAGAAGGTGATCTCGCGCCGGGTCTTGTATGTGGCGGTGCTGCTGCATGACATCGCCAAAGGCCGCGGCGGCGATCATTCGGTGCTGGGCGCGGAAGTGGCCGAAAAGCTGTGCCCGCGCTTGGGCCTGACGCCAGCGGAAACAGAAACCGTGGCCTGGCTGGTGCGCTGGCACCTCTTGATGAGCAACACCGCTTTCAAGCGGGATCTCAGTGACCACAAGACCATCCTTGATTTCTGCGAAGTGGTGAAAAGCCCGGAGCGCCTGCGCCTTCTCCTGGTGCTGACCGTTGTCGACATCCGCGCCGTGGGCCCAGGTGTGTGGAACGGCTGGAAGGGCCAGCTTCTGCGCGAGCTTTATTCCGCGTCAGAGGAAGTTCTGCTGGCAGGCCACGCAACCAAGGGCCGGAACGAGCGCGTAAGGGCCAAGCAGGAAGAGCTGCGCGACACGCTCAAGAACTGGTCCAAGAAAGAGTTTGACGCCCATGTGGCGCGCATGAATGACGCCTACTGGATCGCCGAAGGACCGCGTACGCTGGCGCAAAATGCCCGCCTGATGAAACGCACCGATGAAACCGATGCGGCGCTCGGGGTCACCGCCCGTGTCGAACAGTTCCAGGACATGACCAAAGTGTCTGTCTACACGCAGGACCACCCGGGCCTGTTTGCCCGTATTGTGGGCGCGCTGGGGCTCGCGGGCGCCGCCATTCAGGGGGCGAAGATCCATACCTCGCGCGACGGTTTGGCGATGGACAATTTCGCGGTGCAGGACCTGGACGGCAACGCCTTCGACAGCCGCCGCCAACTGGACAAGCTTGAGGAAACCATCCTCGAGACGCTCAAGGGCAATGTGAAACTGAAGGAACAGCTGAAGGAAAAGCGGGTGTTCGGCGCCAAGGACGGCGCGTTCGAGGTAGAGCCCGTGGTGCTGATCGACAACAAGGCCTCCAACTGGTCCACGGTGATCGAGGTGAACGCCAAGGACCGCCCGGGCCTCCTGTATGACCTGGCCTATGCGCTCTATAGGCTGAAGCTGTCGCTGGTGTCTGCCCATGTCGCCACCTATGGCGAGCGCGCGATCGACGTCTTCTACGTGCGCGACCTGGTGGGTCAGAAGGTCAACAACAAGATCCGGCTCAGAAACATTGAAGACAAGCTTCTGAAGGCCGCCAAGGGCGAACAGATATTCACCCGCAAGAATATGCATACGGAGACAGCCGCGTGAGCCTGGCGAAGCGGATTTCCACGGTCGGGGGCTTCACGCTCCTGAGCCGGGTTTTCGGCTTCATCCGCGACGTCCTGATGGCGCGCTACCTGGGCGCCGGCATGGCGTCGGACGCCTTCTTCATTGCTTTCAAGCTGCCGAATTTCTTCCGCCGGCTTTTTGCCGAAGGGGCCTTTTCCGTTGGCTTTGTGCCGCTGTTCGCCCGCGCGCTGGGCAAGGACATCACACCCGAGAGCCAGCAGGCGGCGCTTGATTTCGCCAGCCGCGTATTCGCCTGGCTCTTGCCCATCCTGCTTGTGTTCCTCCTGATGATGGAAGCCGCCATGGTGCCGGTGATGCTGGGGCTCACGGGCGGCTTTGACGGCGACCAGACCAAGTTCGACCTGACGGTGGAACTGGGGCGCTACACCTTCCCCTATCTGGCACTGATCTCGCTGGTGACTTTCTATGCCGGCATGCTGAACGCCATGGAGCGCTATTCGGCGGCGGCTTTCGCGCCAGTGATCCTGAATATCTTCATGATCGGTGCGCTGATCACCTTCGGGGAAAGCGAGATTGGCGCGGCCCGCGCGCTTGCGGCTGCTGTGTCCCTTTCCGGTATCGCGCAGTTCCTGTGGCTGGTGCGCGCCGCCATGCGCGCTGGGCTCAAGGTCAGGCTGGCGCTGCCGAAGCCAAGCGAAGATGTGCGCGACCTGATGCGCGTGATCGCGCCCGCCGCCATCGGCGCTGGGATCATCCAGATCAACCTCCTGATCGACGTGCTGCTGGCCGCGCGCTTTTTGCCAGAGGGCTCAGTGTCCTGGCTGTTCTACGCAGACCGGCTGAACCAACTGCCGCTTGGCGTCATCGGCGTGGCGGTCGGCACCGTGCTGCTGCCCAGCATTTCGCGCCTGCTCGCGGGCGGTGACGAGGCCGGCGCGCTCAGGCAACAAAACCGGGCCATCGAGTTTTCCCTGTTCCTGACCTTGCCGGCTGCTGTTGCGCTGGCGGTCATCCCCGGGCCGATCATCGCCACGCTGTTTGAACGCGGCGCCTTCACGAGCAGTGAGACCGGCCAGACGGCCGCAGCCCTGATGGCCTATGCCCTTGGCCTGCCGGCCTACGTGATCGCCAAGGCGCTGACGCCGGGCTATTTCGCCCGCAAGGATACCAAAACGCCGGTCAAGTTCGCGACCGCGTCATTGGTGGTCAATCTGGTGCTGAACCTGATCCTGATTCAGTCTCTGGCGCATGTGGGCCTGGCGCTCGCCACCGCCATTGCCGCCTGGTTCAATGTGCTCCTCCTGTATCTGGGCCTCAAGCGCAGCCATGGCTTCCATTTTTTCAAGGAAACGCTCATCCGCCTGGCCAAGATGGTCATTGCCAGCCTTGTGATGGCAGCTGGCATCTATCTGATACTGGACCGTTTTTCCGGCAGTTTCACGGCTGACGGGGCAGAGCGGATTGGCGCGCTGGCCATCATGGTTGTCGCGGGCGCCGCGCTCTATTTCGTCGCCATTTTCGCCCTCCGCACCCTGCCGAAGGATGAAATCCGCAAATTCGTGAAGCGCTAGGCCGCTTGCGCGCTTGACCCCCCCGCGATCGCTTGCCATAAGGTTTGCGCTCGGCGGCCCGTCCAAAGGTGCCGCCATAATTATGGAGACAGACAAGTGACCAATCGTGTTTTTTCGGGCGCCCAGCCCAGCGGCAATATGCATCTCGGCAACTATCTTGGTGCCTTCCGCAACTGGGCAAAGCTGCAGGACGACTTTGAATGCATTTACTGTGTCGTTGACATGCACGCGATCACTGTCTGGCAAGACCCGGAAGACCTGAAAAATCAAGTGCGCGAAGCGGCTGCTGCCTATATCGCCTCCGGCGTTGATCCATCGAAATCGATCCTTTTCAACCAGAGCCGCGTGCCCGGCCATGCTGAACTGGCGTGGATCTTCAACTGTGTGGCGCGGATCGGCTGGCTGAACCGCATGACCCAGTTCAAGGACAAGGCAGGCAAGAACCGCGAGAACGCAAGTGTGGGCCTGTATGTCTATCCGAACCTGATGGCGGCGGACATTCTGCTGTATAAAGCCACGCACGTGCCAGTGGGCGAAGACCAGAAACAGCATCTGGAGCTGACGCGCGACATCGCGCAGAAGTTCAACAACGATTTCGGGCGGGAGATGTTCCCACTGACGGAGCCGCTCATTCTGGGTGAAGGCGCGCGGGTGATGAGCCTGCGGGACGGCACCAAGAAGATGTCCAAGTCCGACCCGTCGGAATATAGCCGCATCAACCTCAACGATGATGCCGACACGCTGGCGCTCAAGATCCGCAAGGCCAAAACCGACGCGGAACTGCTGCCTGCGCTGGCGAAAGACCTGGAGGGCCGCCCGGAAGCCCAGAACCTTGTGGGCATCTATGCGGCGCTGATGGACATGAGCCGCGACGCGGTGTGCGGCCAATTCGAGGGCAAGGGTTTCGGCGACTTCAAGAAGGCGCTGACGGACGTGGTGGTGGACAAGGTTGCCCCCATCACCAACGAGATGACCCGCCTGATGGCGGACCCGGCCTACATCGACAGCATCCTCCAGCAAGGCGGCGAGAAGGCCCAGGCCATTTCCGAGCCCATCCTGGCGGACATCAAGAAGGCTGTCGGCTTCCTGGCCTGATGAAAAACCACTGAACGCCGTGAGATATCTTGCGGCGTTCAGTTTGCGTTCAGCCAGCCTCTGGTAAAACATAGCCAATACCCGGTATGCGGCCTTGCTAACAGCTTAAGGCCTGATAGAGTAACGGGAATTGGAGAAAGAGGCTTATGACTGCATTCATGTCCCGCTTGAAACCTGTTGTGATTGGCGCGCTTGCGCTGACGCTCGCGGCCTGCACCAACACTTTCCGAAGTGATGTCGCAACCTTCCACGAACTGCCGATGCCGAAAGGCGAGAAGGTTTCCATCATGCCGATGAGCGAGGACCGCCAGGACAGCCTGGAGTTTCGCCAGTATGCGGCCATTCTGGGCAATCACCTGCGCCTGAACGGCTATGACCAGGCCGGTGACGCCAAGCCCGACCTGATCGTTGGCTTTGATGTCATGATCAATGACGGCCGGGAAAAACTGGATACCCGCCCGAGCCTTGCAAGCCCGCGCCGCTTCTATTGGCGCAGCTATTGGCACTATGGCTATTTCTGGGACCCGTATGACCCCTTCTACCGCCACAATACCGAAGTGGTGGCGCGCACGGTTTATACCGCGACGCTGGTGATGGAAGTGCGCAAGCCGGACGGCACGCTGCTGTTTGAGGGCCGCGCCGAAACCGAAACCCGCACCAAGGCCGTGCCTGAAGTGGTGCCACTTCTGGCCGAAGCGCTGTTTGTGGATTTCCCCGGCCCATCCGGCGTAACCCGTCACATCAAGATCGACCTGGACGAAGCAGGCCGGTAGGCGGCCAAAGCATCAAACACCAAAGCCCCGAGCCACCCGCCGGGGCTTTTTTGTGATGTGAGAGATTGGAAAATAAGTATTATTTCCGCAGTGTTCATGTGCCGTCTCCAGAAGGTGGCCTCAGGCATGCGCTTGGCGAAGCGCACCAGAGCTATCCATAGTCGGCGTATCAATCTTCGCGAACGCGGATGCCGGTATCTATGGCAGGGAGGAGGAAACAGTGGATGATTAATAGAACAACATTGCAGGCGATAGAGCAGGTATCGCGACTTACAATGGCGGTGATTCTGCTTACGGCGGGTACCAGCAAATTTTTCAGCGCTGGCGGCTTCAAGGCCTATTATTCCGGCTTGTTTCAGGGCGATTTGCGAATACAGATACCAGCACCGATGATTGACGGATATCTAACCGTAATTCCCTTCATCGAAGTAATGCTGGGGGCTTGCCTGCTGGTGGCACGGTTCAAGCCGGTGTCAATATATGCCTGGTATGGTTTCATGCTCAGCCTGTTGGTCGGTCACTATATTTTACAGGAATGGTCGTCTGTAAACCAGATGCTGGACTATATGTTTCTCGGCATGATTTGCCACGCTTTACCGACGGGATCCCCTGTTTCTCTGTTGTCTGACTTGAAGTCAGCGTGGTCACAGACTGAAAAGAACGAATGAGGTTGGCGGCAAGCACCGCCACATGAGGCATCAAGGCCCCGCGCCACCGCCGGGGCTTTTTTGTTGCCTCGCCCACCCTAGAAAAACAGGCTGAGCGCGATCACTGGTGTGATGGATGACGGCGTTCCGTGGCTTTTCGGCACGATACGCACACCCGCCAGTATGCCCTTGTTTTCTGACCAGCTGTATTCCACCGCTGGTGCGATGGCGAAACTGTCGGCGGTGCCAGACCGGTAGGCGTACGCGCCGCCATCTAGAAGCCCCTGCACGCTTGTGCGCTCCGTGTGGCTGTAGCTCAGGTCCACGGCCAGAACCCAGCTTCTGCTCAGGCTGTATTCCCAGCTGTGGTCGATGGTGAAGGAGGACCCGGGCTTGGCTTCGCCGAGGAAGCCCGTCGGCGTGCCGTAAACGCTTCTGTCTTCAACCCTGGCGGTGCCTGCGAATGTCCGCGACAAACCAAGGCGGGCGCGAAGCAGCCTGCCGTTCGGCGCCCAGAAAACCTCCTGCGCCAGGAACCGGAGCGTCAGCTGCGATGTGCCAGCGCCCATGCCGTCCCCCAGCCGCTTCAGTTGGTCATGCCTGCCAGTCGGCAGCGACCATTCAAGCGCCAGCGACGTGTCGGGCCTGTAGGTTTCAGCGTCATATCTGGTCAGCTGATAGCGGGCAATGAAAGACAGGTCCCCCATACGCGGACCGGAAGATGTCTCGCCGCTCCCAAGCCGGTTATAGCCAAATACTGGAATGAGCCCCAGCGTCAGCCTCTCCGTGGCGCCATAAAGCATATAGGTGCGTGAGCGGACATAGTCGTTGCCACCGGAGTGGACGTTATAGAGGTAAGGCTCAAAATAAGCGTGGCCTTTGGGCATGGCCGCCGCCGACATGCTGATGATCGGGCCTGTCCACCAGGCGTCTTCAAGGCGCTGGCGGCCGGGGGCGATGTCTTCGCCCGCAGCGGCGACTGTTGCAGCAAACAGGCCCACAGTGGCAATGACAAGCGTTCGGACTGTTTTTCTGGCAAATCGCATCTGTTGGGCCTTTCACTCGGAACCTGAATTCATGTCGCCGGTGAAAGGCTATTAAAGCATAGACCGGCCACCTGCTGTGATCTTTGTCACAGAAAGGGCCGCTTCGGTCTGGCCATGACCGGACATGGCTTTACCCAAAAAGGGCACAGTATGGGCCCTATGGGTGTGCCCTTCGTGTGCCCATTTTCCCGACGTGTGCCCCTGAGTGCCCCCCAAAACCCGCCCCAATTTAGCCTTTTCGGTCAAATGCACCGCAGATTCTGCGGTCTGGTGTCAACACCGCACATCCCCCTCTTGACATCCGAAAAAAAACACTTACTTTGTAATTCAAAGTTCTTTGAATAAACAAAAGGATGACACGATGGCACAAGAAAACCTGACACAAGAAAGCGCAGCAAGCGACCTGGCGCTGATCCGCGAGATGATGGAGGCCGGCAAGCGCCGCGTGGCCTTCAACGGCACGCACCTGATTATCTGGGGCGGCGTGTTGATGGTGGGTTTTTTCGCCCAGTTCCTGGCCGTTGTGGGCAGGTTGCCGGATACGGTTCTGGGTATTTGGGGCCCTGTGCTGGCCGTTGGCTGGGGGCTTGAATTTTTCCTGTTTCGCGGCAAGGCCGGCCCGAGCGAGAAGAACCTGCCGATTTTGGCGCATGCCACCAGCTGGCTGGCTGTGGGCCTTGGCACGATGATCTATTTCGGCATTTCCCTGGCCTTTGGCACGTTTGAACCCAAAGCGATCACGCTTATCTCCACCGCCCTGATCGGCTCGGCCTTCTTTGTCACCGCCGCCATGACAGGGGTAAAGTGGCTGAATGTGGTAACCGCCGGCTGGTGGGGGCTGATGGCCTATGTGGCGCATCAGGCAACCTTTGACGCTGAGATGCTCCTGGTGATGGCCGTGGCCACCGGGCTGTTACTCTCTCTACCCGGCTTCCTGATGCGGCGCCTTGCTCCCGCCGGGGAGTAGGGGCCATGACGGATTACGACTACCGGAATATCGACGATGTGATCCATTCCCGTGTCCGGCTGGCGATCATGTCCTACCTGATGACCGCCAAGGAAGCCGATTTCACCGAGCTGAAAACGGCCCTGAAGGTTTCGGACGGGAACCTCTCGACGCACCTGACCAAGCTTGAAGGCACGGGCTATGTGACGCAGGAGAAGAAGTTTGTGGGCAAGAAACCCCAGACATCCGTGCAGATGACTCCTGAGGGTGAAGCCGCCTTCAAAGCTTATCTGGAGGGGCTCGCCGCCATGATCGGCCCCCAACAATAACCAAGCCCGGCAATAAAAATCTGGCACGGGTCACGACAGCAAAAAAGGCCGCCTTTCGGGGCGGCCTTTACCTATTCGGCGGTTAGGGTTGCCTAGAGGCTTTCATACATGAAGCCCGCAACCTCGCTTGCCCAGCTATCATGGAACTGGATCAGGTCATAGTCCTTGAACGGGTTGATCGCCTTCACTTCCTCAAGCGATTTTCCAAGCGCCTTCAGGTCGGCCACAATATCCCTCAGCTCCCCAATGGTCTTGCGGTAGGAAACCAGGCCCGCCTTGTCTGTCACCTGGCCGTGGCCCGGGATAACGATGGTATCGTCGTCCGCCACTTCAATGGCCTTGTCGAGCGCGGCCAGAATACCGTCCACACTGCCGCCGTTCGGCACATCAATGAAGGGGAACATGCCATTGAACATCAGGTCGCCCATGTGCAGCACATTGGCCTTCCTGAAATGGATCATGCTGTCGCCGTCGGTGTGGGCGTTTTTCACATGAATGATGCGCACGTCATCCCCGTTCATATGGAGCGACATCTCGGCGTTGAAGGTAATGGATGGCAGGGCCACTTTGGGCTGTGGGTCCATCTTCATGTCGAAGGCCGCAACGAAGGCGCCTTCGCTCAGTCGCTGGCGGACATTGTCATGCGCCACAATCACAGCCGCATCCCCGAGGTTTTCATTACCGCCGCTGTGGTCGCCGTGGAAGTGGGTGTTCACCACATACCGCACCGGTGCGTCAGAGATTTCAGCAAGAGCTGCGCGGATCTTGTCTGTCAGCGGGGCATATTGGTCGTCGATCAGGATGACGCCGTCTTCGCCCACGGAAACGCCAATGTTACCGCCGGCCCCATAGAGCGCATACATGCCGTCCCGAAGCTGTTGGGCCTTGATTTCAACCTTGTCCCAGTCCTGCGCCTGTGCGCCCATTGTCAGGCCCGCAATCAGCGCGCCGCCCAGAAGGCTTTTGGCCCAAATCGATTTCTTCATCTTATGCTCCCTGTACTGTCCGGATGGTTGTACGTTTGCCGCAAGTGTATGGTTTTTAACACCTTCGTCAATTGACAGCTTGGTGAAGGCGGGCACGAAATGTCAACGCACAGCCCTATCATTGCCCTCAAAGCGCCAAGCTTTCCGCTTTTAGTCGCCTTGGGCTTGGATTAGCCTTTGCCCAAATGCCTCATATTGGCTACATGAATAGGGAGCCCGGTGGCAACAAACCCGCTGGGCGCAGTATTGGTTTAAAAAGGGGGAGCGCCCGTGGCCCAAAAGAAGGTCATTGCAGTCATTTTTGGCGGAAGAAGCGTGGAGCATGACGTAAGCGTGCTGACCGGCTTGCAGTTTCTTGAGGCGCTCGATCCCGGCCAGTATGACGGCCTGCCCATTTATGTAGACCCATTGGGCCAGTGGTGGACCGGCGATGCCCTGACCAAGCGCGCGCATTATCCGCTCAAAAGCGACAAGCACAAAGACCTGCGGCAGGTCATGCTGGATCTGGCAACCCCTGCGACCGGCCGGCCGCAGCTGGTGTCCTTCACCAAAGGCATGATGGGCGAAAAGCGCACGGTGATCCCGTTTGACCTGATGGTGCCTGCGATCCACGGCTCGAACGGCGAAGACGGATCATTGCAGGGCTTGCTTGAGTTTGCCGATATCCCGTTCGCCGGGTGCCGGTCCTTGGGGGCCGCCGCCACCATGGACAAGGTTTTCGCCAAATCGGTCGCCCGCACGGGGGGCATTCAGGTATTGCCGGAGCTGGCGCTGAACCGCCCTCTGAGAGGCACCTTCCTGGACCCCGAAACCCTTGAAGGCCAACTGAAAAGCGCGTTTGGCGCAGTCACATATCCCTACATCGTCAAGCCCTGCAACTTGGGCTCCAGTGTGGGTGTGGGCAAGGCCGATGATATGGACGGCCTGATCGCCGCGCTGATGTCCGCCTTCCGCCTGGACAGCCGGGTGCTCATCGAGCCATTCGTCGCCAATCTGACGGAATATAATATCGCTGTGCGCCGCGGGGGTGACGGCACCATCCTTACCTCGGCCATCGAGCGCCCGCTCAGGGAAGCCGAGCTTCTGGATTTCAAGAACAAGTATCTCGCAGGCGGTGAACCCGGCGGCCCGAAGCTGGACACCGGCCCAAGCGAAGGCATGGCCTCCCTGAACCGGGAGCTGAACCCGACTGAGCTGACCGATGCCCAGGAAAGTTTCATCCGCGACAGCGCCAGCCGCATGTTCGACCTGCTGTCGCTGGGTGGCAGCGTGCGCGTTGACTTCCTCTCGAACAGCGAAACCGGTGAGCTGTGGCTCAATGAAGTGAACACCATCCCGGGGTCTTTCGCCTATTTCCTGTGGGAAGCGGCGGCAACGCCCACCAGCTTCCTCGAGCTGACGTCGGCCATCATTGAGGAAGGCTTCCGCCTGTCCGCTGATCGTCTGGGCAGCACCGACAGCGGCCTTGGCGGCGCCACCATTTTCAAAGGCAAGGACTGACGCAGGTATCCCGCATGACGGCGCATTCCCCAAAGTGGCATTTTGAGCAGATCGGCGATGAGGGCCAGTCCTTCGTGTGGCTGCATGGCTGGGGCCAGGACAGCGCGTCCATGCTGCGGTTGGCAGAGCTGTTCAAGGCCGAAGGCCAACACCGCATTTATGACCAGCCGGGGTTTGGCAGGACCGGACGGCTCCAGGACGGGGCAGGCACCGAAGATTATGCGGATGCGCTCGCGCTTGAACTGGCGCAGGTCGGCCCCGGGCCCCACATCCTAATCGGCCACAGTTTTGGTGGAAGGGTTTCTGTGCAGATGGCCGCGCGCCACCCGACCTTGGTGAAAGCCATCATCCTGATTGGCGGCGCGGGGCTGCAACGCAGGCGGTCCTTGGCCTTCCGCTTGCGGGCCTTCGTGCTGAAAACGCTTGGTCGTTTGGCACGACTTTCCGACAAGCTGTTCAGCACTTCTTTCCGCGATGCCTACGTGGAGCGTTTCGGCAGTGCTGATTATAAGAATGCTGGGCCCTTGCGTCTGACCTTTGTCAAAGTGGTGAATGAAAACCTGGTACAGGAGGCGAAAGCTGTACGGTGCCCTGTACTGTTGATTTACGGCGCGGACGATACGGAAGCACCGCCTGAAATTGGCAAAAAGTATGAACAGTTGATGCCCATCGCCCGCTTTACTGAAGTCAAAGGCTTCAATCATTGGGACATCCTGACCCGCGGCGCTTACCAGTGTCAGGCACTGATCAAATCTTTCCTGAAAGACCTGCGCGATGACTGACGCGATTTTGCCCTTCCTCTGGCCAGCTCTGGCAGCCATTACTGCGCTTTATTTTGCCCATGAACGCGGCCAGGCACTCATGATGTTCTTCCAGCAGGAAGAGTATGATGGGCCTCGCTTCTTCACGTGGCTTCAGGAAAACAAGGCCTATGACCGGCGCACTAGCGTGTGGCTGATGGTTGCGATCCTGGCAGGCATAGTGCCGCACCTGCCTATTCTGTCTGAGATGGAAGCGGTGGCAACCATATTGCTGGCGTTCGGCTGGGTACCGATATTTCTTGGCTTTGGCCATGGGGTTCTGCGGTCTCGCGCTATCAGGAAGCAATCCAAAAAACCACTGGTGGTCACCGCCCGCGTCAAACGTATTCTCACTGTTTATCTGGGGCTCGCTGCTGCACTTCTCGTGCTTGTCGTGCTGGCGGCGCAGCTGGCGCCGCAGGGTACAAATTATGCGCTGCAGCTGGATCGCAGCGGGTTTGGCTTCGTGGCCATGACGTTCAACTGGGAAGCTGTTCTGCTGGCGGCACTGCTTGTCGTATTTGTGCAGACCATACCGGTCCTGTTGGTTTTCGCCAACAAACTGCTGGAACCTGCCGAAGAGCGCGTGAAGGCAAAATTCCGCCAAGAAGCAGTCGACAAGTTCGCGGAGCTGCAACCCAAGGTGATTGCCATCACCGGCTCTTTCGGCAAGACATCCACCAAGCATATCCTGAACCATATCCTGGCCGCCGCCGCGCCAACGCTGGCGACACCCGGCAGCGTGAACACCGACATGGGCATTACCCGGGTGATCCGCGAACAGCTAAAGCCCGATCACCAGTTTTTCATCGTGGAGATGGGCGCCTATGGCCCGGGTTCCATCGCGCGACTGTGTACGCTGACACCACCTGACGTATCGCTGATCACGGCTGTGGGCGCCGCCCACTATGAACGATTCAAGTCGCTTGAGACGGTGGCGCGCGCCAAATTCGAAATCGCCGAAGCCGCCTTTGCCCGAGGCGGCAAGGTGGTGGTCAACTGCGCCGGCATCGAAGACCGCCTTCTGGATGAACGCATGGCGGCGGTCAAGGGCCCCTACACGCTGGTGGGCAAAGGCAGGGATGTTTCTTTTGACGGCTTCGACGCCACCAAGGAAGGCCTTGTGGTGCATGTGACGGAAGGCGGCAAGAAGCACGCCCTCAAGGCGCCACTCTATGGCCGCCATCAGGCCGGCAATATCGCGCTTGCCGCCGCAACCGCGCGAGCCCTAGGACTGCCGTGGGCTGCCATCAAAGGGGCTCTCGCCAGCATGCCGCAAATCCGCCATCGGCTAGAGGTCAGCCATAGCGCGGGCCAGCCAACGCTGATCAACGACGCTTATAATTCGAACCCTGTAGGCTTCGCCGCCGCGCTTGAAACACTTGATGTGCTGGTGGAAGAGAACGGCAGACGCATCCTGGTGACTCCCGGCATGGTGGAACTGGGTGACAAGCATGAGGAAGAACATGCACAGCTGGGGGGCCTTGCAGCCAAACATTGCGATATTGTCGCCGTGGTAACGCCAGACAGGATCCCCACCTTTGTCAAAGCGCTTGAAAAAGCCAATGAGGGCAGTGTTACCGTCATGACGTTTGCAAAGCAAGAAGATGCGGAAACATGGGTACGCAGCCACTGGAAAGCAGGTGACGCGGTTCTTTTTGAGAATAACCTGCCAGACCTCTATGAGGCGAAAGTCAGTTTCTAGCTGGCTTTCTTTTCCTCGACTGTCAGGTCCATGCGCTCGATATTCGCGCGGGCGGCATCCGCGTTCGGGCCCTCGTCCTCGAGCAACAATACCTTGAGCCACGCCTGACGGGCGGCTTCCTTGTCGCCTTCAGCGTGCCTGAGGTTCCCAAGTTCCAGATAACCGGAAGCCTGATTTGGGAAAACAGCCTGAAAGTCAGCAAGCGCCTGATTGGCGCGCATGAAGTCAGCCACGCCACGGGCGGCGGCGGCCACCAACACCAGAATGTCTTTCCGGCCCGGATCGCCCTTCAGGACATAGTCGAGATCCGTCAGTGCCAACTGGAAGTCTTCGTCCGCGGCCGCAATACGGGCGCGGTCCAGCACCAGTTCATATTCCTGGGAGGAGTTCTTGGGCGCCAGAGTCAGCGCCAGATCGATAGCGTCTTCAGCGCGTACAATTTCACCTGCCAGCAGCCACGCATTGGCAGCCTGACCATACATGTCCGCCAGCATCGGCGCGCTCGCGACCACCCTTTGACCCATGCGGATGGGCATATCACGGCCAATACGCATGTCTTCCGCGATCTTGAGGAATCGCGCTGCCGCTTCGGCATGCTCGCCCATTCGGGCAAGACCATAGGCCTCGCAGTGACGCGCAGGTACACCGCCGCCATCCGCAATCCAGGCAAGCGCAAGATTGATGCCCTTGTCGGGCGACCGATCAGCCATGTCCATGCACGCGGCATAGCGGTCTTCATCTTTGGTAACGGGCTGGCCCAAAGCGGCACCTGTCACAGACGTGATTGCGATGGCACTGGCGACGCAAAGGAAAATCGGTATGCTGACATTTGTTTTCATAGCAGCGAAAATGCGCAAAGCGCGTGTCAATTTCAAGGCAGTAAGTGACCTCTATGTCGAATAATCCGCATCTCCTGATCTTCGGGCCCGGCTTCAGCGCCCGCGCCATTGCAAAAAGGGCCCAGGAAGCCGGCTGGGATGTGAGCGGTACCTATCGGAATCCGGATAAGGCGGCCGAAATTGAAGCTTTGGATATTACCCCCGTCGCCTTCGACGCAAACGCACTCGCGGATGTCCTTCAGGCGGCTACGCATTGGCTGGTGTCTACAGCTCCGGACGTGGATGGCGATCCCGTATTGAATTTGCTGAAAAGTCGAGCCGATAACCAAATGCCGCCCAAGTGGATCGGCTACCTTTCAAGCACCAACGTCTACGGTGATCATGGCGGCGCCTGGGTGGATGAAGACACGCCACCCACCCCCAGCCTGGACCGCGGCAAGCGGCGGGTGGAAGCGGAAAACAGCTGGCGAAAAAGGACTGGCACACTTGAAGCCACACTTCATATCTTTCGCCTTGCAGGTATCTATGGTCCAGGCCGCAACGCCGTGCGGTCGCTTCTGGACGGCAAGGCCCGGCGCATTGTTAAACCAGGGCAGAAATTCAGCCGGATTCATGTAGCCGATATTGCCCAGACCGTCTGGACGGCTATGAACAGCACCTGCCCGAGCGGCGTTTTCAACCTGGCGGACGACGCGCCCCGCCCACCGCAGGACATCATCATGGAGGCGGCCACTGCCATGGGCATCACGCCGCCGCCCGAGATTCCGCTGGGACAAGCCGAGATGAGCCTGATGGCGCGGAGTTTCTATGCGGAAAGCAAGCTGGTGAGAAACGAACGAATCAAGCGCGATCTGGGCATCAAGCTGATCTATCCAAGCTTTTCAGATGCCCTGCCGGATCTGGTGAAATCAGAAAAATAGGCGCATACACCAGCCATCAGGCCATGGCATCAACCTGCTCGTATGTCATGTTGCCGGGAATGAGAAACAGCGGACACGGTAGCTGGCTCGCCAGTTCATTGGTGAAATAGTCCACCAAAGGCCCAGGACCACCTTCAGACCCCACGCCCAACACCAGGCCGAAGATATCCTGCTGGCCTTCAATGCTTTTCTTAATTTCTTCCTGAGGTTCGCCTTCGGCGATAATGACTTCCGGGATTACGCCACAGTAGGCATGCAGGCGCTCTGACACTTCAGCCAAAAGGGCTTCGGCTTCCTCATAGGCTTCCTCGCGCATGCGGTCCGCCACAGCCATCCAGTGCTGGAATTCGCCGGGACGGATGCAGTGAAACAGGATCAACTCACCGCCCGTAATATGGGCAGCACGTGCAGCAGCAAACCGGATAGCGACCTTGGATTCAGGCGACCCATCCACGACCACCATCAATTTTCGAACACGTTTTGTGACCGGCCGTATCGGCCCGTGAATTTCTTCTGTCACCCTGCCAGTTCCCCTCGTTTCCTTGCACCAGAGTGTCTTATGACTTACTTACCCGCAAGTTATTTGAGCAAAATATTACTCACTTCTCTCAGTTGGGTTCGGGCGCGAAGCAGATAAAAACCCTGCACTGACAAGTGGTTAGCGGCCAAGCCGTCTGCTGCACCATTCGACACAAGAATGGGGTCAAGCATTGCGGCCCTGGTCATGGAGCTAATCAGCTCATCATAGAGTGCACCGAGCTCCCTGTCCTCGATCACATTCGGGAAATCCTGCCGTAGCGCCTTCAGTATCATGAGATAACCATAAACCTGACCCTTGACCTGATAAAACAGATCATCTGCGCCCAGATCAGGCAAAACACCCCCGGCATTTTCGCCAACATACTGCTCCAAAGCAGCCGAAGACGCCCCAAGATCAAGCGCGATCCGGTCAATGGTCGCCAGGAAATTATCCGCGCGGCGCTCAAAGATGGCATCCCCCTGAACAAGCCGCACGTTATAGGCCTCCAATTCCTTGACTGCCTCCTTGTAGAAACTGTCAGACGGTCTGGTCGGCAACATCGACGTAGAGAAATCAATCACCCAGCGATCAGGCTCGATGCCCAGGCCGCTGGCCGCCCTCTGAAGGTTCTCATCCACCGTGCTTGAGCCTCGCATGCGACCAAGCTGGTCGCGCAGCTCAAACGAAAAGCGCTCAAGCGCGCTCTTGAGTCCCATCTGGTAATTGGGTGTATTGTCGACCCACCAACCGGGCAGGAAAATCGGATCATTTGGTGTCCAGTTATGGTCCATTGCCTCGCGGCGCACCAAGTAGGCAACTGTTGTGACCGCCTGAGATCCCCCTTTTGGGGCAGCCGGCACATCGTCCATGCTGTCATCCACACGGTGCACGACCATCATTCCCAAAACGATATAAAGGAAGACCAACACCGGCACGGCAATCGCCACCTTGCGCCAGGTGCTGCCGGATACAGTCGACAACCACCCCATCAGGTAGCGCCATAGCTTTCTGAGCCATCCGCCAAGGCCACCGAGCGCCTTGCCAGCCATCTCCTTCAGCCAGAGCCATATCTCTTTTGCCATCCGGTCGTCTCCCTGACGAAATTCATTGCCTGAATTCCTAATGTCGTCACTAATTGGGGTCAAAACAAGTGGTAACTCGCGAAAGCCATTGTAAATTCATGATTGGTTCAGGTTGTTCTCTCAACCATGTGCCATGATTGAATTTGAGGAAGACAATGCCGAACCAAAGCCGACACTTTCTGACAATGACCTTGGCCAGCTTGCTTTGCCTTGCACCTACAACGGCGCTGAAAGCCCAGGAAACCGCTGAAGCAAAAAAATGTATCGATGCCGGCAAAATAAGTGGCTACAGGATCGTCACTGATGAAGTCATCCGCCTTGAAATGCAGGGCCAGAAGGATGTGCTCTTGCGCCTGAAAAGACACTGTCCGCAGCTTCATTATCACAAATACATGTCTTTCACCCCGGTCAACGGCCAATTGTGCGCCCGGTTTGACGACATTATCACGCGCAGTGGCACCCCATGCCGTATCGAGTCTATTTCAGAAGTTTCCGACGAATCCGCGGATACCAGCCCATAGCGCCAGCAGGCTGCCACTATTCGCTTGAAAGGCGCTGTGGAAGCGCTTATTCAAACGGCATGTCTGCCATGATTTTAAAAATTCTGCGCCCCAGCGAGTGGCTTGAAGCTCAGCATGCCGACTATTTTGCGGGCGCGCCCATCGACCATGAAGATGGCTATATCCACTTCTCAACAGACGCACAGGTAGTAGAAACCGCCGCTCGCTATTTCGCGAATGAACCTGTCATTCACGTGCTGGCCATAGATCTGGCCCGCCTACCTAAGGCAGAGCTCAAATGGGAACCGTCCCGCGGCGGTGATTTGTTCCCGCATCTGTATGGCCGCCTGCCCATGGCGGCTGTCAGTAAGGTGTGGCATCTGGAGAAAGCTGAGAGTGGCTTTAATTTCGGTCCCATTCTTGAGGACTTACACAATGATTAACCTGTTCCCATTGGCCCGCCCTTTCGTTCATGCACTCGATCCTGAGAATGCCCATAACTTGACAATCGCGGCCCTCAAGCACGGTGTCACCGGATGTTTTGGCACCGGTATTGACGATCCTGTACTGGCTTCAGAAGCTTTCGGCCTCCGGTTCTTAAACCCTGTTGGCCTGGCAGCAGGTTTTGACAAGAACGCCGACGCCGTGATGGGCGCGCAGAAAATGGGATTTGGTTTCACCGAAGCAGGCACGGTTACCCCCAGACCCCAGTCAGGCAACGACAAACCGCGCCTATTCCGCCTGTCTGAAGACCGTGCAGTGATCAATCGCTTCGGTTTCAACAATGAAGGCCTCGACTATTTTGAGAACCAGATGAGGGCATTGCCGGAACAGCGCCAGCCCGTAGGAGCCAACGTAGGTGCCAACAAGGACACTGAAGACCGGACGGCAGATTATGTTACCGGCATCAGGCGGCTTTATGGCCTAAGTGACTATTTCACAGTCAATATCTCCAGCCCCAACACACCGGGCCTGCGAGCACTGCAGTCGAAAGCTGCACTTGAAGACCTGATAGGGCGGGTATTGGAAGCCCGCACGGAAAAGATGGCTGAAGGCCACCGTTATATTCCAATGCTGGTCAAGATCGCACCAGACCTGCTGGAAGCCGATATTACAGACATCGCCGACCTGGCACAAAAGACAGACATCGACGGGCTGATCGTCTCCAACACCACCATCACACGACCCGACACGCTGAAATCCGCACACAAGGGCGAAACAGGTGGCCTATCAGGAGCTCCCTTGATGAGTCTGTCCACGGAAACACTGGGCGCCATGTACCAAGCCACCGGCGGCAAAGTGCCCTTGGTGGGGGTTGGCGGCATTGCGAGCGGCCAGGACGCTTACGCCAAGATCAAAGCGGGCGCGGCGCTGGTACAGCTTTATTCCATGTTGGTTTATGAAGGCCCAGCACTAGTGCACAGGGTAAAGCGCGAACTTGCAGCGCTCCTGAAGGCCGATGGCTTCAACTCTGTTGGGGAAGCGGTCGGGGTCAACCACCGCTGAAGCGTCAGGCAATCAGGTCAATGCTGATAGACACTGGCTGTTGAACTGCAGGGCGCGGCGCACCCACACCAAACACCGGCGCGTCAGGCGCAAGCGCCGCCTCAGCTTCACTTTGGTCTGCCAATTCAAATGGTGATGCCACAGCGGCATCAGCGCCGCCGGCACTTTCACCCTGTTCCTGTTGTTCTGCTGTACGCTGTTCCTGAAGCTCAGCTTGCGCCGCTCTCAGGGACTGTTCGGCGGCTGCAGCCACAGCCCGGTCCTGGCCTGATGGTCGGGCGGGCGCCAGTGCCGCTTGACGCACCACTTCCATCTTGGCAATGGTGGCTTCCGGATCATCCGGTACAGCGCTTGTGTCAATGCTGACATGACCACCAACCGCATACTGCACGCCGTCAGGCCCTCGAACATATTCGAAATTGGGTTGGCTGGTATAACCGCTGCCCGCTGTGGCGTGGGCAGCCTCATGAGCACGCACTTCACGGTCCCGGGACTTGAGCTGCCGCACATAGGCCTTGTCTTCGTCCGACAGTTCCCCAGACAGCTTGATGTCCTGGGGCTTTGGCTGCAGGTCTTCGACCTTCGGTGGTTCGATTGAGGCGTTGGCGGGCACGGCGTTTGAAGTTGCCGTTACTTGCCTGCCCTCTAACACCTGAAGGGCGACTGCAGAATTGCTGCGCTGGGGCTGTTTCCCGTTTGCGCCTTGACGCCCTTCAAGTTCAGGCGCCGGTGGCTTGGGCTTCGGTGTGGGCTCGGGTTCTGGGCGCTCACGTGCATTGCCCCGGCGCGAAAGCTCTTCCGCCCGGGTGGCAATCTGTGGTTTCAAGTTCTCCGGCACATTGGGTCGCCGCATATTCGGCGGCGGTGGTCCGACCGAAGGCAACGTGCTAGTGCTTGTCATACGGGCATTTTAGCACGAAAGCCCCAGCCACGCTAATTTTCATGAATTCTTTACGAAAATGTGAGGTGCTATGCCCCAGGCGGTGGTGGCGGCCTATCATCAGGGTCAAGCCCTTCATCATCCCGTAGTGGCGGTGGTGGACGCCGGTCGTATGGGAAGCCTTCTACGCCCGATCGGCGGGGCGGGCGGCCGTCGGGCCCTGGCCTGCGGCGCTCGAACAAATCGTCAGCCAGTGCCTTGCGTGTCTCCTGATCCAGTTTGGCGACCACATTCAGGATAATGTCGCGAAGCGGAGCCTTGAGCTCTTCCGCCTTGGTCTGGTGGCTGTCAAGCGCAGCTTCAAGGGCAGAAAGGTCGACAGTTTCGGCCAGTAACAGATCCTTGATGCGTTGTTCGCTCACACGCATCTCCCGGAAATGACCCCTCAGCTTCTGGCGGTGGTCGCGCATGATCATCCGCAGTTGGTCCTGCTCGGATTCCGGCAAATAGGATGCAAGGCGTCGCAGGTTAAACTCCACCCGCTCGCGGGGGCTGCCCATGGGGCCCTCTTCACCGCGGATTTGCCGCCCGAGCATCACGCCGCCAATGAACAGGTTGACGGCCAGCGAAGCGGCAAGGAGAACCAATATCCATTTCATTTTGCCGGTCATATCTTATTGATCCTCAAGGTAGAAATCGGCACTACTGGAAAAAAGCGTACTGCTCAAATCAACTGAGCTTTCTTCATCATAGGGCTGTTGTAGCCCAACAAAAACCCCTACGACCAGAACAAGGGCATACGCAACGCCTTGGGACGCCAGTCCCAGCGGGGAGAACAGGGTTCGGAAGTCCTGATACAGGCCTGCGAGGGCGGAAAGAAACCCGCTATTTGCTTGCTGCACCGGCATATGCTGTACGGGCACATCCAGAAGCCGGCCGAGAAACACATCAGCCCTGGCCTGCGTACCAGGCGGGTCGGCGAAGGCCGCCAACCGGGCATCAAGCGCCAACTCAGAGGCTGCAAAAGCAGCCCCTTCATCGGTTTTCAGGAACAGGCGCGCTCGGTCAGCGACATCAGTAGGCCAGTTGGCCATATCCGTCCCGTGCGCCACCCGCGCCAGTTCAAATTCTTCAATCGTCATGGGCTTCATCTTTGCCCTCCTATCCTAAAACCGCAAGCAAACCAGACTTGCTGTTTTCAAGCTCGTCCCTGAGCTTCGCCCGCGCCCGTACCAAAAGGCTTTCATAGGCTTTCAATTTCAGTTCCATAACGTCCGCCGCTTCTATGTTCGACAGGCCGTCAAAATAACTCAGTGTCACCGCTACCCGCTGGCGTTCCGGTAGCCTTGAAACTGCCGCCCTCAGGGCACGGTTGGCGTTGTCGGTGACCATGGTCTCTTCGGCGTTATCTGCCTCGTCTTCCTGGTCAAACCCCTCTGGTAGCGGATCATGGGTGCGTTTGCGCTTTTCGTCCAGACACCGGTTCACCACAATACGGTGAAACCAAGTGGTGAACTTGGCCTTGGCCGCATCAAACCGGTCCGCGTGGGTCCACAGCTTGACAAAGGCTTCCTGCACAAGATCCTCCGCAAGCGCCAAATCGCCCGTCATACGGTACGCAAGCGCCCGGTAGCGGAGGCCGTGCCGATGCACCAGCACGGCGTAAGCCCCCCTGTCAGCCGCAGCAACATGTGTTACCAGCGTTTCGTCATCCAGTTCTTCACTCTTTTGCCGCAAGCTCTTACTCTTCAGGCAGTACACATTCTCTGATCCTGTTACGGACAGGAAACGCACCACCCTTCGCAAAAAATGGGGGCGATGGAATTACCCTATCACAATAGCGTAATATCACCACGCTATGGCATGCGCCATTGACGAAGGCGCCGCTAGCTGCAATGAACGTCAGCTAAGGCATTGTTTCAGGGAAAAGATCATGAAGATCGCAGTCATCGGCACTGGTTATGTAGGGCTTGTTTCCGGCACCTGTTTTTCCGAGTTCGGTCACTCAGTTACCTGCGTGGACAAGGACCCTCGAAAAATTGATGCGCTGAACCAGAATGTCATGCCCATCTATGAGCCTGGGCTGGATGTCATGGTGGCCAAAAACCGCTCGGCAAGGCGGCTCCATTTCACGACAGACCTCAAAGCCGCGATGGCGGAGGCAGA
Organism: Kordiimonas lacus; assembly: GCF_001550055.1. Lineage (GTDB taxonomy): Bacteria > Pseudomonadota > Alphaproteobacteria > Sphingomonadales > Kordiimonadaceae > Kordiimonas > Kordiimonas lacus. The sequence continues at coordinate 398,328 of NZ_LRUA01000010.1, forward strand.
AGCCGTGTTTATCGCGGTTGGGACCCCAAGTCGACGGGGCGATGGCCAGGCGGATCTGCAGTATGTGTTCGCCGCCGTGGAAGAAGCCGCCGCCTATATCCAGGACTATACGGTCGTGGTGACCAAATCGACCGTCCCTGTTGGTACGGGCGCAAAGATCAATGACATCCTGGCAGCAAGGCTGGACAAAAGCCTGTTTGATGTGGCGTCAAACCCAGAATTCCTGCGCGAAGGGGCGGCAATCGAGGACTTCATGAGGCCCAACCGGGTGGTGTGCGGCGCGGACACTGATCGTGCCCAGGCGGTCCTGAAGGAGCTCTATCGGCCGCTGTTCCTGAATGAAACGCCAGTGTTGTTCACCAGCCGCGAGACGGCGGAAGTGATCAAATATGCCGCCAACGCCTTCCTGGCCACCAAGATCAGCTTCATTAATGAGATGGCCGATCTGTGCGAAAAAGTGGGCGCGGACGTGCAGGAAGTGGCCAAGGGCATCGGCCTCGACAGCCGCATCGGCGGCAAATTCCTGCATGCGGGCCCAGGTTATGGCGGCAGCTGTTTCCCCAAGGATACCAGGGCTTTAGTGAGCACCGCGGACGAACACAAGGTGCCGATGCGGATCGTGCGGTCCGTTGTTGAGGTGAACGAGGAGCGCAAACGCGCCATGGCCGACAAGATCATCCGCGCCTGCGGTGGGTCGGTCGACGGCAAGCGGATCGCGATCCTTGGGCTGACGTTCAAACCCAACACCGACGACATGCGCGAGAGCCCGTCGCTGGATATCATCCCGGCGCTACAGGCAGCGGGCGCCAGCATCGCCGCCCATGACCCAAAGGGCATGGATGAGGCGCGTGAACTCCTTGAAAACATGGAGTTTTGTGACGACCCCTATGAGGCCATGAAAGGCGCCGATGCGCTGGTGATCCTGACCGAATGGAACCAGTATCGGGCGCTTGACGTCGGGCGTATGAAAGACCTTCTGAAGGCGCCGGTGATGGTTGACCTGAGGAATATCTATGGCCGCGCCGACCTGGCTGGCGAGGGCTTCAAATATGTGGGCGTGGGGCGGTGCCCGGAATAGGGACACACCAAAAGGGCACACATCGGCCCCCAATGTGCCCTTTTTCCCATTTTGGGCACACCCATAGGGCCCACCGTGTGCCCAAAAAGGCCGCGCGAAAGACCAAGCCGTGACCAAGCCCGTCCTCGCCCACCCCCACAGGCGCATCTGGGCCATCGCCGGCCCGGCCATCATCGCCAATTCCTCCGCCCCGCTTGTGGGACTTGTGGACACCTGGATCATCGGCCACCTGCCGGCGGCCAAATATCTGGCAGCCGTCAGCGTCGGCAGCCTTCTGTTCAGCTATGTTTACTGGGCGTGCGGCTTCCTGCGCATGAGCACCACCGGCCTGGTGGCGCAGGCGCATGGGCGCGACGATCAGGACCAGGTGGCGCGGGTGCTCTTGCGCGCCACAATGCTGGCGGCGCTGCTTGGGCTTCTTTTCCTGGCGCTGTCCACGCCGTTTCGTGTCGCAGCCCTGGGGTTCCTTGACCCGCCTGCTGATGTCATCCCGCTCTTTGACACTTATTTTGACATCCGGGCGTGGGCCATCCCAGCGGCGTTGCTGGGGCTGGGGATCAACGGTTTCCTGATCGGCACAGCGCGGGCCAAGCTGTCGCTTTATGTGCAGCTGACGCTCAATATTGCCAACGCCGTGCTCAGCCTGCTGTTCGTGCTGGGGTTCGACATGGGGGTTGCCGGTGTGGCACTGGGGTCACTGATCGCCGAATGGCTGGCGGTGGCACTGGGGTTTGCCTTTATCAGCCGTACCCTGGGCTTGAAGGCGCTGGCCGCCGCCGTACGCGAGAGTGAGACCTATAACCCGGCCAAGATGAAAAAGCTGATGAGCGTGAACGGCTTTATCTTTGTCCGCACCCTGTTGCTGATCTTCGCCTTCGCGCTGCTGACCCGCGAGGCGGCGGCGCTCGGCGGTGTGGCGCTGGCGGCGCACCATGTGCTGAATACCTTCATGATGCTAATCGCCCTGGGGCTGGACGGCTTCGCCTATGCCTCCGAAGCGCTGGCGGGCGCGGCATACGGCAAAGGTGTGCGGCACGAGTTTCGTGGCTGGGTCAAGTACGGCATGATCTGGTCGGGGGCCATGGCCATCCTGTATGCCCTTGGCTTCTACCTGGGCGGCGCATCGTTGATCTTTGCCCTGACAGATTTGGAAAGCGTGCGCGCGGCGGCAACGGAAGTGATTCCAGTAATCGTGCTACTGCCGCTCGTAGGCGCCTGGTGTTACCAATATGACGGCATCTATATTGGTGCCACCGCCGGGCGCGCCATGTTTGGCACGATTGCGGTCTCGGTCGCGGTCTTTGTTCCCTCAATCGGACCGCTGGCGGACGCCTATGGCCTGGTGGGGCTGTGGATGGCCATGATGGTGTTCCTGGCCATGCGCGGGCTGACGCAGGCCATCTGGTACCCGCGCCTTGAGCGGCGGCTGGCCACAGATAAGACTGAGGGCGCATCATGAACACGGCGCTGTTCCTAGGGTTCCTGGCGGCAACGCTGGTGATCGCAGTCTCCCCCGGGCCATCGGTGGCGCTGGCCTCCAGCCAGGCAGTCAGGCATGGCCCGAAGGCCGCCTTTGTTGCCACGCTCGGCGACGCTCTGGGCACAGTGGTGCATATCCTGGTGGCGGTGATGAGCCTGGAAGTGCTGGTCCGCTCGGCTGCCAGCGTCCTGCCGTGGCTGCAGATTGTCGGCGGGCTGTATATTTTGTATCTGGGCGGGAGAAGCTTGAAGGCCGCGAAAGCAGCGAGCGAGAAGACCGCCAAGCCGCCAGCTTACCGGTCCGCCTTCACCAGCGGCTTTCTGGCGTGCGTGAGCAACCCCAAGGCCATCGTGTTTTTCATGGCGCTGTTCCCCGGCTTTATCGACCCCGCGCTGAGCCTCGCGCTGCAGTCGGCCGTTTATGGCACAGCCTTCGTCCTGATCGACGGGGCCTTTATCTTTGGCTATGCGCTGATCGCGCATGGCGCTGCGACGTCGCGCCTGGGCCACCACCTGAATATGGATGCCGTTAGTGGTGTTGGCCTGCTGGCCGTGGGGCTATTGCTGGTGGTGCGGGGGGGCGCGGCCATCTAAGCCAAATTGGCCTGAAAAAAGAACTGGTTTAACAGGCGCCGGGCAGCCCCAAGCCTGTTAAACGCCTTGTTTTCCTGAACAAAAGTACACTGAACGCAGTGAAGGACTTTTGTTCAAGTCAGAGGATTTCCACAACACCTTCCGGTGGGCGGCCGATCCTGGCTTTGCCCGCGTTGAAGACAATCGGGCGTTCGATCAGCTTTGGCGTCGCATGCATGGCTGCCACCAGCGCCTCGCCTTCCATGTCGGCACAGCCACCCTCTTTATACTCGGCCTCGCCCTTGCGCATCAGCGAGCGCGGGTCGTCCATGCCAAGCTTCGAAAGCGCATCTTTGATCTCTGCTTCCGTCGGCGCGTCCTCAAGATACAAGCGCACAACAGGCGACAGGCCCTTTTCTTCGAGAATTGCCAGCGTCTGGCGGGATTTGCTGCAGCGCGGATTGTGCCAGATGGTGAGTTCCATGGTTGCTCCCCTAATTTTCATATATTGCTTACCAGACGGTTTAGCGGTGATATGACAGCGGAGCAAGCGTGATCGACCATATCCTGAAAACTCAATCTCATGAAAAAACGAGCCATGAAATTCCGAGACACATTTCCACTGACAGATGAGCAGGTCGCTCTCATTGAATCTGAAAATGGATGGACCTTCCCACAAGCATACAGGGATTTTCTTGGTCGCCATAACGGCGGCGTGCCCGATGTCAATATGTGCGCTGTTGGCGACAACCAGGACTGCCGCGTTACCGGCTTTATCCCGGCTGATGGAATCAAGGAAGAAGCGCGTTTCATCGAAAACCTTTCCGAAAATGCAATCCCGATCGCCTGGGCCGAGTGTGGCAACTATGTACTTATGGAAATGAGCGGGTCAGGCGCCATCCGGTACTGGGATCATGAGGAACCCACCCGCGATGTGGTGCTTGCAGAAACATTTTCTGGCTTTATTGGCGCTCTCAGGGAATTCAGCTTAGAAGAACTTCCCCCACACAAGGTTATCCGTGTCTGGATTGATCCTGAATTTGCGAAAACCCTGAAGTGAGAAAGCTTGGAACGACGGCATGAAAAAGTTGAATAGGGTCGGTTTTTCAAGGAACTCCGTCACGGCGACCCGGATGGGCCAAGTTTGACGACCGGCCAGGACAACCTTCCGGAAGACATTCTCGAAAGGGTCTGTCGATATCTGGAATCTGGACATCTTTTTATCGGGTGCCCAGCCCTAGTCAAAGGCGTCCTGAATGATACTGGTCCCTTCATTGGCGCGCCAAACATTTTAACCGACGGAGAATGGGCCTGGCCTGCCGACCTTGTACATTATGTCAACGTGTATCGAGTGGCTTTACCGTCCGCCTTTTTGGACCACATGATAATTTCCAACTGGCAGGTCCCCGCTGTAGGTTTGGAACAGATCAGCCTTTAAAACTAACCCCCAAACGTTTCAGCTCCCGTACCGACCGTACATGGATCAGGCGTTTACCTGCGGCCTTTTCCTCAAGTTTCTCTAATAAAGCCTCATTCCAGAAACGCGGCGACATCTTGAGCGCCCGCCAACTGGCGAGCGTGCCTTTCCAGACACTGGCGCCTTCGGGCCAGCCTTCAGGCTTGCGCCATAGGCTGACAAGCCAGCGTTTCGTCACCCACCAATAGTGCCGAGGGTATGGCAAATCCACATAGACAAGCGTGTCGGCAGCGTCCACCCGGCGCCAGAAGGTCTCTAATGTTCCCAGGCCGTCGACGACCCACTGTTCGCCGTCAATGACATCTTGGTGGGCCTCAAGGAATGCGTCCCTAGGCATCATCTCGCCATTTTGCCGGTACTGGATCAGGTCAAGCGGATGGAGGGGTAACCCGGCCTGCGCAGCAAGATATTTGGCAAGCGACGACTTCCCGCCGCCGGGTTTGCCGAAAACCATGACCCGTTTCATATGATCCTATCCTCGCATCTGTGCCGCCCTTGTGGGCTGCTTCTGTCAGTTCTTGGGTGTCTGTTCCCCTGTGGGGGCTTCAATGCGCTCGAAAAACACACGGGCAATCTTGCCGTCCCTGACTTCATAGCGGGCGATGGCTTCCCGGGTGCTGCCGACAAGGCGTTCACGGTCAATCACGGTATTGCCGTCGACCGAGCGGGACAAAATAACCGCGTACAGGTCCGGCTTTTTCTCAAACAGCGCGCCATAGATACGGCGGACATCATCCAGATTGGTGGCGAACGGGTCACGCCCTTTCCACTGCAACACGACATCTGGATGATAGGTGGCCACAAAGGCATCGATATCGCCGCTGTTGTAGGCATCCAGCTGGCGCTGGACCACCTCAGCCGCGGCGGCTTCTTCCACCGTTACCGGCGCCAGCGTGTCCGAAGCCGCGCGCAGCTCTGTGCCGATGGCAATTGCCAGTATAGCAAGCGTGGTGATCAACAGGTTTTTCATAAGCTTCCCCAAAAGGCTTGATGTTGCGCCGGAACTCTATGGCAATTTGGGAGAAAGGCAAAGCCCGGCTGGAAATGACAGATGGTCGACAGCTTTATCTTGACGTGTCCCCTTGGGCAGCGCATCAAAACAGCGCAGACCATCAAGCATAGAATAGGGCATCCATGTCGTTCATCGCCAAAGACCTTATCCGGCTTCACGGATTAAAAATCGGTATCGACAAGGACGCCGTGTCCATGCCGATCCTTCGGTCCATGCTGCAAGGCTGGTATGAAGCCGTTGAGTTGACGCTGATGAAGAAAGTGCTGACACCGGGGGACCGGATTGTGGAAGTTGGCGGCGGTATAGGCATCACCGCCATGAAAGCCGCAGACATCATTGGCGCCGAGAATATCTTCTCGTTTGAGCTGAACCCCTACCTGATTGAGTGGTCGGCCGATAATTTCAAGCGCAACGGCTTTGAAATTCAAGTGTTCCAGCAGGCGCTGTTCCCGCGCGCGTCCCTGCCCAACGGGCTGGTGGACTTTCATGTGCACCAGAATTTCTGGGCATCCTCGCTTGCGCCAAGGGAAGGCACCGTGGAAACCATCAAGGTGCCCGCAGCCTGCCTTGAAGACAAGATCACGGAGCACCGCGCGAACGTTCTGATCGTGGATATCGAAGGCGCCGAGGTCCATCTGTTCAACGGCCTGGACCTGACGGGGATCGAGAAGATCGTGATGGAAATCCACTACCGGGCCGCGGGCAGGACTGAGACCAACGCCATGATCCGCAGCATCGAAGACCGGGGCTTCTTTCTGGACTATGAGATGATCGACAGCGGGGTGCTGTGCTTCACCAGGACTGCGGACGCACAGACGTAAACGACCCAAGGGCACAGGCCCAGGATCGCCACATATTCAGACTGTCGGAGATTGGAGCAGGTGAAGGGAATCGAACCCTTACCTTAGCTTGCGGCGCTTCTGCTCACCCATTGAGCGTCAGCCCAACCGCCAATGAATGGTATTCCATATTGGCCCTTGGAGAGGGAAAAGTGTAAGCTCAGCCCGTCAGACATCCAGCGCAGGAGGCATCATGCTCCGCAAGTTTGGTCTATTTCTTGTAGTAACCAGTGTGGCCCTGTCGCCTGTATTTGCCGATACCCTGAAAGATGAACATTCAGACAGGTTGCCCATGCCACGCCAGGTAGTCGACCTTGGCGCTCTGATTACAGAAAAAACGCCCGAGACCTTTTGGGGTGCAGAGACACTGAAGCGATATGGCTTCGAGAAAAGCAATCGGATTGAAACGATCCATCGGAACGCCCCCACCTATGTCGCCAATTCCTATTACACGCTTTTCAATCACGGCGGCCCACATATTGACGCACCGAACCATACTGAGCGTGACGCGGGCGGGGTTGATACATACCCCCTAAGCCGCTTCTATGGCCCGGCCAAGGTTTTCAATTTTTCAACCAAGCCACAAGGGTCGAAACTGACGGTCGGAGATTTCAAAAGCCAGAACATCCAGTCTGGTGATGTGGTGTTGATATACACCGCCTATCAGCCACCTCAGGGTAATGACAAGTTGACCGTCACCAGTTTGTCCGAAGCGGCAGCCGAATTCCTGGCGAGCAAAAATATTGCGGCCTTCGGAACCGACGCCTTGTCCGTTGAACACTTGGATGAACTGGAACGACGTGTGACTAGCGGCGAGACAGGTTATAAGGCCCTGCTCCCGGTTCACTACAGCTTGCTGACCGCTGGCATCGCCACATATGAACAACTGGTAAACATCGACCAATTGATCGGCAAAAAGCAGGTGTTGTTCATTGGATTGCCGCTAAACATCAAGGATGGCAATGGCGTGCCTGTCCGGCCTGTGGCGTTCATATACTGAAAAGCAAAGATTGGAGCGGGTGAAGGGAATCGAACCCTCGTCTTAAGCTTGGGAAGCTTCTGCTCTACCATTGAGCTACACCCGCGCACTATGGCTGATGAGATCACCATTAACGACAGCTTCTCTGAAAAGCAAGAAATGATAGACTGCCATCACATGCTTTGTCTTGACGCGTCAGAAATGGCGGCGCATCAAAGGTTCGCGTACTTTTATGCATATGCAATGAACCCCTGAAGTTAGCAAGATCTGGAGACTACAGATGAAAAACCGCACCGGTACAGACCGCAGCAAGACCAAAAAATGGGATCGCCAGACCCAGATGGTACGCGCGGGCTCGATGCGGTCCGACTTCGGGGAAATGTCTGAGGCCATGTTCATGACCTCCGCCTTCACCTATGAAACAGCCGAGGTGGCGGAAGCGCGCTTCGACGGCCGCGCGGAAGGTTTCACCTACAGCCGCCAGACGAACCCGACCGTGGCCATGTTCGAAGAACGTATGGCGCTTCTGGAGGGTGCAGACGTGGGCCGGGCCACCGGCACCGGCATGGCGGCCATGACAGCATCCTTGATGGCCAGCCTGAGGGCGGGCGACCATGTTTTGGCCGCGCGGGCGCTCTTTGGCTCCTGCCGCTGGCTGCTCGACACCTACCTGCCGCGCCTCGGCATTGAGACAACCGTGGTGGACGGCACGGACCTTGAGGCCTGGAAAGCGGGCATCAAGCCCAACACCAAGATCCTATTTACTGAGACGCCCGCCAACCCGACGCTGGAGATCGTTGATATCCGCGCGCTGGCAGACCTGGCGCACGAAAACGGCGCGCTTCTTGTGGTCGACAATGTGTTCGCCACCCCCGTGCTGCAGCGCCCCATGGAGCTTGGCGCCGATATTGTGGCCTATTCCACCACCAAGCATATCGACGGTCAGGGCCGCTGCCTTGGCGGCATCGTGCTGTGCAGCAAAGAGTTTGATGAAGAGCATCTCTACGCCTATTACCGGCACACAGGCTGCGCCATGTCGCCCTTCAATGCCTGGGTCAACCTCAAGAGCCTTGAGACCCTGAGCCTGCGTGTCCACGGCATGTGCGATAACGCCGAAAAAGTGGCGAAAGCAGTGGCCGACCGTGTAGTGGACACCCGCCACCCGGACCTGCCCAATTTCAAGCAGCAGAACCTGGCCCGCGCCCAGATGGACCGTGGCGGCACCATGGTGGTGTTCGAGCTGCCAGGCGGGCGCGACCAGGCTTTCACTTTCATGAACAGCCTTGAAATTGTGGATATCTCCAACAATCTGGGTGACAGCCGCTCGATCGCCACACACCCGTGGTCAACCACCCACAAGGCGCTGGCGGAAGAGGATCGGCTGGAGCTTGGCATCACGCCCGGCCTGATCCGTTTTTCCGTGGGCCTTGAGAACGCGGACGATCTGGTTCAGGATGTGATGCAGGCGCTCGACAAAGCGGGCGTCTAAGTCGTTCAGCAGGAGTAAATATGGACAGCGATGATGATCTGATTGATGGCGTTCTGACGTTCGAAGCGGAAACGGCAGGCGTCCATATCGCTGTCCAGAGCTATTTCCTGAGCGAACAGTCCGCGCCCGAAGAAGGCCAGTATGTCTGGGCTTACCGGATCAAGATCACCAACAAAGGTGATGTGCCGGTTAAGCTCCTCAACCGGCACTGGATCATTACCGACGGTATCGGCGGTATCCATGAAGTGCAGGGCGAAGGCGTTGTGGGTGAACAGCCGCTCATCAGCCCTGGCGACAGTTTCCTTTATACAAGCGGTACGCCGCTTTCGACCCCTACAGGCTTCATGCGCGGGTCCTACGAGATGCGCCGCGCCGACGGCCAAACCTTTGATGTTGAAATTCCCGCCTTTTCGCTGGATAGTCCCCATACGTCGCTGGACATTAATTAGCGCCCGGCCATCGTTTGGTCGAGCCAAACAGCCATAAGCGGGAAACCCGGCATACATGGACTTCAGACCTGTTCTTTACACGCTTGGCGCGCTTGTCGTGCTGCTGGCTGCGGGCATGATCCTACCAACGCTGACCGACCTGGCGATGGGCAACCCTGACTGGCAGACTTTCCTGATCGCGCTGTTTCTGACCGCCATGGTTGGCGGCATGATGATGCTGTCGACCCGCGATAGCGGTGATGCGCTGAACCTCAGGCAGGCCTTCCTGGTGACCACGCTTGCCTGGGCGGTGCTGCCGGGCTTTGCCGCCCTGCCACTGGCCTTCTCAGAACTGGACCTCAGCTTCACCGACGCTTATTTCGAGGCCATGAGCGGGCTGTCGACCACCGGATCCACCGTGATCACCGGGCTCGACAGCGCGCCACCCGGCATTCTGCTGTGGCGGTCGCTGCTGCAGTGGTTTGGCGGCATCGGGATCATTGTGATGGCGGTTGCCGTGCTGCCGATGCTGCAGGTGGGCGGTATGCAGGTCTTCAAGACAGAAAGCTTTGAAACGGTTGAGAAAATCCTGCCACGCGCCGCCCAGATTTCGATCGCCATCAGTGGCCTCTATGTGGCCTTCACAGCACTCTGCATGATGCTTTACATGCTCGCGGGCATGGGATCGTTTGACGCGCTGGCGCACGCCATGACCACCATCGCCACCGGCGGCTTTTCCACCAGCGACGCGTCCCTGGGCAAATTCAACAGCTTCAGCGTCGACATGGTGGCGCTAACGTTCATGATCATCGGGTCAATCCCGTTCCTGTTGTTCCTGCAGGTTCTGCGCGGCCGGCCGATCGCGATCTGGCGGGATGAACAGACGCGCGGTTTCCTCTCTCTCGTGATGTTCCTGTGCGCTTTTGTGACCATATGGCTGGTGATCTGGAAAGATTTCACGATCGCGGACGCCTTCCGGTTTGGCAGCCTCAATATCATTTCGGTGCTCACCGGCACCGGCTATGCCTCCACCGACTATGGCCAGTGGGGGGCTTTCTCCTCGACGCTGTTCTTTTTCGTCATGTTCATTGGTGGCTGTGCCGGGTCAACAAGCTGCGGCATCAAGATCTTCCGCTTCCAGGTGCTCCTCAAGTCCATGCGCAGCTGGATCCGGCACACGGTGCAGCCGAACGGTGTGTTTGTGGCGCGCTATAACGGCCGCCCGATCCCGAGCGATGTGCGCGGCTCGGTGATGAGCTTCCTGATGTTTTTCATGGCCATTTTCCTGGTGCTATCGATCCTTGTCGCCAGCACAGGTGCAGACCTGATCACCGCCATGTCGGCTGTCGGCAGCGCCATGGCCAATGTGGGCCCGGGCGTTGGCGATGTGGTCGGCCCCGCCGGTAATTTCTCCAGCCTGACAGACACCGCCAAGTGGCTCCTGTCGTTCGGCATGCTGATCGGCCGGCTGGAGCTTTTCTCCGTACTGGTTCTCTTTTCACCCGCCTTCTGGAGGGCCTGAGCCTTGGGAAAACATTGCTGTTATGCTCAGGTTCATCTCAGCCCCCCTATGCTGGATTTCATGAAAGCCCTTCTTTTAAGCCTGTGCCTCACGCTTTGCTTTCCCCTGACCGCCCGCGCCGATGAAGCTTTGGGATGGCAAGCCTACAAGGCCGGGGACTTTGTGCGGGCCCGCGAGCTTTTCGCACAAGCCGGCACTCCTGACGGATTTGCCGCCGCCTGCCGCACTGGCCTGGTGCTGGGCGGTTTTTATCAAACCGGCGAGGCCAGCGTGCGCTCGCTCCACCGCGCGCTGGATGACTGCAAGGCCGCAGTGGCCATTGAGCCCACCCATGTGGATGCCCATATCAGCTATGCCATTGGCCTCGGGTTTGAGGGCAAACGCCTGAAGAAGGCCAAATACGCCAAGGCATCGCTGCTCCTGCTTGAAGACCTATTAGTTGTTTCAGACGACTACGGTATTTTACATGCCGCATTGGGCGGATGGCATACCTCCGTCTATGAAGCCGGTTTTTTCGCCCGGCTGGCACTTGGCGGAAAACGCAGCAAGGCCCGGGCCCATTTTGAAAGGGCTGTAGCGCTGGCACCCGAGGATATCGGCGTACGATATGAATTCATCAAATATCTGGCCTACGGCAAGAGCGACGAGCGCCAGGAAGCCCTGACCGAGATCGCCACGCTGGCCACCTTGCCTGTGCGGGATATCTTCGACCGGTTTCTGCTGCAGCGCGCCCAGGACATTGGCGCAATGATCGAAGCCGAAGACAAGGATGGCCTTGAGGCGGCGCTGGAAGCGGCCACCGCATTTACCAATATCCGGGAGCAGAAAGACCAGCCAGCCTACCCGCTGGAGGCCGAATAGGCATGGCGTGCGGCCACCATATTGATCACATTTGCGCAAGCTGCTGGTCTGGAACGGCCCAGATGACGTAGAATATTCTTTCGGCGCTGTCCTTTCGGGCCAGTGGGAGGGATAAACCCGATGTCACATGACGTGATTGAACGCTACACAGGCACCGCCATGCTGCTGCACTGGCTGACCGCGGCCATCATTCTGGTCCTGCTGGGCCTTGGCTTCATCATGACTGGCATGCCGGACGGCAATATCGAGCTGAAATTCACCCTGTACCAGCTGCATAAATCCTTCGGAATCCTGCTTCTTCTGATAACGCTTGTCCGCCTGGGCTGGCGCATCAAGGCACCGCCGCCTGCGCCAATCATCTCAGGATGGATGTTGCGCGCCGCAAGCCTCACGCATTGGGCACTCTATGCCATCATGATCATGATGCCGATTGTCGGATGGATGATGGTTTCCGCTTCGCCGCTACAGATCCCGACCGAGATTTTCGGCCTGGTGGAGCTGCCGCACCTGCCTCTTTTCGACAGCGGCGTCGACCGCAAGGCGCTGGAGCATTTGTTTGAGGAAATCCATGAAAGCATGGCATTCGTCCTGATCGGCATTCTGGTTCTACATGTTGGCGCCGCGCTTTATCATCACCTGGTCCGCAAGGACGCAACGCTGATGCGTATGACACCAGGGGCGATCCACAAAAACTGAGCACGATCCGGGGGCTTGATACCAATGATACGACTGATCGCACTGATAATGGGCCTGACTATAAGCCTGATCACGCTGACACCATCAGCCAAGGCCGACAATTGGCAGATCATCGCCCCCGAAAGTAGCCTCAGCTTCACCGCCACGCAGGCTGGCAGCCCTTTCACCGGGCGTTTCAGCCGGTTTGATGCCGCCGTCACCTTCGATCCCGCAAGCCCAGAAGCGGCCCACATTCACGCAGAAATCGACCTAACCAGCGCCCGGACAGGCGCGGATGACCGCGACGCGGCGCTCATGACCCCCACCTGGTTCAACTCAGAAGCTTTCCCTAAAGCCGTCTATGAGGCATCTAGCTTCACACCGGTAGGAGATGGCCGATTTGAGACACAGGGCACACTGACCCTCAAGGGTATCAGCCAGCCACTGACGCTTCAGTTTACCCTGGAGATAACAGACGACATGGCCCACGTAACAGGTGTGGCGAAAATCGTTCGGACCAACTTTAATGTGGGCAGTGGCGATTTTGAAAGCGGCAAGTGGATATCGAAAGCCGTCGAGGTACAGCTGATGCTGACCGCCGAGAAGGTGCCTGCGGGAGACGCGCCATGACAAAAGCCCTGCGACCCACCCTGAAGCTGATGCCCTTCCTGTTGCTGGCGGCCTGCGCGGCGGCGGCAAAAGTGCTTTACCCTGTCAATGAAGATGCCTTCAACGCCAAGCCCGGCGATTATCTGCTGGACGGTGAGCATGCCACAGTAATTTTTGGCCTGGATCACATGGGCTTTTCCACCTTTTATGGCCGGTTCGATACACTTGAAGGCAGGCTTTCCTATGGCGGTGACACGCCGACCGACAGCGAGGTGGCCATCCGCATCCTGACAGCGTCGGTGAATACAGGCTCCAGCGCACTGGATGAAGACCTGCGCGGCAAGGCCATGTTCGACAGCGCGGCTTACCCGGCCGCCAGCTTCACCAGCACCAAAGTCACCCAGACAGGCGAGAAGACAGGCACCGTTGATGGCCTTCTGACCATCAAGGATGTCACCAAACCGGTGACTCTGGCGGTTACCTTCGGCGGCAGTGGCACCCATCCGCTTACGGGGATGAAGACTGTCGGCTTCAACGCCACCGGCATGATCAGGCGATCAGACTTCGGCCTCAGCCGCTGGCTTCCGTTTGTGGGCGACGAGGTGTCGCTGATCATCGAGGCCGAATTTACCCGCAAATAGGCAATAAAAAAAGGGCACCTGATTGGGCACCCTTCTTCTGTGGACTGTCGACCGCGCCTTAGGAGAAGGTTTTCTGTCGCGCAGCCACACCACGTTCAATCGCTGCAGCCGTCAGCCGTTCGATGTTGAAATAGTGGCGGATCATTTCAAGCAGGCGCAGCTCTTCCTGGCTCAGGGAACCGTCCGACGCCGCCACTTCGCAGGCCAGGCCATATACCAGGTCCATATGGCTATCCGGCACTGCTTCATCGATCAGGCCCAGAACGGCGTCCAACCCTTCCTCGCTTTGCAGCAGCTCGATACAGCTGTTGGTATCCGTGCGCAGGCGCTCGATATTATAATTCCGGAAGGCCGGAAGATAGCCAATGATCCCGGTCATCCGGTTCAGTTCGCTATCGGTCATTTCCTCGTCCGACGCGGACACGGTCACCATGATATAGACCAGCGCGGTTTCTGGACTGATTGTCGACATACTTAAACTCCTCTTATCGCGGGTCGAGCCTACCCGAGCCCGATAGGGAGATACAAGTGAAATGCCGATCAGATCGGTAAAAACCGGCGCATTCGTTCGGTTACCGGGATGGTTTCCCTGTCCATGAAATAAGCTGCTTCATCAATGCCTTCGACCAATCCAAATTGCTGCCACACCTTCAGGACTTCGGGGATGATGTCTACGTCTTTTTCCTGCAGCACCGCACGGTGAACGCCCATGCAATAGACATCTGTGTCCGCCTGCAATCTACCCAGCACTTCCCCGGCCCTGTCCGGTCTGGCGCGGGCGCCGCGGAACAAGGTCGCCGTCGGGCAATTTCTGCGCTCATAGGTGATGTCAAAGTCGCCCCGAACACTCAAATGATAGGCACTATAGAGGCTGAATTCCGTGAAGCGGCCTTTGGCCTCCATGAAGAAACGTTCGAACGGCTTGCCTGATCGGGCTTCCACAGCGGCAAGCATGTCCACGACCAGCTGTCGGTCCGCAATGAAGGGGGTCGTTGTCGGCATGCAGGGATTATCATGGTCCGCTTCTACACCGAAAAGCTGGCAGGCCGTGGAGAACTGCCGTCGGAATTTTGGCGCCATCAGGTTGAGATGAGAGCGCCAGCGTAAATCGGCAGACCGAATAGCCTGCCCTGACACCTTGCGGATGAAATGGTTTTTGGCATCCAGGATCATATAGGCATCTGCTTGAGACAAGCGGGCCACCAGCAGTTTACACACCTGCTGCGATTGCCATCCTACGCCGTGACGGCCTCCACGCCAAAGCTCGTCCCGCTTCACAATCCTGACCTGAGGGCCCAGGGGGCCGTATTCGGGCAGGATATGATGGTGGATAAAGCGGGTAACCCAAGTCAAATGGGGGTCGTTCACGATGACAAAAATGGTACCAACGAGAGCGGGATCGAGATACCGCGCCATGGAACGAGCCTGCAACTTCAGCAGCCTGAGTTCGTCGCCAAAGACGACTGTCACCACATCCAGTGGCTTGCGTTCCATACATTGACCCCCATCAATATCGATTTTTAGTGCTAAAGCATTGGTTGCAAGCATGCAATCAGGCAAAAGTTTAGGTGTTGCATACCAGGAACCATTGCAACAGGCAGATCAACGGCTGGTCAAAAGGGCAGATACCGCCGCCACTTTGGCAGCCCGTTCTGGACGGTTGTGAAATAAGTCTGCTCTTTCGTATCCGTCACAAGGCCAAAACGAGCCCAGGTATCCGTGACAAGGTTGATCACTTGCGGATCAGCCTGTTTGAGGACCGCCCGGTGAACGCCCATGCAATAGACGTCCGGTCGGTCGAGTTGGGCCAGGATTTCAGCGCCTTGCCGAGCGTCTTTTGCGTGCCCTCCAAAAAGGGTTGCGGTTGGCGTATATCGCTTTTCATAGAATTGTTGGTGGCCACGATAGCGGGCCAAAATATAACCGTAATAGAGGTAGAATTCCGTGAACAGCCTGTCTTTCATGAAAAAACTCTGGAATGAAACAGCCTCTCGTGCCTCGATTTCCGCCATCATTGCCCGTACAATTGAGCGCTTCATCAGGAATGGCGTTGAGGTGGGCAACCCCGTCGTCAGGTCAGGCTCGCTCCCATAGCCAAAATAGGCACAGGCACGCTTGAAATGTCCCGTGAATTTTGAATGAATGCGGTACATCTGGGTTCTAAGCCTACCATCTTCGGCAATAAAATCGGCAACGGTGGTAGGGCGAATGAAGTGGTTTTTAGCATCCAGTATCAGGAAATCTTCCGTTTCAACAACATTGGCCGCCATCAGTTTGAGCGCCTGCTGCGACCCCCACCCGGACTTGCGTGAAACTTCTGGCCAAAGATCACCCGAATGCCACAGCCTGACCTTTGCCGACAGCCCGCCATACTCGGGCAAGACCTCGCGCAAAAAACGACGCCGAACCGCGCGGAAACATTGATCATTCACTATGATATGAATAGTGCCAACCATCGCCGGGTCGGCATATCGCGCGAGAGATCGCGCCTGCAGTGCCAGTAATCTGAGATCGGCGGAGTGTACCACCGTCACGATATCAAGTCGTGTCGTCTTCATAGCCATGCCCCCAAACATGTTGTCTCAGGGTTTAGTGTATGTGTGAAGAGAACACAACTGAAAGGTTAGTCTATTCTCCGTTATTTTGGGAAAAATTCACAGATTGATTTCACGGCGTCGGCAAGACCGAGGCGTTCGATTTCCACGCCTTCGGGCAGGGCCTCCAGAAGGCGGGTCGGCGTCTGGCCGTCCAGCATCACGAACACGCCGCGGTCACCCGCGCGGCGGACCAGCCGGCCGTAAGCCTGCGCCAGCTTCAGGCTCGTCAGCATTTCGTCATAACCGCGGCCGCCAAAGGCCGCACGGCGGGCGCGGTGAAGAAGCGTGGGCCGGGGCCACGGCACCCGGTCGAACACGATCAGCCTGAGGCTTTCACCCGGCACATCCACCCCGTCCCGGACCGCATCGGTACCGAGGAGGCAGCTGTCCATCTCGTCGCGGAAGATATCGACGAGCGTTGCAGTATCCACCGGGTCCACATGCTGGGCATAAAGCGGGATGTCCATGCTCTCAAGCGGGCCAACGATCTGCTCATATGTGGACCGCAGGCGGCTGATGGCGGTAAACAGCCCCAACGCCCCACCGCCTGACGCCATGAACAGCGAGCGATAGGCCGAGGCCACCTGCCCAGGGTCATGCTTGTTCACATCGCCGACAATCAGCACCTTGGTCTGGGCCGGGTAGTCAAAGGGCGACGGCACACCAAGCCGCTTGGGCGCGATGGTCAGGTGCTGGGCGCCCGTACGCATATCCGCCGTACGCCAGGCATCGTCACTGAGCGCCTTGTCGCGGAGTGTCGCGGAAGTGATCACCACGCCGTGGGCATTTTCAAGCACCACATCGGCGAAAGGTTTGGTGGGGTCGATGAAGTGGCGGCACAGGCCCATGTCGCGCTCGCGCCCGAACGCGCGGTCCAGCATCAGCCATTCAACGAATTGTTCCGGCACCGGCGCACCAAAGCCGGTAGCCATCTGGGCCCACATGGTCACCGTGTCAGCCCGAAGCTTCAAAGACCGGGCGCTGGCCTCCAGCCTGCCGCGCGACGTGCTGTCGAGCACCTCGGCGTCCTCATCCAGCCTGCGAACCAGCAAGACTGCCAGCGCCGCCATGGGTTTTGCGAGCTGCATCAGGGATTCCCCCAGCGCGTGGGCCGCATCCACAAGGCCTTCAATTGGGTCTGATGTCGTGGCCTCTAGCCCATACGGCCCCTCGTTCGCGTCAGACCGCGCCAACACTTGCCCTCGCGCCAGCATCAGGAAAGTCTCGAACCGGGTCATCGCAGCCGCGCCGGTCACGCGTCCCAACCAATTGTCTGACGGCAGCAGGCTGGCGGCGTCCAGCACCTCTTCCATCAGCTTCCTGGCTTCCATATCGTCGCTGATCAGCTCTTCAAGGCGGGACTTGAGCCCCCGCGCCCTAGTCGTGCCGCCCGACTCCTTACCGCGCAGCCAGCGCCGAAGCTCCGCCCCCTCCATGCCTGTCAGGTGAGCACTGAAGGCGCTGTCGGCGGCTTCGAATACATGGTGGCCTTCGTCAAATACCAGGCGGCGCGGCAGATCCGGGTCGTCGCCGCGCGTGGCGGCCTGGGTGACCACCAGCGCGTGGTTGGCAACCACAAGGTCAGCATGCTTAGCCTTGCGGGCGGTCTTCTCAACGAAACATTTGCGGAAATGGGCGCAGGCGGAATAGAGGCATTCGCCGCGCCGGTCCGTCAGCCCCGCGATGCGGCCCGCGCCGAAGTGGGCGCCCAGCCAGCTGGGGAAATCGCCGCCGATCATGTCGCCGTCGCGGCTATAGCGCGCCCAGCGCACCACCAGCCCCATCAGGATCTTGTCCCTGTCCATGCCCTTGGCCTGATCGACGCCCGTGCGCATCATCACGGCCCTGAGCGTTTCCTCGATGTTGAGGAGGCAGGCATAGTTTTCGCGGCCCTTGCGGATAACGGCGCGCTTGGCCTTGATCTTGGGGTCCGGATACAGTTTCGACAGTTCCTGATCCAGCTGGCGCTGCAGGTTCTTGGTGTAGGTGGAAAGCCACACGGCTCCATCATTCTTTTGCGCCCACATGCTGGCGGGCGCGATATAGCCCAGCGTCTTGCCCGTGCCGGTCCCGGCCTCCAGAAGCTGCAGGTTCGGGCCGTCCTTGAACTCGCGCGGGCGGAAAGCATGGGTCGCGGCGGCCGCGTAGCGCTGCTGGCCTTCCCGCGTTTCAGAGCCGTCACCGAGCAATTCCGCAAGCCGCGCCTGGCTCTCGTCCGGCTCCACCGGTTCGTCACCCGGCGGCGGCGGCGGGGCGCCGTCTTCCCATTCCGTCAGTGCAGTCCACACCAAAAGGCCATCGTCACGGCTATGGTCCGGGTAGGCCTCGATGGCTTTGAGCGCATAGGGGCCCCAGGTCCAGCCGGCGCGCGCCATCATCATGGCGACCTTCGCGCCCCCGGCCCGGTAGGCGTATGTCTGGGCCTCCATATCCAGCAGGAGGCGCTCGGCAATCGCCTTCACCGCCAGGCATTTGTCCTCATCCGAGTCGATATCCAGGCTAAGGTGCAGGGCTTCCATCAGCCCCTGGATGGTGGGCAGGCAGTAGCGGGCGGGGCGCACAAAGGCGTATAATTCGAGGGCATCAAACGCGCGGATCGGTGGCAGGCCAAGGCGGCGGGCCGCCATCACCCGGTTGACCATCAGGTGCGGGGTGCGGGAAATGCGCTCGGCCGCATCATCGAGGGAAAGGCGCTCAAACTCGCCGTCAGCCGAGAGAAACTGCGCACTTCGGGCCCCCACCACTGCCACAGGCAGGGTGGAAAGGTCTGCGCCTTTCATCTCCGCACTAACAACAAGGTCTTCCATGGGCCGGAGCATAGCGAGGGAAATGTCCAAAAAACAGTGAATAAGTTGCGTGTGCGTAAATAAGCTATATCTTGACGGAACGCCGCGGAGAGCCTAGCTTCCGCCGCTGATTTCAACGACCAGAGAAGGTAACGATTATGACCGGTAACATTGACCTCGCCCTTGCGTCCAAAGCCTGGCCCTTCCAGGAAGCGGAGAAGCTGGTCAAACGGTACAAATCGGGCAAACCCGAGAAGGGCTATGTGCTCTTTGAAACGGGATACGGGCCGTCGGGCCTGCCGCACATCGGTACCTTCGGTGAAGTGTCGCGCACAACCATGGTGATGCGCGCCTTCCAGGAAATCTCCGATATCCCGACAAAGCTGATCTGTTTCTCGGACGATATGGATGGCCTCAGGAAAGTGCCGTCGAATGTGCCGAACCAGGACCTGCTGACCACAGCGCTTGGCAAACCACTGACGCAGGTGCCGGACCCGTTCGGCACCCACCCAAGCTTCGGCGCCCACAATAACGCGCGCCTACAGGCGTTCCTCGACCAGTTCGGCTTCACCTATGAGTTTTATTCGGCGACCGACTGCTACAAGTCCGGCATGTTCGACGAGACACTCATGAAAATCTGCCGCCTGTATGACAAGGTCATCAATGTAGTACTGCCAACGCTCGGTGAAGAACGCCGCCAGACCTACAGCCCGTTCCTGCCGATCTGCCCGGACACCGGCGTGGTGCTGCAGGTGCCTGTACGTGTCGAGGACCCCGAGGCGGGTATCATTTCTTTCGAAAATGAAGCCGGCAAGCGGTTCGAGACGGTCGTGACCGGCGGCAAGGTCAAGTGCCAGTGGAAAGTGGACTGGGCCATGCGCTGGGACGCGCTGGATGTGGACTATGAAATGGCGGGCTCCGACCTGATCGAGAGCGTGAAGCTGTCGTCGATCATTCGCCGCATCCTCGGAGGCCAGCCGCCTGAGGGCTTCAACTATGAACTGTTCCTCGATCAGGACGGCAAGAAAATCTCCAAATCCAAAGGCAACGGCCTGACGATTGAGGAATGGCTGGCGTATGCAAGCCCGGAAAGCCTGTCCCTTTACATGTTCCAGGCGCCAAAGAAAGCCAAGCGGCTGTATTTCGACGTAATCCCGAAGGCCGTTGACGAATATTATACGTTCGCAACCAAGTTCGAGGGCGAAGATGAAGCCGCGCGCTACAAGAACCCGACATGGCATATTCATGGCGGCGATGTGCCGAGCTATGACCTGCCGGTCAGCTTCGCGCTTCTGCTGAACCTCGTTTCTGCGGCGAACGCGCATGACAAGGAAACCCTGTGGGGCTTTGTCAGCCGCTATGCGGAAGGCGCGACGGCGGAAAATCATCCGGAACTTGACCGCCTGATGGGCTATGCGATCCGCTACTATGACGACTTCGTCAAGCCAACCAAGACCTACCGCCTGGCGGAGCCACAGGAAAAGGCCGCGTTCGAGAGCCTGAAGCTGCGCCTTGAAGCGCTGGACGAAAATGAGCATGACGCCGAGGTGATCATGACCGAGGTCTATAGCGCCGGCAAAGACGCCCAGTTCGAGAACCTGCGTGACTGGTTCAAGGCTTGCTACGAAGTGCTCTTGGGCCAAAGCCAGGGCCCGCGCATGGGCGGCTTCATCGCGCTCTACGGCATCAAGGAAACCCTCGCGCTGGTGGACAAGGCCATCAAAGGCCAGCTTGTCGGCTGAAAATACTGTCGCCCCGGCGCAGGCCGGGGCCTCTTCGCACAATTGGGCTTCAGTTGACGGAGATACCGGCTTTCGCCGGTATGACGGCTCGAAACAAAAAAGAAAGCCCCGCTCAACCGGCGGGGCTTTTTTCGTTTAGGTTCGGAAAGTCTTAGACTTCCTGGTCCACCTTCTGGACTTCGCCTTTGGCCACGCCAACCATGGCTGGCCTCAGCAGGCGGTCCTTGATCACATAGCCCGCGGCCACGACCTGCATCACACTGCCGGGCGCGTGCTCGTTGGTCGGCACTTCGAACATGGCCTGGTGGAACTGATGGTCGAACTTTTCGCCCACTTCCGGCTCTACTTTGCGGATGCCGTGACGCTCCAGGATGTTCAAAAGCTCGCGTTCTGTCATGTCCACGCCGTCCACGAAAGCCTTCAGAGCCTCAGGGATTTCGGCGGGCGCGCTTTCAAGCGCCCGCTTCAGGTTATCGGACACATTGAGGATATCGCGGGCGAAGGCTGTCACACCGTAGGCGCTCGCGTCGGCCTTGTCCTTCTCGGCGCGGCGACGGACGTTTTCCGTTTCCGCAAGCGCGCGCACAAGTCGGTCTTTCAGTTCCGCGTTTTCAGACTTCAGCTGGGCCAGCGGGTCTTCTTCCGCGTCCGCACCCTCTGCGGCCTGGGCCTCAGCGGCTTCGGCAGCTGCAGCTTCTGCAGCGGCGGCGGCCTCTTCCATCTGCTCTTCCGGCTTGTTGGTCTCTTGTTCGCTCATGGACTGCTCTCTTTACTCTTCATTCGATTCAGGCGGGGGCAGATGCCTACAGCATCCGGCCAATCACCCGCGCGGTGTAATCCACCATCGGTACGATCCGGGAGTAATTCAGCCGCGTTGGGCCGATCACCCCGATCACACCTACAATATTGTTCGCCCCGTTCATATAGGGAGAGACGACGAGAGATGAACCCGAAAGGGAAAATAAATTATTCTCGGCTCCAATGAACAGGCGCACGCCTCGCCCGTCTTTGGCGAGTTCCATCAGCTTGATCAAGTCTTTTTTGCGTTCAAGCTCGTTAAACAGCTGCCTGATCCGCTCCAGATCCTCAGCCGCCTGCACATTCTCAAGAAGATTAGCCTGCCCGGAGATCAAGAGCGAGGCCTTGTCGTCGCCCCCGCCCCACACCGCGAGGCCTTCTTCGACCACCTTGGTTGTCAGCTCATCCAGTTCTGCCTGACGGGATTGGAGCTCGGATTCTACGCCGCCGCGCACCTGCTCGAACGTACGGCCCACAAGGCGCGTACTCAGGTAATTCCCGGCCTGAATGAGGGCTGACGGCGGCAAGCCGGGCGGGATGGTGATGATGCGGTTCTCGACACTGCCGTCTTCGGCCACCATCACCACAAGGGCGCGGTCAATTGCTATGGGCACAAATTCAATATGTTTGACCGTCAGGTCCTGCTTGGGAACCATCACCACAGACGCGCAGCGCGACAGACCCGAAAGCGCCTTGGTGGCGTCAGACAATACATCTTCGAGCGCGCGGCCAGTGGCCGAGCATTGCCCCTTGATCGAGGCGCGCTCTTCGCGCGTCAGGTTGCCCACTTCCATCAGGCCGTCGACAAAAAACCGCAAGCCAAGGTCCGTGGGGATACGGCCTGCCGACGTGTGCGGAGAAATGAGGAGGCCTGCGTCTTCAAGGTCCGCCATCACGTTCCGGACGGTGGCTGGCGACACGTCGATGCCGTCGGCGCGACTGATGGTGCGCGAGCCAACGGGGTCTCCCGAGTCCAGATATGTTTCCACAATCTGGCGGAAGATCGATTTCGATCGTTCGTTAAACACTGCAAGCGACATGCTTTTTGCCCTCTGTCCCTGCCTTCCATCCTTGGCACAATAAAAAAGCCAAAGACACGCATCAATCGAATAATCGGCGAAATGGCGGCGGAGAAGCGCTTTCACCTTTGACCTAAATGGGGTGAGTAGGTAGAAGAAGCAACAGAAGAACTGCCAAAAACAAAGGAATTTCCATGCGACCCAGTGGACGCGCAGGCGACGAGCTTCGCACCCTCGAAATGACCCCCGGCTTTGCCAAGCATGCTGAAGGCAGCTGTCTGGTGAAATTCGGCGACACCCATGTGCTGGTAACGGCCACGGTTGAGGACAGCTGCCCACCGTGGCTGAGGAACACCGGCAAGGGATGGGTAACGGCGGAATATGGCATGCTGCCACGCTCCACCCACGGCCGCATGCCGCGCGAAGCCGCCAAGGGCAAGCAAAGTGGCCGCACGCAGGAAATCCAGCGCCTGATTGGCCGGGCATTGCGCGCCGTTGTGGACCTGCGCAAGGTCGGTGAGCGCCAGGTACGCGTGGACTGTGACGTGATCCAGGCCGACGGCGGCACCCGCACCGCCTCCATCTCTGGCGCTTATGTGGCACTCTATCAAGCGTTTGAATGGATGCTGAAGCAAGAGATGATCACGGAAATGCCGTTCACCGACAGCGTGTCTGCCATCAGCTGCGGCATCTATAAAGGGACGCCTGTGCTGGATCTGGATTATGACGAGGACAGCGCTGCAGAAACAGACGCCAACTTCGTGCTGACCGGCAAGGGCGGCATTGTGGAAATCCAGAGCACCGCAGAAGAAGAGCCATTCAGCGAGGAAGAGTTCCTGCGCATGCTCCGCCTGGCCCGCATCGGCTGTGACCAGATCACGGCGGCGCAGAAGAAGGTGCTGGGCTAACCATGGCGCGGCATTTTGACGGCAACAAGCTGGTGATCGCCAGCCACAACAAAGGCAAAGTGCGCGAGATTGGTGAGCTTTTGGAGCCTTTCGGCGTGGAAACCATCTCCGCCGGTGACCTGGGCTTACCGGAACCGGTTGAAGACGGGCTGACCTTCATTGCCAATGCGGAAATCAAGGCCCTGGCGGCGGCGAAAGCCGCTGGCCTGCCGGCGCTGGCGGACGACAGCGGCCTTGAAGTGCACGCACTGGGCGGCGAACCGGGCATCTATAGCGCCCGCTGGGCCGGGCCAACAAAAGACTTCAGCGTCGCCATGGCCGCCGTGAATGAAAAGCTGGGGAACGTGGAGGACCGCGGCGCCAACTTTACCTGCGCCCTGACCCTGGCG
Organism: Kordiimonas lacus; assembly: GCF_001550055.1. Lineage (GTDB taxonomy): Bacteria > Pseudomonadota > Alphaproteobacteria > Sphingomonadales > Kordiimonadaceae > Kordiimonas > Kordiimonas lacus. Next base: position 422,229 of record NZ_LRUA01000010.1, read on the forward strand.
TGGCCCGACGGCCATATGGAAAGCTTTGAAGGCAAGGTGTTCGGCAGCCTCACATGGCCGATGCGCGGGGAAAAAGGCTTCGGCTATGACCCCGTGTTCGTACCCACCGGCTTTGATGTGACGTTTGCTGAGATGGAACCGGCAGAAAAACACGCCATGAGCCACCGGGCCGAGGCGTTCAAGCAGTTGATTGATGCCTGTTTTAAGCCCGCATAAACCGCCTGTGATTGAGGCTTCAGCCTATAAGGGGCCAGCCGCCATTTATGTGCACTGGCCCTTTTGCCTGAAGAAATGCCCTTACTGTGATTTCAACAGCCATGTGCGCGACGAAGTCAGCCACGACCGTTGGCGCGAAGCGCTGGTGCGCGAAATTGACAGTTTTGCTGAGCGTTTCCCCGGCCTTTCCGCCAGTTCGATCTTTTTCGGTGGCGGCACCCCCAGCCTGATGGAACCGGACACCGTCGCCGCCGTCATTGAACGGGTGCGCCATCATTGGGGCGACAGCGAGATTGAAATCACGCTGGAGGCTAACCCGTCAAGCGTCGAAGCCGGTCGGTTCCGGGCCTACCGGGAAGCCGGTGTGAACAGGCTTTCCGTGGGCATCCAGTCTTTGCGCGATGATGCACTCAAGTTCCTGGGCCGGCTCCATAACGCCAGCGAAGCCCTCAAGGCCCTTGAAGTTGCGCGAGCCAACTTTGACCGCGTCAGCTTTGACCTCATCTACGCCCGGCCTCAACAATCACTTGAAGACTGGCGCACAGAGTTAACCGAAGCGCTGGCCTTTTCGCCCACGCACCTGTCGCTGTACCAGCTGACAATCGAGGAAGGCACCGCCTTTTATCACCAGTTCAAGCGCGGTAAATTCACCCTGCCGGATGAGGATGAAGCCGCGGCGCTTTATGACCTGACACAGGACATCACTGAAGCGGCAGGGCTTCCGGCCTATGAAACGTCAAACCACGCAGCACTGGGCCAGGAAAGCCAGCATAACCTCAGCTATTGGCGCGGGGATTATTATGTCGGCATCGGGCCTGGAGCGCACGGGCGCGTCCCCGCCACCTTCCCCGGCACCGCCACGGCCCACGCCCAGATCAAACGGCCGGAAAACTGGCTTGAAAGCGTTGAGGCCTTCGGGTTCGGCACGGACACCACAGAGCCGGTCAGCGCAGAAGACAGGTTTATTGAAACCATAATGATGGGGCTCAGGCTCAAGGACGGTATCAACCTCAAGGGCTTGGAGGACCGGCTTGGTGTTGGCGCGAAAGGCATTGTAGATTTCGGCGCGGCAGCAGACCTGGTAGCCTCAGGCCACTTGCTCTATGACGGCGAAACCCTTCGGCTCAGCCCCAATGGGCGGCCGCTCCTGAACTTTATTCTCGGGAAACTGATTGCCTGAGCTGATAGCCGAAGCTTGGGAAAGCGGTCGGGGCCGGATCCAGCACCTTGAATTCACGCCGGGATACTTCAAGGATCGCCAGCGCCCGTTCGTTCAGGCCGTCCCTGTTCAGCCGGAACAGGCCATCAATACCCACAAAGCCTGTGGGGCTTGTGAGGCGCGCGGCCGAGAAACGTTCCTCGCCTTCCTCGAGCGTGTCGCGCGAAAGCGCTGCCACCAGGCTCATGGCATCATAGGCAATGGAGGCAATACGCGGCGGGCGGCTGCCGAACAGCTCTTCATAGCGGGTCATGAAAGCTTCCGGGCGCGCTGGTTCGGGGGCCGCGAACCAGCCGCCATGCAGCGGCGGTTCATCCATCAGGCTGGGATCGTTCCATAGCCCGGTACCCAACAGCTGTACCTCTCCCAGATCAACCTCATAAAAAGGCAGTAGCGGCCCAAGCGTGCGCAACAGTGCCCCGCCTTCTGGCACAAGCACCGCGTCAAATCCGACGGGCTCAAGCTCTTCGGCTCTGGCCAGGCGGTCCGCGATCTCGTCCGTCACATCATCCCGAAGCGCCCTGAGGGCGCTGATTTCATCGCGCAGGTTTTTCTGTCGCAGGTCATAATTCGCCAACGCCTTGACGGGTTCAAACACATTGTCCGGGTCAGGCGGGTAGCTCTCGAGCGCAACAACGGCGGCGCCGTCATAGCTGACCGCATCCCCAAAGGCGGCGCGGACCCGTGCGCCATAGCGGCCTTCGGGGATCAGCGCACTGAAGCGGCTGTGGCCCTGACTGACCGCATAATCCACCACCCGCTGCACTTCTTCTTCTGGCAGGAAGCCCATGATATAGCGGCCGGGTTCCGCAACGCGACTGTCGTTGGAAAAACCGATCACCGGAATGTCGGCGGGGCCGAAAACCTGCCCTGCAATCTGCACGTTACCTGCCAGAAGTGGGCCCAGCACGATATCCACACCCGCCTCAAGCGCCTGGCGGGCCGCAGAGTCGGTGGTCATGCCGTCAGCTTTGGTATCAAAAGGCAGCAGCGTGAGGCGAGGGTCATAAGCATCGAAAAGCGCCATGGTCGCCGCATTCAGCAAGGACTGGCCGGTTTCGGCTTCGGTGCCGGTAAGCGGCAACAGGATGGCGATGCGCACAGGGCTTTCATCGGCTTCAGTGATGCCCGACACCGGTTGTTGGTCGCCCGCCTCTGCCTGGTCTGACTGTTGCGCAGTATCCTGTGGGGCTGGCGCGCGTGTAACAGGTGCCTGGCCCGCGCCGCCACAAGCTGCAAGCAGGCCGCACAGCGAGAGTGCAGCAACAGCTTTCAAGTCTTTCAGAAACTTACTTGCAACCATGACCAACCTTGGTGTTATCTGGGGCTCAACCGTGCCAGCACAGACCCATGTTTGCGCTGACCCTACTGATAAACAGGGCGCCTGTAAATCAGTGGCTTAGGGGGATATCCGCGCCGCGCCAGCAAAGGTGCGGGCGGTGATGCCCTCACAACACATAATGGATCATAAAAATGGCTGAAATCGGGTCACAGAAAAAGCTGCCGGCAGGGCTTTATATTGTTGCGACACCGATCGGCAACCTGTCGGACATCAGCCAGCGCGCGCTCGAGGTGCTGGCGGGCGTTGATCATATTGCCTGCGAAGACACGCGGGTGACCGGAAAGCTCCTGACTGCCAAACTGATCAAAAAGCCCCTGAGCTCCTATCACGAGCATAACGGTGCCCGCGAACGACCAAAGCTGTTGGAGCGGATTGACGCGGGCGAGCGTATCGCGCTGGTCTCCGACGCTGGCACGCCCTTGATTTCGGACCCCGGCTTCAAGCTGGTCGCCGAAGCGCAGGATGCCGGGCTTTATGTCACAGCCATCCCTGGCCCGTGCGCCGCCATCGCGGCGCTCAGCCTCGCGGGCCTGCCAACAGACCGCTTCCTGTTCATGGGCTTCCCGCCCAACAAATCCGGCGCGCGCCAGAGCTGGTTTACCCAAGAGGCCAAAACCCACGCCAGCCTGGTGTTTTACGAAAGTACCCGTCGGCTGCCAGACTGCCTGGCAGATGCTGCGGAAAGCCTTGGCGGAGACCGGTTCGTGGCCGTTTGCCGGGAGCTGACGAAGAAATTCGAGGAAGTGAAGCGCGGCACGCTCGCGGAACTGGCGGCCGCATACGCAGAAGACGGCGCGCCCAAGGGCGAATGCGTGGTGGTGATCGGCCCGCCTGCCCATGTGGAAGAAGCCGGTAGCGGGTCCGATATGGACACCGAACATCTCCTCGCGGCCGCGCTGAAGCATATGAGTGTCAAGTCCGCCGCGGCTTTTGTCTCTGAGATTACGGGCGAGAAGAAGAAAGCCATCTACGCCCGGGCCCTCGAGCTTTCAGGGAAGTAGCGATGACCGGGGCGCGGCAACAGGCAGAGGCACGGGGCCGCAAGGCCGAGGCGTTCGCCGCCTGGTTCCTGCGCCTGAAGGGCTATAGCATTCTGGAAGAACGCTACCGCTCGCCGTATGGTGAAATTGATTTGGTGGCCAGAAAAGGAAAGCTTATCGCCTTTGTAGAGGTGAAAAGCCGCAAAACAGACCGGGACGCAAGGGAATCCGTAACCTTTCGCCAGCGCAGCAGGATTGAAAAGGCAGCGCTGGATTGGCTGGCGCGTCACAAAGAAATGAACGCGTCCGTTCGCTTCGATGTGATAGCCATTGTACCCGGCGGCTTACCGTCCCATATCAAGGATGCCTGGCGACCGGAGGGCTAGTCCCGAGACGCTTTTTGGCTTCAAGTAACGCTTTAAGTAATGAGAATTTTCTAGAGGAAACGTTAATGGCAGCGCGCGCTCTTAAAGTAGCGGTTCAAATGGACCCCATCGAAGATATCAATTTTGACGGCGACAGCAGCTTTGTCATGGCGCTTGAAGCCCAGGACCGGGGCTACAGCCTGTGGCACTATCAGCCGGAAGACCTGTTTTTCGATGAAGGCAGGGTTCTGGCCCATGCCCGGCCTATGCTGCTGCGGCGCGAGCGTGGCAATCACTATAGCCTGGGCGACGTTGAGCTGATTGACCTCAAGGACATGGATGTGGTGCTGATGCGCCAGGATCCGCCGTTTGACATGGCTTATATCACCGCCACCCACCTTCTGGACCTGGTGCACCCCGACACGCTGGTGGTCAACAACCCAGCGGAAGTCAGGAACGCGCCCGAGAAGCTGTTTGTCACCGAATTCCCCGACCTGATGCCGCCCACCATGATCACTCGGTCAGAGGCGGACGTGAAAGCCTTCCGCAAGCGCCACGGCGATATCATCGTCAAACCCTTGTACGGCAACGGCGGCGCGGGCGTGTTCCACGTGAAACCTGATGACCCGAACCTATCGAGCCTGATGGAGCTGTTCCTGATCGGCAGCCGCGAACCCGTGATGGTTCAGAAGTTTCTCCCAGAAGTCGTTCGGGGCGACAAACGCATCATCCTGGTAGACGGCGAGCCCGTGGGCGCAATCAACCGCGTGCCGGCGGAAGGTGAGATCCGCTCCAACATGGTGGTGGGTGGCCGCGCCGAGAAATCCGACCTGACGCCGCGCGAGCAGGAAATCTGCGACCGCATCGGCCCGGCACTGCGGGAAAAAGGCCTGATTTTCGTGGGCATCGATGTGATCGGCGACTGGCTGACGGAAATCAATGTCACCTCGCCCACGGGCCTGCAGGCTGTGAACCGGTTTGATGGTGTGAAGCTTGAGGCAGACATCTGGGACGCTATTGAGAAGCGCCTAAGCCACTGATATCAAAAAAGTATCGTCACTCGCCGACAAGATCGGCGAGTCTACACTTCAGACATTTCCTGGAATGGATTCGCCGGTCAAGCCGGCGAATGGCACGCTAAGGCTTTAAAACCCGCAAACACCCAGTTTGCTGCAAAGCTCATCAAGGTCTTCCAATGTTTCATATGAAATGGTGACCTTGCCGCCCTCGCCTTCATGGTCGATGGCCACTTTCATGCCCACAGCCGCCGTGAGGTCCTTCTCAAGTGCGATGGTGTCAGCGTCTTTCTTGGCACCCGACGAACCTGTGCCGCCTGGACGCGGACTGCGCTTCTGCTTGCCTTTGGCTTCATTCGCAAGCGCCTCGGTCTGGCGCACGCTCAGGCCCTCAGCCACAATGCGTTTCGCCAGCATGAGCGGGTCATCCGCGCCAATAAGCGCACGAGCATGGCCCATGGAAATTTTGCCTTCACCCACCATCGTCTGCACTTTTTCAGGCAGGCTAAGAAGGCGCAGCAGGTTGGTCACATGGCTGCGACTTTTGCCCACCACTTCGGCGACGGCTTCCTGGGTATGCTTGAATTCTTCCATCAGCCGCTTGTAGGCCATGGCCTCTTCAATCGCTGACAGGTCCTGGCGCTGGATGTTCTCGATGATTGCGATCTCAAGCACTTCCGTGTCGTTGAGTTCCTTCACCACCACCGGCACTTCATGGACGCCTGCCTTCTGGGCCGCCCGCCAGCGGCGCTCCCCCGCCACGATCTGGTATTTCTCAGGCTCAAGCTCGCGCACCAGGATCGGCTGCAGCAGGCCCTTTGCCTTGATAGAGGCCGTCAGTTCAGCCAGCGCGTCTTCATTGAAGTGAACCCGGGGCTGATTTACGTTCCGCTCCAGGAACTCGATCGGCAACCAGCGGCGCCCTGCCTGGGGCCGACCTGTGGTGGTTGCTGCAACCACATCGCCTTGCTCATCAAATATCGGGCGGTCGTCACCAAGCAGTGCCGAGAGACCCTTCCCCAATCCTTTACGTGCAGTCTTTGTCATAAGAAAAACTTCTAACCTATTGTTTTTATTAGTTTATGCCGCCATTTTCCGGTCTCGGCCCAACAGCTCGCGCGCCAGCTTGATATAGGCCTGGCTGCCCACACAGCGGTGATCATAAAGAAGCGCCGGCTTGCCGTGGCTGGGCGCTTCCGATACCCGTACATTGCGCGGAATCACAGTCTGGTACACCTTGTCGCCCAGGAAATCGCGCACATCACCCGCTACCTGTTCCGACAAGTTGTTCCGCTTGTCGAACATGGTCAGCACCACCCCGTTGATGGTGAGCTTGGGGTTCAGGCTGCCGCGCACCTGCTCGATGGTTTTGAGAAGAAGGCTGAGACCTTCAAGCGCAAAAAACTCGCACTGCAGCGGGACAAGGACACTGTCGGCTGCCACCAGCGCATTGATCGTCAGGAGCGACAAGGACGGTGGGCAATCAATCAGGATATAGTCATATTCTGCCCGCGCCTGCGCTTTTTCCATGGCGTACCGCAGGCGGAAATTGCGGTGTGGCAGTTCTGCCAGCTCAAGGTCCGCGCCAGACAGGTCAATGGTGCTTGGGATGATAGACAGGCCAGGCACACCGCTGTCGATAATTGCGTCGCCAAAGGGCGCAGCGCCCAGCACCACATCATAGGATGTGATCTCGCGCGCGTGGCGGTCAATACCGAAACCGGTGGAAGCATTGCCTTGCGGGTCCAGGTCCAGGATCAGGACCTTTTTCTTCACCGCTGCCATGGCCGTGGCCAGATTGATGGCTGTGGTGGTCTTGCCGACGCCGCCTTTCTGGTTGGCGACAGCGATAATTTTCGCCTTCTTTCCCGTCTGCGAAGCAGAACTCATGCAAACCCCTCCCCGGATCAGGCAAAAGCCTTAAGATTCAAACATTTACAACCGTTTTATCGATGATAGCCTCAAGATGACACCGGTTGGGTCAGACAGGCTTTTGAAACGATCAACGTTCATCTTCCAACAAGCTTTCGCTTCGGTCAATTCCTCATCCGCGATCTCACCCTTCAAAAGCCACATCTCTGTGTCCTCATTCAGGAAAGGCGCTGCCCAATCAAGCAGTTGACTGATGCGCGCGCAGGCCCGGCTGGTGACAATATCGACCGGAAAAATATCCATCTCCTCGATCCGCTGCGCATGAATCGTGGCATTTGCCCCTGTTTCACGTGAAACCTGATTCATGAAAGTGCATTTCCGGCCATTCGATTCGACCATATGGGCGGTTGCCACCCCCATCGCTGAAAGCACCAGCCCAGGGAAGCCCGCGCCGGACCCGATATCCAGCAGCGTGACCTCGCGGTCGCCGAAACGTTCCTTCAGAAGCGGTGCGAGCTGCGCGCTATCGAGGAAATGACGCCGCCACATATCGTCGAGCGTGGAGTTGGCAACCAGGTTCTTGGCCTTTTGCCATTTGGCCAGCAGACCAGCATAGACCTTCAGCTTGTCCAGTGTTTCACGTGAAACATCCAGATCACGCGCCAGATCATCAGCACCATACATAAGCGATTCCAGTGATTTATGCCGCGCGGCGTTTCTTGATGTGGCCGAGAAGGAGCGTCAGCGCCGCCGGTGTCACACCCGCAATCCGTGCGGCTGCGCCAAGTGTGGCTGGCCGTGCTTCCCTGAACTTTTCACGCATCTCGTTTGACAACCCATTGATCATGGCGAAATCCAGGTCTTCCGGAATATCGAGCGCTTCGTCCTTGCGGAAGGCTTCGACATCCTGTTGTTGGCGCTCAAGATAACCGCGGTACATGGCATCAATCGACAGTTGTTCAGCAATGGCAGGGTCGATCTGCCCCAACACGTCCGGCCAGATAGCCTTGAGCATATCAAAGTCGATGGTGCTGAACGCAAGCAGGGTTTCCCCGTCCCGGCGCACACCATCCTTGTTGATATTGAGGCCATGCTTTTCGGCCTCATTCGGCGTCAGCGATACAGACTTGAGAATTTCGCGCCCGACCGTCAACGCGGCTTTCTTGTCCGCAAACGCCTGCGCGCGCACTTCGCCAACCAGACCAATGGCTGTGCCTTTTTCGGTCAAGCGCTGATCGGCATTATCCGCACGCAACAGCAGGCGGTATTCCGCCCGGCTCGTGAACATGCGGTAAGGCTCGCGCGTGCCCTGGGTGACCAAGTCATCCAGCATCACGCCGATATAGCCGTCGGCCCGGTCGAGCACGAAGCGCTCATCGGACCCCCGGGATTTGATCGCCGCGTTCGCCCCGGCCATCAGGCCCTGTGCTGCTGCTTCCTCATAGCCCGTCGTACCGTTGATCTGACCAGCCAGATACAGGCCGTCTGCGCGGCGGGTCTCAAGCGTGACCTTAAGCTCGCGCGGGTCGACAAAGTCATACTCGATCGCATACCCCGGTTTGATGATGCGGACATTTTCAAGCCCCGGGATCGAACGGATCATCGCGTCCTGCACGTCTTCCGGCAGGCTTGTGGAAATGCCGTTCGGATAGACTGTCTCGTCGTCCAGGCCTTCCGGCTCCAGAAAGATCTGGTGGCTGGATTTGTCGGCGAAGCGCACAACTTTGTCCTCAATCGACGGGCAATAACGTGGGCCTTTGCTGTCGATCTGACCGGAATACATCGGCGCCCGATGGAGGTTTTCGCGGATGATCTCGTGCGTGCGCTCAGTGGTTCGCGTCATATAGCAGCTGATCTGCGGCACCTTGATTTCGTCCGTCAGGAACGAGAAGGCCACCGGCGGATTGTCGCCCGGCTGCTCTTCACACACAGACCAGTCGATGGTCTTGCCGTCAAGGCGTGCGGGTGTGCCGGTCTTCAGCCGGCCGAGTTCAAACCCCAATGACATCAGCGTGTCCGACAAGCCAAGGGCTGGTGCTTCATCCACCCGCCCGGCTGGGATTTTCTTCTCGCCAATATGAATAAGCCCGCGCAGGAAAGTGCCTGTTGTCAGGATCACTGCATTCGCCGTGATCGTCTTGCCATCACCTGTGACAATGCCCGTAACCTTTGGCTTGTCGCCCGTACGGTCAATCATCATATCCTCAACCGCGCCCGCCTCAATGGTCAGGTTCGGATAGCTGGACAGGATTTCCTGCATCGCGTTACGGTAAAGCTTGCGGTCGCTTTGGCAACGTGGCCCCTGAACGGCCGGCCCCTTGCGACGATTGAGCAAGCGGAACTGGATACCAGAACGATCGGCCACCAGCCCCATGATGCCGTCGAGCGCATCAATCTCGCGCACCAGGTGGCCCTTGCCCAAACCACCAATCGCGGGGTTACAGGACATCTCGCCGATGGTTTCAACCTTGTGGGTAATCAGCAGCGTGCTCGCGCCCATGCGTGCGGAAGCCGCCGCGGCTTCACAGCCGGCGTGCCCGCCCCCAATAACAATGACATCAAAATCAGCCATTCAATCAATCCATATTGCCGGGTGCCCTATATATAAAGACACCAACAAAAAGAGGCCCCTGCAAATCTATGCGGGCCCCACTTGGTGCGTTCTATACTAGCGAATGATTTTTAAGTCAAAGTTAAGTGGCGGATTGCGGATCCACTGTTCCCATGTTTCACGTGAAACATGGATACCAACCCACCCTACTTTCCGATGCAGAAATCCGAGAAGATCACATCAAGGATATCCTCAACGCCGACTCGGCCTGTAATTTTACCGAGGGACCGCGCGGCCATCCGCACATCCTCGGCGGCGAGGACGGCATCCATTCCGGCGTTCTGGTCAAACCGGTCCAGATGCTCGACAGCATCCTCGAGCGCCCGGCGGTGACGCACGCGCGTAAGAGACGGCACTTCCCGGGGCGCCATCGCGTCGCGCACATGGTCCGTAAGAGTGTCGAACAGTTCATCCAAACCATGATCCGCTTTTGCTGATACGCTGGCTGCACCGATGATCCCCACGGGCAGCTCGTCATGTTTCACGTGAAACATGGTTTCGCCTGAAGCAGCTTCGCGCCGGTCAGTCTGGGTGATCACCAGAAGCGCCTTTTCGTCCAGCCATTTCTGCATGCTCTCGGGCACCTTGGGCCAGTCATCTGCCCGCACCAGGACGAGGCGAAGATCCGCTTCTTCGGCGCGGGCAAGCGCCCGGCGGATGCCTTCCTGCTCAATAGCGCCCTGGCCCTCTCGCACACCAGCGGTGTCGATCAACCGGACGGGATAGCCGCCCAGATCAAGCTGAATCTCAATCGCGTCCCGCGTTGTGCCTTCTTCGTCGGAGACAATGGCCACATCAGATTTTGCCAGTGAATTCAACAGGGTAGACTTGCCCGCATTGGGTTCGCCCATGATGACAATACGAAATCCCTCACGCAAGGCCTCACCGCGCCGCCCATCCACAAGATGTTGTGTTATTTCCTGCTTAAGCGACAATATGTTTGGTCTAACAGCACCTGCGACGCCCTCCGGCAGGTCTTCGTCCGGGAAATCTATATCGGCCTCAAGGTGAGCGAGGTGCGCCACCAGGCGACCGCGCCAGTCCTCGTATAAATCCCGCAGTGCGCCGTCCATTTGCCGAAGTGCCTGCTCCCGCTGGGCGGCGGTCTGGGCATGAATCAGATCGTTGAGGCCCTCAGCTTCGGTGAGGTCCAGCTTCTGGTTATCAAACGCCCGTCGGGAAAACTCACCCGGCTCAGCAGGACGAAGGCCCTGAATTTTGTCGAGCGCTTCCAGAACACCTGCGACCACCGCGCGACCACCGTGCAGATGCAGCTCCACCACATCCTCGCCCGTGAAACTGGCAGGGCCTTTGAACGCAATCACCAATGCCTGATCGAGCCGCGCGCCGCTGCCGTCTGTCAGCAGCCGGAGCGCCGCATAGCGGGCTTCCGGGACCGGCTTTCCGGACAAGGCTTCGAGTGCTGCAAAAGCATGCGCGCCCGACAGCCGCACAACAGCAACACCGGCCGTGCCGGCGCCGGAAGAGAGCGCGAAGATTGTCTCTGGCTTCTTCTGGGAATTTTGGCCCACAGGATCAGTCTTTCGTATCAGGTCAGTCTTTATCGCTTGCGCGACAGCCTTGCACACAATAGCAATGAGCTAATCAATATAGAGAGGCAATCCATGTCGCAACTCTCAATGCACACACCGGTGATCGATATCACCATCACAGAATTCGACGGGGCCATCGTCTCGCTCGATTGGGGCTGGAGTCCGTTCCAGGAATCGACGCCTCTGCTTGTTGAAGCGAAGCGGCAGCTGGACGCTTATTTTGACGGCGAGTTGACACGCTTTGACCTGCCTTTGTGCCCCATGGGAACGAAACATCAGGAACAGGTGTGGAAAGCCATGCGGGAAATCCCGTATGGTGAAACCCGTACCTATGGCGACCTGGCCAGCGAGATCGGTTCAGCCGCGCAGGCTGTTGGCACGGCGTGCGGCCGGAACCCGATCCCGATCCTGATCCCGTGCCACCGGATCGTTGCATCGGCCGGCAAGCTTGGGGGCTATTCGGGTGACGGTGGGCTTTATACCAAACGTGCCCTGCTGGTTCTCGAGGGCGCATTAACGGTTGAAGAAGGCAAAGCCCTTGAAGAAGCTGGAGCGCTTGATTAGGTCTCTAGGACCAATTGGATCAGACAGATAGGAACGAACCATGAGGGGACAGACGATGGCAGACTATATCGACATCCAGGCGACTGACGGTAGCGGCAGCTTCAAGGCCTATGTCGCCCGCCCGGCAAAATCTGCGTCTGGTCCCGTGATTGTGGCGCTGCAGGAAATCTTCGGCGTCAATGAAGGCATGCGCCAGATTTGCGACGACCTGGCGCGTGAAGGCTATATCGCCATCTGCCCCGACCTGTTCTGGCGTATGAAGCCCGGCGTGGATATCACCGACAAGACCGAAGAAGAATGGAAAGAAGCCTTCGGCTATTTCCAGAATTTCGATCACCCGAAAGGCATGGAAGATATCAAAGCCACTGTGGCTGTGGCGCGCTCGATTGAAGGCGGCACCGGCAAGGTGGGCGCTGTGGGCTATTGCCTTGGCGGCCTGCTGGCCTTCAAGACATCGGTGGAGACTGACGTGGATGCCAGCGTGTCCTATTATGGTGTCGGTATCGATACAAAGCTGGACCAACAAGACCAGATCACCACGCCGCTTCTGATGCATATCGCCGAAGAGGACGGCTTTGTCGACAAGGACGCCCAAAAGCGCATCAAGGCGGGTCTGAAAGATAACGCGAATATCACCATCCACAGCTATCCCGGCGTGGACCATGCCTTCGCCCGCCCCGACGGCGTGAACTGGAACACCGCCGCCGCCAACCTGGCGAACGGCCGTACGCGGGACTTTTTCAAAACCAACCTGAAGGATTAGGCCTGTGGTTAAAGCGATCCGGATGGAGGCCTTTGGCGGCACGGATGTGCTGAAGTGGCAGGATGTTGAGCTGGGCGCCCCAGGTGTGGGCGAAGTTAGGATCCGCCACACGGCGATCGGGCTGAATTTCATCGACACCTATCACCGCACCGGACTTTACCCGCTGCCGCTGCCGGCCACGCCGGGGCTGGAAGCCGTGGGCGTTGTTGAAGCTGTGGGGGACGGCGTTGGTGGCCTGGCTGTGGGGGACCGGGTTGGCTACCCCATAGGCCCCATCGGTGCCTACGCGGAAGCGCGCAATATCCCTGCCGACAAGATCGTCAAAATCCCGGACAGCGTATCAGACGAGGACGCTGCCGCCCTGATGCTGAAGGGCTGCACGGTCGAGTTTCTGACCGAACGGCTGTATCCGGTAAAGGCCGGTGAAACGGTTCTGCTGCATGCCGCCGCCGGTGGCCTTGGCCTGATTGCCTGCCAGTGGCTGAAGGCCCTGGGCGCAACCGTGATCGGCACCGTGGGCAGCGAAGAGAAAGCTGAACTTGCGCGCGCCAACGGCTGCACCCACACGGTCCTCTACCGTGAAGAAGACTTCGTCGCCCGCGTGCGAGAGATCACGAACGGTGAAGGCGTGCCTGTGGTTTACGACAGCGTCGGCAAGGCCACCTTCATGGGCTCGCTTGATTGCCTGAAGCGCCGCGGCGTGATGGTCACCTTCGGTAATGCCACCGGTCCGGTGGACCCGGTCCCACCCGCGCTTCTGGCGCAAAAAGGCTCGCTGTTCCTGACGCGCCCGACGCTGATGGATTATGCCGCCACGCGCGCTGACATGGTGCATTCCACCAGCCGTGTGTTTGAGATGATCGCAAGCGGCAAGCTGAAATCACAGATCAACCAGCGCTTTGCCCTGAAGGATGCCGCCAAGGCCCATGAGGCGCTCGAGGCCCGCGAGACCAGCGGCCAGACAATCCTCATCCCCTGAGCCACGGTATGACAGCGCCCTTTTACCTGATCCCCGGCACCATGTGCGACGCCCGGCTGTGGGCACGGATGCTTGCTCACTTGCCTGATGTGGAGGCCTGCCACTGTGACTATGCGGCGGCAAAGACCATGGACGACATGTGCAAGGCAGTGCTTGAACAGATGCCGGGCACGCCCTGCCATCTGGTGGGTTTCTCGCTTGGGGGCTATCTGGCGATCATGGCGGCCCTGAAAGCGCCAGAGAAGGTTGAAAGCCTGACCGTCATCGCGGCCTCGCCTTACGGACTGACGGACGCAGAAAAAAACTTGAGGAGCCGCAACGCGGAGATGCTTACGCGCCTCACCTACAAGGGCATGTCAAAAAACCGCCTCGCCCAATTTGTGAATGCGGACCATCTGGAAGATACGGCCATCACCAGCACGATCCTGCAGATGGAAAAAGACCTGGGCCAGGATGTTCTGATCCGCCAACTGATTGCGCCCATCGACAGGAAGAATATCGCGGATGACCTTCTGGCGCTTGAGATGCCCATCACCTTCATCATGGCCGAAGACGACCAACTGGTGCCCATCGGGGCGATCGATAAGCTGGCGGCAAAATCAGACCGCATCACCCTGCACCGCGTATCCGGCACCGGCCACATGATCCCCCTTGAAGCGCCAAAGCAATTGGCGGATTCGCTTCAAAGCGCCATCCGGTAGAAGCGGGTGTCGACCGCCATGCGGGGGAAGCTTTCCGGCAGGCTAGTTTCATCCACCAGGTCAAACCCGTTCTTCTCATAAAATCGGTGAGCCGCGAGGAAGGCGGCTGTTGTTCCTAGATAGATATCTGTGACGCCCGTACCGCGCGCTTCTGAAATCACAAAATCCAGAAGCTTCTGCGCCACACCGTAGATCCGGCCGCGATAGGCCTGGGACACAAACATTTTCCTGAGCGCCACCTGGCCCGCGCCAATATCAACCAGCGCGATCGAACCAATCACCGCATGGCCATCAAGCGCCACCCAGAAGCCGCCCTTGCCTTTCTGGTAAAAGCCCTCAATATCATGCAGGTCCGGCTGGTCATCATAGCTGATGTCGATACCGAATTCCTCGCGCTGGATTGGCAGGATCAGGTCGCGCACGCCGTCCTTGTGGTAGGCCTCATAGGCTTTGATGCTGATCATAAAATCTCGCCCAATATCTCGTCTGTCGTTTTCACTGTCGCATAATCGGCCGCCAGGTGTGCGAGCGTCAGCGCATGCACATCCGCCGCCAGCCATGTCATGCCGCGCCCGTCCATCACCTCTGTCGCCGCTGTGGCGTCTGACACCACCGTAACCTCAAACCCAAGGCTTGCCGCCATCCTGGCTGTGGTATCCACCGAATGCTGGGTCAAAACACCTGCAATGACCAGACTTTGGATATCCCGCGCGCGCAGGTGCTTTTCAAGCCCGGCCCCGACAAAGGCATTGTTGGTTGTCTTGCCAATGACGGTCTCAGCGCCCTGAGGGGCCACCTGAGGCTTGAAGGCATGCCCGGGGGTACCTGGCGTGTATGGCGAGCCTTCACAGACGCTGTCGTGCCTTATATGGATGATATCACCACCACGGGTGCGCCAGGCATCCAGCAGCCGCGCCATATTGGCTTCGGCATCCACATTATTGCGCACACCCCACTTGGGGTCGTCTATCGCGATCTGCGTATCGATGATGATCAGCGCTGTGTTGGTCATGATTGCCCCCATCCTCACTCCCCGAAAGCAAAAAGGGCCTGCGTTTGCAAGCCCTTAGCGTATCTGTCTCTCAAAGAATTTCTACCGCCTAGTTGTTCATGCTGGTGAAGAATTCCTCGTTGTTCTTACTGTCCTTGAGTTTACCAAGCAGGAACTCCATCGCGTCCACGGTGCCCATTGGCGTAAGGATACGCCTGAGGACCCACATTTTCGACAGCGTTGCCGGATCGACAAGAAGCTCTTCTTTCCGGGTACCGGATTTGAGGATATCGATCGCCGGGAACACACGCTTGTCTGCAACCTTGCGGTCGAGGACAATCTCGCTGTTGCCCGTGCCTTTGAATTCCTCAAAGATCACTTCGTCCATGCGGCTGCCGGTCTCGATCAGCGCGGTTGCGATGATGGAAAGCGACCCGCCTTCCTCAATGTTCCGCGCGGCACCGAAGAAACGCTTCGGACGCTGCAGCGCGTTGGCATCCACACCACCTGTGAGAACCTTACCGGAAGACGGCACCACCGTGTTGTAGGCGCGGGCCAGACGGGTGATACTGTCAAGCAGGATCACAACATCCTTGCCGTGCTCCACAAGGCGCTTGGCTTTCTCGATCACCATTTCGGCCACCTGGACGTGACGGCTTGCAGGTTCGTCAAAGGTCGAGGAAACAACCTCGCCATTCACACTGCGCTGCATGTCTGTCACCTCCTCAGGGCGTTCGTCAATCAGAAGCACGATCACGAAACACTCGGGATGGTTGGCGGTGATGGATTTGGCGATATTCTGCAACAGAACGGTTTTACCGGTCCGTGGCGGCGCCACGATCAGCGCCCGCTGGCCTTTACCGATTGGGGACACCAGGTCAATCACCCGCGGGGACTTGTCCTTCACGGTTGGATTGTCCGGGTCCAGCTTCAGCTTGGAATCCGGGTAAAGCGGCGTCAGGTTGTCGAAGTGAACCTTGTGCTTGGTTTTCTCAGGCTCATCAAAATTGATCTTTGAAACCTTGAGAAGGGCGAAATAACGCTCGCCGTCCTTGGGCGCGCGGATCTGGCCTTCAACCGTATCGCCGGTCCGAAGCGCAAAGCGCCGGATCTGGCTTGGGCTCACGTAAATATCGTCGGGGCCTGGCAGATAGTTTGCCTCAGGGGAGCGCAGGAAACCGAAACCGTCAGAGAGAATTTCGATGACACCGCCGCCCATGATTTCGATATCGTCGTCTGCAAGATGCTTGAGGATAGCGAACATCATGTCCTGTTTGCGCATGCTGCTGGCGTTTTCAACACCAACCTCTTCTGCAAGCGAAAGGAGATCTGCTGGGGTTTTGCTTTTGAGATCCTGAAGATGCATGGGATCGTCCGAATTGTTATTAGGAATGGTTTTTGTCCAGAATTATTGGGG
Organism: Kordiimonas lacus; assembly: GCF_001550055.1. Lineage (GTDB taxonomy): Bacteria > Pseudomonadota > Alphaproteobacteria > Sphingomonadales > Kordiimonadaceae > Kordiimonas > Kordiimonas lacus. Next base: position 438,818 of record NZ_LRUA01000010.1, read on the forward strand.
CCAGAAGGCCCGAAAAGGATAGATCGATTGCCTTTGAATACATGATAATTCTGGCAATGATTGGGAAATACGTTGGACGGCGCGCGAGATACAGGCGTGCCGGATCAGCGCCCAAGCTATCATTTTCATTCCCTCTGTCAAGTCTGTTGCAGCCGCAACTAACTGCTAGAAGGCCTTGGGCACCGCCAGTAGCACAATGGCAATGATGAAAACTGCCGGTATCTCGTTGATCTTGCGGTAGAATTTTCCGTCACGCTTGCGCTCACCCCGGGCGAATTCCTTACGGTATTTCGACAAGGCCCCATGAAAGCCGGACAGGATGAAAACAAGCAGAAGCTTGATATGCAGCCACAGGCCGGCATCAAAGCCAATATTGACCACCAGCATGAGCCCCAGAATCCAGGCGATGGTCATGGCCGGGTTGATGATGATGCGCATCAGGCGCTTCTCCCGGTCGATCCATTTGGCGTCCTCATCCGACCCCGCCTCGCATTCACTGTGGTAGGCGAAATAGCGCGGCAGCATGAACATACCGGCCATCCAGAAAATGACGAAAATAATGTGCGCGGCCTTCACCCACAGGTAAGAACCGCCCAAAAAACCGATCATGTCTGCCATATCATTCCCCCTTGTTTTCCGAATTAGCGCCGGAAAGCTTTAATGGTGTCTGAGAGCAGCGCCACATTCTCCGGCGGTGTTTCAGGTACGAAACCGTGGCCCAGATTGAAGATATGGGCGCCGCCCCTCAGTTGCTCCAGAATGCGGTTGGCCTCGGACACCATCAAATCACCGCCGGATACTACGAGATGAGGGTCCATATTGCCCTGCACGCACACTTTCGGTTGGATTTCCCGCGCCGCCCAATCCAGCGGCACGCCGGTATCAAGGCCCACGCAGTCTATGCCCACAGCATCCACAAAGGTTGGAAGGGCTGCACCCGCGAGCCGCGGGAATCCAATGATGGGTGTTTCAGCATGTTTGGCACGAATGCGGGAAACGATTTCCTTGGTGGGTTCAATCACCCAACGCTCGAACATGGTTTCCGGGATAGCGGCCGACCAGCTGTCGAAAATCTGTACGGCATCGGCGCCCGCATCGATCTGGGCGATCAGATATTCGCTGGTGGCGTCCACCAGCATATCCATGATCTTGCCGAACAGCTCCGGATTGCCGTAGCCCAGTTGGCGCGCAGCTGCATGATCCTTGCTGCCCTGGCCTGCGATCATGTAGGTGGCCACCGTCCAGGGCGCGCCCGCGAACCCAAGCAAGGTCACTTCTGCAGGCAATTCAGCCTTCAGCCGGCGCACGGTCTCATAGACATTGCCCACCCTGTCATGGAAGGCACCCATGGAAAGTTTGGCATAGCTGGCCTCATCATTGACAGGTTCCAGCTTGGGACCATGGCCTTTCTCAAACCAGACTTTTTGCCCCAACCCGTCTGGCGCCACCAGGATGTCAGCAAACAGGATCGCGCCGTCCATGCCGTAACGCCTGATGGGTTGTAGGGTCACTTCGGCTGCCTTGTCTGGACTGTAGCAGAACTCCATGAAACTGTTTGTCGTTGCTCGAACCTCAAGATATTCGGGCAGATATCGTCCTGCCTGACGCATGAACCAAAAAGGCACCCGGTCACCTGGGTTTCCCTTGAGAGTCTCTAGAAGAAGTTTGGTCATGCGCTGGTCCTTAAAGTTCGGGCGCCGTTCATTCGGCCTGACGCCCTCTTACTACTTAATAATAATTATATATAGAATCTTGTAGTTGTAGTTTATGCCTGTGAATCATGTGGAAAAGCATTTATCCACAATCTTGTGCACATACAAGGTGGGCGCGGCAATTCGCCCCGCAAAATGTGCATAAACTTATGGATTACCGGCATTTTATAGAAAAATGACAGCCATTCCGGGCGCTATATGATTTGTGGATAACGGGGATAACCGCAAAATATGGTGCCCCCGATCATCAGTTTTCCTCTCTTACAATTGACCGTGGATAGATTTAATAGAAGTTCTAACAAGTGCTTTCCAAATTGGGGGCAAGTGGCCTAGCCTTGTTATCAACCGATCCGCCAACAAGTTATCCACAGGATATTCCCATGAGTCTTCCAGAGCCACCGAAAAGCCCAGTCTCTCCAGTTGGCGTCAAGCGAAAAGGGTCAGCGAAGGATTTTCACCTGCATCTTGTATCGGACTCGACGGGTGAAACGCTCGAGGCCATCGTGCAGGCCGCGCTGGTGCAGTTTGAAGGCGTTGAGGTGAAAAAGCACTACTGGCCGCTTGTCAGGTCCGCCATGCAGATGAACCGGTTGATGGAAGATATCCGCGAGCAGCCGGGGCTTATTATGTATACCCTGGTGAACCCACAAATCCGCGAGGCGCTCGAGACAGAATGCATGAAGGCAAACCTGCCTGTGCTCTCGATCCTCGATCCGGTGATCAACCTCCTCGGGTCCTACTTCGGGGTGCAGGCGTCGCACAAGCCCGGCAAGCAACACAAGCTGGATGCTCACTATTTTGAGCGCATCGACGCGCTTCAGTTCACCATGGCCCATGATGATGGGGTTCTGGTGCAGGACATGCCGCAGGCAGACATCGTGCTGGTGGGCGTTTCGCGGTCGTCGAAAACGCCGACAAGCATCTATCTGGCGAACAAGGGCTACAAGACCATCAATGTGCCGTTCGTGCCCGGATGCCCCATGCCGCCGGAACTGGATGAGATCAGGAACAAGTTCGTTATCGGGCTGACCACAAGCGCCGAGCGCCTGGTGGCCATCCGCACCAACCGGTTGAGGTCTATCAATGAAGAAACGGAAGGCGACTATACCGACATGTCGCACATCCAGGATGAGATCAAGGAATGCCGAAAATACTGTGCCCAGCGCGGCTGGGCGACCATTGATGTCACCCGCCGGTCGATCGAGGAAACGGCCGCGGCGATCCTGAACCGCTACCACCAGTGGCTGGATGCCCAAAACGGCAAAACACCGGAATAGGACCCCCGCACCATGGCTTTCATATTGGCGTCCGGCAGCCAGACCCGGGCGGACATGCTGACAAATGCAGGCATCGCGTTTGAGGTTGACCCGGCGCGGGTTGACGAGGACGCCGTTAAAACCGCCCTGGTGGCAGACGGCGCGCCGCCCCGCGATATCGCTGATGCGCTGGCTGACCTGAAGGCCCGCGCCGTTGCCATGCGGCGGCCCGAAGATATGGTGATGGGTGCAGACCAGATATTGGTGTGTGACGGCAAAATCTTTTCAAAGGCAGATACGCGTGAGGAGGCCGCGGAAACCCTGAAGGCGCTGTCAGGGAAAAGCCATCAGCTTTTGTCGGCCGCCGTTATTTACGAAGGCGGTCAGCCGACCTGGCGGGCGGTTGATACTGTCAAATTATCGGTCAGGCCCCTGAGTGACGCCTTTATCGAAGGCTATCTGGACGCCATTGGCGATGCCGCTTTCTGGAGCGTCGGCGCCTATCAGATAGAAGGTCGGGGCGCCCAGCTTTTTACCAAAGTGGAAGGTGACCATTTCACTGTCCTTGGCCTGCCGCTTTTTGCACTTCTTGATTTCCTGCGCCGCAGAGGCATGATGCCGCTATGACAGAAGATCAGAAAACCAGGCAAAAAAAAGCAGCCGTGATCGGCTGGCCGATTTCCCATTCCCTGTCGCCCACTATCCATAACCACTGGATGCAGGCGGCGGGCATTGACGGCAGCTACGACAAGATCGCCGTTGGCCCCGAAGCGATAGAGACCGCACTGGCCCAGTTCAAGGCCGAAGGCTATGCCGGCTTTAACGTTACCGTGCCGCACAAGGAAGCCATCATGCCGTTCCTTGACAAGGTCGCGCCACTCGCGCGCCAGATGGGGGCGGTGAATACGGTCAAGATTGCAGATGACGGCACCATGACCGGCTTCAACACGGACGGCATTGGGCTGGTGACCAACCTGAAGAAAACCGTGCCGGGGTGGCCTAAGGACAAGCCTGTTCTGATTTTGGGCGCAGGGGGAGCTGCGCGCGCTGCCGCGCTCGGCCTTCTCATGGAAGAAGTACCCCTGGTGATGATCACCAACCGGACGCGGGCGAAGGCGGAAGCCATCGCGAATGAAATCGGTCGCGGCCGCATGACCGTGGTGGACTGGGACGACCGCGCGGACGCTGTGGCCGCCGCCGGGCTGATCGTCAACACCACCGTTCTGGGCATGAAAGGCCAGCCGGCGCTGGAGATGGACCTCTCAAAAGCCATGAAAGACACGGTTGTTTATGACATCGTCTACCAGCCGTTGATGACGCCGCTTCTTCAGGACGCGGAAGCCCGCAGCCTTCGGGTAGTGACGGGCCTTGGCATGCTGGTTTATCAGGCGGCCGCAGCCTTCAAGATCTGGTTTGGTGTTGACGTTGATTATGACGACACCTTGCGGGCCGAGCTGGAGGGCCAGTTCAAATGAGCAACAATCCAATGATCATCGGGCTCACGGGGTCGATCGGCATGGGCAAGTCGGAAACCGCGAAAATGTTCGCGCGTCTGGGCGTGCCAGTGTTTGATGCCGATGCGACCGTCCGCCAGCTGCAGGCGCCGGGTGGCCGGGCGCTTGGACCCATCGAGGAGGCTTTCCCTGGTGTGGTGAAGGATGGCGCGCTGGACCGGGATGCCCTTGGCAAAATTGTGTTCGCTGATCCCGACGCCAAGAAAAAGCTGGAGGCCATCATGCATCCGATGGTGGCCGAGGAACGCATCGACTTTTTCAACAAGGCCGAGGATGAAGGCGCCAAGATGGTGGTATTCGATATTCCCCTGCTTTTTGAAACGGGCGGCGAAAAGGCCTGCGACAAGGTTGTGGTGGTTTCCGCCCCGCCTGAAATCCAGCGCGAACGGGTGCTGGCGCGCGACGGTATGACGGAAGAGAAATTCAACCAGATCCTGAAAGCCCAGGTGCCAGATGATGACAAACGGGCGCGGGCAGATTATGTGGTAGAAAGTAATTTCGGGCTCGACCATGCCTTCAGGCAGGTTGAGGCCATCGTCAAAGAATTGGGTGAAGCAACATGAGCAAACGCGAACTGATTTTCGATACGGAGACCACAGGGTTTGACCCGATGACAGGTGACCGGTTGATCGAGATCGGCCTCGTGGAAATGGTGGACAAGTCCCTCACCGGCGAACATTACCACCAATATGTGAACCCTGAGCGCGATGTGCCCGAGGGCGCCGTGAAAATCCACGGCATCACCACCGACTTCCTGCGCGACAAGCCCGTGTTTTCCGACATCATGGATGATTTCCTTGAGTATGTCGGTACTGACAGTGTGCTGGTGGCACACAATGCCGAGTTCGATATGCGCTTCATCAACTGGGAACTTGAGAACGCAGGCCGTCCGATCATCCACCCCAAGCGCTTTATCGATACGCTGGCGATCGCACGTACCAAATTTCCGGGTGCGGCCAACAGCTTGGATGCGCTCTGCAAGCGTTTTGGCGTGTCGAACACCCACCGAACCCTCCACGGCGCCCTCTTGGACGCCGAAATCCTCGCGGATGTTTATATCGAACTGCTGGGCGGCAGGCAGGCGGGCCTTGACCTGGCCGTCGACGCCGGCGGCGCAGTTGTGCGGGAAAAGAAAGCCCGCGAGCGGCGCAGCTTCCCGGTATCGGATGAAGAGCGCGCGCGCCACGCCGAGTTTGTCACCAAACTGAACGATCCCATCTGGAACGCATGACCAGGGTCGCTCTGATAACCGGCGCCAGCAGCGGCATTGGCGACGCGACAGCGAAAGCCTTTGCGGACGCGGGCTATAATGTGTTGGCTGTTGGGCGGAATGCAGAAAGACTGCAAGCTGTGGTGGCCCATGCCCCCGACCGCATCACCCCCATCGTGCAGGACCTCACAGGCCCCGAGGTGTGCGCTGAGCTGATCGATCATGCAGTGCAGAAATTCGGGCGGCTTGATGTTCTGGTGAACAATGCGGGCATCATCTCCCGCACCACGGCTGAAGACACCACCGATACCATCTGGCGCCAGACCATGACGGTCAATCTGGATGTGCCCTTCTACCTGAGCCGCGCGGCGGTGCCGCATCTGAGGAACACCAAAGGCCGCATCATCAATGTGGCGTCTGACTGGGGACTTAGCGGCGGTGAAAAGGCCGCCGCCTACTGTGCCAGCAAAGGTGGGCTTGTGCTTTTGACAAAAGCCATGGCACGCGACCATGCCGCTGACGGCATCACGGTGAATGCCGTATGCCCGGGCGATGTGGTCACCCCGATGCTGGAGAAGGAAGCCGCCGACCAGGGCATGACGCACCAGGAAGCGCTTCAAGCGTGGAAAGCGGACGTACCGACCGGCCGCCTGACAGAAGCGGGCGAAGTGGCGGCAATGATCCTTTATCTGGCATCAGACGTGGCCGCCCAGGTCACGGGCACCGCCATGCTGATCGATGGTGGCGGCAGCGCCTGACACCGATGGCCACCAATGGGTTGACCGCGGGCCATTTGGGCTTACCTCACTCCTGAACCAACGAATTTTCATTCAGGGAAAGGGATGAGCCTATGTTCAGCCATGTGATGGTTGGGGCCAATGATGTGGCCGAAAGCAAGAAATTCTACGATGCGACCTTGGAAGTTCTGGGGCACCGCCCCGGGCGGATGGACCCAAAGGGTCGCTGCATGTATGCCGAAAAATCAGGCCTTTTCATGCTGACAAAGCCGATCGACGGCGAACCGGCCACGCATGGCAATGGCACCACGCTCGGCTTCGCGGCCTCCAGCCCTGAAATGGTGGATGCTTGGCATGAAGCAGGTCTCAAGGCCGGCGGCAAAGCGATTGAAGACCCGCCAGGCATTCGCGAAGGCGGCGGCATCAAGCTGTATCTGGCCTACCTCCGCGACCCATCGGGCAACAAAATCTGCGCGCTGCACAGGGTTGCGTAAAGGCTTTCATGATTGGGGCGTGCCTATGGGCTGGCCCCAATCAGCTAATTCAAGCCTATGAGAGAGCGGCTGTCGGCTGACCCGCCCGGGCATTCGGGGCCATTATCCTCGTGGCAGGCATACAGGCTGAAAGTTGTCATGAAGGCTTTGCCAACAATCCATTCGCCCTTGATGAACCCCAGGTCATACATATAGCGACTGTCGGCGCTGGCGTCGCGGTTGTCCCCCAACATGAAATATTGGCCTTCCGGTACGACAAACAGTTTGGTGTTGTCCTGCATTGCTGGGCCATTGTCATGACGTTCGTATATGCGGTGGACGCGGCCGTTGGGCAGGGTTTCTTCATACTCTTTCACGCGGCGTGCCGTCCCTTGGTAATCTGTATAGGCCAGATCTTGAACGAAGGCGCGCGGGGCGATCGTACCGTTGATGAACAACCGTCCCCTTTTGATCTGTACGGTATCGCCCGGTAAGCCTATCACCCGCTTGACGAAAGTGAACGAACCTTTGTGTGGCGCGATGAAGACAACGATATCGCCATGGTCAATATCGCCGGGATCGATGTGTTTCTTGGAAAGAAACCGGTCGCCAACTTGCAAAGTGGGCACCATCGATCCAGCTGGGACATGGAAATGACTGAAGCTGTATAAGTACGCGACGACCCCTACGAACAAGATGCCGCCAGCAATTGCCAACCAGTTTTTCTTCATCTCGCCCCCAACAAGAAATGAATTGCTAATCAATCACATTGAAGAAGCGGCCGAGCGGGATGCCGATGGGGCAGAAGACGTCCTTGCCCTGGTCACAGTCATACAGGCTGAAGGTGGTGATCTGCGCGCGGCCCACCAGATATTTGTGCGCCACAAAACCCATGTCATCCAGATACCGGCTGTCGGCGCTGCCGTCCCTATTGTCACCCATCATGAAATAATGGCCTTCGGGCACCACAAACAGCTTGGTATTGTCAACGCGGGGTGCGCCGTCGTCATGGCGTTCGTAAATCCGGTGTTTTACGCCGTTCGGCAGTTCTTCGACATATTCGCGGGCGCGCCGGTCAATGCCTTGATAATCGGTATAATTCACATCGCGGATAAAAGTGCGCGGCGCCATCTCGCCATTGATGAACAGGCGCCCGCGGGTAATCTGGACAGTGTCGCCCGGCAGGCCGATCACGCGTTTGATGAAATCGTTGCTGCCTTTGTAGGGCAGCGTGAAAACCACCACATCTCCGCGTTCCGGCGCGTCATCGAACAGGCGGCCTTCCGGGACAATGCCTGGGTCGAACGGCACTGAATAGCGGTTATATCCGTAGCTCAGCTTCGAGACGAAGATGCGGTCACCGACCTCAAGCGTCGGTTCCATGCTGCCCGATGGGATATGGAAGCTGGACCATCCGAAGGTGGTGAAAATCAAGAAGAAGACAACAATGACAACCAGATCCTTCAGAAGCACCATGGCCTCATGCTTTTCCGGCTGTTGCTGTGCCATATTGGCTTTATCGTTCATGCAGGCCCCGCCCCGATCCGTCGTGGATTCTGTTGTTATGGTCCAAGTGTTTCCGCTCACGCCAACACGACTTAATTCAGGCGCGAGTTTAGCCGCCTGCCCCCCATTTTCAATGTTTGATTGCGGGCGACAAGGAAGACTGCCTGCTCACATACAGGCAAGTCCATCGTCTTTAAAGGCTTTTGGTCAGGAAAAAACTTACAAAATTTCTTGGCCACTGCCCTTGCGGGGGGTGGCTGCGCACCTTATATAGCCACTGAAACCTGCTGCCTGCCGGATGTTTTGGCTGGCCAGCAATTTGATCAAATAACACGAACCCTAAGAGGCTGTGATAGGGTGCCGGATGGGCCCAAGCAGTCGGCTTGCAACGGGAAGAGGTAAAAAAATGGGTAAAGTAATCGGTATTGACCTGGGTACGACAAACTCCTGCGTATCCATCATGGACGGGTCCAAACCTAAAGTAATCGAAAACTCTGAAGGCGCGCGCACGACGCCGTCTATCGTTGGTTTCACCGACGATGGCGAACGCCTTGTTGGCCAGGCGGCAAAACGCCAGGCCGTGACGAACCCGACAGACACGCTGTTCGCCATCAAGCGTCTGATCGGCCGCACGTTCGATGATCCAACCACCAAAAAAGACATCGACATGGTTCCCTACAATATCATCAAAGCCGACAGTGGCGATGCGTGGGTAGAAGCCAAGGGCGAGAAATACTCCCCAAGCCAGGTGTCTGCGATGATCCTTCAGAAAATGAAGGAAACCGCCGAGAGCTATCTTGGTGAAAATGTTGACCAAGCGGTCATCACAGTACCTGCATACTTCAACGACGCCCAGCGCCAGGCAACGAAAGACGCCGGCAAGATCGCGGGCCTTGAAGTGCTGCGCATCATCAACGAGCCAACGGCTGCGGCCCTTGCGTACGGTCTTGAAAAAGAAGACGGCCACACGATTGCTGTGTTCGACCTTGGTGGCGGTACCTTCGACGTATCGGTCCTCGAGATCGGCGACGGCGTATTTGAAGTGAAGTCCACGAACGGTGATACGTTCCTGGGCGGTGAAGACTTCGACATGCGTCTGGTTGATTACCTCGCGGACGAGTTCAAGAAAGAAAACACCATCGACCTTCGTCAGGACAAGATGGCACTGCAGCGTCTGAAGGAAGCGGCAGAGAAAGCCAAGATCGAGCTTTCCTCCTCAACCCAGACCGAAGTGAACCTGCCGTTCATCACGGCTGACGCATCTGGCCCGAAACACCTTCAGATCAAACTGACGCGCGCCAAGCTTGAGACCCTCGTTGAGGACCTGATCAAGCGCACGCTCGAGCCTTGCAAGAAAGCCCTGAAGGATGCGGGCCTCAATGCAGGCGAGATTGACGACGTGGTTCTGGTCGGCGGTCAAACCCGGATGCCGAAAATCCAGGAAGTGGTCAAAGAGTTCTTTGGCCGCGAGCCGCACAAAGGTGTGAACCCGGATGAGGTTGTGGCCATGGGTGCCGCGATCCAGGCTGGCGTTCTGCAGGGTGACGTGAAAGACGTTCTGCTTCTGGACGTAACCCCGCTGTCGCTGGGCATTGAGACGTTGGGCGGTGTGTTCACCCGCCTGATCGAGCGCAACACCACGATCCCGACGAAGAAGGCGCAGGTCTTCTCGACCGCGGAAGACAACCAGGGCGCCGTAACCATCCGTGTGTTCCAGGGCGAGCGCGAAATGGCTGCAGACAACAAACTGCTGGGCCAGTTCGACCTGGTGGGTATCCCGCCAGCCCCACGCGGTGTGCCGCAGATTGAGGTTGCCTTCGATATCGACGCCAACGGCATCGTGAATGTGTCCGCCAAAGACAAGGGCACAGGCAAGGAACAGCAAATCCGCATCCAGGCTTCCGGTGGTCTCTCTGACGAGGACATTGAGCAGATGGTCAAGGACGCAGAAGCCAACGCCGACGCGGACAAGAAGCGGAAAGAGCTTGTTGAAGCCAAGAACCAGGGCGAAGCGCTTGTTCACTCGGCTGAGAAAAACCTCGACGAGCACAAGGACAAGGTGTCCGACGACGATAAGAAAGCCATTGAAGATGCGGTTGCGAACCTGAAGACCGCGCTTGAAGGCGAAGACGTTGACGACATCAAGGCGAAAACCGAAGCACTGGCACAGGCCACCATGAAACTTGGCGAGCAGATCTACAAAGCAAGCCAGGAAGAAGCGGCCGCGGCCGGCGACGAGTCCGAGGTTGAAGCTGCTGACAAGGCGGCCAAGGAAGCCGACGACGATGTGGTGGATGTGGACTTCGAAGAAGTCGACGAAAACGACAAGAAATAAGGTGGCCGCCTGACGCCATACCAATGCTCGCGCCGCCTCTGGATGTCTGGAGGCGGCGTCTGAGTTTAGGGGCGCGGCGACAAAAGCGGAGAACCGCCTATGTCTAAAGCAGATTATTACGAGCTACTCGGCGTCTCAAAGGACGTCGACGAAAAAGCGCTGAAAAGCGCTTTCCGCAAGGCTGCCATGCAGTATCACCCGGACCGCAATCCGGGCGACGCAGAAGCAGAAAAGAAATTCAAGGAAATCGGTGAAGCGTATGAGGTCCTGAAGGACCCTGAAAAGCGCGCGGCCTATGACCGCTATGGTCATGCGGCATTCGAGGGCGGCATGGGCGGCCCCGGCGGCGGCCATCATGCGGGCGGCTTCGATTTCTCTGACGTGTTCGAAGAATTCTTCGGTGATTTCATGGGCGGCCAGGGCCGCCGGCGGCGCGGTGGCGGTGGCCCCGGGCGCGGCAGTGATCTCCGGTTCAATATGGAAATCTCGCTCGAGGATGCCTTCCGCGGCAAGGAAGACAAGATTCGTGTGCCCACGTCTGTGGCGTGTGAGCCCTGCAGCGGTTCTGGCGCTGAGCCCGGCTCGAAGCCCGAAGTGTGTGACACCTGTGGCGGTGCCGGTAAGGTGCGCGCCAGCCAGGGATTCTTCATGGTGGAACGCACCTGCCCGAGGTGTCAGGGCAATGGGTCGATTATCACCAACCCGTGCAAGAGCTGCTCTGGCGCGGGCCGTGTGAGGAAAGAAAAGACCCTGCAGGTCAAGATCCCGAAAGGGGTGGAGGAAGGCACGCGTATCCGCCTGGCGGGCGAAGGCGAAGCCGGCAGCCGTGGTGGCCCGGCGGGTGATCTCTATATTTTCCTGACCATCAAGCCTCATGCGCTGTTCAAACGTGACGGCGACATGCTCTATTGCCAGGTGCCGATCCCGATGACCAAAGCCACCCTTGGCGGCGACATCGAGGTGCCGACCATTGAAGGCAAGCGTGCGCGGATCAAAATCCCTGAGGGGACGCAGTCAGGCCGGCAGTTCCGCCTCAAGGGCAAGGGCATGCCAGAGCTGAACGGCGGCTTTGTGGGCGACATGATTGTTGAGATGAATGTGGAAACACCCACCAACCTCAACAAGAAGCAGCGCGAGCTTCTGGAAGAATTTGCCAAAGAGGGCGGCGATAAAATCTCGCCGCGGTCCGAAGGGTTCTTCTCCAAGGTCAAGGACCTATGGGACGACCTGACCGAATAGGGTCAGAGCTCAAACAAAATTCAGGAAAGCCGTCTCCAGATCGGGGATGGCTTTTTTATTCGAAATAGCGGTCCAGCAGGGTGGTGATCTCGTCGATCAGGGCGTCGGCCTCGGCGTCGTCATCTTCCTCCAGGGCCTGGTCGATCAGGACGGAAAGCGTGGTGACTGCTGTACGCAGCATGACCTGCTCGCGGCCTTCTGGCAGTTGAACGCCGGCAACCGCCAATGTCTGCCGGACAAGCTCATCCAGATGACTTTCCGGCCCAGGTGTCACATCCCACAAGCTGTTGTGCGCGTTGGCCCATCGGGTCAGGTCGCGGAACGTGGGGTGGCTACGGGCCGCACGCCAGAAAACACGGATCAGCTGTTCGTGGGTTTTGCGGAAGCCCTGGCCTGGCTCCATCTGTTCAAGGGCGTTCGCTACCGTGCCGACCACGTCATCATAGGCCACCTGATGGAGAAGCCCGATGATATCATTCCTGTCTTTGAAATAGCGGTAGATAGACCCAACCGGGATACCTGCCTCGCGCGCGACAGCGGTCGTGGTGATAGCCTCGATGCCGTCCCTAGCCAGGATATCTTCCGTGCGGGCAATAATCATGTCCCGGCGGGCTTTGGCCCTCGCCTGCATGGGTTTCTGAACGGTCGTTGACGGCACGCGGTGCTCCCTTTTCAGGCGCTTTTAACCCCCGCGAGGGATACTAGTCCAGTTCCAAAAAAAATGAAACACTTTCACTTTTTCTTGACGAAAGACCAAAGCTTCTGCACTGTGGCACGCAGGAATTAATGGATTCCATTGGAGGGGAAGCCGATGGAAAAGGGGGAAGCGATGACCAGTTTCAAACATGCTCTTATGGGGCTTCTTATTCTTGTGGTGACACCGGCTGCCCTTGCGGAAGACGCGATTGTCCGGATTGATGCCAGCACTGATATTCAGGAGGCGCTGCAGGAAGCGCTGATCCTGGCTGAACCGGGCACCACTATCGAACTACCGGAAGGCACGTTTTCCTTTTCCGCCGCGCTTTCACTGGACGTGCCGGACATTACGGTGCGCGGCGCCGGGATGGACAAGACGATCCTCACTTTCAAGAACCAGATCGCCGGGTCGGAAGGTCTGTTGATCACGTCTGACCGGGTATCGATCGAAAACCTCGCGGTGGAAGACACACCCGGTGACGGCATCAAAGCCAAGGGCGTGGATACGGTTTCCTTCCGCAACGTGCGGGTTGAATGGACCCGCGGGCCGAACGCTGAAAATGGCGCATATGGCCTCTATCCCGTTGAATCGAAGAATGTGCTGATCGAGGGGTCTGTGGTCAAAGGCGCATCGGATGCCGGCATCTATGTGGGCCAAAGCCAGGACATCATTGTCAGGAATAACCGCGCCGAACTGAATGTGGCCGGGATCGAGATCGAGAACAGCTACCGCGCTGACGTCTACGGCAACACAGCCACCCGCAACACGGGCGGCATCCTGGTGTTTGACTTGCCGAACCTGCCGCAGATGGGCGGTCACAGCGTCCGGGTCTACCAGAACAAGGTCGTGGGCAACGACACCGCCAACTTTGCCCCTCCGGGCAATATCGTGGCCACTGTGCCGCGCGGTTCCGGCATCATGATCATGGCCAACCGCGAGGTAGAGGTGTTTGAGAATGAGATCGGCGAAAATGCATCTGCCAACATCCTGCTGGTTGCCTACCCGCGTGAATATAACGATCCAACCTATAACCCGCTGCCACGCCGCATCTATGTGCATGATAACAAGCATGGTCGCGCTGGCTGGGACCCGGACGGCGCCGTGAAAGACCTGATCGCACCGCGCACCGGCATGCCTGTGCCGCAGATCGTGTGGGACGGTGTTGTGGACGGCTTCTGGGCGGGCCTGTTTGGTCCTGACGATGAGGAAAGTGTCATGATCAATGAGCCGGAAGGCACCACCTTTGCCAACCTGCAGTTCGTCAAGGACCATATCCTGCCCTGGGGCGCTGACCCGGACCGGGACATTGAGGATTATGCAGGGTCCTATGAATTCCGTGGGCCGGTAGAACTGCCACAGGACAAACCTGTGGCCGTGGCTGAAAACAACTAGGGGGATGGGTCAGGTGCGTGTTCTGTTATTGGTATTGCTGACACTGGTTTTTCTGATGGGGGTAACCAGTGCCCCGGCGGTGGCGGCCCCTCCGTCCACCGCTGCAGTCAATGATGCCGCGCTCCTGACCCCGCGCCCTGCGCGCAAGCTTTCAGCCTATAATCTGTTCAAGGATGGCGCTGCCCAGGTGCCGAACGACGGGGTTTACCCTTATGACCTGGCGACGCCCCTGTTCACAGATTACGCCCACAAATACCGCTTTGTTTATGTGCCGGAAGGCAAGGCCGCGGCCTATGATGACCGCGAATCATTTGTCTTTCCCGTCGGCAGCGTCTTGGTCAAAACCTTCGCCTATCCTGCTGATTTCCGCGAGCCGGAAGAGAATATCCGCCTGATTGAGACGCGGCTTCTGATCCGCGGTGACAAGGGCTGGGCTGCCTGGGCCTATGTCTGGAACGCCGATATGACCGACGCCGACCTCAAGGTGGCGGGCAAGGTGCTGCCTGTGTCGTGGGTTGATGAAGCGGGCGACCAGCGTGACATTCAATATGTGGTGCCGAACCGCAACCAGTGCAAAGGCTGCCATGTGATGGGGGATGAATTTTCGCCCATCGGGCCAAAAGCCCGGAACCTGAATTTCACTTATGACTATGAAGGTGGTGCAGAAAACCAGCTGGCCTTTTGGGCCAACCATGGCTTGCTGGACGGAGCGCCTGCGCCCGCAGGCGCCCCCAGCGTGCCCCGCTATGATGATCCCGCAGCGCCCCTTGAGGCCCGCGCACGGGCTTATCTGGATATCAACTGCGCCCACTGCCACCGCGCCGAAGGTCCGGGGTCCACATCAGGCCTGTTCCTGACCTGGTGGGAGCAGAACAAGACAGCATGGGGCTATCTGAAGCGCCCGGTGGCGGCAGGCCGCGGGTCGGGCGGCTTCATGTTTGATATCGATCCCGGCAAGCCGGACCAATCGATCCTGATCCACCGCCTTAAATCAACCGATCCGGGCGTGATGATGCCTGAGGTCGGGCGGACAACCGTTCACACTGAAGGGGTGGAGCTTCTGAGGGAGTGGATAAAAACTATTGAGTAACAACGACATGTGTATCGGAGTAGAGAAGCTTGCTATGCTGGATTGCATGGCAGGCTGTTTGTGTTGTGGGACCGTCCTCAGGGAGATGGGAGGCGGTTTCATGAAAGCGGTCAGGCACCCATGCCAGTAACCTTGATAGGAGGTTAGCGGTGCCGGATCAGGTCAGTTAGAGGAAATAAGGGGGGGAAGCCCATGTCTACGACCAAACTGTCAAGCGCCCTGATGTCGGGCGTTAGTCTTGCCGCATGTTTATGTCTTGCACCGGCGGTCGGTGCCCAGGAAACTTCTGATAATACGCTGACACTCGAGGAAATTACCGTAACCGCGCAAAAGCGTGAGCAGTCGGCCCAGGATGTGCCGATCGCGCTGAATGCCTTTTCCGGCAATTTCCTGGAGACGGTCGCGGCGGAAGACCTCCGCGATATCACAGCCTACACGCCAGGCCTTGAAGTCTCCGGCGTGACGCAACCGCGCTTCAAGATCCGCGGTATTGAAACCAGTGACTTTGGCGTGGGCACCGACCCGGCAGTGGGCGTGTTTGTGGATGGGGTCTATGCATCCCGTTCGGGCGCCGGCATTGTGTTTTTCTCTGACCTTGAGCGGGTTGAGGTGCTGAAGGGCCCGCAAGGCACGCTTTTTGGCCGTAACACGGCGGCCGGCGCAATTTCCATCATCACCAACAAGCCGGATATGGATGAGTTTTCTGCGCGCGTGAACCTGCGGTATGGCCGCTTCGACAAGCAACGGATCGACGCCATGATCAACGCGCCGCTCACGGACACGGTGGCCATGCGCGCCAATTTCCTGGTCAACGACCAAGGCGGCTACGCCACTGATGCGCTGACGGGGGACGATTATGGTCGCGAACACAATGTCACCGGCCGGGTGCAGGTGCGGTGGGAACCAAGCGACCGCACGGCGCTTAATCTGGCGTTCGAGTTTGACCACACCAAGCAGGATGAAGACCAGCCTGTGGTGGGCGTCTCTGACGGCAGCCTGGATTTCGCACCGGGGGCAGAAACCCTCAATGACATGCCGGGCCATGTGGATTTCCTGCATGCGGTGCTGGGACCATCATTTGGCGGCCTGACGCGTGAGCAGTTCGGTGCCTTGCCGATTGCCGCGCTGACAGGCGGTGTGCCGCTTCAGGCCTTCTATGCCAACTTCACGCCGGCGGGCTATGTGCCGACGTCCGGCGGCGACTGGTCCGTGTTCCGCGACGGTAACTCCATTGGTGGCGCAGACCCTTATGGACCGTTTTCTTCTGATGTGAGGAACGGGGAAGAGAACCGTGACCTGGACGGTGTGACGCTGACCATCACCCATGATTTCGACTGGGCGACGCTGACGTCCATTTCCGCCTTCAAGCGCTTCACCTCCAACAACCTGGAGGAAGAAGACGGCACGGCGGACCCGGATTTCTATTTCGACAGTAACAACATCGAAGAGAATGAGCATATCTATCAGGAACTGCGGCTGAACGGCCAAAGCGGTGATCTGACCTGGACTATCGGCGGCAGCTATTATTGGGAAAACGCCAAGCAGAACACGGTGGTAAATGCCACCATGAATTCGATCGACACCGCGCTTTATAACCTCGGCGCCACGCCGGGCATCCTGGTGGCGAACGGCTTCAACCCGCTGGACGGCATCAATGGCTGTGAAAGCCTGTTCCTCGATACCATGAACTCGTTTGTTGGCCTGACAACCGTGCCGCTGGGCTGTATGGACCCGTCGGCCGTGGGCACGCCGCTTGAGGGCCTGTCGCTTGAGGATGTATCCAATATGGCGCTCCAGAGCTTCGATGGTCGCCTATGGACCGAGCATATGTACGGTGAAGGCACCTTCAAGGCGTTCGCCGCTTTTGCTGATGCCACCTATGCCGTGACCGACCGGCTGAACCTGACGGCGGGTATCCGTTACACCCACGACAAGAAAAGCTGGCTGTGGCGCACAGACCCGCGGGAGATTGAGGGATCTGACCTTCTTGAAATCCCGGGTGTCGGCAACCTGGCGGACATTCACCAAGCGATCCTGCAGGCGGTTGTCGGCGGGTCTGGCGACATTGTCTACAACCTGCCGATCTGCGCGGACGCCAGCACCCAGGTGTGTGAGGGTCGTGATTTTGAACGCAGCCAAAGCTGGAACAATGTCAGCCCCCGGGTGGCGGTGGATTACCGCGTCTCGGATGATGCCATGTTCTATGCCTCCTACGCGCGGGGCTACAAGGCGGGCGGCTTCAACAGCCAGGAAGTCAACAGCGAGTTCGATAACGAAAGCGTCTGGAACGTTGAAGTGGGCCTGAAGTCCCAGTGGTTCGATGACCGGGTGCGGTTCAACGCCTCTGTGTGGAAATATAAATATAACGACAAGCAGGCGATTCGCCTGGCGTCGTTCGAAAGCGGGTCTGTGCCACGCTATGTCACGGAAACGTCCGACACCGAAGGCAAGGGTGTGGATATTGAACTCTTGTGGGCGCCTGCGCCAGGCCTCCGCTTGTTCGCCAACGGCGGCTATCAGGATGTCACCTGCACCGAAAACTGCGGCATATCAGAGGTGGGCGAGCCCACCGGCGCACCAAAAGCGCGTGTTTCCTTCGGCGGTGACTATAGCTTTGGCCTCGGCGGCGATAACGGCTCCATCAACCTGCACCTGGACCACAGCTACACCAGCAAGGAACGGCTGAACGGCCAGTGCCTGTCTGAAGGCACATGCGGCACCATCGTGTGGGGCAACGGCAGCTGGGAGACCGGCAAGGCCCGGAATCTTACCAATGTGCGTATGGGCTGGACCAATGCGGATGAGGATCTGAGCATCTCGCTCTTTGTCACCAACCTGTTCGCCAACCGCTATCTTGGCGGTGCAACGGGCGTGACGGCGGAGACATTCGGCACGCCGATTTCCGAACGCGAGACGCCAAGCCTGTGGGGCATTGACCTGACAAAACGCTTCTAAGTCGTTGGCGGGCAGTGCTTTCTAAGCGCTTGCGCAAGAAAAAATAGAGATGGCCGGGTTCTGCCCGGCCTTTTCTTTTTGCCTGCTGACTGGTAGCAATTGATCAGGTTTCCAATTTTGGGGAAGACGCAGATGGCGGAAAATATTCAGATCGGGATTTTGGGCTGTATGGGCCGCATGGGGCAGGCGCTGACGGAAGAATTCCTGAAAACCGCAGGCATTACCATTGCCGCGGGGTCCGAAATTGCGTCCCATCCGGATATTGGTAAGCTCATTCCCGGCACAAATGTCCATCTTGCGGACACGGCCGAACATGTTTTCCATGAAGCCGATGTGGTGATCGATTTCACCCCGCCTGGCCAGACAGCCACCCACGCCGCGCTCGCGCGCTCGACGGAAACCGCGCTGGTTGTGGGCACCACCGGCATGACGGCAGCCGACCACGCGGCGCTCGACCGCGCGGCAGAGGCTGTGCCGATCATGCAGGCGGGCAATTATTCGCTGGGGGTCAACCTGATGATGGCGCTGGTGCGTGACGCCGCAAAGCGCCTGGGCACCGACTGGGACATCGAAGTGGTTGAAATGCATCACAGGCATAAGGTGGACGCGCCAAGTGGCACCGCCCTGATGCTCGGTGAAGCGGCGGCGGAAGGCCGCGGCCACCCGCTTGACGATTTGCGCACCAAGGCGCGCGAAGGCATCACCGGCGAGCGGAAGGAAGGCACCATTGGCTTCTCCGCAGTGCGCGGCGGCGCCGTGATTGGCGAACATGATGTTGTCTTTGCAAGCGATAGCGAGCGCCTGACCATCAGTCACCGGGCCGAAAATCGCGGTCTCTTTGCTGCGGGCGCCGTGAAAGCGGCGCTTTGGCTTGCAGGCAAGGGCGCGGGCCGCTATTCAATGACGGACGTGCTTGACCTCAAGTAGCGGTCAATTAGGGGGAGATATCATGGAAGAAGCGCTGGTTTCACTGTGGAACGGCCTGCCGTTCTTCGTCATTCATTCGGCCACCAGCCTTGTGATGCTGCTTATCGGCATCTTCATCTATACCCGTATCACGCCCCATGATGAGCTGAAGCTGATCCGCGAAGGCAATGTCGCGGCGGCCACCACGCTCGGCGGTGCCATTGTCGGCCTGTCGCTGCCGGTGGCCTTCTCGATGGCGTCATCAATGAATGTCTGGGACATTGTGGTGTGGGGCGTGATTGCACTTCTGTTCCAGCTGGCGGCCTTCCGCCTGGTGGACCTGTTCCTCAAGGGCCTGTCGCACCGGATTGAGAATGGTGAAATGGGCCCCGCGATTCTTCTGGTCTCGTTCAAGCTGGCGACAGCCGCGATCAATTCGGCAGCCATTTCGGGCTAGGGGGGCGCCGGCATGCGCCGCACGGTCGAATTTCTTTTCTATATCATCGCGATCCTCTATTTCATCGTGCGCTACGCGGACGTGGATCTGGAGGACAAGAACCCGCGCCGCCCGGCGCCGGGCGATCAGCCGCCTGCGGTCCTGACACCTGATGACGCGCCCTTGCCGCGTGCCGAGCTTGGCGATGTGGTCGTTGCGCTGGACCCACAGGCAAAAAACAGTGTGGGCACGGCCTTTGCGGTCGACAGCCGGGGTACGTTCGTGACCGCCCGCCATGTGGTGGATGGCTGCAAGCAGGTGTATCTGGTGGTTGGCCCGCGCCAGCTGGAGCCGGTCCTGTCCGCCGTTAGTGACACGCACCGTGATTTCGCCGTGTTGCGCGCCCGTGCGCTCAGGGCCCAGCCTTTCGCGCTGACGGACACAAGCCCGGGTCGCGGCACCAACGGTTTTATGATGGGGTTCCCGCAGGGCAAACCGGCGGACGTGCGCGCCACGGTCTTTGGCCGCACCTTCATGCGCTCGGAAGGGCGCTACAATGCCCGCGAAGCCGTGATCGCCTGGGTGGAGCGCGAACGCAGGCCGCTGTTTGACGGGTCGCTTGGCGGCATCTCCGGCGGGCCTGTTTTTGATGAACAGGGTTATGTGGTTGGCACCGTTGTCGCGGGTGCCCCGCGCCGGGGCCGGGTCTATACCACCCACCCACAGGTGTTTAGGAACGCCGGGCTGATCAGTGATGAGGGCAAGACCATCCAGGGCCTTCGCGCCCAGGATTTCGACAAGTCAGGCAACGCCCTAAGGGCCTCCCGCTCCATCGCGCAGGTCTACTGCAAGGTGGAGTGAACTAAGCGAGTTTCAGTAGCTTTTTTAAGTCTTTCAAACTGTAAGCTGGTTCCCTTGTGTGAACGGCTCGATGACATGTTGGGCATAGAGTAACCAAATCGCTTAGCTTTGTTTCTCTAGTGCCATTTGAAAGTGGGTCTTTGTGGTGGCACTCGACAACAGGGTTACCTTGTATTTGAGGCCTTTTGCCACATGCCTGGCACATGAACAGGTCGCGTTTTTTACATTCCTGTACAAGCCGGGGATTTCGCGACCTCGAAAGTATTTTCTGGTCTGCTTCATACCCTTCAATAGCTTTCGGGTCGTCTACAGCCAGATATTTGTACCGACTGTTGTTTTTTGATTTAAGTTTATGGCTGAGACTACATTGCGGATTTCTCTTGAAGTGTTCAAAGTGATGAGAGTTTGTTTTTGAATTGTGGGGGTTGACGGACTCCGCGCATTCAGGACAAACAAACCTCCCCTCGACCTTCTTAGAGTTCCCTTTTATTTCGAGAGCCTCCAAAACAGAAACCTCTCGCCCATCATATATGGCTGTAGTCATACTCATTTGATCTAATCCCCTAACCTAATTCTAACTTTAGCCATTGCTAGTTACCCCTTCAACCTCAACAGCTCTGGCATCAGGGCGGCCCTCAGTTTGCGGCGGTCGGTGGGGGTCAGGAAGGCGCCGAACACCAGGGTTTCACCGTGGGACGCGAGTGATAGCTGGTTGCGGTCCTCGTCGATGGTCTTGAGGTCCAGCTTCACCCAGTAAGGGTCAAAGCGCCAGCTTTCCACCCGTCCGCCCGGGTGCACGCGGGTCAGGATCAGGTCTTTCTCGCTCAGCTGCAGCGTTTCATAAAGTCGTGCCGAACGATAACTGAAATGAAACGCCAACCAGATGGCCAGAAGGTCGACCCCCAGGAAAATCACAACGGGCCAGGCGCCCACCATGATGAACCGAAGGCCCGCGAGCAGGCACACAGCGATCAGGAACCAGAACAGGCGGCGGAACTGGTGGGGCTTCAGCGACCGGTGCGGGTAGAGCGTGGCGTCGAACAGCAGCTTTCTGCCGTCGCCCATGCGCGCAGCTGTCTCGCCCGCACCTCCGCGCGCGATCATGTCATTGCTTCCCGTTTTCATGGGGCCATTATAGCAGGCCTAGAGCTGCTCGCCGCGTAACAGTTTCGGGAGGTCGCCTACGGTGCCCCGGGCATGCTGCATGAAGAAATTCTTCAGCGGCACCACCTGGTCCACCGCAGCCATGCCCACATCGCGAAGGAGCTTGATGGGCGCAATATCGTTTGAAAACAGGCGATTGAAGCCGTCTGTGATGGCGTAAACGCTGGCGTTATCTGTGGTGCGCCAGCGGCCATAGTTTTCAAGCACGCTCATGGCGCCGATATCCAGGCCCACGCGCCGGGCGTCCACCAGTGTTTCAATTAGCGCCGCCACATCCTTCAGCCCCAGGTTCAGCCCCTGGCCGGAAATGGGGTGAATACCGTGCGCGGCGTCGCCGATCAGCGCCAGCCGGTCGGCCACATAGTCCTGCCCATACTGAAGCGTCAGCGGATAGGCCCAACGCCCGCCAATCACCTTAACCTCGCCGAGGAAATCGCCAATCCGGCGCCGGACTTCGCTTTCAAACGCGCGGTCAGAAAGGCCCATGATGGTGTCGGTCAGGTGGCTTTTTTCGGTCCACACAAGCGACGAGCGATTGCCGCACAGCGGCAGGATCGCGAACGGCCCTGAGGGCAGGAAGCGTTCATGCGCGATACCGCAGTGGCTGAACTCGTGCTCAACCGAACACACAATGCCGTGCTGCTTATAGTCAATCACCGAAACCGGGATGCCCGCGTGCTGGCGCACCAGGCTGCCGCGCCCGTCCGCGCCGATGATCAGGTCGGACTTGATCACGGTGCCTGAAGTCAGCGTGGTGGTGACACCCTCCTTGGTGCGGTCGATTTCGGCAACGCGCTCGGGCGCCAGCAGTGTCACACCCTTGATTTCCTTGAGGCGCTCAAAAAGCGCGATGCGGGTATGGCGGTTTTCCACCATATGCCCGAGGGGCCCGTCGCCCAGCGTTTCATGGTCGAAATGGAGCGACAACAGGCTTGGCCCGTCGGACACGCGGATCTCCAGGATCGGCTGGGCATAGGGTTCCATATGCTTCCAGATGCCAAGGGCTTCGAAAAGCTGGCAGGAGGCGAAGGCCAGCGCGCTCGCCCGGCCGTCATACCCGGCCGCCGTCAGGTCACCCTGCGGCGCCATATCCACCACCGCGACCTCGAAACCATGCTCGGCAAGGCCGATGGCCGCGGTCATGCCCGCAAGGCCACCGCCGATGATGGTGATATCCGTTTCCAACTTTTTATCGCTCATTGCGCCTGTCCACTCACGGCAAAATCTCTCCCTTTCATGTAGGCCCCATTGGCCCCCTGTGTCCAGTGGCATGGTGCCGCAGTTGGGGTGCCGGGCAGCAGAAAGTGGCTGCCCATAAAATGCCGCACTTGTCCTCGAGCATTGATAAAGAGTAAAGTGACCGCGAACAGGACGAGAACATAGCCGCAGCGCGCCCAAGGGAGACAGGCGCGACGGGCGGTCCGGGGAGCAATTGTTACGTGTCGGCACGCAAGAAAACCGCAGCAACCAAACCAGTGAAACAGAAAAACGGCAGCGCGCCGCTGTTGCCGCCTGCCTTTGTGACTTTCATGAAAAGCACCGGCTGGCGCACGCTTGGCGTGATCCTGATGCTCATGGCTATCGGCACCTATGTGGCGCTCTTTTCCTATAATCCGGCGGACCCGACCATCAATAATGTCGCGAGCGGCGCCACAAGCAACCTTTTGGGGCCCATTGGTGCCAACGTGGCGGATGTGTTGATGCAGACGCTGGCGATGGTGGCTTTCCTGTTGCCGGTCCCCCTGTTCCTGTGGGGGCTGAAGATTGCACGGCTCAAGTGGCTACCGCATTTCTGGATCAACCTGATCATGGTGCCGGTGAGCCTGATCCTCCTGGCGATTGCCGTCAGTGTGGTCTCGCCCGCACCCGATTATGTTATCCAGCCGGGCTATGGCGGGGCGCTGGGCCAGCGGCTGTACCTGATGGTGATTGAGCTGTTCGCCAGCTTTGTGATCCCCGCCTGGGCATACGGCACGGCTTTCGCGGTGCTGGGCATCCCGGCCTTTTTCTATAGTTTCGCTCTGAATAAGGACGAATGGCGCACGATCCTGCAGACCATCCGGTATGTGCTGATGACCGTCCTGTCGTGGATTGTCTGGGGCCTGAGAATGGTCGGCCACGGCATCATGGTGACCTTCCATGCGCTGTTCCGCCGCGACAAGGGCGAGGGCGGCGACCGGGTGGAGCCTGAGATGACGCGGCCCGAGCGCAAGACGGTGGAAAAGCCAGAGCCCAAGGCGCCGGTAACGCCGGCCGCACCCAAGCGCGTCAAGGCACCGGCCAAGCCGAAGCGCGGCACGCGGGAAGTCAAGGAAGCCCAGAAAACCCTGGATTTCGGCGACGCCAACGGTTTCCTGTTGCCGCCGCTCCAATTGCTGGCACCGCCCCCGCCCCCTGAGAAGGTTGGCCGCATCAGCGCTGAAGCGCTGGAGCAGAACGCCCGCATGCTGGAAAGTGTGCTGGACGACTTTGGCGTGCAGGGCGAAATCAAGGACGTTCGCCCCGGCCCTGTGGTCACCCTTTATGAGCTTGAGCCCGCGCGCGGCGTGAAATCCGCCCGGGTGATCGGCCTTGCTGACGACATCGCGCGGTCCATGAGCGCCATCTCCGCCCGTGTGGCGGTGGTGCCTGGCCGCAATGCCATTGGTATCGAGCTGCCGAACAGCGACCGCCAGACCGTCTTCCTGCGCGAGCTTCTGGCCAGCCGCGACTATGAAGCCACCAAGGCCCGCCTGCCGGTGGCGCTGGGTAAGGACATTGGCGGTGCGCCCGTTGTGGCAGACCTGGCGTCGATGCCGCACCTCCTGGTCGCAGGGACCACCGGTTCTGGTAAGTCCGTCGGCATCAACACCATGATCCTGTCGCTTCTCTATCGCCACAGCCCCGAGACGCTGCGATTCATCATGGTTGACCCCAAGATGCTCGAGCTTTCGATTTATGACGGCATCCCGCATCTGCTGACGCCGGTTGTGACGGAACCCAAGAAGGCCGTTGTGGCGCTGAAGTGGGCAGTACGCGAGATGGAAGAACGCTACCGCAATATGTCCAAATTGGGTGTGCGGAACCTGGCGGCTTTCAACAAGCGGGTTGAAGAGGCCAAAAAGAACGGCGAGCGGTTGACGCGCGAGGTGCAGACCGGGTTCGACAAGGAAACCGGCCAGCCAATCATGGAAGAGCAGGAGTTCGACTTCCAGCCCCTGCCGTTCCTGGTGATCGTGATCGACGAGATGGCGGACCTGATGCTGGTAGCGGGCAAGGATGTGGAAGCCACCGTCCAGCGCCTGGCACAGATGGCGCGGGCTGCCGGCATCCACGTGGTGATGGCCACCCAGCGTCCGTCGGTGGACGTGATCACTGGTACCATCAAGGCGAACTTCCCGACGCGGATCAGCTTCCAGGTCACTAGTAAGATCGACAGCCGCACCATCCTGGGTGAGCAGGGCGCCGAACAGCTTCTGGGCATGGGCGATATGCTCTTCATGGCCGGGGGTGGCCGTATCACCCGCGTGCATGGGGCGTTTGTGTCCGATAATGAAGTGGAAGATGTGACAACCCACCTCAGGAAACAGGGCGCGCCGGATTATCTGTCTGAGGTGACGGAAGAACCTGAAGAAGGTTTCGACAGCCCGTTCATCCCCGGTCCATCTGGTTCGAGCGATGATGCCAACAACAGCCTCTATGATCAGGCGGTGGCGGTTGTGATCCGTGACAAGCGGGCGTCTACAAGCTATGTGCAGCGACGCCTCAAGATCGGCTACAACAAGGCCGCGTCGCTGATCGAGGAAATGGAAGAACAGGGCGTGATCAGTGCGCCGAACCATAAGGGCCAGCGCGAAGTGCTGGTGCCTGACCGGGAAGAAGAATTTTAGGAAGCGATATGCGGTCCCTACCCTTGTTTGGAGTTTATCTGGCCTTGTTGGCCCCGGCTGCTGTGGCCCAGGACACGGCCTTGCCGCCTCTTGAAGAGCAGACGGTTATCGAGGACCAGAGCCTGAAGGCGCTCCGGCAGGTGCAGGACTATATGGACGGTGTCGAGACGCTGGAGGCCGAGTTTCGCCAGCATGCGCCGAACGGCAATATCGCCACCGGCCGCCTGTATCTCGAGCGCCCGGGCTATGTGCGCTTCGACTATACGGACGAAACGCCCTTCCTGATTGTGGCCGACGGCAAAACCCTGAATTTCGTGGATTATGAAATCGGGCAGGTGACCAAATGGCCGCTCAAGAAGACGCCCCTGCGAGCGCTTCTGGGCGGCTCTGTTGATCTTGCCAGCCTGCAGGCGCACATCGAGATGGGCCGTCCTGGCTTTGAAGACCTGATCCTTTTGTCAGCGCGGGACCCGGAAAACCCGGAACAGGGCGAAATCACCCTGAACTTCATGCCGGACGACAGCATGCCCACGGGCCTTCGGCTTCTGGGCTGGCAGGTGCTGGATGCCAAGGGTGAAATCACCCAGCTGACACTGACAGACCAGAAGGTGAATACAGCACTCGATGATGCGCTCTGGACGTTTGAAGACCCACGTGGCCTGACCAAACGTCGCCGCACCCGCCGCTAGATTTGCACTCTCCATAAATGGGTCCGTTTGTGGCTTGCGAAATCACAAAACTTGCCTAAATCAGGGAAGCCCTGGCTTAGCGCTTGCGCTGACCCCGCGCAGCGGCTAGGGCTTGATCTGATCTGCTTTAAGGTGATGTGATGGATACCCAAGAAGACGATATTGATGAGGTTTTTGACGATCTGCCAAGCCTGAAGTCTGTGGCGCCCTTTGTGGCGTTGGCGGCAAACGTGCGCTGGTTCCGCACACTCGGGGAAGACCCGGACCGGGAGACGGTTGAGATCGCCCGCGCCTACGCCGAAGCGCTCGGTTTCCCGGATGCCGAACCCGGCTTCCTGGCGGACTGGGAAGAAGCCGCCGACGCGGCCGAAAACACCGAAGTCAACAGCCCAGCTTGGGAAGCGGAGGAGCAACTGCGCGCCGCGCTAACCGACGACGTGCTGGCGTTCCTTGACGAGCAGACGCTTGAGATGGTCATGACGCATGTCACTGGCGCTGTTTCCGAAGCCATTGAGGAAAGCGCTACGGAAGCCGCGCGGGACCTGCGGATTTTCGATGAGGAATTTGTGCGTGCCACGTCAGGTGCGGCAGTGCAGGCAGCCTATCAGGCGGCCTTGGCCGCCATGACCGGCGCGGACGAGGACCATCCCTTCGCGCTGAGGTTCCTGCTGTTCGAAAAAGGCCGCTGGCCCATCGGCATCATCGGCAACAGTTTTCTGATTTTCTAGAACAAAAAAGACAGGTGAGGGAGCAGCACATGCGGCTGATTACATGGAACATCAACTCGGTGCGGGCGCGCCTTGATATTGTTGCACAGCTGGTGCGGGACTATCAGCCCGATGTGCTGTGCCTGCAGGAAACCAAGGTGCAGGACCATATGTTCCCGACCGGCTTCTTCGAGGAACTCGGCCTGCCGCACCTGGCAATCCACGGCCAGAAAAGCCACCACGGTGTCGCGACGGCTTCAAAGACACCGATCGATGACCATTTCAAGATCGACTGGTGTGAAAAGGGCGACGCCCGCCATATTGCGGTCAAAGTGGACGGCATGCCGATGATCCATAATTTCTATGTGCCCGCAGGCGGGGATGAGCCAGACCCGGTGATCAACGACAAGTTCGCCCACAAGCTCAAGTTCCTGGATGAGATGACCAGCTGGTCGGCTGATCTTGACGGCGACCATATCCTGGTGGGGGACCTCAATATCGCGCCCTATGAGGACGATGTCTGGGACCACAAAAAGCTTCTGAAGGTCGTCTCGCACACGCCGGTGGAGGTTGAGGCCATGCTGAAGCTGATCGAAGCGCATGGCTGGCAGGACATCATGCGCGATTTCGTGCCGAAGGATCAGAAGCTCTATAGCTGGTGGTCCTATCGGGCGCGCGACTGGTCGGCGGCGGACAAGGGCCGACGGCTAGACCACGTCTGGACCAGCCCAAGCCTGAAAGGCAAGGCGGTGCATATGGAGGTGATCCGGGACGCGCGCGGTTGGGTAAAGCCATCCGACCACGCGCCGGTGCTGGTTGATTTCAACTTCTAACACTGGAGCCTGTCATGGCGGACTATAAAATCGAGACCATGACGGCATCAGACGTGCGCACGGCGGTGAACTGGGCGGGGCGTGAGGGCTGGAACCCGGGTCTCCATGACGCTGAAACCTTCTTTGTGGCCGACAATAGCGGCTTTTTCAAAGGCACGCTCGCGGGTGAGATTATCGCCACCGGCAGCGCCGTGATCTATGACGACAGTTACGCTTTCTGCGGGCTTTATATCGTCGCGCCAGAGCATCGCGGCAAGGGCTATGGCCTCGCGCTCACCAAAACGCGGCTCGCTTACTGCGGCGACAGGAACGTGGGTATCGACGGGGTTTTGGAGAATGTCCGCATCTATGAACGCATCGGCTATAAGCCCTGCTATGAAAACTGCCGGTTTGAGGGCGAAGCGAAAGCCGAAGCCCATGACGCGGGCGCGGTGCACGCAATCACAGCCGCTGACTTTGACGCCATCCGCGCCTATGACCGGCTGTGTTTCCCGGCGCACCGGGATGCGTTCCTGAAGGCCTGGTTGGGGCAGGGCGATGCACGGGCTGTCTGTTTCAAGGAGGATGGCGTGGTGACGGGCTATGCCGTTCGGCGCAAGTGTCTTGAAGGCCATAAGGTGGGGCCACTGTTTGCGGACGACGCCCATGTGGCGGAAACATTGTTTGGTGCCCTGCAGGCGGATATTGAAGGCGAAAAGATCATCCTCGATACGCCTGAAAATAACCCGGAGGCAATCCGGCTGGCCACATTGCACGGCATGAAAAAGGTGTTCGCCACCGCGCGCATGTACCAAAAAGGCCTGCCCGACATTCGAACAGGCCAGATATTCGGCATCACCACATTCGAGCTTGGTTAGGCCGTAAAGCCCTGCAGGCTGTAGCCGCCGGGCTCGGTGACGAGAAGGCGCGCCATGCCGGGCTCGTTCTCGATCTTCTGCCGCAGGCGGTAGACGTGGGTCTCAAGCGTGTGGGTGGTGACACCTGAATTATAGCCCCAAACCTCTGCCAGCAGCTCCTCGCGGCCCACGGCGTTGCCGCCGGCGCGGTAGAGATACTTGAGGATGGAGGTTTCCTTTTCCGTCAGGCGCACCTTCTTGCCGCTGTCTTTCTCTTCCAGAATCTTGCCCGAAGGCCGGAAGTGATAGGGGCCGATATCGAAGGTGGCGTCTTCGCTTTGCTCATACTGGCGGAAATGGGCGCGAATGCGCGCCAGGAGCACCGTAAAGCTGAAAGGTTTGGTGACATAATCGTTCGCGCCGGCGTCAAGACCCAGCACTGTATCCGCATCAGACACATTGCCGGTGAGCATGATGATCGGCACGGAAACGCCGGATTTGCGGATGCGCTTACAGAGTTCGCGGCCGTCCATATCGGGCAGCCCGACATCGAGGATAATCATGTCCACCTGGTTTTCCTTGAGGAAATCCAGCGTCTCGCAGGCGGCGCCTTTCTCAACCGTTGTGAACTCGTCACACAGGGCCAGCTGGTCCGCGAGACCTTCCCGCAGGTCTACATCATCGTCTACAAGCAGCAGTTTGCGAGTGGGCATTCCAATTATCCTCCGGCGCGTAAAATTATTTGCCATAGTATGCAATAACCAGCCCTATATAAGAAGTGGAAACAGATTGTACCATCACGCCCGGTCACATTTGTTTGATCGTTGCGCGAGGCTGTGACAAAAAGCGGCTGCTGACTTTTGGAGAATACCCGCTATATGAAGGGCATGAACATTTCTGACCAATCCCTTCTGCGCCTGGAACGCGCGGCAGACGAGCTTCGGCGTGGCCAGCCCGTTGTCGTGACGGCGGGCGACCGTGCGCTTTTTGTGATGCCGCTGGAGCTTGCCACCACGCCTGCGCTGGAGCGTTTTGATACCATGGTGACGGACAGCTTTGTGATGCTGACCAACAACCGGGCGCTGAGCCTGAAGGTGGCGGGCGAAGACTGGGCCGCCGTGCGGCTTGAGCGGCCAAGCTGGATGACGGCTGAGGACATGGTTGCGCTCGCGGACCCGACGCTTGACCTGGCGTCGCCGCTCAAAGGTCCCTACAGCCGGATCAATCACCCGTCTACCGCGCTCGATGAAGCGGCGATCAAGATGGTCAAGTGGGCGCGGCTGTTGCCGGCTGTATTGGCGGCGGAAGTAGAGGCCGCGAAGGCTTTCCCAGACCAGATGGCAGTGGACGCGGACGCGGTTCTGAATGCGGACTTCGCCCAGGCGTTGGCGCTCAGGCAGGTGGCGTCGGCGCGCGTGCCGCTCGCGGGGGCTGAGAACACACGCCTTGTTTCCTTCCGGCCCACGGCTGGCGGTATCGAGCATATTGCCATCGTGATCGGGGAGCCCAACCGGCATGACCCGGTCTTGATGCGCATCCACAGCGAATGCTTCACCGGCGACCTTCTGGGCTCCCTCAAATGCGACTGTGGCGAGCAGCTCAGGGGCGCCATCAAGGCGATTGAGGAAGCGGGCGGCGGTGTGCTTCTGTATCTGGCGCAGGAAGGCCGCGGCATCGGGCTGATCTCGAAACTGAAGGCCTATGCACTGCAGGACCAGGGCTATGACACGGTCGACGCCAACACCCGCCTCGGCTTCGACGTCGACGAACGTGTGTTCGCACCAGCAGCAGAGATGCTGAAGCAGCTTGGATTTGGGGCGGTGCGCCTGATGACCAACAACCCGGACAAAGTGGCGGGGCTGGAGCGCTTCGGCGTCACGGTAGCTGAGCGCGTGGCGCACAAATTCCCGACCAACCCGCACAATGAACAGTATCTGGCCACCAAGAAGGCCAAGACCGGGCATATCCTCTAATGACGGTCTGGACCGTGACACCGGACGCGGACGACAGCCGCCGCGGCAGGCTGACGGGCCCCATGTTCGATGCGAAATGCGCACTCGGCAAGCATGGTGTGATTGCCATGGACCGCGGCCGGGAAGGCGACGGCAAAACACCCGCCGGCACTTACCCGCTCAGGAAAGTCTTCTACCGACCTGACCGCGAGGAACCGCCGGTCACGGATTTGCCCATGGAAGCGCTGACACCCACCCATGGCTGGTGCGATGACGGGACGAGCCCGCACTATAACCAGTTGGTGCGCCTGCCGTTCGGGCCGTCACACGAGAAAATGTGGCGCGACGACTCGCTTTATGACCTTGTCGTGGTGCTGGGCCACAATGACGACCCGGTTGTACCGGGCCTTGGCAGCGCCATCTTCCTGCATGTGGTGCGTGATGGCTTCAAGCCTACGCTCGGTTGCGTGGCTATGGAAAAGGATGCCCTCAGGCGGTTCCTGCGGCAGGTAAAGCCGGACGATAAGATCAAGATCGAGCTGGGTTAGAAGTTTGGCAGGATCAATTTGGAACCCATTGGAAGTTTAATAGGCTCGTCCACCCCGTCCAGTTCCAGTGCGATGCCTACTTCGGGTGTTCCCGGTTTGCGCGCCAGTAGCGGACGCGCGGTAGCCTTGAACTCGTCGCCTGTTGGCATCAACACAGTTACTGGAAAATTCTTTGGCAACGGGTCGGACAGGACATCTGTTGGGTCGATAAAGACGACGGTTCCGTCACTGACAAGCAGAAAGCTATCAAGGATCGGGATTGTGTTTTGCGTCATGAATAATCCCGCGCGCCGAAGATAGCTGTTCCTACACGAATATCTGTCGCACCCATGGCGGCCGCGAGCGCATAGTCGCCGCTCATGCCCATCGATAGCCGCGCAAGCCCATGTTTTTTTGCGAATTTCTTGAGAAGGGCGAAGTGCAACGTCGGGTCATCATTCGCGGGCGGAATACACATGAGGCCCACGACATTGTGCCCTAAAGTGCGACAGTCTGCGAGAAGGCCTTCAAGGTCTTCGGCCAGCACGCCGCCTTTCTGCTCCTCGCGCCCGGTGTTGACCTGCAGATAGATGGGCAGCTTGCGGCCCTGCTTGTCCATCTCAGTCGCCAGGGCTTTCGCGAGTTTGGGGCGGTCGACTGACTGGATCACGTCAAACAGCGCCACGGCGTTCGACGCCTTGTTGGTCTGCAGGCCGCCGATCAGGTGCAGCTCCACATCCGGATACTCGGGCTTCAGCTCGCCCCAGCGTTCTTCGGCTTCCTGCACCCGGTTCTCACCAAACACCCTGTGGCCGGCTTCAAGTGCCGCGCGCACGCGCTCTATCGGCTGCACCTTCGAGACCGCCACCAGCTTTGGCTGGTTTTCCGCGACACCCACGTGCTTGCACATGCGGGTGATCTCTTTCTTGACCGTGTCGATATTGGCTTTGATATCCGGCATCATTCTCAGGCGTCCTTTAGGCTTGTTGGTGCCCCGTTCCTATGGGATAGCTTACCCCTATGGTCAAGAGCGAGATAACATTAAGGGCTGAAGGCGCCGCTGCCAAGATGATGACGGCCACGGGCGGCGCCCTGCCGATTTTCATCACCCACGCTGGCCGGGCACCCGACCCGGTTGCTGTGGCGCGCGGCCTGCCCCAAGGCGCCGTGGTGATCGTGCGCGACTATGACCATGCCGACCGTCGGGGCCTTGCGCGCACGCTGAGGAAGGCAACAAAGGCGCGCGGCCAGTTGCTGCTGGTCGCGGGCGACGCTGCGCTTGCGCGGGCGGTGGGGGCAGACGGTGTCCATTTACCCGAACACCAGCTGGTGCGCCCACCGGTGCTGAACGGTTTTTCGCTGGTGACCGCCGCATGCCACAGCCGCGCGGCCATGACGCGGGCGGTAGCCATCGGGGTCGATATCGTGCTGGTGTCGCCGGTGTTTGAAACGCAGAGCCATGTAGGTGTCCCCGCCCTTGGCCTGCACCGGTTTGCCCGGCTGATCGCAGGCGCGCCCTTGCCGGTCGCGGCACTTGGGGGTGTGAATAGCGAGACGGCCAAAAAACTAAGGCCGCTTGGGATAGCGGCCTTTGCAGCAATCGATGGGTTTATTGGATAGCGCTGGCTAGAAGCGCAAGCGTCCACCCAAGAAGATCATCTGGGATTTTTCACCTGCTTCCGGGTCCACCATCAGGCGGCTGCCATAATCATAGTAGCGCACCCCGCCGGTAAGCCCCAGCGAGTCTGTCAGTCGGTAGCTGGCACCCAGTTCCACGGAAATGATGTTACGGGCTTCGTTCTCGATGCCGTAAAGGTCTGCGCCTTCGCGGTATTCGCTCATCGACAGGCGAGCCGACCAACTGGGCGCCTGATAAGAGAAGCCGACATCAAAGCCGGACATGTCGGCGTCGAACAGGCTGGTCTGGCGCATCAGCGTTGCATCCAGGCCAAAGCCGGAATAGCCGAGCGACAGGCCAACGTTATATTGGCGTTCTGCCAGGTCGCTGCTGTTGAAGGCGTTTGCGGCTGGCAAGCCCTGCATGGACAGGCGGTAGGCGCTCTTGAGCGCAATCTCGAAACCGCGGTCTGTGGGGTCGTTCTTGTCAGCGCCGAAGGTTACACCCAAGCGGCCACCTGTACCGAACAGATCCTGGCCGTAGGAGCCGCGCACGGAGCCATCTGGCGCCAGCAGCGATGAAAAATCGGGCCGGTCAGCCATGCTGCCGATCGCCGAGCCACTCGCAGACGGGCCAGCTTCGCGAAGGTAGAAGAAGCCGTTATCCTTGGATTCGGTCGTCTCCCTCAGGCTCAGCTCGAGGTCCTTGATCGTATCGCCCTTGTCGGTCTTCTGCACATCGCGCAGCTTGGCCATCTGTTCGGCAATGAAGAGATCAAGGCTCTGAAGGAAACCGGTCGATTCAAAACGCGTTTTTTCATCCGCCAGCGTTGCTGTGGATGAGGCTGAAATCATCAGCGCCGTGAGGCCATATTTGATCGCGTTTTTCATGGTCATCGCCAACTCGTACACGGTACTACGCACCAATGGTATTGAATCCTTCGTTAACTTAGCAAGGGTCAGAGGCAAAAATAGGGAAGCCTGTGTCCTGCTTGCCACTATTTTGACGCTTTTCGGACTGGTCAGCGCCTCTTCTGACCGCTATAACCCGCTGGAGGCTGAAAAAAGTTTGCCAGCAGCTGGATAGTGTCAAGGCGAACAGGCCAGGAAAAAACGAATCCACGGGGTGTAGTATGCAAAATTTTGCCCGTACCATGATGGTACTGACGGTCAGTCTCTCACTGGGCGCTTGTTCGATGTTCGGCGGCGGCGACAAAGGTGAGGACACGGGCCCACGGACCACGGCTATCGGCGTCAACGGGTATCTGTGGCAGGCGGCGCTTGATACGCTGTCCTTCATGCCGTTCGATCAGGTTGAGCCGTCGGGCGGTGTCATCACAACCCATTGGCATTCCACAGCGGATGCCCCCGATGAGCGGGTCAAGCTGACGGTGCGCTTCATGTCGCAGCAGCTGCGCTCTGACGGCGTGAAGGTGTTTGTGGTGCGTCAGGAACGCAAGGACGGTACCTGGCTGACGGTACCGGTGCAGGCATCGACGGCGCTTCAGCTCGAAGAGGCGATCCTTGAGCGTGCCCGCCAGATGCGCGTTGCAGCGGCAAACTAAGCCGCGCATTCCAAGCGGTGCCCTTGGGCACCAAAGCAACCAGTTCTAGCCGGGCGCAAGCCCGGCTGTTTCAGTATAATAGAGGCAGGGCGAGAGCCTGGCCGGCAGTACAGAGATAGAGATCATGTCGCGCTACAACGCAAAAGCCACTGAAACCAAGTGGCAAAAAGTGTGGACCGAGTCCCAGACCTTCAAGACGGATACCGCGTCTGACAAGCCGAAATATTATGTGCTTGAGATGTTCCCTTATCCGTCTGGCCGGGTGCATGTGGGCCACGTGCGTAACTATACCATGGGCGATGTGGTGGCGCGTTACCGCCGCGCCCAGGGTTATGAAGTGCTGCACCCGATGGGGTGGGACGCTTTCGGCATGCCGGCGGAAAACGCGGCGATGGAGCGCAAGGTCCATCCTGCTGACTGGACTTACGACAATATCGCCAACATGCGCGAACAGTTGAAGCATATCGGCCTTGCCATTGATTGGGACCGCGAGATCGCCACCTGCGACGCGGCCTATTACGGCAAAGAACAGCAGATCTTTATCGATTTCTATAACGCTGGTCTGGTGTACCGAAAGGAAAGCTGGGTGAACTGGGACCCGGTCGATAACACAGTGCTCGCGAACGAGCAGGTGATTGACGGCAAGGGCTGGCGCTCCGGCGCACCGGTTGAGCGCCGCAAGCTTTCCCAGTGGTTCCTCAAGATCACCGATTTTGCCGACGACCTTCTTGAAGGCCTGAAGGGTCTCGAGCGCTGGCCGGACAAGGTGCGCCTGATGCAGGAAAACTGGATCGGACGGTCTGAGGGCCTGAAATTCGATTTCGAGATTGCCCAGACGAATGAGAAGCTGCCGGTCTACACCACGCGACCAGACACACTGTTTGGTGCCAGCTTCTGCGCGATTGCGGCCGACCATCCGCTGGCGGCCAAGCTGGCGGAAGACAATGCCGAACTGAAAGCCTTCTGTGAAGAATGCCGCAAAACCGGCACCACCGAAGAAGCCATTGAGAAAGCCGACAAGAAAGGCTATGACACGGGCCTGACGGTCAAACACCCGTGTGACCCGACATGGGAACTGCCGATCTATGTGGCCAATTTCGTGCTGATGGATTACGGCACCGGCGCCATCTTCGCCTGCCCGTCAGGCGACCAGCGTGACCTGGACTTCGCCCGCAAGTACGACCTGCCTGTAGTGCCTGTGGTGCTGCCGGAAGGCGAAGACGCGACGTCGTTCGAGATCGGCACCGAGGCCTATACCGGCGCGGGCAAGATGATCAACAGCCGCTTCCTGGACGGCATGGCCGCCGATGAAGCCAAGGCCCACATGATCGACCTTGCGGAAAAGGAAGGCTGGGGTGAACGCACCGTCAACTTCCGCCTGCGTGACTGGGGCGTGTCGCGCCAGCGCTATTGGGGCACGCCGATCCCGTTCGTGCACTGTGATGATTGCGGTGTGGTGCCCGTACCAAGCGACCAGCTACCTGTTGAGCTGCCGGAGGATGTTTCCTTCGATAAGCCGGGCAACCCGCTGGAGCATCACCCGACGTGGAAACACACCGATTGCCCAAGCTGCGGCAGACCAGCTCGGCGCGAGACGGATACCATGGACACGTTCGTGGATTCGTCCTGGTATTTCCTGCGCTTCTGCACACCGGACTCCGACGCGCCGTTCGACAGCGATGTGGTCAACGAGTGGCTGCCGGTGAACCAATATATCGGCGGTGTGGAGCATGCGATCCTGCACCTTCTTTATGCCCGCTTCTTCACCCGTGCGCTCAAGCATGTTGGCCGCACCAACATTGAAGAACCGTTTGAGGGCCTGTTCACACAAGGCATGGTGAACCATGTGACCTACAAGGACAGCGATGACGAATGGGTGTTCCCTGAGCTTGTCCGCGCCCGCGAGGACGGGTCCCTGTTCCGCACCGACAACGGCCTGGAGGTGACCGAAGGCCGGGTTGAGAAAATGTCCAAGTCGAAGAAGAATGTGGTCGACCCAGACGACATTATCGACCAGTACGGCGCAGACACGGCGCGTTGGTTCGTGCTTAGTGATAGCCCGCCAGAGCGCGACCTTCTGTGGACCGAAGCCGGTATTGAAGGCGCCTGGCGTTTTGCCCAGCGTGTTTACCGCCTGGTGATGACCCCGCCGTCGGACTTTGCCGCTGTGGGCGCCGCTATTCCTGAAAGCCTGTCCGATACAGCACTGGCGCTTCGGAAAGCCACGCACAAAACCATCGAAGGCGTGACGGCAGACATTGAAAACCTTCACTTCAACAAGGCCGTTGCGCGGCTTTATGAATTCGCCAACGCGGTTGGCGGCAAATGTGTGGGCGACGGCGCGCCGGAAGCGCTCCGCGAAGCGCTGGAGACGCTTGTGCTGCTGGTGGGCCCAATGATGCCGCACCTGGCGGAAGAGCTCTGGCAAGCCCTTGGCCACAAGACGCTGGTGTCTGAAACGCCTTGGCCAAAGGCCATCAAGGCGCTAACGGTCGATGACACGGTCAAGATGGCGGTGCAGGTAAACGGCAAGGTGCGCGACACGATTGAAGTGGCCAAGGATATGGCCAAGGAAGACGTGGAAGCGCTGGCGCTCGGCCTTGAGAATGTCAAGAAATACACCGACGGCAATACCATCCGCAAAGTGATTGTGGTGCCTGGCCGTATCGTCAACATCGTGGCCAACTGATGCGTGGGCTCCTCGTCATAGCGGCAGCGCTTCTGCTGACAGGCTGCGGTTTCCGCCCGCTTTACGAGGCCGGTGGCTCCTCGCGTGCGATGCAGGCGCATCTCGCAGGGGTTGAGGTTGCGCCCATTGCAGACCGCCTTGGGCAGGTGATGCGCAACCGCCTGATGGACCGCCTGAACGCCGGCGGCACGCCCGATTACCGCCTGACTGTGACACTGGAGCAGAGCACGCAAGGGTACGGCATCCGGCCGGACGCCGCCGCCACGCAGGAGCAGCTGACGCTTGTTGCCCACGTGAGCTTCACCAAGCTTGATGGTGAAGAGCTTGTGTTTGTGGAAGATATGCGCGCCCGCACGTCCTATGACCTTGTGCTGTCTGACTTCGCGACAGTGACGCAGCGCGAAGACAGCGCACGCCGTCTGGCGCTTGAGCTGGCGGAACGCATCCACCGGCGACTGGCGCTCTATTTCACCGCCAGGGAGACTGAGGGCCAGTGAAGGTAAAACCCCGCGACATAGCCGCGATCCTCAAGTCGCTCGACCCGAAAATCCGGGCGGTGCTTGTGTTCGGCCGGGATGACGGGCTGGTGCGGGAACGCGCCGAAAAAATTGGCAAGCAGATTGCCGAAGACCTTTCAGACCCTTTTCAGGTGGCGCGCCCCAGCCTTGCGGATATCAAGGAACATCCTTCGCTTCTCTTGGATGAGGTCTCTGCCATCTCGATGATGGGCGGCAGGCGGCTTGTACGCCTGGAAGGTGCGGGCAATGAAAGCACCGAAGCCGTGAAGCTGGTGCTGGGGTCCGATCAGGGTGACGGCCTGCTCACGATCACCGCAGGGGATCTCAAACCGACGTCGTCGCTCAGAAAGCTGATGGAGGGCGCCAAGAACGGCCTTGCCATCGCCTGTTATGAAGACAGCTTGCAGGACCTCATGGGGCTGGTGCAGACAGTACTTGCGGACGCAGGGCTCAGTGCCACGCAGGACGCGGTGGCCTATCTGGTGGAAAACCTTGGCGGTGACCGGATGGTCTCTCGCGGCGAACTTGAAAAGCTGGTGCTCTACAAAGGCGCTGAAGGTGGGCAGGTAACGCTTGCGGATGCAAAGGCCTGCGTGGGCGACACGTCGGCCATGGGCCTTGGCCAGATTGCGGAAGCCGTGACGGCGGGCAACCTGACGGGCCTTGACCGCCTGATCGAACGCGCCTGGACGGAAGGCCACAGCGCGATCCCGATCCTCCGGCATCTGCAGATGCGGCTGATGCGCTTCCACCAGGCGCGCGGCATGATGGACCAGGGCATGAATGCCTCGGAAGCTGTGAACAAGCTTAGGCCGCCTGTGTTTTTTGGCGAGCGCGACCGCTTCATGGGCGAGCTCCAGCGCTGGTCCTCGCGCAAGATTGAGATGGCGCTCGATATCCTTCTTGAGGCAGAGATCGACTGCAAGACCACCGGCAACCCCGCCGATGTGATCTGCGCCCGTGCGCTCCTCAGGCTCACCAAGGCGGCGAAATAACCATGAAAATCGGATTTTTCGGCGATAGCTTCGTGGCGGGTGTGGGCGACCTAAGCGGCAAGGGCTGGGTCGGTCGCTTGTGTGAGGCTGCGGGTTTAGATTATGAGGTCTTTGGCCAGGAAGGCGATACATCGGAAGGCGTCATGAACCGTTGGCAAGGCGAGGCCGAAGGGTATGGCTTTGACCGGCTGGTCTTCATGGTGGGCTCCAATGACGCGCTCCTGAACGAGCACCGCCGGGTCACCATCAATGAAGTCAACCGGTTGAAGAACGCCAAGGCCATCATGGTTGCGGCACGCGCGATGGCACCCACGCTGTTTGTCAGCGCGCTGCCGGTGGTCTCTGACGCGCCCGCGAGCGGCCGTATCGGCGACATGGCGCGCCAGATGGGCATGATCGCCCGAATTAACCGCGTCTCTTATGTGGATATCTGCACCGATGTGGCTGCGTCAGATGTGTGGCGTGATGAATCCATGGCAAATGACGGCACCCATCCGCTTGAGGGTGGCTATCAGCTGGTTGCTGACCTGATCGCAGGCCACCCCGTGTGGCAGGACTTCGTGAAGAACTAGGCCCTATTTCACCCCATGGAGTTTCCGGTAGGCGGTGGGGGAAAGCCCGAAGGTGCGCTCGAAAGATTGAATGAGCCGCACGGGTGTGCCGAACCCGCTTTCGCCCGCGACAGTCTTGAGCGGCAGGCCGGGGCTTTCAAGCAGCGTGCGGGCGGCTTCAAGCCGCAGTTTTTCCAAGTACCGCGCGGGCGTATCGGCCATTTCCGAGACGAACTTGCGGTGGAAGCTGCGTTCGCTCATGCCCGCCTGTTCGGCTGCGTCCGTCACGGTAATGGTGTCCTTCAGGTGCGCCTGCATCCATTCAAGCGTGCGACCAAAACTGCCTGTGGCCTTGCTCTGCCCTTCGAGCAAACTGCTGAACTGGGTCTGGCTGCCGGGGCGGTGGGCATAGACCACCAGCCGCCGCGCGATCCGCATGGCAATATCGCGCCCCAGGTCCCGCTCCACTAGCGCGAGCGCCATGTCGATGCCTGCGGTAACGCCCGCGGAGGTCCACAAAGGGCCGTCTTCCACATAGATGGCGTCGGCGTCGACGCGAGTGTCGGGGTAAAGCCGCTTGAGTGCACCGGTGGCTTTCCAGTGGGTGGCAACCCTTTTACCGTCCGCAAGGCCTGCTGCCGCCAGCAGGAAGGTGCCCGTGCATACAGACCCGATGCGTCGGGTCGTGGTTGCGGCTTCCCTGATCCAGTTCAGGGCATTTTCCTTTGTAGCCACACGGCGGACCTGCGCGCCCTCGCCGCCGACAACCAGCAGCGTATCGATGCCTCTTGGGCTGACGCTGACAAGCGGCGTTGCGTCCATCCTGAGGCCGCAGCTTGACTGCACAGCAGCGCCATCAAGGCTGGCGAGCACCGGTTCATAGGCCGGGGTTGGCAGTTCCTCATTGGCGCTTGCGAACACCTGGAACGGCCCGGTGATATCCAGCACCTGCGCGCCATCATAGGCGATAAAGACGATCTTTTTCCTGGCCGAGGTCATGGCTCGCATTCTCATGGTTGGCAGAAATCAATAATAATTTGTCATATCAGCCACTGGGTTTCAAGGGCAAGATGCCTGTACCCGAGAACGACAGCGGAGAATAAAAATGTCCCTAACCATTGGTTTCCTGATTTACCCCAACCTGACTCAGCTTGATTTCA
Source organism: Kordiimonas lacus (assembly GCF_001550055.1). GTDB lineage: Bacteria > Pseudomonadota > Alphaproteobacteria > Sphingomonadales > Kordiimonadaceae > Kordiimonas > Kordiimonas lacus. Next base: position 478,809 of record NZ_LRUA01000010.1, read on the forward strand.
CCGGCCCCTATGAGGTGTTGGCCCGCGTGCCGGGTGCGAGCATGCATGTGGCCGCAAAAACGCTTGACCCCGTGACGTCCGACAGCGGGCTCCAGATCCTGCCTACCGTTACGCTTGCGGATTGCCCGCAACTTGATGTGCTGGTGGTGCCGGGCGGCCCAAGCGTGGACGACTGGTATGAGGACGCCGAGATCATCGGTTTCTTGCGAGCGCAGGGGGCGACCGCGAAGTATGTCACATCCGTATGTACCGGGTCATTGATCCTGGGGGCGGCGGGGCTGCTGGACGGCTATAAAGCCACCACGCACTGGGCGGCGATGGACAACCTCGCGCCCTTCGGCGCAATCCCCACGGAAGGCCGGGTGGTCAGGGACCGCAACCGCATCACCGGTGGCGGCGTGACCGCAGGCGTTGATTTCGCTTTTTCAGTAGTGGCGGAACTGGCGGGGCCTGAGGTCGCGAAGGCGATCCAGCTGGGACTTGAATATAACCCGGAACCACTCTTTAAGGGCGGGCACCCTAGTGTGGCGGAACCGGAATTGGTGGAAGCCGTGACGGCCATGATGGCGGACCGGCTTGATCGCCGGCGACAGGCAGCACAGAGGCATGCCGTAGCGGGCTAGGTCCCCAAAAGGAAACCGGCTGTCCAGGAAACCCAAAGGGAAACCCAGACAGCCGGCCGCATTTCGGAAATTTTCCTAGCCGATTAATTAAGATTAACCGGCGTCGGTTCTTCGCCGCCGTCAGCCGCCGAAGCAGCCTGGGCTTGTTGCGCTTCCTGTGCCGCTTGGGCACGGAAAAGCGCTTCGAAGTTGATTGGCTCCAGAAGGAGCGGCGGGAACCCGCCATCCCGGCTTGCGTCAGCGATAATGGCGCGCGCAAACGGGAACATCATGGAAGGTGCCTGGATCAGAAGGAACGGCTTCAGCGCTTCTTCAGGCACGTTACGGATGCCGTAGAGGGAGCCGTAAGCAAGCTCAACCACGAAAGCAACCTGTTCGCCACCGCCTTCAGCAGGGGCCGTTGCCTTTGCAGAGATCTTCAGCTCTACCTCATAGACTTCGTCATTCATCTTGCGAACGCCGACGTTTACATTCACGTCGATGGCTGGCTTCTGGCCGGCCAGCGCCTGCAGGCTTGCAGGGGCATTCGGGTTTTCAAAAGAAAGGTCTTTTACATACTGCGCAATAACGCCGGCCTGTGGGCCTTCTGCACCTTCAGGTGCTGGGCCGCCTACTGGCGCCTGGTCATTGCCGAATTCATTTTCTGCCATTTTTTCACTCTTTTCATTGGTGCCAGCCCCCCAAAACCAACAGGGTCGGCAAATCTGGGGCAAACGGCTAGCATGGATTGATCGATTGAACAATATGCAAATGCGCCAAAAATGGCGGATTTCCTAATTTATTGGTTGTCGGGGTGGTCCTTTTCCCTGAGGCGTGCTTTTGCCGCATCCTCTTCGGACCGCTCTTCCCAATATTCCCCTTCGATGATGATGGTCTCATGGGGGCGCGACGCACCGCGATGGACCACAAACTGCGCCATTCCCAGCTTTCCAAGGCCAAGCCGAACAGGCGGGATCAACAGAAGCGCCCCGACAAAGTCGGTCATGAAGCCGGGGATGAACAGGAAAACCCCTGCAATTGCCAGAAAGAAGCCATGGACCAGACTGGCGCCCAAGGCCCCGCCGTCCCTGGATGCCGCCTGCATGTCCTGGAACACCCTGATCCCCTGCCGCTTGACGATGGACAGGCCGACAGCTGCGGTGAGAATGCAGAGCGCGACTGTGGAAAGCGCGCCAATCTCTTCGCCGATGTCGATCAGAATGGCCAGCTCTGCCACCGGCAGGGCCAAAATTAACAAAAATATGATTAAGGGCATTTCTTGTTCTTTCTAACGATTACCCTTATCTATAAAGGAAGGGATGGTGCCCGGGTCAATAGTCGGGCAGAAATTCAGTGCATAAAAACGCTAATGAGACAGTAAAACATGGAATTAGTTATTCTTGCGGCGGTCGCGGCCTTTATTCTTCTTCGGTTGCGCTCCGAGCTTGGAAATAAAACAGGCAATGAGCCACTGCCACCGGCAGCGGGCAATATGCACGGACGCCACGATCACTCGGACGGCATGGGCGATGACAGTGCAGGCGATCGCCCTGATGTCATCATGGGCGACCAGACGGTTATTGACCTTGAGCAGAACCCGGCGCTGAGGAAGGCCTATCAGGATATCCGTCATGCGGACAGGTCTTTCGACCTGAACACCTTCATGACCGGTGCCAAGGCGGCCTATGAAATGATCTTGGAGGCCTTCTGGAAAGGCGACAAGGAGACGCTCAGGGAGTTTCTTGACGATTCCGTTTACGAGCAGTTCGCTGGCGCCGTTGACAAGCGCGAGGCAGACGGCCTGGTGGTTCATAACAAGATCCTTGATGTGACCGAGATGGATATCATCGGCGCCCAGTTGATTGACCGCACCGCTGAACTGACGGTTCATTTCCGCGCCGAGCTGATCGCTGTCACCAAAGACAAAGACGGCAATGTGGTTGAAGGCAATGTGTCCGACGCCGTTGAGGTGAACGACAAATGGACCTTCGCGCGCGATACCAAGTCGCGTACGCCGATGTGGACCCTCGTGGCAACGCGGGCGGGCTAAGCCGTGGGCCGCGCGCTCAGCTATACAGTCGGGCTTTTGCTCCTGATCGCGCTGCCGCTTGCGGCAGCGTTTTTCCTTCTCTCCCACAAGCCGAAGGGTCTTTTGTTCCGGCCAGTGCCATTCACTGAACTGCCAGGCTGGGCGGAAGATGACCTGTCGCGCACGCTGCCGGCGCTATACAAAAGCTGTGACCGTATTCTTGGCTTTCCGGAAAACCGCCGCATTCCCGGTGCCCGCATTGGTGGCCATGCCCGTGACTGGGAAGCCGCGTGCCAGGATGTGTTGCTGGCAACCGATGATGCGTCGCTTAGGCAGGTGCTTGAGGCGCATTTCCAGCCGCTTGAGGTGTCTGTAGGTGGCAACCCGGACGGCGTTTTTACCGGATATTATGAAACGCTGCTGCACGGAAGCGAGGTCAAGACCGCGCGCTATAGCGTGCCGCTACACACCCGCCCGCCGGAGCTGGTGAGCGTTGACCTGGGAACCTTCCGCGCTGATCTGAAGGGGCGCCGCATTGCAGGCGAAGTGAAGGGCAACAAGCTTGTGCCTTATGCCGACCGCGCGGCAATTGCTGATGGCGCGCTTGAAGGCCGCGACCTTGAGCTTCTGTGGGTCGATGACCCGGTAGATGCCTTCTTCCTGCATATTCAGGGTTCTGGCCGGGTGCAAATGCCGGACGGAAGTTTGCGCATGATCGGTTACGCCGACCAGAACGGGCATCCTTACTATGCCATCGGTCGGACACTGATCGAAGACGGCGAAGTGGCGCGTGAAAATATGTCCATGCAGGCGATCCGCGCCTGGCTTGCGGACAACCCGGACCGCATGGACGCCCTGATGAACAAGAATGCCTCATATATTTTCTTCCGCGACCTGGGTGAAAGTGATGGGCCTTTCGGGTCTGCCGGTGTGCCGCTGACGGCGCGGCGCTCGCTGGCTGTTGACCGGCGGCATCTGCCGCTGCATGCGCCTGTTTGGCTTTCCACATCGCACCCCAACCCCCGCGGGCCTATGGCGGAACCCATGACCTTCAATCATCTGATGGTAGCGCAGGACACAGGCGGTGCTATCAATGGCGAAATCCGGGGGGACGTTTTCTGGGGCTTTGGCGAAGAGGCCGAACTGATCGCAGGGCCAATGAACAATGCGGGCCGCTATTGGCTGTTGCTGCCGAAGGCGCTCGCGGATCAGGCTGTCGGGGAATGATGCCGTGGCCAAAAAACCAAAGCTGAGCGAGCGAGACGAGGCCATCTGGCAGAAGGTGGCGGAAAGCGTGACGCCTCTGGGCGATCGGCCCGATGCCCCTCCCATTCCTCCGCGGCGCATGGTGCGCGACCTTCGGGAAGGCCAAGGCCTGCCAAGCGAGTGGCATTCCCGCCCCAGCCCCACACCCGACGCCCGGATTGATAGGAAGACGCGCCGGCAAATCACCACAGGGCGGCAGGAGGTGGACCGCTCGATCGACCTGCACGGCATGACACAGGAACAGGCCTTTCGGGTGCTGAAGTCCACCGTTGAAGGCGCGGTCAGGCGCGGTGACAAGACGCTTCTGGTGGTCACTGGCAAGGGCGGCAAGCGCTTTTCCCAGCTGGACGCAACACCCGCGGCTTATAGGACCCGCGATGAGTTCGAACAGTTTGGCGGTGTGCTTCGGCGCATGGTGCCCCTGTGGCTTAATGGGCCTGAACTGAAGCCCTTCATCCAGTCCTACGGCCCGGCGGCACAGGAGCATGGCGGCGAAGGAGCCATGTATGTGATCCTGAGGCGCCGCTTGCCAGGCAGCCGAAAGGGAGGGGTATCATGACCCCTTTTGGCGAACGCCTGCGCGAGCTTCGGAAGAGACAAGGCATCAACCAGGCCGAACTGGCGGCGGCGCTTGATGTCTCGCCTGCCTATCTGTCGGCGCTTGAGCACGGCAAGCGTGGTGCCCCCAGCTGGGCCTTCATCCAGAAGGTGATCCAGTATTTCGGCCTGATCTGGGATGAGGCAGAGCAGTTGCAGGAGCTGGCGCAGCTGTCGAAACCCAAGGTCACCATTGATACGGCAGGCATGGATGAACGCGCGACGCTTGCGGCCAACCTGCTCGCACGCCGCATCGGCCGCCTTAATGACCGCGAGCTTGACCAGTTGCTGGCTTTCCTGAGCGATCAGCCCAGGGGCGGTTAGTTAGACTCATATTTCGCAATGGATCTTTTGGCACCATATAGCCAGCGAGGTGATCGGGCTCAAATTCAGTTCTGGTGACGCTTGGCTGTTCGCGTTCATTGTAATTCGGGTTATCAAGAGTTTGGAATCCAATGGAGAAGCGCTTCATTCTAATGTACCAGTTCGACAAGTGCTTTCTACGATAAAGGCTAAAAGAAAACCTAGCGACTTTTAGTCGTGCATTCTGACGATAATTTCTCCAGTACGTTCGAGATATTCACGATATCCGGGTGGCTTTCCTTCAGGCCCATGGACATCAGCATGTCTTTCTTCTGGGTCAGGTCCGCGATGCGTGTGGTGCATTCGTCCGGCTCCTCTTTCACCTCAACAACCTGCGGTTTCTGCAGGTCATGCAGAATGATATTCACCTGATTGAGGCGGGTCTGCATCTCGCTTGTCATCAGGCGCAGGCGGCGAACCTCTTCCTTCAGCACAACAACCTGATCTTCCAGAAGCTGGATGCGGGCCCTGTCTGCTTCATCGGTGGCGGCCAGGGCCGGCTGGGTTAAGAAAGCAGCGCTAAGCGAAAGCGCAAAAACAAAACGCAACATGAACTATTCCTTCGGTCAGGACCCCTTGGGCGGGACCATATCAACATGGGCCAATTGGCTCAAGCTTCACATTTTCCGCTTAGGGAAGTTTGCTGCTGTCTGATTTCAATAAGCTGGTTCATCAGCTGCACATATAGCCGGTTGGGTTTTTCTGCAATCACAGTGCCACTGGCGTCCTTTTCCTGGACCATGGCTGGGATGTTCCTGGTTTGCGCTTCAAGTGCCGCATAGGTGTCTCTTAGCTCTGCGAGCTGTGCAATGCATCCCGACGGGCTCATCGCAGCATGCTTTTCCGGGCTTGTTCGGCTTTGGCTTGATGTCGCCAGATGGTTGGAGAGCTGCACATAGGCCAGTATCGCAAGCGAAAGCGTGATAACCCCCAGGCAGGCTTTTGAAAATGTATCGGTCATAATGTCCCCTCCCTTGATAGGGGGAGACTATAGCGGCGTGCTGCGGCTGGCAATGATTGATTGTGTATTATCAACCCAAAAGGGCAGTTGTGCAGGCGCGTTCGCGGGCCTGCATACCTTCTTCAAGAACCCGCTTTTCAAACCGCATCAATGTATGGGTTCGGTTCAGAAGCGTGATACTTTCACCATCTGAAAGCTCATAGGTTACCTGTGCGGGGCTGCGTTGAAGGCGTTTGTCGATGAAGGCGATGGCCTGCCTGTAGGCTTTCATGGTGCTGATGCAGCGGGACGCCACACCAATCATGGACTGTGTCTGGCTGCCTGTGTGTTGGCCTTCAGTGAGTTGCGTGGAAGCGGCTGCAGGCAAGGGCGCGGCAACTGCGATTGCCACCAACGTTACGCAACAAAGAGATAACCAGCGGGCTTTCCCGGTCATTGGCATTCTCCTGAGTTCAGACCAACAACTATAGCACAAAAGTCGCTTCCCGGCGGAGCACTTTTGCTTGGCCCCGGCTGCGCCAATGGCACAGGACCGGGCGAAGCATTCACCCAGTATCCCAGAAAACCTTTAACAACTTGAAAGGGAGAGCGTGCATGGCCGCGCAAACGGACCTGCCGTTCGACCAGTTTCGCCTGGTTCACAGGCAGGGGGCGGGCGGCGTCCTTCAAAGTCACATTCATGTGTCGCACCGGCGGCTGGGTGGTAACCGCGGTTTGTTGGAGACCCTGTTCCGGGACGCGGAGGGTGTACGTGCCGTGCATTGTGGGCGCGGGTGCAACCACGCTGGTAGCCGCTGAATGACGCGGAGTGGCGCTTCTGCAATCTTTGGTATAATTTACACCCTCATGCACTAAGGGAGAGCAGCCATGGCAGACCCAGAAACCAATGCAGATGATTTCCTGAAGGATGTGATTGAGCCAGTCCTGAAGGACATGGCGATGGACGGCGCGGCTGCGGAAAAGCTTCTGATGATGACGGCGTGCCAAGAAAGCATGGGCTTTCGCTACCGGGTGCAGCAGGGCGGCCCGGCGCTTTCCTACTTCCAGGTTGAGCCCAATACGCTGAACGATCTGTATGAAAACTATCTGGCTTTTCGGCCCGACATGCAGGCGCTGGTGGATGCGTATCTGCCAGAGGAGCTGGACCGGCTGGAAGCGCTGGAGACAGACGACAAATATGCCTGCGCCGTGGCGCGGATGATTTATTGGCGGGTGCCGGAAGCCCTGCCGCATGTGTTAGACGACGAAGGCCTGGCGGCCTACGCTAAGAAATATTGGAACACCGAACAGGGCGCGGCGACAGCGCAGAAATATCTGGACGACTATCGCCGCTATGGCCCGAACCCGGAGCCGGTTGGTTGGGCCTAAGGAAATATATCAGCGCTTCAGCTGGCGGCCTGCGACTTGAACTTTCATCTTCTCGTTGGCCGGCAGAGGTCTGTTTTACCTTTTTCAAGGACATTTGAGGTATGTCTGATCCACTGATCAGAAGGGTTGGTTCTGGATCATATCACGATGATCAAGCGGGTGAGTGTCTGCTAGGCAGATATACCGCTTACACATATACATACGCCCGATATCGCATGATAAATCACTGCAGCTCAGGAGGACCTACGCCGCGCGCGAGATCAAGTATTTAGATACCAGCAATAAATATGGATTTTCTCATTTTTGGATGGCCATAATAGGCGCCAATTTCATATGGAACTAACCGCCATGCATATGGGGGGCCATGAAAGGTGGAGGGGACGACATGGATCTGGGGCTTTGCTCAACAAGCCTTGCGGTCAGGGACCTGAAGGCATCGCGTGCCTTTTATGAAGCCCTTGGCTTTGTGGTCGAATGCGGTGCGGAAGAGGACAAGTGGCTGTTCATGGCAAATGGCAATAGCCGCATTGGCCTGTTTGAGGGCATGTTCGATACCAATATCCTGACCTTCAACCCGGCTGACGCGCGAGCCGTACAGGCGACGCTTCAGGCGGCAGGTATCGCGCTTGATATGGAGGCAAAGGAAGGCGAAGGGCCCTGCACCCTAATGCTCACAGACCCGGACGGCAACAAGATCATGCTGGACCAGCTCTGATGCCGCGTAAGGTTGAGTATGGCCTGGGCGCAGTGCTTATGCTGGTGCTTCTTGGTGTCGCCATTTTAGGCCCGAAAGGGTTTTTCCCAGATGCCTATGGCGCCCGTGGTTGCCTGCTTGGGGTGTTCCTGATGATGCGGTGGCGGCGTAGTCACTTTGGTGTACTCCTGACAAAGCAGGTTCTGCTGTCCGGACTGGCCGGCGCGTTTATTGGGAGTGTCGTGGGGCGTTTTCTAATGCCGACGCCCCCCGGCTGGTCTTTTGAGACGGCTATGGTCATGCCGTCCGCCCTGTTTCATGCAGCGCTTATGGTGGCCAGTTTCCATTACCTTACGCTTGGGCGTGGGCGCATGCCTTAGGGAGTGACCTCGATTTCGATCGTCTGGTCATAGTCATCCCAAGGGCCGTGATCCACATGGATGCTGCCCTTCCAGATGCCGGGCTTGAACCCGCCTTCGGGTTTCTCGAGCCCCATGAAACCTACATAGACTTGGTGGCTCTTTTCCATGTTGATTTTATTGTCCAGCACGACTTTACCGTCCGGATCTGTGATGGTGAAATGCCAGATATCGCTGCGTTGGGGGTGGAAGCCGCGGCCAACCAGTAGCATGGCTTCGCTATCCGACGGTATGGTCTTGGGGCCTGGCTGCCACATGTTTTCGAGATCCTTGGGTTCAGTGCTGAATTGAGCAGGCAGCGGCACGAACGACTGGTACGGCACTTTGTCGGCCCAAAGGCTTTGCCCGTCGGCCTCGCAGCTGGTTTCAAACTTGCCGCCGTCGAATGGGTCTACCAGGCTGCCGCTAAGGCGCGTCGTGAAATGCAGGTGCGGGTATTCGGTCAGGCCGGACATACCGACCTGGCCAAGCACATCACCAGCAGCTACTGTGTCGCCGGGCGTTACGCGTAGGCTGCCCTGCTTCATATGGCAATATTGGGTCTGCCAGCCCTGACCGTGGTCGATCACGATACCGTTGCCGCATTCCTGGCCTTTGGTGCCGTCTGTTCCCGCCTCGCGCACAGAGGCATCCTCAACACCATCCCTTAGGCGAAGGACGGTTCCCGGCGCTGCTGCGAGAACGGAGACGCCCGCTTTCATGCGCGCCAGGTCGCTGATGGCAATATCCGTACCTTTGTGGCCGTTCTGGGTGCTGGAGCCGCAAGTGTGATCCGCTGCCACGTCGCCAGCCTCCCGGTCCACATAGCGGGCAATCCAACAATCTTTCCCAAGTTTGCATGCCATCGGGAATGAAAGAGAAAAGCCGCTTTCGGCGTCCTTCATAGCCTGTGCTTCCGAAAGCGTCTGGCTTTCTTCCTGGTTTCCGGTCTGTGCTTTACCGTCTTCAACGGGCACGATCAGCGTTTCTTCGCGCGTCACTTTCTTGAACACCAGCGTGGCGATGATCAGGGCGAAAATGACAGCGGCGACCAGGCCCGGTTTGTTATACAAATCCCGCATGATGCGCGACGCTCCTTCAGCAGCAATTGAGTTCGGCCATACAAAACATCACTGCGACTGCAATCACAAGGGGAAATCCTGTCGCAGCCTTCATTTTCGCTTTCCGAGCGCTCTTTTATTCGGCAGAGTGCGCGCCATGACGATCATACCAGACACCCTTAGCTTTCTTGATGCGGCCCTTCTGGTGGGGGTCAGCTTCTTCACCTCCTTCCTGTCGGCCTCGATGGGGATTGGCGGCGGTGTAGCGCTTTTGGCGGTGATGGCGCAGGTGATGCCGCCGCTTGCCATCGTGCCTGTGCACGGTGTGGTGCAGCTTGGCTCAAACGCCGGGCGGGCCTATTTGATGCGCGAGGCTATCGTCTGGCGGATTGTGTTGTATTTCCTGATGGGCAGTCTGATTGGCGGTCTGATTGGCGGTCAGATTGTTGTGGCCCTGCCCGCAGCAACGCTTCAGCTGGTGCTGGGGCTTTTCGTTCTCTATTCCTTGTGGGGGCCGATGCCAAAGCCGTCCGCCGACCATAAAAGTATGGCTTTTGTCGGATCTAGCGGCGCGCTTTCGACGCTACTCACCATGTTTGTCGGGGCGACCGGGCCGTTTGTTGCGGTGGTGGTGAAGATGTTTTCGCTGTCGCGTCTGGCCCATGTAGGTACTTTTTCCGCCTGTATGGTGGGCCAGCATACAGTCAAGATTGTGGTGTTTGGCCTGCTTGGCTTTGCCTTTGGTGCCTATCTGCCGCTGATGGTTGCCATGGTGGCTACCGGCTTTCTAGGCACCTGGGTGGGGCGTCATTTCCTGATGAAATCAACGGATGAGCGTTTCGGCCGCTGGCTCAATATCATCCTGACGCTTCTGGCGGCCCGCCTCTTGTGGCAGGGCGCTCAAGGCTTCTTTGCCTAATCTTCCCGGTTAGTCTTTTCAGCAAGGTTGCTAAGCCCTTGCGCGTGCAGTTCGGGCTCATTTTGTTAAGTATTTTTTTCGGCCCTTGATGAAGCCACAAATTTGGAAAGTCGAAGCCGTGTAAGAAGCTAGCGGATATCCCGTTTTAGCTTTTTTCAAGGATACGCATGGCGTCTTGTGTGCCGATTCCAATCGCCTCCGCAAGGCATATGAACTCAACCACATCGATGCGCCGCTCGCCGCTCTCGATCTTGCTGATCATCTGCTGGTGAACCCCAAGCTTCTCGGCCAGATCGCTCTGCAGCAAGCCGCGCTTGATGCGCTCCTCCTTCAGGTAGTCGCGAAGCTTCTTATACCTCGGGTCGTTCTTGTCTGCGATCATTGTCGGGGTCCAATTGGTTGGTGACCCTCAAGCTGCTATACCCTAAAAACTTGTACCCCAAATTCATGTACCCTATATTAGGGTTTTAATTCGTTGGGGAGAATTCCATGAAATTCCATCTACCTATTGTACTCGGGCTTTCGCTAATGCTGACAGCCTGTGGTTCTGATACACCGACCGTCAGTGACGGTGAAGACTTTGAAGCCAGCCTTGCGGCTGTTGTAGCCTCAGAGCCTGATGGCAAGAGACTGCCTCTTGCCATGAAGGTGATTGAACGCCGGGCTGGTACTGATGCTATTGCAGCGTCCGATAGCGTCATTGACGCTTTTGATGCAGCTTTGTTTCCTGCAGGGAACGAACGACTAGACGGGTATGCCAAGCAAGTGTTGGGTCCGGACTATATGCTTGAGCTTCACGAGTACAGGCTCCAACAACAGATGCGGGGAAATTTTCTATCCAAGGGGGAAGAGCTTAACTACCGGACGGAACGCCGGAAAAGGTATGAAGAGGCGAAGAAGCGCGCCCTCTATGCGGATACGCTCTACAGAAAGTGGCTGAGTGGACTGACGGCGGAAGACATCTTGCCTCTTGGTGCCAGGATGCTTCGGGAGGAGCAAGCAGCGGAGTTGGCAGCCTTTGATGAGCGGGTTCAGAAGCTCGACGGTAAGATCAAAGCCCTAAAAGACGACGCAAAAGCCAGCGAGGTTTTTCTCAAACAGGTTGAGGTTGGGTTCCCTCCAGAGGGTGTCAGCCGCCGCAATGACCCTGTTCCGGTGCGAGTTGTCAATCGCTCCCAGAAGAACCTGGCGACTATTACGCTGCAGGTGATTGCTGTGGGCGCCAATACCAGGACGCCAATGCAGCAACTGCATACCTATCGTATTGATGTCCCGGCTGGTGCCATGAAAGTCTTTCGTACTCATGACTTTATGAAATGGGCTTTGGATATTCAGGCATCGGGGAACCTGCCTGGCGCGCCGTTTGACAGCTATGACTTGGCGATTGTTGCGGCGACGACTGATCAAGGTGAAGTGTTTAACACTGATGTGGAGCCAGACCTTGAGAAGCTGGACTTTGAAATGAGAACCCTTGGTGAGGACAGGCATGCGCTTGTGGAGAAGCATCGTCAGGAACTTGCCAGGCTAGAGGTAGCGTCATAGCTGCCTAAGGGGGGGTGTTTTGGGCTTGTACCTATTTTGTTCTCAATAACCCTTTCAATGAACCCCAAAATAGGGTATGGTGTAACTCCTACATTGGGAAACACATAAGGGAGTTACATCCATGCTCTATCGACCCAACAGAGGCCAGAAGGCATCGCTGATGGCCCGCCAGCTTAAGAAGCTATCGGTTAAAGCTGGTCTTCACCGCAGCAATCGTGCCCGGCCTGAGGCCTCAAGCCTCCAAATGGCCCGGTCTGTTATTACCTGGCTGATTTCTGGATCCACCTTTCTTTTTTCCTCTTTCCAACCAACTGACCTGAGCTTCTAGGAACTCTTGATGACCTTGTCCTTTGCACATTCGAACAAGCGAATAGGCATGGCTGCTTTCTCAGCTTCACCACTGACGATCAGCTTCAAGGGCATATACCATGGCATACGTACTGGACTGGCGGGTTTTAGAGCCTGCGGATTATATCGAATCCAAAGATAAGATTCTTCAGCATCTCACTACTGCTTCACAGCATTCTTCCAAGATCAAACTCACTACCGATAGCAGCTTCTCCGAGATCGAGCAGGAAGCAAGACGCCTTGCGCTCACAGGCCAAATCGACGAGCGGGACGATGATTTCATCCTGATGATGATGCTTGCCGCGGCGGGTGGTGTTGAGGCTGTCGCATACTTTCCGATCCAGGTGCTTGATGAACTTCGTGGGAAATCCTTTCGGCCCGAAAGCTGCGACATCGAGGATTTGATGGGCAGCTGGGACTGTCACTTACGTGGCCGGGCCATGGGAAGCTCTTGTGATCAGGCGCGGCAGCAAAAAACGCTGGGCTCGGGCAATGAAGCAGAACTATTGACTGAGTTGGAGAATGGTGCACCTATCTCCGCCTCGTCAGTTAGCGGCATGGCTCAAATTCTGGTAACACAAGCCAGTGACGTCAAGGTGAGGTTGTCATCAACCTATCAGGCGCTGAAGCATCCGCTTCCATTTGGTGGAGCAAAAAGACCTTTGGATGTTGGGGAACAATTGCTGGCGGAATTTCCTCAAATGGCTGACCAACTTCAATATCTGATGTCTAGCCTGAGTTTGATGGCTGTTTCAGGACAGTCATGCCTGACAATGGATCCAATTCTGGTGACAGGTCGCGCAGGGGTCGGCAAAACATATTTTGCCAAAAGGCTGGCGACGCTTCTACAGTTGCCGTTCCACGTACATTCTGTTGGGGGTAACTCAGACAATAGAAGTTTAAAAGGAACCTCAATGGGTTGGTCGACAGCTGAGCCGTGTCTGCCGGTGCGTGTTATTGCACAACAGAAGTGTCCGAACCCTGTCATCATTATCGATGAAGTAGAGAAAGCTAGTCGGGGCAGTATGAATGGGGACGTTCAGGAGACGCTTCTTGGGTTCCTGGAAAAAGAAACTTCTGAAGCCTATTTTGATGAGGGACTGGGGTGTACGGTCAACTTGTCTTTTGTGACCTGGATCTTGACATCAAACTCTTCTGACAAGCTGACGCCTCAAGTTCGGTCGCGCTGTCAGATCCTTAATTGGCTGCCACCAGGGCCAGAACATGTTGAGAATCTTGTGTGGGTTCTTCAACAAAAGTTTGCTGCCGAGGCAGGGTTGCCTGTGGCTTTTATTGAACCGTTCCCCCCAAATACGATTGCCATGTTAAGGGCTTTTTATAAGAAAAGCGGCAACATCAGGACATTGAGGCATGCGGTCGGAAAGTTGATGCTGAGGGACCTAACTCATCCGGGAAGGCAGATCCATTGACTGGTTCTTGGCGTAGGACGGATGGGTTATGGGTCTAGTGGCTTCCAGCTCAGATGAAAATCTGACTCTGCGATAGTTGACTTCTTGACCGAGTAGAATTGGTAACGCTCTAAAAGGGTGTAGCCAGCAATTGGCGGCTACGAGTTATTCCTTTGCGTACGAAATGATGACGCCCTGTCTTGCAAGAAGATTGTTGGAGATGAGGATAAGGTATGAGTGGGTCACTTGGATGCCGTGGAGAAAAAAGGGTTTAATCTGACCTGCGCCCTTTAAATCCCTCCATGTAAAAGCAGAGTCTGTCGTAAGGAGACAGACTGATCATTAAGCGTAAGCGGTGCTTTTCCCCCACGACTATAGGGGAGCCGGTGCCGCCCGGTGAGTCCGCCTTTGATCGGGTCGGCGTTCACACCGGGTGGAGGAACTCGTTGGTTTCAATGGCCTTGAGGGCGGCTTTGAGCGATAAGCCCTGGTGGACAGGGAACCATTGGCCGGTATGGCGATGCCATTGGACATCGAACCTGTTTTGGCCGATCCAGTCGATGCGAACGAAGGGTGCATCGAACTCCTCACCGAGGTTCTCAGGAAAGCCCGACCGGTAGCGTTGCAGGAAGCGATATTTGTTGCCGTGCCATTTCCCCTGGATATCGACGGGGTAATTGAAGGGTGTCTGATTGACGACCGGCAGGAAGCGCGGCTTTAGGACGGTGTCGATAAAGGTCTGGCATGTCGCGGTAATAGTGGCCTTTTCATTGGCTGACAATGTCATGGGGCACCCTCTGTTGTCGCAACTTTCCTGTTCCAGGGCAGCAGACCTTCGATGTTGGCCTGCCTGTGGCCGGTGACGATAGCCGAGAATGTCTGAGTGAGCCAAGCCTGGGGATCGACGGCATTAAGTTTGCAGGTCTCAATCAGTGACGCGATGACAGCCCAGTTCTGGGCGCCGACATCATGACCGGCGAAGAGGGCATTCTTCCGGTTCAGGGCAATTGGCCGGATCGTGCGTTCGACGGTGTTGTTATCGATCTCAACGCGCCCGTCTGTCAGATACAGGCTCAGCCCGTCCCAGTGCTTGGTGATATAGCCCAGTGCCTGTCCGAGCGGGGATTTGCCCAGCACCCGCGCCTGACTTTGGTCAAGCCATATCTTGAAGGCGTCCATCAGCGGCGCGGCACGCTCTTGTCTGACCGCGAGGCGCACGTCAGCACTCTGGCCCCGGATGTCGGCCTCAATTCGGTAGAGGGCGGCGATGCGCTTCAGGCCCTCTTCAGCGATCGGGGCAACATTGTTCTTTGCCACATCCATCAGCTTGCGGCGGGCATGAGCCCAGCAATAGGCGAGGTTGAGCGGCGCCTCCGCCCGTCTAGCAAGGCGGTTATAGCCAGCATACCCGTCCACTTGCAGTGTCCCCCTGAAGCCTGAGAGCATATCCTCACCATGCTGGCCACTTCTGCCCGGTGCATAAGCAAAGGCCACCCCGGGTGGACCCTCGCCATTCCATGGCCGGTCGTCGCGTGCCAGCGCCCATAGATAGCCGGTTTTGGTCTTGCGCCGCCCGGGGTCCAGGACGGGCACCGGCGTCTCGTCCATGAAGAGTTTCGATGATCGCTTGAGCTGATTGAGCAGGCAGTCATACACGGGCCTGAGCTCAAACGCTGCCCGCCCGACCCAGCCAGCGAGTGTCGACCGGTCGAGCTTGATGCCCTGCCGGGCATAAATCTGGCTCTGGCGATAGAGCGGGAGATGATCGGCGTATTTGGAGATCAGAACCTGGGCCACTGTGGCTTCCGTCGGTAAGCCCCCTGGGATCAGGCGGCCTGGCGCAGGCGCCTGGACGATACCATCCTCACACGTCCGGCAAGCATAGCGGGGGCGGCGGGTGACGATCACCCGGAACTGGGCCGGGATGATATCCAGCCGTTCCGACACATCCTCGCCAATCGCATGCATGTGGCAGCCACAGGCACAGAGAGTGCTCTCGGGTTCGATGACCTCATCAATACGTGGAAGGTGCTGCGGCAGACTGGCGCGCTCACTCTTCGGCTGGCGAACCTTCTCCACAGCCTGGGCGGCGGTCTTGTCTTCGGCTCCGGTGGCGACAATCCCAACCTCGATATCCTCAAGCGCCAGGTCATATTGATCCGGATTGAGCTTCTCGGAACGCCGCCCGAACATGGCTGCCCGGAACGCCTTCACCAGCGCCTCAAGCCGGGTGATGCAATCCTCCTTGGCGGAGATCGCGCCTTCCTTCTGGATGATCACAGCTTCCTTCGCGGCAAGCTCTGCTGCCTGGGCGATAATCATCGCCTTCAGGGCTTCGGTATCATCGGGAAGGTCGGTCTCTTTGAACATGATCAGACCATAGCAAAACAGCGGCCCGAGCGGCAGGATTATTGTTTCCCTGAGTCACTCTGCCGCAGCTATCCAGAGACTTTGTCAGACCTTCGGTGTCCTCGCCCGGAGCGGCGTCACCCGCCGCCAGTCGAGACCGGCGAACAAAGCCTCAAACTGGGCATGGCTCAGCGTCATCATGCCCTCGTGCACCTCGGGCAGCACCAGCTTGCCCTGTCGCGCCAGGCGTCGCCAGGTCGACAGATGGTTGGGACGAAGGTCATACCGCCGAGCAACACCATCTACCGTCGCGCCCGCCCTCAACGTCTCCGCTACAATCCGCGCCTTCACCTCATCAGGCCATCGCCGCTGACCCTTCGGCGTCATGACAATCTGCGAAACGACATCACTCTCACGCTGTAGCTCCATATGGCCTCCCATGGACAAACTCAAGCCCTGCAATCACGGAAACACCATGTCGCAGATCAAAAGCTCACAAGGAAGGTGGGGAAAAATCACCGCTTACCATTAAGCGACTTTATGACTGCTTCATTGGCCACATATGAAAATCCGGGCATTTGCTAAATAGACTGGTGATGCAGGAAAGCTAAAGCTGAAGAATTTGGAAGGGAATTGCTTCAGCTTTTGGGTTGATGACACTATACGGCGCTGGCTTGGGTTGCTCCTCCAGAAACCAGAGCAGGTTCTGGAGGATAGTATAAGGTCAGAGCCCATTTCTTCAGTCGATGAGCATGGAAGCTGCTAGGTTGCATTTTCGTTCAACTTACATTGACATTGAGCTGGAGTAGCATGCTGTGCTCTCTGATGTCGAACTGGCTGAAGATTGACTGGATTGGGTGTTTGCGCCCAGCTCAATAGCAGCCAAATGTCTGTTAGTGACTCGAACTTGTGCAACATTCGATTGATCCGGGACAGGGACGTTGGTGCCATCAGCTTGTGGTCCGTAGCGCCCTCCTTTCATAGCCTGGTTGGTATGGGCATAGTGGCAGCCTGCGGTGTTGTCATTGCTGTGGCCCATCAATGCTCCGAGCACGTCTCTCCCATTGCGCCCCCAGTAGCGTTTCATGTTAGCTGCAAATTGATGGCGCGCTGTATAAAGGGTGATGCGCCGCTTTTTTGCTTTTGGAGACATTTTTTGATGTGCCTGTCGGAAGGCGCACCGAATTCGTCCCATAAAGGCGACAAACGTTGTGCCTTCTAACTCGGATCTGATGGCATCAATGGTATCCCTAATCAGTTGGTATTCTTCATCGTCAAAATTATCTAGGTGTAACCAGCGATACTTGCCGCACGCTCTGCCGTTACTGTTTTTAGCATTCTTGATGACAAGAGTGTTTGGTTCGTTCTCATCAAAAAATGCGGTTTGCCATTCGATAGGACGAAGGCCTAGGAAAATTGTTGACTGGAAAATCATAGCGGCTGTGAGGCCGTCACTCCCCAAGGACACCAGCGTGTCTAGAAATAGTGGGTGTGTTCTATCGGGCACAGACTTACGTCTAATATAGGTTTGTATTTGGTGCTTTGTTGGGAGATCTCTTACGTTGACGCTATTGAGCTTGTTGTGAAGGTCATAAATCTCCTTGGACGCCCTGTCGCATACCATCAACATTTCTAGGAAGAAGTTTAAAGCTGCCCGAGTCCAGCGAAACGTCGCACGGGTTTGGTCGGTTCTGGTAATAACCTGATTTATAAAATCCCTCAGGTTGCTTTTTCCTGCAGCGTTCACGACACGGCGGAGATATCGGCGGATTGTCTCATCGCTGCACTGCGTAATCAACACATCCTCGCTTCTAGCACGGGCCCATGCCAAGTTCTCTAGGTTGGCTACTGCCTCACTGATTTCCTCTTCAGTGGCACCTTCTCGAACAACTGTGTATGGAAAATGCCCCAACTGGAACCCAGCATCACGGACAATGGCGTCAAATTCAGGCTTTAAGTTTGAATAGTAGCGAGCATAGTTCTGAACTTGTTTGTATGAGTTTTTAGTTGCCTCTAGCTCGGCTTTGAGAACGAGTTCAACATCCATTAGATCTGACAATTCTTGTTGGGCGGATGGGCACTCAAATTTTTCTAGCTGGTTCCAGCACAGAGTTTGCGCATGATGATTCTGATTGAGTTGATTTTCGATAGTTTTAAGACGCGCGGAGATATTTTCAATGACGGTGAACATGATGTATTCCATTCCTAAGCTTGTGTTGATCAATGAGCCAAACCATCGGCTCGTTGGGTCCACGATAACTGTCAGAAATGTAAGAACCGGGAAAAAAAAATGAGCACCGTTATTTTTTTTGGGGGGGATTTTCATTAGCTGATTTGCAGGCTAATCAATCGTGCCGACGAGAAAAGCTTTTATCCCGGGGTTGGATAAAATTAATGGCAACCAAAATACCGTTCCCAAGATCAGTGCGGTATGAAAAATTGCTGGATGCTGGTTACTTAATGATACTTTGCCGATAAAGGGTAACGGTATGTATCTCAAGATGTGGTACTTTGGTGCATCGGCTTCAGTATAGGGTCCATATGCTCACTCTCGACTCTGATTGAATCCAGCAGGCGGTCATTTCTAAATAGAATAGATTGATGAGTGATTTGGCCGTAGATTAAATATCACCCAGGCCTATTGGACGCCTACCTATTATGGCTTAGGCCCACTGTACCTTCCGATTCAATCTTCCCTGCTGGCTTTTTCTTCGAGCCCCGACAGGCCTTCACGGCGTGCGAGTTCAAGTGCTACGTCCTCAAGCTTGTAGCCACGGGACTTCAGAAGCACCATCAGGTGAAACACAAGGTCCGCGCTCTCGTTGATGATGCCAATATCATCGTCCATCGCCACAGCCATGGCAGTTTCAACAGCTTCCTCGCCCACTTTCTGGGCAATCTTGCAGGGGCCTTTCTTGTAAAGCTTGGCCACATAGCTTGTATCCGGATCGGCCGATTTGCGCTCCTCAAGCGTTTCTTCAAGCCGAAGAAGCATGTCAAGTGCACTGGTCATCAGACTGTCTCCCTTACCGGAATGCCCGCCGCTGCCATATGGGCCTTGGCCTCGGCAATCGTATAGTCCCCGAAGTGGAAAATCGAGGCTGCAAGCACGGCGGACGCGTGCCCGTCGCGGATGCCTTCAACCATATGGTCCAAGTTGCCCACACCGCCAGACGCGATGACTGGAACTGGTACCGCATCAGAGACCGCGCGTGTCAGCTCGATGTTGAAGCCCTCGCGCGTGCCGTCCCGGTCCATACTTGTGAGCAGGATTTCCCCCGCCCCCAGGCTTGCCACCTGTTTGGCATACGCGATAGCGTCAATGCCGGTGGCAGTGCGCCCGCCGTGGGTGAACACCTCCCACTTGTGTGGGCCAACTTCCTTGGCATCCACAGCCACGACAATGCATTGCGACCCGAATTTTTCGGCAAGTTCCCTGACGATTTCTGGGTTCTTTACCGCTGCCGTCATCAGCGAGACCTTGTCCGCGCCCGCCAGCAGCAGCTGCCGAACGTCATCTTCCGTGCGTACGCCGCCACCAACCGTGAGCGGCATGAAGCAGGCTTCAGCCGTGCGCCGCACCACATCAAGGAGGATGCCGCGGTCTTCGTGGCTTGCCGTGATATCCAGGAAGGTCAGCTCGTCGGCGCCCGCGGTGTCATAGACCCGCGCCTGCTCCACCGGGTCGCCGGCGTCAACAAGATCGACGAAATTGACGCCCTTGACCACGCGGCCGTCTTTCACATCCAGGCAGGGAATGATCCGTGCTTTCAGCATCAAGCACCGCCTTTCGCGACTTTGAGCGCTTCCTTGAGGTCAAGCCGACCGTCATAGATGGCACGGCCGGTGACAACCCCTTCAAGATTGCCCGCTGCGGCCACACGGTGGATGTCTTCGATGTCCTTGACGCCGCCTGAGGCGATCACCGGGATTGACACGGCTTTGGCGAGGTCAGATGACGCTTCGGCGTTTACGCCGGTCAGCGTGCCGTCGCGGTCGATATCGGTATGGATGATGGCGGCCACGCCCGCGTCCTCGAACTTGAGGGCGAGTTCGGTGACTTCGAGCTCACTGGCTTCGGCCCAGCCTTCAACAGCGACCATACCGCCCTTGGCGTCGAT
The DNA here is from genome assembly GCF_001550055.1 of Kordiimonas lacus. Taxonomy (GTDB): domain Bacteria; phylum Pseudomonadota; class Alphaproteobacteria; order Sphingomonadales; family Kordiimonadaceae; genus Kordiimonas; species Kordiimonas lacus. Next base: position 498,836 of record NZ_LRUA01000010.1, read on the forward strand.
GCCCACGGCGACCTTGCCGGGGAACAGCTTGCAAGCTTCCTTGACGAGCGAAGGATTCTTGACCGAAAGCGTGCCCAGGATCAGGCGCGAGATGCCGGCGTCCAGCCAGCGCTCCATGGTTGCGATATCGCGGATGCCGCCACCCAGTTGCACGGGCACGTCAACAGCCGCCAGAATGGCGTCTACGGCAGCGGCATTCACGGGCTCTCCCGCAAAAGCGCCATTGAGGTCCACCAGATGCAGCCAGGGACAGCCCGTGTCTACAAATTCGCGCGCTTGCGCTGCCGGATTGTCGGAAAAGACAGTTGCGGCCTCCATGTCGCCTTTATAGAGGCGCACGCAGTTGCCGTCCTTGAGGTCGATAGCAGGATAAACGGTAATCATGGTCGCCACTCCAAAAAGCTGCTGATCAGTTTCAGCCCCACACGCTGGCTTTTTTCAGGGTGAAACTGGGTGCCGATGATATTCTCAAAGCCCACTATGGCCGTCACGCGGCCACCATGACGCGTGAACCCGAGGAGCGAGTCGTCGCTCTCGAGCACCATATGATAGCTGTGGACGAAATAGGCGTGATCGCCCGCCTCCAGCGCGCCTGCGACCGGGTGCTTGAGGCCAGCGTCTGTCAGTTCCACCACATTCCAGCCCATGTGCGGGATTTTGAGGCTTGGGTCGTCCGGCGTCATTTTCTCGACATTGCCGTCGATCCATCCCATGCCCTTGTGGGTGCCGTGCTCATGGCCTTCTTTCGCAAGCAGGTGCATGCCCACGCAGATACCCATGAAGGGGCGACCCTCATGGTGAACGCGGGTGTTGATTGCCTCGCGCATGCCGTCTATGGCCAACAGGCCCTTGCGGCAATCGCCGAACGCGCCCACGCCGGGCAGGACGATGTGGTCGGCTTTTGCCACCACATCCGGGTCGCTGGTGACGGTGATGGTGCGCTCAAGGCCGCTATCCTTGGCTGCGCGCGCAAAGGCTTTCTCCGCGGAACGGAGATTGCCCGAGCCATAATCGATGATGGCAACGGTGTCTGGCATCAGATCTGCTCCGGCTGGTTTAAAGGCTGCCGCCCAGCGTACCTTTGGTGGAAGGCACAGCGTCGGCTTTGCGCGGGTCGGTCTCTGTCGCGGCCCTGAGGGCACGGGCAACGGCTTTGAAACAGCTCTCAATAATATGGTGGCTGTTGGTGCCGTAGAGATTTTCCACATGCAGCGTCATGCCTGCCGCGAACGCAAAAGCGCGGAAGAATTCCTCAAAGAGTTCTGTGTCCATCTCGCCGATCTTGTGGCGGGGAAAATCCACCTTCCACACCAGGAACGGGCGGCCGGAAATATCGATCGCGGCGCGCGACAGCGTCTCATCCATTGGGATATAGGCGTTGGCGTAACGGGTGATGCCGGTCATATCGCCAAGCGCCCGCTTGATCGCGGTGCCGATGACGATGCCGCAGTCTTCCGTGGTGTGGTGACCGTCGATATGCAGGTCGCCCTTGGCCCTGAGCGTCAGGTCCATCAGGGAATGTCGGCTCAGCTGCTCCAGCATATGATCGAGGAAACCAATGCCGGTATGGACGTCGTACACACCTGTGCCGTCCAAGTTCAGCTCGACGGAGATTTCCGTCTCTTTGGTTTTCCGTTCATATGTTGCGGTGCGCATGCGTCACTCCTGATTAAGCGCTGTAGGGCGTCAAAAAAGACCCCAAAATCATTGATAGCCCTGCTATTAAGCATATTCTGGCATTATGACGAACAATTTCTTTTGAAACAAAAGACAATATTCCGTCACCTTTAACTATAGCGCGATTGTTTGTGATTTCCCTTACGGGGCTTGAGGCGTGCTGGATTGCTTCCTATATGAGGCTGAACCACAAAAAGAAAAAAGGACACTGTCCCATATGACACAGTTCAATAGTGAACTCCCCACATGGCATGCCACGACCATCTGCTCAGTCCGCAAGGACGGCAAGGTGGTAATCGCGGGCGACGGCCAGGTATCGGTTGGCGACACGGTGATGAAAGCCAATGCGCGCAAGGTGCGGCACCTGGCGGGCGGCAAGGTGATTGCCGGGTTCGCGGGCGCGACCGCAGACGCCTTCACCCTGTTCGAACGCCTTGAGGCCAAGCTTGAGCGCCACCCCGGTCAACTGGCCCGCGCGTGCGTCGAGCTCGCCAAGGACTGGCGTACGGATAAATACCTCAGGCAGCTGCAGGCCATGATGATTGTGGTGGATGAGGCAACATCGCTGGTAGTGACAGGTAACGGTGACGTACTTGAACCCGAGCACGGCGTGGTCGCCATTGGCTCAGGCGGCAACTATGCTTTAGCTGCTGCCCGCGCGCTTTATGACCAGCCGCTTTCGGCCGAAGAGGTTGCGCGCAAGGCTATGAAGATCGCCGCCGATATCTGCGTCTACACCAACGAAAATGTCGTGGTCGAGACGATGGACGCCGCGCCAAGTGCCGATAAAGAATAGTCAGGAGTACCCCTTATGACCAGTTTTTCCCCGCGCGAGATCGTGTCTGAGCTCGACCGCTTCATCATCGGCCAGAAGGACGCGAAGCGCGCTGTTGCTGTGGCGCTTCGGAACCGCTGGCGCCGCCAGCAGCTTGAAGGCCAGATGCGTGACGAGGTTCTGCCCAAGAACATCCTGATGGTTGGTCCAACCGGTGTAGGCAAGACCGAAATCTCCCGCCGTCTGGCAAAGCTTGCGGAAGCGCCCTTTATCAAGGTTGAGGCCACCAAGTTTACCGAAGTGGGCTATGTGGGCCGCGACGTGGAGCAGATCATCCGCGATCTGATCGAGAATGCGATCCTGATGATGCGCGAGAAGAAGCGCAAGGAAGTGACAGCGAAGGCTGAAGTGCAGGCGGAAGAGCGCGTGCTGGACGGCCTTGTGGGCCCAGGCGCGTCGGAGGCCACGCGTCAGAAGTTCAGGAAGATGCTGCGCGAGGGTGAGCTGGCGGACAAGGAAGTCGAGCTTGAGGTTGAGGACACCTCGAACCCCTTCCCGCAGATGGATATTCCCGGCATGCCCGGTGCCAGCGTTGGCATGCTGAACCTTGGCGACATGTTCGGCAAGGCCATGGGTGGCCGCAAGGTGAAGAAACGGTTGAAGGTTTCTGAAGCCTATGAAGTGCTGATGACCGAAGAGGCCGACAAGCTGGTGGACGATGAAAGCATCACCCGCGAGGCCATCCATTTGGTTGAAAACCATGGCATCGTGTTCCTTGATGAGGTGGACAAGATCTGTGCCCGCCAGGATGCGCGCGGCGGCGATGTCAGCCGCGAAGGCGTGCAGCGCGACCTGCTGCCGCTGATTGAAGGCACGACTGTTTCCACCAAACATGGCGCGATAAAGACGGACCACATATTGTTTATCGCCTCAGGTGCGTTCCATCTGGCAAAGCCAAGTGACCTGTTGCCTGAGCTTCAGGGCCGCCTGCCGATCAGGGTGGAACTGAGCGCTCTCACGGAAGAGGACTTCAAACGGATTCTCACCGAGCCTGACTATAGCCTGATCCGCCAATATACCGCGCTGATGGGCACTGAAGAGGTGACGCTTGAATTCACGGCAGACGGCATCAATGAGATCGCGCGTATCTCCGCGCACTTTAACGAGACGGTTGAAAACATTGGCGCCCGCCGCCTGCATACCGTGCTTGAAAAAGTGCTGGAGGAGATCAGCTTCGATGCATCGGACAAGTCCGGCACCAGCATCACAGTGGATGCAGCCTTTGTGCGCACCCATATGGGCGAACTGCTTGAGACAGACAACGAGCTGTCGAAGTTCATCCTGTAGCGCTTGCTGGAACAAAGAATGTCAGACCCGGTCGCAGGCAACTGTTGGCCGGGTTTTTCTTTGGCCTTGATGGGCCTGACGGGCGGGCTATAGTGACGGCGAAGACATGATCGAAGGAGCGTCCCATGGCCTATGACACCAATAATATCTTCGCGAAAATCCTGCGCGGCGAAATCCCCTGCAACAAGGTCTATGAAGACGAATTCGCGCTGGCGTTCCATGACATCAACCCGCAGGCGCCGGTGCATGTGCTGGTAATCCCGAAGGGGGACTATGTCTCCATGGCGGACTTCTCGGCCTCGGCCCCCGCTGATCTGATGGTCGGCTTTTTCCGCGCGGTGGGCAAAGTGGCCGACGAGCTTGGCCTTGTTGAGCCCGGCTACCGCATGCTGGCGAACGCAGGCGAGAACGCGCACCAGGAAGTGCCGCACCTGCATATCCATCTGTTTGGCGGCAAGCCTCTGGGCCCCATGCTTGACCGCAGCTTCGGCTAGGCCGTGACTGACCTGCCGATCATCGACCGCGCCAGAGGCTTCGCGTCCCGCACCGCTTTTTTCGGGCCAGGGGGCGACGTAACCTACGCTGACCTGCTCATGCGCTCTGCCGCTGTCGCCTCGGGCCTCTTGGCGGGAAAGAGTGATCTTGAAGAAGAGCGCATCGCTTTCCTGTTGCCAACCGGGGCTGATTATGCGGCTACCCAGTGGGGCATCTGGCGCGCGGGCGGTATCGCCGTGCCGATCAATGGCGGTGCAACGGTGCCGGAGATCGAGCATGTGCTGACCTGCGCCGGTGTGGCCCGGGTGGTCGTGGCTGCAGACAGGCTGGCAGTTCTTGGTGATCTACCGGAGCGCTTGGCGCTTGAAGTGCTTGATTTTGACGCTCTCGAAGGCGATGGGCCCCTGCCCGAGCTTAAACCCAGCCGCCGCGCCATGATCCTGTTCACCAGTGGCACCACCAACAAGCCCAAGGGCGTGGTGTCGACCCACGCATCCATTGAAGCGCAGGTGACGGCGCTGGTGGACGCCTGGCAGTGGCAAGCGGATGACCGCATCCCGCTGTTTTTGCCCATGCATCACCTGCACGGCATTTTGAATATCCTCTGCTGCGCTCTGTGGTCCGGCGCGGCGATTGAGCCGTTCGACAAGTTCGACGCCGACGCCATTTGCGACCGGGTGGCGGAAGGTGCCTATAGCCTCTTCATGGCGGTGCCGACCATCTATGTGAAACTACTGAAGTGGTTCGATGCGCCAGAAAACACCAGTAAGCATGACGGTGTGCTCAAAGGCTTTAACGCCATGCGTCTGATGGTCTCGGGCTCTGCCGCTCTGCCGGCCTCCATCCATTCGGCATGGTCCGACCTGACGGGCCAGGTACTGCTGGAACGCTACGGCATGACAGAGATCGGCATGGCGCTTTCGAACCCCTACAGTGGCGAACGCCGCCCTGGCATGGTGGGGCTCGCGATGCCGCGCACGGACGTGCAGCTGGTGGACGACGCGGGAAAAGTCGTCTCGGGCGAAGGCGCTGTGGGCGAGATCTGGGTCAAGGGCCCGACGGTGTTCAATGAATATTGGGACAACCCAAAGGCGACGGCTGAAAGCTTCGACGGCGACTGGTTCAAGACCGGCGATATCGCCACCATCGAGAATGGTTACTACCGCATCATGGGGCGCTCGTCGGTCGATATCATCAAGTCGGGTGGCTATAAGCTGTCGGCGCTTGAAATCGAAGCCGCCCTTTTGGAACACCCGGCCATTACGGAATGCGCCGTCGTGGGGCTTGAGGATACCGAATGGGGCGAAAAGGTCGCTGTCGCCGTCGGCCTAAATGAGGGTGCGCTCACCCTTGAAGCTCTCCAAGACTGGGCCAAGGACCGGCTGTCGGCTTACAAATTGCCGCGCGCCCTGTTGGTTGTGGACGCGCTGCCGAGGAACGCCATGGGCAAAGTCACCAAGCCGGCGGTGAAAGCGCTCTTTCCGTAAGCAGCATCGCTGGCCTGCACTGGCCTGCACTGGGCAAAACCTCGGGAATGTGTTTTACTCGGGATAGAGGTATCCCATGCATGCTGTTGGTCACATGTGTACCAGCGTATCCCTGAAGCTGACGCCCTGGCGTCGGATTGCCTGCCTTTTGCTTGGCCTTTTCTTCCTGTCCCTACCGCTTCGCGCCGGTGACGCCCTGGTTATTGAAATCGATGGCCCCATTGGCCCGGCCATGGCAGACCATGTCCAGCGCGGCATTGAAGAGGCCGCCAAGCGCGATTCGGATGTAATCATTATCCGGATTGATACGCCCGGCGGGTTGGTGTCCTCCACCCGCGAGATCATCAAAACCATCCTGGCATCAGACAGGCCAGTTGTTGGATATGTGGCGCCGTCTGGCGCGCGTGCCGCCAGCGCCGGCGCTTACATCCTGCTGGCGTGTCATGTGGCGGTGATGGCGCCGGGCACAAACGTTGGATCCGCGACACCGGTTATGATGGGCGGCGCGCCCGGCAGTCCGCCTGCGGGCGATGGGGCTGAGGGGGCCAAAGATCATCCGGACATGATGGATAAGGTGTTGAATGACGCGCGCGCCTATATGCGCTCACTCGCCGAAATGCGCGGCCGCCCGGCAGGGCCAGCGGAGAAGTTTGTCAGCCAGGCGGACAACCTGACCGCCAGCGAAGCCCTTGAGCGCGGTGTGATCGATCTGGTTGCTACCGACATGCGCGACATGATGAGGAAGATCGACGGCCGTGAAATCAAGGTGGCAGAGGCGCCCCTGGTTCTGGCGACCGATCATTTGACCGTCGAGACGCTGGAGCGCACCTGGCGCGAGGAGTTTCTGGCTTTCATCACCAACCCGAACATCGCCTACCTTCTTCTGATGGTGGGCGTCTACGGCCTGATCATCGAGTTTTCCAACCCCGGTCTGGCGGCCCCCGGCGTTGCGGGCGGTGTGTGCCTGATCATCGGGCTTTATGCCCTGCAGCTGTTGCCGGTGAACTATGCCGGGCTGGCGCTGATGGCGCTTGGGCTGGCGTTGATGGTGGCGGAAGCCTTCGTCCCCACCTTCGGGGCGCTCGGGATCGGTGGTGTCGCCAGTTTTGTGATCGGGTCGATCATGCTGATCGACAGTGACCTGCCCGAATTTCGCCTGTCACCTGTGTTGATCGGCACAGTGTCGCTTTTGACAGCCGGCCTGTTCCTGTTTGTATTGACCTTTGCCGTCCGGGCCTGGCGCCGACCGGCGGTGAGCGGCAATGACGCGCTGGTGGGCGAAATGGCGGAAGTGCTGTCCTGGCGCGGCGGCACAGGCACTGTCCGCGCCCACGGCGAGGTCTGGAGCGCCCGCGGCCCTGAAAATGCCGCACCCGGCGACAAACTGACCGTGCACGCCATCAAGGGGCTGACACTCGACCTCAGTAGTCCAAATCCATCACAGGCCAAGGAGGCAGATTCCGATGACTGACATACTTTATTCCGGCTATATCGTGGCCATCTTCGGCCTGTTTATCCTGATGTCCGCTTTCCGCATCCTGCGCGAATATGAGCGTGGGGTGATTTTCCTGCTGGGGCGCTTCTGGAAGGTCAAGGGGCCGGGCCTTATCCTGGTCATTCCCGTGATCCAGAAAATGGTGCGGGTGGACCTGCGCACCATTGTGATGGACGTGCCCGAACAGGACGTGATCTCGAAAGACAATGTCTCGGTCCGGGTGAATGCGGTGGTTTATTACAGGGTTGTGGATGCCAGGCGGGCCATTATCGAGGTCGAGGATTTCGAATTTGCCACCAGTCAGTTGGCGCAGACGACGTTACGGTCCGTCCTCGGGCAGCATGAGTTGGATGAGATGCTGGCCGAACGCGACCGGCTCAATGACGATATCCGCACCATATTGGACCAACAGACCGATGCCTGGGGTATCAAGGTGGCCAATGTGGAGCTGAAGCATGTCGATCTGGACCCATCGATGATCCGTGCTATTGCCAAGGAAGCGGAGGCCGAACGGATCAGGCGTGCCAAGGTGATTTCAGCCCAAGGTGAAGCACAAGCGGCTGGTAAAATCCTGGAGGCGGCCAAAGTGCTCCATCAAGCGCCAGAAGCGATGCAGATCAGATACCTTTCGGCCCTGCACGATATCGCGTCAGACAAGACGACCACCGTGGTTTTCCCCATGCCGATCGACCTGATGAAATCCATTGGGGACAAGCTGACAGGCAAGGACGAAAGCTAGGCTCAGTCCTCAAGCTGCCGTGCTTCGTCCGACAAGAGGATGGGGATGCCGTCGCGGATCGGGAATGCCCGCCCGGCCTTGCGGCTGATCAGTTCCTGCGCGGCCTCGTCATACTCCAGCGTCGCGTGTGTGACGGGGCAGACAAGCAGTTCAAGAAGTTTGGGGTCTGTGGTGCTGCGGGACGGTTTGGTCATACTGATGCCTCAAAACACTTCAGTGGGAACGGTGGTCGGGAGAATTTGGATTTGCGCCACCATGGCTGTCGGCTGACGCCAGTTCAAGCAGGTTCTGCAACAGCTGTGACCGGTCCGGCACAGAGGCGGCTTCCAGAAGCGCCTGCTTTTCCTGCACCGCCAACGGCACGATCATCGACAGGGTATTCACAAGGATATCATCGGGTGCTGAGGCGATGGCGTCAAAATCGGCACCCAGGCCCTTGGTATCAAGATAGCCCTTCAGCGCGCCCAGAAGCGGGTCCCGTTTCACGCTGCCTTCACCCCCCGTGCCGCCCCAGGGGTCTGCCTTATAGGGCTCCCAATTGGCGCGCACCTGGCGGTAGGGTGTAGTGACGCCCAGTTCCTCTGCCACCTCGAAACGGGACAGGCCCTTGAGGCGGATCAGGACGCGGCCGTCGTCGGTTTCCTGCACATCAGCAATACTGCCGACACAGCCGACGCCGTAGAGTTCGGGTACGGTTACCTGGGCGTTGCATTTGGGCTGGATCATGCCGATGAGGTTATGACCCTCGATTGCGGCGCGCACCATGCGCAGGTAGCGCGGCTCGAAAATATTCAGTGGCAGGCTGCTGCCCGGCAGCAGGATCGCGCCGGGCAAGGGGAACACGGGGATCACGGACGGCAAGGCTTCAAATGTTTTGCTCTCACGCGTCACAATGAGCTCCCTAGCTGAACAAGACCGAAGACAAGCGACGGCGATACTTCAGGGTGAAAGGATCAGTGGGGCCGGCTGCGTCAAACAGCTTCAGTAGCTGGAGCCGAGCAGCGTCCTCGTTCCATTCGCGGTCCCGCATGATGATGCCCAGAAGGGCTTCGGCTGCCGCGTCCATCTGGCCACGGGCCTGATGCGCCAGCGCCAGGTCATAGCGCGCCTGATAGTCTTGCGGGTTGGCCTCCACCTTGGCTTCAAGCTCAGCCACGTCGCCCGCATTTTCCGCTTGGGCCGCGAGCTCAAGCGCGGTTTTTACCCGCGCGGCCCGTTCGGCCACCTTCGGGTCTTTCAGGGCTTCGGTGTCCAGCGCGTCCAAGAGCGACTGGGCCTGGTCCCCTTGCCCCAGCCTATGGGAAGCGTCTGCCATACCCACGAGCGCCCGGGCATTGGTCTGGTCATGCTGCAGCACCTGCTGGTAGATCTGCGCCGCCTGCATGGCCTCGCCTTCGTCCAGCGCCCCATCGGCATGGTTGAGCGCTTCCGCGAGCGGGTCACCGCCGCCATTGCCGCCACCTGCCATATCCAGCAGTCGGTCGATGAAGGTCTTGAGCTGCGATGGTGGTACCGCACCCTGGAAGCCGTCCACAGGCTGGCCCTGCCAGAAGGCAAGCACTGTCGGCAGGCTTTGGACCTGCAGCTGGGCGCACAGGGTCTGGTTCTGGTCGGCATTGACCTTCACTAGTGACACAGCGCCGCCAGCGGCTTTCACGGCGGCTTCGAGCGCAGGCATAAGCTGCTTGCAGGGGCCGCACCAGTCCGCCCAGAAATCGACGATCACCGGCTTCTCCTGCGAGGCCATGATGACGTCGTCGCGGAAGGTCTCGATGGTGCTGTCCTTGATAGACACCTGATTGCCGGCCTGTGCGGCATCGCCGCCTGCCATAAACTGATCCATAATCAACACTCTTGGGATTGGGTGATTTCTAACTGTTCCGTTCCGACCATAAGCGGTTCGTTGCGCCTTTGCCAGACCGGAAATGGGGAATTTCTATGACGCTTGCGCGGGCGCCGCCTGATCCAGGTCCACCGTCACGGGCTCATAGCCACACGCACGGATGAAGCGCAGCAGGTCATCCGGCGCAATGGCGGTGGTCGCAGCGTTATGAAGCGGGTGATAGTAAAGCGGCGTTTTGGCCATCATGGCGGCATCGAGCGCGACCAGTAGGGGCGGCTCCTCGCCTGCCTTGACTTGGGCATTGATCAACGAAAAAGGCGTTACCGAGCCCGGGATGACGCCCAGCATGGCCATCAGGCTGTCCGGGCTGCCGAACGACAGCCGGCCCATGCCCAGTGTGTCGGACAGCGCCTTCAGGTCCACCTGCCGGTTCTCGTCGACCATCACCAGCGCCCGGCGCTTTTTCTTGTCGCGCACGAACAGGCTTTTGCAGTGCCCGCCGCCCTTCGGCATGTGGGTGCGCTCCCTTTGCGCCTCCTCGACCGTGAAGACCAGGGCGTGGCGGTAAGTCTCGGTTTTGATGCCGAGCGCGTCCAAAAAGGCGAAGAGATCTTCTTCCTGAAGGGGCGATTCCATGGTTTGTTCCTGTACCAGCGTTGAATTTCGCCTGATATATCGCATAATTTTCCATATTAATCATGGGCTTAATAGGATTTTTCAAAAAATTTAAAAAAGGTGTTGCAAAGGACATGCTCATGGCTATTATCCCGCCACGCAGACGGCATTGCCGCCTGTTACCCCGCCGACCTGACCGGTTGGATACGCGATTGAGCGGGCGTAGCTCAGGGGTAGAGCACAACCTTGCCAAGGTTGGGGTCGTGAGTTCGAATCTCATCGCCCGCTCCATCTTCTTACAGTATTATCAATGGCTTTGCAGCTTTCATATGCTGTGGAGTCGTGTCTGTTTTCCGGGTGGCCTTACTTACGTAACGACTCCGAGGTTGCCTTGTGGATAAATATTGAAGTTGTGTGCTGCTGCATTTCTGGATTCTAGCACTCGCACATCAGGTCAATTTCTAAGCTCTCTTGCCGTTTAAGCCAGCGTATTATGTTGCCATGCTACTTTCTGCTCCGGCGGGTTGAAGTAGGACTTGTATGGCTACCTTACATTCTGGTACCTCCTTACCATCAGTTTTTATAGAGAAACTTCCAGTTCGGGGGGCTGCGTATGCTCAATGGACCATTTCCGCCCTGGCCTAACTTCACTGAGGAAGAAATTTCCGCAGCGGCTCGCGTTTTAGCCTCCAATAAAGTGAACTATTGGACTGGTGAAGAGGGCCGACAGTTTGAAGATGAGTTCGCCGATTTTGCAGGGACTCAGCATGCTATCGCTGTTGCAAATGGCACGGTTGCACTTGATCTAGCTTTGCATGGTTTAGGAATTGGTCCTGGTGACGAGGTGATTGTTACATCGCGGAGCTTTATGGCTTCTGCCTCTTGTATCATTAATGCAGGGGCACGTCCGGTCTTTGCCGATGTTGATCCAGATAGCCAAAATATTTCTGCCGAGACCATCGCCCCGCATTTGAGCGCACGCACTCGCGCTATAATTTGTGTCCATTTGGCGGGGTGGCCCTGCGATATGGACGCTATCCGAGATCTTGTGGCTGACCGAGGTATCTTTCTGATCGAGGACTGTGCTCAAGCTCATGGCGCTAAATATAAGGGGCGGCCGGTAGGCAGTCTGGGTAATGTTGCTGCTTGGTCTTTCTGTCAGGACAAAATCATGACAACCGCAGGCGAAGGGGGCATGGTTACTTGTAACGATAGCGATCTCTGGAAACGCATGTGGGCATTTAAGGACCACGGCAAAAGTTGGGACGCGGTCTATAACAGAAACCATCCTCCCGGTTTTCGTTGGTTGCATGAAACGGTTGGAACAAACTGGCGTTTGACAGAAGTTCAGTCAGCGATTGGTCGTATTCAACTGCGGCGAATGCCGGAGTGGCAGCGCTTACGCCAGCAAAATGCAGAAAGAATGCGCACTGCACTGGCAGCGCTGGCAGGGCCAGAAGGCGTTTTAAGAATCCCACAACTTGTTGAGCCACGTTCTGTCCATGCCTATTATAAACTCTATGCCTTTGTGCGACCAGGCCGGTTATCTCAGGGCATGACGAGGGATGCTTTGGTAGATTGGGTTAACGAATGCGGTATTCCCTGTTTTCAGGGGTCATGCTCTGAAATTTATTTAGAGAAGGCATTTGATAAATATGATTGCAGGCCATCAGCACCGCTTGCGGTTGCCCGGGAGTTGGGGGAGACAAGCATGATGTTCCTCGTGCACCCTGGGGTCGAAGCAATGGAAATAACTCTACCTCCGCTGCCAGTCGGGAGGGTTTAATCATGTTGAATTATTTGCATGCCCTGCCGCGACCGGTGAAGCGAGCGATCCACCTAGCTGTAGATTTGTTCCTGATACCTTTCTCTTTGTTGGTTGCTTTTCAACTACGCCTTACAGCGCTGGTACCCTACAACTATATAAACAGTATCCTCGAATTGAGCGGTATTCTTATAGTTGTTGGGGCACCTCTATCTGTTTACCTACGCATTCCATCGATTCAGCTTAAGGCATACGAGCAAAGCGCCGTACTCAGAACGTGCCTTTGGGTGGTGACCCTTATGGTGGTCAGCATGCTCGCGAGCTTTGTGTTCGCCATCCCTACTCCTCGGACTGTACCCCTGATTTTTGGCCTGTCATTGTTCCTTATGAGTGTCGGCACGCGAATCTTGGGGGCTTACGTTTTAAGTAAAGTTGAAAACTTTACGCAGGATTCAACCCCTGTGGCCATCTATGGTGCGGGGGCAGCTGGTATCCAACTTATCTCTGCACTCAGGAATTCCTGTGAAGTACGCTGTGTGGTGCTTGTTGATGACAATCCTTCGCTCCAAGGGGTCATTATCGCAGGCCTCCGTGTGGAACCACCGGGGAACCTTAAAAAACATGTGGCGTCGGGTTGCATTGAACGAGTTCTTCTGGCCATTCCATCATTGCCGGATCCGAAGAAGCGAGAGATTATTCTACGACTTTCTGATTTGAACTGTGAGGTTCAGAGCTTGCCCTCCTACGTTGAAATTATAAAAAGCGGCTCTCTTGCAAACAGCCTTGAGGAAATCACCCCTGACGACCTCTTGGGGCGTGAGAAGGTTCAGTTGGATATTGCAGGTACTTCATCTGCCTATCATGGTAAGCGGGTATTGATTACTGGTGCAGGTGGATCAATCGGCTCTGAGCTATGTCGTCAGGTTCTTGCATTCGGGGTCAACTCACTTGTTCTTTTCGATCAATCTGAATTTGCACTGTATTCCATAGAACGAGAGCTAAAACCGCAAGCGGAGGCCCTCGGTGTCACGCTTAATGCATATCTTGGGTCTGTGGCTGATTATTTGCGAATGCGGCAAATAATAGAACGAGAACAGATAGAAACAGTCCTTCACGCAGCGGCCTACAAACATGTGCCTTTGGTTGAATCTAACGAAGTGGAAGGGCTGCGCAATAATGTTTTGGGTACTTATTTTACTGCGAAGGCGTCTGTTGAGTTTGGTGTTGAGCGCTTCATTTTAATCTCGACGGATAAAGCTGTGCGTCCGACGAGCTTTATGGGCGCTACCAAGAGGATGGCTGAATTAACGATCCAGGACATGGATTCCCATGCGGAGAAAACGGTTTTTACCATGGTTCGGTTTGGTAATGTGCTGGGTTCTTCAGGCTCCGTCGTGCCATTGTTCAAGTCTCAGATCGGCAATGGTGGACCGCTTACTGTCACGCACCCGGATATCACCCGCTATTTTATGACCATTCCGGAAGCATCTCGCTTGGTGCTTTTGGCTGGATCATTTGCGGAAGGGGGGGAGGTTTTTGTGCTTGATATGGGCGAGCCTGTAAAGATTTATGATCTTGCTTGCCGCATGATCACTCTTTCGGGGCGTGCTCTTAAATCAGAAGACAACCAAGATGGAGATATTGAAATCCAATTTACTGGTCTTAGACCAGGCGAGAAACTATATGAAGAATTGCTGATAGATGCGACGTCCTTACCAACAATGCATCCGAAGATTATGCGGGTGAGTGAGGGTAAGCTCACTAGTGCCGAAATGGCTCAAATTCTTGATGATGTCCAATCTGCCGTCGAAGCACTCGACGCTCGGGCAGCCCGAAAAATTATCAGCCGTTGGGTGTGTCCTGTTTAAAGGACTCTGACACAGGGTTGAGACGAAGGGATTTGGTCTCACAGGAGCTGGGGAAACTACCGGGCTGGTAAAGAATGCTCTTTGATAGTTGCCAAGTTTTCGCTTGTTTGCGCGCATGCTCTATGATGCCGCTCAAAATTGAACGATGAGGAAATTATTCTCGATATCATCACTGCACAAAGCAAGGTGCCGCCTGCAGGCAGGCCTTGTGCGGTAGCCTGAGAAAACCCCAAAATGACCAGTAAGCGCACCAAGCTTCAAGAAGATAAGCATTTTCGTGTCCTTCGGCTCCTTCTGGAGAACCCGGAAATGTCACAGCGCGAGCTAGCGGAGGTGGTTGGGGTTAGTGTCGGGGGTATGCATTACGTGTTGAATGCCCTGATCGAAAAAGGGCTCGTGAAGTTGGGGAATTTTACAGCCGCAGAGGACAAGCGTAGATATGCCTATGTTTTGACGCCAAAGGGCATTGCAAGGAAGGCTGCATTGACGCGTGCGTTCTTAGCTCGGAAAATGGAAGAGTATGAAGCGCTTAAAGAAGAGATTGAAGCGCTTCAATCTGATTTGTAAGGTTCATCAGCATAGATGCCCTTGTGAGCTATTGGCTGCAAGCGGCATTAAAAATTCTCGCAAAATTTAGAAGCACCGCATCAAACGATGTTAAATAAAGATAAAATGAAAATTGAGCATGTGATTTGGCTTCTCAGGGCCCATAGTTTTCCAAGGGCAATTCTATGAAAAAGATCTTAATGGTATTTGGCACAAGGCCCGAGGCGATTAAAATGGCGCCAGTATATGAGGTGCTCAAGGGAACGCCAAGCCTTGATGTGCGTGTTGCTGTAACAGCACAACACCGGGAGATGCTTGACCAAGTATTGCAGCTATTTAACATCAAGCCAGATTATGACCTCAATGTCATGAAGCCCGGTCAAGGCCTAACGGAAATCACAGCTGCGGTCCTGACCGGGTTAAAGTTGGTTATTGAAGATTTCGTGCCGGACCTACTGCTCGTCCATGGTGATACAACCACCACTCTTTCTGCATCTCTAGCAGCCTATTATCAGCAGATTCCCGTCGGGCATGTCGAAGCTGGGTTGCGTACAGGAAATATTTATTCCCCTTGGCCTGAGGAGATTAATCGTAAGGTGGCCGGTATGATTGCGCAGCTACATTTCGCGCCAACAATAAAAGCCGCTGAGAACCTAAAAAGTGAATCTATATTGCCCGCATCGATCTCTATCACCGGCAATACGGTCATTGATGCCTTGCTTGAAGTGGTGACTAAGCTTGAAGCCGATCCAGAGCAAAAAGCGATCTTTGATGCAAATTTCGGTATTGATCCCTCAAAGCGCTTGATTCTAGTAACGGGGCATCGACGTGAGAGTTTCGGTGGAGGGTTTCAAAGAATTTGCGATGCCCTTGCAACGCTGGCTAAGCGTGCCGATGTCCAGATTATCTATCCAGTTCATCTGAATCCAAATGTTAAGGGCCCCGTAGAGAGCAGCTTAGGGACTCATGAGCGAGTTCAACTTATATCGCCTCAGGATTACTTACCTTTTGTCCACCTTATGAGCCGTGCAGATATTATTCTCACCGATTCTGGTGGTGTACAGGAAGAGGCACCCTCGTTGGGGAAGCCGGTCTTGGTTATGCGTGATACTACTGAACGGCCTGAAGCCTTAGATGCCGGGACAGTCAAACTGGTTGGCACGGATGCCGATTTAATTGTACGTGAGGCGAGTAAACTTTTGGATGATGACAGCGCGTTTGAGGCGATGGCTCGCGCGCACAACCCATACGGTGATGGGCATGCGTCGGTGCGCATTCGTGATGCCATTCTGGCATTCTTTTACATGGGAAAGGTCACAAACTAATGCTCAAAAAGCCCTTCAAACGAATTTCTGTGATTGGGCTAGGTTATATCGGCCTGCCGACTGCAGCGATGTTCGCCTCTCGAAAAATCGAGGTTGTAGGGGTCGATGTAAATCAGCAAACAGTCGACACCATTAATCGCGGCAAAGTCCATATTGTCGAACCAGATCTTGATATGGTTGTGCGGGCGGTCGTAATGGAAGGTTATCTGAGAGCCAGTACGACAACTGAAGAGGCTGAGGCTTTTCTTATCGCTGTGCCGACCCCGTTCAAGGGGGAAAATCATGAACCTGATCTATCCTATATCAAGTCTGCGTCACAGGCAATTGCGCCCGTACTGCGATCAGGTAATTTGGTAATCTTGGAAAGCACTTCGCCTGTGGGGGCTACAAAGGCGATGGCGGATTGGCTGTCGGAAGCGCGCCCAGACTTGAGCTTTCCGCAGAATGCAGGAGAGAATTCCGATATTCGTATTGCACATTGCCCTGAGCGTGTTCTGCCGGGGAAGGTAATGCGGGAGTTGATTTCTAACGATAGAGTAATTGGCGGTGTCACGCCGGCATGTTCGGCGCGAGCTGTAGAGCTTTACAAGACCTTTGTAACTGGCTGCTGCGTTATCGCTTCGTGTCCAAGGATTGCAGAGATGTCAAAATTGACCGAAAATACCTTTCGGGATGTCAATATCGCTTTTGCCAATGAGCTTTCCATAATCTGCGATGAACTCAAGCTGAATGTGTGGGAATTGATACGACTAGCGAACCGGCATCCTCGCGTGAACGTTCTGCAGCCAGGGCCAGGCGTGGGCGGACATTGTATTGCGGTCGATCCATGGTTCATCGTGTCGTCCGCGCCCGAGCAGGCACGGTTAATACGTAAAGCCCGGGAGGTTAACGACGCCAAGCCTGACTGGGTCTTGGATAAGGTTCGCGCCGCAATCGGTTCTTATCTGATGGTGAATCCAGGCAAAAGTGCTTCCGAGGTCAGATTGTGTATATATGGATTAGCGTTCAAGCCTGATATTGACGACCTCCGAGAGAGCCCAGCTCTAAAAATTGCTGAAGCGATAGCGTGTCAACATGGTGGTCCGATTATAATTGTTGAACCAAACATTGGTGAGTTACCGGATTCACTGCGTTGCAAAAACATATGCCTTAGTTCTTCCCTTGAGCCAGGAGACATCCATTTGCTGCTGGTGGATCACAAGTGCTTCCGAGAAATGATTGTCCCAAAAGGGATAGTCATAGACACTCGCGGTATTTGGGAATGTATTTTTTAAGCGAAAAAGGACCAAAATTGTGCACTCTTCTTCGGAACTTATTGAAAAACTCCGGAACTTAGAAGCCACCATTGGGGTAATCGGAATGGGGTATGTAGGCCAGCCTCTTGCATTGCGGTTTGCCAGGTTGGGATACAAAGTAATTGGCTTCGACATTGACGAGGAGAAAGTCGGCCTACTGAATAGCGGTAAATCTGATATTGAGCATATTTCAGACGAGGAAATTGCTGAAGCCAACGCAGCGGGCATGGAATGCACTGTAGACATTAAGCGCACCCCAGAAGCCGATGCGCTTATTCTATGTGTGCCGACGCCGCTGAACAAGTATCGAGAGCCCGATCTCAGCTATGTTATTAATACCACGGACTCGTTCGTGCCCTACTTGCGGGCTGGTCAAGTAGTGTCGCTGGAAAGTACCACTTACCCCGGCACCACTGAAGAAGAACTGCTGCCGCGTGTCAGTTTGAGCGGCCTGACTGTGGGTGAAGACATATTCCTGGTCTATTCGCCTGAGCGTGAAGATCCGGGCAACGCGAGCTTCACCACCAACACTATTCCAAAGGTTGTCGGGGGCCATACTTCTGCGTGTCTTGAGGTTGGCAAGGCGTTGTATGGTCAGGCTATTGACCGGATTGTACCGGTAACCTCGACCAAGGCGGCTGAGATGACTAAGCTTCTGGAAAATATTCATCGTGCTGTAAACATCGGCTTGGTCAACGAAATGAAAATCGTAGCTGATCGTATGGGTATTGACATTTTTGAAGTAATCGACGCCGCTGCTACTAAGCCTTTCGGCTTTACTCCCTATTATCCTGGCCCGGGTCTGGGCGGGCACTGCATTCCGATCGATCCATTTTACCTCACTTGGAAAGCGCGCGAATTTGGTCTGCATACGCGCTTTATCGAGTTGTCAGGCGAAATCAACCGTGCGATGCCTGAATACGTAGTTGGCAAACTTGTTAAAGCACTAAACGAACGCCGAAAGGCGCTGATGGACGCCAAAGTACTCGTGCTCGGTATCGCCTATAAGAAGAATGTTGACGACATGCGTGAAAGCCCTTCTGTTGAGGTGATGGAATTGTTGCGCGATGGAGGAGCTGAGGTCGCTTATTCCGATCCGCACGTGCCGGTGTTCCCAAAAATGCGGGAACACAAGTTCGAGCTTGCGTCGGTGGTTCTGACGCCTGAAAGCATTGCTGGTTTTGATGCGGTTGTGCTAGCAACGGACCATGCGAAGTTCGATTATGACATGATCCGCGAAAATGCGCAGGTTATCATTGACAGCCGGGGAACATATCGCACCCCGGCGGAAAATGTTGTGAAGGCTTAAGGTTATGAAGAAATTTGCTCTCATCGGTGCTGCTGGCTACATTGCTCCTCGGCATATGAAAGCGATCCGAGACACAGGAAACGAACTGGCTGTTGCGATGGATGTGAATGACTCTGTTGGGATCATTGACAGCCACTTCCCAGACGCACAATTCTTTACGGAATTCGAACTCTTTGATGCTTATGTCAATGCTGAACGTCGGGCTGGGCGAGGACTGGACTATGTTTCTATCACTACACCAAACTTCCTACATTTCGCTCATATGCAATGGACATTGCGGGCAGGTGCGGATGCGATCTGCGAAAAGCCACTGGTACTGCAACCAGAACAAATCGATGAACTGAAAGGCATTGAGGCTGACACAGGCAGAAAGATACATACTATTCTGCAACTGCGACTTCACCCGGCGATCCTGGCTCTAAGGGACCGCGTCGCTAAGATGCCCGAAAGTGAAAAAGTTGATGTTGATCTGACCTACATTACCTCGCGCGGGAACTGGTATCTAAAGAGTTGGAAGGGACTGGCGGAAAAATCTGGCGGTATCGCTACCAACATCGGTGTGCATTTCTATGACATGCTGCATTTTGTTTATGGAGGGCTGCAGGAAAATATTGTTCACCTGAACACGCCGACCAGAGCAGCAGGCTATTTGGAATATGAACGTGCCCGGGTACGCTGGTTCCTGTCACTGGAGGTGAACGATGTACCAGCAGAGGAGCGAGCTAAGGACAAAAGAACTTTTCGAGCGGTTGTTGCAAATGGTGAAAATATCGAGTTTTCCGATGGCTTCACCGAATTGCACACCAAAATCTACGAGGACATTCTCTCTGGCGGCGGTTTTGGCGTCGAGGTCAATCGAGTAGCCATTGAGACTGTTTCGACTATTCGCAATGCGTCCATCTCTACGATTGGCGACCTGTCCCACCCCCTCGTGAGGACACAGGGATGAGCCATTACCAGCACCCCAGCGCCATTGTTGATGAAGGTGCGCAGATTGGCAAAGGCAGCCGCGTCTGGCATTTTGCCCACATCTGTAGCGGAGCTCGTATCGGTGCAGATGTTTCGTTGGGTCAGAACGTATTCGTAGGCAATAAGGCCGTGATCGGCGACAGTTGCAAGGTGCAGAACAACGTTTCAGTTTACGACAATGTGACCCTAGAGGAGGGTGTATTCTGTGGCCCTTCAATGGTCTTCACCAACGTCTATAACCCGCGCAGCTTGATCGAGCGCAAGGACCAATATCTTGATACGTTGGTCAGGCGAGGCGCAACTTTAGGTGCGAACTGTACTATTGTCTGCGGAGTGACCATAGGGGCCTATGCCTTTATTGGCGCAGGTGCCTTGGTCAATAGGGATGTCCCGGATTACGCACTGATCATTGGTGTTCCTGGTCGTCAGCGTGGCTGGATGAGCGCTTATGGCGAACAACTTGATCTGCCGCTTACCGGCGAAACTAGCATCTCTTGTCCTCATACGGGCGATGTCTACACCATCTCAGGGTCCGTTGTGACCCGTAAAGAGGCTTCCGCATCATGATCCCTTTCATTGACCTTGCCGCACAACAGGATAGACTGCGCGCGAATATCGAAGCTGGCATCGCCCGTGTCCTGGAGCATGGCCAGTATATCCTTGGTCCCGAAGTTGCAGAACTGGAAGCCAAGCTGGCCGCTTATACCGGCGCCAAATATTGCATCTCGGTGGCCAATGGCACAGATGCGCTGCAAATCGCCCTGATGGCCTTGGGAGTCGGCCCGGGAGACGAGGTTATCACCCCCGGCTTCAGCTACATCGCAGTTGCTGAGGCGGCTGTGCTTCTTGGGGCCAGTATCGTTTACGTTGATATTGATCCGGTAAGCTTCAATATGGACCCGGCACTGCTGGAAGCCGCGATTACACCGCGTACCAAGGCGATCATTCCGGTTTCACTTTATGGCCAGCCCGCTGATTTCGACAGAATCAACGCAATAGCAGTAAAGCACGGTTTGCCAGTAATTGAAGATGCAGCGCAGAGCTTTGGTGCCAGCTATAAAGGGCGCAAGTCCTGCAACCTCAGCACCGTTGCCTGCACTAGCTTCTTTCCATCGAAACCATTAGGTTGTTATGGAGATGGAGGGGCAATCTTCACCTCGGACCCAGAGCTGGGCAAGGTGATGCGTCAGATCGCACGTCACGGCCAAGAAAAGCGCTATTACCACGTCAGTATCGGAGTGAACTCGCGGCTCGACACGCTGCAAGCGGCGATCCTGTTGTCTAAGCTGCCGATCCTCGACGATGAGATCGAGGCCCGGCAGAAGGTGGCCAAAGCCTATACGGCCGTGCTGAGCAGTTCGGGCTTCGTTACGCCGCGCATCGCCGAGCACAACACCAGCGCTTGGGCGCAATACACCGTGCGGGTGCCGAACCGTCCCTTTGTTCAAGAGACTCTGAAGGCGGCGGGCATACCCACAGCTGTCCATTACCCGCTGCCGCTTAATCGGCAGCCAGCCGTTGCTGACCCAAGTGCTGTTCTACCTGTCGGTAACATGACCGCTGACGAGGTTGTGAGTTTGCCAATATGCGGATACACGGATCCTTCTGTGCCCGAGCGAGTTGCTATGGCGCTAAGTTGCATCGGATGAGCATATTCAAAAATCTTAGCGCTCTGCTCGGAGGCCGCGGGTTCGTTCGGAACGTTTCTATCCTTCTGGCTGGAACCCTCGGAGCACATTTGATCACCGTTGCGGGAATTCCCATTACGGCGCGATTATTTGGCCCGGAAGCTTTTAGCGTTTTGGCCGTTTACTCTGCTATCCTTTCAATTCTTTTGACCTTGGCAACACTAAATTTGCACCTTGGCATTCCCATCGCAGACACGCATCGTCACGCACTGGCGTTAGCTGTCGGGTCCGGGCTGGTTCTCATGACTCTTACCCTAAACCTATGGCTTGTTCTACTCTTTGCAGACAACTGGATCGTAAGCGCGCTGAACCTCCCGGACTTCTCACCATACCTAATGCTGTTGGTTCCAGGGTTTCTTCTAGGGGGGACATATGCGTTACTGCAGATGTGGTTCAGTCGGCAAAAGCAGTTTGGCCTGATCGCAAAAACCCGGATCACTCGGTCTGCCGGGGGTACTGGCACCCAGCTTGTCTTTGGCACAGCAAGCAACGGGCCAATTGGTCTAGTTCTTGGGCACATAGTGTATAATGGTATGGGAGCTTTTGGGATGTTGCGCCGTTTGCTGCGGGACGAAGGGGTCAATCTGAAAACACTGACTCGCACTGAGCTGAGAGATAGCCTGTATAACAACAAGAAGTATGCGTTCTATACAACTCCTGAGAACTTGGCGAATGTCGCGGCCATTCAAATACCGATTCTGGCAATAGCGGCAACTCCAGCAGCCGGACAGGTGGGGCAGCTTTACTTGGCGCAAAATATTATGATGCTTCCGATGATGTTGATTGGCAGCTCTGTTGGCCAAGTATTCGTGGCCGAGGCACCAAGGTATTCGCAAGAAAAAAGATTGTGGCAGTTCACATTAAGCGTTCTCCGGGGTCTAGCCATAACTGGAGTGCCGTTGTTGTTGCTTCTCGCTCTTCTGGCACCCTTTCTGGCAGGGCCCATACTTGGGAGAGAATGGATATACACAGGTGAATTGATCGTCTGGATGACGCCTTGGATAGTTCTACAGTTTCTGTCGTCACCACTTTCGACAATCTTCTATGTCACGGGTAATCAGCTATATGCGATGCTGATACAATTTTTTGGCCTAGGCCTTCGGGTTGGCGCCGTACTTCTGAGCATCTCCTTGGCGCCGACCTGGGCAATGCAGGTTTATGCCTTGTCTGGCGCAGCCTTTTACCTAATCATGCTTTTGGCAATTCTGATCATTGCGAGAAAACTACAATGAAAAATCCAATTATCAGTATTCTTGATTACGGAAGCGGAAATATCGGTTCTCTTGTGAATATGTTCAATCATATTGGCACAAAGGTTCAAGTTGTTTCCAAGGCCGAAAAAATCTCATCCGATGCGGCTCTGGTTCTGCCGGGTGTTGGACATTTTGGCCGCGCTGTTGAAAAGCTGGAAAAGAACGGCGCGACAGAAGCTATATTGAAGCATGTCGATGCCGGGAAACCTCTGCTTGGGATCTGTGTAGGCATGCAAATGCTTTTCGAACACAGCAGTGAAGGCGATGCCCCGGGCCTAGGCCTTATAAAGGGGAAAGTCCGCCACTTCGATCGAGACAGGTTCTCGCGTCGTCTGCCTTTACCACATGTCGGCTGGGGTTCTGTAGGCCCTGTCAATGCGATCGGCCATAGACTTTTGCAGAATATGCCGAAGCACCCGAGATTCTATTTCGTGCACAGCTATCACGCAGAGTGCGCAAATCAAAGCGATGCAATCATGGAAGCGACCTATGGGTATCAGTTTACCTGTGCCGTAGCGCACCAGAACATTACGGGCTTCCAGTTTCACCCTGAAAAAAGCCATGTTTTTGGCATGGCCCTTCTTTCCAACTGGATCAAGTGTATTAATGATCAATAAGCGAATAATCCCAGTACTTCTGCTTCGAGGGCATGGCCTCGTAAAAACGCGCGAATTTGCGGCTCCTATTTATCTTGGCGACGCTATTAACACCGTGTCGATTTTCAATCAGAAGATGGTCGATGAGTTGATCATACTCGACATCGACGCAACGGCAGACGGCCGTAGCCCAAATTTTGAGATGATTGAACGGCTGGCATCACAATGCTTCATGCCCTTGGCCTACGGAGGCGGTATTTCCACTCTTGATGAAGCGGCCCGACTTTTTCGTCTGGGCGTCGAGAAGATTGTCTTAAACAGTTCAGCCCTTGAACACGGCGACTTGGTTCAGGAGGTCTCTGCGGTCTATGGAAAACAGTCAGTCGTTGTCGCAATCGATGTCGTGAAAGACGGTGAATCACGAAAGCTAAGACGTCCTCATGATGGAGCTATTTTGAGAATATCGCCAACTGCGCACGCTCTATGGGCGCAAGAGGCTGGCGCAGGGGAGGTTCTTGTACAAGACGTCACACGCGACGGAACCCGACAGGGCTATGACATTGAGCTCTTCAAGAGTATTTCGAGCATCCTGGATGTTCCTCTGATCGCTCTCGGTGGGGCTGCTGACGCCGAAGACCTTACTCGTGTGATTGACGAGGGCGGTGCTAGCGCGGCTGCCGCGGGCAGCCTTTTTGTTTTTGCCGGGCGCAAACGCGCGGTCCTGATTTCCATGCCCGAATTCCATTCTAATGAGGACAATTGGAGAACCGACCAAAGCGATGCAAATGACACGACATCCGTACATTACACGCCGCGTCCAAATAAACGCATCTGCGCCTTAACGGTTTTGGACGATTCCGATCCGAATTTTGAAACGGATCATGAAGGGGTTGCCCTCCTCGCTCGCAAAGGCCAGGCTATGTTAAAAAACAACCGGCTAACTGGTGATTTTGGCCGCCAAAAGATTGCACAAATTGCCAAACGTGCAAAGGCCGAAGGGAAAAGCAAGGACTACGACTGTGTTATTGGTCTAAGTGGTGGTGTAGATAGCACTTATGTTGCTATGATGGTCAAGGAATTGGGCCTCCGCCCACTGGCCTTACATTTGGATAATGGATGGAATTCTAACACCGCCGTTTTGAACATTAAACGGATTGTCGATATTCTCGATATAGATTTGCATACCTATGTCATCAACTGGGCGGATATGCGGGATCTACAACGAGCCTTCTTTAGAGCGTCCTTACCTGACGTTGAGTTGCTCACGGATCATGCTATTGTCGCAGCAACATTCCAGGTGGCGGCCGTGCACGGAATTAAGACGGTTATCACTGGCGTCAACGTCACAACCGAATCAATCATGCCAGAGGCCTGGTCCTATTCGAAGCGTGACGCAGCGCATATTCGCGCAGTGCATAGGAAGTTTGGCGAACACAAGTTGACCAATTTTCCGATGATAGAGCCATGGGAACTCACCTATTATCAACGCGTAATGGGCATCCGCTACGAGTCTCTTCTATCCTACATTGAGTTTGACAAGAAAAGAGCTATTTGTGAACTTAAAGAAAAGCTGGGCTATGAACCTTATCCGCGTAAACATGGCGAGTCGCGATTTACCCAGTTTTTCCAAGAGTACTATCTGCCCCAAAAGTTTGGTTTCGACAAACGTAAGGGGCATTTTTCAAGCCTAATTGTTGCGGGACAAATGAATCGTGACGAGGCCCTTCGTGAACTAGAAACGCCCCTGTATACAAACTTATTACGGCAGGAACAGGACATTGAGTATGTGTGCCGCAAACTGGGCTTTTCAGCTCAGGAGTGGAACGATATCATGTCGGCCCACCCGGCGTCACATGATGACTTTCCCGGGTACTACACTCGGTTAAAGCAGTTTAGAGCCTTGCGTCGTTCGATGCCGTTTTAGGCGATATCCTATCTTTGGAGATATTTATGGCAAACGGTAGAAACCTAGTCATCAACGCTGACGGATATGGCTTCACCCCTGGTGTCAATGAAGGAATCCTGAGGACTTTTGAGGCTGGGATTGTCACGAGCACCAGCTGCACGCCGAATTTTGGACACCTCAACAAGGCGGGCGAAGTTCAAAGACAGTTTCCCGAAGTGTCTTTCGGAATCCACTTTAATTTGAATGTTGGCAAGCCTTGTGCCCCGTTGGAGAAGGTATCTTCGCTGGTTGGTGCGGAAGGCCGGTTCTTCGGGCCTGCTTTGGGAAGCAAGCTGATTAAAGGCGAAGTCAAGGTCGAAGAAATAGAAATTGAATTGGCCGCTCAGGCTGCAGTGTTGGCAGACCAAGGCGTCAAGATAAGTCATTGGGACGGGCATCAAAACAAACATTTGTGGCCAGTTTACTTTGAAGCAGCTAGCCGGGTGGCCAAGAAGTTTGGCATTCCTGGTGTGCGGTCGCATCGGAGGCAGCTATTTTCGAACAGCGGCCCGGTTCAAAAACCGGTCTTGCTAAGCTATTATCTCAGGAATCCAAAAAGGATCATAACGCACCTCGGCGGGCGCTTCCGGACTGCCCAGGCTGAGAGAAAAGGATTTGTCGCAGCTGACAGGCTGATTACGCCTGGGTATGCGGACGACAGCCACAAATCTCTTGGCTCGTTCTGGTACACACTGGCCGATACCCTGCCACCAGGTATCTCTGAAGTCTATTGTCATCCCGGTTTCCCTGATGATCTGCTGCGGTCCAACTCGCAGTATGTTGATCAGCGTGAAGATGAGGTGCGGGTTCTTATCGACCCAAGACTAATGGACCATTATAAAAATCTCAAAATTAACCTGGTCAGCTTCTGGGATCTATACAAGGCACGCGGACGATGACTAATCATTCGCGGGTGCGGTTGGTTGCTGTTGGTGACATAATGTTAGGCCGGGGGGTCCGCAAAAGTGGATTTTCGGACGCCAAACAGTTACTGGCGCCTGAGATTCTGAACCAATTAAAGGGTGATATTGTTACTGGTAATCTTGAGTGTCTGATAGGTGGCGCGGGATCGCCGAACCCTTCAAGCCATAGTCATTTCCAGGGCGACCCAGATTTTGCTGGCTCTCTTCTTGAAATGTTCGATGTGGTATCGCTTGCCAACAACCATGTGGGTGACTTCGGTGATCAAGCTGTTGCGGAAACCTTGGCTTGGCTTGATCAAATCGGCGTGCAACACGTTGGTGTTGGTTCAACGCTAGAAGAAGCCGTTGAACCCGCACTGTTTGATATTCAAGGTATGAAGATCGCGATATTCGGTGCCACAACGGTGGGAAACCTTCAGTTGAATAGCCGGTACACTTTGGCGGTGCCTGGCCGCTTCTTGTACCAGCGCGCCGCGAGGTTGTTGGACGCAGGATATCGTTGCATCTTGCATCTGCATGCGGGCGGAGGTGATGTATCCTTTCCTGCGCCAGCGATCCGCAGCCTAATGACGCAGGCTCGCAAAGCTGGGTTTTCGATTGTTCTGGGACATCACCCGCATGTAGTTCAGGGGATTGATCGTACAGATGATGGGGTCGTATTCTTCAGCATGGGTGATTTTGTATTCGACAAGCTAAACGATGGTCGGGATCAGGCCCTGGTTGCCATCTTTGCCTTAGCGAACGATGCGCGAGCCGACACCTTTGAAATAGAAGTTGTGCAGCGAGGCGCGGATCTGAGTCTCTCACTTTTAGCGGGTGAGTCAAAGGACACTGTCTTTAGAAAGCTGAGGGACTTGTCAGACATGATCACCAACGGCCAATCCGATGCCCGTTATCTTGTTTGGCGGGGAAGCAAATGGCGACGTCTGTTTCAATCCAGTCGTCGAGATTTTCGAGCCGGCGGTTTTCCTGCTCTTTGGGCAAAGCTAGGGCGCGTAAGCACCAGAAAACTTTACGACCTACTTCTGCGCAGGTAAGAATAAGCAATGGCCTCCCCTCTAACTACAAAGGTGATCGACGCTATTCCCGAATGGGCTTTGACCTTTTTGGCCAATGGCTTAGGTTCTTATTACCGCCTCAACCGCTATTCACTCGATATGCGCGGTACATTGTCAGAGTGGCGTACGCTGGAGCAGTTGAATTCGGAAGAAATCAAAGTTTACCAGTTGGAACGACTTCGTCATATTGCGAAAGTTGCAAATACTACGCCCTACTACAGCCGGGTGTTTCGAGAGGTGGGCTTTGACCCATATAAAATTAACGACTTAGACGACCTTAATCGCCTTCCATACCTGAGCAAAGACGACCTGAGGCAGTTTGGTTCCGAGATGTTGGTGCCCAACTATAAAGCTGCGCAAGTGGAACGGAAAAGTAGTGGCACCACCGGCCAACCAGTGCGTTTCACATTGCCGCGGAGGATGGCTTTTGCACAAGCATATGCGATGCTCTATCAGTTTTATTTGTGGTTCGGGTTTTCTGCGCTTGACCGCCGTGCCACCCTAGCTGGCCGCTACATGGGTCAACGACCAAAAGGCACAGTAATCCGTAACGTCTTCGAAAACCAATTGCTTTTAGGTGTGCATGCGCTCTCGGAAAGCACTGTTGCTCGGTATATTACTGCGTTAAACAAATTCGCCCCTAAGATGTTCCAGGCGCACCCTTCGGCGCTTTTGATGCTCAAGCAGTTTGCAGAAAGGATCGGTCAATCAGCACCGAAGATACCTTTGATTAGTTATACTGGCGAAAACATGTCTGAGAATGAGCGTCAGCAACTTAGCAAGTGGCTTGGAAAGGCTATGATTTTCGGCACTTACGGCTCTGGCGAAAATGTCATGGCAGCCAGCGAATGCCCTGAACTTGACGGCTATCATATACACCCAGCAATCGGCATCTGTGAACTTGAAGAAATAGACGGAAAAAAAGAGATTCTCGGCACTTCACTTCTCAATGACGTTATGCCGATGCTTCGTTATCGGACCGGGGACCTCGCGGAAAACATCACTGCTGAGACCTGTGCCTGCGGCCTGTGTTGGCCTCGTTTGCAGGGTATCCAAGGTCGGTTGGACGATCAAATCACCAGTGCCAACGGTGACTTGATCGCGCCGGTGGTTCTTAGAACTGGGATCGCGGCACTTGGACTGATATCTTCAGCTTACTCTATAATCCAACACCAAGCTCCGGGGCATTTTACGTTACTGGTATACGATGACCGCTCAGCTGTACCGCAAAATAGCATTGACCGCATTCTAAAATATTTACGGACAACTTTGGGCGAATCTGTAGAGATTGGTGTTCGATTTGTCCCGAGAGAAAAGTTGTTCACCGCGCGAGCGAAGCATAGGATAGTAATCAAAGAAAAGGTCCAGTAGCATTGAAATTATCGCCTTCAATCGTTTCAGACGCCGCAGCCTTTGCCTGTGTCGGTATAGTCACTGTAGCATGGGCGAGCACAGCCGCTTCTACCATAGCACCTCTCGCTTTTGTGCGCTCAGCCTTAATAGCCATAGTCGCTCTGGCATTGCTATTTAGGGTAGCAAAATGCCCATTCAAGTTGGGGGTGATTGCTTTAAGTAGTATTATAATGACCATTGTGGCCATCGTTTCGATAGTCGTCTCAGGTTTTTTTTATCCTTCTCCGAGCGAATTCGTGCTTCCAAGTATGATCTGGGTGGGTCTGTCAGTGAGTATTGGCGCATCTTTCTATTTAACGGAAAGTGGAGACCCAATACTGTCTGGTCGGGCGGCTTGGATGTATATCTACTTTGCTTTGCTGATCCTTATCTTCACAATTTCACAGGGCGGCCTGGTGATTGCAGGAGTTCCACGCTTCGTTTTTGATCTAACCACGTCCGAAGGTGTCGCAATTAATTATTCTCAAGGAATTAGCAAGTTTTATGGTTTGGCTGCCGTCTTTTCTGCAACGCTTCTATCTAGATCAACTCAGAGGTCGACAATACGTTTTACATGCATTGCGCTCCTTATGCTGTTCCTTTTTCTCTCGTTCATTGGAGGTGGGCGTGGTGACTTCGGTTTTGCCTTCGTCGTTTCTCTGCTTGCGCTTCGCTTCATATATGCCGCTATGTTCCTAGGGGTTGTTTTTGCAATCGGCAGTTTCTATAGTAATATGGTTGGCGATTTTATTTCCAGTAACTTTGTTCTGTTCGATCGCTATCTTGCTCTTTCTTACTCCCTTGGCATGAGAGATACGTTGCTGCTTGATAGTTTTAGGTTACTTAAGGACGAGCCCTATTGCCTGATTTTTGGGTGTGGGTTTGGGTTTTTCCAGAACTATTTCAACTACGCAGAAGATTTATATCCGCATAATGTGCTGATCGAGACTATCATCTCGTTTGGTCTTTGCACGACAGGCGCTTTGGCTTTCCTTGCTGCTAAGGGTATCAAGCGCGTACAAAGGCTGCACGGCAGTTCGCCACATTTTTTCTTTATGGCTATTTTTGTTTTTTCTCTCTCACTTAAAAGCGGAACAATCGCTACTTCATTTCTTCTTTTTGGGTGCCTGATATTCCTTGCCTGCCACGGCGCTTTGCGAATAGTGGAAAGGAAAAACAGTGTAGACAAGATCGCGAAAGTTCAAAAAATTGTCTGATTTGGAAGAAACCATTGACTTGGTTCATTTAACAACGGTCCACGACGTATTGGACACTCGGATTTTCTATCGCGAAGCACTAAGTGCCCATCAAGCAGGCATTCGAACGGTTGTCGTAGGTCCATCTAAGACCCCGAACATGGAAAGTGTAAACGGCATCAAGATTGTGCCTTTGCGGCGCCCCAGCGGACGCTTAAAACGCAGACTGTTGTCGCCATTAGCCGCCTTCGTCAAGGTTCGAGCCCTCAAACCCAGGATCGTACACTTCCATGATCCTGAAATTATTCCGGTGGCCCTCGTGATGAAGATTCTGGGTTATAAAATGGTTTGGGATGTTCATGAGTTCTACTCTGAAGTCCAGACAGCTCATATGCGGTGTGGTCCTTTGAGGGCGATCAAGCGCTTTCTGTTAAACCTTTTCTTAGAGAAGCTACCTTGTGCACTGTTCGACCGATCTGTGTTCCCTACCAAAGCGCTTCGGATTACGGTACGCAACAATTCTGATTCCCTGGCCTGTGTCAACCTGTTGCCGCTCCAGGTTTTTCCGGATGCAGGTCAGCAGCCGAATAAGGAGTATGACCTTATCTTCATGGGGTCGATGTCGCCGTTCCGGGCGGGACCTTTCATGAAAATGATTGCGCTCCTCAGCCAGCAGCGGCCACTGTTTAAGGCAGCGCTACTTGGAGTGCCGGAAGCGACGCAAGACTGGATGCGCAAGAACGTGCCATCTAATGAAGTGTTGCAGGCGATGACATTTATCCCCAAGGTACCCCATACTGAGGTCGCGGGTATATTGCGCAGTGCGAAAATTGGGTTCAATTATCACCCGATGGAAAAAAGGTTTCAGGTGGCATTGCCCATGAAGGTTTATGAATATATGGTATGTGGTTTACCAGTTGTTTGTTCGCGTTTTCCCGAACTAGCCGGCCAGTTAAGCACTGAGGAGATGGTTTTGATCGACAGCGACGATCAACAGGACTATGCCGATGCAATCTCGAACCTGCTAAACGACCCAGTCCGCATGCAAAGAATCGCCCTTGCCGGGCAAGCTGCGGTACGTGAGCGTTTGAACTGGGAGGCCAGCGAGGAACCGAAACTCATCTCTATGTACCGTGAGTTGCTGGATTACACCAAATGAAGCTCTACCAGGTCTCGCGGCACGCGAGCTTCTCGATAGATTGCGTCAAATGCGAGCTGTGGCGCCTTAATACACACAATAAACGCGGTTCCATATCATGATGTTTCCCGATTATCGGTCATTTCTCCGTATATTCCTTGAAAAAGGCTACGCTATCGAGCCCCTCGTTGCCGAAAACTTGTTGCCCGAAAGCAAACTTTATTTGCGCCATGATATTGATTTTGACTGTAAACTGGCACTGCAGATGGCTAAGATTGAGGCCAGCATGGGGGTTAAGGCAACTTACTTCTTCATGATAGCCAGCGACAGTTACAATCTTCTGTCAACTGCAAACGCCGCTTGTGTTGAGGAAATCATAGATTTGGGGCACAAAGTGTCTTTACACTTCGATCCCCTTTGTTACTCTGATTGTCTTGAAGGGCTTACCAAAGAAACAAGGCTATTCAAGTATTGGTTCGATTTGGATGTCGATCTGATCAGTTTACACCGGCCTAATCCATTTTTCCTATCACACGACCAAAAGATCGGCGAAGTTGCTCATACTTACCAGAGCAAATATTTAAAAGAAATCAATTATTTCTCAGATTCGCGCGGGTCGTTTCGTTTCGGCGCGCCTGAAAAGTCCGAATCCTTCTCGGCCTGCGAATCTATTCATCTTCTTATTCATCCCATCTGGTGGATGATTGCAGAGCAGACCCCTCAGGAGACCCTGGATGCTTTCATTGAACGCCGGGTCGACTTGTTTCAAAACCATATCGAAGCGAACTGTTTGTCATATTCGCGCAACGCTTTACGGCGTTTTATGGAGGAATAAATGAAGGTCTGTTTGTTTGGATGTAAATCCACGACCGAATTGCTCGCTCGCCACATTCTCGAGACCCTCCCGTTGAACACGGTGGTAACGATTTCGGCGGATAAAGCCAAAAGGGCTCAGGTTGCGGATTTCAGCGACCTTGCTCCGTGGTGTTCTAGCAACGGTGTGCGGCTGAGATATTCCAAGCGATATGATCAGAAATCCGAAGAGGATCTTACGTTCTTTCAGCAGGAAAAGTTTGATATCGGCTTTGTTAACGGCTGGCAACGGCTGGTACCAGAAGACGTCCTAGCAACTTTTCGTATCGGTGTTTTTGGAATGCATGGCAGCGCGGCCAACCTGCCAATAGGACGTGGGCGCTCACCGATGAATTGGTCGTTGATCGAAGGGCGCAAGGTCTTTTACACTAACTTGTTTAAGTACAAAGCGGGTGTGGATGACGGAGATGTGGTCGACTGCATTGCCTTTGGCATAAACGATGCCGACACCGCTGAAACGCTCCATTACAAGAATACGCTGGCCATGGCGGCGATTATCAAACGTAACTTGGTGCATTTTGCTGCAAGCGAAGTGCCATATCAGCCCCAAGATGGCAACTTGGACGCGACATACTATCCAAAGCGCACACCTGACGACAGCTTGATCGACTGGACCGGGCCCATAGATACTACGGAGCGCTTCATTCGTGCGGTGGCACCGCCGTTCAATGGAGCATTCACCTTTCACGATAATATCCGTATTTCTGTTCTTCGTGCAGCCATTTTCGAGCTGGACAATGGAGGCTTCGGCTTTGAAAGCGCGAAATGTGGGCAGATTGTTGAAGTTTTTGGGAACAAAAAATTCTTGATCAAAGTACCGGGCGGTTTATTGATTGTGCATGACTATTACGCTGACGGCTTCACACCACAGCCTGGTATGGTCTTGACCAATGGTCCGATGACGTTGAAGGCATTCCCTTGCAACAGTCATGGCGGGCATGACTTGCCGAACGATTGATCTCATATTAGGCTACCTATAAACATTACCTGCACCAATTAAGCACTGGTAAGCACGGCCAGCTAAGAAAATGAAGATTTGGATAATTAACCAATATGCAACCCTTCCCAGCACAGGTGTCGGTATACGACATCGCCATCTTGCGCGCGAGCTTGCTGAGCGCGGGCACGATGTTTCTGTGATTGCGGGGCGCTGGTCGCATTTGACCAGGAATTCAGACGTTGCCTACGCCGCACCCCGCATTCAAAATTTTGAGGGCTTCCGGTTCGTCAATCTGAATGTGTTGCGTTATAGGCATGCCCACGACAAGCTTCGCGTTGCCAACTGGTTTTACTTTAGTCTTCAGCTTTTGGGGATAAAACGCCTTCTGAGAGAAGCTCCGGATGTGATTCTTTATTCGTCTCCGGCTCCAATTGGTTTCCTGGCGGCAGAGTGGTTAGCGCGTAGATTTAGGGCCCGGCTGATGTTCGAAGTTCGGGACATCTGGCCGAAGACACTCGTACAACTTGGTGGCCTGTCCGAGCGCAATCCCATGATTCGGCTATTACAATGGATCGAGAAGAGGGCATACAAAAATGCCGATTTGGTATTGTCCAATCTTCCTGGTGCTTTCGATCACATAAAGACTTTTGACATATGCGCTAAGGACTTCTTATCGGTTCCGAATGGTGTGTGTGTCCCTGAGTTGCAAGCCTTTCAGGCGATCTCGCCCACGGTCGCAGAGCAAATCCCACGAGGCAAGTTTGTGGTCGGTTTTACTGGGACTTTGGCAGTTGCGATGTCATTACACACCTTACTAGGCGCTGCGAAACGGACACTTGATGATCCAAGTATTGTCTATGTCATCATCGGACATGGTATGGAGGGCGCTCGCCTTAAAGCCCTGGCTGAACGTGACGGACTAATTAATGTTCGCTTCATTGATGGCATACCGAAAGCGCAAGTTCAAAATGCGATAGCCCGATTCGACGCATGCTGGATCGGCTGGAAAGATAGCCCATTGTATGATCACGGTGTGGCGGCTAACAAGCTATTTGATTATTTCTATGCTGGACGCCCGGTATTGCACTCATTCAGCGGCAAGTACGACCCCGTGACCAAATACAATGCTGGACTGACTGTGCCTGCAGAAGATCCAGAAAAACTGGCTCGGGCCGTTCGGGAGATTAAAAGTATGGACGATGCCCGTCGAGCGGAAATGGGCGCTCGAGGGCGGGAAGCAGTCCTCGAGCATCATGACTATGCCAAGCTGGCCAAGACCTTGGAAAACGCCATGCTGGGCTTGTCTTACAAAAGTTGAAACGACCTTCAACAGAATTAGGAATACTGATTGCGGGAATTTGTGGCCCGCAATAGACTTTTAGCAGCTATACTTTAACTCTTACCTAGTCAGGCTAGTGCGTATGATGCGCTTTCTTAGTACGTTGTTAATGCTCGCTCCACTGCCCTTTGCAAGCGCCCGGCCAATTTGGCAATTAAGCTTTGTGGTCCTTATAGGGCTCGCCAGCCTGATCTTTAGCGTAAACTTCAGGTCAACGCAGGTTAGCAGACTGCCTAAGGTGTTCTGCTATCCAGTGACAGCGCTTCTTCTCTTGGTCTTGTGGGGTGGCTTACAGGTACTATTCGGATTGTCTGTTGTCCTAGAGAGCACCATCCGCATGTCTATATATTTACTTAGCTATCTGGCTTTTTTCTTGCTGATTTTCTCAAAAACCACGGGCACTATGATGGTTCCTAAGTTCTTCCGGCTGATCGGTCTTACGGTGACTGTTTACTGCATATATGGGCTAGTTGTATATTTCACCGGCAACGAGAAAATCTTATGGTACGATAGATGGACTGTGGGTGAAGGACTGACTTCTACTTTTGTCAACAGGAACAGTTATGCGGCATATGTAGGTATAGGTTTGAACTGTCTAATTGCCTATTCTTACTGGTTGTTTAATGTATCGACCCCTAAGTTTGCCGGATTAAAGTCTAAAGTTTTTTATTTTTTCCGTCGACACCCGCACCAGTGTCAAATTCTCTGTTTAAGCATTCTATTAGTGTTGACGGCGCTTTTTTTGACAGGATCCCGTGCGGGCATAATAAGTGTAACATTGACAATTGTATACCTAACGTTGCGATTGACTTTTGGCGATCTGGGTACAGGAGAACACACCCGCAAAGCAAAATCCGGCAGCTGGGCTTTAATAGTTTTTCTTATAAGTTTCTTTGCTGTTTTTGCGTTCAGTGGAGATATGTTTGAATACCGGATGAATGTAGACTTGGAAAGCAATTATCGGTTCAAACTTTATCCTGTTTTGATAAAACTTATTCAAGAGGGGCCTCTCTTTGGAACGGGTCTTGGAACCTTTCCCGAGGTGTTTTCTATGCATAGGGCGCCGGATCTACAACAAATTGTTTTGAGGGCCCATAATGACTATCTGGAAATTCTTCTAACTGCCGGCCCAATCGTTGGGGGGCTGCTCATTTTTCTTCTTACATATTTTGTTGTAAAGTTTGCCTCCCATAGACATACGTCTTTCACGGTAGAGGTTTTCTCCGTATGTTCATTAAGTATAATGCTGCAAATGGCGCTACACTCTAGTGTAGACTTTCCACTACAAATCCCCGCAATAGCAATAACTGTATGCGGAATTTTAGGTGCGACTGCTGTACTATGGTGTGATCAAAGGTGATTGGTTGAACCGCCCCGGGATTGCCGGAGGCTCCAACTTCTGAGTAAAAGGAGCCATTATGAGCAAGACCACAAACAAATTTTCTCCAGAAGTCCGCGATCGTGCGGTCCGCATGGTTTTGTCACATGAAGGCGATTACCCGTCCCGTTGGGCGGCGATTGTTTCCATTTCCGGCAAGATTGGCTGCGTACCCCAGACGCTGAATGAATGGGTGAAGAAGGCCGAGGTTGACAGCGGTCAGAGGGCCGGAGTGCCGACAGAAGTCGCTGACAAGCTGAAGGCGCTTGAGCGGGAGAACAGGGAGCTTCGGCAAGCCAACGGATAACGTACAATTTTTTTCGCACATTTAAGAATTGAGGCTGGTGGCTCCGATCTGTCAGGCTTTTTGTGACCAAACAAAAGGCAAACAGGAAAGGAACCACCGTGAGTGACGATACAGCAAAGACGTTGACCAATGTCATCAAAATTGACGATGCCCGGATACAGGATCATCTGGGCAAGATCGTGCGGGGCACGGTCGAGGAGACACTGAATGCGCTTCTTGACGCCGAAGCCGACCGCCTGTGCGGAGCAGGCCGCTATGAGCGCAGTGATGGCCGTCGTGACACGCGAGCCGGGTCATATGGCCGCAAGCTGCACACGAAGGCGGGCGAGGTTAATCTGAAGGTGCCCAAGCTCAGGCAGCAGACCTTCGAGACGGCGATTATCGAGCGTTACCGGCGCCGGGAAAGCTCGGTCGAGGAAGCGATGATCGAGATGTATTTGGCGGGTGTCAGTGTCCGCCGTGTCGAGGACGTGACCGAGGCGCTGTGGGGCACACGGGTGTCACCGTCGACGATCAGTAACCTGAACAAGAAGATCTACAAGCAGATTGAAGAATGGCGCAACCGGCCGATTGAGGGCGAGCACCCCTATCTGTATCTGGACGGCATTGTGCTCAAGCGCAGCTGGGCTGGCGAGGTTCGCAATGTCTCGCTGCTGGTGGCGGTGAGCGTCAACGCTGACGGCTACCGCGAGATTGTCGGCATCATGGAGGGCCACAAGGAAGATCGTGCAGGCTGGTCCGGCTTTCTGCGCCACCTGAAGGAACGCGGTCTTACCGGTGTGCAGCTGGTGATCTCGGATGCCTGTCTGGGGCTCAGGGAAAGCATTGGTGACTTTTATCCCGATGCCGACTGGCAACGCTGTATTGTCCACTGGTACCGCAATATCTTCAGCCATGTGCCAAGCGGGAAGGTGCGTGAGGTCTCCTTGATGCTGAAGGCGATCCACGCCCAGGAAAGCCATCGGGCTGCCAGTGAGAAGGCGGCAATGGTGATCAAACAACTCCGCGCCATGAGGCTTGGCAAGGTGGCAGACTGGGCGGAAGAGACCGCGCAGGAAACGCTGGCCTACTACAAATACCCGGACCGGCACTGGCAGCGGATACGGACCAACAACCCGCTTGAGCGCATCATGCGCGAGATCAGACGCCGGACAAAGGTTGTCGGGGCCTTCCCCGATGGCGAAAGCGCCCTTAACCTGGCTGCAGCCAGGTTAAGGCACATCGCTGGTACCAAGTGGAGCATGAAGCGCTATCTGGATATGAACCTGCTCAAGCAGCAACAACAGGAGATCGCCTGACACCCGAGCTACCAGCCAAAACAAAAGTGCGAAAGATTCTGGACACTACCAGCCAACGAGATCCTGCGCAAGGCATCCGCATATTTTGCCCAGGCGGAGCTCGACCGCCCACTGAGACGCTGATCAGCTTTATTGATGAGCATCGGGAGGCCTATGGGGTCGAGCCGATCTGCCGTTTGCTGCAGATCGCCCCATCCACCTACCATCATCACCTGGCCTGTCGTCGTGACCCGTCACTTCTGTCAGCACGGGCGCAGCGCGATTTAGCGTTGAAGCCTGAGGTCGCCCGTGTCTTTGATGAGAACTTTCTGGTTTACGGTGCCCGGGTAATACCCCCATATTTAGGGGGCTTCAAAAGTAGAAGCTTTATGCAGCCATGGGCATGCCCATGGCCAGTTTCTGTTTCGGCGTGATGCCGCCGAGCGCCATATTCGGCCGCTCGTTGTTATAAGTCCACATCCATCTTGTGGCAGCTTCCTGCACCTCCTCGATGGTTTCAAAGATATACTGGTTCAACCAATCGTACCTGACCGTCCTATTAAACCGTTCCACATAGGCATTCTGCTGTGGTTTACCTGGCTGGATAAACTGCAGGCCAATGCCATGCTTTTCAGCCCATGCTGCCAGTTGATGACCTACATATTCGGGGCCATTATCACAGCGAATGGCAAGCGGCTTGCCGCGCCATTCAATGATTTGATCAAGAGCCCTGATGACACGGCCTGCTGGCAGGGAGAAGTCGATCTCGATGCCCAGGGCTTCACGGTTGAAGTCATCAATCACATTGAAGGCCCGGAAGCTACGGCCATCACTGAGCTGATCATGCATAAAGTCCATGGACCAGATGTCATTGATCTGCTCAGGTTCCGCCAGAGGCTCAGGCTTCTCCCGGTACAGGCGCTTCTTCGGCTTGATCCGCAGATTGAGCTCCAGTTCCCTGTAAATGCGATAAACGCGCTTGTGGTTCCATTTGAAGCCCTTGACGTTACGCAGATACAGGAAACACATCTGGAAGCCCCAGTTTCGCTGGCGGCCCGTGATACCAATCAGCCAGTCCGCTATCTCGGCATTCTCGTCACAAAGCTTCGGTTCGTAGCGGTAACAGGTCTCGCTGATCTTAAAAGCACGGCAGGCTGCCCGAATACTCAGCCGCCCCTTGCAGACAGCAATTTTTGCCATCTCACGTCGGCGGGACGGCTTTACCACTTTTTTGCCATAGCTTCCTTGATGACATCATTCTGGAGCTGGACGTCAGCATACATCTTCTTCAGACGAGCGTTCTCGGCTTCCAATTCCTTCAGCCTGGCCATCATCGAGGCATCCATGCCACCGTATTTTGCACGCCACTTGTAAAAGCTGGCGTTGCTCATGCCATGTTCCCGGCAAAGCTCAGGCACAGGCGTACCCGCCTCCGCCTGCTTCAGGATGCTGATGATCTGACTGTCGGAATAACGTGACTTCTTCATTCGTAAAATCTCCTCCGTGTTCATTACGAGAAAATTCTACTTTTGAGTACCGCTAAATATTGGGGGTATTGACCTTTCCCCCGGCTTGAGGCCATTTCCTAGGTTAGGAACTTGGTGGTTATCATGCCACGGCCTTCTCAGCTACAGGCAAGTTAGCGGAAGGAGCCGCAGGCGACTGGAAGCGTCTTGCCTGTAGCTTTGCAAACGTCGCCGGCGGCTGGTATCCAAGTGAGCTGTGGGGACGCTCTTCATTATAGTGCTTTCTCCATTCATTGATGACCGATCTGGCCTCCTTGAGGCTCATGAACCAGTGCTGGTTGAGGCAATTGTCTCTGAAGGTACCATTAAAGCTCTCGCAGAATGCGTTCTGCACCGGTTTGCCGGGCTGGATGAAATTGAGCTTCACACCTGTCCTTTGCGACCACAGGAACATGGCCTTGCTGGTAAGCTCCGGGCCGTTGTCGAGAACAATCTCCCGAGGTAGGCCATGTTGATTGCCAAGGGCATCCAGGAATGCCGCCAACCGCTGGCCTGAGATGGAGGTGTCAACCAGTTGGCCGACACACTCGCGGGTGTAATCATCCACAATATTGAGGGTGCGGAAGCGCCGACCTGTCGCCAACTGATCCGACACAAAATCCAAGGACCAGCGTTCAGTCTGTCGTGACGGCAGAACCATCGGCTGGCGCGGTACATTCGGCAGCTTGCGCCGCTTCTTCGTACGCACCTGAAGGCCTTCTTCCGTATAGAGGCGGTAGGTCCGTTTGGCATTCTGCACCAAGCCTTCCTGTTTGAGGAAAGCATGCAGCATCAGATAGCCATAGCGGGGATAACGTTCCGCCAGTTCCTTGAGGCGCAGACGTAGGGTCGCATCACAGCGACGACGGCTGTTATACTGAACCACCGACCTTGATATGCCGACAAGCCCACAGGCACGGCGCTCAGACAGCAACTTGCCTGAGACAAGATGCTGAACCTGCTTGCGCCTGACTGCGGGCTTTACCACTCCTTTGAAAGAAGTTCCTTCAGTGCAGCATTATCAAGCATCTGATCGGCCAGAAGCTTCTTCAGTCGGGTGTTCTCCGCCTCCAACGACTTGAGCTTCCTGGCATCAGACACATCCATGCCGCCATACTTTGACTTCCAACGGTAAAAGGTCTGCTCGGCGATGCCATGCTTGCGGACGAGGTCCTTAACCTTCATCCCTGCAGCATGCTCCTGCAGGATCATAATAATCTGTTCTTCTGAAAATCTTTTGCGCTTCATAATTGGATCTCCTGATCATCGTTTTACAGAAAATCCTAACTTTAGAAACGGCCCTGTTTACGGGGAGGAGGTCAGTATTACCCCCCCATTAGGTCAGCATGAGCATTTCTGAAACTATGAACTACTCACTTTTTCAGCTGAGATTCATTCTGTACATTGATTATATCAGGGGCATATGTGCAAAATATACTAAGCCAATGCTTCTTTTCGTAAACCAGAGCCGAGGGCGATAGTTTAGCATGAAACGAGTTATTGACATCTTTGGTGCGACTATGGGTCTTTTGATACTATCGCCGGTATTGATTATAGTGTCGCTAATGATCTGGCGACAGATGGGGGTACCCGTAATTTTCCGCCAAGTGCGCCCCGGTTATCTTGGCAAGCCTTTCAATATGCTTAAGTTTCGAACGATGCGTAGCGCTGTTGACATGAATGGTGAACTGTTGCCAGATTCTGAGCGAATAACATCTCTTGGTCGCTTTCTTCGCTCCAGCTCCTTGGATGAGTTGCCTGAACTTTGGAATGTCCTAAAGGGTGAGATGAGCCTTGTTGGTCCGCGGCCGCTCCTGATAGATTACTTGCCACTTTATTCGGCTGAACAGGCGCGTCGCCATAATGTTCGCCCTGGGATTTCTGGTTGGGCACAGGTCAATGGGCGAAATGCGATTTCTTGGGAAGAGAAATTCGCACTCGATGTATGGTATGTTGACAATCATACCGTTTGGCTTGACCTAACAATTATCTGGTTGACTATGCGAAAAGTGCTAAAGCGCGAAGGAATTTCTGCAGCAGGTGAGGCGACAATGCCCAAATTTAGGGGGGATAGAAGATGAAATTATATGGCGTTTATGGCGCGAATGGTTTTGGTCGAGAGGTCATGCCTCTTCTGCGGCAACAAGTCGCAGATAGCCCCAACACAACTTGCGTTTTCGTTGATGATGCGATTGGCAGAGATTCTGAGAACGGCCATCGGCGCATGTCATTTACTCAGTTCTTGGAGCACCCGGCCGGAAGTCGAGCAACAACGTTGGCAATCGCTGATGGAGCAGTACGACGCAAGCTGTCTGAGAAGTGCACGGCTGCAGGAGTTGCATTTGCCGAAGTCCGAGCGTTCAACAGTGTCGTGATGGATATGGTACAAATCTCCGAGGGACTTGTATTGTGCGGCTTCACAACCATTACTTCGAACACTAAGATCGGTCGCCATTTTCATGCAAATATTTACTCATATGTCGCTCATGATTGTGTGATCGGCGATTTTGTTACACTTGCACCAAGTGTAAAAGTTAATGGCAATGTAACCATAGGTGATCAGGTCTATATTGGGACAGGTGCGGTAGTTCGCCAGGGCCTAAAAATTGGTGCCGGAGCTACAATAGGGATGGGCGCGGTTGTGATCCGTGATGTCGCGCCAGGTACTACAGTTGTCGGAAATCCAGCTAGGGAATTGATAAAAAAGTAGTAACTTTTTTATCATGGGGAGGAGGCCAAAGTGGGGACATTACCAAGTTTCTCTGCGTAATTTGTTAGAAACTTGGAATCCTGATCACGCTGGAAAAGACTAGAATTGGCTTTAAAGTACTCTACCTAATCAGGTAATCCTTCATCTCGCTGTCTGATTTAAACAAAATATCTATCCAAATAATCAAGTGATTTCGATGTACATATTGGCGTAGTTCTACCTTGTTCCATTGATAGGCTAATGTTAACTGGTCCTTGAGTATCAAAACATCCTCGTCGGCCATATCCTGGTAGAGGATTATCCCAAGATGAACGCGCTGCATGAGTATGAATGGTTCGAACCTGGCCGTTGCAATTGACGTTCGCCATGCTTTCAGACTCTCCTGATACTTTTCAGGCCCGAGCATCACATTTGCAGTCGCTACACGAAACCAGGCAAATGTATTGAGCGGCGCCATCTTGAGCCCAGCCATGGAGGCTTCAATCGCCATCTCAGAATACTTCTGGACGGTCTCAGGGTTTGTAGCAGTTTGTGCCCGTCTTAGATAGGACGAACCGAGGTCATAATAAGCATCCGGCAGTTCGGTGAAAGCCAGGGCATCCAGTCGAGATTGTTCGAGGGTTTCTAAGTCTTCGTCTGACACTTTTTCGCCGGCATTGACACGATATAGGATCGGAGTTCCAGGGACGAGCATGTGCTCATGCAGGAATCGAGGTACACCTACCACGAGCAAAATGATGCTGGACGCCAGCATAAAAGCGGGAAGGAACCATTTTGCAATGCTTCCTCGTAACTGTTCAAACCGCATGGTGATCAAGCTTCTCCAAATTGGCAGATGTCA
The DNA here is from genome assembly GCF_001550055.1 of Kordiimonas lacus. Classification (GTDB taxonomy): domain Bacteria; phylum Pseudomonadota; class Alphaproteobacteria; order Sphingomonadales; family Kordiimonadaceae; genus Kordiimonas; species Kordiimonas lacus. The sequence continues at coordinate 540,745 of NZ_LRUA01000010.1, forward strand.
GCGGCCCTTGCGTCACAGGCAATTTCAGTGTCCGCCTTGTGCGCGAATTTGTCGTTTCGGACTCAATGATACATCCCCTCTAGTGTATCCCTGTATACCTCGCTCACGATATGGCGCCTGAGCTTCAGCGTCGGCGTCATCTGTTCATTTTCAATGGTGAAGGCTTCGCCTGCAATGGCAAATTTGCGCACTTTCTCCAGGTTCGATAGGCGCTTGTTCACGCGCGTGACCGCTGCGTCCATCGCTTTCTTCAGGTCCTTGTCGTGTCGCAGCATATCAAGGCCGCCTTCCTTGCCATTCTCCTTGGCCCAGTCCCTGAGCCATTCGACGTCCGGCACAATCAGGCCCACAAGGTGCGGTTTACGGTCGCCGTAAACCATCGCCTGCGCGATTTCATCCTCAAGCGCCAGCATGCCCTCAATGCGCTGCGGTGAGACATTATCGCCACCTGCATTGACGATGATATCCTTCTTGCGGTCGGTGATCTCCAGGTGGCCGTCCTCGTCGAACCGGCCCACATCGCCGGTATGCAACCAGCCATCAACAATGGTTTTGGCCGTGGCTTTCTCGTCATGCCAATAGCCCTTCATCACCAGCTCACCGCGCACCAGGATCTCGCCGTCTTCCGCAATCTTGACTTCCGTGTTGGAGAGGAGTGTACCCACGGTGTGAATTTTTGGCGCGGCCGGTGGATTCACCGAAATGATCGGACCGCTTTCAGTTTGGCCGTAGCCCTGCAGGAGCGGCAGCCCCAGGCTCATGAAAAAGGCCCCCACGTCAGGCGCGAGCGGCGCACCGCCCGAGACGAGCGCTTTCAGGCGCCCACCAAACTGTTTCTTCACTTTGCGCCGCACCGTCAGATCGAGGAACTTATTCTCAAGCCTTTCCTTGAACGTCAGCGGCTCTTCGCCCTTGAAGGCCTTGGTGCCAAGCTCAATCGCCCGATTGAAAAGCGCTGCTTTCCGGCCGCCGCCCTTCAGGATGCCGCGGCTGATACGTGTGCGCAGCATCTCGAAAAGGCGCGGCACCACCACCATGACCGTGGGGCTGGCTTCCGCCATATTGGCCGCCAGCTTATCAAGGTTTTCGGCGTACCAGATTTCCGCGCCGATCGTGAGCGGCCAGCACTGGCCCGCCGTATGTTCATAGGCATGGCTGAGCGGCAGGAAGGACAGGAACGCGTTGTTCTTGAGCCCAAGCTCATCGAAGATGATCGCGGCTGCCTCGCTATTGTGCAGGATGGCGCCGTGGTGGATCATCACCCCCTTGGGCGCCCCGCCGGTGCCGCTTGTGTATATGAGGCAGGCGATATCATGGCGCGACACGCTTTGCGCCAGGCTGCGGTATTTGGCGATATCCGGCGTTTGGGTATCTACCACCTGGGCCCAGTGATGCACATTCACATTCACTGCCTGCTCAAGCTTCACTTCATCAATGGTGATGCAATGCTCAAGCTCATCCGACTGGTGGGCGGCCTTGAGGAAGGTCCGCGCGAGCGCCTTTGTGGACACAATCGCCGCCTTGGCGCCTGAGTTTTCAAGAATGTGCAGATAGTCTCGCGCCGTATAGGTGGTGTAGGCCGGCACGCTGACAGCGCCAAGCGCCATCACGGCAAAGTCAGCCATCAGCCATTCGGGCCGGTTTTCCGATACAATCACTACCCGGTCACCTGCACGCACGCCCAGCTCTTCAAGGGCGCTGGCCAGCTGACAGATTTTCTGGGCCACTTCGCCCCAGGTCTGGGTTTGCCACTTGCCGTCTTTCTTGGCGTGCAGAAGTGGCTTCTTCTCAAGCACACTGGCTTGGTCGAAAAACATTGCCGTCAGGCTTTGCCACTTTTTGATTGGGCATTCTGGTGCTGACATGGCGCGAGTCCCCTTTTTATTGTCCCCCCACAGGTAGCTCTTTGTTGCGCAAAAATTCTATTCCCGCAAGTCTGAACGGCCTCACATCGGCGTCAGAACCGAAGTGACAGCGTTGGCAAGCGGGCTGTTAACGAATAATCTACGAAAAAGTCGTCTACTGAGTCCGATCTTCCTTGCCAGCACAGATTTTGGGTGCCATTAGGGAGGGAATGGGCCGCTGCATATTGCAGGCGGTTTACCTTACGGTTTAGCGAATTGTTGGCCATGAACGGCACACGAAACGACATATCCGATAACGAGCCCAGCGATGCTGGCGTCCAAGACGACTTTCATGGTGAAAAGGGAGCCGATAGCGACGAGCGCCGTCTGCACCTCCGGGCGTTTGACTATTGGCATTCGCTGAAAGGCGATCGAGAGTTCCCCCTGTTCTCGCAGCTGACGCCGGAAGGCCTTGCCCCATACCGCAACAACAGCCTGCTTCTGGAGTTTACCGATGGCGGCGCCACCGTGCGCTATATCGGCAACAACGTGGGCCTGCTGCTGGAAGAGCCAATCCTGAAGGGCACTAACCTGAATGCCTTCCCGGATTCCGCTTTTGCAAGCGCGCTGCTGGGCCAGTTCGAAACGGAAGAAGGCCGCACCCGCGCTGCCGAATTCGAATTTATCGAAGACCTTCTGGACTGCCGCGGCATCATGCTGCCTTTCAGCCATTCGGGCGATGTTGCGCATTTCGCCATGGTGGTGGTGAACTTCCGTCGCCGCGAAGGCGTGGAGCACGGTGAAACCTATGACATGAGCGAAGCAGTGGGTGCGTGCGAGCGCGCAGCCAGCAGTGTCGCGCACCTGGATGGTGGCAGCCGTTCCAGCCTTTATGAAGCGCTTGCGGCCGCGCTCAAGCTCTACGAAGAAGGTCAGACGCATCCGAATGCTTATGCCGCCCTTCTGCGTGAGGCGGGCCTGAAGGCGCAGAAACGGGCGCCCTATACGCCGGCGCTCAAGATCACCTTCGGCAAGGACTATGACAAAACCCGGCTGACGGAATATGCCTCTGCGCTGGCTTATGCCGTGCGCCAGGGTGAAACGTCAGAAACCGTCGCAGCCTTCCTTGAGAATGAGCCCGGCGGCATCAAGGGATGTGTGCGGCGGGAACGTTCTGCCCGGCGCGGCCAGGTTGGCAGTGCCGCAGAGCGCAGGCAGGCAGAGGCCGCAGCCCTGGTGAGTAACGTCCGGGGGGTATCGCTTGATGACCTCTCTTCAGATAAAGAATTCAGCCTTGTGATAGCACGCCCAAAAGAAGGCGGCGGTCTAGAGGCGGTGGGCCTGGCGGATGTCGGGCAAAATACGGTGGACGCCATTATCAGGCGTTTTGCCGACAAAATAAAATAAGACCATGAAACCAGGCCCGGTAGGGTTGTGAAGGGACCAATATAGTGACTACGGATGAGCAACGCGCACAAGTCATGGCGGAGATTGGCCGATTGGCCATGGAAACCATGCCCGGCGAATCCTTTGAAGAGTTTGAGAAATTTCTGACGGGCTTTTATGCCCAGGGTCCCGACGACCTGATGAGCGCGGATCCGGAGACGCTTTTTGCCATCGCCCACAGCATGTGGGACATGGCAGCGAAGCGCCCCTCGGGCACGCCGCTGATCAAGGTTCTGAACCCGCGCGGCAAGAAGGGCTCATGGGCCAGCCGCAACACGGTGCTGCAGATCGTCAATGACGATATGCCTTTCCTTGTGGATTCGATCACGGGTTGCCTGGCGGTTACGCTTCATTACCGCATCCATATGATGCATCACCCGATCCTACAGGTTGCCCGCGACGATAAGGGTGTGCGCCTAGCGTCTGGCGAAGACGCTGCCAATGAATCCTACATGTTCATTGAGATCGACGCCCAATCAGACAAGACTGCGCTGCAGGAAATTGAAGATACGCTCAGAGCCACACTCGCGGACGTGCGGGCGGCAGTGAGCGACTGGCGTGCGATGCTGGCGAAAATCGACGAGACGGTCGCCAGCCTGACGGTGAACCCGCCACCGATTGACAATGAAGAGGTCGAGGAAACTATCCGCTTGCTGCGCTGGCTTGGGTCAGACCATTTCACCTTCCTCGGTTTCCGCGAATACCGGTTTGACGGTGACCCTGCCACCTTCGACTTCAACCGGGTGGATGGGTCAGGCCTTGGTATCCTGCGTGACCCGGCGCGGAATGTCCTGCGCGACAAGGACGGCTTGACGCCTATGTCACCGGAAATCCGGCACTTCCTGACGCATCCTGAGCCGCTGATTATCACCAAGGCGAACGTAAAATCCACGGTGCACCGCCAGTCCCATATGGACTATATCGGTGTGAAAATCTTTGACAGCGAAGGCAGGGCCATTGGCGAACGCCGCTTTGTCGGTCTCTTCACTTCGCTCTCCTATAACCAGTTCACCACCGATGTGCCGATCGTGCGCAAGAAGGTTGCGAATGTGCTGGAGCGGTCCAAGTTTGCCCAGCGGTCCTATGCCGGCAAGGCGCTTGCCCATATCCTTGAGACATTCCCGCGGGACGAACTGTTCCAGGTGTCTGAAGACTGGCTGTTTGAAACATCCATGGGCATCCTGCAGCTGACAGAACGCCCCCGCCCGCGCACCTTTGTGCGCCCGGACAGGTTCGAACGCTTTGTCTCGGCGCTCGTCTATGTGCCGCGTGAAAACTATAATTCCGGGCTGAGGATCGCGATCGAGGAAATCCTGTGCAAGGCCTATAACGGTGAAGTCTCGGTTTATTATGCCAACCTCTCAGAGGAAGCACTGGCGCGCTGGCACTTCATTATCCGGACCCGTCCGGGCGAGGTGCTGAAGCCTTCGGAGGAAGACATCAACGCTGCGATCGCAGAGGCAGCACAAGGCTGGATGGACCGCCTTCATTCCGAGCTTGCGAACCGGATCGGTGAAGAGCAAGGGAACAAGCTGCATCACGAATATAAGAACCGCTTCACCGTTGCCTACATCGAGGCCTTCACGCCGGCACAGGCGGCTTATGACGTTCAGAAGCTTGAAGACGTTCGCGGCAAGGATGATGTGCGGGTTGATTTCTATCGCCACCTTGATGACGGCGCCAATCACTACCGGCTGAAAATCTATCACGGCAGCCAGCTGATCGCGCTCTCAAGCTGTATGCCAGTGTTGGAAAACATGGGCTTCAAGGTGCTATCCGAGCACTCCTATGAAGTGTCTGGCAAGGTCACGAGCTATATCCATGATTTCGCGCTCGATCGTCCGGAAGGCAGCCCGTTCGGGCTTGAGCGCCTGAAGCCGCTCGTGGAAGACCTGTTTATCAAGGTTTGGCACGGTACCATTGAGGACGACGGCTTTAACGAACTGGTGTTGACCGCCGGCATGCGCTGGGACGAGATCGTGATCCTGCGGGCTTACGGCAAATATCTGCGCCAGCTCGGCATGGGCTATACCCCGGAATATATCGCCGACACGATGGTGGCCAATGCCGAAATTTCGGCCCAGCTTGTGGCGCTTTTCAAGGTGCAGTTCGACCCGGCTTACGAAGGCGCGGACCGCGAAACCATGGCCCAGAATATCGTGACTGACCTCCGGTCTTTGCTTGAGGCCGTCACGAGCCTGGACGCTGACCGCATCCTCAGGGCTTACGGCAATGTGATCCGGGCCACGCAGCGCACCAACTTCTATCAGGAAGGCGTTGTGGACCGTCAGGACGAGCGCGCGCTTGCTTTCAAGATCCGCTCGCGCGAGGTCAATGAGATGCCGAAGCCGAAGCCTTTTGCCGAAATCTGGGTTTATTCGCCCCAGGTGGAAGGGGTGCACTTGCGTGGTGGCCCAGTGGCCCGCGGCGGCCTTCGCTGGTCTGACCGGCGCGAGGATTTCCGTACCGAGGTGCTGGGCCTTGTGAAAGCGCAGCAGGTGAAGAATGCCGTGATCGTGCCACAGGGCGCGAAGGGTGGCTTCTTCCCGAAACAGTTGCCGCCGATGAGCGACCGGGAAGCCTTCATGGCGGAAGGTGTGGCCTCATACCGGTCCTTCATTTCAAGTCTTCTTTCGGTCACCGACAACCTGAAGGGCGCCAAGGTGAAGCCGCCGAAAAGCGTGGTGCGCCGCGACGGTGACGACCCATACCTGGTGGTGGCGGCCGATAAGGGTACCGCGACATTCTCTGATATCTCGAACGGCATCTCCGAAGGCCAGGGCTTCTGGCTTGGGGATGCTTTCGCGTCCGGTGGTTCGAACGGCTATGACCACAAGAAGATGGGCATCACCGCCAAGGGTGCCTGGGAAAGCGTAAAACGCCATTTCCGCGAACTGGGTGTCAACACCCAGAAGGATGAGTTCACGGTTATTGGTGTGGGCGATATGGCGGGTGACGTATTCGGCAACGGCATGCTGCTGTCGAAAACCATTCGCCTGCAGGCGGCCTTCAACCATATGCATATCTTCCTGGACCCCAACCCGGGTGACGCCAAGGCCAACTGGAAAGAGCGCAAGCGTCTGTTTGATCTGCCGCGCTCAAGCTGGACGGATTATGACACCAAGCTTATTTCCAAGGGCGGCGGCATTTTCGAACGATCGGCCAAGTCCATCTCCCTGTCACCAGAGGTGAAAGAGTGGCTGGGCGTTGAAGCGGACGCCATGACGCCGACTGACCTGATCAACCGCATCCTGAAGGCGGAAGCCGACCTTCTGTGGTTTGGCGGGATCGGCACTTATGTGCGTGCCACGACCGAGAACAATGCCCAGGTGGGCGACCGCGCGAACGACGGGCTCCGCGTTTCAGCGGATGAGCTTAAGGTGCGGGTGATCGGCGAAGGCGGCAACCTGGGCATGACCCAGAAAGCCCGGATCGAATTTGGTCACAAGGGTGGCCGCCTGAACACCGACTTTATCGACAACTCTGCCGGTGTGGACTGTTCGGACAAAGAGGTGAACATCAAGATCCTTCTGGCCGATGCGATCGCCCGCGGCAACCTGACCCGCGAAGATCGTGACGACCTCTTGGTGTCCATGACCGACGAAGTGTCAGACATTGTCCTCTCGGACAACTATCTGCAGACCCAGGCTATTTCGCTTGCGGAAGTGAATGCCCGCAATGCCCGCGAATATCATCTGGGCCTCATTCGGGCGCTTGAGCGCGATGGTGGGCTGGACCGCGAGATCGAGGTGCTGCCGTCCGACGAGGGCTTTTCGGAACTCGCCGCCAATGACCGCGGCCTGACCCGGCCCGAGATTTCGACCCTGATGGCCTACGCCAAGATGTCACTCTTCGACATCCTGGTGAAATCCAAGCTGATTGACGACCCGGTGATGCAGCCAGAGCTCGAATGGGGTTTCCCGACTGTGCTGCGCGACAGGTTCGCCACCGAGCTCAGTGAACACCGCCTGCGCCGCGAGATTATCGCAACCGTGCTGGCAAACGAAGTGGTCAACTGGGCGGGCCTGACCTTCGTTTACGAAGTGAAGGAAGAAACCGGCCTGGGTGTGGAAGATATCGTTGCCGCCTTTGTGGTGGTGCGCGAAATTTTCGGCCTCAGGGACCAGTGGGAAGCCATCAACGACCTGGACTATAAGGTCACAGCTGGCACGCAGTATGACATGCACCAGTCGGTATCCGACAGCCTGAAGACACAGGTAATGTGGGTGCTCCGGAACATGCCGCGGCCGATCAACATCAGCGAAATGGTTGAAGCCTTCAGGGAGCCGGTCAAGGACCTGTTTGCGATCAACCAGTCGATCCTTTCTGAACCTGCACAGGAAGCATTTGTCTACCGCCGCGATGCCTTGAAGGCCATGAAGGTGGGTCACGATCTGGCGACCTTCGTGTCCGGTTTTGAGGTGCTGGTGTCTGGCCCGGATATCATCCAGGTGGCCAAGAAGGCCAAGAAGCCGGTTGATTATGTGGCTGCGGTTCACTTCGCGCTCGGTGATGAGCTTGGCTTCGATTGGCTTCGCCAGCGGGCTGACCGTATCACGCCGGAAGATCACTGGGACCTCTTGTCCATCCGGTCCGAGCTTGAAGACCTGTCTGACCAGCAGCGTGACTTGGTGAATGCCGTTTGTATGGGTGCGGGCGATATGACAGCCAAGCAGGCGACCAAAGCCTGGGCCAAGGATCAGCAGACCCGGATCATCCGCGCCAAGCGCCTGGTGGAGGACCTGAGCTCATCTGGTGGTTTGACCGTTGCTAAGCTGAGCTTTGCAACGCGTCACCTGCGCTCGATCCTCAGGTAACAGGGCACATAGAGAAGCAAGAAAAAGGGGCTGCCGATTGATCCGGCGGCCCCTTAGTTTTCAGCGGGGATATCAGCAGCCTTTGAAGGGAGCGGTGCTGACCTGCTGAGGGAAGTAGTATCAATTGGGGTTCAGGAACCGTCCTTTTCCCCAATCCTCCAAAGTATTCAGGATTTCTTCACGCGTGGTCATCACGAACGGGCCGTAGCGTGCTATGGGCTCGCCAATCGGGGCGCCTGCAATCATCAGGAAACGGGCGCCGGGCCGGCCTTTTACTGTGACGCTGTCGCCGTCCGACAGGATCGCAAGCGTGCGCGTGGGAAACGACTGCCCTTCGACCGACAAACCACCCTGGATGCCGTAAAGAAAGGCCGTGTGGCCCTTCGGCACGGGCAGGGTTGCCTCTTCGCCGGTCAGTGTGATGTCCCCGTAAAAAGGCTTAACCGCAATATCGCGCACGGGGCCCTCATGGCTGTTCAGTTCGCCGGCAATCAGGTGGGCTTCATAGCCGTCGCCAGATACAGTCGGGATCTCGTTCTTCGACACATCCTGATACCTGGGCGGGATCATCTTTTTCGCCCCCGGCAGGTTGACCCACAGCTGGAAGCCGCGCACGTCCTCGCCGCTTGCCACAGGCATCTCCGAATGGACAATGCCGCGGCCTGCCGTCATCCACTGGGCGTCGCCCGGGCCGATGACGCCGCTGTTACCGCTTGTGTCGCCGTGCCTCATTTTGCCCGACAGCATGTAGGTGACTGTCTCGAAACCTCTGTGGGGGTGTTCGGGGAAGCCCGCACCCCGTGAGTCTTTTGGCAATTCCATTTCGTCCAGCAGCAGGAAAGGGTCCAGGTTCATCAGGCCCTTGCGGCCGATGCTCCGGTGAACTGTCACGCCCTGGCCTTCAGCCATGGCCACGGCCTCAAATAGTGTTTTGATCTTGCGATTCATCGCTTGTCTCCCAACCCTTCGTTATAACCAGGCCTTCGTTATAGCCAGTCACGGCCATGAGGGGCCGACAGGTCAATTTCAGGGCCCACGGGCACGATGCCAGTGGGGTTGATGGTTTTATGGCTGGCGTAATAGTGGGTCTTGATATGATCCATATGCACGGTCTCGCGCACGCCAGGCATTTGGTAGACCTCCCGCACATAGGCGGACAGCTCGGGGTATTCCTTCAGCGTACGGATGTTGCATTTGAAATGCCCCACATAGACGGGGTCGAACCGCACCAGCGTGGTAAAGAGGCGAATGTCAGCCTCGGTAAAGCTGTCCCCTGCCAGATAGCGGTGCTCCGCCAGACGGCCCTCGAGCCAGTCCAATGTCTCAAACAGAGGCACAACAGCCTCTTCATAGGCTTCCTGTGTGGTGGCGAACCCGGCCTTGTAGACGCCGTTGTTGACTGTGTCATAGATGCGGTCGTTGAGGCTGTCGATCTCAGTTCGCAGCGTTTCGGGATAATAGTCGCCTTCCGCCGCACCAAGGCCGTCGAACGCGGTTGAAAACATGCGGATGATATCAGCGCTTTCGTTCGATACGATGGTCCCCAGCTTCTTGTCCCAAAGCACAGGTACCGTCACCCGGCCGCTGTAGGCAGTGTCGGCGCGGGTATAGATCTGGTGCAGGAAGTCTGCGCCATAAAGCGCGTCGCCCGTGCTGCCGTCACTTTCATCAAACGTCCAGCCGTTCTCCAGCATGGTCATGCCCACAACGGACACGTCGATCATGTCTTCAAGGCCCTTGAGCGCGCGAACAATCAGCGTGCGGTGCGCCCACGGGCATGCATAGGATACGTAAAGATGATAGCGTCCGGCCTCTGCCTTGAAGCCGCTATCGCCGGTGGGACCAGCGGCACCATTGCTGGTGACCCAGTTTCTGAACTGGCTCTCGCTACGCTTGAATTTGCCGCCCGTTGATTTGGTATCATACCACTTGTCGTGCCATTCGCCGTCGATCAGAAGTCCCATTTTGTGCCTCCATTGTTGTTAGGGCAAAGATAGGGTTTTCGGTGCATGCCTTGTAGGAGGCTATCGCCCAAGGCAGTGTTGCAAAATTGCGAACGCCCCTGACGTTTAATCATGAGGTTTAGTCATGGGGTTTAACCATGTTCAAAGGATTGCCTGTTAGGTTATGCTGCTGTGATCACATGATAGGGAAGGATGCCTGTGGCCGCATTGTGCCGAAATCTGATTCTGGTGCTGTTGGCCTGGGCCTTTTGTATGCCTTTGGCTTCGGGCGCGGCGCGGGCAGACACTTCTTGTCTGCGCATGGGCGTGATCTTCAGGGCGGAAACGGTCCTAGAGGTCAAACAGGCGGCCCAGCGAATTTTCGACAGGGCAGGCCTGTGCCTGGAGCTGGTTGAAATGCCGGTGCGGCGTGCCGAACAGATGGTCCTGCGTGGAGGACTGGACGGCGAAATACTTCGCACCGCGCTGTGGGTAGAGCAGCACAAGGAAGATGTTATTGCCGTCCCGACACCGTTTTTCGAAGACCATATGATGGCAATAAGCCTTGAGGCGCGGCAGCTTAAAATTCAGGAGATGAATGACCTGCGACCCTACAAGGTGGTGATTGCGGGTGGTCATCGATGGGCGGAAGCAAAGCTGGGGGCGCTGGGCATTGAGCCGGTGAAAACCAGTTCCGCCAGCCGGTATCTGGAGCTTTTGCACATTGGCCGCGTGGATGTTGGCTTGATGGAAGAAAGCCTCGTGGCGCTCATTTCCAATAAGCAGGGCATTGCCCTCAAGCGCCTGGAGCGCCTGCCCTACTATACGGTGCTGCGCCGCGACCATGAGGCACTGGTGCCCCAGCTTGATGCGGCGCTCAGGTGGGCGCGGGGGACCTCACAGCTAGGCGTGCGGGATCAAACCTCGCAGTGATTTTCAGGGACGGCGAACCAATCGGCCATGAAGTCGATGAACAGCCGCACCTTGAGCGGAAGCAGGCGGCGTTCCGGGTAGAGTGCATAAAGGTATGATGGGGCCCTTGGGACATCTTCAAAGAGCTTGATCACCTTGCCGTCCCGGACGGCGTCTTCAAGGAAGAAATCTGGCAGGGTGGCGATCGCCACACCTTCAACCGCCGCCGCGAGTTGCATAAGGCCGGAATTCGATGTCACCTGCCCGGTAACGCGTACGGCGCGGGCATTATTGCCTGTGCCGAACCGCCACTGTTTGGCTGCTTCCACGTTAGAATAGAAAACACAGTTATGATCCTTCAGGTCTTCGGGTGTTTTGGGCGTGCCGTGTGCCTCAAGATACGCTGGGCTTGCCACCACATGATGGCGAATGTCGCAGATCTTGCGCGCGATCAGGCTGGTGTCCGAAAGTTCCGGCGCGATCCTGAGGCCAAGATCAAAACCGCCGCCAATGATATCCACCCGTTCGTCGGTCAGGTTCATCTCCAGCTTCAGGCCCGGATGCTGCTGGGCAAAAGCCATCAGCGGTGGGCCCAGCTTTAGGTCGGCGAAACTTCTGGGAGCTGTGAAGCGAAGGGTGCCGACCAGATTATCGCTGGTGTGCTTCACCGCCTGGGCGGCATCTTCCACATCATCGAGGATACGGATACCGCGCTCATAAAAGAGTGCGCCCTCATCCGTCGGTGTCACGCCCTTGGTGTTGCGCGCGAGCAGCTTGACGCCAAGCCCGTCCTCAAGGGACTGGCAGCGCCGACTGGCGACCGACTTGGTGATATGCAGCGCTTTGGCGGCAGCCGTCAGGTTGCCGGCCTCAACGGCGCGGCAGAAGGTGCGGATGGCTTGCAGGTCCATGAGTATGCTCCCGGCATGGGTTACGCCATGCCGGGAAACTTACGCTGCTGTTCGCTTTTTTGCAACGGTGGTTGCAGCAAGCCTAGCGCCATCGACGGGCGATATAGAAGCAGGCAAGCCCGCCGATCAGAAACATGGTGCCAAGACCAAAGTGCCAGTCGATGGCGGACGGATGGCTGTGTTGGCGCATATCATAGAGGGTGTATTTGCGGTAACCGCCTTCGACTTTTTCGACAAAGTTGTTGCCTCGATTTGTGTCCATCTCACGGAAATCATAGTCTATCCGGTCTGTGAGTGTGCCGTTATTGCTATCTGGGCCGCCAACACCGAGAAACTCGAAGATCATCGGCGATTCGTCTGGTTTGATCACCCCTTCCGAGCGGTACAGGAAGCTGGTTTCCACGGTTTTAGGTACTGAGAAAGCGAGCCCCAGCATGGCAGCGCCCACCATGATCATCGCCAGGCCAGCCAGCAGCCAGCCGCGCATCAGCCGGGCTTCGCCCTTCTGGCGCTTGAGCATGGTGGCACGAACTTCCTTGATCTCCCTCAGCTTGTCCAATTCCGCGGAGAACACAGACCCGCACAGGTCCTCGACCTTCATGGCAATGGTGAAACTGGCTGCAATTTTTTCGGTCTACGGCCAGTCGGACATGGATCGAATGCTGGCAGAAGAAAGTAGGTACCATTTAAGGAGATTGACATTTAATTTATAATATAATATGAAATAAAATTCTTTAAAGGTAATATAATAATGGCTAATAAGAAGCAGACATACAGCACACGTATTTTATCGGCACTCCAGAATCTTGGTCGGAATCTAGAAGTTGCGCGTCTTGTTCGGGAGATGTCTGTTGAGGAGCTTGCCTCCCGAGCCGGGGTGTCCGCACAAACCGTGAAAAATATCGAGAAGGGAAAACCTGGTATTTCCGTTGGGAATCTCGCGAAGATATTGGTCGTCATGCAAGAGCTTGATCAGTTGGAAGGAATTATGGACGACTCCTCCAAAGACCCAATCGCCGATATTATGAAAAGGCGATCTCTTCCGAAACGTGTGCGGCGAAGATCAAGAGTGAAGGATATTGAGAGCGGTAAGGCTGTTGAAAGCGTGAAGTTTTAGTAATGGAAAAGAGGCTTAAGGTATATATTGGAGATTATCCGGTTCCGGTCGCTGATGTTATTTACGCGAAAGAAGGCTCGCGTCAATACTCCCGATTTGAGTATACCTCAGAGTGGCTTGATAATCCTGCTGCTTTCCCTATCTCTCCGGAGGTTCCTATACAAGCAGGCCCGGAATTCAGATCGAATGATCGGGAAAAGCAGACTTCGAGTTTCCTGTCCGCGATTGCCGACTGTTGCCCCGATAGTTGGGGAAGGGGACTTATCAGGCGAAAGATTCCTGGTGCAACAGATTACGACTATCTCGCGGAAGTAAATGATTTCACAAGACAAGGAGCATTGCGATTCAAAGAGCCCGGTGACGACCGGTTTGTATCATGCCAGAGCCCTGAGATCCCGAGCATCTCGACACTGGAGGCACTCAGGCAAGAAGTCCACAAGATCGAGTTGGACCCTGCATACGCAGAAGGTGGCGCTAAAGCATTGTTTGGAAGTGGGTTGGGCGGAGCAAGGCCGAAATCAGACGCTATTGAGGATGATGCCCTGTATGTCGCCAAGTTTCCTTCGCTTAACGATACGAAACCAGTCGAAAAAGCTGAGGTGGCTACGCTTTGGCTTGCAAGGAAGATAGGCCTTGATGTTCCTGATTCCTTCTTGATTGGGGATAGATTTGCAATTGCGGTCCTCAAGAGATTTGACCGAGATGATAGTGGCAAACGGCACCTCTACATTTCCGGACAAACCATGCTGAAGTCGGAGACCGCTATCGGTCACTATTATACTGACCTCGTGGATCAAATGAGGTCGCAATCAAAGGACTTCTCACGCGATGCTTCGGAGTTGTTCAGGCGGGTAGCCTATACAATTCTGATTTCCAATACTGATGATCACATGAAAAACCACGGTTTCCTTAGAAAATCAGGGAGCAATGGTTGGGAGCTTTCTCCTATGTTTGATGTAAACCCTCAACCTGAACGGGGAAGAACTCTTGAAACCGGAATTTCTCCCCTGTCAGCAGATGAGGCGTCAATTGAGGCTCTAATCGAAGCTTCTTCTCTCTTTGATGTCGATGAAAATGAAGCTGTGGAATGGATTGGTGATATGGCTGAAAAGATGAAGGAATATTGGGGGGCAATGCTTGAAAAGGTGAACCTTTCAGGCGCCGAGAAGCGGTTCTATTTGAGAGCTATTGAACATGCAGAATTTGAGCGCGCACTTCGCTTGAATTCACCCCAGTCAGCTCCGAGATTCTAATTATATCTAGCCATTCCCATCTGAATGCCCTACGGGCTCCTTGTACGCGCCCCAGCCTACGCACAAGATCCTTTCTGACACGGGTGCTCAGTAGCTTGGAGATGTTTCTATTACTATCCTTCCGGACCTGTGTTGAGACATTTCGGCCAGCTACCAGTTAAATTGTGATCTCCGTTTTGCTCAGGTCACTCATCATGATTGCGGTATGGATCCCGCCATCGGCAAATGTCGATTTTGGAATGCCGAAATATCTGTATGCCTTTGCGTCGTTCCTGCTGGCTTCGGCTCTCTCAAGTACCCGAAGCTTGCGCTTGATCTATCTTTCATCGCTTTTCATGGTCATCGTGTATATGGCGGTGCAAAAGTGAGCCACGGAAGCGGCGGCAAAGTGTTGCTGCGGGCGGACTAAAAGTTTGCCAGTTTGAGGCTTTTCCATTTTTGGGAGGGCCAGAGGATATTCACCGTGGACTTATACAGACGCGTGCGGCTTGCCTGCCATGTTGAGGGGTTGAGCCAGCGAGAAGCTTCGCGCCGTTTTGGCGTCTCCCGCGCCAGCATATCGAAGATGCTGCAATACTCGGAGCCTCCGGGTTACCAGCGCACAGAACCGGTCAAGCGGCCGAAGCTCGACGGCTTTACCGAGATCATCAATACTATTCTTGAGGGTGACCGTCAGGTGCACCGCAAGCAGCGCCATACAGCGAAGCGCATCTTCGAGCGCCTACGCTCCGAGTATGGCTTTGAGGGCGGCTATACGATCATCAAGGATTATGTGCGGGAGCAGAAGCGTGTCGGTCGGGAGGTGTATGTTCCGCTCAGCCATACCCCGGGCCACGGCCAGGCGGACTTCGGCGAAGCCCAGGTGGTCATTGGCGGTGTCCAGCAGAAGGCCCACTTCTTCGTGCTCGACCTGCCGCACAGCGATGCCTGTTATGTCAGGGCCTATCCCCGGGCCACGACGGAGGCGTGGCTGGATGGTCATAACCAGGCCTTTGCCTTCTTTGGCGCTGTGCCGCAGTCGATTGTCTACGACAACGACCGCTGTCTGGTGTCCCGTATCCTACCGGATGGCACGCGCAAGCGGACCGACAGCTTCTCAGCCCTTTTGTCCCACTATCTGGTCAAAGACCGCTATGGCCGTCCCGGCAAGGGCAACGATAAGGGCAAGGTTGAAGGTATGGTTGGCTATACTCGGCGTAACTTCATGGTCCCCATTCCGTCCTTCGCCAGCTTTGACGCTTTCAATAGGTATCTGGAGGACGCTTGTATCAGGCGGCAGTCAGATGTCCTGTCAGGGCACAAGGTGAGCATCGGGGACCGGCTGCAGGCTGATCTGGCAGCGATGCGTCCCTTGCCGAAGGCGCCGTTCGATGCCTGCCACAAACAGGCTGGCAGGGTGACCTCCCTGTCTCTGGTGCGCTACAAGGGCAATGATTACTCGGTACCTGTTGCCTTTGCCCACCGGGAAGTCTGGATCCGGGGCTATGTCAGCGAGGTGGTCATTGGCTGCGCCGGGGAGATCATCGCCCGTCATGAGCGTTCCTATGACGAGGCAGATATGGTCTTCAATCCATTGCATTACCTGCCGCTGATTGAGCGCAAGATCATGAGCCTTGACCAGGCAGCCCCGCTTGATGGCTGGGCGTTGCCGGAAGAGATACACAAGTTACGGCGGCTTCTGGAAGCCCGCATGGGCAAGGCCGGCAAGCGGGAATATGTCCAGGTGCTGCGGCTATTGGATACAGTGGATATGGCAACGCTCTCGGCGGCGGTGAAGGATGCCCTGAACCTGGGGGCCATCGGCTATGACGCCATCAGGCATCTGGTGCTGTGCCGGATCGAACGCCGACCGGCGCGGCTTGACCTGACGCTTTACCCCTACCTGCCGAAGGCCACTGTAGGCACCACGTCGCCGTCCAGCTATATGTGTCTGATGGGAGCTGCGTCATGAGTGAAGCACCACAGGTATTGCTGGCCCACCACCTGAAGAAGCTGCGCCTGCCCACCTTCCTCAGGGACTATGACAAGGTGGCCCGCCAGTGTGCGTCTGAAGGTGTTGACCATACCGGTTATCTGGCCCGGTTGACCGAATTGGAACTGATCGACCGGGAAAGGCGGATGATCGAGCGGCGGATCTCCCTCGCCAAGTTCCCGGCGGTCAAGAGCCTCGACAGCTTCGACTTCAAGGCCATTCCCGAGCTGAACAAGATGCTGGTGCTGGACTTGGCGCGCTCAGAGTATGTGGACCGTCATGAGAATATCATCGCCCTTGGCCCCAGTGGCACCGGCAAGACCCATGTCGCCCTCGGTCTCGGGCTGGCCGCCTGCCAGAAGGGCATCAGCGTTGGCTTCACCACGGCCAGCGCCCTGGTGCATGAACTGATGGAGGCGAGGGATGAGAAGTCCCTGCTGCGCTACAAGAAAAAGCTGGCCAAATACAGATTGCTGATCGTTGACGAACTGGGCTTTGTGCCGCTCTCAAAGACCGGTGCCGAACTGCTGTTCGAGGTCTTCTCCGAGCGCTACGAATGCGGCTCGACCATCGTCACCAGCAACCTGCCGTTCGATGAATGGACGGAGACCTTCGGCTCGGAACGTCTCACCGGGGCACTCCTCGACCGGCTGACCCACCATGTTCACATCCTGGAGATGAACGGCGAAAGCTACCGTCTCACTCAAAGCCGGTCAAAAACACACCCCAAATAAGCGCCCAGATAGAATAGCCGGGGGCATGCCCCCGGCTATCATATCAACCATATCCAAAGTGGCTCACTTTTACGCCGCCCTCTGGCCTAATTTTACTCCGCCCTTGACACAAACAGCCCTCCGGCAGCCAACAAAAAACCGCCCCGGATGAGGGCGGTTTTCTGAATTCTTTTTGTGGAAAAGCGCTTATTTTGGCGCGATCACCATGATCATCTGACGGCCTTCCATTTTCGGCCGCGCCTCGATCTTGGCTTCTTCTTCCATCTCACCGGCTACCTTGTTGAGGACTTGCATCCCCAACTCCTGGTGCGCCATCTCACGGCCACGGAACCGGATGGTTACTTTCACCTTGTCACCCTTGCCGATGAACTGGTGAATCTTCTTCATCTTGGTTTCATAGTCATGAACGTCGATGCCAGGACGCATCTTGATTTCTTTGACTTCCTGGGTCTTCTGGTTCTTCCGTGCAGCGTTGGCTTTCTTCTGCTGCTCGTACTTGAACTTGCCGTAGTCGAGAACCTTACATACAGGGGGTTCCGCATTTGGCGAGATTTCAACCAGGTCCAGCCCGCTATCGCGCGCGATTTCCATCGCTCTCGCTGCCGTTACTACACCGTGGTTTTCACCCTCTGCTCCGATCAGGCGTACCTCTGGTACCCGGATTTGATCGTTCACGCGCGGCCCAACCTGTTTGGGTGGAGTCGCAAATTGCCCTCTACGTATGGTCAGTTCTCCTATATTTTGTTGACCGTTCTAAATGTGTAGCGAGCCACAACTGCGGCCCGCCTATCGATGTACTATAGCCGTTCTTTTATGTCCTGCAAAGCCTTGAAACGCTTAGCGTTTGCTAATCAGGCCTTGCCAGACGGCATTTCTGCCTCAGCCTTGAGCGCTGCGACCACATCAACCAGTGGTGAAACCGTCTGGTCATTGGAGCCAAGGCGCCGCACGCTGACTGTTTTTTGTTCCGCTTCGCGCCCGCCAACCACAAGGATAGCAGGCACTTTGGCGTGGCTGTGCTCGCGGACCTTATAGTTGATTTTCTCGTTCCTGAGGTCCAGCTTGGCGCGCAAACCGGCGGCCTCAAGTGAGGCAAACACTTCCTTCGCATAGTCGTCGGCGTCAGACGTAATCGGCGTCACAACGGCCTGCGTTGGCGCCAGCCACAGCGGCATGCGGCCAGCATAATGCTCGATCATGATGCCGATGAAGCGTTCCAGCGTGCCCAGGATCGCGCGATGCAGCATCACAGGGCGGTGCTTGTTGCCGTCCTCGCCAACGAAGCTTGCGTCCAGGCGCTCCGGCAGCACGAAATCAAGCTGCAGCGTGCCGCACTGCCAGGTCCGGCCAATGGCGTCACTGAGGTGGAACTCAAGTTTGGGGCCGTAGAAGGCACCTTCACCCGGTGCGAAATCATACTCAAGCCCGGTTTCCTTGAGCGCATTTTCCAGCGCGGCTTCAGCCTTGTCCCAGGTTTCGTCCTCGCCGGCGCGTGTTTCGGGGCGCGTGGCCAACAGAACCTTGAATTCAGGGAAGCCAAGATCGCGGTACACGGATGCCAGCAGGTCACAGAAAGCCACGCTTTCGGATGTGATCTGGTCTTCACGGCAGAAAATGTGCGCGTCGTCCTGTGTCATCTGGCGCACGCGCATCAGGCCGTGCAGCGCACCGTGCGCTTCGTTCCGGTGGCAGCAGCCAAATTCGGCAAAGCGAACCGGCAGGTCGCGGTAGCTTTTGATGCCCTGCTTGAACACCTGTACGTGGGCCGGGCAGTTCATCGGCTTCAGCGCCATCAGCTTGGCGTCGGAAGACACGATTGGTGCGTCTTCTTCTGTCGATGGGATCTCGTCCGGCACAACGAACATATTCTCGCGGAACTTGGACCAGTGGCCCGACTGTTCCCAGAACTTGCTGTCCAGCAGCTGCGGCGTCTTGATTTCCTGGTAGCCAGCACCCTGCAGGCGGCTGCGGATATATTTCTCCATCTGCAGCCAGATGGTATAGCCCTGCGGGTGCCAGAAAACGCTGCCTTGCGCTTCTTCCTGCAGGTGGAACAGGTCCATCTCGCGCCCCAGCTTGCGGTGGTCGCGTTTCTCGGCTTCTTCAAGCCGGTGCAGGTAGGCTTTCAGCTCTTTCTTGTCAGTCCAGCAGGTACCGTAGATGCGCGTCAGCATGGCGTTCTTGCTGTCGCCGCGCCAGTAGGCGCCCGCCACCTTCATCAGCTTGAAGGCGTCGCCCAGCTTGCCGGTGGACGGCAGGTGCGGGCCACGACAAAGGTCAAGCCACTCGCCCTGGCGGTAAACGGTGATCGGCTCACCTTCCGGCAGGTCGGAAATGATCTCGGCCTTATAATGCTCGCCGATCTTCTTGAAGTAAGCGATGGCGTCATCCCGGTCCCACACTTCACGGGTGATGTCTTCATTGCGCGCCACGATTTCATGCATGCGCTTCTCGATCACCGCGAGGTCGTCCTCGGTGAAGGGCTTGTCGCGCGCGAAATCATAGAAGAAGCCGTCCTGGATGTTCGGGCCGATAGTAACCTGCGTACCCGGGAACAGTTCCTGCACGGCTTCGGCCATCACGTGGGCGCAGTCGTGGCGCAGGAGGTCAAGCGCGTCTTCCGTGTCGCGCTTGGTCACGATGGAAACGTCAGCGTCTTCCTCGATTTCGCGGGTCAGGTCCCACATCTCGCCATTCACTTTGATGGCAAGCGCAGCCTTCAGGAGACCCGGGCCGATGTCAGCCGCGAGTGTGGTGCCGGTCACCGGGCCATCAAACGTGCGCACGCTGCCGTCTGGCAGGCGCAGGTTGACCGGGTTTTGGACACTCACATTCTCGTTCATCGGTTGGATTCCTTAAAAGTAAAAATCAGAGAAGTGCGAGTTAACTACGGTCCGCGTGGAAGTCAAGCAAAGGCTAGGCTTTTGTGTGCTTGAGCGCGAAAAAGAGGCCTGCTAGGGTCACCCAAACGTCACAGCGTATCCAGTGGGGGAAAATCCAATGACGCAGCCGGCTTTCCTGAAAACAGATCATGGCACCAAAATCGCCTACCATAAAAGCGCCGGTTATGGCCCCGGCGTGGTGTTCCTGGGCGGCTTCATGAGCGACATGGAAGGCGGCAAGGCGCTGGAGCTTGAGGCCTACTGCCGCCGGGTGGGACGCGCCTTCGTGCGCTTCGACTATTTCGGCCACGGCCAGTCGTCGGGTGCGTTCGCTGACGGTACCATTGGCCTGTGGCTCAAGGATGCGCTGGCGGTTATCGACTGGCTCACCGAAGGGCCGCAGATTCTGGTCGGCAGCTCCATGGGCGGCTGGGTTTCCCTGCTGGCGGCCAAGGCGCGGCCGGGGCGGGTGAAGGGTCTTGTGGGCATCGCCGCCGCGCCCGATTTTACCGTCTGGCACTGGGACGCCATGAGCGCCGAGGACCAGCAGACCATCATAGAGGAAGGCAGGCTTGAGGTTTATTCCGACTATGGGCCTGACCCGTATGTGTTTACCAAGGAGCTGTTCGACGACGGCTGGCAGAACCGCATCAACAACGGCCCGATCCATCTGGATATCCCTGTGCGGCTCATTCAGGGCACGGCTGACCCGGATGTGCCGTGGCAGACGGCCTTAAAGATCGCGGACAATATTACCGGCGAAGACACGGAAGTGATCCTGGTGCCGGGCGGCGACCACCGCCTGTCGCGCGACGTCGACCTGAAGCGCCTTGTGCGCGTTGTTGACGCCTTAGCGAAGGACATCTGATGGCCGGGAAATACAGCAAGCTGAACCGCCAGCAGATTTTCGACTTTTTCGCGCGCCTCGCCGAAGACAACCCGAACCCTGAGGGTGAGCTTGAGTATGTGAACGACTTCACGCTTCTGGTGGCGGTGGTCTTGTCCGCCCAGGCGACCGACGTGGGCGTCAACAAGGCCACGCGCAGCCTGTGGCCGGTGGCGGACACGCCGGAGAAAATGCTCGCGCTCGGCGTTGACGGCCTGAAGGAGCATATCAAGACCATCGGGCTTTATAATTCGAAGGCTGAGAATGTCATCAAGCTGTGCCGCGACCTCATTGATAAGCACGGCGGCAAGGTACCCCAGACCCGGGAAGAGCTGGTGGCGCTCGCGGGTGTCGGGCGCAAGACCGCCAACGTGGTGCTGAACATCGCCTTCGGCCAGCCCACCTGCGCCGTGGACACGCATATTTTCCGGGTGTCGAACCGCACCGGCCTCGCGCCCGGCAAGAATGTGGACAAGGTCGAAGACGCGCTGATGAAGGTGATCCCCGATCCCTTCAAGCTGCATGCCCACCACTGGCTGATCCTCTTGGGCCGCTATATCTGCAAGGCGCGCAAGCCCGAGTGCGCCAAGTGCAAACTGACGGACATCTGCCTGTATAAGGAGAAGACGCTGTGAAGTGGCTGGTTCTTGTATATCTGCTATTGCTTGCTGGGTGTGCAGGCCAACCTGAAACCGGGGAGACAACCGGCCCCATCGTCTTGAATTCACAGACTTCGCCTGATGGTTTGCATTTTTCATTTTCCCAATTTGAACACTTCGGATCTGCGAGCGGTGGTTTTGTTCTGAAATCTGATGGAACGGTACTCAGCGGAGGAAAAAGGATCGCACGAAGCAAGAAATTGTGGGCACAGGTTGTTGCGTTGTTCGAAAAATATGAGGGTGTGGACGAGGAAAGAGAAACCGACTTTTGCCTGTCTCATTACACAGAGGTGAACTTGGTGGTAAAGGTTGGCGGCAAAGTTGTTCGTTTATACTACGGTGAATGCGAGAGCAGCTCTGATAAAGCAGGACGGGAAATTCTAGGTCTCTTTATAGAGTTTTTGGAAAGCAAGGGTCTGAGGTCGGGATGATAGCGAACCTGAGCGCTTGTGACATATCAACAGCCAGTTCCGAGTTGGTGAGTGTGGGCGAAATTGCGGGGGAAAACTATGCGCGTTTTGGGATATCTGGTTGTGGGCCTTGTGGGGCTTATTGTTTTCATGGTGGCCAACACGGTGGCGATGCTGCCAGCGGGCGAGGCCAAGAGCCTGAAGCCTGCAAGCTATGACGCCGCAGACGCCCGGCGCATGGCGGAAAACCTGGCTGGTGCCGTGCGCTATCAGACTATTTCCCACAGCCTTGACCGCGCGCCGGACCATAAAGCCTTCAAGGGCTTTCATGATTATCTGGTGACAACCTACCCGAACGCGCATGCAGTGCTCGAGCGCGAAGTCGTCTCAGACTATTCCCTGATGTACCGCTGGCCAGCGGCCTCTGGCACGGCCAAAAAGCCCATTGCGCTCGCGGCCCACATGGATGTGGTGCCGGTGCCGGAGGTCGGGCTTGCCGATTGGCCGCAGCCGCCGTTTGCAGGCGTGATCGACGACGACGGCATCCTGTGGGGCCGCGGCACGCTGGATGACAAGGGCATGCTGATTGCCGTCATGGAAGCTTTGGAAAAGCTGGCGCGCGCGGGCTTCACGCCTGACCGCGATATCTATTTCCTGTTCGGCCATGACGAGGAGCTGGGCGGCGACAAAGGCGCCGCCGTGATGGCCGGGATGCTCAAGGATCGCGGTGTGCAGCTCGCGTGGCTGATGGATGAAGGCTCTGCCATCCCGGACGGCATCATCCCCGGGGTGAAAAGCCCTGTGGCGCTGATCAGCCTTGGCGAGAAGGGGTCCGTGACGCTCAAATTCTCCGCCACTGACGATGGCGGTCATTCAAGCGCGCCCAAGGATTATACGGCGGCCTCGCTCGCGGCGGCAGCCGGTGTTGCGGTGACGGAAAACCAGTATCCGCTGGTGCTGGACGAGCATCTGGAATCTTTCCTCAAGGCCGTGGCGCCCGAGCAGCCCTTCCTCAATCGCTTCATGATCGCCAACCTCTGGGCCACCCGCGGTGTCATGGCGGGGGAGCTGGCCAAAAGCCCGACGGTGGCGGCCTTCATGCACACTACCACGGCTTTCACCATGATGCAGTCGGGCACCAAGACGAACATTCTGCCCCAATATGCGGAAGCCGTGGTGAATTACCGCATTCACCCGCGCGATACGGTTGAGGGCGTCGTGGCCCGCGCGACCGAGCTTATCGGCGATGACCGGGTGACGGTTACAAAGATGAGTGAAGGGCGCGAAGCCACCAGCATGTCTGATCCTGAAGGTGCGGGCTATAAGGCGATTGCCGATGCGGTGAAGGCAGAGTTCGGCGATATCCCCATCGCCCCCACGTTGACGGTACAGGGCACCGACGCGCGGCACTATGGTGGTGTGGCGGACGGTGTGTACCGTTTCATGCCGCTGGTGGTGGGCAAGGATACGCTCAAGCAAATCCACGGCACGGCAGAGCATATCTCCATCGAAGCCCTCGCCCGGCAGGTGAGTTTCTTCGAGACGTTGATTAGAGGAACGGCGGAATAGAACAGTTGCTGCAAACTAGCTAATGGTGTTTATATTTCCGAGGGAGGTAGTTGCCCCGTTGATTTAGTAGCTTAATTAGCATTTCGAAGGTTTCGAACGCTTATGAGGCTTAACTGTAATTGTTTTAGGACCAGGCTTCTTGCCGGAACGCACTGTCCGAGTAACTTTCTTACAGGCCATGTAAATCACCCCTTTCTTTTGCTGTAGCAATTTGTGGGTTGGCAACTCCTCCTTTCATTCCACAAAAAAAGCATTTTAGGGCAACCACCTACTCTATATGGTAGCTGTTCTTGGTCCATGCACCAATATGCAGTGCTTAAGGCCTTGTTTTCAATCGTTAAAATATGGTTAATGTTCGCTTTATGTTCCGGCGAATCGGGTTCGCTTCTTAGTGCGGCCTTGGGCACTCCATGATCACCAGCCGTTCGCCGGGAACGGTCTTGAGGTCCTCGCCCACTTCCGTAAAGCCCAGCTTGCCGTACACATGCCGGGCGCGGTCGTTCCTCTCGTAGACATCCAGCCACACAACTTCGGCCTTGTGATTGGCGAAGAAATAATCAAGCACTGCCTGCATGAAGGCCTTGCCGATACCGTCACCGCGGCGGGCGACAATGATGCGGCGCCATTCCACGCGCCCAGGCGCGTTATCCATCAGGATCGCATAGCCCAGTTGGTGGCCTTCGATATCCACAGCGATGAAATAATGATAGGCAGGGTCTTTGAGGTTCGCATGATGCGTGGCCTCGTCCCAGGAATGGACGAAGGTGTTGGCCGGGTCCATCTCCAGCGAACGGATGAAAAAAATATCATCTTCCGTGGCTTTGCGAATATGATGAAAACGGTACATGGCCATGTCCCCCATAACCCGAGTTTGAGGATCAAGTATGACAGACTTCACCCTGCACCCGCAACTGGCAAAGGACACAGTGTTTGTGACCAAGCTGACACTCTGCCGGGTGCTGCTGATGACAGACGCCACCTACCCCTGGCTTGTGCTGGTGCCTGAGCTTGGCGATATTCGCGAATTGCATCAGCTCGAGGGCGAGGACCAGCAGGTCCTGATGCAGGAAATCACCTTTGTCGCAGCAAAGCTTGAGGCGCTTGTGGGGGCGGACAAGATGAATGTGGCGGCGCTTGGCAACATGGTGCCGCAGCTGCATATCCATGTGATTGCGCGGTTCGAGAGCGACCCCGCCTGGCCCGGCCCCGTATGGGGCGCGGTGCCCGCCAGGGCTTATACAGAGGAAGCGCTGGAAGCCCAGGTAGAAAAACTGCGCTCCTGCCTTACCTGACAGCGGTAAAGACGATGGCTTCGAGCGGTGTGCTGCCACTTTGCCCGAAGGCGGTTTGAAGCGCGCGTTCAATCGCATTGACAACAGCGTCCGGGTCACCGCCGCGGTCCAGAATTTCCTCCCGGATCGGGTTACCGAACACCAGCGCTTTGGCGAACTGGCCAATATCCTTGATCGGCGACTGGTGGCACAGGCGGGTGTGTGTGACATCGCTGAATCCGGCGTCGCGCACGGTTGCCTCAATCGCCGCCACGTCATGATAGCCGAAGGGTACCTGATAGAATGTGGGCGGGTCGGTCTCGAAGAACTGGGCGACGGTGTTGTGGGTCAGCTCCGCAAACGGATTGTTGGCCCAGCTGTCCCAGACATTGAAGATATAGCGTCCGCCGGGCTTCAACACCCGGCGCGCTTCCATGAGCGACTGCAGTTTGTCTGGGAAGAACATGATGCCGAACTGGCAGACAAGCATGTCGAACATACCGTCATCAAATGGCAGGTCCTGCGCGTTCGCCGGCTGGAAGTTGACGCCAGCCTCGCCCTTGAGCTTGTTCTGCGCCACGCCGAGCATGGGCGGATTGAGGTCCGTCGCGGTTATCGTTGCGCCAGCCGGGAGGGCACGGCGCAACGCCTGTGTCACAATGCCGGTGCCAGCCGCCAGTTCCAGCACGCTCCCCGGCCCATGGGCCGCCGCGCGGGCGCTGATGTCGTTGGCATAATGGTGAAACAGGACGGGCCCAAGCCCCTCGTCATAGAAGGTGGGGACACTGCCCACAAAATTGGCGCTGGTAGACATGAAACCTCCCATCCTAAAAGACAGGGATAGCATATTTAGCGCCTGTGGGATATCGCCCGTGTATCGCCCGTGCAAAACTCGTTGCCGACTTGCGCAAGCTAATTTAGTGTTCATGCCACATGATTGGCTATCAAGGGGAGGGAACCATGCCACAGGATACAGGGGCGCAAGCCGCCCAAGCGGATGACGCCGTCAGCCGCGTGCTGCGCAGCAACGCCGATGACTTCGAGAAAAAAGATGTGATGACCATGGCCATTTGCGGCTTTATCATCGCGTGCCTGTCCCTGTTCTGGGCGTGGCTTTTCTATTTCACTGTCGACGAGGGGCAAGTGCTCGGGCTGATGCAGCTGGTGCATGCACTGGTGATGGCTGGCTTGGCCGTCTTCACCATCAAGCAAGTGAAACTTGCGGGTACCATGCTGTTCGCGCTGGTAGCCGCGGCGCTGGCCAGCAACTTCATTTCCGGTCTCTTTGCCGAACAGGTCAGCTATTTGGGGCTGGGCATAACCCTTGTGGTTGCGCTGTTTGTGCTTGGCAAAATGTATCCAGGGCTTGGCTCGTTGAAGGTCCTCGCTGACAAGGCCGAGCACAGTGGCAGCACCAATGTTGTCACGATGGTTCTGGCCGGGATCGCAGGCCTGCTGATCCTTGAAATGGCCTACCTGACGGTGATGGTCATCCTGGCCTAGCCATCAGATAGTTCTTCCGAGAGGTGACCATGGAAAGGCTGGTGCATATGCACCAGCCTTTTGTGTGTCTGGGCAGCCTAAAAAACTATAGGAGGTTATGTGCTCCCATAGGGTGTACATTGCCCCATCTTCAATGCTAGATGCTAGGAGGGGACCATGCGCCAGACTGTTTCGACACTCGCGGCAGCAGCGCTGATTTTTGCCACATCAGGATGTGGTAATGACAGCCAGACCAAGGAACAAACGGAAGACCCAACATTGCCTTCGAAAGAATGCAATGAATTTACCACAGGCACTGTCAGCCTGACTATTGCAGGCAACCCGAACGACAGCTTCCGTATCATCATGAAATGCGGCAATCAGGTCGTGACCCAATGTACCGCGACGGTGCCCGCAGGTGGCAATGCCGCCAGCTGCACCAATCAGGGCCCTGCACCGAACGGTGGCAGGATGACCTGCCCTGTTGGACCAGGCAACGGCAACACGCCTGCCGCCCGTGTGGTCACCAGCGGTTGCGGTTGATCGCTTTCATGAAAAAGGCCGGAGCATACGCCCCGGCCTTTGGTGTCATTGCTTAACGACCGCTTCTAGTGGCGGAAGTGGCGCATGCCTGTGAAGACCATGGCAAGGCCGGCTTCATCGGCTGCTTTGATCACTTCATCGTCGCGCATGCTGCCGCCCGGCTGGATCACAGCCGTCGCGCCTGCTTCTGCCGCGGCCAAAAGGCCGTCAGCGAACGGGAAGAAGGCGTCAGAGGCCACAACGCTGCCTTTCGCGAGGCTTTCTGCGTCACCCGCCATCTCGGCGGCCTCGCCCGCGCGGATCGCGGCGATCCGGCTGCTGTCGCGGCGGTTCATCTGGCCGGCGCCAATGCCCACGGTCATGCCGTCGCGCACGTAAACGATGGCGTTCGATTTCACATGCTTGCCAACCTGGAAGGCGAACAGCATGTCCTTGAGTTCGTCTTCTGATGGCGCGCGTTTGGTGACAACCTTCAGGTCGTCAAGCGTGACGCGGCCTGTATCGCGATTCTGCACGAGGAAGCCGCCAGCCACGGTTTTTACCATCTTGGCTGCCTGGGTTGGGTCCGCAAGGCCGCCGGTGGTCAACAGGCGCAGGTTTTTCTTGGCGCCGATGATGGCTTTGGCCTCATCTGTGACATTGGGCGCGATGATCACTTCGGTGAAGACCTTGATAATCCCTTCTGCCGTCTCTGCGTCCACGGTGCCGTTCAGGGCCACGATGCCGCCGAAGGCGGAAACCGGGTCACACTTCAGGGCCTTCTCGTACGCTTCCTTGAGCGTTGCGCCCTTGGCCACACCGCACGGGTTGGCGTGCTTGATGATAGCAACCGTTGGCACGGATGGGTCGAACTCGCTCACCAGCTCAAACGCCGCATCGGTGTCGTTGAGGTTGTTGTAGGAAAGTTCCTTGCCCTGGTGCTGCACTGCGGTGGCGATGCCCGGACGGTCTTCGCCATTCTTGTAGAAGGCCGCTACCTGGTGCGGGTTTTCGCCGTAGCGGCATTCCTGAACCTTGGTGCCTGCAAAGGTGCTGCGGTCAGCGAAGGTCACGCCGTTCTGTTCGGCGTACCACTGGCTGATCGCGGTGTCGTAGGCGGCGGTGCGGGCATAGGCCTTGGCTGCCAGTTTCTTGCGCATTTCGTGCGTGGTGCCGCCCTCAGATTTGATCTGCTCGATGATCTCCGGATAATCGGCCGGGTCTGTCACGATGGTGACGAAGGCGTGGTTCTTGGCTGCCGACCGCACCATGGCGGGGCCGCCGATATCGATATTCTCGATGCAAGTATCGAAGTCAGCGCCAGATGCTACTGTTGCTTCGAACGGGTAAAGGTTTACCGCCACCAGGTCGATGCCGCCGATGCCGTGCTCTCCCATTGCCTTCACGTGCTCCGCATTGTCGCGCAGCGCCAGGAAGCCACCATGGATTTTGGGGTGCAGCGTTTTCACGCGCCCGTCCATCATCTCGGGGAAGCCTGTGTGGTCTGCCACTTCCTTCACCGGAATGCCGGCATCGCGGATGACTTTGGCGGAACCGCCAGTGGACAGGATTTCAACGCCCTGATCCGCAAGCGCCTGTGCGAGATCAACCAGCCCGGCCTTGTCGGAAACCGACAGAAGGGCGCGTTTGATAGTGACTTTGGTCATAGTATAGTAGCCTCATATTCAAGCTTCCGCGCCCGCAACCCAACAGCAGACTGGTCAGAAGCTCATTTCACTCAAAACCCAGCTTAATGCGGGTTGCTCATTCCCCTCCCGCGCCAGGCGCACCACAATCTGGCGCGATGGCACCGGATGATCAGGGCGGCTGAGATAAAGGCTTTCCTCAATCTCGGCTTCCCCGCCATCAACGTCGAAAATCCAGGTCTTGCCTGCCCGCGTCTCAAGCGTGATGCGGCCGTCTGAGGCCTTCAGTGCGCTTACATTCGGGTGCAGGTGGAACCGGAGCAGCATCTCCTTGCCCTCAAGCTTCTTGATCTTGGGGCCAAACAATTTGTCGCTGCCCTTCAGGCGCGTGCCGTCGGCTGACAGGTCCAGCGTGCGCTCGTGCTTCACGCCGAAACGCTTCAGGTATCCGTTGTGTGTGTGGCGGATGCGGGTGCTTTCGTCCGTCTTTTCCCGGATGGTCAGCGTCTCCGAAACGCCCGGGCCCATGCGGCCCCCTTCCAGGAGACGGCTTGAATTGCGGTCCGCAATAATCAGCGTTGAATGGGCGGCGGTGGTGCGCGCCAGTTCTGCAAGCGCCGGGATGGGCCCACGCTTCGAGGCGTGCCCCACATTCACGATCAGGCGCTCGAGGCCCGTCGAGAATTCAAACGCTGCCGTGCCGGCGTGCGCTTTGCGGCTATAGGCCGTCGGTGGCGGGGCACCTGCGTCCATGATCAGGACGGACCGGCCCGCTTCCACGCGCTGAAACCCGCTGTGGGCGGCATTCTCGATTGGCTTGCCTTTGGCCTCACTGGCGGCAAGAACCGCGTTGGAGCCATGCCCGCCTTCAGCGGACGTTCCGCCGAACTGGGCAAAGTTGCCGTCGCCGTGACGCATGGCGCGCACGAACGGCCCGATTTTGTCGAGCGTGATCTGCACCCAACCGGGCAGGTCTTCGCCGCGGGTGGTGTAGGCGTCACGCACAAGCACCAGCAGCTGCATGGTACGGATGGCGTCGGATGTGTTGCGGCTGACCGGGCCGCCATCGGCCAGAATGAAAGTGGAAAGCGTGCGTTCGAGCGCGCGCGCGCCTTTGGCCAGCAGCGTGTCGGATGACGGCAGCAGCAGGCCCGCAAGCGTCAACGCCGCAGCGGTATAGACGCGCGGCAGGCCTTCGTCCGTGTCACCCAACACCCGGCTGAGGTGGCGGCTCTGTTTAGCGACAGATGTCAGCACCTTGGACCGGTAAACCATGTCGGATGACGACAGGATCAGCGGCGCGTGGGTGAACCAGTTGATGATGCGGCGTGCCACGGTTTCGGCGGCCCACACATCCTTGAACCAGTCTTCACCGAAAGGCAGCCACCAGCTGAGGATGGTCTCTGCGGCGTCGCGTGCCTTGGTCTGGTCATTGACCTGCGCCAGATCCTGCAGCCAGTGGAAGCTGTGGGCGTAGGTCTGAAATTCAGGAGACGCGTTTTCCAGCCTGATCCAGAAGTCTTCGCCCAGCGCGTGCTGCTCGCCTTCAAACAGCATGTCGCCGCCGAATATGGCGGACCCAAGCGTTGCGTTGCCGGGCGCCGGGTCATCGGGGCTGCCCAGCAGCTGCATCGGGTGACGGCCCTTCAGCCGGTGCGCATAAAGTGGGGAGGCATAGCCCCATTCGCGGATGGTGCGGCCCAGTTTCCTGAGTGTGCGGGCGGCAAGATGGCTGCTTTGATCGCGCCTGAGCGTAGAACGCGAGGTGGGCGCTGTCGCTGCATATTCGGCAATTTGATCAAAGGCCGCGTTCATCGCCGCCTGCTCCCTTGTTCTAAAGGTTCTTCAGTGCTGCAATATTTGGGGCGTACATGTCAGGCCCGCCCTTGAAGGTGGCGCTGCCGGCCACCAGCAGGTCTGCGCCTGCCTCCACGACCCGACGAACTGTTGCCGTGTTCACGCCGCCGTCCACTTCCAGGTCGATATCAAGGCCCAGCGCATCGATGCGCTTGCGGATATTCTCGATCTTTTTCAGCTGGCTTTCGATAAAGCTCTGGCCGCCAAAGCCCGGGTTCACGGACATCACCAGGATCAGGTCCAAGTCTTCATAGAGATAGTCAATGACCGTCTCGGGCGTTGCCGGGTTAAGCGAGATGCCTGCCTTCACGCCAAGGCCGCGGATTGCCTGCAGCGTCCGGTGGATATGCTTGCCCGCTTCGGCGTGGGCGGTGATGATATCGGCGCCCGCTGCCGCGAAGGCCTCGAGATAGGGGTCGACAGGGTCGATCATCAGGTGCACGTCGAACGGCTTTTCGGTGTGGGGGCGCAGCGCCTTCACCACATCGGGGCCGATCGTGATATTGGGCACGAAATGACCATCCATCACATCAATATGGATCATGTCGGCGCCTGCGGCGTCGACGGCTCTGACTTCCTCACCCAGTTTGCTGAAATCTGCAGACAGGATCGAGGGGGCTATTCTGACTGGCTTTTGCATGGGGCCTCCATATCAGGTTGCCCCTTGTCCCGCAAGCGCCAGATAGCGTGGTTTGCGGGGTGGGCAGGGCTTATTGCGTCTTTTTCAATCGGGCGGCGAAAAATCCATCCATCCCGCCTTCATTTGCCCGTTTTGAGGGCAGGCACAGAAGGTCGCCTTTGTCGGTTACAAGTTCGCTCATGCCACCAATCTCATCCGCTTCCACGGGCACCCGTTCGGCACCGGATTCGCGCGCGAGAAAGGCCTCGACCTGACCGACCCCTTCGGCGGCTTCAAGGGAGCATACACAGTAAACCATCGTGCCGCCAGCGGGCAGTAGCGCGAAAGCATGATCAAGGATGCGCGCCTGCAGGTTAGCGAGCTTCGCCACATCTTCAGGTGCTTTGGTCCAGGTAACGTCCGGGTTGCGGCGGAGCGTGCCTGTGGCGGAACAGGGAGCGTCCAGAAGGATGGCGTCAACGGGCGTGTCTGGTGTGAAAGTGGCGGCGTCTGCCGTAACGACCGTGGCTTCAAGGCCAGTACGCTCAAGGTTGGCACTCAGGCGCTTCAGGCGGTTCTTGTTGCGGTCAACGGCGGTCACGGTTGCGCCGGCGGCTGCCAGCTGCATGGTCTTGCCGCCTGGTGCGGCGCACAGGTCCAGCACATGCTTGCCCTTGATGTCGCCCAGAAGTGCGACCGGCAGACTGGCAGCGATGTCCTGCACCCACCAGGTGCCGTCCTCATAGCCCGCAAGCTTGGTCACGTCCGTGAGCCCGCGCCTGAGCGTGCCGTTTGGCATGATCCTGGCGTCCAGCCGGTCGGCCCAAAGGCCTGCGTCTTCACTCGGCTTGAGGCTGATATCCAAGGAGGGGCTGGTTTGCAGTGCGCGGGCGATATGCTGCATTTCTTCCTCGCCGTATGTGGCGCTCCAGCTGTCGGCCAGCCAGGTGGGCAGATCGTCCTGCGGGCGGCTGTTCAGGCGCTCCAGCAGTGCGCCCTGTTCCCGCGCCGCGCGCCTCAGCACCGCATTCACCAGCCCGGCGAAGCCCTTTTCCTTGCCTGGCAGCTCTTTGATCAGTGTCACGGTCTCATTGACCGCGGCATGGTCGGCGGTGCGCATCAAAAGGATTTGGGCGAGGCCGGTCAGGATAGCGGCTTCGGTCCAGGTGGCATTTCGTGGCAGGCCGCGCTCCAAGAGGTGGCCCATCAGCGCCTTGAGGCTGCCGAAACGGCGGAGCGTCAACATCACCAGGTTCATGACGAAGGCGCGGTCGCGCACGTCCAGGTCCGCACCCTTGGTGATCTCATCCAGCGCCGCGTCAAACGGGCGGTTCTTCAGCGTTACGGCCATCAGAATCCGGATGGCGGCTTTGCGGGCCTTGAGGCCTGTATTTTCGCTCTGCATGTTCATGCCGCTTCATAGCCTTGTTCCGGCCCCAAAGGGAAGGGAAAAGCAACGGGTGCCAACCAATGATGCGCTTGCGCGCGCGTCCATTGCCGCCTACTAAAGAATGAACCATGGGGAGGATAGCATACATGATCGAAAGACTTGCGATCGATGCCCGCTTTAAGGGCCCACCAAACAGCGGCAATGGCGGCTACTCATGCGGCGTGATGGCGCGCCACCTCAAGGGCGCCGTTGAGGCCAGCCTGAAGCTGCCGCCACCCCTTGATACCCCGCTTGAAATTATGCAGACCGATGGCGGCGTGACCATGCAGCATGGTGATACGCTGGTGGGCATTGCCAAGCCTGCAACGCTGGATCTTGAAGTGCCTGCGCTCCCCTCACCGCTGGTGCTGGGGGGAGACCCGGTGGACGCACCCGGCAGGCCAGCGAAATTCAGGCCTTTCGGCACTTGCTTTGTGTGCGGGCACGACCGCACGCACCCGGACGGCCTGTGCATTCATTCGAAACTCGTGGATGGCCATGACGGCATGGTTGCCAGCCAATGGGCGCTTGACGTGGGCTATGCAGACGAGGCTGGCAATGTGGCCCCTGAATTTATCTGGTCGGCGCTGGATTGCCCTGGCTATTTCGCCTGTGCACCGGGCGAGGCCGCGCTCCTGGGCCGTCTGACCGCTGAAATCCTGGCACCCCTCAAGGCTGAGGGTGAGGCCACCGTGATCGGCTGGGACCTCGGTGGTGCAGGCCGCAAGCGCCGCTGCGGCACCGCGATTTACGCGGCTGACGGCACGCTCGTCGCCAAGGCCGAAGGCCTGTGGATTGTCGTTGACCCCGAAAAGATCAAGGCATGACGGAGACCGCCGAAGAGCAGGCTCTGCCAATTGGCCAGCGAATTGGTCGATTGTTCCTGACATTCTTCAAAAAGCCGCTGTTGGGGGCTTTCCTTCTGGGCATGACGTCCGGCTTTCCGTTGACCATCATCCTCGGGATCATGACCACTTGGCTGCGCGAGTATGAAATCGACAAATCAACAATCGGTATCTTCACGTGGGCTACCCTGCCTTATGCGCTGAAGGTGCTATGGGCGCCGCTTCTGGACCGGTTGAAGCTGGGAACATTGTCCAGCCGGTTCGGTAGGAGACGGAGCTGGATTTTGATCGTTTGCGCGGCCATGGCGTTGGCGATCTGGTCTATGTCACAACTGACGCCCGAAAGCCATTTGGTGGCCATCGGAACCCTGTCAGTGACCATCGGTTTTCTTTCGGCAAGCCTTGATATCCTGGTTGATGCATACCGTATTGAAGTGACGGAAGAGAAAGACCTTGCCCACAGCGCAGGCATGTATCAGTGGGGGTATCGTTTTGCCAACCTGATCGCGGGTGCGGGTGTGTTTTTGGTGGCTGATCAGTTAGGTTGGTCCTTCGCTTTGTCACTGTTGCCTATCTTGGTCTTGCCTGGCCTTCTGGCGATCCTGTGGCTTGGCGAACCCAAGGTGTTTGAGGATGATTTTCTGAGGGAAGAGCGCGCGCGCCACAGCCACCTGTCGCCGTATCAGCTGCAGGTCTATGAAGCCGTGATTCTGCCCTTCAAGGAGTTCATTCTGCGACCACACTGGCAGTGGATTTTGCTGTTTATTGTGCTGGTCAAGTTTGGTGACGTGATGGCATCGGTGATGACGGGCCCCTTCCTGGTTGATCTTGGTTTCACACTCACAGAGATGGCGATTGCCAACAAAACGGTGGGCGCAATAGCAGCCGCGGCAGGTGGCGGCGCGGGGATTTTTGTCTGGTGGTGGTTCGATACCTTCAAGGCGCTGCTGATCAGCGTTATTTTCATGATGGTCACGAACCTGGGTTTTGTTGCGCTCAGCGTGATCGGGGCAGATACCACGGCGCTTGCCATCACGGTTGGCCTGGAGAATTTTGCGACAGGTGCAGGCGGCACGGTGATGATCGCCTATTTTGGCAGTCTCTGTAATCTGTCCTTCACCGCAACCCAATATGCCTTGCTGTCCATGCTGTCTGGTCTTGCACGCGGGTTCTTCGGTGGCTTCACGGGTATTGCGGCGGATGCCTTGAGCTGGACACAGTTTTTTCTGGTATCCACTGTCATGGCTGGGCCGGGACTGATTGCGCTTCTCATTCTTTGGAAAAAGGATATAAGGGCGCGCAATCTTGAAAATGTTACCCAGAAAGGCGACATTTGATGTCATGATGTGGTCAGATTGCTGTAATAGAGCTGCAACTTATTGCATCTATTAGGATGGTCTTATGAAAAGATATGCTCGCATTCGCCCTCGTGTCGCCGCGGCCCAAGCCATGGCCGGTGCTCCTTCTTATGTCCGACAAGGCAGCCTTGAGGTGCGTCTGGCGCGGTCCTTCAAGGAAATCAAGGCAGCGCAGAAGCTGCGCTACAAGATTTTCTACGAGGAAATGCATGCCAAGCCCGATTGGCGCATGCGCATGACCAAACGCGACATCGACCCCTATGATACGGTGTGCGACCACTTGCTGGTGATCGACCATGACCGGCCGAAATCGAAGCGGATTGTGGGCACCTACCGACTTCTCAGGCAGGAAGTGGCGGAGCGGAATAATGGTTTCTATTCCGCAGGTGAATTCGACATCAAACCGCTGATGAGCGACAAGTTCAAACAGCAGATGGGCGAAGGCCGACAGCTTCTGGAACTGGGCCGGTCCTGCGTCCATAAGGATTACCGCGCCAACAGCACCATCAACATGCTGTGGAAAGGCATTGCCGAATATCTGAAAGAGCACAAGATTGCTTATATGTTCGGTTGCGCCAGCTTTGAAGGCACGAACCCGGAAGAGTTCAAAGAAGCCTTCTCCTACCTTTATCACAATCATCTTGTGCCAGACGACTTTCACGTAAAGGCGCTGGATGGCCAGTATATCGAGATGAATAACATCGGCGAGAGCGAGCTGGATGTGCGTATGGCGCGCCGCGCACTGCCACCGCTTGTCAAAGGCTACCTGCGCATCGGTTGTTTCATTGGTGACGGCGCTGTGGTTGACGAACAGTTCGGCACCACGGACGTCTTTATCCTGCTGCCGGTGGAACGGATCGCCAAGCGCTATTCCAAACATTACGATGTGGGCGAGATGGCGAACGACAGCACTGAAGCGGAAGCGGTAGAAGCCGTATCCAGCTAACGTTGGTTAGTACTGAAGACCTGGGCGCTCTGTCATAGGCAGGGCGCTTATTTTTTGAATACCAGCGAGAAATTGTTGGCGGGCATGGGGATGACTTCAGGCTTCCCGAAGCCGGCTTCAGCAGCCAATTCCACAACGGATTCCATATCCCGAACACCCCAGGATGGATCGCGGCTCTTGAGTGAGGCGTCAAAGGCTTCGTTGGATTCTGAGGTATGGGCGCCAAAACGTTTGTAGGGGCCATAGAGATAGAAGACGCCGCCGGAGCCGAGGGTTTCGCCCGCACCGGCCACGAGTGTCTCTGTGACTTCCCAGGGGCTGATGTGGATCAGGTTTACCGCCATCACAGCAACCAGGGGGGCGGGCAGATGGTCAATCGGCCATCGGTCTTCGAGGACATCAAGGTGTTTGGCAGGCAAAATATTGTCCTGGCCAACATGTATGCGCCAGGCGTCAATACTGGCGATGTGGCGTGGGTCGATGTCCGTTGGTTGCCAATGGAGGTTAGGGAAATGGCCTGCCATATGGGCCGCATGCTCGCCGGTGCCGCTGGCGACCTCCAGGAGGCTGCCACGTTCCGGCAGGTGCGTCTTCAGAACCGCCAGGATCACATCCCTGTTGCGGGCAGTCGCTGCCGCGCGTAGGCGCGCGTCCGCCGTTTCATCTTCATGCTGCCCAGGATCGAAAAAGCGCGTCATCCGCGCCGCCGCCGGTTCTTGAACTGCATGATCAGATAGACCGGCACGACGATGGTTGCACCCAGCAGTACATACTGTAGGCCGCTACCCACCAGCCAGTCCCAGAGGGTGGCGATCTTGTTTGCCAGCCAGCCGTATACGTCGCCAGGGCTCCATTCCAGCCAGTATAGCAACAGCCCGACAAGGAAGCTCCAGACCGCCAGTTTGATGATGACGCCAGCGTTCAGCTGCATTTGTGTGTCTCCCTGTGTGGTGCCTTCCGGCCCTTCTATTTGTCAGGCCAATTGCCGTTCGGCAAGACTTTCATCAGGCAGGCTTGCGTATCCGCCGTCTTTCCGTCCAGGCTGCGCGCAGCAATATAGTGTGCCTGGAAATATTCATTCTGGTTGGGTTCCCGGAACACAACTTCAAGAACACAGTCATGATTTTCGAACAGCATCACCTGCACGGGGCCGTCGCGGCGCACCAGCGTTGGATCGCCCAGAAGGGTAACGACCTCGCGCGGGTTCAGGCCCTGCAGGCGTTCCGGTTCCGGTGGCGGTGCCGCAGGAAGGGTTTCTTCTTGCGGTGCGATTTGTTCGGTTTCAACGACAGGCTCTGGCGCCTGGGTCTGCGGTGGTTCAACCGCAGTAGGTCCACAAGCGGCAAGTAAGCTGCCGGCAGCGCCCATAAGCAGAAATTTTCGGGTGAAGCTCTTAACGGTCAAAGACACGGCCATCCTCATGCGCCAGAAAGTGGAAGATATGGGTCATCATCGCGGCGCCGATGATAGGCGCCAACAGGTTAAGAAAAGGAACAGCAAAAAGTGCTGCAATCGTGGCACCGCCCATAAAAATCTTGCCGCCATAAAGCCTGCGCATGCGGTTGACCTCACGGGCGGGCATGTGGCGGATGGCCACCATCTCGAAATATTCCCGACCCAGAAGGAAGCCATTGACCGCGACAAACAAGATAAGCGTTCCGATACCGGTGAACAGCAGGATCACATAGGGCACGAAGGCGATGATGTTGACCAAAATCACTAGCAAAGTCAGTTTGAGCGCACCGAAAATGACGTCTGTGAGTGCTACTTTACGCATGGCCTTGCGATTTGGGTAATATTCGTCCTCGACTGCATCGGCGATTTGGTCGGTCAGGAAGCCCATAACCATGGTCACAAGACCGGGGAACAAAACATAAGAGCCGATGATCGACATGGTCCAAAATCCGGACTGGTCCAGCCAGTCGATACCGCTGGTCCAGTCTTCCGGCCAATATGCATAGAGTGCGTAATTCAGTCCGATAAGCGTCAGAATGGCGGCAATTAGGGCAATGAAAAATACACTGCGGAACTTGGGATGAAAAAGCTGCTGCCAACTTCGATTAATGGCTCGGCCGATCATGATATTTTCCCCTCGCATCAATTATTCTGGCACGTGGCGTGCCTCTTGTTATCCTGAAAAGATAGGCACAAGCATCAAGGCTTGCAATGCTGCACATGTTTTCTATGGTGCGTTTCAGGAAAAACCAAGGGGGAATCCCCGACCGTAAGGGATCAGACATGTCGGAAAAATTTCAGGTTCTGTGCATCGGCAACGCCATCGTGGACATCATTGCCCGGGTGGATGACGCTTTCCTTGAAACGCACGAACGGATCAAGGGGTCGATGATGCTGGTGGACGCCGACACATCCGCGCGCATCTATGATGACATGCCGCCCGCGGTCGAGCGGTCCGGCGGGTCGGCCGGTAACACGGCGGCGGGTATTGCGTCCCTTGGCGGCAAGGCTGCCTACATCGGCCGGGTGCATGACGACCAGCTTGGCATGGTATTCCGGCACGACATTCGAGCAATCGGCGTTTCCTATGAAACCGCCCCGGCGAAGGAAGGTGCGCCAACCGCCACCAGCATGATTTTGGTAACGCCCGATGCCCAACGCACCATGAGCACTTACCTGGGCGCATGCGGTGAGCTGAGCCTGAGCGACATTGATGAAGATGTTGTCGCAAATTCGGCCGTCACCTACATCGAAGGCTACATGTGGGACCGGGACCATCAGAAAGAGGCTGTCCTGCGGGCCATGGATGTGGCGCACGAGCACGGCAACCTGGTGTCGCTCTCGCTTTCTGACAGCTTTTGTGTCGACCGTTTTCGGTCGGAATTTGTCGACCTGGTGGAAAGCAAGGTGGATATTCTCTTTGCCAATGAATCCGAGATTACCTCGCTGTACCAGGTGGACAGTTTTGAGGAAGCCATGGAGCGCTTGCGCCCCCATGTGAAACTGGCGGCGCTCACCCGGTCCGAAAAGGGGTCAGTGATCCTGACCGCTGATGACGTGGTGACGGTTCCGGCGCATCCGACGCACGTGGAAGACACCACAGGTGCCGGTGACCTGTATGCTGCGGGTTTCCTTTTTGGCTATACCAGCGGCAAAGACCTGGAAACATGCGCAAAGCTTGGCGGGATGGCTGCCGCTGAAGTTATTTCCCACCTGGGCGCCCGCCCCGAAGCCAACCTGGAGGAACTGGCTGCCAGAGAAGGTCTATAGCCTAGCCCCAAGGGCCGCGACGACTGCCGCCACTGTTTGGGATGCCTGAGCCGCCTGGTGTGGCGGATGGCGGCATCCGGTCAGCCATCGCTTCAAGGCGTGCGATCCGTTCTTCCATGCGCGGGTGCGTGGAAAAGAGGCTGTCAAAGGCCCGGCCATGCAGCGGGTTGACGATAAACATATGGGCCGTGGCGGGGTTATCCTCCGCAGCTTCATTGACGGTGCGACCGGCACCGAGATGAAGTTTTTCGAGCGCACTGGCGAGTGCCAGGGGCTCCCCACTGATTTCGGCCCCTGCTTTGTCGGCGGCAAATTCGCGCGTTCGCGATATGGCCATCTGCACCAGCATGGCGGCCATGGGGGCAAAGATCATCACCAGAATGGTACCGATTAGCCC
The DNA here is from genome assembly GCF_001550055.1 of Kordiimonas lacus. GTDB lineage: Bacteria > Pseudomonadota > Alphaproteobacteria > Sphingomonadales > Kordiimonadaceae > Kordiimonas > Kordiimonas lacus. Next base: position 579,697 of record NZ_LRUA01000010.1, read on the forward strand.
CAGCGGATTATTCCGGTTGCCGCCAAAGAAAAGGGCAAAGTTCGCCAGCATGGATATGGCGCCAGCAATGGTCGCGGTGATGGTCATCGTCAGCGTGTCGCGGTTCTTTACGTGCGCCAGTTCGTGGGCCATCACGCCTTCGATTTCAGATCGGTTCAGCGTCCTCAGCAAGCCGGTCGTGGCAGCAACCGCAGCATTTTCAGGGTTCCGGCCTGTCGCGAATGCGTTCGGCTGGGGGTTGTCGATGATATAGACCTTCGGCATGGGCAGGTCGGCCCGTCGGGCGAGCGCCGCCACCATGCTGACCAGTTCGGGCGCCGATTGCGCGTCCACCTGACGCGCGCCGTGCATGGACAGGACCATACGGTCCGAATTCCAGTAGGCGAACAGGTTCATGGCAGCTGCGATGGCGAAAGCGATCATCATGCCGCCTGTGCCACCAAGCATATAGCCGATGGCAAGGAAGAGGCCGGTCATGGCGGCCATAAGAAGGGCGGTTCTGGCAAAACTCATCATAGCTCACTCACACATCGTTCTGTCGCATCTATATTGTGCGGCCTTCTATATTTGGGCAGCCTAGACTTTGGTTCAAGATGTGCGCCTTTTACTTAAAAAAGGTGGCAAAATTCGCTAAGACAGGGTCAGGGCGAATGGGAGAAGGGACAATTCATGTCTGATATCAGGCAGGGAAAAACTCCGCCAACGGAAATGACAACCAGGACGATTGTGCTGTTTCTGGTGCTGACGGCCATCCTTGGCGGCGGCGCCGCCATGATGGTGATCGAAATGGGTTTCAAGCGCCACTATGTGGCCATCATGATGTGGACCCCGGGCATTGCTGCACTATTGACCTACAAATTCCTCAAACTGGATATCGGGTCGTTGGGCTGGTCCTGGGGGCGGCCGAAATGGCAGCTGCTGTCTTTCCTGACCCCGATAGCCTACGGCCTTGTGGCATATGGGCTTATCTGGGGCCTGGGCTTTGGTGGTGTGCTGGACCCCAAGTTCGTGGAAGAAGCAGGCTATCATCTGGGTCTTGTCGGCTGGTCACCTGCCGCGACGGTTTTGATGGGCGCCCTGATTTTCGGTGCTGTTGGCATGATCTGGCACATGGCAACCGCACTGGGTGAAGAGATTGGCTGGCGCGGTCTGTTGACGCCGCTTTTGCTCCGGAAAACAAGTTTCCCGATTGCGTCGCTGCTGACGGGCCTGGTGTGGGCCGCATGGCACATGCCGCTGATTTATTTCACAAAATATAACGCCGGCCCGGTGGACCTGCACGTCCAGTTTGCCAACTTCACCCTGATGACGGTGGGTATTTCCTTCATCATGACCTATTACTGGCTGAAGTCGGGGAATCTTTGGACAGCCACAGTTCTGCATGCTGCGCACAATGCTTATATCCTGTCGATCCTGCAGCCGATGACGGTGCAGTATGAGGAAACCTGGCGGTATGCCAATGAATTCGGTTTTATCCTACCTCTTGTAGTGGCAGTGTTTGGCCTCTATTTCTGGTACCGGGCTCACAAGGAAGGGCTCGCTGGTGTTCAGGAAAGAATTGAAGGACAAGAGTGATGAGTGACAAAACGGAATCCAAGGCTGATAAAGACAAGCCCGGCGCCTCAGGCGGTGCTGGCCAAGGCAAAGCCAAGGTGCTCCCGAAAGAGCTTGGTGGCCGCAAGGGCCCCGAACCTACCCGTTATGGGGACTGGGAAAAAAACGGCATTATCTCTGATTTCTAGGCCGATATTCGGGCCTGACTTCCCGCCCTATTCTTCAGTTTTGTTTTCGGTTTCGTCCGAATCGTCTGCGATTTCCTCATCAGGGTCGAAGTCTTCTTCTTCCCTGACCTCTTCTTGGGGCGGCTTGGTGATGCCCGCCTGTTCCAGAAGCACTCTGAAGTTCATGAGTTCGGCTTCTGCCGCCTTCCGGTCCAATCCTGCAATCAGACCTTCGGTGAAGCCGGGCTGCTTCATGTAAATGCGTACCTGATGTTCTGCCCGGTCGCGGCAATCGCCCTGGGTGAAGAAATCTTCAGCCAGCATATTCAGGATTTTCTTTGATTTTTCCTGCAGGCTGATGTCCAGGTTATGCAGCTTTTTCAGAATCTGCGTATTGTCCAGGATGGCCTTGCAGAAGGCATCCAGCTTTTCCGCGATCTTGCGCCGATGCATTTCTGTGAGGTCCGCCTCGTTGATCCGATTCTGCAGCTTGGTCAGGTCGCCCATGCGCTGGATGGGTTGGTGGTTGTCCAGCCCGACAAACACCGATTCATATTCTGGCCGGGTCAGGATCGGCAGCATGAAGTTGGCAACCATCCGCTTGTTGCTATGCCCGATCGTGAATTTCTCGAGGTCGAGCAACGCATTCAATTGGTCAATGGGGCTTTTCATTTCGAAAAGCGTCTCGCCTACCGCCTGGCTGTTCAACAGACGGGCTGACCGTTTTGAAAGGGCTTCTTCGAGGCCCTCAAATTGCCCGACATCCTCAACGAGGGATTCGAGAGTCTCGCGAATCTGGTTCAGGCGCTTCAGTTGGTCCACAAGGCCCAGGTCACTGATCGGTTTGGCGGCTTCGATCTCCGTTTGAAGGCGACCCAGCAGGACGCGTGCGGTCTGCGGCATCTGCCCCTGGGACAGGAAACCGTTCAGCCTTAAGACTTCGTCGCTGAAACACGGTGAATGTTCATTCTCGCCCATCATGCTCAGTTGACCAGCCTGAAGGTGCGCCAGCCAGATAATGAACTGCGCCCGGTCGTCCGGTTCGCCAAGAAGCTGGAACGGTACCGATTGGTGTTGCATCAGCTCGGCGATGAACTGGTCTAATATTTCGATAACCCATGAGGGGCGATCCGCCGCCAGAAGGACGATTGAGCGGCCGATCTTATCGCTCAGTGTCACTGCAGGCCTAAGGTATTCTGTAATCGAGGAAATCAGCAGGAAGCGCTTGTTTGACTTTTCCTTCAGCTGCTCGATGATTGGCTTCAGTCGCCCCATTTCCAGCGACGGAATCTTTTCGGCATTCCCTTTCATGATCTCAATCGACTGATCGATGATCTTGTAGATTTTGCGCATCCGCTCCTGAATGGAGCCTTGTTCTTCTTCAAAGGAAACGGCAGTCCGTTGCACGGCATTCTGAAGCTTGGTACCGGCATTGTAGAGCTTATAGTAATGCTCAAGGCTGTGCAGAAGCTCTGTTGGCGTGATCATCCAGTCTGCCAGCGTGTTCCCCAAAAGGTCCCAGATTGACCGCCGTCCATCAGGGCTGTAGAGGTCGTCAGGGGTCAGGCAGGGCGAAATGGATCCGCTCTGGTCATACTTCGACTGTTTTCGCTGGGCGCCACGGGAATAGATCTCGATAGACGAGAACTCATTGTTGGCCTTGTCGTAGCTTTCCTTGGAGACTTTTATTCCGGTGTACCGGCGGCTGCCCCAAAGCTCTTCAGCTTTCTCGACGGCCACTTTCCTGTCTTTGATGACTTCCAGAATGGTCCAACTGCTGCCGCGTCGCCCCACAATTTCGTAATGGACGCTTTGGCCTAAGGACATTGTGCCTCCTATCTCACTCCCCGCCTCCAATTGTTGATCGTATCGTTCACCAATTCCTCAAGGCAGTCAACATCTTGCCGCCAGCTTTCGTGAAACTCTGGGTCATTGCTTGCTGGCCTGCGGTGTTCATCAAGGAAATCCAGCTGAACCCGGATTGGGCAACCAACGCCTTCGCCTGCGATCACGCATTCGCGGTTCTGCAGACTCGGTAGCGATGCCAGGAAGCTTTCGCCGCCTTCCGGCATGGCGTCTGCCACATAAGACCGGTCTTTCTCGTTGTTCATGCGCATGGAAATAATGGTGCCGCATTGGCTCAGCACCGATTCCGACAGGTCAGACGGGCGTTGGGACACGAGCCCAAGCGCCACGCCATACTTCCGGCCTTCCTTGGCGATTCGCTCCAGCGACCTACGTGCTGCATGGATGCGGGCATCGCTGGCCGCGTGCGGCACATAGCGGTGAGCTTCCTCGCATACCAGCAGGATGGGGGTGGCGTCCGCATGCCGCCGGCTCCACATGGCGAAGTCGAACACCAGACGGCTAAGGAGCGAGACCACAACGTCGACGATGTCGGAGGGCACGCCAGATAGGTCCAGCGTGGTCACCGGCCTGCCGTCCACAGGGAAGCGCAGCAGCTGAGACACAAGGCTGGTCAGATTGTCCTGCATCAACATGCCCGAGAACATGAAGGCGAAACGTTGGTCGGCCCGCAGCTCTTCAACCTTGTTCCTGAGCCGCAGGAACGGCCGAACCTCTTCTGCCTTTTCGAAGCTGCCAAGCTCGTCGTCGATGCTCTTCAGCAGGTCCGTGAGCTTATAGGGGATAGGGGTGTCCACGGTCAGCTTTGTCAGCTGATAACTCGGGCCAGAAACCTTGCGGGCGGCCAGCAGGCAGCGTTTGAGGATATCAATTTCCGCCTGCCTGTTGTGGGCATCCCGGCCGATAAAGACTTCCACATGTTCTTCGAAATTCATCAGCCAGTAAGGCAGCTTCAGATTGTCGGTGGAGAAATGAACGCCGTTGCCGGAAAAGGCCCGGGCATATTCATTGTGCGGGTCCAGGATCACGATATGGGCGTTGGGGCATCGTTCCACCAGCCGGTGGATCATCAGTGAAACGGTACTGGATTTGCCCGTCCCGGTGCTGCCCAGAACCGCGAAGTGTTTCGACAGCAGTTTTTCCACCAGAAGGCTGGCGGGGATGGTGCCACTTGGGTGTACCGTGCCGACACGGATCGCCCCGTCATTTCTGGGTGCGTAGATTTTCTCGAGGTCGCTGTCGGACGCCGCATAGGCCGGATTGCCCGGCAAGGGGAACGTCCGCACACCACGGGAAAAATGCTTTTCGCAATATTGGCCCAACAGGTCGACGGTGAGATTAAGCGCACCTGACTGGCCGGCTGTTACCTTGCGGATCACGCCAAACAGCTGGTCATCGCCCACCGGAAGTTTGAGTGTTGCACCAATGCGAAGAAAATCGGAAAGAGCCCCGTCACGCGCCAGCGTAGGCTCAACCGCAAGTGTGAAACCCGCAGCGTCAACTGCCGCCACATGACCCAATAGCCGGGCCTGACGACCTGTATCCTGCGCGCCGGAGCCTGTTCCGGTGGGCAGGTGAGATGTGAGAGGCATGAAGACCTCCTATGTTGCCTGATCGACTCAATTCATTTGAGTTTTATCCAGCTTGCGCCTAGATGCTTAACAAGATTTTAAACGTTGATTTTGCCTAAAATACGGCGGAATTTCTGAGCTGGAGCATGTATGGCTTTCCTGCGAGACAATCTGAAGCTTCTGGGGTTCGGCTTTACGGTCGCGATTTTCTCCAGCTTCGGTCAAACCTATTTCATTGGGGTATACCGGGAACCAATCTCGACCGCATACGAGCTGTCGAACAGTGATTTCGGCTTGTATTACATGATTGTCACCATCGGCAGCGCCATTGGGCTGAACCGGTTTGGCCATTTGATCGACAGCGTGCCGCTTGCGCGTTATGCCGCTGGTCTGGTTCTGTTGCTTGCAGTTGCCTGTCTATCCATGGGATTGGCCGGGCCAGTGTTTCTGTTGTTTGCCGCGATGATGTTTGTCCGCTTGATGGGCCAGGGCATGATGACCCATGCGGCCATGACCACCATGTCGCGCTATTTTGACCGAAACAGGGGACGGGCAGTGGCCATTGCTGGGCTCGGGATGCCGGTCGGGCAGGCCATTTTTCCCGCGTTAGCCGTGTTCCTGATGACGCGGGTGAGCTGGCAATCCAGCTGGCTCGTCTTTGCTGGCGTCTGCCTTCTTGTGGCATTGCCTCTCGTGACCTACCTGCTGCGGCATCACGAAAGGCGCCATGCCGACTGGGTGGCGTCTTCTGCGGCGAACGGGCCGTCAGATGGCGCGGTGGGGGGCAAGGTCTGGCGGCGCAGGGATGTTGTCCGGGACTACCGCTTCTATCTGGCATTGCCTGCCGTAATCGTTACGCCTTTCTGGATCACAGCCGTCTTCTTTTTTGCCGAAGATATCGCCAGTTCCAAGGGCTGGACGATGCAGGCCTTCACCGGACTTTACTGGCTGTATGCCCTGGGGGCTGCGGTCACCCCGCTTCTGGGGGGCGCGCTTGTGGATCACTTCGGCGGCCGCCGTTTGCTGCCCTGGTATCCACCCATCATGGCCATCGGGCTGTTGGTCGGTCTTGTCAGCACAGGCGGAATCGGGATCGGTATCTTCCTGGCGCTGATGGGCCTGGTGCTGGGGGCGGCCGGGCCGGTCAATAACGCCATGTGGGCGGAGATATATGGCACGCGTTACCTCGGGGAGATCAAGGCGCTTGCAACGTCATTGCTGGTGCTTTCCACGGCCCTGGCGCCTTATCTGCTGGGTCTTCTATTGGACGCAGGTGTGGCATTTGACACGCTGCTGATTGCAGGCATGGTGCACAGCCTTGTGGGCAGCCTTCTGGTTATGCCTGTGGCGCGCCGCAGGTAACGTCCGGGTGCTTACAGTCTCTTCTGCTCGCGCAGATAGGTGATACTCTCCTTCACGGATTGCTCCAGTGGCACTTCCCGATAGCCCAGTTCCCGGACTGCTTTTTCACCTGAAGCCGCCACGGTCTCGCACGCGAAATAGGCCTCTTCGGGCGTGATCATGGGCCGTTTACCCGTTATCGCTGACCCGACAGAGAGCACACGGGACACAGCTTTGAGTACGAAAGCAGGGGTCGGTTTGCCGGGCGCCGGTTTCGCCAACTCGGCCGCGGCTAGCGACAGGAATTCTCGCATCGTGGCATAGGGGCCGCCAAGGATATAATTTTCACCGGTCTGGCCTTTTTCATAGGCTGCCACGACAGCTTCTGCGACCGATCGACCGTTGGCAAAATTGCCCGCTCCGGGTGGTACGCCAGGTAACGTGCCTTCGTTCAGCATCTGGATCATACGCGACCAGTTATGGTCATCATAGCGGCCAACAATATGGGTTGGGTTCAGGATCACGGCATTAATACCGCGGCTGACCGCGTCCAAAACACGCCTCTCAGCGATGGCTTTGGTGCGAGCATAGGAAACCCAGCTATATAGGGCGCGGTATTCGCTGGTTTCGGTCACCGTATCCTTATGGATGCCATATACGGAGGTCGAGGACACATGGACGAAGCGGTCTGCCTTCAATTCCTGGCAAAGTTGCAGCATGGATTCTGTGCCACCAATGTTGATGGCAGCTTGCTGGTCGGCCTCCTTCTTCCAGGTGCTGGTATCTGCGGCGACATGGAAAATACAGTTGATCCCGTCAGGCAGCTGGTTCTTGCAGCCGGTCACATGCAACAGATCTCCCTGAACGAAGGTAACGCCGTCACCGATCAGTTTGCGGGCGCGATCTTCGTTGCGAACCAGGGCATATATTGTCCAGCCGGCCTCGCGCAGGACGTCTATGATGTGCCGCCCCAGGAATCCTGTGGCCCCGGTAATGAATGCTGTCGGCATATTGATGCCCCTTTTCGTGGTCTTGAAGACTTGTTTTTTTTTCGCGGTAGCGCTAAGTCACTGCCCAAATACCCCAGATATTGAAGGACTATGGCCTCGATGCAGACGTTTGGCAAATACACTCTCCGATTGGCAGCGCAATTCCTACTCTTCAGCGCACTAGTGGCCCCAGCCGCTATGGCAGACGGGTCGAAAGGATACGACAAGCTGTTGGAAACGGCTGTAGCCAGCGATGATCAGGCCACGTTTGATACCATCCTTGAGGCCGCCCTGGCAACCTGGCCGGATGACAGGGAGGCCATCCTGGCGATGGCGAAGGGCCTGAAGCCCGAGTGGATGGAGCCAGCGCAAATCCAGGAAGTGGAAGAAGCAGAAGCGCGCAAGGTTGCGGCTGAAGAGGCCTCTAAAGCCCGCGGTATCATTTACTATCTCGATCCGTCTCTATGGAATGGTCAGGCCGAGTTGGGGGCGACATCCTCCACAGGTGACTCTGACGAACAGTCGATCTCCATGGGTCTCAGCTTCCGACGCGACTTTGGCGAGCGTTGGTCGCATGACCTGGATCTGAACTTTGATCTGGGCCGCAACAGTGGCGAAACCACCCGCCAGAGGTTCGTTACCAAATATGAAGCCATCTGGCGCCCCTGGAACGGAACATACGCAGTCAACTATACCGAACTCGAGATGGATAAGTTCTCGGGCTATGACTATCGGGTTATCGAGAATATCGGTATTGGTTACCAGCTTATCGACACCGACCGTCAGAAGCTCCGATTCCAGGGTGGCCCAGGTATTCGGATCAGCCGGGTCGAGGCAACGTTCGATGAGTTTGGCACGATGCTGTCGCCTACAATGACAGAGAAAGAATTCCTTGGGCGCATCTCTTCCACCTACGAACTGAAGTTGACTGATTCCGTAAGCTTCAAGGATCGGGCTTCTGTCCTGATCGGCGTCGACATGACGACGGTGGAAAACTGGATGGAATTGACGGCCCGCATCAATGCCCACCTGGCGGCGCGCTTCTCCTTTGAGGTTCAGTATGAATCGGCGCCTCCGGTTGGGACCGCAGCCTGGGATACCATCACGCGTGCAGCGCTTGTTTACGATTTCTAGGAATCTGCCTCAATCACCCATCAGGTGACAAACCACCCGGCGCGTGTGCCCCATGCGCCGATGTTCCAGCACATAAATGCCCTGCCATGTCCCCAGCACAGGCCTGCCGTCCATCACCGGGATATTCAACGATACGTCCGTGACCGCTGCCTTGACGTGCGCGGGCATGTCGTCCGGTCCTTCACACGTGTGCCGGTAAAGCCGCATGTCTTCTGGCGCCAGCCTTCCAAGGGCATCAGTCAGGTCTGCCTGGACGTCTGGATCGGCGTTTTCCTGAATCGTCAGCGAGGCGCTTGTATGCTGGATAAAAAGCGTCAACAGCCCGGTATCAATACCGCTTTCGGCCACAAAGCCAGAGACCTGCCGGGTGATCTCGAAGCAGCCCTGGCCTGTGGTGGCAACCCTTAGCGTTGTCTGTTCCTGACGCATCGGACTTAAGAGATCTTGATGGTGCGGATGGTTTCCTGCTGCTCTGGACGCGTCAGGTCAATATGCAACAGTCCATGTTCCATCATTGCGTCGCTCACTTCCATGCCGTCCGCCAGCACGAACTTCCGGACAAACTGCCGGGCGGCGATGCCGCGATGCAGATAGGCCTTTTCTCCGCTGTCATCGGCCTGTTTACCGCGAATGATCAGCTGGTTTGCCTCAAGGGTGATCGATAGGTCGTCTTTTGAAAATCCCGCAACCGCCAGCGTGATGCGAATGGCATGGTCGCCAATATGCTCGATGTTGTAGGGGGGGTATCCTTCGCCCGAATTCTTGGAGACGCTATCCAATAGCTCTTCCAGTTGGTCAAAGCCCAGAAGGAATGGACTGTTGAAAATAGACATGCGGGACATGGGCCTCTCCTTGATCAAGCGAATGGCAACGGTTAGTCGCCTGTTCCCATGTCGCATGCTGTGCCCTTCTGTGAAGCAGCACCGGTTCGACTGTGGTCCGGGCGAAAAGCAAAAAAGGACGCCGGGGTGCGGCATCCTTTCTGATTTTGGGTATTGAGGCCATCCCGTTCAAGGGAAAAAGCGCATTTTCCAGATGATCTACTGGCCCAGGCTTGCTGTCTGAGTTGTCGTGGACGCCGGTTTTTTGGTCGCGCTGGTTTCATCGGGCAAGCTGCCTTCTGTTTTCTCAGGTGGGCGAATCCAGCAGGATGTACCGCGTGCGCGCAGCTCCTCGCACAGGTCCTTCGCTTGCTTCAGGGTCTTGAGCGGACCGGCATTGAGGCGGTAATAGAAGCCTTTCGGGTCCGTATCCCGGTCACCAAAATCCACCTCAGAACGGCGGGGCGGGATATCCTGCAAAAGATCGCCGCTCTGGCGGTACAGGATCGTCCAGCCGCGCATCAGATTGTCAATTGTGCGGTAGGCACCGATTTGCAGCGCCCAGCCTTCAGGCTCCACCAGGGGCGGAATTTCGGTCAGCTCATAATCTGCCTGCGCAACTTCAACTTCAGGTTCTGGCTCTGGCTCGGGTTTCGGCTCCGGCTCGGGTGCCTTGGCCATCATCACCGGCTGTTCCATCAACCGTTTGGCGGCATCCTGACGGTCGGTCGAATCGGCAATCTGCAGGTTTGCCGCCTCGTCGCGAGTCCACGCCGGGTCGATCGTGCCGGTTACCAGAGCCTGCATACGCTCGCTTGGTGCCAGGCTCGAAAGCGACCGGTAGAAAGTGAAGGTGTCACCGATGGTTTCCGGGTCAAGATCCAGGCGCGCGATCTGGAATGCGTCCGATTCGCGGCCATCAAGCAGATACGCCATCGCCAGATTCTGCCGTCCCTGCGGGCCAAGTGTGCCGGATTTCACCAGCGGCTCCAGAATTGTCACAGCGACTTCCGGGTGACCAGTGGTGGCATAAAGGAGTGCGCGGTTCGACAGCCCGGTCGGGTCCATGACGACCGCCAGCGTGTTCATTGCATCGCCGGTGCGGCCCATAGCCGCTTCTGAAATAGCCTGGCCGGAAAGGATTTTGCTGTCGCTGGGTGAATAGGCCCGAGCCTGTTCAAATGCGCTCAGGGCATCCTCAAATTGGCCGAGCGCCAGGTTGGTTTTGCCCAGGGTATACCAGCTGTTGCCGTCCATCTGGCCGCGCGCGCCCAGGGTCGTGAGAATGCGGACCGCTTCCTCATGTGCGCCGCGGGCAGAGAGGCTGTTTGCCAGCGCCGCAAGCACTGCCGGGTCGCCGGTTTTGGCACCGAGATGGCGGTAAAGAGGAATGGCAGCTTCATGCTGGCCGTTGGCTGCCAGATCATCAGCGATGGCCTTGAGGCCACCTGCCGATTGCGCTCTGGCTGCCGAAAAATCGGATGCAACGGGAGGCATGTCGGATGCGCTTTGATAGCTGCAGCCCAACAATGCGATGGTGCTGGCGCACATAAGAAGTGGCCTGATCATTTTGTAACTATTCATATGACGCTCACTTGTAAGCGTGGATTTGCCTGATAATTTCAGGACATACCGTATGGTAAAGACATGAAAGAAGGTTTAATCATCCGAAATGCTTTTAAGCGTTTTTTCTCTTAATTTTATCGAAAATCCCGTTAGATTCAGGTCATGACAATGTTGCGGACATGGTTGGTTGCCTGCCTGGTGCTCGGATTTCTTTCCGGGTATGGCCTCAAGGTCCATGCTTTGCAGGACGCCGCGTCGGCTGCTGGCCAGACGGATGATGACCAGTTGGGCGATGGCATCAGGAACGCGCTGGAACTGATCCGTCAGGATCAGGTAGGCGCCGCAATCGATATGCTGCGCCGTTTGGGCGAACTTGGAAATGCCGAGGCCTTTTTTCACCTGGCGGAAATTCACCGGATTGGCGTAGGGCGGGAGCCGGCACCCAGAATTGCGCTGATGTATTACCGCCTGGGGGCACAGATGGGCAGCAAGCAGGCCGCGCTGAACCTGGCGAACATCCTGTTTTTCGAAGGTGATCGGGACCAGGCGTCGGTTCAGGAAGCGATGGCCATCTGGCAGCAATATGCGCTGCTGGGCGACGTGGAAGCGATGTATCTTTTGGGCATGGTTTACTGGAATGGGGAGGGCGGCTTGGTGCCGGACCCGATCCGGGGGTATGGCCTTGTGTGGCGCGCGGCCAGCACAGACTATGACCCCGCGACGGAAACCGAACCCGCCATGCGCCAGCAGCTCCAGGATGAGGCCGTCAAGGCTGCCCAGGACTATGCCGAAAATCTAGAGACAAAAGGATTTGATCGTACGCCGCTTGACCTTCACCTGGTGACCGATGCGGAAATTGATCTGCCGGAAGACAGCCCTGCGTCGCGCAAACCTGAAAACTGGGACGCCGTTTGGCGGCTTGAGGTCGGGTTTGCCATGGGTGAAGAAGAAACCCGGGAGCTTGAAAAAGAGATTCTGGCAAAAAAAGCGGACACTGTTGGCGACCTGTATCATGAAATCATTGAGGCGCCGAACCGGCCTGGCCTTTTCCGCCTGCTGTTTGGCCCAATCGGCGGCATGCAGGATGCGGTCAAGCGCTGCGTATCGCTCAAGAGATCCGGCTATGATTGTTTCGCCAAACCGCCGAGTTGAGAGAGGCCGTCGCATCCAAATAGTGCACGGGGGAACAGCTGTTTCAGCTGCTCCCCCGCTTGCTCCTCCCAAAGAGCCAGGACTTGGGAGGTGCATCCCCTAATCCTGATTGTCAGGCAGAACTTATTTCTTTGAACCGCAGATGCAGTTGCTGCCGCGCGTCTCTGATTTCAGCAGCTCCCGGACGGCTTCTTCCATCAGGGATTGCTGCGACGTGCCTTTGCGGGCCGCCAGCAGACGAAGCTGCATGTCCATGTCCTCGTCCAGCCGCAGGGTTTTGTGTTTGCGGGTATCAACCGCAGCCGCTTTCGCTGCTGGTTTGGAAGGTCGTACCACCTCGTCCGTTTGCACCAGTGTATGCCGTGCCTCAGCAGGGGCAAACAAAGGACGAGGCGGTGTCTGCTCAGATGCCTTTTGAGACGCTGAGCAAATTTGTTCGTTGGCGGCTTCTTGTGCCGCTTTGGGGTGTGCATCAGCCTTATCAGACTGTGGTACTGGTTGCCCAGAATGTCCAAGAACATCGGTCTTTTTCTTGACCGGGGCTTGCCAGCGTTTTTCCGCCGGAAGATCAGGGGCGAAAATATCCCGCGCCGATGCGGAAGGCTGTGCGTGGCCTTTTCTGGCAAGCAAGGATGCGGTCAGAGATGCCATCGTCATGGTGAGATCCTTTCGTGTCCCGGCGACTTAACTGATGTGTTGTACGTTGCCAAAGCTTGGACGATTGCCGAAAGGCGACCGGCCGGCGGCAACGGTTTTGAAGGTTGCCTTAAGCGGCAGGCGCGCAATGCGGTCTGCCACGTACGTCCACAATTCGGTGATTTCCTGGTGTGATTTGCCACCCGTCGCGGCTTCCATCACTGTGCGGCCGTCGATCATGCTTGCGGCAAAATCCTGCCGGTTATGGACGACCGTTGGCGCCACTGTGCCGTGCTGGGAAAGGGCGATTGCGGCCTCGCCGGTAAGGCGGGCCCGGGCCGTGGCGCCGTTGACCACAAACATCAGTGGCTTGCCGGCGCGTTCCACCAGGTCAACGGTGGCGCCAGCAGCCCGCAGGTCGTGGGGGCTAGGCCGGGTTGGAATGATCACCAGATCAGCACGGCTCACCACAGCCTGAATGGACCGTGTAATGGCGGGCGGCGTGTCGATAATCGCAAGGCGGAAGCCTTGTTCGCGAAGTTGGTTCAAATCCTGCTCCAGGGAGCCGATGGCCGTGTGGGCGAATGCGGGAGCTGTTGCTTCCCGTTCGTTCCACCATTCAGAAAGACTGCCTTGGGGGTCTGTATCGATAAGGGCGACAGGGCCGGCGCCAGCGCGTTCTGCTTCTACTGCGAGGTGGCCTGAAAGCGTTGTTTTGCCTGAACCGCCTTTTTGCGAGGTAACGGCGATAATACGCATTATATGTCTCCATTGTGCCTGACGGGGTTTTCCCCATTTGAGACTCAGCCTAGCGCGAGCCGCGTAAAAATGGCCTTAAGGATTGCGACAAGTTCGATTATAAATGATTGATAATACTGATAAAATTTTACCTATAGCGATGTGCTGGACGCTAAGTGCCTTGGAAAAATGAATTTTTCGTTGCTGTCTTGATCGTGGTTGCGATTGTTTCTAAGACAAACTGATGTCGCCGAAGGGGCGGAAAAGGGAAATTCGGTGAAATATCTGATCGTACATGACGCCGCTCCGGGCCAGTTTGTTCATATTTACAAACATCTTCTGAAGACTGGCGATCACGACATCCTTGTCGCCAGCCGCAAAGGGTCGACACTTCGCCTGCCAGTCAAGCAAGTGGTGTATGACCTGCCGGAAAACCTTGCCGGCCCGGATGTCGGGTTTGCCGATAAGGCGGTCGGGCTGGGCCTGAACCTCTACCGGGAGCTCAAGCCGATGGCGATCAGCGGTTGGGTGCCGGATGTGATCCTGTCCCATGCCTCGCGCGGCGCGTCATATTTTCTGAAAGACTTGTTCCCGGACGCGCGCATGGTTAGCCTGTTCGAGTGGTACTATGGCGTGCCCTCCCCCGCGGAGGTGAAAACGGGGGCGGCCTTGCGCCAGAAATGCCGCAGTGCGGCAGCCACCAACATGCCCATTTTGCGAGACTTTGAACTGATGGACGCAGGCTATGTGCCAACAGAGTTCCAGCGGGCGCAGTTCCCAAGGGGCTGGCAAAGCCGTCTGGAGGTTCTGCATGACGGGGTGGATACGGACCTGTACCGGCCCGCGAGCAGCCTGACGCTTGAGGTTTCAGGAAAACGCTTCCGCAAGGGTGATGAGATCATGACCTACGCCGGGCGCGGTATGGAGCATACGCGGGGGTTCATGCAGTTCATGGCCGCCGCCGCGAAGGTGCAGGGCATTCGGCCTAACCTGCATGTGCTGATCGCAGGCGCCGACCGAATCTGCTATGACGGCAAGAAAGGTCCTGGGCTGAAAGCCCGTGCGGAGGAGGAAATTCCGTTCGACAAGGACCGTACCCATTTTGTTGGCCTGCTGCCGGAGGCCAAGTTCGTTAGCTTCCTTCAGATTTCCAGCCTGCATGTCTATTTGACCCGCCCGTTTGTCCTTTCGTGGTCGATGCTGAATGCCATGAGTGTGGGGGCGCCGGTTCTGGGCTCTGATACGGCACCCGTGCGCGAAGTGATCCGAGACGGAGAAAATGGCCGTTTGGTGGATATGGACAATGCTGACGCGCTCGCAGACGCCATGGACCGCATGCTCGGGGACAGGGCAGGCTCCGCGGCACTCGGCAAGACCGGGCGGGCCACAATCCTTGAGAAATACGACCTGAAGAAATGCCTGAAGCGCCAGCTTGAGCTGATGCACGGACAATAGGCAACGTCAGACCTTTTCTTCCTTTGGCAAATCTGTGCTAAGAACGCTGTTATAAAAATAAAGCAGCAAAACAACGACAGATAACGAGGAAAATCATGAAAATTCTATTGTTTGCGGTCCTGATGGCAGGAGTGTCTTTTGGTGCGCATGCGCAGGTGTCTCGTGACAGCGAGCTGTTCACCACGCTGAAGGCGCTTGACGACGCCCTGTTTGAGCGGTCTTTCAACCAGTGTGAAAGCGCGGTCCTGGAAAACATCGTCTCCGACGATTTCGAATTTTATCACGACAGTGGCGGGTTCGAGAATTCGAAGGCCTCTTTCATTGAAACAGTTGAGAAAAACATCTGCAGCAATCCGGCCCAGAAACCGATCCGCAAATTGGTGGAAGGCAGCCTTGAGGTTTTCCCTTTGTATGGAAACGGGGTTCTTTATGGTGCCATCCAGCGCGGTGAGCATGAGTTTTATATCAGGGAAGCCGACAAGCCGCTGAGGCATACCTCAAGTGCCCGCTTCACCCATGTGTGGATCAAAGAAGGGGATAGCTGGATGCTGAAAAGAGTGCTGAGCTACGATCACTATTCCCCGGATCAGGGTGATCATTGATCCGACAAGCTTAAAAGACAAAACCCCCGCCCGGTGAGGCGAGGGTTTTCGAGGGTTGGCCGAACGGGCCAAGAGGCGCATCGCCGAAGGCGCCGCCAAACTCGATCCCGGAAAAGACAAAACCCCCGCCCGGTGAGGCGAGGGTTTTCATGGTGGAGCCGAACGGGATCGAACCGTCGACCTCTACACTGCCAGTGTAGCGCTCTCCCAGCTGAGCTACGGCCCCGTATCTGGGTGCCCCGAGGTCGTTACCCCCAGGAACGGCGCGGACTATAGAATCGGCCCAAGGTCCGCGCAAGCAAAAAAACAGCTCATTAAAATTAGGCTTTTGAGGCCCCCGGTTTGGCGGCCTCCTGCCTAGCTGTTTTAGGTGTCGTCGTCCGTCAGCGACGTATCGACAATGGAGCTCACTTCGTCGTCGTCATCGTCGTCGAGGCTCACATCTGCCAGGTCTTCGTCATCGACGTCGAGATCATCTTCGTCGTCGTTGGCTTCTGGCTCTTTTTCTTTCACTTCTGCAACAGGCAGTGGCTGCTTGGTCTTCAGAATTGGCTCAGGAGCCCACTCGTTGCCACAGTCGATACACACCACTGGATCATCTTTTTTCAGGTCGTAAAAGCGTGTGCCGCATTTTGGGCAAGTCCGCTTCGTGCCCCATTCGGGTTTTACCACGTTTCTCTCCTTCGCGTTCATTAACCGCGTCAGCATTTCTGTATAGGGCCTTGCGTTTTGGACGCAATTCGGCCAAGAATTCGGCGCATCCCTTGCCACGATCAGTGGCGCCTGTCAAAGCTTTTACTCGTCGAACCCTGTCTATAGTTGGAAATGCTCCGTGCCAAGTCTTAATTCCGCGCCCCGTCAACCACTCACCGGTACCGTTAAGGTGCCGGGCGACAAGTCGATTTCCCATCGGTCCCTGATGCTGTCTGCGCTGGCGGTCGGTGAAAGCCACATTACTGGCCTCCTCGAAGGCGAAGATGTGCTGGCAACGGCCGAGGCCATGCGGGCAATGGGCGCAACGGTTGAACGACTCGGTGACGGCGAATGGCGGGTATCCGGCGTTGGCGTTGGCGGGTTGATGACCCCCGACAATGTGATCGACATGGGCAATTCGGGCACCTCAACACGGCTGATCATGGGCTTGATCGCGAGTCACGACATCACCGTGACCATGACAGGCGACGCGTCTTTGCGGGGCCGCCCTATGGGCCGCGTGACTGTGCCGCTGTCGGAAGTCGGCGCCCAGTTCGCAGCCCGCGAGGGCAAATACCTGCCGCTGACCATCACAGGCACACGGGACCCGATGCCGATCGACTATACGCCGCCCATGGCCAGCGCCCAGGTCAAATCGGCTGTGATGCTGGCAGGACTCAACACGCCCGGCACCACCACCGTTCGCGAAAAGGTGGCGACGCGGGACCATACGGAACGCATGCTGAGCGCCATGGGTGCCGAGATTGACGTGACGGAGGAAGACGGCCTTCGTGTCGTGCGCCTCAAGGGCCAGCCAGAATTGAAGCCGATCACGCTTGAAGTACCGGGGGATATTTCCTCCAGCGCATTCCTGCTGGTAGCAGCCTCGATTATCCCAGGGTCTGACGTGACGATTGAGAATGTGGGCATGAACCCGCTCAGGACCGGCATTGTCCACGCGCTGAAGGCCATGGGCGGTGACATTGAAATATTGAACGCCCGCACGCTGGGCGGTGAACCAGTGGCAGATTTGCGGGTGCGGGCAGCGGCGCTCAAGGGCGTGACCAACCTGCCGGTGGACCCGTCCACCATGATTGACGAATTTCCGGTTCTGTTCTGTGCGGCAGCTGTGGCGGAAGGCACCAGCCGTTTCACGGGGCTTGAGGAACTCAGGGTCAAGGAATCGGACCGCTTGGCCGTGATGGCTGCAGGGCTCAAGGCCAACGGTGTTGAGCTGACAGAATTTGAAGACGGTCTCGAGATCAGGGGCGCTGGTGGAAACGTGCCGGGCGGCGGTATGGTCGAGACGCATCTCGACCACCGTATCGCCATGGCCTTCTCTGTGCTCGGGCAGCGGGCGGACACTGCGGTCACCATCGACGATGCCAGCCCAATCCAGACCAGTTTCCCAAGCTTCATCGACCTGATGACTGGCCTGGGTGCGGGACTGACCCTGAAAGCCTAGTTACGCCTCTTCTGCAGGGAACTGGGCGAAGGTAACGATATGGCCGCCGGGTTCGCGGAAGCCGATTTCGGTACTGCCATAGAATGTTTCACGCCAGTCCATCGCCACGTCGTAGCCGTTGAGGGCCTGGGCAACCGCTTTGACATCCGGGACGGTGATGAAAATCAATACAGGGCTGCCGGTTGAAGCGTCTTCAATTTCAGGGCAATCGTCTTTAATGCTGGTGCGGGTCTGGAACATGATCTGTTGGGTACCATTCACCAGAATGGCAAACCCCATATGATCGTCCTCAGGTACCTGCACGGTTACTTCAAAGCCGACCTTGCTGAAAAATTCGGCCGAGGGCTCAATTCTGTCGACGGCCAAATTGGGGGTAAGTTGAGTGATCATTCCTCTATCCTCGTGTGCGCCACTCGGGCAATTGTTCTCTATTTGTTCTCATTTACCATCAAGTGCTGAAAGAGTCGAATCCTTTTGGTTGTATTATTTCAAGCTGGCGCAACGTGGCCGAAATTCCTATAAACCGGCGAACATATGAAGGGTGATTCGCGGTGATTATTGCAATTGATGGCCCGGCAGCAGCCGGAAAAGGTACGTTGGCCCGGCGCCTTGCCGAAAAGTTCAACTTTGCCTATCTGGACACCGGTGCGCTTTACCGGGCGGTTGGGCTGACACTGCTGAAGCAGGGCATTGACCCCACAGATACAAAAGCGGCAGAGGCGGCTTCCACCGACCTTGATCTTGGCTTGTTAGATGATTCTGACCTGCGCGCCGAGGCGACAGGCGGGGCGGCCTCGAAAGTGGCTGCAATGCCGGCGGTTCGCGCCAACCTATTGGATTTTCAAAAGAATTTTGCGAAGAGGCCTCCGGAAGGAAAAGCTGGCGCTGTACTGGATGGCCGGGATATCGGCACAGTGGTGTGCCCCGATGCGGACCTGAAGCTTTTTGTAACTGCCAGCCCCGAGGTGCGCGCGGAGCGTCGCAGGCTCGAGATGGAAGGCCGTGGCCAAAGGGCCGACTTTGATGCTATACTCGCCGACGTCCGCGCAAGGGACGAGCGGGACATGGGCCGAAAAGATGCCCCATTGAAGCCCGCTGAAGATGCCCTCTTGCTTGATACGTCTAATTTGGATATAGACGCCGTGTTTTTACGGGCGGTCGCCTTGGTTCAAGAGCGACTAAAGCCCCAATAGCCGAAGACGC
The DNA here is from genome assembly GCF_001550055.1 of Kordiimonas lacus. GTDB lineage: Bacteria > Pseudomonadota > Alphaproteobacteria > Sphingomonadales > Kordiimonadaceae > Kordiimonas > Kordiimonas lacus. The sequence goes on from NZ_LRUA01000010.1 coordinate 598,650, forward strand.
TTCCACGCGGTCCCGATGGTCAGGCCCCAGGGTTTGCCCGAGAGGGATCATTTTGTTGTTGGTGTTAGAGGCTTCCGAGGCTGATGAAAAAGGCGGGATGGTCCCACCTTTCCAAGACCCCTCAGGAAGAAGACCGCCGGAACCAACCGGCAGGCAAAGAAATATATATGTTGAAAGGAAGACATACATGTCTGAAGCGGCAAAAATGCCGAGCGTTTCTGATTTTGAAGCGCTTCTGAATGAAACTCTGCCAACTGAAGACGAAGGCTTTGAAGGCCGCGTCGTAAAAGGCACCGTCGTTTCCGTTGAAAACGACTTCGCAATTGTGGACATCGGGCTCAAAGCTGAGGGCCGTGTACCACTCAAAGAATTTGCTCCGGCTGGTAAAGCTGCTGAGATCAGCGTTGGTGACACCGTAGAAGTCTACGTTGACCGCGTTGAGAACGCTCTTGGTGAAGCGATCCTGTCTCGCGACAAAGCCCGCCGTGAAGAAGCTTGGACTGAGCTTGAAAAAGCGTTTGAAGGCGATGCCCGTGTTGACGGCGTTATCTTCGGCCGCGTTAAAGGCGGCTTCACTGTTGACCTCAACGGTGCTGTTGCATTCCTGCCAGGTTCCCAGGTTGATATCCGTCCGATCCGTGACGTTACGCCTCTGATGAACATCGAGCAGCCGTTCCAGATCCTGAAAATGGACCGTCGTCGTGGCAACATCGTTGTCTCCCGCCGTGCCGTTCTCGAAGAGGATCGTGCAGAACAGCGTGCTGAGCTCATGGGCAAACTCGAAGAAGGTGATGCCGTTGACGGTGTTGTTAAGAACATCACCGATTATGGTGCATTCGTTGACTTGGGCGGCATCGACGGCCTCCTGCACGTTACCGACATCTCCTGGCGTCGTGTGAACCATCCTTCTGAAGTTCTCTCCATCGGTGAGACCGTGAAGGTACAGGTTGTTCGCATCAACCCGGAAACGCAGCGCATCAGCCTTGGCATGAAGCAGCTTGCTGCTGATCCATGGGAAGGCATCGAAGCCAAATACCCAGTACAAGCCAAATTCACTGGTACCGTGACCAACATCACCGACTATGGTGCGTTCGTTGAGCTCGAGTCCGGCGTTGAAGGCCTCGTGCACGTGTCCGAGATGAGCTGGGTTAAGAAAAACGTACACCCAGGCAAGATCGTTTCCACCAGCCAGGAAGTCGAAGTTATGGTTCTGGAAGTTGATCCAGCCAAGCGTCGTATCTCCCTCGGCCTCAAGCAGTGTGGCGAGAACCCATGGGAAGCGTTCGAAGGCAAGTACCCACAAGGTACTGAAATCGAAGGCGAAGTTAAGAACATCACCGAATTCGGTCTGTTCATTGGCCTCGACGGCGATGTTGACGGCATGGTTCACCTCTCCGACCTCGATTGGGAGCGTTCCGGTGAGGAAGCCATCCAGGACTACAAGAAAGGCGACACTGTTAAAGCCGTTGTTCTGGACGTTGACACCCGCAAAGAGCGCATCAGCCTTGGCATCAAGCAACTTGGCGGTGACCCATTCGCAAACGTTTCTTCCAAGAAGAAAGGTGAGCAGGTTACCTGTGTTGTTAAAGCCGTTAACGACAACGGTATCGAAGTTGAAGTTGGCGACACTGGCGTAACTGCCTTCATCCGTCGTTCCGACCTCGCTCGCGACCGCGGTGACCAGCGCCCAGAGCGTTTCGCTGAAGGCGACAAGGTTGACGCAATGGTAACTGGTGTGGACAAAGGTTCCCGCAAGATGAACCTGTCCATCAAGGCCCTCGAAGTTGCAGAAGAAAAAGCTGCTGTTGAGCAGTATGGTTCTGCAGACTCCGGCGCAAGCCTTGGTGACATCCTTGGTGCCGCGCTTGAGAAAGCCAAAGAAGACAAATAATCGGAATTCCCCTCGGGGACCTGATTTGAAGGCCGCTCCATCTGGGGCGGCCTTTTCTTTTTGGCTGCCTGATTTCTACTGGCTGGCCATGCGCGAAATGGGGGTGTGGGAATCGTCAAAACCAGGTGAAAGATAAGTATCGAATCGATTCTTTTTGTTAAAAGCTCTTTTAATTGAAAGGCTTATCTTGACGGCAGCGCCATCAGATGGCACTTTTAAAAAAAGCACATTACGTACCCGGGTTTTGAGTGCACAAGATTTTGGCCCCCAGGGGAGGACGCAGATGATCAAATCTGAGTTGATTGCAAAAATAGCCGAAGCCAACCCGCATCTCTATTACCGGGATGTTGAGCGCATTGTTTCCAAGATTTTCGACGAAATAACATCAGCCCTTTCGCGCGGTGACCGTGTGGAACTCAGGGGTTTTGGTGCCTTTTCCGTGAAGGAACGGCCTGCACGCGTTGGCCGCAATCCACGTACCGGCGAAAAAGTGGAAGTCGCTGAAAAGCGGGTCCCCTATTTCAAGACCGGGAAAGATCTTCGCGAGCGCCTGAACAGCTGAACCAGGCGCTCTGTACCCACCTGAACCAGTATGAAAGACTGACATGGCACAGTCGCTCGCCAGCTTGATTCGCCGCATTTTCTGGATTCTGCTGGCGCTTTTCCTGATCTATTTCTCGGTCAACAACCGGACTCCTGTCGATCTCCGCTTTGCGCCTTTTGATGTTACCTTTGCGGTGCCAGCATTCCTTCTGGTTTTTGTTGGAATCTTTATTGGTCTTCTGTTGGCGGCGGGTGTGACCGGCTGGTTGAGGCTTAAGGGATTCGCGCGCCGCAGGCAGGCGGAGCGCCGCGCGGCCTATCTTGAAGACCAGGTCTCTGCCCTCGCCGAAGATGCGCACGAAGCGAAGGCCCGCCGGGCACACGACGCCGCGACACTTTCAGACGGCAACAGCGAAGAGCCCTGATCAATCAGTCTCCGCCGGGCATTGGGCTTGGGCCATGCTGTCCGCAAGGATTTTCCGAAAAGCTTTTTCACTTACAAGTCTTGAATAGGGCTCTGCCTTTGCAAGTTTGACCCAAACCGACATGGTGGGAAAACTGATTGCGCCGCTGCAAGCAGGTACTTCCGCGTCTGTCGATGAATCGGACTTGATGTCAAAACCAATGCCAAGGCTGTTGTTCCCAGGGGCTTTGGAGAGTGCATAGGCTTTTAGTTGCAATTCACGTGCTTGGGCAACTCGGTCACGGGGAACGCGAAGAACGATTGTTCGGTCAAGGGACATGGCGGGTGGTAGCGCTGCCAACTCGGGGCCCGATCGGAGAATCTCCATTGGAATATTGCCTTCGAAGGAAAGCATGTCGTCGGTGCTGCCGGACAATGACACGCTAACTTTGTCAACGGTTACGCCGACAGGGAGTTCGATAGCCATGCGTGTTGTGTCTGGGTTTACTTCAAGAAAATCGACATTTCGATATTTCCATAGGGTTCCCAAGTCCATGTGTGAACAGGCGGCGGTGAGAAGGGCCAATAGAATTAGCGTTGGCGCAGTCTTGTAGATTCTACTCATTGCAGATAGTTCCCCCATTTTGCTGCAAATTATTCAGGCATGCTGTTTATTTTGCGATTGAGTCTTTCTCAAGGCCTTGCCAAAGGGCGGTAAAGGCGGGTAACTCTGCTGCACGCCCGCAGTAAGGAAAGGATGCCCCATGAAGCCAAGTGATCGCATTTTCTGTGCGCTGGATACTGTTGAAACCGCATCCGCTGTCGCGCTGGCAAAAAAACTTCAGGGCACTGTGGGGGGTGTTAAACTGGGGCTTGAATTTTACTGTGCGAATGGCGCAGACGGGTTCAAGGCTGTCGCGGAAACAGGCATGCCGATTTTCCTCGATCTCAAATTTCACGACATCCCCAATACGGTGGCGGGTGCCATTCGCGCTGTTGCGCCGTTGGGGCCCAAGATCCTCACGATCCACACCCAGGGCGGGCCCGAGATGATGCGTCGGGCGGCAGAGACCGCCGCGGAAGAGGCTTCAAAGCATGGGAACGACAAACCCTGGGTAGCCGGAGTGACGATCCTGACAAGCATGGATGGCGATGACCTTCAGGCTATCGGTGTGAATGATGCCGTTGCTGACCAGGTCGCGCGGCTTGCGGGGCTTGCGCACAAAAGCGGCCTCGACGGCATGGTGTGCAGCCCGCGGGAAATTACGCTGGCGCGTCAGGCGACGGCTCCGGACTTCAAGCTGGTGGTACCCGGCATTCGCCCGGTTGGCAGCGCGGCCGGCGACCAGAAGCGCGTGATGACACCGGCGGAAGCGGTCACTGCGGGCGCTGACGTGCTGGTAATCGGCAGGCCGATCACACAGGCGGATGACCCGGCAGCTGCGGCACGCGCGATTGCCGGAAGCATCAACAGCTAGCAGGACAGAATCCATGGCACGCGCGAAAATCTGTTATCTGCATATCGGGGCCGAAAAAACGGGCTCCACCAGCATTCAGGCTTTCTTGCGGGCAAATCGCCATCGGCTGACGGGCCACGGCTATCTGTTCCCTCGCACCCCGGGTGAAGACAACCAGCCTGCGCTGGCGGCCTATGCGATGAAGGACAGCAGCCGCAGAAATCTGATGGCCCAGGTGGGTGTCCGGTCGGACGCAGCGCTCGGACGCTTCCAGAAAGAGTTCAGCGCCGACCTGCTGGCCGAAGTCGCAAAAACGGCACCCGAGCGGATTGTCCTGACGAACGAGCATTGCCACAGCCGCATTGAAACGGTGGAAGAACTGGAGCGCCTGGCGACCCTTCTGCATTCGGTAGCAGATGAAGTCCGGGTGATCTTTTATATCAGGCGCCAGGATAAGGCTGCGACCAGCCTCTATTCAACGGCCCTGAAGGTCGGTCAGTGGCGCAAGAAGCCAAACCTGGCGATCAAGGGCGAGCTGCCTATCTCGTTTGACTATTGGCGCACCTGCGAGCTGTACGCGAGTGTCTTTGGCATGCAGGCCATGCGGGTTCGCCTGTTTGACCGCGACCAACTGGTGGGTGGAGATTTGATCGCCGATTTCTGTGATGCGCTGGAAATGCCTGCTGGCCAAGACTGGATTGTGCCGGACAGCAAAAACCAATCCCTTGGTCGGCTGGGGCAGCGCTTTCTCGCGGCCTTCAACCAGAAAAGGCAGGACCGTTTTGGTGAGCAGTCCGAACACTACCGCATGGCTCTGGTTCGGATGTTGGACAAACATTTTTCTGGGAAAGGAATCAAGCCTTCGCAGGCAGCGGCGAAAGCATTTCTCAGCCATTTCAAGGCTGGGAATGAAAAAGTCAGGGCAACCTATTTCCCGGATATGCCATTCCCGCTTTTCGGTGATGATTTTTCCATGTACCCGGAAAAGGACGACACCTGGATGCCAGGCGTGTTCATGGCTTTCGATGCGGGCGCCCGCCTGTTTGTTGAACAGCAAAAGGAAATTGACCGCCTCAAGGCCGAGGTCGCAGCGCTCAAGGCAGATGACGAGAGCTAGCGCAATTCTTTCCGGATCACCAATTTGAGGCCGGACCAGACCTCATCAACGGCGCATACCTTCACATCAACAAGGCCAAGTGGCAGGGCTACTTCCCGTACGACATCCTCGGTCATGTCCGTCGGCACCTTTGAAGCCTTCTTCGGCCAGCTGATCCAGATCATGCCGTCACGTTTGATGGCGTCCATGAAAGCGCCCAACTCAGATTCGAAAAGAGTGCGATCTTTATAAAACGCATGGATAAAATCACAGTTTACGGATGCTTCCGTCACCCCCGCCGGCAGGGGGCCGATCAGGTCGCTGAGGTGGCTGGGTGCGTGTTCGAACCGAACGGTAAAGCCATCCTTGATTCCGAGCTTCTTCACCAGCGGTGTTCCGGAATAGCCTGCCATGATTTCTTCCCTTGTATCGCCTTGCGGCTGCCGCAACAATGCACCCATGACGGACGAGCGGATAAAACGTGTTCTATTCTATATAGAACAAAATATTGCGGAACCCCTTTCGCTTGAAGCTCTGGCGGATGTGGCTTGCCTGTCGCCGCATCATTTTCACCGGCTGTTCACATCTGAAGTAGGGCAAACGCCCAAGGGTTATGTGGTAGAGGTGCGGCTCAAGCATATCGCCCACATGCTGATCATCATGAAGAATGCGAAGGTCACGGACTTTGCATTCGATTTTGGCTTTTCGTCACCTGCTGCCTTTACCCGGTCCTTCAAGGCGTTCTATGGCGAAACTCCGCGGGAATTTCGCGCCCGGCAGCAGGAAATGCACAAGGCACGGCTTGAGGTCTATTGGGCCAGCCTCAGGGAGGATGAAACCTGGGCGCCGCACAAGCTTGATCTCACACACATGCCACAAAAGACCGTCAAGGCGGTAAGGACAGCAATGACGAGGGAGGCGATCAATGACACCTACCGGAGCCTGATTGGTGAAAACCAGGGCAAGGTTACCCATGCACTGACCATCTATACCGAATCGCCTTTCGGCCCAGGAAGAGAGAAGGAACGGCTCTTTGTAGGGCTTGATACGCAGGCGGCCAAGGCGGGCGGCCGCGAAGCGCTGACCCTTCAGGCGGGTTATTATACCCAGTTGCCGGTCAGGGGCGATTTTGATGCCCTTGCGGACACGCTTTTTAAAGTCTATCAGCGGGATATCGAGCCCACAGCCTATAAGGTAGCATCCACCATTTTCTTCGAACGTGTTCGCCTGCCTAAAAATGCCGAAGATTTTGACTACTTTTCCAGCGAGCGCATCATTCACGCTTGCATCACCCGCCGTTGATCGAAATCGCAAGAATTGGTAAGTTTGCACGTCCCTTCGTTGCTATGGTTTTTCGAAGCAAACTAAAGGGATGGCACCGACATGCGAATGATGAAGTCTTTCATTACCTACGGATTTTACCCATTTTTGTTGTTGGCGACCGGTGTGGTCTGCTGGCTTTCCATTGAGAACAGGCTGGATCTCCCCTATGCCTTTACTGTCATTGCGGCAACGCGATTTGCGCTGCTGCAAGGCGTCGAGTTCATCTTCCCGATGCAGAAGCGCTGGGGTATCCGCTGGAAGGAATTCTGGCGTGACGTCAAGTTCGGAGCCGCGAATTTAGTGTCGATGCGGCTTGTCTCCTTCCTGATTGGATTTATCACCATTGATATGGCTGCGGGCAATCCGGGCCTTTTAGAGGGAGCGCCGCTCTGGCTCGATATTATCGGCACCGCGCTCTTGTTCGAATTCCTGCAATATTGGTTTCACCGGTTCAGCCATGAAGGCGGGGGCTGGCTCGGCCGGAAACTGTGGCAGGTACATGTGGCCCACCATCTGCCGGACAGAGTTTATCTGATCATGCACGGGGTGGGCCACCCGATCAATTTTCTGGTTGTACTGTGGATGGTGCCGCTCACCACTTGGATCACCGGCGCCAGTCAGGAAGCCGTGATGGTGTGGTTCTCCTTCCGCGGGCTGCATGGGCTTTTGTCACACTATAATGTCGACATTCGGGCGGGTTGGTTGAATTATCTGTTCGTCGGCACCGAGCTGCACCGCTATCACCACAGTGCAGATGTGGGTGAAGCAAAGAACTATGGTTCCTTCCTGATCCTGTGGGACCAGTTATTTGGCACCTTTGTCTACAAGCCCGGCAAGGCACCCGACCGGTTAGGGGTTGATGATCCGGGTGCCTACCCTGAATCCTATCAGGTGCTGAAGGTGCTCAGCCTTCCGTTCCAGTCTTCGAGCACACCTGTTCAGGAAGTAGCTATTGAACCCGCTCCACCAGGCGGTGCTGCTGGCTGAGGTAAACAATCAGGGACTTCTCACCCACCACATGGGCTGTACCGACCGCTACGAAAAACCGACCCGGTTTGTTCATCAGATGCGACAGCTGGATCGCCCAGTTCTGATTGCGGTCATATAGTAGGTGGTCGCCGAGGCCATTCATGTCCATCAGTTCACCATTCAGAAGCTTGTCGAGGGTGGATTCATCGCCATCGAGCCAGGCGCTCTGCAGTTCGGTCATATAGGCCTTTATGTTGGATGACTGCCGGAGTGCATCCACCAGCATGGCTTTGTCCTGTGCTGGTGACAGCGACGCGAAAAGCTCGACCTGCTGGGCCGCGGTCTCAATGCCGAGAATCGGTTTCCTGAGGCGCAGCGCTTCGCCGATCAGCGCCTGATCAACACCGCTTGCAGGGTCATATCCCATTTTGGTCAGGCTTACGACGGTCAGCGACATGCCTGCAAACCATGGCCGGACATTGAGGAATGCGTCCTCCTGAAGGTCCAGCTGGCGCGCGAGTCGCTGGACATCATTATAAATGCCGTTGCCGACTATCTGGCGCATGCTCATGCCCAGCGGCAGCTTACCAGCTTCCATGAACAGGGGGCCTGCACGTTCAAGCTCGCGGTCATCAAGCTCGACAACCAGGGCGTCGGCGCCGCCGAAAGCATTGGTAATGCTGGCATTTGCCCATGTGGTTCCCTTTTCGAGCATATGCAGTGTGCCGAAGATGTGAATCTCGGTATCGTCGTCCGCCATGCGCCACAGGGCCGGGGCTGCACTTGCCGGGAGGACGGCGCAGAAAAGCAGGGTGACCAGAATTACCAAGTATCGCATCGTGTGCCTCGCTATCGTTGACGACAGCCATCATTTCATGGCCCTTATCGGATCGCAAGGCTACCGCGGAGTGTGAGTCCGAAAAGCCAAGGAATCTGCTTGCAAATGCTCGGGTCTAGCGCTATACAGCGCGCTTCATCGAACCGTCCGGCCAGTAAAGGGCTGCCGTGGCTGTTCAGTTATGTCGGAACTTTAAGTTTAAGTAAGGACAAAAAATGCCCAAGATGAAGACAAAATCGAGCGTCAAAAAACGCTTCAGCTTAACCGCTTCTGGTAAAGTTCGTGCAAACCAGGCTGGTAAACAGCACGGTATGATCAAGCGCACCAACAAGCAAATCCGTAACCTCCGTGGCACCACTGTCCTTTGTGACGCTGACGCTACGATTGTTAAGAAGTTCATGCCCTACGGCTAAGCCGTATCGGGTCCTTCAGGTTTAGGAGAAATATACCATGGCACGTGTTAAGCGCGGTGTAACATCGCACGCTCGTCACAAGAAGGTCCTCGAGGAAGCCAAAGGCTACCGGGGCCGTCGCAAGAATACCATCAAAGTTGCTCGTCAGGCAGTTGAGAAAGCCGGCCAGTACGCTTACCGCGACCGCAAAGCCAAGAAGCGCAACTTCCGCGCTCTCTGGATCCAGCGGATCAACGCAGGCGCACGGTCTCTCGGTCTGCCATACGGTCAGTTTATGCACGGCCTCAAGCTGGCTGGTGTGGAGCTGGACCGCAAAGTGCTGAGCGATCTTGCCATTCACGAACCATCCGCTTTTGAGGCGCTTGTGGATCAGGCTAAGGCCGCCCTCGCCAACTAAGGCTGGTTTGCGAACAGCAAACACCAAGACTTTAAAGAGGGCCTGGCCGTTGGCGGGGTCCTCTTTTTATTTGCTTGCGCCCGGATTATGGGCCAATTGAAACAGTCCATTGTTTTAGTGACTTAATTGCTCGAATAAGCGGAAGAAAAATGCAGGAACAGATTTCAGCGCTCAAGGAACAGATCGCGGCCCAGATTTCAGCGGCCAGTGACCTGAACGCGCTTGAGGAAGTCCGGGTCTCCACACTCGGCAAGAAAGGCAGCGTGTCCCAGCTTATGAAGGGCCTCGGTGGCATGAGCCCCGAGGAACGCAAGGAAATGGGCCCGGCGCTCAACGGCCTCAAGAACAAGGTGGCGGAAGAGATTGCTGCACGCAAGGAAACGCTTGAGGAAGCAGCGCTTGACGCCCGCCTGCGCGACGAACGCGTGGATGTGACCTTGCCGGTACAGGAACACGCTTCTGGCAGCGTACACCCGATCAGTCAGGTGATGGACGAAATCGCTGAAATTTTCGCGAGCCTTGGCTTTGATGTGGCTGAAGGCCCGGACGTGGAATCTGACTTCCATAACTTTACCGCGCTGAATATTCCGGAAGAGCATCCTGCCCGCCAGGACCATGATACATTCTATCTGCGGCCTGACGCAAACGGCGACCGCAAGGTTCTCAGGACGCACACCAGTCCGGTGCAGATTCGCACCATGCTGTCGAAAGAGCCTCCGATCCGTATTATCGCACCTGGCCGTACCTACCGCTCAGACTCTGATGCGACGCACACGCCTATGTTCCACCAAGTGGAAGGTCTGGTGATCGATAAGGATACGCACCTCGGTCACCTCAAGGGTACGCTGGAAGCTTTCCTGAAGGCTTTCTTTGAGGTGGACGCTGTAACCCTGCGCCTTCGCCCGAGCTATTTCCCGTTCACCGAGCCGTCCATGGAAGTGGACGTGCAGTGCAGCTTCGATGGTGGCACCGTGAAAATTGGTGACGGCAACGACTGGCTTGAGATTCTCGGGTCCGGCATGGTCAATGTGAATGTGCTCAAGGCCTGTAATCTTGATCCCAACGAATATCAGGGCTTTGCCTTCGGCTGCGGCATCGACCGCCTGGCGATGCTGAAGTATGGCATGAATGACCTGCGTGCCTTCTTTGACGCCGACCTCAGGTGGCTCCGTCACTATGGGTTCCGCGCCCTTGATCTTCCCACGCTCGCAGGAGGGCTCAGCCGATGAAATTTTCCCTTAGCTGGCTCAAGGACCATCTGGACACGGATGCGAGCCTCGATGAAATCGTTGCAAAACTGAATGCCATCGGCCTTGAGGTCGATACGGTTGAAAACCCGGCTGAAAAGCTTGGCGCCTTCACAGTTGCCGAAGTGCTGTCCGCTGAAAAACACCCGGACGCTGACAAGCTGAAGGTCTGCAAGGTGTCGAACGGCACCGAAGAAATGCAGATCGTTTGCGGCGCGCCCAATGCGCGCACCGGCATTAAGGTAGTACTGGGCCGCCCTGGCGATTATGTCCCGGGCCTTGATGTCACGCTGAAGAAAGCCAAGATCCGCGGTGTGGAAAGCATCGGCATGATGTGTTCTGCCAAAGAACTTGAGCTGGGCGACGATCATGACGGAATCATTGAACTGCCAGAGGATGCCCCGGTCGGCACGTCCTATGTCGAGTATGCCCAGCTGGACGATCCGGTGATCGATATTGAGATCACGCCCAACCGGCAGGACTGTCTGGGCGTTTACGGCATCGCGCGCGACCTCGCGGCTGCGGGCCTCGGGACATTGAAGCCGCTTGCAGTTGAGAAAGTTGCCGGCTCGTTCGAAAGCGACGTGAAAGTGTCGATTGATCTGCCGGAAGAGGCCAAAAGCGCCTGTACCCAGTTCCTGGGCCGCCGCTTCAAGGGTGTCAAGAACGGCCCAAGCCCACAGTGGCTGCAGGACCGTCTGAAAGCCATCGGCCTGCGTCCGATCTCGAAGCTCGTGGATGTCACCAACTACATCACGCATGACCTGGGTCGTCCGCTGCATGTCTATGACGCGAACAAGCTTAACGGCGACCTGCAGGCGCGCCTTGCCAATGCGGGTGAGACATTTACCGCACTCGACGATAAGGAATATACCGCCAAGGGCGGCGAGACGGTGATTGCCGACGCGTCGGGCCCACAAGGCTTTGGTGGCATCATCGGTGGCCTGGATACCGGGTGCGCGGACGACACCACTGATGTGGTATTGGAGGCCGCTCTCTTTGATCCCAAGCGTACGGCCTTCACGGGTCGCGACCATGGCCTGATCACAGATGCACGCTACCGGTTTGAGCGCGGCGTGGACGAGCTGTTCATTCGCGACGGCATGGAAATCGCCACCAGGATGATTCTGGACCTGTGTGGCGGTGAAGTCAGCCATGTCTTCGAAGCGGGACAAGATACTGTCTGGAACAAGACCGTTCCGTTCCGCAGCGAGCGCGTGCAAACCTTGGGCGGGCTGGACCTGCCCGCGAGCGAAAGCGTTGCGATTCTGGAAAAGCTTGGCTTCAAGGTTGAAGGCAATGATCCCTATACGGTGCATGTGCCTTCCTGGCGCGTGGATGTGGAAGGCGAGCCGGATATCGTTGAAGAGGTGCTGCGTATTCATGGCCTGGATAATATTCCAAGTGTCGCGCTTCCAGCGACTGACCATAAGGCAGGTACGACGCTGAGCCCACGTCAGAAACGGGCACGGGCGGTCAAGCGCCGCCTGGCAGGCGTTGGCATGCATGAAGCTGTGACCTGGTCCTTCATGACGCGCGCCCATGCGGCGCTGTTTGGTGGCGGTGACGAGACGCTGGTGGTCGACAATCCGATCTCCAGCGAACTTGACTGCATGCGTCCAAGCATTCTGCCGAACCTGATGCAGGCGGCCCAGCGCAACCGCGACCGCGGTGCAGACGTTGTTGCGCTGTTTGAAGTGGGTCCCGTGTATGAAAACGACACGGAAAAAGGCCAGCTTCTTGTAGCAGCCGGCCTGCGTGCGGGCCGGAATGCCGGGCGTCATTGGGCTGCAGCCAATCGGGCAGTTGATGTGTTCGATGCCAAACGCGATGCCCTTGCTGCCCTTGAGGCTGTCGGCGCGCCTGCGAACCTACAGGTGTTTGATGAGGCGCCGGGTTACTATCACCCGGGTCGGTCCGGCACATTGCGTCTTGGGCCAAAGAACATCCTCGCAAGCTTCGGTGAACTGCACCCCAAGGTGCTCAAGGCGCTGGATGTGGATGGGCCGGTTGTTGGCTTTGAGGTCTATCTCGACCGTGTTCCGACACCGAAAAACTCGGGTGCTGCCAAGGGAGCCCTGACGGTTTCCAAGCTGCAGTCTGTTGAGCGTGACTTTGCCTTCCTGATGGACCGGGATGCCAAGGTGTCTGACCTGGTGCGGGCCGTTCAGGGTGCGGACAAGGCTTTCATCGCTGATGTTGGGATTTTTGACGTATATGAAGGCAAGGGTGTGCCGGAAGGACAGAAGTCTATTGCGGTCAGCGTTCTGCTCGAACCCAAGGAAGAAACCTTCACCGAAAAGGATATCGAAGCGATCTCCAGCAAGGTTTGTGCGGCGGCAGAAAAGGCTGTTGGCGCGGTTCTGCGCGGCTAATCACGCAAAAATCTTTATGAAAACAGTCGATCGGGGCTTGCAAAAATGCCCCGTTCGGTTTTCATATTGGTATCTGGGAGCAAAAGGCTGTCGGCTTTCGCCGATCCTTTGGCATTGCGTGGGTGTAAAATTTGGCGACGAAGCAGAAAAAACCTGATGCGAAAGTACCACTGAAGCTACGCCTTAAGGCTTGGTGGGAAGGTTATGACACGGACGATATCAAGAAGCGCCTCAGTGAGCGTACAGGCAAGCCGGAAATGGATTTTTCCGATGAGCCCAAGGCTGAGCGCCCAAAAGAACTGAGCGCAGAAAATCTCGATCCGTGGGATGCCGCTACCGTCGATATCGCCCAGTATATCTGGGGCAAGGGCTTCTGTGGCCCTGGAGGCCCGGATTATATCGTCTCTCTTTCCAAGCTTCTGGCGCTCAGTCCTGAAATGTCCATGTTGCAGATTGGTGCGGGGCTTGGCGGCCCCAGCCGTGTCCTCGTGGATCGGTTTGGGGTGTGGATCACCGGTTTCGAAGAATCGGAGATGTTGGTCGACAAGGGCCGCAAGCTGGCCAAGATGGCCGGGCTGGAGAAAAAGGCCCAGTTGGAACAATATGTTCCAGAGGGATTTGAGGGCTTTGACCGGAAGTACGACCGTGCGCTTGCCAAAGAAGCCCTGTTTACCATCGAAGACAAGTCCAACATGATTGCCAAGATTGAGGAAAAGCTGAAGCCGGGTGGGCTTTTCCTGATGACAGAATATGTCATTGGTTCTGATGCGGTGCTGGGCAAGGACAAATACAAGGAATGGGTTGTTGGCGAACGCCGCCACCCATACCCCGTGCTCGCGGACGAGCTTGTTGATCTATTGAAGAAGCACCATCTGCAGGTACGCGTTTCTGAAGACATCAGCATGCAGTATGTCGATATGATCAACCAGGCCTGGGCAGGTGCTGATGAAGTGGCCGCCAAGCTGGCGAAACGCGAAGACGGCACCATGATGATCCAGACGCTGATGCGTGAAGCCGAGTTCTGGACGCGCCGCAAGAAGTTGCTGGAGACGGGTGACCTCAAGCTGTGGCGGATCGTGGCCAACAAAAAGTCGGGTGGTCCTTCGATGATGTCTGATTGGTAGTCAGGCCGTCGGTTTCAAGATTTTCTGACGATGACTTTGCCTTGCGGTCCAGATACCACCGAGGACGGCGGCTGCACCTATCATATGGATCGGACCCAGTGCCTCGCCAAAGAGCCACCAGGCCCAAAGGGCAGAAATCACAGGCTGTATCAGCAGACACAGGGCGCCAAGCGCCGCTGGCACATGTGCCAGCCCGTAGACAATCAGGCTTTGCCCAAGCACATGCGCGATAAGCGCCAGGCCGATCAGGGGCGTCCATCCTGCGGGTGATAGCGGCAGGACAGGCCCGTCTACCCAAAACAGTGGCAAGGCCAGTATTAGGCCGGAGACCACGGCCGTGCCGGCCATCAAAAGTGGTGCATCAAGCACGCGACGGGCCCGGGCTGCGCCGACGATATAGCCGCCATAGAGTACAGCTGTCAGCAACCCCAATAGGTCACCTGGGATGAAGGCCGGGTTCAATTCCGCGTTCCGCCCCATAAGGAGGGCTGCGCCCGCCAGCGCCAGAAGCATGCCACCCAGGAAGCGCCTGTTGAACCGCTCCCCGAACAATGCAAAGCTATATAGGGCCGCGAAAATTGTCGCCATATTGGCAAGCAATGTGGAATTCGCCACGGTGGTTTTGCTGACAGACCAGTGCCAAGTGAACAGCTCCGCCGCAAACAAAAGCCCGACCAGTAGAATCCAGCGGGCCTCTTCGCCAGAAGGCATCAGTGATGGTCTGCCTTTTTTTCGCGCGCTTAACCAATAGATGAAGATCAGGACGGGTGCCGCCATGGATAGGCGCCAGAAAGCTGACGCTGCTGGCGTGACATCAGCAAGCCGCATGAAGATGGCGGCAGAGCTGATGCCGATAGCGCCGCATGCACAAGCGATAATACCCCGCGATGTCTGGTCCTGAGATTGGGTCATGGCGCAAAAGATAGCGCGCTTTCCGTTTATTGATAGCTGGAAAAGAAAAAAGTGTACGTTTTATGACATCGTTGCCATTCCAAGGGTTGCAACCACCACAAGGAGGTTGCATGATCGCCGGTGCATTTTTGGAGGGAGTATGCAATGAGCGAGCATTATGTTTTTCCGGTACCGGCGTCAGCGCTTGAGAACACGCACTGCACCAAGGAGCAGTATGACGCGCTGTATGAGCAGTCTGTCACAGACCCTGAGGGCTTCTGGAAAGATCAGGCCAGCCGAATCGACTGGATGAAACCTTTCACCAAGGTGAAGAACACCAGCTTTACCGGCGATATCTCGATCAAATGGTTCGAAGACGGCACGCTCAACGCTTCCGCCAACTGTATCGACCGGCACCTGCCTGAGCGTGCAAACGATACGGCCATCATCTGGGAAGGCGATGACCCGGCAGACAGCAAGCATATCACCTATGGTGAGCTGTATGAGCAAGTCTGCCGCTTCGCCAACGTGCTCAAGGGCCGTGGCGCCAAGAAGGGCGACCGCGTCACCATTTATATGCCGATGATCCCCGAGGCCGTGTATGCCATGCTGGCGTGCGCGCGCATCGGCGCTGTGCATTCCGTGGTGTTTGGTGGCTTTTCACCTGACGCGCTGGCGGGCCGCATCCTGGATTGCAAGTCAACACTGGTGATCACAGCGGACGAAGGCCTGCGCGGGTCCAAAAAAGTACCGCTCAAGGCCAATGTGGATGCGGCGCTCGAGCGGTGCCCTGATGTCTCATCTGTGGTCGTGGTCAAACGCACGGGCGGAGACGTCAAGTGGGCTGAGGGCCGCGACGTCTGGTATCATGATGCAGCGGCTGACGTATCAGCCGATTGCCCACCTGAGGAAATGAGCGCCGAAGACCCGCTGTTCATCCTATATACCTCCGGCTCCACCGGTACGCCAAAAGGCGTGCTGCATACCACCGGCGGCTATATGGTCTGGACCTCCATGACGCACGAATATGTGTTCGACTATAAGAGAGGCGAGATCTACTGGTGCACGGCCGATGTTGGCTGGGTCACCGGCCACAGCTACATTGTTTACGGTCCGCTTGCGAACGGTGCGACCACCCTTGTGTTCGAAGGCATCCCCACCTACCCGGACGCAGGCCGTTTTTGGCAGGTGTGCGAGAAGCACAAGGTAAACATATTCTACACTGCCCCGACCGCGATCCGCGCCCTTGAGCGCCTGGGTGATGATTTCGTGACCCAGCATGACAGGTCTTCGATCCGCCTGCTGGGCACGGTGGGTGAGCCGATCAACCCGGAAGCCTGGCTCTGGTACCATAAGGTGGTGGGCGAAGAGCGCTGCCCTATCGTCGATACCTGGTGGCAGACGGAGACCGGCGGCGTGATGATTGCGCCGCTTCCGGGCGCGATAGACCTGAAGCCGGGGTCAGCCACGAAGCCGATGTTCGGTGTCAAACCGGCGCTGGTGGATCAGGACGGTAAATTCCTGGAAGGCGCCACATCGGGCAATCTGGTGATCACCGACAGCTGGCCAGGCCAGATGCGCACGGTGTACGGCGATCATGAGCGCTTCAAGCTGACCTATTTCTCCACCTACAAGGGCCTTTATTTTACCGGTGACGGATGCCGTCGGGACGAAGATGGTTACTATTGGATCACGGGCCGTGTGGACGATGTGATCAACGTGTCTGGTCACCGCATGGGTACGGCAGAGGTCGAATCGGCGCTGGTTGAGCACGATCTGGTTGCTGAGGCCGCTGTTGTGGGCTTCCCGCATGATATCAAGGGCCAGGGCATCTATGCTTATGTCACGCTGTTTGAAGGTATCCAACCGTCTGAGGAACTGCGCAAGGATCTGGTGAAGCTTGTACGTCAGGAAATCGGCCCAATCGCTACGCCGGACTTCATCCAGTTCGCGCCAGGCCTGCCCAAGACACGGTCCGGCAAAATCATGCGCCGTATTCTGAGGAAGATCGCCGAAAACGAATTTGGCAACCTGGGTGACACCTCAACGCTTGCCGACCCGGGCGTGGTGGATGACCTGATTGAAAACCGCCAGAACAAATAGCTGGACCTGAATTCAATCCGGTCTTGGATTAGGGGGCTTTGGCCCCCCTTTTTTGTCGGATGTCGAAATTGTGACTGATGGGTTGCTTTAAACTTCTGCAGTTGCCCCTATCTTCTTTGACAACAGGGAGGAGGCGCACGCCATGATCACATTCTACACAGCAGCAACACCCAATGGGTACAAGGTCTCAATAGCACTTGAGGAGTTGGGCTTGCCTTATGAAATGAAGGCACTTGATCTATCGTCAGGGGCGCAGAAGGAAGACTGGTTTACCAACATCAACCCCAACGGCCGGATCCCGGCGATTGTCGATCATGACGCAGGCGATTTTGCTGTGTTCGAATCCGGTGCGATCCTGATGTATCTGGCTGAAAAGACCGGCAAGTTGATGCCGGAGGACGCCAAAGGGCGCTCGCTCGTCACTCAGTGGCTGATGTTCCAGATGGGTGGCCTTGGGCCGATGCAGGGGCAGGCGAATGTGTTCTTCCGCTATTTTCCCGAAAAACTTCCCGCCGTTATTGAACGGTACCAGAATGAGACGCTTCGTCTTTATGGCATCCTTGATCGTCGGTTGGGCGAAAGTGCCTATTTGGCGGGTGACGACTATTCCATCGCCGACATCGCCTGTTTCCCCTGGGTTCTCGCGCACAGCTGGGCCGGCCTGTCCCTGGACGGGCTCGATCACTTGAAGGCCTGGACTGAACTACTGAAGGAACGTCCTGCAGTGCAGAAAGGCCTGACCATGCCACCGCGGCCAGACCTGAAGCAGGACGACAACAGCAAGAAGTTTGTCGCGGCTGCCCAGAAGATGCTGCAGCGCTGAGGCGTCAGGTAGCAGTCGGATCAGTCCTGAAGCTTGTCTGCGAAGGCAGCAATGGCTTTCATTGCGGCTTCCCAATTGCCTTGCTGCGTATGGCCGGATGCTTTCCGTGGCGTCAGGTCATGGTTACCGTCAGGTGCCCAATGAACTGTGAAGTTCCCGGGTAGCGTTTGTCCTTCCAGGAGGTTGGTGCCACCAAAAGGGTCGCGTTCGCCTTGTACGATTAGGGTGGGGACAGATATGTCGGGGAAATGCTCTGTTCGGATGCGATCCGGTTTCCCAGGCGCATGGAATGGGTAGCCCAGGCACACAAGTCCATCGATTTTGAGGCTTTTGTTCTCTGCTGCCAGCATGCTGGCGATCCGGCCGCCCATGGACTTCCCGCCAATGATCAGCGGCTTGTCCGTTTCTGGAATGCTGCGGACCACGTTCTCATAGGCTTCAAGTAGCTTGGGCGCACGGTCAGGGGGGCGCTTCCTGCCATCTTCCTTACGCTTCTCCATGTAGGGGAAGTTGAACCGGATGACCTGAAAGCCCGCTGCCGCCAAACCTTTCGCGAAAGTTTCCATGAAGGGATGGTCTGCTCCAGCTCCCGCGCCGTGCGCGAGCACAATGATCCCCTTTTCCACTTTGCCATCAATTAACAGTGTCATGCATCACCCTCTAGCTTGCAGACCTTGTCTAGCAGGACTGTGGCGTGGTGCAATGGTTGCCTGGGGTAAAGGCGTGAATTTGCAGAAAATGTCGGAGAGTCCGGAGAAAGTGTTCCGGGTCGATCGGCTTGGAGACATAGCCGTCCATCCCTTCGCTCAGGTAGATCTCTCGCTCGCCTTTAATGGCATTTGCCGTCAGGGCGATGATGGGAAGATGGTCAAAGGCAGGGCCGAGCTTTCGTATCTGTCGTTGTGCTTCCAGACCATCCATTTCCGGCATGTGGATGTCCATGAGAATAAGGTCACAGCCGGGTTGCTGATTGTCGTATGCCTCTTTTTGCATCGCTTCAAAGAGCGCCTGCCCATCGCTGAAGGACGAAACCTCGACGCCATGTGGTGCCAGCATTTTTTCCACCAGCGTTCTGATGATGGCATTGTCATCGGCCAGATAAATGCGCGCACCCTCAATGGAGTCGCCCGCCGAACCAGCATCCTGGCTGACTTTGTTCCCAGACACCACATCGTCATCTGGTTTGTCGGCTACATAGGGGCTGTATAGTTTTACGCTAAAGGTGGATCCAGTGCCGAATTCGCTTTCGAAGGAAAAGGAGCCGCCAAGCAGACGCACAAGCTCGTCACAGATGGCTAGGCCCAAGCCTGTTCCCGAACTGTTGTTCACAGCCAGTGAATGAACTTGCTCGAACCGTTTGGTTAGCCTGGCAAGGTCCTCTCCCTCGATCCCCACGCCGGTATCGATTACATCGATTCTATAGCAACACAAACCTGGGCGGTCGGACTTCAGGTAAGTGAGGGTGACAGAGACTTTCCCTTCGCGGGTGAACTTAATGGCATTTCCCACAAGGTTGACCAGGATTTGCCGCAATAATTTATCATCCTGTTTCACAAGGCTGGGTCCCATGCCCTCTTGTGAAAACTCCAGCGCCAGTCCTTTTTCCGTTGCGAGCGGCCGCATGGCAGAGACCACCGACCTCAACAGGGCGTCCAGGCAGATAGGGCCCGGATTGGCGACGGTAACGCCGGACTCGAGTCGGGCGAGATCGAGAATATCATTGATCAATTGCAGGAGGTTCTTGGCTGAATCCATGGACAGCTCGGCATGTTCGCGGATGACGTTGCCTGGCTTTTCTTCCAGAATCAGCCCGAGGAAACCAATGATACCTGTCAGCGGCGTCCTCATTTCATGGCTCATATTTGCGAGAAAAGTGGATTTGGCTTTGTTGGCAGAGTCTGATTTTTGGGTAGCGGTTTTCAATTGGGCCTGGACACGCTCGAGGCGGCGTTGCTGGACTTTGGCGTGATAGGCCCAGGCGAACGCGAAAAGCAGGAATGGCAAAAGTGCCAGGGCAGTTTTCCAGATCAGGGAATAGTCTGGCATGCCAGTGGCGCTAACCAATGACCATTTGCGCTGAATTTCGTTCCTTTCTGCCAAAGGAATTGTGGCAAGCACCTTATTGATGATGGAGATCAGTTCCGGCCAATCGTTACGGGCGGCAAAATGAAGCGAATATTGGGTGAAGGATGCCGGGGCCGCGATGTTGACATCAATTAGGCCCAGTTGGCGCGACGTAAACACAGCAGACATGCCATTGCCCACAATGGCATCAACGGATTCCTGGCTCAGCGCCAGCAGGGCTTCGTCATAGCTGTCAAACAGGACCACTTCAACGCCCGGCGCGTTGATTGCAAGGAAATCAGGGTCGGTACTTTCCCGTAATGCCCCAACCCTCTGGCCTGTCAGGTCCTGAATGCCATTAATCGGTGGCGCATCTTCATGCATCAGGATGACACGCCGATAGTTTTGGAAGGGCTCCGAGAAAACCAGAAAGCTCTCTCGCTCTTCGGATTTGCCAACGGCAGCCAGTAGGTCCACCTGTTTGGCGCGCGCCTGCAACATTGTTTCGGGCCACGGTTGATTCACGGGCGTCAAGATCTTCAGCCCCGTTTGCGCCTCAATTATCTTCAGATAGTCAGATGCGATGCCACCATATAGTCCGCGGTTGTCAAAAAACTCGAAGGGTGGATAGTCTGGGTCTGCGCCCAGGCGGATAACAGGATGCTCGGAAATCCAATGACGCTCTGCGTCGGTCAGGACCAAATTTTGATCAGGAGCCGTTTGGGCCGCAACGGCATTGGACCAGATCAGGCAAGTAAAACAAAAAAGAAGGTGCAAGGAAGCAATGACAACAGGCCAATGACGCATTGAATCTGATATATGGCACTCAGGATACAGGCGTCTGTTAAACTGGGCTGATGTCATCGTTTCTAAGCTTTTTATTCGGTCCCCATACCGGCTATAGTATTCGAACTCTCGCGAACTTTAATTAAGATTTTGTAACTTTCGCGGGATTCTGGGGACTTGGCAGGATGGGGACGACTGCCGTTTGGGAGGGCGCTTGATGGCCAAATTATTTCTTCTGCGGCATGCCAAATCGGATTGGGGTATGGGGTTGCCTGACCATGACCGCCCCTTGAATGCACGCGGACAAGCTGCTGCGGCACAGATGGGGCAGTGGCTTGCCAAGGACGATACATGTCCCAAATTGGTCATCTGCTCGACGGCGCAGCGAACACGGGAAACTCTGGCAATCCTCACCGAAGCCGGAGGCCTTTCGTTTGATGTGCTCTACGAGCCAGCTCTTTATGGTGCGGGCACTGAAACCATTCGTCAGATTATTGTGACGGATGCTGGACAGTATGAATCGGTGCTTCTGATTGGTCACAATCCTGGCTTTCATGATATGGCCTTCAGGTCCGCGAAGGGGGGCGATTCGGAATTGATTCGCCGTCTTGGGGCTAAATACCCCACCTGTACGCTCAGTATTCTTGAGTTCGATGCACCGTGTCTCGAACAGGCCGACCTTGAAAGTGGGCGGCTGCTGAATTTTGTTCGGCCGAAAGACCTAACCTAGCCCAAACGAAGGCTTAGTTGTGCAACTTCTGCAAGTTGTGTTACTTTATAACTAATCGGTTAATGGAATGCTGTCTTTGGGCACTCTCAGCCATATGTGCTCTCGGCTTGGCCGGAAATATGGTATGATTGCAGAAGCTGATCCGTTGATCGTTAGGGGGTACCAACGAAAGGAGATCGTTATGCGAACTACTTTTCGCTATCTGATGGCAACCGTGGCGGCGCTTGCAATTTCAGGTATGGCCAACGCCTACACCTACAACATCGTCCTCAAGGCATCAGACCTTCTGAAGAAGGGCCGTGAGATGATTCAGGTAGGTAATACGGAGCAGGCACGCGAGATTTTCACAGCTGCCTTGGACCGGGACCTTACGGATTGGCAGCGGGCGCGTGCTCACAACGGCATGTGCGTGGCGCTCATTATGGAAGAAGCCTGGACCGACGCGCTGGATCACTGCAATACAGCTATCCGCATCGTCCCCAACAATTGGCGCTTTTATAATAATCGCGGGAACATCTATCTTGAAACCGGCGAAATTGACATGGCCCTTGAGGAATACAGGCGAGGCCTGGCGATGGCGCCAGAGTCATACGTGATCAAACGAAACATTGAGCTGGCGGACCTGCGGTCCAAAGACTCTAGCGCCGAGCATCCACAAACCATGCGCCCAACCTAAGCGACGACTATACATGCCTGTCGCGGTCAGGATGGAAAATTGATAAGCTAAAGTTTGATCTGGTGGGGCATCAGGCCACTTCCCACCAGACGATCGGGGTGCTAAGAGGGGCACTGACGATTTTTGGGGAGTGATTGCGTGTGCCGATGAAATTGCGCTATTTGCTACTGCTGCTTTTACCGATGCTGGCAGCATGCGACCCCATTGCACAGGCACCGTCTTCCCCTCCCGCTGTGGTTGGCACCCGTGCCGTCATTCAGCGTCACCGACAGGAAATTTATGCGGAAATAACGGCTGTCACCGGCAAGCTGGTGACCACCGAAATGTACATCCACGGTGAACCCGTTGCGGAATTCAGCGCATACCGTGGCCTGTATCCGGTCAGTGGACGTGAACCCCAATATCAATATGAGGCTGACTTCGACGAAGCGATTCTCGAACAGCTGTTCCCACTAGCCGTCGGCAAGGAAGTCAGCTTTTCAGGCAACATCAAACGGCTTGACCGTGGCACTTCCTATAATTTCTGGTCCCATGTGTCGGTGATTGGCGAGAAAACCCTCAGCCTGTCTTCGGGGGACAGGCAGGTTTTTGTCGTTGATATCGTGACCGAGACCAGCAGCAGCAGCCGCACCAAACGCAAGACCCAGACAGTCTACTTTGATCCAGAGCTCTCGATGGTGCTGAAGTCGGTACAGCATGAAGACGGCTATAAGGACTATTGGTTCGTGATCTCGGTGGAGCGACCGGGCGAAGGCACCAACCGTACGGCCCCGCCACAGCCGCGCTCGGGCACGGTTATCATCTGATCAATATATCGCGCTAAAGCGAATAGATACCGCCATCTCTTACTTCAAAGGCAACAGGGCGCAGGTGGTCACCCTTGCAAGGGCCCCGTACGCACAGCCCGGACTGCGGATCGAACAGGGCCCCGTGCGTGCGACAGATCAGCCGTTTGCCGCTGATATCCAGAAAACGGTCATTGAACAGATTGAGCGGTGTCCCCGCGTGCGGGCAGCGGTTCTCGTAGACATAAATCTCGCCGCCATGACGTTGCACCAGAAGCTGCAGCAGGTGGGGCCCATCGGTGAATATGATATCTTTGCCGCCGTGGTCAGGCAGATCCGCAAGCCTGACCAGAAGTGAACCGGCGGGTGGTCCGGCAGCCGTGTCTTCAAGGTGTAGGGGCGCAGGGGGGGTCATGTGGTCAGGCCGGTAAGGCCCTTCAGGATTTGCCAGGCGCCCTTGTCTATCGGCATGACCGAAAGGCGCGCCTGCCGCACCAGCGCCAGATGGCTGAGCTCCGGCAGGGCTTTGATTTCGGCCAGCGTTACCGGCGTTTTGACGGCTTCCTTGGCTTTCAAATCGACCAGACAGAATTTGCCTTTTTCGTCATCCGGGTCTGGGTAGGGTCCTTTGACCACTTCACAAAGCCCAACGATCTCGCGCGCCTTGCCGGAATGGTAGAACAATACTTCATCGCCCACCGTCATTTTGCGCATGTTGTTTTGGGCCTGATGGTTGCGAACGCCGGTCCAGGGTTCGCTTTCCACACCGCACTGGTCCTGCCAGGACCAGTCTTCGGGTTCCGATTTCACCAGCCAGTAAGCCACGGGTTGCTCCTATGACGGAATCCACTCGCCGGTTACGCCCTTCCAGGGCTTGATCTCGACCGCCTCAAAAAGTCCAGCGGTGGCATAAGGGTCATTTTCTGCGAAAAGCCGCACGGCACCTTCGCTGGCGGCATCGATTACGATCATGCTGCCCACAGGCTTGGGGTCGTCGCCGGGGGACAGGATGGGCCCGGCCACCTTGATGCGGTTGCCTGCGCCCTTGATATAGTCCAGGTGGGCCGACCGGGTGGCCATGCGCAGGTCAACACTGTCGGGTTTGTCGTGGGCAAGGATCATGAACAGCATGGCTGTCTCCTATCAGCTTTCGGATGTGAAAGGGCGGGCAAGGAGGGCTTCGGTGACGGTACGCACGTCCTGGCCTTCCTTCAGAATCTGGTAAACAGCGGCGGTAATGGGCATCTCGAGCCCCTTGTCCACAGCGATTTTGTGAACGATTTCAACGGTATGGGCGCCTTCGGCCACAGATCGCCGTTCGGCCATGATGTCGGCAAAGGTGCGGCCCTCGCCGATGGCCTTCCCGAGCGACATGTTGCGCGACTGGGTTGACGAGCAGGTGAGGATCAGGTCCCCAAGGCCCGACAGGCCCATCAGCGTTTCGCGCTCAGCGCCGTAAAGCGCACCAAAGCGCATGATTTCGGCCAGGCCCCGGGTGATCACAGCGGCACGGGCATTTTCGCCGATGCCAAGCCCGGCGACGATACCGGTGGCGATGGCGAGTACATTCTTGATGGCGCCGCCAATCTGCGCGCCCACCACATCGTGGTTATAATAGGTCCGGAACGTTGGTTGGCCCAAAGCCTTAACCAGTTGGTTTCCAACAGTTTTGTCGGCTGCGGCCAGCGTGAGGGCACAGGGCATGTCGCGGGCAACCTCGATGGCAAAGGTGGGGCCGGAGAGTACTGCCACCGGATTGCCGGGGCATTCTTCCGCGACCGCGTCGGAGAGGAGCTTGCCGGTTGCGACCTCTATCCCCTTGGAGCAGATCACCAGTGGTACATGGCCCCCGATATACTGGCTGAGGTCGCGCACCATGGCGCGCAGATGCTGGGCGGGTGCGACCAGCAGGATCGCATCTCTGTCGCCCAGATCCGCCAGGTTTCCTGTGGCCTTGAGGGCCGGGTCCAGCACGGCGTCCGGCAGGTAAAGAGTGTTCTCGTGGCTGTCGTTGACAGAAGCCACAACTTCCGCTTCCCGGGCCCACAAGAGGGTATCGCGCCCGGCGCGGGTTGCTGCCGCTGCCAGTGCTGTTCCCCAGGCGCCGCCGCCAAGTACACCGATTGTCTGCACCTGTCTCTCCCCAAAACTCGAAGCGTATACTGTTGAAAAAGGCTTGCGCCCAGATTGCCCGGCAATCGAGCGAGAGGCAAGAAGCTTATGCTTTTGCGCCCTTTTTTCCTTTTCCGACCATAGGCTTGGCAGCGTCATCGAGCGGCCAACGCGGGCGCGGCGCTTCATCCGCGTCATTGATGGCGGGGTCTTCCCGGAAACGCTCGAGCCCTGCCCAGGCGATCATGGCGCCATTGTCGGTACAGAGCGCCAGCGGCGGGGCTGAAAAGCGCAGGCCTTCCTTGTCCGCCAGCGCTTCGATCCGGCCGCGCAGGTGGGCGTTAGCGGCCACACCGCCCGCGACAACCAGCGGAAAGTTGCCGTTTCCTGCGGTTTCGCGGAACAACTGGATGGCATTCTTCAACCGGTCGATCAAACAGTCGCCCAGGGCTTGCTGGAAGGCGGCGCAAATGTCATTGCGGTCGCGGATGGTCAGGATGCCCTCGCCTTCGGCGCATTCCTCGGCCAGTCGCCGCACGGCTGTCTTGAGGCCGGAGAAGGAAAAATTGCAGCCCGGCTTGCCCACCATGGGCTTTGGCAGGCGGAAGCGCTTGGGGTCTCCTTCGCGCGCGGCAGCCTCAACCGCCGGCCCGCCGGGGTACCCGAGACCGAGTAATTTCGCAGTCTTATCAAAGGCTTCACCGGCTGCATCGTCGATTGTTGTCCCGAGGCGGGTGAAGGCTCCCACACCGGTGACAGACAGGATCTGGCAGTGCCCGCCTGAGACCAGGAGGAGCAGGTACGGGAAGCTGATGTCATCCACCAGCCGCACCGTCAGCGCGTGGCCTGCCAGATGGTTGACGGCGATGAACGGCTTGCCGGTGGCGGCGGAAATGGCCTTGGCGGTCATCACGCCGACCATCAGGCCGCCGACCAGGCCGGGGCCGGTGGTGGCCGCGACAGCGTCCATGTCATCAAAGCCGAGGCCCGCATCTTTCATCAGCGATTCCAACAGCTTATCCAGGTGCGATATATGCTGGCGCGCGGCAATTTCCGGCACCACACCGCCGAATTCGGCGTGATCGTCAATCTGGCTTAGCACCCGGTGGGCAAGCACGCGCTTGTCGGCGCTGACGATCGCGGCGGCGGTTTCGTCACAGCTGGTCTCGATCCCCAGAACATAGGGGCGCTGCGGGTTTTCCGCGCTGGTTGCCTGGTCGTTCGCCATGATCGTCCTGTCTTACCCCTTTTGGGCACACATTCGCCGCCCCGTGTGCCCTTGGGGCACAAAAGGGCACACCCATAGGGCCCAAAAGTGCCCTCATACCGGGACAAATTGTCTCGCCGGTCATTTCGTCAGGGCATCTTGCCCCATTTGGGCTTTAGCCCGGTAGCATAAAGTTCTATAAGCCAGAAGATGAGCACGCGGCTGATCCTGACCTGGCCGCGCCCGCAATAGCACCAGAAGAGGCATCCGTGCAAGAAGCGACCAGTAGCAAAAAGATTTTGAAGATCGGCACCCGTGGCAGCCCGCTGGCGCTGGCCCAGGCCGAGGACGTGAAAGCCCGCCTTGTGGCGGCGCACGACCACCTGACCGCTGACAATGTGGAGATCGTGGTGATCAAGACCACCGGCGACCGCATTCTGGACCGGCATCTGATGAACGCGGGCGGCAAGGGCCTGTTCACCAAGGAGATCGAGGACGCGCTGCTGGCGCGCGAGATCGACTGCGCGGTGCACAGTTCAAAAGACATGCCGACCCACCTGCCGGACGGGCTGGCGCTGACGGTGTTCCTCCGCCGCGAGGACCCGCGCGACGTGTTCATGAGTGCGAGCGTGGACCGGTTTAAAGACCTGCCGGAGGGTGCGATCCTCGGCACCGCGTCGCTCCGGCGTCGGGCGCAGGCGCTGAGGCTCCGGCCGGACCTGAAGGTTGTCACCTTCCGCGGCAATGTGCAGACCCGGCTCAAGAAGCTGGCGGCGGGCGAGGCCGAAGGCACCTTCCTGGCGCGCGCGGGCCTCAACCGCCTGGGCATGAGCGACAAGGCCACCGAGACCCTGCCGGTGGAGGATTTCCTGCCGGCGCCAGCGCAGGGCGCGGTAACGGTGGAGGTGCGTACCTCAGACGGCGCCATGATGGAGCTTCTCAAGCCCCTGCATTGCAGGGAGACGGCGGTGGCGGTGACGGCGGAGCGCGCCTTCCTGAGGGCGCTGGACGGCAGCTGCCGCACGCCCATCGCGGCGCACGCGGCGCTTGAGGGCGACCGGCTCATGCTCAGGGCCCAGCTGCTGTCGCTTGACGGCACGCAGGTATTTGAAAAAACAGGCGAATGCGCCGCGGAGATTGACCGCGCCGCCGACCTCGGTAAAGATATCGGGGCACGGATAAGGGAAGACGCCGGCGAGGCCTTTTTTACTGAACTCGCCCGCGCCATCGAAGCGGAGATAGAATGACCACAGTCCTCGTCACGCGCCCCATGGAAGAAGCCACCCCCACAGCCGAGAAGCTGGAGGCGCTGGGGCACCGGGTGATCATCGCCCCGATGATCCAGATCGATCCTGTTTCCTTTGAAATCCCCAGCGAAGACCGCAGCCTGATTGTTACCAGCAAAAACGGCGCCCGCCTTGGCCTTGCCAACATCGGCAACAAGGACCGGCCGATTTTTGCGGTGGGTGAGGAAACGGCGAATGAGGCGCGCAGGCTTGGCTTCACCAATGTGACAGCCGGGCCGGGCACAGCGCGCCAGCTGGTGCCGATCCTTCTTGAATGCGGCCTGGCGGATAAGCGCAAATACACCCATCTGGCAGGCAATGTGATCAGCTATAATATCGCTGACGTGCTTCGGGGCGAAGGCATTGACGCCGATACCTGCGTTACCTACCAGTCGCGCCCCTTGCGGGCCTTTTCTGCTGGGGTGCAGGAAGCTCTGGAGGAAGGCGAAATCGACATGGCCCTCTTTTATTCGCCGCGTACTGCCACCACATTTGAGGAAGCAGCGGCAGAATATGGCCGGTCCGACTGGCTCTCGAAGATGGATGCCGTGGCGCTTTCCACCCGCGTGGCGCAAAATCTGATCGGGCCGTGGCGGTCTGTCCGCTATGCCATCATACCGACCGAGAAGGCACTTTTCAGCCTGCTCGAAGAATAAGATGACGAAGGGGGCCCCGAAAGGGGCATGCTTGTGAGCGAAAAAGACACAGACAAGGCGCCTGACGCCGCTTCTGAAAGGCCTGATGATCCCGATATCATCGAGGCAACCATCATCCATGAAACGCCAGAGCCGGACCCGGCTTCTTCATCAAAATCGTCTGACACGACTTCACCGAAGAAGGCGGGCATGGGCGCGGGCACTAAGCTTGCCTGGGGTCTTGTGGTGGTGATGGGCGCGTTTGGCGCGGGTGTCTATCTTGCCCCCCAATTCGCACCGGGGCTGGAACGCCTGGGCATCAGCCTGGCGCCGCCCCCTGCACAGAATTCTGCTGGCACGACTTTTGACAGCCAACCGCTTGAGACGGCCATGGACGACCTGAAGGCAGCCTTTGCGCGCCAGCAGGAAATCCTGGCGCAGCAAGCCGAAGACCTGAAGGCCGCGGAGGCCGCGCGCGCGTCCCTGCAGGCAGACCTGAACCAGTTGGCGGCCACCGGCACGGGCGGGACAACAGCACCTGCTGTCGACGCGCAAAAGCTCGCTGCCCTCCAATCAGAGATCACGCGCCTCACCGATGACGTGGCACGGCTTTCGACCCTGTCTGGCGCGGCCGACCCCAATGTGACGGAACTGAAGGGCGCGCTGGCGCTGGCCCGCAGTGAGGCCGCCAGCCTGAAGGCGCGGCTGAAGGCGGTGGAAGACACGCTTTTGAGCGTGCAGGCCGGGGCGCTTGAAGCCTCCCCGCGCGGCCGCATTGTGCTGGCGTTGGGGCGCTTGAAGGACCGGGCGCTGGTGGGTCAGCCTTTTGGTTCTGGCCTCGGGGCGCTGAGGCCTGATTTCGCCGCCCTGCCCGCGCTTGACCAACAGATGATCGGGGCCGACCTCGGCTATCTGGAAAGCCACGGCACAGGCGTCGCCAGCTATGACGCGCTGGTGGCAGAATTTGACGATGTCGCAGCCGCGGCGGTGAATGCCGCCGACAAGGCCGACGGCAACTTCCTGGCGGGGCTGTTTTCCAGCCGCCGCACGGACGCCGGGGCCACGGGCCTCGATGCCGAGCTGGTGAAGGCCGAGCGGCTATTGCTGGCGCGGGATGTGGCGGGTGCCGTTAAGGTACTGGCCGCGCTTGAAGGCCCGGCGCTTGAGGCCACGGCCGTGTGGCGCGACCGGGCTGAAGCCTACGCCGGGGTGCGCCGCGCCTTCGACCGGCTGATTGAACGGGTGTCATCCTCCACCGTCGCCATGGGCGGGAGCGGCCAATGATCCGCCTGTTCCTGTGGGTGAGTGCGATCCTTCTGGTGGCCTTTGCGGCCGCCCGCCTGGCCGATAACCCGGGTGCCGTGACCATCGATTTCGCCGGGCTGCGGGTTTACACCAGCTTTGCCTCCATGGTGCTGGCGGCGGCCGTTGTGGCGGCAGTGGCTGCGGGAACCGTGTGGCTCGTTGGCTGGATACGCCGCGATATGCCGGTCCTGGGCAAGAATGCCGAAATCAAACGCCAGGGCCGCGGGCTCAAGATGCTGAACCAGTCGCTGGTGGCGCTTTCGGCCGGCGATCATAAGCTGGCCAAAAAGCTGGTGGAGCAGGCCGAAGTGCTGTTGCCGCCCCAGCCGATGGTGCATTTGATTGCCGCCGAAGCCGCCACGCGCAGCGGGGACCATAAAGCCGCGCAGGCGCGTTATCACGCGCTGGAGAAAACCGAAGACGGGCGTTTCCTGGGCCTCAGGGGCCTGGTGCAGGAAGCCCGGCGTTTGGGACGCGAGAATGAAGCGCTCCGGCTGGCGCGCACGGCCTTTCATGAGAACCGCAAAAGCCCCTGGGTGCTCAAAACCCTGTTCGCGCTGGAAGTCGCGGCGGGCAACTGGCCCGAGGCCGAAGAGGCGCTGGCCAAGGTTTCACGTGAAAAACTGCTGGAGTCAGAGACAGTTACCCGCCACAAGGCGGCACTCACCTTTGCCCAGGCGACCGAACAGAACCTCAAGGGCGACCGGGACGTTGCCCGCAAGACCTTCAAGAAAACGCTGCAACTGCGGCCTGATTTCGCGCCGGCGGCTGCGGCCCTCGCGAAGCTTGAATTCGCAAGCGGCAACAAGAAGCGGGCTGAGAAAATCGTGAAGGATGTCTGGTCCCGCGCGCCGCACCCGACGCTCGCAAAGGTCTATAAGGAACTGGACGCCGCCGAAAGTGGCGCCGACTGGCTGAAGCGTGTGCGCACGCTGACGGACGCCAACCCTGAAGACGCCCAGTCGATGCTGCTGGTGGCGGACGCGCTGATGGACGCACGCGAGTATGACGCCGCCAAGCCGGTGCTCGAGAAACTCACCCGCGAGGCGCCCACCCGCGCGGCGTGGCAATACCGCCTCGCGCTCGCGCACGCACTCGGGGAAAACCCGGACCCGATCGAGGCCGCGCTGGCGCACGCGGAGGACGGCGCGCGCTGGGTGTGCACGGACTGCGGCCACACGCCAAAGGGCTGGGCGCCGCTCTGTGGTGGCTGCGGGGCGTTCGACAGCTTCCGCTGGCACGCCGGCGAAGCGGTCGCGCACGCGCGCAAGGACCCGGGCGAAGCCCCCATCGCCATGCTGGTGGGCACCTCGGGCACGCCGCTGGATGCGGTGGTGGACGATGAAGACGCCGAACGCCTGGGCGCCTAGGGCGGGCGCAAAAACGCTTGATCACCATGGCCCGCATCCGCTATATACGCCGCCAGACGGGGCGCCCCGCCCTTTATCTTGCTGATCGCAAGGGCCGCTTTAGCTCAGTTGGTAGAGCACATCATTCGTAATGATGGGGTCACGTGTTCGAGTCACGTAAGCGGCACCATTTCCCGAGATTGCTTTTCCGGGCGCCTGCGCTATCCTGCGCGCATGATTGAGATCACGCCGCATATCATCATCCAGGACGATGACATTCAGCTGACGGCCAAGCGCGCGTCGGGGCCGGGGGGGCAGCATGTCAACAAGGTGTCGACCGCGGTGGAACTCAGGTTCAACGCCCGCGCCTGCGATGCCATCAGCAATGAGATGTTCATTCGCCTTCGGAAAATCGCGGGCAAGCGCATGACCGCGGCGGGTGAGATTGTGCTGGTGGCCGAAAGCCACCGCAGCCAGATCGACAACAAGCGCGATGCCACCCGACGCCTCACCGACATGCTGAAGGCGGCCGTGAAGCGGCCCAAGTTCCGGGTGCCGACGAAGCCGTCGAAGGCGGCCAAGGAACGCCGCATCACGGCCAAGAAAACCACAGGCGACCGCAAGAAGATGCGCGGCAAGCTGAAGCTGGTGGATTAGGACTGAATGCGGCGCAAACTGGGGCTGATCTGCATCACCTATGCAGGCCTGACCGGCATGGCGGCGGCGTTTGTGGTTTATGGGATTGGGCGGCTGTTTGGCAAAGGAAATTAAACGATGAAAAAGGACCCCATGCCGCGTAAGTCTTCGGTCAGGGTGAAGGCGTTTGTTCTTCTGGGGGTGTCCATCATTGGCGCGGGCTACTTGCTATCGACCCTGCCTTGGACGATCTACGAGGTGTGGAAGTTTGGCATCTTGCTTGTGGTAGTACCGCTCGTATTGACCATATATCTGACGTGCGAGAACTGTGGCTTTTCAGTGATGAATGCGGCAAATGAGGCCGACGCACACGGTTATGAAGAGCGGAAAAACAAGTTCGATAAACTGAGGCGAAAAGGCTTTCGCCTCGCTGCTTTCCGGAAGCACTGTGTGAACTGTGGGCAGGAACGCTACTGACCCACTTGTTGTCACCCCGGCCCCG
This sequence comes from Kordiimonas lacus, assembly GCF_001550055.1. GTDB lineage: Bacteria > Pseudomonadota > Alphaproteobacteria > Sphingomonadales > Kordiimonadaceae > Kordiimonas > Kordiimonas lacus. The sequence goes on from NZ_LRUA01000010.1 coordinate 630,616, forward strand.
AGGCGAGAGCCGAGGATACGATCCGGGGTCCAGAAACAAAAAAGCCTTCGCCTATGGCGAAGACTGATTTCGATGGATTCCGTGTCGTAACCTGCCTGACGGCAGGGCACGGAATGACGATCGAGGGTTAAACGTGGAAGCTTTCGCCGCAGCCGCAGCGGCCCTTCTCATTCGGGTTGGTGAATTTGAAGCCGGTTGAGAACATGCTGTCCTCCCAGTCCATTTCAGTACCCAGAAGGAACAGCAGCGATTTCCGGTCAACGAACACCTTCACGCCCTTGTCCTCGACAAGTTCAAAGTCGTCCGACTGTTCCTCGACATAGTCGACCGTATAACCAAGCCCCGAGCAACCATGGGTGCTGGTGCCAAGCTTGATGCCCACAGCCTTGTCATTCCTGGCGAGGATGCCCCGAATGTGCTCTGCGGCGCGGTCTGTAATGTTGATTACTGCCATTTATACGTCTCCTTGACCTTAACGTGGTGCTAAAGAAGCCCCAGTTCAAGCCGTGCTTCGTCTGACATGTTGGACATATCCCAAGCCGGTTCCCACACCAGCGACACTTCCGTGCCGTTCACGCCCGCGACGCCGTTCACCTTCAGCTCCACTTCGCCGGGCATGGATTCCGCGACCGGGCAGTGGGGGGTGGTGAGCGTCATGGTAATCTTGACGTTCCAATCATCGTCGATATCGACACCGTAAATCAGGCCCATCTCATAGATGTTGACCGGGATCTCGGGGTCGTAAATTTCCCTGAGCGCCTCAACAATGCGGGCCTCAAGCTCGTCTTTCGACGCTGGCGGCGTGCCGCCATTCTTGGGCGCAGCGTCTTCGCTGGCGGCGTCCTCTTTCTTGTCCTGCTCCAGGAACTTGTTGAGGAAATAGCCGCCCTCTTGCGGGCTGACGGTCGGGCGCTCAACGTCCGCCTTCGGCTGGTTTTCCTGAGGCACCTCAGGGCTGCCCGAGAGGTCCATGATATCGCGTTTGTTATCTGTATCCATCATCCAAAGATGTCCGTTACTTTTTTGAGGCCCGCCACCAGGCGGTCCACGTCAGATGTGTCGTTATAAATACCGAAGCTGGCGCGCACAGTGCCCGGGACGCCGAAGCGGTCCATGATCGGCTGGGCGCAGTGGTGCCCGGCGCGCACGGCGATGCCCTGGCGGTCCAGGATGGTGCCGATGTCGTGCGGGTGCGCATGCTCCATGGTGAAGCTGATCAGCGCGCCTTTCTCAGGCGTCGTGCCGATGATGCGCAGGCTGTTGAAGGCCCCCAGCGCCTTGGTGGCATACTCAAGGAGCGCCTTCTCGTGTGCCGCGATATTGTCCTGCCCCAGCGCCGTGATGTAATCCAGCGCATGCTTCATCGAGATACCGCCCGCGATGTTGGGGGTGCCCGCCTCGAACTTGTGCGGCAGGTCGTTATAGGTGGTTTTCTCGAACGTGACGGTGGAGATCATGTCCCCGCCGCCCTGCCATGGCGGCATGCGGTCCAGCAGGTCTTCCTTGCCGTAGATCACGCCGATACCGGTGGGCCCGTATGCCTTGTGGGCGGAAAAGGCGTAAAAGTCCGCGTCCAGGTCCTGCACGTCAATCTTCAGGTGGGGCGCGGCCTGACAGCCGTCAATCAGCGTCACGGCACCCACGTCATGCGCCATGCGGATGATGTCCTTGACCGGGTTCATGGTGCCGATCGAGTTGGAGATATGCACCACCGCGACCATCTTGGTGCGGTCCGAGAGCAGGCCCTTGTAGGCGTCCATATCCAAGGAGCCGTCGTCCAGCACCGGGATCACGCGGATTTTCGCGCCGCGCTCCTCGGCCACCATCTGCCACGGCACAATGTTGGAATGGTGTTCCATCTCGGAAAGGATGATCTCGTCGTCTTCCTTGAGGAACGTCCGGCCCCAGGCTTGTGCCACAAGGTTGATGCCTTCGGTCGCACCGCGCACGAACAGGCATTCCTTGGATTTCGCCGCATTAATGAAGGCTTTTACCGTTTCGCGCGTGGCCTCATAGGCCTCCGTCGCATCCTGGCTGAACTTGTAAACGCCGCGGTGGATGTTGGCATAATAATGCTCATACAGCGCCGTCTCCGCATCGATCACAACGCGCGGCTTCTGGGCCGACGCGGCGGTATCCAGGAAGGTCAGCGGCTTGTCGTAGACGGTTTCCGAAAGGATTGGGAAATCCTTGCGAATCGCCTCGACATCCAGGCCTTTTATGATCGGTGCAGCGTCGTTCATTACTCTACTCGCGACTTGTTTTCCGGGATGGGCTTCGCTTTGCGCTCTGCCATCCAGTCACCCACACGGGCCATCAGGGCGTCGCGCAGGGGTTCAATTTCAATGCGCTCCAGCGCGGCGGCTGCAAAAGCTTCCACCAGCATCTGGCGCGCCGTCACCGGGTCAATGCCGCGGCTGGTCAGATAAAAGATCGCTTTCGCGTCCAGGTCACCCACGGTGGCACCGTGGCTGCATTTGACATCGTCGGCGAAAATTTCAAGCTCCGGCTTCGCGTTCGCTTCCGCCGTGCGGTCGAACACAAGCGCCTTGAAGCTTTGGTCCGCTTCAACCTTCTGGGCGTCCTTGTCGACGGTCACTTTTCCTTGAAACGATGTTTTGCCGCGGCTGTCGGCCACCGTGCGGAAAATCTGGTCGCTGGTGGTGTGCGGCATGGTGTGGCTGATGTGGGTCAGCGTATCGTGGCTTTGGCCCGTGCCCGCCAGCGCCACGCCGTCGATGGTAGCGTTGCTTTCATCCGACAGCAGGCGCACATAGGCTTCAAACCGGCCAACCTTCGCCCCGAGCGACAGGTTACAGGCATGATACTGGCCGCCCGCGCCCACATTCACATAGGCCTTGCTGGTGTGAATGGCGTTTGCGCCTTCTTCCTGCAGCCGTGTGTGATAGAGCTTCGCGCTTTCCGTCACGCGGGCCTGCAGCATGCTGTTGGTCCAGTAGCTGCTGTCGTCGCCAATGAAACGCTCAATGATATGGACGCTGGCGCCCTCGCCAAGCTCAACGATATGGCGGCTGTGGGCCGCGCAGTCGTCCGCGCCTGTCATGATATGGATAATCTCGACGGGGTCGTCGATCTCTACGCCCGCGGGGACCGCAATCACCATGCCGTCTTTCGCGAGCGCCGTGTTGAGCATGCCGACACCGTCACGGCCACGCACCAGTTCCGCTGCGCGGTCCGGGTTGGCCATGAAATGGTTGGCGAGTGGGCGCACGGAAGCTGCCTGCCACAGGTCACCCATGTCGGACCGGCTTTCGCTGAAGCGGCCGTTGACGAACACAAAGCGCGCTGCACAGTCGGTGAAGGCTTTGGGAATGTCCGGGGTTTCGCCCGCGTGGTTTGCCGGGCTGAAGGCCTTGGTGCGCAGGGTCTTCAGGTCGCTATAGCGCCAGTCTTCAGCCTTGACGTGCGGGAAGCCCTGGGCGGCGAAATCCTTGATTGCCTTGGCGCGCAGGTCGTCCATGCCCGCAACCGACCCTTCAAGGGCTTCAGCCTGCTTCTCGTAGCTCTGTATTACTGCGTCGTCCATAAGTTGGTCCTTGCCAGAAAGAGGGGCCAGATAGAGGGCTCCGCGCGCTTACGCGACGTCCGCATAGCCTTTTTCTTCAAGTTCAAGCGCCAGTTCCTTGCCGCCCGATTTCACGATCTTGCCGTCGATCATCACATGCACCTTGTCCGGCTGCACGTAGCTGAGAAGCCGCTGATAGTGGGTGATCAGCAAGACCGCCGTGTCTTCGCGGCGCTGCACATTGATGCCCTCGGCAACTGTCTTGAGCGCATCGATATCAAGGCCACTGTCGGTCTCGTCGAGCACCGCCAGCTTGGGGTTCAATACCGCCATCTGGACCATCTCGTTGCGCTTTTTCTCGCCGCCCGAGAAGCCTACATTGACGAAACGCTTCAGCATATCCGGGTCCATGTTCAGATGGGTTGCCTTTTCACGCACCAGCTTCATGAACTCAGCCGCCGACATGTCGTCTTCGCCGTTCAGCTTGCGCACGCTATTGAGCGCCGTGCGCAGGAAATTCAGGTTCGACACGCCGGGGATTTCAACCGGATACTGGAAGCCGAGGAACAGGCCCGCGGCCACACGCTCGTGCGGTTCCATTTCCATCATGTCCTGGCCCATGAACTCGATGGTGCCCTTGGTGACTTCATAATCGTCGCGGCCCGCGATGGTGTTGGCCAGCGTGGATTTGCCGGCGCCGTTGAGGCCCATGATGGCGTGGGTTTCGCCCGCGTTAATCTCAAGGTCCAGGCCTTTGAGGATTTCCTTGCCGGCGACATTCACATGGAGGTCTTTGATCTTCAGCATAATTCTCTCAATCACTCTCTAGCCAACGCTGCCTTCAAGGGAGATGCCAAGAAGCTTCTGGGCTTCCACGGCAAATTCCATGGGCAGATGTTGCATTACTTCCTTACAGAAACCGTTCACGATCATGGCGACCGCTTCTTCTTCCCCAAGCCCGCGGGCCCGGCAGTAGAACAGCTGGTCTTCCGAAATCTTGGAGGTCGTCGCCTCGTGTTCAATCGTGGCGGACGGGTTCTTCACTTCGATATAAGGCACCGTGTGTGCGCCGCATTCACTGGATACCAGGAGCGAGTCGCACTGGGTGTAGTTCCTCACACCCTCGGCGCCGGACATGACCTTCACCAGGCCACGATAGGTGTTCTGGCTCTTGCCCGCACTGATACCCTTCGAGATGATCGTCGAGCGGGTGTTCTTGCCCTGGTGGATCATCTTGGTGCCGGTATCGGCCTGCTGGTAATTGTTGGTCACGGCCACGGAATAGAACTCGCCCACGCTACCGTCGCCGGCCAGCACGCAGCTTGGATATTTCCAGGTGACGGCAGAGCCGGTCTCAACCTGGGTCCAGCTGACTTTCGAGTTCTTGCCCTTACAGAGCGCCCGTTTGGTCACGAAATTATAGATGCCGCCCTTGCCTTCCTTGTCGCCCGGATACCAGTTCTGGACGGTGGAATATTTGATTTCGGCGTCGTCCATGGCGATCAGTTCCACGACAGCGGCGTGCAGCTGGTTCTCGTCGCGCATGGGCGCCGTACAGCCCTCAAGGTAGGAGACATACGAGCCTTCATCGGCCACGATCAGTGTGCGTTCGAACTGGCCGGTGTTTTCCGCATTGATCCGGAAATAGGTCGACAGTTCCATCGGGCAGCGCACGCCCTTCGGGATATAGACGAACGTGCCGTCGGTGAAGACAGCGCAATTGAGCGCGGCGAAATAATTGTCCCGCACGGGAACAACGCTCGCCATATATTTCTTCACCATGTCCGGATATTCGCGGATGGCCTCCGAAATCGACATAAAGACAACGCCGGCCTTCTTCAGTTCCTCGCGGAAGGTGGTGGCAACAGACACACTGTCGAACACGGCGTCGACGGCAACCTTCGCGGCGCCCTCAACACCCGCCAGCACTTCCTGCTCGCGGATCGGGATGCCGAGTTTCGCGTAGGTGGCCAGCAGTTCGGGGTCTACTTCATCCAGGCTCTTGGGGCCGTCTTTCTTCTTGGGTGCGGCGAAATAATAGCTTTCCTGATAGTCGATCGGTGGGTAGTTCACCTTGGCCCAGTCGGGCTCATCCATCTTCAGCCAGGCTGCATAGGCCTTCAGGCGCCACTCCAGCATCCACTCCGGCTCTTCCTTCTTGGCGGAAATGAAACGGATGACGTCTTCGGACAGGCCCTTTGGGGCCATATCCATGTCGATATCGGTAACAAACCCGTATTTATATTCGCCCGTAACATCCTGGACTTGTTTTTGGGCTTCAGCGGTTCCGGCCATGGTGGCGGCTCCTTACGTTATCCATACTCAGTTTACTGGCGGCCTCAGGCCGTGGCGGTCTTCTTGCTCTCTTTGGCTTTCTGCTCGAAGCGGGCGGCCAGGTCGAAACTATCCTCGGGCCCTGCAAGCGCAGACAGCTTTACGTCAAGAAGTGCGCCGCGGACGGCACTGTTTATCAGCTGCCAGCGGGGGCGCATTTGACATATGTCATCGAAGCAGCAATCGCTGGTGCCGGTCTCGGCGCAGTGCGTCAGCGAGATCGGGCCGTCGATGGCCTCGATAATGTCAGCGACAGAAATCTCATCCGCCGGGCGCGACAGGGAAAAGCCGCCCTTCAGGCCCCTGTGGGAGGTCAAAAGACCGCCTCTGCCGAGGGCATTCAGGATTTTGGCGACGGTGGGTGCCGGGATGCTGGTGGCGCTCGAGAGGTCCTGCGCGCTCAACCGGCCGTCAGCATGCGACATTTCGCACATTAACACCACGGCATAGTCTGCTAAGTTGGTTAGCCGGATCACGGCCCTATCCTTATTTTAAATCCCCGGTGTGGGGCGCCAGTTCAAATCATATCAGTAAATTCTTACCAATTTACTCTGATTTCACACATATGGGCGTGTCAGGCGGAGGAGTCAACCGATTTGCAGCGCCTTATTACGCATTTCTGACAAAATTACACCTATTTATTACGCACGCCGGGTAAAACTGTGGTTAAGACCGCCAAATTTCGCTAAACCCCGAGAGAGGGAAGCTTCATTCTGACGGACGTTTTATGGAACTTGAAGACCTGACATTGATGTTTGAAAAGGCCCACTTTATCCGGGCGTTCGAGGGCGCGCTTGCTGCGGCTTCCGACGCTGGTGAGGTGCCGGGCCTGGTGCATCTGTCGAACGGGGCAGAGATTCTGGAACTGGCGGTGGCCTCGGCGCTTGACCTGCCGAAGGACCAGGTGACCGGCTCGCATAGGAGCCACGGCATTGCGCTTTCCCTCGGCGTCGACCCGCTGGCGCTGGCCTGTGAAATCCTGGGCCGCGAGGGTGGCTTGTCTGAGGGCCTTGGCGGCACCCAGCATCTGATCGCGCCGGAAAGCGGCCTTTTGGGCTCAAACGGGATTGTTGGCGGGCAGGTGCCACTGGCGCTGGGCGCCGCGCTTTCGGCCAAAACACTCAAGACCGGCGGTATTGCCGTCAGCTATTTCGGTGACGGGGCGGCCAACCAGGGCGCTGTGCTCGAATCGCTCAATCTCGCGGTGGTCCTGAAGCTGCCGGTCCTGTTTGTGTGCGAAAACAACGGCTTCGGCCAGTCGACGGCATCAGCTTATGCGGCGGGCGGTACCAGTCTCCTTGGTCGCGCGCGGGCTTTCGGCCTGGCCGCCGCCCATGTGGACGGCACCGACCCCCTTGAGGCCACCAAGACCGCGCACCGGCTTGCCGCCTGGGTGCGGGATACCGGCTCGCCTGCGTTTCTCGAGGCCAGCGTGCCGCGTCTTTCCGGCCACTATCACGGCGACGCGGAGCGTTACCGCACCACGGACGGCAGATCGACCGATCCGCTGGATCGGCTGGAGGGGATGATTCTGTCCCGCGATGTGCCTGAGGGTCTTGTTGAAGACATGAAATCCCGTGCCCACGCCGATGCCCTGGCCATTGTTGATGAGGCCACCGCTGCACCGGACGCGAGCGACACAGCCCTTGAGGCCTTCATGGCGGAGGCACAGGCATGACCCAGATGACCCTTTCCCAGGCGCTGAACCGCGCGCACCATGATGTAATGGCCGCTGACGACCATATCATTGTTATCGGCGAAGACATCCATGGCGGCAGCGGGGTGACCGGCGGGCAGGAGTTGGGCGGCGTGTTCGGTGTGACGCGCGGTTTGGCGTCCAGGTTTGGCGCCGGCCGGGTGATCGACACGCCGATTTCAGAGACCGCCTTCGTCGGCATGGCCACGGGTGCGGCGATGACCGGCCTTAAGCCGATTGTAGAGGTGATGTTCTGTGATTTCATGGGCGTCTGTTTTGACCAGATCATGAACCAGGCGGCCAAGGCGCGCTTCCTGTCGAACGGCCGGTTTGACCTGCCGCTCACGATCCGCACCACCATGGGCGCGGGGGATGGTTCGGGCGCCATGCACAGCCAGTCCACTTTCGGCATGCTCAGCAGTGTCGCGGGCCTCATGGTGGCGTGTCCCAGCTCGCCCGCAGATGCGGCGGGGCTTTTGAAGTCTGCGGTAGCGGCCAAGGGGCCGACGATATTGATGGAGCACAAGGGCCTTTATGGTCATGCGGATACGGTGGAAGATGATCTGCCCGCGGTAAAGCTGGGCAAGGGCCGGGTGGTGCGGGAAGGTACGGACCTGACGATCATCGCGGTTTCCGCCTTCGTCCATAAGGCCGAAGCGGCGGCTGAGGCGCTCAAGAAGGACGGTATTGAGGCCGAAGTGATCGACCCGCGCACCATCAAGCCGCTTGATGAAGCGCTGATCCTTGAAAGCGTGAAAAAGACCGGGCGGCTGTTGGTGGCCAGCGAGGACGCGGCCTTCGCCGGCTTTGCGGACGCGGTGATCAGTTTTGTCACCCGCGCGGCCTTCGCCGACCTCAAGGCGGCGCCTGTGGCCGTCACCCCGCTGGACATACCCGTGCCTTATGGGCGCAAGGCGGAGGCCAAGTGGCTGCCGACGGCGGAGACGATCATTAAAGCGGCAAAGCAAATGATGGAGGCTTAATCATGCGCGGCGACGCACCGCAGGAAGGCGTGAAAATCTGGGACATTGCCCTGCGGCTGTTCCACTGGGCGCTCGTGGTGGCTTTTGCCTTTTCGGCCTGGTCAGCCTTTCAGGACAAGTTCGGCATTTATGCGAACATGCACACCTACGCGGGTGTTTGCGTGCTGATCCTGGTGTGCTGGCGCATCCTGTGGGGTCTTGCCGGGTCTGAAAGCGCGCGCTTTACAAGCTTTGTCCGGGGGCCGAAGGCCATCATGGGGTACCTCAAGCATGGCGACGCGGCCAAATGCCCGGGCCACAACCCGCTGGGGGCCTGGAGCGTGGTCTTGATGCTTCTTCTTCTTCTGGCGCAGGCAGTGATGGGGCTTTTTGCCACCGATGATATGTTCTTCTCCGGGCCCTTGTCAGACCAGGCGGGCGACTGGGCCGGGCGGCTGACGCGCTGGCACAAACAGACAGGCCTCGTGCTCCTCGCCCTTGCCGGGCTGCATATCCTGGTGGTGCTTTATTATACGCTGATCAAGAAGGCCGGGCTGGTCCGCGCCATGATCACCGGCACCAAACCTGCCGCCAAACGGGCGCCGAAACTGGCCTCACCGTGGCGCGCGCTCGCCATCCTTGTGCCGCTGGCTGGCACGCTCTGGTATCTGATCCTGGGTTAGGTCCGGCTTGTATTGGAAGCCATAAAAAAGGGCGCCCCAGTTGGCGCCCTTCCTGTTTTCGGTCCTGAACGTGCGTCAGTCCAGGTCGGCTTTATATTTGTCGTGGCAGCTTTTGCAGTTGGATCCAAGTTCCTTCATCGCCGGGCCAATCTTGGCCATATCGCCGCTGTTGGCGGCTGCAAGGAACGCCTGGGCATCTGTTTCCATCTTGTCGAGACGCTCGGCGAAATCGTCCCAGTTTTCCCAGATGTTGTCCTTGGCTTCGGTGAAGCCGTGCATGCCGCGGGTGTCTTTCTCAAAGCTGGCTTTGGTCTTGGAGGCCGCCTCCGCCATGTCGGCTGCGATGGCAGGGAAGTCTGCCGGGCTGCCTTCTTCGCCCTTCATGATCTTGCTGATCTTGCCGAAGCTTTTGCCGAACACTTCCATCACGTCGTGGCGTACCTGCGATTCGGGGAAGCGGTCATCGCCGTGGCTGAAGGCCGGCAGGGCCGTGCCCAGCATCAGGGCTGCGGTCGCAAGGCCTGTCAGGACTGTTTTTTTCATGTCTAACTCCCAAGTGTGACGGGTCGCCCCCCGGCGCCCATCTGGTTTGTTTGTTCAAACTGTAACGCGGCGCGCGCGAAGGGCAAGCCCGGTTTGATGTCGAATCCGCCATGGGCGCCAGCCCTCGCGAGAATGTGATCGCTGGCCCGCGGCGCCTGTAAAAGAAAAACTCGCGGGAGGAAAACCTCCTGCGAGTCGCACTGTCTGATTCGGCTTTATGCCCGGATGGGCTGGCGCATGCCCTAAAGGATGGTGCGCGGCGGTTGTGGGCGCTTGTCGCGGCGGGGCGGCTGGGCCTGATAGGCTTCAGCGCAGTGGCCAGCGCAATAAGGCATGCCCGCTTCGGCCTGCTTGCCGCAGAAATGGAAGTCTGTGTCGCCCGGGTGACCGATCGGCCATTTGCACATGCGGTCTGTCAGGTCCAGCAGCGTAACTAGTTGTTTATCCGCCTTTTTTGCGACTTTCTTGGGTGCGGCCTTCTTCTTGTCCTTGTCGGCTTTCACCGGGGATGGACGTGATTTGAGGCCAAGGCGGTGGGCCTTGCCGATCACGGCGTTGCGGGTCACACCCTCGCCCAGTTCCTTCGCGATCTGGCTGGCGCTGAGGCCATCGTCCCAAAGTTTCTTGAGCTGATCAATGCGATCGTCCGTCCATGCCATGGTCTTTTCCCTGTATTTCTTTTTATGGGCGTCGGTGACTCCCGAGTCACCCGATTCCCTAAAGCTTATATCGCCCAACGACCCCTCTTGCCAAGGGGACAAACGACACCATATGGTGAGGCCCTCATTTTTTTATGGAGTCAGCCCATGGAATCCAGCACTTCCAGCATTGCACCCAAGGACGCTAAGGACAGCTACCCGGAATTGGGGAGCCGTACCATTGGTGCCGTCAACTGGGTGGGGCTGTGGACGCTCTATGCGCGCGAATCGCGCCGCTTCATGAAAGTGTGGGCGCAGACGCTGGCGGCACCTGCCGTCACCACCATCCTTTTCATGATCATTTTCACGCTGGCCTTGGGCGGTCGGGGCCGCATGGTGGCGGATATGCCCTATGCCCAGTTCCTGGCGCCGGGCCTGATTGTGATGGCCATCCTGCAGAATGCGTTCGCCAACACGTCCTCATCGATCCTGATTGCCAAGGTGCAGGGCAATATTGTCGACACATTGATGCCGCCCTTGTCCGCCCTTGAGCTGACGCTTGGGTTCGTGGGTGGCGGGGTGACGCGCGGGCTGCTGGTGGGCCTTTCCGTGGGCACTGCCTTCTGGGCCATGCCGGGTGTCACCATGACCATCGAGCACCTCTGGGCCGTGGCCTATTTCGCGCTGGCGGCCAGCGTGATGCTGTCGCTTGTTGGTGTGCTGACCGGCGTATGGGCGGAAAAGTTTGACCATTCGGCGGCCATCACCAACTTCGTCATCGCACCCCTCAGCCTGCTGTCGGGCACCTTCTATTCCATCGAGCGCCTCTCGACCGGTTGGCAGGTGTTCAGCCAGTTGAACCCTTTCTTCTATATGATCGACGGTGTGCGCTACGGCTTCATCGGCCGCGGCGACAGCGACCTGACGACCGGGATCATCTATACGCTGGCGCTCAATATCATCCTGACGCTGTGGGTCTACCGCGTGTTCAAGACCGGCTACCGCCTGAAGGCGTAAGGTAGAGATACATAATCCAGCTCAGTCAATCGGTCAGTTTGTAGTAGGCTAATGACGCAGATAATCTCGCGAAATATTATTAGAGAAATTCTAGGAAGATGGGCGCAAGGCGCATTGTCTGCGAAGGACGTACATGTCTGGGCAGAGCACCATTATCAGAATGACGCTTTTGATTTTGAGGATTGGGAGGGCGAGGAAGAAAACTCTGTCTCCAATGAAGTTCTGGCGCATTTGGATATGTTGGATATGAACCTACTGGTTCCGGAAGATATCCCTTCCTATTTGGCGTTTTTATCAACGCCCCGAGGCAGTTTTGACGAAGGGTTTTCCAAACTGGAACGATATTTGGGAACCGTGGATATTGAGGCACGACGAGTGCAATTGAAGGGGACTTCCCCTTACCAACCATTTTGTGTCAAACGCAGATAATACTTATTGCGACCTCAAAAGAGCTGGGCCTCAAGTGGTATTCCCAGAATGCGGTCCGACTTCGTCTTCTATGCAAGTGTGGCCATTTGGCCCTCTGCGAAACTTATCGGGAAGGGTTTCCTGCAACGTTTTCCCATGCAGGAAAGTCTTTCCAAACGGGGGATCGGTTCAGCCGGTTCCCCTTTTTTTATTGTGTTGTGTTGGGACAGGGGGTGTATTCAAGGAAATGTCCGATACCTAAAAAGGGGCTGTTGGCTACGGCCGATATGGGGAATGGGCAGCAAGGGGCTGGATGTTGCAGCAATCACAGAATGAAAAACTGGAATACGGGAAGCGGAAAGCCGGCGTGAAGCGCGCTGGGTTTGAGGCCAAAGAGCGGGAAACTTTCGTCGATGAAGATAAGCCTTCAACCACTGCACCGTGGCTTGAATCATCAAAGCTGCTGCTCACCCTGTTGGGTAAGGCCATCAACCCGCTGAATTGGAAAAAATTATATCAGGCAATCTATTGGACCTGGCTCAAGACGACCAATCAGTATGAAAAACTGCTGGGGGTTTGGGATGCGAAATCGCCTGACGAACCTTCCGTAAAAATATTCGTGTCGCTGCAGAAAGTAGACTGTTTGATCCAGCTTGGAAGGTATCCTGAAGCGATGACTTACCTGAAAGGATTGGCCGCAGAAATCGATGCCTGTGAGAGAGACGATGCATGGAAGGAAGAGAAGCACCAAAAGGTGAAGTTCTACTGGAAAACAATTCAAGGCCTGGCCGCTCTGCCACATAAGAAAGCAGGTTGATGAGGAGCTTCACTGAATCAATTCCAACAAACACTTTTTGTATTTGGTGATTGAAAGAATTTTCAGTCAGCAACCTATCCCCCCAAATCAACAGAACTTCCCGTATAGCCCAGTTTTTTTCGTGTTTCCTGCGGTGCGCTGCCATTGACTTGGCCCGGCCATGGGGGCATCCTTCGTGCCAATCAGGCCGGGGCGCGGGGGCACTCCGGCTAATAGCATTTAAATGATCGAGAAAAAGTCCTTCGGCGTTGCCTCAGTGTACTTTTCCTCGGGGAATTAATGAAAAACTGGTCCTCGAAGCGGGTCTTCGGCCCAGTTTTAAACGATTGCTTAGGCAATCCGGCAGTGCGGATTGCCAGGAAGAAATTTGACGGCAAGGCGCAGAGCCGCCTCAAGCCTTGTCGTCGCCATATGGTAGCTGAAGGAAAGTACACTGAGCGCAAGCGAGGGACTTTTCTTCAATTGAACAGAGCCTCACAAGAGGCCGGATGGAGAGAAGACGTGATTAGCCCATTGATGCCTACATACGCCCGTATCCCTGTCGCTTTCGAGCGCGGCGAGGGCATGTATCTCTATGATACCGACGGCAAGAAATATCTGGATTTCTATTCCGGTATCGGCGTGATGTGCCTGGGGCACAGCCACCCGACGCTGGTGAAAGCCATCCAGGACCAGGCGGCCAAGCTGTGGCACACGGCCAACACCTATGAAATCCCGCTGGGCACAAAGCTGGCGGAGCGCCTGTGCGACGCCTCGTTTGCCGACACCATGTTCTTCACCAACTCGGGCGCCGAGGCCATCGAATGCGCCATCAAGATGGTGCGCAAGTATCATTATGACAAAGGCAATGCGGGCAAATACCGCCTGGTGACCATGTCGAACGCTTTCCACGGCCGCACGCTGGCGGGCATCGCCGCCGCGGGCCAGGAAAAACTGACGAAGGGCTTCGAGCCCCTGCCGGACGGCTTTGACGTGGTGCCGTTTGGCGACATTGAAGCCGTGAAGGCGGCCATTGGCCCCGAGACCGGCGGCATCATGGTTGAGCCCGTGCAGGGCGAAGGCGGCATCCGCCCGCTCAGTAAAGACCAGATGCAGGCGCTCAGGGACCTGTGTGACGAAAACGGCCTCCTCTTGGTGCTGGATGAAATCCAGTGCGGCATGGGCCGGACCGGCAAGCTGTTTGCCCACGAATGGTCTGACGTGAAGCCGGATATCGTCACGGCGGCCAAGGGCATCGGTGGCGGTTTCCCGCTGGGCGCATGCCTCGCGACCGAAGAAGCGGCCTCCGGCATGACCGTTGGCACCCACGGCAGCACCTATGGCGGCAACCCGCTGGCGATGGCTGTCGGCAACGCGGTGCTGGACGAAATGCTGGCGCCGGGCTTCCTTGAGCGCGTGCGCGACATGGGCGACAAGCTGCAGGCCCGCCTGGGCGCACTGCAGCAACGCCACGGTGATTTTATTTCTGAAGTGCGCGGCATGGGCCTGATGGCCGGTATCCGCCTGCCGGAAGTCCCAACTAGGGGTGCGGTGGTGGACATGATCGGCCGCGGCATGCTGCCGGCTGTGGCGGGCGACATGGTCATGCGTATGCTGCCGCCGCTGATCATTGAAGACGAACATCTGGACGAGGCCATGGACAATCTGGACGCGGCCATGAACGACTGGCGGAAAAACGGCATTCCCGGCAAATAGCCGCCAGCAAACTTGTGTGAAGAGGAAAAGGTGAGATGACGAAGACACCCAACAGCCATTTTATTGACCTGAAGGATATCCCTGCGGAAACCCTGCGGCTTATCCTGGATACGGCCAAGGAATGGAAAGAGGCGCGACGTCATCTCCCCAAGGGTGCGGTGGACGAAGGCGCGCCGCTCGCCGGCCACGCGCTTGCCATGATTTTTGAGAAATCCTCCACCCGCACGCGCATCAGTTTCGAGATGGCCATGCACCAGCTGGGCGGCAAGGCCGTCGTGCTGCAGGGCGGCTCGATGCAGCTGGGGCGCGGCGAGACCATTGGCGACACGGCCCGGGTCGTGAGCCGCTATGTCGACGCCATCATGATCCGCGCCAACACGCACGAAGCCGTGCAAGAACTGGCGGAAGAAGGCGATGTGCCGGTGATCAACGCGCTCACCGACCGCTCGCACCCGTGCCAGATCATGGCCGATATCATGACCATCGAGGAACACCTCGGGCCCATCAAGGGCAAGAAACTGGCGTGGGTTGGCGACGGCAACAATGTGGCCACGTCGCTCATTGAAGCGGCGGTGAAGTTCGACTTCACGCTGATGCTGGGCTGCCCGGAAAACTTTGCGCCCTATGACGACGTGCTCGAATGGGCTGAACAGCAGGGCGGCGATGTGCATGTGGTCACCGACGCCGAGGCTGCCGTGTGGGACGCCGACGCCGTGTTTACAGACACCTGGGTGTCGATGGGTGATGACCGTACCGGCAGCCGCGTGCGCGCGCTGGAACCCTTCCAGGTCAACCGGGCGCTGATGGAAAAGGCGGCCGACGAGGCCGTGTTCTTGCACTGCCTGCCCGCGCACCGCGGCGAAGAGGTCACCAACAATGTGATGGATGGCCCCCAGAGCGTGGTGTGGGACGAGGCGGAAAACCGCCTGCACGCCCAGAAGGCAATCCTTGCTTGGTGCCTCGGAAAGATATAAAAGCGCCCCGAACGGGCCCCTTGGGCCCCCAAAGGCCTTTTAGTTGAGTATGGAAAGCGTTCCCATGAACGACACCCCGATTGTTGTCAAAGACCCGGCGGGCAGCCGGGACAATGAAATCCGCCCCTTTGCCATTGAAGGCATGGATGTGCGCGGTCGCGCCGTGCGGCTGGGCACGGTGGTGGACCAGATCCTGAAGGCGCACGACTATCCGGAACCGGTGGCGAAGATTTTGGGCGAGATGCTCACGCTCACCGCCATGCTGGGGTCCATGCTCAAATTCAACGGCATTGTCACGATCCAGACCAAATCCGGCGGTCCGGTGCCGATGATGGTGGCGGACTATGAGCTTCGGGATGACGGCGTTGGTCGCCTGCGCGGCTATGCGGACATCAACGCCGAGGTCATGGCCCAGTACGGCAAAAACCCCAGCTTCCACGGCCTGATCGGCTCCAAGAACGGCTATCTGGCGCTCACCATCGACCAGGGCGACGACATGGAGCGCTATCAGGGCATCGTTGAGCTGAAGGGCGAGACGCTTTCGGAAGTGGCGCGCAACTATTTTGAAAACAGCGAACAGACGCCCACGGAAATCCGCCTCAGGTGTGACCATGACCCGGTGACCAACCATTGGCGCGCCGGCGGCATCATGGTGCAGCATCTGGCCCGTGGTGAAGAAGGGCGTGAACGCCTTCTGGAGCGCAACACCGAAGAAGAGTGGAACCGTGCCAGCGTGCTGATGCACAGCGTCAAGACGGAAGAGCTTCTGGACCCGCAGCTGACACTTGACCAGCTGCTGTACCGCCTGTTCAACGAAGACGGCGTGCGTGTGTTCGACAGCGTGGCCCTTGTTCACGCCTGCCGCTGCAGCCGCGACCGCTTGCTTACCGTGATCAGCCAGTTCTCGGACGACGATGTGGATCACATGACGGTCGACGGCAAGATCAGCGTCAATTGCCAGTTCTGCAACTCCACCTACGATTTCACGCCCGATGAGGCGCGCGCTGCGGCCGAGGAAGCCAAGGCCTGAGGCAGGCAATGACTTCAGAAATCTCGAAACAGGCGTGCCGCCATGGCGCGCCTTTTTTGTTTCTCCATCTTTTTGCCCTCATTGGGTGGCACAAGGGGTCGGTGTGGACGGTAACTTCAGGGAGGTCTTTGTGCGTGCACTGCTGATACTTCTGGTTCTTCTTTTCGTTCCGGGCGCCCGGGCCGAGGACGGCGATGTGCGCATCCGGCCGCTGACAAACGGTGTGTGGCTGCATGTCTCAAGCCACACGTTCGAGGACGGCACGCGCTATACCTCCAACGGGCTGATCGTGCGCGAACGCGGGCACCTGGTGCTGGTTGACAGCGCCTGGGGCGACGCGGCCACAGCCACCCTTCTGGATGAAATCGAAGCCGCCATCGGCCTCAAGGTCACCATGGCGGTGGCCACCCACTCCCACGCGGACCGTGCGGCAGGCGCTGCAGTGATGCGCGAGCGCGGCATCCGTTTCTATGCCTCCCCGAAAACCCGCCAGCTGATGATCGCCCGCGGCGAGACCCCACCAGACTATGAACTGGATATCGCGGCAGAGGCCGGCGCGACCACCACCCTCGGGCCGCTGGAGATCATGTATCCCGGCGCGGCCCACACCACCGATAATCTCATGGTGTGGCTGAAGCAGCAGAAGCTTTTGTTCGGCGGCTGCGCGGTACGTGAAGCTTCAGCCCGGGGCATCGGCTATTATAAGGAAGGTGATCCGGCGGGTTGGGGCAATGCCATGGCGCTTGCAAAGGATCGTTACGGAAGCGCAACAGTTGTTATTCCCGGCCACGGGGCGGTCGGTGACGCCAGCCTGCTGGACCATACAGCGGCCCTGGTATCGGACCATCTGGCAGACCAATAAGGTGCGCCTAGTCCCGCCAGAAGTGCGGGTCAAACAGCATGATCAGGGTGAAAATCTCCAGCCGCCCCAGAATCATGGCGAAGGACAAGAGCCATTTGGCGGCGTCGGGCAGGCTTTTAAAATTGCCCGCCGGGCCAATGACGTCGCCGAAGCCGGGCCCCACATTGGTTATGGCTGTGGTGGCCGCCGACAATGCCGTGGCGAAATCAATATTCATCATCGCCAGCATGAGGGTGACGATGGCGATGGAAGCGAAGAAGGCTGCGAGGAACGCCAGCACCGACAGGGGCAGGTCTGTGGGCATGCGCGCGCCGTGATAGTTAAGGATCACCACCCGGTTGGGGCTGTTGAGCCTCAGGAGCTGTTCCCGAAGCGTGATCCACAGCACCTGGAAGCGGTATATCTTGATCGCGCCGGATGTGGAGCCCGCGCAGCCGCCCGCGA
Source organism: Kordiimonas lacus (assembly GCF_001550055.1). Taxonomy (GTDB): domain Bacteria; phylum Pseudomonadota; class Alphaproteobacteria; order Sphingomonadales; family Kordiimonadaceae; genus Kordiimonas; species Kordiimonas lacus. The sequence continues at coordinate 648,245 of NZ_LRUA01000010.1, forward strand.
ATGTCAGCAGGAAAAAGCCGGCCACAGCGCCCGTGCCCCACAGCGTATAGTCGGTGGACGCAAACCCTGTGGTGGTGACGATGGAGACAATATTGAAAGCCGCTGCGGTCAGCGCTTCGAAGAAGTCCCAGTCCCTGTCCATCATCAGCATGAAGGTGGCGCCCAAAATCACCACAGCCAGGAACTTCAGGAAGGCGTTGATCTGCGGATCGCTGGCGAAGGCGCGCTTGCGGCCGCGGGCGAATTTGATGAAGGCGATGAAGGGAATGCTGCCGGCAATCATGAACAGGATACCAACCCATTGGCTGGCCATGCCGAAGTGGCCGAAGGAATCGTCGTGTGTGCTGAAGCCGCCGGTCGCGACCGTTGCAAGGGCATGGTTGACCGCGTCAAAGAAGCTCATGCCGGTCAGCAGGTATCCCAGTGTGCAGGCCACTGTCAGGGCCACATAGACGCCGGTGATCCATTTCACCAGTTCGGTGGATTTGGGGATGATTTTTTCAGACTTGTCGCTGCTTTCGGTGCGGAACAGCTGCATCCCGCCGATGCGCAGGAACGGCAGCATGATGATGGCCATCACCACAATGCCAATACCGCCGATCCAGTTCAGGAGCGACCGCCACAGCAGAATGCCGGGCAGCACGGTGTCCAGGTTGGAGATGACGGTGGAGCCGGTTGTCGTGATACCCGATACGGTCTCAAACACCGCGTCGGTATAGCTGAGGTCGGCGTCATGCGGCAGGCCCATGCCAATGAGCGGCAGCGCCGCAAACACCGGCAGCACCAGCCAGGTGGCGGCGGTCAGCAGGAAGGCCTGCTTGATGTCCAGGCTGAAGGGCGCGTTGTCGCGCGTGGCCAGCACCAGCGCCAGGCCCATGAAGCCGGTGAAGGCAGCAGAGAAAAGAAATTCGTAGGGGGTGGAGCCCGCCATCTTGGCTTCCACCACGGCAGGGACCATCATGAAGACGGCCAGCGCCACCAGAAGGAGACCAATAACCTGGACGATTGGGCGAGCGTCGATGCGGAAAGTCATGGTCGTGGTTGCCCTTGGCGGCTCAGGCGGGGCACAGGTCCCTTATAAACCAGTCCGCAGGCTTCTTCCTTTGCTTGTCTGGCTGATCTCAATCATCAGGCCGTATCCTGCCGGACGCTAGAAACACCGGGCGACCAAGTCAAGCTTCTCGCGCGCGCCTAAAACTCATACGTCAGTTCAACACCGTAGCTTCGCGGCACGGTCTGCGCTTCCACGATGGTGCCGAAAAAGTCCCTGAGGCTGGCGGCGGTGCCGCCGTCGCCAAAGCCGTTCTGCAGCCAAAAGGCAGCCGTCCAGCCGTCAGCCGGGCTGCCGACGCCCAGTTTGGCATTGAGCTGCGACCGGCTGGAGATCTGCCCGAATGGCACGCTGCCACCACCCAGCAAGGGTTGCTCGGTGATATTGTCGGGCGTGACGAAATAGCTGTCGGCGAAGGAAGCGTTCAGATTGATAAAGCCCATGAGGCTGTCGCTGATCGGGCGCTCGTACGCCAGGGCGATGCTGGCTTCTACATCGGGGGCCTCAAGCTTGTTGCCGGACACGTCCGTCGCCCCCACGCCGCCATCGACGAACTGGCGGTATTTTGCGTCCAGCAGCGCCAGCGATGTGGTGAGAGAAAGGCCGTCGGTGGGCCGGGCGGTCAGCTCAAGTTCCAGGCCCTTGGTGCGCACCTTGGCGGCGTTTGAGATCACGATGATCGTGCTGCCGCCGCCCTGGTCCAGGAACTGGTTCACCTGGAAGTTTCTATAGTCCACCCAGAAAGCGGTGGCGCTGAACCAGGCCATGCCGTCCCACAGGCTGCCCTTGATGCCGGCTTCATAGCTGCGGGCGCTTTCTTTTTCGAATTCCAGCTGGTCCGGGAAAATGGCGGCGCTGACATAATCCAGATTATAGCCGCCGCTCTTGAAGCCCTCACCATACCGCAGGAACGCGGTGATGGCGTCGGTTGGCGCGTAGCTGAGGCTGAACGTGGGGGAGACGTCTGTGTCATGGCGGCTGTCCTTGAGCGTGCCGGTGGCCAGCTGGAATGCCGGCGCGCCGGTTGTGTCGACACTCCAGTCCACGCTTTTCTCATCGCGTGACCACCTGAGCCCGGCTGACAGGGTAAGCGCGTCGCTGAGGCGGTAATCAAAGCTGGCATAAAGCCCCCAGGCTTCCGTGTCCACACGGCCGATGCTGGTCATGTCCGCGCCTTCAGCAGCCCCCAGAATGAAGGCCGCAGCGCCGCCAATGGCGTGCCGGTCGGTCTCGCCTTTCTGGTCCAGATAGGTGACCCCGAGCACATAGCCCAACCGGTTGCCGTCGTCCGGCGACGTCAGCCTGAGTTCCTGGGAAAAGTGGCCATAGTCTTCGGCGTAATCCACATAGAGGATATCGATACTCGTATAGTCGGTATCATAGTGATGCGCGGCGTCGGTGGATCTCAGCCCCGTCAGGGACTTGAGCTCCATGCCGCCTTCAAAGGTCCAGGTCATGCTGAGGCCGGCGCCCTTGGTGATCACTTTCTGGGTTGGCGCAACATTGAAGTCCACCTCGAACGGGGCAGGTGCCACTGTGTCGGGGAAGATGCCGAAGGTGTCCGAATTGGGGTCGCCCACCAGCATGGCTTCGTCGATTTCATTGCGGTCCAGGCTCAGGTGTGCCTCAAACCGGTCGCTGGGGCGATAGAGCATCTGGGCGCGCAGGCTGTTGCGGTTACGGTTGTCGATTTTCGAACCGTCAAAGAGGTTGGTGGTCAGGCCGTCGCGCTTATGGAGGCTGCCGGAGAGGCTGGCGAACAGTGTGTCCGACAGCGGTATATTGAGGCTGCCTTCAAAGGTACGGGTGTCGAACCGGCCATAGCGTGCCAGCGCTCTGCCTGACACCTCTGGCCCAGGTTTGGCGCTGATCAGGGTCACGGCGCCCGCGATGGCGTTGCGGCCAAAAAACGTGCCTTGCGGCCCGCGCATCACTTCCACCTGCGCCACGTCCAGCAGTGACTGGTTCAAGCCATAAGACGGCCCCAGATAGATGCCGTCCAGATAGAGGCCCACGCGCTCGTCAAAGCCGATGTTGCGGCTGTAGGTGCCCACGCCGCGCAGCGACACAGTGTTATTGTAGGCAAACTGGGCGGCGGTCCTGAGGTTGGGCACAGCCAGTTCCAGGTCTTCCAGGGATGTCAGGGTCCAGTCTTCAATGGTGGTCGCGCCCACCACACTGATGGATACGGGCGTGTCTGTCAGCGTCTGCTCGCGCTTACGCGCATGCACGATGATCTCTTCAACCGGGCCTTCGGCTTCCACGCCTGTGGCCGGGACCGACAGGGCAGGAACCAGAGCTGAGCCAAGCAGCATTGGCAGATAGGTGCGGCGGATACGTGGCACGGCAATGACCCCTAGCGTGAGAACTACCCCTCATTTAGGGCAGTTCACTATAGAAAAAAGCCCCTAAAGCCGCAAACTTTATACATATTATCCGGGAATGGGAGGAAATGTCTGGTTGAGTGGGCTGTGGCTGTTGTCGCTATGCAGTGCCCGCGCTAACGCCGCTGTTTTCGGCCGCGATCTGCCTTAGGCCGCTCAACACGGTGCCGATCAGGGCGCTGTCACGGTCTTCCGGGAAGGCGGCATAGACCGGATAGGTGAAGGTAGGGGCGTCAGGTACACGCACCAGGCTGCCAGCTGCGATATAGGGGGCCGCAATGCGCATGGGAAAATAGCCTGCTGCCGCATTGTTCAGGAGGAACGAGATCCCCAGCGAGCCGACATTCAAATTCAGGGGCGGTGTGGCGGCATCGGGAAAATTGAGCGCATGGTCGGCTTCAAACTCGGGCCCCCAATCCACATAGACATATTCGGCATCGCCCAACCCGCCCGGGTCATCGGGCCTATTGCTGCTGCTGACCAGCACCAGCTGTTCTTCGAAAATCTGGCGGATTTCCGTGCCCGGGCGCGCTTCGGGCCGGTAGAGCACCACAAGGTCAAGCGTGTCGTCCACCAGTTGCTGCATAAGCTGGCTGGAGGAAGCGATCATCTGGGCGCGGACGGCAACCTCAGAAGCATTCTGGCGCATCCAGGGCAGCCAGTGCAGCAGGAAACCGTCCCACAGGCTGGGCTGGCCGCCGATGGTCAGCAGCTTCTGTTGGCCTTCGGGGAGCGCGAGCGACAGTTTGGCCTGGTCCCACTGGCGCTGGATGGCGCGGGCATGACGGGCGAAGGCAAGGCCCGCGCGCGTGGGCACGGCGCCCGTTTTGTTGCGGGTGAACAGTTCCTGCCCCAGCATTTGCTCCAGCGCCTTGATGCGGCTGCTGACAGTCGACTGGGCCACATTCACCCGGTCAGAGGCGCCCAGGAAGGTGCCGGTTTCCAGAACCGCCAGGAAGGTTCGCGCCTGGGTGATGTCCATGGGTTTCTCCATGTATCGAATTATTCGATATCAACTATTTGATTTATCCGCTTTTCAAATGAAAAGAGCAAGCGCAGAACGACAAATATGAGTGTCCTTTCCGGGGAATAGCCCCATCGGGAGAACGGAAATGAGTCGGTCTGGATTTTTTGATGACGAACTGGGGCTGGACGACGATCCCAGCTACAGCGATCAGTATGACGACGAATGGCCCATCGATGAAGCAACGCTCAAAGCTGCGCTGCAGCGGGGACGCACCATGAGCCAGATTGCCCAGAAATATGATGTCAGTGTGGGCGAAGTTGCCGACCTGATTGACATGTACGACCTGGACCATTGAGGCCATGACACCCCGCGGCGATATCGGCCTTGCGCCCCCTCTTGCTGCCAGAGAAACGGTTGTTACCCTGCCGGACTTCCTGAGCGCGGAGGAATGCGAGCGCCTGACCGCTTTCGGGGAATCCGAAGGCATGGCGCCGGGTCGCCTGACCGGTGGGGTCATGGTTTCCGGCATCCGGTCCGCCAGCACCCTGTGGCTCGATGATGACACCCTCCCCTGGTTCACCGACCGTATGATCGAAGGCCTCGCGCTCCTCAACCGGCGCTGGTTCGATTTCGCCCTGATGGGCTTCGATGAAGGCTTCCAGCTGTTGCGCTATGACGGGGCGGCTGACGGTGGCGACTTCTATGACTGGCATATCGATATCGGCCGCAAGGGCCTGAACGCCAGTCGCAAGCTCAGCCTTGTGCTGCAGCTTTCAGACCCCGCTGACTATGAAGGCGGCACGCTTGAGGTGAATGCGGACGGCACACCGGCGGCGCAACCGCTTGCGCGCGGGTCCCTGACGGCATTCCCGAGCTATGTGCTGCACCGGGTCGCACCTGTAACCAGCGGACGGCGCTATTCCCTTGCCGCCTGGGCGCACGGCCCGGCCTTCCGCTGAGGTTCTTTCAGCCGTCAGGTTGCTTGTTTTTCAGGATCAATTGCAGCAAGAGGGGCGTCAGCGCGGTGGTCAGCACGCTGACCAGCACCAGCGCCGACAACAGCGGCCCGCCTGCCGGGTTTTCCCCGGTTCCGTTAAAGACCCCGGCGTCAACGGCAATGCCCACCACCACAAGCCCAACCACCCCGCGCGCGGCCATGCCTGTGCCGATGGTCAGCGCATCCCGGACACCAAAGCCCAGTGCCAGCGCCGGCAGCCCGGCACCGGCAATTTTGCTGAGAAGCGCGAAGGCCAGCAGACCGGCCAGAATCCACGGCATGTCGGCGGCTGCGCCGATATCTACATAAAGGCCCATGGACAGGAAAAACAGCGGCCCCAGCACGCCCTGCACCATTGTGGTCACCAGGGCCATGATCTCTGTGTAGCTGCGGGCGCCAACGCGGTATTTTTCAAAATACAGCCCGGCCATAAAGGCCCCGACAACCCAGTGCAGGGACATGGCCTCCGCCAGCCAGCCATAGCCGAGTGCGGCAGTCACCAGCGCACTGAACTCAATCGCCGACGCCTTCAGGAGCTTCAGGCCTTTCTGCACCCGGGGATAGACATGCACCCCAAGTAGCACAGTGACCGCGAAAAAGGCCGCAACCTTCAGCGCCATCACCCCAAGGTCCGCCAGGCCCGGCAGGCCGCCGGTTTCGACAATGGCCAGTAGAAGCGCGATCAGCACCAGGCCGATGATGTCATCGAACAGGGCGGCTGTGACGATCATCTCGCCGGCTGCCCCCCTGAGCATGTTGAAGTCTGTCAGCACCTTTACCACCACTGGCAGCGCCGTGATCGACAGCACCACGCCGGTTACAAGGGCCTGGCTATCATGTTCCGGCCCTGCCGGCAGGAACGTCCAGGCCAGCCAGGCGCCACCCACCAGCGGTAACAGGACGCCGCCTAGCGCAATCCAGAGGGCCTTGCCGGACGCCTGGGCAATCTCGCGCGGTTCCAGTTCGATGCCGGCCAGCAGGACAAGGAAAAAGACGGCGATATCGGCAGCCGCAGCGAGGAAATCGTCCTTGATGATGGACGGCAGGACAGGAAAGGTGTCCCCGAACTGGCTGGCTGCCAGCGCCACCAGCACACCGGCGGCCATTTCGCCCACGGACACCGGCAGGCGTGCGCGGTCGGCAAGGTGTCCGCCCAAGCGGGCCAACAGCAGAAACACAAAAAGCGCGAGCATCATATTCATGATGTCATCATGGCGGCAATTGCCCTTGAAGGCCAGCCATCAAGAATGGGCGCCAAGGGGAAAAAGCCAGCGACATAAAGCCGCTGGCTGATGGATTGGTGGGCTAGAGCGTGACGGTCATGCTGGCCAGGTCCCCGGTATCAAGGCCTATGAGGAACACGCTCTGGCCGTTCCCCAGGTCGATCAGCAAACCGGCTTCGCCGTTTTGGGTGACATCGCTTGCGGCCGCCTGTACGTCGGCGAGGGCGTCAAAGCCTGCGCCGCTATACTGCAGGTCCAGGGTGTCGTTCGCCAGCTCGAAGTCGCTGATGGTGTCGTTGCCCGAAGCGGTGCCGAAGATGAAGACATCCTCGCCCGATCCGCCCGACAGCACATCGTCGCCCGCGCCAGCCCACAGCGTGTCGTCGCCGGTGCCGCCCATGACGGTATCGCTGCCTTCGCCGTTATAGAGCATGTCGTCGCCCGTTCCGCCATCGACCGTGTCGTCGCCGAACCGGCCCCACAGGAGGTCGTCATTGTCGCCGCCATCCAGCTTGTCATTGCCGGCGCCGCCACCAAGGCTGTCGAACCCGCCACTGCCCAGGACCGTGTCGTCGCCCAGGTCGCCAAGGCCGGCATAGACCAGGTCATTGCCCAGACCGCCATCGACGGTATCATTGCCGCCGCCGCCTTTGAGGAAGTCGTCATCATTACCGCCGCCGATGTCGTCGTTGCCGTCGCCGCCGTCGATGGTGTCCTTGCCGCCGCCGGTTCTGATGCGGTTGTTGCCGCTGCCCGACTGCACATAGTCGTCGTTGTCGGTGCCGTCGATGGTGTCATCGTTACTGCCACCGTTGATGATTTCATTGACGTCGATCACGGTGATGGTGAAATCGTCGCTGTCGCTTGCGCCGTCATCATCGGTTGCCGTCAGTGTGACGGTGACCGTCGGCTCGGTTTCGAAATCAAGGATCTGGCCGGCTTTCAGTTTCAGCTGATTGTTGCTGTCGATGGTAAAGCGATTGTCGCTGACCGTATAGGTCAGGCTGCTGTCATCCACATCGCTGGCGCTGACAGTGCCCACAACTGCACCCGGCACAACTTCCTGCACGCTGCTGTTGCTCAGGCTGACGTTGGTGGGCGCATCGTTGCGCGCCGAGATGGAGATATTCATCGTAGCTGTGCTGGTGGCAAAGCCGGTGCCGTCATTGACGCTGTAGGTGAAGCTGGTTGACCCCGACTGATTTGACGGCGGATTGAAGGTCAGGTTGCCGATATCGCCAACGGCAATCACGTCGCCTGCGGTCACATTCACGCCCGAGAGCTTCAACGTCCCAGTGCTTGGCAGCGTGTCGATACGGACGCTCTGCAGCGTGTCGCCGGTATCCACGTCGCTGAAGTTGAAGTTGCTGGATGCGAAGGTCTTGTTGCTGTCCTCAGCGGTGGAAATCGATCCGCCGCTGCTGGTTGGCAGGTCATTCACGCCGGTGACATCCACATTGACTGTGGCGATCGCCACATCGCCCGACCCGTCGCCATCATTGGCAGTGACGGTGATGGTAGCAGCATCGTCCGTGTCCGCGTTGGCGGCGCTGGTATACTGAATGTTTGATGCGGTATCGAGATAGGTATCGATATCGTCTGCGTCGCCCGCCAGTGTGATGGTGGTGCTGTTGGCCAGGGTTGCCGTGACGCCCACGCCTGCACCATCGGCCGGGGTGCCGAAGGTGCCATCGCTGAGGGTCAATGTCACGGTGATGCTGGCACTGTCCACGTCGCCGAAGTCGGCGGCCGACAGGTCCACATCGCTTGCTGTGTCTTCCGTGACCGTCACATCCGTTGGCAGGCTTGCGCCTGTCGGATCATCGTTCACGGCCGTGATGTCGATATTGACCGTGCCCATCGCCACATCGCCAGAGCCGTCGCCATCGTTCGCTGTCACGGTGATGGTGGCGGCATTGTCGCCGTTGGTGTCTGCGCTGCCGGTATATTGAATGTTCGACGCGGTATCGAGATAGGTATCGATATCGTCCGCATCGCCCACCAAAGTGATCACCGTGCTGCTGACCAGCGTTTCGGTGACACCCGAGCCCACGCCTGCGCCGTCTGCCGGCGAGCTGAAGGTGCCGTCATCAAGGGTCAGGGTGACGGTGATCGTGGCGCTGTCCACATCGCCGAAGTTGGCGGCTGACAGGTCAACATTACTGGCCGTGTCTTCTGTGACCGTCACATCCGTTGGCAGGCTGGCGACTGTTGGGTCGTCGTTCACGGCGGTGATGTCAATATTGACGGTGCCGACAGCTACGTCGCCCGACCCGTCACCGTCATTGACAGTAACGGTGATGGTGGCCGCGTCACCACCGTTGGTGTTCGAAGACCCGGTATACTGGATGTTCGAGGCTGTATCGAGATAGGTATCGATATCGTCCGCGTTGCCCGCCAGCGTAATCTCAGTGCTGCTGACCAGTGTTTCGTCGACGCCGACACCTGCACCGTCGGCTGGGGTTGAGAAGGTGCCGTCATCGATGGTCAGCGTTACGGTAACGCTGGCGCTGTCCGGGTCTGTGAAGTCGGCTGCCGAAAGGTCCACATCGCTTGCTGTGTCTTCCGTGACAGTGACATCTGTTGGCAGGCTGGCGCCTGATGCGGCGTCATTGACCGGGTCCACATTCACGGTGATGTCCGCTGTGCCGGTGGCTGCGTTTGATGCCGCGTCGGTGATTGTCACGCGAACGACGCGGTCGCCGTCTGTCGGATTGTCGCCACCCACATTGTTATATTGGACCGCCTGCAACAGCTCCTGCACACGGGCCGGAGTGGCGTCGGTGTTGAAGTTGATGACCAGGTCATTGCCCGCACTGATATTGTTGCCGAGGGTACCGACCACGGTACCGCTGACCGATACGTTCGAGCCTGCGGTGGTGCCTGCAAGGGATACCGTGCCGGAAGTGTCGAGCGTCAGCAGGTCTTCCGCGGCCTGACCGCCCGACTGGAAGGTGACTGTCATGTTGCCGCCGTCGAAATTGCTCGAATCCGCATCTGTCAGCGTTGCATTGCTGCTGACATCAATCAGCGTTGCGCTGTCACCTTCTGTGAAGGTCAGGCTGTCGCCATCCAGATTGCCAATCGCTGGCGGGTTGCCCGTGACGCCGACAGTGAAGGTGGCGGCTGTATCTTCGTCACCACTGTTTGCGGTGCCGTCGCCGTCATTGAGTACCAGGGTGAAGGAACGGTCACCCAGGCCTGTCGCTGCCGAAAGTTCCAGATTCTGGATCAGGGTCTGGACGTTGGCGTTTGTGGCATTGGCTGAGCTGAAGTTGATGGTTAGCGTGCCGCCCTGACCATCATCAGTGGCGTCCACGGTACCAATGGATACACCGCCGACCTGGATGGTTTCGCCTGCCGAAATGGTGGCGTCGCCGCCGGATGTCACATTCGTGCCGTCCACCGACCAGTCACCGTTTGTAGTGCCGGACGATTGGCTGAGCGTGATAAACCCGCCGTTATAATCAGACGAATCTGCATTGGTGACCGTGACGTCATTGAGGTCCGTGACATCCTGCGCGCCGTCGCCGGCGACAATCTCGCTGGCATTGTCGCCGTTGAGGTTCGAGACCACAGGCGCATCGTTCACCGCAGTGATGGAGACGGTTGAGCTGACGGCCAGTGCCGCCACATTGTCGTTATCGCCGGTGTTGGAGCCGCTGTCGGTGATGCTGGTCAGCGCGACCACACGGCTTGACCCGGTGGTTGGATCGTCACCGGTATGGCCATAGGTCAGGCCGTCAACCAGTGTCTGGGCTGCGACCTCGCTCAGGCTGCCCGACAGGGTGATGGTGGCTGTGCCGCTGGAGAAGGCCACGCTGTAGCTTAGGCTGTTGGTCGTCGTCGTGCCGCTGTCTGCCTGCGTGATATCGATACTCGAGCCGTCGATCTCCATGAACTCCTCACCGGTGTCGGAGACGTCGGTGACAGTTATGGTCATGCCCGTGATGGTCTGGCCGCTCTCAACCGTGTCTATCGTGACGCCGGAGAACAGATCCTGGTTCGAACCACCTTCGGTGAAGGTTGGGTCCTGGCCGGTGGCGGTCAGCGTGGGTTCGTCGTTCACGCCCGTGATCGACACGGTTGTCGAACCACTGTCGCTGTCCGTGCCGTCACTGAAAGTCCAGTCCATCTGGGCGCTGGAGGCCGGGTCGTCGCTGGTGTTCTGATAGGTGATACGCTGTAGTACATCATCCACCAGCGCGCCGGTTGCCGCTGTGCTGCCGGATGTGAAGTTGATGGTCAGCGTGCCGCTACTGTCGGTGAAGGTGGCGAAGGTCTGGCCGCCGGACTGCAGGTTGCCGCCCGACAAGGTGAAGCTGGCGCCCGACGTGTCGAAGTCGAAATCGTCATTGCTGTCAGCGCCGCCGTTGCGGGCGATCGTCAGGCTCGCGCCGGAGAAGTCGTCTGCGGCGTCCAGCTCAAGGTCGGAAATGGTCACATCGCTGTCGAAGGTGACAACGCTGCCGCCCTCGGTGAAGCTGGGCGCGCCGTCAAGGCCCGCGAAAGTGGGCGCGTCATTGACTGCGTTGACGGTGATGCTCGCGGTGTCGCTCGCGCTTGAGAAAGCCGTGCTGCCCCCATTTGAGGAGGCATTAGCCGTACCACCGGCCGTGCCCGATGTTTCATCCCAGGCGCGGAAGGTGATGGTGGCGCTGCCGTTATAGTCCGCGTCCGGCACGAAGCGGATCATGTCTGCGCTGTCCAGGAGCCGCGCCGACGTCTCGATATCGACGCTGGTGCCGGTGGTGCCGGAGAAATTGTTCCAGCTTGTGCCGCTGTCGGTGGAATATTGCCACACGCCATTGGTGTTATCGACCGTGGTTACCGCGATGGATTCGACCGCGCTGCCGTCCGCGTCGGTGATGGAGCTGTCAACCACCATGGTGGCGACCGTGGTGCCGCCGTTGTTGGCATCGTTGGTGGCGTCATCGTCGCCGTCGGCGCCGGAGCCGTCATCGTCGCCTGCATCCTCGTCAATCGCGGTCAGGGTTGGCGACTGGCCACTGTCCAGCACCGGCGCGTCATTGACCGCCGTGATGTCCACATTGACGGTGCCCAGGTCCACGTTGCCGGAGCCGTCCCCGTCGTTCGCCCTTACGGTAATGGTAGTTGCGTCATTGCCGCTGGCGTCAGACGCGCCAGTATATTGCACGTTCGAGGCGGTATCCAGGAAGCTGTTGATGTTGGTGAAGGTGCCGGAAAGCGACAGCGTTCCCGTGCCCGACCCGCCAACGGTCACGCTGCCGCCTGACGTGGCCGTCATGGTGCCGGCGCCGGCGATCAGATAAACCGTGACTGTGCCTGCACTGTCCACATCTGCGAAGGCGCTGGCGGACAGGTCGAGGTCGCTGGCTGCATCTTCTGTGACCGTTACGTCGGTTGCGAGCCCCGAGATGGTCGGGTCGTCATTGACGGCTGTGATGTCCAGGTTGACGGTGCCAAGCGATACATCGCCCGATCCGTCGCCATCATTGGCTGTTACCGTGATGGTGGCAGCGTCGTTGCCGCTCGTGTTCGACGCGCCGGTATACTGAATGTTCGACGCGGTATCGAGATAGGTGTCAATGTCGTCCGGGGCCCCCGCAAGGGTGATGGTGGTGCTGTTGACCAGTGTTGCCGTGACGCCTGCGCCCGCTCCTGCGCCGCTTGCCGGCGTACTGAAAGTACCGGCACTGGCGGTCAGGGTTACGGTGATGCTGCTGCTGTCCACGTCACCGAAATTGGCGGCAGACAGGTCCACGCTTGAGGCTGTGTCCTCAGTGACTGTCACATCGGCAGGCAGGCCCGAGAGGGTTGGGTCGTCATTGACCGCGGTGATATCCACATTGACGGTGCCCAGGTCCACATTGCCCGATCCGTCGCCGTCGTTTGCCCGCACAGTGAGGGTGGTGGCGTCATTGCCGCTGGCGTCAGACGCGCCAGTATATTGAACGTTCGACGCGGTATCCAGGAAGCTGTTGATGTTGGTGAAGGTGCCGGAAAGCGACAGCGTTCCCGTGCCCGACCCGCCAACGGTCACGCTGCCGCCTGACGTGGCCGTCATGGTGCCGGCGCCGGCGATCAGATAAACCGTGACTGTGCCTGAGCTGTCTACGTCAGAGAAAGCGCTGGCTGACAGGTCGAGGTTGCTGGCTGTATCTTCTGTGACCGTTACGTCGCTGGCCAGGCCGGAAATTTCCGGATCATCATTAACGGCGGTGATATCAAGATTGACGGTGCCCAGATCCACATTGCCCGATCCGTCGCCGTCGTTCGCGCGCACCGTCAGGGTGGCGGCGTCATTGCCGTTGGCGTTGGACGCGCCGGTATAGGTCACGTTTGAGGCGGTGTCGAGGAAGGTGTTGATGTTGGCAATTGTGCCCGAAAGTGTCAGCGTGCCGCTGCCCGATCCGCTGACCGTAACACTGCCGCCCGACGTCGCGGCAAGGGTGCCGGCGCTGGCAATCAGATAGGTGGTAATGGTGCCCGTGCTGTCCACATCCGCAATAGCGCTCGCCGAGAGGTCGAGGTTCGAAGCGGTGTCTTCCGTGACCGTGACGTCAGCCGCCAGGCCCGAAATCGTCGGGTCGTCATTGACCGCCGTGATGTCGATATTGACGTCATTGTTGGCCGCGCTGTCCGTGCCGTCGGTTGCCGCGATTGTCAGCGTGGCTGCGTCGCCACCGCTAGCATTTGACGCACCTGTATACTGGATGTTGGAGGCGGTATCGAGATAGCTATTGATATCGTCCGGATCACCCACGAGCGTGATGGTGGTGCTGTTCACCAGCGTTTCGTCAACACCGGCGCCCTCGCCCGAACCATCCGCTGGTGTGCTGAAGGTGCCGCTGTCAACTTTCAGTGTGACGGTAAGAGTGTCGCCAGAGTCCGCATCGGCGAACGTAACGGCGGACAGGTCAACGCTCGATGCCGTATCTTCAGTAACTGTAATATCGGTTGGCGCGCCCGAGACCGTCGGCGCATTGTTGGCCGGCAACGTGAATGTAACCGTATCGACAACCGCGTCCCACTGGCCGTTGGAGCTGGTGACGGTGAAGCTGGTCACACTGGTCCAGTCGGCCGGGGTCACGACAGTAGTGGCCGAGTTGGTGAAATCGTCGGGAGCAGTCATCGTGAAGGCGGAGCCCGTCCCGACCGGTGTGAAGGTATAGGTGCCTGGGACGGTTCCTGACTGAACGCCAATCACGAACGAATCCACCTGGATGGCTGAATCAAATGAAACTGTAACGGTGGTTACATTTATGCCGCCGGAGGAGCGTAGATAATCGCCTGACAGGTCTTGCACCGTCAGGTTCGGCAGCGTTGCGTCGTCGTCTGCCGTGGCGCTGCCGTCATCGAAGGCCACGGTCATGGTGACACCGCTTTCCGTCTCCTGGAATTCGTTATCGGCAATACTGTCAGCGCCACTTGCCGTTCCCAGCGTACCGCCGGTGAAATCGAAAGTTGGCAGCGTGTGTGGGTAGGCCTCCAGCGCTTGGCGGCTGAATGGGGCCTGTGTGCCTATGAACCACGATCCACCTTGGGCTGCGGCACCAACAGGGGCTTGGGCCGCATAGACGTTGGCGCCTGTCAGGCTGGTCAGGGCTTTGACAAAGGATTGCCCAACCGAATCTTTTGCAACATTACAGGCCCACAAAGCGACGCTGCTGGCTGAGGCGGCGACATGGGCCAGGGCGTTTGCAATAGACGTGTGGCTTTCAATGTAGGCGGCATCAATGCGCTCGCCGGCAAGATTAAAGGCGCCGGGCTCACCGTGTGTCAGGATATGGACAGCGCCAGCGGGCGACAGGGCCTCAAGGCTCTGGATAGCGTCGTCAAGCTTACCGTCTTCCGTCCGTACCACATGTATGTGTGGGTCAAGACCATCAAGTAGGACTGCCGCGTCCTCAACCGTCGAATCGACAATCAGGACCGCTGAAGGCTCGTGTGCTTCTGCGTTTCTGTCAAAATCCGAATTGTCGGTGAAAGGAAGGCTCGTTGAAGTGGTGGCGCCGTAGAAGCCGTCTACCATGGTATGATCCTATTGCTGAATATCTGACCAACCTGTCTCAGTCCCGCCCTGGCGCGGTTCCGGCAGCTTGCTCGAGTGTACTATGCCCCCAAATACACGTGCAGATTTTGCTAAAACAATCGCGACAATCGAAACTTCAAACAGTTCGCAGCTATTCATACGCACGTAGAAAAATAGTGGAGAATTACTTCACAAGAAACAATAATTTTCGACTTTTTGGCGATTCAATGGTTGTATTTTAGTTGTAAGTGGAGGGCGGTGGATGAGGGGAAGATGAATTTTCCCTACGTAAAGTAAGGACTTTAAGGGGTTTTACGATTTTTGTCAGGTCAGCTCATTCAACCACTGTTACGATTGTTCAAGTTTTCGTTAGCACTAATAGGTTGACGAATAACAATCTTAGGGTTTCAATCCCACTTCTTGTTATGCGTGTGTTTTCCGAGTTTTTTGCATCCATTCCAATAATTTTAGGGGAAATCCTATGGAAGGCTATCTTGGAGTCATCGAGGCTCTCGGCTTCAATTTTACACCGCGCAACTACGGCGCGTGTGCAGGCGGACTGCTCGCGATCAGTCAGTATTCAGCGCTGTTCTCGCTTTTGGGGACAGCCTTTGGTGGCGATGGTCGCTCCAGTTTTGGTCTGCCCGAACTGCGTGGCCGTGTCCCCATGGGCTTTGGCACGGGGCCGGGGCTTCCCCCTTATATCATGGGGCAAAAGGTGGGTGTTGAAAGCGTTACGCTGCATAGCGCCCATCTCCCGGCACACACCCACACCCACTCTTATGCCGGTGGTGGTGGCGGTACGTTGGCCGCGCAGGTAGAAGTGGCTTCCACGGGCGGCAAGAAGCAAACGCCAGCCGACGGCGATTACCTTGCCCCACCGGCTGATAATTTTGGTTCCATCCAGGACAATATCTTCACCGCCCCTGCAGATGTAAAGACATCCGTTCCTATTGGCGGTGTCAGCATCTCAGGGGAGGGTGGTTTCGATTCGAGCGCGTTCGCTATCCACAACACCGGCCAGAACTATCCTTTCTCCATCGTTCAACCGAGTACGGTGATCAACTTCGCCATCTGCATGCAGGGTATGTTCCCATCACGCAGCTAACCCCAAGGGACGGATTATCCAGCCCTTATAGAAGGAGGTTTAGCTATGCTGGACAAGGTAACATCAAAGAATTTCAAGGATATCATCGGGTCAAAAGTGACCCTGACGATCATGGACGGCCCTGACATCGACCTGACGGTCGAGGAGGTTCATGAGGTCAAGATCAAGAAGGACGACGAACGCCCCGCCGGGTGCCGTAAGAAACCCTTCACGGTGATCCTGAGCGGACCCGAGTCCTATCAGGCGCCTGACGGTTGTTACAACCTTGCGGTTGATAAGGTCGGCGTGCTTGAGGGCCTGTATGTGGACAACAAGGCTGACAATCCTGAAAGCGAGGATTTCAACACAGAGGCTATGAAGAAGGCCGCAGCGGCAGCCAAGAAAAAGGCGCCCGCCAAGGCCAAGAAAAAAGCCGATGATGTGACGGTCGTCGATAACGAGCAGGAAACTCAGCCCAGCCCTGTTGTGCTTTACGAAATCAATTTCGGATAACGGGCGGCAGGAGATTTATCATGTATGAACAATATATGGGCGTTATCAAGGCGCTTGGGTTTCAATTCACACCGGCAGAATGGGGCCGTTGCAATGGTGCCATAATCGATATTTCGCAGTTCACGGCGCTGTTTTCGCTTCTGGGCTGTCGGTTTGGCGGTGATTGCAGGACGACCTTTAACTTGCCTGACCTGAGGGGGCGTATCCCGATGGGGTGGGGGCAAAGTCCAGGGTTGACGCCCAGGGTAATGGGCACAATGCCTGGCTTGTACCAGGAAGTATTGTCGCTTTCAAAAATGCCGGAACACCTGCACAGCTTCAGCTACACAGGCGGCAGTGGCGCCGGTTCGGGTATTAGTCTCAATATGCATGTGGCCACCAACAGTGGCGGCAAGAAACAGACGCCCGCTGTTGGAGACTATGTTGCACCACCTGCCGACAATTTCGGATCGATTCAGAATAACATGTTTGCCGCACCGGCAGATGTCACGACAAAGGCAACAATTGGCGGTGTGATCGCGGCGGGGGATGTGCAGTTCGACAATACCCGTCTCACTATTGCGAATACGCCGCAGGCGACGCAGGCTGTGGAGATCCAGCAACCAACGCAGGCTGTGCACTACAGCATTTGCATGTCTGGCATTTATCCGTCGCGTTCCTAAGGCGCGCCTGAACTTGTCAGAGATCGGGTGCCGCGTTCGCGCGGCGCCCCACCCGCCAGGGAAGGCGGGAGTGGGTGGAACCAATTCGGGAGACAATCATGACCAATACAGAGACAGCACAGCTTTCTGTCGGGACCGCGAATGCGCAGCTTTTTGCTGGCGGCGAAGACCAGGACTATCAGTTTGTCGCGGGCGATCTGGCAATGCCGGTTCGGTTGATGGAATGCACAGAGAGACCTGATTCAGCCGGGCCGGACAGCAAGCGTACGCCCTTCCTGCTGATATTCCGGGCCGATGTCGATGAAGCGCACCTGATGCAGCAAACCATTGAATTTAACGGCAGCATCGTCGGGCTCAAGGACGGTTCCCTTGATGGCCTGATGATCCACCGGATGATGCGCCCGGCACAATTGCCGGAAGGCGCCTACTATCAGGTGATGTTCAACTGATCCCTGCCGTTACCGATAATGGAGACACAGCATGATTGAAGGAACTGTCAACCTGCCTCACGGCATCAGCGCGCGCCCGGCAGGCCGCCATGACAAGGATTTCCTGGCGAAAATGTACAGGGACAACCGCGATGACCTGCGGATGGTCGATGCGGACAAGGACTATATCGAAACCGTGATCGAGATGCAGCTTGATGCCCAATCAGGCGGCTATGGGGCGCAGTTCCCCAACGCCATCTATCTGATCCTGGAAAAGAACGGCACCCGTATCGGGCGCCTGACACTGGATGTCCAGCCGGTTGAGCTTCGCCTGGTGGATCTGGATTTCATCAAGAAGGCCTCGGGCAAGGGTTATGGCTCGTCGATCCTTCTGTGGCTGATGAAGGCGGCGGCCACCACACGGAAGCCGCTTCTGGTGCCTACCCGGCGCGATGATTTCGCCATGGGAAAATTCCTGATGAAATACGGGTTCGTTGAGGATGCGAGCATGTCGGACGATGTGTTCGCGCGCCTGAGCTGGATGCCGACAGCCGATGAGATGGCCGGTATCGCGGACATCAAACCGCGCGCGGCTGCGGGCGGTACCGTTTAGGGATGCCCAGGCCTCGGCTAGGCGCCGGGGCCGTCAAACGACATGCTTTTCACCAGCGCGAAGACGGAGGTACCAGCCTTCAGCTGAAGATCATTGCAGGCATCGTGGGTGACCTGGGACCTGAGCTGGCCCCCACCGATATCGATCAGCACATCCACATGCCCAACATCATCAGCGTCGCGGATTTCCAGAATGGTGCCCTCAAGAATGTTGCGGATGCTGATGGCCTCCGGCTTCTTGAGCGCAATCGCGACATCCCGTGCCTTGACCCTCAGTGTCACTTCAGTGCCCGCCGGCGCTTCAATGGCCGGGGTGGTCATGGTTTGACCGTTCACCGCCAGGTGGGTCAGCTGCATGGTGCTGTCATGATCCTGCACCCGGGCCTCCAGGATCACGCCCGCTTCTGCGCGCCCGTCCGGCGGGATGAAATCAAGCTGGCTGAACAGGGTGCTCGCGGGGCCTTCCGCCTGCTTCCGGCCGCCTTCAATGATCACCAGATGGTCGGCCAGCCGCGCGACCTCTGCCGAATCGTGGCTGACATAAAGAATCGGGATTCGGGCTTCCCGGTGGAGAGCTTCAAGGCAGCCCAGCAGGTCGTCGCGCCCGCGCCGGTCCAATGCCGACAGGGGCTCGTCCATCAGCAACAGCTCGGGCCCGCGCATCAGCGCCCGGGCCAGGGCCACCCGCTGGCGTTCGCCGCCCGAAAGGGTGTGGGGTGCGCGGTCCAGAAGGCGTCCGATTTTCATTTGGTCGACGATGTCCCCGAACACGGGCGGGGTGGCGCCAGCCCGAAGGGCCCGCTTTTCACCAAACCGGATGTTGTCCGCCACATCGAGGTGCGGGAACAGGCTGGCTTCCTGGAACACATAGCCGATCGGGCGTTCGTGCGGGGCCTTGAAAATACCGCGCGCACTGTCCTGCCATATGGCGTCGCCCACCTGCAGGCTGCCCTCAAGTTTTCCCAGCCCGGCCATGGCGCGCAGGATGGTCGTCTTGCCGCTGCCGGATGCGCCAAAAAGCGCGGTCACACCCGCGCGCGGCATGGTGAATGCCACGTCGATATCAAAGCCACCGGTCTGCCCCCGGAAGGCCGCCTGGATCATGTCAGCGCTCATGGCCGATCCTCCCTTTTAAACCGCCAACGCTTTTCAAGCGTCATGACGGTAAAGATCACAAGGAAGGAGAAGACCAAAAGGCCGGCCGCCAGCATATGGGCCGGTGCCCAGTTGAGCGTTTCCACATAGTCATAGATGGCCACAGACAGCACCCGCGTTTCGCCCAGGATGTTGCCGCCGATCATCAGCACGACACCAAATTCACCCACGGTGTGGCTGAACCCCAGCACCGCGCCGGTGAGGAAGCCCGGGCGCGCCAGTGGCACTGCCACGCTCCAGAATCGGTCCCACGGGCTGGCGCCCAACGTGGCGGCGACCTCCAGCGGGCGGTCACCGATGGCCTCGAACGCGTTCCTGATGGGCTGCACCACGAAGGGCAGGGAATAGATCACCGACCCGATCACCAGTCCTTCAAAGGTGAAGGCCAGGGACCGCGCGCCGTAAAGCGACGCAATCATGCCGCCCGGGCCGTCCGGGCCCAGCGCCATCAACAGGTAAAAGCCCAGCACCGTGGGCGGCAATACCAGCGGCAGGGCCACCACGGCGGCCACGGCTTCCCTGAAGCGGCTCCCGGACCGCGCCAGCCACCAGGCAATGGGCGTGCCGATAACCATCAGGATCAGCGTCGTGACAGACGCAAGTTTCGCCGTTAGCAGGATCGGGGACCAGATATTCAGATCATCCATCCGAGGCGCCTCCCTTGGCTGTGGGCAGGTGATACCCCATGCGGGAGATGATGGCGCGGGCTTCTGGTCCCTGAAGGAACGTGAGAAATGCCCGTGCGGCGTCATTGGTTTCACCGCGTGTCAGCAGCACAGCATCCTGCGCGATGGGCCGATGGAGGGTTGCGGGGACCAGCCAATAATCCGTCGGGGCTTGGTCGAACACCTGCGCCAGTGCCACAAAGCCCAGTTCCGCATTGCCTGTGGCAATGAACTGGTAGGCCTGCGCCACATTGGTGCCGCGCACCAGCCGCTCCTGATACGTCTCCAACAGGCCCATGGCCGCCAGCGTTTCAAGGGCCGCAGCGCCATATGGGGCCGTCGCCGGGTTGGCGATGGCCAGCCGGTCGGGGGCTGTCGTGGCCAATGTTCCTTCCTGAACCGGGCGCTTGTTGCCGCCATACAGCACCAGGGCGCCCATGGCATAGGTGAAGCGGCTGCCGCGGACGGCCAGGCCTTCGACCTCGGCACGTTGGGGTCGCACCTGATCGGCGGCGAGGAAGGCATCAAAGGGTGCCCCCTGGCTGATCTGGGCATAAAGCTGGCCGGTGGCCCCGAAACTGAAACGCACACGGTGGCCGGTTTCGCGTTCGAAAGCGGTGGTGAGGGCGCGGGCCGCATGGGTGAAATTGGTGGCCACAGCCACCCGGGTGTCGCCTGCGAACGCGGGGCCGCTCAGCAGCGCCAGTAGAAGCAGCAGTTTAGCAAAGCGCAGCATCAGCATTCGCCCGATCATTCCCGTGAAACACAACAAAATGTCTAGCGCGCGCCAGCGGTTGTGGCAAGGGCGGGAAAAAGAGGCGGCCCAGAGGCTATAAGCTCGGTTGTCCCACCATTATATTTTGGTTGCTCCGGCGGGTGTCTGTTTTTGGTCGGGCGGCCTTGAAAAAGCGCAGTTTCCTCCCCGAGATTTTTACAGGTTTTTTTCTGCAACGCTCTCAATACAACCTGTCTGACAACAATTTTGACGTCAGGACGATGGATTGCGTTGCTGCTATTTTGACGAAGTGATATACACCTAATAGTAGATATCGCATCGCTATAGATGTAAAAGTTCAAGAGTTCCCGAATGTAATGAGGCAAGGATTGGGTGCCTTCCCGGCAGTCTGTCCCGCGGTACAGATGTGTCTGTACCGATAGGGGAGCTGTACTTCAGGTAGGTGGTCAGTCCGGTATCCGGGCCGCCAGGGGGCGGTCCATAACGCAACCAAGGGCACCCATCATGACTGTTCATCCACCAAACACCGCACCCAACCTGTCTGAACCACTGATCACCGAACCGCCGCAGATGTCGCCGGGTGTGCCGACCGCAGACCTTGGCCCGTTGCAGTATCTGATCGGCACCTGGACCAACCAGAATCTGCCAGGCACCAGCATGGGTGGGCCACAGGCGCCCTATGCCTATAATGTAATGCCACTGCCGCAGGTGGACCCATCGAGCCCGTCAGGCTTCATCCTCAAGAATTTCACCTATTATGAGGAGCTGACGTTTTCAGCCATTCACGGTAGCGCCGCAAACCGCGGGGGTATTGGAACACAGACCGCCTATACGATCTTTTACGAGCAACGCGTCTATTTTGCCGAAGGGCCAAACAAGGATGCGCTGGTGCACGCGGAAAACGGTTCGCTTCTGTTCCTGCGTGACGGTACGCAGCAGCTGGGCCCCTACGGCAATGGGGACCAGCCGGGTATCGGCAACCAGACGGTCAAGGACAGCATGGCGCCAACCCAGGCCTTCAATGTGGTCAAGCAGGTATCGGTGCCGCACGGCAACTCGATCCTGGCGCTGGGCAATTATACGGGCAGCAACGCCGGATCAGGCGTCCCAACGATCCCGCCCGCCACCGTGCAGCCGGAAGGCTTCAGCGGCCTGCCGCCCCAATATACCACCCAGGACCCTGTCACCAACCCGCAGCCCAACTTCACGGCAAACCCAAACCTGGTGCTTGAGAATGCGTTGGCGGCCAGAAAACCGAGCAACTTCCTTGAGCTGGCGTTGAGCACAAGGAACGGCAAGGGCGCTGTGACCAACATCGGGTTCGAACAGCAGCACGCCAACGTGCAGTGCTACGATTTCACCTATTGGCTCGAATCCTTCGACGGGACCGACAATTATACCCAGTTGCAATATAGCCAGTCCATCTGGATGCAGCTGCCGGTGGGGGGCCGCTTCTTGACCTTCCCGCATGTCACGGCGAACACATTGACCAAAGTTCCGGGTTCTTAAAACAGTGCCGGGCGCCTGAGCTGGATCGGGCGCCCGATACAGAGGCATTCCAATAGAGACAAAGGACACACCCATGTACGACACGACCCAAAAAAGCGACCCTCTGCTGCCGCCAACTGAAGCGGAGAAGGCACTGATCAACACCATCAACACCTCGCCCGCCTGGAACCGGGAAAAAGTACTCAGCGATCTGACCGAACACTTGAAGGTGGCGGTTAAGATCGAACTCGCGACCCTGCCAATCTATCTCTACACCTATTATTCCATCAACCGGACGCCGGAGGGCTTTCCGTCCACCAACGTGACCCGTTTCGCCGATGAGGCCGGCGGCCTGATCATGAGCGTAGCGGTGGAAGAGATGCTGCATATGTCGCTTGCATCCAACATTCTTGATTCGCTCGGGCAGGACCCGGAGCTGTACGGGAATTCACCATGGCCTTACCCGGCCAACCTGCCAGGCCACACCTACCTCGGGCCGGACGGCAAGGCGATGCAAATACCGCTGGCGCCCTTCTCGCTCGAGCAGATGTGGCAGTTTCTTGAGATCGAATATCCGGCCATGCCAGATGCGCCGCCGCAACCGGGCGCTTGGTCGACGATCGGGCAGGTCTATTCCTATGTGCGCTGCCTCATCCTGTCGAAATACATCACGGACGCAGATTTCAATCAGCGCCAGACTGCAAGCCAGATCCAGGACACCAACTATTCGCCCAACAATATTGATACAGCCTATCCTACCGGCAGCTTCGACAAGAAATGCCCGGTGCCGACACCGACGGCGGGGTCTGCTGCAACTGTGGCGGAATTCTCCAGCCGGGATGACAGCCACGCAGGCGGCGTGCAGCTTCTGACCGTCAATTCAAAAGAGAGTGCGCTCCTCGCGATCCAGACGATCGACGCCCAGGGCGAAGGCTATGATTTCACCAAGTTCGACGATCCATCGGACCAGGAGTTTTCGCACTATTATAAATTCCTGACGCTGCAGTCGAACCTTGAGGGCTATGACCCGGCCCACGAAAAAATACCGCATCAGAACCCGACCCCGCCGGCGCCCGCCGCGACAACCATCACGAATTCTGATCTGGCGAGCTTCGTCTATAATGTGCCCACCAACCCGGTGGCGGCCAACTATGAAGACGGCTTCAATGACTGTGCAAATGTGGTGAACGGTCTTTACCAGTATATGCTGATCATGACCGAGACCATCTTCAAGATCCCGCCGGCCCAGCAGAAGCTTTATTTCAACCAGTCCCTGCACCGGTCCATGATCTGGATTCTCGACAAGGTCATTCAGGCCATGCGTGTCCAGCAGGCGCCCATCAAGGGCAGCTGCCTGACGGTCGCCTTTGCACCATCGTTCGAGAATGTCGACCTTGGCACCCGCGACAAGGCGTTTGGCAACCTGTGCCACATGGTTATCAAGTTGAACAAAAAAATTGGCACAGAGAAATGGTACACCGATGACATCCAGGGCTATATCAACATGATCCCTAGCCTCTTTGATGTCAGCCCTTACTGGACATCGGGCATCGTGCCGGCGGATGTGCTGGATGCCAATGTGGCGGCGGCAAAAGCGGCCACCACCTTCAAGACCTATCCGGCGTCAGCGCCGAACCCGCCTTCGATGGTGTGCGACATCACACCCTATCAGGGCATTCCGAAATTCCCGCAATATCCACCAAAGGATATCGGGGCTGACGAGGTGCGTCACGCCTGTATGGGGCTGAACAGCTGCAAGGGGCAGGGCCGTACCCGGGACAATGCCTGCGCGGGCCAGGGTTACTGCTCGACAGCGCTTGCCTATAATTATGCCAAACCGGGTGAGCCAATCGTCTCCGACCATACTTGCCACGTGAAGAACAACTGTGCAGGCCAGGGCGGTTGCGGCCTCTACGGTACGGCGGAAGAGCAGTATAACGACCCGAGCAACAACGCCTGCGCCACCAAAGGGTCGTGCGCGACGCCGATCAACGCCGAGCGTTTCTCCACTATGGGCAAGAACCAGGGCAAGAGCGTCTGGGTGCGGGCACGGGAGATCTTTGAGACGGAAACCTACCCGGAACTCCGCAAGAAGAAGCCGCACCTGCCCGAAAAGCCCGGCACTGTGCCGCATCCCAACCTTTTCCAGTATGGCCCGACCATTCAGTGGATACAGGACTATAGCGGCCAGGGCATGACCGCCTGTGGGGCATCCGGCATGAGCGGCGCAGGTAGCTGCAGCTGATGGATGGTGCGGTAAAGCAAAGCGTTGCGCAGGCTGAAAACCCAGGCTCAACCTTCGAAAGGTTGGGCCTGGGGGTCGGGCTGCGCAACAGCCATTTCGACCATATCCTGAAGGCCTGGCCCGAGGTGGACTGGTTCGAAGCCATTTCCGAGAATTTCATGGATTCAGGCGGACGACCGCGCTGGGTCCTGGACCAGATCAAGGAACGCTATCCCATCGTGCTGCACGGGGTGTCCATGTCCATCGGCAGCACTGACCCGCTGGATAGGGCGTATCTTGCCAAGCTGAAAGCGCTGGCGGACGATGTGAAGGCCCGGTGGGTCAGCGACCATCTGTGCTGGACCGGGATCATGGGCCTCAACAGCCATGACCTCCTGCCCCTGATGTTGACCGAAGAGGCCCTCACCCATGTGGCGGCGCGGGTGCGCATAGTGCAGGACGTGCTCGAACGCCCGCTGGTGCTCGAAAACCCTTCCAGCTATGTGCAGTTCCAGCAGTCGACCATCAGCGAACCGGATTTCCTGCGCGCCCTGTGCGACCAGACCGGCTGCAAACTCCTTCTGGACGTCAATAATGTCTATGTCACCTGCTTCAATGCGGGGACGAGCACGGACGATTATATGAAGGCTTTCCCCTTTGAGCATGTCGTTCAGATGCATCTGGCCGGGCACCAGCATTGCGGTACCCACATTGTGGATACCCACGACGGCCCGGTGTGTGACGAAGTCTGGCAGCTGTTCCGCGCCGCCTGGCAGAAAACCGGCGGCGCCAGCCCACTTCTGGAGTGGGACGGCGACGTGCCGGAATTCGACCGCGTGCACGCCGAGGTGCTGCGCGCCCGCGCCTATATCGACGGCATTGATCCGGTAGAGGCAGTGGCCACCCGCTCGCGCACCAGTGCCGCCACCTCCACGCCAGTGGATTTCATGGTGCCGAACGTGATGGGTGACAGCAGGATGCAGACCCTATGACCACAGCAACGCTCCCGGACATGCAGCGCTGGATGATGGAGGCGCTGATCGCCCCCGGCAGGGTGGACGGCGCAAGTGTGGCGGGTACCTTCAAGCCCGGCGCCCACATTGACGCTGCCGCCTGCCTGGGTATCTATCAGCGCAGCTATATCCTCAGGCTTCGGCAGTGCCTCATCGAGCAGTTCCCGGCCACCGCGCACGCCCTGGGGCAGGACCTGTTCTGTGATTTCGCGGACGAATATCTGCGCAGCTGCCCGTCAGACAGCTATACGCTCTATGAACTGGGCCGCCGGTTCGCAGGCTGGATTTCAGACAACCGCCCGGACAAGGACCTGCCGGAAAGCGAGCGCGAAAGCTGGATCGATTTCATGATCGACCTTGCGACGTATGAGCGTGCGCTGTTTCACCTGTTTGACGCGCCGGGGCATGAAGGCAAACCCTGGCCTGATGGGCAGGAGGCTGACGCGGAACTGACGCTTTTGCCGTCCCTTGTGCTGGGGCACTACCGTTTCCCGGTGGCCTGGTACTATCACGAAGTGCGCGCAGGCAAATCGCCAGCGCATCCGGGCCCCGCCTCGCAGTATGTCGCCGTCGTGCGCCGGGATTTCCAGACCACCACCTATCCCCTCAGCCCGTTCCACCACCGCTTCCTGATGGCAGTCCAGCAACTCGGCAGCATCGATGCGGCACTCGAAGACCTCGCGGCCTGGAGCCAGCGGCCCCTTGAGGACGTCAGGAACTCCTGGCGCACGGACGTGCGGCAAGGCTGGATTGATGCCGGCTTCTTCATTCGCCGCGGAGACGCGTAACAGGAAAACAGGCAGTAGCTGGCTGCCTGCCGTCTCTCCCTGAATTCAGAAATGATTGGCAACCCGGCCGGTTCCGGGTGGGGGGCTATTTTTTTGGTGGTATGTGATTCCCCGACAGTTGCAAAAATATTTTATTCAGCTATAAAAAAATATACGAGTTAAAAAATTAAATTAAGGGACTAGAGACCATGGCTGGCCTTAGGGAAAAGCAAAAGGCGCAGCGCCGCGCCCTGATTGAAAAGGCTGCGGCGGACCTGTTTGTGGAAAAAGGATTCGCTGACACCACGATCGAAGAGATCGCCGAACGGGCGCTGGTGTCCGCCCCCACCGTCTATAACTATTATGGTACCAAGGGCGACTTGCTGCTGGCGCTTGTGGCGCGCGGCGAGGAGGGGATCGAGGAAGCTCAGGACGATTTTTCCAAACAGACCGGCACGCACACACCGTCCGAGCTGGTGGCCAAGGTGATCCACTCGAACGTCAACGATACCCTGTCAGCCCTGTCGCGCGAGCTTTGGGGCCACGTGGTGGCCTTTGTGGCGACGGCCAGTGACCCCGCGGTTGCCCCCCGGTATATCGAGACCATCGCCAGCGGCCTGGGCACCGCGATTGAAAGTGTGCTCAGGAAATATCAGGACGACGGCAAGCTGCGGGCTGGTACAGACATGCACGAGCTGGCATTCCTGCTGACCCGCATGGAGCGCATCCACTTCCTGAATTATGTGTATCTGAAGGATATGACGGTCGAGGACCTGCACAACGCCATCGCGGCGGATGTCGCCATGATTGTCGGGCCTTATGAAATCTAGACATCTTTTAGTCGACTAAAAAAATAGTCACTAATAAAAATTTAGTTGACTATAAAAAATTAGCCTGCCATAAATTTGTCAAATGACATCGAAATGGGAGGAATAGCCATGACGGCTATCGGTAAAGTTTCTACATTCGCACTGCTTTCCACCACGGCGCTGTCGGGCGCATTCGCACCTGCCGCGATTGCACAGGATGCCGCAGACGAGGGAATCAGTTTTGAGGAAATCATGGTCACGGCCACGCGCCGGTCTGAATCTGTCCAGGATATCCCCTATAATATTTCAGCTGTCTCCGGCGCTGCCATCGATGCCGCCAAGGTGATCGATGCGTCGGAACTGCTGCGCAATATTCCTGGTGTGGCCGTCAGCGACAAAGGTGCGCGCAACGCAGGCCAGGTGAACGGCATTCGTATCCGTGGCCTGAGCGTGGATAGCGCCAACCGCTCCGACGTGCCGGTGACTTCTGCGCCAACGGTTGCCACCTACATCAACGACACGCCAGTGTTCGGCAACATGATGATGAGCGACCTCGAGCGCGTCGAAGTGCTGCGGGGCCCGCAGGGAACGCTCTATGGCTCCGGTTCGCTCGGCGGTGCGGTTCGCTATATCACCAACAAGCCTGTGCTGGGCGAATTTGAAGGCTCTGTTGGCGGCACGCTGACAACCACAGCGGGCTCCGGCAGCCTCAGCTGGACGGGGGAAGCCATTGCCAATATCCCGCTCGGTGACACGCTTGCGCTTCGCGTGGTGGGCAGCAAGGTCGATTCCGCCGGTATCATCGATTATGTGAATGTCTATGAACTGGACAGCGCTGGTGCCCCCGTGGTGCCGGGCGATATCACAGACACCGATGCGGTCTTCACCTCGGTCAAGGACGCCGACACGGTAGACATTGATTTCCTGCGTATCAGCGCGCTGTTTGCGCCAAGCGATGCCTTTGATGCCGTGCTCACATACACGCGTCAAAGCGACGAAGTGGGGGCTCGCCGTGGCTCCGCAGAGGGTTTCCTGGACGGTTTTGGTAATGAGTATGGCCGCTATGAAGCCGGGTCTGTGCAACTAGAGCCTTCCCACTCGGATCTCGAACTTGCAAGCCTTGAAATGAACATAGACCTCGGCTTCGCGACCCTTACTTCGTCAACGTCCTACTATGAGCGCGATGGCCGCTCCATCAGCGAAAACACGGGCTTCTATGCCCAGAAAAACTGGCTGTCGGGTTTCTATTATAACTCGCCGCGTCCGCTCGCACGCGCCGATCGGGGCTATTCCGATGAAGCCTTCATCCAGGAAGCGCGTCTGGTGTCCCAGAGTGACGGGCCGTTCAACTGGGTTGCGGGTATCTATTACCACGACCAGGAACAGACGGCTGACCAGATCTCCACGCTGGCGGGCTACAGGGCCTGGGCGTCGACCGTGTTCCCATGGATGTCCAACGGCTTCGGCTATTCCGATATCGACGTTGATTTCGATTTCGACAGCGTGACCAAGATCAAGGAAACCGCCTTCTTCGGTGAAGCGACCTATGATGTGAGTGACCGACTGAGCGTCACAGCGGGCATCCGCTATTTCGACAGCAAGGTCACCGCCGACGCCCGCATTGACCTGCCGTTCTGGAACACGCTGTTCGCACCGGCTGTGATCGAGGGTGAGACGTCCGGCAAGAAAGACGCGCTTTTCAAGTTCAACATGTCCTATGACGTGAATGACGATACCATGGTCTATGCCACCGTATCTGAAGGCTATCGCCGTGGCGGCGCAACCGCTGTGCCCACCACTGGCTTCTTCGCCGAAGACGAAAGCTGGCTTTCCTACGGCTCGGACTCCACCCGCAACTATGAGATCGGCATCAAGGGCGCGACCGCGGATGTCCGCTATAGTGTCAGCGGCTTTTATGTGGACTGGTCCAACCCGCAGATCAACACGGCGACAAGCAACTGGGGTTTCTTCACGGTTGCCAACGGCGACAGCGCCCGCTCCATCGGGATCGAAGCCGAAGTCGAAGGCTATATCGGCAACGCGCTGCACTATAACCTCGGCTACGCTTTCGCTGACGCCAAGCTCACGAGCGACTTCCTGTCGCCAACCGGCAGCGTGATTGCCACTGACGGCAACCAGCTCACCGGCGTGCCCAAGCATATGCTGAATATCGCGTTTGATTACACCACCGATATCACCAGCGAGATCCAGATGGTGGCACGGGTGAACGGTTATGTTCAAAGCAGCAGCCAGAACTATATCGACAATGATAACGCCACCCTTGGGGCAGAGCTTGGTGGCTTCTCCATCTGGGGTGCGGGCCTGACCTTCACCAAGGGTGACATTGACGTAACGCTGTTCGCCAAGAACATCTTCAACAACCGCGGTATCTCGGCCGTTTACGGCGACGCCTATATGGGCACCGACGCCAGCCAGAACTATCTGGGCAGCGGCGCTAAAAGCGAAATCACGCTGCCGCGCACCGTTGGCCTTGCGGTCAAATATAACTTCTAAAGCGACGCTGAAAGCGTCCGTGGGGAAGGGGCTTCCCTTCCCCCCCTCATTTGCCGCATGCTCAGGCATACCAGATGTCCCGGCAGCGGAGAGAGCCTTGTGAATATCATGACCGCCCTACAGCAAATTGATGCCCTGATGAAGGAGCGACGCCTGGCAGAAGCCGGTGATCTTGCGGCCCTTCTGGCGGAAAAGCATCCCACCAATCCGGATGGGTGGCGGCGGCTCGGGCGGGTGCACGAGGCTTCTGGGAACTTTGGCGCCATGCTCACAAGCTTCCAGAAAGTGGTCGAACTGGTGGAAGAAGATCTGCACGCCCACCTCAAGGTGGCCCAGGCCCTGATCCAGCAAGGCGAGCTGAAAGCCGCAACAGATGAACTCGCACGTCTTCGCGCGCTTGCCTGGGGCGACAGCTATCTGTTGATGCATATCGGCCAGCTCTACACGCACCTGGCGGTTTTTGATTTGGCCTATGACTGTTTCAAGCGTTCGGTCGCACTTGCGCCAAAGGACACGCAGGCGCTCTATAATCTGGCAACTGCCGCCACGGCGGTGGGGGACCTTGATGAAGCGGTTGCGCTTTATGATCAGGTTATCGCCCTGAAGCCGAGCGACTATGACGCCTACTATAACCGCGCCACGCTGCGGAAATGGACGGCGGACAATAATCACATCAATGACATGGAAGCGCTGCTCAAGTCCGGTATTCCCGACATGAAGGGCGCCGTGCAGCTTTTCTACGCGCTCGCGAAAGAATATGAAGACCTCGGGGACGCGGGCGCGAGCTTTGCGCACCTCCGGCGCGGCGCAGACCTGCGCGCCTCCATGATGGCCTATCATGTCAGCACCGACACAGGCGCCATGGCCGACATCGAGCGGGTTTTCAGTGCCGACTTTTTCAAAGGCGGTGTATCCACCTCAGACGCACCGGGGCCGATCTTCATCGTCGGCCTGCCGCGCACGGGCACGACGCTCGTGGACCGGATATTAAGCTCGCACTCAAGCGTCGACAGCCTTGGCGAAATTCATGATTTTGCCCAATCGCTGATGAGGCTCGCGGGCCCTGCTTCGAATAAGACAGACCTGATTGAAAAATCTGCGGCCCTTGATTTTGAGGCGCTCGGGGAAGCCTATCTCACCAGCACGGCGGCGCGCGGGCAGGCAGGCCCCTATCTGGTGGACAAGACGCCAGCGAATTTCCTCTATCTGGGCCTGATCGCCCGGGCCATGCCGACCGCCCGGATCATCCATCTGCAACGCGGGGCCATGGACAGCTGTTTTGCCATCTATAAAACCCTGTTCCGGCTCGGGTACCCCTATAGCTACCGGCTGGAGGATCTGGCCGACTATTTCATTGCCTACCGGAAGCTGATGGCCCACTGGCATGCTGTGCTGCCCGGCCGCATTCTGGATGTGTCCTATGAAAGCTTGGTCGCGGAGCTTGATGGCCAGACGCGCCGGATGCTGGATCATTGTGGCCTGCCATTTGAGGACGCCTGCCTGACGTTCCATGAAAACAAAAGCGCGTCGGCCACGGCCAGTGCCGCGCAAGTGCGGCAGCCCCTTTATGCGTCCTCTGTCGGGCGCTGGAAAGACCATGCTGAAGCGCTGGCGTCCCTGAAGGCACGGCTTGAGGCCGCTGGTGTAACCACCGAAGGGGGCGCGAAGTGATAGTGGGTGGCCGCATCTTCCTGTCTGCTGCTGTGCTCCTTCAGGCCGTGGGTCTGTCGGCCTGTGCTGCAGCGTCCGATCTTGATGCGCTGTTTGGCGGCGCGGCCTCCACGGACCCGCTTGATTTTGCAGATTTTGCCAAGCCCGCGGGCGCCAGCCCGACAAGCCGGTTGATGGACGGCCACCTTGTGTTGGGCGGCAATCAGGCGGCCAGTGGCTTTGAAGCGCTGGATGATGCCGATGGCATCGCAGACGTGCCAGCCAACCAGGTCAACACCTTGCCGGCCATGGACATCTGGCTGGTGCAATCGGGCGACGCCATCGTGCCCGTGGTGCGCGGTATTGTGAACGCCCCGCACCCTTATTTCGACCTTGTCTTTTCCCCGGGCGCCGTGTGGCAGGACGACAGCGGCGCCAACCGCATTTCCCTGCCGTTTGCGCTGATGGAAAAGAACGCCAACTGTATCCACAACGGGGTGCTGACTGTGCGTATCAGCGGGTCGGGCCAGGCCACGAGGGCGCTGGTGCAGGTAGCCAGCGAGACCTGCGGCTATTTCAAATTCAACCTGTGGGGCAGCTATGACGCGGCCTGGGCCTATGCGCCCCCCCTCGGTGCAGACGGCGTGCGCGCGGCTTATGTCGCAGAGGTGGCGCACCGCCTGCCGACGGCTCCGATCGAAAGCCTCGCGGGCACGGATGCCGACGTCTTCGCTCAATCCGGCACCATCGCTTCTGACAATATGACCGCCTTTGGCGTGGTGCATGACGGCACGCATTATGTCAGCGGCTGCGACACGCGCTTCGGCGCCTACCCCTTCTGTGACACCATGGCCCTGCCGTCCTATTCGGTCGCCAAGTCGCTTGCGGCCGGCATCGGCCTGATGCGGTTGGAGAAGCTCTATCAGGGTCTGAAAGACGGCGCTCTGCAGCGTTTTGTGCCCCAGTGCACAGGCAGCCAGTGGCAGGATGTGACACTTGAGCATCTGGCGGACATGACCACCGGCAACTATATCAGCGCCGAAGCCCATGAGGACGAAGGCTCGACCGGCTACCTGCCCTTCTTCCTGGCGGAAATTTCAGCTGACAAGACAGATTTTTCCTGCCGCTATTTCCCGCGCAAGAGCCAGCCGGGCGAACGGTGGGTGTATCACACGTCTGATACCTACCTTTTGGGCGTGGCCATGAACGGCTTTCTCAAAAGTCGGCATGGCGGTGGTGCCGACTATTATCGTGATCTGGTGGCCCCGCTGTGGCGCGCGCTTCACCTCGGGCCGCTCAGCCAAGAAATCCGCCGCACGAGCGGCGCGAACCCGGAACCCTTCAGCGGCTACGGCATGCTGTTTTACCGCGACGATATCGCCCGCATTGCCACGGACCTTGCCGGACGCGACGCCCGACTTGAAACCATGCTCGACACCGGCCTTCTGGACAGCGCCATGCAGCGCGACCCTTCTGACAGTGGGTCTGAGGCAGGCAGCAGCACGTTGCGCTACAACAATGCTTTCTGGGGCTGGAATGCCAAGGATGCGCTGGGCTGCACGGGCGACGCCTGGCTGCCTTTCTTCTCTGGTTATGGCGGGATCACGGTGGTGATGCTGCCGGGTGGCAGGGTCTATTATTATTTCAGTGACGGCTATAATTTTACATTTTCAGAACCGGTGAAAGAATTGGCGAAAGTCAGCCCGGTATGCGGGGTGACAGAATGATCGATACCGGCAATAAAGCACGCTTTCCGGTGGTGGCCCCCAATGGCCACCTGGCCAGTGTGCTGCTGGCCTTCCTGACAACGGCGGGGCTGTTTTATGTGAACATCAT
This sequence comes from Kordiimonas lacus, assembly GCF_001550055.1. Classification (GTDB taxonomy): domain Bacteria; phylum Pseudomonadota; class Alphaproteobacteria; order Sphingomonadales; family Kordiimonadaceae; genus Kordiimonas; species Kordiimonas lacus. The sequence continues at coordinate 681,043 of NZ_LRUA01000010.1, forward strand.
GCCTGCGCTGGTGAGCGGCCTTGTGGAGGGCCTTGGCTTTTCCAAGCAGGCCGCCGGCCATGTGGCGTCGGCCAATGTGTACGGGGCTGCCCTGGGGGCGTTTGTGGCGGTGTTTGCCATCAAGCATCTCAGCTGGCGGCCGACGGCCATTGCCGCGCTCCTGATCCTGATCGCGCTCGATGTCTTTTCCAGCACGATCACCGACCCGACACTGTTGACCGTCATGCGCTTCATCCATGGGTCAACAGGCGGCTTCCTTGTGGGCGTTGGTTTTTCCGTGATCGCGCGCACGCACGCGCCGGACCGCAGCTTCGGCATGCTCCTGATCGTGCAGTATGGTCTGGGCGGTTTGGGGCTGATGTTCCTGCCCAAGCTGGTGCCGCTTTACGGTACGCAGGTCCTGTTTTTCGCGCTGATTGCCTTCAGCTTTGTCACGCTTCTGATGGTGCCGTTCATGGGAACATACGCCCCCAAGGAAAAGACGGCGCTTTCAAATGAAAGCGGCGGCGAGGACAAGGTTTACCTGAAGCCCTTGGTGATGGCGCTGTTTGCGGTGTTTTTCTTCCAGGCGGCCAATATGGGCCTCGCGGCCTATGTGATTGAACTGGGCAAAAGCTTCGGGCTCAAGACTGGCTCCATCAGCACCACGCTTGGCCTCGCCAACTGGATTGCCGTGATTGGTGCGGTGCTTGTCTATGGGGTGGGGACCAACTTTGGCCGCCTGCTGCCGCTGATGGGCGGCCTGGTGCTGACGGTTATCGGCATGATCCTGTTTCGTTTTTCCGGTGAAGTGGGCGTCTTTTTTGCCGCCAACATCATCACGGGCATCACCTGGGCCTTCCTGATCCCATACCTCCTCGGGATGTGCTCAGCCTTTGACGGGCACGGGCGGATGGCGGCGCTGTCGGGCTTTTTCTCCAAAATGGGCCTGGCGTCAGGCCCCTTCATCGCAGCCCAAGTGGTGGGCGATGACAATTATAACCTGATTATCAATCTGGCGGTTTCCGGCGTCATCCTGTGTACGCTCGCGGCCTTTATGCCCGCGCGGCTCCTGGACCAGAAGGAAGCAGCCTACAAGGCGCCTGACCAGGGTGTGTTAGAGTAGGGAAGGGAACCAACCGTGAAACCATTTGCTATTGCAGGGTTGCAGCTGGATTTGAAGCCAAACGGCAATTTCGATCTTGTTGTGAAGAAAATCCGCACCACGCTTGTGCGCTATCCGTGGGTCCAGATGGTGGTCCTGAGCGAACTTGCGATCTGCGGTGCGGGCACCGGCACGGCGGAACCCATGCCGTCTGCCACCGAAGGCAAGCTGGCGGCGCTGGCCAAAGAGCTGGGCATCTGGCTGGTGACAGGGTCGCTGTATGAAAAAGACGGCGATGATGTTTATAACACCGCGTCGGTGATCAACCCGGCGGGTGAGGTGGTGACACGCTACCGCAAAATGTATCCCTTCTATCCTTATGAAGTCGGGGTGGCCGCAGGCACCGACATCTGCGTGTTCGATGTGCCGGACGTAGGCCGGTTCGGCCTGTCGATCTGCTATGACATGTGGTTTCCGGAAACCAGCCGGGCAATGGTGCTGGAGGGCGCGGAGGTGATCATCCACCCGACGCTGACGAACACCGCAGACCGCGATGTGGAATGCACCATGGTGCGCGCAACCGCCGCCCAGCAGCAATGCTATGTGGTGGACGTGAACGGCGCAGGCGAACAGGCCTACGGCCGGTCCGTGATCGCGGGGCCGGACGGCGAGGTTATCCACGCCGCGAGCGATGATGAGGAAATCATCGTGGTGGAGCTGGATCTGGACCGTGTTACCCGCAGCCGGGAACGCGGTGTTCTGGGCCTTGGCCAGCCGCTCAAAAGCTTCCGCGACGCCGCCCACACCTTCCCGGACCCACAGGCAAGCAAGGCGCTCAAGGCGCTTGGCCCGCTTGAGGTCCCCACCCGGCACCGGTAACCCGCTAAAATCGATTGAGCCGATATGGCGTCAGGTCCAGTGCGGGCTTTTCGCCGGTCACAGGGTCGCGCATCACCGCACCTGTCACGGCGCCGAGGGGGGCTGGCCTTGCCTGTCCCGGAACGGCAGCCGTGACAATTTTATGAAAATTGCATGCATGGCTTTGCCGGTTGTATCGCTCGTGCTATACGCTAAGTTCACGCGTCAGGCACCCACCGCGTCATCAGGTAATCTAAGCGAGAATCAAACATGCCCATCTCAAATGCAAACGACCTTTTGGCTCAGGCCAATAATGTAACCGGTTACATTGATCCTTCCGTGGCTATCGGCCTTCAGGGAATCACCGATACTTCGACCCAACTTCCTTTCCTGGACCTGACAAAGATGATGCGGCCCTGGTTCGGGGTCTCCGACACCGAAGGGTATGTGGACTATGAGTCTTTCCGGCCCTTGATGACGCTGGATGAAAATGGCTGGCCGACAGAAATGGTGGACGGGTTTCACAGCATCCAGACCATCTTCGATTGGGACCTTGGACCCATTGCCGAAGGGGCGAATGCGGGACGGGCGGGTGTCTATGTGCTGCAGTATGAAGGCGAAGGCGACATCAATATCTTCGGTGTCAGCATCAATATATTGAGCGAGACAGACGGTAAAATCGTGTTCGAGAATACCAGTGGCGGTACATTCGGTTTCGAGATTGCGAACACCGACCCGGCCAATACCGGTGACTATATCAGGGATATTTCCATCGTTCGGGAAGAACATCTGGAGCTCTATCAGGCGGGCGCGGTCTTCAATCCAACCTGGCTCGACCTTGTGGACGATATGCGCGAATTTCGCTTCATGGATTGGATGAACACCAATCATTCCCCGATTTCCGAATGGTCCGATCGGCCACAGGTGGATGACTTCACCTATGCGGCCAACGGCGTCCCCATTGAGGTGATTGTCCAGCTGGCCAACGAAGCGGGGACCGATATCTGGATCAACATCCCCCACCTGGCAACTGACGACTATGTGGAAAACATGGCCCTGTATATCCGGGACAATCTGGACCCGGCCCTGAAGGTGACCGTGGAGTTTTCAAACGAGGCATGGAACACCATCTTTGCCCATTCTGCCGAAATGGACGCCCTGGGCCAGGCCGCGTTTCCGGGCGTCGAGCCCAGCTATCAGGTTCGGCTTGACTGGTACGGCATGCGCGCGTCGCAGGTGATGAAGATCTTTACCGAAGTGTATGGTGACCGGGCCGAAGACAGCCTCGTGCGGGTCGCCGGGTCCATGACGGACAACACCTGGGTGACCGAGCAGGTCCTGACCGCCTCATCCTGGCAGCAGACCGATCCGGAAGGGTACGAGCCGCCACATACCTATTTCGACGCCGTGGCCGTCACCACCTACTTCGGGGGCGCGGTCCCGCTTGATGACACGCATCGGCAAACCATTTTGGATGCCATAGACGACCCCGCAGTGGATGCGTTCGACGTAACCGCAAACCTTCTGCGGGACCCAAATGTGGAAAGCTCGATCCCGCAGGTTCTGGATGCCCTTGCCACCCAGCAGGCTTTCGCGGCCGACTATGGCCTCGCGCTTCTGTCCTATGAAGGCGGGCAGCATATCCACCACTATGCCGGGACCAATGGGTCCAGCCTTATCCTCAGCGATTTTCTGGCTGACTTTGTGCGGTCGGACCAGATGGCCGAGTTGTATCAGGAACTGTTTGACGGCTGGCAGGCAGTGGGTGGCGAAGCCTTCATGCAATTCGTGGATGTCTCGGCGCCGGGCCAGTTCGGCTCCTGGGGCTTGCGGGCCTTTCTGGAGGACACAAACCCGCGCGCAGAATTGATCGACACCCTCAATGCCACCGTATCGCCCTGGTGGGAAAGCCGGGGCGGCACCCATTTCCAGCAAGGGGTCCAGGCTGAGGGAACCAGTAGCGACGACACACTGATCGGCACTTTGCAGGAAGATTATCTGGTTGGCTCAAGCGGGGACGATGTGCTTGTTGGTGGCGCGGGCGATGACGGCCTGCATGGCGGCGACGGCACCGACATTGTGCTGCTGAGCGGTACAGCCGATGACTATGAAATCAGCGTGGAAGGTTATGGCTACCGCGTCGTGGGCCCGGATGGGTCCGACCGCCTTGTCGCTGTTGAAACCATCGAGTTCGCCAACGGTACGCAGATACAGCTTGATCCGCTGCCGGTACCTTCAACGTCAGGCGGTTCAGGCGGCGGCGGCGGTGGTGGCGGCGTGCCGACCACCGGAAACCACTATGAAATCAGCAACTATATCTTTGGCCACAGCCTGGTGAATTATCAGGAAGTGCCGGAAACGGCCATGCCCTACTGGCTGCATCAGCTGGCAGATACGGCCGGGAATGACTATGCCTTCACCGGTCAGTTCGGCTTCCTGCGCCTTCATGACGACCTGAACCCGGTCTCCCAGTGGGGTTTTGCAGGGGTGCCCAACCCATGGAACTCGGAATCCGGCACCAGCTTCGCCGATGCCGATTTTACCACCGTCACAATCACGCCGGGCAATTTCATCCAGGGGCTGGCGCCTACGGAACCTTTCGAAGGCGAGAACCCCGAGGGCACAACCCCACTCCAGTCTACGCTCACCATCATTGACTGGGTGCAGGAACAGGAACCCGGCGCGGTTATCTATATCTATGAAAGCTGGCCGGACATGGCAGCGCGACAGCTGTCGTTCCCGCCGACGGAAGCTGAGTTCGCGATATATCACGACTACGCCCAGGGGGAGTTCCACGACTGGTTCGAGACGTATGTCGATGCGATCCGGGAAGCGCGCCCAGATGTGGTCGTGGAGCTGATCCCGGTTGGATCGCTGATCAGCCAGATGCTGACAGACGACAGCTTGGGTCTGGGCGGCATCACGCCAAGTGACCTCTATGTCGATGCCGACCCGCACGGTACGCCCACCATGTATTTCCTGTCTTCGCTGATCAATTATACTGCCCTGTATGGTCAGCCAGCGCCGGATACCTTCCAGGTACCGGATGACGTTCATCCGCTGGTTCAGCAGAATTATGCGGCTATCGCCGATTTTGTCTGGCAGGCCGTGGGCGACGAACTGGCGCATGTCGAACCGGTGGAGGGGCCGGGCACAGGCGGGGGTACGCCTTTGCCGGGTCCTGATCCTGAAATCCCGGTTTATACTTTCCAGGGCGACGACGGCGATAATCTGTTCATCGGGTATGACGACCATCAGCGCTTCCTTGGCGAAGGCGGCTTCGACACTGCGGACTTCAGCGGGTCTGCCGGCGGTATCGCCATTGATCTGGGCACAGGGACCGGGACTGCAGGCGATGCCATCTGGGACGAATTCCATTCAATCGAAGCAGTGATCGGCACCAATGACAATGACACGATTTCAGGTGGGGATGAGGCCAACGCCCTGTCCGGGCGCGGCGGAACTGACATCCTGTTCGGCGCTGGCGGGGCGGACACCCTTCACGGCGGCGACGGTGAAGATCTCTTGCTGGGCGGTGATGGCGATGACCGGCTGTATGGCGACACGGATACCGCAGCATCCGACACACTTGTTGGCGGCGACGGCAATGACCATGTGAACGGCAGCGGCGGCAATGACCTGCTGATTGGCGGTGGCGCTGAAGTAGCATTTTCCGTGGCCGGAAACGGCTATGTGGGTGGCGGCGAGCATGACGGTTCAGACTATCTGATTGGCGAAGAGGGCGACGACACGATCATCGGCGGCGGTTGGGTAGACGGCATTGTTGCAGCCAACGGCCAGTTCGACGAAGGCGAAGCCCTCACCTACGGTACCGACAGCGATACCATGAAGGGCGGCGCCGGTGATGATGTGTTTCATGCGGCGTCGGGTGACGACATCATCATGGCCGGGTCGGGTGCCGACAGGGTGTTGGCAAACGCGGGCGACGATAAAATATACGCCGGCAGCGGCAGTGACTGGATTGACGGCGGCTTGGGTGCAGATCTGATCTTTGGCGGCAACGGCAATGACACGATTTTCGCAGGCAACGGCGAGGATGTCATCTGGGGCGGTGCAGGCGACGATCTGCTGTCCGGCGGCGGCGCCGCAGACCTCTTTGTCTTTGGTGCCGGGCACGGCCAGGATGTGATCATGGATTTCGACATAAACCAGGACACCCTGAAGCTTCGGGCCCATGATGGCTATTTCGCGGATTTCGACGCGGTGGTTGCCGCGGCCAGCGACCATAGAGGCAGCCTGTTGATCGACTTAGGAAACGGTAGCGTCCTGATTGAAGGATACAGCGTCGCTGACCTGGCCACCATGGCGATCGAAATTTAGGCTGCGGCAGGCTGGCTTTATCCTGCGGCACACTGATTGCCGCAGGAAGGTTCGGCGCCGATATTCAGGGTCCCATGCCGCCCTTGTGCGGCTTGGGAAGTTCTAGGGCGGCAAGTTAAATGCCGTCAACGCCTTCCCGGACCCGGTCGAAGGGGCTCCGGGCCTTGGTCCCACTTGAGGTCCTCCGGCACCGGTAACCCGCTAAAATCGGTTGAGCCGATATGGCGTCAGGTCCAGTGCGGGCTTTTCGCCGGTCACCAGGTCACGCATCAGCGCGCCGGTGATGGCACCGTGGGTCAGCCCCATATGGTTATGGCCGAAAGCGGCATAGATGCCGTCATGGTTCGGCACCGCGCCCATCACCGGCAGGCTGTCCGGCAGCGTGGGGCGGAAACCCATCCACGGCGTTGTGGCCTTGGCGCCAAGCCCCGGCAACAGGTCCTGCCCCAGCGGAAGCAGGGCATGGGCATGGCGGCCTTTGGCTGGTAGCTTGAGCCCGCCCAGCTCCACCCGGCCCGCGAGCCTCAGGCCCCCGTCCATCGGCGTGGCGACAAAGCGGCGTTCGAAAAAGGTGGTGGGCACGCGCGGCTGCGCATTTGGTCCCTCGAGCATCAGATGGTAGCCGCGCTCGGTCTCAAGCGGCACTTTATGACCCAACATGCGCATCAGCTGGTGTGACCAGGCACCGGCCGCGATCACCAGCTTTTCCGTGCGCACCCGGCCGCGGTCTGTGGTTAGTACCGTGCGGGCACGGCATGGCTCAATGCCCAGGACCGCCTGTTTTTCAATATGGCCGCCCAGGCGCACGAAATGCCCCGCCAGCTTGCGCACCAGCCGGGCCGGGTCTGTTACATGCGCAGAATGCGGGAACCGTAGCGCGCCCCTGAGCGATGGGTTCAGCGCCGGGTCAAAGGCTTTCAGCGCCGGGGCGTCCATCAGCTCTGTTTCCACATCGAAGGCGGCCAGTGCCTGCTGTTCATGTTTGGCGCCAGCCAAGTTTTTCTCGGCCTCATACACCACCAGGGTGCCGTCTTCATGGAGGAGGTCACCCAGGCCGAATCGCTGATGCAGGCTGCGGAAGGCCAGCAAGGCGTGGGCGTTCAGGGAGGCAATCGCCGCGGTGGCGCGGGCCACTTGTGCCGGGCGCCCGGCCCACAGGAACCGCATCAGCCATGGCATCAGCCGTGGCAGGTAAAGCATCCGGATCGACAGCGGCCCGTTGGGCGCCATCAGCATCTTCGGCACCTCCAGAAGCGTGGCGGGGCTGGACAGCGGAAAGATATGCTCGACCGCGATATGGCCGGCGTTCCCGAACGAGCATTCCTCGGCCACGCCCTTGCGGTCCAGGAGCCAGACATCATGGCCCGCCGCCTGCAGTTCAAGCGCTGTGCACACGCCGATGATCCCAGCGCCCACCACGGCGATTTCGCAGTCAAGCCGGTGTGAGCGCGCGGGCGCGTGCCCTTTAAGGGGGGCTGGGTTGTTCATGGCAAACCTTTCCAACAAAACGCGAATTGATATCAAATCAGGACTTGAAATAACATATTGTATACAATATACACAATTCAAATTTTGAATGTGGCCAAAGAAAAATGGCTGTTTGCGGGGCGCTGAAGTTTGGGTGTTCCCTTCTATAGGAGACAAGAAAATGATTGATTGGTCTGGTGTATTTCCGGCGACAACAACCCAGTTCAGGGACGATGAAAGCATCGATATCGAGAGCACCCAGCGTGTGATCGATGGCCTGATCAAGGACGGCGTACACGGCATTATCGCGCTTGGCACTGTGGGCGAGAATGTATCGCTGTCGGCGGATGAAAAGCGCCAGGTGATCGCGGCAGCCAAGGAAGTGGTCGATGGCCGCGTGCCGCTTTTGACCGGTACGGCCGAATATACCTCCAAGCTGGCGGCGGACTATGCCCGCGACGTGGAACGCATCGGCGTGGACGGCATGATGCTGCTGCCGGCCATGGTTTACCAGGCGCAGCCGCGCGAGATCGTGGAGCATTACCGTACGGTTGCTGCTGCCACCGACCTGCCGATCATGATCTATAACAACCCGGTGTCCTACAAGATCGACATCAAGGTCGAGACCATGCGCGAGCTGGCCGAGATCGACAATCTGGTGGCCGTGAAGGAATCGACCGAGGACACGCGCCGCATTATCGACCTGCAGAACGCCTTCGGCGACCGTTTCGCCATCTTTGGCGGCGTGGACGATATCGCGCTTGAGGCCCTCGCGCTGGGCGCCCAGGGCTGGGTATCGGGCTTGACGAATGCCTTCCCGGCGGAATCGGTCGCGATCTACAAGCTGATGAAAGCCGGTCGCACGGACGAGGCGCTTGAGATCTACCGCTGGTTCATGCCGCTTCTGGATCTGGATACCATCCCAACGCTGGTGCAATGCATCAAGCTGGTGGAGCAGATCATGGGCCGCGGCAGTGAGATGGTGCGGGCGCCGCGCCTGAAACTGACCGGCGAGGAGCGTGCCTATGTGGAAGCCGTGACAAAACGGGCGATCGAGACGCGCCCGACCCTGCCTGCTGACCTTCAGGCTGCGGCGTAACCACCGTGCGGCACACGTTCCTGTGCATCGATGGCCACACGGGCGGCAACCCCGTCCGTGTGGTGCATGGCGCGGTCCCCAACTTGAGGGGCCGGACCATGAGCGAAAAGCGCCAGGACTTCCTGAAGCAGCATGACTGGATCAGGAAGGCCTTGATGTTCGAGCCCCGCGGGCACGACATGATGTCTGGCGCGATCATCTATCCGCCTTGCTCAGACGATGCGGATGCATCGATCCTGTTTATCGAGACATCCGGCTGTTTGCCCATGTGCGGACACGGTCTTATCGGAACCGTAACGATTGGCCTGGAGCATGGTTTGATCACCCCACGCGTGGACGGCCAGCTTGAAATCGACGTGCCGGCGGGCCGCGTGAGCGTGACCTTCACCCGCGCGGGCGACAAGGTCACCGGCGTGCGCGTCCGCAACATCGGGTCATACCTGGCGCACAAGGATGTGGAGATTTCGGTCGAAGGCCTCGGGCCGCTCACCGTCGATGTATCTTACGGTGGGAATTTCTATGCCATCGTCGACCCACAACCCGGCTATGGCGGGCTGGAGCAGATGCGCCCGGCTGACATCCTGCGCTTCAGCCCGCTGGTGCGCGCGGCGGTCAACCGGGCGGTCACGATTGTGCATCCGCTGGACGCTACGGTGCAGGGCTGCAGCCACGTGCTGTGGACCGGCGCGCCGACCGAAGGCGCGGATGGCAGGAACGCAGTTTTCTATGGCGACAAGGCCATTGACCGCTCGCCCTGCGGTACCGGCACCTCGGCGCGTCTGGCGCAACTGACAGCGCGCGGCAAGCTGCGCGTGGGTGACACCTATGTCCATGAAAGCATTATCCACAGCCGTTTCACCGGCCGGGTTGAAGAGCTCACAGATGTGGGTGGCAATCCGGGCATCATCCCGTCTATAGAAGGCCAGGCCTTCGTGACGGGGCTGAACACAATTTTCGTAGACGACCGCGACCCCTTCCCGGAGGGGTTTCAGCTGGTCTGAGTATTGGGAGGGACACATGACACAGTATGACAATTTCATCGGTGGTGAATGGGTGGCGGGCGCCAAATATGCCCCCAACGTAAACCCATCGAACACCGACGACATCATCGGCGATTATGCCGTGGCGGACCGCAAGCAGGCCCTGGACGCCATTGCCGCCGCCAAGGCCGCTGCCCCCATCTGGGGCTCAAGCGGCATCCAGGCGCGCTTTGATGCGCTTGATTTTATCGCCACAGAGCTTTTGGCGCGCAAAGCGGAAATCGGCGAACTACTGGCCCGCGAAGAAGGCAAGACGCTGGCGGAAGGCATCGGCGAAGTGGCGCGGGCAGGCCAGATTTTCAAATTCTTCGCAGGCGAAACCCTGCGCCTGACCGGCGATATTCTGCCGTCAACGCGGCCGGGCCTGAGCGTTGAGGTGACGCGGGAGCCTGTGGGCGTCATTGGCATGATCACGCCGTGGAATTTCCCGATTGCGATTCCGGCCTGGAAGATCGCGCCGGCGCTGGCCTATGGCAACACCGTGGTGTTCAAGCCCGCTGGCCTGGTGCCAGGCTCGGCCTGGGCGCTTGCTGAGATCATTTCCCGTGCGGGGTTGCCGGCGGGTACTTTCAACCTGGTGAACGGCTCCGGCCGCGAAGTGGGCGAAACCATCGTGACATCAGATGACGTTCGCGCCATCAGCTTCACCGGCAGCGTGCCGACGGGCTCAGACATCCGCAACCGGGCTGTGGCGCGCGGCGCCAAAGTGCAGATGGAAATGGGCGGCAAGAACCCGATTGTGGTGCTGGATGATGCCGATCTGGATATCGCGGTGGACTGCGCGCTCAACGGTGCTTTCTTCTCCACCGGTCAGCGCTGCACGGCTTCCAGCCGGATCATTGTGACCGAGGGCATCCATGACGCATTCGTGGAGGCGCTGGCGAAAGCGACCGAGGCGCTCGTGGTCGGTGACGCGCGTGACGGGGCGACCCAGATTGGCCCGGTGGTGGACGCCGGCCAGCTTGAAAGCAACCTCAAATATGTCGAGCAGGCTGTGGTCGAAGGCGGCATGCTGGTGTGCGGCGGTAACCGTTTGGCGGACAAGCCTGAAGGCTATTTCATGGCCCCTGCGCTGATCACGGACACCACACCAGAGATGACCATCAACCGTGAGGAAGTCTTCGGCCCCGTGGCCAGCGTGGTGAAGGTGAAGGACTATAAGGAAGCGCTGAAGGTCGCGAATGATTGCCAGTTTGGCCTCTCAAGCGGTATCTGCACCAGCTCGCTCGAATATGCCACAGACTTCAAGCGCAACTCCGAGGCCGGGATGGTGATGGTGAACCTGCCAACGGCGGGTGTGGATTATCACGTGCCGTTCGGTGGTACCAAGGGCTCGTCCTATGGCAGCCGCGAGCAGGGCTCGTACGCCAAGGAATTCTATACCACGGTCAAGACCGCCTACACGCGGTCTGCCTAACTCGATCAGGACCCCAGAGCCGGTGTCGTCAGGTAACTGACGGCACCACTCTGAGCCAACTCAGCTGTCATACCCCTTGTGTTTCGAGCATCCGGGGTTGGCAGCTGTTTTTTGTGCCAGCATCGGTTCTTTCTTTAGAACTCGCGGCGGATGGTCAGGCCATATCGGGCAGGAACGCTTGCGTACACGGCATAGGTGCCTGGTTGTCCAGCTGACGGAAAACCGGCAAGAATGACCTTGTCGCTAGTGATGTTCCTGCCCCAAAGCATCAGTTCCCAACCATTGTCGAAATCGGCACCAATGGTCACATTGATGGTGCTTACCTTTTTTTCGACGCTATCTGGAACGTTTGTGGCGACCGGGGTTGCGCTTTCATATTGCCAGTCTATGCGGGCGAACAGTTCCGCAGGCCCCAGCGCTTTTTTCAAGGTGATTGCCGACGAGGACGCGAACTCCGGAAAGCCGGGTACAGCCTCGCCGGAAAGGTCGACAATGCCGTCAACGCCTGAAGCACCCGTAAATTCCTCAAACCTGGCGTCGAGATAGGTTCCGGCAAAATCAAGCTGCAGCCAGTCGGTAACGGAAATCGCTAGTTCTGCTTCAATGCCCCTGGATTTCTGCTTGCCGGCATTGGCAAGAATAGATGACACACCATCGAACACATTTGTCTGGAAATTTTTGATGTCCTGATCAAACAAGGCCAGGTTGAAGGTGCCAGCCTTGAACTTGGTTTTCATGCCAAACTCGACCAGACGGGTGCGCTCTGGTTCGGTAAAGCGGGTGCCTGCATACTCGCCCAAACTGACGGCGGTTTGGTCTGGCAGAAGGCCTGCTGCATCCAGCGTCTCTATGTCTGCCACTGCCGGTCGGCTGTTTCGCCCGGGATTGGCGGCTGAGGCTTTGAAGCCTGTTGAATATGATCCATAGAGGTTCACCCTGCGGGAAACACGGTACGCCAGTTTGACAGCATAAGTGAGGCCAGTGTCGGTCTTGGTGCCGTTTTCAACCGCGTTTGGAATAGGTACGACAGGCTTCAGGAATTGTAGTGCCTGCAGGCCAAGCAACTGGCCTCCGCCAAGGGTAACAAGGTTCAAGTTGGATAAGGTGTCCGTGTTCCGGGTCGCGATGGTCAGTTGTTTTTTGTCATAGGTGTAGCCAGCGCCAAGTGTGCCGGTGAGTCGGTTAGTCACGTCGAAATCGATATTGGAAAACAGGTGCAGGGAGTCACTTTCAACCTGGCCATTTGTGAAAACGCCCTGGTTTTCACCAAAGAAAAGGGTGTCTGATGGAAGCGCGCCCGATGACTTCAGGTGCTCTTCGGCAGTGATAAGGCCACCCCTGGCAAGGGCATTGCCGAGGGCCCTCATGTCAGCGCCGTATGTAATGCTTCCTTTCCTGATGTCCTCATCGTGGGCGTAGAAGGCCCCTAAAAGCCATGCCGTACTGGCGCCTCCGCGCGAAAGGCGAAGTTCCTGGGTGAAGGATTTGCGGGCGTTACTGTTGACGGCAATTGTTGCGTCAAGCGAGGTATAATCGGCATCTCCGATACTGTCGCTGTCATGGCTGCGAAAGGCCGTGATGGATGTCAGGTCAGCGAGGCCCGTGTCCCAGTCAATCTGCGCGCTGATGCCAGCGTTCGATATGCTGTTGGATCGCGGTGTGTTCTCGTTGGTCTCATAGTCAAAAATGTCATCTGTGGCTGGTTCGGCGCCGACCATGGTAAAGAGTGTCCGAGACCGGCCAATGATGGCAGGCGCTGAATAGCAGCAATTTTCGTCAAGTCCGTCGACATCGGCGATAACGCGGACAGTCAGGTCACCAGACGGTACAAACAGCAACTGGCCTCTGGCCGCCCAGCGGTTTCTGTCCCCCAGGTCTTGCCCGTTGAAAGTGTTTTCAACATATCCATCCCGGCTGTTGTAGGAGGCTTCAATGGATGCAGCGACAGTTTCTGAGATGCCCGTTGTCACATATCCGCGCGCGATCATTTGGTCATAGTTGCCGTAGGTTAGCTCAAGCTTGCCATTTGGTTCGAATTCCGGTGCTTTGGTGATGATGGAAATGGCGCCTGCGGACGAGTTTTTACCGAACAGCGTAGACTGCGGTCCGCGCAGAACCTCCACGCGTTCGACTTGCATGAAATCCCTCAGGGACTGGCTGTTTTTGGACCGATACACGCCGTCAATGAAAACACCAACAGAGGGCTCGATGGCCGCATTGTCATTGCCGCCACCAAAGCCACGAATGCTGACCACTGTGTTCCCTGTCCTGCCGCGCTGTGTAACGGTGAGGGACGGGACAACGGATTGCAGATCGGTCAGGTCCCTGATCGCGGCTTGGTCGATGGTATTGCCGGAGATGACACTCACGGCAACAGGCACGTCCTGAAGCTGCCGTTCACGCTTGGTTGCCGTAACGATAATTTCTTCGATGGCGGAATCAGCAGCGCCAGCTCGATCTTGCGCCTGAACCGCGCCGATGCCAAGGGCCAGCATGCCGAGACCGGCGACCGATCTGGTCAGGCCAAGACAAAGATGCCTAGCACCAGATACAGGCTGCCCCACCGAGATTTTTTCCGTCAAATTGCCCACTATCAGCCAGGCATTTTTTCTAGCGGAGCAGCGTCGGAAGAACTTGTTTGGGCTGCCAAATGTTGTTCACGGTATTCGCTGGGGGTCTGATTGGTCCGGTTTTTAAAGGCTCGGTTGAAAGGCCTGAGTGAAAGATACCCGACGTCCATTGCAATGGTCAGGATCGGCACATGCCTCTCGCTTACGTCCGCCAATCGTTTTTTCGCTTCATCAATACGGTAGTCGTTGAGAAACTGCGAGATGTTTCTGTGCCCCAGGTGCATGTTGATCAGTTTGCGCAGCCTGTGCTCCTGAACGTCTATGGATTTAGCCAGTTCGGCCACAGTCAAACCGGGTTCGCGGTAAAGGCCTTCGTCCATTTTCTGCTTCAAGATTTCCAGATTGTGCCTGTCTGCCGCTTGCAACTCAGGCAGTGTTTCGGTCGACTCACTGCGGGCATTTCTATAGTCCGATTCAAACGGGTTTTTCTCTTCCGGTCGAATGGAATGAAACAGGAAATAGGACGATAACAAGAATACCGCGAAAGACTCTGTCAGCGATATATTGTCACCATACAGGGCGTTGCTGACATACATACGTTCCAGTGTGAGCGCAGCCGTAATCAACACGTGCCCAACCATAAACCAGATGCGGAACCTGCGGCGCTTTTCAAGAAGATCGCCAGGCATGTCAGACAGAACTTTGTATATCAGGAACAGATAGAGCCCTATCCGCATTGGGTGGGATATCTGCGCGAACAGGTCGTGTGGCACGATGTCCAGCTGAAACGCGAGGGCTCTTAGGGCATACACCACCAACACTGCAATGTAGAACGGGCCAAGCCGGAAGGAATCGCTGAGCACATTGATGGTGAAAAGCCAATTGAGGACAACCACCATTCGGGCCATGAATCCCAAGACATAGCCGAACGGGCCAAACAAAGCGATTTCGTCGTAAGCCCCTGTAATCAGCCAACAAATACCTGAGGCCATTGCTGGAATGACGATGTAGGTATGGGCGAGATTTGAATGGTTGCGCGCGGCCAGGAAACAGACCCAAAACAGATTGCAGATAGCCCCATAGCGGAAGACGTTATCAAGAAGTTCCCAATGCATTGAACGTCTCTCCCCAAAAACTCAATCATGTTTCCCCGACCGACTGGGTCAGGAAACCATTTGCCAGCAGGCTTGCCCCCGCAACGCCAACAGGCTGAGCGAAGAACCCTACAGTACGTTATGTCTTTTGACAGCCCCCACGGTCCCAAGGAGGGTATTCTTAGCCTAAAAGCATCGGTGAAGAAGGGGTTAATGGCGCCATTTTTAAAAAAAGCGCGTCATTTTTGAAAAAACAGGGCCCAAATTCGAAACTGACGAGCTTCAAACGCGATCTTTCGCCTACTCCTGCGTGCGGGCGGCACCTGGCGATATCTCCGAGCTTCCTTCCCACGGACCAAGGGGGTAAGCCGCCCAAATTTTTGCTGGGGGTGTTTGATTTCCGTATTTGCACGGGGGCAACGAATATTCCGCTGGGAAATTCGAAGTGCAAATTCGGTCGGAAAATAATCGGGAAACTTGGCTGTGGCCGGTCGCTGCTATGAACGCACTGTGATCAAGCCCAGGCACAGATCGATTGTTTTGAGATTAGGAGCAAGAGGGGAGCGGGGTCATGGAGTTTAGTGAAAAATCAATCCAGGAATTTGAAAGAAAGATCAGCGAGGCATTCGATATGCCGCGAGCATATTTCACGTTTGTAACGGAATTTCCTCGCAGGGTGATTGCTCTTGGCTTGGTATTCATTCTGGTAGCGGGTGCATTCATTCCTTCGCTCGTGAAAGACACAACGATTGATGCATTCATCGATCCAGAGAATGTTGCGATCCAGTACCGAGACAAGGTGAAAGACCTGTTCGGCCTCAAGGACCCGATAATTGTCGCTATTGCCGGGCCTGATGAGAATGCAGCCTATCACCCGTCTACCCTGACGGCGGTCCGAGAGTTAACTGAAGCACTATCCGGTATGGACAATATCGACCCCGAGAAAGTCATGAGCCTCTCAACCGAGATGTCGATCCGGGGTACTTCAACAGACTTGTTTGTCGATCCCTTGATTCCGGATGGGCCGGTAACAGATGAAAGTGCAAGGCTAACGCTTGAACGTGTTTCAGCAATGCCGCTCTACCACGGCAACCTGGTGACCAATGATGGGTCCGCAACCCTGATTGTCGCAGAAGTCATTGACCAACATATCTCTGGGAAAACCTATGAGGCTGTCCTGAAGTATGTGGGTGGGCTTGCCCCTGCAAATTACGAACTTCATGTCGCGGGTGGCGGCGCGGTAGACGGGTATCTTTCCGCCTACATAGACAAGGATTCACGGCAGACACTTCCCTTCACATTGGCTGTGATTGTCCTGATGTTGTTCCTGGCATTCCGGACACCCCGGAGTGTGGGCTTGCCACTGCTTGTTATTGTAGGAACCGCAGTTGGAACAATTGGCACCATGGCGGCTGTGGGCGTTCCCTATTACGCGATTACATCGGCGCTTCCCATCATTCTGGTGGGTATTTCGGTCGCTGACAGCATCCATCTGCTTACCTATTATTATTCCGAACAGAAAGCCCACCCAGAACAGAACTCCCGTGAGCTGGTCATAGGCGCCTGCACGCAGGTCTGGCGGCCGCTGGTGATGACATCGGTCACGACGATGATCGGCTTTATCGGCATCGCCGCCACAGCCATCATGCCGCCGATGAAGTGGTTTGCAGTTTTTGCATCCCTCGGTGTCTTGATTGCAATTGTTCTTACCCTGACGGTTTTGCCTGCCGCCCTGAGTTTATGCAGGCCGCTCCCCTGCAAAGCGATTGCGGATGATGCAAAAGGCGGCTTTGTTGCGGGCTGTTTGGCCCATGTGAATCACTTTTCCATCAGGCATCCATATCTTGTATGTGCGGCTGCCGCGTTGACCATTGTTTTGGGGCTGTTTGGCGCAAGCAGCCTGGAGGTGGAGCGCGAGACGGTGCACAACTTCCGCGAAGGGGAGCCAATCCGCGAAGCTGACGCCCTTATCAATGCCCGCTTCAACGGCACCACCTACCTTGACGTGATTATTGAGACGCCGGAAGAGGGCGGCCTGTATGAGCCTGAAAACCTTAAAAGGGTGGAAGCCCTGCAGGGTTATCTCGAGAGTTTGCCGCATATCAAAGGGTCTGTTTCAATTGTCGACTATCTGAAGCAGTTGAACAAGTCCCTGAATGCCGGCGATGAGGCATATTACCGGGTGCCGGACAACCGCAATCTTGTGGAGCAGATGTTCCTGGTACATTCCGCGACCGGCGACCCGACCGACTTTGAAGAAGAGGTGGACCCAGCCTTCCAGACGGCCCTTCTGCGCGCCAATTTGAACACAAGCCTGTATTCGGACGTGAGTAAAACAGTGATCGCTGCCGAAGACTATCTGGCGAAGAATTTCGCTGATGACAGCATCAAGGCGACGCTCAGTGGACGGGCAGCGCTTGACCATCACTGGCTGTCGCCCCTCAGGGAAAGCCACTTCATGTCCCTGGGGGTATCCATTGTGCTCATATGGGCTGCTGCCGTGTTGCTGTTCCGGTCCGTCGTTGCGGGCACAATCACGCTTGTACCGGTGGTGGTTGCCATCCTGATGATCTATGCGGTCATGGGGGCGATGGGCATCTGGCTTGAGCCGGCAACATCCATGTTCGCCCCTATCGCGATTGGGGTTGGCGTTGATTTCTCAATCCATACGGTTGAGAAGATCCGGTATTACACTCGCAAGCAGGGACTGGACCTGAAGGATGCCATGGACCGCATCGCGTTCAAGTCAGGCCGGGCGCTGTTTTTTAATTTCGCTTCCATCTTTCTCGCCTTTGGGGTGTTGCTCTTCAGCGAACTGCCAACGCTCAATCGGTTCGGCGGTTTGACCACGGTTGCCCTGGGCTCCGCTTATGTCATGGCGCTGGTTGTCTTGCCCGCGATTGTGGCAGCGCTGAGTGAAGAGCGGGTCTTCAGGCCCGTGACGCGCCGGATGATGGCAACGGCCACGTCGTTGCTGGTTATCGCTGTATCGGCCGTGATGATCATGACCGAAGAAGCTGGGGCGCAGGAAACGCCCGAAGGTAGGGCACTGGCCGAGAGGATCGCGGCGCGACCCGAGCCCGACAATGTCGACCAGACAATAGAAATGGTACTGACAGACCGAAAAGGCCGGACAACAGAACGAACCGCCCGCATGTTGCGCAAGATCGGGGAAGACCAGAGGCGGTCGATCATTGCCTTCTCGACCCCGTCCAGCATCAAAGACACCGCCTTCATGACCCATGATTTCAATGAGGCCGCCACAAGTGACAATCAGTGGCTTTATCTGCCTGCCCTTCGCCGGTCACGCCGGATATCTGCCTCTGATCGCGGTGACTATTTCCTGGGTACGGACTTTACCTATGAAGATATCAAGGACAGCACGAAGTTCTCGCTGACGGATTACCAGTTTCAAATGGACGGTGCAGAGAGTGTGGAGGGCAAACAGTTTCCCGTTCTGCTGCTGACACCGGTTTCCGGTGATGTGGCTAAGGAACTTGGCTATTCAAAGGTCCGGGTTGTTGTTGATGCCGAAAATGCGTTTCCTATCCGGGCGGATTATTGGGATGTGGCTGGCAACAGGCTGAAGACGATCATGCTGGATGACCGGATACTGCTCGACGGTTTCTGGACAGTCCAGACCATCACAGCCGAAAACCACAAGACGGGGCATAGCACCCGGTTCAATATTTCAGATATTGATTATGGTGTCCAACTTCAGCTTTCGGCATTCACCGAGCGCAAGCTTCGCGCAGGGTTTTAATCGTGCGGCGAATTTGGTTGGTTTTGAGTGCCGCTTTCATGGCGGACGGGGCACCGGCAAACGCACAGGGTCTGGATATCAGCGCCGTACTGGAAGCCCGCTATGCTTTCGGCACGCAGTCCGGGCGAAGCCAAAGCGCGGAGCTTGAGTTTCGCCCCAAATGGGACCTGGCGTTTTCAGATGCCTGGGAATTCCGGGGCGAGGTTCGTATCAGGGCCGATGCCTTTGACCGGCTGGAGGTTGGGCGGCCCAGCCAGGAAACGATATCGGCGCTGACAAAAAGGGTGTTGATCGGGCAATCGACCGAGATTGAGCTGCGGGAGGCCTATCTCCAGTATTCAGGTGACCTTTCAACAGTTCGCATCGGCAAGCAACAGATTGTCTGGGGACGGTCTGACGGCATCAAGGTGCTGGATATCGTGAACCCGCAATCCTATCGGGAATTTGTGCTTGATGATTTTGACCAGTCGAGAACACCCCTTTGGAGTTTGCTGCTGGAGCGCACAATCGGCGGGCTGGATTTTCAGGGCTTCTGGATTCCTGACCGCAGTTTCAATGAAGCCCCCCCAAGGGGCTCAGTTTTTGAGATCACTGCCCCCGAATTCGTGCCGACATTCTGGCAGGCACCTCCCTATCCGGTAAGCCTTCAGGAAACAGAGCGGCCCCAAGGTGGCCTGAACGCCAGCGAGGTCGGTTTCAAGGTTTCAGGACTGATCGGCAACTGGGACTTCAGCCTGAATTACCTCCATACCTTCGAGGATACTCCGTTCTTCGATCTTGAAATCGTCCCGCCTGCGCTGGCGATCACGTCAAAGTTCAACAGGGTCGATATTCTGGGCGGGTCCTTTGCCAACTCCTGGGGCGATTTTACTGTGCGCGGGGAGGCCACTTATACGATGGACGCAAATATCCCGGTAGGCTTGCTGCCGTCGGATACCCTCACTCCTGCCAGATCCGATGTGTTCAAATATCTGATAGGCATCGACTATTTTGGCATCCCAGATACCTTTGTCAGCGCCCAGTTTTTTCAGAAAATCAATATGAGCAAAGTGCCGAACGCGCTGTCTCCTGATGTGGAAGAATTGTCGACGGTGACAGTCAGGCATGACCTCCCGGGCGGGGACTGGCAGTTGGATTTCAGGTGGTATGCGAACCATGACAGCAATGACGGGCTTTTCAGAATGCTCGCCAAACGCAGGATCAATGACAGGATGACAGCGTCCGTTGGCGGTGACTTTTTCTATGGCAGGAAGGACGGCATTTTCGGCCAGTTCCGCGAGGCAGACCGGGTGCATTTTTCTGTCGCCTATCACTATTAGCGGGCAATGCGGGAAAGCTATAGGCCGGTCGCCGTCTTGCTGCAAAGCACTGCATTGAACCAAATTGAGATAGGACAGGTGCTGTCACAAAGCCTGTCATGCCTTCCTTTGTTAAGTCGCGCAGTAGGTGGGATGTTTCCCGTGACAATGGGAAGTTTTGGCGTGCATTTGCATGCCAGCAACCAGCCTCAATAAAGAGTGAAAGACAGCAGCAGGGTCACGACAAAGCCTGTCAGGCCGATGAGGCTTGCCGAGATGGTCCAGCTTTTCAGCGTTGCGGCGGGGCTGAGCGAGAAATAGCGGCTGACCAGCCAGAACCCACTGTCGTTAACGTGCGATGCGGCGGTTGCGCCGGCGGCGATGGCAATCACGGTCAGGGCGGTTTGCTGGGGACTGAGCGACAGCGTATCCACAAGGGGGGCTGTCAGGCCCGCGGCTGTGATCATGGCGACCGTGGCTGACCCCTGGGCGACCCGGACAATCAGCGCCAGGACAAATCCGGCGACCAGCGGCGTCAGCCCCATGTGGGCCGCACCATTTGCAAGGCTTGCCCCGGCCCCTGTATCCACGAGTATCTGCTTGAAAGCGCCGCCAGCGCCGGTCACCAATATGATGGCGCCCGCGGGCTCCAGCGCGCGTTCGCAGACGTTCCTGAAGGCAACCCGTTTCTCTGTGTCGGCTGGTCTGAACAGGCCGTAGGCAAGGCCACAGGAAACCAGCAGCGCGGCAAAGGGGTGGCCTGCGAACTGTATGAATTCGACCATGGGGCCCTGGCCGGCCACCAGGGGGGCGAGCGTGGCGGCAAGGATCAGAAGCAGCGGCAGAATAATCACCGCCAGGGCCTTGGCGGCATGGGTGCGCGGCCACGGCTGTGCAGCAGGGCCGGCAGCCTTGGATGTCTCAGCAGCCTGACCGGGATGATCGGCCTGAAAGCCGGTGCGCCTGAGAATGGCGGCCCAGCCGGGCCCAGCGACCAGCATGGCGGGAATGCCGGCGGCGGCACCAAAAAGGGCAACCCAACCGATATCAGCCCCCAGAAGGTGTGCAACAGCCATCGGCCCGGGCGTTGGCGGCACAAAGGCATGGGCCGTTGCAAGCCCCGCCAGAAGCGGAATCGCCAGATAAATGGGTGGCGTGCCCGACCGTGCGGCAAGGGCGAAGACAATAGGCGCCAGAATGATCAGCCCAACATCGAAAAACACGGGAATCGCGACGAGGGTGCCCAGGCACCCAAGCAGCCACGGCACACGGCGCGCGGCGACATTCTTCAGCAGCCGGTCAGCCAGCGCTTCAATGCCGCCACTGGCCTCCAGGAGGGCCCCGAAGATGGACCCAAGCCCCACGATTATGGCAATGAACCCCAGCGTGCCGCCCATGCCTGACTGGACGCTTTCGATCACACGCATCGGCGGCATGCCGGCGGCAAGGCCCGCAATAAGCGTGGACAGCAGAAGCGCAAGAAAAGCCGACATGCGGAACTTCAGCACAAGCATCAGCAACAGCGCGACAGACCCGCCTGTGGCCATGAGGGGTATGGCTGTGTCAGTCATGCCAGCCGGTCCCGGTTGCGATTGTCGGGACTGCCAGAAGCCGGTCACCGGAGGTGATGAACAGGGTGCGGCCGTCCTGGCCGAAAGCGCAGTTGGCGGTGGCACTGTCCAGCCGGATCATGCCCAGAAGCTTCCCGCTTGGTGCCAGCACGAATATGCCGCCGGGCCCGGTGGCAAACAGATGCCCGCTGGCCGTGACGGCCATGCCGTCGGGCAGGCCCGGCCAGCCTTTGGCCAGATAAGGTGACGCGTCGAAGAAGGTTTGGCGGTGCGTGAAGCGACCGTCGACTTTCTCGTATCTGTAGATAATTGGGCTGGCCGGATCGGAGACGGCTACATAGAGGAAGGCACCGTCAGGCGAGACGGCCAGCCCATTGGGGAGGCTCAGGCGTGCGTCGACCAACGTGGCCGGCGTGCTGGGCGCCACGGCATAAACGCCGTGGTGGGGAAGTTCCTTGAGCGGGGATTTTTCAATACCGGCAAGCCCATAGGGCGGATCGGTGAAATAGAGAGTGCCGTCTGGTCCGACAGCAAGGTCGTTCGGGCTATTGAGGCGGCGGCCTTCAAAACGGTCAATCACTGTCTCGCGCTGGCCGGTTGCAAGGTCCATGCGCTCTACCGCCCGGGCGCCATGGTTGGCGATCAGCAAGCTACCGTCTGGCGCATACAAAAGGCCGTTTGTGCCCGCCTCGCGAAAGCCTTCAGGGTTTTTCTCCGGGTGCCCTGATGGGTCCAGAAAGACCTCAAGGCCCCGAGTTTCCGACCACATATAGGCTTTGTTTTCGGGAACGTCCGAGAAATACAGCCGGTTGCGCTGCCTGTCCCATGCTGGCCCTTCTGCCCAGGTGAAACCGTCTGCCAGGTGGCGGATTTCAGCGCTTTCGGCCAGAACATCGTCCAGGGCCGGATCAAGCCGGACGATATGATCCTCGGCGTGTGCGAGCGGGCTTGCAAGCAGGGTCGCAAGCGCCAACAGAAAGAGGAAGCGCATGGGGTTATCTCCCGATCATGCTTTGAAACGCTTTGATGCTGCGCGTCAGGGTTTCCATTGGTGCCGGGCTGTTGTCGCGCTCGATAAAGAAGTGCTTTACCCCCGCTTTCCTGAGTGGGGCATAGAGGCCCCCAAAATCGATCGAACCATCGCCGACGTCCACAATGCTGCCGTCTGCGCCATAGTCTTTGACATGCACGCAAGGGAAGCGGCCGGGATGCGCCTGGACAAGGGGGAGTGGCTCAACACCCGCGACCCTGGTCCAGTAGAGGTCCAGTTCGAACTTCACCAGATTGCGGTCCGTGTTGTTCAGGAAAATATCATAGCCGCGCAGGCCGTTGTGATTTTTAAATTCAAATTCATGGTTATGGAACCCAAGCTGGATACCAGCGGATTTGGCAATCTCACCGTTCTTGTTCAACAGTTCGGCGATGGCGTAATAGCGCTGAACTGTCCGGTCCTCAGGTGGCAGCCAGGACAGGAACAGATTCTTGTGTCCGAGCACTGTGGCTGCCTCAACGGCAGCCTCGAAATTCTCCTTGAACACTTGGTGCGAGACATGTGCGGACGGGGCGGTCAGGCCGCTTTCGGCCAGCCAGCCCTTGATGTCGGCATAAGACTGATCAAAGTATCCGGCGAACTCCACTTCCTGGTATCCGAGCGCACCAATCTGCGCCAGTGTTCCGGCCACATCCTTGGCCATCAGGTCCCGGACGGTATAAAGCTGCACGCCGATGGGCTGTGCGCTGGCGTTGGCCGCGCCACACGCCGACAAAAGCGTTGGGACTGCGAGAGCTGTGCCCGTAAGGGCGGCGGCACGCAGAAAGGACCGCCGGGTGATCGGACGTTGTGTCATTAGAGGGCTCCTGCTTTCATCTGTTCATCGGCGAACGCGGCAGCGCGTGCCGACAAGGCCATGAATGTCAGGGACGGGTTCTGGCACGCCGATGATGTCATGCTGGCGCCGTCCGTTACAAAAAGGTTGCTCACATTGTGGCACTGGTTGTGACGGTTCAGATAGCTGTCGTCCGCCTTGTGGCCCATACGGGCGGTGCCCATTTCATGGATCACGATGCCGGGAAAACTTTCTTCGCTATAGGGCTGAACTTTCGTATAGCCCGCAGCGCGCAGCATTTCTGTCGCGGTATTTCGCATGTCTTCTTTCATGCGCAGTTCATTGGCGCCATATTCACAGCTGATTTCCAGGATGGGCATGCCCCACTGATCAGTCTCGGTGGTGCTCAGAGAGACTGAATTCTCATGCTCGGGCAGCATTTCGCCAAAGCCCTGCAGTGTGAAGGTCCAGGGCCCCGGTTTCTGAACTCGCGCCTTGAGGTCTTTGCCAATCCCTTCTGCGCCGATGGCCGCCCGCCAGCTCAGCCTTTGGGCTTCGCCCTGCATGCCGTAGCCACGCAGGAAGGCATCGGTTTTCTCCGTCACGTTCCGGAATCGGGGAACATAAAGCGACGTAGGCCGCCGCCCGGCGTAATAGACATCTTCGTAGCCGTCCACAACGGCGTTGGCGCCCGCCCCCTTGATATGGTCCATCAGATAATGGCCAAGGGCACTGCCGGTGTTGCCGATCCCGCGCGGGAACTCTGCGCTTTTGGAATTCAAAAGGATTTGCGTTGTCGCCAGCGTGGAGGCGCAGACAAAAACCACCCGGGCAGAGATAAAAACCCGCTCGCCGGTGGTGATGTCGATCATGCGCACGCCGGACGCCCGCTTTGTTTTGGCGTCATACACCACTTCTTGCACCATGGCATTGGGCACCAGCGTCATGTTGCCGGTCCGGTCTGCCGCAGGCAGGGTGGCAGACAGGCTTGAGAAATACCCGCCCCAGGAACAGCCGGCCTGGCATTCATTTCTTGCCTGGCAAGGGCCGCGCCCCAGCTCCAGCTGTTCGTCGGTTGGTTCGGTCAGGTGAGCGGCGCGCCCGATAATGATTTTCCGGCCCGGATAGGCTTTTTCCACCTTGGCCTTGGCATCCAGCTCCACCGGGTTCATGTCGAACGGTTTCTGGAATACGCCATCTGGAAGCTGTGGCAGGCCTTCTTTTGACCCACTGATGCCGGCGAACCGCTCAACATAGTCGTACCAGTCCTTCAGGTCGTCATACCGGATCGGCCAGTCACAGCCGTGGCCGTCCTGCTTGTTGGCCTGAAAGTCCATTTCACTGAAGCGGTAGGAGTGCCGGTGCCACAGGACGGATTTGCCGCCCACACGGGCGCTTCTGATCCAGTCAAACCGCTTGCCGTCCTTTTCCTTGAAAGGATAGTCGCTGTCTTTGATGAAATGGCGTTTGGTATATTCGTTGAACGCGTAGCACAGGCTGCTTTTTTCATAATCGCGTTCGATTTCTTCCTTGGAAACACGGCCTCTGTTCGGCATCTCCCACGGTGCCTTGCCTTCGTTTTCATAACCCGCGCCATGCTCAAGCGGGGCGCCGCGGTCCAGTACGGCGGTTTTATAGCCGCGTTCGCACATTTCCTTGGCCACCCAGCCGCCCGACATACCCGAGCCGACGATAAGAACATCGAAGTCAAAATTGTCTGATGTATTTGTCATGTTGACCACGCTTTCGTCTCACTTGTAACGGGTATGATGGTGTAGCCGCCGGGGACGGGGTCGTAGGCCAGCTCTTCCGCTGCCCCCACTTCCGATGTGTAATAACCAATCAACACCAGCTCCTTGAGCTGTCGGTAAAAGCGGTATTTTTCCGGCAAGTCATGCAGGCTGCTGTCAATGCCTGCGATCAGGTTGGTTTGGGCAGTGATATCCTGCCGCGGGAAATCAGGGTGGGCCTCCAGAAAGCCGTCCAGGCCGTCGACAAAAGCTTGCGCTTCCTCCTTCAACAACCAGTTTGCCATTGCCGTGCGTATGAACGCCGGGACGCCCGCACCGGATGCACCGGGGGTGTCCGTTTCCGGAATGATGATATCGGCCATGATGGTGATGGCCTTCATTTGTGGTTCTGAAAGGGTCGCCTTCCTGAATGCGCCGACACTGCCGCTTCCATGCAGTGCCTTGACGGATGCGGGCAACAAAGCGCCCCCCATCAGTGCTGCGACGCCCACCAGAATTTGTCTTCTGTCAAGCATATGGGGCCTTCCCATTTTTCCCTATGCAACCAAAATGAAACCGGTTACATTCCCTGAAAACTACCATATTACGCTTTCTCGAATTTGCAACAGCTAATTCTAAAGTAAAGTTAAACATGCCGAAAAAAAGGGGATGCACGCAATGAGTATGGACAGAGCCATTGTGGTGATGGGGGTCAGCGGGTGCGGCAAGTCAACGGTTGGTCGCCAGTTGGCGGACCGATTGGGGTTTGTGTTCCAGGACGCGGACGATTTTCACCCAGCGGCCAACGTGCAGAAGATGCGGGACGGTATTGCCCTCACGGACGCGGACCGGGAACCCTGGTTGATGGAGCTGGCCACCTTGCTTGAAGCCGAAGTGGCAGCGCGCGGCGGCGTTGTTCTGGCATGTTCGGCCCTGAAGGACAGCTACCGCCGCATGCTTTCGTCGGGCCGGGTCATTCCCCGGTTCGTTTATCTTGAAGGCACGAAAGAGCTGATCGCTGACCGGATGGCCAGGCGGGCAGGGCACTTTATGCCCGTCGGACTGCTGGATAGCCAGTTTGAAACGCTTGAAGTGCCTAGCGCCGCCATTTGCGTTGACATCGCAAAGCCCGTACCGGCAATTGTGGCCGAGATTGAGGAAAAGCTGTTGGCGCCAGACAGTTAATTCAGACTGTAAATGCTGACTATAGATATTGGCGGAGGAAAGCGCCGCTTTCTGTCAGGGCGCGCTTGCGTTCATCCAGCGAGCTTTCATAATCGCTGTCTTCCACTTCGATACAGAAAGCACCGTTGAAGCCGCTGGCCTTGAGAGCAGCCACATATTCTTTCCAGTCGATATCGCCGCGACCCGGAATGCGCGGATCGTGATATGACAGCGGCACAGCCATGGTGCCAACATCATCCAGTTTTTCCCGGTCGACCTTCACATCCTTGGCGTGGGCATGGAAGAAGCGCTTGTTGAATTCCTTGAGTGGCTTCAGGTGGTCCATCTGCATCCAGATCAGGTGCGATGGGTCATAGTTCAGGCCGAAATAATCGCTGCTAAGGTCTTTGAACATGCGCCGCCAGATTGCCGGGCTGTAAGCCAGGTTTTTCCCTGCGGGCCATTCGTCGTCTGTGAAATACATGGCGCAGTTTTCAATGGCGATGAAAACGCCGCGTTCCTCGGCAAACTGCATCAGTGGCTTCCATACTTCAAGGAAGCGCGACCAGTTGTCTTCAACTGACTTTGTCCAGTCGTTGCCGACAAAAGTGGTCACAAGGTCCAGGCCCATGAGGTGAGACGCCTCGATCACCTTCTTCAGGTGGTTGAGGCTGGTTTCGGCTTCTTCGGCATCTGGGCTCAGGAGATTCGGGTAATAGCCAAGCGCACTGATGCTGACGCCCTTCTTCTCGCAGTAGCCCAGCGCCTTTTCGGCGTCCGCCTTGGTAAAATTGGTGACGTCCAGGTGTGTGACGCCAGCATATTTCCGGTCTGCCTGGCCGACAGGCCAGCACATGATTTCGACGCACTCGAAGCCGTTTTCCGATGCAAAATCGACTACTTCCTCGAAGCTCAGGTCGGCCAAGATGGCACTTTGAAAACCAAATTTCATAAAACTTTCCTACTTTTAACCGACATCAACCCAAGAGCTCTGCTGATGGCTCTTCAGTATCGCTTCGCACAACTGGAGTTCCCTGTGGCCGTCTGAAAAGGTGGGGAAGGGCGGCAGTGCTGCCATGTCCCCGGCTTCGAGATAGTCATAAAAATCGCGGAAACAGTGTTTGAATGTATCCGGATAGCCTTCGGCGTGACCGCCAGGGTAGGACGCGTGGCGCGCAGCAGACGGGCTTAAGCCGCCCGGGTCTTTGACAATTGTCTGGTTCGGCCTGTCCCGGTGGCCAACCCACAGCTCGTCCGGCGCTTCGCTGTTCCATGCGACAGCACCCTGGTCACCCGAGATTTCATACCGAATCGTGTTCTTCCGGCCAGACGCCACCTGCGACACGGTAAAGCTGCCCATCAGGCCGTCATCCATCCTGAACAGGATGTTGGCGCAGTCTTCGGTATCAACGGTGACGGTGCTTTGGTCCTTCGGGTTCTGGCGGGTGGGGTGCACGGTGGCGAGATCGGCGAAAACCTTCTGGATCTTGCGCCCGGAAATCATCTGCACCATGTCCATCCAGTGGGTGCCGATATCGGCGACAACCCGCAGGGCACCACCCTTCGCGCTGTCCACGCGCCAGTTGAAATCGGTTTCGAACTGCAGCCAGTCCTGAATATAGCAGCCATTGATATGGAACAGGCGCCCGATCTTGCCTGACGCGACAAGCTCGCGCGCCTCGAAATTCAGCGCATAATACCGGAGGTTATAGCACACAGCCGCCGCGACACCTGAGGTGCGCGCCGCCGTTACCAGGGCTGCCGTTTCATCGGAATTGAGCGCCAGCGGCTTTTCGCACATCACATGCTTGCCCGCCTCCAGCGCTTTTTTCACCATATCGAAATGCAGGTTGTTGGGCACACAGATGTGAACGACGTCAACGCTTTTGTCTGCAATCAGTTCGTCATAGTCCTGGTAGGCCTTCGGAAGCCCCAGGGCCTGCGCCTCGGCTTCAGCCTTCTGCGCAGAGCTGCAGGCAATACCGGCAACCCGCACGCCCAGCCGCCGCAGCGCCTCGAGGTGCGTGGTGCCCATAAATCCTGAACCGACAATGGCGGCTGAAAATCGATACATGATTGCTTCCCTTTGCCCACCTGGGGCATATCCTTTGTTGAACAGTTTTGTAACCGGTTACATTTTAGCTTGTCAAGTCTATCAAAAATTTCTTAACCTTATTTTTGGGAAGGCGATGGCATGTCGGATGTGCCAAGGTGCCGAAGGAGGAAAATTGTGTCAGCTTCAGTTTATGCGCGCCTGAGCGCGATGATGTTCGTTCAGTTCTTTATTTGGGGCGCCTGGTTTGTCACCCTTGGGACCTATCTGGCGCGAATCGGATTTTCCGGGTCTGATATCGGGTTCGCCTATCTTACCAACAACATCGGCGCGATGGTGGCGCCCTTTTTTGTCGGCATGATCGCCGACCGCTTTTTCCCCTCGCAGAAAATCCTGGGAGTGTTGCATATTGCGGGCGCGGCAGTGCTTTTCACCGTCTCTGACCTTGAAGCCCAGTCGGCCATCATCATCGGACTGGTGCTTTATAATATTTGCTATATGCCGACCTTGGCACTTGTGAATGCAGTTTCCTTTGGGGCCATGGAAGTGCCCGACACCCAGTTCCCGAAGGTACGGGTTTGGGGCACGCTGGGCTGGATTGCTGCGGGTCTTGCGATCAGCTTTGTCTTGTCCGGATTCGTTGAAGGGGTTGAGGCTACGTCCCTGCCGATGAAGCTGGCTGCTGCTGCCTCCCTGGTGCTGGGGCTGTATAGTTTCACGCTGCCAAACACGCCGCCGCAGAATGCCGGTGCCAAGGTGACCGTGAAGGAACTTCTGGGCTTTGACGCGCTGTCGCTCCTCAAGGACCGGTCATTTGCGGTTTTTGCGCTGTGCTCGCTCCTGGTGTCCATTCCGCTCGCCTTCTATTATGCCTTTACCAACCTGTTTCTGAACGAAGCGGGTATGACGTCGGTTGCGGCAACCATGAGCCTTGGTCAGGCGTCTGAAGTGTTGTTCATGGTTCTCATGCCGCTCTTTTTTGTGCGCCTGGGCGTGAAATGGATGCTGCTTGCCGGCATGCTGGCCTGGGTGGCCCGCTACGCTTTCTTTGCCCTTGGGGATTGGGACACAAGTGCCTGGATGCTCTATGCCGGCATTCTGTTGCACGGCATCTGCTATGACTTCTTCTTTGTCACGGGGCAGATTTACGTGGACCGGAAAGCCGATAAATCCATCAGGGCCAGCGCCCAGGGCTTCATTGCCTTGCTGACTTACGGTGTTGGGCTGGCCATTGGGTCGGTGCTGGCGGGGGCAACCGTTGACTATTTCACGGCCGAGGGCGTCAAGGAATGGTCCGCCATTTGGTGGGTGCCTTGCATTTTCGCAGCATTCGTGGCTTTGTTATTTCAACTGCTGTTTCGGGAGGATAACAAACCAAAGGCAGCAGATGAGCTCCCTGCATAGCGGCGCCTTGCTTGGGTTCTCAGTTAGCAGGCAGCATAGATCCGGGGGCGGGCAATGACGAATATTCGGGAAGTGGCGAAGAAAGCCGGCGTGTCAGTGGCGACCGTGTCACGGGCGATGCAAAAGCCCGATGTAGTATCGGAAAAGACGCGCAAGAAGGTCGAAGAAGCCGCCAGGGACGTTGGCTACAAGCCCAATATGATGGCGCAGGTTTTCCGGTCCAAGAAAACCTATTCCATTCTGGTGCTGGTGCCCGATATGTCGAACCCATTCTTCGCCCGGGTGATCAGCGGCATTCAGAAGGCCGCGCGGGCGCGGGGCTATAATGTGGTGCTGGGTAATACCCTGGGCAATATCAAGACAGAGCAGGAACTGGCGCAGCTTCTGCTGACCAGCCAGACGGACGGCATTATCCAGCTGAGCGCACGCTATCCGCTTGATGACCGGGAACGGAAATCGGGCCAGGCCCTGCCCATCGTCAACTGCTGTGAATGCGTTGATGATGGCAGTATGCCGACCATCCAGCTGGATAACAAAGAGGCGGCCAAAGCCATCATCAATTATTTGATTGGTCTGGGGCACCGCCGAATCGGTGTTATCGCCGGGCCGCCCCAGAGCCCGCTGACGCGGGACCGGATGGCGGGCTATAGGGAAGCCCTTGAAAGCCAGGGCCTTGTCTATGACGAGAGCCTGGTTGTTGAGGGGGATTATTCCCTGGAGGCCGGGGAAAAGGGCGCCCGGTTGTTGCTGTCAGGCGATCAGTCCCCGACGGCGCTTTTCTGCTTCAACGATGAAATGGCCTTCGGGGCCATGCGGGGCATAAAACATGCCGGGTATGGCGTCCCTGCCGATGTGTCCGTGGCCGGATTCGATGACCTGCCGTTCTCCAAATATATGGAGCCCGCGCTGACCAGCGTCCGGCAGCCATCGGAAGAATTCGGGCCTGCCGCCGTCAGCCAGTTGTTCAAGATGATTGATGGGCAGGAGATCACCAGACGGAATCAGTTGATGCCGTTCGAGCTGGCGATCCGCGCCAGCACCGGCCCAGCCCCGAAATCCGAATAGAATTTTGTTACATTTTGGCCCGGTCCGAATTGTCATCCTTGATAAATCTATCAATTAAAACCCAATAAAAACATGTGGTTATAATTTTTGTTCAAAAATATCGAACAGATTGAAACTTTTGCTTTGCATAATGTAACCGGTTACATTATGGTTTGTTTAGTACCAAGGCATACACCGCCGTGGAAGGGGGTGTGTGTGGGATGGGGCAAATCGCGTGTTTGTTCAGTGTTAGGGGTGACCGGCTAATGGGGCCAGATTTCCAGCGCGATATTTGCCAAGACTCGTGGGAAAAATATGTACCAATTATGTTGGGAAGTTAGGGAGGGAACGATGACCGACCAATTAAATCACAATTCTCGGAAGTGGCCTGCGGCCTCAAAGCGCACGGTGCAAACACTGCTGGGAAGCACTTCTTTTGCTGCAATGCTTTCAATGGGACTGGCGATGCCTGCCAGCGCCCAGGATTCTGCCGATTCCGAGGAAATGGCGTTTGAGGAAATCGTTGTTACCGGCATCCGCAAATCCTTGCAGGAAAGCATGGATATCAAGCGGGACGCGCGCGGTATCGTGGACGGTATCGTTGCTGAGGATATGGGTAAATTCCCTGACTCAAACCTTGCCGAATCACTTCAGCGTATCACAGGCGTTGCCATCAACAGGCAGGCGGGCGAAGGCTCGCAGGTTACTGTTCGCGGCTTCGGCCCTGGCTTCAACCAGATTACCCTGAACGGCCGGTCCATGCCGTCGGCGGACATTCCGATTGTGGGTGGTTCCGGTGCCGGTCTCCTGGGTCAGGCCAGTGACCGTGCGTTCGACCTTTCCAACCTGGCATCTGAAAGCGTTCGTGCGCTTCAGGTTTACAAGTCCGGTCGCGCCGATATCGCGTCTGGCGGTGTGGGTGCCACAATCAACATCGAGACTCGCAAGCCACTGGAAACCGAAGGTTTCACAGGCACAATCATTGCCAAGGCCGCCCATGATTCTGGTGTGGACATCTATAACGATGTAACGCCGGACCTCACAGGCATGATGAGCTGGAGCAACGAAGGCGGCACTTTCGGCATCAGCCTGTTCGGTGGGTATTCCCGCCGTGACAGCGGTTCCGGCACCTTGAGTGTTGCAGGCTGGGATATCTTCACAGCCGACCAGTTCCTGGACCCGTCAAACGGCATGGTCAACAGCAGCACGCAGGTAAACAACCTGCCGTCTGATGGCAGCCAACTTGTGGCAATTGCCCGTGACAGCCGGTTCCGGGTTACCGACATCACCCGCGAGCGGATCAACGGCCAGGCTGTTGTGCAGTTCAACCCGACCGACCGCATCCGCATGACAGCAGATGTCCTTTATGCGGAAACCGAAGCGGCAGAGCAGCGCGCTGACATCAGCAACTGGTTCAGCCGTCCGTTCTCGCAGGTTACATTTGATGACAACCCAACTGTGGCAACTGCCGAATTTATGGCGGAAACCATTGGCGGTGCGAAAGACTACGCCCTGCAGCAGTCCTATCGTGCAACGAAGGACAAGCTCGAATCCTTTGGTGTAAACATCGAATATGATGCGATGGACAACCTGACGCTGAAACTGGATGCGCACAGCTCCAAAGCCAGCGTTACGCCAAATGCGCGCACGGGTTATGCCGAGACCAACGTTGGTATGGCTATGCCGATTGTTACCGCCCAGTCTCTTGATTTCTCAAGCGGCACGCCGGTGATTGGCATCACGCGTGACGATTCGATCAACAGCAACGGTGACGGCGTCTATGATGTGAACGACATCAGTACGCAAATCGCCAACGACCTGCGTTACATCCACCAGATCAACAAGGTGGACCAGGTTGATTTCCGCGCTGAGTGGGATCTGGATGACAGCATCGCACTGACATTCGGTGCCAATTACCGCGAACAATCCAACGAAACGTCTGAAGCGCTGTATCGCCAGACAATGGGTAACTGGGGTGCGTCCAACCCGGGCGATGTGGAAGACCTGGCGCCAGGTGCTCTCGAGCAGTTTGACCTGTCAGGCCGCTACAATGATTTCCCTGTTCAGGACGGTCTCGTAGGCTTCCGCGGCAATGCGCTGGATATCTGGGAAGCGACAAGCCCGTTCTATGCGGCGCAGGGCAATGCGATTGGCCTTCTGCAAAGCAACTTCGACATTGTTGAAGAGCAGGTGATCTCCGTTTACGCCCAGTTTGATGGCGAGTTTGAACTGGCAGAGCGCCCTGTTCGTATCAGTGCCGGTCTGCGCTATGAGCAGACAGACGTTACGTCCTTCACGCAGTCTGCGCCGACAACGGACATCGTGTGGGAAGGCGATAACGACTTTGCCCGTGTTGCCGGGTCAGCGACAGCCGGTTTCACGCAGGATGCGTCGTATGACAATTTCCTGCCGAACCTGGATATCGCAGTGGACCTGACGGACAATTTCGTTTCCCGCTTCTCCTACAGCAAAACCCTGTCGCGGTCGTCCTATGACAACCTGAACGCCAGTATTTCCGTCAACCAGCCTCCTGGCCCATCGGCCCTTGGCAACCCGTTGACGGGAAGCGCCGGTACGCCAGGCCTGTTGCCACTGGTATCTGAGAACTTCGACCTGTCGTTCGAATGGTACTATGGCGATGATGACTTCATTTCCGTGGGCGCGTTCCACAAGAATGTGAAGAACTTCGTTGGCCAACGCACGGTGGTTGAGGATCTTGGCATCCGCGACGTGACGTCCGGTGCTGCTGGAACACGGTCAGGTCAGGCGCTGGATGCGCTTGGTGCCATGGGCGTGGACGCAACCAACCAGACCCTGTTTGCCATGACAGCGCTGATTGACCAGCTTGGATCCGTTTCTGCAGCGACTACAGAATTCCAGGCGAACTATTCAAACGGCGTTCTGGATAACGACTTCTATGTCGGCCTGGAAACGGACTTTGACGTTGTTGCAGACGGCAATGATCCAAACTGGGATGTGAATGTAACCCGGCCACTGAACATCGAGGAAGCTTCTATCCGCGGCCTTGAAATTGCGGCTCAGCACTTCTTTGGCGATACGGGCTTCGGTGTGGCTGCCAGCTATACGCTGGTGGACGGTGACATCGGGTTCGATGTCGGCGCTGATCCAAGCGATGACCAGTTTGCTCTGGTCGGTCTTTCGGACACCGCAAACGTCACGCTGATCTATGAGAACTATGGCTTCTCGGCACGGCTGGCCTACAACTGGCGGGACGAGTTCCTCTCCAGCGCTAACCGGGGTGATGCGTTCAACAACCCAACCTTCACCGAAGCATTCTCTACCTTCGACCTGAACGTCAGCTACGATGTGACGGAAGATATTGCGGTGTCATTCGAAGCCATCAATATCACCGGTGAAGACAGCCGAGAATATAACCGTGCCACGAACCAGCTTTGGTTCGCACGAGAGAACGCTCCACGTTACTATCTGGGCGTACGCTACAAGTTCTGAGTTTCCCTGTGTTCAGAGTAAGAACCTCTTCTCCCAAAAGCTAAGTAGCGAATGACGGGGCCGTCCCTTTGGGGCGGCCCTGTTTCATTAAGAAACCGGTTACATTATCGTGTGTAAGATTTGCAAGGGGCTGGTCAGCGCGCAGAATTGCAATATGATCGGCAGCAGGCCTGAAGCAATGTAAGGAAGTATCTATGTCAAATGTCGTTTTGCTCGATAACGTTGAACATCATGACCTGAAGGTCAAAATGAACCGTGGCGAGGCATACGGCGACCACGTCAATCAGGCCCTTGTTTTTCCGAATGAATTCCGCGACCTGCAGCGTGAATATCCGATCCTGTTCAGGAAGGACGACGAAGGAAACTTCTGTGCCGTTGCCTTGCTGGGACTGGACCGGGATGAAAATCTTTTCCTGCGCGGGGACCAGTGGGACGGCAACTATATTCCGGCTGTGCTGGCCCGTGGGCCGTTTTCGATTGTGCTGCAGAAAAATCCAGACCAGCCGTCGGCAGACCCTGAAGCCAAGATCCAGATCGACCTGGATAGCCCGGCGGTCAGCAAGGAAGAGGGGCTGCCGATTTTCCTGCCCCAGGGCGGCAACGCCCCCATTCTGGAGCATGCCGTCAATGTGCTTCGGGCCTTGCATGACGGGGTCGCGATATCGAAGGGCTATTTCGCGATGCTGGAGGAGCTGGAGTTGATTGAGCCCATCGCGCTGGAGATCAAAACCAGCGAAACCAAACAATATTCCTTCCCCGGTGTTTATTCCATCAGCCAGGAAAAATTCCAGGCACTGCCCGCAGAGGCGCTGGACCGGCTGCACAAGAACGGTATCCTGGCGTCCTGTTATTGGGTGATGGCATCACTGGACAATATCCGGTCGCTCGTGGACCGGAAGAACAGGGCTTGATGCGATGACAGACATGCGTGCCAGGCCCAGGGTTGTTATCGCCGGTGGCGGCACCGCCGGGTGGGTGACGGCCGCCGCGCTCAGCAGCCAGTTGAAGGGCCTGCTGGACATCACGCTGGTGGAATCAGACCAGATAGGCACTGTCGGTGTGGGCGAGGCAACCATCCCCACCCACCGCAGCTTTCATGTTCTGATCGGCGCCAATGAGGTTGACTTCATGCGCGCGACCCGCGCCACCTTCAAGCTGGGTATCCAGTTCGAAAACT
Source organism: Kordiimonas lacus (assembly GCF_001550055.1). GTDB lineage: Bacteria > Pseudomonadota > Alphaproteobacteria > Sphingomonadales > Kordiimonadaceae > Kordiimonas > Kordiimonas lacus. The sequence continues at coordinate 716,514 of NZ_LRUA01000010.1, forward strand.
GGGGCGCGCAGGGCGACAGCTATATCCACTCGTTCGGGCAAATCGGCAAATCTCCCTGGATGGCGGATTTTCACCATCTGTGGATGCAGGCGAAGGCGGATGGCTTTGGCGGCGATCTTGGCGATTATTGCCTGGAACTGCGCGCCGCCGAAGCGGGGAAGTTTGCGCTGTCTGACAAGCTGAACCTGAATTACGCCTATCACCTGGACGCCAGCCTCTATGCCGCCTTCCTGCGGGCCCACAGCGAAGCACGCGGCGTGACGCGTGTTGAGGGCAAGTTTGTCGATGTCAGGCAGGACGGTGAAAGCGGTTTTATCAAAAGCATTGTCATGGAAAATGGTGATGAGGTCGAAGGCGACTTTTTCATCGACTGTACCGGTTTCCGTGCCGCCCTGATCGAAAAGGTGCTGGGTGTCGGGTATGACGACTGGTCACACTGGCTGCCCATGAACCGGGCGGTGGCGGTGCAGACCCAGTCAGCCGGAGACATCCTGCCCTATACCCGGTCCATCGCGCATGAAGCCGGCTGGCAGTGGCGCATTCCGTTGCAGCACCGGGTGGGCAATGGCCATGTCTATTGCAGTGACTATATCAGCGACGACGAGGCCCGCGCGACGCTTGAGCGCAACCTTGACGGCGAGATGCTGTTTGAACCGCGGGTGATAAAGTTCCTGACTGGGCGGCGCAAGAAACTGTGGGAAAAGAACTGTGTGGCCCTTGGGCTTTCAAGCGGTTTCCTGGAACCCCTTGAATCGACCAGCATCCATCTGTTCCAGATTGCGGCCACACGGCTGATCCAGTATTTCCCCTTCAATGGATGCAACCCGGCGCTGGCGGACCATTTCAACCGCCTGGCATCGGAAGAATTTGAAAGCATCCGCGATTTCATCATCGCGCACTATCATGTGACCCAGCGGGACGACACGGCCTTCTGGCGCGACCGCCAGGCCATGGATATCCCCGATACACTCAAACAGCGCCTTGCGCTCTACCGCGACAATGGCCTTGTCTATAAAGGCGAGGAAGACCTGTTCAGGATTGATTCCTGGATACAGGTGCTGTTGGGGCAGCGGTTTGAAACCAGTGCGTATCACCCGGCCGGGCGTTTGATGACGACGGACAAGCTCCGCTCTTCCCTGGCCAACTATGCGGACGGGGTGCGCCGGACAGTGGCGCAAATGCCGTCACACGCAGATTTCATCGCTCGCTACTGCGCCATGGCAGGCGAATAGCATACGGGGGAACAGGTAGGCGGATGACGGCGCAGGCAAAAAACATCGTGATTGTTGGGGGTGGGTCAGCCGGGTGGATCACGGCAGGGCTGATTGCGGCCCGCACCAGGGCGTCAGCTGCGCGCCCCGTCAACGTCACGGTGATCGAGGCGCCGGATATTCCCATCATTGGCGTGGGGGAAGGGACATGGCCCAGCATGCGCATGACTCTTCGCACCATGGGGATCAACGAGCAGGATTTCATCGCGGCCTGCCACGCGTCCTTCAAGCAGGGGTCCAAGTTCCGCCAGTGGCGCAAAAACACACCGGAAGATTTTTACTATCACCCGTTTGACCTGCCGGAAGGCTTCGAAGATGGCGATATCGCCGCCTATTGGCTCAAAGCGGGTACGCAATCCTTTTCAAGAACCGTATGCCCGCAGGAGCATCTGTGTGAAAGGCACTTTGCGCCCAAGTCGCTCACCAGCCCCGGGTATGCAGGCTTTACCAACTATGGCTATCATCTGGACGCGGGCACCTTTTCCGTTTTCCTGCGCAGCCACGCAACCAGCCAGCTGGGTGTGACCCACATTGCCGACAAGGTTCTGGGCGTGGTGGCGGCTGAAAACGGTGATATTGCCGCGGTCGAGACCGAGGCCAGCGGCCGGATTGACGGCGACCTGTTCATCGACTGCACAGGGTCCCGGTCATTGCTGCTGGGCGGGCATTACGGCATTGGCCTGACGCCCAAGTCAGACATTCTGTTTGCCGATACGGCGCTCGCGGTCCAGGTACCCTACGGCGAGGCCGACCCCGTTCAGTCCACCACCGTTGCCACCGCGCAGCCCGCGGGCTGGGTGTGGGACGTCAGCCTGTCCAGCCGCCGGGGCGTTGGGCATGTCTACAGCAGCAACCATATGGATGAAGAAGCGGCCACAGAATGCCTGAGAGGTTATCTGGGGCTGGATGACGCGCAGTTTGGTGCCCTGTCGGTGCGCAAGCTGGCCATCGGTTCAGGATACCGGCAGGCTTTCTGGCACCATAACTGTGTGGCCATTGGCCTGTCGGCAGGGTTCCTGGAGCCCCTGGAGGCTTCGGCCCTTATGCTCATCGAAACGTCAGCCAATATGGTGGCGGATGCCTTGGTGGCGGAAAGCGGGGATCTGGCCACATCCAGGGATGCCTTCAACCGCGACCTTCACCAGATTTGGGATGACATCATCCATTTCCTCAAACTTCATTATTGTCTCAGTGAACGCACGGAAGCCTTCTGGCAGGATAACCGGCAGCCGGACAGCATGCCCGCATCACTTGTGGCGGATATGGAAGCCTGGCGGCAGCCGCATCAGGGACAGGCGCCACGCTACGGCGGGGGCACGGTTTTCCCACCGGCCAGTTATCTGTATGTTCTTTACGGCATGGGGTTCCGCCCTGACGGCACAGCCGGCACCCTGACACCAGACGCGCAAAGCTTCGGCAAGAAATGCGCAGACAAGGTGGAACGCACGGTGGCCCAATTGCAGGCTCTGCTGCCGCAGAACAGGGCATTGCTGGACACGCTGAACGGCGCCATGGGAACGGGACAAGGGGGATAGGGGGATCATGACTGACATCAAGACCAGAACCAGGGTGCTGGACGGGGTGAACCCCGATGCCATTCCGTTTGAAACCCTGCTTGATGAAGGGCAGCCTGTGATCCTGAAGGGGCTGGCGGCCAAGTGGCCGATTGTCAAACAGGGGGAACAGGGCGCCGATGCCTTCACCGACCAGCTGAAATCCTTTGACGCGGGCAGGCAGGTTACCGGCTATGTCGGCACGCCTGACATGAAAGGCCGCTTTTTCTATAACGCCGACATGACCTGCCCCAATTATGATGCCGTGGTCACGGGCCTGGGTGACTTTCTGGACCAGATTCAGGCGGAAGGCGCCCGTGAAGGCGGCAGACACTGCTATATGGGGTCAACTGATGTTGACCTGTTCCTGCCCGGTTTCAGGGATCAAAACGACCTGACGCTCAACCACGCCATGTTCGAAAAATCGCCGATGCTTGTCAGTGTCTGGATCGGGAACCGGACGACTGCCGCCGCCCATTATGACATGTCGAACAATCTGGCCTGCAACCTGATCGGGCGGCGCCGCTTTACGCTGTTCCCGCCCGAACAGATCCATAATCTGTATCCCGGGCCGCTGGAGCCCACGCCTGGCGGGCAGGTGGTGAGCATGGTGGATTTGGAGGATCCGGATTATGATCGATACCCCCGGTTCCGCGAGGCGCTTGACAGCGCGCAGGTGGCGGACCTCGGCCCCGGTGACGCGCTGTTCTTCCCGGCGCTTTGGTGGCACCAGGTGGAAGCGCGGGACGGCTTCAACGCCATGATGAATTATTGGTGGAACGACGTGCCTGCGTTCGTCGACAACCCAATGGATACCCTACTGCACGGCCTGTTGAGCCTGCGTGACCGGCCAGCTCATGAAAAGGCCGCGTGGCGGCACGTGTTTGACTATTACGTGTTTGGCCCAGCGGGAACCGCCGCCGAGCATTTGCCAACCCATGTCCGTGGCGAGCTTGGCCCGATGGACGATTTCGCAGCCCGTCGCTTGAGAGCGAAAGTCCTCAGGAAACTGAACCGGTAGCGCAGGGCCCATGCTCCTGATATGTCTCCTTTGGGTCGTTTTCAGACTTCTTGTCCCCCTTGGCATTATGTCCGCTTCTATCCTGGAAAGCGGAGGTTGGGGCTTTCAGCGGTTGACAAGAGATCATAACGCCATGAACGGCCCTATTAACGGGGAGGCGGTAAAAGACGATCCTGCGGCCCTACCCGACAGCTGCCATGACTTTGCGGATATTGGCAAAGAAGGTGTCCGTTGCGGCCTTTACCCGGTTCGAAACGCTGGAGACTTCCTGTGCGGCACTCAGCACCTGCGTGGAAGCGGCCTGCGTTTCGGTTGCCCCCGTGGCGACATGGGAGATATTCTCATTTACCTCACGCGTGCCTTTGGCCGCCTCCTGAATATTGCGCGCGATTTCGCTTGTGGCGGCTTGCTGCTGTTCAACCGCGGCGGACACTGCGTTTACCAGCTCAGCGATTTCGCGTACTGCCGCCCGAATTTCACTCATTGAACTTGTCGCAGTGCCGGTTTTCTCCTGAACGGCATGTATCTGGCGTTCGATCTGGTCGGTTGCTTGTGCGGTCTGGTTATCGTCACCAATTCTGGATGCCACCATCAGTGATGGCTGGCTGTATGCGCTCCTGAATTACGGGAATATGCGTGTGGGCAAAGGCTTGGTGGCGCTGTGGCAAGCTTTAGGTCGATAAGGTTTTCAATTGCATCCATCTATATGATGTATAATAAAAACATGTACTTGGAGGACGTTTTGGCGAAAGCGAAAATTCATACGAATATCATGAAGTGACTTCGTCATGCCCGTACGGTATTTAGCGTATTTAACATAAGCGTTAGCTTCGCATGTCAAAAGCGGTGCCGAAATAGGGCCCGATGCACTCCGAAGACCATCCTGGAGCAGGAAAAGGTTGATAACTGATATGGAGGTGAAGGTGTCCAAATATGTTCTTTGGGCTGTTGGGGGAGCTTATCTGATCAATGGCTTGGTGATGTGGTTCCTGCCATTATGGTGGTATGAAACTGTGCCCGGCATACAACAAATGGGCTTGTATCACATGCATTTTGTTCGCGACATTGGCATTGCATATGGCGTGATGGGTGCTGGGCTGTTCTGGGCTTCCAGGAGTTCGGAGGTAGGGCTTTTTGCATGCGTGTGGCCAGCTCTGCATGCCTTATATCACGTGGCTATCTTCTTCGACAGGGGGGCGCTTTTGGATGAGGTATCGGCGACCAATCTGTTTTTGATCCAATTGCCCGCGTGGTCCAGCGTATGGGCAGCCTATCGTGTCCACAGATTGCCACAGCATCAGAGTTAGTTTGAGTGCTTTTATGGGCATCAAACCATGAAACACGTTTAAATTGGTTCGGATGACGCTTGATGCGCCCATGTCGGCAAAGAAAACATGGTCGCAGAAGATTCAAACATGTGGGGTCATTCCCGCATCAGGATGTTCGTTGGCAGCACGCATAAGGTAATGCAGGCAAATCGCCTGCGAATACTGGTAGGCACTTCCAGAAACACAAAAGGCAGCTAGCTTTTCGCTAACTGCCTTTTTTCTGCGAAACTGTGTCTCACTTTATGTGACGCATAAACTGAGACAATCCGTCATTTGCGACACATAAAATGAGATTATCCTGCAGGACCGCTTTTTAATCCGAGAGCAGACCTTAAGGTTTCTCTCTCAAACGTCTCCCGTTCGCCGGACGCGGAGGACATCAATCGCTTTTGAGAGATAGGTCCCGGTTTCGGAATTCTGTGGGGGTCATGCCCACTTCCGTCTTGAAGGCATCATTGAAGTTTGATTTGGTGGCAAAACCCGCCTCTGTTGCGATGTCGAAAATCGCGCGGTCTTGTTGGGTGGGGTCGGCCATTATCTGCTTGGCATAGCCAATGCGGGCCGCGCGCAGATAGGCGCGAAAGCTTTTGCCGGTGCAGCGGTTTACGGCGTTTGAAAGCTCTCGCGGGGTAACAGCCAGCCCATGGGCGGCTTCCTCGAGATTAAGCGCTTCCTGTTTGAACAGCTCGTCCTGTGTGAAGGCCGCTTCCAGTCGTTCGAAGGTTTCGCGGTCAAAGTCGGTTGTTGTGGCTTCCTGGTTTTTTTGCGGCACGGCCTTGTCGAGATAGATGTCCGGGTTCACCAGTGCCCACCAGGTAAGCGCCAGAATTACGAAGGCACCGAATCCAAGCTTCAGGAGCGTGATAAGGTCAGCTGGGATGACGGCTGTATCGGCCCACAGGCTGTAGACCTGGATGAGGTTCATCAGCGACAGCCAACATGTGCCGAAGGACAGGCCCGAAAGCCAGACCATCCTGTTTTGCTCTCCCAATACGCGCCGGTTCCGCCACAAGAGGACAAAGGCGGCCAGGCCATACAGCAGCCAGCTGAGCGATCCGGCGAAGATCACAAAAAGCCGCGCATCACCAGGCAGGACGAGCATCAGCGCAAGCGCTACGGGAAACGGGACGCCGTGTATCCAGTGAAACATGGCGGTGGAGCCCGAAAGCTGGCAACGGACCAGCCACCAGTTGGCGGGGCCGAACAGGAAGAATGAGGAAAAAGTCAGCGCAGAAATAAATGTGCCCGGCACATAATAGGTTGCCAGCAGCAGAAGATTGCCTGCGCACATCATTGCAAACATGAACTGGATCGATTTCTGCGCTTCAAACCGGTAGGCGAAGGCAGTGAGCATGCCCCCCATGACGGCGCCGATAACTGCAAGAATTAAATATGGAATCATGCTGCTGTCTCATTATTTTTCTATCCTGACTAAATCAACATCCATCCGGCAGGTCAAGGATGCCGGATGGTCCGAAAAATCCCTCCTTTCAACCAGAAAAGAGCTGAGCTGACGGCGTGGAATCGGCAGAAATCCTTGCCTGCTACTGTGCACTGGAGGTCGCAACAGCTCCGAATTGGGCGATATCCGTGACGTCCAGTTTCATGCTTCTGGACGTCCTGAGACGCGCAAGAGGGCGACAAGGCAACCATCTGGGCCTCTTATCCCCTTCCATTGCCATACGCGAGAATTCGGAAAACCGGACGGCGTCTGGCCGTGAACACAGAGACAAAAGACAAGACATAGAACTTGGCTATAGGAAGGAATGCTTTGATGAAAAAACACCTGGAAGGCCATATCGGCCTGAACCGGCTGAAGCCTGGTTTGCTTGGAAGTGCCGCGACGCTTCTGGCCACCATGGCGTTGGGGGCCGGCATCACCGGTGCTTCTGCACAGGATGCAGACGCCGACTTTGACATGGACCTCGAGGAGGTAACCGTTACCGGATCGCGCATCGTCCGCCGCGACCTGACGGCGCCTTCGCCCATCTCAACCGTTGGGTCGGAAGAGTTCCAGCTGTCCGGCGCCCAGAACGTTGAGCAGGTGCTGGCCACATTGCCACAAACCATCCCGGGCTTTGGCGGGTCGTCCAACAACCCGGGCGATGGTACTGCAACTGTTGACCTTCGTGGCCTTGGTTCACGCCGTACGCTGGTGCTGGTGAACGGCCGCCGTTACCTCCAATCGCGTCAGTCCGGTGAGGTTGACCTGAACACCATCCCATCGACGCTGATCGAGCGTGTGGAAGTTGTGACCGGTGGTGCCTCCGCCGTTTACGGGTCCGACGCCATGTCCGGTGTGGTGAACTTTGTGATGCGTGACGACTATGAGGGGCTGGAGCTTTCAGGCCAGTATGACACGACCCTTCACGGGGATGCCGAGCGGTATAATTTCAGCTCCACAATGGGCGGCAACTTTGCCGATGGCCGCGGTAACGCCACCCTGTTCGTCAACTATGTGAAGCGTAAGCCGTTGATGCAGGGCGACCGCAAATTCTCTACTTATGCATTGGGTGAAGGTGGTGACCCTGATCGTCTGCCAGGCGAAGCCTATGGTGCAGGCACGGGCCTGGGCGGCTCTGGTTCGTCCGGTATCCCTGGCACTCGTTTGTTCGACACAGTTCAGGTTAATCCAGGCACAGCAGGCGAATATACGCTTGGCCGCTTCAATAGCGACGGTTCCGGTGCGCCATACTCCGCAGCGTCTGACAGCTTCAACTACGCACCAGACAACTTCCTGCAGCTCCCACAAGAGCGCTGGATGGCGTCTGCTATGGCCCACTATCAGATCAACGACAGCGTTCGCATGTACACGGAAGCGACGTTCGTATCGAACAAAGTGCCACAAGAGCTGGCGCCTACGCCTGCCTTCGCGACCATTGAAATCAACCCGGACAGCCCCTTCTTCACGAATGACGTACAGGATGCTTTCCGCGTTGCTCGCGGCGACACCAACGGTGATGGGGTTCTCGATGCCAACGACGAAGGCAATCTAGACGTATTCATTGGCCGTCGTATGGTTGAAAACGGCCCACGTCAGGCTCTCGACACTCGTGACGCCTTCCGCGTTCTTGTTGGTTTCGACGGCGAAATCGGTGACGGCTGGTCCTACGACGTTAGCTACAGCTACGCTCGCGTGGACAACTTCCAGTTCCTGAAAAACGATGTATCGCGGAGCCGCTTCATCCAGGCGATTGCAGTCACTGACGATGGCACTGCGTGTCAGGATCCATCCGACGGCTGCGTGCCCCTCAATATCTTCGGTGCCGGTAACATCACCCAGGAAGCAATCGATTTCGTGAATGTTTCGGCCACCAACGTGACTGAGATCGAATCCCAGAACCTTCAGGCTATCGTTTCCGGTTCACTCGGTGACTGGACTGGTGCTGGTGAAGTTGGCCTCGCGATCGGTGTTGAATACCGCAAGGACGACTCTGCCTTCACGCCAGATACCTTCCTGGCGACCGGTGACGTTCTCGGCTTCAACGCCGGTGAGGCCACTGTCGGTGGCTTTGACACGTACGAAGTGTTCGCTGAGATGGCTCTGCCACTCCTCACGGGCGCTCCAATGGCTGAAAATCTGGAGGCCAGCTTGGCTGCTCGCTATTCGGATTATTCCACGGCTGGTTCCGTATGGTCCTATGCAGCAGGCCTGACCTGGGCGCCCGTTGCGGACATCAGCCTGCGTGGTCAGTACCAGCGCGCCGTACGTGCACCTAGCGTGCTCGAACTGTTCCAGGGACGGTCGAATGGCTTCCCGGGTGCGACTGACCCATGTTCCGATGCGACAGAAAACCCGTCGCCAACATTGATTGCGCTCTGTGAAGCAACGGGTGTGCCTGCCGGTCAGACTGGTAACTTTACCCAGGCGAATGCGCAGATCGAAGGCTCGTTCGGTGGTAACCCGAACCTCTATGAAGAATCTTCGGATACATACACCTTCGGTGCTGTAATCACGCCAGAAGCTCTTCCTGGCTTCACCATGGCTGTCGACTATTACAACATCAAAATTGATGACGCGATCTTCGTCTTTGGTGGCGGTGTGAACACCATTCTGGATCTTTGCTATAACGAATTCCAAGATCTCGAATCGCCATTCTGTCAGGCAGTTAGCCGCCGGACGGATGGTAACGTTGCCCGCGTAGATGCAGGGAACGCGAACATCGGTGCGATCAAGGCCGAAGGTCTCGACCTTCAGTGGTCTTACGGCATGGATGTTGATTTCGGCTTCTTCGAAGGGGGGTCATCGCTTGACTTCAACTTCGTTGGCACGCACGTCATCAATTCCGAAACCACACCAACCCAGATCAGGGGTATTCAGTCTCTTGTGAACGACTGTGAAGGCACCTATGGTTCCACATGTGGTACGCCTGATCCGAAGTATCGTTTCAACCTCCGGACATCGCTGACCAACGGCCCACTGCAGCTCAGCCTGAACTGGCGCTGGCTGGACAGTGTTGAAGACGATCAGATCCGCAACAACGGTGTTGACCCGGCTTCGCTTCCAGTGGCCAGCATCAAGTCGGAAAGCTATTTCGACCTGTCCTTCACCTATGACGTGAGCGAGAACTTGCAGATGTACGGCGGTGCACGGAACATCTTGAATAACAAGCCGACATTCCTTGGTGATAGCCAAAGCCAGGCCAACACATGGCCGGAAGCCTATGACGCCATCGGAACACGGGTGTTTATGGGGGCTCGCGTCCGCTTCTAAGGAACCCTCCTCCCGGGGGTAACAGTCTTCGCGTTTCCTCGACTTAAGCACTCGGAGCATATGCGGAGACAACGGCGGCAGCACCATGGCTCTGTGAGTGGTGCTGCCGCTTTCAAATAACAAGAAAACAGCGACAAACGACAAAAGGATAGAACCATGAAATTTTTGCTGACGCTTTTTGCGGCCTTGATGGTGGGGGGTGCAGCCAGTGCGGAGCAGCCAAAGCGACCGCCTGTATCGGAAAAACCATATGCCATGATGCAGAAGCTGGCCATGCTGGAAGGTGACTGGGAGATGGTCACCGAAATGACCCAGAACGATGGCGAGACCTGGCAGGCCATGCCGCCCGCCAAGGTTTCAATTGAGCTGCGCCACAAGGACCTGATGCTGGCGGAGGTGCCGCAGGAAGCATCCGACGCAGGGTTTCATATGGAAACCTACATCACCTACGACCGGTACCGCGAGGTCTACCGCAAGGCAGCAATCGACGATGTCTGGGGCATCATGGACCTGTATGAAGGCAAGCCGGTGGGCGACGACACCATTGTGTTCGAAAATCTGAAGGCCGACACCAGCTTCCTGATCGCGCCGGGTGTGTGGCGGCACTTCCGCCTGACACTGGAGCTCAGGAGCCCGAAGCGGACCCTGATGATTGAAAAAACGGACAATGGCGGCGAAAGCTGGGAGCCTGCCTTCCGGGTCACTTATACCAAACTCTGATTTCTCGCTGTAGGCGGCATGTTCGCTGCCTGCCATGAAGGCACAGCTTGACATTCCTGGGTATTGCAAACGCCAAGCGGCGTTTTGACTCTCAAAAAATGTTCGAGCTTGTCGTCACGAACTGGCCCATTCTGAATTATCGGAATGGGCCTTTTTTTATTGGCAGTCCTGATCAGGCAATAGCAGGGCGGGCCGCATGAGACTGTTGGTGTTGTTGCCTCCCGCGGGCTGAAGCCCAGCCCCTGTTGCTGAAGAAGCTGAAGGTGCTGGAGGCGACCAGCTGGTGCCAGCCACCTCCGCAATCAACTGGCTACATATCCGGCCCTGCCGGTAACGTGACGCCATCGGCCAACACGCCAAGGCGGATCTTTTGCCGGACCATATTCCCCCAATGCTCGACCATCTTGATCAATTCGCCGTCGCTCTTCCTCAAGTAGAAGATGGCGTGATTGCCGTCGCCGTAATCGGTATAGAGGGTCCAGCAGTCTACAGGATTGCCACTGAAGTCGGTCAGGGTCTCGGAGCCGGTGACCTTGTAAAATGACGTCTTCGCTTCCATTTGTGCCCCGGGCTGGTGAAAGTTGAGGCCAAATGTCCGGCCTTCAGCCAAGGGAAGCAACGCGAATGTCTCCATATCCAGTTCCCAGTTCAGCCCGCCTTCGAGCATCTCGGCCCGATAGTCGGCATGCTGGTTGCCCTCGACCGATTGATCGCCGGTGATGACCTTGCCGTTAAATTCATAAGCGCGACGAATACCCATGCCGGGGAAATCGGTTCGGTGGTAAAGCGGGGCATAATCTGACAGGCGGTTGACGGAATATTCCCGGCGTTTCATGCGTTTGTCGTCGCTCATCCACACCTGCCTGACTTCCACAACATCTTCGCCCTTTCGTTTGGTAACGACGGACCGGCGATGCCAGATGGACAGCATTTTCTCCTCGCCTGTATCTTTGTCCTGCATATAGACAAGATACTGCCTGAGGTCGGTGTTGACCTGCTCCGCCTTCAGGCCCTTGAAATGAAAAATTGGCACTGCGGCGGTGGCAGTGTCAGCTGCCAGCACATCCTGGTTAATTGACGCCAAAAAGGCCGGTGAAAAAGTGAGCATGGCTGATATGGCAGCTGCTCGCATCACAGTCATTGTCATGCTGGTATCCCCATTTATTGTTAAAACTTATGTTCGCCACTGGGGCTGATAGGCTCAAACTTTTGTCGATGAAGTGGTGCGGCTGCGAGGTGGATGGCATTTGGTTTTAGGCGCTCTTTTCTACTGCAATCTGCAGGCAGGGCAACCTGTTGCTCAGCAGGCGTCGAAGGTCCGAATTTTCAAAGAAATCATGGGGCAAGGCATCCCGGATTTGGTGGAATTCTGACCGACGGGAAGGTGTCGGGAGTTTTGTGACATCCGATTGGGGGTTTCTTCACAAAGCATGTCCGGGTAGGCACTTCCAGAAACACAAAAGGCAGCTAGCTCCTCGCTAACTGCCATTTTTCTGCGTCAAAATTCTCACTTTATGTGTCACCTGTAGGGTGACGCAATTAATGAGACTGGCTTCTGCGGATTTCTGCCTTTTTCAGAATCCGAATGACACATAAAGTGAGACTGAGTGACGCATAAACTGAGACAATCCGTCATTTGCGACACATAAAATGAGACTATCCGACCGGCCGCTTTTCGTTCTGATGCCCGACTTCCCATTTTTACCGACAAATATAGCCGTTTTGCCAGAAAACGACCTATTACTTCTTAGAGATGCCGCAAAAGTTTGATCCCTTTTATTATAGTTAACGATTAGTTAATGTGTAATTGACATTATGGTTCAATGCGCCTTAGTCTCCCTAACGCGTATCTTAAATGTTTCATGGGGGGAGGGCAAAATGCCTGCCATTGGTAATTTTTCTTGGGATTCAGTGGATCGTCCAGTTCTTGATGGGAGCCAGCTGGAAGTCGGTGACGGGAAAACTTATGCCACAGTGGACTCTGCCCTAGCCGCAGCCACCGTCGGCGACACGATCACTGTTTTTGATGGCACCAACAGTCAGTCCTTTATCTGGAATGGAGGCAACGTTATTCAGGTTGGTGTCGGCCAGGACTATGCGACAGTTCAGGAAGCATATGCTGCATCAAACGCGGGTGATATCATCCTTGTACATGAAGGCACCTACAGTTTCAGCGGCAATGAATATTATCCAAAAAGCGATCATTCCGAACCAATCCTGATCTCTCATGACATCAGTATCATTGGTATCGGCACCGCGACGTTCGACATCGGTTATGTGGAGAAGGGGGCGTTGGTCACCAACCCAACGACGAATCAAACACTTTATGTTGAGAATATCACCTTTACGGGCGCGTATGGGAACTCAGCAAATAGTGGGGGCATCAGGCACCAGGCTGGGGACCTGACCGTTGTCAACAGCACGTTCTCAGATAGTGAAAGCGGCATCCTGGCGCTGCCTGAGACCGGTACTGTCCATGTGGTGGATAGCTATTTCAGCGGTATTGGCAGCGACGGTTTTTCCCACGCCCTATATATCCAGGGTGAAAGCCTGATTGTTGAAAACAGCCATTTTGTTGACGCCCTGCATGGACAGCACGTGAAGTCGACAACCTATGGCCAGACAATTGTTGTTGATTCCGTCCTTGATGACGGCACTGGATCATCAAGCTATGCTGTGGATATCGGGGGCGGGGGCAACATCCTGCTGGACGGCAACACCTTCATCAAAGGTGCGGGCGCCGACAACAGTACCTTTGTCTGGTATGACGCCAACCGTTATGGCGGTGACCCGGGGGAAGTCTGGATCCAGAACAACAGTTTTGACGCCACAAACTATCCCAACATCAACAGCATGAAAGTTGTCGTGAACCGGACTTTTTCGGACGTTAACCTCGTCAACAATACAGTAGACGGCGTTCTTGAAGATCGCCTGATCATTGGCCTCGGCCATATCCAAAATGTCACGCTTGATGGCACGTTGCTGGCGGACACCACGGTTACGGAACACACCACCGCCCTGACATCGGCAGATGATATCTATGTCACTGAGCTGACAGGTGGCACAAACATCGCTGGAGAGGCTGGTGACGATTCCCTCATCGGTCTGGGCGGCGTGGATACACTCTGGGGCGGCACTGGCAACGACCTGTTAGTGGGCGACGACGGCGCTGACTATCTTCTGGGCGGAGCCAACGATGATACGATTTATGGTGGCGACGGCGCTGACATGCTCTATGGGGATTCGGGCGATGACCTGCTGATCAGCGGCGCCGGCACGGGCGACGAGCGCCTGCATGGCGGTGAAGGCAATGACACGCTAAGTATTACTACCGGCTATGCAAACGGCGGTGCCGACAATGACGTTATCGTTAGCACAGGCGATAACAAGGCGACGCTGCAGGGAGGTGCGGGCGATGACATTGTCTATGGCGGCCAGGGGGGCGACTTGATCCTGGGCGGCGACGGCATAGACATTGCTGTGTTTCACGGCATCTATGATCCGAATGATCCAGCGAATTCTGACTTCTCGATAGAGCCTAAGGCGAGCTGGTTCACGCAACTTGTGGTGAAGGGGATTTCCGAAGCCGGCATGAATGAGGTTGGTAACGGTATCAACTATTGGAACGGCGAGATTTTCTATGACGACAAGGAAACGTTCGCAGGCTTTGAAAAACTCCAGTTCGACAATGGTGTTTATGATGTCGCTACCGGCACCTTCACTGAGGGGTTGATCCTTGTCGATGTTGATTCAATCCTGAACGGTATCCCGGGCGGCGGCAACTTCAGTGATCCCGTGATCGGCACCGATGGAGACGACATTTTCACGGTGAGCGGCGTCAATGGCTTTACCACCTACGATGGTGGCCTGGGTAATGACCAGATTCAAGCCTCAGAAGCCGATATGTTCATTCGTCTTACGGCCTTCAACGCAGGTGATGTTGAAACGATCACGGCGAACGGGTTTACTGGTGTCTCCATTCTGGCAAGCAGTAGCGACAACAAGCTTGACTTCAGCGCCACGACGCTGACCGGCATCAGTTACATTGATGCCGGCCTTGGCAATGATACTATCGCCGGATCGCCGGGGGATGACACTATCATCGGTGGCTATGGTAACGACCAGATGACTGGCGGTGATGGCAACGATGTGTTTGAAATTGCCGCAGGCGCGGGCACAGACTATATCGATGGCGGGCTCGGCGTGGATACTATTCGTATCACAGCAGACGACGTTACCTTGAGCCTAAGCAATGTCACGCTTGATAGCAATGCAGCCGAACAAATCGACATTGGGGCACACACTGGCGTAACGATCCTGGCTAGCAGCAGCAGCAACAACTGGAATCTGTCAGGCATTTCCATGGCAGGCATTACCTATATCGATATGCAAGTCGGTAACGACACGGTGACGGGAACATCGCAATCGGAAACCATTGTTGGCGGTGCAGGTGATGACAAACTGTATGGTGGCGCAGGTGACGATACCTTCCTTGTCGCCGTTGGGGATGGCTCTGACATAATCGAAGGCGGCGACGGCATCGATACCATTTTGGCGGCAGCCAACGATGTTGCCATTGGCCTTGGATCGTTCGATGCCACCAATTCGATCGAAAGTATTGATGCGGCCGGCCACACCGGCGTTACCGTTTCGCTCACATCCACTGGAAGCTTTGATTTCAGCCAGACCACCTTCACCGGCATCGATGGTATTGTCGCGGGCGGTGGTTCGGATACGATCCACGGTACCCAAGCGGCTGATACAATCGACGGCGGAGAGGGTTGGAACAAACTGTATGGCGAGGACGGCGACGATGTCTTCCTGGCATCCTCCAACAGCGGCCTCGAAACGTTTGATGGCGGCAATGGTGTGGATACAGTTCGGGCGTCGGCAGATGACACCGCGATCAATATCGACCAATTCGTCGCAGGTGCCGTGGAAGTGATCGACGCAGGCGGCCACACGGGCGTTTCCATCGTCCACGACCACTATACCAACACATCAATGGACTTCTCCCAAACCATGCTCAATGGCATTGATCTGATCGCCAGTAGAGGTGGCCAGGATACCATCCGTGGTTCACAGGGAGCTGACATCATCGACGGTGGCAACGGCTGGAACAAACTCTATGGCGAAGGCGGCGATGATGTCTTCCTGGTTGCCTCCAACAGCTCTCTGGACACTTTCGACGGGGGCACCGGGAACGACACCATTCGGGCCACAGAGGACAATGCAGCTATCAATATCGACCAATTCGCCGCAGGCGCCGTGGAAGTGATCAGTGCGGGTGGTCACACGGGTGTTTCCATCGTCCACGACCACTATACCAACACATCAATGGACTTCTCCCAAACCATGCTTGTCGGTATTACCGACATTCTAGGGGGCAATGGGCAGGACACAGTTCGAGGGTCGCAAGGCAGCGAGGTCATTAACGGCCGTGCAGGCAATGACCAACTCTATGGCGAGAATGGCGATGACACGCTTCTGGGCGACACCGGAGCCGACCAGCTGGTTGGCGGCCTTGGGGCCGATGTACTCAATGGTGGCGCGGACAATGACCAGCTAACCGGTGGCGACGGCAATGATGTCTTCGCCTTTGGTGCGGGTTGGGGCGTGGATAGTGTTCTGGACTTCACAGAGGGTGACGTGCTGGACCTGACAGTGACAGGGTTGACCTTTGATGACTTGACAATCGTCCAGAGCGGTGAAGATGCCATCATTTCAGACCCGAACGGCAACAGCATCACTGTCGTGGGGGCAGGTGCGCAAGCCTTCTACAGTGCCAACCTTATCATCCCTGGCGCACCGACCGAACCCCCCGCTATGGGCTCCTTCCTGCAGGGGACAAACGGCGCAGAAACCATCAATGGCACATCCGTTGACGACACTATTGAGGGCCTGAACGGCAACGACACCATGTATGGCAATGGTGGCGACGATGTCTTCCTCTACACAAGAGGTGAAGGGCTGGACCGCTTCTATGGCGGAGACGGCAATGACAGCCTGATCGTTAGTGGCGACGAACTCTATATCAGTACATTTGATGCGGGCGATGTAGAAAGCATCAGTGGCTCTGGCGTTACCATTCAGGGTACCTGGCGGCACAATTCGTTCGATTTCAGCCAGACTATTTTGACCGGTATTGCCAAAATCGATGGTGGCACCGGCAACGACACTATCCATGGGTCGCAGGGCGATGACACCATTTTGGGTGGCGATAACGGCGACAAGCTTTATGGCGAAGCCGGAAACGACGTCTTTCTTGTCGTTGGCGGCGGCGGCAACGGCACCGATATCTATGATGGTGGAGCTGGCCTTGATACCATTCGTGCAACTGGCGACGATGCGCTCCTTTCCTTGTCTACCTTCGCAGCCGGTAGTGTTGAGGTCATCACAAGTGGCGGTTTCGCAAACATGACTATTGCCAGCACCTGGCAGCACAATTTGTTGGACTTTAGCCAGACAATACTTGTTGGTGTGACAGAAATTAGTGGCGGTGACGGCAACGACACCATCTATGGGTCCCAGGGTGACGACACTCTAAACGGCAATAGCGGTCGTGATGTTCTGTATGGCGAAGGAGGCGTGAATACCTTCCGCTATGACACCACAATCGACGATGACATCATCGGCGACTTCAAAGAGGGTGATATCATAGATCTGTCCACTACCTCCTATACCTTTGCCAGCCTGACAATTGTGCAAAATGGTGCAAATACCGAAATCACAGATGCAGCGACAGGCAAGACACTCACTATGCTGAATACCGACGCCAACAGCATCGACGAAACAGATTTCGTCTTCTCGCCACCAGAAGGTATCCTGGCGACACAGGACAATGAGGTGATTGTCCTTGGGGATATGTTCGTAACCGGCGAGGCCCCGTTGATTTCTGCTGATGGCCATAGTGGTGTGACCATTGGGGCTTCTGGCTCGGGGCCCAATGTTTGGGACTTCAGCCAGACTGTTCTGGTTGGTATCGGCTCCATCGATGCCAAGGGCGGAGACGACACCATTACAGGCTCAGCCGACGCTGATACGATCATCGGCGGTAGCGGACAGGACCGCTTGTTTGGCGGCGGAGGCGACGACACCTTTCTTGTTGGCCCTAGTGACGGATATGACCAGTTCGATGGTGGTGACGGGACGGACAGCATCCTCGCCACCACAGATAACGTCGCTATCATGATTGACTATAGTTTCCTAGCTGGAGCGGCCGAGATCGTCTCTGCCGACGGTCATAACAACGTCACCATCACCGGGCGTGGTTTTGGCAGTGACGATATGCTGGACTTTTCCGCGACCACGCTGGTTGATATTACGGCTATCGACGGCCAGAGCGGCGAAGATACCATCCACGGATCGCAGAGCGACGACACGATTTTGGGTAATACAGGCAATGATGTTCTATTTGGCGAAGGCGGTAGCGACATCATCATTGGCGGCGCCGGTACTGACAACCTGTCCGGTGATGCGGGGAATGATACCTTCCTGGTCAACCCCGGCGACGGCACCGATTTCTTCCATGGCGGGGCGGGCACGGATACGATCCTGGCGGCTGCGGACAATGTTGCGATTGGCATCCAGACCAACAAAGTTGCCAGCAACTTTGAGGGCATCGAGATTATCGACGCCGGTGGTTACACCGGAGTCACCATCGTCGGCAGCGGCAGCGGCAACAGCGCCTATTGGGACCTCATGGACTTTAGCAACACGACACTGGTCGGCATCACGGCCATCGACGGTGGCGGCGGTAACGATACCATCATTGGATCGGCTGCTGACGACACCATCATTGGCGGCGCCGGTACTGACAACCTGTCCGGTGATGCGGGGAATGAT
>NZ_LRUA01000010.1:735421-789652 GCF_001550055.1 Kordiimonas lacus
GTAACGATACCATCATTGGATCGGCTGCTGACGACACCATCATTGGCGGCGCTGGCACTGACAACCTGTCCGGTGATGCGGGGAATGATACCTTCCTGGTCAACCCCGGCGACGGCACCGATTTCTTCCATGGCGGGGCGGGCACGGATACGATCCTGGCGGCTGCGGACAATGTTGCGATTGGCATCCAGACCAACAAAGTTGCCAGCAACTTTGAGGGCATCGAGATTATCGACGCCGGTGGTTACACCGGAGTCACCATCGTCGGCAGCGGCAGCGGCAACAGCGCCTATTGGGACCTCATGGACTTTAGCAACACGACACTGGTCGGCATCACGGCCATCGACGGTGGCGGCGGTAACGATACCATCATTGGATCGGCTGCTGACGACACCATCATTGGTGGGGACGGGTATGACGTTCTCAATGGAGGTGAAGGCGATGACATGCTAACGGGCGGTGCGCACGGGGATGCCTTTGTCTTCGATGTTGATTGGGGCAACGACACTATCGCAGACTTTACCGACGCTGATGTCTTGGATTTGTCGTCTCTAGGCATTAGCTATGACGACATTAACATCGTTCAAAGCGGCAGCGATGTTCTAATTTCTGACGTGAATGGAAATAGTATTGTGCTGCTGGGGATTGATGTTTCTACTATCGACAATACAGACTTCTCGTTCTAATTCACCAATCATTACGGGAGCATTGTCAGAATAGAATTGCTTGAACCTATAAGGCGCTAAAAAGCCCGAAGACATCATTACCTTCGGGCCTCTATTCACTGAAGTTTGGCAGAAAACTGCGATTCTGAATCTCACTTTATGTGTCACAGAATCGCAGTTTATGCGCCCAAAATCTCACTTTATGTGTCACCCTACAACACCTACAGCGCGCTAGATATCCAGGTTTGCGACGGAGAGGGCGTTGTCCTGGATGAAGTTGCGGCGTTCCTCGACCACGTCGCCCATCAGCTTGGAGAAGATCTCGTCTGCCGTGTCGGCCTGGCTGACCTTCACCTGCAATAGCGAGCGCACGTCCGGGTCGAGCGTGGTTTCCCACAGCTGTTCTGGGTTCATCTCCCCGAGGCCCTTATAGCGCTGGATCGACAGGCCCTTACGGCCATAGGCGATGATCATGGCCAGCATCTCAAGCGGCGTGCCCACGCTCTGGCTTTCTTCCTTGCGCGTGACTGTGATCGGCTGCTGGAACAGGTCCCGCACCTCGCCCATGCGCTTGTGAAGGCTGCGCGCTTCCTGGCTTTCGATAAAGTGGGCGTCGATCTTGTGCATGTCGATCACGCCGCGCACCTCGTGGGCAAAGCTGTAGCCGCCATCGTCGGCTGCCATGCCGGACCAGCCGTTTTCCTCTTCGGTGGTCGCCAGCACATTCAGGCGCTCAGCGATCCGGTCGGCCATGGCTTGCCGCGCGGGCTGGTCTTCCAGCAGTTTCTCATCAAAACCGCCCAGAAGGCCCATGGTTTCAATCAGCGTCGCGTTATAGCGCTGCGGCACGTTGGACATGATGGTCTTGATGGCGCGTGCCTCATTGGCCAGATGCTCGATCTCGCCACCAGCATGCTGGGTGCCATTGGAATCAATGATCATCACATCCGATTTGCCTTGGCCGATCAGATAGTCATCCAGCGCCCGGTCATCCTTCAGATAGACCTCTGACCTGCCGCGGCCAACTTTATAGAGCGGTGGCTGCGCGATATAGAGGTGCCCGCGTTCCACCACTTCCGGCATCTGACGGTAGAAGAAGGTCAGGAGCAGTGTCCGGATGTGGGCGCCGTCGACGTCGGCATCGGTCATGATGATGATTTTATGGTACCGAAGCTTGTCGGCGTTGAAGTCCTCGCGGCCGATACCGGTGCCAAGCGCGGTGATCAGCGTGCCGATCTCGTTCGACGCCAGCATGCGGTCAAACCGCGCACGCTCCACATTGAGGATTTTACCGCGCAAGGGGAGAATCGCCTGATTCTTCCGATTCCGTCCCTGCTTCGCCGAACCACCTGCCGAATCGCCCTCCACGATGAAGAGTTCGGAAAGGGCCGGGTCGCGTTCCTGACAGTCGGCCAGCTTGCCGGGCAGACTGGCGATATCGAGCGCGCCCTTGCGGCGTGTCAGCTCGCGCGCCTTCCGTGCCGCTTCGCGCGCGGTGGCGGCGTCGATGATCTTCTGGACAACGGCACGCGCTTCATTGGGGTGCTCGCCGAACCATTCGGTCAGCTTGTCGTTCACCAGGCCCTCAACGGCAGGGCGAACCTCGGATGACACTAGTTTATCCTTGGTTTGGCTGGAAAATTTCGGGTCCGGAACTTTTACCGACACCACGGCCGTCAGGCCTTCGCGGCTGTCGTCGCCCGCGAGGGAGACCTTGGCTTTCTTGGCCAGGCCGCTGTCGTTGACATAGTTGTTGATCGTGCGGGTCAGCGACGCACGGAAGGCCGCCAGGTGGGTACCGCCATCGCGCTGCGGGATGTTGTTGGTGAAGCACAGCACATTTTCATGATAGCTGTCGTTCCACTGCAGCGAAATCTCCGCCGTGATGCCGTCTTTTTCACCCATGATGGTGATGGGCTCGCCAATCTGGCTGGATTTGTTGCGGTCCAGATATTTCACGAAGGCTGTGATGCCGCCTTCATAGAACAGATCCACTTCCTTGACGTCCGCATGGCGGTTGTCGCGAATGAGGATATGCACGCCCGAGTTCAGGAACGCCAGCTCGCGGTATCGGTGCTCAAGGCGCTCGAAATCGAACTCAATGAATTTGAAGGTGTCCAGCGACGGCATGAAGGTCACGCTGGTGCCTTTCTTGCCGCCGGCATCGCCCACAACCACCAGGTCGCCGATCGGCTCGCCTTTTTCAAAGCGCATGGAATGTTCCTTGCCGTTGCGCCAGATCCTCAGCTCAAGCCAGTCGGACAGCGCGTTCACTACCGACACGCCTACACCGTGCAGGCCGCCCGATACCTTGTAGCTGTTCTGGTCGAACTTTCCGCCCGCGTGCAGCTGGGTCATGATCACCTGGGCGGCCGACACACCTTCTTCCTCGTGGATGTCAGTGGGGATGCCGCGGCCGTTGTCGGTGACGGTGCAGCTGCCGTCCGGGTTGAGCGTCATGGTCACCAGGTCACAGTGGCCCGCGAGCGCCTCATCGATGGCGTTATCGGAAACCTCGAACACCATGTGGTGGAGGCCGGAGCCGTCCTCGGTGTCGCCGATATACATGCCCGGGCGCTTCCGCACGGCATCCAAGCCCTTCAGGACCTTAATGGAATCCGCGCCATATTCAGCTGCTGCAGCGTTTTCAGCCATTGCTTCTGGTGTATCGGTCATGTCTTCACTCATACCCTCAGATCCGGTTATCCTTGTGTGTGCAGCGGCTGGATCTTACCGTCCCGCACATCGAAAAATTCTGCCCGTCCTTCAAGCCCGATGAAGAGCTCCCGGTCGGTGCCTGTCAGCCAGCATTGGCTGCCAAGGCTTGAAAGCGCACTAAAAAGCGCTTCTCGGCGGTCCTCGTCCAGGTGCGCAGCCACTTCATCGAGCAGCATCAACGGCGCCTGGCCCTTCTGGGCCGCCTGCAGTCTTGCGTTGGCCAGCACGAGCGCAATCAGGAGCGCCTTCTGCTCGCCGGTGGAACACAGTTCGCCGCGCATGCCCTTGGGCGCATGGGTGACGATCAGGTCCGTCTTGTGTACCCCTTCCGACGCGCGGCCGCTTCTGGCGTCGCGTGCCCTCAGGCTCACCAATTTGTCGCGGTAGGCGCTCTCTGCCTCTACCGCAGCCATCCCGTCAGCGATCTGCTCCTCCAGCCATCCATCGATGGCGAGAAGCGCCTTGGGGAAGGGGCTTTCGTCTGCCGCCTCCAGCTGGCCTGCCAGCTGCCCGGCGAAATCCAGCCTTGCAATGGCCACCGCAACTGCGTGTTCGGCCATTCTGGTCTCCAGCGCCGAGATCCAGGCCATGTCTGCGCCCATGCCCTTTTCCGCGAACAGGCGGTTGCGCTCGCGCATCACCCGCTCATAGGCGCCGACCTGACGGCTGTGGTCCGGGTACAGCCCCAGGACCATACGGTCGAGAAACCGGCGCCGCGCCGATGGGCCTTCAATGAAAAGGCGGTCCATCTGTGGCGTCAGCCAGGTGACCGACCAGCGGTCGCCCAGCGTGTTGGTGCTGGAGATCGCTTCCCCGTCAATCTTCACCAGGCGGCGGGTCGCCCCTTCGCCCTTTGTGCCTTCAAGCCCCGTGCCGACGCGGATATCCTCGCCGTCCAGCATCAGGGTCGCAGCCACTGCCCAGGGGCCTGTGGCTTCCTGTCTGGCGACCTCTTCAAGCGGCGCACGCCTGAGGCCCCGACCAGGCGCCAGATAGCTCAGGGCCTCCAGCACATTTGTTTTGCCGGCCCCGTTGGGGCCCGCCAGCACCACCAGGGGATGGTCCCCCGTGGGCGTGATCTTGGTGCGGCTATAGGACCGGAAGTCCGTCAGCGTCAGGGAGGAGACATAGACACCATGGCTTTGGGGCGCGGGGCTCATGCCGCCTGCGCCCGCTGCCTGGGCTGGTTCAGCCATGGCTGAACCCCGCCGATTTATAGTGTGCCCTAATGGCTATCATGTCTTCAACCAATCCCAAGCTTTCCCGGCACCAATCCGGCCGCAAGCCGCCTTGCCAACCGGGCCTAGACCCGCATCGGCATCAGGACATAAAGCGCGCCTTCGTCGATCATGTCCTTGAGCACCGTTGGCGCCGATGGGTCCGCCAGGAACACCTGCACGGTATCGCCTTCGATCTGTGCCAGGATGTCCAAGAGGTAGCGGCTGTTGAAGCCGATCTCCAGCGCGTCGGAACCGTAGGAGGCCGCCAGCTCTTCCGTCGCTGTGCCGCTGTCCGGGCTGTTGACCGACAGCGTCAGCTGGTCTGGCGCGATCGATAGCTTCACCGAGCGCGTCTTGTCGGAGCTGATGGTGGATACCCGGTCAGTCGCTTCCGCGAACAGGCGGCAATCCATCTCGAGCATCTTGTCGTTGCCTTCGGGAATCACGCGGCTGTAGTCCGGGAAGGTGCCATCGATCAGCTTCGAGGTGATCACGGCGCCATCAAAGGCGAAGCGGATCTTGGTGTCCGACAGGGACACATTCACGTTGCCCTCGAATTCGTCGATCAGCTTGCGGACTTCACCAACCGTCTTGCGCGGGATGATGATGCCCGGCATGCCGGCTGCGCCCTCTGGCACGTCCTGCTCAACCTGTGCCAGGCGGTGACCGTCTGTGGCGACTGCACGCAGGCGCTGGCCGTCTTCACTGTTGGCAACATGCAGGTAAATACCGTTGAGGTAATAGCGGGTTTCCTCGGTCGAGATGGCGAAGCGGGCCTTGTCAATCAGGCGCTTCAGCTCTTCGGCAGCCAGATCGAAGCGGTGCGGCATGTCACCGTCGTTCATGACCGGGAAATCTTCCTTGTCGAGGCATGCCAGCGTGAAGCGGGACCGACCGGCCTTGACCACCAGGCGCTCGCCTTCTTCCAGTGTCAGCTCAACCTCACTGCCGTCCGGCAGCTTGCGCACGATGTCGAACAGCGTATGGGCCGGGATCGTGGTGGAGCCAGGTTGCTGAACGCTCGCAGATACGCGCTCAATGATCGCGATATCCAGGTCGGTCGCTGTCATCGAGACCATGTCGCCTTCAGCTTCGACCATCACGTTCGACAGGATAGGGATCGTGTTGCGGCGCTCTACCACCGACTGTACGTGCCCCAGCGTTTTCAAAAGTGAATTCCGTTCGATGGTGACTTTCATGGAAATATTCTTCTTGCCTAACATTATTAGCCCCACCTCGCGGCTGGGGCGCCCCCTCTCATCCGGGTCTGGCTGGTGAAATCGAGTCGGTGCCCCCGTGCCGGAATTTAGCGATTAAAATCCGGGTCAGGGACGGGTGATTTCAACACCCTGCTGGATGAGGATTTGTGTCTAAGGGAACAATAGCGATTTTCGCCCTTAAACCAAACGAAAAAGCGCCAAAAAGGCGCTTTTTTTTGTGGTTTGGAATCTAAGGAAAACTGCCGAGTCGCAGCCACCAGAATCGGATCTGATTTGAGCGCCTGAAACAGGCCCCGGAATCAGCCTTCGAGAAGCCGGGTCAGGCGCGAAATATCGTCGTCCAGCTGGCTGTCGTCGCGGCGCAGGTCTTCGATCTTCCTTACAGCGTGCATCACCGTTGTGTGGTCGCGCCCGCCGAAGCGACGGCCGATCTCCGGCAAGCTGCGGCTGGTCAGCTGTTTCGACAGATACATGGCCACCTGACGCGGGCGCGCAATGTTGCGGGCGCGGCGCTCGGACAGCATCTCAGCCAGCCTGAGGTTGAAATAGTCAGCCACGGCACGCTGGATCTCGTCGATCGTCAGCTTGCGGTCGTTGGCGCGGATCAGGTCCTGCAGCACGTCGCGGGTCATGTCCATGGTGATGGGGCGGCCCACAAGGGTGGCATAAGCCATCACGCGGTTCAGTGCGCCCTCAAGCTCGCGCACGTTGGATGTGATGCGGCGGGCGAGGAATTCGAGAACCTCGGCAGGCACGATAACACTCTCTGCCTGCTCGGCCTTCGACTGCAGGATGCCCAGTCGCAGTTCATAGTCGGTTGGGTGGATGTCGGCCACCAGGCCCCATCCCAGCCGGCTGATAATGCGTTCCTGGATGCCTTCAAGGTCGGTCGGGGACCGGTCGGCGGTGATCACCACCTGACAGCGATTGTCGACGAGCGCGTTGAAGGTATGGAAGAATTCTTCCTGGGTGCTTTCCTTGTTGGCGATGAACTGTACGTCGTCCACCATCAGAAGGTCCAGGGCGCGGAATTTCTGCTTGAAGGCGTGGGTGTCCTTGAAGCGGAGCGCAGCGATAAATTCGAACATGAATTTCTCGGCCGAAATATAGGCCACACGCTTTGTCGGTTTCTGGCGCTTCATTTCCCAGGCGATGGCATGCATCAGGTGGGTTTTACCCAGGCCCACGCCGCCATGCAGAAAGAGGGGGTTGAAGGTAACCTCATCGGTTTCGGCAATGCGTTTGGCGGCGGCGTACGCCAGCTCGTTCGATTTGCCGACAACGAAGCTGTCGAAAGTATATTTCGGATCAAGAGCCGCGCTCTCGTCGGCGCCAGTGGACGGGTCCACCTCAATAGGACTTGCCGGCGCTCGCTCAACAGGTTTGGCGTTCGCGGCGGCCTGGCGTGCGGCCAGACGGATCGACAGCCCCTTGATGCGCGGGTCCTCGGCGAGGAAGAAATCCTTCAGCCGCGGCGCATAGTGACGTGTGATCCAGTCGCGGACGAATTTGGTCGGCGCTGTCAGCTCAACAGTGCCGCTGTCGACACCCTGATAGCCCAGCTGGCCCAGCCAGGTGGTGTAGGCGTGTTGACCGAACTCATGCTTGAATTTGTCGCAAACCTTTGGCCATGGCGACGCGTCAAAGTTTGCGTCCATAGCGGATGCAGCCCCCCTTGAAGCCCCCATTTTATTACTCTCCCTTTCAGCCATTGGGCGACCTAACCCCTTACAAACTTCGGCACTATGCCCAACGCCTGGACCTTCTTAGTGATAATTCTCACAATAAACCTGTTGCTGACACAACTGCTCCTGCCTCTCCAGCAAAGCGCCAGTCAGGTCCATGGTCCCGATCTGTTATTTTCAAATGCGACGACGTGATCCCAGCCCCCGTTGAGATCCCTGGCAGGTCTCTCCGGTTATAGGGCCTGAACCACATTCGGGCGGTTCCCAAAAATGGGATGGTTGGTCGCCCGGCTGGCCCGCCGCGTAAGATTGGAAGATACATCTGGGGGGTAGCCCCAGCAACTGAATCTATCGCTTGACACAAAGATTCTTCACAGCCCTATGGCGTGAATCAGAGCCGCATACAATATCTTGATTCCGGTAAAAATGGGCTGAATGGTGTGCCCTTTTTGTTCCCGCTCGGCTCTGCAAAAATGAAAAAAGCCACGCCGGAATGGCATGGCTTAGATCGGTATCTTGTCCCGGCAGGCAGCGAATCGGGTTCGCGCCAGCGGCGTCTTGCTTACGCGAGTGCTTTAACGCGAGCGGACAGACGGGAAACTTTGCGGGAAGCCGTTTTCTTGTGGATAACGCCTTTCGTCACACCGCGCATGATTTCTGGCTGAGCGGCCTTCAGGGCCTCACCAGCAGCAGACTTGTCGCCGGAAGCAATTGCTTCTTCAACCTTACGTACGAACGTACGGATACGGCTTACGCGGGATTTGTTGATCAAGCGACGACGCTCGTTCTGACGAATGCGTTTCTTGGCTTGTGCAGAATTTGCCATTTCTTCTACCTTTATCGGACCGCGCTTCAATAACCGTCCAGCGCTTCAGTCCTTGCTTTCTTTGTTCAATCGGGGCCGCCCGCCTTCATGGCTGCGTCCACCAGTTAATTCGAGGTCGGGTCTATATACCCGATATTGGCCCCAGTCAATAGGCTAGGCCCAGTTTTCTCGCTGATTTCCGCCTTAGCAGTTTTTAAACTGCGGCTGGCGTTTCTCGATGAAGGCACTCATGCCCTCTTTCTGGTCTTCCGTCGCAAACAGCGAATGGAAGGCCCGGCGTTCAAACAGAAGCCCTTCCGCAAGCGTTGTCTCCAGCGCCCGGTTGGTGGCTTCCTTGGCCAGTGCCACGCTTGGCGCGGACAGGTCGGCAATGCTGGATGCCACTTCCATGGCGCCGTCCAGCATGTCTTCGGTTGGCAGCACGCGGCTCACGAGGCCGGAACGCTCCGCTTCAGCCGAATCCATCATGCGGCCCGTCAGCATCATGTCCATGGCCTTGGATTTGCCAACAAGACGCGTCAGGCGCTGGGAACCACCGATTCCCGGAATAACGCCCAGCTTGATCTCGGGCTGGCCGAACTTGGCGCTTTCGGCGGCAATGATGAAATCGCATGCCATGGCAATTTCACAGCCACCGCCAAGGGCATAGCCGCTTACCGCTGCGATCACAGGTTTGCGTACCCGGGCAAACACGCTGTTGATCTCAGCGAACATATCTTTCTTGAGAACGTCAGCGAACGAGAGGCCGGACATCTCTTTGATGTCGGCGCCTGCCGCGAACGCTTTTTCACTGCCGGTGACAACAATGGCGCCTATGTCGGCGTCCGCGTCCAGCGCGAGCAGTGCCTCACCCAGTTCCTCAAGCAGTTTGCTGTTCAGTGCATTGAGGGCATCAGGACGATTGAGTGTAATCAGTCCCACGCCTTCTTGCTTGTCCAGCAGAATGGTTTCGAAAGTCATCTTTCAGCCTTCTATTGCTCTGATCTGTGGCTGAGACTCCTAATGCCCTGAGCTTCATTTGAAAAGCCCTTTGTGGCGAGCAGGCCGGGGCGCCCCGGTTTGCGTCAGCTTTGTGGCTCCAGGCGCAGCACCAGACGGGGGGTATCGTCTTCGCCGTCAGTTCCTTTGAAGGTGAGCCGATTCTCCTCGCGCCAACAGTGCATTGCGGTGGTTGGGCTGTCGCAGGCCCAGCCAAGGGCCATCAGCGATTCCCTATAGGAATCCATGGCTTTGGCGGCGGTGTCGTTCAAAAGGAACGTGGCTTCCGCAACAGTGCCGCCCGGGGTGTCAAACACCACCGGTTCGCCCTCAAGGGCGCGAATCACCGAAAGAAACGGCACATCCGGGAAGCCGTCGATGAAGTTTTCTTCGGCACGCGCGCCAAGGCCCACAAACAGGATCATAATCGGAAGCAATAAACGCATGGTCTGGCGGTTTCCCTTCATCGCTGGCAACTCGGGCAATAGAATGTGGAACGATTCGATTGCACGATCCGGGCGACCGTACCACCACATCCGGGCTTTGAACACTCTTCTCCTTCCCGGCCATAGGCCTGGAAGCTGTGCTGGAAATAGCCAAGCTCGCCGTCTACCTGGGCATAGTCCTTCAGGGTTGATCCCCCGGCTTCAATCGCCGCCGTCAGCACCTCGCGGATGATTGGGAACAGGCGATCGGCGCGCTTGCCCGCGACACTGTCGGCGGTGCGCTTGGGGCTGATGCCCGCGCGCCAAAGCGCCTCACACACATAGATATTCCCCAGCCCCGCCACCAGCTTCTGATCCAGCAGTGCGGCCTTGATGCTGCTTTTCCGGCCCTTGAGGCCCGCATTCAGCACATCCAGGTTGAACTGGTTCCCCAAGGGCTCCGGTCCAATGGATTTCAGAAGCGGGTGGTCGTCCATATCGTCAAGGCTGGTGAAGGTGATAATGCCGAAGCGCCGGGTGTCGTTATATATAATATGGTCGCCGCGGTCGGTGACAATCACCACATGGTCGTGCTTGCCCACCGTGGGCGCAGGCGCGCCTGCAGGCGTGATGGTCACGCGACCGGACATCCCCAGGTGCAGGATCACCACAAGGCCGTCGGCGCATTCCATCAGGATATATTTGGACCGTCGTGTGAGTCGCTCGATCCGGTTGCCCGTAAGACGCACTGCGAAATCAACCGGGATCGGCAGGCGGAGGTCCGGCCTGTTGGCCACAGCACTTTTGATGACGGCACCTTCCAGAACCGGCACAAGGCCGCGCCTGACGGTTTCAACTTCGGGAAGTTCGGGCATTTATTTTCCTACAGGCAAAATCTGATAAAGAAACCCGGCATATACGATGGGTGCACCAATGACACAGGCCCACTGGAAGGCCATTGACATAACCCGACTGCGGATGATCGCAGGATTCATAATATGAAGGTTGGCAGCTTCTTTTTCTGCGGTAGCACACAGATCATCCTCGATCGCATGAATCTCGTTCTTTAACTGAGTGCAATAAAAGCCCGTAGCTAAGGACAGGCCACCATAGAACACGACAAGAAGGCCAGCGCCCAAAAGCGAAATATCGTCTCTGATGAAGTTCACTGCACCGAAAACAGCGAAAGTTACCGTCAGCCAAAATTTCATGGTCGACATATAGGCGTCACTTGTCTGGTTTCGAATGTCCAACAGTTCGTATGCGGTCATTCGGGGCCTCCTTTAAATTTCTAATGGAGCTCTCTTTTACTATCGCAGGGCATATTGTCGCGTTTGTCCTTATACTCTAAACGAGGCTGGCGCATGGCCGCCGCGTGGGCTATGGTCCGCCAAAATGACAGGGCAAGCCACCATAATGTCAAGCAGCAAAGACGATAAGATGAGCGAAACACACACCCAGGCGCCGACCGAGAGCGAGGCCACCACCCATTTCGGCTTCCAGACCGTGGCGGAAGACAAGAAGGCCGATATGGTCAAGGGCGTGTTCAATTCCGTGGCCAAGCGCTATGACATCATGAATGACGTGATGAGCATGGGCATCCACCGGCTGTGGAAAGATTCGCTTATCAATACCGTCAATCCACGGCCCGGCATGCACCTTCTGGACCTTGCGGGCGGCACCGGCGATATCGCTTTCCGATTCCTTGAGACGTCCAGGGGCGGCACCGTAACCGTGTGCGATATCAATGCCGAAATGCTGGCGGTGGGCAAGGAACGCGCTGAAAAGGCGGGATACGCGGGCCGCGCGGAATTCGTCTGCGGTGACGCCATGAAGCTGCCGTTCGCCAGCCGGTCGGTCGATGCCTACACCATCTCCTTCGGTATCCGGAATGTCACACGCATCCATGAAGCGCTTGAGGAAGCCTACCGCGTGCTGAAGCCCGGCGGCACCTTCTATTGCCTTGAGTTCAGTCCCGAGGTCGTGCCCGTGCTGCAAGAGGCCTACGACACATACAGCTTCAATGTCATCCCGACGATGGGTGAGTTCATCACCAAAGACCGGGACAGCTACCAATATTTTGTGGAATCCATTCGCCGGTTCCCCACGCCCCAGAAGTTTGAGGGAATGATCAGGGAAGCAGGCTTTGCGCGCGTGAAATATCGCACCATGTCGGCGGGCATCGTGGCGATCCACCAGGGCACCCGGATTTAAGCGGCAAACAAAGGGCAGGCGCGTGCGCACAATCGGATATCTTTTCCAGCTTTATATGTTGGCCGTGGGGCTTCGCCGCTTCGGGGCCATCCGGGCGCTGGCGAACATTGACCTTGTGCCTGCGTGGGCGCCGCGTCTGCTGCGTCTGTTCACCTTTTATGTGCCGCACAAATTTGGCCTGCCAGCGTCTGACGGCGAACGGCTTGCGCTTGCGCTTGCCAGTATGGGCCCGGCCTATATCAAGCTTGGCCAGACACTGGCAACCCGGCCTGACCTTGTAGGTCGACCTCTCGCCGAAGGCCTGACCACATTGCAGGACCGCCTGCCGCCTTTCAAGTTCGCCAAGGCCCGCGCCACCATTGAGGCCGAGCTGGGCGGCAAACTCGAAGATCATTTTACCGCGTTTGAGGAAGTGCCTGTCGCGGCGGCATCCATCGCGCAGGTCCATAAGGCTGTCACGGAAAAGGGTGTGCCGGTGGCCGTGAAGGTGCTGCGGCCCGATATCGAAGCGCGATTCGTGCGTGACCTGAAGCTGTTTGACTGGCTGGCCGTGCTCGCGGAACGCAATGTCAAGGAAGCCCGGCGCCTGCGGCTTTCGAAGATCGTCGACAAGGTCAAGGAAACGTCCCTGCGCGAGATGGACCTCAGGCTTGAGGCCGCGGCCGCGGCAGAGCTCGCAGAAAACATGCGCGGTGAAAGCGGCTACCGTCTGCCCCATATCGAATGGGACCACACGGCCCGCCGCGTGATGACGCTGGAATGGGTGGACGGCATTCGCCTTGCCGACCGCGCAGCACTTGAAGCCGCGGGCCATGACCTTGAAGCCCTGGGCCAGAAGGTGGTGCAGGTGTTCCTAACGCAAGCGCTTCGTGACGGCTTCTTCCACGCTGACCTGCACCAGGGCAACCTGATCGTGGAACCCGACGGCACCATCGCTGCCATCGATTTCGGCATCATGGGGCGTCTGTCGAAGCGCGAGCGCCAGTTCCTCGCGGAAATCCTCTATGGTTTCATCCGGCGCGATTATATCCGCGTGGCGCAGGTGCATTTTGACGCGGGCTATGTGCCAAAGAACCAGAGCCTTGAAGAATTCGCACAGGCCCTCAGGGCCATCGCCGACCCGATCATGGACCTGCCGGTGGAGGAAATCTCCGCGGGCCAGCTCCTCGCGCAGCTGTTCGCCACCACCGAGCGTTTCGCCATGCAGACACAGCCGCAGCTTTTGTTGCTGCAGCGCACCATGGTGATGGCTGAAGGCATGGCGCTGCATCTCTACCCATCCGCCAACATGTGGCAGATATCCGAGCCCGTGATCGAGGCCTGGATACGGGCCAACCTGTCGCCCGAGGCCCGCCTCGCGGATATGGTGGCCAACCTGCCGCGCTTCCTTGAGCGCCTGCCTTACCGCATTGAGAAATGGCTGTCGGAAGAGGATGATGAACAAACTGAGGACGATGACTGGGAAGCCGCACCTGCGCCTGCACCCAAGATCGGCCTGTGGCCCTTCGCGCTCGGCCTCATCACCGGCGCCGCCATTATCAAAATTTTGATGCTATAAATACTAATTTCAGGGCAGGCCCTTCTCACATTTCGGACACTCTTTAGGTGCCCAAAACATGTTGGAGTAGGGTATATTTTTTTCGAACAGGACTATAGTTCTGATGATCAGGTTCTTGCTGCAGAACGGGCACCTGAACAATGTGAGCGACCAGATGAACAGGCTTGCCTCGACTATGAGCAGCCCGAAAATCAGATAGGTTTGGGTCTCGTCGCTCAGGTCAAATATATACCCTAGAGAAATGAGTATAAGCCCGCCTGCTAAAAGCATGCAGACAACGGCTCCCAGCCTGATCCAATGGTTTTTGTTTGTTTCACTAGCCATGAAGCGGCCTTCCTACCGAGAAGTTGTTTTGCTGTTTGGTGTATGAAATAGGCCCGAACTTTCCGTCGAGATCAACGGAGATCATGCGACGCTTGCGCCATCGCCTGAATTGGCGGACACTGTCCCTTCCATAACAGGGGAGGGATTTATGGATAACCTGCTTTCGAAGTTTGACCCGTTCGCGGCCCCCTTGGGCCGCCTGTTCCTGTCTATCATTTTTATTGGTGCCGGTTTTGCAAAGGTCGCAAGTGGCGGCGCGGGCATGGTGGAATATATGGAAGCGGCCGGTGTGCCGGGTTTCCTGTTCTGGCCTGCGGCCATCTTTGAGCTGCTGGCGGGGATTGCGATCCTCATCGGCTTCAAGACGCGGCTGGTTGCGTTCCTGCTGGCGGGCTTCTGTCTTGTGACCGCGGTGTTGTTCCACGCCGATTTCGCTGACCAGATGCAGCAGACCATGTTCCTGAAGAATCTGGCCATGGCGGGCGCGTTCCTTATCCTCATGCGCTTCGGTGGCGGGGAATTCGCGCTCGACAACCGCGCAGCATCCGGCGACAGCTAATTAAGTGTAGGGCAACTCACCCTTTTGGGTTGCCCTATAAATTCTTTAACGCTTTCGGTCTATCATTCCTCAGAAGGGGTAAGGGATAGTTGATTGCATGATTTTCGCACGGCTTTTCGCCATTTGTTTCTTCATTCTGGCGTTGCCATCAAAAGCTGCTCTCAGTTCTGACGGAGAGTTCCAGTTTCTGGCGGAAGCATTGGCGCCCTATTCTTTTCGGGATGGCCCGGAGATCAGAGGCATCTCGGTTGACATTCTGGTGGAAATGTTTGCGCGTGCAGACATGCCCTACAGGCGACGCGACATCGCTATTGTGCCTTGGGCACGGGGATATGCCCAGGCCCAGGCCCGCCCCAACACCGTCCTTTTTTCGACTGTCAGGACACCGGAACGGGAAAAGCATTTTCTTTGGGTTGGGCCCATTGCGGCCACACAAACCGTTATATGGGCGCGCCGGGAAGATAATATTACGATAGACAACCCATCAGACCTGAACCGGTACCACATTGGTGTTTCCCAGGACACGGTTGGCCATGAATGGCTTAAGGAAAAGGGTGTCTCCCCCAGTTCCATGATGTCGATCGTACAAGAAAGCAGGGGGGCATTGTTGCTGTCGCGCGGCAGAATTCATCTTTGGGTCGCTGATGCGACGATGGCCCGGTGGGAAATCCGTAAACTGAAACTCGCGGCGTCCAAGTTCGAGATCGTACATGTTCTGCTGAAAGACAGCCTCTATTATGCCTTTCATCCAGAAAGCGACAATCAGGTGATCCATGATTTGCAGGCTGCTCTGGACAGCATGAAAGCAGATGGCACCTATACCGGAATTATGTCGCGTTACCTCCATGCAGACATCCTGCCCTGACCACCGGTTTTACACTCTCTCCTTGAGGCCCGCCCTGTTCCCGCCTATATGTCGGGGACCGGTTTTTTGAAAGGGTCCTGCATGCTCAAGGGCAAACGCATACTTCTGATCATCGGCGGCGGGGTCGCGGCCTACAAGGCGCTTGATCTGGCGCGCCGCCTGATGGAACGCGGCGCCTCCGTGCGCGGGGTGCTGACATCCGGCGGGCAGGAGTTTATCACGCCGCTCAGTGTCGCGAGCCTCACCGGCGACGAATGCTATACGGACCTCTTCTCCCTCAAGGACGAAGCCGAGATGGGGCATATCCGCTTGAGCCGCGAGGCCGACCTGATTTTAATCGCGCCTGCGACCGCAGACCTGATGAGCAAGATGGCCAACGGCATCGCCAATGACCTGGCGTCGACCATCTTACTCGCGACCGACAAGCCGGTGATGATCGCACCTGCGATGAATGCCCAGATGTGGGACCACCCAGCCACCAAACGGAACCTGGAGACCCTGCGGGGCGACGGAGTCCATATCGTGCAGCCGGGCGACGGCATGCTGGCCTGCGGCGAAGTGGGGCCTGGGCGTCTGGCGGAAGTCATGGATATGGTGGCTGCGGTCGAGGACTTCTTCGGTGGTGACAACCTGCTGCTGTCGGGCAAGCGCGCGGTGGTCACCGCCGGGCCGACCCATGAGCCCATCGACCCCGTGCGCTATATTGCCAACCGGTCCTCGGGCCGACAGGGCTTTGAAGTGGCGGCGGCGCTTTCGCGCCTGGGTGCGGATGTGACGCTGGTGGCCGGGCCGTGTGCGCAGGAAACACCGGCCGGCGTGACCCGGGTGGATGTGGAGACCGCGCGTGAAATGCAGGCCGCGGTGGACGCCGCGCTGCCCGCAGACATCGCCGTATGTGTGGCCGCAGTCGCGGACTGGCATGTGAAAAATGGCGGTGCCCAGAAATTGAAGAAATCCAAAGACGGCACGCCATCGTTCGAGTTCGGCGAAAACCCGGACATCCTGAAGGGGCTTTCCGGCCTGAAAAAGGGCCGCCCGGCGCTGGTGGTGGGCTTTGCGGCAGAAACCGAAAATGTGGTTGAGCACGCAACAGAGAAGCGCGTGCGCAAGGGCTGCGACCTGATCGTGGCCAATGACGTGTCGGCCCAGACCGGCATCATGGGCGGCGAGTATAACGAAATTCATCTGATCAGCGCCGCGGGCGCGGAGAGCTGGCCGAAAATGGAAAAAAGCGCGGTGGCGGACAAGCTCGCGCTCAAGATTGCAGAAGTATTGAAGGGATAAAGCGTGATGCGCGACAATAAAGTGGTGATTGAGGTCAAACGGCTTGAGCACGGCGCAGGCCTCAACCTGCCGAAGTATGAGACCGAACAATCCGCCGGGATGGACCTGTATGCAGCCCTTGGCGAGGGCGAAAGCATCACCCTGGGCGCGCTGGACCGCGCCATGATCCCGACCGGCCTTGCCATGGCGCTGCCCGCGGGTTTTGAAGCGCAGGTGCGTCCGCGCTCTGGCCTGGCCGCCAAGAACGGCGTGACGGTCCTCAACACACCTGGCACCATCGACGCGGACTATCGCGGCGAGGTGAAGGTGATCCTGGTGAACCTCTCGAACGAACCTTTCACCATCGAGCGCGGCATGCGCATCGCCCAGATGATCATCAGTCCCGTCACCCAGGGCACCTGGGCCGAGGTTGAAGAACTCAATGAGACCGCACGCGGCGCCGGCGGTTTTGGCTCCACTGGCGTGAAGTAACTGGTGGCAAACTTTGCCAAATGGTTCACCACAGCTGTTGTACTAAATGTAATTGTCGCTATTGCCTTGATGGCAGTCGCTAAATTGCTTGGTCCAGCGAGCCGCGAGTGGGGCACGGTTGTTATCATGTTCTTACCTCCAGCGGTGGCGGTTGTAGCGGTTGGGTTGAAGAATCAAGCTGCAGCTTTCAGCAGCTTGTTTGTGATCCTCCCAATTCAAGCATACATCTCGTTTTATGCGACGTGCGCTATTTACGGGAGGTGTTTGTGAACCATCGTGAGGAACTAGGATTCCATGTTCGTGATCTTTGATCTGGACGGCACGCTGGCGGATGTGGATCACCGCCGCCATCTGGTGAATGGGCCGAGGCCGGACTGGCCGTCCTTTTACCGGTCGTGCGTGTCTGACTCCCCGAAGCATGAGGTGATCGGCGCCTTGAAGGCGCACCTGAAAGCAGGGCACCGGGTCGAGATATGGTCCGGCCGGTCTGATGAGGTGCGGGCCCACACCCACGATTGGTTGGAGGAGCACGGCATCGACCCCAGCCTTCTGACCCGCATGCGCGACGCGCGGGATTTCACCCCGGATCATATCCTGAAGCGCAATTGGCTCATGGCATGTGACGCGCGCCCGGATGCGGTGTATGATGACCGCAACAAGGTGGTGGACATGTGGCGTGCGGAAGGCATTCCGTGTTTCCAGGTGGCGCCGGGCGATTTTTAGGCCGGTCTCAAGAGGGGGTCTTCATGAAAGCAGGTGTGATTATTCTGATTGTGCTCGCTGCGCTGATCGGCGTGGGCATCTACACTGTGACGAACCAGCAGGAACCGGCGGCGTCCGAACGCCTGCCTGACAATCTGCGCAGCTTGCTGCAGGAAGAGATGCGCCTGCTGAATGCGGGGGTGCAGTCGATCGACGCAGCCCTCAAAGCGGGTGATGAGGCGACGGTGGCCTCTGTCGCCAGACAGATGCACGACAGTTTCATCCTCAGGCAAAAGCTGACACCCGACGATATCCGGCGGCTGAAATTTGTGCTGGGGGCAGATTTTGTCCTGACCGACAAGGCGTTCCACGGCACAGCGCTTGAGCTTTCCCAGGCCGCACAAGCAGGCGAAGCCGAGCGCCAGACACAGATATTTCAGTCCTTGAAGGCGGCATGTGTAAGCTGTCATGAGCGCTACGCGCCAGCGAGCGTCGCAGAACTTGTGACACCCTGACGCAGCGCGCGGAAAAAGCAATTTTTGCCATCGTTGCGGCACGATCTGGTGCTATAGCAGGATGGCAATCAAGTTGAAGCGG
The DNA here is from genome assembly GCF_001550055.1 of Kordiimonas lacus. Taxonomy (GTDB): domain Bacteria; phylum Pseudomonadota; class Alphaproteobacteria; order Sphingomonadales; family Kordiimonadaceae; genus Kordiimonas; species Kordiimonas lacus. The sequence goes on from NZ_LRUA01000010.1 coordinate 753,733, forward strand.
AAATGAGGCACTCTATGAAACGCAAAATTGCGGCACTGATTTTCCTGGGGACGGGCCTGGCAGTTACCGGCGGGGCCGTCTTGTCAAATAGTGGGCCAGAGGACGCGCCGGCGCTTGAACTGTCTGACCACATGCGCGGGTTCCTGAAGGATGAAATGCTGCAGCTGGCGGTCGCTGGACGAGGCATCGAGGAGGCCTTGGCCGCTGAAGACCATGCCAGCGTGCAGGAATTTGCGTCCCACATGGACAAGGCCTTCATTATGCAGCAGGAAGTCACCACCATGGACCTGCGCGAGCTTGAGCTGGTGCTGGGCAAGGAATTCGTCGAACGCGACAAGGAATTTCACGCCATGGCCCGCGCCCTTGAGGCAGCGGCCAAGGCCGAGGATATTGTGGGGGAGCGCAAGATTTTCGGTGACATGCTGCGCGCCTGCGCCGCCTGCCACCAGGATTATGCCCCCGAAGCGCCGGTGTTAGAGTAGACCTTTATGGATTTCACAGACGACCAGCTGGAGCGCTATGCGCGCCATATCATTCTGCAGGATGTCGGCGGCGCCGGGCAGATTGCGCTATTGAACGCCAAGGTGCTTGTGGTGGGTGCGGGCGGCCTTGGTGCGCCGGTGCTCCTGTATCTCGCGGCGGCGGGCGTTGGCACGATCGGTATCGTGGATGACGACGCTGTTGAGCTTTCGAACCTGCAACGCCAGGTGATCCACACCACCCCCGATGTGGGCAAGGCCAAGGTGGAAAGCGCGGCCGAGAAGATCGCGGCGCTTAACCCGGACGTGACGGTGAATGTGATCCCTGAACGACTGACCATGGCCAACGCGGCCAAAATCATCGCGGACTATGACATCGTCGCCGACGGCACAGACAACTTCAAGACACGGCACCTGATCAGCGACACCTGCGTGGCGCTGGAGAAGACCCTGGTGTCGGGCGCGCTGTCTTCCTATGAAGGGCAGATCGCCACTTTCAAGCCGCACGCGGGCGCGGGTCTGCCCTGCTATCGCTGTTTCCTGCCCCACACACCGCCCGCGAACGAAGCGCGCACCTGTGCGGATTTTGGCATTCTGGGCGCGGTCGCGGGTATGGTGGGCACCATGCAGGCGCTTGAGGTGTTGAAGGAAATCACCGGTGTGGGTGAAAGCCTGGCAGGCAAGATGCTGATGATGGACGCACGCGATATGGCTGTGCGCAAGATCAACCTGCCGCAGGACCCGAACTGCCCGGCATGCGCAAAGGGAAAAAGCTGATGGCAAAGGCGCAGGCAACACGGAAACCCATGACACTGATGGTGATCAGCCCTGACCCTGAGCGCATCCATATGGCGTTGATGACGGGCGCGACAGCCAGTGCCATGGGGCGGCCAGTGACCTTCTTTTTCTCCAAATCCGCGACGCCCTTCCTGACCGAAGGTGGCTGGGCGCAACTAAAGACACAGGCTGGTGTAACGGGGCCGGCAATGGACACAGCACTTGAAGACAAGGGCGTGGCCGACAGCTGCATCTTGATGGACGGCCTCGCGGCACTTGATGCCCGCTTCCTGGTGTGTGAGGCCGCCTTGCGCGAACACGACCTTGATGTGACGTCGCTTATCACCCGCCCTGCGGTTGAGATCGCAGGCCTCGCCGAAATCATCGAAAAAGGCCATGGCGGCGACTGGCTGACTTTCTGATTCTCTTTGTATACCGTCACTCGCCGGCAGGACCGGCGAGTCTATTGAAGAAAAGTGGGTTCGCCGATCCAGTCGGCGAATGACATGTTTGATTTGTAATTGGCATGTTACCATGGTACATAGATAACATATTCAAGCGAGGAAATGGCAATGACAACAAAAATTGAGCGCGTCCAAACAGGCGTTCGCATGGAAAAGCGGCTGGTCAAGGTGCTGAAAGGCACTGCGGAATATCTGGATCTGTCGCTGGGGGATCTTCTCGAGGGCATCGTGCTGCATGCCTTTGACGGCAAGACGCCACCGTTTTCCGAAGAAACACGCGCCAAGATTGCCACCCTTATGAAGGTCTATGACTGTGACCTGAATGCCAGCCACAGCCATAGGCTGACGGAATAAGCCTGAGCCCCGACAGACCTGAGCCCCGACAGAAAGGACGACATCATGACCGACCAAGATTTTATGGCTGCGTTCGAGGACACGAGCCTGAACGCAAACCTGTTTAACCATGAAGCGCACATCCGCATGGGCTGGATATATGCGACACGCTTTCCGCTCGCGGACGCCATAGACCGATTCGCGCGGGCCCTGAAAGCCTACACCCGGGCGTTGGGTTGCGTCGACAAATATCATGAAACCATTACCTGGTTTTATATGCTGCTGATCGCGGAGCGGCAGGCGGAAACACAAGCAACGAGCTTCGATGTATTTCTCGGTGCTAATCCTGACCTGGTGGCAACGCCGTCCATCCTGATGCGCTATTATTCCCAGGATACTCTTGCGAGTGCCCGCGCCCGCCAGCATTATATCCTGCCGGACCAGGGGACACGCCAGGAGGCCGCATGACCGACGATGAGCTGATCGAAGCCTTTGAAAGCCACCGGCTGACGCGCGAAGCTTTCACCCACGAAGCCCATCTGCGCGTTGGGTGGATTTACCTGCAGCGCCTGCCGCTTGGCGAAGCGTGCGATACTATGGCGCGGGAGCTGCTGGCGTGGGATGTCGCCTTTGGGCTTGGGGACCGCTATCACGAGACAGTCACCTGGGCCTTCATGTTCATCATTCATGAGAAGCAGCTGGCGTGCGGCGCCAAAACCTTCGACGCGTTCCTGGAAACCAACCCCGACCTGATGCGCAAAAGCCCGCCTTTTCTGGCGGGCTATTACAAGGATGCGACGCTCGAAAGCGAGTTGGCGCGCAAGAACTTCCTGCTGCCGGATGTGGGGCGTTAGGCCAGCGCAGCCTTCACCGCTGCGGCGCAGTGCACCTCAGTGGTGTCGATAAGCGGTACAGCCGTATGCCCGGGTTTCACCAGAAGGCCGATCTCCGTACAGCCAAGGATGACAGCATCGGCGCCGCCTTTGTGCAGGGCTTCAATGATTCGAACATATTCTGCCCGCGAGGCCTCGGAAATCACGCCTTTGCACAGTTCATCAAAAATCACGTCATGGATAATGGTGCGGTCGGCCTCATCAGGGATGACAACTTCAATGCCGAACTTCTCGACGATTCGGCCTTTGTAGAAATCCTGTTCCATGGTGAAGCTTGAACCCAGAAGCGCCAGCGTCTTGTAGCCGTGCTCAAGGGCTGCTTCAGCTGTGGCGTCGGCGATGTGCAGAAGGGGCACGGATGTGCGTGTGCGGATGGCGTCTTCGACCAGATGCATGGTGTTGGTGCAGATCAGCGTCATGTCGGCGCCCGCGGCCTCAAGCCCCGCGGCAGCATTACCCAGCATCTCACCAGCCGCGTCCCATGCGCCCTCGCGCTGCATCTGTGCGATCTCATCAAAGTTCACGCTGTGCAGCAGAATTTTGGCGCTGTGCAGGCCGCCAAGCGCGTCCTTGATGCTTTCATTCAAGAGCCGGTAATAGGTGGCTGTCGATTCCCAGCTCATGCCGCCAAGCAGGCCAATCGTCTTCATGGGGTCATCCCTTCTTCATCCAAACAACATTGGCAGCAGGTTAGAGGGGGCGCAACAGTGAAGGCTTTCAAAAAAGTGACCCCAAATCGCCTGCGGCTTTTTGTTTCGTCGACAAGGCTGGGCGGTGGCGGCTATCCTGCCGCCATGACTTGCAAGGCGACACATAGGAAAGTGACGGCGGGCGCCATCAGCGCCGAGCTGTTGCCGCGCGCGCCCTACGATGTGGCCTACACGCCGGACCGGGTGGTTGCCGGTTTCGCGTTCGATATCCAGACCGGCCTGCACGCCTTTGCAACCGACCGGGCATCGCCTTTCCTGACCATGCCGGACAGCATGGCGCTGACACCCGCCGGCTGTGATATTCGGTCACGGTCGGATGTCGGGGGCGAATATCTCACGGTTACCATCACACCGGGGCACGAGCAGCACTATGCTGACGCCTTTGATGGGGCGGCCATCTACCAATATAGCAATGCCGCGTTCAAAGGCGCGGGCACTGCCGCCAGGGCGCTCAGGCAGCTTTTGATCCTGAACCCCGAGGAAGAAACGGTGGCCGAAGGCCTTGCGGCGGTCCTCTTTGAGGCTGCCCTCAAAGCCAAGCCCGCCACAGCCAAGCCCGCCAGCAGCCTGACACGTACCCGCATGCGGCGCCTGCATGACCTGATCGAGGCCCGCTTCGGAGACAAGTTGACAGTTCTTGAGATGGCAATGGAAGTGGGCTTGTCCGTTGGCTTCTTCATTCGTGCGTTTGCCGCGGCCACGGGCACCACGCCGCACGCCTACCTGCTGGAACGCAGGCTCAGCGAAGCCCGTCGGAGCCTGACACGGCCGGAAGCATCCATCGCAGACATCGCCCACGCTTGCGGGTTTGCCAGCCAGGCGCACCTGACCAGCAGCTTCAGAAGTCAATTCGGGATCGCGCCTGCGGCTTACCGGACACGTGTGGCTTAGGGCTCAGGCCTGAAGGTCAGCGCCCGCGCTGGCGTTCCTGTTCATAGGTTCCCAGCACATTCACATGCTTGGTGTGGAAGCGAAGTTCTTCCATCGCGCGGTGGACATTTTCCATGCCCTCATGACCTTCGATATCGGCGTAAAATTCGGTCGCGGTGAAGCTGTCCGATTCGTAATAGCTTTCAAGCTTGGTCATGTTGACGCTGTTGGTGGCGAAACCGCCGAGTGCCTTATAAAGCGCTGCCGGAATATTGCGCACCTCGAAGGTGAAGCTGGTCATCACCGGGCCGGCCAGGTCCGCCGCCGCGACAGGTTCGCGTGACAGCACCACGAACCGGGTGGTGTTGTGGCCTTCGTCCTGGAAATCCTTGCGGATGATATCAAGGCCATACACGTCCGCGGCCAGCTCGCTGGCGATGGCGCCAACGGAAGGGTCGCCCAGCTCAGCGACATGCTTGGCAGAGCCGGCGGTATCGGCAAACGGCAGGCGCTCAATCCCGAGCGCACGCAGGTTCTTGCGGCATTGCCCCAGTGCCTGGACATGGCTCTTCACAGTCTTGAGCGTGCTCTCATTCGCACCTTTGACGCCCAGAAGGCAGTGGCGGATGGTTTCGAAATGCTCACCGATAATGTAAAGCCCGCTGCCCGGCAGCAGGATATGGATATCCGCCACACGGCCCGCAGTCGAATTCTCGATCGGAATCATGGCAAGGCGTGCGCGTCCCTGTTGGACAGCGGCCAGCGCGTCCTCGAAGCTCGGGGTCGACAGCGGCTCCATATCCGGAAACTTGGCCTGGCACGCCATGTGGGAATAGGCACCAAGCTCGCCCTGGAAGGCGATCAGCTTGTCTGTTTCCTGGGTGGTCGGGCTTGCCATGACGGAGGTTTCTTTCTGGACTGTTGAAAAAATCGCGGTTGAGATTAGTGCCAAGGCCACCCGGCCAAGTCAATGCAGGAAGCGCACGGTCCTGCCGATTCTGCAGGGTGATTTTGGCGGTGCGCTGCTTTGTCGCATAAAAAAGGCGCCAAAAAACCCGATTTTTTGGCCTAAGGTGGCAAAATCGTGCAAATGACGACTTGAATAAAGGGCCCATCAGCGGCTATTGTCGCGCGCGAATTAGCCGGTCATATATCTGTCAGGGGTAAGGGATCGGCTGGGAGAGAATTTAGCTTGCTCGCCTGCAAGGAGAAGAGCCTGTGTCATTAGAATCAAACAAAGTCTTTGCGGCTGTCCTGTCTGCGGCGCTGCTGATCATGGTGATCACGACTGTTTCTGAAAGCGTGTTCCACGAAGAAGAAGCCAAGCCAGCCTTCACGATTGAAGTGGCATCCGAAGAAGCAACCGATGCCGTTGTTGAAGAAGGTCCATCGCTTGCTGAGCTTCTGGCTTCTGCAGACGCCGGTAAGGGCGAGCGTCAGTTCGCGAAATGTAAAGCCTGCCACACCATTGGCAAGGACGAAGGTAATCGTACCGGGCCGAACCTCTATGGTGTAATGGGCCGTCAGATCGGAAGCCACGGCGGCTTCAACTATTCTGGTGCACTGTCTGGCCAGGACGGCAACTGGACATGGGAAATCATGGACCAGTGGCTCAAGAGCCCGAAAAACACGTTCGACGGTACCAGCATGGCATTCGCCGGCATCCGCAAGGAAGAGCAGCGCGCTGACCTGATGGCGTACCTCAACAGCTTCTCTGACAGCCCGCTCGAGCTGCCAGCCGCAGAAGCAGCTGAAGAAGCAGCTGAAGAAGTTGCGCCAGAAGCGACTGAAGAAGCCGCTGGCGAATAAGTCAGGGTTTACTGAAGAGATTTCTGAAAGCGGCGATCCATCCGGGTCGCCGTTTTTGATTATGCAGGATGAAGTCTTTTAAAGCCTTCTGAAGCCCAAGAAGGCGGGGCCGGTGCGGCCCTTGTCAGCCATTTCCTTCGCCACCCAGCCCTTGACGTCCTCTAGCGGATCAATCGTGACCATCATGTGGGTGGCGTTGGCGTGGAGGAGGTGCACGCCGTCGATCATGAAGCCCACGTGGCCGGGGAAGAACGCCAGGTCACCGCGCACGGGCGTCTCGCCCATCTCCAGCGCGCGACCGAGGCTGTCATATTGCGCGCCACTGTCCCGGTGCACCCGGTGACCGGCTGCCGCAAGTGCCATCTGCACCAGGCCGCTGCAGTCGATGCCCAGTTTGGACCTGCCGCCCCACAGGTAGGGCGAGCCGATAAAGCTTTCGGCGGTATCCACGGGGTCGGCCTTGCCGCAGCCCACAGGAGTGACGTGTTTTTCATAAATCCAGCCGCCGACATGCAGTTCCGAAAAGCCGTTTTCCGACACGCCGGGCAGGGTGATGAAGGCGCCCATGGGCAACACCACTTCGGGCGCGGACTTGAGGTCCGGCTCGCGGTAGACATGAGAGAGCGGCGCGGAGATGCGGTGGCTGGGGAGCACGTCATATTCGTCGACAGCACTGTCGGTCACCCAGCCCATATAGCCGTCGATCAGGCTGATGATGAACCACCAGCCGGGCACTTCGGCCAGAATCTGCACGGGTTCGCTGTAGAGAAGCTCGGTGACGGTCTCGGCGTCGGGCTCGGGCTCGGCCTTGACGGCAGCGATGGGGCGGGCGCCCAGCCCGTCAATGGTGCTACCCCCAAGGAGGCTCTTGCTGCTTTTCAGAAGGCTGTTGGGGTCATAGAGCGGCGGCAGGCCAAAGCCGTGCAGCAGGTCACTCATAGCCGCCTTCCCCTGCATCCACGAGCCTTTCTGCCGCCACGATGCGGTCCGACAATTCGCTCAGGTAAACGGCGCCCTTGACGGTGCGTTGCACCAGGACGTTGCGGCGGTCTTTCTCATCGCGCTTGCGCTTGAGGTAGCCAAGCTGCCCTAGGGTATCAAGCGCGCGGGTGATCACCGGCTTGGTCACATTCATCTTGGCGGCAAGGCCCCGGACGGTGTGCGGGTCTGATGTCATATAGACGGTCAGCAGGACGGTCATCTGCCTGAGGGTCAGGTCAGGGACGTCCGCGCGCACAACATCCAGATTGGCGGTGTGCCAGATCTTCAGCATCCGGGGATTTGTTTTTTCGGTCACAGGCTCGTTCCTCAGCCGGAATGATCAAAGGTGACACAGAACTTCAGCCCCTAAGGTGACCCGATTTTGTGCTAGCCGTCAAGCGACAAGAAGTCTTTCATGGCCGTATGCATGGCACGGATGGCCTGTGCATCCCCACCTTTCGGGCGGCCCGGCTTGGGTTTTGGTACCCAGGCGAAAACATCCAGATGGACCCACGGTGTGCCCTCTTCAACGAAGCGCTGCAGATAGAGAGCCGCCGTGATGGAGCCCGCGAATCCGCCACTGTCGGAGATATTGCTCATGTCTGCCACATCGCTTTTGAGCGTCTCATCATAGGGCGCCCACAAGGGCATGCGCCAAACCGGATCGGTCTCTGCCGTCGCGGCCTTGTCGATCGCCGCCCAGAGGGTTTCATCATTGGCGTAGGTGGCTGGCAGGTCCGGGCCCAGCGCCACGCGCGCCGCACCCGTGAGGGTCGCGAAATCAACCAACAGGTCGGGTGTGTCCTCGCAGGCAAGCGTCAGCGCGTCACACAGGACCAGGCGGCCTTCAGCGTCCGTGTTGCCCACCTCAACTGAAATGCCCTTGCGGGTTGCCAGCACGTCACCGGGGCGGAAGGCATTGCCGTCCACCGCGTTCTCGACCGCCGGGATCAGCACACGCAGCTGTACTTTGGTTTCCATGGACATGATCAGCCGCGCCAGCGCCAGCACGTGGGCCGCGCCGCCCATGTCTTTTTTCATCAAAAGCATGCCGGCTGCGGGCTTGAGGTCCAGCCCGCCGGTATCGAAACAGACGCCCTTGCCCACCAGCGTGACCTTCGGGCCACTTTCGCCCCAATTGAGGTCAATCAGGCGGGGCTCCCGGCCTTCGCCTGCTGCGCGGCCAACCGCATGGATTACGGGGAAGTTTTCGTCCAGCAGGTCTTCACCCACGATGGTCGCGCAGGTGCCGCCGAATTCTTCCGCCAGCGCTTCGGCCACATCCTGCAGGTGGGCCGGGCCCATGTCTTCGGTGGGGGTGTTCACAAGGTCACGCGCCAGGCAGACGGCGTCGACTTGTTTTTCCACCGCTTCGAGGTCAGTGCCCGCCGGCAGCGCAAGAATGCGGCCGCCCTCAGGCTTTTCGCTCAGGTAACGATCGAACTTATATTGCGCCAGCGCCCAACCCAGAGCCACCTTGGCGGCGTCTTCCGGTTCCACACCGTCCAGCCGGTATGTGCCTTTGGGCAACAGGGTCGCGGCCGAGGCCAGCGACCAGACGTCAGCGTTACCGTCAGCTACGCCCGTCAGCGCCAAACCACCGTCTTCGCCGGGCAGCAGCACGCTGGTGCCCGCCTCGCCTGAAAACTCCACCTTTTCGGCCCAGGCCAGTTGGCCCTTCGTGAGGCCAACTGGCCAATCATCCGTGCACACGAGGCGTAGCGGTATGGCGTCTGGGCTTGTTTTGGCGGTCAGGAATGCGGTGGTCATTGGGGCGTCCTTTTTGGGCTTTCAGCTGTGTGAATTTTGGGACTAAAGCTACCGACTATTAAGCTTCAGGCGCGATGGTGACCTGCAGGCCGTCCATGGAGCCATCGACTTCGATCTGGCAGGACAGGCGGGACGCGCCTTCCTTGAAATGCTCGCTGTCCTCGAGAAGATAATGCTCATCATCTTCCATCGCGGGCAGTTTGCCAAAGTCGCCGCCGTCTACATATACGTGACAGGTGCAGCAGCTGCAGCAGCCGCCGCAAATGGCGGCCAGATCGTCGAAATCGTTGTTGCGGATGTTTTCCATCAGCGACAGGCCTTCTTCGGCATCGATATCGCGGGTTTGGCCAGCCAGGTTGGTCACAGAAACTTTTACCATCAGATCTTCCTATATTGTTCCGGTTTGCTCCGGTGCCTGAGCGCAGGGCGCAGGCAAAGCGTTCGCCTTCATATAGCATTTTCCTGAGCGGATAAAAGAGATGATCTCTCGTGGTCTTCCCAATGGAAGATACGGCATTTGATCTGGACTTGCGCAGGGAACGTAAATTTCACGCGTATCACTGGTGATACCACGTCGGGGGAAATCCTTTCGCTTGACGCAGCAGCATCCTTGGTGTGGTATCCCATCAATTGGTGGACGCATGCGTCTAATAATTCGATTCCGTTACGGCACGGGCGTGTCGGGCGCGACAGAGAGGTTTTTATGAAGCGGGTTGTTGAGGCTTTCCATGTCGCCAAGGGCAGTGAAAAGGCCATAGGTCTGGTCCAGGTTGCCCTAGTGATTGCCGTGGTGGTAGGCACCATTGCCATTACCAAGATCATCCGCCTGACCGGCGATAATGGTCCGGGTTATTCATCCACACAGGCAGGGCTGGTGGTGGATGTTTTCCTGCCCAAGGCAGCAAGCCACACCCCGAGGCTGGAGATCACTGGCGAAGTGTCCGCCCGCGCTGGCGTGGCCCTCACTCCGCAGGTGGGCGGCAGGGTTGTCAGCGTGAGCCCGAAGCTGGAACCTGGCGCGCTGGTGGAGGCAGGTGAAGTGCTGTTCACCATCGAACCCCGCGATTACGAGTTGGCGCTTGAACAGGCTGAAGCAGAAGTGGCAGCGGCGGAATCCGACCTGCTGCAGACCCGCGCCAACGCCGATAACTTCATCCGTGACTGGAAGCGGGTTTTCCCAGACAAGCCCGCCCCTGCACTGGTTGCCAAGGAACCGCAGGTGCAGGCCCTGGAAGCCCGGCTGAAGGCGGCCAAAGCGGCCGCTGAAAGGGCAAAGCTGAACCTGGCGCGGACGCGCTTCAGCGTGGACTATCCAGCACGTATTGTTGCCTCCAGTGTCGAGCGTGGCCAGCTTGCGGCCGCGGGCGTCAGCTACGGCAGCCTCTATGCCACAGACAGCCTGCGCATCACTGCGGGTATTGCACCAAAAGACCTTGCGCGGCTGCAGCTTGACGTGGGTGACAAGGTCCGTATCAGCGACGAGTTCGGTGCGAGTGAGGACGCCGTGGCGTCGATCACCCAGCTGGGCGGCGTGCTGGACAGCCGCACCCGCCTGCAGGATGTAATCATTGCCTTGCCAGAGGGACACACGCTGGTGCCGGGTACCTTTGCGACCGTGGAGCTGTCGGGCCATGCGCAGGACAATATCTATAAGTTGCCAATCAGCGCCCTGGCGACTGCAACCAGCGTGTGGCGTGTCAAGAATACCAAGCTTGAAGACATAGCGGTCGATGTTGTCGATATCGATAACGACCATGTCTATGTCCGCGCGTTCGATGTGGCGGACGGTGTGGTGATTTCCGAGGTGCCGACCAGCTTCGTCGCTCGGTCAGTCACCATCCGTAAAGCCATCCGCGCTGAAGGCGCATCCGGGGACGCGTCATGAGCGACGAGCGCATTGAGGCAGGCGGCGTGATGGGCCTCGTGGCCCGTTTTCTTGAAAACCCGGTGATGACCAATCTTCTGATGGTGTTTTTTATCGTCGGTGGCCTGATGACGGCCATCACCATGCGCTCTGAAGTCTTCCCCACGGTGGACGTGGGCACCATTTCGGTGTCGGTGCAGTATCCAGGCGCGACCCCCCTTGAGGTGGAAGACAGCATTACCCGCCGGATCGAAGAGGCCGTACTGGGCGTCAACGGCGTTGAGCGCGTGCGGTCCTACGCCTATGAAAATAGGGGTGCCCTGACGCTGGAGCTTGAAGACTTCGTCGACGCCTACCGGGTGAAGGATGAGGTTGAAGCCGCGATTGACAGCCTTGTGGATTTTCCGCCCGGCAATGCCGAAAAGCCTATTGTGACCGTGACCCAGTCGCTGTCGAACGTGCTGACGCTGGTGCTGGTGGGCCAGGTGGGCGAAGGCGAGATGCGCGAAACCGCGGAACTGTTGGAGCGCGACCTGCTGGCGCTTGATGCTGTGTCGGCCATTACCATCCGCGGGGCGCGGGCCAAGGAAATCTCGATTGAGCTTTCCGAAGATACGCTGAGGAAATACGACCTGACGTTCAAGCAGGTGGCAGACGCTATTCGCAATTCTTCCATTGAGCTTTCGGGCGGGGCGATCAAGTCCGGCGACGGCGAGATCCTGCTCAGGACCGATGCCAAGGCGCGGGTGGGCGATGAATTCGAGCGTATCATGATCCGTTCCACCAGCACGGGTGATATTGTACGCCTGAGCGATGTGGCGACGGTCACTGACGGTTTCGCCGATGAGCCGCTGATCAACGAATATAATGGCTCCCCCGCCATCTTCCTCGATATCCTAAGGAACGAAAGCGCCGACATCCTGGATGTGAAGCGCAAGGTGGTCGACTATGTGAACACCGTGCCGCTGCAGGAAGGTATCGCGGTGCTGGTCTTCCGGGACCAGACAGAAATCCTGGCCGACCGCATCAGCCTGCTGACCAGCAATGCACTGCTTGGTTTTGCGCTGGTATTCCTGCTGTTGGTTGCCACGCTTGATTTCAAGCTGGCTTTCTGGGTGGCCATGGGCATCCCCATCAGCTTTTTGGGCGGCTTCCTGATTTTCGGCAGCATGGGCATCACGCTCAATATGGTCACGCTGTTTGCCCTGATTGTGGTGATCGGCATCGTGGTGGATGACGCCATCGTGGTGGGCGAAAACATCTATGCCGAACAGCAGCACGGCTTCCATGAAAGCCGGGCGGCGTTCGAGGGTGTGAAAAATATCTATGCACCGGTGCTGGTGGGTGTGCTGACGACCATGGCGGCCTTCGCACCACTTCTGTTCCAGACCGGCACCTTCGCCAAGATCACCCGGCCGATCCCGGTGGCCGTGATCGCGATCCTGGCTGTATCGCTGATTGAGGCTTTCTTCATCCTGCCGATGCACCTTCGGCATGAAAATCGTTGGTCCAAGGGGCTCCTGCGCACCATTCAGCAGAAGGTGGCACGGGGGCTGGACGCCTTTGCCATCGGCCCCCTGCAGCGGATGATTGTGCGCACAAGCCGCTACCGCTACGCCACTGTGGCGGCCACCGTCGGTCTGGTGATGATCAGCTTCTCGCTGGTGGGTGTCGGCATCGTGCGGGTGGTGTTCTTCCCCAATATTGAGGGCACGGAAATTTCGGCCAAACTGGCGCTGCCGAACGGGGCGCCGTTTGAAGCCACGGTAGAAGCGATGGACCAGTTGCAGACGGCGCTGGATAAAGTGGCTGCCGAGATCAAAGCCGAATCCGGTGAGACGGTCATCAACGCCACATCGGTCACGATCGGGGCTCGCTATAATCAGGTCACCGGCCCAGGCGCGGTTTCAAGTGCTTTGACAGCCAGCCACCTGGGGCAGATGTCAGTTGAGCTGGTGCCCACGGACGACCGCAGCTACAGCGCGCGCGACATTGGCCGGCGTTGGGAGCAGGCCGTTGGCCAGATTCCGGGCGCCGAAACGCTGACGTTCGCCTCTACCATCGGCCCGCAAAGTGTCGATGTGGGGTATGAGCTTGCACACGACGACCAGCATGAACTGGAGGCGGCGGCCGCAGACCTGGCGGACCAGATAGCCCTTATCGGCGGCGTCGGCCAGATCGATGCTGGACTGGACCTTGGCAAGCGTCAGTTCGAATTTACGCTGACAGACCTTGGGCTCGCCTCCGGCATCAAGCCAACAGACCTGGCTCGCCAGCTCAGGCAGGCCTATTTCGGTGAAGAAGTGCAGCGTATCCAGCGCGGGCGTGAGGAAGTGAAGGTCTATGTGCGCTATCCTGCGGAAATGCGCCACAGCCTTGAAAGGCTTGAAGACGTGCGTATTCGCCTGCCGGACGGTAGTGGTGTGCCTCTTGCCCTTGTGGCGGACCTCAAGGAAGGTCGCAGCCCGACCTCAATCGAACGGGTCAATGGCCGTCGGGTGCTGACAGTGACCGCTGATGTGGATGAAGCCATCACCACCCCCAATGTGGTCAATGAATTGATCCAGGGGGAAATCCTGCCGGGCCTGATGGAAAAGCACTTGGGCCTCCGCTGGCAGCTGGAAGGGGCCTCGCGCGAACAGAGTGAGGATTTCCAGTCGCTTTTCCGGGGCTTCATCCTGGCCGTAATCGTGATTTATGCGTTGGTGGCAACGCAGCTGAAAAGTTACCTGCAGCCGGCGATCATCCTGGTGTCGATCCCGCTCGGGATTGCCGGGGCCATCTATGGCCATATGACGTTGGGGCATGACCTGTCGTTTGTGTCGCTCTTTGGTGTGGTGGCGCTGGCGGGCGTGGTGGTGAATGCCTCCGTTGTGCTGATCGACCGCTATAACACGGAACTGAGAGAGCCGGGCGCGACCGCGATTGACGCGGCTGTGCGCGCCACCCTCAGGCGCTTTCGCCCGATTGCGCTGACGACCATCACCACAGCACTGGGGCTATTGCCGATCATTTCGGAAACCAGCCCACAAGCGCAGTTTCTGATTCCGATGGCGGTCAGCCTGGCGACGGGCCTCGTGTTCTCAAGCTTCGTGATGCTGTTTGCGCTACCGGCGCTCATTCTGGTGATTGAGGACATCCGCGGCTTCTTCTCGCATGAACACCGCATGGCGGCCCTGGGGCACGACGGCGTGCCGGACCAGAATGGCGCCGGGCCCGACAAGCCGTCCCCGGATGCCGTCGAATAAGGCCCAGAGACAGCCGAACAGGAAAAAGGGCGGGCAATCCCCGCCCTTTTTTGTTCTAGAAGGCTTTCTGCCAGCCAAGCATCAGTGATGTGCCGGTGCCCAGGTTGTTTGTGCCCCGGTCTTCTGTGATGGGGAAACCCAGCTCGATCCCCAGCCGGTGGGTACCCACCACATAGAGGTTGGTGCCGATGAAGCCGCGCAGGCGGTTGCGGGCACCACCCGACAGCGGCGATGTAGCCCGCCAGGCGCTATAGTCTTCATAGGCAAGCCGGGCCGACAGGCTTACGCGGTCTGTGACGGTGACAGATGACCAGCCGCTTATGGTCCAGCTGTCGCCAGCCTTTTCGCCTGTGGCGGTTTCATCCAGCCAGACACTGGCGCTTGCCTGAAAACCAAACGACCAGCCGTCCTCGAACTGGCTGAAAGTCACCTTCGGCAGCAGCCCCCACGATCCCGTGCCAGCCTGCATCTTGAGAGGCAACAGATTGCCCATAGTGTCTGTGTCGCCGGTTTCCCCGACGGGAATATTGACCCCCAATGTGAGGAGAAGGCGACGATGGCCATCGTTGAATAGCGGCGTGATGGCGTTCAGCTTCAGGTCCCCGACCCCGCTTGCTGACCGTGTCATGTCCGTGCTCATCATGCGCATGGTCATGTCTTTTTCGCGGTAGGCGATGCCGGCGGAAAAGGTCAGCCTGTCGCTTGGTGCATACATGCCGCCCATCATCACCATGGTGCTGTCCATTTCCTGCGGTCCCGTCATGGTATTTGTGGGGTCATTCATGCCCATTGTCATCACGCGCAAGGCGGCCATCCATTCGCCTTTCTTGTGATAATGGTCGCCCATCACGCCAATAGGCGCATGGTCATCGATGCGGGGTTTGGTGCCGCCGTGCGCAAGGGCTGCGGGCGTGAGAAAACTTGCGGCAAGGGCCGCATATACAAATGTGGTTTTCATGAAAATTTCCTGATGTCATCAAAAAGGGCCGCGCGTGCACCGGGCACGCATGGCAGATCAATGCAAACGATGATGAGATCAGGCTTTTGGCGGACCCGTATGGAAGCGGAAGCTGGCTTCCGGGCGGGACACCTGTGGAGCCGCATATGCCGTGAAAGCCTCACCGGGCACGGGCCTTTGCATGTCGGGCAGGAGGTCAACTGCGGTCAGCGTGGCAACAGGGGCGTGCACACAGGCATGACAATGGCCCGTGCGGCCGTCTTCTGTGTTGTTGCAGATGTCGCTGAGCGTCAGGGACGTGCCGTCGGGCGCCACCAGGCCAGGCACCACCATGCTGGCGGCGGCCCCGCTTGCCAGAAGGCCCTGCAGGAACAGGGCGACCGAAAGTGCCAGCACCGGCAAAAACCGGTCAAGCCTGTCGGTCATGCATTTGAAGTGACGGGTCATGCTGCGGGGATAGCACGCCTTTTCCAGGCTGCAAACCGGACCTTACCGGGCGCGACAATACGCCGCCAGTGGTATCGCCGTTCAACCAGGCCAGCTCGCCTGGATGGTCAGGAAATCCATGAAATCAACACCTGCCGCTTCAAGCCAGGCTTCTGATGGCCCTTGCCAGCGGTGGGCAGACCAGTCAACAGCGCCATTCTTCTTGAAGGTTATGCCTTCGTCCGCCAGGCGCTTGCGTTGACGCATTGCGCCGTCGCGGTCGCTGATTTTGCCTGCGCTGTTGATTACCCGCTGCCACGGAATGCCCTGGCCCGTCGGTGTTGCCGCCATGGCAAAGCCGACAATACGCGGGGTTAAGCCCGGCAGCAGGGAGGCCACCATGCCGTAGCTGGCCACCTGGCCCTTCGGGATCTCCCGAACGAGGTCATAGACGGCAGGGAAACTTGCGTAAGTACGGGTCATGAAATCTCCGGGTCAAGCTGGGGGCTTACCATTACCGAGCCGGGGAGGTCGCTCAAGTAGAAAATGTGCTAGAGCATCAACTGCTCCGGCGTACAGGAGAATGTCAGCGTGTCAGCTTTGCGGATGACCTTGTCCTTGAATTCAATCAGAACGCTGCCGGTTGCGCTGCCCCCAGCGATCTGTTTGCCCTGGGCTTTGATCGACCAGGTCACGGTTGGACAGCTTTCACCAAAATTGGCCGTGATGTTGCTATGCTTGGGCGCAAGGATACTCATGAATCCGCCAAGTCCCTTGGCCTGCCCCCAGGCGGTGTGGACTTTGTCGTGCAGCGCACGCATGTCATAGCTGGTGCTGGCGGGCTCCAGGACGCCAAGGGTCAAGGCCAGGCTCATGCTGTTCTGGGGCCGGTCAACCGTCACGACGGGGTTGGCCTCCAGCAGCTCCTGGCTGGGGCGATAGTCGATATAGCCCTTTTCGTCCGTACTGAAAGTCACGGATTTGCCGTTATGGGTGAAGGACATTTCCAGAACTCCGGCTTCTCCTTCACGGGGAAAGACGCGGTATAACGGCTTGAAAGCGGGCTCTTCCTTCGAAGCCATCTTCAGATAGGTATCATATTTGTGGAACAATTTTGCCAGAGGCAGGCTGGCATTCTTTTCTTCTGCTTTTGCGCTAGCGGTCAGGCACGCAGCCAGGCACAGGACAGATACAGTTGCTTTCTTAAGCATTGGTCTTCTCGTTCCCCGTTATCGTTGGAAGCACCATCGAATCCAATTGCGGCATTATTGTGAAACAATAATTATTTGTGTGGCTATTTCAGCCACGCCTGAGTATTGCCGGTGAGCTTAGAAGGCAACCTGAAGGCTGTCGATGTCGCTCAGGGAGACGCTTGTCAGGAAAATACTGTCTCCACCGCCTGTGTCGATCAGTATGCCATCTGACAGTTCAGTGGCGGCGTCGCGGACACCGTCAAGGTCACTGAAGTCTACGGAAAGGTCCGAAAGGTCCAGTATGTCCTCACTCAGGTCAAATCCTTCGACAGTGTCTGCGCCGTGCCCGGATTGGAAGATTAGCAGGTCTGTGCCCGCACCGGGGCGCAGGATATCGGCACCGATACCGCCGTCCAGGGTGTCGGCGCCGCTGCCGCCGTACAGGGTATCAGCCCCGCTGCCACCAGTGACGGCATCATCGCCCGTACCGCCATAGAGCTCGTCGTTTCCATCTCCGCCGTCGATCTGGTCATTATCCGACCCAGCAAAAACGATGTCGCGGCCACTGCCGCCAAACAGAACGTCATCACCGCCCTTGCCAGCATATATCGTGTCTGCACCACCATTGCCGTAGACGGTGTCGTCGCCTATGCCGCCGCCCAGCTGGTCGGCGACGTCTGACCCATATAGCATGTCGTTGCCGCCGCCTGCCCAAAGCTGTTCAGTATTTGTGCCGGCAATGACGGTCCCGCCATTCCACAGGCCACCAACCAATGTATCCTGGCCGTTGCCGCCAAAGAGCGCGTCGGCTCCGTTGCCGCCGACCAGCAGATCGTTTCCGCCGCCGCCACCAAGGATGTCTGCACCGTCGCCACCAAAGAATCGATCGCCTCCAACATCACCAGAGCCGGCCCATATCTGGTCGTTGCCTGCCCCGCCGTTGATGGTGTCTGCACCGGCATCGCCGCGCAAGATATCGGCTTCACTGCTGCCAGTAATGCTGTCATGGCCGCTGCCGCCAAATACATTGGCGCCATCGGAAGTCGATACAAAAACGTCTGCGCCATCACCCAGGTAAACCCGACCACCAATCTCGCCGGTGTTTGTCAGGGTATCGTCCCCGAGGCCCAGCGATATGTTGCCGTCAATGAAGCCGGCGTTGGTGATTGTGTCGGCAAAAGAGAAGTCGTCTGGAATCTCGGTGACAAGCTCGCCATTCAGGTGCAAGGCGTACCCACCGTTCACCAGTTCAAGCGTGAAAATGCCGAACTCGTTCTCATAGGACTGCAGAACGCCGGTCGACGCATAATATCCAGATTCGCCCTTTTCATACTCATAATGGAAATAGAAGGCATAGTTGGAATCGGTGCCATCGATCAGCCCCAGGCGCACCACATATGCTTCAAGCTGGGCGTTTGGCGCGTAGGACCAGAAGTCGTCAGGCAGCATCTGGGTTGACTGGTTGCTGGTGTATACCCGGTTGGCGTAGGCCGTGAAGTCTTCCTCATCTGCTGTATCGATGGCAAAGCCGCTGTTGCCCGCAGCCGTGTTGGCAAGGATGCTGCCGTTGCTGGACACCGTTATGTCAGCCTGACCGGCATAGATGCCTGTGTCGCTGCTTGAAACGGTTCCAGATAGCGTAAGGTCCAGGCTGCTTTGTCTGTCTACCAGGATGCCGTAGGCAGGTTGGTCGTAGAAGGTGGCAGATTCGCTGCCATCTGTGGAAATGGTACCGCTGCTGGTAAGGTCGAGCGTGAGGTTGCTGCCTTTGAGTCGCACGCCAATCGTGCCGCCAGACACTGAACCTGCATTTGTCACACTGCCGCCACCATGTTTCAGGTAGATGCCCGTGTGCTGCCCATAAATGCTGCCAGACGCCGTGTTGGTGATTGAGGTGTGTTCGGTTTGAAAGCCCGGGCTGTCCTGGGCGCTTAGATAGCCGGAATAGATGCCAGTTGAAAAATATATAGGGTCGCCAGCAAGCGCGGCGCCTCCTGTGGCCTTGAGGGTTCCACTATTGGTCACAGTCCCGCCGTAGATCAGGACAGAGTAGCCGATACTCTGGATCAGGCCTTGGTTGGTAATATCGGTATCAGCAGAAGCTGTTATGCCGTCACCTGAAACATAGACGCCGTGTTTGCCGCTCTTTATCTCACCAGACGACAGGTTTGTCAGCGTAAGCGTGCCGGTTGAGACTTGGACGCCGTTTCCTCGCGACCACTCCGGCTCGCCTTCGGGGTCGGGATAGACCAGTGCAGAAATGCTTCCGGCATTTGTTACATCAACAAATGACGCGTCGCTGTAGAATGCGGCACTACTATTCGCGTGAGTGGCCTGGAAGTCGATGGTGCCATTGTTGGTCAGCGTATCCCGTTCACCGCCACCTGCATCAATATAGTTGGAGAGAACCGCATTGATGGTGATGGTGTCGGACTGATCTTCGTCCAGATTGATGGCGTCTGATGAATCGTCGGAAATGATTATTTCGGTCACAAGCTTCCCCACAAGCTAAGGCTGAAGTATGGCCATTAATCTTGTGAGGCGCACACAAAGTCAATCTAAATATCGCCGTTTTTCCAGAGGCCACTTGGGTCAGGCGGTTTCAATTTCGGCAAGACCCAGGTCTTTCATCATGGCTTCGCGCATTTTGAATTTCTGGATCTTGCCTGTTACCGTCATCGGGTACTCGTCGACGAAACGGACGTGGCGTGGGATTTTATAGTGGGCGATTTGCCCATTGCAGAAGGCCTTGATGGCGCCAGCGTCCAGCTCTGCGCCCTCCTTCAATTGAAGCCAGGCGCAGAGTTCTTCACCGTATTTCTCATCCGGGATGCCGAACACTTGCGCGTCGCGGATATCCGGGTGGGTGTAGAGGAATTCTTCCACCTCGCGCGGATAGATGTTTTCGCCGCCGCGGATGACCATGTCTTTTACGCGGCCTGTGATGCGGCAGTATCCTTCCGCGTCAATCACCGCCAGATCGCCTGTGTGCATCCAGCCGTCCGCGTCGATCGCCTCAGCGGTGCGGTCGGCGTCATCCCAATAGCCGCGCATCACAAGATAGCCGCGCGTGCACAGCTGGCCTTGGGTGCCGCGCGGCACGGTTTTGCCATCCTCATCGATGACCTTCACTTCCGCATGCGGGTGGATGCGGCCAACGGTAGATGTGCGGCGCTCAACGCTATCGCCGCGCGCGGTCTGGAAGCTGACGGGGCTTGTCTCCGTCATGCCGTAGGCGATGGTGCATTCGCTCATATGCATGTCTGAAATTACCCGCTTCATCACCTCCACCGGGCACGGCGAGCCGGCCATGATACCGGTGCGCAGGGACGAAAGGTCATAGCGTTTGAAATTGGGTTCATTCAGTTCTGCGATAAACATGGTGGGCACACCCTGCAGGCCAGTGCAGCGCTCGTCCTCAACAGCCTGCAGCACGCTTTTCGGCTCAAAGGCTTCTGCAGGGAACACCAGTGTCGCGCCCACCAGCGCACAAGCCAGCACAGACATGACCATGCCAAAGCAGTGATAGAGCGGCACGGGCACGCACAGGCGGTCCTCGCTCGTCAAGTTCATGGCGGCGCCAACAAACTTGGCGTTATTCAGGATATTATGGTGGCTCAGCGTCGCGCCCTTTGGATTGCCCGTGGTGCCGCTGGTGAACTGGATATTGATGTCATCCGTGGGCTTCAGTGACCGCTCGATCTCATAAAGCCGCTCATAATGTTCTTCTTCGGCCAGCTCGACGATATCGGCGAACTGGAAGAAACCCGCGGGCGCTTCTTCCCCCATGGTGATGGCGGCCCTGAGGTGCGGCAGGTGTGCGGCGTCAAGCTTGCCGTGGGGGCATGTCGCCAGTTCCGGCGCCAGTTCCTGCAGCATGGCCTCGTAATCGGACGTCTTGAACTTGTCGGCCAGCACCAGCGCCTTGCAGCCGACTTTATTCAGCGCATATTCAAGCTCATGGGTCCTGTAGGCCGGGTTGATGTTCACCTGGATGAGACCGGCTTTGGCGGTGGCGAATTGGGTGATGACCCACTCGATGCGGTTCGGCGCCCACACGCCGACGCGGTCACCGGGCTCAAGCCCCAGCGCCAGGAACCCGGCGGCGAAGGCTTCCACGTCATGGAGGAATTCTTCGTAAGAAAGGCGGATGCCGTCCTCAGCAAATACCAGGAATTCATTGTCCGGGAAACGGGCCGCTGTCTCATTCAGCATGTCGCCGATGGTTTTCTCCAGCAGCGGCTCATCCACAGGCCCGATAACGTGACTTTCCATAATTCCTCCCCAAGAACCGGCCCAGAACCGGGGAAGTCGCAAGGCCTGCCCGGTTTAACAATCTACCACATTGGCGGCGATCGGCACGGTGACCGCCAGACCGCCTTCTGCAGTTTCCTTATATTTGGACTGCATGTCACGCCCTGTTATGCGCATGGTGCGAATTACCTTGTCGAGCGTGACAAAATGGGTGCCGTCGCCGCGCATCGCGAGCCGCGTGGCATTGATGGCCTTGATGGCTGCCATGGCGTTCCGTTCAATGCAGGGCACCTGCACCAGCCCGCCGATGGGGTCGCATGTCAGCCCCAAATTGTGTTCCATGCCGATCTCGGCTGCGTTTTCCACCTGCGCTGGTGTGCCGCCCAAGGCTTCCGTGAGGCCCGCAGCCGCCATCGAGCAGGCGCTGCCCACCTCGCCCTGGCAGCCGACTTCGGCGCCAGAGATGGAGGCGTTCATCTTGAACAGGAGGCCCACGGCGCCAGCGGTCAGCAGGAACTTGATCACGCCTTCTTCGTTCGCATGGGGGATGAAACGCATATAATAATGCAGCACAGCCGGCACGATGCCGGCGGCCCCGTTCGTAGGCGCGGTGACAACCCGGCCGCCCACTGCGTTCTCTTCATTGACCGCGAGGGCATAAAGGTTCACCCAATCCAGGATTGTCAGCGGGTCGGTCAGGCCAGTTTCCGGTCGCGATTTCAGCTGGTCATAGAGCTTTTGGGCGCGCCGCTTGATCTTGAGGCCCGGCATATCGCCGCCACGGGAACAGCCGCGCTCGACGCATTCCTGCATGACGGACCAGATTTCCAGGAGTTCAGCCCTGATCTGCTGGCTCGAGCGCAGCACTTTCTCGTTCGCCATCATGACGGCACTGATGGGCTTACCGGTACGTTCGCAGTGCGCCAGCAACTCTTCCGCAGACTTGAACGGATAGGGCTGCTTGATCTTGTCTTCAACAAACTTGTCTTTTTCAGCCTCGTTTTCATGCACGATGAAACCGCCACCGATGGAATAATAGATTGACCGGTTCAGCTCATTGCCGTCTTTGTCGTAGGCCCAGAATTCCATGCCGTTCGGGTGGAATTCCAGCTGTTCGCGCGGCAGAAGTTGCAGGTCGTCATCTTCATGGAAGTCGATGGTATGGTGGCCCATCAGCTTGATCTTCTGGTACTTACGCACCGCCTCAACCATGGCCGGGATTGCTTCCACATCAACGCCGCGCGGGCATTCGCCCATCAGCCCCAGCATCACCGCAGTGTCCGACCCGTGGCCGCGCCCCGTGGCGCCGAGGGAGCCATAAAGCTTTACCGCAAGCCGCGTGACATGCTTCAGCTTGTCGGCAGCTTCAAGCTCCTCGACAAATTCCGTTGCCGCCTTCATCGGGCCCACAGTGTGGCTTGAAGACGGGCCAATGCCGATATTGAAAAGGTCGAGTACGCTGATGCTCATATTTATATGACTGCCAATTGTATAAAATCGGGCACACGCTACGCATAGACGCACCCGCTTGCAAACGGATTTTTCCAAAAAGCGACACGCGACATAAAATTACGCATGTGGAAAAAGCCCAGCTTTTCCAACATGTGAGGTAGGGTAATTTTATTTCAAGGTATTGAAATATTCGTTCAGAAGGGCAGAAAAGGTGCCCTTTACCACAGCATGGTCTGGGGGTTGTCGATGGGCTGCCCGTCGTTGGCGGCCATCAGGCCTTTGATGCAGCGCACGAGGGTCCAGATAAAGAGGCCAAGCAGGATCGGAATACCGATCAGGACCACCAGCAGGAGCGAGCCGACAATACCAATCACAAGCCCCATCCAGAAGGTGCGGATCTGATAGTCCAGGTGGCTTTGATACACCCTGGCGACCTCATTGCTTTTGGTATGGGCAATGATCGCGCCGGCGATCGAAACGAGGCCGCCGGTACAGAGCCCGATCAGAAACAGGATGTAGACAAGAACGACAGAGCGCCGGTCTGCGTCCTGGCGCGGTTGGTGGCGGGGTGTCGTGTCTGTCATATCCGTCTCCATTCTGCCTGATTTTTCGCAATAATTGCATAATGCCCGTTTAGCGACAAGAGCAATGCGCTTTTAAGGTGCGGGCCGCCGGTTGCATGCCGCTACGGACGCGTGCGTTTCGTTGATCATGACGACAAGCATGTCCACGCGCAGCTATAAAAACTTCAGATGGTGCTTTGCTTCGGCCGCAGGAAAGCGGGCAGGATATTGTGAGGCATCTCAGCGGCTGCTACAGAGGTTCCATGAAGGACATCTATAACGCGCTGGATTTGACGGGCGAACCAGAGGTGATTGGCTGGGGTCGCTATGCCTCCTGCTTTCCGGTATCAACCCTTGCTGAGGCCACAGTTGGCGCGGTCGGTGTGGCACTTGCTGACCTGATGAATGCTAGCGGCATTGAGGGCAGGCGCCCGTGTGGAATGCCATTGCTGGCGATTACCGAACATCGGATGGTTGGATCAAGCTGCACACAAACCTGCCGCATCACCGGACGGCAGCCTGCGGCGTTCTTGGCGTCGCCGAAACCCGCGTCGACGTTGACCGCGCCGCTAGAGCGTGGCGAAAGGATGAGCTCGAGGCTGCCATCGTGGCGGCGGGCGGTGTCGGAGCAGCAATGCGTACGGCGGATGAATGGAACGCGCATCCGCAGGGGCAGGTGATTGCAGATGAATCTCTCATTCATTGGGGGCAGGCTCGGGCGCCACAGGCGAAAAGCCGGGCTGGGACAGCCGCACGGCCGCTGGCGGGGCTGAAGGTGCTCGATCTCACGCGGGTGCTTGCGGGGCCGGTAGCTACCCGCACGCTCGCTGGATTCGGTGCCGAGGTGCTGCGGATTGATCCGCCCAGATGGCAGGAAGACAATGTCGAGCCCGAAGTGACGCTGGGCAAACGCTGCGCTCGGCTTAACCTAAAAGATGCGGATGACAGGGCTAGCTTCGAACAGCTCTTGCGCGGCGCTGACATCCTTGTTCACGGCTACCGCCCTGGGGCGCTTGAGGGCCTTGGATTGGGCGCAGACTGGCGGCGCGCGGTTGCGCCGCATCTGATTGAGGTATCACTGTGCGCTTATGGCTGGACCGGCCCGTGGGCCGGGCGGCGGGGCTTCGACAGTCTGGTGCAGATGAGCTCGGGCATATCGGACGCCTGCATGACCTGGGCTGGAAGCGAGAAGCCGTTACACTTGCCGGTACAGGCGCTTGACCACGCGACCGGTTATCTGATGGCGGCGGCGGCGATCCGGTCGCTGGCGAACGTGGCCAGAGGTGAGGCCGTCCGCGATGCCCGCCTGTCACTGGCCCGCACGGCGAAGCTGCTGGTGGACAGTCCGGCAGTGGAGGCGGACATGCCGATTGCGGGCGTCGAGGCGGATGACTATGCCGCGAATGTGGAGGCCACCGTCTGGGGCTCAGCCTACCGGCTCGGGTCCCCCCTCAAGGTGGGCGACGCAACACTCGGATGGAACACGCCTGTCTGCTGCTTTGGCTCCAGCCCTGCGGCATGGATGGAATGATTACTCTTGGGCGAAGCGGTAGGCGGAGATACCGCGGGAGCGTTCGTCGAGCACCAGCGCTTTGGTCAGCGGTGGGTTGGCGCGCTGCGGGCAGGCGGGGCGTTCGCACAGGCGGCAGTTGGGGCCGACAGGGGTGGTGTCCAGATTTTCAAGGTCGCGGCCCTTGGCGTAGATCAGTTCTCGGGCATAGGCGATGTCGCAGCCGAGCCCGATCGCCAATTGCTGGTCCACCTGGCCGTAAACGGCACCCACGCGCCGGACGGTACGGGCGACCGAGAAATAGGTGGTCTCATCGGGCATCTGGATGATCTGGGTGGCGATGCGGCCGGGGTAGGCGAAGGTGTCATGCACGTTCCACAAGGGGCAGGTGCCGCCGAAGCGCGAGAAGTGGAAGCGCCCGGCTGAGAAACGCTTGGAGACATTCCCGGCTTTGTCCACCCGAATGAAGAAAAAGGGCACGCCGCGTTCACCCGGGCGCTGCAGGGTCGTCAGCCGGTGGCAGACCTGCTCGAAACTGGTGTTATAGCGCCGACCCAGATGCTCAATGTCATATTTCAGTATCTTGGCGTCGCCGAGGAAGCGCGTGTAGGGCATCAGAAGGGCGCCGGCGAAATAGTTGGCGAGCGAAATGCGCACCAGCCGCCGGGCTTCTTCCGTTTGCCAGGTGTGGGTGTCGCTGATCCGCTGGATCATCGGCTTGAACTCCAGCATCGCCAGCT
Source organism: Kordiimonas lacus (assembly GCF_001550055.1). Classification (GTDB taxonomy): domain Bacteria; phylum Pseudomonadota; class Alphaproteobacteria; order Sphingomonadales; family Kordiimonadaceae; genus Kordiimonas; species Kordiimonas lacus. The sequence goes on from NZ_LRUA01000010.1 coordinate 779,027, forward strand.
GGAACGCCAGCTGGAAAACACGCGCGCTCTGGTCCAGCATTTCTGAAATCAGCAACTGGCGGCGGTGGAAATCGAAATGCCTCAGGGTTTCGGGCATCACCTCGTGCGGCATGATGCGCACCCGAATGCCGTGCTCTTCATCGAGCCGGCCAGAGAGCACCATGAAGGCGTCGTCGCGCTGCAGGCCCAGTTCCTCGTGTGTGGCCTCAGCCGCCTCATCCAGTTCGGGAAAGTAGTTTTTATGGTCGTGGATAAAGTCCCTGACTTCATCGACGGGGAAGATTGATTCAGGCGTCGCGCCCTCGCGTTCGACCACCTGGCTTGAAAGCTCTGTGGCGTTCTGCCGGGCCTGTTGGAACGACTTGTAAATCAGTGTAAAGGCTTCCACGGCCTTCGGGGCGGCATCAGCCATGTCCTGCATTTCGCCGCGCGACAGGCCAATGCCCTTGAACATGGGGTCGGCGAGGATCTCACTGAGGTCCGCGAAAGCCCTAGCCTCGTCCGTGCCCGCGAACGCTGTCAGTTCAACGTCGTACACTTCAGCAAGCCGCAGCAAAAACTGCGCGGAAACAGGGCGTTGGTTGCGTTCCACCAGGTTGAGATAGCTTGTCGAGAAGCCCAGTTCGGCGGCCATCTGGCCCTGGCTCAGGCCGCGTTCGCGGCGCAAACGTCGGATGCGCGGACCCGCGAAAATCTTCTTGGTGGCGTTCTCAACCATGGTCAATCCTGAATTTTACAAAGTTTACATATATACATTTTGACATTTACAAAATCATACATTGGAACACTTTTTGTATCAATTGTTGTTTGAATGAGTGAAATAATATGAAATATGAATGCTGCTGAGCGCAAGAAAGTTGCTCGAAAGGGTAGCCGACAGCCGGATGAGAGGAAATCAAATGTCAGCAGCACTGGAACGCACAACTGAGCCCACGCTCGATATCATCGCGCCTGTGAAGGACCTGTATGCCCGTGTCCTCACCGGCGACGCGCTGGCGTTCGTTGCTGACCTTGAAATCCGTTTCGGCGGCCGCCGCAAGGACCTGATGGAAGCACGCGCAGAGCGCCAGAAAAGGTTTGATGCCGGCGAGCTGCCTGACTTTCTTCCTGAGACAAAAGACATTCGCGAGAGCGACTGGAAAATCCTGGGCACGCCCGAGGACCTGAAGGACCGCCGTGTCGAGATCACCGGCCCGGTTGATCGCAAGATGATGATCAACGCCTTTAACTCCGGCGCCAACGTGTTCATGACCGATTTCGAAGATGCGTCCTCTCCCACCTGGGAGAATATGATCGACGGCCAGATCAACCTGATGGATTACGCCCGCGGCAGGCTTGAATTTACGGACCCGAAATCCGGCAAAGAATACCGTATGAATGAGCAGACTGCGACCCTGAAGGTGCGCCCGCGTGGGCTGCACATGACAGAGGTGCATGCTGAACTGAATGGCCAGCCCATCTCAGCCAGCCTGTTCGATTTCGGCCTGTATATTTTCCACAATGCTTCGGCGCTGCTTGCCCGCGGCACCGGCCCCTATTTCTATCTGCCCAAGATGGAAAGCCACTTCGAGGCCAAGCTGTGGGACGATGTGTTTACCTATACAGAAGAAGTCCTGGGGCTGGAGCACGGCACGATCAAGACAACGGTTCTGATCGAAACGCTTCCCGCCGCCTTCGAGATGGACGAAATCCTCCACGCCTTGAAGGATCATATTGTCGGCCTAAATTGTGGCCGCTGGGACTATATTTTCAGCTACATCAAGAGAATCGGCAAGCATGCTGACTATCTCTTGCCAGACCGGTCGCAGGTGACGATGGGTGAGGCCTTCCTGAAAGCCTACTCGCTTTTACTTATCAAAACCTGCCACCGGCGAGGGGCTCACGCCATGGGCGGCATGGCCGCGCAAATCCCCGTCAAGGGCGATGAAGCCGCAAACGCCGCCGCGTTCGAGAAAGTCCGCGCCGACAAGGACCGCGAAGCCGCTTTTGGCCACGACGGCACCTGGGTGGCGCACCCGGCGCTGGTGCCGGTTGCAAGGGATGTATTCGACCGGCTGATGCCGCAGGCCAACCAGCTTCACCGCACGCGGCTTGATATCGAGATCGGCCAGAAAGAGCTTCTGGCACCGCACACCGGCACAATCACCGAACACGGGGTGCGCGAAAACATCCGGGTTGGTATCCAGTATCTGGGTGCGTGGCTGACGGGCCGTGGTGCCGTGCCGCTTTATAACCTGATGGAAGATGCCGCCACCGCCGAGATCAGCCGCACGCAGATCTGGCAGCAGCTGAAGCTTAGTGCAACGCTGGATGATGGCCGCACCGTTACCGAAGATTTGGTTCGCGATCTCTATGCAGACGAGATGGTGAAACTCAGAGAGTTCTTAGGCCCTACCAACTTTGAGGACGGTCGGCTGGCTGAGGCCGGTCGACTGTTCCTCGACCTTGTCTTCAAGGATGAGTTGGCCGAGTTCCTGACAACCCCGGCTTACGAGCTGATGACCCAACCAGGCACCGGGTCGCCCCAATTCAAGGCTGCTGAGTAAGCCTTACAGTTTGTCCCTCACATCTGCCTTATCCGCAGGTGTTTCTTGGCCGGTCCCAATCGGGGCCGGCCTCTTTTTCTTTGGAAGGAAGCGTGAGGCTTACCAGAATTCCTTGATGTGGATGATCTTGTCCGCGCGCGTCTCAATCAGCGTCATGCGGGTGCTGCCGTCGCTGCCGGGTACGACCCACTCAAGCACTACGCCGTTCTTGCCGACAATCATGCGGGTGATCTGCTGTTGGTAGCTGCCGTCGAAGTGACCGGCTTTCACATATTTCACCGAGTTATTGTAAAGATACTGGGTGTCATACACGTCACCCTGACCTGGGTGATTATAGACAAAATCGTCTGAATAGAGCGCGAACAGGTTATCCACGTCCGCGGGCGTGGACCCGGCGCTCAGCATCTTGTTCATGCGCTTGTTATATTCCAGCGCCAGCGTCTTGGCCTGCTCCGGACCAGCGCCGTCCTCCGCGTAAGCCGCGGGCGCGAGTAGACAGACCATCAAGAACAGTTTGGTGAAAAATGGCTTCATTAGATCCCCCTTTTTGAAGTCGCGACAGTTATCGCACCGCTATACTTCGGTGTCATGCGCTAAGCGGCTCCGATAAACCAAAAGCCTATCGGGCGCCGACTCGCTGAGTCGGCTCAGAGTCTGATCATAAGGCCGGAGTGTAAATACAATAAAACAGTCACATGGCTGCAACATGAGTGTCATGGTTGGCACGCATAAAGCGGCCATGAAAAAGACTGATGAAACACTTCTTTTTCCTCTCGTGTCCGAAGCTCTTGAAAAGCTTTCGGAGCCGAACCCCAAGCACTTTGAGCCCTCCGGCGGTTTCCCTTCCTCCCAACCCGATCCATCCGCCGGAGGTCCTCAACCCCGCTATCCGAAAAAACCGCATTACCGGGCGGTGTTCGTTTCCGACACGCATCTGGGCACCAAAGCTGCACGGGCCGACCTGCTGCTTGATTTCCTCAAGTCCATGACCTGCGACAAGCTGTTCCTGGTGGGCGATATTATTGACGGTTGGCAGCTCAAATCTCGCTGGTACTGGGACACGACCCACAATGACGTGATCCGCCGGGTCTTGAAGATGGCCAAGCACGGCACGCAAGTGATCTATATTCCCGGCAACCACGACGAAGGCCTCAGGGGGTTTGAGGGCTACAATATGGCGGGGGTCGAGATCGCGGAGGAAACAATTTACCAAGCCCAGAACGGCAAGCGCTACTGGGTCCTGCACGGCGACAAATTCGACGGTGTGGTGAAATATGCCAAATGGCTCGCGCATCTGGGCGACCATGCCTATGTGATGCTGCTCCGCCTCAACACCATGGTCAACTGGGCGCGCCACAAATTTGGGTATCCCTACTGGTCGCTGTCGTCCTACCTGAAGCACAAGGTCAAGAACGCGGTTGAATATATCGGCAAGTATGAAGAGGCCGTGGCGGCGGAGGCCGAGCGCATGGGCGTGGACGGCGTGATCTGTGGCCATATCCACCATGCCGAGCGGCGCTTCTTCGGCAAAACCGAATATATGAACGACGGTGACTGGGTTGAAAGCTGCACCGCGCTGGTGGAGCGCATGGACGGCGCCTTCGAGATTTTGCACTGGGCCGATGAAGTACGGGCCCGGGCGGATAAGGCAGGTGGACGCAGGACTAGGAAAGGCCGCGGCAAGCCCGACGCGCCCCTGCCTGTGGCGGCGGAATAGCGCGTGGCAAGGCCCAGTCGCAAAATCTGCATCGTCACCGACGCCTGGGCGCCCCAAGTGAACGGGGTTGTGCGTACGCTTGAGACACTCCGGTCAAAGCTGAAGGCGCAGGACTACCGGGTCTATATGGTGACACCCAAGTGGTTTCGAACCATGCCGTGCCCGACCTACCCTGAAATACCGCTGGCGCTGGATGCCTGCTGGAAGCTGCCCAAACTGATGGCGCGTATTGACGCTGATGCCGTGCATATCGCCACGGAGGGCCCAATCGGATGGACAGCCCGGCACTGGTGTATCAAGCATAAGGTGCCTTTCACCACTGCCTATCACACAGCCTTCCCGGAATATGTCGCGGCGCGCACGCCCCTGAACGCGGACCTGCTGTATCCCATTTTCCGGCGCTTTCACGCAGCCGGGAGCGGGGTTCTGGTGGCGACGCCCACGGTCAGGGAGCAGCTGAAGGCCAAAGGCTTCAAGAACATCGTCAATTGGACTCGCGGCGTGGACGCATCCCAATTCCACGACGGTGTCGGCAAGGCGGAATGGGACTTCGAAGGTCCGGTACAGCTTTATGTGGGCCGCGTGGCCGTGGAAAAGAACATCGAAGCCTTCCTCGAAACAAAAGCCGCTGGCACCAAAGTGGTGGTCGGGGACGGCCCGGCGATGGCGAAGCTCAAGGCGGCTTACCCAGCCGTCAAATTCCTGGGGCCCAAGTTCGGCCAAGACCTGGCGCAGGTTTATGCGTCCGCCGATGTGTTTGTGTTTCCCAGCAAGACCGACACCTTCGGGCTTGTGATGATCGAAGCACTGGCATGCGGCACGCCGGTGGCGGCTTACCCGGTTCAGGGGCCGCTGGATGTGCTGGGCGCCGACGGCACTGGCCCGTTTGAGGGCTGGCACCAGCCCGTCGCGGCTTTGTCAGAAGATCTGACAGCGGCAATTGAGGAAGCGCTTACGCGGGACCGCGCATCATGCGCGGCCTTTGCCCGTAAGTATGACTGGGACGAGGTGGCGGGCCAGTTTGTGGCGGCCCTGCAGTGGCGAAATGAACTGGTGGAGGCGTCAGAAATGCAGGCCGCGCCTACACCCCATAAAAATCACGGTACCAGGTGACGAAATTCCGAACGCCCACTTCAACCGGTGTGTCCGGCTTGTAGCCGGTCGCTGCGACAAGGGTTTCAACCGAGGCACTGGTTTCAGGTACGTCGCCTGGCTGCATCGGCAGGAAATTCTTCTTGGCTTCAATGCCCAGAGCTTCTTCGAGAAGCTCGATGAAACGCATCAGTTCCACTGGCTGGCCGCCGCCGATATTATGAATGCGCCAGGGCGCGTTCGAGGACCGGGGCGATGGGTTGGCGCTATCCCAATCCGGGTCGGGCTTCGCCGGGGTGTCGAGCGTGCTCACAACACCGCGCACGATATCATCGATATAGGTGAAGTCGCGCCTGTGATTGCCGCCGTTGAACACGTCAATCGGTTCGCCGGCCAGAATGGCTTTGGTAAACAGAAACAGCGCCATGTCAGGCCGCCCCCAGGGGCCATAGACGGTGAAAAACCTGAGACCCGTCGTGGGAATGCCGAACAAATGGCTGTAGCTGTGGGCCATCAGTTCGTTGGCGCGCTTGGTGGCGCCATAAAGCGCCACTTGGTGGTCTGCCGGATTCTCGACGGAAAAGGGCATGTTGGTGTTGGCGCCGTAGACCGAACTGGTGGAGGCATAAACCAGATGCTTCACGTTCGTGTGGCGGCAGCCTTCCAGAACCGTCAGGAAGCCAGTGATGTTGCTGTCGATATAGTCAAACGGCGCGTCAAGCGAATGCCGCACGCCGGCTTGCGCCGCCAGGTTGATTACGCCATCAAACTTCTCATCCGCGAACAATTTGGCCATGCCCTCGCGGTCCTCGAGGTTCATCTTCACAAAAGTGAACCTGTCACCACCGGCTTCTACAACGCGCGCCAGCCGGGCTTCCTTGAGGCTGACATCATAATAATCATTGAGGTTATCAAGCCCGACGACCTCATCTCCGCGTGCCAGAAGATGGAGGCACACATGGCTGCCGATAAAGCCGGCGGCGCCGGTGACAAGAAGTTTCATGGCTGCGTCATTCCTTCAGGCTACAATCGGGCCGGCAACAGTCAGGCCTCACGGTTAGCGCCCTATTGTGTAGGAGATTTGACAGTCCTTACAAGCCTTTACTTGGCCTTCACATAATGCCGCCTGGCGGGGCGCAGCTTCAGCGCTGTCTCACGCGCCTTGTCATTCTCTTTCTCGGCTTCCCGCAGCATCTGCCCGACACCTGTGGAATATTGGATTGGCCAGTGCGGGTCTGTGACACCGTAATGAGCCGCAGCCATGCGGGTGAAGGCCGGGTCGTTCAGATGCGGACGCGCCAGCGCCACAAGGTCTGCGCGGCCCGCAGCCAGGATCATATTGATCTGCTCTGGCTTGGTGATGGCGCCCACGGTCATGGTGGGTGTGCCCACTTCATGCCGGATGAATTCGGAGAAGGGCACCTGATACATGCGGCCATAGACCGGCTTCTGGTGCGGCACAGTCTGGCCCGATGACACATCGATCAGGTCAGCACCGGCGTTCTTGAAAGCCTCAGAGATAACGCGCAGATCGTCCCAGTTCATGCCGCCCTCGGCCCAGTCCCACGCAGACAGGCGCACAGACATGGGACGATCCGCGGGCCATACGGCCCGCATGGCTTCAAACACCTCAACCGGATAGCGCGCACGGTTCGCGGCAGACCCGCCATAGGCGTCGTCCCGCGTGTTTGTCAGCGGCGACAGGAAGCTGGCGATCAGATAGCCGTGGGCGCCGTGGAGTTCAATCATGTCAAAGCCCGCGCGCCCGGCGCGTTCGGTGGCGTCGACGAACTCGGCTTTCACCCGGTCCATGCCGTCCCGGTCCAGTGCCTCGGGCACTGCGTTCACACCTTCCTTGAACGGGATCGCAGAGGCGCTGACGAGCGGCCAATTGCCCTCATCCTTTGGCAGGTCAGAGCCATGCTTCGGGTGCTTGCTCGAGCCCTTCCGGCCCGCGTGCCCCAGTTGCATACAGACTTTGGCGCCTGAATTTTCGTGAATGAAATCAACGATATCCTTCCAGGCGCGTTCCTGTGCGTCATTCCACAGGCCGGGGCAGTGGTCGGTGATTCGGGCGTCGGGCGCGGGGCAGGTCATTTCCGTGAACACAAGGCCGGCGCCGCCAAGGCCGCGTGCGCCCAGATGCACCCTGTGCCAGTCAGTGGGCATGCCGTCCACCGCAGAATATTGCGCCATCGGCGCCACCACCACCCGGTTACTGAGCGTCATGCCGCGCAGGCTGTAGGGTGTGAACATGGGTGTCGGGCGCTTGCCATTCGCCGGGCGGGCGTCAGTGGGGAGCGATGCGTAATATTCATCCTCCACGCGCCTCAGGAACTCAGGGTCCCTGAGGTCCACATTGTCCCAGGTAATGCTTTTTGACCGGCTCATCAGCGAGAAGGCAAATTCATAGCGGCGCAACTTCCAGTGGCGCGGCATATTCTCGAACCACCTGAGGCTCACATCCGCCGCGTGCTGGATGATCTCCACCGGCGTGCGGCGCTTGTCCTCGTAAGCCGCCATCACCGCAGGCACATCGCCTGCGTTCTCCAGCACCGCTTCACTGAGCCCGATGGCGCATTCCATCGCCAGCTTGGTGCCGGAGCCGATGGACCAATGCGCGCTGGCCTTGGCGTCGCCGAGGATCGCGATCTTGCCCACGTTCCACCTGCCGCAGCGCACGCGCGGGAACTGCCGCCAGATGGAACGGTTGATGATCAGGCCGTGGCCCGCGAGTTCGTCCGCAAACACGCCTTCGAGGAAACGCGCACTCTCTTCTTCGCTCATGCCCGCGAAGCCGCAGTTCTGGAACGTCTCGGGCGTGCATTCGATCACCCAGGTGGAGCGGCCTTCTTCATACTGGTATGTGTGGGCGCAGAAATGGCCCTCTGGTATTTCCTTGAAGAAAAAGGTGAAGGCGTCGAGTGGTTTGGTGGAGCCCATCCATGTGAAATGGTTGCGGCGGTTCTCTACGCTTCGTTCGAACCCATCCGCATATTTTTCGCGGATGCGGCTGCCAATGCCGTCGGCGGCGATGATCATGTCGCTGCCACTGAACTGGGCCTCCAGATTATCGATATCGACAGCCGTCTCGAAATTCAGTTTCACGCCCACCTGGCTGCAGCGTTTTTGCAGGATCTCCAGCAGCGTGAAGCGCGAACAACCGGCAAAGCCGTTGCCGCCGATGATGGTGCGTTCGCCGTCTTTTTCCACCACGATGTCCTGCCAGTAGGCGAACTGGTCACGAATCAGGTCATAGCTTTCGGGGTCTGCGGCAAAAAATTCGTCCAGCGTCTCGTCGGAGAACACCACGCCAAAGCCGAAGGTGTCGTTGGCCTTGTTCTGTTCAAAAATCTCAATGTCGAAATCCGGGCGGGCCTTCTTGGTCAGAAGCGCGAAATACAGGCCCCCCGGCCCACCGCCGATTACCGTGATTTTCATGGTTTATCCCTCATTTGGCGGCAGCACTGCCGTGGTCTCAATCTCGATCTTGGCCTTTTCTTCCATCAGGCCGGAAACCTCTACGCACGCCATGACGGGATAGTTCTTGCCCATGCATTCACGCCACACCGCGCCCATGCCGCGCAGGTTCGCCAGATATTCCTCCCGGCTGGTGACATACCAGGTCATGCGCACAATATGCTCCGGCCCCGCGCCGGCTTCCTTAAGCACGGCCAGCGTGTTCAAAAGCGTCTGCCGGTATTGGCCCAGGAAATCCTCGGCCTCCCACACCATGTCTGGCGTCCAGCCCACTTGCCCCGCCACAAACACCATGCGGCCCTCGGCCGCCACGCCGTTCGAATAGCCGCTGGGGCGCGGCCAGCCTTCAGGCAGCAAAATTCTCATGATGGGTCTCCTGTTGGTGCCAACCATTTCTCCATGGCGGCGCGCATGTCATCAGGCCAGGGCAGGCTTTTGCCGGTTTCCATATCCATATGGGCGATCACGAATGTCATGCGGAAGCGGTCCTCGCCCGCACATGTCGCATGGATGCGCAGATGCACACTGCTGCGGCCAATCTTGGTGACCGCCAGCGCGAACGACAGTTCGTCGTGCATGTGGCCGGCGCCGATGAAATCAGCCTCGATATGCACGGTGGGCACGGCGCGCTTTTCGTCAATATGCAGATGCTTGAAATCGAACCCCAGCCCGTCGCCGAACCAGTCTTCAATAAAATCATTCATCATGCCGAAATAGCGTGGATAGAAGGCAATGCCCGCCGCGTCCGTGTGCGCGAAGCGTATTTTCCTGGTGCGGACAAAGGTTGCCATGATTGTTCCCTGAGCTGGTCAATGATTTAATTTATTTTAGCACTAAATTAAATTTCCAGCAAGTCCGACCTTGAACCCGGCGACTCGCGGTATTTGAGGTGTGGTCCAATGGGCACGGGGCGCTTCAGGTGGGCGTCGGCAGCCGCGGCGCCACAACATAGCGTTACAATTACGCAACAGATTGCACCAATTAAGGGTTTTTTAACGCTAGTGGTTTGACCACCCGAACAAATTATGTAAAATTGGCGCTAATTATATTTATCGATTCAGTTTTTACTGAATGATGTTGCCTTTGAAGGAGCAAAATTATGCGTCTGGCAATTGCTATCGCAGCTTTCGGTCTGGTGCTTGGGGCGCCGGTCGTTGTACCAACCAGTTTTATGAATCAGGCGGAAGCTCAGTCGACTGCTACGCTGCCTGCGGCAGAGCAGGCAAGCGTTGACGCAGCCATTGATGCAGTGTTGGCAAACACCGCGCTGACCGCAGATCAAATTACGCAGCAGATCGCAACCATTGTGCAGAATTCGTCCAATCCTGCCGCCGCAGCCAAGCGCGTCGCCGCCAAAGTGAGCAGTACGCCTGGGTTGTCAACAGCGACCATACAGGCAACTGGTGCCGGTTTGATGCAGGTTGTTACCAACCTTCAAAGCACGGACCCATCTGCGGCGTCCAATATTCAGGTGACTGTAGCCTTGAGCTCGTCAGCAGACTTCCAGATGGGCTATGTCAACGGGCCAACGACAGTGACGCAACTTGGCGGCAATAATCAACAGACTGGTGGCCAGCAGGCTGGCGGGCAGCAGACTGGCTCCACGCAGACCCCTGTCGTGCGCCGCACCACAACGCGTCGGACAATTGTTCCGCCACGGCCTCGCATCCCGACGACTCCGATCGTGCCGGTCATTGTTGAGCCGAACCCATCGCAGGCGGGCAGCCCAACCTAAGACGGGTTTAACAAACAGAATTCCAGAAGGCCGGGCATGTCCCGGCCTTTTTCGTT
>NZ_LRUA01000002.1 GCF_001550055.1 Kordiimonas lacus
CTGAGCTGGTCCCCAAAGCTTGGACAGTTTCAGGGCTAAATTAAGCTACAGTTTCGGTCTCTGATCATTGTTTTCCATTGTTGGTTCAGGCTGCCTTGTCTGCCGCTTGGAGGACCGGGCCGAGGCCCGGGCCGGAGAGCGGCAGACAGCCGTGATAGATTTCCTTCGGCGTACAGCCCGAATGGGCGCTATGAGGCCTGAGGCGGTTATAGAAGTCAACCCAGGCCCGGATGCCTGCCCGGACCTCCCGGCCACCCTCGAAGGCGTGCAGATAGACGCACTCATACTTGAGGCTGCGCCACAGCCGCTCGATGAAGATATTGTCCATGCACCGGCCCTTGCCATCCATCGAGATGCGAACCCCGGCCCCGCGAAGCCGCTGTGTCCAGGCCCATGAGGTGAACTGGCTGCCCTGGTCGGTGTTGAAGATCTCGGGGCTGCCATACCGATCGAGCGCTTCATCGAGGGCATCGAGGCAGAACTGGACATCCATGGTATTCGACAGCCGCCAGGCCAGCACCTTGCGGCTATGCCAATCCATGACCGCCACCAGATACAGGAAGCCCCGCGCCACAGGAATGTACGTGATATCGGCACACCAGACCTGATTGGGTCGGTCGATCCGCAAGCCCTTCAATAGATAAGGATAGCGCTTGTGCCGGGGATGCGGTGCGCTGGTGTTGGGCTTCTGATAGATCGGCATCAGGCCCATGAGCCGCATCAGCCGACGCACCCGCTTGACATTGATCTGATGGCCCTTGCGTCTCAGATGCCAGGTCATCTGGCGGACACCGTAAAAGGGCGTATCCAGGAACTGCTGGTCGATCTCGCGCATCAGGTCCAGGTTCTCGGGGCTCTCGCCCTTTGGCTGATGATAGAAGCTCGATCGGCTCAGCGACAGCAGTTGACACTGGCGGGTGACGGACAGCTTGGGTCGGCGCTCAATCATGGTCCGCCTCACTTCTCGGTCCATGGCTTGAGCGCGTTCACTAAAAAATCATTCTCGATCGTCAACTGCCCGATCTTGGCGTGAAGGTCTTTGATCTTGCCCGGATCGACCTCCGCTTCCTTCTTGGCGGCCCCACGCTCGAAGATGCCGGCGGCATTCTCCAACAAGGCCTTCTTCCACTGGTGGATCATCGTCGGGTGAACCCCGAACCGGCTCGACAGTTCCGCAACCGTCTGTTCGCCTTTCAGCGCCTCAAGCGCCACCCTGGCCTTGAAGTCGGGCTTATACTGTTTCCTCTTGGACATATTTGGTCTCCGTAACTGAGACCAGAAAACACGTTTCCATAGCTTACGTCACTGTCCGATTTCCGGGGACCAGCTCAATCTGCTCGCCCAATCCCAGTACTAACTTCCTTATGGCGAGTTTTGATTGGCAGGTTCTTTGGAAAGTCCGTCTATGTCGGTATTATGTACCAGATCAAAAAACAGCGTATGAGCGATCGCTAACTTTGCTTCGTCACTGATGTCAGAATTATTTACCAAATCAATGCCGATTTTTATTACAGCATAAACACCCAGCATCCCATGGTTTGGGTCCTTCGAAATAAACTCATAGACCTGTTCGCACACCTTATTCCTAAGCTCGACAGCCTCTGCGGATCGTTCAACCAAGCTTGTCATTATCTCACGAACCTCACCTCTGCATTGCCCGTCATCACCTCCTGGCAGAGCTGCCGAGCAGATTTCTGTATAGATTTTAATTCGTTGACCACAATCCGCTCATTCAGTTTTTGCAGGCCAAATGCAATCAGGAAAAATGGCAATGTAAAAATGAGGCCATATAGCGATAGCCCCATGAGGATGATGCCTAAACCTAGCAAGAGCAGGAAGCCAAACGCCCCGAACCCGATGAAACTGCCAAAAATAAAACGGAAAACACCTAGGATACTTCTGAACACCCAAATGATAGAATGTGAGACGACATTCAAAATCCGAAGTATCCCTGAGGGACGGTAGCACGACAGAAGCAGGCTATAGATGGCTTCAAGGTCACCATCCAAAATCTCTTCAGCTTGCAGGTAGTGTAGTATTCTTGGATAAGAAGTTCCATCCTCAAGAATGATGCTTAGGTTGATACCATCCTGTGTTGGAACAGCACGCATCACGGCACCAGTTTCAAAGATTTTTATCTGCTGATCTTTCATCGAACCTTGCTGTCGTCATTGGGAGCGCCGGTGACTTTACGTCTACATCAATAAATTGAACAAAAATCGCATTATGCTATGACTAACAGCCAATAGTCGTAGTCTAGTTTCTGTCAAATGTCCACAGCCCATAGGATTCTACGGGTATGGACATGTTCAAGAAAAATATCGGTTTGCGTATCAAGGCGTTAAGAATGTCACTTGGCTTCAGTCAGGAAGACTTGGCCGCTCAAATTGAACGATCAGTCCATTCCATTTCCCAGATTGAGCGTGGGGTGAATGCGCCGAGCTTAGAAACTGCGGTGAAAATTGCCGAAGCGCTAAATTGTAGCCTTGACGACTTGGTACATGCAGACATTAGCCGCAGCGCTAAGTCGGGTGTAAGAAGCAACGCTGAAGTGCAAATTTGGGCTACACTTCAAGGCTTGACTGACAGGGAGCTTGAGGCTGCCGGTGCTGCTATCAAAGCTTTCGCGTCCGTCAGGGACGGCTAGTCTATTGGCCTAGGAAACTCAAATCAGGTCGGTCTCAAGAGATTGCCCTTGATACAAAGATGCGATGGGAGATTCGTATGGCATACCAGGGCATTGTCATCCTCACCGGCGCTGGTATTTCCGCGGAAAGTGGCTTGCGGACTTTCCGTGATAACGGGGGCCTGTGGGAGGATCATAGCATCGAAGAGGTTGCTACTCCCCAGGGCTTCGATGCAAACCCAAGCCTAGTACATAAGTTCTATAATCAGCGTCGAGCACAACTCCAGCATGCTTTGCCAAATGCCGCTCACAACGCTTTGGCACGCTTGGAGGCGGAGCACCAAGGAGACGTCACCACGATTACGCAGAACGTTGATAATCTCCATGAGCAAGCGGGATCCAAGCGAATACTGCATATGCACGGCGAACTGCAGCAAGTCCGTTGTACCTTCTGCGATACGACCCATACATGGACCCAGGACTGTGACGACACTTCGTTATGTCCTTCATGTGGTGCGGCTTCCAGCCTCCGCCCTAACATTGTTTGGTTCGGTGAAATGCCTTTTCATCTGGATCAAATTGATCGTGCATTGGCATCCTGTGATCTGTTTATCAGCATTGGAACAAGCGGAAATGTTTACCCCGCGGCGGGCTTCGTTAGCGCTGTGCGCCGCATGAATCGCGCTTATACAGTAGAAATCAATCTTGAGCCGAGTGTGGGCGTGAGTTTGTTTCATGAAGCTAGACATGGCCCCGCTGGAACTCTTGTACCGGAATTTGTGGATGCCCTTCTCAATAAGGGGGATTGAAAGTCGTCTGACTACGGATGGCTCTGCCGTGTCATCGCAAATCCTCCTTGATTTGTTCCTGACCCAGCTTCAATCGCTTATAGAAATCTTTCTGTATTTATGGGACGTTTTGAATGCCCCGCGAGGGTGACCCAAGAATTGTCGTAAAGTGAGCCTTCGGCTTGCACTTTCCGCCAGTTCTTGGGTTCCAAAAATGTGTTCATGAACACATTAATTGAATTTCTGCACTTTTATTTTTAATATCATGCGGTTAGATCGGGTGAACAAAAATCCAATCCATATAAACGTCAATAACCTGCATGAGCGCGGCGGGGCAGAGGGTGTTATCCATATGCACGGCGAGCTGGGCCGGGTGCGCTGTGTGCACTGTGGCATGCGCCACGACTGGACGACCGACTGCACGCAGGCAACGGCTTGCCCAAGCTGCAATGCTGCGCCAGGGCTGCGGCCCGACATCGTATGGTTTGGCGAAATGCCCTATCATATGGACCTGATATACACGCGGCTTCGCGCGTGTGACCTGTTCATATCCGTCGGCACCAGCGGTAACGTCTATCCGGCCGCCGGGTTCGTGGCCGAGGTGCGGCGCGTTGGGCATGCCCACACCATTGAAGTCAATCTGGAGCCCAGCGCGGGCGTGAGCTATTTTGAAGAATGCCGCCACGGCAAGGCTGGCGACCTGATGCCGGCCCTGGTGGACGAACTATTAGGAAAAGGGACAGTGACATGAGTGACAGACCATCGAGAATGACAGACACTGAGCGGGATGCCGCCCTGGGCACCGTCTCCGGCTGGGCCTATGACGCAGAAGAGAAGGCCATCAGGAAAACCTTCCAGTTCGCCGATTTTTCCGAAGCCTGGGGCTTCATGAACCGGGCTGCACTTCTGGCGGAAAAGCTGGATCACCACCCTGAATGGTTCAACGTCTATAACCGGGTTGAGGTGAAAATGACCACCCATGACGCGGACGGGGTGACGACCCTCGATTTCCAAATGGCGACGGCGATGGACAGTTTCGCCGCATAAGGAGACAACCATGAAAACCACGATCGTGGCCTTCGCGGCCAGCATGCTATGTGCCACTGCTGCCCTCGCGGGCGCTGAAGTGAAGCTGAAGGGTGCAGAGGATGTTCTGGGGAACGCTATCAGCTACCCTGAAGGACAGGCTGAGATCACGGGTCTTGATGTCGTGCAGAAGCCGGGCGAATGCAACGGGTGGCACAGTCACCCTGTGCCCACGTTCGGGCTGGTGAAATCAGGCGAACTGACCGTGACCTACGCCACGGGTGAAGTGAAGAAGTTCAGCGCGGGCGATATGCTGATCGAAGCGCAACATGTGGCGCACGAGGGCTGCAACACGGGCAATGCCGATCTTGAGGTTCTGGTGTTTTACGCTGGTTCAAAGGACGTGCCCAACACGCACAAGCGCGAAGACGAACGTCCGCAATAAGCCCCGAGCCGGGGTCTAGTGAAGGGGTTGCAGCCCCACGTGGATGACCGCTGTTCGGCTGGCATAGTGCGGCACGATCATGATCTTGTCGGTATGGTTATGGTCGCTGGCGAGCGGCAGGTAAAGCGTGTAAACGATTTCTGGCCCTTCCTTCGGTCCGACATACGGCACCTCAAAATAGTGCGGTTGGCCGTCCTCATAGGTTTGTCGCATGAATGACCACAGCCTGCTTTCAGGCCCCTTGCCGGGGATCATGGAAAGGCGCACACCGGTATAGTCCTTGTGCAGATGGTCCACCACCGTCGTGCCGATCAGCCGGTATTCAAAATCCAGCGGATTGGGCTTTACATCCAGGATGGCTATGTGTGTTACATGCCTCCCTAACGCGCGGAGGGAAAACTCTTTTCGTGAAGGCAGGCCACCTTGTTGAAGGTGAAACTCAGACCAATGCTTTAGTAACGCCTGCTGCGATTCTGACATTTGCATCGACGCCTCCTCTGCCGTTCTGGCAACGTCTGTCTCTATCGACCCCTGAGGCACCCTTAACAGAATGTTTACCCTATCACGTTCACCCAGAGGCGGCGAGTCAATTAGGACAGTTTCGAGACTAAATATTGCACCCAGGCTTCCAATAGCCCGGTGTCATCTGTTTTGGGGCAGGTCAGGAAACCTTGGAGATGAAATTGCTCACTAGCAGGATCTTGTTTGGGGTTTGATGGTCGTCGGCAAGCGGTAGAAACAACAAGGTCGAGCGCAGGAAGGCCTGTTGTGGGCCCACGTAAGGGACTTCCTGAAACAGCGGTTGTTTGCTGGCGCTCACCTGATCCAGAAAGCTCCAGATTTTACTGCCAGGGCCTTTGCCTTTCATTTGGCTTAGCTTCTTGCCTGTATAGTCGCCGTGCGTATGGGCGCGCACTTCGGTGCCCACCAGGCGGTAGCAAAAGTCGTGCGGGTCGTTAAGGATGTCGAAGATCACCACATGGGGCAGATATTTTCCCAGCTCTCTGACATTCAGATCCTTGCGCGCGGGCATGCCGCCAGCTTTCTCAAGCCAACCGTTCCAGTAATCCAGGAAGATTTTTTGTGTGTGCGAGAGGTCCATTCGCGAGGTCCTGGTGGTTTGTATTGGGCTGGTAATTGACTGCGACAAAGTTACTCGTCCATCCAGTTTTTCACAAGATTATGTGCAATGGCGAACGGCGGCGGCACCAAGCGGTAGGGGCTTTCGCCTTTCATGCTGGCGCGCACATCATCTTTGGTGATCCACAGGGCCTCGGCGATTTCGGCCTCCTGCAGCGTGATCTCGCCGTCTTCCACCCAGGCTTCAACACCGATCATCAGCGTTGATGGCCACGGCCATGGCTGGCTGGCGACATAGCGGACATGGGTGGTCTTCAGGCCGACTTCCTCGAACACCTCCCGCGCCACGGCTTCTTCCATGCTTTCGCCCGGCTCCATGTAACCGGCCAGGGCGGAGAAATTACCTTCGGGCCAGCCTTTGCCGCGGCCCACAAGGGCCTTGTCACCACACCGCACCAGCATGATCACCACCGGGTCTGTGCGCGGAAAATGATGGGCTTTGCAGGCAGGGCATTCGCGCTCATAGCCCGCCTTGATCATCTCGCTTTCCTCGCCGCATTTGGCGCAGAAGCGGTGGCTGTCGTGCCACATCAGCATGCTTTTGGCCTGGGCGATGATGCCGAGCGATGGGTGGGGCGACGACGGTGGATTGGTGAGCTTGTGTGCGATGTTGCGGCCATCGCGGAACTTCTGGCCCTGTGGTTCGAAAAACTCGGCGAAGTCTGTCGTGGTGCCGCCAAGCTTGACAGCAAAGCGTGGTGCCCCGTTTTCATCAAGGCCCAGGAAAATCGTATTGTCCTTGGGTAGCAGACGGATAGCGGACGGCTTCTGCCAGGCAATATCGCCCGGCTCGTCTGTCAGGACCCAATAGTCATTTGGTGGCAGGAAGCTGCTGTTGCCCTCATCCCGTTCGCCTTCAATGGCAAAAAGGACGACTCGGGCGTCCTCGCGCTCCATATAGGCGCCGAATATCTCGGGATCTTCCCGCAGATGGTCTGCACGGTTGAGCGGATTGCCGGAAAAAGCGGTCGGTACGGACGAAAGTGCCATGAAAAACTCCCCAAATGGACACTCCATTACCTAGGGCGGACACATTACTCTTGCAAGTCACTTCAAGAATCGCCATATACACTCCCGGGAGAGCCGGCGGACATTCCGCTCGCCAACCCGGTCAGGTCCGAAAGGAAGCAGCCGTAACGAGTTTGGCATGGGTCGCATTGGCCCTCCCACCCACCTTCCAGTTTAAATTCCTGATCTTCCTTTAGCTTTGGCAGGTCATTATGAAGTCGGTTGTCGTCAGGAATTCCGTCACGCTTGAATATGAAATGTTCGGACAGTCCGGTAACAACGGCACTGTTCTGCTTGTATCTGGTGCTGGTGCGCCCGCAACATTCTGGCCACTCCCCTTTTGCAAGCGACTGGCTGACGCCGGGCTGCGTGTAATCCGGTATAATCACAGAGACACAGGTGGTTCGACGCATTTTGATCAGCCCTATTCCCTCGAGGAGCTGGTGCAAGATATGATGGCGCTTCTGGACGCGCTGTCTGTCGCGGAAGTCCATTTGATTGGGCACTCCATGGGGGGATATATGGCGCAATTGGCGATGGTCCTCTATCCCGAAAAGATACGATCCATCGTATCCATGTCAGCTGGGTCGGTTATCGATGAAGATATGAAGCTGGCACTGGGGCTTTCGTCTCCGAATACGGAGACATGGGCACAGCTGATGAAAAATGTCCCTGTAGGCGACCTTGATCAGGATTTGCCGGGGTGGCTTGAAAGCATGTGCTTCCTGAATGGCGGGCTGGCCTTTGACCGCTTGATGGCCCGGGACTATGTCGCCAACCTCTATAGCGGGGACCCACGAAACGCGATGGTTGCCGACAATCATATTCATGCGATGACAACCGTGCCAAGTACCCTGGCCAAGGGGGTAGGCGAGGCAAGCCAGCCAATGCTGGTTCTTCATGGCCAGCAAGATCTTCTGGTGCCAATTGATAACGGCAAACATACCTGTGATTTGGCCGGAAGAGCACGAGGCAACTTCATAAAGCTGGAGGAGGCTGGCCACATGTTTTTCAATCAGGAAATCTGGCAGGAGATTGGCGACTCCATTGTCGATTTCATCACTGGACAAGAGTAACCTTTTACCTTTCCTGAAACAGTTTGTCCTGCTAGTCATAGTCCCTCAGTGACAGAGGGACGAGGCGATATGAACGAAAGCGCGAAAAAGACAGAATATCAGGTTCTGGCCCGTAAATACCGGCCGTCGGATTTCGACAGCCTGATCGGCCAGGAAGCCATGGTGCGCACGCTTTCGAATGCCATCGATACCGGCCGTCTGGCGCACGCCTTCGTGCTGACGGGTGTTCGCGGGGTGGGTAAAACCACCACGGCGCGGATCATTGCCAAGGCGCTCAATTGTACGGCCCACGACGGCCCTTCCATCAGCCCCTGCGGTGAATGCGAAAACTGCAAATCCATTGCCGAATCGCGCCATGTTGACGTGCTTGAAATGGACGCCGCGTCCCGCACCGGCGTGGACGACATTCGCGAAATTATTGAAAGCGTGCGCTATGCGCCTGTGTCAGCGCGCTACAAGATTTATATCATCGACGAAGTGCACATGCTGTCGAAGAATGCCTTCAACGCGCTTCTGAAAACGCTTGAAGAGCCGCCGGAGCATGTGAAGTTCATCTTCGCTACCACGGAAATCCGCAAGCTGCCGGTCACGGTGCTTTCCCGCTGTCAGCGCTTTGACCTGAAGCGCGTGGAAGCCGAAACGCTGATCGGGCATCTGGCGACGCTGGTTGAGAAGGAAGGCGCCAAGGCGGACGAGGGCTCGCTGAAGCTGATTGCCCGCGCAGCTGAAGGCTCGGTCAGGGACAGCCTGTCGCTGCTGGACCAGGCCATCGCCCACGGCGGTGGTGAGGTTTCGGAACAACAAGTGCGCGATATGCTCGGCCTTGCCGACCGCGCCCAGGTGCTGGACCTGTTCGAGCAGGTGATGAAAGGCGAGATCAAGAAAGCCCTGACCACCCTGCGCGCCCAGTATGATTCTGGCGCTGATCCGGCCGTGGTTTTGAATGACCTTCTGGAGGTCACCCACTGGCTGACGCGCCTGAAGGTTACGCCAGATAGCGGCACAGACACACTTGTTTCGGAAGCGGAACGAACACAGGGCGGGGCCATGGCCGAAACCCTTGGCATGCCGCACCTGACCCGCGCGTGGCAGATGCTGCTGAAGGGTGTCGGTGAAGTGAAAGTGGCGCCAAGCCCGATCGCGGCGGCTGAGATGGTGTTGATCCGCCTCGCCTATGCCGCCAACCTGCCGGCGCCGGCCGATCTGGTGAAACAGTTGCAGTCCGGCGGCGGTGCGCCAGCAGCCGGTGGTGCGGCCCCTGCGGGTGGCGGCGGGAATGTGACTGCCATTGGTGCCCAGCAGACGCAGGCGACTGCCCAAGGCGGCACGACCGCTTCCATGCCAAGCGCGCAGGTTGTGGCGCTGAGGCAGGATGATCACGGCGATCACCCGATGCACCCGATGCCGGTCGATTTCGAGAAACTTGTGGCCCTTTTCGAAGCCGAGCGTGAGCCGACGCTGGCGGTGGTCCTGAAGGATCATGTGCGGCTGGTGGACTATAAGCCCGGTCGGGTCAGCTTCAACACCACGCGCCAGACGCCGCCTGATTTCATCATGCGCACCAAACAGTGCCTGAAGGCCTGGACCGGCGTGGACTGGCAGATCACCATCACCAAGGAAGCCGAAGGCGACGACACGATCCGCACCAAGGAAATCCGGCGTGACAAGAAGCGCCGCGATGAAGCCATGGCGGAGCCGATCGTGAAGGCGCTGTTGTCCACTTTTCCGGACGCTGAGCTGCTGGCCGTGCGCGACAGCCGCACCGAAGAGGAGCTTGAAGCCGACTTGGTGGACGAGGCGCTTGAAGGCATCAGCTTCGATGACGACGCCAGCGAATTCGATTTCTAGTTTTGGAGTGATCCCATGAAGAATTTATCTGACATGCTGAAAAAGGCCCAGGAAATGCAGGCCAAGATGGGCGACATGCAGGCCGAGCTTGACCATGTTGAGGTTGAGGGCACGGCGGGCGCCGGCATGGTGAAAGTGGTCTTGTCAGGCAAGGGCGACATGAAATCCGTGTCGCTCGACCCGTCGATCTTCTCAAGCGAAGACAAGGAAGTGGTCGAGGACCTGATCGTCGCCGCGCACAATCAGGCGAAAGCCAAAGTGGCCGACGCGGCCGCAGAGAAGATGAAAGACCTCACCGGTGGCCTTGACCTGCCGCCCGGCTTCAAAATGCCGTTCTAGGGCGTGGCACGACCCAAAATTTATTGCCTTGAAAATGCCGGCTTTTTCCTCCTACCGTTAGCGACAGGGTGATTGTCTATGATGGGGGAATGACATGGCAACCAATCAAAGTCTTCTGCAGTTTGTCGAAAAGGCACTTGGGAAGGGCCAAAGCCGCGAGGATATAGCGACTGCTCTTGAAGCTGCAGGCTGGGATAAAAGCGAGATCAAGAAGGCCTTGGCCGCTTTCGCCCCGATGGATTTCCCCGTTCCCGTACCAAGTAAGCATTATTCACTGGCTGCACGCGACACGGTTTTCTACCTGTTCCATTTCTGCGCCTTGTATCTGTCTAGCTGGGGCGTCATCTTCCTGGGTTTCAATATCCTTGATTTCACCATCCCTGATGCGTCCAGTTCAATGAATGCCGATTATATCGAAGGCAATATTCGCTACTGGGTCGCATGGTCGATTGTTTTCGTGCTAGCCTATCTCGTCGCCGCATGGAAAGCAGAGCAGCGCACAAAATTGGATCCCAATTGCCCCATGTCCAGCGGCCGACAGTGGCTGACCTATCTGACCTTGTTTCTAGCCGGGATGACGGCGCTTGGTGATCTGGTAGCCCTGATTTACCACTTTCTGGACGGCGCAGCGACGATGCGGTTCCTGTTGAAGGTGGCTGTGGTGGCCGGTGTGTCCGGCGGTGTCCTTCTGTATTATTTCCGGTCAATCAAGACGGTTGAAGATGCGGAGGCCGGTGATGCAGCCTAGTTATTCCGCGAAACTGTTCCTGGGCATTGCAGCAGCATTGACCCTTGCGTTGGTCATTGTTGGCACCATGCTGGTGCGCTCCCCTGCAGAAATGAAACTTGTGAAAATGGATCAGAGGCGCGCGCAGCATTTGCAACAGCTTGCCCAGTCGGTGCGCGTTTTTTATCGGGCGGAAAAGGCACTCCCACAAGACTTACTTGCCCTCAAGGAACGAGATGATCGCTTGAAGTTGTCTGTCGATCCGGTTACGGGGAGAAGCTATCAATATAATTTGATAGGCGAGACTTCGTTTGAGCTTTGCGCCACATTTTCGCTGTCCACCCTTGAGGGTGATCGGCCGATGTATGGCTTGATATATGACGTGGATTGGCGTCATCCAGCCGGCGACTATTGCTATAAAATTGATATCGATAGCCAGAATGACCTGCGCGGATTTTGAGTATCCCTGTTTCACCTACATCCTTGGCAGCGTGAAGGACGGCAAGGCCCGCACCTATGTGGGCTGGACAACGGACGTGGAAGCCCGGCTTCAGGCCCACAACGCGGGCACCGGCGCCAAATCCACCCGCGGGCGCACCTGGGTGATCCTGCACACAGAAGAATTTAAAACGCGCGGCGAGGCCATGAGCCGGGAATGGCACTTGAAACGCGACCGGAAATTCCGCAAAAAGCTGATGGAAGAGTTTTTGAAAGGCTAATAGATGCCCCGTTCTCACGGCAGTGAAATCGATACGCTGATCCAGCTTTTGGCAAAACTGCCAGGCCTTGGGCCGCGGTCTGCGCGCCGGTCCACGCTGCAGCTTCTGAAGAAGAAAGACAGCGTAATGAAGCCGCTGGCGGACGCGCTCAATATGGTGGCGGACAAGATCGTCATCTGTGACACCTGCGGCAACATTGATACCCACAACCCCTGCCATGTGTGCGAGGACACGCGGCGTGACCGCAGCCTTGTGTGTGTGGTTGAGGATGTGGCCGACCTGTGGGCGCTCGACCGGTCAGAGACCTTCAAGGGGCTCTATCATGTGCTGGGCGGTACGCTTTCGGCGCTGGACGGTGTCGGCCCGGATGAACTGAACATCAGCCCGCTGATCGACCGTGTCGAGACGGGCGATGTGCAGGAAGTGATCCTGGCGCTGAATGCCACAGTGGACGGCCAAACCACCAGCCACTATCTGGCTGAACGCCTGGCAAGCAGCGGCGTCAAGGTAACGGCGCTCGCGCACGGCGTGCCCGTGGGCGGCGAACTGGATTATCTGGATGACGGCACCCTGGCAGCGGCGCTTAGGGCCCGTGGGAGTGTAAGTTGATGACAGGTCATGTAACCCACAAAGGCGGCTGCCACTGCGGCGCCGTGACGTTCGAGCTGGATGCCCCGGCAACGCTCAAGGGCAAGCGGTGCAACTGCAGCATCTGCAACATGACCGGCTTCATTCATGTGTTCGCCACAAAGGACGAATTCCGCATCACATCGGGCGCAGACAATCTGACGGACTACCGCTTCAACACGGGCACGGCCCAGCATCTTTTCTGCAAGACGTGCGGAATCAAAAGCTTCTATGTACCGCGCAGCCACCCGGATGGCTGGTCGGTCAACCTGAACTGTATCGATAAGGCAACTGTGGAAGCCACGGACGTGGCCGATTTCGACGGCGCTAATTGGGAAGCTAACATCGCGGGCCTGCGCGCTGACGACGCCTGACTATCCTGATCCAGAAAAGGGGTCGGGGTCTGCCGGTATGAACAGACCCCGAGGGGAGCCCAGGGGTTTGGCCTGAGGCTCGGGAGGTGTACTTAGGGCGGTCGGCGCGCGCCCCTGCTATCTCGCATACTGAACGGCCAAAGCCTGAATGCCGTCCATCGTCACTCGGGAACAGTTCGGGAATATCCTCACCCGCTTGCCCAAGAGAATAGGCTTCTCCAGCGTGTGCGAAAACTAGAAAGAATTTAGGTAAAATATCAGCCAAGAAGGCGGCTGATCACGTCCTCATAGATGTCCGTGAGGGCCTCGATGTCGGCCACAGCCACATGCTCGTCAATCTTGTGCATGGTAGCGCCCACAAGGCCGAATTCCACCACGGGGCACATGTCCTTGATGAAGCGTGCGTCAGACGTGCCGCCAGTGGTTGACAGCTCAGGCGTTACACCCAGGCGTGCGTGCGCGGCTTGTTGCACGGCATCGGAAAGCGGTCCTGCAGGCGTCAGGAAACTGTCGCCACTGAGCCACCAGTCAATCTCATAGTCCACCCCGGCGCTGTCCATCCGGCGGGTCAGTTCCGCACGCAGGGCTTCGGGTGTGAACTCGTTGTTGAAGCGCACATTGAAGCGTGACTTGGCCTCTGCCGGGATCACATTGTGGCTTTCGTTGCCCACATGGACGTTGACGATTTCCAGGTTCGACGGCTGGAAACGGTCATTGCCGTCATCAAGCGGACCATCGAGTGTTGCCAGCACCTTGACCAGATCGGGGATTGGGTTCTTGGCTACATGCGGGTAGGCCACGTGGCCCTGCATGCCCTTGACGGTGACGATGCCGTGCAGGCTGCCGCGGCGGCCGATCTTGATCATCTGGCCCATCTCTGTGGGGTTGGTGGGTTCGCCCACCAGGCACATGTCGATTGTCTCACCACGCTCGCGCATCCAGTCCAGCACCTTTTTGGTGCCGTTGACCGCATCGCCTTCCTCGTCCCCCGTGATCAGGAGCGAGATGGAGCCCTTCGGCGCGCCCTTGGCGAGCGCGCGTTCGACGGCCACCACAAAGGCAGCGATGGCGGATTTCATGTCAGAGGCGCCGCGACCATACAGCTGGCCGTCACGTACTTCGGCGGTGAAGGGGTCAACCGTCCAATGGTCTTTGGCACCCACGGGCACAACGTCTGTGTGGCCGGCGAAACAGAAATTTGGGGCTTCTGTCCCCAGTCGGGCATAGAGGTTCGGGACAGGGGCATAGCCCTCTTCCTCGAACACCAGTTTTTCGCACTTGAAGCCCATGTCCCCAAGGTAACCCGCCAGCAGGTCCAGCGCATCGCCCGTGTCCGGCGTTACGCTTTCAAGGCGGATCAGCTCCTGGCTCAGGGTAATGGGGTCAAGGCCTGCCATGGATTAGTCCCTCAACAGTTCGTTGACGGAGGTTTTGGAGCGCGTGCGCTCATCCACCCGCTTCACGATCACAGCGCAGGCCAGGTTCGGGCCTGGTGTGCCGTCCGGCAGTGGCTTGCCCGGCAGCGTGCCCGGTACCACAACGCTATAGGCAGGCACGCGGCCCATGAATATTTCGCCGGTGTTGCGGTCAATAATCTTGGTGGAGGCGCCAATGAACACGCCCATGGAAATCACGGCGCCTTCTTCAACGATCACGCCTTCAGCCACTTCTGACCGGGCGCCCAGGAAACAGTTGTCTTCAATGATCACCGGGCCAGCCTGCAATGGCTCCAGCACGCCACCAATGCCGGTGCCGCCGGAGATATGCACATTCTTGCCGATCTGGGCGCAGCTGCCCACGGTGGCCCAGGTGTCCACCATGGTGCCCTCATCCACATAGGCGCCGAGGTTGACGAAAGACGGCATCAGGACTGCGCCTTTGCCAATGAAGGCGGAGCGGCGCACGATGGCGCCCGGTACGGCGCGAAAGCCTGCGTCGCGGAAACGGTTTTCGCCCCAGCCTTCAAACTTGGATGGCACCTTGTCCCACCAGTTGGAGTTTTGGCCCGGGCCGCCTGCAATGGCTTCCATGTCATTGAGGCGGAAGGACAGCAGCACGGCCTTTTTCAGCCACTGGTTCACCACCCATTCGCCGCTTTCCTTGCTGGCCACGCGGGCTTCGCCGCAATCCAGGAGGTTCAGCGCGGTTTCAACAGCATCGCGGACTTCCCCGGTTGTTGCGGCGGAGATTTCGTCGCGGTTGTCGAACGCGTCGTTGATGATGGTTTCCAGTTGGCTCATGGGCGCGGTTCCTCAGGCGTTAGGTCTTCACAAAAATCGCAAGAACAATAGCGCCCGCGCCCCCCAAGTCAATCGCAGGAACAGCGTGTACGCCCTAGAATTCCTTACCTACCGGTTTAAAAAAGCGTGCAGCCAGGTGGCCAGATTGTCGGTTTCCGCATGAACGGTTTCCGGATCGTGGTCGGCCTGGCCCCAGATGCTGCCTGTATTGATCCACACAGTTGCCATGCCCATGGCGTGGGCTGGTACCAGGTTCCGGGCCATGTCTTCGAACATCACGGCACGCTTCGGGTCGATGCCGTATTTGCCAACGAACTTGTCATAAACCTCAGGTTTCGGCTTGGGTTCAAGCGCGGCTTCATGGATGTCGAAGATGTCTTCGAACTGGTCATCGATGCCAAGGCGCTTCAATACCTGGGCGGCGTATTTCTCATCGGCGTTGGTGAACACGACCTTGCGGCCCTCAAGCCGTTCGATCGCGTTGCGCAGGTGATCATCACGCTCAATTGGCGCAAAGTCGATATCATGCACGCTGTCCAGATAATGGTAGGGGTCCACAGAATGGTGCGCCATCAGGCCCTTGAGCGTGGTGCCATGTTCCAGCAGATAATGCTTCTGCACTTTCCGGGCTTCTTCAGGGCTTAGGCCAAGCAACGTCTGCACATATTCACCGATCTTCTGGTCAATCTGGCTGAACAGGTTGCATTCGGCGGCATAGAGCGTGTTATCAAGATCGAAAACCCAGACATCGCGTGGGTCATCAAAGGTGGGGTGAAAGCTTTGCTTTTTAAAATCCAACATGGTTTCTATGATACTGCCATAAATGTCATTAAAGCTAGATTAACCGTGAGCGGGATAGTTTTTATGACAGGGGACCGGATTTCAGGCAATCTGGGTTGAAAGTGAGAGGGAAACAGTGGCCACACTGAAGAAAATGGCAGGTATTTCAGGCAGTTTGCACCGGTCGAAGTCTAGTGCCTTCCGCATCAATGCAGCGGGTGAAGTGTTGGACAAAAGCCCGTCGGCAGGGCCGCTGGTGGCCCTGTGGAACGATGACCAGGGCCCGTTGCACCATACGGTGCATGAGGCGCTGACGTCAGGCCTGCCAACCGATGCCCGTATCGAGGACGGCAAAGGTTCCACCTATTGGCTGGTCGCTGTGCCGCAGGGTGATGAGGTGGTCGTTGTCACGCGGGATACCACGCTGCCCGACAAGGTTACCGAAGCGCTCTTGAAAAGCCGGACCATGCTGAAGGAACTGCTTGACGGTTCTGTCGACCTGTCGTTCGAGCTTGATGAAAATCATACCTTCCGGTTTATCTCCCCCCACAAAGCTTTTGGTCAGGAGACCGAACAGTGGCTGGGCCGCAATGCCACCCGCATTTTCTGGCCGAATGGCGACGCACCAGTGCGCAACCCGTTCACGGCCCGGCGCGAGGCCCAGTTCGACAATGTGCCTGCCATGTTCGAAGGTGAGGGCCGGTGCTGGCTGCATTTCAATGTGCATCCGCTTTTGAATGAAAAGGGCGAGAAAACGGGCCTCAGGGGCACCTGCCGCGACATGACAGAACGCTATATGGCAGCCAGAAAAACCAAGCAGGACGGCCTCCGCTTCATGCTGCTGCAGCGCATCACCCGCATTCTGAACACGGCGGAAAGTGCGGACGATCTGTTCGATAGTGCCTCAGCGGCACTCCAGGAAGTCTTGCGCGCCGACATGGTGTGGGCGGCCATGCATTATGAAGAGGGGCTCGTGCCCAGTTCCATCATGGGCACCTACCAGGAAATTCTGGATATGGACTCGATCTGGGAGCAACTGAATGCAGCCGAAGATGCAGTCCTGCCATTTGAAAGCACCGGCGACCGCCAGCATCTGGCGCTTCGGATGCAGCGGGGCGACAAAGGCCTGGGGATGATGATTGTCAGCCGGGACACCAAGGTCAGCCCCTGGTCTGACCTGGAGGTCGAACTTTTGGGCGGTGTTGTTGAGGTGCTGACTGCAGCTTTCGGCAAGGCAGAGCTGATTGACACGCTTTACCGCCTGTCGAGCAAGGACGAATTGACGGGCCTGATGAACCGGCGCGCGCTTCGGGAAGCGGTGGAGCGGCGGCTGAAGCACCAGTGCCGCACGGGCCTTTCCGGGTGCCTGGTGTTCATTGATCTCGACCATTTCAAGGAAGTGAACGACACACTGGGGCACAGGGCCGGAGATCTGGCGCTCAAAAGCGTTGCCAGCCAAATGCAATCCATGATCCGCCCGTGTGATTTTGCTGGCCGCTATGGCGGCGACGAATTCATCCTGTGGCTGGAGGATATGGATAGTGACGTTGCGGCGCGGAAGGCCGAGGACCTGATCGCGGCCATGCCGGCTATCCGCGAGGATATTGGTGGCGCGGAGCTGCGGTTGAATGCTTCCATTGGGGTTTGCCCCTCTGTGGCAGGCAAGGACATGACGTTCGAGGAACTGGCCGACCGGGCGGACGCCGTGCTTTATGAGGTGAAGGAATCAGGGCGCGGGCATGTGGCCATCGCGCCAGTGAGCGAAGGCCCATCAGAGGCCGAAGCGGGGGAAGAGGAAGACTTAGATGCTGGGTAAACTGAAGGCACTCCTGGGGGGCAAGTCGGATAAAGACAAGGCGCTTCCCGAAACGCTGACCAAGGAAGACGAGCAGCGCATCCTGGAAACCGGGTCCGATCATCAGCGCCAGGCGCTGGCAACCCGTACGGACGCGCGACCGGAAGTGCTCTATTATCTGGCGGAGGATGCGTCCCCCGAAATCCGCCGGGCCATTGCCCAGAACCCCTCCACGCCGATCCATGCGGCCGAAAAGCTGACAAGCGATGAAGATGACGAGGTCCGGTCCGAGCTTGCGCGCAAGATCGGCCGTCTGGTCCCGGGCCTGCAGCCGGGCGAACAGACGGCACTTCGGGAAAAAGCCATCAAGGTGCTGGAAGCGTTGGCCGCGGACCAACTGCCCAAGGTGCGGGCCTATGTGGCCGAAGAGATCAAAAGCGCAGACAGCGTGCCGAAAGCGATTGTCGACAAGCTGGCGCGCGACGTTGAAGAGATTGTCTGCGGGCCGATCCTGCAATATTCCCCGCTCCTGAACGATGACGATCTGCGCGAGATTATCGCGGCTGGTGTTTCGGGTGGGGCACTCAAGTCCATTGCAAGCAGGGCCTTGGTCAGCGAAGCGGTCTCGCAGGATATCGCCGCCACCCTGGATGTACCGGCGATCGCGGCACTGCTCACCAACCCGAATGCCCAGATCCGCGAGGATACACTGGACCAGATTATCGATCATGCCAAAACGGTCGAAGACCTGCATGCGCCGGTGGCGCTCAGGCCGCAACTGTCAATCCGGGCGATGAAACGGATCGCGGGCTTTGTAGCCTCGGCATTGGTCCATGCCATGATGGAGCATGCGGAACTGCCCGAAGAACAGGCCGAAGAGCTGCTGGAGCGGGTGCGCGACCGGCTGCACAGCGAACGCCTGGGCGATGACGAAGAAGACAAGCTGGCCAAACAGGCCATGGAATATTTTGAGAAGGGCGTGCTTGATGACAAGTTCGTTCACGACCAGATTGAGGCAAACCGGCGCGAATTGTTGATGCAGTGCCTCGCCGTGATGGCGGATATTCCGGCCAAGACAGTGCGCCAGATCATCAATTCGAAAAGCGGGCGCGCGGTGACGGCACTGGCCTGGAAGGCGGGCCTTGTCATGCGCACAGCCTATGACCTGCAAACAAAATTCGCATTGGTGCCCAAGGCGCAGCTTCTGAATGCCAAGGAAGGCCGTGATTATCCAATCGACGACAATGAGCTTGAGTGGCACCTGAGCTATTTCGTGGAACAGGCAGAATAGGACAGGCAATGACAGACACCCGACAGGAAAGCGACAGTCTTGGCACAATTGAGGTGCCGACGGACCGCCTGTGGGGTGCGCAAACCCAGCGCTGCCTGATGAATTTCCCGATCGGGACCGACATGATGCCAGTGCCTTTCGTGCGGGCCCTTGGCTTGCAGAAAAAGGCGGCTGCCCTGGCGAACAAGGACCTTGGCCTGCTGGACGCCAAACTGGCCGACGCCATCGCGGTCGCAGCAGGGGAGGTGGCCGAGGGCAAGCATGATGCGGAATTTCCCTTGCCGGTGTGGCAGACCGGCAGTGGCACCCAAAGCAACATGAACGCCAATGAGGTGATCGCCAATCGGGCCAGCGAAATGCTGGGTGGCACGCGCGGCAGCAAAGAGCCCGTGCATCCCAACGATCATGTAAATATGGGCCAGTCATCGAACGACACCATCCCCACGGTGATGCTGGTCTCTGCGGTGCAGGAGCTTGAGGGCAAGTTGCTGCCTGCGCTTGACGGCATGATAAAATCGATCGCCCGGTTCCGGGAAAAATTCGGGGGTGTGATCAAGCTGGGGCGCACCCACTTCCAGGATGCGACGCCGATCACCCTTGGTCAGGCCTTCTCGGCCTATCAGGCGCAGGTGGATGCCGCCACGGGCGCCCTCAAACAGCAATTGCCGCGTCTGAGCCAGTTGCCGCAGGGCGGCACGGCGGTGGGCACGGGCCTGAATTGCCATCCTGATTTCGCATCTGGCTTCTGTGATCACCTGTCGTCCCTGACCGGGCTACCGTTCAGCCCTGCCGCCAACAAGTTTGTGGGCATCAGCGCCCATGATGAACTGGTGGCGCTGTCAGGCGTTCTGAACGGCGCGGCGGCTGCGCTGATGAAAATCGCGGGTGATATACGGCTGATGGGCTCTGGCCCACGGGGCGGGCTGGCAGAACTGATCCTGCCGAAGAATGAGCCCGGATCATCGATTATGGCAGGCAAGGTAAACCCCACCCAGGTGGAAGCGCTGACCATGGTGTGCGCGCAGATCATGGGTAACCACACGACTGTCACCATCGCCGGCAGCCAGGGGCAGCTGGAACTGAATGCCTACAAGCCCGTGATTATCTTTAACGTGCTGCAGTCTATTCGGTTGCTTGCCGACGCCACTGACAGTTTCACTGCGCGGTGCCTGGACGGCTTGAAGCCCGACCCCGACCGCATCGACACATTGTTGAAAAGTTCCCTCATGCTGGCCACCTCACTTGTGCCGCATATCGGGTATGACAAGACGGCGGAGATCGCTCGTCTGGCAAATGACGAAAAACTGCTGTTGAAGGAAGCCGCGCTCAAGCTCGGATATGTGACGGAAGAAGATTTCGACCGCTGGACTGATCCGTCCCAAATGACCCATCCGGCTGATAGCTAGCTGGCAGCTAAGCGAAAAGCACGGCGTACCGTGCTTTTCCTGTTTGCCATAGTACCGTATCGGAGCTTAAGGGGTAGCTCAGAAGTCGATCTGGGCTGCCGACAGATCAGCTGACGAGATACCGTCCAGAAAGACGCCCGTGCCTTCACCGGTTTCGATGTACACACCGATGACGAACGATGCGTCTACGGTGTCCATTTGGTCGGTTGCGTGTGCGAGCAAGCTTTCAAGGTCGGTAAAGTCGATTTCAGTGTCAGTGAAATCAAGCCGGTCTTCTGCAAGGTCGAAACCGATGATGGTATCGTCCCCATGTCCTTCAAGGAACACGAAGGTGTCGGCTTTGTCACTGGCGATGAAAACATCGTCAGCCTTTGTGCCTTCGCCGCCGCCATCGATGGTAACGCCCTCACCGGGCTCCAGTTCTGGCGGTGGTCCAGCACCGTCACCGATGCCGCCGTCGGGCTCGACCGGCAGGATGGTAACTTCACCGTCCGTGCTTTCGGCGTCGCCTTCCGCTTCCGGTGGCGGTCCGGCACCGTCACCGATGCCACCGTCCGGCTCAACCGGCATGATGGTGCCATCACCATCAGGGCCCTCTGTGCCGTCAGTGTCCTCGGTGTCACCTTCAGGTGGTGGTCCGGCGCCGTCGCCGATGCCGCCATCAGGCTCAACCGGCAATGGGTCACCTGTCGGGATGGGGCCAGCCCCATCGCCAATGCCGCCGTCCGGCTCCATTGGCAGGCTCGGGTTGCCGTCATCGGCGGACAGCCCAAACAGCCCCCTGTAGTAATCGCGCGCCCCGTCCGAGAACAGGTCGAGCTTTACCGTGGTTTCGGGCGCGGCAATGCCACTTGATACCCCAAAATTCCACGCCCCTGTCATTTCGATCAACATACCTCTCCTTAAATTGATCTTCATGTCCAAAAAACTGGCCAGGGTTGCGGCCAGCGGTTGTATTTTTGGTTTTTGGGGCTGAACCCAATATGAACGGAAAATTCAGAAAAGGGTTTTCCTGTTAAGGAATCGCGATATTCATCGTTTTGTCATGGAGGCCAGCTGTGGAATATGGTTCCTGGCCAGTGTAGGGGGTGGGGTGAGGTGCCAGCAGGGGTTGTGGCATTAAAAAGGGAGGCGGAAGCGCCTCCCCGGATGCTGGCTCAATCAGTGAGCGGATCAGTTTGAAGGCCGGATCAGCGTACCTGCACCGCGCTCGGTGAAGATCTCCAGCAGCATGGCGTGGGTCACGCGGCCGTCCAGAATGACGGCGCCCTTTACACCAGCTTCTACGGCCTTGATACAGGTTTCGACCTTAGGGATCATACCGCCTGTGATGGTGCCGTCCGCCCTGAGGCGCGCGATGTCATCCGGGTCCAGCTCTGTCAGCATTTCCTTATCCTTGCTGAGCACGCCCGGCACGTCGGTCAACAGGAAAAAGCGCCGGGCACCCAGGGCGCCAGCGATTGCGCCGGCCATTGTGTCGGCATTGATATTATAGGTATTGCCGTCGTCCCCCGCCGCGATCGGCGAAATCACGGGGATGATGCCATTGGCGATGGTCTGTTTCAGGATCGTCGGGTCCACATGGGTGGGCTCACCCACGAAGCCAAGGTCGATGACCTTCTCGATATTGCTGTCAGGGTCTGGCTGGGTCTTTTCCATCTTGGTGGCGGTGACCAGCTTTCCGTCCTTGCCGGACAGGCTGACCGCCCGGCCGCCCGCAGCATTGATGTCTGCAACGATGGATTTGCTGATCGACCCACACAGCACCATTTCGGCAATATCAACCGTGGCTTTGCAGGTAACGCGCAGGCCGTCGATAAATTCGGTCTGAATCGACAGCTTCTTGAGCATCTCACCAATTTGCGGGCCGCCGCCATGCACCACAACAGGGTTGATGCCGACTTGCTTGAGGAGCGTGATGTCCTGGGCGAACTGGCGGGCGAGCGTATCATCGCCCATGGCGTGACCGCCGTATTTGATAACAAACGTCTCGCCAGCGTATTTGCGCATATAGGGAAGCGCTTCCACGAGCGTCGCCGCCTTCTTCTGCAGTTTTTTCATATCACGGTCCACTGTAATCATGGCCTTATCCGTCCAAGGGGGTGAGTGTTGGGTTTAAGGCCAAGGCTGGCCCTAGTCAAATCGATAACCGCCAAAGTTTGTTGGTCGGTCGTCGGTCAACATGACACCCAGGGTCATCATCAGCTGTGCAGCATAATAGGACGCCCAGACGAAATAGCCGACATATTCGGGCACGGACATGAACTGGCGGGCGCCGAGCGCGGCGTCGGATGCCACAAACAGCACCGCCCCGATGCCGGTCAGGCGGAAGGGGAACTTGCTGAGGAGCGCTGAGGTTGCCATGGCAGTCAGGACTGCCGTGTAGGCATATACATACATGCGCATGTCGCCCAGGCTGTCATAGAGCATATAGCCGGAGATAAAGGCGAACAGCCACAGAAGAGATGACAGCCGCACTGGCAGCGTGCGCACGTCACCCATGGGTTGGCGGTTGGTCATATAGAGCACAATGAAGAAGACATGGGCAGCCATGAAACCCATCAGGCCCCGCAGGAAAGCCTGACCCGCCGGTTCGGTCGGGATCGCCAGCAGTACATCGCCGGCCACAGACGCCAGAAGCGCAAAAAACAGCAGCGCGTGTCCGAAGGTGCGGATATTGACGGCGACAAACAGTGCGAGGAATGTCACGGCACTGGCCTTTGTGAGCACCACCCAGAGGATACCGTCCGGGTACCAGCCACCGCCATAAAGGACAGCCCCAAGGAGTGACAAAACAATGAAGGTCTGTCCCAGCGCCTCAAGGACCGGGCGTTTGCGGCGGCTAAAGATGCGTGTCACGTGTTTGTCCTCCTCGCGCCACTATATGCAGGCTCCGGGGGTTGCCACAAGTCTTTGATTCAAATGTATCAATTTTGATTGCCGGAGGCCATAGCCGTGCAAGGGGCAGTTTTCAATTTGCCGCCTCAACGCGCGCTTTCAGGCGAGTCGCCTGATGCAACAACAGAAGGTTTGCCACGGCATAGAGGATCAGGATCTGGATCACCGTCAGTCCTGCGGCTATCAGCGCGGCGGCTATCAGCGTGCCGCCAGCCATGAAGGCGCTGTTGAACACATTGTTGGCGGCAATAGCGCGGGACCGGGCCTCGCGCGGGGTATATTCCTGCAGGATGGTATAAAGCGGCACGATCACCATGCCAGCCATCATGGCCACGCCAATCAGGGCCACCAGCATGGGCCAGTTTCCGACGGTCTTGACGAAGGCGCCGATACCCACAACCGTCTCGGCGGTATAGGCAACTTCCGGCGCATCAGGCAGGGCCAGCACGAACAACAGGCTGACAGCGCCAAGCCCCATCAGTGCTTTTGGCGCGAGCCGGGCGGAAATCTCGCCCTTGAGTATCCGGCTGCACAGCAGTGCACCAACGCCGATGCCGACGGAAAAACAGGCGATCACCAGCGTAATCACCGTCTTGTCGCCGCCCATGCGGGCAAAGACAATCTCGGGGATTTGCGCGATATAGATGGAGCCATAAAGCCAGATCCAGCTGATGCCGATGATGGCAGGCCGGGCGATATCATTTTGCCAGGCGCTTTTCAGAAGCGTGCCGGTTGAAGCGAAAATATTGGTCCTGATCGCAAGGTCAGGGGCGGCCTGGCCGGTTTTGGGAACCATGCGCCCGGTCAGCGTGCCAATGACGGCGAAGGCGATCATGAGGCCGGAGATGACAAAGTTCTCCCCGTCCTGGTTGATTACAAGGCCACCCACCAGAATGCCCAGAAGAATGGCGACAAAGGTGCCGGCTTCAATCAGGGCGTTGGCGCCCAGCAGCTCCTCCGTTTTCACCAGGTCGGGCAGGACACCATATTTGATCGGGCCGAAAAAGGTGCTCTGGAGCCCCAGGCCGGACAGCACGGCAACCATCATGTAGAAATTCTGGAAATAGACCGCGAAGGCGCCGGCCACCATCAGGCCGACTTCCCAGATCTTGATCCAGACAATCTGGTTGGTTTTCTCATACTTGTCGGCGAGCTGGCCAGCCAACGCAGAAAACAGGAAATAGGGCAGGATGAAAAGGCCGATCGCCAGGTTGGTCAGGATCGAGGGTTGGATGCCCATGTCCGCCGCCAGCTTGACGGTGATCAGGATCACCAGCGCCTGCCGGAACAGGTTATCGTTCAGGGCGCCCAGAAACTGAGTGATGAACAGGGGCAGGAAACGCCTTGTGCCGAACAGCTGCCACTGGGTGCGTGCCACGGGGTCGGCCTATTCTGCGGCTGCGGTGCGGTGGTGCGCCAGCTCATGGCTGGCCTGGCGGATAATCTGGAACGAGCCCGACAGGAAGATGGACGCCATGATGCCGGCCACGATCAGGTCAGGCCAGCCGGTGCCGGATACCCACACGCCGGACGCGGCCACCATCACCATCACATTGCCGATGGCGTCGTTGCGGCTGCACAGCCATACGGACCGCACGTTGGCGTCACCGTCCTTGAAGCGCATCAGCAGGAACACGCTGGCCAGATTGGCGGCAAGGGCTGCTGCCCCCACGCTACCCATGATGCCGGCGGCGGGCTGTTGCAGGTAGAAGACCGTATAGATGGTGGAGCCAAGCACCCACAGGCCCATGGCCGACAGGCTGAGGCCCTTGAACAGGGCGGCCTTGGCGCGCAGTGTACCCGCCTTGCCGATCACATAAAGCGACAGCGCGTAGGTGAAGGTGTCGCCCAGGAAATCAAGCGCATCAGCCTTCAGGGCCTGGCTTTGACCCACGAAGCCCATGGGCATCTCGATGAGGAACATGGCGGCGTTGATGATGATGACCAGAATGAGCGCGCGTTTGTAGCGCGGGTCCATCCCTTCGAACTTCACTTCATGACAACAACTTGCACCCATAACGGCCCCTCTGGTTTCACCTTATTTGGCCCGATAATATGTTGGTGTGCAAGGCAAAATTCTGGATGATATTCCATTACATATTTGCATTTGGGGCCTGTCTGTTGCGATGATAGGGCGCAAATGCAGGCAGACGGAGCAGCAACCCTATGACCCCATTTCTGAGATTGATTGCCAGCTTGATGATCGCCCTTGGGGCGGCGCAGGCAGCGCACGCCTGCATGACGGCGCCTGTTGAGGAAACAGGCGACCGGGTGGCGGGTGTGCCGGTGATCACGGGGCTGGATGCGGCACGTTTGCCGCAAGGCCGGCATGATTTCTATTTCCGCGCCGGGTGGCGCAATACCGGTGAGCCGATCCATGTGCCTGTGGTGGTGGTGCGCGGCGCGCAGCCGGGCAAGACGCTCTTGCTGACCGCCGCCGTGCACGGGGACGAATTGAACGGCATCGCGGTGTTGCACCGGCTGCTGGAGGGCCTGAACGCAGAGACCCTGTCCGGCACTGTCGTGGCTGTGCCGGGGCTCAATCAGCCGGGCATCAACGCCAACAACAGGCGCTTCCCCGTGTCGTCAGGCGGCGGGGCGCTGGTGGACCTGAACCGTAATTTTCCGGGCACGGATGAGGTGGGCGGCAGCACATCCGGCCGCTATATCGGCGCGCTTTGGGGTGGCCTGTTACGGCCCAATGCCGATTTCGCGGTGGACATCCACACCCAGACGAGGGGTGCGGCCTATCCGCTGTTTGTGTTTGCCGATTTCGGTAATGCGAAGGCGCGGGCGGCGGCGCACATGCTGGGCCCCGACATGATCAAGAACGACGCTGGCCAGCAGGGTACGCTGGAAACCAGCCTGATGAAGGAGGGCATCCCCGCCGTGACGCTGGAAGTGGGTGCACCCAAACAGTTCCAGCCCGAGCTGATCGACCGCGCGGTGTGGGGTATTATGAACCTGATGCGGCATGAGGGGCTGCTGGCGGGCGACGCAGAGGCGCCGCCTGTGAAAGCCATCGTGGGCTCCAATTACACCAATATCTATGCCGACAGGGGTGGCATTGCCGTGCTGCATGTGGGGCTCAAAGACGTAGTCACAAAGGGTCAGAAGGTGGCGACACTGTATGACGCCTTCGGGCATGTCATCCGCACCTACAAGGCGCCGCATAACGGCTGGGTACTGGCCATTTCCACAGACCCGGTCCGGGAGGCGGGCAGCATGCTGCTGCGTATTCTGCAATAGGCCATCACAGATATCTGATTTTTTCATGAGCCAAAGGCGCCCAAGTATCGTAGAGATGGCGCAACCGATTTGATGAAGCGGCAGTAGGATTTATGACGAGCAGGAAACCGACAGATCACCCAACCGTGGCCCATGGCAAGCTGGGCATCCTGATGCTCTCGCTTGGTACGCCCGACGCGCCAACCTACGGCGCCGTCAGGAAATATCTGGCGGAATTTCTGTCTGACCCACGCGTGATTGAAACGCCGCGTCTGATCTGGCTGCCCATCCTCCATGGCCCGATCCTGACGTTCCGGTCCGGCAAGTCAGCCAAGGCCTACGCCAAAATCTGGGATAATGAGCGGAATGAGAGCCCGCTCCGGACCTACGCCCGCAGCCAGGCAGAGAAACTGCAGGCCGCGTTCGGGGATGAGGCAGAGGTTGAATGGGCGTTCCGTTACGGCACACCCTCCACCAAGGACGGCCTCACGGCCCTCCGCGACAAGGGCTGTGACCGTATCCTCCTGTTCGCGCTCTACCCGCAATATAGCGCCACCACCACCGCGACAGCGTATGAGAAAGCCTTTGACGTGATGCGCGACATGCGCTGGATGCCTTCCGTGCGCACGGTGCCAGCTTACTGCGACACGCTTGAGTATCCGTCAGCACTTGCGGCGAGCGTGAAAGACAGCCTCGCCGGCCTGGATTGGGAGCCGGAAAAAATCCTGGCCTCTTACCATTCGATCCCACGGTCCTACTGGGACAAGGGCGACCCTTACCCCTGCCACTGTTTCAAGACCAGCCGGCTTCTGGGCGACGCGCTTGATTTGCCGGAAGGCAAGCTGGTGACCAGCTTCCAGTCGCGCGTGGGCCCCACCGAATGGGTGCAGCCCTACACGGACAAGACGGTCGAACAGATGGCCAAGGACGGCGTCAAAAAACTCGCCGTGCTCGCGCCTGCCTTTTCACAGGACTGCCTTGAGACTTTGGAAGAAATCAATATGGAGCTCAGGGAAACCTTCCTTGAGCATGGCGGTACCCACTTCCACTATATCCCGTGCCTCAATGACACAGAGCAGGGCATGTGGGTGCTCGAAAGCGTGGCCAGGAACGAGCTCAAGGGCTGGTTGAGTTGAAAGTTTGTTAAAGTTGTTTTCTGGTGATAGTGTTTGCTATTGGGGGCAGGAGCAAACAGATTGGCCACGGAACACTTTTCGAAGGTTACTTTTAGGAATTATAAGGCGTTAAAGAATTTCCGTCTGCACTTGAACGAGTTCAACGTTCTTGTGGGTCCCAATAACGCTGGTAAGTCGACCATAATTGGTGCGTTTCGTATTTTAGCTGAAGGTATTCGTAAAGCTAAAGCCCGTAGGGCGATTCCCATTAATAGTGAAGTCTACAAAGGGTTGGGCTACGAGGTCCCGCTGGAAAATCTTCCGGTAGCGACAGAGAACATATTTACCGATTATGACGATAGCGAGCCTGCAGTAATTGAGTTCGAGCTATCATCCGGGATGGCTCTTAGGCTCATTTTTCCTGCAAATGATGTTTGCTATATGATTTGCGATGCTTTTGGACGTGTTATTCGCTCGCCAGCAGAGTTTAGAAAGAGCTTTAAGGTTTCTGTGGGATTTGTGCCAATTTTGGGGCCAGTGGAACACAATGAAGTCTTGTACCAAAAGGAAGCTGCAAGACTTGCTCTGTTAACCCATCGGGCATCCAGAAATTTCAGGAATATCTGGTATCATTATCCGGATGAATTTGACGAGTTTCGCGAAATGGTCAGGGCAACATGGCCAGGCATGGATATTGAGAAACCCGAAGTAGATACTTCATATGACAAGCCGGTCCTTCACATGTTTTGTCCCGAAGGGCGGTATCCTAGAGAAATCTTCTGGGCGGGTTTTGGATTTCAGGTATGGTGCCAAATGCTGACCTATATCGTTAGGTCTAGAGAAGATGCTCTGCTGATCATTGATGAGCCAGATATCTATTTACATTCTGATCTGCAAAGGCAGCTCTTGGAGATTTTGCAGCAAGCTCAGCCAGACATTCTGATCGCGACGCATTCGACAGAAATCATTTCAGAAGTGAACTCAAGTGATATTCTCGTCATTAACAAGAGTGGTCATGTCGCTAGTCGAATTAAGAATCCTAACCAACTCCAATCCGTATTTGGCGTTCTGGGGTCGAATCTTAATCCTACTCTTACGCAACTGGCAAAGACACGGCGTTCTCTTTTTATTGAAGGAAAGGATTTTCAAATTCTCTCCGCTTTTGCCAGAAAACTGGGCTTTGATCTACTTGCAAATCGTGCGGATTTTGCTGTGGTGCCTGTGGGAGGCTTCAACCCATCGCGAGTTCATGACTTTGCAAAGGGCATGGAGCTAACATTGGGCACTGAAATTTTGAAGGGTGTAGTATTTGACCGAGATTATCGATCCCCGGAGGAGGTGTCATATATCAAGATTGAACTCGATAAGTTTTCTGATTTTTCCTACATCCATGGCTGTAAAGAAATAGAGAATTATCTGCTTGTTCCACAAGCAATTGAACGGGCAATAAAGACTAGGTTGAAAGAAAGAGCCCGCAGAACTGGTAAGCCGGTGTCATTCTCCCTCGATGTTATTGGTTTTTTGTCCCAGATTTGGGATGGCCTAAAAAGCAAGGTTCAAGCACAATTTATTGCAAGACGTACAGAATTTCTGCGTAAAGAAAACCCCAGTCTTGATGACGCAACTATCACACAGAAATTGCTTGAGGATTTTGAGGCACTTTGGTCTGATCAATCTGTCAGACTCAACATGGTCCCAGGTAAGGAATTTTTGTCTACTTTGAATAATCAACTGCAGGACCAATACAAGATTTCACTAACTAATAAGCAGATTGTTGCCGCTACAAAGAAAGAAGAAATCCCACAAGAGTTGATAGAATTGCTAGGGAATCTTGAAAATTTCAGAAAACTAAAAGCTTAGCCCTTCACTCCATCCCCATCATGCCGGTGAT
Organism: Kordiimonas lacus; assembly: GCF_001550055.1. Taxonomy (GTDB): domain Bacteria; phylum Pseudomonadota; class Alphaproteobacteria; order Sphingomonadales; family Kordiimonadaceae; genus Kordiimonas; species Kordiimonas lacus. The sequence goes on from NZ_LRUA01000002.1 coordinate 29,388, forward strand.
CTCTACAATCACCTCGCGCTCATATTCGCCTTCGAACTCAAGCGTCAGCGGGAAGACTTCGCCTTTCTTCAGCGGCCCGGTGAGGCCCATCAGCATCACATGATAGCCGCCTGGTGCGAATTCAAACGTCTCACCGGGCTTTAAGGGCACGCTCATCACATGGTCCATCTTCATGATGCCGTCTTCCTCATAGGACCGGTGGATCATGGTGGTGTTCGCAATATCCGTGCTGGCGCCCGTCAGCTCAATCACATCGTGGGTGTTGTTTGTGATGGTTAGATAGACGGCGGCAGAGACCGTGCGGCTGGTTTTGCGCGCCCATACTTTTTCAACCTCAATGCCTTCGCCTTCATGCTCGCCGTGTGCAAGCGCGGGAAGGGCAAGGCCAAGGGTAACAAGAAGGGTGAGCAGCAGTTTTTTCATCGGTCAGGTCTCCTTGGAACAAGCAGATACCCTGAACTGCGGGGCGCGCGCAAGGGACATCAGGTCGCAGGGACCGCTATGGATGCTGAAACAAGTTCAGCATGACAGATAGTGTTTACGGTGGCGAAGCCTCCAGGGTCGTCACCCTGAACTTGTTTCAGGGTCCATACTGCCCTGTACCAATATTTGGTAGTCAGGTCGCGCCTAGGCTGCATCCGTGGCGCAGATCAGCTCATGCTGGATTGCGGGTTCGAACGCCGAATGGCCAGCCACCGGTACGATCCTCAGGTTGGCCCATGGCATAGCCTGTGCCAGTTCCCACGCGCTGGTCGGCGGGCAGATGGCGTCATAGCGGCCCTGCACAATGGTGACGGGCACGCCCCTGAGCTTATGGGCGTCGTCCAGAATCTGGTTGTCGGTTTCAAGGAAGCTGCGGTGCTTGAAATAATGGGCCTCGATGCGCGCGAAGGCGAGCGCGAACACAGGGTCCACCGAATGGGCGCGTTGTTCTTCGTCCGGCACCAGGGTCACGGTGCTGCCTTCCCACAGGCTCCATTCCTTTGCGTAGGTCAGGCGGTCTTCTTCCCAGGCCGGGTCCACCAGGCGCTTATAGTAGGCACTGATCAGGTCATCGCGCTCTTCCTCAGGGATCGGGCTGATGAAACGGGCCCAGGATTCAGGGAAAATGCTGCTGGTGCCGCCCTTGTAGAACCAGTCCAGCTCGCGCTGGCGCGACAGGAAAATGCCGCGCAGGATCAGGCCGCGTGTGTGTTCCGGATAGGCTTCACCGTAGAGGAGCGACAGTGTGCTGCCCCACGAGCCCCCGAACAGGAACCAGCTGTCGATGTTCAGATGCTGGCGGATGGCTTCCATGTCAGCCACGAGGTCCTGGCTGGTGTTATGGTCAAGCGATGCGTGCGGGCGGCTTTTGCCGCAGCCGCGCTGGTCAAACAGGATGATGCGGTATTTCGCCGGGTTGAAGAACCGGCGCTGGATCGGGCTGGTGCCGCCACCGGGGCCGCCGTGCACAAACACAATGGGAATGCCCACCGGGTTGCCCGATTGCTCCACATATATCTCATGCCCGCCCGGTACCTTCAGGCGTTCGCTCACATAAGGCTCGATGGATGGATAAAGAGAGCGGAGGGTCGTTGTACTGTCTGCGCGCACCGTGCTGTCCCGTAGTTTTTTGCCGTCTGAGGTTTTATTCAGGATAAGCGGCAGAGGTTAATAAAACAAGAAACACAATTGCGCGTCTGGCGGGCAATGAAAAAGGCGCCATGTGGCGCCTTCTCACTGTCATACTTGGGCGGTTATTCCGCTGCCTGGCGCCGTGACTTCAGGATACGTTCGGTCAATGCGAAATCACCCGGGTTGTCCACATCGATCGGCGCGTCCGCAAACGGCATGCGAACCACGCGTACGTCCAATTTCCAGCGCCGCGACATCATCCGTGCAAGCTGGTCAATGGTCGCCAATTTATAGCGGTACAGCAGCATGAACATCAGGCCGAAGGCCTTCATGATGCGCTGCGGCTTCTTGCCGAACTGGCCGCCGCCTTCAAATATCTTGGCCGCCTTGAGCGCCTTGTCGTTCGAAAGCGCATAGAGGTTGCAGCTTGACCAGCCGCCATCCTTCAGGTTGTGGAACGCGCGCTTGCCCTCGGGGTATGCTTCCAGAATCACGGATGCCGGGGTCATGGCAATGGCTGCGTCGGGCTTGCTTTCAGCAATGTCCGCGCAGAAATGCTCGACCATTTCCGTGGTATGAAGCGCATTGTCACCGGTGGTGATCACCATCGGATACGGGTCTTCGATCTTGGCGGTCGCTTCTGCGACAGACAGATACAAGTTGTCCGCGCTTGGCACAAAGTGTATTTCACCCTTGTCCAACATGGCCGCCAGCGTCGGCACAGACCGAAGCAGTTCTTCGCTTTCGATGGAAACAAACACCCGGTCGATGCCGCGGGCGTTCTTGATTTCGTTGACCACGCGCTCGAGCATCACAACATCGTCCAGCGTTACCAGGCATTTGTGGCTGACACCCTGGATTTGGGCAACGGCGTCGGCTGGTCCGCGGCGACTTGCTGCCAGCACGAGGGCGGTGGCTTTCTTTGTCTCAGTCATAGGGATGTCCCTCCTACCCAACAGGGCATAGTGTAAATCAGGCTAGTCCGATAAGGAAGACATGAGTTTTCGCGCGGGTGCGTCACTTTGAAGCGCCATCAATGTCTCTCTTGCAGTCCTATATCGTTCGGTATCCAGAAGGGTACCCACACAGCCGTCGAATTTGTCCCAAAGCTGGTCCAGCGTCAGGGGCGCAGCACTTGAGCCCACAGGCATTTCCACGCTGATGCTCATGGTGGTGCCGGATTTCAGCGTGACATGAACTTCGGTCGGGAAATCGCTTTCCAGCTTTTCCACATATTCCTTGCGAACAAGCGGTAGAAGAGCGGTAACTTCCGGGCGATCAATCGCAGACTCTTCATAGTCCGCAAGTGTCGCGTTGCCAGTCAATAAGCCAACAGCGAGGCCATATTCAAGGCTGAATTTGGCTTCCATCGAATTTGTTGGCCGCTCATACATCAGGTTGCGGAGGTGCGCGGCTGGCGCGCGGACGAATATTTCCGCCACATCTGGGGCCTCAAAACCATGCTTTTCCTTTAGCGCCAGCAGGCCATCGAGCGACCGGTGCACGCTGCCGCAATTGGGGAAACGCTTCAGCTTCAGGCCATATTCCTCAATGTGCAGCGGCGTACCGATGTCTGTGGTGGCGAACTGGACCTTCTGGCCGTATTCGTCCTTGTCGGCCATGATCGCCCGCAGTTCTTCCACGTCCTGCCCCACCATCAGCGTGCCCATGCCATTCGGTGCATGCAGCGTGTTTGCCCCTGCCGTGATGCCGGCTTCGGCAAACTGGGCGGCCTGAACGGCGCCTGCGGCGGCGAGGCCAGCGTGCAGCGGTTTGGTCATGGTGCCAAACTGGCTCATGAAGCCGCCCGCAAGGCTGGTGGACAGGGAAATGGCGTGGGCTGTTTGTTCCTCGGTCAGCCCCATCAGGCGTGCGCACCCAGCCGCCGTGCCCACGGCACCCACGGTTGCGGTGGCGTGCCAGCCGCGGCTGCGGTGGAAGGGATTTACGCCCTGGCCCACACGGCCAATCATCTGCAGGCCAACGATATAGGCGTCAAGAAGCGCATGGCCCTTCAGGTCGCGCTCATCCGCGATGGCCAGCAGCGCAGGCACCAGAACGGCGCTGGCGTGGGCTTTCGCGGGGTCGAAATTGTCGTCAAAATCCAGGGCATGGGCAGCCGTGCCATTCACCAGCGCCGCCATCGGCGCCGACAGGCCTTCCGTGAAGCCTACACCGCGGCAGTCACCCCGGCCCCATTTGGCCGCCAGCGAGAAGACCTTGCCTGTGACGTCCTCGACGGCGCCAGGGATCATCACAGCAACGGTGTCAATGAAGGCATCGCGGGCCCGGTCAAGCGCGAGGCCCGACCAGGAGGCGTCCACGCCAGCCGTCCATGCTGCAAATGCGTGCAGCGGGTTATCCGAATTGACCTTCATATGTCCCTTGGTGTTTTATATGGCTTGTGTGTTGGTCTGAATTCAGCAAGATTTATTTATAGTTAAATAAAACCGGCAGATAAAGTCCGTGTTTGTTTTTCAGGCGGCTTCTATGTGCCGCTTTAATAGGATTTATCAAGAGGGAAGTGGCAAAAAAGTGGCGGGAGCGCTGACAGATAACGGCTTTGTAACGGTGGAAAACGGTAGCCCGAGCGCCATGGTGCGCCTGCACGGTGACTGGACCATCGACAATGCCGTGGATATCGACAGCGCCATGCCCGGCGTCGTTGCCGCCTGCAAAGCGGGCGCGGTGGTTGATTGTTCCGCCATTGGCAGCCTGGATACCACGGGCGCCGTTTTGATCCGGCGCTACTGTGCGGCCATCGAGGAAGCGGGCGCTGCTGTGCTCACTGGCGTGCTGGCGGCCCACAAGACCCTGCTTGATGTCATCACCTGCTGTCCGCCACCCGCGGCCACGGAGCCAGACCATGCGCCGTGGTACCTGTTGCCGCTTCTGCAGGCGGGCGAGGCCACCATGAGGGCCCTTCGGTCTTCGGCCCGGCTTCTTGGTTTCCTTGGACTGGTGCTGATGCGCCTGTTCGGCTCCCTGTTTGACATGGGTCGTGTTCGCCTCGTGCCAGTGATCCATCAGATGGAAGTGGTGGGGCTTCAGTCCATGGGGATTGTGGGGCTGATCTCTTTCCTGATCGGTGCCGTGATGGTGAACCAGGGCGCGATCCAGCTGGCGCGGTTCGGCGCTGATATCTTCGTCATCGACATGTTGGGGATCGGCCACCTCAGGGAACTGGGTATTCTTTTGACCGCCATCATCATCGCAGGCCGGTCCGGCAGCGCTTTCACCGCCCAGATCGGGTCGATGGTGCTGCATGAAGAAGTGGACGCCATGAAAACGCTGGGAATGAATCCTATCGACGTGCTAGTGCTGCCGCGCCTTGTGGCACTTGTGGTGTGTCTGCCGCTACTGGCTTTCTATGCCGATATTGTCGGTATCGCGGGCGGGGCCCTGATGGCCTGGATCCAACTTGATATCACCCCGGCCAATTTCCTGACCTACTTCCGCGAGGTAATCTCGATCGACCATTATTGGGTCGGCATCATCAAGGCGCCTTTCTTTGCCGCCGTCATTGCCACCACCGGCTGCTACCACGGCCTTCGGGTGCACGGCAGCGCCGATGCGCTCGGCATGCGCACGACAAGGAGCGTCGTGCAGTCCATTTTCCTGGTGATTGTGCTGGATGCGCTGTTCGCCATCTTCTTTACCAGTGTGGGGCTATAGGCGTGGCGGATAATCGGGACGACATTGTGGTGAAAGTGCGCGGCCTCAAGACCGCCTTCGGCCCCCATGTGGTGCATGACGGGCTGGACCTGGACGTAAAGCGCGGCGAAATTTTGGGCGTGGTTGGCGGCTCGGGTACGGGCAAATCAGTGCTCCTGAAGGCCATCATCGGGCTTTTGAAGCCTGAGGCCGGCACCATTGAGATCAATGGCCAGGACCGTGCCGCTATGACAGACGAAGAAGACCGCCTCTCCCGCCGTGACTGGGGGGTACTGTTTCAGGACGGCGCGCTTTTCTCGTCGCTTACGGTCGGGCAAAATATCCAGGTGCCGCTGAGGGAACATTTCCATATGTCCCATAGCCTGATGAAAGACCTGGCGCTTTCAAAGCTGCAGATGGCGGGGCTTTCGCTGGATACAGCAGCCAAGTTCCCGAGCGATCTGTCTGGCGGCATGCGCAAGCGGGCGGCGCTGGCGCGCTCGCTCGCGCTGGACCCGGACCTCCTGTTCCTGGATGAACCCACAGCGGGACTGGACCCAATCGGTGCCGCCGCGTTCGATGAACTGGTGCAGGAGCTCAGCCGATCGCTGGGGCTTACGGTATTTCTGGTAACCCATGATCTCGACACGCTTGTCAGAGTATGCGACCGTATCGCTGTGCTGGGGGATAAGAAAATCCTGATCAATGCGCCGCTTAAAGAGGTGATGGCCTATGACCATCCCTGGGTGCAGGAATATTTTCATGGTCCCCGTGCGCGGGCCGCCGGCGCACAAGACTGAGGCCAAAGACTAGGTAGGACATAGGCAACGACATATGGAAACTCGGGCATCACATATATTGGTTGGCAGTTTCGTGCTGGCGTTCCTTGCTGGCCTCATCGCCTTTGCTATCTGGATCGCCAAGGTGGATCTGGACGCCGAATACCGCGAATATGACATCCTGTTCGATGGCTCTGTTTCGGGCCTCTATAAGCGCAGTATTGTTTATTATCTGGGTATTCCGGTGGGTGATGTGCGCGATATCACGCTGGCGCCAAACGATACACGCAAGGTGCGGGTTCATGTGCGCCTCAGGGACGAGGTGCCGGTCAATGCCAGCACCACGGCGCGGCTTGAATTCCAGGGCCTGACCGGCGTGGCTTACATTGAGCTGAAAGGCGGTGCACAGGGCGGCGAGCGCCTGAAGGCCGAGCCGGGGCATGAGTATCCAGTGATTGCGGCCGAAGCGTCTCCTTTGATGGAGTTTTATGAAAGCGCCCCAAACCTGGTGAATGAGGCGATCCTGGCGATTGTTCAAGTACGGAAGCTGCTGAGCGACGAAAATATCGGCAAGGTTGCCAGTGTCCTTGATAATGCCAACCGGGCGGCGACGAACCTGGCGGATGGCACAGAGGATTTCGACACCCTTGTGGCGGACGCACACGAGGTGATGCTTCAGGTGAATGAAACCGCCGCCAAACTGGGCGCATTGGCGGATAGCGGCAACAAACTGTTGGCCGAAGACGGGGAACAGCTGATGGCCGAAGCCATCGAGACCATGAACGCCGCCCAGGCCATGTTGGAGCGTGTTGATGCGCTGGTGGCAGCCAATGAGGATAGCGTGACCCAGTTTGTGTCGGGCAGCTTACCGGAAGTGTCGCGGATGATCATGGATCTGCGCAGCACGGCGCGCAGCCTGTCCCGCCTGGTCAGCAAAATCGAACAGAACCCGGCAGAAACCCTGTTCGGGCCAAACCAAAGCAAATACGACCTTGATGCGCGCAAGGTGAAGGAGACGAAAGAGTGAGGCAGGTTTTCAAAAGCAGTGCGCTGGGCTTGTTGGCCGCCTCCTTTGCCCTGGCGTCATGTGGCCCCATAGTTTCCTTTGGCGATGAAGGTCCGGCAGATACCATCTATACACTGCGCTATCAGGGCGGCTTTGCTGACGGCAATGGGCCTGTGGTCTATGTGGATGAGCCAACGGTGGCGGACGGCCTGAAGGGGGAAGCTGTGGCTGTGGCTCTGCCTGACAATCAGCGCAGCACCATTGGCGGCGTGCGCTGGTCTGCGCCGGTGTCCGACCTGACGCGGGACTATTTCACCCGGTCGTTCGGTAGCGAGACCGATGCGTTGTTGGTCGGCGATGGCGGCCTGGACATCCGGGCGGCTTGCCGTCTGGGCCTGAAGGTCTGGGAACTTGAATATGTTCCTGGCGAAAGGGCAGGGGATGACCGCGTCTCGATTGCCATTGAAATGTCGCTTGTGCGGCTGAAAGACAATCACCTGATCAGCAAAGCCACGTTCAGCCAGACCCCCACTGTTGCTGGCGAGGGCACAGATGCCGTCATGGCAGCCTTCAATGGTGCCATGGCTGATCTGTCAGGTGACGCTGTGGCTTGGTTCGGTGCCCGTTTTTCCCAGTGCGAGGCTGGTTAGGCCTCACCTTTCCTGAGTTCCCAGAAACTCCACGCCAGCAGCGTGCCGCTGGTCAGCGCAATGGCGTAAAACAGCGGTGCCGGTGCAGCTTTCGTATACAGAAACCCTGCGGCCAGCGGGCCAGCTACCCGGCCAAGCGCTGATATGCCGCTTGATAACCCCAGCGCGGCCCCTTGATGGCGCCGGTCCGTGCGCTGCGAAAGCAGGCTGTTGAGCGCGGGAAACGAAAGGGTCATGCCGCTCATCAAAAGCGGGAAGGCAATCAGCGCCACCAGGAATGAAGGTGTGGCAAAAATAATCACCATGCAGCCGATCAAATGAATGGTGCCCCCCAGTACCAGCGCCTTGAGTTCGCCAATGCTTTTGAACAGCGGCCCTGTGGCCAGGGACTGGATCGCGGCGATACACAGGCCGATGGCGCCCATCAGGTTGCCTACTTCCTCCTGGCTCCAGAACAGCAGGTCCTTTGTCCAGAAAGGCATGATGGTGAAAGCCATGATCTGTCCGGCAGAGGTGACGATGAACATGGAAAACAGGGCCAGCTGCGCCGGCGTTTTCAGGAAGGTGGACCAGGGTGCTCTCTTTGGCGCTGTGTCAGCTTCTGTTTCCAGGGGGCTGGATATCGTTTCGGATATGAAATAATAAGCCATAATCGCCGCTATGAGCGACAGGCACGCTGCCGCAAGCCCAGGCAACAGGATGGCGGACCCGCCGCCTGCGGTGCTCAGCCCACTAAGTTGGCCGCCCACCAGCGGGCCGAAGGCGAACCCCAGCCCGAAAACCGCACCGATCAGCCCCATGGCGCGGCCGCGGTTGCTTTCGTCCGTCAGGTCGGCCATGGCAGCCATGGCGATGCCCACATTGCCTGCCATTGCACCCGAAAAGGCGCGGGCGACAAAAAGCATCAACAGGCTGTCTGAAAAGGCCAGCAGGATATAGGACGCCATGGCGCCAAGGAAGGTTGCGGCCAGTGCCGTGCGCCTGCCGATGCGGTCGGACAGTCGTCCCCACAGGGGCCCTGCCGCAAAGGCCGTCAGCGAATAGATTGAAAACAGGCCCGCACCCAGCGTGGCTTCATCCAGCACGACACCGCCCACCGTGACCGTGCCCACATAAGGTCCAACCAGAAACGGCAGGATAGGCACGATGATACCGAAGCCCAGAAGGTCGATAAAAATGGCAAACAGGATGGCTGGCATGGCCTGATAAACTCTTGCTTAGTGGCTTTGTTTGATTGGTGGCACACTTGAACACACTTTGGCGCTGTCGTGTATCACGAATTTGCGAGAACGGGATAAAGTGTGCGGCCCGCGCGTTAGCTTGAAAGCGCGTCCACTTTTTCCTTGAGCGCCGCGAGCTGTGCCTGAAGATCGGCGATTTCCTTGTCCTTCTCGCCCGCCTTGGGCGCCTCCGCCGCGGGTTGGGCTGCGGGTTTTCTTGCAGCCTGGGGGCCGGACGTGAAGGTGCGCATGCTTTGTTCGAACAGTGCCAGGTTCTGGCGTGTCAGTTCTTCAAAAATCGGCATGAAATTGCCGGTGTCCACACCTTCGCCGCATGTCGAACGGATCTGCTCCTGATGCCGTGTCAGCACTTCCATCGCGCTCTGCAGGTAGCTTGGCACCATGGCCTGAAGGCTGTCACCATAAAGGCTGATCAGCTGCCTGAGGAAGGAGATTGGCAGCATGTTTTTTTCGCGGGTTTCTTTTTCAAAGATAATCTGGGTCAGCACCGCGCGGGTGATGTCTTCGCCCGTTTTGGCGTCGCGCACCACGAATTCCTCACCGGATTTGATCATGTCAGCCAGGTGGTCAAGCGTCACATAACTCGAGGTCTCGGTGTTATAGAGCCGCCGGTTCGCATATTTTTTGATGATGATCGGTTCGCCGTGGTCGCGTTTTTTCCGTGCCATCTTCTGTCCCATCCTGCCGCCCGGGTCCCCTTTCCTCGCATGTGCGAAAAAATCCGAAAGTGCGGCAAATCCTTGATTAATTCGCGGAATTAAATGGTATTTGGTGCGCTGCCGCAAGGAAAATTGTGCAAATGCACAAAGAAAATGACTTTGCGCTAAATCATGGCTTCCTATAGTGATTTTGTCATGCGCGACGAAGATATTGAACAAGCGGCCGACCTGTTCCTGACCTTGTGGCAGGAGAATATCCGTCTGTGGGCAACCGAGAAGGACCTGCTGCCGCACGCCGAACTTGCAGCCCTGCTGGAAGTGCCGCTGGATACTAAACCCGATGCCGGGGAAGACGCATGACCGCCGAACCACAAGACACGGCCCGCCCCTGGGGCGAGATTGAGGCGCAAATTCGTGGGCCACGGCCCATGTCGCTTCACCTTGCCAACAGCCTGATGATCTGGCGCGAAGCGGGCGCAGGTGTCCGCCGCCTGCGGGCCGGCACTGGCATGTGGCATTTGGGCGTGCGCGACAGCCTGGAGGCGCTCAAGGGTCTGATGCGCACTGAAGAGGACTGGCAGCGGCTTTATGCGGCGGTGGAAAAGAAAGCGTCAGGCCGGGCCGACACCATGTTGCGCGGCATCGCCAAATATATCGCACACCCCTACAAACGGCCGGAAAGCGCCGCGGCGCTCGCGCTGAAGATTGGCAGCTGTCGACTCTATGATTTTGGTGGGTCGGGTAAACCGATCCTGATGGTGCCCAGCCTGATCAATCCGCATTATGTGCTGGACCTGAAGCCCGGGCGCAGCCTGGCCGCTTTCCTGAAGGAACGGGGCTACCGCCCCTATCTGGTGCATTGGTATGACCCGGGCGAGGAAGAACTCAGGTTCGGTATTGGTGACTTTGTCATGAAGCGGTTGAAGCCGTTCCTCGAGCATGTCGCGGGTGTCGCCGGTGAGGCGGTGCCTGTGCTGGGCTACTGCATGGGTGGCACCCTGACAACCGCGCTTGCGGCGCGGGCAGGGGACATGGTCTCGAAGCTGGCGCTGGTGGCCGCCCCGTGGGATTTCGATACCAAAAAGCCGCACGCCGGCAAGAAATATGCGCCCGTGATGGCCGAAGCGCTGGCCAAACTGCCCACTGGCATGCCCCTGCCGGTGGATGCAGTACAGACCTTTTTCACCAGTGTTGACCCAACGCTCAACGACCGCAAGTTTCGCAAGTTCGAAGCCATGGACCCTTCAAGCGAAGCGGCCGAGTTTTTCGTGGCCCTGGAGACCTGGGCCAATACAGGCGCGCCACTGCCGCGCAAGGTGGCAGAAGAAACCATGTTGGGCTGGTACCGCGATAATACGCCGGGTCGGGGTGCGTGGTATGTGGGGGACGCACCGGTGCGGCTGGAGGACATCACCTGCCCTGTATGGATTGCCGCGCCTGAGGAAGACCGCCTTGTGCCGCAGGAAAGCGCCTACGCGATGCTGGATGGTTTGCCGAACGCCGTGGCGCACGATCCGGGCGCCGGGCATGTGGGTATGATGGTGGGCAGCAAGGCCCGCACGGGGCTTTGGGAGCCGCTCCTGAAGTGGCTGGAGGACGATCATGCGGCCTGACGTCCTTGCCTTGTACCGTTTCTATGAGAGCGCGCTGGGGCGCGCCACCTGCCCGATCATTTCGGCCAAGCTGGCGCGGCTGACAGCGCCAAAGGCTGACAGCATCACAATCGGATTTGGGTTTACCTTGCCCTATCTGGATTATCTTGCGCAGGCCGAACAGGACGCGGGGAGCCGGTATCTTGGCTTTATGCCCGCACAACAGGGTGTATGCCATTGGCCGGCCCATGTGGGTAGCCGGACAGCGTTGGTTGAGGAATATAACCTGCCGCTGGCCGATAGCTCGGTTGACCGGATGATCCTGGTGCATGCATTGGAGCATGCCAACAGGCCGGTGAATCTTTTGAGGGAAATTTGGCGTGTGCTGGCGCCAGGAGGCCAGTTGATTGCGGTTGTACCCAACCGGATGCGCAGCTGGGCGGCATATGAAGGTACACCCTTTGGCCATGGCAGGCCCTATTCAAAAGGGCAGCTGGCGACTTTTCTTGAAGAGCAGATGCTACCGGTGGACGGCTGGGATACGGCCCTGATGATGCCGCCCTTCATGCGGCCGATAGCTTCCAGAATGCTGAAGTATGGCGAACGCCCCATCGGCGTTCTGGGCAGGAACCTGGGTGGGGCGCTGATTGTCTCGGCGCGCAAACAGGTTTATGGCACCATCCCGAAAAGCGCCAAAAAGGTCGGTGTGATGCCGGTGCTGACAGGCCCTTGAGTTAGGCGCCGAAGTTCTTTTGCCAGACGTCTTCAAGCGCGGGCAAGGCATCGACCCGTTCAGCTACGGCATAAAGCTTGGGGCAGTTTTCCTTGAACCAGGTGCGGCGCGGTCGCCAGCGGGTCATGGCCGCGATGTAGATATCTATCAGCGTCATCTGGCCTCCCATCGCCCAGGGCGCGAACGGCAGGGAGGCTTCCATGTGATGCCAAAGGGCCTGGCGTCGGTCGTCTGTTGCCTGCCTCAGGGCCTTGGCGCCCGCTGTTTCCGCGATATAGCGTTCGGGGTGATCGCCATAAGTGAAGGTGGGGTAGATGCTGGCCACCAGCCACACCAGCCAGCGCAGGAAACTGGCACGCTCCGGCGCGTCGGGAAGGGGTGAGAGGCCGCTTTCCGGGTGCCGGTCCGCGGCCCACAGGCCAATGGCCGCGCTTTCAGTGAGCACAGTCCCGTCCGCAAGTTTCAGGGCCGGGATTTCGCGCATCGGATTGATCTTTGAGAAAGCATCGTCTGTCTGATCAAACTCACCCCATTCCATGGTGACCATATCATAGGGCTCACCAGCAAGCGTCAGCACGGCTTCGACAATGGCTGACCCGCCGCCCAAGGCACCGTACAGAATGGGTTTTACTGCCTTTGTCACCCGTCTCTCCTGATGTGATAGGGTTGCCTGGTGCTGGATATGCTTCAGAAGAACCTCGTGAGCATAGCGCGCAGTGTGGTTTTTTCCAGCGCCGGCTGTGAAAATTCTTCGGATTTCTGGCCTTGTATTATTATTGCGCAGATAATATGGTTTTGGTCATAAAATTATTCGAAACGTCAAGCTAGTGGAGAGCAATATGACGAACGAGACCCCTAACGATTCGACGATGGAAGAAAGCAAGGAAATGGCGATCCGTCAGGTGGCAAATGCCCTGCACCGCCTGAACGATGCTGTTATCTCCGCCGTGGGCAAAGGGGTAACGGTCGAACTGATGCGTGCTTCCCGCTACCACAACGAAGAAGGCGCCTGGGGCGACATGCTGGTGCCGATCATTCACAAGCAGGACTAGGCCATGCCGAACGGGGAGATCGTGACGCCAAAACTGGCGACGGCAGACGTGTGCGATGCCATGGGCCGCGCCGTTTCCATTCTCCCTGTGGATTTCAAGGATTTCGGCGGGTCGGTGGATTTTGCCGGCCCTGCCGTCACGCTTAGAACACTTGATGACAACACCAAGGTGCGCATGCTTCTTGAAGGCAAGGGCGAAGGCCGGGTGCTGGTGGTGGACGGCGATGCCTCCACCCGCGTGGCGCTTTTGGGCGGCAACCTTGCGGCACTGGCGGCCAAAAACGGCTGGGCCGGTGTGGTGATCTATGGCTGTGTGCGGGACCGGCACGAACTGTTGGCCGAAGACGTGGGCATCAAGGCGCTCAGGAGCTGCCCCAAGAAATCCGAAAAGCTGGATCGGGGCGACGTGAATGTGGAAATCGCCATCGCGGGCGTGCCCATCCACCCAGGTGACTGGGTCATCGCCGACGCCGATGGCGTGGTGATCGCCAAGGAACTGCCGAGCCTTTAAAAAACGACCACTGCCTGGCTTAGGGACAGTGGTCGAGTGCTCTCAGAAATTATTCTTCTAAAATCTATTCGTTTACCTGAACAGCGACAGCACCGCCTGTGGTGCCTGGTTGGCAATCCCGAGTGCCTGGAGACCCAGCTGCTGCTTGGTTTGGAACGCCTGCAGGTTGGCGCTTTCCTTGGCCAAATCGGCATCCACCAGATTGCCCACGCCCGTTTCGACGGTATCGCTCAGTTTGCTATTGAACTCGATCAGGCTATCAAGCCTTTTGGATGTCGCGCCAAATTGGGACAGGCCCTGATTTACGTCGTCAAGGGCATTTTCAATGACCGTCACAGTAGCCTGCGCGTTGGTGGCGTTATAAAGGTCAATGTTCGGCAGCCCGAACTGAAGATGTATGGCGCTCATATCGTCCGCAGGGAGGGTCAGAGTCGCGCCGTCTTTGCCGGCCAGGACACTCGAATCGGTGGCGCCTACGGTCACCAGGTTGACGCCGTCAAACTCTGCATTGTTGACGATGCTGTCGATCTGCGCGCGAAGCGCAAAGAAATCGTCGTTGAGCGAATTATAGGTGTCTGTATCCAGACCCTCCTGTGACGCCGCAACGGCCTTTTCCTTCATCTCGATCAGTGTGTCGGAAACAGCTTCGCCGGCGGCGATCGCGATGTCCATGATCTGCTTGCCGCGATCCAGGCTGGCTTTGACAGCCGACAGCTCAGCAAGATCGCCTTTCATGGATTGGGCAATAGAATATATCGCCGCATTGTCCTTGGCGGACGCGACTTTAAGGCCGGTATTAATTCGGGATTGGGTCTGGTTTAACGCGCCTTGGGTGGCATTCAAATTTTGCAATGCCGCAAACGCACCAGCGTTGGTGTTAACCGAGAATGACATGTTCTATGCCTTACAATACGTTTCTGTATCTCAAGGTCCCTTTTGGACCCTCGGCCTATTATGGGCCAATTGATAGGCTACCTCAACGTGTGTTCAAGAGTCTAGAAAAATGATTCAAATTTTATCTATTGAGGCGCCTTATCGAGTAATGACGGCCTTATGGGATAGCCTTTAGCGTCTCTTCGTATACCTCCAGAACTTTAACAGTTCCCACAACCCTGCTTGCTTCTTGAAGGTTAAAGATGCGACCCGGCCACATGGTGTGTGGATAGACTTCTGGCATAATAAACCAGATGTTTGCGCAGGCTGTTTCACCGGGATAGACCCATTCCTTGTCGAGATACTGATGAGTTCCACTTGTTAAATAGTCGTCTTTGACAAGATGATTGGGCCGGTAGCCGGACCTAACGGGGCAGTTTTTGCCACCGTCGTCCGTCCTTAAGAAATTTACTTCAGCTTTGATATGCGGAAGGCCGTATGCGCTGAAGTCATCCATGATTTACTTCTCTAATAGGAAAAGCGCCTGGTCGGCCGACCAATTGGCACGGGTGCGGCCATAATTGAGGGGCTTGCCGTCCGCCTTGTGGGGCACAAAAGTGCGCACCGTCAGGCCCTCTTCCTCGATCAGGTCAAAGAGGTCCAGAATGGTGCAGAAGTGGATATTGTCCGTATTGTACCAGGTCTTGTCGAGCGCCTTGGTCACCGGCATCCTGCCGCGCCCCACCAGGCTCATGCGCACCTTCCACTGGCCGAAATTCGGGATGGTGACAACGGCGCGTTTGCCGATCCTGAGCAGTTCCCGAAGTACCAGCTGGGGCCGGTGTACGGCCTGAAGCGCTTTTGACAGTACGACATAATCAAAGCTCTGGTCCGGGTATTCCTCCAGGTCCTTGTCCGCGTCGCCCTGGATCACGAAAAGGCCCTTGGCTACGCAGTCGTTCACGCCTGCCTGGCTGATTTCGATGCCGCGGCCGTCCACGCCCTGCTTGTGCACCAGATAGTCCAGAAGCTCGCCGTCGCCACAGGCCACGTCCAGTACGCGGCTGCCCGGCTCAATCAGTTCTGCGATCAGCTTGAGGTCGGGTCTGAGGTTATGCATCACCCGTCTCCTGGTCATCGAAGAACAGGCCGTTGGTTCTTGCCGCGGCCTTCACGAAGCCAGTCAGCATATGGTCCATCTCCGGCACATCCAAGAGGAAGGCGTCATGGCCGAAGGGGCTTTCGATCTCGGCAAAGCTCACAGGTACGCCTGCGGCGTTGAGCGCGTGTACGATGGATTTGTTTTCAACGGTCGGATACAGCCAGTCAGACGTGAAGCTGATCACGCAGCAGCGCACATGGGCCGCTGGCTTGAAAGCATCCGCCAGCCGCCCGCCGTGGCGCGCGGCGATATCCAGATAGTCCATCGCGCGGGTGATATAGAGATAGCTGTTGGCATCGAATCGGTCGACGAAACTAGACCCCTGGTGCCTGAGGTAGCTTTCCACCTGGAAGTCGGCTTCAAAGCCGAAGGTTACTTCCTCGCGGTTCTGCAGGTTGCGACCGAACTTAGCCGTCAACGCGTCCTCTGACAGATAGGTGATATGCGCCGTCATGCGCGCCACCGACAGACCCTTGGCGGGCTTGACGTCATGATCATAATAGCGCCCGTCACACCAGTCCGGATCGGCCATGATGGCCTGCCGCCCCACTTCGTGGAAGGCAATATTCTGGGCTGTGTGGCGCGGGGCCGTTGCCAGCATCACGGCGCTGTGCAGTCGCTCGGGGTAGGTGGTCAGCCATTCCTGGACCTGCATGCCGCCCATGGACCCGCCGATGACCATCATCAGCTTGTCGATGCCCAGGTGAGCCACAAGGCCTGCCTGCACACGTACCATGTCGCGTATGGTGATCACCGGGAAACTGGTACCCCAGGGCTTGCCGGTTTCCGGGTTGTCCTGCCACGGGCCAGTGGTGCCCAGGCAGCTCCCCAGCACATTCGAGCAGACCACGAAATATTTATCGGTATCGATCAGCTTGCCGGGGCCGACCAGCCGTTCCCACCAGCCCGGCTTGCCGGTGATGGGGTGGGTGGATGCCACATATTGGTCGCCCGTCAGCGCGTGGCAGATCAGAACCGCGTTATTGCCGGCGTCATTGAGCGTGCCATAGGTCTCATACCCCACCGTCACGGGCGACAGCACGGCTCCGCCGTCGAGCGCGAGCGGCGTGTCGGTGAAAAGCGTTGCTGTCTTGCCTGCGGTTGGTGTCACGAAACCTGTCCAAATCCTTGGGCCCCATGCGTCTTTTGCCCGGGCCTTGTGGCTGCACAGAAAAGCGGGCGCGGGCCCTTATGTCAATCGCCCTAAAACTTACGCGGTAGATTAGGAAAGTTTCCTTTGCCTTTAAGGGGGCGGCGCTTTATCCCTTTTCCTTGTATTTTTTGCGTATTTCCGGGTGTTTCCCGGTGTGTTGGAGGTTTTCATGGGTGCGCCCAAAGCACATGACTGGATAATGGACCTTGAGGCTTATGTGCCCGGCAAGGCGACGGCAGATGGCGTCAAGAATCCGGTAAAGATGTCGGCAAACGAATCTGCGCTTGGGCCAAGCCCCAAGGCGGTAGAAGCGATCAAGGCGTCCGCCGCTGGCGTGATGCGCTATCCGGACCCGGCTTCCCATGACCTGATCACCGCCATTGCCAAGGTGCATGGCCTGAAGCCTGAGCGCATCCTGTGCGGCACCGGCTCGGACGAGCTTCTGACGCTGTTGATCCATTCCTACGCGGGTGTGGGTGATGAAGTGATCTTCTCTGAGCTGGGCTTTTCCGTTTATCCCATTCAGGCGCAGGCAGCGGGCGCGACACTGGTGCCGGTGCCGAACAAGGACTGGGCCGCAGATGTGGACGGTATGCTGAAGGCGGTGACGGACAAAACAAAGCTTGTGATTGTCGACAACCCCAACAACCCCACGGGTGCCTACCTGCCGTGGTCTGAGGTTGAGCGCCTGCATAAAGGCCTGCCTGACCATGTGCTTCTGGTGCTGGATGCCGCTTATGCGGAATGTGTGACCGCGGGCGACTATGAAGCGGGCGAGGAGCTGGTCGACAAGTTCGAGAATGTGGTGATGACCCGCACGTTCTCAAAGCTTTACGCGCTGGCAGGACTGCGCGTGGGCTGGATGTATGCGCCCGACCATGTGGTTGATGTGATCAACCGCTGGCGCATGCCCTTCAATGTGGCAAACCCGGCGCACGATGCGGCGCTTGCAGCCGTCAAGGACCAGGCGTATCTGGATGAGGTGGTGTCCTTCACTGCCGAGTGGCGCGACTGGCTGACCGCAGAGCTGACGGCCATCGGCCTCGATGTGGTGAAAAGCCAGACCAACTTCGTGCTGGTGGGCTTCCCCGAGGAAAGCCCCTTCACGGCTGAGGAGTGCAACGCCTACCTGATGAAGCATGGCTATATCGTGCGCAAGTTTGGTGTGCTGCCGAACCACCTGCGGATTTCCGTGGGAACGGAAACCCAGAACAGGGGGCTGATTTCGCTTGTTCGCGGCTTCATGAACGGCTCCCCAGATGAACCAGACGGCGAGGCAGGCCAATGACGGATAAAATCCACTTCGACCGTATCGCCATCATTGGTGCGGGCCTGATCGGGTCGTCCGTTGCGCGGGCCATTGGCCGCGCCGGCGCTGCCGGCACGTTGGTGGTCTCAGACCGCGACCCCGCTGTGCTTCAGGAAGCGCGGGAGATTGGTTTCGCTGATGACTTCACGCCTGACGCCGGCGAAGCGGCGAGGGATGCTGATCTGGTGATCATCGCGGTGCCTGTGGGCGCCATGGCGGCGGTTGGTGAAGCGATCGCACCCAGCCTCAAGGAAGGGGCGATTGTCTCGGACGTTGGGTCGGTCAAGGAAGCGGTGTTCAAGGCGCTGGACCCAGTGCTGCCAAAGCATACCCATCTGATCCCCGGCCACCCGGTCGCGGGGACGGAACAGTCGGGCCCCAAGGCGGGGTTCGCGAGCTTGTTTGACGGCCGCTGGTGCATCATCACGCCGCCTGACGGTGTGGACAAGGGGGCGCTCGGGAAGCTCACCAAGCTCTGGGAAGCCATGGGCAGCACGGTCGAGATCATGACCGCCCCGCACCATGATCTGGTGCTGGCGATCACCAGCCACGTGCCGCACCTGATCGCCTACAATATTGTCGGTACGGCATCGGACCTTGAAGAAGTGACGCGGTCGGAGGTGATCAAATATTCCGCCGGTGGCTTCCGGGACTTCACCCGGATCGCGGCATCGGACCCCACCATGTGGCGCGATGTGTTCCTGAACAATAAGGATGCCGTGCTGGAGATGCTGGGCCGCTTCTCAGAGGACCTGACGGCGCTGCAGCGTGCCATTCGCTGGGGCGACGGCGACGCGCTTCATGACCTCTTCAGCCGCACCCGCGACATCCGCCGCCGCATCATTGATGCCGGTCAGGATGAAGAAGCCGCCGACTTCGGGCGTCATCACGAGGAATAGAGAAAAGGCCGGGATATCCCGGCCTTTTGCGTCTTACCAAACCTTCATCACCTCGGTGGGTAGGCGATCGACCACTTCGTCAGGCACGAAGAAGTCGGGCACCAGCGGCCCTTTGGCGTGTGGCGCATATTTGGTGAAGTCGGTCACGCCTTCTTCGCGCAGAACTTCCTCATCAATGAAGAAATTGCCCGAACATTCCTTGGCGCTGCGCATCAGGATGGCGTGTGCCGCGTCTGCCATAATCTCCGGCGTGCGGCTGTTCTTGGCCATCTCGCCGTCGCCGATCACATTCCGGATCGCCGCCGTGTCGATCGCGGTGAAGGGCCACAGGCTGTTCACGGCCACGCCCGCCGCCTTGAATTCAGCCGCCATGCCCAGCGTGCACAGGCTCATGCCGTATTTGGCGATGGAGTAGGCCACGTGAGGGGCGAACCAGCGCGGGTTCATATCCAGTGGCGGGGACAGCGTCAGGATATGCGGATTGTCTGACTTCAAGAGATGCGGGATGCATTTCTTGGATACCAGGAAGGTGCCGCGCGTGTTGATGGTGTTCATCAGGTCATAGCGCTTCATGTCGGTCATTTGCGTGTTGGTCAGAGAAATGGCCGACGCGTTATTGACGCAGATATCGATGCCGCCGAAGGTCTCAACCGTTTTGGCAACGGCTTCGTCCACTTGCTCTTCAAACCGGATGTCACACAGGAGCGGCAGCGCCTTGCCGCCGGCTTTCTCGATCTCTTCCGCAGCCGTATAGATGGTGCCTTCAAGCTTCGGGTGCGGCTCCGCCGTCTTTGCCCCGATGGCCACATTGGCACCGTCCTGTGCCGCCCTGAGTGCGATGGCCAGGCCAATGCCGCGGCTGCCGCCGCTCATGAAAATGGTTTTACCCTTCAGGCTCATGATTTTTCTCCTCTTCCCCACGAAATCAGATGCGTCGCATCCGTCCTTGATCTGATAATAGCGCGTTTGGCGCTCAGGGTAGGCAAAGAGTAGCGAAAAGGGCAGAAAAAATTGGGCGTGCCTAGTCGTCCAGGAGCGGCTTGAGCGCCGTCACCTGCTGGCCTTCGAGCGTCAGGACGCCCATCTGCAACATGGCGGACAGTTCCTCGTCGCCTGCACGCGCCAGGGCTTTGGCAACATCTGGCAGCCCAATTGCCTTGATCTCTGCCGCGATAACCTCGGGGCTGACAAGCTTGAGGGTGGCGCTACCCAGCGGCCGGAATTTGTCGTCAAGTGTCAGGCTGGCGTTGCCGCCCAGACCACCCCCGCCCGTCACCAGCTTGACGGCGTCCAACTCCAGCAAACCGCCCGCGTCCCGCCAGGCACCCAAAGAAGTCTGGGTCCAATCCCTGATTACGGGGCCCATGATGCCGCCGCTGGCTTCAAGCTCGGTCGCGCCGGTGTCGACCACCAGTTTGAAATCCAGGAAGCGGTTTTCATAGAGGCCGCTTTCAGGCTCGTGGTGGGTCGGGTCAGACCGCAGGAACAGCTGCCAGTTCTTCAGGAGTTTCGGTCCGGTCACGCCCGGTGCCTTGAGTAGGCTGAAATCCGACATGTCGCCGGAATCCAGCACAATAACGGCCTTGCCGTCTTCGTGGATGCGGTAGCTGCCGCGCAAGGAACCATCTGTGACGGAAACCGCGTCATCGGCGGCCCTCACGCTTACGTTGGTGGCGTCCGCCACCCAGTGGCCGGGGGTCCACAAGTGGCTGACCAGCATGATATTTTCCGCGCCCACGTTCAGGCCGGGGCCGCGGGTGCGAACCTGCAGCCCATCCACCGTGATGACGATACGGTAAGGAAAACCGGATAGTTTCACCTTGCCGTGCTCTACCTTCAGGCCCTTGTCGCGCCAGCCGGAGAACATGGCTTCTGTGTCTTTCCGTGCCTGGAAGCTGCTGGTGTACCAAAGCCCGGAATAGACCAGGATGCCAACGATAAGAAAACCCGCGAATGTGCGTATCTTGTTCATGGCTATGCGGCCCCTGTGGCTTTCATTGTTTGCGCTGCCGGGGCGTCCGGCGCGCGTTTGAAGGCTTCACCAATCATGGTGAAGACATATTTGTTATATTCGTTCGCCAGATAGAGCACCGGCCACTCACCCTTGACCGGATGGGCGAAAATCGTGGCCCCCGGCATGGCGCGTCGGAACAGGATCAGGCTTCTGGGCATATGATAGTCGGCGGTCACCAGTACAAGGGTGCGGTACCCACGTGCCTGGGCCCAGAGGTTGCTTTCAGTCGCATTGCCTGCGGTGTTGGGGGCGGCCCGGTCCAGGTCCACGCAGCAGTCGAACAAGGCTTCTTCGGTGCCCGTCAGTGCGCTGAGTTCCCGTGGTTCGACCACCGGGTTGACCCCCGAAATCAGCATGCGGTCAGCCACTTTGGCTTCAAGAAGCGCGAGCCCGGCTTCAAGACGCCCGGCACCACCCGTCAGCACGATGATGCCGTCGCTTTTGGGGGTGGCCCCTTCGGGCACAGCCGGCGGCAGGGTCAGGGAAAAATAGCCGAACCCCAACAGCCACGCGGCGATCAGGTAGAAGGGCGCTTTAATCAGCATTCGGACAGGGGATTTTCTCTTCTTCGCCATGGGCTGCCCGCTACATCATCTGCGCAAGCGCGCGGCGTACGGTAATTCTGGCGGTGATCATGGTGATCAGGGCAGAGAAAAGCGGCAGCAGCGCCAGCCAGCTCAGGTTGGCATTGTCGGGTATGGTCGCTGTGATCAGCCCCTGGCCCATTTCTCCTGCCAGATAGTTGATCAGGTACAGCGTGCCCGCAGCCAAGAGCACTCCCACAAGGCCGCCCTTCAGGCCGTGGGCCATATAGCGCTCGTCAAAGGCTTTCGAGATCATTGCATCCTCCGCGCCCATCAGGTGCATGATCTCAATGCTTTCCCGGTGGGTAGCAAGGCCTGCGCGGCAACCAAAAATCACGATCGCGACGGTGGAAAGCACCACCATCACCACAATACCGGCCAGCACCAGCTGTACGGCTGAGGCCAGATGCAACACCTGGCTCATCCATTCCTGATGATCATCAAGCTGCGCGCCGGGGGCAGCCGCCGCCAGGCGTTCCTTCAGGCCGTCGATATGCACGGCATCCGGCGAAGACAGCGACACGTCAATAAGGGTCGGCAGTGGCAGACCGGCGTCGAACGGCACGTCGCCAAGCCAGGGCGACAGCAGTTCCAGAACATCCGCTTCCGCCTGCACATAGGCGGATGTGATGCCCGGTGTGGCGCGCAGGAGCGTCAGTGCATCTTCGGTTTGTTTGGCGCGCCTGGCCTCATCCTCCACCACGATCTGGACGGTCAGGTTGGTGCTCAGGCCCGCACTCCAGCGTTCGATGCCTTTGCCAAGCGCCAGGCCACTCGCAAGTGCCAGCGTACACAGGAACAGCATAACGCCAATGACCCACGGTAGCAGCCCTTCGCGCTGGTGCTGTTTGGGTAGAAACTGCAATGTCCGGCCCCACATGCTCATGCGCCGGGATCGATCGGCGTGCCGCCCGGCACATGTTCCAGATCGCCCTTGCTGAGTTTCAGGATGGGTGCCCCGATGGATTGCACCAGGCCTTCGTCGTGGGTGGCGACTACCGTGGTTGTGCCTTCCTTGTTGAGGGCGACAAACAGATGCATCAACCGACGTGACATTTCAGGATCCACGTTGCCTGTGGGTTCATCGGCCACCAGAAGGTCGGGTTTATTGATAATGGCGCGGGCGATGGCCACGCGCTGCTTCTCCCCGCCCGACAGGGTTGCGGGGCGTGCGTGCATGCGGTCTTCAAGTCCAACCCAGCACAAGAGTTCCTCCACATGGTCTGCGACCTGGGCCTTTTTTGCGCCCTGGATACGAAGCGGCAGCGCCACATTTTCGAACGCGCTCATATGTTCGAACAGGCGGAAATCCTGGAACACCACGCCGATCCGGCGGCGCATCCGGGGCAGGGCTTCGCGTTCCATGGTCATCAGGTCGCGGCCAAAGAAGTTGATCAAACCGCGTGAGGGGCGGTGCGCCAGATAAAGAAGCTTGAGGAGTGTGGTTTTGCCAGCGCCCGATGGGCCAACCAGAAAATGAAACGACCCACGGTCGAGTGAAAAGCTGACATCCCGGAGGACTTCAGCGCCCATTCCGTACCGCATGCCGACATTTTCAAAAGTTATCATCTGGTACTCCCGCCAAGTTGCGCGCAGAATTGCATATAGGGGCTTTTGCGTCCAGTGGCATGCTGCAATGAAGGGTGATAAAGTTGCGCCGCGTTAACCATGACAAGCGCCCTTCGTGCTGCGGGGAAGGCAGGCTGGCCCAAGCCATGCAAGTGCTTGTGTTATGGGGCAGTTTTCCTATAGTGTTAACACTTATTTTATCGACTGGGGCTCATACTTGCGGCTCATTGGGAAGAAAGTTCAGGCGTTGATATGATCCTTGTTTGTCCTGCATGCGACGCGAAATTCAAGATTCCGGACGGCGCCATACCGCCGGCTGGCCGTAAGGTGCGCTGTGCCAGTTGCAAGCATAGCTGGCATGCGGTTCCGCAACAGATCGTCAAAGCGCCGCCGGCAGCACCACGGCCAGCACCACGGCCAGCACCAGCTGCTGCGCCACGACCGCAGGCTGCCCCAACGGCACCGCAGGCGGCTTTCCCGCCACCCGAGGATATGGATGCAGGTGCGGCTGCCCGTGCTGCGGCGATCCGACAATCTGTGCAGTCGTTCGGCGGCGACGAAGCGGCTTCGACTGAAGCAGACACAGATGACCGGGACATGTTCGACGAAGACGGCGCGCCCGACGTGCATGCGACGCCGCCGGGCGACGAGTTTGATGAAGATCACGGGTCATCGGATTTTGGCGATGATTTCGGTATCGGCGCTGTTGCGAAGGAACATCTGGGCGACGATTTCAGCCTTGATGAAGATGACGACCATGAAGGCGGGGACGAAGAAGATTTTGATGCGGGTGATTTTGTTGCCCGCCGCCGCGCCGAACAGCGCCGCGACGCCGAACGCCGTGCCCAGGCTCGCAAGCGGCAGTTTATGGTGTTCGGATGGGGGCTTCTTGTTGTGTTGTGGCTGGCGGTGATGGGCGGCATTGTGTTTATGCAGGATACTGTGGTCAAGACCTTCCCGGGCATGACCAGTTTCTATGAAATGTTTGAAGGGGCCAGCGATGTTGAGCGCTTCCGCCCCGAAGAAGGCGAGCCTTCTACTACGCCGCTGACCGAGCGCGAGATATACCTGACGGCCAAGCTTTACAACGACCGAACCAGGGTTGAGACCAGGGACGGCAACCCGGTGTTGATGGTGCGGGGTTTTGTTGAAAACCCAAGTACAGCCGAATTCGGGCGCACGGCCTCGGTTCCGCGGGTGCAGGTGGACGTGCTGGACCGCAGCGGCAATGTGCTGGAAACGGTCATCACCGACCCGGAAGGCTTCGCCATCCGGCGGGGCGCCAGAGTGGATTTTGAAACCAGCATTTATCCGGTGCCCGCGGGTGCGACAAATGTATCGGTGAAGGTGCTGGAGGGGACGCGGTCTCGGGTCGTGCGCAGCAGTAGCTGACAGCTTTGGGGCAGAGGACATAAGGGGCAGCAGGGGGCAGCAATGGATTATTTTTTCGACTGGGACAAAGCCGGCGACGCCCATGTCGGTATTGAGCCCGTCTTCACGGCAGATGAAATCGTCAACAAGGTGGATGAACTGGCTGGTCGCCTGACCCGCTGGTTTGACACCGAACCTGTGGCCCAGGTGGCGATGAATGGCGCCATGATGTTTGGGGCAGACCTTAGCCGTGCCATGTCAATGCGGGGCTGTGTCATGGAGATGGATTTCATCCATGTCACCAAAAATAGGCAAAAATCGACCATTGAACTAAAAGCCACCACAGAATTGCCCGTAAAAGGCCGCGATGTGTTGATAATAGATGATATATTCGAGCAGGGTAGAACTTTAACCGCAATGCGCGAATATTTTCTATCATTGGGTGCAGAGTCAGTAACGAGCGTTGTGCTTCTTGATAAAAGTGGTAATAATATAACTAATATTAGGCCAGACTTTGTAGGTTTTGAGTGCCCCGATGTTTTTGTCATCGGATATGGAATGGACATTGCATACCGTTACCGGGAATTGCCCTTCATAGGCAAAATGGGCCGGGCTTAGATCGGTGAAGATGCATTAATTAAGTGTCTTCCGTTTTTTAGGAAGGATGTCCCCGTGGCACGGGTATTGGTAGTTGAAGATGATGAAGCAGTCCGCGACTTTGTTTGTCGCGTGCTCTCGATGCATGGCCACAGCCTTCTGACCGCCCATGATGGCGCCGAAGCTGTCGAGCAGATGAATGCCCACCATTTCGACCTTCTGATTTCCGACATCGCCATGCCGGTGATGGACGGTATTTCGCTGGCGCTGAAAGTTCGCGCCTCCAGGCCGCATGTGCCGATCATCCTGATGACCGGTTACGCCAATGAACGCCAGCGCGCACACAATCTGTCATTGCTGATCGAAGGGCTTCTGTCGAAACCCTTCACCATGGATCAACTGCTGTCTGAAGTGGGTAATGCGCTGAAGGCTGCTCGCGCCCGCAAGGCGGAAATGGAGGCGGCAGGCGCCCCCATCTCAGCTCAATCGCCTGAGAGCCAGGACGGTATTTCGTCCAGCGACAGCAATTCATCCAGCGACTGACGTTTCCTGATCACCGCAACCTTGTCACCGTCCACAAGTACCTCAGGTACAAGCGGGCGGCTGTTGTAGGTTGACGCCATCACAGCACCGTAGGCCCCGGCTGACTTGATCGCCACCAGGTCCCCTGCCTTGAGTGGGGCAGTATTGCGTTGCTTGGCGAATACGTCGCTGCTTTCGCAGATGGGCCCGACAAAATCAGCCTTCAGCGTTTCGTCACCAGACGGTTCCGCAACAGGCACGATGGCGTGGTAAGCATCATACATGGCGGGACGGCTGAGATCATTCATCGCAGCGTCCAGGATATAGAAAGTGCGGTTTTCGCCCTGCTTCTCATAGAGCATTTCCGTCAGCAACAACCCTGCGTTCCCAGCAATCAGGCGGCCGGGCTCGAGAATGATGTTGCAGTCCATGTCCCCAAGGACCTCCCGGATCATGGCGCCGTAATCAGCGGGCGCAGGCGGGGTCTCGGCGTCCGGGTCATAAGGGATGCCCAGGCCGCCGCCCAGGTCGATGTGGCGGATGTCATGGCCCTTGGCGCGCAGGTCGCGCACCAGGCCAACCACGCGCTCAAACGCCAGGCGGAAGGGCGCCAGGTCTGTCAGCTGCGACCCGATATGCAGGTCTACGCCCACGGCCTTGAGGTTCGCAAGTTCGCCAATACGGGCATAGACCGCGTCCACTTTCTGCCAGGCGATACCGAACTTGTTTTCCGATTTGCCGGTGGAAATCTTGGCGTGGGTCTTTGCGTCCACGTCCGGGTTCACCCGTACGGATACCGGCGCTACCATGTCCATGCTGGCGGCAACGTCATTCAGGGTTTCAAGCTCGGCTTCGCTTTCGGCATTGAACTGCATGATGCCGGCCTCAAGGGCGGCGGCCATCTCGGCTTTGGTTTTTCCCACACCGGCGAAAGCAATCTTGCTGGCCGGGATGCCGGCTTTCAGCGCGCGCTTGAGTTCGCCCAGACTGACCACATCCGCGCCCGCGCCTGCTTTCGCAAGTACACGCAGCACCGCAATGTTGCTGTTGGCCTTGACGGCAAAGCACACCAACGCATCCAGCCCCTGAAAGGCCTCGGAAAACACACGGAAGTGGCGCTTCAGCGTTGCCGTTGAATAGACATACACAGGCGTGCCCACCTGTGCGGCGATCTGCTCAAGCGGTACATTTTCGGCCATCAACTGACCGTTGCGGTAATGGAAATGATCCATGGATAAACCTATCTACTCGGAAGGGTCAGTTTGATGATGAATAGCCAGCGGGCGGTTTGACATCGCCCTTCTTGCCGCAAGCCCCAAGGCTGCCGGCGGCCAGCAGAATCAGGGAAATGGTCAGCAGTTTACGCATCTTGGCTTCCTTACTTGAGGGCTTTACGGGCGGCCTTGACCGCCTTCTTGACATTCGCGGGCGCCGTACCGCCAAAAGACGTGCGGCTTGAGACACTGGCGGACACGCTCAACACGTCGAACACGTCCGACGTGATGCGCGGCTCGATGGTCTGCATGGCTTCAAGGGGTAGGTTCTCAAGGTCCACGCCCAATTGTTCGGCCGCTTTCACAACCGCGCCCGTTACATGGTGGGCATCGCGGAACGGTAGCCCGAGAACGCGGACCAGCCAGTCGGCCAGGTCTGTGGCAGTGGAGAAGCTCTGGCCTGCGGCAGCGGCCATGGCATCCGTGTTTGGCTTCAGGTCTTCGATCATGCCGGTCATGGCAGCCAAGCACAGCTCAAAATCATCCACGGCCTGGAACACGGGTTCCTTGTCTTCCTGCATGTCTTTTGAATAAGCCAGCGGCAGGCCTTTCATGACCATCATCAGGCCGTTCATGCTGCCGCTGATGCGGCCCACCTTGGCGCGGATCAGTTCGGCGGCGTCCGGGTTACGCTTTTGCGGCATGATCGATGAGCCGGTCGAATAGGCATCCGACAGCGTCAGGAAGCGGAAGGCCGCTGACGCCCACAGCACAATCTCATCCGCCAGGCGCGACAGGTGCACAGCGGAGATCGAGAGCACGCTCAGGAACTCAAGCGCGAAGTCCCGCGCTGAAACGGCATCCAGCGAATTGGCCATCGGGCGGTCGAAGCCGAGCGCCTTGGCGGTCATGTGCCGGTCGATGGGGAAGCTGGTGCCGGCGAGGGCTGCGGCGCCCAGGGGGCTTTCGTTCACCCGGGCGCGGCAGTCCTTGAGGCGCGCGCGGTCACGGCTCAGCATCTCATGGTAGGCCATCAGATGGTGACCAAGCGTGACGGGCTGCGCGGTCTGCAAATGGGTGAAGCCCGGCATGACGGTGTCAGCATGCTTTTCAGCCTGGTCCACCAGCGCGGCCAAAAGGCCCTTGAACAGGCCGTCCAGCGCATCAATGGCGCCGCGGGTCCAGAGGCGGAAGTCGGTTGCCACCTGGTCGTTCCGCGACCGGCCGGTGTGCAGGCGCGCGCCGGCGTCGCCGATAAGCTCACGCAGGCGGGATTCCACATGCATATGGATGTCTTCAAGCGCGGGGTCGAACACCATCTTGCCGGCTTCGATCTCACCCGCCACTTGGTCGAGGCCCTTATGAATGGCATCGCAATCGGCCTTGCTGATCACGCCGACAGATGCCAGCATGCTGGCATGCGCCTTGGAGCCTGCGATGTCTTCGCGGTAAAAGCGTTTGTCGAATCCGATCGAAGCATTGATTTCCTGCATGATGGCCGAAGGGCCGGAGGCGAAGCGTCCGCCCCACATGCTCTGGCCGCCTGCCTGCTGTTCAGCTGCGTCTTTATTGTCGGATTTGTGATCCACGGTGGTCTTGCCTTTCGTACCAGCCTGACTATTGTTTGGCCGATTGTTAACGGTCCTGTCTGGAGACTAAAATGCCTAAAAAGGCCTTATTGCCTGCTGTCATCCTTGTCGTCCTTCTGGGCGCAGCAGCTTATCGGCTGTTTTTGCCTTCGACAACGTCCTTCCCCGCAGATGCGCCGATAAATTCTTATCTGAAAGGCGAAATGGCCAAGCTTTCCTTGCCCGAGGAACCAAAGGGCCTGACAGACCATATCATCATGCGCGAAGACGGCTCGCCCATCAAGCTTTCGGCCATGAAGGGCAAAGCTATGCTGATCAACCTGTGGGCCAGCTGGTGCGCGCCCTGCCGGGCTGAAATGCACGAGCTTGCCAACCTGCAGCGCGAGCTCGGCGATGACACATTCGAAGTGGTGGCGATCACGGTGGACCGGGGCGGCGTGTTGCAGGCGAAAGACACGCTCGAAGAATGGGGTGTGGA
The DNA here is from genome assembly GCF_001550055.1 of Kordiimonas lacus. Lineage (GTDB taxonomy): Bacteria > Pseudomonadota > Alphaproteobacteria > Sphingomonadales > Kordiimonadaceae > Kordiimonas > Kordiimonas lacus. Next base: position 58,212 of record NZ_LRUA01000002.1, read on the forward strand.
GGGGCTGAACCTCTATGCCGAACCCACGATGGCCATCGCGCTTGAACTCGCTGACGGCAAGCTGCCCACCAGCTATATCATTGGCGCCGACGGGCAGGTGAAAGCCTATTTCCTTGGGCCGCTCAAATGGGACACGCCAGACGCCATCGCGCTTTTCACCGCGCTCAAGAACGGTGAGATCTAGCGTCTCTTTTCTTCGGTTATGCGGTGTGGCATCATGGGTGGGCCGGGCATCAGCGCCGTCACGCCGTAAAATGGGGAGGCAGTCATGAGACCGTCAAACATCTGGATCGCACTTGTTGGGCTGGCATTTTGCCTAGCGCTTCCCGCCAGGGCGGACGATAGGCCCATCGATGCCTATCTGGTCGGCGAAATGAAAGGCCTCGAGGTCTTCCACGGCGATTTGGATTTTTCCGATTATAAGCTGGTGACCGGCTTCAAGGGCCGCGAGAAGATTGTCGAGAAATTGGCGACCAAGCATGGCAAGGTCCTGATGATTGCCTTCTGGGCGCTCGCCTGCCAGCCATGCGACATGTATCTGAAGGACTTGAACAAAGTGCAGGAAGCGCTCGGGGACGACCGGTTCGAAGTGGTCGCGATTGATCTTGAACGCAACAGCATTGTCCAGACCCTGAAGGCGCTCCAGCGCCAGGGGCTGACCGCGCTCGCGCCCTATGGCGATTTTCATCCGAGCATTACGCAGGAACTGGAGGCCAACCCGGGCTTCCGCTTTTATGGCCGCGAGCCCAAGACCATCCTGGTAGACAGCAGCGGCAAAGTCAGGGCCTATTCCAGCGTCACGCGCGACTGGTTGTCGGACGACGGTAGGGCCCTGATTGATGCTTTGAAGGATGGCAAGATTTAACTAGCCCAAGCTTGTTGCGTCTGCCGGAATCTCATCCTGGTGGACGATCTGTGTCTCGGTCGCGGCGTCGGCTTTCCATTCCTTGATATAGGGATGGTTGAGGACCGCGTTCATATAAGTGCGGGCGGTCTCGCTCACCTCAATGCCGTAGGTCTCAAACCGGGACACCACAGGGGCATACATCATGTCTGCCGCGCCGAACGCGCCATAAAGGAAATGGCCCCCGGCGCCGAAGCGGCTGCGGGCGTCGGTCCAGATGGCGTCGATGCGGGTCACGTCCTTCTGCACAGCGTCTGAAAGTGCAAGCCCGGTCCAGCGCCCGCGCATGTTCATCGGCGCGTTGCCGCGAAGGCCCATGAAGCCGCTGTGCATTTCAGCGACGATAGAGCGCGCGTTCGCAAAGGCTGCTTTATCTTCCGGCCACCAGAATTTCTCAGGCGCGATGCGGGCGCAATAGTCGATGATGGCAAGCGAATCCCAAACCCGCACGTCACCGTCCAGTAGGGCGGGAACGCAGGATGTAGGGGAATAGTCTTTGATGGCTTCATAGAATTCCGGCGTATCTAGGCGGAGTTTGATTTCTTCGAACGGAAGGCCGGTATGGCGAACGGCAAGCCATCCGCGAAGCGACCAGCTGGAATAGGTCTTGGTGCCAACAATGATTTTAAGGTCTGACATATGTCGTGACTCCCTGAATTCTTATGGATGCACAGGATAGTCTGGCAGTCTTTACCATAAGTGCCCTACCGCGTCGCCCGAATGTTTCTAAGGCAACCCCTGCGAAAAATTAATGCTGCCACGACAAGCCTTGGATGATTCTTTTCTTGCAATTAAGAATGATTATTAATAATGAGGAGGGGTAGCCAAGAATGAAACCGGGGGTTTTACACGATGATCATGGAACGTGGGTTCGAGAAACAGATGCGGCGCTGCACGTGTCACAAGGAAAGCCGGGCGCGGCCAGCCCTGGGGACCGTGATGAAGCTGACCACGGTTGGCCTCAGGCAGGCCTGTGCGGCGCGGGCACAGGCGCTTGCCTTCGAGTGCGCCGACGCGCTTGAGGCGCGGCTGGCGGTCACAACAGGCGACAGTGAACTGATGCGCCTGTGGGACGCGCCGGTGGCCAAACCCATCGCGGTATCAGATGCCGTGTGGCAGCTGATGCGGGTGGCAAATGAACTGGCGTTCCGCACTGACGGTATTTTCGACGCGGCGGCCTCCGGCAGCGATGGCCAGGCACACTGGACGGATATAGATCTTTCCAAGCGGGGCTACGTGCGCTTTCGCCGCAAGATGCGGTTTGACCCCACGGGGCTGGTGAAAGGCTTTGCCGCCGATATTGCCGTGCAGGCGATGAGTGAACAGGGTGCGCGTCGGGGCTTGGTGGATGTGGGCGGCGTTATGCGCGCCTTCGGGCCGCAGGAATGGCGCGTGCAGTATCATCTGGCGAACAGTAAGCATCCGTTGCCTGTTGCCCTGACAGACGGCGCGCTGGCGGGGGGCGGCTCCAACAGCGGAAGGCTTTTTGACCCGGTAACCGGCGTCATGCACGCGGGCCAGGAATGGCGGGATCTGCGGCTGGTTGTGCGCGCCCGCACGGCGGCTGTGGCTGACGGTCTGACCAAGGTTGCCATGCTGGCGCCAGGGCGCGCAGCCACGCTGCTGCCACGTCTTGGTGCGTCGGTTGCCATGCTGACAAATGAAGGCGCCCACGCGCTGGAGTATGCGTCCTGATCAGGTGAAGGCAGCCAGGCTGATGCCTTCCGTGTTGCACACCTGGCGGACCATCTTATGGGCCGACAGGCGCTTCAGGTAGGCGCCCAAGCGGGGAAAGCTTTGGGGCGGGACGGGCATATCATCGGCCCAGATGCACAGCATCAGCAGGAAATAGTCACAGATGGTGACGGTATTGCCCACCAGATAGAGTTGGCCTTCAAGGGCTTCATCCAGAATCTTGAAGGCTGCTGCGACACGGTCGCTGTGGGCGGCCTCCACGGCCTTGGCGCCAAGCGGGTCCTGCGTGTGCTTTTCCGGGTAGCAATAGACCATATAGTCCGCCTGCAACGTGTTGGTCAGATACATCAGCCACTGCAGGAACTTGGCCCGGTGCGGACTGCCAGGCGCTGGCGCGAGGCAAGCGTCCATGTGACGTTCAGCCAGATACAGGCAGATGGCTGGGCTTTCAAACAGCACGGTTTTGCCGTCCACAAGCGTGGGAATGCGCCCCGCCGGGTTAAGCTTCAGATAGTCGGCTGACTTCTGCGCGTCCGCCTTGCGGTCTACCAGCTCAAGCGAAAAGGGAACACCAAGATGGGCCAGCACAAAATGCGGCGCCAGACTCGCGTTTCGAGGGTAGTAGAACAGACGGTACATAGAGCAGTGCCCCTTGCGAATGCTCATAATCAGACTGTTGGTCAGCGGATTTCTTGCTGATATCACGCCCGCCCGGAAAGGGCGAGCGTGCGCTGATCAGAAAGGGGGGCGACCTAACCGCCCCAGTGCAGGTCATAGGCGTCGATTTTTACCTGACGGCCGTTTTTGGCGAAGGCTTCCTGCGCTTTTGGCAGGGCCAGTGCCTTGCGAAGCCGGTTCATCATCACGCGTTCAAACGGCGGTGTCTTGGGCGCTTCCTTTGCCTGCAGGAATTTGCTGAGCGCCTCATCGCGGTAGGATGCATCCTCCAGGTTGGAGACGATCAGGTCCGCCGTTTCACCAGGCTTGTCAGCGCACAGAAGCGTTGCCTGATAGGCATGAATGTTCTTGCGTGGATCTTCTGCCATATTGGCCAGGATCGGGGCTGCCTCATCCGTGCGACCAAGCATGTAGCGTGAACATGCCTGCACGCTTTTGATGAACATCCGGCCATATTCGCTGGCATAATCGTTAGCCACCTCGGCGCCCAGTTCTTCCGCGTAGGTCAGGGCTTCCTCATAGCGTCCGACGCGCTGAAGCATGATCGCCAGATTGATGCGCATACTGATGGTATCGGGGAAATCCTCAATCGGAAGGTCTGCCATCTTCTTCAACACATCGATCGATTCGTCATAGCGACCCAGATCATTCAAGGCAAAGGCATAGCTGTTGACCGCCCAGAATGCGTCGGTGCCGATGGCCTCCACTGTGCCCCAGTCCTCGAAGAAGGGCTTGGCCACGGCAGCGGCTTCCTTGATCTTGCCGCCAGCCCGCAAGGCTTCGATGTAGGCGGTGAGGCGTTCGACATCCTCATCGTCTTCCTCATAGGCTTTCTTGCGGTTTTCAATCTCGCGGTCCAGCGCGATCCGGAGATCCGCGCCCGCGCGCTTTTCCACGTCCGGCCAGATAACCTCATAGCGGCGATCCACCATCAGCGACAACAGGGACTGCGGATCGCTGATCTGGTCCAGGAAGCGCGAGACGTTACTGAGCCGGTCAGTTTCCACCAGCGCCTGGACGGCTGTGGCATAGATCCAGTCGGCCCCCCATGAGTTGGACCCTTCATAGCCGGCACCGGCCAGCAGGATGGCCAGATTGTCAAACAGCTCAGTCTTGCCGACTTCGGTCAGCTTGAAGTTCAGGTCTCCGACCCACTCGCTGTTGAGGTTTTTGGCAGATTGCGGATGCTTGGCCGCTAACGTCAACAGCACGCCAACTTCCTTCTCGAGGTCTTCGGCACCGCGGTACAGCTCTGCCATCCTGAAATAGAGATTGGCGTCGTCGGCATAGAGGTCAGCGGCTTCTTCAAAGGCCTTCAGGGCAAAGCTGTCCCGGTCTAGCTTGTTCAGCACCATGCCACGTTTCAGCTGGATCAACCCGCGCAGGCGGTTGGCTTCAGGCACTTGTTTCAGCATGGCATTGAGCGTGCGCAACGCCTGGATGTTCTTGTCGTCATCCATGGCCCTCAGGGCCTTGGTCATATCCTCTTCAATCGGTGCGAACAGCTCTTCATCAATGTTGAAACGGCCAGCCATCGAAAGCGGCACGTTATCGATCTTGAAGGTCAGGTTGGTGTGGCCTGCCAGATCATTACCGAACTTGATGGCGTCAGCCGCATCGTCAGCGGCGACCGACAGCATATTGTTTTTCACCTCAAAATCGATCAGCAGCGTTTCGTGATTTTCGGTGAAGGTGCGCTTGAAAGTGGCGTCTTCCACGGACCTGATAACCACATCACTGCCTTTGGGGCGGCGGCCTTCAACGGTCAGCTTGATCTGGTGATGCCGGTTGATGCGGTAAGGCATCTCAAGCGGGGTGCGCCGCGAAGTCTGGTTCGGCACGTTGAACAGGTCGCGCACACCCCAGGCCCTGATGGGCATGGATTTCATGGCGCCAGCCGTGCGCGCCTTGACGCGCGAGAAGCTGTAGCCGACCGTGATGGTGACCCGGTTGGCATCCATATCGTCCTCAATGGTCAGCTTGGTGCTTTCCTCGATGCCGTCATACATGCCCTGGTAATAATCAAAATAAGATCCGGAAAACTCATCGTAGGACTGGCTGGCAATACTACCGCGCTGAATGTCGGCTTCGTCTTCCTCATAAACGGCGGTGACAGTCAGGGTGAAAAAATTCACACCCTTCGCGGGGAAGAAGTAGGATTCTGTGACCTGCAGGGTTGGCGCGGTGGTTGGCTGGACGGCAATCGGCTCCAGCCCCGCGTCTTCTGCCCCAATCGGCAGGCCATAGGCGTAGCTCGGCTGGATCAGCATGTCGCCGCGTCCGCCCTGGTGTGAAAGGGTCGGATCAAGCCAGTAGGCCTTGTCGCCGATCTGCGCTTTCGTGATGGCATGGTCGAATGCGATGGGCGCCGGCAGCATGTCCGGCAGGCCCGGGCCTTCGTCGCTTTCCACCAGCGCCGGCCAGGCGCTGATGCCCAGTTCACGCAGGACGGCAGTCAGCAGCATGGCCTTGTCCTTGCAGTCGCCGTAGCCGCGGCGGATCACCTGTTGCGGCGTCCTGGGTACGTGGGAGCCATTGCCGATTTCAATGCCCACATAGCGAATCTTGTCCTGTACCAGGCGCAGCGCCTCGGTCAGGCGGTCCTCTGGCGCTTGCCACTGGTCGGCGATGGTTTTGACCTGGGCTTTGAAGGCGTCAGGCAGGGTCATGTCTACGTCATATTTGGGGGCGGCCCAGCGCTGGACATCTTCCCAGCTTTCCATGCTGGAGACACTGACAAGCGGCCAGGTGATATGCCAGATGGGGGTCGATTCCTCGCCCGGAACCGAGTCCGGGTCAACCACTGACCATTCATAGACCTTTGATGCACCTGCGCTTGTCACGATTGGTGCCGGGGCGCCTTCATAATCCTTGATGTAAAGCGGCTTGTCAGCGGGCCAGATCAGCTTGTAGTGACGCGCGCCAACAGGGTCGGACCAACCCATATCGAAATAGTCGAAAAACTCACCAGGCCAGAGGTCGGAGGTGACCAACGAGGAAACAGCGTAATCGATGGTGTCGCCAACCTGGATGTCTTCCAGTTCGGCAAGGGCCGTCAACTGGCCGTCGATGATGCCCGCGCTCTCGAGCCCTTCTTCCTGACGCAAGAGCGTGATCTCAAGGTCCGCCAGGCGGTCCAGTACCTCGCCGTTCCGGATCACCCGGATATGGTTGAAGGTCAGGACCGTGTCATGGGGGTCGAACGCATAGGTCAGGCGCGACGCTTCCTCGAGCCCGGACCGGTCAGTTACCGTGTAGGCGAAGCGGTTATAATATTCATAGCCATCCGGGCGCCAGGCAACCTGTGTATCGGCCAGGGTATAGAATATGCCGTCGCTGACGCCTGCTGCCCGGTGCGCTGGGACTTCCGTTGTCGCGGTCCGTTCCACGATCCAGTCAGATGCTGCGGCTTTGCCAACAGTGACATCCTCTTTGGTTTCTATGGACGCCTGGGCCGGTGACATGACCACTGGCTCAAGAAACAGGAAACACGCAGCAAAAAGCGCTGCTGATACGCGATTGACCATGACAACCCCCACAAGATTTTTACGTCAGCGCCTGGTTACCACTTCTGGCGCTCAGAAATTGATAGCGTCCCAACTCCTGCGTGGCAACCATAGTGTATCGCTTACAGGGCAAAATGCGCGCACTGCGGGTCGGGCAAAGAAAAGCCTCGCCGGGCGGGCGAGGCTTGGTGGTCCTGAAAGGTCGGAGCCAAATTACCGGGTTGGTACCGGGATATCGCCGCGATAGTCGTAGAAGCCGCGGCCCGTCTTGCGGCCCAGCCAGCCGGCTTCGACATATTTCACCAGCAGTGGGCAAGGGCGGTATTTGCTGTCCGCCAGGCCGTCATAGAGTACCTGCATGATAGAGAGGCAGGTGTCGAGGCCAATGAAGTCCGCGAGCGTCAGCGGGCCCATCGGATGGTTGGCACCCAGCATCATGGCGTCATCGATGGCTTCCACGCTGCCCACGCCTTCATAGAGCGTATAGATGGCTTCGTTGATCATCGGCATCAGGATACGGTTGACGATGAAGGCCGGGAAGTCTTCGGACACCACAGTGGTCTTCTTCAGCTTTTCCGTGAACACATGGAAGCGGTCGAAGGTTTCTTCACTGGTGGCAATGCCCGGGATCAGCTCAACAAGCTTCATCACGGGTACGGGGTTCATGAAGTGAACGCCCATGAATTTTTCAGGCCGGTCGGTCGAGGCAGCGAGACGGGTGATGGCAATGGAACTGGTGTTTGATGCCACCAGCGCGTCGGCCTTCAGGTGCGGGCAGAGTTCCTTGAAGATGGTCGTCTTGGTCTTTTCGTCTTCAACCGCGGCTTCGATCACCAGGTCGCACTTGTTGTGGGCGGCGAGTGTGTCGGCCAGCTTGATGCGTCCGATGGCGGCGTCCATGTCAGTGTCTGTGATCTTGCCCTTGGTCACCTGACGGCCCAAGTTGCCGCGGATCACCTCAAGCCCGGCTTCCGCCCGGTCCATCGACACGTCAGACAGGAGCACGTCCATGCCCGCGAGCGCACAGACATGGGCGATCCCGTTGCCCATCTGGCCTGCGCCAATAATCCCTACCTTCTCAACCATGATATTCTTTCTTTGCCACGTGTTAAGTCGTGACTTTTTCTAACATATTTTTTGATACTGGGGCAAAAAAGGGCGCGCAATTGGTGCGAATTTTAGTCGCACGCGCTGCACGCCCTTTGGAATGTGTTAGCCGAGGGCTTTTTCAAGCGCCGGCACGGCTTCAAACAGGTCAGCCACAAGGCCATAATCCGCCACCTGGAAGATCGGGGCTTCTTCGTCCTTGTTGATTGCAACGATGATCTTGCTGTCCTTCATACCAGCCAGGTGCTGGATCGCGCCGGAAATACCGACAGCGATATACAGCTCTGGCGCCACGATCTTGCCGGTCTGGCCGACCTGGTAATCGTTCGGCACGAAGCCGGCGTCCACAGCCGCGCGGGATGCGCCAACGGCAGCGCCCAGCTTGTCAGCCACAGCGTCGATGATCTTGAAGTTCTCGCCTGAGCCCATGCCGCGGCCACCGGAGATGATGATCTTGGCGGATGTCAGTTCAGGACGGTCGGATTTCGACAGCTCAGCCCCCACATAGGACGACACACCGGACGCTGGCGTGGCAGCGATGCTTTCAACGGCAGCAGAGCCACCTTCAGCGGCCGCCTTGTCGAAGGCTGTGCCGCGCACGGTGATCACCTTCTTGGCGTCAGACGATTTCACGGTCGCGATGGCGTTGCCGGCATAGATCGGACGCTTGAAGGTGTCTTCGGAGACAACTTCGATGATGTCGGAGATCTGCGCCACATCCAGGGCCGCTGCAACGCGGGGCAGGAAGTTCTTGCCCGACGTGGTGGCCGGCGCCAGGATCGCGTCGTAGCCGTCAGCGATGGATAGCACGATTGCAGCCAGTTCTTCCGCCAGCGGATGCGCGTAAACCGCATCGTCGGCAACTAGAACTTTGGACACACCGTCGATTTTCGCGGCGGCGTCTGCGGCTGCGCCGCAATCCGAACCCGCGACCAGCGCGTGTACTTCACCAAACGCTTTGGCCGCTGTGACAGTGGCAAGCGTTGCGTCTTTTACCGACGCGTTATCATGTTCTACAATTACGAGAGCGGTCATTAGATTACTCCCTTTTCTTTAAGCTTGCCCACGAGTTCCTCAACGCTTTCAACCTTGATGCCGGCTTCGCGTTTCGGAGGTTCTTCAACCTTGATGGTGGTCAGGCGTGGTGCCATCTCAACGCCAAAGTCGCCGGGTGTTTTCTCATCAATCGGCTTGCGCTTTGCTTTCATGATGTTCGGCAGCGTCGCGTAGCGTGGCTCATTGAGGCGCAGGTCGGTGGTGATGACCGCCGGAAGGCTCAGCTTCACGGTTTCAAGACCGCCGTCGATTTCGCGCGTTACATTCACGCTGTCGCCGTCTGCAGCAACTTCAGAAGCGAAGGTGCCCTGCGGCCAGCCCAGGAGCTGTGCCAGCATCTGGCCGGTCTGGTTGCAGTCGTCATCGATCGCCTGCTTGCCCAGAAGCACGATGCTTGGGTTTTCTTCTTCCACGATGCCCTTGAGGATTTTGGCAACCGCGAGAGGCTCGGTCTCGCCGTCATATTCAACCAGGATGCCGCGGTCGGCGCCCATGGCGAGGCCGGTGCGCAGGGTTTCCTGTGCCGCCTTCGGGCCGATGGAGACCACAACGATCTCTTCCGCCTTGCCGGCTTCCTTCAGGCGGATTGCTTCTTCGACAGCAATCTCGTCAAAAGGGTTCATGGACATTTTAACGTTTGCGAGCTCAACGCCCGTATTGTCGGATTTAACGCGAACCTTCACGTTATAATCGACGACCCGTTTTACGGGGACCATGATCTTCATGGGGTTCTTTCTCCCAGTTTTTTGTGCAGGGCAACAAAGCCCCTGAGAACCTTGGTTGACAAAGTCGGGGCAAAAGAGGCCCCAACCCTTGGAAATATTAGGGATACACAGCGTTAAACCAGATAAAAACCCGAGTCAATGCAGTGCAGCATTTTGGGCTGCGCCGTAGCGGTAATCGGGTCTATCGTGTGGCGCCGGGCACCCACAAAACGTCCGAAGCACCATCCTTATTGAGGTGCCTTGAAAGGACAAATAGGTGGTCCGAGAGACGATTCAAATATTTTATCGCCGCTGGATTGATTGAAACCTCCCGCGCAGCCTTGATCGCATGCCGTTCCGCCCGTCGGATCACGGTACGGGCCAGATGCAGATGCGCGCTTGCGGGTGATCCACCGGGCAGGATGAAGCTGGTGAGCGGCTGCATCCGCTCGTTCATGCGGTCGATCTCTTCCTCAAGCCGCGTGACCTGCGCGTCGGTGACCCTGAGCGTCATCTCGCCGGGGGTGAAATCCTCGCCTGGGGTCGAAAGGTCAGCGCCCAGATCAAACAGCTCATTCTGGATGCGGGCCAGCATCTGGTCGGCGGGGCCTTGTGTGGTCAGGCGCGCAAGCCCGATCACCGAATTGGCTTCGTCCACCGTGCCGTAGGCTTCAATGCGGGCGTTATCCTTGGCCACACGGTCACCGCCGGTGAGCGAGGTTTCGCCCCCATCGCCGCCGCGCGTGTAGATTTTGGTCAGCTTCACCATGCCGCGCCCCTAAAGCGTGAAGGCGAACAGGGCAAAGAACAGGATGGCCAGCGCCTGCGCCGCTACCCGTGCCTGCATCAGCTTGTTGCCGTACTTCTTGTTGAAGTCACCGCCCTTCGCCATGGTGCCAAAGCCCGCGAACAGGATGAACAGGGTGAACAGCATGAACAGCATGCCGAGTACCAGGAAGATAAACATAAGGGTTGGTCTCTCTTTTGCGTTTTGCCCACTATAAACCACTACGGGTATGGGGCAACAGCAGACCAATGGGTGCGGCAATTGATTCACCTTTTTCTTGCGCCGGGGGTGATGTTCGGCTCTGAATATGCGGGACAACCGGGTGGGGGATCTATGAATTTCTATTCTCAGGAACTGAATGCCGAACTGGGCGCGGGCGAAAAGCTCATCTGGGCCGGCGGGCCGAAGCAGGGGATATATCTAACTCAGCGGGATTTCTTTTTGATCCCGATTAGCTTGTCTTGGCTTGGAACGGCTGTTGCTTGGGAATATTCTGTTTGGACCGACGGCGGGCATATCACATCGCTTCTTTTCGGTGGAGTTTTAGTCGCAATTGGCCTTTTTATGACGTTTGGACGTTTCATCGATGACTGCTGGAGGCGCTCAAAGACAATCTACGGACTATCCGAAAGGCGGGCGATTATTTTGGAAGGTCGCAACGTAAAGTCTGTTCAGCTTTCGTCGGCGACTACGTTCCAATTCTATCGGCATAACCACGGACGTGGGACGATACAGTTTGGTGTCACTCCAGAGGATCAGAAAAAAACTGGTGTTGGCGCTCTGTGGGCTTTTGATACCACTCTGCCCACCTTTGAACAGATCGAAGATGGCGAACGCGTTTATGCCGAAATCAAGAGGATCGTCGGGCTTTAAAGGCCAAGCGCGGCGAGCAGATCTGCCGGGTCGACACCACTTTCGCGCAGACTCTCAAGCGTGACGGACTTGTTCCTTTTGGCGAAACGCTCGCCGCGCTCGTCCAGCAAGAGCCCATGATGGTGATAGACAGGCGTGGGGTACCCGAGCAGTTTCTGCAGCACGATGTGGATATGGGTGGCGTGGAAAAGATCTTCGCCGCGAATGATGTGGGTGATGCCCTGAAGCGCATCGTCCACCACCACAGACAGGTGATAGCTGGTGGGCGTGTCCTTGCGCGCCAGCACCACGTCGCCCAGTTCGTCGGGGGTGGCTGTCACCTCACCCTTGAGTTCATCCTGCCAGACGAGCGGCTCGCCGATGTGCGCCAGCGCTTTCGCCAGGTCCAACCGCCAGGCGTGTGGCGTGCCCTCAGCGAGCAGGGTGCTGGCATCGTCGCGCCCACGGCAGATGCCCGGGTAAATTGGGCCGTCGGGACCGTGCGGCGCACTCTCACTTGCGTCGATTTCGCGGCTAATGTCTTTACGCGTGCAGAAGCACGGGTACACAAGCCCCATGGCCTTCAGGCGGTCGAGCGCATTCTGGTAATCACCAAAATGCTCGCTCTGGCGCCTGACCGGTTCTTCCCAGTCAAGGCCCAGCCATGTGAGGTCCTCAAATATGCCGCCCACGAATTCGTTTCGGCACCGAACTGTATCAATGTCTTCAATGCGCAACAGGAACCGCCCGCCCGCTTCCTGCGCGCGCCGGTAGGCCAGCAGCGCTGAATAGGCATGCCCCTTGTGCAGCCGCCCTGTGGGGCTGGGGGCAAAGCGCGTGACAAGCTGACGGGGCGTGGTGTTCATGCCCGCACTTTAGGAAACGCAGAGCGGAAAGCAAACCAAATTGCGCAGGCCCACATGACGGTATCCATGGCTCAGATCGAATCACAACATAATGCTTTGTCATCCGGGTGTAACACTGTATCTTGTATATATGACCTGTCGGAGTTGAAGCCTTTATGTTTGTGGGGCGGTGCCGATGGTGGGCGTCGGTACCCTTTCCGGCTTGTCGGGGGGATATAGACTATGGGTGTTAACTTTACGCCCCATTTGCCGAACCCGGACACCTGTCCGGCCCTTGTGCTGAACGCCGACTACAGGCCGCTCAGCTACTTTCCTTTAAGTCTGTGGAACTGGCAAACGGCCCTGAAGGCCGTTTTCCTGGATCGCGTGTCGATCCTGTCGAACTATGACCGCGAGGTGCATTCGCCCTCCATGTCCATGCCGCTGCCGAGCGTGATCGCGCTCAAGAAATATGTGCGGCAGCCCAAGTATCCGGCCTTCACGCGCTTCAACCTGTTCCTGCGTGATGAATTCACCTGCCAATATTGCGGCGCCACCGAGGAGCTGACGTTCGATCATGTGATCCCCAGGAGCCAGGGCGGCCGCACCAGTTGGACCAACATTACGGCAGCGTGCGCGCCGTGCAACCTCAGGAAGGGGGGCAGAACACCGGAAGAAGCGCACATGTACCCCATGCGTAGGCCCATACGGCCCACGGCCCATGAGCTTCATGAACACGGTCGCCAGTTCCCGCCAAACTATCTGCACGAAAGTTGGCGGGATTTTCTTTACTGGGACGCGGAACTCGAACGCTAGGCGAAGGGTTCCCCCGCTTCCATCCGTATCAGGCCCTGGGTGCCAGATATGGAAGGAGGCCATATGTCAGATGTATCTGCCATTGGTGGTGGTCAGGGGTTTCGCCCGCCGCCGCCCAAACCGCTCTCGGATGATCAGAAAAACCTGATCAGCGAGACACTCTCAAACTATGACCCCGACACTGTGTCAGAAGAAGACGCGCAGGCGATTGTCAGCGCCTTCAAGGACGCGGGCATCCGCCCGGGCAAGGAGCTTGCGAGCGCGATGGAGGAGCTTGGCTTCGACGCACGCGCGGTGGGCGAACTTGCAGGCGCTGAGCGCCCGAAGGGGCCGCCACCCCCAAAGCCGGGGGAAGGCCAGGCTCTCAACACCGAAGGCCTGCAAACCATCGAAGATATCCTCGAGGATTATGACCTGACCGAGCTTTCGGAAGAAGACGAGGAAAGCATCCTCAAGGCGTTCGAGGAAGCGGGCCTGATCGGCGAGGAAGGGTCAGTGTTCAACCTGACTGTATAAGCGAGGTATGTTCCGAGTAGGAGGGGCGGTCTCGTGCCTGAGGCCGCCTTTCTTTCAGTCTCGACCTAACGGCGTCATGCTGAACTTGTTTCAGCATCCATCATGTCATGGCCAAGGCAGCAGGTCAGTTGTCGTCGATCAATAGACGCTGTTTGCGAAGCTGGCGGTACGCCAATCAAGTTCAGGGTGACGGCTGGCGGCGTCTGCCATCACACCCGTTTCGAGATCCAGATGGCGGCTTTACAGCCGGCCTTGATGGCGGCGGAGAGGACAGGGTAGCCCACGGCTTCCTCGGCGCCATGTTCTTCGGCGATCTTCTTGTGTTCGACCTCTTCGGCCTGGAACTTTTCGATCACTTCTTCAAGCTCAGGGTCTTTGCCCTCAAGCCGGTCACGCTGGTGCTGGTAATGGTCGTCGATCACCTCTTCAACCGCCTGCGTGCAGGCCATGGCGGCCTTTTCGCCCATCAGCGCGGTGGTGGCGCCAAGGGCAAAGCCGGCCACATGCCAGAAGGGTGTCATCAGCGTGGGGCGCACGCCGCGTTCGGTGATCATCTTGTTGAAGCGGTCCAGGTGAACCTCTTCCTGCTCATGCATGTGCTTCAAAAGCCCCGCCTTGGGGTGGCTGTCGCCCATCACGGCGCGCTGGCCCGCATAAATCCGCACCGCGCCATATTCGCCCGCGTGATCAACGCGGATCATGCGCTCGGTCTCTTCCTTGAGGTTCCGGTCACCCGGCAGCGGGCGCGCAGGCACCTGTTTCTCAAGCGTTGGCTTTGGCAGGGTTTCTTTTGCGGTTTTGGCCATGCGTTTGTCCTCAGGCGTCTTTCGCTTTCAGGGCGCAAAAGGCGGTCATGCCCAGCGCGATCAGGAAATTATAGCCTGCCATGGAGATTCCGAAAAGGGACCATGCTATTTCGTCGCAGCGAATGAGCGGCGCGTCCATGATGGCCTTCAGCGCGTCATCGACGCTGTCGGTCACATCCACATAGCTTGAGCAGGTGGCCAGCCCTTCCCACCAGCGCTGTTCCACGCCGAAGTGGAAGGCGGCGATGCCCGCGTCGGTGGCGAACAACAGCGCCAGCAGCACCAGCACCCATTTCCGGGGCAGGCTTTTCATGCCGGTCGCGATCAGGCTGACGGCCATCACGGCCATATAGGGGTAGCGCTGCCACCAGCACAGCTCGCACGGCGGATAGCCCGCCAGCTGGAAGGCGAAGGCCGAGCCCAGAAGCAGCGTCGCCATGATGCCGGCAAACAGCACCGGCTCGCGGTTCGGGAAGGATGTGAGTGTCTCGCTCATGCGTGGGTCCTAAAGATACTTGAGGGCGACAAAGCCCAGAATGCCTAGCACCATGAAGGCGGTGGTGACAAGCCCGAGGCGCTTTTCGATAAAGTCGCGGATTGGGTCCCCGAACTTCCACAAAAGCGCCGCGACCAGATAGAAGCGCGCGCCGCGGGCGGGAATGGACGCGCCCACAAACACCAGCGGGTTCAGCCCCACAACGCCACTGGCGATGGTGACCACCTTGAAGGGGATGGGCGTAAAGCCTGCCACCAGCACAATCAGGATACCGTAGTCGGTATAATAGCCGCGGAAGGCTTCGAATTGCGCCCCATAACCGTAAAATTCGATGATCGGCTGGCCGATGGTCTCAAAGAGGAACATGCCGATCAGATAGCCCGCAACGCCGCCCAGCACACTGGTGACCAGCGTGATGGTGGCCAGCCGCCAGGCTTTCAGCCGGTCGGCCAAAATCATGGGGATCAGCATGATATCGATGGGGATCGGGAAAAAGCTGGATTCCGCGAACGAGATGGCGCCAAGCCACTTTTCAGACGCCGGGCTTTGGGCCTTTTCAATCGTCCAGTCGTAAAGTTTCCTCAGCACGGTCGCTGCGCTCCCCCTAAATGCTTTTGGCGGCACCGGCCCACACCCCCACCCGACCACCCACGGGATTATACTTGGGGTGGTCGGGTGGGGGTGTGGGCTGGACCAGCCAGCTACAAGCATGATCCTTAGCAATGGGGCGGGGGGATGGCAACTGAATGCGCCTGTGCACACGAATTATTTATGGGGGGTGTTCAGGCCGCTCACTGCATGCTTGACGGCAGAAGAAACGCGTATATGATGCACCCGCTTTCTACCGCAGATTCGATGCGCAGTGCCCCTGTGGCGGAACTGGTAGACGCGCGGGATTCAAAATCCCGTTCCTTCGGGAGTGTCGGTTCGATTCCGACCGGGGGCACCAAACAAACGGCGACCTTTGGGTCGCCTTTTTGTTTTGTGCCTTCCTTGAGGAATAACCGTGTTCGTTCACGCAGCGAATGGAATGAGCGAAGTAGACGTGAGCATGGCAAAGCCAGCGCAACGTCATTCCGACCGGTGGCACCATTTCACATAAGTCATAGATATTGTTGGAAAACTGAGCGAAATTTGGGAATCCGGACTAGGTGCGATATTTCCTAACTCCCTGAAAAATCAGTATTTCAATCTAGGCCGACAACCGATTTTTCCGGCTGCGGGTGCCATTTTGGGGACCAAAATCAAGAACACCTATCAGAGGATTTCTGTTGAACAAAAACAACCTTAAATGATCTAATTGCCGCCTGTTTGAATAATTAGCTAGGCTTGACGCATGTTTGAGAAACTACCCCACGAGTTAGAGGAAGGCGATATCAGGCGTGTGGTTGATCAGCGCTGGAAGGAAGGCGATACCCTCGAATTCAAGACATTCCCGTTGAAAAATGGCTCGTTGGATTTCGAAAGCTGCCGTGACCTGATTGCAAAGGAGCTTGTCGCGTTTGCAAACGCCCATGGTGGTTGGCTGATTTGTGGCATTGATGAAGTCGAAGGCGTAGCAGAGAATATTGTACCGGTCGCTAATGCAAGTGACGTGTTGGAAAGGCTGTGTAGATCTTTTGCCGATACAATTGATCCAAGACTAACGGTGCTCCACGTCGGGGACGTTCAGCTTGGCGACACTGGAAATGGGGTTCTGGTTTTCTATGTCCCTCGGTCGCGCCTCGCCCCACACAGGTGTAATCTCAAGAAAAATAAGGAATGCTATTATCGTCGGGGGGAGGAAAGTAGGCCGATGACGATGAGGGAGATACAGGATTTAACTCTTTTTGCCTTTCAAGGAATGCAGGCTGTTGATAGTGCACTTCGGGAAAGGGAACGATTGTTCGCGAAAAAAATGGAGGAAATGTATCCAAGGGGCAGTGGAGGCTTTGGGGTGCGCGGCTCCTTTTATCCACTTGAACAGCTTCAAGTGGATGATATGGCACAAGACGGTCGTCCAAGAGCGACAGCATTGCCAATTTCTTGCAACCAAACAGGTTTGACGTTGAAATTTAAGTCTGGGCCGGACTATTGGCGGCCAATTTTGCGCGGTGTTTCGGACGATAATTTTGATCGTCGGAAAGAGGAGCCGATGGTTCTCGGGCGGGAAATCTATGGAAATGGCTTGATAGAATACAATTTGTTTAGCAAGGCTATGCCTCTCGATCATGAAAAGAGAGAATTTACGTCAGACCTGAAAGCAGATTGGATTTTTTTCATACTATGCAATGGATTAATCTCTGCAGAACTGTTCCGGCGCCACGCAGGCGCTGTTGCCGCAGAATACGCTCTAGAAGTTGAAGTGCTGTCTCCTGAAATGCCGGTTAGAATGTTTACCCTAGCAGGGACCTTGCACGGGCGATTGCCGAAAGGGCAGACGAAATTCCCAAGGTATAGTGTTGGCCCACGACCAGAGTTTGAAAAACTGGTTAAGGTTTTCGAGCGCGATATGTGGAACGCAGCCAAACGGCAGGACAAGGCAGAGTTTGGACCCAATTTTGAGGGCGCTTTTGGGGCGCTTCAATCACAAGGATAGGTCCAGATACGCCAGCGTTCGGGGTACCATTTGGGTACCAATTGATTTCTAACTATTTGTTGTTAAGCCATTTTGTGCGCCCGACCGGGGGCACCATTTCTCAGGCTTCGGTCTTTTCCAGATAGTCTTTGACGGCCTTCAACAGCCCATCGCTGGCGGCTTGTATGGGGGATCGACAGGTGGCCTCAAAATCTTGGATCGTTTGTGGTGATCCACTCACAGTCCACATCAAAACTTGATGCCCTGCCAACAATGTTCTCAGGCAACAGAGACAATGCTCTGATGAGTTTTCTTGCGGTCAAAGGTGGGTCCAATGCTGCATCAACGTACAAGGATGTACCATTCGCCTTGATATGGTCGAATTGCTCGAACATTACAGGGCCGATTTCATCGACCAAGACAAAGCCGGTCGAGCACCAGCCCATGCCGTCCTCGATAAATCGCTCGATCTTGAAGCCAAGTTTGTCGGCAAGCGGTTCTATCATTGCCACGACTTGCAAAACGGGTTCGCAATGCTTGCTTGGCCACCCAGGAAAGTCTTCTGAGGTCGAAAATTGCACTTAATCCCCCAAGTCCAAAATGCGTCAAAACTATCTAGCTCATGCAACCTAATATGAAAAGAACAGGCCCTCAATCAGTTGGTGTTTGCTGGTGGGCAGGAGTGCTGCCTAGTGGGTATTTGTGCGCATTATTTGTACTGAACCGTCACTAAGATATTTTTTTTATAAGGATTCTTGCTTCCGACCGGGGGCACCATTTCTCAGGCTTCGGCCTTTTCAAGATAGTCTTTGACGGTCTTCAACAGCTCATCGCTGGCGGCTTGTATGTCCTGCAGCACGTCGGCCTGGATGCGCTGCATCACCATCTTGTTGCGAAAGGCGGACTGCAGGGCATGGTTGCCCGCCAGCTCTTCCCTGGTGGAAACCACCTCGCGGAAGCGGTAGCGAAGATGGTTGCTGAGGTCCAGCGTGATGTCCTTGGAATAGGCGTAGGAGGTGTTCGTCTGCTGGATGGCTTCCATATAGGCGCTTTCATACCGGAGGATCGCGGCCTGCATGTCCTTTGACGTGATCAGGTCCAGCTTGCCGCCTTCGATCAGGCGGCGCAGGGCCGCGGGCCGGTGGCGCACGCCCCAAAAGCGGTAAACGGCGATGTGGGTACGCTGGAAGGTGGCCAGGTCTTCGTCGGTCCAGCTTTCCTTATACAGCAGGCCCGTTGCCGCGGTTGTCAGGGCGGCGACCTCGCGCGATTCTGCTATCTCCTTGGCGCGGTCCTGGGTTTCGGCCTCAAGCTGGCTGGCCAGGAATTCAAGGAAATAGCGGCCTTCAGCGGCGTCCTTGCGCGCCTGGTTCCAATCTGTCACCTGCAGGCCGATGAAAATACCGGTAATCACCACCAGAACGTCCAGCCCCACGGCCACCCAGTTCTGGTCTGTCACATGTTTCATAAACCGCCGAAGGATCATGGCGTTGCTCCCCTCAGCCCCCGCGTGAAGCCTAGCCGCATTTGGCGCGGCTGTCTAATAGGGGTGTCAGTCGCGGGCGCGGATGGTGACACGCGGGCTGGTGTAGTTCCAGTCGCACACCAGATCGCTTGAATATTTCTGGCAGATATTCAGCGCCACCACTGCCAGGCAGCGGCCGCCAAAATCACCCTTGATCATCAGGTCCTGCGGGGCGTCGCTGATGTCCAGCAGGGTGCGGCCTTCACTCTGCTGCTTCTCCTTCACCCTCGCGAGGCTAACAGGCGCGCTGCTGATGTCGAACGCGATGTGCCGCGTGTTGTCGAGCAGGACACTGTACCATTGGCCGCTAAAGTGCCAGGTGGCGCCGATGATCAGCAGGCCTATGAGCGGGTTCAGCTTCACCTGCGACAGCTTCAGTTCCTTGATCTTGATGAAATACAGGTTGATGCCGCTTTGCAGTGTCATGTCGGCCCGGTCGCGCATCAGCACCACGACGCCGGTCAGCACCAGCAGCCCGAACACCGCCGCCGCCAGCGGCACCAGAATAGAGGCCACCAGCACCCAGAAGCCCTGTTCGTGGGCCACGCACAGCGCGCAATCAGGAAGCATGGTCTTCAAGCTCCCACGGGATAAAGATGGTGGTGATGCTGGTGCCTTCAAATGTTACGGTCACCACCCCGGGGTCAACCGTGAAGCCGGCATCGGAAACGCTGGCCTCGAAGGCGGGGGCCATGCCCAGGAACACGTCGCTGACGCGGTGGGCATGTTCTTCAAAGAAGGCGGCAATGGCGCCATCAAGTGCCTTCAGCGACCCGGCGGACAGGCTGTGTTCGTGCTTTCGCAGATAGGCGCCGCGCATGAACACCGGAATGGCTGCCTGCAGGAAATTAGGATCGCTGAGGCCTTTGCGGTTCCGGTTTGTGAACTGGTGGTAGTAATAGCTGAAAATTTCGAACCGACGGTTTTCATAGGCTTTCCAGTCCAGCTCCAGAAGGTCAGCCAGCATCTGCCGGTCGGCGCTGAAGCCGCCAAATTCGACTTCGCAGACGGTCTTGTCCTTGTACATCCAGACGCTGCAGGCTGCCGCTGTGCCGTAGCCCTGCCAGGACTGGTCCCTGAAGTTGCATTCACAGCGCTTGTCGGCCGCCCTGACGTCCGACGCCGCCCCCGCTATGCACGCCAGCGCGACGCCAACGAACACATGTAACAGCCTGTGGTCCATCCCATGCCTCCCCCAGATGAAAGATCAAATCTGGGTTGCATCATAGCGTATTGTCGGTTGCTTTGCTATCTGGCGTCAGTCCTGCGGCGTGGCGGTTGTCGGCGGGCAGTAGCGCTGGCCCTTGTCGAAGATGATTTTCCAGTCGCCGTCCGCGTTCTTTCGCCAGGTGGAATGATAGTATGCCACCACCGTGCCGTCTGGCGCTTTCACCGGGCCGGTTGAATGGGCCAATGTGCCGCTATTGAGCACCAACACGGTCTCGGGCGCCCAGGAAAAGGGCGCAGCCTCGCCGTCATAATAGGGGCGCCAGCGCATCATCACGGCATCACGCCCGCGGTCCGGCACATTGGGGCCCCAGAAGACGGTTTCCTCATCCAGGAAGCTGGCGAAGGCGTCAAAATCGCGGTCGGCCATGGTTTTGGCGAAGGCGGCCTCAACCGCCGCTACTTCTTGCTCAAGCGCCGTGGCTTCATAGCCGGACAGCAGGTCGTCTGCCTGCAGCGCGGGCGTGCCCAGGCCGATGGCCGCCGCCAGGATAATGGATGTCAGGTGATAACGGGTCATGCTGTGTCCTCCCCAGCCCAATGTCTGGTGGCAGTCTACCTTGAGGGCCGGGGAGTTGTCTATTGCACGTCGGTTGAGGGGCCTCAGGGGCCTATTCCGGTTTCCTGAGCACCATGAAAATGGCCTTCTTGGGCCCCGGGCGCCACTTGTAGGCCACATCGAAGCCGGCATTGGTGAAATCGGCTTCCAACTGATTGGCGGTGATGAAGGCAACCACCCGCGGGGCATAGCCCACCAGCCGCATCAGCGGCAGGATGGGCTTCAGCCAGCCCATGCCGTCCTTCAGGCACACGGTACTGGTGACAAACAGGCCGCCGGGCTTGAGCATGCGGTAGACCTGTTTGATTACCTCGCGCCGGTTTGGCACCAGGTGCAGGATGGAATGGGCCATCACCATATCGAGGCTGGCGTCCTCAACCTTCAGGTCATCGATGGCGGAAACCTCGAAGGTGACATTCTGGATGCCCTCCGTGTCGGCTTTGGCGCGCGCGATGGCGATCATTTCCTGAGAGATATCAGTGGCGCGGATGTGCTTCACATGCGGGGCGTGCCTGAGCGCCGTGGTGCCCGTGCCGCAGCCGATTTCAAGCACCTCCATGTCGGGCGTGAAATAGCCGCGCGTGACTTCAAGCTTGCGCTCGTAGGACGGCATGTCCGAGATTTTTGATTTCGCATAGCCCTTGGCCATGCGGTTCCAGAATTTTGCGTCTTGCTGCATGATGTTCCCCCATCGTTGCTGTCGTGGCCATAAGCCGATTGCACAGTGTATGTGGGAATGGGGACAGCGGCGTTAAAGGGTGACCTCAGGATTTTGCATCGCGCCGCAGTTTCAGGCGGTGGCCCACATCGACGATGGCTTCAATCGCGGGCTTCAGTTCCGCGCCCAGGTCCGTCAGCGAATATTCCACGGTGGGGGGTGAGCTGGGCACCACTTCCCGGTGCACGATGCCTTCGGCCTCCAGCTTCTTCAGCCGGGTGGTCAGCATCTTCGCAGACACGCCCACCACATCGTCCTTGAGTTCGCTGAAGCGGCGCGGCCCGGCCGACAGATGCCAGATGATATTGGGCGTCCACTGCCCGCCGATGATGGCGAGGCACTCGCTCAAGGGGCACATGGGGGGCGTGGATTCGACCTTGCTTTTGCGGCGTGTGAGCATGGGCTTCTTTCAATTTCATAAATATTACAGTGGGTTACCAATCGGTTCCCTACTTACCAGATGGTAACCTCAAAGTCATAGTTACCTATTGAAACTAACTATGCAGTAGTTATTTGATTTCGTAAAGAACGTGCATCCAAACGCTCAACGGAGGACGAAATCATGTGGCACAGTAGGCGCGCAACCGAGGCGCTCAACATCCGGTATCCGATCATTCAGGGTCCTTTCGGGGGCGGCTTTTCCAGTAGCGATCTGGTGGCGGCTGTGTCGAACGCCGGGGGGCTAGGCTCCTTTGGCGCGCATAACCTGACGGGCGACCAGATCCGGTCGGTGGTTGCTGAAATCCGGGAAAAGACGGACAAGCCCTTCGCGCTGAACCTTTGGGTGTCGGTGGTGGATGAGGGCGGTCATGGCCTGACGGGGCCTGAGTATGTGGCTGCCCTGGAAGCTTTCGCGCCCTTCTATGAAGAACTGGGCATCAGCGCGCCGCCGCCGCCCGAAAATCACATTGAAAACTATGAGGAACAGGTCAAGGCCCTGATCGAGGCGCGCCCTGACGTGTTCAGCTTCGTGTTTGGTATCCCCTCAGTGGATGTGCTGGCGCGCTGCCGCACCGCCGGCATCAAGACAATGGGCGCCGCCACAACGGTGGCCGAGGCCAAAGCACTTGAGGCTGCCGGCGTGGATATCATCCTGGCCACCGGGCTTGAGGCGGGCGGGCACCGGCCTTCGTTCCTGAAGGCGGCTGAAGAAAGTCTGGTGGGCACGCTGCCACTGGTGCCGCAGGTGCGGGACGCGGTCTCTGTGCCCGTTGTGGCCGCCGGCGGCATTGGCGATGCGCGCGGTATCAAGGCCGCTTTCGCGCTGGGGGCGGACGCCGTGCAGCTGGGCACGGCCTTCCTGGCGTGCGCAGAATCGAACGCCACCGACGCCCACAGGGACTGGCTTTTCGACAATGCGTCCGACGACACGGTCCTTAGCCGCGTGTTCACCGGGCGGCTGGCGCGGGTGAAGCGCAACCGCTTCACGGAAAGCGCGCCCGCGCCGCTGCCGTTCCCGCTGCAGGCCTGGTTCACCGGCGTCATGAAAAACACAGCCGCGAAGGTCGGGCAGCATGATCTGGCGTCGCTCTATGCCGGGCAGGGCTCGCCGCTCCTTAAACACCGGTCGGTCGAGGCGCTGATGACCGCGCTGCTGGCTGAGCTTGACCCTCAATTTCTTAAATCCCAAAACCCAATCATGGAGACTGACAATGTATGACCTTTATTTTTCCCCGGGCGCCTGTTCACTGGCTTTCCACACCATGCTGCGCGAGGTGGGCGCACCGTTTCAGCTGATCAACAAGGCCGATGTGCCTGAGGACGATTACGCCGCGATCAACCCCACAGGCACTGTGCCTGTCCTCAAGGACGGCGATCGTTATGTCCGGGAAGGCGCGGCCATCGCGCTCGCGATCGCGGAAGCCTTCCCGACCGACCTACTGCCGGTTGGGGTCGCGGGCAGATCGGCGCGCGAAGCCATGCTGTTCGCCAACGCCAGTGTACACCCGGCCTACAGCAAGCTGTTTTTCCTGGCCTTCAACCTGGAGGACGGCCCAGTGAAAACCCAGGCTCTTGAATTGGCCGCTGCCCGGGTTGCCAAATTGTGGGCCATTCTGGACCAGAGACTGGAGACCAGTGCCTATGTTGCGGGCGATGCGCTGACCATTGCCGACATCATGCTGACGGTTTACGCCAACTGGGGCCAGTTCTTCCCGGTCGATATTCCGCTTGGCAAGAATGTCCAGCGTGTGATCGCTGATGTGACCAAACGCCCTGCCTTCCAGGAAGCGCTGGCTGCTGAAGGTGTGACCTACAAAGCCGCTGCATAAGCCTGACGCCGGGGCGCCCATTGGGTGTCCCGGCTGCGCCACTATGGTTCTTGTTTTGTTCCGATTGTTTGGTGCATACTGCGGTCCTGCAACCGAAGGGGGAGAGATAGATGATCAAGGGAAGCTGTCACTGTGGCGCGGTTCATTTTGAAGTGCGCAAGCCGCTTGAATGGATCACCGAGTGCAATTGTTCTGCCTGCCGCAAACTGGGCACCATCTGGGCCCATGCGGATGAGAGCGAGATTGACCTGACATACGCTGAAGGCGCCACCCTCAGTTATGTCTGGGGCGACAAGACTTTGGCGTTCCACAGCTGCAAGACATGCGGCTGCACCACCCACTGGCTGACGCTTGATAAGGCAGAAGTTCCGCGGATGGCTGTTAACATGCGCCTGGCGGAGCCTGCCGCTGTCGCCAACATTCCGGTGCGGCACTTCGACGGCGCCGACACCTGGCGGTATCTGGATTGATCTTTTCTTTACTTGGGGCGGTTTGAGGCGCACATTTCCCTTTCGCGATGGGGTCGCGGGAGAGACAGAGTATGGCAGGCAACGGCCCCCAGAAAACACGCGTCTACGGCAGTCACCCCATTATCGATAGCGAAAGATGGTCGGTCTACAATCACCGACCTGACGATATCGTCATCACCACGTCCTATAAGGCCGGCACTACCTGGATGCAGACGATCGTTGCCAACCTCCTGTATCAGGACGGCAACTTCCCTGCGCCCGTCAGCGTGATGGCGCCGTGGCTTGATATGGCCCTGCCGCCGCTTGATGAAGTGGCCGCCGGGCTTGAAGCCCAGGAAGGGCGACGGTTTATCAAGACTCACCTGCCGCTTGACGGCATCCCCTTCTATGACACGATGAAATATATCTATGTTGGCCGGGACGGGCGCGATGTGTTCATGTCCATGTGGAATCACCACAGCAATTACAATGACGACCTGAATGCCATGGCGCGCGCGACCGCCGCTGCCCATGGCAGGGAATGGCCCGCAGAATATGCAGACATCCATGCCATGTGGCGTGACTGGGTCGGCAGCAGCTGGTTCGACTGGGAGGAAAGCGGTTTCCCTTACTGGTCGCACCTGCATCATGTGCAAAGCTGGTGGGACCACCGCGACCTGCCCAACATTCATTTTGTTCATTTCGCCGACCTGTTGGCCGACCCGGAAGGGGCGATCCGCCGCCTGGCTGCCTATCTGGATATCGAGATTGATGAAGCCATGCTGCCTGGCATCCTGGAAAGGATATCCTTTGGCGCTATGAAAAAGGGGTTCCAGAACATCATGCCAGAAGCCGACGATATCTGGCGCGGTGGCGGCAGTACCTTCATGAACAAAGGCACCAACGGCCGGTGGCGCGGTGTGCTGACGGATGAGGAGCTAGGGCAATATGACGCCGTGGTCGCGAAAGCGCTGGCGCCGGATTGTGCCAGATGGCTGGAGCACGGCGGGCCGGTCTAGATATAATCGAAGTCTTCCTCCGGGTGATGTACGTCCGGCTGCACCGGATGGATCGGGACAGTCAGGGTGACAGTTGTGCCCTTGCCTTTCTCGGATTCGATCCGCATGCCGCCTTTCATCAACAACATGAAATGTTCCACCAGCGGCAGGCCAAGGCCCGTTCCTTCGCCTTCCGTCTGGACATACATCTGCTCGCTCACCTGGGCAAACGGCTGCATCGCCAGCTCGATTTCCTGATCACTCATGCCGATGCCGGTGTCAGCAACCTTCAGTTCAAACTGGTCACCCAGCTCAGTGGCCTCGATGGAAATACTGCCTTCTGCAGGTGTGAATTTCACCGCATTTGATACCAGATTGATAATCACTTGCTTCAGGATGCGGGGGTCGGTTGTGATCTCGAGTGGCGGCACATTGATCTGCAGCTTCTGGTTCTTGCGGTCCATCAGCGGCTGGCTGAAGGAAACGGCTTCCTGCACGATCTTGTCCAGATAGGCATCATTGAATTGCAGTTCGAACCGGCCCGCTTCCAGCTTCGACAGGTCGAGGATGTCATTGATGATGTCCAGCAGATGTTTGCCGCTGTCGCAGATGTACCCCAGATATTCTTTGGTCTGTTCGGGCGTAACCGTCATATCCCTTTGCAGCATCTCGGAAAAGCCGATTACCGCGTTCAGGGGCGTCCGCAGCTCGTGGCTCATGGATGCAAGGAAGCGTGATTTGGCAATGCTGGCGGCTTCGGCTTCCTCTTTCGCGTGGGTCAGTTCCATGGTGCGTTCCACCACCATTTGTTCCAGCCGCTCTTTCTGTTCTTCCTGCAGTTTATAGTGCAGGCGAAGCTCATGGATCATATCTGCGAAGGCGCTCTGGAGGATGCGGAGCTCGTCATGGCTGTTGCGTTCACTGTTTTTGAGAAGCGCTCGGGTGATTTCGTCATCCAGCTCTTTCTGCAGGCCGCCAAAGCGGGCGCGCCGGGCAAGGCTGGTGACCATCTGCAGCGGCTTCAGCCAACGCTTCAACAGCCAGGCGGCGACCACAAGGCCCAGCAGCGCCAGCACGCCGGCATATAAGCTAGCCTGCTTGATCAGGTCGTTGATGCTGCCGTGCACCCGTTCGGTGGTTACCCCCAGATGTACAACCCCTATGAGTTCCTGATGCGTCGTACCGGCTGTTTCCGTTGGCTCGGCGTCAACCATCAGGTCTTCGTCGAACAGGTCGTCGCTGTCATTGGCCAGCAGGTCGCGCCAGATCGGGGCACCGATATGCATGCCGGCGCCAAGAATGTCCGTGGCTTCTGCGCTATTTTCTGCGTGCTGCAGCACAACAGACCCCCGTGCCTGCTGCACAGTGCTGGCGACAATGGCGTCAATTTCCTGTTCCTTGACCGTCTCCGGCAGAGAAGCGATCACCTGGCCCGATGGGTCAAGGATGCTGATGTAACTGACGTCCGGGTCCTGCAAATAGGGACGCAGGGTTTGTTCGAGCAACAGCCTGTCGCGTACCAGAACACCCAGTTTTACGTTTTTGGCGATCCCCGTTGCCGTGGCTTGGCCGCGCTGTTCGAGGTCGTCCGTGAACACCCGCGATGAAGTCACCACAAATGCGGCAGCCAACAGCCCGCCGACAGACAGAACCAGAAGCACGAGGAACCCGATGGCCCTTTGTGTCAGGCTGAGGTTGTCTGCAAGCCAGCGCCCTGGCGCCCATGTCTGGTCCCGCCTCTTCATCGCAGCACCATCTTGATACCTGCAGGGGCATCGCCGGTGGCCCTCGGGGTCTGGCTGCGTGTGTCTTGATTGACCAACAACTGGAACAGGGTGGGGTCATCAGACAGATCCGGTGCAACACCGGTCTGAAGAAATTGCTCAATGGCACGGCCAAGCTTTTCGCCCAGCCGGGCAGGGTCCACTGTCAGGGCGGCCAACATGCCGCGCTCCACCAGTCTGTCGCTGTCTACCAGGGTGGGTATCTGGTTCTCAAGTGTCAGCTGCAGGATATATTCGACGGTGTCGCCATTGATGGCCACCCGGTCCTGAATGAAGATGAGGGCATCCATTTCCTGGATCGCGGTCCGCAGGCCTTCAGGCACATCATAGGGCCGCTGGACATAATAAAACTTGATTTGCAGGCCGAGGTCTCGCGCTGCCTCGACTGTCGGGTCCCGGATTTCATCCAGGCTCTGTTTGGTGGCCAGGAAACCAACTTTCTGGATATTGGGTGCCAGTGCCTTCAGCGCCTGAAGCTTCAGTTTGGGCGAAGGAGGAATGACAAGGTTGACGACACTATCTTCATACTTGTCTGTTTTTATATCCGGCGTGCCAAGGCTGTAGAAGATGGGGACATCTTTCAGCTCGCGGGCGATCATGCGGGTGGCGGGTTTGCCAAGCGTGATCACCAGATCCAGGGCTCCGTCCTCTTTCAGTTTTGCCAGTTCGTAGGAAATCTGTCTGCCAATGCGAACGCTGCCTCTCATGTCCATGTATTTGACAGGGCGGCAAAGAGCGCAATGCTGGTTGAGAGCTTCTGCAAGCGTGATGCTTTGGTCGCGCTTGACGGTATCCACAACATAGACTTCCGCAGCCCAAGTGGGTGCGACCGGCAGGAGGCAGGCCAACAGGCCCCAGAGGCCGTGGAAACTCCTTCTCCACCTGCTTGCGCGAGAGCGCCTGTTTTTATAGCAGTCGTCCGCCGTCATATGCGATCGGTTTGTCCCTTTCCCGACAAAAGGGTCAGCTTGCCCTTTCAGGCCTTGCCCACCATGCATAAGCATATCAGGCAATAGGTTAGTAGCCGGTTAAGGATGATGTCGGTGATTTTCGGCGAGCAATAAGCCCAATAGTGTTGCTTACCGCTGAGGGCGCTCTATTCTCCTGATGGACACGGGAGGAATTCACATGAAAAAACTGAGCCTGATTGCCCTTATCTTTGTGGTTTGGACGGTGGTGCCGGCGCGTGGCAGCGATATACCAACAGCATCGCCCGAAGACGTAGGCCTGTCGGCGTCAACACTTGATGCCATGACGCGCCATTTCGACGCCTATATCAAGGAAGGCAAGCTCAGTGGCCTGACCACCCTGGTGGCCCGGCATGGCAAGGTGGTGCATTTCGAAACCTATGGCGACCGCACGCTGGCGGGGAATGAGGTGCTTAAGGATGATGATATTTTCCGCATCTATTCCATGACCAAGCCGGTGACCGGTGTGGCCCTGATGATGCTCTATGAGGAAGGCCGGTTTCAGCTGGATGATCCGGTCTCAGTCTATCTACCTGAATTTGCAAACGCCCAGGTCTTCGAGGCCATAGCGGAAGACGGCACGGTTGAAACCGTGCCAGCGAAGCGCCCGATCACCATTCGGGACCTGATGCGCCACACGGCCGGCCTGACCTATGGCCTGTTCGGCGAAACCCCGGTGGACAAGCTGTATCAAAAAAACGGCGTACTGCAGTATGGCCTGTCGGCAGAGGAATGGATTTCCCGCCTGGCCAGCCAGCCACTGCTGTATCAGCCCGGCGACCAGTGGGTCTACAGCTTTGCTGTCGATGTGCAGGGGCGTCTGATCGAGGTGCTATCGGGCAAACCGCTGGACCAGTTTTTTGAAGACCGGATTTTCAAACCGCTCGGCATGACCGATACGGGTTTCTATATTTCAGCAGAAAAGGCCACGCGCCTTGTCGATATGGTCAAGCCCGTTCAGGATCCAGCGGAAGGCGAAGGCCTGACCGTCACGACCGACCCTTATTTCCCGGACTATACCAAGAAACCGGCCAGCTTTTCTGGCGGTGGCGGGCTGGTCTCCACCACGCTTGATTATTGGCGGTTTGCCCAGATGCTGGCGAACGGCGGCGAGCTGGACGGTGTGCGCCTCCTGAAGCCGGAGACAATCCGCCTGATGGCGTCAGACCAACTGCCCCCGCAAGCGGCGGGCCTTTGGGGCGCTGACCGCGGGCTCGGTTTCGGGCTGGATTTCGCCGTGGTCAAGGACGTGCAGAAATATGGCGGGTACGGCAGTGAAGGCATTTTCTACTGGAGCGGCATGGCCAACACCCATTTCTGGGTCGACCCCAAGGAAGACATGGTGGTGATCCTGATGACAAACCTGCTGCCTTATGGCGCAGTGCCCCTTCGGGAAGACCTGACCAAATATGTGTATGAGGCCTTGGGCCAGACGGTCAGCCCTCAGGTCGCCCAAGGTCATTGACCTTTCAACAGGTTGTCTCTGGGTCAAAACCAAAAAATTATTGGATGACGCCTGCGTGTGTGGGTAGGCGCGTTAACGCAGTAGCGGCGGGGCATGGGCCCCGCCGCGCGCCCGGCTGTCTGCTCACAACGGATGACCCCCATCTACTCAGAGCGAACAACAATGGCGACTTTGTCCCGCCGCATGCCAGCCTTTACCGCTTCGTTATGGATGCGGATAAACTGGCCCATGGCCGCGCTCGGGTCTGTTTCCACCACTACAGGCGCCTCGGGGCGGGCGGTGTGCTCCTGTTTGATGATCGCCTCTATCGACCAATGGTCAATCAGCCGCCCGGCATGGAAGATGCGGCTGGCGGCATCCACGGAGAAGCCGATCGGCTCAGTCGGGGATTTCGGGCCTGGCTGCGGCTTCTGGAAGTTTACCGAAAGGCCATCCTCGCGGATGAAGCTGGCGGTGACGATGAAGAAGATCAGCATGATGAAGACAATATCCAGCATGGGGGTCATGTCTGTGCGGGCTGCGGTCCGGGAGCGGGTACGTGTGCGCATGGCGGCCTCCTTACTGGGTCTGAGTAAGTTCAAAGGTCATGCGGAACTGGCCCCTGGACGCCCGCGGCTGGCCGTCCACCACCGTCGGTTTGTATTTGAACTTCTGGATCGCCTTGAGGGCGGCCCGTTCGAAATAGCCCTTGGGGTTGGCATCAATCACCACGGCATTTTCAACAGTTCCCATTTCAGAGACGGTGAAATCCAGGATAACCCAGCCTTCGACACCGTCGATCAGGGCCCGCCGCGGGTAGGTGGGGTTGACGCGTACGATCGGAATACGCTCGCCATCAGAGACCCCCAGTTTGAAAGTGGTGCCTGTTGAGTTGATATAGGGTTTAGGAGCGGGGCCGACTTCAAAGTTGAAGCCATCAAAAGAAGCGGAGCGATCGACTTCGACTTCTGGCTGGGGTTCTGGTTCCGGCGGCGGGGTGACCCGCTCAATTTCACGTGCCGGTCGAACTTCGATATCACCTATATTCACATCCAGCCTGATCGGCGGTCGGGGCTCGGCAAAATCCAAATCATCTGAGGCCACCAGGCTCTGCATCAGGTAGAACAGGCCGAAGGTTGCGGCCATCGCTACACCGGAAATGGGAACCAGTTTGGTTTGATTGGTTGTTGCGAACATAACGCCCTCCATCAATGTTATGATGTAACATTATCAGAGGATTTCGATTTTGAAAAGTTATAATGTAACTTTTTATCGGGCAGCAGTCCCGAGGCGCCGAAGTTTGGCGAACCAGCCCTGCTTTTTTGCGGCGCTGGCTTTGTCGGTCATGCCGAAATAGCTGGTGCGGATAGGTCCGCAGCCTGAGAAGGCCAGCACATTGCGGATGAAGAACTTGACACCGTGGGCCCGGAAAAACAGCCGGTAGGCGAAAGCCGGCATGCCCAAGGTGACAACCAGGCGGACGGAACACCCCTTCATCAGCTTGCGCCATGCCACCGGGTCATTGCCTTCAGGCATCAGGTTGGGGCGGAATATCTGCTCAAAGAAAGCCTTGAGGAGCGCCGGCAGGCTGCCGAGCCACAAGGGAAAGATGATCACCAGATGATCGGCCGCGAGGATTTGCTGCTGGACCTGCGTCAGCCCGTCTGGGGTTGGGCCCTTGGTCCAGTCGGCAGGCGACCGCAGGACCGGGAAGTCGAGATCTGCGACAGTGACCCGCGCTACAGAATGGCCGGCGTCTTGCGCGCCGTCACTATAGGCGTCCGCGAGGGCGTGACAAAGGTGGGTGGTGGTGGTGTCTGGGTGGCCCTGCAGGACCAGGATATTCTTCGGCTTGGACATATGGATGCGCTCCCATTGGGTTGGCTGCATCCTGCCAGCGGAGAAGTCGCCGTTCCTTGACTGTGATCAACTGGCCCGCCTTCAGGCAGCGGCGGTTAGGCAAGGAGGTATCGCGGCAGGCAGGGGCAATAGCTGCCTGTGGGCTCAGGGCTTCGCTCGGTCGGCAAGCTCCCCAAAGAAAAACGGCGCCCCGAGGGACGCCGTTCTGATGGTTTTGGTGAAAAGCGTTTAGCCTTTCAGCATCTCTTCGCGGGCTTCTTCAGCGGCGAGATAGCTCTCCCACTGAGTGACCATGCGCTTGTCCTTGCGGTCGGTTGCCATACGCTTGGCAGTCTTGAAGGCCTGGCGGGCTTCCTTGAACTGCTTCAGCTCGGTATAGGCCTGACCCTGCTGCATGGTAGCAGACAGAATCTTGTCTTTGGCTTTATCCGACTTGTCGCCCTTGAACGCTTTGATCACATTCTCGAACGAACCAACGGCATCCTTATAGTGTCCAAGCTGCATCTGCACCTGAGCGATCTGGAACCAGAGGTCGCCATCTTCATCGCCTTTTGCGGCTACGGAAAGCGGTTTGAGCGCCTTCTCGTATTCGTAGGCCATCATATAGCATTGACCGAGGATCTTCTCGTTCTTGGGGGATTGCTCGACACGGTTTTCCTTGAAAGCCTTTTCGAGAATCCAGGCACATTTGATTGGAGCACCGCGCGCCAACTGGATCTGGGCAACGTTCACGAGCTGAGTCTCGTTATCGTCGAGGAAGCCTTGCTTGTAAGCTGCTTCCGTCAGCGAGTAGGAGGTCTGCTCCTGGCCCAGTTCCTGATAGATCCCTGCCAGCTGGGTCCAATAGCGAGGCTTTGGCCAGTTGATCAGGAGGATCTCCAGCACATCACGGACTTTTTCATACTGGCCAAGTTCCCAGTGAGAGGAGAGAGCAATGCTGTACCAGCTTTCTTTCACTTCCACTGTGTCTACGGTCTTGCCCACTTCGATTGCCTGATAGATATAGTTCAGGCACTCTTCGAATTCGTTCCGTACATAGTGCAGGTTGGCGATGAACTGCAGGTTGCTGACGCTGATGAGCGTCGGGTCAACACGGTTCTGCCAGCGCTGGATATATTCCAGCGATTTGTCGAAATCTTCTTCACTATAATAGAGTTGCCCCAGATTATAGATGATGCCGATTTCAAGAGCTTCCGGGATGGAATCTGCAAACCTGAGGATCTCTTCGTAAGCACGGATCGTGCCTTGAACGTCATCTTGCTCGTAGAATACCTGTGCCTTCAACTGCCAGGCCACGGCTTTTTCATAGTCGTTGGCCTTGCGCTCAAGGGCGTCATTCAGGATTTCCATACCTTCCGCATAGTTCTTAAGGTCGATGGCTTCCTGGGCCTTCTGCAGCTTCTTGTGGAAGTCTGCGCTCAGCGCCTGAACCTTGCGGGTTTTTTGCTCACGTCCAGCATCCGCCCGTTGAGCGAACGCTGCTTTTTCACCAAAGATTGGCGTACCTTCCGGCATTGGCAGCGCAGCAAGAACTGCAGCTGCCGCGACGGCCATTGGAAGGGACTTGATGGTCTTGATCATGTTCATGACTTTCTCCTCCCCCCTATTAATCGGCCAAGTCGAAGCTGAAGCGGTATTTCACACCGGTCACCTTCTGCGGTTGGCCATTGACCACCTTGGGCTTGTATTTGAACTTCTGCGCAGCTTTCGTTGCAGCCCGTTCAAAATAGCCTTTTGGGTCAGCGTCAATGATAATGATGCTTTCAGGCGGTACTGTACCGTCTTCGTTCACCGTCAATTCTACAATCACATAGCCTTCGATGCCGCGCTCTTGCGCCCGACGAGGATATTGTGGTTGCACGCGCACCAGCGGCAGATAGTCACCGTCCTGGCTAGGACCGAGGTCGATGGAACCCAGATCAACACCTGCGCCAGAGTTGGCACGGCCGATCGCCAGGTTCATCTTGTTCGGGCCCTGTAGGTCCACCTGAGGTGTTTCCATCTCCGGCGGTGGGGCTTCCACTTCCGGCGGCTTCTCTACTTTACGCTCCATGCGTTGAGGCGGCTGTTCGTCAATATCCTCCACGACGCTGACAAAACGCAGGCGCTTTGAGTCGTCGATGTTCACGTCCTGGTCAAAGTTGACCAGGGCCTGCATGAGGAAGAACAAGCCAAAGGTTACGCCAGAAGCGGCAAAGAATGCAGTAGCTAATCTTGCAATCATGATCCTTGCTCCGCTGCTATGGCAATTGTTGGGACGCCAGCATCGCGCACGGCGTCGTACACTTTCATTACCAAACCGGCCTTCGCTTCTTCGTCTGCCTGGATTGCAACAGTCCCTTTCGGGTTTTCACTGTGCAGTTTCTCAACCGCTGTCCGCAGAGCATCAAGCTCGACAGAGTCACGGTTGATCCAGATTTCGTCGTCAGGCGTGACAGCGATCAAAATACTGACTTGCGTCTGTGGTGTCGCTGTTTCCGCCGACGGCTTTACAACCTGGATCCCGGCTTCCTTTACGAAGACCGCAGTAACGATGAAGAAGATCAGCATGATGAACACGATGTCGAGCATCGGGGTCATGTTGATGTCTGCCTCTTCTTCTTCTCTTTGTGCGTGGTCTCGCATTGTTTTCTCCACTATGCCCCCTGAGGGACTGCCCTTGAGGCGGGGGCTGTGCCCCCACCGGCTTACTTCTTGGGCGTCATTACGACTTTGTCAGTGCCGATCCCGATAGCCATCGCCGCATCATAGATACGGAGCGAGAGGCCAAAATGGGACCCTTCGGCAGCCTGAATAACAACCGGTGCCTCCGGACGCTCCACGCTTTCTTTCTTGATAATCGATGACACGGACGAGATGTCTACATAACGGAAGTCATGCATAATCCGGCCACTGTTATCGATAATGAAAGCGATAGCGCGCTTGTCATCGTCCGGCGGCGGAGGATTTTCAGTATTGTTATCCTCCGGTTTGTTGATCTCCAGACCAGCTTCTTTGACAAAGGTTGCGGTAACGATGAAGAAGATCAGCATGATGAACACGATGTCGAGCATCGGCGTCATGTTAACTTCGGCTTCGTCGCCCCCTTTTGCAAATTTACGCATTGGTCAAACTCCAAATCTGGTCTTAGTGATCCGTTGTCAGGCTATCTTCGAGCCGCTCGGATTCGCGTTTCGCACGACGTTCGATATAGGTGCTGAGGAAGATGCCAGAAAGTGCGGCAACCATACCCGCCATAGTCGGGATTGTTGCTTTGGATACACCTGCTGCCATGGCGCGAGCGTTCGAAGAACCCTGTGTTGCCATAACCTCAAACACTTCAATCATCCCCGTAACCGTACCCAGAAGCCCGATAAGCGGACAAAGGGCAACGAGCGTTTTGATCATGCCAACACCCTGATTCAGGTTGTTGTTGACCTCGGAAATCATGGCAGTGCGGATTTTGTGCGCATACCATGACCGACGCTCGGCACGGGATTCCCATGCATCGACAACGCGATTCTTCTGCTTGTTGTACTCCAGTGCGAAGTACCAAAGACGCTCGACGATTAGCACCCACATAATGAACGTGACGCCAAGCACCAGGAACAGGACGCTACCGCCCCGCTCCATGAAGGCTTGGATCGCGCCGAATGCTTCGTTAAGCGCTAGCATTCGCGTGCTCCTTCTCTGCGTGAACAGCGATGATACCAGCGGATTGTTCTTCCAGTACGTGGATCACGGACTTGGAAGCACCGGCAACGAAGCTGTGCAAGAGCAGAGTAGGGATAGCAACCACGAGACCTTCCACCGTCGTCATCAGTGCGGCGGAGATACCTGCGGCCATCATGCTTGGGTCACCAGTACCGAACAGGGTAATCGCCTGGAAGGTCTGGATCATACCAGTCACTGTACCGAGCAGACCAAACAGTGGTGCTACCGCGGAGATCAGCTTGATCAGCGTCAGGAAGCGCTCAAGGGCAGGCGTTTCCTTCAGGATTGCTTCGTCAAGCTTCAGTTCAAGCGTCTCAACATCAACGTTTTTGTTGCTGTCGTAAACGGAGAGAACACGGCCCAGCGGGTTGTTGGTGTCAGCTACGTCAGAACGGATCTGCTTTTTCACCTTGCCGGAAACCAGCATCAGGTAAAGCCACTGAACAACCGCCATCAGAACGCCGATCGCACCCAGTGTCAGGGTCAGGTAACCAATGAAACCACCTTGAGCGAGATACTCAGGGAGTGTTGGCTTCTCAACTTCGAGGTTCAGGATCTGACCACGTGATGGGTCGATCGCGATTTCTGCGAAGCCGCTGGTTGCACCCTGGAACGGCTCAATCGTGCCAGTCAGACGACCGGAAGGCTGGCGCTGCAGCTCTTCAACTGTACCGTCGTTCTTCAGGATGAAGAACTTGCCTTCGCCCACGAGGCCGAAGTCACCGATACGAGTGATTTCTGCAGTGTAGGTGTTGCCGTCAACGCCGCGAACGGTGTGGTTGAAGGATTTCACCTGACCGGAACCGATCATCTCCAGAACCATCTGGGATGGCCAAGCGCGGATTTCTTCGATGGATGGCAGCTCAGACGTGGAGGACGCTTTTTCAACAAGCGTGTTGATTGGCTCCATACGGCCTGAGTTGTCGACTGTTACGTGCGAAGACGCGATAACGGATTTGGCGTCACCAGCAGCTTGCTGAAGAACACCGAACAGCTCCTGGAGCTGACCGAGACGCTCGCGCTGGAGTTCCAGCTGACGGGCAATTTCAGTTTCGTTATTGCGGCGAGTCTCTTCGAGACGCGCACTTTCACGCTCCAGGCGCTGCTGTGTCTGGCGCTCTTCGGCCAGAAGCTGAGCCTGTTGCTCTTTGCGGGCCATAAATTCGGCTTCGCGCTCTTTGTGCTGCTGAGTTTCAGTAGCACGGCCTTCTTTAACTTTGCTCAGAAGGCTGTTCAGGTCTGCGGTTTGAGCTTGTGCAGCGGCTGTGAAGCCAAGCACGAGAACTGCAGCAGAGGTCAGAAGTCTTTTCATTGTTATTACTCCCCTTACTGAGCCGGTGCTTTGACAGGCAGTGTCAGCACGTCAATTGGCATCTGGCTGCGAGCCATACGGATGAGTTGCTTAACCGGCGTGCCGAATTCGTCACCCAGCTGTACCCAGGACCGGCTGTTCTGGTCCCAAGTCGCGGTCTCTTTACCGTCTTTAGTCTGGTAGTAGAACGCAACACGACCCACGCGAACGAAGTTCACGCTGCGGCCATCTTCGAGGGTGTCCTCGTAAGCGTTGATCGAACGACCGTACTGAACCTCAGCCTTGTAGGCTTCGAGGATCACGCGGAAGCGCTCAGGATCGCTTACGTTCGGGTCGTCAATCACGTCAGTCAGGTTCGAGAGACGCTCACGGCGCTCGTCGATCTGGAACGGAATATCGAGTTCCACAAACTCAGACAGATCTTTGATCATGTCTTCCATCAGCGGAATCACTTGACGCTTGATTTCGTCAATCTGCCCGATGGAGCGTTTGATTTTCTCGATTTCTTCTTCCTGCTTGGTGATCACCCGGCGCTGTTGAGCGTTGTACGCCCGCAGACCAGCGTTGGTCTTCAGAACCGTTTTGAACTCCGTGTAAAGTTTGGAAGTAGCGTCGGCTGTTTTATCAATAGTAGCCTGGGACGCTTGTGCGATTTTAGTGGCCTGGTTTACCTCGTCTACGATCGACTTCAGGCGTGCATCTTGTGCGTTAGCAGCAGTTGCACCCAGAAGGATCGAGGCAACCGCAGCCGTCGAGACAGCTATACGTTTCACTTTAGCCTTATCCATTTTCTGCCCACATGGGTTTTAACAAAGCTACAGAACTCCCCGTGGAACAGGGCATCCTGCAGCGGATTAAACCTTGCAAAGATGAGGTGCCCGAAGGCCCCAAACCTTTACCCTTTCAAAAATTGGGAGCAAGCCGACAGCTATGCATAGTCCCGGACCCAAGAGCCCGTTCAGTCACAGAGTCGTTTCAAAAGGCTTTCCCGTACCTCTCCCAATTGTGCCGACCACCTCACGGATTTGCTCCGCTTTTTATCTCTTTGTCTCGCCGCCTATATTCCGACCTCGGGGAGGCAGGAGGACGATTTATTATGATTTTCCCCGCCCCCAGAAACTTGCGTCTCTGAAAGTGGAGATGAGACGGGCGGTCCGGCTCGGAGCCTATCATCCAAGAATCTTCTGTGATTCCAAGCAAAAATTTCACTTTTCGTATCAGAATCACGTCAAGCATATAATTTTACTGCGTCCAATCCGTTGGCTGAGTAGACAAAATTAGTATGTAATAATATAACTGATGGCGTGCAAAGTCAATTGTTTAGCACGGATGTGTGCCGGTGATAGACGGTGGGATGGGAACAATCAGACTTTGGTCGGTATTGGCAAGAACACACCAAACCATGGTTTAGAATGCATCAGGAACGGGCGGTGTTTTTCTGCTGCAATTCCATCAGGGCCGCCACGACGCCGTGCCACTGATTCTCGGTAGATACCTGAATTGCATGTTCAATTCCCATATGGCTGGACAGACGATTGGCCAACATCCGACTGTCGTCGGAAATGTGACCGGTGTCGAATTCGCCTGCGCTGCCCTGGGGGGTAACACATGAAGATGAACGCATACTGCACACCCTTTACTAACTACATACCTCTCGCTGCCGACTGGCGCCGACAGGAAATATAGTAGAGGCCAGTTCTAAAAATCGGGTTAACAGGTGCTGACGATTTGACCCAAAGCGTGGGCAATTTAATTCCGAAAAAGGGCTCATTTTTCTGCCCCAGCGCGCGCAAAACAATCTCCGGACGAGGGTGATTCGGTAGCAGCCCATGCCAAATAGCCGGAAATTCGTGGTGACTCGCAGTGGCTTAGAGCACTTCGGGCACAAGAGTGACCCGCCGCAAGCCCCGCACACTGTTGCCGATATAGAGTTCGTCGGCCGCCATCAGGTCCGCGCGGCGAATCACTGCTTCCGAAATCTTTGGGCTATGGCCTGAAAGGAGAGCCTGCCGAAACGTCCCGGCCAGCAGCCCGCACGTCTGCGCGGGGGTCAGCCACTGGCCGTCCCTGACGATGAAGACAGTGCTGATGGCACCTTCGGTCAGCTCATCGCGCTCGTTGAAGAACAGGATGTCCTCAAAGCCGGCCTTGAAGGCGCGGGCGAATGCACCGTCATAGAGCGGGCGGTTGGTGGTCTTGTGAAACAGGAACAGATCACCAGATTGCACCCGGTCCTTGGCCAGGCACACACGCCCGGTCCCGGCCTGGGGCACAAGGGCTGTACTGGTGACGGTCACGGCGCCCGTTTGACCGAGCAGCAGCCGCACCCGGCGCGGCGTGTCCATGGGCAGAAAGGCCTCGCGGTGCGCGTCCAGCATGGCCATGACCAGCTCCCGGTCGAAGGCAAAATCGAAATAACCGGCGCTGGCCTCCAGCCGTGCCAGGTGGGCGTCCAAGAGGTCAAAGCTGCCGTCCGTGTCCAGCCTCATGGTCTCGATCAGCGAAAAGTCTTTGGCGTTTTTGGCTTCTGTCTTGGTAAAGCGCGCCTTCAGCAGGCATTCCTGATACTCGCCCGCCGGGTCGCTGTCCGCCACCACGCCGCTGCCCACGCTTAACCGGCCATGGCCGTCCGGCCCGAAAGCCAGCGTGCGAATCGGCACATTGAGCGACCAGTCCATCTGGCCGTCACTGCCCGGGCTGAAGTGGCCGATGGTGCCACAATAAACACCCCGGGGTGCCGCTTCGAGTTCAGCGATAACTTCCATCGCCCGCACCTTGGGTGCGCCGGTGACCGACCCGCACGGGAACAGCGCCGCCAGGAGCGCGGACGGCGTCAGCGCCGCGTCTGCTTCTGCCTCGATGGTGGAGGTCATCTGCCACAGCGTGGGGTAGCGCTCGGTCTCAAACAGGCCCGTCACCTTCACGCTGCCGGGGCGGCTGATGCGACTGAGGTCATTCCTGATCAGGTCGACGATCATCAGGTTCTCGGCGCGGGATTTCTCGTCAGCCTTCAACTCAGTCGCCACCGTCTGATCATCCGCAGGTGTCAGGCCCCGGGGCGCGGTGCCCTTCATGGGCTTGCCGGTGAGCCTGTCGCCCTGGCGCCTGACGAACAGTTCGGGCGACAGCGACAGCACCTTATGGCCACCATGTTCCGCGCCGGTGTCGATATAGGCACCAAAAGGCACCGGCTGGCTGGCGCGCAGGCGTTCATACAGCGCCAGCGCATCGCCCTCAAGTCGGCAGGGCAACGGGAAGGTATGGTTGATCTGATAAACGTCCCCGGCTTCGATATAGGCGTGAACCTTGGCAAGTGCCGCCAGATAGTCGGCCTCCGAGACCGGCGACTCGCCGATCTCAAGTGTGGCCATATGCTGGTTGCCGCGCCGGGCATTGAAGAAAGCCTCACGTGCCTCACCCGGCGTCAGCTCTGTGCGCGTCCGGGTGGCCATCATCCAGATCAGCGGCTCATCCGCGCGCCCAGTCATCTGCGGCTTCAGCCGCGGCTCGAAATGCGCCGCGCATTCGTAAGATATCCAGCCCGCCAGATGCAGGCCGTCCGCGAGCGCCGCGTCCATGGCGGCCAGCGCTGCGCCCACCTCATCCAGGGTCTCGGCCACAATCACGCGCTCAGGATCACAGAACAGCAATGACCGTCCCGCCCGGTGCGCCGGGCGGCTATCGTCAAGGAGCACCATCGGTGCATTTCTGAAATCACTTACTGGCATAGGGGCAAAGGGCGCGCTGGCCTGCCTTCCGTTATTTAGTTACTATTGAAACTGTCGGGCTGGCGGATTAGAACCAGTTCCCAAAATCCGGGTCCTTATGAGACAGACCCACCGGCGCGTCAATATGGCGTGCTTTATAATAAAAGGGAAACCCTGATGCCCCTAACCAAACCCGAAGCCACCGACGTGCGCCCGATCGTTGACCCTGCTGAGCTTGAGACCATCACGGATCTCTATGACCGGGTGCAGTGGCTGTCGTCCTGGACCATCCATCACGCCAACAATATCCGCGAAAGCCGCGACGGCCTGAAGGTAGGCGGTCACCAGGCCTCAAGTGCGTCGCTCGCGGCCATCATGTGCGCGCTTTATTTTGGTGTGCTGCAGCCCGAGGATCGGGTGGCGGTCAAACCGCACGCCAGCCCGGTGTTCCATGCCATCCAGTATCTGTTCGGCAAGCAGACGCGCGACCAGCTTGAGCGTTTCCGCGCGCTCGGCGGTGCCCAAAGCTACCCAAGCCGCACCAAGGATATCGACGATGTGGATTTCTCCACCGGGTCCGTCGGGCTTGGCGTTGCCATGACGGCCTTCGCCTCCATGGTGCAGGACCATCTGATCGACCGCGGCCTTGTGAGTGCCGACAAGGCCGGCCGCATGATCGCCCTGATGGGCGACGCGGAGCTGGACGAAGGCAATATCTATGAAGCGCTGATCGAAGGCTACAAACATAACCTGAGGAACTGCTGGTGGGTGATCGACTATAACCGCCAGAGCCTTGATTCGATCACGTCCGACCGCATGTTCACCCGGTTCACCGACATCTTCGAGACCACGGGCTGGAAGGTGATCAACATCAAATACGGCAAGAAGCAGCAGGCGGCGTTTAAGAGGCCGGGCGGGATTGCGCTCCGCGACTGGATCGATGCCTGCCCCAACACGCTCTATAGTGCGCTGACCTACAAGGGCGGGGCTGCCTGGCGCGATCGCCTGATGGCGGATATCGGGTCGAAACGCGGGGTGAAGAAGCTCTTGGACGGCTATTCGGACGACGCGCTGCAGACGCTGATGACCAACCTGGGCGGCCACGATATTGAGCTCTTGCTTGAGACCTTCCGCTCCATCGACAGCGATCAGCCGCACTGTTTCATCTGCTATACGGTCAAAGGGTACGGCCTGCCGTTCCAGGGCCACAAGGACAACCATTCGGGCCTGATGAACCCATCCCAGATGGCTGAACTGCAGGCGCAAATGGGCGTGCCCGAGGGGCGCGAATGGGAACCGTTTGCCGGCATGGAAGACAAGGCCGCGCATCTTGAGAACTTCCTGAAGAAGGTTCCTTTCAACCAGCCAGCCACCCGCCGTCATGACGCACCGACCCTGAAGCTTGAGGATGCGCTCGAGCCCGTTACGGGCAAACAGTCGACCCAGGTGGCTTTCGGCAAGATCATGAATGCGCTCGGGAAGGGCACCAGTCCGCTGGCGGACCGCATCATCACCACCAGCCCGGACGTGACGGTGTCCACCAATCTGGGCGGTTGGGTGAACCAGCGCGGTATCTACAGCCGTGACCTGATGGAAGATGTCTTCAAGGCTGAAAAGGTAGTCAGCCCACAAATCTGGCAAGGCCACGGCAAGGGCCAGCATATGGAGCTGGGGATCGCTGAGAACAATCTGTTCCTTGCGCTCGCGGCCATGGGCCTTTCCGGCAGCCTGTTCGGCGAACGCCTGATTCCCGTGGGTACGCTGTATGACCCCTTCATCAACCGCGGTTTGGATGCGCTCAATTACGCCTGTTACCAGGACGCCCGCTTCATGCTGGTGGCGACACCAAGCGGATTGACGCTCGCGCCCGAAGGCGGTGCGCACCAGTCGATCCATACGCCGGTCATCGGTATGGCGCAGGACAAGCTTGTCTATTTCGAGCCCGCCTATACGGACGAGCTGGCGGCCATCATGGCCTGGGGCTTTGACTATATGCAGCAGCCGGACGGCAGCTCGATCTATCTGCGCCTGTCGACCCGCGCACTCGCGCAGCCCGAGCGGGACGGCGATGCCTGGCAGGCCGACCTGCTGAAGGGCGCCTATTGGGAACACACCCCGGAAGAGGGCGCTGAGCTGGCCATCATCTATACCGGCGCCGTGGCGCCTGAGGCGAATGCCGCCCTCCAGGAAATTCTGGAGGACGTGCCGGGTGCGGGGCTTATGGCTGTGCCGTCGCCCGACCTTCTGCACAAGGACTGGTCGGAAAGCGTGCGTTCGCTGGGCCGGGACGGTGTGCGGCGGGAAAGCCATATTGGCCGCCTGCTTTCTGGCCTGTCCCCCAATGCCGGGATTGTCACCGTCATCGACGGTGCGCCCACCACCCTCAGCTGGATCGGCGGCGTGAAGGGGCACCGCACCATGCCGTTGGGGGTCGATGAATTCGGCCAGTCGGGCGATATTGATGATCTGTACGACCGCTACCGCATCGGCACGGACGCCATTCTGGATGCCTGCGCATCTGTCTTCACCGCGCGGTAACGGCTTCCAAAATTGGCCCTATCAAAAATCCAGAAACCGGTCCTCCCTTCAGGGCCGGTTTTGTGGTTGGTTGTGGCAAACTGACGGAGATTTGCCATGCCCGGGTTCGACAGCCTGTTTCCTTTTTTCATCGCCACTGCCATCTTTGCCTTCATGCCGGGACCGGCGATCCTTTATACCGCCGCGCAAACGGTGGCGCGGGGGCGCAAGGCTGGCTTTATGGCGGCGCTGGGGATTCACCTGGGCTGTTATATCCATGTGATCGCGGCGGCCCTTGGCCTGTCGGCCATCTTCACCCATGTACCGCTGGCTTACACGGCGGTGAAGCTCGCGGGCGCGGCCTATCTGGTGTGGCTCGGGGTCAAGATGGTCCGGCAGAAGCTGGCGCCTGCGGACACCGCCCATGACCAGGAGATGATCGGCCAGACCAAGTCTGCCCAAAGGGCCTTCTTTGAAAGCATGACCGTGGAAATTCTGAATCCCAAGGTGGCCATCTTCTTCATCGCGTTCCTGCCGCAGTTTGTGGATGCGCACGGAGCGTGGCCTGTA
The DNA here is from genome assembly GCF_001550055.1 of Kordiimonas lacus. Taxonomy (GTDB): domain Bacteria; phylum Pseudomonadota; class Alphaproteobacteria; order Sphingomonadales; family Kordiimonadaceae; genus Kordiimonas; species Kordiimonas lacus. The sequence goes on from NZ_LRUA01000002.1 coordinate 101,138, forward strand.
TGGGCCCAATTCATGGCGCTGGGGGCATTTGTGAATATCTGTTTTTCAAGCGCGGATGTGATGGTGATCTTCGCCGCCGACCGGGTGGCCAAGGGCATGAAGGGTATTGGGCGGAAACTGGATTTGCCGAACAAGGTGGCGGGTCTTGCGCTTATCGGCCTTGGCGCGCGGCTTGCGCTGGCCGACGATTAGGACGGATAAGGGAAGCGGCATACATCCACGCCGCTTCCCTCGAATTTTGGTCAGATAACGCCGTAGCCGTTCAAAAGGCCGGCGATGCTGGCAATCAAAATCACCAGCCAGCTGAACACCGTGCCCCAGAAGCGGAACGGGTTGCGGCCTTCGAATTTGCCGAACGTCAGGCCGTGCATAAAGCGCCCAAGCACAAAGAAGGCAGCCAGCACGATCAGGAAAATCGGGTTCACGCCCCGGTATTCCAGCAACCCGATCAAGATCATGCCAAAAGGTGCATATTCTGTCAGGTTGGCGTGCGCCCGGATGGCGTTTGCCAACTGCTCGTCACCGCCATCGCCGATAGAAACCTTGGCGCGCCCTCTGTTTTTTGCAACGTTATATGATAAGTAGAAAAGAAGCAGGCCCAAAAAGCTTGCGGAAATCAATGTAATGGTCATAAGCCCTCCCCGATTGATATAGGGGAAGGTGGTGCTTGTGGGCACCAAGGTCAAGTAGGGATTAAAAGTGGCACGGCAGGTAAAAGATCGATTCAGGGACTGGAATTTGCTGCATAAATCGGTGGTGGCATTGATTGCAGCTTTCTTCGTCAGTGTTGTCTACAGGGCCGTCATTGTGATCGACGCCGGGTTCGAGATGGAGCAGGAAATGGTGATGCCATATGCCGCTGAAGCCATCTGGCCGTGGATTTATCCACCCGAGCGCCGCACCGACTGGCAGGCCTGGCAGATTGATTATGCGCCTTATGTGGGCAAGCCAGACCAAGCAGAATCGACCCGCCTGGTGCGGTGGAAGCAAGGTTTCAAGCATTGGCATGCTATTGAGCGTACGACTGAAGTGGTGCAGCAGCGTCTCTATGCCACCGTGCAGGAATCAGACAAGGACGTGCGCTGGTTCCGGGTTGAGCTGATCCCCGAAGGCCCTTGCAGCACCCGCGTGCGCCTGCACGACGTGGCGCGCCCGAAAAAATATGAAGAACGCTTCTGGTTTTTCACCCGCCGCAAAGACGAACAGGATCGGCTCGACAAATCGCTTGAAGCCCTGGACCGCTGGGTTGGCGAAACAGCAGGCGCGTGCGAGGTCTCCGCAGACTGATCCGGCCTGGGGTGGCCTGCGAGGCAGGCACTCAAATTGTTCTGGATCGACCGCCGGTTTGTGCGGTCAGGTGGGGCAGGGTCAGGCGTCGCTGACTTCAAAGTCCGTGAATTCCCACTCGTCGATATTTTCCATCTCGGCCAGGAACAGGTTCTCTGCGGCTACCACTGCTTCCTCTTCGGACGCGGCCTCAACATCAGTAACCCAATAGAAGGTACCATGTGGAAGTGCTGCTTTCAGGGTAACGGTGCGACGAGCCATAGGGGTGTCCTTAATTCTGCTTGTTTGGTGCTTTCTGGAAACATCTCACAAGCGCCGGTCTAGCATGAAGCAAAAGCCCCTGCAATCACCCCGATGGCTATTTTCGCCTTTTTGAAGAATCGTCCTAGAGGGATCGCCCGATCAGTTCCTTCATGATCTCAGATGTGCCGCCATAGATGCGCTGAACGCGGCTGTCGGTATAATGGTGGGCGATCTCATATTCGGCCATGAAACCATAACCGCCATGAAGTTGCACGCAGGTGTCCACCACGCGGCCCTGCATCTCGGTGGTCCACAGTTTGGACATGGCGCCGCCCACAGCGTCCAGCTCGCCTTTCACATGGCGTGCCAGGCACTGGTCAATGAAGGCCCAGCCCACATCGATTTCGGTTTTCATTTCCGCCAGTTTGAAACGGGTGTTCTGGAATTTGGCAATCGGCCGCCCGAACGCGTGGCGCTCGTTGACATAGTCCAGCGTGATATCGAATGCCCGCTGGGCCCCCGCCATGGCAATCACGCCAATCGACAGGCGTTCCTGCGGCAGCTGCTGCATCAGATACATGAAGCCGGCACCCTCAGCCCCGATCAGGTTGGTGGCGGGCACGCGCACCTCGTCAAAGAACAGCTCAGACGTGTCGGACGAATGCTGGCCGATTTTCTCAAGGTTGCGGCCGCGGCGGAAGCCCTCGCGGTCCGCTTCCACAACCACAAGGCTTACGCCCTTGGCGCCTTCCTTGGGGTCGGTCTTGCAGGCGACGATAACGAAGTCGCAATTCTGGCCGTTTGAAATGAAGGTCTTCTGGCCGTTGACCACATAATGGTTGCCGTCCAGCTTTGCCGTGGTCTTGATGCCCTGCAGGTCTGATCCCGTGCCCGGTTCGGTCATGGCAATGGCGCCAACCATTTCGCCCGTGGCCATCTTCGGCAGGATGCGCTCTTTCAGGTCGTCGGACCCATAGTGGAACAGGTAGGGGGCCACGATGTCTGAATGCACCGCCAGCGCGGCACCACCGGCCCGGTTATAGACCTGTTCCTCGTTGATCACGCAGTTGAAGCGGTAATCGCCGCCCACGCCGCCGTATTCCTCGGGCATCTGCGGGCACAGGATGCCGGCTTCACCGGCCTTGTTCCAGAACTCGCGCGGGACCTGCCCGGCCTTCGACCAGTCCTCGGTATAGGGCACGGCCTCGGCTTCAAAGAATTTGCGGACGGCGTCCCGGAAAATATGGTGCTCTTCATCGTAAACTGCGCGGCGGGCCAGCATATGGCTTCCTTCCCTTTTGTTCCCTCTGGAACATGAAGATGGGGCGGTGGCAGGAGGGAGTCAAATAAAATGGACGCAGCAGTCTATTAAATGCAGTTGTTTGTGGGAAAGTACCCACTGACGGGTATTGCCCGTCGGTATCGGGAGGAAATGGCGCGGCATAATCGGCGTACAAAAAAAGGGACCGTCCGGTCCCTTCCTGCGTCTCTGGGTTTTGGGCCCTATGGGTGTGCCCCCAAAGTGCCCTTTTACCCGGTCTGTGCCCTTTTTAACCCGCTTGTGCCCGGCGGTAGGACCGGATCGCTTCGTTCATGCGGATCTGAAGTTGGCGGCGGCGCTCATGTACGGCGGCCAGGTCTTCGTCCCAGCGTGCCTGCTGGTCTTTGGTCAGATACGGCATGATTTTGGCGGCCCGCTGGTCCATGCAGGTCAGATATTCGTCTACCTTTTTGGAGTATTCCAGGATGGCGTCGCGGCTGTCGCGAATCTGGTCAGCATCGGCAACGGCCCCATTGGGCACAGGCGGTTCGTCCATCGGTGGCTCACCGCAATCTGCAGCAAAAACAGAAGTGCTTACAAGCACATAGCCGGCGAGTACTAGAGACAGGGTTTTCATCATCAGTTCGTTATCCTTACCAGTCAGAGACCGCATCATACAAAGTTTGGCGCCGAGGGCAATTGCCATAAAGGCTTATGCCTGATCAGCTTGGCCAAATTGCGGCGGTTGGCTTGGTCGTGCTCAAGGAAAGGGCCGGCACCGGGCCAGCCCTTCACTTTGCCTGGGGTGCCTTAGTCGGCCTTCTTGGCCGCGGCTTTTTTCTTGGGTGCCGCTTTCTTGGCGGCAGGCTTTTTCTTCGGTGCAGCCTTCTTGGCAGGCTTTTCTTCCGCCTGGGCTTCACCGCCAGACAGGTCGATCGGCTCGGGCGCTACATCGTTAGCCGCCGCCGATTCCGGTGCTGGGCTGCCGGTTTGCTGCGCCGCCGCCGCTGCCTGCTGGGCTTCCATTGCCTGCCTGCGAGCTTCGTCTTCCGCTTTGGCGTGCTCAGGGAACAACTGGCGGTACACCGCGTTCACGCGGCCACCAACGTCCGACAGCGCTTTTGCAACAGCCTGCAGGTTATAGCCCACACCGCGGTAGTAGAAGGTGTGTGTGTTCGGGTTATAGGCCCGATAGATGCACTCTTCCGGTGTGTTGCCTTCGCCAAGCTGGGCAGGGTCACCGACAAAGTCGAAGACAACCTGGCGACCTTTGGTGTTGGTGATCCATTCTTCGACCTTCTCGTCGGCGCGCTCCCACAGCTCTGCCAGACGGCGATCATTCAGTGGATGCTTCTCCGGCAGTTGCAGCACTTTCCTGAGGGCCTCACCACGACCGCGTGCACGGGCGCGGGTCGGCCACAGCAGCGACGAGATCTGGCTCGATGGCATCAAAACCATCTGGCCGCCATAAAGGACGCCGTTGGCTGCCTTGTTGACTACTGCCTGGTTGAAAAGGTCGAACGAGGCCTGCGCGTGCAGGCACTGGTTCCGGAGTTCGTGAATGTAAATGGCAAGCGTATTATTATCCATGTCAACTATTCGCTTTATTCTTGAGTTCGTTCGCAGCTGTCTCTCCGCACCTCCTCCCAGATGGTGCGCCTGAATTCCCTATTCAAGCCGGAGACTGCCCCCTATGGCCTGAGCGATAGCACAAGCGATCCCCCAAATACTAGCACGGAATCACGCCTTTCGGCGGAAGACATACGCTTGTGTCATTGCCAGAACACAGGGAAGGCGGTAAACTGCCAATGGGTGAAACTAGTTGGGTGCAAAAATGGCAGATGCTGCTTTTGCTGCAGGCTCGCAAGGCGCGAGCCCCGTTTCTCGTGCGGAACGTCCTTCCGCGCGCCCCAGCGGCTCGTCTTCAGCCCAATCTGCCGACTTCAGCCGAAGTCTGAACCAAGGTCAGGGCGAATCGGGTAGTTCGTCACTACGCTTGTTCCCGGGCCAAGGCGCAAATGCAGCCCAGCCTGGTCGTGGCCTTCTGGGGAACGGCGTGTCGTTCCTGCTGGCCCAGACCCGGACGCAGGAAGCCAGCGCACCGCTACCGCCAGTTTCCAATTTCGAGCGCGCCAAGAACCGCTATCTGGAGACCCAGTCCAAGATCAAGGACACGATCGCAGCCAACAGCATCCTGCGCGGCGAGGCGGACGTTGCTGCCGACGCAGAAGAAGCCTCAGCTCAGTCCCAGATATACGATGATGACGTCGAAGAAGCCCAGCCTGGCCGTGTGCAGTATGGTTCCGGCAGCCTGATCTAGGCTTTCCAGCGCAAGATTTGTTTCATATTGGATTAGGACGCAAGGCGCGATGTGAGGATCGTGAGCCAGCGGGTTACCCGCTTTTCATGCTCGCCCGGTTTGCTGTCGCCAATCGGCTTGCGGCTATAGATAACAAGGCTGCTTGAATAGCCATCGATATCCAGAATACGAACTGTCAGGACTGCAGGGATGCTTTCACCCGGGAGACGCTCCAGAAAATCAAACTGGTTGTTGACCGGGTCGAAGCTGTAGGTCCGAATGGTGGGCATATTGTCCACATAGTCGGCCAAAGCCAGTCTAAGTGTGCCGGCATCAACTTCAAAGCGGGCAGCAGGGCCGTTGGTTGTCGCAGCTTTGCAGAGAGTGCCCGGGCACAAAAGGTACCCGGTCTCATCCCCGTCGAAAGGCAGTGTTTCAAATTCCACCGTTTCGAGCGTGCCGCTCTCATCACCGAAAAGACTATCGCCCCCGCCGATCTGGACCATGAAATAGACTGCCAGTCCGATGACAATGACGAAAAGGCAGAGACCGATAGCGAGGGAGCGAAATTTTTCCAGCATGATAACCTATTTGACCAGTTGCTTAACCCAGGATCGAGCCAAGCTGCATGGCAAGGCTCATGTCGCCTTCTACACGCAATTTACCAGTCATGAAAGCCATCTGTGGATTAAGGTCTCCTTCTGCGATCTGAACGAAGTTATCCATCGTGACTTTAACAGTGCAGTCAGCTTCGGAGTCTTCGTTGTCGACCACGCTAGGCGAAGCCTTGCCGTCGATGCGCACAACGCCGTCGTCGCCAAAATCAAACTTGATGATAGCAGCCAGTGGGGAATGCGAGCCAACGCGGCCGCGGATTTCTTCGGTGATTTTTTCCAGTGACATAATGTCCTCCCTTACAACTGATTGTGAATATTGGACTTATCAGTCCAGAAATCAATCAGTTATTTTGTTCAATTTAATTCTGGTCGTCTTTTTTCTTCTTCAGCTTGCCTACGAGGCTCGACAGGCCTTCTTCCAATTTGCCTTCAGCGCCAGAGGCAATATCCTTCAGTTTGTCAGATGCGCCAGCCTTGATCAGCGCTTGGGTGATTTGTGGCTGCAGCACCGCCATGATGTGCCGTGCGATTTCAGCCGGGGCCAGGCCTTTTTCGTCTGTTCCAAGATCGGTGATGTTGAAATCAGCCAGCTGGATGGTCTGGTCCACTTTGATGGAGCCTTCATTCTTTACAGCCACCTGCGCACCGCGGATTTGCATGCTTTTGATTGTCAGGGTGATGTTGGACGGGGCGGTTTCTTCCGAAGGACCAACATTCTGTTGCAGCCTTTCAAAGTTTGTTTTGCCGTCGATACGTCGGGCATCCAGCATCGGAGCATCAATCACAATGCTGTCGATAATAATATGATCCGACATCAGTGTGCTGGGCCGCAGTTTCATGTCAAAACTGCCAACGCTTGCAATCTTGCCCTCGCCATATCCTTGCGGTTGGCCAATCTCAAGCCCCTTGATGGCAACCTTGCCAGAGAAGGGCGACAAGGACACGCTTTCAACAGTCACCGGCACCTTCAAAGTTTCCGGTCCACCGGTCTCCACGCCTACTTTGACAATATTGTCGAGTTGGACGTATGCCACACCCACACCGATGAGTATGATGACTACCAACCCAAGAAACAGCTTTTTCATTGTCGTGCCTCCGTCCCGTTTTGATCCGACTTGCCAGTATGATGGCACTGTTTTACGGCCTTGTTAAGGCATAAGACAGCAAGATCATTTGAACAAAAGTCTTAACGAATCCCGTCAGTTATGCCAGCATGGCCGTAAGGCTTGGCAAGTTTACCAAAAAGGGTGGTGATTTCATGGCAGTGCTGACGCAGGTGCTCCTTCTGGTATCTTATATGATCCTTGGTCTGGCGGTGATGATCATTCCGCCGCGCCTGTTTGACATGCCCGAGCAGCTGGCACAGCTGCTGGGGGTGGTTGTTTTCTTCGGCGCCTGGCAAATCCAGAACCTGTTCACCGTGAAGCGGATTGAGAAAGAAACCGCAGCGCGCGTCGCAGTGCTTGAAGATGTCACGACCATCTTGCGTGGCGACCTGGAGCGCACGCGCCGCAAGACGGAACAGGGCGACGAAAAGAGCATCGAGGTTGTTGGTGAGCTGAAGGTGCTGCACACCCTGCTGACCCAGTTGACGAAGCGCGAAGGTGAGCTGGAAGCCAAGGGTATCAAGGTGGCCAAGCCCGCGAAACGTGGCGGCAAGGCTGGAATCATCGAACCTACAGACGAAGATGCCATGGCACTCAGCGCCGATCATGTGCCGGAAAAGCCTGCTGAACAGCCAGAGGCCAAGTCAACGAAGGCAGCCAAAGCAGAGCCAGGAAGCGATGTAGATGGCGAGGCCAACGATGACGGTGACATGGAGCTTGATGAAATCGAGTTGACGCCGGAAGAGGCTGCCATGGCGGTGGTGGATGAAGGCGACGGCACGGAGCCCTTGCCACAGGACGAGGATGGTGATGAGGATGAGGGTGCGGAGCCTGGCTCGGCTGTGTCCCGCGCTGCTGGCGCGAGCCCGAAGGCACCTGTGCGTGGCAAGAAGGCACAAATCCGCCTGATCAAGCGCGAAGACCAGCTTCTGTCTGTGATCCGCAGTTCGCTGGCGGAAAACCGGGTGGACCTCTATCTGCAACCGATCGTCACGCTGCCATCCAGGCGGTCTGTGCACTATGAATGTTTCTCCCGCGTACGGGATGAAGAAGGCCGTATTATCCTGCCCCGCCAATATATGCGGGTAGCGGAAAACAAAGGCCTGATCGGCACCATCGATAACCTGCTGTTGTTCCGCCTGATCCAACTGGTACGCCGGCTTGGCAAGCGTCGTCCGAAGGTACGCTTCTTCATCAACATGTCGCGCCATTCCATGGAAGACGAGGAATTTTTCCCGCAGTTTATCGACTTTATGTCTGCCAACTCTGAATTCCGTGACCGATTGGTGTTCGAGATCAGCCAGGAAGACTATTATCTGCTGCCGGGCGAAGTGAAGGAGCGCCTACTGGCGCTTGGGCGCAAGGGGTTCGGATTCTCCATGGATCTTGTGAAGGATTTCAACAAGGACTTTACCTATCTGGGCGAAAACAAGTTCCAGTTTATCAAGTCCGACCTGAAGGATCTGATGATTGCGCACCCGGAAGAGGGCGACGTGGAAGCGATCAAGTCTTTCCTCCGTCGCAACGGTATGCAGCTTGTCGCCAGCCGGGTCGAGAGCGAAGATGATGTCCTGATGGCGCTTGAATCCAAGGTAGAATATGCACAGGGGTATCTCTTTGGCGAGCCAACGTCGGCTGCAAACCTGAGCAGCGAATTTTAATCTGTAGCGAGTAAGCCGCTGCGGGCGTCCGCCCCGGGCTCAAACTCCAAACTCTGGAGACTGTTTCATGCCGAATTCATCCGGCACCAGCGTACATATGGCCGTTGGACTTAGGGAAGTGATAGACGAAACCGACCTCGTGATATGCGACTTGTGGGGCGTGATGCACGACGGGTTACGCCTGCATGCGGACGCCGTTGAGGCCATTCAACGAGCGCGTGATGCGGGAGTGCGGACAGTGTTCCTGTCAAACGCACCGCGTCCTCGAACCCATGTGCGCGATCATTTGATGGAGATGGGACTGCCTACATCCCTGACCGATTTTGTCGTCACATCCGGTGGTCTGGCCCGAGACGAAGTGCGCGAGCGCTTTATGGACGCCCGGCTTTATCACGTGGGCCCGGAAGGAGACCGTAACACGGTGGAAGGCCTGCCGGTCACGGATGTGGACCACCCGGATGAGGCTGACATCATTCTGGCGACAGACCTCGATTTTCAGGATGTGGAGGCCCACGGTCCGTGGCTCAGGGCTGCGGCCGAGCGTGGCGTGCCATTCCTGTGCGCCAATCCGGACAGAATTGTCCATGTGGGCGAACGGCTTTATCCATGTGCGGGTGCAGTGGCTGACCTGTATGCATCCATGGGCGGTGACGTGCACTGGTTCGGCAAGCCGACGCCCCAGGCGCTTCAGTCCTGCCTCAAGGAAGTCGGGATGGATTGTAGCACGCCGGGCTCCCGTGTCCTGATGGTGGGAGACAGCCTGCAGACGGATATGGCGGGCGCGAGTGCGGCCGGTTATCGCGGCCTGTTCATTACCGGCGGCATTCACCGCGACGAAGCGCCCCTTCTGGACCAGGCAGCGAACAAGGCTCGCGTACCGGTGCATAGTTTCCGCAAGATATTCGGCGAGGAAAAAGCGGTGCCGCACGCGGTGATGCAAGCCTTGAAATGGTAACGTAACCCAAAGAAAAACCGGGCCGCAGAATGCACCTGGGCCCGGTTTCCATTTTATCTGGTAATCTAATCTAGCCGAACAAGGCGTCGATATCGTCCTGGCTGACCTCTTCGCCTTCAGGAAGGTCGATTTCTTCCTCTTTGGCTGGTTCAGCTTTCTTTTCGGCCTTTTTCTTTTCTTCCTCAGCCTTCTTCGCCTCTTCCGCCTTCTTCTTGGCCTCTTTGGCCTCCACGTCAGCTACTGGATCGAAGTCTTCCTCGAACATGTTGTCGAGTTCCTTGGGCGAAACGGCTTTTGGCGGCTCGACCTTGGGCTCGGGTTTTGGTTCAGGTTTTGGCTGTGGAGCAGGCGCAGGAGCCGCTTCCGCTTTTGGCTCAGCGGCAGCACCGCCACCCAACAGGGCGTCGACCTCAGATTGGTCAATACCTTCGCCTTGAAGGGCAGGGCCGGAAAGCAGCGATTTGTCTTCCGGTATCGGGCCTGCAGCTTCTTTGGCTTCTTCGATATCCTGATCGGTAACACCCAGAAGGTCGCGCAGCTCCATTACACGTGTCTCGATGTGGGCTAAAGTCTCCACAACTTTCGAGATGCGCTGGCCTGTGATGTCCTGGAAGGAGCAGGCTTCGAAGATGCGCATCACAGCATCCTGGCTGGTGGCGACATAATTGTCTTTGTCGTCCGGGTCCAGGCCCATGATTTCCTCAGCCGCCTCCATGATGGTGTTGGTGGCTTCTTCGGTTTGTTGGACGATTGCATCTAGCTCAAGCCCAGCCCGTGGAATGCGCGCACTTTCCAAGTCACCCGGCTGCAGGGAAGCAATTTCCTTGCGGGCATTGGAGATATAGTCGCTCAGGGACCGGCATTCCCGGTAGATAGACGTGTCGATGGACTTGAAGAACACGGACATGGTGCCGATCAGCACTTCAGTGACCGAAGCTACATCGGTCAGGGACAATTGCGTCGTATCTTGCTTCCGTAAGCTGTCGACTAGCAGTTGAATCTGCTTCGGAAGCTCTGGGGTTGTCATTAAAAGTCTCCGAGAACCGCGACTAGTTTGGTCTTCAGTGTCGCCGCGTTGAATGGCTTAACAATATAGTTGTTAACGCCTGCCTTCTTGGCGGCAATCACGTTATCTGTCTTGGATTCTGCCGTCACCATAATGAACGGTGTGTTCTTGATTACATTGTCGGCGCGAACCTCTTTCAGGAATTCGTAACCGGTCATCGGTTCCATGTTCCAGTCAGAGATGATCAGGCCATACTGTTTAGCCCGTGCTTTCTCAAGCGCCATTGCCCCATCCGTGGCTTCGTCAACATTGTTGAAGCCAAGTTGCTTCAGAAGGTTGCGGACAATCCGCAGCATTGTCTTGTAGTCGTCGACGATAAGGATCGGCATACCCATATCAACGGCCATGATAATTCCTCAATATTATTGATTACGCACCTTCAGTGCCAACCTGACACCGCTAAATTCCCTATTCAGGACACTAGCCCTGATAGCATGAAGAATTGGTTAACCCATCGGTGCACAAGTTTCAAACACTAACTCATTCTTTTGAAACCATATTATTGCGCCGGGCTCCGGCAATCAGCAAGAAAGAGTGGACAAAAACTAATGAAATCCGCCATTTAGGACCATATTCTGCCACCGTTGCATACCCAGAGGACAGGAAAAAATGGTTCAACAGCTTTTTTTTGAAGATATGAGTATCGGCCAAAGTGACTCGATCACCCGAACGATAACAGCGGAAATGATTGAAGCATTTGCGGAAATTTCGGGCGATGTGAACCCGCTGCACCTGGATGCCGAATATGCAGCAACCACGCGCTTCGGTGAGCGGATCGCCCATGGGGCCCTGACCGCAAGTTTTATCTCCGCCGTTTTGGGGACCAGGTTGCCAGGCATTGGTGCCGTGTTCATGCACCAAAGCACAAAATTCCTTGCACCGGTCAGGATTGGTGACACCGTGGTGGCGTCGGCCGAAGTAACGGCCATGGAAAAGAACCGGGTGTCCTATGAAACCAAATGTATGGTAGGGGACAAAATAGTGGTGGCGGGCGACGCATTGGTGTATGTCCCGAGCCGACCAAACGCATAAATTTCGAGCTCCTGTAGATGCAGGGGCTAGGTAGCAACAGGAATGGGTCAATCCATGCGCCTACTGCGGCACATCAATGAAGTCAGCGCTGAGCACCGCGGCAATGTGGTTGCGCTCGGTAACTTTGACGGGTTTCATCGTGGCCACCAGGTGGTGATTGGCGAGGCTGGCAGGCTGGCACGCCAGATGAAGCAGGGCCTGACAGTCGTGGTGACCGAGCCGCATCCCGTTAGCTTCTTCGCACCCAAGGTGCCGCCGTTTCGCCTGACACCGTTTCGCGAACGGGCCCAGCTTCTGGAACAGTTCGGCATTGACCAGCTACTGGTGCTGTCGTTCGATAAGTCTCTTGCTGGCATGCGGGCTCAGGATTTCGTGACCGAGATTCTTCTGAAGGGGCTGGACACCAAACATGTGTTTGTGGGCTATGACTACCGTTTTGGCAAAGGCCGGGGCGGCGGCACTGACGTGCTGGCCTGGATGGGCGAAATGGAAGGCTTTGGCCTGAGCGTTATCAAGCCTGTAACCGTGGGGCTAGAGGGCTATGCTGGTGAAGTCTACAGCTCCACGCTCGTGAGGCAGGCCCTGCAGGCGGGTGAAGCGCGCAAGGCCGCGGCCCTTCTGGGGCACTGGTGGTCGATCAATGGCCGGGTGACCAAAGGCGATCAGCGTGGTCGTACCATCGGGTTTCCAACGGCCAACGTGGAACTGGGTGAGAGCCTGCAGCCCAAGCTGGGTGTTTATGCAGTTCGCGTTCATATAGAAGGTGACGGCCGGGTGATCCAGGGCGTTGCCAACGTTGGCAACAGGCCAACCTTCGACAAGCGTGATGTCCTCCTTGAGGTGCACCTGTTTGATTTCGATGAAGATCTTTACGACAAGCATCTGCGGGTGGAGCTTGTAGCGTTCCTGCGGGCCGAACAGAAGTTTGACGGCATTGATGCGCTCAAGGACCAGATTCACCGGGACAGTCGGGTGGCGAGAATTGTTCTGGCGGAGCCGGAAAACGCGCGCGACCGGCTTGAACCGCCGACGCTTGATCGTTATCTCAAGCTCTTTCCTGAACCACATATCCGCGCGCGCTAAAGCCGCTCGGATACACATTCAAGTCTTGCGGGGGGGCACAATGGAACTTCTTATGGATTACCATGTCTGGGTCAGCTTTCTGACCCTGACAACGCTTGAGATCATCCTTGGCATCGATAACGTCGTTTTCATTGCGCTTTTGGTCGGGCACCTACCCGAAGGGCAGCGCAAGCGCGCCCGTATGATTGGCCTGACCCTGGCCCTTGTGATGCGCATTCTGCTGCTGTTGGGCGTTGCCTGGATCATCAGCCTGCAAACCCCTTGGTTGACGGTGTTCGGGCAGGCCTTTTCCGGCAAGGATATGCTGATGCTCCTTGGCGGTGGCTTCCTGCTTTATAAGGGGACCAACAGCATCCATGATGAAGTGACCGGTGACTATAAGGAAGAGATCAAGGCGGTCACGGGCGGCATGGCAGCCGTTATCCTGCAGGTTGTTTTTATCGACATTATATTTAGTTTCGACTCCGTAATGACTGCGGTGGGTATGACCAAAGTCATTCCGGTCATTGTTGCTGCCATGACCGTGGCAATGCTGGTGATGATGTTCTCAAGCGGCTATATCGCAAGCATCATTGAGCGGTTCCCGACGCTCAAGATTCTCGCGCTCAGCTTCATCATGCTGATTGGTGTGTTCCTTGTGGCGGAAGGCCTCGGGTTCCATGTGCCGAAGGGGTACATCTATTTTGCCATGGCCTTCTCCCTTGGCGTGGAAACCCTTAACTTGTTGAGGCGCCGCCGAAAGGCTGCAAGGCAACAGGGCTGACCTATCCAACGATATGAATGAATTGCAAGCCTGGCGCCAGACAGGAGCCGGGCTTGTTCTCTATGGGTTGGCGCTGCAATGGCTTCAAACCGGTTTTCGCTGTAGCCGGCCGTAGCCCGACTATTCCTGAGCGCTCCCGAAGAAGCGACATGATTAACGCACCTTTAATGAACGCGTCCTAGGCTAGGCTTGCAATCATTATGGAGATGATCCGATTAGTGGACCGGGTGAAATTCTGGCAAACCTTCATGTAATGTTGGCGCTTGGCAATGATCAGGCGTCATCGAGCCTCAAGGATATGATGCTCAGGCAGCGGATTGGCGTGGTGACGCCGGTGAATAACCGCGATGCCGTCGAGATGATGCTGGATCATACATACAATATGCTGGTCATTGATGAGCACTTTCCTGACCTGGGCGGTATCGATTTCTGCCGCTTCATCAGATTGACCAGCAGTCCGATGGCGGTTGCCCCAATTATCTTTGGCATTCATGAGCCCGACCAGAAAAAGGTAATGGCTGCACGGGATGCGGGCGCTACCAAGATCGCGGTGATGCCATTTTCCTTCACTACCCTGATGAAATCCATTGAAGCCGCTGCGACCGACACACGGTCTATTGTCCAGCATACAAGCTACAATGGTCCCGACCGACGTACACGGATGGCGCCTGTGCCGGGTGGTGTTGACCGGCGCAGGACAGAGCCCACCATTATAGACCGAGCGACCCAGTTGAGCATTCTCAGGGGCGAGAATAGCTGACTGGTGCCTACCCCCACCCTTCGTGAAAATTTGAAGCGATGCTTGAGTTAGGCGCGTGCGTCTTATATGACGAATTGCACTAACTATGTTTATTGTTTGGGGAGGGCCGCGCGTGAAGCTGGGCGAGAAATCCGATCTTCGAGTGTTGATCGCCATGGCCAACGGTCAGGCCGCCGTGGGTGCACGTGCCGTTTTCAAAGAACAGGGCGCCGCTGTTTTCCAGATTGCTGAAAACAATCGCGACGCAATGGAAAAGATGAACGTGGAACAGTTCAACCTCTTGCTGGTTGAAGACACCTTCCCCGATATTGGCGGCATCGATTTTTGCCGCTTTATTCGCATGATGAATGCGCCAATCTCGGTTGCCCCCATCATCTACGCGATGAAAGACCCAGACCGGGAAAGCGTGAACCAGGCTCGGAACGCGGGTGTGACCAAGATGGTGGTGATGCCCTTTACCACGGCCAGCCTAATTAAGAATCTGGACGACATTCTCCTCAGGCCGAAGCCCTTCATTCGCGTGACCGGCTACTATGGTCCCGACCGCCGCGTAGGTGGTGGCGACTATTCCGGGCCGGAGCGCCGCAAGAAGCAACAAGGCGTTTTCGCGGTTGCGAACCAGAAAAAGGTCTTCAAAGGGCTCTGATAGCCTGCCTTTCCGCTCGACACCCGGGGTCAAGATTGATAAAAGTGCCGCCATGCAAATCCACAGTAAATATGGCTGGCCTGTCGCTGGCATCATTATTCGAATTACTGGCCCGGCGCTAATAGACTAGCGACCGGGGTTTCAAGTTTACACATTTTCCAGAATTCCTTTGGGTGCAACGCAATTTTGAAGCGGCCCCATTTATCAAGAGCGAGACAAACAGTCATGTCTGCCGACAATAGTGAAAAGCGCGATTACCGCGATACCGTCTTCCTGCCGAAAACCGATTTCCCCATGCGCGCAGGCCTGCCCCAGCGCGAGCCAGAGTTCCTGAAGCGCTGGGAAAAGGATGCCATCTATAAAACCTTGCGCGAGGACGCCAAGGGCCGCGACAAGTTCGTGCTGCATGATGGCCCTCCGTATGCCAATGGCAACATCCACATCGGCCATGCGATGAACAAGATCTTGAAGGATGTGATCGTCAAGTCGCAGCAGATGCAGGGCAAAGATGCGCCTTACGTGCCAGGCTGGGATTGCCATGGTCTGCCGATCGAATGGAAGATCGAGGAAAAATACCGCAAGAAGAAGAAAAACAAGGACGATGTTGACCCGGTTGAATTCCGCAAGGAATGCCGCGCCTTTGCTGATGAGTGGATCGGCGTACAGCGCGAGGAATTCAAGCGCCTTGGCATCTTCGGTGACTGGGAAAAGCCGTATCTGACGATGGATTATGCGGCCGAGGCCCAGATCGTTGAGGAACTGCTGAAGTTCTCGACAAGCGGTGCGCTTTACCGCGGTTCCAAGCCTGTGATGTGGTCCCCTGTTGAGAAGACGGCACTCGCAGAGGCTGAGGTTGAGTATCACGACCACACGAGCGTGCAGATCGATGTGTCCTTCCCGTTTGTCAAAGTCCCGCATGAAGACCTTGAAGGTGCGCGCGTGGTAATCTGGACCACCACCCCGTGGACCATTCCGGCCAACCGCGCCGTCTGCTATGGCCCTGACATCGATTATATCGTGATTGAGGTAACCGAAGCTGGCGAAGGCGCCCAGGTTGCTGAAGGCGACCGCCTGGTTGTGGCCGAAGCACTGGTGCTTGAGTTCGTAAAGCGGGCACGGATTGAGAATTATCTGGTGATCAGCCACCTGAAGGGCAAAGCCCTTGAAGGCGGTGCGCTGGCGCACCCTTGGCGCGGTCAGGGCTATGACCTTGATGTGCCGATGCTGCCGGGCGACCATGTCACCACCGAGGCTGGTACCGGATTCGTGCACACGGCCCCCGGCCATGGTGACGACGACTATCAGGTCGCTCATGTGAAGTTTGGCATTGAAGTGCCGTACACGGTTGATGAAAGCGGTTGCTACTATGAGCATGTGCCGCTGGTGGCTGGCGAGCATGTTTATAAGGTGGCTGACAAGGTCTGTGAGCTGCTGACGGATGCCAGTGCACTTGCCAGCAAAGGCCACCTGACCCACAGCTACCCGCACAGCTGGCGCTCCAAGGCGCCGCTCATTTTCCGCAACACGCCACAGTGGTTCATCTCCATGGAGAAAAGCGGCCTGCGCGGCAAGGCGCTCAAGGGTATTGAGGATACCAACTGGTACCCGGCGGTATCGGAAAACCGTATCCGCGCGATGGTTGCTGACCGCCCCGATTGGGTAATCTCTCGCCAGCGCGCCTGGGGCGTGCCGATCACCGTGTTCGTACACAAGAAAACCGGTGAGCTGCTGCAGGACGCTGACGTCAATGCCCGCATCGTGGCTGCGGTCAAGGATGGTGGTGCAGATGCATGGGTGGCGATCCCAGCGCAGGACTTCCTAGGCGACAAATATGACGCTGAGGACTACGAGCAGGTGCACGATATTCTCGATGTATGGTTCGACAGCGGCTGCACCCACGCTTTCGTTTGCGAAGCGCGCGACGATCTGCAGTCCCCTGCGGACCTCTATCTTGAAGGGTCTGACCAACACCGAGGCTGGTTCCAGTCAAGCCTTCTGGAAAGCTGCGGTACGCGTGGTGTTGCACCTTACAAGAATGTGCTGACACACGGCTTCACCATGGACGGTGAAGGCCGCAAGATGTCCAAGTCCTTGGGCAACACTGTGGCGCCACAGAAAATCATCCAGCAGTATGGTGCCGATATCCTGCGCCTGTGGGTGACGTCTGTGAACTATATGGAAGATGTGCGCATCGGTGACCAGATCATCCAGGGCCAGGTTGATGCGTATCGAAAAATCCGCAACACCATGCGGTACTTGCTGGGTAACCTTGCGGGCTTCACGGAAGAAGAGCGCCTGCCAGCGGCCGAAATGCCGGAACTGGAGCGCTATATCCTGCACCGCCTGGCGGATCTGGATACGCTGATCCGGGAAAAGGCGAACACGTTCGACTATAACCCGATCTTCCAGGCGCTTTACCAGTTCTGCATTGTTGAGCTGTCGAGCTTCTACTTCGATATCCGGAAAGATTCGCTCTACTGTGACGCTGAAGGCAGCAACCGCCGCCGCGCTGTCCGTACGGTGCTCGATGAAGTGTTCAACCGCCTGACCACATGGTTCGCGCCGATCCTGGCCTTCACGGCCGAGGAAGTGTGGCTGTCCCGCTTTGGCGATGACGCTGAAAGCGTTCACCGTCAGGCCTGGCCCGAGACGCCTGCGGATTGGAAAAACGACGCGCTCGCGGAAAAATGGACCATGATCCGCCGCCTGCGCCGCGTTGTGACCGGCGCGCTGGAGTTGGACCGTCGTGAAAAACGTATTGGCGCCAGCCTGCAGGCTGATGTGGCCATCTATGTGGCTGACCACGCTTATGTCGACGCGCTGGGTGGCCTTGATGTGGCAGAGCTGATGATCACCTCTTCAGCCCGCCTCATCGAAGACGCGGCACCAGAAGGCGCCTTCACCCTTGATGACGTCAAGGGCGTGGCTGTGGTGACTGCGGCGGCAAGCGGTGACAAATGTGAACGCTGCTGGGTGGTGTCTGAGGAAGTCTCAGCCCACGGTGAACTGTGTAACCGCTGTGCGGACGCTGTCACCGGGCTTGACGTCCAGGCTGCAGGGTAATCGACCTGATGGCGGGTCCATATTTTCGGAAAGGGCTTTTGGGGGCCGCGGGTTTGCTCGTGGCCGACCAGCTCTCGAAATGGTGGATTCTCGAAGGCCTCAAGCTGCCGGAAAAAGGCAGTGTTGAATTGCTGCCTTTCCTGAATTTTTCCATGGTCTGGAATCGTGGCATCTCGATGGGCATTCCGCTTGGCGAATCCCTTGGAAAATGGGGCATCATTGTCCTGACCGGGCTAATCAGTCTGTGGGTTGCCAAATGGCTGTTTGATACGGTCAAGAAAATGGAAGCCTGGGGGCTTGCACTGATCCTTGGCGGGGCCATTGGCAACATCATCGACCGCTTCCTGCACGGCGCGGTGGTGGACTTTGTGCACCTGCATGCAGGGGGCTATAGCTTCTATGTTTTCAACGTGGCTGACGCGGCAATCACCATCGGTGTGGTGCTTCTGCTCATTGATGGCTTGCGGCCAGCGGCGAAAGGCCCTAAAAATGCCCAAAAGGTCGGCGACGGTACGGTCGACCACAAAGGAGAGAGTTCATGAATCTCAAGTCTGTTTTGTTTATCGGTGCGGCTGCCCTGACGCTTGCTGCTTGCGGTGGTGGTAAGAACAGCCCCGACGAGTTTGAAGTTGTCAGCCGGGCGCCACTTGTTGTGCCACCGGAAGCAAACCTTGCGCCGCCACGTCCGGGTGAGCCAAACGCTCAAACCATTGACGCCAGCGGTCAGGCTTATGAAGCATTGTTCCCGGGCAAGAAGTTCAAGCGGTCCGAGCCCAAGAGCGATGCTGAGCGCGACCTGCTCTCGCGCGTTGGCCCAAGCGAGCCGGATGTGCGCTCCAACGTTGGCCAGAAGGATTTGGCTGTGGTGAAGAAGACGCTTCTCCTTGCCGACATCCTGGACGCTGATGAGCGCGAATTCCGCACTGACAATGTCTCCGTTCGCCGGGTGTCTTCCGGCAGCTAAACCGGAACCATCTAGAATTGGAAAAGGCCGCAGGCAGGATTGCCGCAGCCTTTAGTTTTTCGTCTATGATTGGTGCCCCTTTTTCCTGTAGGCAGAAGGGGAAAGCCCGGTTACTTCTTTGAAGGCTGTATTGAATACCGATTTGGTGGCGAAGCCGGATCGATGAGCAATTTCCAGAACGCTCGTTTTGGGTTCGCCGAGCAATAGTGTGCAGGCAAAAGAAATCCGTAGGCGTCTAACTTCCGCTTTGAAGCTGTTGCCGGACGATCTGTTAATTGCTTCCGACAGTTCTCTTGGCAACACCGACAATACTTCGGCTGCGTCGGAGATTTTCAGTGTCTCATGAAGAAATAGCCGATCTTTCCTCATCATCTCAGTGAAGCGTTTATACAGGTCTTGCTCGTCTGTTGTTGCAGCTTTTGTCTCGCCCTTCGGCCGCCGGCCCAGCAATATTTCGGGCTTAACCATAGCCCACCATAATAAGGTCAGTACGGCAGCGCTGATGCCAATGGACTTCAGGACTATCAGCCAAGTGGGCGCGTACCAGCTGTTGTCCATCAAGAAAACCCCCAGGGCGGAAAGCTTGAGCACCGAAAGGCCAGCGGTTGCCGCAGCAAGCAAGCCAACCCATACAACCCATCGTGCTTTTGGCGAAGTCTTCAGGTGCGGCCAAATAATGAAGCCAGCGGCCAGAACATATGCCAAGCGTGTGACCGACAAGGCGCCAAATGACAGGCTGATGTATGTAGGCGGCAAAATGGCAGCCATCAGCAAGAGCGAGGCTGGCACCAAAATGTGCTGCCATGCTGGCAGGCCGGTATTCTCACTGTTTTTTGTTTGAGCCAGCCACCAGATGGCAGGCCCTTCAAGTGCGCCCACAATAAGGGTGGCATAGTCTGCCGCAGCGGACGGATTTCCGTATGCCCATGTAAAGACACCATAGTTTGCAGCATAAACAGCAAATATCAGCTGGACTGCAGCACCTGCCTTGCCACGCCTTGCGTAGGCGAACAAGAGTAGAGCGGACACCGTTATCATGAGGGCTATGGCTGGCGGTAATAGTCCAAAAGTCACAATTGTATCCTGCAAAAAAAACGGTCGATTTCGCGTTTCAGGTCGAAATCCAGAGAAAGGTACGCCTTTTTCTCCCCATCGGGCGGCCCTGGCCCTTGGCTATGTCGCCCCAAAATATGTCGATCGGAGGATAGAATGAAGAAAAAAGTATTATTGTTTCTAGTGATGATCATTGGGCTACCTGCGTATGCGCAGGAACATGGCCAGCGGGAAGTGAAATTCTTTGCGGGTTTGGCAGGGGTCATTTCTCCCATGCTGGAATACACGCCACGGGGAGAGATCGATGCCGACAAAGCCGCAACCACCGACCATTATCGGATCGCGTATGACCACGAAGGCCGGTTGAGCAATATCAAATATTTCAAGCATGGCGTGCCTTCGAATGATGCCTATTTTTATGCCCATGAGGTGCGTTACGGCTATGATAAAGGGCGGCGTGTGCGCCAGTATTTTGATGCTGGTGGCGCACCGGATACCATGTGGCGGCATTATTACCGGTCTGAAAATGTGCACCGCGAAGTGTATACTCAGGAAGGGAATGTGGTGACGCTGCAGATGTTCGGCTTGGATGGGGAGCGTGTTTCAGTGGGAACCGAAAGCTTCGAATTTCAGGCGGAACTTGGCCATGAACGCGGCTTCTGGCAGACGCAGACAAAGGAAGATGGGGCCCCCAATGTGATTTTTGGCTATCTGCCATTTGAGGCAGCCCTAATCACCCGTGATGATCGTGGGTTTCTCTATCAAATCCTGAACATTGATCGCGATACAGGGAACCTGACAATGCATCCGCTGGCGGGCTTTGCAGAAATGCGTATCCTGTTTGACGATTACGGCAACGAAATGGGGTGGGAGTTCAGAGACGACCAAGGCAAGCTTGTGAACCGGGGGGCTGAGGCCGTAGATCCAGGCTATGCACGCTGGCTTTATGAGTTTGATTGGACTAATAGACCGCTTGGCCACTTTCGCATGCTTGGCGAACGGTATGAAACAGCAGATGGTGGCCAGTTCTGTATGGGCGGCGTGAAGTGCCGCGTTCGTCGGTACCAGGACACGCAGGGGAATGTGATATCACAGGCCACGTATGGGCCGGATGGGGCGCTGGTTGTGGACCCGGATACAGGCTATGCGAAGGTCGAGCTTGACTATGATGATCAAAATCGCCGGATAGAAACGCGCTATCTGGGCCCGGATGGTGCCTTGCGCGCCTCAGGTGTGGCAGTACGGCGCATAAAATATGATGCTGCCGGCGAGGCCACCACCGCAGAGTTTGACCATACTGGCGCGCCCATAGAGAAAACCGAATAGCAATCTGGAAAGCGCCTCATGGCAGGCGCTTTTCATATTCCGCTTCCAGCGGCAGGAAGATGCTCCAGAACGGCTTGGGTGTTTCGCCCTTGAGGACAGCGATCATGATATCTACATGGCCGTGCCAGCCGCCACACACGCCGATTGTCGTCTCGCGGTCCGGCAGTTTGCGGTGTGTGATCACAAGCTTGGTCATATCGCCCATGGCTGTCAGCTCAAACGTCACTTCCGAATCCGGGGCTTCACCCTCTGCCCAGGTGTAGGCCAACAGGCGGGGTGGCTCGATTGCGGTGATGTGACCGATCATTTTCGTGATACCGCAGTGCTTTTTGTATTTATCCGGGATTTCGATGGTCTCCGGGTGGGGTGACAGGGTGCGGTGGTCGAACACATGCTCCACCACGCCGCCGACACGAAGGTCCATATCCCCTGTTGCCAGCCATTTGCCGCGCTTTTCACTTTCGGTCAGGTATCCCCAAACCTGCTCAATTGAAGCGGGCAGCATGCGCTCCAGCCTGGCTGTTCCTGGTTCCAGCAGCGTTGCGAATTCAGTCATTTTCCGTCCTTTCAGGCTTGTGTATGTCTGTTGCCAGCGCGGCTTCAAGCGCGTCCAGCCTGCCTGCCCAGAATTTCTGGTATCGTTCGGTCCAGGCGTGTGCCTCGCGCAGTGCCGCGGCGTCCAACCGGCAGATGTGGCTGCGGCCCCGAATTTCGCGGGTTACCAACCCGGCGGCCTCCAGCTTCTTTACGTGCTTTGAGGCCGCCGCAAGTGACATGGCGTAGGGTGCCGCAAGGTCGCTGATCGTTTGGTCGCCCGTGGCGAGGGTGGCGAGCATGCCGCGCCGCGTGGGGTCCGCAAGCGCAGCGAATGTGGCGTCGAGCCGATCTGATAAATATTCAACCATATGGTTTAGTATCTTGGGCGAAGATAATTGTCAACCATTTGGTTGAATATATAATCAAAATGTTGCTGCCGATTGGCACACCGGTTGCTTATGAGATCTTTGCCGGTTGCGTTACGAGGACAGTGATATGGACATCGCAAAAACAGACACCAGTACGCAACATCTTGAATCTTTTGGAAGAACTGAAACCCAGGCGGGGGTCATGGACTCAGTTTCTCATTTTCGTGCGCTGTTGGAGCAGTTCGACGGGACAGGTGAGACGCGCATTATTGCCCATCAGCGGAACGGTATTGCCGAGTTGGGCGTGGTTGGATGGGCAATGCGTGCCCTGGAACTAGATAGCTATATCACCGCCAAGAAGGCGCTGATGGATGAAGAGGGTCTGACGGTTCTGGATCTTCGAGACATGAAAGCGTCCGAACGCGCCGTTTTTGAGGCCCGGGTTTTCAACAGCATGCACCAAAGGGACGATATGGCCCAGGCCGTGAAAGCCTATGAGGAAATGGAGCTGGAACGGAAAAAGCAGAATTTCTACCGCGTGGTAACCATCCCGGACCCGGAGTAGGTCGCGTGAAAATTACGCCATCTTTGCCAAACGTGTCAGCGCTTGAGGCCCCGGGCGGCACACAACCACATTCACCAGATGAAAGTGCGGAAGCCGCCTTCAGTCAGTATCTGCAGGCCTTTGACGTGGCAGGCAAAGCGCGGGTCAAAGCTGACATGACCGAAAAGTCTGAACAGTTTGATGCTATGGCATGGATGCTGCGGGTACGGCAATTGGGGCTATATACCAAAGCCCGCGATGATCTGATGGCGGAAAGAAACCTGGATCATCATGACTTTGATGCCATGAGCGACGAGGAGCGCGTCAGTTTCGAATCACAGGTCTATAGCCGGGTGCGCGATGAGCTGGTTTTGCGCATGAAGGACCGCCACAGATGCCCGTGCGACGAGGAAGAAATTAGGCTTTACCGAGCCGCACCCTTCCTGATTTCAGGCTAGATTTCGTCCTCCATCGCGAAGGGTGACAATTTGCACGCGGCGGCACTTCCATGGCCCAGAAAAGCCTGATAGGGTCGCGCCATGACAAGCCAGAACAGACATGATCTTCCAACACAAGCGGGCATTATACACCTGCTGAGTGAACGCACCATCAACCGCATCGCGGCTGGTGAGGTGGTTGAGCGTCCGGCCAGCGCCGTCAAGGAACTGGTGGAAAATTCGGTCGACGCCGGTGCCACCCGCATTGATGTGGTGATGCGCGACGGCGGCAAGGCCCTGATCCAGGTGGTGGATGACGGCCGCGGCATGGACGCGGATGAGCTCTCTCTGGCGGTGGAACGCCACGCCACCTCGAAGCTCAAGGATGATGACCTGGTCAATATCGCGTCTCTCGGTTTCCGGGGCGAGGCACTGGCCTCCATCGGGGCTGTGGCGCGCCTGACGGTGACGTCCAAGGCCAGGGGCTCAGATGAAGCCTGGGCCGTGCGCGTGGAAGGTGGCCACAAGAATACGGTGGAACCCGCGGCGCTCACCACTGGCACCCGCATTGAAGTGCGGGACCTTTTCTATTCAACGCCTGCGCGGCTGAAGTTCATGAAAACGGCGCGCACCGAATATGCCCAAGCGGGTGATGTGATCAAGCGGCTGGCAATGGCCCACCCGGATGTTGCCTTTACCTTGTCTGATGGTGACCGCACCACATTCCGCGCACCGCAGGTAACAAGCCTGACGGGCGATGTGCGGCTTGAACGCCTTGGGGCAATTCTGGGCAAGGAATTCCGCGAAAACGCGCTGGAGATTGACGCCGAACGCGAAGAGCTTCGCCTGACCGGCTTTGCCGGGCTGCCCACCTATTCGCGTGGCAATGCCCAGCACCAGTATCTGTTCGTGAATGGCCGACCGGTAAAAGACAAGCTGCTGAACGGTGCTGTGCGCGGCGCGTACCAGGATTATCTGGCGCGGGACCGCCACCCCATTCTGGCGCTGTTTCTGGATGTGCCCTCCAGCTTTGTGGACGTGAATGTGCACCCGGCCAAGGCAGAGGTGCGCTTCAAGGATGCCGGGCTGGTGCGGGGGCTCATTGTCTCGGCGCTTAGGCACGCGCTGGCGGCGGCGGGGCACCGGGCCTCAACCACCGTGGCGGGTGCGGCGCTTGGCGCCATGCGGCCACATTCGGGGCTATCAAACGCGCTCCCATACGGCAGGCCCCATGAACGCCCCACACTGCCCGCTGGCTTTAACGAAGTCGCTGAACAAATGTATAACCCATCCGCCGGTTCCTACGGTGAGATGCAGGAAAGCCAACTGGCGTTTGACCGGTCTGGTGATATGGCTGCGCCGTCCGCTCGCCCGATTGATGAGCAGGCCACGTATGGCGCGCCGGTTGCTGACATGCCGCAGGCTGCGCCGCAGGATTTCCCGCTTGGCACTGCGCGCGGCCAAGTGCACGCCACCTATATTGTCAGCCAGACAGCCGACGGCATCGTGATTGTCGACCAGCACGCAGCCCACGAACGGCTGGTGTATGAACGCATGAAAAAACAGATCGCCGCCACCGGCGTGGCGCGGCAAAGCCTGCTGCTCCCCGAAGTGGTGGAGCTCGAGGACGGCCCCGCAGAACGGCTGCTCAAACGCGTGGATGAGCTGGAAGCCCTCGGCCTTGTGATCGAGCCTTTCGGTGAAGGCGCTGTGGTGGTGCGCGAAGTGCCCGCCATGCTGGGTAAGCTGGACGTGCCGGGCCTTGTACGCGACCTGGCCGATGAGCTGACAGACCTTGATGAAGCGCTAAGCTTGAAGGAAAGCCTTGAAGAGGTGTGCGGCACCATGGCCTGCCACGGCAGCGTGCGCGCGGGCCGCAGGCTGACCGTGGACGAGATGAACGCATTGCTGCGCGAGATGGAAGCCACGCCGCATTCCGGCCAGTGCAACCACGGCCGCCCCACATACGTAGAGCTGAAGCTCAGCGATATCGAAAAGCTGTTCGGGCGGCGTTAGGATGGTCGCTGTGGAGACAGCTTCTGCTCCGCTATGATCTCTGGTGGATTGAATGACAAAACCTCAACGCATGTGATTGAGCTTGAGATCACAAATGACCACCCATCGGTTGTTGAGTGAATGAAACTTACAGGGCTTTCTTCACTCCACCCGTGGCCTCGGACTCTGAATGTCATAGGAGGTTTGTCAGATTTGTTTCTGATTTTTCGCCTTTCGTCAGATGACCATAATTGCAATAAGCCGCCTTCATCTAACACACGGTGGGCTCCTATTTGGTCAAACTCTATCCGATATACAGTCTGATCGTCTGGGCAGAATAAGCGTATTGTAAGGCTATCATAATTTTTTTCGTTGGATGGCGCTAAGTCCCACAGCTTCTGTCCTTCTGCTAAATATAGGTAGAAGCCGCCATTGCCATATTGGACGTCAAAGATAACTGTGTCCGAAAATTCAAAGGGAGTTTCCCACCTCTCGAATTCGACTAATGGTGGCTGTTCTGTCACATTATCCCCCGCTTCGTCTCCAGATAGGTCGCGAAGCTGGCAAGCCAGTGGCTGCCGGCATAATGCTCGTCGTTGACGGCTTTCACGCCCGCATCCTTATGCACTGCGGCGGCGGCCAGGATGGCGGTCCTGCGCGGGTCGCCCTCGGGCAGGGCAGAGGCAATGCCCTCCAGCGCCCAGGCGCGGGAAAGGTTCACGCCGTCCAGATGCACCAGCTTGCCGTCTGTGGCGTCTTTGACAATGGCGGGCTCAAGCCAGCCGGCCTTGCCGTTCCTTGGGATGCGCGGCAGGAAGCGGCCCAGCCATACGGCAAAGTCGGCTTCGCCGATCACGCGGCGCATCAGGTCTGCTTCCATCAGGCAGGGGGAGAGGAAATCCTCGCCCGACGGTTCATAGCCGATCGGGCAGCTGGTATCGCCTTCAAAGAAATCCAGCGTGCGTTCAGCCAGCAGGGCTTCGAACGCGCCGTCGCCCACCGTGCGGGCGTAATCCAGCATCAGGCCGAAGGCGAAGGCGCTTTGGTTGTGGGTGCCAAGGCGCACGGGGTAGGCCAGCTTGGGCAGCCAGTCTGTCATTTTGGTGACGATGGCTTCTTCAAGCGGGCGCAGGGTTTCCCGCCACTGTTGGTGCACAGGGTGTGTGCTTTCTTCCAGTTCCGCCACCAGTTGCAGGAACCAGGCGATGCCGTAAGGGCGTTCGAATGACTTGCGGCCTTCAGCGGTATAATAGGCCACCTCGGCCTTGATGTTCTCTGGCGTGAAGCTTTCCGCCAGCGCGTCCTCAGCGATGTCAGCGAACGGGCTGTCGGGGTCCAGCTTCATCAAGCGCACCAGCAGCCAGTGGCCATGCACGCTGGAGTGCCAGTCGAAACAGCCATAGAAAGCCGGTGTCAGCTCACGCGGGGCGCCCACATCGGCGTCTGAATTCAGGACATGGCTGATCTTGTTCGGATACTGACGGTGAATACAGCTAAGCGCCATATGGGCGAACCGGTCTGTCACCACGCCGTCGCGTGGGGCCGGCAGTGTGCGGTCCTCTGTGGCTGTGCCCTGATTATTCCCGCTATCGCAGGCTGCGAGCGCAAGCCCGGCTGCGAGCGCAAATGTAACGACTGATTTCTTCACCGATATCCTCCCCATGGATGTGTGGTTTCACCCATATCATCTTGACGCATTGGATGCCACGGCGAACCGCCGAAAGGCTGGCCCGGCCAGCGTGTGACCGGGCAAAATGGTTACTTGTTACGGTTTGGGAAATTGCCTTCCGTAATAACGCAGTAAGTTACGGCCAAGCGCGGTCCGGAAAGATACATGCTGTTGCTGTGGCCTGTTGGCATAACTGTGATGGTTGGCGGTTCAGCCGGGCTTGTCTGTTCTTTTGTCATGTCGGATGACTTTGTTGCAGCGGCCTGTGGCTGGGAAGAGCTGGATGGGCCTTCGCTGCCAGTAGGGTAGGAAGCGGTGGCTTCATGGGTGTGATGAGCGAGTTGCCGCTCGGTCTGGATTGTATTAAGCCTGCCGAGCTTTTCCCCAATACTCGCTGAATTTTGCATGCCGTGGGGGACCGACACGTCATATTGGCCTGTCCCGACCGGTGCGCGCATTCTGAGATCAGGCAACGCAAAGGTTGTGCTGCCATCGCCGCCATAAATATTGCCAAGGACAGCGTATAACTCCTGGTAATCGGCAATAGGTAGCAAATGGCCATTGGCCATTGCCGTTCCAGCCGGGCAATAGTTGGCGCCGGTGGCGCAGATGTCGCCGATAAAAGCATAGGCCGGGTTGCAGCCTGCTTGTGCATCGTCTGAAGCAAATAGGCTTGCGGCGGTGCCAAGCGCGGCACAGGCTGCAAGATGGATAGGTTTGAGTGTCATTGTCGGTCTCCGTTCAGGGGTGATGAGGGACGCGTGCGCGCCCAAATATACAACTCAGGACAGGAGGGGAGTGCCGCCCCCAAAGCGGCACTGCGAAGCGATTGTAGGGCGCAATAAGACAACCAAAAAGTGAATTTAACAAGTATATGCTTTTTTACGTTGTGTTTTGAGAGGGGTCATTGGACAAAGATTCGACAAGGAAGGTCAGGCGCTGAAGCGCTCCATTAGGCCCTTGATCAGGGCTTTGCTTTCTTCCATGTGGGCTTCTTCGGTCTCCAAGATGGTCATGAACAACCGCTTCTTGAAGCCTTCGAGGTCATAATCCGCGGGCAGCGGATCGTCGCCTGCCGCGTCCAGCATGAAATCCACCAGCCGGCTGGCGGCGTGCAGGCGGCCCCAGATATAGTCGTTTTCCCGTGCCTTTCGGCTGAAGAAGGCGCCGAAATTGTATAGCTGGGTGCCTAGTAGCGGTTGCTGGTCGTGGTCGTCCTGCATGTTTTCGCAGTCCAGCGGGCTGATACGCGCAACGCGGATTTCGTCCACTTCCAGAAGGTCAGCACCCTGGCTCATGGGCAGCATCAGCACGTCATAGAAGGCATAGCCTACATAGGCGCGGAACAGTGTCAGCCTGAGCGCATTTTGCGGCAATATGGAAAGCGCCAGCGCAAAGGTTTCGTCCTGCTCATAGTCCAGGTCTTCCAGTTCCATGGCGGAGGCTATGGAATCCAGGAAGGCGGTGATCGCCATGTCGTCTATTGGCTGGGTGACGAGCCGCTCGAAAATGACTTCGTCAAAATGCTCTGGCGCCCAGCGGGTGCGGTAGCTTTCCAGCATGGTGTATATCTGGCGTTTGATCTTCTTGACCGGCTCGACCAGATGGCCCTGGTTGTCCTGCTGCATGAAGCGGTTCAGTTTCATGATCACGAACCTGAGCCGCCTGATGCGGTAATCCACGTCCAGTTCCCGCAGGCGCCGCACATGGTGTTGTTGGCCCTGTTCCGGGACAATATCAACCACACCGCCTTCAGGGCACAGCATGCCCTTGCGTTCAGCCCACTGCCTGAGTGCTTCGAACATGTCGGATTCAGAGAGCTTCACACCGCGCATGGCTGCGCCTTCAACCATCAACTGGGCGATCCGTTCAACCATGCGCACGGTTTTGGACTGCATGTAGCTGGAGTAGCTGAAGCCTGTGTGTTTGTGTGCTTCCTCGTGTGCCCGCTCCCGCCAGCTGGCCAGCATGGCGGTATCCACCTTGTGTTCCCGGTCAAGGTTCAACACCTTGTCCACCAGCCGGTTTACTTGTGCCTCGGCCGACTGCAGCGTGGCCTCAAACCGGCGGGCATTCTTGTTTTGCTTGTCGATGGCGCGCAGGTCTTCGTAGATCGGTTCCCGGCGCGGTATTTCCGCCAGCGCCGAGAGGATGGTGCGGAAGAAGCCCGGCAATTCCTTGTGCCGCTGGCCTTCAAGCAGCGTCTCCGGGTCATCCGGCAGCGGGTCCACATAGATGATGCGGCGGTCTACCTCGCGGTGGGCCGGGCGCTCATATACCGCGCTGATGGCAGCGCCAAACGGTTTGTTGTTGGTCACCCCGCCATCAATGAAGGACATATCATACAGGGTGGCCTTGTCGCTTATGAGGGCAGGAAAATTCTTCGTCATGAAGAAATCCCGCGCGGGCCAGGCTTGCCGCCTGGCCGTCAGCCTGTCTTCCAGATCCTTGAATCTGAGCGGCGGGAAAGCGCCGGGGAAGCTGGATGTCGCACGAGCCGCAAACCCGAGGCCTGGTATGTTGTCGTCTCCAAAGTCGCTCACTGTTGTGCCGGTGGCAGCCTGGCGAAATCCGAAATTCAGGGTTACGCTATGCTGGTGCTCCAACACTTCCTTGGGGTCATGCAGTTTGATGCGCCGCGGCTGGCCGAAGAAGTTGGTCAGGCTGACAAACAGGTCCAGCTTGTGCCCGGGCGGCATCAGTGTGTGCCCGCTTTCGGCGTGGCCCATGTTTTCGCAGGCGTTGAGCATCCAGGTCAGCATATGGGTGCCAGAGAAGGGCGGCTGGAACCAGCGCGAGCGCACAAAGCGGAACAGCTTGCGTTTCGTTTCCTGATCTGGTGCATGATCGCCGAAAGCGCGCCCGCCAAAGAGCCAGATGAAGGGATAGAACCACAGCTTACTGGTGCGGTCGGCGATGGTGTCTTCTTCCATCAGCTCTTCAATGTCTGCCAGGTTGAGCCACATGGTCCTGAGTGGGTCGAAATCCAGGTCATGAGCCAGCGCGCGGGCAAGGAAAATGCCGTTGATGCCGCCTGCGGATGCGCCGGATACCACATCAACGATCACCCTGAGTTCCAGCTTTTGCCCCAAGGCCTGGAATAGCTCGAAATAGAGGCTTTCTGTGTCTGTACGGTAAGGGCGCTTCGGGGCGGCCTGATCAAAGGTGGCCGCCGCGCGCTCGATGCGGTCCGAAACACCGTGATAGGCCTTGGACGCGCGCACGAGCTTCAGGACTTCGCTGGAGATGCCGTTCATATAGATGGCAAGCGAAGCCCCGCCATAACACACCAACGCCAGCCTGAGTTCCTTTTCGCGCATGTCCGCCTAATCCTTCGTGCGCGGCAAGTGCCCCGCAACCCTATGGATAGTTTGCGTTTTTTTGCGCGAAACGCAAATAGTTGTTTGGCCGGACGGTCAGTGGTCCGGCCAGGATCGGTTAGTCGCGCGGTGGGAATTGGCCATTTGTGACAATGCAATACCGCATGCCTAGTCTGGGGCCGACAACCGGCATGGGGCTATTGTTCCCGGTATCCCCGACTGTCACTGTACCCCCACTTGGGGCGCCATGATGCCGGTGGCGGGTCGGCGTAATGTCCGTATCGCCGTCGGTATCCACAGGCGTGGTTTGGGTGCCTGTGTTCGCAGATGTGGTTTCCAGATCACCTGCCTCAACAGACGCGGTTTGGCTGCGGTTCGGGGTGAAGATGGCCGTATGGTTGTGTCGGGGCAGTTGATCAAGTGTCTGGGAAACGGTTTCCTGGCCGTAGGCTATCCCCATTTGCACGGGGTTGAGTCCCCGCCCGGTTCCTGCGCCAACGGGGGCCCGACCGCGCAGGTCTGGGAGCAAGAAGAATGTTCGCCGATCACCGCCATATGTCGTTCCGAGGAGGGCGTAGAGTTGCGTATACTCTGAAATTAGCATGTGTGCGCCATTTGCTTCGGCCATGCCCGTTGGACAGTAGGAAGCGGCAGTCAGACAGATCGAGCCGGTATAGGAGGAGTCTGGGTCTGTGCAGTTGGCCTCGGCTGCGCCGGAGACGCCAAGGGCGGAAAGACCGAGCATAAGGGCGCCCAGTCGCGCGCGGTGGATGTTGCGATAATGTGTTTTCACGGGAAATCCCCTTGTTGTTTGGTCGGACGGTCAGTGGTCCGGCCTACTGTGGCCAATAGCAGGCTTGGTCTTTATTCAGGGCGTGCCGGATATTGTCCGTTGGTGACAATGCAATAGCGCA
This sequence comes from Kordiimonas lacus, assembly GCF_001550055.1. Classification (GTDB taxonomy): domain Bacteria; phylum Pseudomonadota; class Alphaproteobacteria; order Sphingomonadales; family Kordiimonadaceae; genus Kordiimonas; species Kordiimonas lacus. Next base: position 132,107 of record NZ_LRUA01000002.1, read on the forward strand.
ATCCCAGCTGCGGGTTGACGACGCTGATCGGCTGGCCATCACCGGTGGATGCAACCGCCACAGTGCCACCAGTGTTGGTGCCGCCCGAGACGCCAGCCAGGGGAACGGTAGCCGGGCTTGTGCCCGAAAACAGGTTCACGCTATCGGCAGGGGCCGCGCCGGTGTTTGGTTCAGCCAGCATGTTTTTTTCGGTTACCTTGCCGGTGATGGCTTCCTGCGCAGCAACTTCAACATGCACGGGGTCGCTGGCATTGGCAGTGAAAGTGGCCGTGTGAGTGTGGGCGGGCATTTGAGGAATCACTTGTATGACGCTCTCCTGGCCCCGTGTCTGTCCCAATGTGACATTGTTCAGGCCCGGTCCTTGCCCGATGCCAACGGGCACGCGCCCACGCAGGTCCGGCAGAGCAAAGTAAGTGGATCCGTTGCCGCCAAAGGATGTGCCGAGGAGGCTGTAGAGGGCGGGATAGTTCACGATTTGTAGCATCGTTCCGTCTGCCTCCAGGGTTCCTTCTGGGCAGTAGCTCGTGGCCATCAGGCAGATCTGGCCTGTATAGTCGTTGTCGTTGCATTCCGCTTCGGCGACATTGCTGACAGCCAGTGCCGAAAGCCCCAGTAAGGCGGCGCCTGCCCCTCGTGTGAGACTCTTGTTTCGTGGTTTATTCATAATTAAGCTCCCTTATTCCTTAGCTTTATTTTGGTCAGGTCATTGTTTGTTACATCTGTGAACACCTTCCATGAAGTTTCTATAGATTGTATTTGACGGCAAATAGTTTCCGCAAAAGTTGTATTTTGATGGTTGTATAGCTGGGATTGACCGGGCTTTTGGGTGCTGTGTTCCTGTAAACCTAAGATTATAAAGGGCTTTATGCGGTGACGCCGGGGGTGTGCTGCGCTAGGTTGGCATCAGCGCAAACATGGTGGAGCTATAGGCGTGACAGAATTGAATGTAGCCAACCCCAACTGGTGGCCTCACAGGTTTGATCCCGCCCGTGGCCACGTGCATTTTATCCGTGCCACGCGCGAAGATCACCGTAAGGCTGTGTTCCTGACGGATGAGTATTTGGCGGACGCGGCCAATCCGCAAGCAGTTGATTTGGCAGCGGCCGCTGCAGCTGGTAGGCAAGCCCCGCTGCATTTCGTTTTTCATTCGGCCTATTGCTGCTCGACGCTGTTGGCGCGCGCCTTTGACCTGCCGGGCATTTCCATGGGCCTGAAGGAGCCGCAAATCCTGAACGACCTCTCAGGGTGGCGCATGCGTGGGGCACAGCCCCAGGAGCTGGCGAGTGTCATGGCTAGCGTGCTGGCTATTCTTTCGCGACCGTTCGGTGACGGTGAAGCGCTTGTGGTGAAGCCATCCAACCTGGTGAATGGCTTGGCGGGGTTGATGCTGCATGTGCGGCCTGATGCCAGGGCGGTTTTCCTGCATGCCCCCCTTCGGGACTTTCTTGGCTCGATCGCGCGCAAGGGCATGTTCGGGCGCCTGTGGGTTCGGGAATTGATGGTCAAGCAGATGCGCGAGGGCCTGATTGATCTCGGCCTCGAAGGCGAAGACTATCTGCAGCTAACAGATTTGCAGGCTGCGGCGGTTGGATGGTTGGCCCAGCACGCATTGTTCGCCCAGATCGTGCAGAAGTTTGGGGCGTCAAGGGTTCGAACCCTTGATAGTACCCGACTGATGGCAGCGTCTGGGGACGCTATGGCTGCCCTCGCTACTCATTTCAGTTTATCGCTTGAAGGCAAAGTGTTGGACGGCCTGGTCAATGGTCCTGTATTTCTGCAGCATTCCAAAAATGATGAAGCGTTTGATGCGGATGCCCGTGACGCGGCAAAGCGCGAGGGTGAGAAGCTACATGCTGACGAAATTGAGAAGGTACATACCTGGGCTGAAGCTGTGGCGCAAAATGCTGGCATCAGTATGGCTTTGCCTGCGCCCCTCATCTGATCAATTTTTACTTCGCTGCAAAGAAAAAGGCGGGCCAAAAGCCCGCCTTTCGTTTTTGCTCTGTGCGTCAACCTTAGAAGGTGATGCGTGCCTGGATGCTGAAGCGGCGACCCAGGGTGTCGAATGTCGACGGGTAAGTGTTGCCGCTGTTGAAGCCTGTTGAGCCGATGAAGGAACCAGTCAGTGGTGGCTCTTTGTCGAACAGGTTGGATACGGTACCGGTGAGGGTCACGTTTTCCAGAACGCGGTAGCGAACAGACATGTCAAACAAGTTGTACGCTGGAGTTGTGCCGAAATCAGACTCTTCCGTGAGGTTCTGAGGGACGCCACTGAAAACAGGGTCGGTTGGATCGCCCAGGTTTTCATACTGGTTGCTGCTGATATGGCGCCAGTTCAGGGACACGTCGAACTTCTCGAACGACAGCGTGTTACGCCAGTTGAAGCTGAACTCAGGCTGGATCGAGGCACAGTTCGCGCTGTAGAGGCCTACACACTCACGGTCGAGCGATACGCCAGTTACAGCCTGGAACGTGGAGCTGTTGGTCCAGTTGCCAGATACGCGGGTGTCCCACTGCATGTCGTCGGTGATCGCCATGCCGTAAGATACGGAGAAGTCGATACCGTCTGTTGCAAGGTTACCGTTGTTGGACGTGAACAGGTCCAGGCCGGAAACAACTGCACTGTCACCAGAAAGGCCACCGTCAATCGGCGAACGGCCAATCGCAGAACAAGCAGGATTGTCTGTGCTTGCGTTGTTGAAGCAAGCGGCAATCACGTCACCAGGGTTTGGAGCGTTAATCGCATCTTCTACCTTGATGTTGTAATAGTCTGCAGTGACCGTCAGGCCAGGAATGGCTTCAGGCTGCAGAATAATGCCGATTGTCCAGCTGTCTGATTTCTCTGGTTTCAGGTCGAGGTTACCACCGAAGGTACCGTTGGCCTGACCAGCTGCTGGTTGTGGAATGAAGCCGATAGCACCGGCAGGAGCACCCTGTGCGATACAAACGTCACGCAGTGCGCCAGTTGGCACGTTACCGTTGTTCACGCCTTGGTCGTTTACGCTTGCGCATGGATCACTTTGCAGGTTGGTCAAGCCAGTGTTCTGCGGAGCAAACAGCTCAGTGATGTTTGGTGCGCGAACGGCGCGAGCGAATGTACCACGGATGGTAACATCGTCGATCGGGGTCCAGCTCAGGCCCAGCTTCCAAGTAGTCGTGTCATACTTAGGGCTGGTTTCGTCGTCCACAGTGTAGTTGGAGTAACGGATACCTGCTTCAAACGTCAGCTCTTTTGCGAAGTCGGCATCTTGCACGACTGGCAGAAGAACCTCGGCTACTGCTTCGTATACGCTGTAGCCACCGTAAGTGTTTGGTTGCGCACCACCAGCACCACCGAGGTCACCGGACTGCGACAGCAGATCGGATTCGATGGATGCGGAGTAGGAACGCCACTCACCGCCTACTGCGTAGTTGAGGCCATCAGATGCCCATGGTGTTGTGAAGTCCATCTCACCGGACAAGGAGCCAACAACCTGGCCCATGTCAAACTTGGTGGAGATGTTGCTTTCACCGCCAGCCAGGAAGGCATTCATTTCTTCAGTGATCGAACCAGTTGGGCCGAAGTAATCAGCTGGTACACAGCCATTTGATGTATCGTTACAACCGTTAGGGCCGGCAAGCAGGGCCTGACGGAAGCGAGACTTCATCCAGTAGCCCTTCTGAACCTGAGTTTGGTCGCCTTGACCGTAGGATGCATACACATCCCAGTTCATGCTGTCGCCAATCTCACCGCGCAGGCCAGCCTGGTAATCGAACCAAGTGGAGTTGAAGTCACTGATCCGTGGGCCGCCTTCTACGTTACGACGACGCAGCTGGGTGTTGACTTCACGGTAGTTCGGGTCACTGTCATCAACCGCTGCACCGGCGGCGTCACACTCAGCCTGAGTGTAAAGCGGCGTGTAAACGCCAGCTGCCGGGTCAGTATCGAACGCACAGAATGCGTTCCGCTGAGCGTCAGACAGGAACGGGTGGTTCAGGGAAACAGTTACCGCGTCACCGAATGCGCCAGATGGAGCAATGATGGTGCTTACGGTCTGCTTGGAGAAGATCGCACGCGTGTAGACTTCTACGTTGTCCGAAATCTGATAATTCGCGGAAGCGTAGATGTTGTAACGATCAAACGGCGTCTGGAACGTGTTGAACGGCGCGTAGTTGAACGGTGTAAACGCAGCTGCGAACGTACGGTCGTCCTGAACGCCACCCAGAGGCAGGTTTGAATTGTCTGCACCAGTTGGGTTCACGTTACCAAAACGGGTGTTGAACGGGCCGAGGCCAGAACCACCAGCTGTACCGTCCCAGTAGAAGAGCGTGTCTTTGGAGAAGTCACGATCACCTTGGAATACAGCGTCTGATTTCTGGTAGCCTACGCTCAGGATCGCGTTGCCACGACCGTCGTCGAGGTTTGTGCCTACAGTGATTTCATAACGCTTGGTATCGCCGTCACCTTTTTCAGTGGTGCCATACGCCACGTTTGCTTCAACGCCGTGGAAATTTTTCTTGGTGATGAAGTTCGTCACACCGCCAACAGCATCAGCGCCGTAGGTGGTGCTTGCGCCGCCGGTCAGGACGTCAACACGGTCAACGATCGCGAGCGGGATGTTGTTCAGGTCGGTACGACCCTGAAGCTCGGATGGCGAAAGGCGACGGCCGTCCAGCAGAACGACGTTACGGTTGGAGCCGATGCCGCGCAGGTTCACATAGGAGAAACCGCCGTTGCCGTTGTTCACTTGGGCACCGATGGAAGGTACCATGCCTGGAATTTCACGCAGAAGTTCTTCGGCAACGCCTGCTTGCTGGTAATCCATCTCGTCTGTGGAGACAACAGATACCGGCGCAGAGCGCGTGAGGTTAGGGTTCCGGATAAGGGAACCAGTTACAACGATTTCTTCAAGGTTGACATCGTCTGTATCGGCGTCGGCATCCTGCGCATAAACAGTGCCTGCACCCATTGTCATCAGCGCAAGCGCTGTGGCGGTGCCGCCAAGAAGTTTGGATCGCGCCCCCTTCAGGCGATCCGGGCCAAATGTAGTTGCCATGAGTTTTCCTCCTCTGTGAAATGGCGAACCAAGTTCGAGGTCGGCTGTTCTTACGGACAGCGCGACATACGGAGAAAAGACCCTCTTGTTGGATTTGTTTCAAATGAAATGAAGTATTTTACTTTGGAAAAATCCCTTAAAAATCAAACTAGTAACAAAATAATCACATTGATATTTAGATTATATTAGTAGTTTATTTCAAAGGTTTATTGAGTTGTTAAATTAATACACAAAGTATACTTATCTATACTTTGGTTTGGTTCCTGGGGAACGTATCTCAAATAGGTTTATGGCTATATGACAACCAGACGATTCAAGCCCCTCCCAAAAAAGATGCAAATTCATCAAAAAAACATGATTCGACGGGTTTTGAGGCTAAGCGCTGCCGGTGGCAAAGGCATATAGGAAGGGCTTGGAAGGGGTAAGCAGAGGCAGTTGGGGTGCGTGAGGATGGCGCATCCACCCCGGATGGGGGTCGCGGAGCAGATGCGCCGGAGAATGTGTTGCCTTGGCAAGCCGTTACAATTTCGGACACGACAGGGTAAAAGCCCGCTTTGGCAAACAAACGGCTAAATGGACATGTGTTGGCCTCCAGCCGCTTGCATGTCTGTTACGGCAGGTGTGAGCGATACCCTTCGCGAAAATTGTGGCGAAAGCTATTTCCTGAGCAGGAACAGAATACGTTGCTGACCTTGGCTGCGGTCGTCGACGGCTTCGAGCATGTCAGGGATGTCGACTGGTTCGTCAGCGGCCTGCTCGCATACGATCACCCCATCTTCCGAAAGCCATCCTTGGGCCAGTATGGAGTCCAGTGTCGGGCGTACAAGACCTTGCCGGTAGGGTGGGTCCATAAAAATAAAATCACATGGGGCGTTTGCGGGCGGTAGATTGGTGGCGTTTTTTGCCAGGATAGTCGCCTGGTCGCTAACACCAAGTGTTCCAATGTTCGCATTGATGCAAGCGACGGAGGGGCGCGCTTGTTCGACAAAGGTAACCCTGGCCGCGCCCCGTGAGAGGGCTTCAAGCCCGAGCGCACCAGTGCCTGCGAAAATGTCAGCGACCACGGCGTCTGTCATGTCCGGGTATCGACCGTGCATCAGCATGGAAAACAGGCGTTCGCGCATTCGGTCGGTTGTCGGGCGTACGTCGCGCCCTTTGGGTACATCAAGGCGTCGCCCGCGGAACCGGCCCGCGACAATACGGGTCATTTTTTAGGTCCCCGTACTGGGCGTCCCTTCGCCTGGGGGCCTTTGTTGCCTGGTCGTGCCGAACCACCAGGTTTGCCGGTTTGCCGGCCCATGGGCTTGCCGCCTGGCTTTCCGCCCAACTTGCCTGCGGGTTTGCCCTCAGGCCGCCCTGCAGATCTTGCGGCAGGTTTGCCCTTGGTGGTGCTTTCAGGCTTGTCGTCCCGTTCCCCGCGCGGCTTTCGCATGCCCGGCTTGGGGGCATCGGTGTCGGCGATGCGGCTCTGGCGCCGCCGCTTGGCACCGGGTTTTGGCCTGTCGTCTTTTTTTGCTTTGGCCCATTTGCTTGGGTCATGCTTTTTGATAGGCGCCGCAACACTGCCGGTGGCTTCGTTGAAAAAGGCAGATAGGGCATCGCGCAACTGCTTGTCCGGTACCGTGGCCACGCCTTCAAGTGGCAGGTTGCCAAGGGCGAAGGGACCATAATGGGTGCGGATCAGGCGGTTAACTTCAAGGCCCAGGTGTTCCAGCACCTTCCGCACTTCCCGGTTCTTGCCCTCGCGGATGGCAACGGTGATCCAGGCATTGGCGCCAGCTTGGCGCTCTAGCTTCGCTTCAACGGCACCATAGTGAATGCCATCGATTGTCACGCCGTCGGCCAGTTTGGCCAGTGCCTTTTCGTCTACCCGGCCATAGGCACGAACGCGGTAGCGGCGCACAAGGGCGGTGGACGGCAATTCCATCCAGCGGGCCAGTTCGCCGTCGTTGGTCAGCAGCAACAGGCCTTCTGTGTTCATATCCAGTCGGCCAATTGCAATCACACGGCCAACATGGTTCGGCAGATTGTCGAATACCGTTTGGCGGCCCATCGGGTCTTTGTGTGTTGTCAGCGTGCCGCGGCGCTTGTGCATGCGCCAGATTTTGGTTTCGCGCACATCGCCTACCGGTTCGCCGTCCACGGTGATGCCTTGAAGGGTCGATACCAGTACGGCTGGGGTTTCAAGCTTCTTGCCGTCAAGCCAGATACGGCCTTCGGCAATCATGCGCTCCACGTCCCGGCGTGAACCGATGCCCGCGCGTGCCAGCACTTTGGCGATGCGTTCGGCGGGCAGGCCTGTGGCCGGTGTGTCCTGTATTTTTTCGTCGTTGCTCATGGCGCGCACAATAGGCGCGAAGCGTGTTCCGCGCAACTGAATAGCGCCCCGGTTATCATGGGCTTGACCTTTTGTTGCCTGCGCCCGATTGTGGCAGCCATGATTGATACATTCCCACATATGCACCGGGCGCTTGAAGAAGCCCGCAAGGCCGCTGACCGCGGTGAAGTGCCTATTGGCGCGGTGGTGGTGGGGCCCGATGGAAAGGTCTTGGCTGCTGCCGGGAACGACGTAGTGGGCCCCAAGGACCCAACAGGGCACGCGGAACTGATCGCTATTCGGCAGGCGGCCAAGGTATTGGGGTCAGAGCGACTTGAAGGATGCGATCTGTATGTTACGCTTGAGCCCTGCGCCATGTGTGCCCAGGCCATCGCCTTCGCGCGCATTCGCAGGCTCTATTATGGGGCGGAAGATGAAAAGGGCGGTGGCATCACCGTCGGCGCCCGAATTTTCAGCCAGAAAACCACACACCACAAGCCGGAAATCTATGGTGGGATTCTGGAGCGGGACAGCGCTCAATTGCTTAGAGACTTTTTTAAAACAAGGCGTTAAACTCCCGCTATGGGAGAAGAACTCAAGGCACAGATCATCGCGTTACTGAGCGACGGCTGGGTATGGGCAAAGACCAATGTGCTCGAACCTGTCCGCCTGCTTGAGCTCGCTATCATCATTGTTTCAGTCCTGTTGTCGCGCTTCGCGTCAAGCCGTATTCATGGCGGGTTGATGAAAGCCTTCGGCGAGCACAAGTGGATGCTTCGGATCGAAGCCCGGCTCCAGCCAATCCTGTCCACGGCCCTTGCGATCATGCTGCTCTGGACCGCGATCCTGGTCATGAGCCCCTGGGTGCCATCACCTTATTTGCTGTCGATTGCGACAAGCCTGTTCTCGGCCTGGCTGGTAATCCGCCTGGCCGTCAGCCTGATTGAAAACCGTGAGCTTGCACGGCTTGTCGCAGGTATTGCTTGGGCGGTCGCAGCGCTCAATATCGTCGGGCTTCTGAGCCCGATCATGATCGTACTGGACGAGGCCCACCTGCCGCTTGGCGAATCGTCCATCAGTGTTCTGGATATCATCCAGGGTGTCTTTACCTTTGCTGTGGTTCTCTGGGTGGCGCTGGCGCTCTCTGCGCTGCTTGAGAAGCAGGTGAGAGGCCTCTCGAGCGTGCCGCCGAGCGCGCGGGTGCTGATGACCAAGTCAGGCAAGATCCTCCTGGTATCGCTGGCCTTCCTGATTTCCCTGAATGCCACGGGCATTGACCTGACCGCCCTTGCGGTCTTCGGTGGTGCCCTTGGTGTGGGTATCGGTTTTGGTCTGCAGAAGGTTGTCGGTAACTTTATCTCGGGCATCATTCTGTTGATGGACAGATCGATCAAGCCCGGTGACGTGATTGAAACACAGGGTACCTACGGCACCATCAACCGCCTGGCCGCCCGATATACCAGCGTCATTACCCGTGACGGCACGGAATTTCTGATTCCGAATGAGGATATGATCACCCAGCCGGTGGTCAACTGGTCACACAGCCACCGGCTTGTGCGTCGGCGTGTACCGGTGCAGGTGTCCTATGATAGCGACATCAGGAAGGCGATGGAGCTGATGGTTGAAGCCGCGGGCAAGGAACAGCGTGTCCTCAACAACCCCGCGCCCAGAACCTTGGTTAAAGGCTTCGGTGCAGACGGGGTGGACCTTGAGCTCCGGATGTGGATAGAGGACCCTCAGCATGGTGTATCCAACATCGCGAGCGACGTGATGCTGCATATCTGGGACCTGTTCCACGAAAATGATATCGAATTTCCGTTCCCGCAACGTGTGGTACACTTGCGGCACGATGAAGGCCATACAGTCCGTCAGGACAGCCTTGAAAGCTTTGGGGGCAAAGAAAACAAGGGTGCGGAGTAACGACAGAAGAGGATAAGCGATCCAACAGTTAGGGGAGGAACCGATGAACGTTGGAAAATTTATCCTGAATATCGTTGTTGCGTTTATTGCTTACGGCATTCTCTACACAGCCGGAGAAGCCATTTTTTCTGATCAGTTTGCTGCTGGGATGGCCATGATGCATCCACAGGAAGCCATTATGGTGCCCGTATTGGGCTATCACCTGGTGCAAACCATTGTTGTGGTCTGGCTGTTCGGCAAGGCCGTTGGCTCAGGTGACCTTAAGGCAGGCGCCATGTTTGGCTTCATGATCGGGCTATACCTGCTGGCAACTGATAACAATTGGTTCACCATGCTCAAGGATTTCCCGCAAGACGCACGGTTGCCGATTGACATACTCCATCTGGTGAACGGCACGATCGTTGGTGCACTGCTGGCCTTCATGTGGGGAAAGGGCTGGGGTGCCGGCTCGTCAAATGCGGCGGCAGATTAAGCGTCCATAAAGGCCTTATAGGCTTCAACCAACCGTTTGGCGACGGGCCCAGGGGTGCCGTCGCCAATTTTCTGTCCGTCCAGGCTTACGATTGGCATCGCGCAGCTGGTGCTTGACGTCAGGAACATTTCAGCAGCCCCTTTGGCTTCCTCAAGCGTAAATGCGCGTTCTTCCACCTTCATCTGCAAATCCCTGGCAACCTTCATGACGCTCGCACGGGTAATGCCGGGCAGGATGTTATCGTCCGTTGACCGGGTTACAAGCGTTCCGTCCTTTGTGACCATCCAGATGTTGGTGCTGCTGCCTTCGGTTACATAGCCGTCCCTATCAACCATGACAGCCTCAAAGGCGCCTGCTTCGCGGGCGGCCTGCTTGGCCAGAATGTTGGGCAGAAGCGATGTGGATTTCACATCGCAGCGACCCCATCGGATGTCCGGCTGGCTCGAGCCTGCAACCCCTTGGGTCATGGCCCGATCCATCACCGCGTCAAAGTTCAGGCGCTTGGCAGTTACCACCATGGCAGGCCAGGGTGTTTGTGCCGGGAAAGGGTGATCGCGCGGCGCAACACCGCGAGTGATCTGCAGATATAGAAATCCGTCCTTGATGCGGTTCCGGCGCACCACTTCCTTCAGGACAAGCCGCATGGGCCCACGGTCCATGGGGGCCATCATCTGCAGTTCGCCCAAAGACCGCCAGAGCCGGTCCAGGTGAGGCTCCAGGTCAATCAATTTGCCGTGCCGTACGGATACGCCTTCATAGACACCGTCGGCAAACTGGTAGCCGCGATCATCAATATGTACACAGGCTTCCGACATGGGCACATAGGCGCCGTTCACATAGGCAATGCGGGACATGGGTTACTCCTGACCGATCACGGGGGCTTGTTCTTCGCCATTATCCTCAAGCGGCTTGATGGCGAGAATGAGAATAACCGCAGGGAAAATTATGGCAACCACCATGATGGTCAGTGCTGTTAGTCCCATCAGAATAAAAGGTGCGACCAGCGCGGTGCCAACGGCGGCTATGCCCGTGGTGGCCAGAATGATAATGGCAGAAGCACGCTCATCGTCGCCGTGGCTGGCTGTCAGCGCGCGCACAAAGCCCGCACCACCCCGGATGCCTAGGCCCGTATTCAAGACCCAGAAGAGGGCCGAAAGGTGCATCGGGTCATTGACGCCAAAGAGCGCATAGCCAAGCAGCAGCAAGGTCCCCAGAAGGGACAGGCAGGTACCGGCGGTGATGACGGTTTCGGCGCCCCAGCGTTTAACAAGGTTGCCAGCAAGGTTGGCCGATACGATGAAGCAGCTGACGCCAATGAATTGCATCAGGATAAAGTCTTCAATGGTGCCGCCCATGGTCTGGATGATTACAGCAGGGGCAGAGAAGACGAAGGTTAGCAGTGCGCCCAAAATCAACGCGTGGCTAAGTCCATAGCGCAGGAACGTGGGGTTGGCGACAACCTTCAGGTAGCTGGAGGGTGCGTCGCCTTGCTTACGACCAATGTGGGGCAGGAGAGACGGCACAACAAACACAAGCAGGCAGATGGCAAGGCACAGGATGCCGGTGAGGTTGAATGACATTTGCCAGCCATAAGCTTTATGCAGCCAGGCACCGGCGATGGGCGCCAGTCCTGGCACGAGGGCCTCAATGCTGCCCATGGCGCCAATCGCGCGTACAGCTCCGAGTTCAGAGAACAAGCCCCGGATAAGGCCAGGCGCCAGCACGGCAGACCCGCTGGCAGCTGCGCCCTGAAGCAGGCGAAGGCCAATCAGCGCCCAGATGTCGTCGACCAGCGCTGAGGCAAGAGAGACGAGCGCAAAGGCGGCGAGGGAGGCAATGAACAGGCGGCGCCGGCCAAAATGGCTGGCAAGTGAACCAAACAGCAGAAGCCCGACCGTGGACCCGGCGACGTAGGCGGCCAGCACCATCTGTGCCGTGGCCTGGGTGGTGCCAAAAATTTGTGGCATGAACGGCACGGACGGCAGAACAAGGTCAATCCCCGCCAGGCCCAAGGTGGTGCCGGCGACAATTGTCAGGAAGGCCAGGATAGCCCTGGTGGGTGGATGGTCTTGCTGCTGTGGATTCACTGTCATTGCCCTTCTCCTTCGCGCCATTGTTGGCGTCGTTGGGCAAGGCTTATATCAGTAATTTAAATATAAAGAAATCTTTATATTACTTTACCCAGGCAGAATGCTTTAGCGGGGACGGCTGAACATAGCCATTCTTCACGATACAATCCTGGAACTGGTGAACCAGTTCAACGATCGTCTCAGGTGCTTCGATCTGCGGAAAATGGCCAATGCCAGGCAGACGAACCACTTTCATGCCGATTTCACGCTCAATGCCGTCAGCCGCGTGGGCGCCCGATACCGGGTCCGCCAGCCCATTGATCAACATCATGGGCGCGATGGTTTGCTTGAGGGCACCGACCCACCTGTTGGCGTGTTCCAGGCGTTCATGCATATAGCGGATGCGGCGGGCAAAGGCGCCGCGACCGTTCACACCCAGCATGGCGGGCCAGAATTCTTCAAGCAATGCACCAGAAGGCCGCGTGTTCGGGCCGAACACGTCTGCAAAGCCTGTCAGGAACTTCTTCTTGCTTGCGGACCGCGCGATCAGTGGCCCAGCCTTGCCAGCCAAAAGAGTCTGGACAGTACGCGGCCGGTGCAGATGTGGCAGCATACCACCATTCAGGAACAGCACGCTTTTGATGCGGAAGGAAAGCTTCCCTTCATTCTGGCGTGCCAGCAGTTCCTGGGTGACTGTGTCGCCGACATCGTGCGCCAGGATATGGGCTTCGCCAGCTTCGCGGTGGGCCATCAGGGCCTCAAGCATGTCTGCTTGATCCATGATAGAACACGTCTTTTTCCGGCTGTTCAGCGACCGGCCGTAATCCAGCAGGTCTGGAACGATCATGTGGAAGTCTTTGATCAGGTCCCTGGCGACCCACGCCCAGTCCCAACTGCATGTGGGGAAGCCGTGCAAAGTCAGCAGCACTTCACCGCTACCGCCACGCTGGTAGTAAACATGGTGATCCTGCCACTCGAAATACTTGCCGCATTTGCTCCATTTTTCGAGCGTCATTGGCGCGTGTTGCATGTTTCCATCCAGCCCATTTATCTTTATCGCTGGCGGGGACATACCCTCTAACGGCGCCTTTTGCCACCTTTTGGTCTCGTCTTGCGGTAAAAATCGGCGGGTTTGCCCTTCAGCCACTGGATAAACAGGCTGATTTCCTCCGATTGCCGCAGAGCCTCAATGGTTGAGAAGCGTCGTGCCAGCTCTTTCTCGTTAAATAGGGCGTGAATCTTGCGGTGGCAAATCGGATGCAGCGGAATGGTGTCCCGTCCGCCCTGGCTTTTCGGAATTAGGTGATGCATTTCAACGGCTTGGCCGAATGGGCGATCACATAACGGACATGTGTTTTTCTCTTCCATTGCTCTATATGTATACCGATTGGGAGCTTTATAAAGCCCGGATGGGGGCTTCGCATAGCGCTACATTTCGCAGCGGGCTGGATGTCAGCCAGCGTGTTGCGTATGATGCGCCAAAGCAAATGTAAAACAGGGGACAGGGATGATCAGGAAATTCGTCAGCCGTTTGGCCAGCACCAGCATGCGGGCCGGTTTGGGTGTGATTCTTTTAGCCAGCAGCGCTGTTGCAGAGCCGCTCGACTATTATCTTGTGACCGGCACGGATTATGACCAGACGGTGCTGAAGCCGGCGGAGGAGTTCGGCCACGATATTGGCGATCAGCCGATCCGGCACGACCTTATGGTCTCCTATATCCGCCAGCTCGCTGCCGCCAGCCCACGCATGATGGTGGAGACAATCGGCTACAGCCACGAACGCCGCCCAATCCTGTTTATTACAGTTTCCAGCCCTGAAAACCTGGCACGGCTTGACGATATCCGCGCGAACCATCTGCTCAGAAGCAATCCGGAAACCGCAGACCAGGCATCGGACGACCTGCCGGTTGTTACCTGGCTGAATTATGGGGTGCACGGCGCCGAAGCAAGCGGCATGGACGCGGCAGTTCCCGCGCTTTACCACCTGGCGGCGGCCCGCGGCGACAAGATTGATGAGACGTTGGAGAACAGCGTGATCCTGATCACGGCCATTTTCAACCCGGACGGTCACGCCCGCCGCGGCGCCTGGGTTACCCAGTATGGCTCTGAAGTACGGGCGACAGACCCTGAGCATGAAGTGCATAATCAGGTTTGGCCGGGTGCCCGTACGAACCACTATTGGTTCGACCTCAATCGCCAGTGGCTGTTGCAGACCCAGCCCGAAAGCCGGGCGTGGCTAGAACAGTGGCACAAATGGAAGCCTCAGGTGTCGGCCGATTTCCATGAGATGGGGCCCAACAGCACTTATTATTTCCACCCAGGCGTGCCAACACGAAAATACCCGCTGATCCCTGCCAGGGGGCGCGAACTTCTGGTGGAAATCGCCGGCTATCACCAGAAATCGCTCGATCAGGAAAAGTCTCTCTATTTCTCTGAGGAAGGCTTCGACAACTATTATATCGGTAAGGGGTCAACCTATCCGCAGGTCAATGGGTCTCTGGGAATCCTGTTTGAAGCCGGTGCCCAGATGGGTATCGCGCGCGAAAGCGACCAGGGCATCAAGACCTATGCGAAAAATATCCGCAATCATTTCCTGACCAGCCTTTCGACCATAGACGGCGCTGCGGCCATGCGCACCAAACTGCATGCTTACCAGCGCGAGTTCTATGAAACTGCCATGGCGGCTGCGAAAGATGATGATGTAACAGGCTATGTTTTCCGCGCACCGGAAGACCCGATGCGTGTTGTCAAATTCCTGGCGCTTCTGAAGCGGCATGACGTGACGGCTTATAAGCTGTCAGCTAGCCTGCGCGCGGGTGGCAAGACGTTTGGCGAAGACAGCTTCGTGGTTCCGATGAACCAAACCCAATACCGGATGGCCAAGGCGCTCTTTAACCGCATCACCGAATTTCCGGACAAGGTTTTCTATGACGTGTCTGGATGGACGCTGCCGCTGGCTTATGGTCTTGACTATGCACCAGTGGAAGCAAGCCTGCGCGGTAAACTCGCGGATGTTCCTTCGGATATGGCCATGCTGAAGCCAAGCTTCCCGTCAGACATTGCACCCTATGCCTATGTTTTCCATTGGTCTGATTATTACGCACCACGCGCGGTGGCCCGCCTGCTGGAGACCGGTGTTATGGCGCGTGTGTCGAAAGAGCCAATCCGCGTGCAGACTGCAGGTGGCGTCGTATCTTTTGATCGGGGCGCCATCATTGTCCAGCGTGACCTGCAGACCATGCCGATCGAGGAAATGCATGCGCTACTTAAGGAGGTTGGCGCAGATAATTATCTTCAAATCCACGCAGCTACATCCGGCCACACGCTGGACGCGGGCGCGGACCTTGGTGGGCGGAATTCTGTCGCGGACCTCAAGGCGGTAAAACCGCTTCTGGTGGTGGGCGGCAAGATGTCATCCTATGACGCGGGAGAGGTATGGCACCTTCTGGATCACCGGATGAATATGCCGGTGACGCTGGTGCGCCAGGACCGCCTCAAGGGTGTCGATATGCGCCGCTATACCCATCTTATCCTTGTGGGTGGACGTGGTGATGTGCTGCCAAAAGACATGGCCTCAGACCTGAAGGCCTGGGTGAAGGCGGGCGGTACCATCGTTGCATCCCGCCAGGGGGCTGACTGGGCGGCCAAATATGTCACGGGGAAAGACAAGAAAGCCGACAAGAAGGATGACGCAACACCGGAGCGCCTTGCCTACGCTGACAAAGGCCAGAAGGACGCCGAGCATGTGATTGGCGGCGCGCTATTTGAAAGCGATCTGGATATCACGCACCCGATGGGCTTTGGCCTGGTTCGGCGCATGGTGGCGTCTAACAAGAATACCAGCACGAAGCTGCCTGTGCCGAAGGACCCCTATGCCCAGGTGGCTGTCTATTCAGATAGCCCGCTGCTGTCAGGTTACGCGTCAGACCGGCGAATTGAGGAGCTCAAGGGCACGCCCATGATGACCGCTGAGCGCTTGGGGGACGGGGCTGTTATCCTGTTTGCTGATAACCCGAATTTCCGGGCGACCTATCTGGCAACGGAAAAGCTTTTCCTGAATGCGCTGTTTTTTTCAACGGCTTTCGACCGGTCTTATGCGGATGAAGCCGATGAGCAGGCTGTCGAGGAATAAAGGATAGGTTGTGACTTGGAGAAGGGGCTGCTTTCGCGGCCCCTTTTTCTATAGGTAACCAGCCTCCCTTAGGCTGCCTTCAAATGTTTTTGAAACCGGCACTGTCATGCCGCCCTTGAGGTGGATCAGATGTCGGCGACCGTCTTTCCTGACGCTCTCAATCATGTCCAGCGCGACCCACCAGGACCGATGTACTTGCAAGCCGCCAAAGCCTTCCAGTTCGGCCACGGCATCCTTCAGCCGCATGCGAACCAGCGTATCGCCTTTGTCTGTGTAGGCCCGAATATAGTGGTCTTCCATCTGCAGACACAGCAGGCCTTGTCCAAGCGGGGCGGGAAGACGGCGCAGGAACAGATACCCTGGCGGCGGGCCTTTCTGTTCGGGGGCGGGCTTTGGGCGGGTGATATGCACGACCATGCTGATCGCGGCGTTCGCCATGAAGGTGATGATCGAAACCTGGAAATACCAGATGATGAGATCCCAGGCGCTCAGGTCCTCATGGGTCAGGAACTTGATATAATAGTCGACCGTCGGTCCCGCTCCGGTATGCCTGACAGAATGATAATAGATGTCGATGGCGACGACCGTTACGTAAACGGGCGCCGAGAGGGCCATGGCATAGGCTGCCAGAAGCAACCCCGGCGATTTGGTGTACTTCATGATCCTCGGAAAGCTGAAACGCGCAACAGGCCCTGTAAGCACGGAGCCCAACAGCAAAAGGCTGACCCAATAAAGGACACGCCACAGACCTGACGGCATATCAGACGTGTCATAGGGCGCGATGAAAGCCAGAATCAGGCCGCAAGCGCCCATCATCGTGGTCTTTTGCAATTCTATTTTGGGGACCTTGGTGCCCCAAAAGGCGAAAAGCTCGTCCTGCGTCACGTCTGTTGCCTCATACCTGTCGCTTCCCTAATGCGACGGCATCATAGCCGGGTCGAAAACGAGCGCAAGCGGCAGGACTTGCAGCGGCGGGTAATTTCACGACGCGCGAATGCACAGGTTGGCCAGGTGCAGCAAATTCATGATCTGAATTGGCAATTTCGCGTAACAGGTTTTGACGGCTCTCGCCTGCATAAACAAGGTAGCGTTGTCGTTCGGGAGGCGCAGGCCATGAAACACAAAGCTTACTATCTGGTATTGGCCCTTGTGGGGTTGGGTGCGTTGATGGGGCTATGCCTTGTGGGATTGGCGCGTGTCATCTGAAGCGGGCACATGGATGACAAAAAAAAGGAAGTCACGATGATGAAAGCGAGATTGTTTGGAGTTGGAATGGCTGGTGCCGTGCTGGCCTGCACGGGTGCAAGCGCCCAGGAAGGCGGTCCGCCGAAATGGTCAGTTGGCGGCATTGGGCTTTATAGCACCAGCCCGTTCGCCCTCGAGGATGATGAATTCAACGCCTTCCCCTATATTGCCTACAGGGGCGACCGGTTCTTTATTGAAGGTACGGAGCTGGGTTTCCACCTGCTGAAGCCGGCAGAAGATGCAGATGCGGGTTTTTCCCTGGATGTGATCGGGTCGGCGCGGATGTTGCCGGGCTCCAGCCGTAACAAGGTCACTGCGGACCTTGGCCTCAGGGCAAGCCTTTCGGGCTCCTTTGGTACACTGTCGGCCACAGGCCTGCATGACGCAACGGACACTTCCAGTGGCATGGAGCTGAAGGCGGGTTACAGCTACACCTTCACGTCAGACAAGCTGTTCGTCACACCAAGTGTGGGTGTTAGCTGGCAAAATGAAGACCTGACCAATTACCTTTGGGGCACCACGGCCGAGCAGCAAGCCAAGATGATTGAAAAGGATCGGGATGTGATCCTGCCGGTGTTCCAGCCAAACACCAAAGCGCTGAATTTTGAGGCCGGTGTCACGGCCGTGTATCAGTTGAGCGACAGCGTGAACATGATCGCCTTCTCAAACGCCACTTACCTGGACAAGGATATCCGCATCAGTCCAGCTATCGACAAGCGCTATATGCTGACGTTCGGGCTAGGGGTTGCCTATAACTTCTAGGAGTCAGGCGTTGGTGGCGTCGGGCAGTTTGCCAAATGAGGGCTTGCTGGGCTGTTCGGGCAGCTCGGCAGGCTTGTCTGATACGCCGTAGACGCCAAGCAGCTCAATCTTGGCGCTAGCGATAGCGGTGTCGAACCGATGCGCTTCGGCTTCTGTTTCAAATCTGAAAACAATGCCAAGGCAGCGATGCTGCTTGGCGCCAGGCTCCAGCCAGACATCGATGATGTTGCTGACCTTGTCGGTCAGATTAAGAGGGTTAGCAGTCTTTAAACCCACGCGCGCGACATAAACCCCCTTGTCCCTGTTGCTGATAGTGGCGGACAGGAAGCGCCGGTATGGTTTGTTATCGAAATCCAAGCTGAAAGCGCAAGCGCTGGCTTCATCATGTGTGCGGATGTCGGAAAAGCGAACAGGTGCACTTTGAGCGACGGCATAGCCGTTTGTGCAATGCCCCATGATCTGGCGGTCGCTACGGCCCTTTTCCAGTCTCAGCCCGGCGGCACGGCATTCCTGCCATCCGGTTAAAGTGCCTTCCATTCCATCGGGGGTGTAGAACCGGTTGACCGCCTGTGTTTCTGGTATTGCAAGCGGCATCAAGGCCTCTGCAATACTGACACCGATGATCAATGTTAAAATGAAAAGGCCCTGAATGATGGCTTTGGTCATGGCTTGTTCCCCCAAGGTAATGGTTATTTACTTAGTGTAAAAATGTAAACAAAGGTTGAATGGGGAATGCATGTGCAGTTTTGGATATCCGGATGTTTTAGGCAGTGAAAGCCCGGTCACGACCGGAGCGTTTGGCTTGGTACATGGCTTCGTCTGCGCGTTCCGAGATAGATTTGGCGTCTTCATCAGGCTTCAGCATAACGACGCCGAGCGACATTGTTGTTGTGATCTTTCTTTCGTCATCAATGGATATAGACAGGTCATGGATAACGTCCAAAAGCCGTTCCGCAAGCTGTGCGGCTTGGTCGAGCGACGTTTGAGGCAGAAGAATTGCAAACTCTTCACCCCCGATACGGGCGAAAAGCTCGTTCTGGCGCAGGGCTGACGCGACAGATTCTGTCACAGCAACAAGGACGAGGTCCCCGGCGGCGTGGCCATAGGTGTCGTTGACCTTTTTGAAATGGTCCAGATCGAAAAAGATGAGCGACAAAGGTGTTTCGTGACGGCGGGCGTTAATCACTTCGGCGTCCAACCGGTCGCGGAAGTGCCTGAGATTATAAAGCCCTGTCAGGGAATCCCGAAGCGAGCGCTGTCGCATCAGGCCTTCCTGTTTTCCCACATAGAAACCGAAGGCGCTGAATACCAGCATCGTGCCAAACAGCATATACAGATAGAGCGGTAAATTTGCAGGGATGTCTGTCTGTAGGTCAACACCGCGGAATATTTGAATGACTGCCCAACCAAGTGGGGCGCCACTGCCCATGATCATGCCCTGCAGCGTCCGCCTGAAGATCACCCGGCGTGCTGTACGACTTGAAAGTGCATGCCG
The DNA here is from genome assembly GCF_001550055.1 of Kordiimonas lacus. Taxonomy (GTDB): domain Bacteria; phylum Pseudomonadota; class Alphaproteobacteria; order Sphingomonadales; family Kordiimonadaceae; genus Kordiimonas; species Kordiimonas lacus. The sequence goes on from NZ_LRUA01000002.1 coordinate 151,555, forward strand.
GTAATGCATGGTGCTTCCCTTCGGTTTCCCATTTCCCTCGGACGCTTTTAGCGCGGTCCAGTTGTGATACCAACCTTTAGTTTTCAGGTCTGAGCGGCACGGCAATCACGCCCGGCATCGTGAGGTGCCGTTGCATATCGCCGTCCTGGATCATGTCCTTCAGCGCTTTCGTCAGGGCAGGGATCTTGTCGGCGTGGCGGGGCTGCAGCAAATGGTAAAAGGGTTCGGTAGCCCAGCGCTTGCTCGTCAGCCGGTCAGCGCTGTCGCCGAACGCGTCGATGATGTTGGGTTCATGGGCGCTGCTGGTGGCATACACATGGATGCGGCCATGTTCCAGAAGCGCCTTTACCTGGCTGCCGCCAGAGATGGCAAAGGGCTTGCCGCCCATCAGGGGAATATGGGTTTCAAGCCACCTGAAACCGGCGCGGTAGCCGACAGTCAGACCGTTGAGGTCGGCTGGGTCGCCCGAGAAACCAGTGTCCTTGAGCCAGATCATGCGGGCTTCAAGGCCGAAGACGGCCTGGGGTACGATCTGCTGCTCAAGGCCGCGCGTGGCGATATATTCGGAGGGGCGGAACCAATCGCCGTCCAGTTTGCCATTCGCCATTAATTGCTCAATCCGCTTTGGTGTCATGGCGATGGAGATGGCGCACAACCCGGCGCGCTTGTACAGATCGGTAATGAGTTGCTCGTATGCGGGATAGTGAGGGCCAAGCGTCTCATCTGCGCCAAGTTTGAGGCAGTTTTCAGAGGCGCCATCGGATGACTTTACATCCCTCTGGGCGAAAGCTGCGCCGCCGAGCACATAAAGAGCAATCAGGCAGCACAGCATTTGTTTCATGGGGCCTACTCTTCTTCCGCAGGGGCCTTGTTGCCGGTCTCGCTGCGAAGCCAGTCGATAAAGTCCTGAACGCGTTCGTTCTTCAGCTTGTCTTCCGGGCAGACAATATAGTGCGCGAAGTTAATCGGTACGGCTTCGCCAAACGGCTTGATGAGCCGCCCGGCCCTCAGGTCCTCTTCTGCGATGGCGGAGCGTGCCAGCACCACGCCGCGCCCTGCAACCGCAGCTTCAATCGCCAGTGCGTGGTTGTTGAAGTGCAGCGCCGGCATGCCGTCGGGCATCTCGATCCCTGCTGCTTTCATCCACATTGTCCAGGTGGGGACGCTGTCGTCCTCCGCTGTGCTGTCATCATGGATCAGCGTGTGGCTGAGGATGTCGCTTGGCGTCGTGGCCACGCTCTTGCCTTCAAAGAGGCTGGGCGAACACACTGGGAAAACCGTTTCGCGCAGGATTTCCTCTTCATAGAGGCTGGTATAGTTGCCCAGGCCATAACGGATGGCGATATCAACATCTTCGGCCTTGAAGTCGGTGATCTGCATGGTGGCGGAGATTTTCACGATCGCATCCGGGCGCCGCTCATAATAGCTCGCGAGCCTCGGCACCAGCCACTTGCTGGCGAAGGATGGCGACACACTGACCTTCAACACATTGGAGGTTTTCGATTCCGTCAGGATATCGACAGCCTCTTCCATGCGCTCAAACCCCTCCTTGAGGGGGGCGAGCGACAGTTGCGCGGCCTCTGTCAGGACAAGTGATCGGTTGGTGCGACGAAACAGTTCTACCCCCAGGAAATCCTCAAGCGAGCGGATCTGCTGGCTGATGGCTGCAGGCGTCACCGACAGATCATCGGCGGCGAGCTTGAAGCTCATATGACGGGCGGCAGCATCGAAAGCACGGAGGGCATTCAAAGGTAACAGCGAGCGCTTCATAAACAAACCTGCGTTAGAAAAACTTAATCACCGCATCATAGGCACTTGTGACACAAGAGCAAAGATTTTCTTGATGAATTGGGGATTTTTTTGACCGGAATTCTGGACTTTCCGGTCAGGTTAACCCTTGGATAGAATGCGGCTGTTCTCAGCCAAGCTTAAGTGAATGCCACATTCGGTTTTGGCCTGGCCACGCCAGCGTCCCGCGCGTTCGTCTTCGCCGTCTGATACGCGGTCAGTACAAGGCATGCAGCCAATGGACGCGAAGCCTTCAGACACCAGCGGGTGGTCTGGCAGGTCCACGCGCTCCTTATAGTCAAGCACATCATCCTTGGTCCAGAACGCCAGTGGATTCACTTTCACGCGTCCGTCAGATGCCTCGAAATGTGGCAGCAGGCTGCGGACGCCCCCCTGGTAACGCTTGCGGCCAGAGCCCCAGCCTTCGAAGCCTTCCAGTACACGCGCCATGGGCGCCACTTTGCGGATATAGCAACATTTGTTCGGGTTCTGGTTCCAGAGCGCACCTTTCGGGTCATCCCGCTGTGTGTCATTCACATCAGGTGAGATGGAGCGCACGTCCGTAAGGCCGAGCAGGTCAATCAACTGATCCCGGTAGCGCTTGGTCTCGCCAAACAGTTTACCGGTATCAAGGAACAGCACCGGGATGTCTTTCGATACCTGGGACGCAATATGCAACAGCACAGCCGATTCCGCCCCGAAGGAAGACACCAGCGCGAAGCGGCGGCCGAAATATTTGAGCGCTCCGTCGATCACCTCTTCCGGCTCCACGTTGGCGTAGCGCGCGTCAAGATAATCCACTGCCGTGAGCGGATCAAAAAAATCAGCAGTCTTCAAGGCGGGGGCAGCGGTCACGATGCTTTCCTCTCCTGGTTTTTACCGTGGCGGGCATGCGCGAGCGAAACCTGGCCGGTATAGTCTGTCTGGTAGAAGGTATCGAAACGCTTGAGGGCAGCCTTGAAGGCGGCCTCGCGTGCGTCACTCACCTCGACCGTGTCAAAGCCTGCACGCAGCAGGAACAGGGCCTGATCCGGGATCACTGGGCCGGTGGCGCGGATTTCGCCCTTGAAGCCCAGATCCTTCCGAAGCCGCACAGCAAGGGAAAAGCCGCGGCCATCGCCGAAAGCCGGGAAGTCGATCACGACAAAGGCCAGCTTGTTCATCAGTGGCGCGAGGTCGGTATAGTTGGTGTCTGTGGCCAGCACCGCACCGACCGGGCCTGCGACCTTGAAGAAGTCGTCGCCTTCGTCCCGTAGGCGTGAGAGCGGTACAGCAACAGTCGCGCCCTCTGCCGGGGTCTGGTCTTCAGCGAGAACAGTGAAGTCCCCTGCCTGGATGCCTGTCAGATTAACGAGTGCCATAAACAGCCTCCTTGAATACGTCTGGGCCTACCCGGCGGTATGTCGCCAGGAATTCTTCGCCGTCGGTGCGTTCGCCAAGATAAACAGCGACCACTTTTTCAATGGCGTCGATGACGCCATTCTCGTCAAAACCCGGGCCGAGGATCGCGGCTTTGGATGCGTCTTCCGCGCCCGAACCGCCCAACAGCAGCTGATAGTTTTCCTCGCCCTTGCGGTCCACACCCAGGATGCCGATATGGCCTGCGTGGTGGTGTCCGCAGCTGTTGATGCAGCCGGAGATCTTGATCTTCAGGGGGCCGATATCCTGCAGCCGCTTGAAGTCGTCGAAACGCTTGCCGAGTTCCTGCGCCAGCGGGATCGACCGCGCGTTCGCGAGCGAGCAATAGTCCAGCCCAGGGCAGGCGATCATGTCTGTCAGGAGGCCCGCGTTCGGGATGCCGAGGCCAGCTTCATCAAGGTCGGTCCAGATGGCTGGCAGGTCCTTCTTCGCCACATGCGGCAGGATCAGATTCTGCTCGTGGCTGATCCGTAGCTCACCCTGGCTATATTCGTCCGCCAGCGCGGCCACCAGTTCCATCTGCTCAGCTGTGGCATCACCCGGAATGCCGCCGTGCGGCTTCAGGCTGATCGTTACATTCACATGGCCAGGCACCTTGTGCTGGTTGGTGTTGTTCTTGAGCCAAGCGCCGAAGATGAAGTTCTTCTTCGCCAGCTCATCAACGGCGGGAACATTGTCTTCGAGCACCTGAAGCGGTGGCGGCGCGAAGAAGGCCTTGATGCGAGCTGCCTCTTCCGCCGGGAAGTCGATCGGCAGGTCTTTGATCTTCTGCCACTCTTCTTCCGTCTGGCGGGCATATTCGTCCGCCCCGAGAGCGTCCACGAGGATTTTGATCCGCGCCTTGTATTTATTGTCGCGGCGGCCTTGCTCGTTATAAACGCGCAGGATGGCTTCCAAGTAACTCAGAAGATCTTTCTCTGGCAGGAAGTCGCGGATGGTTTTCGCGATTACCGGCGTCCGGCCCATGCCGCCGCCCACAAGAACTTCGAAGCCTACTTCGCCTGCGTCGTTCTTTTTCACCACCAGGCCAATGTCGTGCCACTTCACGGCAGCGCGGTCGATGTCCGCACCGGTGATGGCAATCTTGAACTTCCGCGGCAGGAACGAGAATTCCGGGTGGAAGCTGGACCACTGGCGGATCAGTTCAGCATAAGGGCGTGGATCAGCGATCTCGTCGGCGGTCGCGCCCGCGAACTGGTCGGTCGTCACGTTGCGGATACAGTTGCCGGATGTCTGGATGGCGTGCATTTCCACGTCAGCCAGTTCCTGCAGGATGTCCGGTGTGTCAGACAGCTTCGGCCAGTTATACTGGATGTTCTGGCGTGTGGTGAAATGGCCATAGCCTTTGTCATATTTGCGCGCGATATGCGCCAGCGTCCGCATCTGGTCGGCCGAAAGCGTGCCGTAGGGCACGGCAACGCGCAGCATATAGGCATGCAGTTGCAGGTACAGGCCGTTCATCAGGCGCAGCGGGCGGAACTCTTCTTCCGTCAGTTCGCCTTTCACGCGGCGCTCAACCTGGTCGCGGAACTCCGCAACGCGGGAGTTCACAAGGGCATGATCATATTTATCGTAAGCATACATCTCTGATCGTCCTTAAAGGTCGGTTTGTTCCCATGCCGGCGAAACCTGGTAACCCAGATCCGGGCGCACACTTGGGCCCTTTGCCTGCATGGCGAATTTCATATGAGCGGGGAACGGTTTGCCGTCGCGCTCTGTGGCGTCGATCACCTCGATCGACAGCACGTAATTTTCGTCTGCGGATTTTTGCGCCAGCACTTCAAGTGCTTCGACGCCAGCCTCATCAGCGGCGACAGCGGCGTCGCCCGCAACGGCGGACCAAGTGCCGTCGGCTTTCATGAATACCACGCGACCGTCCAGAAGGCGGTTCGCGACAATCATCTGTGGCCCTTTGATTTTTCTAGCCATCGTTAACTCCTGACAGTTACGCGGTTGCCTGCAGGCGACCGGATTCTTTTGCGGCCCAGGCGAGATCAGCGGCGTTAGAGACCACATCACCGATCAGCAGCAGCGCTGGGCTTTTCACATCATTTTTGGCAACAACTTCAGGCAGCGTTTCAAGCGTGCCATAGAAACGGCGTTCGTTGGCGCGGGTGCCGTTTTCAACCACGGCCACAGGGGTGGACGCCTTGACGCCTTCACCGATTAGGCCTGCCGAGATCTTTGGCGCACCCTTGACGCCCATGTAGATCGCCAGTGTCTGGCCGTCACCTGCGAGGCGCGCCCAATCCTTGTAGGCGCCGTCCTTCAGGTGGCCGGTAACCAGCGTGATGGAACTTGCGTGCGCACGGTCCGTCAGCGGAATCTGCGTGGTGGCGGCGATGCCTTGGAAGGCGCTGATGCCAGGCACCACCTCAACATGAATGTCGTGGGCGCGAAGCGCGTCCAGTTCTTCACCAGCACGGGCAAACAGCAGCGGGTCGCCGCCCTTCAGGCGCACAACGCGGCGGCCCTTGAGGGCCTCTTCAACAATCACACGATTGATGCCTTCCTGGCCGATGCCGTGGTCGCCTTCGCGCTTGCCAACGAAGATCAGGTCTGCGTCGCGGCGCGCGAGCGCCAACACGTCACGGCTCACCAGCCGGTCATAAACGATGACATCAGCCTGCTGCAGCGCGCGGTGCGCTTTGATAGTCAGCAGATCCGGGTCACCGGGGCCTGCGCCAACAAGCTGCACCTGGCCGGTGGTCGCACCCACGCGGTGGCTTTTCGCGGCCTCAAGCACCAGGCGCTCTACCTCATCCTGGTCAAGGTCGGCATAGGTGCCGGCGTTATCATAGAGGCGATCATAAAATAGTCTGCGGCGGGTTCCGTCAGGGATGATGGTTTTGACGCGAGCCCGGACAGCGCCCGCCGCAGCAGCAAGCACGCCAAGAGAAGGGGGCAGGAGTTTCTCAAGGCTGCTACGGAGGCGGCGCACGAATACAGGCGCGTCACCCCCGGAAGAGAAAGCCACCTGCAGCGGCCCGCGGGCGAACTGAGCTGGCGTGGTGAAATTCGATTTGGCTGGCTTGTCGATCACATTGACCGGCAGATTGCGGGTGTTAGCGAGCCGAAGGATACGCTCTTCTGTGATCTCGTCATCGGCGCCGATATAAACAAGCGTTTTGCCCCGGAGGTCATCTTCCGTGAACGGACGATCGTGAACCAGCAGGTCGCGGCCTGTGTCTTCAGGCAACAACCCGGCTTCCCTGAGCGCGTCCGTCGCACCTGGGGCAATCACACTGATGCGGGCTGCGGTTGGCGTGAACAGGCCAACCTTCGCCATTGCCGCCGATGTGGCGCCAACGATCAGGATGTGATGCTTTTCAGCGGTCAAAAAAACAGGGATGCTCGACATGGCCCTATACTCCTCGCGTCAATCTTGCACCCTTCAACTTCAAATCCTGCCAAGGGTTGAAAGGTGCTTCTTCAGTGGTTCCATACATAGGCGCAGCTGCCCAGCGAAACAAACGAGAAGAATTTAGGGGTATCAGTAGAAAATTTATACTCAAATAATGGTGATATTGCGCTTGATAAAAAATTAAATTCTAATTTTTGAGTTATATGGAAACGCTCGGTTTGAGAATTTTGGTTCAGTAGAATATACGGCGAAGGAAATGCGCAGGAATGAAATACCAGTGTTTAGGATATTTTTGTTCAGGTAATCTAAAGTCACTCTTGTGGGTCGGCTTATGTGGAAATATTTTCGCCGCTGATTCCGGTGGGGTCAGGTGAAATAGCCTGTCTCCAGCGTCAAAACAACAAGTTCCCAATTGGCAAGGGAGCGGAATTCTGGCAGCTTTTCCTGCGGGGAAAAGGGGAGACAAATCATGGGGTCCAGTCAGACTGGTCGTCGTTTTTATGTGGGGATGGGCCTTGCCCTGATCCTGCTATCCATTCTTGGTTTCACACCGTTCATGTATGCACGTTTCGCTAGTGGCGGGACAATGAGCATGGCGCTGGTGGCCCACGGCATCAGCTTCTTCGCCTGGCTCGCGCTATTTACCTATCAGGCATCGCTTGTACGCGCGAAAAACCTCAAGAAACATATGAAGCTTGGGCAGGCCAGTGTGGGGCTGGCGTTGATCGTGTTGGCCTCCGGCGTTGTGGTGACGGGCGAGGTGTTCGCCCGCGGTGACGCCAGTGCAACACCGTTTTCGCCTGAGCAATTCATTATGCTTCCGCTGATGGATATCACCATCTTCGTGGTCTATTACACGCTGGCGATCATGAACCGGAAGGTGCCCGAAACCCACAAACGGCTGATGCTTTTGGTCGGCATCATGATGATGGACCCGGCAACCGGACGGCTTGGGTTTACGCTTGGGTTCCCGCCCATTGGCATGCTGTTCCATTTTGGCCTGATCGCGGCCATGTGTATCTATGACCGGCGGACACTGGGGCAAGTTCACAAGGTTTCCTGGGTCGCGCTTGCCGTCCTGACGGCCCGCTACGCTGCCTTCTTTATCATCGGGCCAACCGAGGCGTGGGCGGCGTTCACCCACTGGCTGCTGGGATAGGTAATCTCCCTGTTCCCTTGATCGGGGCCAATGTGTATGAAGGGCATCTGATCAGGGGAACACAGTATGCATATCCATGAAGCCAGCTGGCAAAAAGCGCTCGGCACCGAATTTGACAAAGACTATATGCGGGCGCTTGCGGCCTTCCTGCAATCGGAAAAGGCTGCCGGGAAAACCATTTATCCAGCTGAGGAGAATATCTTTCACGCGCTTGAGGCGACGCCGATTGACGCGGTAAAGGTGGTGATCATCGGGCAGGACCCGTATCACGGCCCCGGTCAGGCGCATGGGCTCAGCTTTTCGGTGCAGCCGGGGGTGGATGTGCCGCCAAGTTTACGGAACATGTACAAGGAACTTGAAGAGGATCTGGGCGTCACACACCCGGGACACGGCTATCTGGAAGGCTGGGCCAAGCAGGGCGTGCTGATGCTCAATGCCGTCCTGACGGTGGAGGCCGCGAACGCCGGCGCCCACCAGAACAAGGGCTGGGAAAAGTTCACCGACCGGGTGATCCAGGTATTGAACGAGGCCCATGACGGAATCGTTTTCATTCTGTGGGGTGGCTATGCCCAGAAGAAGGGCGCCGGGATCGACAAGGATCGGCATCTGGTGCTTGAAGGCCCGCACCCGTCACCACTGTCGGCCTATCGCGGCTTCTTCGGCTGCGGGCATTTTTCCAAAGCGAATGACTATCTGACGGCGCAGGGCAAGGCGCCAATCAACTGGCAGCTAGCCCCCATCACCACACCGGGAGAGCAATTGGGATTGCTCTAGCTGGTTTCTTCCACAGTGGGCGGCATGGAAAGCGGCGCTTCCATGGCTTTGGCTTCCGCTGTGCCGATGTCGCTTCCGGGCCGGTCGGATTTCACGAACGGCCACCATAACTGGCTTTGCCAGCTATCGAGGCCTTCTTTGATGGTGCCATAGTAGGCGGGGCGCTTGTCCTTGTGAAACTCGACCGTGCGAAACAGCACGTCCCAGACCGACAGCAATTGACCATAGTTTCCAAAGGGTACACCGCCTTCGCCAAGACCGTGATGGCCGCGGTGCAGGCCGGGGCTGTTGATGACATATTCGCTCCAGTGATAAAGGCGCCCGATGACTGGTAGCCGGTAAAGTTTCTGGTCAAAGTCCAGCCCGTTATGTAGCCAGACATTATGGGCACCAACGATTGCGGCATTCAGCAAGAACGCTTCCCCGAGCCCCAGATAGACCATGAAAGCGCCCCACCAGGCACCGGGCTGGAACGTCAGCCACAGCCAGTTTTCCCGGAAGATGATGGAAACATTGTAAGTGGGGCTGGTGTGGTGGGTCCGGTGCCAGGGCCACAGCCGGGGCCATTCATGGGCCGCCCGGTGATAGGAATAATGCAGGAAGTCGTCCGGCAATGCGACCAGAAGGAAGGCGGCCCAGAAGGGCACGCCGGTAAGGGCGCCCTGATAGCCGGGCAGGGCCAGACTCCCGATCATGGCCGCCATAAGGACGATGCCGGGATTGATCAGTATGGTGAATTGGCCGATGCTGATGACATCGATAAACCAGTCATCGCGTCGGCGTTTCAGCCTGCCATAAAGCCCGGTGAACAATTCGGCCAATCCGAAAAGCAACATGAAGCCCACAACGGCATAGAGGGGAAGCTGATCGTTGATTTCCATGAGCGTTTGTTCCTTTAATGCATATATGCACATTAATGCACTTATATGGGTAAAAAAAGTGTCAGCAGCAGTCCAGTGCCATACAGCGTTTAATGGTTTGGGTGATGGCTTCGAACCGTTCGATAAACTGATCACCCTGAATGGTGTAAATGCGGTGGCGCCCGTCTTTTCGCATGCTGACAACCTTGGCTTCTTCCAAAATCGACAGATGGCGCGAAATCACGCTGCGGTCCTGCGGCAGGTCTTTCGCGATGGTGTGGATGTCTGCTTCACGCACCATGATCAGCTTCTTCAAGATCTCAATGCGCACGGGCTCAGCCAGTGCCTTGAAGAAGGTCGAATCCATCTGTTCGAACAGGGTGTTGACTTCAGTTTCTGCGTTCATGACTTTTTATGTGCATATTTATGCACATAATGTCAAGGGGAGGATGATTGCCTTTTGCGCGCAGATGAGCCGGGTCAGCCGGCTGGTTCTGCTTCAGCTTCTTCTTCCTCATAGGGCATGTCTTTGAGGATGGCTTCGCCCTTGACGTACCAGGAAAGCCCGAACGCCCAGACCGAGATTGTCTCCAGCCAGAACGTGGGGCTGTAGGCCTCGATCGCGGCTATCTGTTCGGTGCGGAGAATATATTTCCCCAGGATCAGATACACAGCGCCCAGCCCGATCATGGACAGCATGGTCCAGCCGCACAGGCGGTAGATCTTGTTGCGGCGGCGCTTCTGCAGGGTCGGTTCCGCATCAGAGGATTTGGTGAAAAGGCACAGACAGAAGTAGGCCAGTATCAGGAAGAAGAGAAGCGAGAAGAACCAGTGCAGATAGCTTGAGATGCCGAAAGGGATGCCGGCCAACACGTCTTTGGTTTCAAGCGTGGGGAAGATGGCAGTGCCCGCTGCCGCCACTGCGGCGATATTGCCTGCGGCATTGTCGGAAATATAATACCAGGGTCGCCTGGCGGCCTGTTCGGGTGTGTCTTTATAACCCTGGTAGGCATAGAGAAAAATGGCTTCGGCGCACAAGACGCCAACGAACACATCGCCCATGGGCGAATGATAATATTGGCTGATCGACAGGCGCATGATATCGCCACCAAGGTTGGCCATGTCCCCGAAGAGAATGCTGCCCACAACCAGGATGATGGGGAACAAAAGCCCCAGCCGGCCTATGGCCCGCCGCATGCTCATATAATGTAGGATTAATCCGTCAGAGTGCGCCATGGAAACCTCCCCGTTTCATGTGTCGAAGCACTCTGAACGAAGAGTATAATACACGGAATGCAGGCAACCGCCAATCGGGCGATTGCCTGTGTCGCAAAACGCTATCCTGCGATTTCTGTTAGCAGAATGTGCCAGTGCTCCAGCGCGTCATAGAAGGCCTTGACGGGAAGGCGCTCATTCAGGCCGTGGGCATAAACGTCGCTGCCCTTCATGAAGATGCCTGATACGCCGTAGCTGTCCATGCCGGCCGCGCGGAAATGCATGCCGTCGGTGCCACCTGATTCCATATAGGGCACGATTTCAACACCGGGATGCAGGGCATGAACGGCCTTGGTCAGTGGGCCGATTACATCGTCTCGCAGCGGCGATGCCGGGCTTTCTGTCGGCTCATAGGTGACTGTCCAGTTGATGGCCGGGTTGCCTACGACCTCCTTCAGGGTGTTGAGAGTGTTCTCGACACCAGCGCCGGGGAAAATCCGGCAGTTCACAGTCGCTGTGGCCGTCTGGGGCAGGGCGTTTTCTGCGTGTCCGGCTTTCAGCATCGTCGCCACACATGTGGTGCCCGTGGTGCCGACATATTCGGGGTAGGACCGCAGGGTTTTGACCGCCCAAGCATCATTGGGGTTCTTGGCGAAGGTCGCCATGGCTTTTCCCAGATCCCCTTCTGCCTGATCGGCAGACTTGCGAAAAAAAGTGCGGGTCAATTCACTGGAACTCACCGGGAATTGATAGGCCTGAATCTTCTTCAGGGCGTCCGCGAGATCATAGATCGCGTTGTCGCTGCGGGGCCGGCTTGAATGGCCGCCCGGATTGGTGACGGTCATCTCGAAAGTGACATAGGTTTTCTCGGCCGCCTGCATATTGTAGCTCAGTACGCTGCCGTCCTCCGCCAGCGCCCCGCCGCCCGCGTCGGCTATCAGCACAAATTCTGCACCTGTCAGGTCGCGGAAGTCATTAGCCAGTGCCTTGGTTGTCACCATGCCGGTTTCTTCGTCGCCCGAGAAGGCGATGATCAGATCACGGTTTGGCACAAATTCCTCAGCCTTCAGGCGTAGGAAATTGCTGGTCAGCGACGTGATGCCCATCTTGTTGTCAGCGGTGCCGCGGCCAAAGAAATAGCCATCCTCTTCAATAAGGGTGAAGGGGTCGCGTTCCCAATCTTCCGGGTGGGCATCCACTACATCCATATGTGCGGACAGCAGGATCGGCTTCTTACCGGACGAGCCATCGCCGCGGTAGCGCACGATCAGCGCTGCGGTTTCGCCCATGTCCTTGATGTGTATGTCCGCTTCATCAAAGCCTGCGGCCTTGAATTCGGCAGCCAGATAGTTGGCCAGCTTTGGCACATTGCCAAAGCCCTCGGCTGTGCGCATGGAAATGGCGGTACGGTATATTTCCAGTGCCTTCTGTTCATGCGCGGTGGGTGCATCCTGGCTGGCGTGCGCCAGCGGGGCCAGAAGCGTTGCCGCAAGGGCAACTGCTGTCAGTGTCAGTTTCATTTTGGGCGTCCCTCTTTTATCCTCACTCAAAAAGAACGTAGCTTAACAAGCGTTCAGGAACACCATAGAAATTCTGGGACTGAGTATAAGTTGTTTGCCTGGCTGAATGCACTCCCATGCGACTTTCGTCCAATTGAATGCCAGAGTCCGGCATGCTAGGCCTTGCCTGTTCAGCAAGTCGGAGAGCATCTCATGTTTCACATTATTGATCCCCTGCTGTTGCCAGAGGAAGTGGCGCGCCTGCAGCAGTTGGCCTCAACGATCAAGTTTGAAGATGGGCGGCACAGCAATCTGGGCTTCTCGAAGAAGAACAATCTTCAGCCGGATCATTCAGATGAAGGCTACAAGGAAGCCGCAAATATCGTTCAGACCGGCTTGTCAAGGAATGAGTATTTTCGCGACTATTGCATTCCCAAGTCCATGGCCATTCCGATGCTGACCAAATATCAGCCAGGCATGAATTACGGCGAGCACATCGATAACGCGACACTGCCCTATCGCCCCGTCATCCGGTCAGACATCAGCTGCACGGTATTTGTGTCAGACCCGGAAAGCTATGAAGGCGGAGAGCTGAATGTGCGTCTGGGGGACAAAAACCTGCAGATCAAGGGCAAGGCCGGGTCTGCAGTCATTTACCCCAGCACCACCTATCATCAGGTTCTGCCTGTGACGAAGGGGGAACGCATTGTGTCCATCACCTTCATTGAGAGCATGGTGCGCAGTCTGGAACAGCGCGAGATTCTGGTGGAACTAACCGAGTTCCTGCACGCGAACGCCGCCAAGGTGGGATCAGACGAGCAGATGCGCCTTGAATATGTACGCCAGAACCTGACCCGCATGTGGAGCGGTACCTAGCCTTCAGCTGGCATAACCAAAAGCCCGGAGCGCATTTGCCGCAAGGTCATGCGTGCGCGCAAAACTAACCAGCCAATTCATGCCCTTGGCGATCTCGCTGCGGTTTTCCGCGCGGGACGCCGCCAGACGGTCGCGCCGGTCGGTCGCGGAAAAGGCATAGTCCGTGGCTTTCGAATAGCGCCCCAGCACGGGGTTTACGAGGGCTGTCGCGATAGTCTGTTCACCGGCTGGGTGGCCAAAATGTTGACTCAGTGCGATCAGTGTTTCGGCGGGGTCTTTCAGGTAGCGGTCAAAATCCACACGCAGCATGCGGTCGCCTGCCACGTCGGCTGCCTGCTGCATGTTGGTCATTTCTGCCAGATATGTCATGGCGCCCAGCTCGCCCGGCGAAAGGGATGAAAGCGGCGCAAGATCGGCTCCTGTGGCCTCCATGAGGGAGACCATCCGCGGCTTGGCACCACCCGCGAGATCGGTGATATAAGCCGGCGCGCCCAGTACCGTGGCCAGATACACCTCAGGTGCCATCGACAGGCACACCGCTCGGTCTTTTGGAAAATGCGCCAGCCAAGGCGCAGCCATTAAGCTGCAGAAGCTGGTAGTTTTTACGATGCTGGTGCCTGCGGCCCCGGGTGTGCGGGCCCAAAGCGCGCGCAGGGCCGCCATGTCTTCCAGAAGTGCCGCTTCGGTTTTCTGGGTCCAGGGGGCGGTTCGGTCAGTCCAGGATATGGCCAGATCCCTGAAGGGCAGCGGTTCGCGCAGGCAAAACAGGCCGTTCAGAAGCCCCAGAGCCCGGGAAATGAGCGTTGAGCCGCAGTGACCGATGTGGAAAATCAGACCAAGAGGCGATGCGTGGCTGGACAAGGCTTCTGCCCTTACCTGATCCCAATCCTGCCAGCTGCCCTGCATGCCGGGGCGGATGGCGCGTTGGTCCAGGAAAGCGGCATCCTGGTAAAAGGCCGGGTCAGCGCCAAGCAAATACACCTGATTAGCTCCCCAGTTCACCTGAAATGGGTATTGATTGGTGCTGTCCATCAGGTTTGAAAAATCCTGCATCGCCGTCCTTGGGGTCATCGCTTGTGGCGGGGGTGTGTTCAGGCGGCAGGATAGGTGGGGAGTGGCGAGACCACAATATGCGGATGGTTTATGGAGCTGGGGGAGTGGGAGGCGATGCTGTCGCCTCCCACAATGGTTGTCGTCAGTCCATCAGTTTCTTCAGCACATAAACCGTCTGCAGGGCGTCAGTGAAGGCCTTCTGCTTCAGGTTTGCGGCGGCTGAGTGGCCACCTTCCGTGTTCTCATAGTAGATCACCGGCTTGCCCATGGACAGCATCTTCGCGGCCATCTTGCGGGCGTGTCCTGGGTGCACGCGGTCATCCTTGGTGGAGGTGTAGAAGAACACTTCCGGATAGTCCTTGTTGGCATCCAGGTTCTGGTAAGGCGAATACTTCAGGATATAGTCACGCTCTTCCGGGATGTCGGGGTTGCCATATTCACCCATCCAACTCGCGCCCGCCAGAAGCGTGTGGAAACGCATCATGTCCAGAAGCGGCACCGCACAGATTACCGCGTTCCAGAGGTCAGGGCGCTGGGTGGTCATGACACCCATCAGCAGGCCACCATTCGAGCCGCCGCGAATGCCCAGATGCTCAGGACTGGTGAGGCCCGAGCTGATCAGGTCTTCGCCCACGGCGATAAAGTCATCATAGGCCAACTGGCGGTTTTCCTTTAGCGCTGCCTGGTGCCATCCGGGGCCATACTCTCCACCACCGCGAATATTGGCAACGGCGTAAGCGCCGCCTTCTTCAACCCACAGTTTGCTGAAGCCGGACAAATAGCCAGGCGTCAGTGAAATCTCAAACCCGCCATAACCATAGAGGACCGTCGGCGTCTTGCCGTCCATCTTGGTGTCTTTGTGGCGGATCAGGAAGTAAGGCACGCTGGTGCCGTCTGCGCTTGTTGCGAACTTCTGTTCAGTCACCAGGTTGGAGGTGTCGAAGCGTGTCGGCAGGCTGGTGATTTCTTCAGGGGCCATGCCACGTTCAACAACGTAAAGCGTATCGGGTTGCAGGAAACTCTCGAAGTTGACAAAGGCTGCGTCTGTCCAGTCATCCGCGCTTACCACGCTCAGGCTGCCGTTTTCAGGCATGCCTATGTCAGCTACCTGCCAGCCAGAAGCATCCGGGCGTGCAGCTTTCAGGTTGCCAGTCACGTCGTCAAGGACGGGGATGAAAATCCGGTCACGGCCGATGGTTACATCATCAATCGAACTGCCTTCACCGGTTTCAAGAATCACCTGCAGGCTCAACTCAGGCCTGCCGGCGATGGCATCAACCACTTTGATGGACACGAGTGAGCCGGGTTTGATCTCTTTGGCGCCAAGAGTCCATGCCTTGCGCATCTTCAGGATAATCATATCCGCAAAGAAGCCTTTGAAGGAGATTGATTTCGGCAATGCCAGCTTGCGCATTTCAGCTTCTTCGCCCTCACCATCCATGATGTGGATCACTTCGGTGAAAAAGTCCGGAGCCTGCACAACACCAACATAGGTGCCGTCGGGGCGGTGGCTGGCGAACGGGAAGCTGCCCACGTCCTTGCGGTCGCCTTCGTGCATCAGCTTGGCCATGGAAAGCGGTTCGTTGCGCTTCCAAAGCTTGATCTGGTTGGCATAACCGGAATCGGTCATGGTGCCGTCACCGAAATCAGTGCCGATCAGCACCGTGTTGGCGTCCACCCACACCACTTCCTGCTTGGCTTCGTCGGTTTCAAAGCCGCCATTGACGAAGCGTTTGGTGAAGGCATCAAATTCGCGCACCACAACGGCATCACCGCCGCCGCGGCTCAGTTCAATCAGGCAGCGACCAAAATCGGGTGCCAGGCATTTCCGCCCCTTATAGACCCAGTTTTCGCCTTCTTCTTCGGCCAGCTTGTCGAAATCCAGGACATCGACCCACTTGGGATCACCCGATTTGTAGGATTTCAGGCTGGTGCGGCGCCACAGGCCGCGGACGTTTGTCTCGTCCTGCCAGAAGTTATGCACCGCACCACCCGTGAGGCGTCCATAAGCGATCTTGTCCTTGGCGTTATAGTCCTTGAGGGCGCGATAACGCAGGGCGTCAAAACGCGGGTCTTTTTTCAGCAGCCCGAGCGAATGGTCATTCCGCTCATGCACCCACTCAAGTGCCTTGTCACCTTCAACTTCCTCTAGCCACAGGAACGGATCATCCTCCGCGCCTACGGTGGCCGTGATGGCTGCAGCCATAACCACTCCTACTGTCACTGATTTCATTGTGTCCCCCTTGGACGTTTCTTGTTGTATCTAGAAATTATCTTTCCGCGCCCGCACTTCTGCGAATACTTTCGGCAGCGGTGCGCCAATCATGTCCACCGTTTCCTGGATGTTTTCGCTCATGGGGCGCAGGAACGGGTTCGTGGCTTTCTCCAAGCCAATGGTGGTCGGGATGGTGGGCGTGCCTGCGGCGCGCAGCTTTTCAACCTCAGCCATGCGGGCCTTGAGGTCGGTGTTTTCAGGCTCGACCGTCAGGGCAAACTTGCCGTTGGCCATGGTATATTCGTGCGCGCAGTAAACACGCGTGTCATCAGGCAACTTCAGGAATTTCGACAGCGATTGCCACATCTGGTCGGGCGTGCCTTCGAACAGGCGTCCGCAGCCCATGGCGAACAGTGTGTCACCACAAAAAAGGGCATCATCGTCCTTGAAATGATAGGCAATGTGACCGCTGGTGTGGCCCGGCACGTCATAGACGTCCGCCGCCACGTCGCCCAGGTGGGCTTCGTCGCCTTCCGCCACGGCCACATCAAGGCCGGGTATGCGCTCGCGCTCAGCGGCGGGGCCAATGATTTTCAGCCCATAATAGCGTTCCTTCAGCGCCAGGTTCGCGCCTGTATGATCCCAGTGATGGTGGGTGTTCAGGATATGTGTCAGCGTCCAGCCGCGTTTCTCAAGCTCCGTGACCACCTCGTCTTCGACGGCCGGGTCAACAACCGCCGTATCGCCCGACTTGGGCTCATGGATCAGATAGACATAATTGTCATTCAGGACTGGTATTTGAACGATCTCAAGCATGTGTCACTCCCACTTCGGGCGACACTATAACTGTGTGGCGCGCACCTTGCCACTGAGAAACTGCAGTGTTGCCTTGCGCCCGTCTGCATCCCGGCCATAGAGTGCTATTTGGTCATATCACATCTGGGGGGCACCATGGCTATCACGCGCATCACATTCCTGAAGCTTCTTGCGGCATCGGCTTTTCTTCTGCTTGCCGGGTGTGGCGACACAGAAAAACAGCCTGACCAGTATGATGTCCTGATTAAGGGTGGCACGGTCTATGACGGCACAGGCGCCCGGGGGCGCCTTGCAGATGTTGGCGTGCGGGCGGACCGGATTGTCGCGATCGGTGACCTGTCTGGCGCGGAAGCCGCCACCGTGATTGATGCGTCGGGCAAAGCGGTGGCGCCCGGATTTATCAACATGCTGTCCTGGGCAACAGACAGCCTGATCCTTGACGGGCGCGGGCTGTCGGACACGGTGCAGGGTGTAACGCTTGAAGTGTTTGGCGAAGGTTGGTCCATGGGGCCGCTGGCGGAGCACACGAAAGCAGACTACCAGAAGAAAATCAGTGCCACGCCTCAGCCGTATGAAGTGACCTGGACAGGTTTTGGCGAATATCTGGAGATGCTGGAAAGCAAAGGCATTTCCCCCAACGTGGCGTCCTACGTGGGGGCCACCACCGTGCGCATCAACCATGTGGGCTACGCCAACCGGGCGCCGACGGAGGCAGAGCTTGAAGCCATGAAGGCCGAGGTGGCAACCGCCATGGAGGAAGGCGCCATGGGATTGGGCACGTCGCTGATCTACGCGCCGGCCTTTTACGCTAAAACCGATGAACTGATCGCGCTTGCAAGCGTCGCGGGCCAGTATGGCGGGCGCTACATCTCCCATATGCGCAGTGAGGGCAGCCAGATCATGGCCTCGCTGGAGGAACTGATTACCATTGCCCGCGAAGCGGACCTGCCCGCAGAGATTTATCATCTGAAAGCGGCGGGCAAGGATAACTGGGCCAAGTTGGATGATGTGATTGCGCGCGTCGAAGCCGCGCGGGCTGAGGGCCTGGACATCAGTGCCGATATGTATAGCTACACGGCTGGGGCCACGGGCCTTGACGCTGCCATGCCGCCCTGGGTGCAGGAAGGCACCCATGAAGAGTGGGCCGAGCGGTTGAAGGACCCGGACATCCGCAAGCGGCTACAGGTGGAAATGACAACCCCGTCTGACGACTGGGAGAACCTGATGCTGGCGGCGGGGCCGGAAGGCGTGCTGCTGCCCTATTTCCAGAATCCGGAGCTGAAGAAATATACCGGTATGCGTCTTTCAGAAGTGGCCGAGGCCATGGGGAAAACGCCCGAAGAGGCCGCGATGGACCTGGTGATTGCAGACGGCACGCGCGTAAGCGCCATCTACTTCCTGATGAGTGAAGACAATGTGAAAAAGAAAATCCGTCAGCCCTGGGTGGCTTTCGGGTCTGACGCCGAAGCGGTTGACCCTGCTGTTGCCAAGGAATTTGGCGGCAAGCACCCGCGCACCTACGGCAACGTGGCACGCCTCCTGGGCCATTATGTGCGCGACGAGAAGGTGATCCCGCTCCATGAAGCCATCTTCCGCCTGACCGGACTACCTGCGGCACGGCTGAAGTTGCGCGACAGGGGGCATGTCCTCGAAGGCGCCTATGCGGATATCGTGGTGTTTGATCCGGCGACCATTGCGGATCACTCAACTTTCAATGATCCTCACCAGCTTTCAACGGGCGTCAGCGATGTGTTTGTCAATGGGGTGCAGGTGATCAAGGCCGGCGAGCACACCGGCGCAACCCCAGGACGGGTTGTGCGCGGGCCCGGGTGGACCGGGTGGGATGAGGGCCAGTAGGCAGGCCGTCAGACGTTCAGAAGCCACGCGCCAACCTTCAGGCGCACGTCTAGATCGGCGGCTACCTCGCCAGGCGGGGCAATGGGCCAGTCCCACATCTCAATCGGATCCCCGGGTAGCAGGTGGGGGTCGACTGTCTGGATAACATGCGGCGCGGTGCCCGTGATTTCCACACGCTCATAGTCGGTAATCATGAGGACCGGGCAATCCATGGCCAGAAGCGCTCGTACATGCGCTTTCTGGATTGCAGTTGTAATTTTTTCTTCCTGCTCGCCAACTGGGGGGCTCGCGGCAAAGGCCAGCGGCAGCTGGCTGAGCACGTTACAGCTGACGGCCATGCCGTGGCCCACCAGCGGCAGGGGAGCCATATCGGGCGGGCTGATGGCGGTGTTTTTGTCGCCCAGCCAGAATTCCTGCAGCATGCCGGTGAGGTCGGCGCGCTCAAATTCCACATTGCCAAAGGGCTTGATGGCGCGGCGCGCCTGACGGGTTTCAACCGCATCCATCAGAAGCGCCCCGGCCGGGTGATCATTCAGCGCTGCCAGAGGCACATCAAGACACAGTCCCGCGCCCATCAGCAGGATCGGTTCTTTCGGGTCTGCCTGATAAAGGTGGGCGGTGATGCATTCCTTGGTGTGCTGCAGATGGTCTGCCCAGAAGGCCTTCTGCCGACGGTGACGGCCCAGGATGCCTGCTATTTCGCGCACGAGGCCGCCTTCGCGGGCCCCAGGCACCGCACGGACGGTCAGTACTGTGAAAAATTCCTCGATCATGATCCGTTTTCCATGCCCGGCAGCAATTTGCCCGGGTTCATGATGCCGACCGGGTCCAGCGCGGCCTTGATCTGGCGCATCAGATGGACAGCCGGGCCCTTTTCCTTTTCCAGATATTTCATTTTACCAAGGCCGATGCCGTGCTCGCCGGTGCAGGTGCCGCCCATTTCAATGGCGCGGGTCACCATGCGGTCGTGCAGGTCATCCAGCGCCCGCATTTCACCCAGATTGTTCGGGTCCGCCAGTAGAATGGTGTGGAAATTGCCGTCGCCCACATGCCCCAGCATGGTGCCCACGATGGGACTTTCATCCATGTCGCGGCGGGTCTCGCGCATACAGTCCCCAAGGCGCGAAATGGGCACACACACATCTGTTGTCACCACATGCTTGCCAGGCTCCATGGCGCGGGTGGCATAATATAGCTGATGCCGGGCGTGCCACAGCTTGTTGATGTCTTCCTGTTTTTCCGCGAACTCAATGTCTGACCCGCCCATATCCGCGGCAAGATCGCTGAAAGCTGCGATGTCTGCATCGACGGCGGCGGCGCTACCGTGGAACTCGAGGAACAGGGTGGGAGCTTCCTGGTGTTTCAAGCCCGAATAGGCGTTCACGGCTTTGATCGATAGCTCGTCCAGAAGCTCAATGCGCGCCACCGGCAGGCCCATCTGAATCGTGGTGATAACGGTGTCGATCGCAGCGCCAAGGTCAGGGAAGCGGCACACGCCCGCCATCAGCTTTTCCGGCCTGCCATAAACCTTGAGGCTCATTTCCGTGACCACCCCAAGGGTGCCTTCTGACCCGGTGAACAGGTGCGTCAGGTCATAGCCCGCGGCCGACTTGCGTGCGCGGTTCCCGGTTTCAATGATTTCGCCGGTTGCTGTGACCACCTCGAGCGACAGAAGCTGTTCGCGCATGGTGCCGTACCTGACAGCATTGGTGCCCGACGCGCGCGTGCCCACCATGCCGCCAAGCGTACAGTCCGCGCCCGGATCAACCGGGAAGAACAGGCCCCTGTCACGCAGGTATGCATTCAGTGACTGCCGCGTGACACCGGCCTGCACGCGTACGTCAAGGTCGGCCTCATTGACCGCCAGCACCCGGTTCATCAGGCTCAGGTCAATGGTCAGGCCGCCATGGGGCGCCGTGACATGGCCTTCAAGCGAGGTGCCGGCGCCAAACGGGATCACCGGCATGCGGTGGCGTGCGCAGATGCGCACGGCGTCGGCCACGTCTTCCGTGGTCGCGGCATAGAGGACCGCGTCAGGCATCATCACGGCGTGCGAGCTTTCGTCCGCGCCATGCTGTTCGCGGTCGGCAGTCGAAAGATTGATCTTTGTGCCAAACCGCGCCGTAAGATCCGAAATGGCCAAGTCTTTGTTCATAGGGCTATTTTACAGAAGATTGCAGGATTGGCGAGTGCAGATTGCGGGGAAGCAAAAAACGCTGAAACGCCCCATAGTTAACGCATTTGCAAGGATAGCTGGGCTATGCTGACGGCAAATGAGAGCCCCTTAAATGATCTTTGAAATCTATCAATGTATTGTGATTGAGCATGACTATCGGCTGGTAATTCTGGCTGCGATGATAAGCCTGTTTGCCAGTTATACAACCATGAGCCTCCTGCAGCGCGCGAAAGAGGCAGAAGAATCGGCTCGAAAGCACTGGGGTCTTTTGACAGCGATCAGTGCCGGTAGTGGCGTGTGGGCAACCCATTTTGTTGCGATGATTGCCTATGATCCTGGCATGCCTGTGGCATTTGATGTCATTTTGACGGTGCTGTCGGTACTTGTCGCGATTGTCGTGTGTGGTGCTGGGTTTGCGATATGGGTGCTGTTTCGCGGCATTCTTCCGCTGATCATCGCCGGCACCGTCGTCGGAAGTGGGATTGCATCCATGCACTGGGTGGGGATGGATGCGGTCCGCCTGCAAGGCACGATCCATTATGACCAGCCCTACTTGCTTTTAGCGGTTTTCCTGGGTGTCGGCTTCAGCAGCCTGACGCTCTACGCCATGAAATCCTTCAACCGCCAGCGCTATTTGCTGCGCGGCTCCTTCCTGTTCATGGCAGCAATTTGCACCCTGCATTTTACTGCGATGACAGCGGTAAATGTGACCTATGATCCCACGGTTTCGGTGCCCACCTATGCGGTTCCCAAAGTCTATATTGTGCTGGGCGTTACTCTTGCAGCTGGATTACTGCTGGCCCTGACGTTGGCCAGTGCCTTGATTGACAGGCATATGGCCAAGCGATTTCAGGAAGAAGCCCGCTATTTGCGGGATATCGTGGATGCTGGGACAGAAGGCATTGTTCTGTTGGATGACAAAGGTCGTATTCTTGCCGCCAATGGCCCATTCCTGCGCCTTGTGGGGCGTCGGCACCAGGTCATTCAGGGGCTTATGTTCAAGCATTGTTTCCGAAATCTGGAACTAGATGAGGATTTGCTGGAAGCGGCCGAAGATTCCATTGAAAGGCAAGCCGTGGCGATCCATGCAGATGGAAGCGAGCGGTCGGTGCAGGTGGCCCTGAATCTGCAGCATGGCCTTGCCGCTACCTCTATTGTGGCGCTTGTGACAGCTGCGACTTAGGTGAAATAGCGCACGGGCGTTAATAGAACATCAAGTCTTGGAGCTTACCATTGACGGCTCAACGATGGGCCCGGGATGTTTCCTATGCTGACGCAGGTCATAACAATTATCTTCAACGAGCATGACGTCCGTGTCCTTGGCCTTGCAAGCCTGATTTCCCTGATATGTGCCTTTGCCGCAGTTATGATGGCGCAGCGTGCCCGTGAGTCCGCAGAGAGCGACAGGTGGCGGTGGCTGCTGAAGTCGGCGGTCGTGGTGGGCGGCGGTTTTTGGGCCACCCATTTCATGGCGATGCTGGGGTGGGACCAGGGTTTGGCCATCGGTCATGGCTTCTGGCTGAACCTGATGTCGGGTGCCGTGATGATCGCGTCTGTGGGAATCGGGCTGTATCTTGCGACATATAACCGGACCAAACGGGCCCGACTGCTCGCCGGCCTACTGGTTGGTGCTGGCATGGCGATGATGCATTATATTGAACTGCAGTCTTTGTCGCTTCAGGGGCAGGTGGCAACAAATAGCTGGTACAACTTGGTGGCTGGCCTTGCTGCTCTCTTGTTGGCCGGGGTCGCTCTGGTGGTGATGAACAAAACCTATGACCGGGTGCGGCAGCTGCTGGCTACGGCCCTTCTTGCCAGTGCGCCGCTCGCTTTGCACATGGTTGCTATGGCCGGCACGACAGTGTCGCCCGATGCCTCGTTGCCTCTGCCGGACCGGCTGTTCACGGATGTGGTTCTGGGGTTTGGTGTATCTATTGGGGCGCTGGCTGTGTTGGGCTTCAGTCTGGCGATGGTGGTGATGGATATACACATTACTGAACATCAATCGGTTGAGGTTTCGCGCCTTCAGAGCTTGGCGGATGCCGCGATTGAGGGCATCGTGGTGGTGGACTATGGCGGCCATATTGTGGATGCAAACCCCAGCTTCCTGTCGCTGGTGTGTCACAGTATACGTCAGCTTCGGGGGCAGGATTTCGCCCGATATTTTCACGATTTTCCGCAAGGAGAGACAGTCACCAACTTGGCTGAACGCGCCGAGCATATTGAAGAAACAACCTTGTTGAGTTCCGTGGGCGAGGAAATACCCACAGAACTGTTCTTCAAATGCGCGATTGTCAGCGGCGAACCCCACAATGTGGTGATTGTGCGAGACCTGCGTGAGCGCCGCGCTGCCGAGCAGCGGATCAACTATCTGGCCAATTATGACGTGTTGACGGGGCTGGCCAATCGCCAGCTGATGATGGACCGGTTGGGGCAAAGCATCCCGACTGCGCAGGCTCACGACCAGAAAGTGATTCTGCATTTTATCGATCTGGATTTCTTCAAGGAGATGAACACCACCGTTGGCCAACAGAATGCGGATCAGCTGCTGAAATTCTTTGCCGGGCGCATTTCAAGCGTGATGCGCGGCATGGTAATTGTGTCCCGTATCGGGGCCGATCAGTTTTGCGTGGTACAGGAGGGCGTGGCCAGCGCTGAAAGTGCTGAATTGCTTCTGGAGCGTTTGAGGCGGAAATTAAACCAGCCTTTTTCTGTGGCCGGACTCGAAGTGAAAATCACGGTGTGCGTGGGAACCGCAGTTGCCCCAGATGACGCAGATGACCCCAACATTCTTCTTGCCCGCGCCGAGATCGCCATGAAAAAGGCCAAGGCAATTGGGCGCGGCAACTATTGCTTTTATGAGGAAAGTGTCGACAAGGCACAGGAAGAACGCCGCAGGCTGAAGCTGGATTTGGCGAGTGCACTGGAAAAGGGGGAGCTGTTCCTGCTGTATCAGCCGCAATTTGACTGCGATACAGGCATTGTCACCGGGTTTGAGGCGCTGGTGCGCTGGCGCCATCCGGCGTTGGGGCTTATTTCCCCGGCGGAATTTATTCCGCTCGCCGAAGAATCCGGCGCGATTGTCGACATAGGAGACTGGATTCTGGACGAAGCCTGCAGAGAAGCCGCCCAGTGGGATAATCCTCTCCGGATCGCTGTGAACTTGTCGCCAGTGCAGTTCCTGGAGGATAATCTGGGTAGTCGGATTGCCGAAACGATCCAGCGGCACGGCCTTGCGCCGGAGCGGCTTGAGCTTGAGATCACCGAAGGGGTTTTGATTGAAGACGAGGCGCGCGCGCTTGACATGCTCCGCGCCCTTAGGGCTAAAGGTGTGCTGCTGGCAATGGATGATTTCGGCACGGGATACAGTTCGCTCAGCTATCTCCGGCAGTTTCCGTTCGACAAACTGAAGATCGACCGTAGCTTTATCTTGAACCTGCAAACCGATCCGCAGGCGCTTGGCATTGTCAAAGGCATGATAGGACTTGCCCACGGCCTGGATATTCCCGTGCTGGCAGAGGGGGTGGAAACCGAAAGCCAGCTGGCAATGTTGCGGCTTGAACATGGTGATGAAGTGCAAGGTTATTATACAGGTAAGCCCAAGCCGATCGACGAGTATGCCGCGCTGGTGCAAGCCACCGCTGGTCAGAAGGCCAACAAGTACGTCCCTCACGGGCGTCTGGCCTGATTTCATTCTGATATGTTACCGGACAGGTGGCCTTCCCCTAAGGCACGCTCGTGTGCGTATCCAACGGTAACAGCCTTCAGCGGCTTTCGGACAGGGCTAGATTGAGGCGGTCCCGGAAAGCCAGGGCTGACACACCCATGCTGGCCTGTGTGCGGCCCACCTTGGTAGAAGCGGTCTGGACACCGATAATCACATAGGTATCGCTGCCCTCAATCTTCTGCAATATCGGCCCGCCGCTGTCGCCCTTCAGCGACAGGCAGTCAGTCAACAAAACGCGGTTGCCATAGAGCGCATTGCGGATGCTGCAGCCTTCTTCCAAAGACAGGATATGTGCCCGGTCGCCGGGGTATCCAGCCGCAATAACCTCGGGGGTGGCCAGAAGCGGGCCTTTGTGGGCGGCGCTGCCCCTGAAGTTTTCGTGCAGCTCAAGAAAGCCTTCCTGTTGCCCAATCGGGTCTGCCAGCTTCAGGATCGCCCAGTCATGCGGCAGGTTCCGTTTATCCGCCCCCAGCGTGCCGTCGAAGCCTGAGGGTACAAAATAGCTCAGGACGCGGGAGTGCGCCCGATATTCACCTTTGCTGTAGCCCGATACGAAATGAACGATGCCGGGCACCACCATTGTCTGGCCGGCCTTTGAGTAGAGGCAATGGGCAGCGGTGAGCACCAAACGGTCGCCGACAAGGGCGCCGCTGCAGTGCGCCCGCCCGCCGATGTTTACCCGTCCGATGGCCCGCCAGGGTGGTTCGTTGCTGTCGACAGTGCGGCGGCGGAAGCTGGTGACCACATCTTCGGGTACGCGGCCTTCAACGGCCCGCATCCGATTCAGGCGCTCCTCGGGCGTCATGGTCGAGTCCTGTTGCTGCGCAAAGGCCGGCAGGGCAATAAGCGTCAAGGCAAGGATGAGGAATATTCTAATCATCAGTCTTCAGGCGTGGCGGGGCGCTGGCGCTCACAGGCGTGCCCACGCTGATGCTGCGGTAAAAACAGCTGGGGTGTCCCACGTGGCAGCATTTCCCGCCTTTCTGCTCCACCACCAGCCACAGCGCGTCCTGGTCGCAGTCGGTGCGGAAATCCTTCACCACCTGGAATTCACCAGAGGTCGCGCCCTTGTGCCAAAGCTCGGACCGCGAGCGGCTGTAATAGTGCGCTTCGCCAGTTTCGATTGTGCGCTCGATGGCTTCGGCGTTCATCCAGGCCTGCATCAGGACTGCCCCCGTGCTCGCGCAGGTGGTGACGACGGGAATGAGGCCCCGGTCATCAAACTTGGGGGCGAATGCGTCACCCGTTTCAACGGCCTTGCGGTCGGCCCGCTCTGCAAACTGGATTTTGGTCATGCGTAAGCTCTCAAACAACAAAGCGGCATGATCGCCCGATCACACCGCTTCATCAAGTGATAGATTGTTGATCCAGCTTTTACCCGCGCACCAGGTCCCAGAAGCGGCGCTCTTGGTCGGCTTCGCGGAACACCCCGCGGAACTGGCGGGTGATGGTGTAAACATCACTGTGTTTCACGCCGCGGCAGGACATGCAGCTGTGGGTGGCGTCGATTACCACGGCAACGCCCTTGGGCTTGAGATATGTCTCGATGGCGTCAGCGATCTGGGCTGTCATGGTTTCCTGCGTCTGCAGGCGTTTGCCATACGCTTCAACGATCCGCGCGAGCTTGGAGATGCCAACCACAGACCCGTTCGGCATATAGGCCACGTGGGCTGTTCCCAGCACTGGCACCATATGGTGTTCACAGTGGCTTTCCACCTTGATGCCGCGCAGCACGACCATGTCGTCATAGCCTGCGACTTCCTCGAACGTACGCGACAGGATTTCTGCCGGGTCGTCTTCATAGCCTTTGAAGAATTCCTTGTAGGCCTTGGTGACGCGCTTAGGCGTGTCCAGCAGGCCTTCACGGGTCGGGTCGTCGCCCGCCCAGCGGATCAGCGTGCGCACGGCCTCTTCAGCCTCGGCGCGGCTTGGCTTGATAACACGTGGGGTAGTTCCTGCGCCTGCGTCCCCACGGGCGTCATCAGGGATTACCTTCAGTTCAGAGCCAGTGTCGGCCCTTTCAAGTACGGCATCCATCTAAAATTCCTTTCTGTGGATGATGGCCAACCTCTCGTCTTTCGGGTCGGCTATGGAATCGGTTTCCGGCTTTTTGGCCACGGGAAACACCGATTGATATGGTCAGGATTAACCAGAATTCAAGGCAAACGCAAGATTTCTGCGGCTCAAGCCAAATCCTTCTTGGCAATCCGTGTTTCCCGTCTTACGTAGGGACGGAACTTCTGGATCAGGAAAATGACCGAACTTTACAACACCGATATCCTGCGCTGGACCACGCGTATCCCGCACACCGAGCGGCTTCAGGTGGCGGACGCCACGGTCACCAAGACCAGCCGTATCTGCGGCAGCCGGATCAGCGCGGATGCACGTGTTCAAAATGGCGTGATCACCGAGTTCGGGCAGGAGGTGAAGGCCTGTGCACTTGGCCAGGCCACGGCCGCCATTGTCGGCCAGCATGTGATTGGGCTGAGTGAAGACGAGCTTACGGATATCGCCGCGCGCTTCCGCCATATGGTCAAGACTGGCGAGGCGGATTTCCCGGCCAAATGGGCAGACCTCGCGCTCCTGGCCCCCGTGTGGGAGCACCCAGGCCGCCACGGCAGCGTGATGCTGCCCTTTGAGGTATTAGAGGGCCTGTTCGCGGAAATTGACACGCATCGCTGATGCAATGATGGGGGAATACAGCATGAAATCACCATACCAGGGTTTGCCACGACGTAATTTTTGGCGCACGGGCGTTGCTGATGAAGCGCCAGAGACTATTCAGAATCTATATCGTCACAAGTTTAAAATTGGTCGCAAGGATAAAGTTGCAACTGCAGGAAGTTGTTTTGCTCAGCATATAGCTCGCAACCTGAGGGGGCGTGGCTTTAATGTGTTGGATATGGAACCTGGTCCACCGGGATTGTCGGATGAACAGCTGAAGAAATATGGCTTTTCGCTCTATTCTGCGCGTTTTGGCAACATCTATGCGGTACGTCAGTTGTTGCGGCTGGCCCAAGAGGCCTTTGGTGAATTTAAGCCGCGAAAATGGATATGGGAAAGGAATGGCAGGTTCTTTGATGCCTTGCGGCCCTCTGTGGAACCCGAGGGGCTGAGCACGCCTGAGCAGGTTCGCCTCAGCCGCATGATGCACCTGAGCCATGTCCGTCGCATGTTTGAAGAAATGGATGTATTTGTCTTCACCTTGGGGCTTACCGAAGCATGGGAGAATGAAGAGAGCGGTACAGTGTATCCAACTGCCCTGGGAACCATCGCTGGGTCTTACGATCCGCAATTTATGTCGTTCAAGAACTACACCCATTCACAAATACTGGAAGACTTTCTCGCATTCAGAGCGCTTATTCATAAGCACAATGCTGATGTGCGTTTCTTGCTTACTGTTTCGCCCGTTCCACTTACTGCGACGGCAACAACAGACCATGTATTGACGGCAACCACCTATTCCAAGTCAGCGTTGCGAGGGGTGGCAGGCGAGCTGTATCAGACCTACGATGACATCGACTATTTTCCATCCTATGAGATTATTGCATCTCCTTTCTCCAAAGGAAAATTTTTCGCGCCCAACCTGCGCAGTGTGACAGAGGAAGGCGTGCAGACCGTGATGCGTGTCTTTTTCGACGACCATGACCCCGATGGGCAGCAGAAGACGAAGCAATCTGGCGGCAAGCCGACAGGAACGGCGTCTGAAACGCGGGTGAAGAAGGAAGAT
This sequence comes from Kordiimonas lacus, assembly GCF_001550055.1. GTDB lineage: Bacteria > Pseudomonadota > Alphaproteobacteria > Sphingomonadales > Kordiimonadaceae > Kordiimonas > Kordiimonas lacus. Next base: position 180,083 of record NZ_LRUA01000002.1, read on the forward strand.
CAAGAGGGTAAGGAGATTTGTGAGGACGCGCTGCTGGAGGCATTTTCGTCATGAAGAAATTGTGCGTGATTGGTACCTCTCATGTCGGGGCTTTGAAGACGGGCTGGGATGCGATTAAGGCCGAACAAAGTGATTGGGATATTGTATTCTTTGGCGCTCCCGATTTTGGGGTGACAGAGCGTCTGCGGCATGTGAAGCGCCGTGGGTCTAAATTGGTATCGGTCGAGAAGTATACAAGGGAATATTTCAAAGTTACGTCTGGTGGGCAGGCCGAGATAGACCTTGAAGCTTATGATTGTTTCCTGGTTCAGGGTGCGGGCATCGGCATCAACCTGATTATGCGAACCATCTATTCATTTTTCAGGTCAGAACGCCACGCAATGAGCGGGGGGAACGTGTTGGTGTCTGAAGCCTGTTTTTCCGACGCGGTAAAGGGTTTATTCTTGTCGAGCGTAGCAGCGCGCCTGGCGGATGAAATCGCCGCTGCCGTGGATACGCCAGCATATCTGGTGCCCAGTCCCTGTCCAAGCGAGGGCTTGTTGTCGGCGACAAAGACGAGCAAGAAAGTCTGGATGGAGATAATGCGGAATTGGCAGAAAATTCATGCTGCTGGTGACCATATCGTGCTGGAGGACCAATATAGGGCAGGGCTGGATGCTGTTCGGGCGCAGGGCTACAGATTGATCGACATTCCTGCCGAATTCTATAGCGCGCCATGTTTCACGAAGCATGAATATTGCAAGGGCAGTGAATGGCTTCAGGACGCCAAGTATGAGGCCTCCCCCGATGATGATTATCTACACATGAATGGCCGATATGGGGCCACACTGCTCAAATCTTTTTTTGAGACGGTGTCCCGCGAAACCGGATAAGACGGAAGCAATCTAACTATCGACAAAATCTCGATGTCTACTATGGTTGGCGCCAATCATGGGAGAGCGGATGATGATGCGACAGTTCCTTTCAGGGCTGATAGCGGTGCTGGGGCTTGCAAGTGCGGCCTTGGCAAACAACGGCACGATGGACGAAATGACGGCCACCATCAGCCGAGGCGACTATAAGGACATCACCAGCGTCCTGGTGCTGAAGGACGGCAAGATTGTCTATGAGCGCTATTTCGGGCGGAGCGGCCCGCAGTATCTCAATAACACCCGGTCTGCGACCAAAAGCATCACCAGCATGGCGGTGGGTGCGGCGATCGAGCAGGGCGGTTTCTCCAGCGCAGACGACAAGGTCATGCCGTTCTTCCGGGTTTATGACCCCATCAAACATCTGAACGACACAAAGAAGGATATCAGCCTCAAGGATCTGCTGACCATGTCGTCGGCGCTGGACTGCAACGACAATGACCAGACGACCCCGGGATACGAGGACAAGATGCACCAGGAGCAGGACTGGACCCGCTTCGTGCTGGACCTGCCCACCATGCCAGGCTGGTCGCGCGATGCCTCTGGCCTTGGGCCGTTCCGTTACTGCACCGCGGGGTCCTTCCTGGCCGGACAGGCGATTGAGATGGCCGTGGGCCAGAGCCTGGATGATTTCATAGATGCTGCACTGTTCACCCCGCTCGGGATAACCAGGTACGAATGGCACAGTTCGCCTATCGGTGAGGAACAGGCCGGGGGCGGGCTTGAACTGACAAGCCGGGACCTGATGAAGTTTGGACAGCTTGCGCTGCAGAACGGGGTCTGGAACGGACGCCGCCTGCTGCCCGAAGGCTGGATCACGGAAAGCACAACAGCGCACCGAGTGGTCAGTGAAGTACAAAGCTATGGCTATCACTGGTGGATTGGCGATTTCTTTTCCGCCACCACAGGCCTTGTACACAAAGGCTATTACATGGCGGGCAACGGCGGCAGCAAAGTGGCGGTGTTCGAGGACATGGACATGGTGGTGGTGATCACGGCTGAGCGCTACAATACGCCGGACATGCACCAACAATCGAATGACCTGCTGCAGGGCTATATCCTGCCTGCCTTTGAGTTGGGGGCGGTGCACTAACAGGCCTATTGCGGCTTTACTGGAACACACGCCTGTGCGAGCCTTAAGGACAAGGATCATCTGGTAAAGGGGGCAGGGGATGGACACGATTTTGGCGTATCTTCCCATTATCTTGCAATATCTGGCGCTGATGTTCGTGCTGGCGGTGGGCCTGGGCGTTCTGTGGGTTATTGCCGCCTATTTTCGCGACAAGAGCCAACATGAAAGCGCCCTCAGACGCAACTATCCGGTCATTGCCCGCTTCCGATATCTGTTTGAACATCTGGGTGAATTCTTTCGTCAGTATTGCTTTGCCATGGACCGGGAGGAAATGCCCTTCAACCGGGCCGAGCGGTCCTGGGTTTACCGCGCCGCAAAAGATGTAGATTCAACAGTGGCCTTCGGCAGCACGCGGGACCTCAAGCCCGCAGGCACTGTTTTCTTCGCCAACTGTGCGTTCCCGGCGATGGATGAAGAGGACGCCGAACCCACACCTGTTACCATCGGGCCGGGCGCGAGGGAGCCCTATACCACCAGTTCGATCTTCAATATTTCCGGCATGAGCTTCGGTGCGCTTTCAGTCCCTGCCGTGCGTGCCCTGTCGATGGGCGCCAAGAAGGCGGGCATCTGGCTGAACACCGGTGAAGGGGGCCTGAGCCCCTATCACCTTGAAGGCGGGTGCGACATCATCTTCCAGATCGGTACAGCCAAGTTCGGTGTCAGGAAACCCGAAGGCGGTTTTGATGAGGGCAGGCTGAAGGCCGTTGCTAGGCATGATCAGGTCAAGATGTTCGAGATCAAGCTGAGCCAGGGCGCCAAGCCCGGCAAGGGCGGCATCCTGCCCGGGGTGAAGGTGACCGAAGAAATCGCGGCCATTCGCAGCATTCCGGTGGGCAAAAGCGCCATCAGCCCCAACCGGCACGAAGAGATGCGCGGCGTGGCCGATGTCCTTGATATGGTCGCCTACGTGCGCGAGACAACGGGTAAGCCGACAGGGCTCAAGCTGGTGGTCGGGGACGAGGAATTCTTTGGCGAGCTGTTCGCCGAGGTGAACAAGCGCGGCGCTGAAAGCGCGCCTGATTTCATCACCCTTGATGGCGGTGACGGCGGCACGGGTGCCGCCCCCATGAGCCTGATTGACAATATGGGCATGCCTTTGCGTGAAAGCCTGCCGCTTCTGGTGGACAGCCTGATGCGCACGGGCCTTCGGGACCGCATTCGCGTGATCGCATCCGGCAAGCTCATCAATCCGTCTGAGGTGGCGTGGGCTTTCTGTGCCGGGGCCGATTTTGTGAATTCCGCACGCGGCTTCATGTTTTCGCTCGGGTGTATTCAGGCGCTTCAGTGCAACAAGAACACCTGCCCCACGGGGGTCACCACCCACGACAAGCGGCTGCAGCGCGGTCTGGTGCCGGAAACCAAGGCCGACCGGGTGGCCAATTATGCCGAAAATATGAAGAAGGAAATCCGCATCATCGCCCACAGCTGCGGTGTGGCGGAACCGCGGGCGCTCCGGCGCAAGCACGCGCGCATCATCATGCGGCCCGGCCAGAGCAAATCCATGGCCGACCTGTGGCCGGATGTGACAGAAGGATAGAGGGCAGCTATGGACTATGAACTGATATACAAGATCATCAACATTGGGGTGTTGCCTGCCTGGCTGCTGCTGGCGCTTGCACCCCATGCCCGTGTGACAACCGCCCTTGTGCACAGCGGCATCTACCCGCTGGCCTACGGCATGCTCTACACCGTTCTTCTGGTGTGGGCCATGGTCTTTGGTGCAGGGGCCGAGGGCGGCAACATGAGCACAGCGGCCGGGGTCTCCGTAATATTCAGCCATCCACATGGCGTCTTGCTTGGGTGGACACACTATCTGGTGTTTGACCTATTTATTGGTGTCTGGATTGTGCGCGACGGGGCGCGGCAAGGCATGGCCCACTGGAAGCTGGTGCCAATCCTGTTCTTGTCGCTGATGTTCGGCCCCGTGGGGTTGATGCTCTATTTCCTTTTGCGGAAAATCTCGTCCTCAGCCGGACTGTCTTCTAGCGAGGGTTAAGCGCCTCGCCCATCGCACGGATGGTGTCGATTTTCTGGTTGAGCGGTGCCCAGTCGTCGCGGTCGGCGATGTGGGACCAGATGTCTTCCACTTCATCAATGAGCATGGTGCAGGGGGCATCGCCCTGGAAGTAGGGGTGCTTGAGCGCGTCCGGACGCGCGGGGTCATAGCCCTTGAGGGCGTCCACCAGCTCGCCGAAGCCTTTGTAGCGCTCGGCCTCCGGGCTCGCCATGGCGCGGCTTTCACTGGCGCCGCCGCCGTACCAGTCGAAGAAGAAGCGCTCGTAAGGGAACTGCTCCTTCAGCATGAAATTGTTGATGAGCGTGAGGAGCGCATCGTCCACCTTGTCGCCCTTGGGCTTGATCCCGAGCCGCGCCAGCAGCTTTTCCCTGAGGGCCGCCAGATAGATGCTGGGGAAGGGGGCGAGCGTGTCCTTGAGCGCCTGTTCCTCACAGATGTCCGCCAGCGCGCCGCCCAACTGGTAGATGTTCCAGTGCAGCGCATCGGGCTGGCGCCCAAAGGCATAGAGGCCGGTTTCATCAAAATAGGCGGCGGTGAACTGCAGGTCCATCTTGGGCAGGAAGCGCCAGGGGCCAAAATCGAATATCTCGCCAGTGATGTTGATATTGTCTGTGTTCAGCACCCCATGCACGAAGCCCGCGGCCATCAGGTCGGCGGCCTGCACGGCCACTCGTTCCATCACAAGGCCCAGGAATTTGAGCGCCCGGTCAGCAACACTGCCTTTCATTTCGGTATCGAAATAATATTTCAGGCAATAATCAACCAGCTTTTCCAGCTTTTCCGTATCGGTGAAATAGGCATGGCGCTGGAAGGTGCCAATGCGGATGTTGCCGTGGGTCAGGCGCACCATGACGGCAGACCGGGTGGGGGAAGGCTCGTCCCCGCGCATCAGGCTTTCGCCGGTCTCGATGATGGAGAAGGTCTTGGATGTGTATGCCCCCAGGGCCTCAAGCATCTCGGAGGCCATGATCTCGCGCACGCCGCCCTTCAGCGTCAGCCGCCCGTCGCCGGACCGGCTGTAGGGCGTGGTGCCACTGCCTTTGGTGCCAAAGTCCATCAGGCGGTCTGCATCGTCCCGCATCTGGGCGAACAGAAAGCCGCGACCGTCACCGATATCGGGATTATAGACCTGGAACTGGTGGCCGTGATAGCGCTGGGCCAAAGGCTCCGGCAGGTTATCCGCGAGCGGTTCGAATCGGCCGAAATGCTTTACCCAGTCTTCATCCGACAGATGATCCAGCCCCACGGTTTTTGCGGCCCTGTCGTTCCTGTAACGAAGGATCGTTTTTGGGAAATCGGCGGCCTGGACCGGGTCGGCAAAGCCGTCGCCAAGGGTTTGAAATGCGGGTTCTGGATGGTAGGTCATCAGGCCTCTTTGCTTTCGGGGAAACTCCAGGTGATGTGGTCGTTGATATCTGGGCGCGGCCGTTCGCTTGGGTCGCGATCCTGGTTGCCGAAAAACAGGAAGCCGGCAATTTTCTCATTTTCACCCAGGCCCAGGCCGTTTGAGACCGTCTTGCTATAGGCGGCCCAGCCAGTCAGCCACTGGCTGGCATACCCAAGGGCGGTGGCCGCCACCAGCATATTCTGGCACGCCGCCCCGATCGACAGTTCCTGCTCCATCACCGGGATTTTATGGTCTGGATTGATGCACATGATGGCCACCACCAGCACGGGCCCCTGGCTGGCATAGCCCTTCATTTTTTCGGCAACCTTGGGGTCGCGCTCATCTTCAATCACCAGGCCTTCGGCGATCAGGTCGCCGAGTTTTTCGCGGTCGGCCCCGGTCAGCACCAGAAAGCGCCAGGGGTTGAGCTTGCCGTGGTCGGGCACGCGCATGCCTGCGGCCAGAATTTTCTCCATCGCCGCCCGGTCCGGGCCGGGGCCCACCATATCCTTCGCCTTCACGCTGCGGCGGTTCATCAGAAGGTCATAGGTGGCATCATTGGGCGTGTTGAAGGGCATAAGCTCGCTTTCGGTCTTTCGTTTCTTTGCATCCGGATATCGGGGTTAAGATAGCGTGTGTCAATGGCCGCTAGCCATCTTCCGGGTCAAGGTGCTTATAGAAAATGGTGGTGTCGCCGAAGGTGCCATCTGCTTCCACAGTGTAGTGGGGCACTGTGCCCACCCGGCTATAGCCCATGCGGGCATAGAGGCCTTCTGCGATGTCGCCGGTGGCTGTATCCAGCATCAGCAGGGTGCGGCCTTTCTCAAGCGCCAGCGCTTCAAGGGCAATCATCAGGTTGCGTCCCACGCCAATGCCGCGGGCATCCGGGTGAACCATCAGCTTCTGCACCTCTGCCCTATGCAGGCCGTTCGCTTTCATGCAAGGTTCCAGTTGAACAGCACCGATCACCTTGTTGCCGGCAAGGGCCACCAGCATCCAGAGCTGGCCAGTCTTCAGCGCTGCGTTCACGTCATGCCAGTAGGCTTCAGCCTCAGCCTCGTCAAGCGGTGCATGGAAGCCGATGGACGCCCCATTTGCCACTGTACGTACCAGCATGTCGACAAAGGCGGGCAAATGGTCCGTCAGGTTGGCGATTTGTTCGATCTTCATCTGAAACCCCAGGATTGTCGTAACAAGGTGCGATCACCTTCTTGTTTGTTTTCAACATCATACGCTTGCGCTATAGCTACTTGCAATCAAGGCCGGAGGAAAAAATGAAAAAGATACTTGCCACAGCAACTCTGATCGCAGCGCTCGCGGCACCTGCTTATGCCCAGGTGACTGGCGTGGATGCAGCAGCGCCGTTTGATGCAGAAACCGGTATTCGCGTGCCCGCGGGCTTCAAAAGCACGGTGTTTGCCGACGAAGTAGGCCGCGCCCGCCATATGGCGGTGTCCAAGAGCGGCTGGGTATATGTGGCCCTGCGTCGTGCGGTTGATGGTTTCGGCGCGGTGGCGCTGAAGGACACCGATGGCGACGGCAAGGCTGATGTGCGCGAGCTGTTCGCCGAGGGTGTGACAGGCACCGGCATGGGTATCGACGGCGGCAAGCTCTATTATGGCACCAATACCTCAATCCTGCGCTGGGACCTGCCAGCAGAAGGCGCGCCGGCAGGTGAAGCCGAGGTCGTGGTTTCCGGTATGGAAGACCGCAGCCAGCATTCCGACAAGCCGTTCACTTTCGACGGCAGTGGCCACATCTATGTGAATGTCGGGGCGCCTTCGAATGCCTGCATGGAAAAGATGCGTACCAAAGGCTCGCCGGGCATGGACCCGTGCCCGATCCTTGAGGATTTCGGTGGTGTCTGGCGCTTTGATCTGTCGAAAACCGGCCAAAACCAGGCGGACGGTGTGCGCTATGCCACTGGCATTCGGAACGCCATGGCGCTGGATTGGAACATGGCTGCAGGCAGCCTTTATCTGGCGCAGCACGGCCGCGACCAGCTGCAAAGCTTCTTTCCGGACCTTTATGACGCAGAGGCCAGCGCAGAACTACCTGCCGAGGAATTTCACCGAGTGACGGAAGGCGCCAATATGGGCTGGCCATACGGCTATGTTGACCCGAGCGTCGAGGGCCGTGTGCTGATGCCCGAATATGGCGGTGACGGCAAGCAGACGACTGACCGCGGCCAGATGCCGCTAATTGCCTTCCCCGGCCACTGGGCGCCAAACGACTTGATTTTTGTTAAGGGCGATGGCTTGCCAATGGGCTATAAGAATGGGGCGCTGATTGCCTTCCACGGCAGCTGGAACCGCGCGCCCATGCCGCAGGCGGGCTACCGCGTGGTGTTCGTGCCGATGGACGAGGCAGGCAATGTGGCGGGTGACTGGGTCACCTTCGCGGACGGCTTCCCCGGCATTGAAGTTGTCAAAAGCCCACGCGACGCCAAGCACCGGCCAACGGGTCTGGCCGAAGGGCCGGACGGCGCTATCTATATCTCCAGCCTGATGTCAGGCGGACGCATTTATCGGGTGACATATGAAGGCAAGTAACATTGGACTGATCGCGGCGGTACTGGTATCCGGTGCCGCCTTCGGGGCAGATGCTCGTGAAGCCAAAGGCAAGGCGCTTTATGAAGAACACTGTGCCGCATGCCACCAGTTTGACGGCGGCGGCGTGCCCATGATGCAGCCGGAACTGATTGACAAGCCGCGCGCCAATGGCCCTATTGGCGGCGTGATTGACATGATCCTGTTCGGCAGCGCCGCGATGAAGCCGACAGACGAAGACTATTCCAACGAGATGCCGGCTTTCGGGCATCTCTCAGACAAAGAAATTGCCCTGATTGCCACTTATGTACGCACGCACTTTAACAATAATGGCGGCTACGTCACTTCTGACGATGTCCGCGACCGCCGCCCGAGCAACTGAAGCGCAAACCGTCGAGGGCTATGATAAGTGCTATATCCCCGAGGATTGCACAAATATTACCGATGTGACCCTGATCCCCGTGGTGCAGGCGCGACTGCAGCGATTGGGGCAGCAAGGCTCTGAGCAGGTGTTGCAGACAGGCGCAGGTGCGCCTGTGCGGTTGGATCAGCAGCTGGCGATGGTTCCAGGTGTTGGGCTTTTTCGTAGGGCCGATAGCCGCACGGCACACCCCACAACGCAAGGCCTTTCCATGCGTGGTATTGGCGCGAATGGTGCCGGTCGCGTGCTGGTGACGCTTGATGGGGTCCCGCTCAATGACCCCTTTGGAGGCTGGGTCAACTGGAGCACTTTTAGCTCCCTTGATGTCGCGGAGATGGAAGTTCTGCGCGGAGGACGGTCGGGCTCCTTTGGCTCGCAGGCGCTTTCCGGTCGAGTGAATTTGCGCAGCGCGGCTTTTCACAAAAGCCACAACGGGATTCATGCCTGGGCCGGCAGCAATGAAAGCATCAGTGCCGCAGGGCGCTACGCGACAGATTTTCGCGGCGGGGAATTGGCGGTCTCGGCTGGTTTCTTTGATGGTGACGGCGACTATTTGCTGGCCGAAGAAGATCGTGGGCCGGTCGACCGGCGCGCCGCTAATGACGCCGCGTATTTGGCCATCACATCCCAGTTAAGCATTGATGAGGTTGAACTAATCGCATCGTTGCGCTTTTTCGAAGAGAACCGCCTGAACGGGTTGTCACTTGCAGCAAACGGCACAAGCGGCATGGATGCTTCTGTTACCCTCCAGGGAGGGCATTATCGTACCGCACAGTGGGAAATCATCGCCCACTACAGGGAACGTGACTTTACCAACATATTTGCCTCCGCCCGCGATGACCGCACCACAGAACGCGCTGTATTGGACCAGTTCGATGTGCCTGCCTGGGGCGCCGGCGTTTTGGCGCGCGTCCAGTTTGACGGGGTTGAATTGGGCATGGACGGCCGGCGCATGAGCGGCGAGACCAACGAACGCTTCCGCAACCTGGGCGCAGGCTTCACCCGCCAGCGCCGCGCCGGCGGCGACCAATGGACGCTGGGTTTCTACGGCGAATACAGCCATGACGCTGACTGGGGCGCGCTCTCCGCCACGCTCCGGTATGATCGCTGGCGGACCTATAATGGAGTGCGCGATGAGTTTAACATCGAAGACGGCTTCCCGGGCTTCGCCTCGCCTGACCGGTCTGACCTTGTGCCCAACCGAAAGGGCGGCGAATGGACCGGGCGCGTGGGCTTTGAGCGCTCACTCACTGGGGCCATAGACCTGCGCGCGGCAGCCTACAAAACCTGGCGCCTGCCGACGCTGAATGAATATTACCGCCCGTTCCGGGTGGTCAATGACATCACCGAGGCCAACCCGAACCTGACCCCGGAAACGCTCTATGGCCTTGAGGTCGGCTTTGACTATGAACCGCTGAACACCGTGAAGCTCAGCGCCACCTATTACCGCAACTGGCTGCGTGACGGCGTCGGTAACGTGACCATCGGTTTTGGCCCGGGCTTTTTCCCACTGGGTGGCTTTGTGCCCGAAGGTGGGGTCCTGAGGCAGCGGGCGAATGTGGACGAAAGCATCACGGACGGCATTGAGCTGGACGCCCGGCTTGACTGGAACACGCACTGGACGTTGAGTGCCAGTTACCTTTATGCCCGCGCGCGCATCACCAAATTCGACGCCATGTCTGACCTTGTCGGCAAGCGTCCGGTTCAGACACCGCGGCACAGCGCCACCGTACGCGCGGCCTATGACGGCGACGATTGGGACATGAATATCGAAGGCCGCTATGCGGGTGGCCAGTATGATGACGACCTCAATAGCCGCCGTCTGGATGCCATATTCACCATCAATGTTGGCGCACGCTATCAGCTCTCTGACCGGTTCACCCTGACGGCGCAAGCGGAAAATCTGTTTGACGCCAAGGTGGTGTCGGCAGTAACTGCTGATGGGCTTGAGACGCTGGCGCAAAGGCGCTTCTGGCGAGTCGGGCTTGACGCCAGTTTTTAGGGGGGCACAGTGGCAGCACCGGTTTTTCATCTTCTCTTGTGCCGCAAGGGCGACAAGCTGCCGCCCTATGTGATCCAGCTTGCCAAAGGCTATAACGCAAAGCTTTATATCGCCAACAATGAAAAGCACGTGCGCCAGATGCTGCGGGAGCATCCCATCAGTATGGTGCTGATTGGCAGCGGCCTGTCCGCAGAAATGCGCGGTGCCATGGTGCAGGCGATTGCCTCGATCCGCAGTGACCTGTCGATCCATATCAATGGCGATGTAACGGGTGGGCTTTCTTTCCCGCAGTTCATGGAAAAGACCCTGTCGGCCTACCTGCCAAAGCATTGATTTCTTGCTTTCGCCTGAACTTCTGCTACTAGAAAAAACATAAAGAAAAGCGGGTCAACGAGCCCGCATGTTTACGACAACGACAGTTTGAGGAAAAAATCATGAAACCAATCAACGCTATTATTATGTCTGCCGCCTGCCTGACGCTGGGCGCCTGCGCCATCTCCATTGAGGGGGAAAAGGGCTATCACGACTATGACGGCCATGACAGCGTGACCGTAACGCTGCCGAACGGGGACCGTGACCGTTTCTCCTGCCCGGATGGGACATCGAGCTTTGTCATCAACAAGAAAGACGAAGGCAAGGGCATGGTTTATGGCTGCCGCACGAACGGCACGCCGATGCCGACCGTCGAAGACTGATCATCGACCGTAATAAAAAGTGTTGAAAAGCCGGGCAATGCTCGGCTTTTTTGTGGGCTAGAGCCAGCGGCGCACGCGTGCCTTGTAGGCGTCGAACGCCTCACCGAATTCCCTGGCCAGGAAGTCTTCCTCGGCGCGGATGATCAGGCTTATGAAAATCCAGCTCAGCACAAGGCTGGCGATGGTTACAGGGCCCGGGGCGACAACCACGCTGCCCAGCAAAAACAGCATGATGCCCACATAAATCGGGTTGCGGGAGAATTGGTAAAGCCCGCCGGTGATCAGGGGTTGGTCCTCCTCCAGCTCTTCAGGCAGGCCGATGCGCCAGCTGCGGCCCATGTCCATCTGGCTGATCATGGCAATCAGGATTCCGATCGCCATCAGCAAAACACCCCAATGGGCATAAGCAAAAGGCTGCACCATCAGCCTGTCGTCCAGAGACGGCCAGAAGGGTCGGGCAATCATATAAAGGTTCAGCACCAGGGCAACGACGCCTGCACCGGCTTCAACCGGGTTGCGTTTGCGGCCCAGCACCGCCAGCACACTGACACCCGCCGTGCGCCGCAGGTACAGAATGCGGCCAAAGCCCCAGATAAGCGCCAGCGCTATCAGGACCGGTGGGCCATAAAGGGTGATGGGGGTAATGCTTGGCATGATCTCTCTCCGCCGCCGGATTTCCTTGATTCGTGCCAAGCATAAAGGTTGGAGCCACTACAAGCTCAAGCGATTATTCGCCCGTTTCCGCCGCTGCCTCTTCCGCAGGCATTTCCCGTGCGCCGATGTCAGCCGAAATTGCCTGGAAAGCCGTGAGAATCATGTCTTTCTGCAGCTTGTTGGCCGGATCGTTATAGCCTTTGTTTGCGCTGGTTTTGGCAATCACCACCCCGGTTGTCGGGTCCACATAGATGAACTGGTGATAGATGCCCGATGCCGTGAAATCGCCGTGGGGGTTCGACGGTGTCCACCACTGGTAGCCGTAACCATACGGTGTTTCTGAACCTGGGTTGTCAAAGCCGGCCTCCAGGTGCGGGGCTTCGGGGGTGACTGATGCCTTCACCCAGTCGGCGGGCACGATCTGTTTGTCGCCCCAGCGTCCTTCATGAAGATACAGCCTGCCCATGCGTGCCATGTCGCGCAAGCTTGCCTGCAGGCCACCCATGGCCACCTCCATGCCTTCGCCGTCGATCAGGAAATAGGCATCGTGCTCCATGCCGATGGGTTTCCAGATTTTCTCTTCCAGAAGCTGGGTGATGGTCTGGCCGGTGACGCGCTTGAGCACCATGCCCAGCACGTGCGTATTGACGCTGACATAGTCATTGTATGTGCCGGGCTCGCGGTCGCGCGGCAGGCTGGCGGCAAATTCGTCGAGGCTGCCACCGGTGCCGATGGCCATGGACATCCTGTTCACGTCGGATGTCAGGTCGCCATAGTCCTCCGTGAAACGGATACCGGTGGACATGGTGAGTACGTGCCTGAGCGTGGTGCCGTCATAGCCCGTGTCTTTGAGTTCTGGCAGATATTTGGTGACCGGGTCATCGATGCTGTCGATCAGGCCATCATTGATGGCGATACCGAACAGGGCAGAGATGAAGCTTTTGGTGACAGAAAACTGGATGTGCCGGTCGTCTTCCTTTTCGCCCTGGTAATATTCCTCGAACAGGATGGTATCGTCTTTTGCAATCAGAAGCCCGGTGGTGCCGGTTTCCACCATCAGGTCCTTGATCGACCGTTCTTCGCCATCATAGACATAAGTGTCGGTGATGGGCTGTGTGTCGTATGCGAAGGCTGACGGCGTGCCTGAGGCATGCACCGTGGTAGTGTTGAAGAACTCTTTGGTATTGCGGTAATTCTCTGTGATGTGTTCGACATCATAATAGCTGGCCATGCGGTAGAAGGCCTGGCCCTTGTTGACCGCATAATAGCCAAGCGGCAACAGAATGATGATAACCACGGCCCAGAAACCGCGCTTTTTGAAAACGGACATTTTCCCTCCCCAGGAAACATTATGAATAAATACTGATATTTTTATCAGTTATACCCGAGGCGCACTCAAAAAACCGCCTCGAAAATATTTAGGCGGTGTGACATCGGGTGCGGATCAGGCCGAGGCGTTCAGCTTGATGATATCCCAGTAGCCGGTGCGGATTTCCATCTCATTGCCGAAACCGCGTTTGAGCATCAGTCTGTGGACGTCCCGGAGGCGCCAGCAGGGCACGAACGGCAGCATATGATGCTCGATATGATAATTGACGAAATAGGGCGCGAAGGTCAGGCGCTCCCATGGCCGCGCGATGGTGGTGCGGCTGTTCTTCAGCGGGTTCTCAAGGTCTTCCATGGTGGCGTGTTCGGCAATATTTCGCACACGCAGGAACAATTGCTGGGTGGTGGCCATTGGCAACAGCCAGCACAGCAGGAACAGGTCCATCCGGCCTGCAAGCGCAAAGCCGGTAATGGCGACCGCATAGAAGACAATCGGCCCGGTATAGAAAGCTTTCAGTCTTTCCAGGCGCCCCGCGCGGTCACCCCAGATGTAGCGGAAGATGCCGATCTGGGTGCGCAGGAATACGATGCCTGTGAGGTCCCGTAATATCTTGCGGGCCATGCTGCCTTTCGATACCGGGAAGGGCGTGTAGAGGTAATTTTCCGGGTCGGCGTCCGTGCGGGTGAAGCGGTGGTGCGCCATATGGCGCTTCCGGTAGGTGTTCATGTTGAGAACCATGGGCCATGCGGCCAGCGCCTGCGTCAGGCGTTCATTCAGCCAGCGCGTCTTGAACAGCATGCCGTGGCTGCCTTCATGCATCAGGATGGCCAACCCCAGCTGGCGGCTGCCGACAATGATCAGGCACAGAAGGAAGGTAGCGGGGTTCGGAAACAGAGCGAACAGCGTGATGCTGCCGATGATCAGCCCCCAGCAGTGGGCCAGAAGATAGAATCCCATCAGGTCAGACCGCTGTCTGAGCTGGTGCGATTCTTCCTTCGTCAGGATATCTGACGGTTTGATGCTGTTCCACTGTGTCGACATGCTGTCCCCCCGAACGGCCATACTTAAATTTAATGGCTATCATTATACATTATGGCGGTCTGGTTCGCGAGTCATAAAAGCTATGGCCGGATCGGATCTCATATCAAGAGGATTCCTGCCTGCTTGTGATTTGAACGGAAGACCTATTTGAGCGTTAAGATTTGCATGCTAGCCTGTATCTATGTACGACCGTGTTAGCCGTTTGATATCGTTGCTCCTTCTTGCCCTGATGCTGCCTTTGCCCGCGGCATTGGCAGTGGGAGAGGCCACGCTGCTCAAGCAGTTGTCACAGCCGCCTTTCCTGGCGGCGGTTTCCATGTCGCGAGATGGGCATTTTCTGTCCGGCCTTCGCCGTAATGAGGATGTGTCTGAACTGGTTGTCTGGTACGCAGACGCCGGCCTGAATGAAGCCGAGGTGCTGCCTTATGCGTTCGAAGATCTCAGCTGGATGGCCTGGGTTGGCGGCGGGCGGTTGCTTCTTTCCCTGAATGAACACGGGCTGGTGCTTTATGACGCGCACCTCAGGCGGCTGCGCCCTCTGATTGACGGTGAAGGACCGCGTCCGGGTGATCTGCCTCCGGTGCTATTGAGTTCCCTGCCGGAAGACCCGCGCCGCATCCTGCTGCAGTGGGAGGACCCGGGTGTGCCGGGGTATCCGGCTGTGTTTAGGGTGGATGCAGTCTCAGGCGCGAGCGAGAAGATCATTGGTGGCTGGAAGCCGGTGATCCGCTGGTGGGCGTCGCCGCAGGGAGAGATTATCCTGGGGGAAGGCTTTGTGGCGCGGCGGCACCGCCTGTTTGCGCCGCGCGCTGACGGCAGCTGGGACATGATCCGCGACCGGGACTATTTCGATGATGATGCATTGGCTGTGCTGGCGGTGGAAACCGGCGGGGCAACAGCACTGGTGCTGTCCTCGCACGACAGCGATACCCGCGCCTTGTGGCGAATGGATGCGAGAAGCGGCGATTTCATGAAGAGGCTGGCCGGCCATGACCGGTATGACATTGTGGCCGCCATTCTGGACCCGGAGACCAACCTGGCGGTGGGCGCCACATACGAAGAGGACGGGATTGAGGACATGGTGTGGGCGGCCACGCATCAGGGCCGCATAAAGGATATGGCGGCGCGTGCCGGTATTGCCAACCTGTCGCTGGTTGCAGCCAGCGTGGATGGCAGGCGGCAGCTTTATCGGGCGCGGCTCAAGCATGCGCCGTCCCGCTATTTCCTCTATGACGCGGAAGTCGATTTGCTGAACCCGCTGCCGTATGACCCTGCGGAAGATGCCTTGCCGACACCTGAGACCAAAGGCGTGTGGATCGACCTGCCCAGAGGCAAGGGCCAGATGCACGCGCTCTTGAGCCGTGCGCACACGGGCCGCGCGGTGGTGCTGGTGCATGGCGGGCCGGTCAAGCGGGTGACTGACAGCTATAACCCCTTTGTCAGCTGGCTGACGGCAAACGGATACAGTGTGTTGCAGCCAAACTTCCGTGGCTCCAGTGGCTTCGGCGAACGGTGGCGCCGCGCGGGCTATGCCGAATGGGGCCACGACATGCAGGATGACGTGCGCACAGCAACGGAATGGTTGGTTGACCAGAACATCGCGCGTAAGGGTGAGATTTGTGTGGTGGGCGGGTCCTATGGCGGCTACGCGGCGCTGATGTCATCGATCAAGGATGACGACCTGATCGGCTGCGCGGTCAGTCTGAACGGTGTGACATCGATCGAGCTTCTGATCCGCCACCTTGAGGAAGGTCGTTTCCATATGCTGACGACTCCGCGTATTCAGGGCCGTCTGTCGAAATGGGCACTCAGGCGGCGGTCGCCGGTCAACCGGGCCGACCTGGTCCGGGTGCCGGTGTTGCTGCTGCATTCAACCAACGATATGAATGTTCGTTTCGAGCACGGGCAATTGATGCACACGGTGCTGACCCGGCTTGAGAAAGTGCATAAATTCATTGTTCTGGAGGGCGCGGAACATCAGTTGAAGCGGGCGGCAGACAAGCGTATCTATTACCAGAGCACACTGAATTTCCTCGATGCCCATATTGGGCCGGGCAGCCAGCGATAACGATATGGCAAGCTTGCCGCTTGGTGCGGTTGGCGGCTAGAGTAGGGACGGTTTTCAGAAATGGGGCATTGCCCCTCAAGTTTGGATTACAGAAGGCGTGACAAGGTTGGCGAAACAAGTGGGTCGGTTGAAGCAGTATTTGACGCTGCTGTGTCTTGCTTTCCTGCTTTCCCCGGGCGCCTTGGCCAGCGATGCCAATGACGCAAAGGACGGTGGTGAGAATCGCCCCATGAAGGTGATCATGCCACTTTGGGGTCCCAGCATTCAGGCTGACGGCACCGGCATGTTCGTGGACCTTTTCCGGTTTGTGCTGAAGGGCTATGAGCACAGGTATGAGATCGAATATGTCAGCTATGACAAAGCTTTGCGTCTTTTGCTCTATAGCGATGTCGACTGTGCCTACCCGGTCAGCAAACCGACCATTCTGGTTTCCATGAAGCATGTTGACGCGACGCAGCTCATCCAGTCGCAATCGGTGCTGGTGTCGAAAACCTACGTTTTTTCCCGGCCGGGCGAACCGGTTTTCAGTACCATGGAAGCGCTTAAGGGCAAGCTTCTGATCCAGATCAGGGGTGAGAATTATAATCATAATTTCACCACCGCCCGTGCCCGTTTCTGGAATGTAGATTCGGAGCCTGAAAAGGTGCGCGTCCTTCTTGGGGGGCGGGGCGACGCCATGCTGGGCAGCATGCCGGACATTCTGATTACCTTTGCGGAAATGGGTGTGGAAATCCCGCCTTACGACCCGGATTTTTCAGTGCTGGACTATGACAACGCCATGACCTGCCGCAATTCCGCCGAAGCCGCCGCGCTGGTGGATCTGTTCAATCGGCGGATTCGTGAGACCGTCGAGGATGGCAGCCTCAGGGCTCACGCTGTCGACAACGGCGTACCCGAATTGGTGGTGGATGCATTCCTGCCAACGCTGTCACGCTGACATTCCCATTCGCCGGCCAGACACATCCATAGAAAAATGGCTTATTTGAGCCGATTTTGCTTCCCGCCTACCCCGATTTGTGGTTTGTAATGTCGATGCTTTCCAGCAAGAGAAAGCCCAGAACCTAACAATGGGGAGCGGCCGCATGAGCAACAATCAGCGGCCCAAGAGAATATAAAAGGGGTAGAAATGTCCGACACAGTTGTATCGACCGAAGGGTCGCAGCAGAGGGAGTTTATGGGCCATCCAGTTGGCCTGACTGTCTGCTTCCTGACCGAAATGTGGGAGCGCTTTTCCTATTATGGCATGCGCACCATTTTGGTCCTTTATCTAATCAAATACCATCTATTCACCAACGAAAAAGCCAGCATGATCTACGGCGCGTACGCGGGCCTCGTGTACATGATGCCGATTATCGGTGGCTATATGGCTGACCGTTACCTCGGAAGTCGAAAAGCGGTTACGTACGGTGCAATTCTTTTGGTGCTTGGGCACGGGCTGATGGGTTTCCACGGGCCGCAGGCATACATGGAAGGCGAAACCATTGTTCGGGATGAGTTCTACCTCAGCCTGTTCTTCCTGTCGCTTGCGCTGATCATTACGGGTGTTGGCTTCCTGAAGGCCAATATCTCCACCATTGTGGGCGCTCTGTATGGCCCGAACGATCCTCGCCGGGACGGTGGTTTCACCATTTTCTACATGGGTATTAACGTTGGTTCCGTTCTTTCAACCATCATCGTAGGCTATGTAGGCGAAACCTATGGCTGGAGCTATGGCTTCATGCTGGCGGGTATTGGTATGCTCTTTGGCCTTCTGGTGTTCCTGTGGGGGCAGAAGCTGCTGGATGGTCGTGCTGATCCGCCAAACGCGCCAGAACTGAAAGAGTCTGCCGTTGGCCCGATCAACAAGGAAAATGCCATTTACCTGTTTGGTATTGCGCTGGTTGGCGTGTCTTGGTTCATGATGCAATACCAGGATCTGGTGGGTCAGTTGCTTGGTGTTTCCGGCCTCGTTATGTTGGCGGTGATACTGGTTTACGGCTTTACCAAATGTACCAAGGTTGAAGGTCAGCGTCTGGCCGTGGCCTGCTTCCTGATCGCAGTACAAAGCGTGTTCTGGGCGCTGTTTGAACAGCAGGCGGCAAGCCTAACCGTTCTGGCAGACGAGCAGTTTAACCGCGACATCCTGGGTATTTTTGAAGTCAAGGCATCACAGGTTCAGTCCATGAACCCACTCTTTATTGTGATCTTTGCGCCAGTTTTTGCCTGGATGTGGGTGAAGCTGGCCAATAAAGGCTGGGAGCCATCCACGCCCGCCAAGTTTGCGATTGCAATGCTGCTGATTGGTCTTGGCTATATTGTCTTCTCTTGGGGCATGAGCCTCGATGACGGTAACAGCAAGAGCTTTATCTGGCTGGTGCTGATTTACCTCTCACTGACTCTTGCAGAGTTGTGCCTGAGCCCCGTTGGCTTGTCGATGGTGACCAAGCTTAGCGTCAGTCGCATCGTGGGCATGGTGATGGGAACCTGGTTCCTGTTTACTGCCTTGGGCAACTATGTTGCTGGCTGGATCAGCTCCCTGACAGGTAGCGGAGCCCACGGTGGCAGTGATGGTGCCGTGCTAGACGTTATTGCGACCATGGAGGTATATACCAACATTGGTTTGATCAGCATGGGTGTGGGTGTCTTCATCCTGCTGCTGACGCCGATCCTGCGCAAAGGCATGCACGGCGTACACTAGACGCCTGTATGAGCGAATACCTGACGGGGCCTGCGGGCCCCGTTTGCGTTTTTATGAAACCCGGTGTATCTGATCTGCCATGACAGACTTTCACAGCCAGAAATTTGTAATCGTGACCATGGCGCGGACGGGGTCGAATGCGCTTGTGAATGCGCTGACCCGACATCCAGGCATCCACTGCGATTATGAAATTTTCCATCCAGACCAGATTTTTACGGATGGCGTTTTCCCTGGTCCCACCGAAGTGCGGGACAATGACATCCCGGGCTTCCTGCCAAAGGTAATGGCCTGGAATGCTGAGCGGTACCCGGAAAAGAAGGTCTATGGGTTCAAGCTGTTCACCGACCATTCGCCAGTGATCATGGACCAGATACTTGATGACCCGTCCTGGAAGAAAATCATCCTGCGCCGCAGCAACACGCTGGATCAGTATCTGTCCCTTGAAATTGCAAAACAGTCCGGCGCCTGGAGTTCTGACTATGCCAAAAAAGGTCACGTCAAAATAGATCTGGACCGAGACGCTTTCCTGACTTTCCATGATGACGTTACGGGCGTGTTTGACAGTATCATTAGGAAGCTTGAGCAGTCCGGTCAGGATTTCCTGACGCTTGACTATAGCGATGTGGCCCATGAGAATTTCAAACCGGTTTTCGATTTTCTCGGGCTTGCGGACGCGTCATCAGCCACCCCGCACCTCAGCAAGCAGAATCCGAAGCGGACAGCAAGCAAGGTAAACCACCCCCTGTCGCTGTGGTGGTGGCTGCTACGCCAGGGCCTTGGCAGGTTCTGGGTCTATTAGGCCGTTACTGCATTGGCATGAATGTCAGCTGTTCCGGCGGCACGTATTTGTGCAGGATCGCCGTATATTCCTCCGTCCCTTGAAAGGCTGCAATGGCCTCGTCAATCGCTTCCAGTGTTGTCCGCGGCACCGTCAGCTTTGAAAAGATGAAATGGATATAGTCATCATTCAGCGTCACGGGATGCACCGCGACCTGATCCAGCGCATTCATGCCTTTCAGGATGTGCAGGCCGTTGAACAGGTCATTGAACACGACATCCACCCGGTCCTTGACAAGCCAGGTGAACAGCACTTCATATTCGGGCGTCTGAAGCATATGTTTGCGCAGTTTTGGGTCAGCTTTATAGAGGGCGGCAAATTCGTCGCCGTACCAGCTGCCCAGCAACACGCCAATCCTGTGCTTGCCTGAAACCACGTCGGCAACAGACATCACTTTGCTTTTTTCCAACTCGTCGCGGCGCATGAACATCACCATGGTTTCGCGCCGATAGGGCCGGCTGAACCAGGCATATTGCTCGCGCTCACTCAGGCGGGAGGCGCCCAGCGATCCGTCGATAGTCCCGAATTTGATGGCCAGCAAGGTGCGCTTCCACGGCATTACCTTCAGCTCGAATTCACAACCGGCAGCGCCAAAGGTGGCGCGCATCAGCTCAATATCCAGGCCGGTGGGCGTGCCGTTCTCATCCCGATAGTGGTAGGGCTGCCAGTCAAAGAAGGCGATAGTCAGTTTCTTGGTGCATCCCGCACCTTCGGCAGATGCAGGAAGAGAGAGGCTAAGAAGAATACTCACAACAAGGAACAGTGCAGCATGTTTGGTCATGGCTTTTCCCCGAAGTAAGGGAAAATCATAACATATTCCGCATGAATTAGCGAAGAAAGTTGGATGGCCTAAGGGGTAGGGGCCGTAAACTTTTGCAGCAGCCCTACAGGCAGGTAGCGTTCGGTAATCCTGTCGATTGTGCCGTCTTTCTTTAAGGTGGTAATCGCCTGGCTGATGGCATTGATTTCCGCCTCGGTCCGCGTCTTGCGGCTGAGCAGGATGTGCACGTCATTGACATGCACGGCGAAGGGCAGCAGCTGGACACTGCCGCTGCCGATGGTACGCTCGGCCACATAGCGGCCGCCGGCAATGTCGTTGACGGCGACATCAATCAGCCCGGCTTCAAGTGCCCTGAACAGGATTTCGAAATCTTCAAAGGTTTTTACTCTGGCTTTGAAGGCGGCATTGGAGGCGCGGGCCTCCTCAAACGCCGGTCCGTACCAACCGCCCAATACCACACCGATCCTGAGCGGGGAGGACGCGAGATGTTCAAACGTCTGGGGGCGCCTATCCTCAGCCAATGAAGCGCTGACGAATGCGGCAATGACCTCATTGCGAATGGGCACTGAATAATAGCCGAAAATGGCCCTTTCTTCTGTGTAGGATACGGTGGGCATACCGTCGAGCACCCCAAGTTCCACATCCCTCAAGGCTCGCTTGAAGGGCATCCTGAGGATGTGAAGGTTGCATCCGGCCTTGCTGAAAATTGCAGCCATCAGCTCAATGTCCAGGCCAGATGCGAACCTGTCGCCTTCCCAGATGGTGTATGGGGGCCACTCGATTGCGCCAAGGGTAATGGTATTGTCGCAAACTTCAGCATGTGCCGGGCGACCAAAAGCGGTCAGCCACACCATCATCACAGCGGTGATTAAAGCGCGACAGGTCAATCCTGATCTCCTCTCGTCACGCAGTGTGACCCTGAGGGGCTTAAAGATGTGTGAACGACCTGATCATAAACCGACCTACTCGGGCATCAAGGCAAGGATGTCGGCCGGACCGTATCTGATGCCAGTCAGGGACGTCCAGGCTAGTGCCGGGCACGCTCTGCGATGGCGGCCCATTTTTTCTGGCTTTTCCGATAATAGCTGGTGCCGCGGCGCAGGCGGGCTGCCACCTCGTCAAATATTTGACTGGCGGCGTCGGGCTGTCCTGACGCCTTCAGCAGCAGGCCATAGCGCACACGCGCTTCCTCGCCGGTGGCATAGCCGATGAGATTTTCATATGACCCAAGCGCCGCTTCGACCTGGCCTGATTCCGCGAGCCCGCGTGAATACAGCAGATGCCCGTCCTGGCTGTTGAAACCCGGGTTCTTTTCCTGCAGCAGGTCCAGAATGGCGACAGTCTCGTCGGGATGGCCCTGCTCAAACCTGATCTTTGCCTGCCGGATCAGGATATGGGGGTCATGCTTGTGGGCGCCCATGAGGCATGTGTCCACATGGGGGGCGGCCTCGTCCCACTTTTCCATGGCCATCAGGGCATCCGCAAGGCGTAAGCGGTTTTCTGTGCTCTCCACCATATCGAATGCATGATGGGCTTCTCGAAGTTCCCTTTGCGGATCGAGGATTTTCACGGCGCCCTTTTTCAGGGTGCCGGCGGTGCGTGTGTTGCCGGCGTCCGGCAGTACCTGGGTGATCAGATAGATGGCACAGCCGATGCCCGGCGCGATAATGATCAGCCAGATCCAATATTTATCCCGTCCGGTTTTGACCACATGATAGGCGCAGATCAGTTGCGCGAGAACTGTCAGAACAATGATTGGCACATGAACCCCCTGCATGCTCACCTGTTTGGCCAAAAGGTACCGGCCTCGGTGATGGCAGGCAAGGATTTAGTGTGATGTTTACCGCATGGGTCAGGGCAGCATCAGGATTCGGTCGAACCGGTAAACATAAATCTTGCCGCGGTCGTTGATGTCCACCCGCCAGAACAGGCTTTCGCCCGCCGACGTGCGCCAGTCTTTCAAGGTGAAATCCATCGGGTGTGGCCCGGTTTCTTCGTCGACGACAAGATGAAAGCCGATCATCCGCTTGCTGCGCTGGCTGAAGAAATAGCGCAGCCGGGCGCCTGCAGGTGTGGTGCCGCTGACGGTAAAGGCAAGTTCGTCAGCGAATTCTTCAAGGGTTACTTCGGGGTCGATGGTTTTGAATTCAGCTGCCGGGAACAGGGCCCGCCTGTGAAACTGGTGGCCGTGCACGAAAGCGGCCATCGCCGGCGAGAGGGTGCGGCGCTCGCTGCCCTCGCTTTCGAACCAGATGGTGCCGTCTGTATCGCCGTATGTAACCGTACCGTCCTCGCCCACCATGGTGAAGCGGGCATCCCCGTCCGCGGGCGTGCTGACGCGGCTGTTGACAACAGTGTCATAGGTGCGGCCCTCCACGCTGACACGGGCGTGGGCTTCAATGCGCCCGACATCCTTGGTGTCGCCCTTCCAGCCGATGGCCTGGGCCGCTTCCTGGAACAAGGCCTCCGGGGTTGGCAGGTCGGCGGGCTGGGCCCATGCGTGTGCCGGGATCAAGGCCAGGAAAAAGCAGATCAAAAGGGGGCGAATGGGCATGCCAAATTTCCTCAGTGTCAGAGAATCGCAACCTACCACAGCGCGTGTTGGTAAAACAGCGCCGGGTTGCAGCTTCGGTTCATCTCACCTATGGCACGGCTCGTCGATCTCAACGAAAGTTGAAGCGCTTTTTGATGACTCGGATTATTCGCCTTGATACGCTCCCGCGACACGCCGCCAGGGGATAGGGCGGTAACAGGGAGAAACAATCATGAAAAAAGCAATGACGCGGCCCGCATGGCTGCGATCAGGGCTCGCCATCACTGCCATGGGGCTTGCGCTTGCAGCCTGCCAGCCAGGCGAAGAACAGGGCGAGTTTGTCGAGATCAACAAAGACCCATTTCCAAGCAGCTACACCCCGCTGGCCAGCAAACCCACGTTGATCACCAACGTGACCATCCTGGATGGTAAAGGCGGCCGAATTGACGGCGGTTCGATCCTGATGGAAGGCGGCGATATCAAGGCGGTTGGCCAGAACCTTGAGGCGCCTGAAGGCGCTGAAGTGATCGACGGCACAGGCCGCTGGGTCACGCCTGGTATCATCGACACCCATAGCCACCTGGGCGTATACCCAAGCCCCGGCGTGCGGTCGCATTCTGACGGCAACGAAGTGGGTGAGCCGGTCACCGCTGACGCATGGGTTGAGCATTCCAATTGGCCGCAGGACCCCGGCTATATCCGGGCTGCCGCTGGCGGCATCACCGCGCTTCAACTGCTGCCCGGCTCCGCGAACCTTGTGGGCGGCCGGTCGGTGACGCTCAAGAACGTGCCGGGCCGCGTGGCACAGGACATGAAATTCCCGGGCGCTCCTTACGGCATGAAAATGGCGTGTGGCGAAAACCCGAAACGCGTTTACGGCGAAGGCAAGAACAGCCCTGAATTCCGCCCACACACCCGCATGGGTAACGTGGCCGGTTACCGCGCGGCATGGGCAGAGGCACAGGATTACCAGCGTGCGTGGGACAAATACGAGCGCGACTATAAAGCGGGCAAGGATGTCCTGCCGCCCAAGCGCGATCTGAACCTTGAAACGCTCGCAGGCGTATTGAACGGTGAAATTCTTGTGCACATGCACTGCTACCGCGCCGACGACATGGGCACCATGCTCGACGTGATGAAGGAATTTAACTACAAGATCTCAAGCTTCCACCACGCGGTGGAAAGCTACAAGATCGCTGACAAGCTTGCGGAAGACGGCGTGTGTTCCAGCATGTGGGCCGACTGGTGGGGCTTCAAGATGGAAGCCTATGACGGTATCCGTGAAAATATTCCGTTCGTTCACAAGGCCGGTGCCTGTGCCATCGTTCATTCCGATAGTGACAGCGGCATTCAGCGCCTGAACCAGGAAGCTGCGAAGGCCTTGGCTGACGGCCGCCGTGTGGGTGTTGACATCTCCAAGGCGGAAGCATGGCAGTGGCTGTCGCTGAACCCGGCGAAATCGCTGGGCATCGACGACAAGACAGGCACGCTTGAAGTTGGCAAGGACGCAGACGTGGTTCTGTGGTCCGGTGACCCGTTCAGTGTCTACACCAAAGCTGACATGACGTTCGTTGACGGTGCTGTCACCTTTGACCGTCATGATCCTTCCCGCCAGCCGGTGATGGATTTCGAGCTTGGCCAACCTGGTGAAGGAGACGTGAAATGAGCATGATCAAATCGCTTATGGGCGCCTCCCTGGTGGCCCTGATGACAGCTGGCGTGAATGCTGAAGACATCGCCATCACGGGCGGTACAGCCTTCACAGACGGCGGCAGCGGCAAGGTGGAAAACGCCACGGTGCTGATCCATGACGGCAAGATCCAGTCCGTGACGTCTGGCGGCGACGTGCCGGCGGGCTACCGCGCGGTGGATGCTTCGGGCAAGTGGGTCACGGTCGGCTTCATGGTTTCCGGCAGCAACCTGGGCCTTCAGGATGTGCCGCTTTCCGGTAACCTTAACGATGCGCGTGCGTCAGACCATAAGAACGGCATGGGCCTTGAGGTCAAATATGCCTTCAATCCGGCTTCCACCCTGATCCCGATCACTCGCATCGAAGGCGTGACCCGCGCGGTGACGGGATTCTCAGCGTCCAAGGACATGTGGCGGGGCCAAAGCGCCGTGGTGGCGCTGGCGGGCGAGGATATGATCGTTGCCGACCATGTCGCACTTTCCATCGATATGGATGAAAGCGCGGCCCGGTCGAACGGCGGCAGCCGCGCAGCACTGTGGGACAGCGTGATCACCACCCTTGAAGGCGCGCGCCCGAACGGCGATGACGACAAGGACGACGACGACAAGAAGGACAAGAAGCCGAAGTATGACAGCGGCAAGATTGCCCTTGAGCGCGTTATGACCGGCGAGGTGCCGCTTCTGGTGGAAGTTGAGCGCAAGGCCGACATCCTGAATGTTATCGAGCTGAAGAAGCGGTTCGGCATCAATGTGGTGATCACCGCAGGCGCCGAAGCCTGGATGGTGGCGGATGAGCTGGCCGCAGCCGGCATTCCAGTGGTGATGGACCCAAGCCGCAACCTGCCGGAAGACTTCGACACGCTGGGGAATACCAGCGCGGCAGCGGGCCGTTTGCATGCGGCGGGCGTGAAGGTGGCCTTTATGGCGCCGGACACGCACAACAGCCGCCTCGTGGTCCAGAACGCAGGCATCGCGGTTGCCATGGGTATGCCGTGGGAGGCAGCCGTGGATGCCATCAGCAAGAACCCGGCCGAGATTTTCGGCGTGGCTTCAAGCTACGGCACTATGGAAGCCGGCAAGGACGCTGACGTGGTTGTCTGGAACGGTGACCCGCTGGAGCTGATGACCAGCGCCGACGCGGTGTTCATTCGCGGTGAACAGGTCGCCCTTGAAAGCCGGCAGACCAAGCTGCGGGATCGCTACAAGGACCTCACGCGGTCGCCTGCCTACAACAAGTAGGCAGATGATAGAATTTGAAAGCCGGGGTCTTGCCCCGGCTTTTTCATAAGAACATCAGGAGGCGAGGATGCGAGGATTGTTCGTTGGTGCCCTGCTGGCGGCTGTTGCTGCCACCACGGTCGGGGCGGGAGATTTGGCTGACCAGTTTACTGCCACGGCAGGTGACGGCGTGAGCGCTTCCTTCTTTGTTTTGGACAATAATGGCGGCACGATAGACCTTGCCGGCGACAAGCTTGACCACACCACCCCAGTGCGGATTGCCAGTGTCACCAAAACCTTCGTGGCAGCCACGGCGCTCAGGCTTGTGGAAGAAGGCAAGCTGGATATCACCCAGCCAATCAACCACTATATTGATGCGCGCTTCGATGAGCTTTTGACGTCTGATGGCTATGACACTTCAGCCATCAGGGTGAAGCATCTCCTGAGCCACACCGGCGGCCTGGTGGATCATACCCACGGCAAGCCCTTCTTCGATACGCTCCTGGCGGTTCCCGCGCACCACTGGACGAGGGAAGAGCAGGTGAAAGGCGCCGTTGACTGGCTTGATCCGCTCGGGGAACCGGGCGAGAAATTCAGCTATTCAGATACCGGCTATGTGCTCCTTGGTCATATTATCGAGAAGCAATCCGGCCTGTCGCTGGCCGCAGCTGTGCGCAGCTATCTGGCGCTCGACAGCTTTGATCTCAAGAACACCTATTGGGAACTGGTTGAGGTGAACACGGGCGCCGAAGCGCGCCGGGCGCACCAGTATTTCCAGGGCATGGACACGCACGGCTGGAGTGCGACGCTCGACCATTATGGCGGCGGTGGCTTGGTGTCCACCACCGAGGATATGGCGATCTTCTTCTCTGCGCTGTTCGGCGGTGACGTGTTCAAGAAGGAAGGCACTCTGGACCTGATGCTCTCACAAGAGGGCCTGCCAGATGCGAGCCCTTACCGGCTTGGCATCTTTGTGTATGAAGTTGACGGTGTGACCTTCTATGAGCATTCAGGCTTCTGGGGCACGCTGGCGATCTATGTGCCGTCCCAGAAACGTGCGATTGCTGGCGCGGTCCTACACCAGAAACATTTCAAAGCCATGCGCGATGCCATGGTCGGACTTGTGACCGAAGGCATGTAGCCCTGAAATAAAAGGCCGGGTCTCCCCGGCCTTTTTTGTTGGCTTATTTGTATTTTTCGAACCAGGCGAGGATGTTTTCCACCTTGGCGACAAGCCGGGACGGCCTGCCCGCGATGCCGTGTGGGCTGTCGGGCACGCGTACCATCAGGGTATCAACCCGCCTGAGCTTCAGCGCCTGATAAAACTGCTCTGTTTCTGAAATTGGCGTTCGGCGGTCCGCTTCGCCGGTGATCAGCAGCGTGGGCGTGGTCACGTTGCCGACAAGACTGAGCGGCGAGCGTTTCCAGTAGTGCTCCACATTGTCCCACGGCATACCGGGGAACTGGTAGGGGATCTGCCCCAGGTAGCTATCGGCCGTCAGTACCTTCGATATCCAGTTGATCACCGGTTTGGCCACAGCCGCCGCCCGGAAGCGGTCCGTGAGGCCGATTGCATAGGCGCTGGCGATGCCGCCGGCGGACCCGCCGGTGATATAAAGCTGGTCTGGGTCAACGAAGCCGAGGCCGATCATGGCATCGACGCCAGAGTTATGGTCGGCAAAGTCGAACTCGCTCGAATATTTATTCTGCAGAAGAAGTGCGAAGCGCTCGCCATAGCTGGTGCTGCCCCGGTGGTTATCATAGAAAACCACATATCCTTCAGCGGCATAGCGCTGCATTTCTGCAGAAAAATTGGGCCCGTACGAGAGGTGCGGCCCGCCGTGAATCTCGAGGATCAGCGGGTATTTTTTGCTGGTCGGGTCGAAGCCCGGTGGGGTGATATACCAGCCCTGGATTTCCTCCCCGTCGATCGATGACTTGTAGATGATCTCATGGGTTTCGCCCAGTGTCTTGTGCCCCAGCGCATCTTCATTCAGGGCCGTCAATTGCGTGGTCTTGCCGCCGCGCACAGCAAAGATATCAGCGGGGCGGGTGCCGCTGCCGCGCGTGAAAGCAACCGTGCCGCCCGCAGCATCAAAGTCACCGCTGGTGTAGGGGCGGCCGATAGAGGTGCCGCCCAGCGCATCTGCCACCATCCGGCGCTTGCCGCGGGTGTCGGTATAGTGCACTTCCGCAAGGCCCCGGTTTTCGGTCATGAAATAGAGGCCACGCCCACGCGCGTCCCAGATGGCTTTGTCCACCGACCGGTCAAGGTCTGGTGTCAGGCTTGTGGCGTCGCCGCCCTCGAGCGGCATCAGCATCAGTTCGCGGTTGCGGTAGGCCAGTTTTTCTCCGTCACGGGCCAGGAAAGCAACGGTCTTGCCGTCGGGCGACACGGTGGGCGCTTCCTCTGACCCAGGCGTGCTGGTGATCTGGCGGATTGTGCCGTCCAGCTTTACAGCGAACAGGTCGCTGTCGCGCTGTTCATATTCCCAGTCGTCATTGCGGTTGGCGGAAAACAGGATTTCACTGCCATCAGGGGTGAAGGCCAGTGGCCCACGATGGTTGAACTCGCCGCTCGTCAGCTGGCGGGCACTGCCACCATCAGCCGGGATGATGAAGACATGACTGAAGGCAGGCTCCAGAATGCCCTGACCGTCACGTTGATACCGCGCTTTCGAGACATATTTCACCTTGTCGGCCCACTTGGCGCCTTCCGGCTTCTTGGGCATTTCAACCTTCAGCGGGGTATGGTCTGCCGGAACCATCATGGTGAAGGCCAAATGCTTGCCGTCAGGCGACCAGCTGATATTGCGTGGGCTTTCCTGCAGGTTGGAAACCAGGGCAGAGCGGCCGCTTTTGACCCACAGGACATACAGCTGGGTGCTGCCTTCCTCGTTTGAAAGGTATGCGATGCGGTCGCCGCCTGGTGACCACACAGGGCTGGAGAAATTCTTGCGGCCCGACATCAGCGGCATATGGCCCGTACCGTCCGCATCCACAATCCACACGTTGGTACGCGTGCGGTCCGTCATGATGTCGTTGCTGCGACGCTCATAGATGACACGGCTGCCATCCGGCGACAGGGCTGGGCCAGTGGCATATTCCAGATTGAAAATATCTTCGGCCTTGAACAGCTTGCTGTCGGCGTTTTCGGCCCAAGCCGGCTGTGTCGCTGCCAGCGCAGCAATCAGAATGATTGCGGGTTTCAACATAAGTTCCTCCTTGACCGCTGGCATTGCCAGCCAATGTTATTTTTGTGTCGCCCGTTTGCGTTTGCCCTGCCTGTGGGCCGCGATCCTCAGCCCCAGCGCCAAAAGGCACATCAGCGGCAGCCAGGTTCGCGGGCCAGGATCAAGAAGCTGATTGAGCGACGTCACCAAGAAAATAGCCCAGATATAGTAGCTGCCAACCTTATGCAGTTGTTTCCATCGTTTTGCGCCCAACCGCCGCACTGCCGCGCCGGATGATGTCAGCGTCATGGCGATCAGGAACAGGTAGGCCGTGCCGCCAACGGCCAGCACGGGCAGCGTCCTGCTGGCATCCGTCAGCGCCAGGTTCGACAGCACAATGGCACCATGCGTGCCGTGGATGATGGCGAACGACAAGCCGATATAGCGCCGGTTTCGCATCAGGAAGCGGGGCCCCGCGCCCGGCGCCAGCCGCGCAAGGCTTGACGCGGTGAAGGCGAAAAAGAAAAAGATGAAGCCGAAGTGCGCTGTTGGGAACATCAGTGCCGGTAGCGCGTCAACATAGCTTCCGGCAGCGGTAATTTGGCTGCTGGTGTAGGCTACCAGCAACAGCACCACAGGAATGAAAATTCTTTTGCCTTCAATCAGTGCCACCATGGCGGAAATCCTTCCCGGTTTCTTTATCGCGCGATGGCGCGTGCATTCAACTGGTTGACAGAAACGCATAGCCTAATGAAAGTCTGGCATAGTTACCAAGAAAACAAACACACAAGACAGCGAGTAAAACTATGCTTGAGATGAAGCCGCTGACGGACGCGGACCTTGAAGCTTATTTCGATCTTTTCAACGACCCCGGCCTGGCGCGCAATGCGGGAACGGTGCCGCATCCGATCGACCTTGCCTGGGCGCGGGAGCGCATGGCGTCGCGCCTTGAGGGCGAAGCCAAAGGCGAGATGAAAGACCGGGGCTTTTTTGACGACGGCCAGTATGTCGGAAATGGTGGCTATTTCTTCCGTGATGGCGAGTTGGAGATCGGCTATTCCGTGCACCGAAACGCGCGCGGGCGCGGTCTGGCAACCAGGATGGCACGGATGATCGTGGCCATGGCCCGCGAAGACCGGCTCGCGGGGCCAATCGTCGCCAACTATTTTACCGACAATCCCGCGTCCGGCAGGGTGCTCGAAAAACTGGGCTTTGTAAAAGTGGGCCTTGAAACGGGTACGTCGATGGCGCGCGAGGGCGACATTGAAAGCCAGCGCACCGAACTCAGGGGCGATGTGCATCTGGCAGATCCGGCGGCCAGCGACTATCCGATCCTGTTTGAGCAGCATCAGGACAAGGAAGCCCAGTGGCAGGCGGCGGGTGGCCGCGTTTTTGACAGCGTGGAAGCCTATCAGCTGTTTCATGAAAATTCTTTGGCTGCCGGTGCCACGATTAAGACCATTCTTTGGGAAGGCAATGTCGCGGGTTATCTGGCGATGTTCAAACGGGACGGTGTGCCGGAGGTCAGCTATTGGCTGGGAAGGGCACACTGGGGGGGCGGTATTGCCACTAAAGCATTGGCGGAACTCCTTGACCAAATGGGCACACGAAACTGTGCCCTGTGTGCCCGTGTGGCCAAGGATCACCCCGCTTCAGGCCGGGTTCTGGAGAAGTGTGGCTTCAAACGTGTGGGCGAAGACAGCTATCATTCCGATATCCGCGGCGTGGCCGTTGAGGAATATCTGTACCGGCTGGATTGATCGCTTTTCACGATTACTAAATCCATTTCTATTCGTTGGATCAAATGAACGGCTTCCCCCATATTCAAGGGTAAGCAGCAGCCCGGCTTGACCCCTTCCTCCCCCCTAGCAGTCGGGATGCTGACTTCCCTGTTCCTCGCACGCTTCGGCTACTAGCCCCCAGTTTTTGGTCGAAGCATGTCGTCCTGCCGCTCCTGGTACTCCCGGGAGCGGCTTTTTTATTCTTAATTGCGGAGGGTCAAGGGCGCGTGAGTTGTCCCATAAAGCAAACAACAACAATGCTGTAGGGAGCAACCATGTCAGACGGCTGGGCAGAACCGGCGCTGCGTCAACAGATTGAAGATCTGATTGCGATGTTGAACCGCGGCCAGGTGCTGGAAGCGCTTGAGCAGTTCTATGCGCCGGATGCGCGTGTCTTTGAAAATGACTATCTGTTTGCTGAAGATCGCTTTGAAGCCCTGGCGCGCCAGAAACCTTTCATTGAGCCGTGTCTGTCAATCGACGGCGATGTTCGACTGGTGTACCTGGACGTAGGGCGGGGTATCTCCGTTTTGAACAACCAGACACGGTACGATCACCCGGAATATGGTCAGGGCCAGATTGACGGCGTGCATGTGCTTTACTGGCAGAATGGCGATGTGGTTCGGGAAAATTATTTTTCGGGCACCAAAGCTGGTGAAGCCCTTTCATTCTGGCAGTTGTTGGCTAGCGCCAAGACAAGCTGACAGGGCACCGCCAGTTTACATTTCAGCTTCAGGGCTGGGTCCGGTAAGCGAGTGCAAGGCCGTCGTCCAGCGGCAATCCGACACCGGTACAAGCGACTTTGCCGTCTTTCTTCCATGTCAGGCTGAAGGTATGGTCTGTGCGTTTGATATCGAGGTCGAAGCATGCGGCTTCAGCGCCGTCAGGCCCAAAATAGGTTACCTGATAAGACCCGGCAAGGCCCTCAGACGGCCCACCAACAGCCAAGCCGCGACAGGGTTTGTCCTGTGGCAGGCCAGCTTCGAACCACGTGGCTTCCAGCGTCCCGGGCTCCGAGCTTGGCCGATAGATACAGATGCCGTAATCGCTACTCATACAGTCCTGCTCACGATAGGTGGTGGTCCGCGCCAACTTCCTTGATCACCCGCCCCAGTGCTTCAAAGGTGGAGGCGCGTGGGTTGGTTTTGCGCCAGATCAGGCCGATGGTGCGGGTGGGGACAATGTCAGCAAATGGCAGTACTTCAACGCCTGTGCCTTCGGTCAGACCGGCTTCCACTGCCATTCCTGGCAGCAGGGTAATGCCGTGGCCCGCCGCCACCATTTGCAGGATGGTATTGAGGCTGGTGCCCGCCATCTCGCGGCGCGCGCCGCGGCCCAGCAGTTGGCAGGCCTCGAGTGCATGATCGCGCAGGCAGTGGCCTTCCTCCAGAAGCATCAGGCGTTTTTCGTCCAGCTCGGTTGATTTGATGCCGCCCTTGGGTGCCTCACCTTCCGGGAAGGCCACAAGGAATGGGTCGTGGAACAGTGGCAGTTCGGCGACATCACCGCAGGCGTAGGGCAAGGCATACAGGACCAAATCCAGCTCGCCTGAACGCACCAGCTCACACAGCTCGGCGGACTTGTCCTCCCGCAGGTGCAATTCGAGGTCCGGCAGCTTCCGGCTGATCGCGGGCATGATTTTGGGCAAAAGAAACGGTGCGATGGTGGGGATAACGCCCATTCGGACGATGCCCTTGAGCGGGTCCTTGGCTGAAGTGGCCAGGTCTGTCAGGTCATCCACATCATTCAGGATGCCTTGGGCACGCCGCACGATCTCTTCCCCAAGGGCCGTGAACATCACCGAGCGCTTGGTGCGTTCCACAAGCTGGGTCCCCAAAAGGTTTTCCAGCTCCTGCAAGCCCGCAGACAGGGTGGACTGGGTCACGTGGCAGGCATCCGCCGCCTTACCGAAATGGTTCGTACGGTGCAGGGCCACAAGGTACCGCAGCTGTTTCAGGGTGGGGGGGAAGCTCATCGATTTGTCCGATTATAATACCATTAATAAATTCATGCTTTCACTATAGGCTTGGTAAGGGCCAAGACCAACCACTTTCGCGAAGCTGGATGGGGGCGCGGTAATCAACCCCGAAAAAGGCAAGCTGCCTGATTATGGTCACAATTCGACTTTCTACTATCGTTGCCCTGCGTGTGGGGGCTCCGTATCTAGTCTGTATTAGTGGATGTTTTTGACCAGGCTGTTGTCTGGCCAACAGGCATTTGGCCAAAAAAATGGCCGGGTAAAAACCCGGCCCGAGTCACGACAGCGAGGATAGTACGGCTGCAGTCACGCAACCGTAATAGGAGTGGGCGCAGTCGAGACGCGCCCTCTCGCACCTCCTAAGAAACCAAATATCGGCCTTCGGGTCAATGCTTGTCTGCTCGAAATCGTTCAAATCCTTGGTTTACAGGTGTTTTTTTGGGGTGCAGCGCAGCATTTTGATACACTTTGGTGCAGCCAAACCAGCAATAGTGGAGCAACGCAAAAATGCGTCGGGTCTTCCTGTAAAGTGATTCGCGGGTAGCCTTTAGCTGCGGTTGATGAAACCGTCGGTAACCTTGCAGGCTGCGGGCCCCAGGAGGACCACAAACAACGTCGGCAAGATGAACAGGATTAGCGGCACAGTAAGGGTGGCCGGCAGCCGGGCGGCTTTTTCTTCCGCCAGCATCAGCCGCTCGTTCCGGAACTCTGCCGACAGCACACGCAGGCTTGTTGCCAGCGGTGTCCCGTAGCGCTCGCTCTGCACCAAAGTGGTTACCACGCCTCTGAGGGCGGGCAGGTCAACCCGTTCCGAGAGGTTCAGAAGGGCCTGGCGCCGTTCGGGCAGGAAACCCAGCTCGATGGCCGTCAAGGAGAACTCATCGGATAGTTCTGGTGCCGCGCGGCCAAGCTCTTTGGCCACCCGGTTAAGGGCACTATCAAGCGTCAGCCCCGCCTCCGCACACACCACAAGAAGGTCGAGTGCGTCTGGTAGTGACTTCCGCAAAGCCTCGGT
The DNA here is from genome assembly GCF_001550055.1 of Kordiimonas lacus. GTDB lineage: Bacteria > Pseudomonadota > Alphaproteobacteria > Sphingomonadales > Kordiimonadaceae > Kordiimonas > Kordiimonas lacus. Next base: position 213,967 of record NZ_LRUA01000002.1, read on the forward strand.
GCGCTTGGATTTGACGTTGGAAACATACATATCCGGGAGCTTGAAGCCCAACAGCACGGCACAGACGGAAAAGATCGGGTACATGCTGGCTTTGCTGGCCCAGACACCCATGCCGTAGAACAAGGTAACGGCCACCAGGCCCATGATCAGCGGCATGGTAAGGCGCGCGACCTGGAATATCACCAGCGCGTCTTTTGAGCGGAACCCGGCCTGGGTCAGTTGGGCAGAAACTTTCTGGGTCTGTTCCTTTTGCAGCAGCTGCAGTTTGTCGGCCAGCTTGCGCATGGCACCAACACCGTCCACCTTTTTTACTGGTGATCGGCGCTTGGATGTGGTCATGAGGCCGGCTTTCAGGGAATCCCGGCGGTCCTGCAGGGACTTCACGCGCCCCTTCATCGGGTCACGCACCAGTGCGGTCTGATAGATGGTATACATCACCAGAAGCGCGACAAGGCCTGCGACAACCGAAAGGATGTCAATGATCTGGATGCCAAGAATGTCTTCAATTTGCTGCATCTGTTCCTAGACCTCGAACTTGATCATTCTGGACATGATGAAGATGCCCAGGCTCATCCACAAAAGCCCGCCCAACCCAGCCATGATGGCTTTCGGATGGGTAAAGAGAATGATGCCATAATCATAGTTGATGGCGAGGATTGCCCCCAACATGATGAACGGTAGCGCTCCTACGATCCAGGCGCTTGCTTTGGCCTCGGACGACAGTGCACGTACCTTCAGTTTCATCGCCTGCCGGCTTCTCAGGATGTTGGCCAAATTCCCAAGTGTTTCACCAAGGTTACCGCCCGTTTCGCGCTGTACGACAAGCGATATGACGAAGAATTTGAAATCTGGTGTATCCAGCCGGTCCGCGGTTTCCCAAAGGGCCTCTTCAAGTTGTTTGCCGAGGCGCATGGCATCGGTGATCTTCTGGAATTCGACCCCGGTAGGCGCACTCATTTCCTTGGCAACGTTGGCAATGCATTCGTTCACCGGTAGACCAGATTTGAGGCCACGTACCATCAGGTCCATCGCCTCCGGGAACTGTTTGGTGAAACGTTCCTTGCGTTTGTTGATACGGCCGGATACCCACATGTGGGGCAGGCCGAAGCCCAGGATGATCCCGAGCGCCGCGCCGAGTACCCATCCAAATCCCATCACCATGAAGACGCCAGCAGAAATGACAGCGATGCCAAAGGATACAGCTGCATACTTTGAAAGCTGTATCTCAAGCCCTGCCTGGGCAAGGCGCTTCTGGATCTGGTCCTGGCGCGGCAGCATTTCCGCGATCATGCCGGCGAAACCAGCCTCGCTCTGGCGTACGCGGATGGAACGGGATTGCTCGCCTTTCAGGGTGGTTTTGTTCTCAAACCGGGCCTTGAATTGCTCCAGCCGTGCACGGGTTTCCTTGCGGCCTTTGCTGAGCATGCCTGCAACGAAGAACCCGAGCACAATCAGAATGATCGTGGTCAGCCCGCCGGCCAGTAGGATGATATTCAGATTGGCGCCCTGCATGGTCTATCCGTTCATTGCCTCCATCAGCGCACGGTCGAGGCCGAAATATTCGGCTTTTGTCAAGAAATGTGGCCGTACGCCTGTTGAGTGGAAATGGCCCACCAGACGACCACTTTCGTCCTCGCCCGTGAACTCATATTTGAAAAGATCCTGGGTGGTGATCACATCGCCTTCCATACCCACCACTTCGGTGACGTGGGTTGTCCTGCGGCCACCATCGCGCATCCGCTGTACCTGTACGATCATGTCCAGGGACCCAGCGATCTGTTCGCGGATAGCTTTTGCGGGTAGGTGCAGGCCGGCCATATTCACCATGTTCTCAAGCCGGGTCAGTGCCTCGCGCGGGCGGTTGGCGTGGATGGTGCCCATGGAACCGTCGTGGCCAGTGTTCATGGCCTGTAGCATGTCGATGGCTTCACCGCCGCGAATCTCGCCAAGGATGATCCGGTCCGGGCGCATACGCAGGGCGTTTTTCACCAGATCCCGCATGGTCACTTCGCCCTGGCCTTCAAGGTTTGGTGGGCGTGTTTCAAGACGCACCACATGCGGCTGCTGGAGCTGAAGCTCGGCCGCATCCTCAATGGTGACAACGCGCTCGCCTTTGTCGATCATACGGCTGAGCGCGTTCAGCATGGTGGTTTTACCAGAGCCCGTACCGCCAGAGATCATGATGTTGAGGCGGCAGGCGCCTGCGATCTTGAGAAGCTTGGCTAGCGGCGCAGTGATTGAGCCAAAATCCAGCATCTTATCCAGCGTGATCTTGTCTTTAGTAAATTTCCGGATGGAAATGGATGCTCCGTCGATGGCAAGTGGTGGCGCAATCACGTTTACCCGGCTGCCATCCGCCAGACGGGCGTCACAGATGGGTGAGGTTTCGTCCACCCGGCGGCCCACAGCGGTCACAATCCGCTGGGCGATATTCATCAGGTGCTGGTTGTTACGGAAATGGACATCCGTGAGTGTCAGACGACCCTTCTGTTCCACGTAAACCTGGTTCGGGCCATTGACCATGATATCAGAGATGCTGTCGTCGGCCAGCAGGGGCTCAAGCGGGCCAAGGCCCAGCATGTCATCGAGCAGCAATGTGACAAGGTCGCGCTGCTCGGACAGGTTCAGGTTGATCTTTTCCTGAACCAGTAGTTCACCGACAACTTCACCAACCTGTTCGGCCAGTTCCGGACGGGGCAGCTCTGCCGCCGCTGCCGGATCGATATGTTCCATCAGCAGGGTCTGGACACGGGTTTTGGCTTCAAACAAGGTTTGTTTGTTGGCGTCTTTGGCTTTTGGGGCGTCAGGGGCCGCGTCGCCGATGGGGCCAATATTGGCCTCGGCTTCGTTCAACAGGTAGGTAACAAGATCTTTCTGTTCCTGTTCGGACAGATTGGCCTCTTCGCTATGCATGACGCGTTCGACCAACCCCTGCAACTTTTTGGTCACTTCGGCTTTCTGCGACATCCGTAGTTCGTCTGGCGTGAAATTGTCCTTGAGTTGGGCTTCGGCCAGCGACGCCAGCATTTCCACAGCGCTTACTGTTCCTGGATCAGTGATCGGCGCGGCCAGATTGCTGGTGCCGGGCGTCTCCTGAACGTCAACAATGGAAGGCGTGACCGACGGTGCGGCGGAAGTGGCGCTTCTGCCAAAGCCGCTGCCGCGTTTCAGTCCTTGCCGTTTTTTGCCAAATGCCTGCGACTTCATACCGCTAAACTAGTCCTGACTTACCAAGTTGGTTCGTTGTGCTCGATCTCTATAAAACCGCTATTTCTTTAATAATTTGTCTAACCAGGACCCCGATTTTTGCGTTTCTTCGTCATCGGCGTCGATCAGCTGCAGGAGTTCCTTATAGGCGGCAGCTGTTTTGCTGTTCGGAAGCGCATCCACGACGACCTTGCCTTGCTGCGATGCAGCCATGGATGTCTTCGGATCAAACGGGATTTTGACTTTGACCGAATGCTCGATCGAATTTTCGAAGTCCTTTTCGTCAACCTCGTTCGGCACCATACCCACCTTGTCGGCCACCACATGGATTTCCGCGTTTGGGGCGGCTTGCTTGATATGAGCCATCAGGCGGATACAGTCGCGCGCTGCCGGAAGGGAGAAATCCGTCACCATTATGATATCGGTGGCTGCCTTGAGGATATCAGCATGGTCACCCAGCATCTGGCGTGGGATATCTACGATCACATTGGAGTAGTTTTCGCCAAGTGCTGTAACCAGTTGTTCCAGTGCTCCTTCAGCAGGCTCTCGGAAGGCGCCAACAGGCGCCTCAGCAGCCAGTATCGCCAGCTTTTCGTGGGGTTTGACCACGGCGCGCTCCAGAAACAGGCCATCTACACGGTGCGGGTTATCAAGCGCATCAGGCAGCCCACGACCGGGTTCCAGATCAAACTGCATGGCTGAGGTACCGAAATAGAGGTCCAAATCCAGGATTGCAGTGTTCTTGTCTTTCTCGGCCATTAGCCAGGCAAGGTTGGTCACGATGGAACTGGTGCCAAGGCCGCCGCGAACACCCACACACACAATCTGTCGGTTGTCGGTTTTTACATGCTGGTCGGGCGCTTCATCCACGGCGACAAGGGCTTCCTGTGCCGCGAGCAGGGCATTCTGTAGCAGCTCGCCGGTGACGGGCTTTACCAGGTAATCAAAGACGCCTGCGTGGATCAGGTCTCGGTACAGGGTCACGTCATTGACATCGCCTATCGCCAGCACAAGGGTGCCTTCCTCGGCCACGTCGGCCAGCGCCTGCATATCGGCGCGCGGGTCAGCGCTACCGGAAATGTCGACGACCAGGAATTCGGGGCAGGGCATGGCGCCGAGGGCCCGCACGGCCTGGCCGATACCACCAGGGTATACCATTTCCGGGTTCCAGCCGATTTTGGCTGCGACGCCAGACAGCGTCTGAAGCGTGTCATTGTCAGCCATGAAGGCTGCAAAGGGCTCGCGGGCGGTTGTTTCAACTTTTGCCGTCATGTTCATCTTGCCCTCTTACTTCTTGTCGCCAGGAAGGCCGCCAGCGCCAGTGACTGGTTCTTCGCCCGATAGAGGTGCGATGAGCTGGTCAACTGCGGTGGAGGTAAAGCCGGCGCCGCTTTGACCCGCGATCAAGTCCCGGGGGTTGGCGACCATCAGGCCAAGGTTGGCTGTATTGGAGCATCCCAGGAAACTGCTTGGGTTGTTGCGCTGATTGTTCGAAGTTTCAGCCGCCCATTCACCACAGTTTGGTGTGGTCACCACATACCGCTCGAGGTAGAGCATCACACTGCCGCCAGATGGCATGCCGCCCAGGGTGGCTGTGCCGCCATAAGTGTAGCCCTGGCTTTTGAAATAGTCCTCAAGTGCCATCAACCGGTCGTCGGAGGCATTGCCCCCGTCCAGCATCAGAACATCGCCATAGGAGACGTTGGCGGCTTTCAGGAAAGTCTGGATACCGCTATATGTTGCGCCCGAAGGCGTGCTTGTGCCGTCTTCCTCTGCCTTGATTTCATAGGGCAGGCGGATCATCTGTACGCTGTTGCGCATGGTGGTTTCCAGGTGCGACGGGGCCGCCACATCTGTGTGCTGGCATGCCGTCAGGCCAAGAAGCCCAAGGCCAAGGAATGCCGATTTCAGTATTTTTGCCTGATTGGTCATGGTCCTGTTCCTTTCCGTGCTTCTTTGCCTAGTCCAGCTGGAAGCCGGCCCGCTTCTTCAGCGAGGCACCGCTTTGCTTGTCTTTGTTAGCCGCTTCATTTGCAGGTTGCGGTACCCACGACCGGCCGTTCAGGAAACGATCCATATCATTGGGCGCAACATAGCGATCGGTTGGCAGCACAAGCTGGCGGTCCGATACCGGGCGAACAACATAAGGTGTCACGACAATCAGAAGCTCGGTTTCGTCGCGGCGGAAGGATTCTGAGCGGAAGAGCGCCCCCAGGATCGGGATGTCACCCAGGCCGGGAATCTTGTCTGCGTCCTGCACCACATCATTTTGCAGGAGGCCAGCAATTGCGAAGGATTGGCCGCTGCCAAGCTCAACCGTGGTCTCTGCCCGGCGCGTACTGATGGAAGGGATGCTGATGCCTTCGACCCTGATGGAACCCGCGCTTGACAGGTCACTCACTTCAGGGCGTACCCGCATCGAAATGCGGCCCGAGTTCAGGACTGTCGGAGTGAAGTCAAGCTTCACACCAAACTCGCGATACTCAATGGCAATGCCTTCGCGGGTCGGCACGGGGATCGGGAATTCGCCACCTGCCAGGAAGTTGGCGGCTTGGCCGGTCAGCGCCGTCAGGTTCGGCTCCGCCAGAACGGTCAGGAAACCCTGCTGGTCAAGCGCATCGATGGCATAGTTGAGGTCCAACGTGTTGCTGATAAAGTCGCCATAGATGGATTTTACGCCTTGTTCCGGGAACTGGAACAGTTTCAAAGGCCCTTGGGTAACGGGGTCCACAACAATGTCGGCAACATTGCGGCCCGTAATCATGCCGATGCCAAAGCTGGATCCGAAATATCCACCTTCCCAATTGAAGCCAAGCTGTTTGACCACGCTGCGCGACACTTCAGCGATGCGCACACGCAGATTTACCTGCGTAGGCTGTGTAATCTGCAGTTCGTTCAATACGCGATCAGTGCCGAGTACGTCAGTTGCAAGAACTTCTGCCTTCGCAGCCTGGTCAGGGCTGTTGACCCGACCGTGCAGTACGATGATGTTCCCGTATGTACTTATGGAAATCGCTGTGCCCGGAAGCATATCTTCATAGGCACGCAGCAGGGCATCAAGGTTTCTGGTAACCGCCACATTTGCGGAATAGATCGTCTGGTCCTTGTCATCAATGGCATAGAAACTGGTTTCGCCCTGTGCCTTGCCATAGATATAGATGACGCGCGGTGACTTGACCTGAACGTCCGCCACTTCCGGATCAACGATGAAGACCTCGCTTGCTGGTCGGTCCAGCCGCACCAGGGTACCCTTGCCAACCTGCAGGGGCAGGGATGTCTCGCCCGCATTGACAATGCTTGCACCCGACATCGTTTTAAGGGACTCCGCGCTTACCGGTGTACCCGACAGCAGCGCGGTCAGCGACAGACCAATCAAGGCCGTTCGCGCAATGCTATTCATCTGCCTGATCATTTGCCTGGCTCCTTGCTTTCTCCGGCCCCGTCCACTTCCTTCGCGTCCGAGCCACGGCGAACGATAACGGTATCGCGCTTTTCGTCTTTGGTAGCATCAGGGCGGAACTGGCTCACTTCAGGGCTGCCGGTGAAGGTGAGCGTGGTGCCCACAGGGGGGCTGTCTGGGTCAGAAGGGAGGCCGTCATTACCGCCTGCAAGGCTGCGCAGGCTAAGCGACAAGCTGCCAAGCCGTTCCAGCATGGCGACTTTTTCGGCCATTTTGGGGGTTACCTCTAGGGTCGCCGTTTTAGCAACCTTTACTTCGTCCGTATCCGCGGGGCTGCGTTGGTCAACGCCCAGCACGCGAACATTCTGGAACACGGTTTCTGAGGTAACGTAAGGGATTTTTGTGCCTTTCATTTCGAAAGACTGGGTCAGGATTACGTCGACCCGGTCGCCAGGGAAGACAAAGCCCCCCACACTTGATGTCGGCGACAGCTTAACTGTTACGGCGCGCATGCCAGGGGACAGCACTGCTGCCATGAAGCCTTTTTCGCCCTGGGAGACAACAGCTGTCTTGGTAACCGGTTCGCCACCGGACACCGGGGTCCGGACCACCTTGCCAACAAGATCCTCGATCTTGCTTTTAGGCTGGCTGAAATAGTCATCCGCTACGCCGTCCTCGGGCCATGGACGCCAGGACACATGATCTTTGGTCAGGATCGTGCCGACGGACAAGGGCTTGGACGCAACAAGAATACGCGCGGCAGGAAGCTGCTGCGCAGTTGTCTGCACTTGCTGGCTTTGCTGCTCGAGGCCGCTCAGGAAGCTGCGGGTCAACAAGACCACCAGCAACACACCGACACCTGCGACGGCAATTAGAATTAGGCTTCTGGGGTTCATAGTCCCCTCCTGGCTTTTGTCACACACTCCCCAGGCCCATGGTCAGGCCGAAGGGTTAATAATTCTTCACGAATTAGATCGAAAGTGCAGATATCTGGTGGAAACAGACCCACAGCCCCCCGGCTGAAATAGCAACGCCATACGGTACTTTGGCGCTTTGTTCCGATTGGTCTTTTCTCCAGCGGCTCCAGGCTAGGAGTGCAATGGCAACAAAGCCGCCAATGACCGCAACATAGAGCACGAAAGAGAGCCCCAGGTCAGGACCGGCAAACAAGGCCACTGCAGATAAGAGCTTCACATCTCCGCCGCCCATGACGCCTGTTGCAAACAGGGCAAGGCCGACAAGGAAGACTGAGCTCCCGACAACGGCTGGCCAAACAATGGCGGCCATAACATCCGCGCCGGTCAGGAGGTCTGCTGCAACTGTGACTCCGAAAAGTCCTACAAGGATCAGGCTAAGCCGGTTGGCGATCTGCCTGGTCTTTATGTCTTCAATTGCAGCAAGGATAAGCACCACAGCAACGGCCAGAAAAATGCCTGTGTATATGGCTGTTGTTGCTTGCATATCTTGCCTGAGAACTGCTTTCCCGAAATCTGATTTCAGATCCCTGTCTCACTAAAAAAGCCGCCGGCAAAAGCTATTCCCCCAGCGGCCTTTTGAGTTTCTTGAAGTACCAACTTTTCGTTGGACGCCCGATTAAGGCGTTGTCGTCGGCGTTGCGTTGTCTACTTCAGTAGCCACACCGTCAAACATTTCGCCGAGGTCAGTACCCAGCGTATTCAGTGCCGTGATCAGTGCAACAGCGATGAGGGCGGCAATGAGGCCATATTCAATGGCGGTCGCGCCTTCTTCGTTAGTCCGTAGTTTGTTCAAAAACTTAATCATTGGTTTTCTCCAGCTGCCAAGATTGGATGCAACCTTTATAGCGCTGAACAACTAAATAAAAAGTTAACGTAAAGTCTAAAATGCTTTTTATTACAAAGACTTATTGTAAAAACTAAAGTAAAATTATCTAAAATTTTATCATGCTTAACAAGCTATTGATAATGTTGGCGAATCCAGAGAGCTGGAAGCCGGAAAACACTTCGAAAACTACTTCTGTGGATAAGAAACACGCCCGGATTTGAGGCGTTTGCTGAAATTTCTGGGCAGGTTTGTTAAAAAAATATTGGAAAATTCTGGATGAAAAGGGTGCTTGTGGCCCGAAAAGGCGAATCATCTAGGGTAAAATCAGGAATAACGATGTCCCAGAGACGTTAGATTCCTTAGAATCTTATATACGCGTGCGCTCGCATGCGCGGGAAAGGTGATTCTCGCGGTGGCTGCGCCCACCGGTGCGTCAATGATGAAAGCCAGCTTCTGTCCGGCTCATAGGAGGCCTGCCCGCTTGCTTGTGAGCGGCAACCGCATTTTGTTAAAATGCAGGCTATTTATGCACTGAATTTAAAGAATTCTCCAATAGGTTTGAGGCTCAGGCAGTGTGACCGGAACGACAGGCAGGCGATTCGGATGAAAAAACAATCGAGAATTCAGCGCTTCTTGCGCGACGAGAGTGCCGGCATGATCACCTTGAGTGCATTCATGTTGCCGGCGATTTTGGGTTTTGCAGGTCTCGGACTTGATGTAAGCGGTTGGTACATGGAGCGCCGTCATGTCCAAAACATTACCGACATGGCCGCCATCGACGTGGCAAACTCCGCTATCAATTTTTCCGATTCTGATCTTGAGGCCCAGTTGGCCGCCTTCATGGCGGCACGCGACGAATATGATAGTGGCTCCGACACGGTGACGATGAACAATCCGCCGACATCAGGTGATTATGCTGGCAACAACAACTTCTATGAAGTGACCGTATCGCGCCAGGTAACGCTGAAGTTCCTGAGCGCCTTTTACGCCATCACCGGGGATAACCTGACAGTTAACGTATCTGGCCGCGCCGTTTCCGGCGCTTTGGTTGTGGGGACCCAGTGTGTGGTTGCTTTGGACGATTCAGCAGACCGCGCGCTTGAGTTTTCCGGGAATACCACGATCGGGACCGACTGTGGCGTAACGGCCAACAGCGTATCCGATGAGGCTCTTTACATCGGCGGCAGTGCCACCCTTGACACCACATCGGTGCAGGCGGTGGGTGACATCAGCGTGCAGGGTGGTGGGACACTGACTACCACCAGTCCGCCGCAATCCTTGTCGCAATCGGCGGATGACCCGTTTACGAACCTGCCAATCCCCACGGATATGGGCTGCGATATTTCTGGTAACCAGCGGCTAAGGGACGGGGATTCGCTCGACGCTGCAGGCGGTGTGTTGCGCGTGTGCGGCGATATTACTATCCAGGGGACCGGCGTGGTGTTTGAGCCAGGTACCTACGTGATTGAGGGCGGTGATTTCAACGCCCTTGCCGGGGCTGACTTTACCGGTAGCGGTGTGACATTCATTTTTACCGGGGATACAAGCACGGACATCGGCAGTATCAAGATCAACGGTGGCGCAAGCGCTGTCCTGTCTGCGCCTGCTGACGATGGTAACGTTTATGAAGGCATCCTGTTCTACCAGGACCCAAATGCCGAATACCGTGGGCGCGATTCCGCAGCCAGCTTCACGGGTGGGTCCAGCATGACAATGGACGGTATCATCTATATGCCCAGTTCAGATGTGACCTTCAGCGGAGGAACGTCCTCTGCGCCGTCCTGCTTGCAGATATGGTCGGCCACAGTGAAGTTCACCGGTGACAGTTCAATTGATAACGACGAAACCGTCTGCAGCACAATGAATATCGAATCCACATCGCAGAAGCGTATTCTGCTCGTTGAATAGAGGTTTGAGGCAAGTCGACATGAGGCTGATGCAGAAATTCAGGACCGACCAGGAAGGATCGATTGCGGTTGAAACCGCAGCGATCATGACTGTGATTGCGCTGATTTCCATTGGCGTGGTTGATTTCGGTTTGGCTTATGCACGCAACATGCAGCTTGCGAACGCCGCACGGGCAGGCATGCAATATGCCCTCGTCCGCAAGCCTGTGCAGGGTGACTATTCAGGGATCATCGCGGCGGTGGAAGCCGCGGCGCCTGCCGCAGAGGATGGTTCCGGGCGCACCGTCACCGCGACACTATACTGCGAGTGTCCGGACGGAACCGCAAGCGACTGCACAACCACAAGCGATACAGATATCACTTGCAGCGACGGCACACTCAGGAAGGCCTATCTGGATGTCACTATCTCGGAGACATACGACCTTCTTCTTCGCTATCCGGCCTTTTCTGACAGTGTCAATCTGTCGCAAACGGCCACAGCGAGGCTGAACTGATATGATGTGTTCTAATCTAATAGGGCGCCTGCGGAAAGGCATCAAACGGTTCCAGCGCGATACCAGCGGCGTTGCTGCCGTAGAGTTTGCTTTGACGATCCCGATCTATCTCGGGTCCATAATCATGCTCGTGGAATTGTCGCGTATCGTCTATACTCAAGGGGTGGTGCTGTATGCCGCCGAAGAAGCCACGCGCTACGCCCTGGTGCATTATAATGCGACATCAGACGACGTTCAGGCGATCGCAGAAGCGAACTTGCTGGGGCTGGATCCAGACAACATCACCGCCATTATCATCACGTCGCCGGTTGATCCGTCCGACCAGACGAAATTGGTGACGGTTGAAGTTCAATATCAATACCTTCCTATCCTGTCACTTGAAGCGTTCCTTGACTTGGGCAGCGATGCAGGACTGGCCATCAGGGGCGAGTCCAGTGGTTTCCTGACAGAGGAAATTCCGTCCTAATGCATCTATCTGCCGCAACGCTCTCCCAATTACCGCTTGTCTCACGTCAATATTAATGGCAACGATTGAGAAAAGTGGGTGTGATATGACGTCAGAATTAGAACTGGAAGCTGGTGTGGCCATGCCCGCAGCGGGCGATGACTATCCAAGCGCAGAGATATTGGCCGCCGCGAAAGCGAGCCGCCGCCATGTTCCCGAAGATGCTGTGTTTAGTTATTTCGTGGCACCAGACGAAAGGCGTCTGCGGTTTGCACGCTTTCCCGCCAGCAAGGTGATCGAGCCCAAAGGCACCATCATTTTCCTGCCAGGCCGCACGGAATTCATCGAAAAATTTCTTGAGGACGTCCATATTTTCAATGCACTGGGCTTTGCCTGTGCTGCGATGGATTTGCGTGGGCAGGGCATGTCCTGGCGACCACACCCCAACAGGGATAAGCATTATGTCCGGTCCTTTGATCCGCACCTGACAGACGTGAAGGCCTTCTTTGATGAGAAGCTGGTGGGCAAGATGCCCAAGCCTTTCATCCTGATGGGGCACTCGGCAGGCAGCCATGTTATTTTGCGTTTCCTTAAGGAACACCCTGGCTATGCCGATGCAGCCATTACGGTGGCGCCAATGGTGAAGATTTTCACCGGAGGATTACCTTCCTGGGTTACTAAAGGCTTGCCGTTGATGGCCCGATTGTTGGGCTTGGGCGCCAGCTACATCCCTGGACACACTGCCTTCAAGGAAGGACGCTGGGGGTGGCGCAAGAAGCTCACCCATGACGACGAACGGTTCGAGGACGAGGATTTCTTCATCAAGACCAAGGACAAACGCCTGGCCGTTGGCGGTGCTACCTACAAATGGCTTTGGGAGGCACTCAAGTCCTGTGAAGTCCTGAATTCAGAAGGGTATCCGGAAGCCATCCAAACGCCTGTGCTGGTATTGCAGGCGGAAAAGGACCGTATCGTCGATAACGACGCCCAGCGGGCGCTGGTCGAGCGCATGCCACACGCCCGTCTTGTTGTCATCGATGGTGCGATGCATGAAATCCTGAAAGAAACGGATGACATTAGGGCGCAGGTCTGGCGTGCGGTCAGTGACTTCATCGACCTTGAAAACGGCCCTTCTTTTGGTGTCGATGTCCTGCAGACGAATTCACCCGCGCCGCTTGAGGGCGCTTAGACATCGTCCTCGACCATAAGCTTATGGCTGACCAGAAATGACCGGCAAGTGCGCCAAAGCTGCTGCCGGTCAGTGATGACTTTGCTCATCAAGTTGATACCCGACAGGAAAGCAGCCAGTTCACCTGCAAGTGCCTGAATATCAGTATCCGCTGCCAGTTCGCCCTGGTCCCTGGCCTGACGGACCAACCGCAAGAATCGGTCTACCATGGCACTAAATAAATCACGTACGAAGGGCGGGGCTTCTGCATCCTTTCCCAGTTCGGCGACAGAGTTGATCACCAGGCATCCCTTGCGGTCTGGGTCTGCGGAACGCAGGTCGCATATTTCACGAAACATGGCGCAAAGCGTTGGCAGGATCGGCTTGCCGTCCGTTATCTCGGTCAACACCCCGTCCGGGGCCTCTTTCTTGTATCGGTGCAGTACCAGACCAAAAAGCTTTTCCCGGCTTTCATAAGCGTTGTAGAAGCTGGATCGGGTGATCCCCATCGCCGCCGCCAGCACCGAAACACTGGTAGCTTCATAGCCATTTTTCCAAAAAAGGATCATGGCGATGTCCAAGGCTTCGTCTTTGTCAAATTGTGTCGGCCGGCCCACTGCGCACTCCTCGCTGCTGTTGGCTTTGATGTAACATATTTGTGTACATGCTTGTACAAAAAAATCTGATACCCATTTCCGTATTGTACAATAATGTACAAAATAAACACAAGCCTACGGAGAGAAAGATGTTCCCTACGCATTCCATCGATAGTGCCCCTGCGGGCAGTAAAGAAACGCTTGCCGCAATTGAAAAAGGTTATGGTTTCCTGCCGAACCTGGCCGGGAAGCTGGCCGAAGCGCCGACGGCCTTGAAAGGGTTTGTTTCGCTTGCGGGTATCTTTTCGGGTAATGACACCACCCTTAGCCCGCTTGAACAGCAGATTGTATTGGTGGCAACAAGTGCCGAAAATGGCTGTGACTACTGCACGGCTGCCCATGGCATGTTGGCACACAAGTCTGGCCTTGGCCGTGATGACGTGTCTGCTGCACAAAGTGGTTTGCCACTATCCGACCCGAAGCAGGAGGCCCTACGGGCGTTCACAACGATCATCGTCGAAAAACGTGGCTGGGCCGGTGAGGATGAAATCCAGTCCTTTCTGGACGCAGGGTATACCCGGGCTCAGGTCCTGGAAGTGGTGATCGGCGTGGCAGTTAAGACCATCACAAATTATGTCAACCACATGACAAAGCCGGAACTGAATGTTCAGTTCGCCGACTATGCGGTTACCAGGCAAGCAGCCGAATAGGCGCTAGTCTTTCAGGATATCCAACACCTGCCCCAGAAGCGTCGGGTCCCCCATGGCCACCAGTCGGCCGCAATCGCCCGGCGCTTCACCTTCCCAGTTTGTGGCGCAGCCACCAGCACCGCGGATCACGGGGATCAAGGCCATCATGTCATAGGGCTTGAGGCCGCTTTCCACCACAACATCCATATGGCCAGCGGCCATCACGGCATAGGCATAACAGTCAAGGCCATAGCGCACCAGTCGGGTTTCCTGGAGAAGCGTGTCGAATCTAGCGCGTTCGGCGTCCTTGAAAAGATATGGATCAGTGCTTGAAAGAGTTGCTTTGTCAAGGCTTGGACAGGCGCGGGTGCTGATGGGCGTGCCGTTTAATGTGGCGCCATCAGGCCAGCCCAGGTAGCGTTCCTTGAGGTAGGGTTGATCAATCACACCAATCACCGGTTCACCATGGTGGCGCAGGGCAATCAGCGTGCCCCACGTTGGCAACCCGGAGATAAAGGCGCGTGTGCCGTCAACAGGATCCAACACCCACTCGAACGGGCCTTCCGCAGCCTTGACCCCGAACTCTTCGCCGAAAATGCCGTGGTCGGGGTAGTGTTCCTCGATCAGCGCACGGATTACCCTTTCAGCGCCTTGGTCCGCTTTGGTCACCGGGTCAAAACCGTCGCCTTTGTCCTTGTCATCCACGCCCATGGGCTGCCGAAAATAGTCCAGCGTAACTTCGGCCGCGGCATCTGCCAACTTGCAGGCAAAGGCGCATAGTTCTTCGACCTGATCCTGCGATAGCGTAGCGGGCTGTGCTGTGGCGGTCATGATAAGTTCCCGTGACGTGATTGGATAAAGATTTTCATCAATGGCGCCTTGCCATTGCGGTCACTTTAGACCACAAATTGCCCGGAAGACGCAACGGATGTATGTGGATGAATGTTGATTTTCTGATCGTTGGAGCTGGGATCGCCGGGGCAGGGCTGGCCTTCCGCCTGGCGCCTCACGGCCGGACTGTGCTTCTCGATATGGAAGAGCAGGCCGGGTATCATACAACGGGCCGGTCGGCTGCTTTCTATGCCGAAACTTATGGCGGCCCGAAACTGCAGCCGTTAACCACGGCATCCAAGGAATTCCTGACCAGCCCCCCTGATGGGTTCACCGATGCACCACTGATGAACAAGCTGGGCGCTATCCATGTCTTCAAGGAAAGCCAGCGTGCGCAGGCAGAGGCTGTCTTTGAGGAGATGCGCGAAGCCCTTCCGGGTGTCCGTATGCTAACTGAGGCCCAAGTGCGTGACCGGGCGCCACACCTGAAGCCGGGTGTATTCGTTGGGGGAATTGATGATCCAGACTGCGGAGACCTGGATGTGGCGGCCCTTCATCAAGCGTATCTCCGTGCGGCGAAGAAGCAGGGGGCAGAGGTGTTTTTGGGAGCGGGCATGGAGGCTGCTGCGCACGATGGCACATTCTGGCATGTCAAAACCCGTACGGGGCAGGTGAAGGCGCGGGTGCTGGTCAATTGCGCCGGCGCATGGGCGGACGATATCGCCAAGCGTGCGGGTGTCTCGCCACTGGGATTGAAGCCCCTGAGGCGAACCATTATTACGGTACCGAAACATGGTGATGTTCCGTTTGATCGCTTTGGGCCGGTCATCATTGATGTGGATGAGGCCTTTTATTTCAAACCGGAAGGCAACGGCTACCTGATCTCACCCGCGGACGAGTCAGAGAGCCAGCCTTGCGACGCCCAACCGGAACTTGAGGATGTGGCCATCGCCGCGATGCGGTTCGAGGAAGCGACAGGCTTAACGGTTGAGAAGATCGACGCCAAATGGGCCGGTCTAAGAACCTTCGCGTCAGACAAGGCACCCGTCATCGGCTATGACGCCGGCCAGCCAGCCTTCTTCTGGAACGTCGGCCAGGGCGGATACGGTATTCAGACATCGCCAGCCTGGTCAGAATTGGCGGCCGCCCTCATCCTCAAACAGGGCGTGCCGGACACGCTGGCCCGGCACGGTGTCAGTGTTGACGTCTATCGACCGGAACGGTTGCGTTAACGCCTTCTACGCTGTCTGCGGTGGCGGGTTTCGCCAAAGGCAAAGACCAGGATCAGGGCGCCGGCAACGCCCGCGATAACATCGCCTATCCAGCCGGTGGGGCCCAGGCCGATCACGCCGAACAGGAAATTGCCGACCATCCCGCCAAAGATTCCCAAGATAATGTTGCCTAGGGCGCCAAATCCTTCACCTCGGATGATGTGACCAGCCAGGAAGCCGACAATGGCGCCAGTGATGATTGTTCCTATCATGACGTCTGCTCCTGTTTGTCATTATGGTTGGGGCCGAAGCGCAACAGGATTGCGCCTGCAAAGCCTGTGACAATGGCGCCAAACAAGTTGGTGGGCCCAAAGCCCAGTAACCCGACGGCAAACCAGGCCACTAGGGCGCCCAGAAGGCCCAGTGCAACATCGCCGACCGGGCCAAAAGACTTTCCTTCAAGATATCGTCCGGCAATGAAGCCCGTCAGGGCCCCGGCAATCAAAGTACCAATCATCAGTGCCTCCCCTAGTAGCGATATCGCCGACCATAACCGCGGTCATAATCAAACTCGCGCCGGAGTTCGTCGTTGCGGTATTGGCTCAGCGCATAGATGGCCCACATGGCGGCCACAGGCCAACCGATGACGGTTATCCACAGAAAAGCATTCATCAAGCCCTGGAAAGGGCGCCAAATGGTGAAAAACACCAGGGGTGGGAAAAGTATCGCCAGTATCAGGCGCATCAAATCCTCCTCTATCCTCGCTATGTGTCGACATTTTTTTGTCTTATTTGAAATATGTGGGTGTGCGCCTTTTTGTTTTCAAGGTCAGGCTTGGCTGAAGGGCGCCGTACGCCTGCCGTTGAAGGGCGTTATGTCGCTGCTGATTTTGATACGCAACCAGCCGCTACTGTGCTAAGGAGCCGAATAGCTACTTGTTTTCTATGGGGTTAGGGCAGCCTTGCCAGGCTAGGGATTGTGTGTCGAGATGATTAATTTTCTGCGTAACTTCAAAGTGAATGTCCGGATCTGGACGCTGACTATTTTGGCCTTTCTGGGCATGGTCTTCATTGTCTGGGAATTTTCCACTTTGGTGGCGGAACTGCAGGCGGGGCGCGTATCCGAGGCGCAGTTCGCAAGCCACCAGAACTTGGTTTATATTGTCACAGCTATCTTGATAGCTGCGATCTTTGCCCTGTCGTGGGCCATTACCGCCAGTGTTATGGGGCCGCTCCGACGTCTTCAGGAGGAGTTGAATTATCTTGCGGAAGGTAAGTACGACCAGCCGGTGACTGATACCAATCATGGTGACGGTATTGCGGCTATGGCCAAGGCAGCGGAAGTCCTGCGGCATAATTCGCTCGAGACAGAGCGCTTGCGTCAGGAAGCTG
The DNA here is from genome assembly GCF_001550055.1 of Kordiimonas lacus. GTDB lineage: Bacteria > Pseudomonadota > Alphaproteobacteria > Sphingomonadales > Kordiimonadaceae > Kordiimonas > Kordiimonas lacus. The sequence goes on from NZ_LRUA01000002.1 coordinate 231,109, forward strand.
ATGAGGCCAAGGCGCAACAGGCAGCCGCTGAACGCGAGGAAGAGGACCGCCGACACGCAGAAGAAACCCGCCGCCTGCAGCAGGAGCAGGAAAAAGAACGCCAGATGAAAGCCGAACGCGACAGCATGCGGGCGGACCTGGCAGATAGCTTTGAAAACGAAGTCTCTGGTGTGATCCAGTCCCTTTCAGGTGCAGTCGCAGAACTGCAAATGGCGGCCGACACCATGACGGACGCCATCGAGCAAACAACGATGGAAGTCAGCGCGGCAGCAAGTGCTACGGACGCCACAAGCCAGGACATGATCTCTGTAGCAGAAGCCACAGAAGGTCTTACCGGCGCCATTGGCGAAATCCGCACGCAGGTTGAGCAGGCCAATACTATCAGCACCAATGCAATGTCGGTGACCAAGGCGGCGGCTGAACGGGTGGGGTCGCTGGCCAGCGCGTCTGAGCGGATTGCTGAAGTCGTGCATCTGATCAACGATATTGCAGAACAGACCAATCTCTTGGCACTCAATGCCACCATTGAAGCCGCGCGGGCAGGTGAGGCAGGCAAAGGCTTTGCTGTCGTGGCGAATGAGGTGAAAAGCCTGGCAAACCAGACAGCACGTGCCACACAGGAAATTGAAGAACAGGTTGCGGCCATGCAGTCCGCAACCAAGGAAACAGTGGACGGCGTGAATGAAATTCACCGCACCATCAATCAGGTGAGCGAGATTTCCGGTATGATTGCCGCCGCCGTGGTGGAACAGGAAGCTTCGACCGGTGAGATCGGTCGCAGCGTCCAGAACGCCAGCCAGGGTACTGCCAATCTGGGCCAGAATGTTGGCCGCGTGCAGGAGATGGCGCAAAAGAGCTCTGGCGCAGCCACTGTGGTCAGCGAAAGTACAGGCGGCCTGACCGATCAGGCCAGCATCCTTGAGGATTCGGTATACCGCTTCCTGAAGAGATTGCGCGGTTGATCTGTGCCCCGATGTGGGATCGGTGAAGGCCTTCAGTCTCGTCTGAGGGCCTTTTCTTTACGCTCTATACAGGATCATGGGGTAACATGGTTTCTACAGAGAAAGTTTGGGTGAAGAGTTGATCAAAACATTCCAGATTGCGGTGGCAGCAGTACTGAGTGTGCTATGCGGTGCCTTTAGCATGGCAGACGATGGTGTGGAATGTCCTGCAACTGGCCCTGTGCTGCACCTGTCCGTTATCGCTGGTGAAATCACCAACATGATCGAGAAGTCCGGACAAGGTCCCTATTTGCGTTTGCTGCGCGAAATTGAGGCACAATCCAACATTCGTTTCGATGTGACTGTTTTGTCCGACCGTCGGGCAAAACGTGATTTTTTGGAAGGCATGGGCGATGTGTACATGATCCGCTCCAATTTTGATGAGGAGCTGTCGCCCGTCCGGGTCACGTTGGATGTGCACGGATTGCACGCATTCGTTCGCAAAGGCGAAGCTGTCCCAACGTCCCTGGATGACCTTAAGGGCAAACGTGTTGGCCTGCCTTACCTTTATTCCTTCCCCAAGAGCTTGATGGAGAATGCCGACATCAATGTGGTTAAGCTGGCGGAATCTGCTCACGCAAACCTGGAAGCATTAGCAATAGGCCGGGTGGACGCGACCATCGTGCCGCTGGCGGTGGGAGAGGCTTTCCTGAAAGCCAGGCCGGACGCCAATTTGACGGTAGACGTTGACCATCCGGTCCTTGTGAAAGAAGCAAGCATGGTATTCCGCCCCACATTGACCTGCGCAGCACAGCAGGTGGGTCAGGTGGTCGAAGATTTCAGGCGTAGCGGCAAACTCTTCACTATTTTAGCAGAAAACCCCTGATCTGATCGGTTGGCGCGAGACCGCGCAATCGAGGGTGGTGGCTGCTAATGCCTTGTTAAATCATCTGAATTAGCCTTGCTGATATGAAAGCGTGGCGCATCCAACTCTGGTCCCTGTTGATTGTCGTGACGGGTATTTTTGCCGGTCAGGCGGTGCAGGCCCATGCGCCTGCCTGCAGCTGGGACACCAGCCAGACCCATATCAGCATTGTGGGTGGTGTATTGGGCAACCTGATCGAAAGCCCCACGGAGGGCACCTATGTGAAGCTGTTGGAGCGGCTATCTGAGCGTACGCCTATGCGCTACGACCTGGAGGTTCATTCCGATAAACGGGCACAGCGCCATTTCACCGACAAGCATTATGATGCCTATATGGTCTGGTCCAACTTTGATCCCGTGCTGTCATCGCTTCAGGTCAGGATCAGCGGTCGGCCCATCTATGCCTTTGTGCAGGAAGGCCAGAAAATACCGCGCCAGATCAGTGACCTGGAAGGGCTGACTGTGGGGCTGCCGTTTGTCTATTCTTTTCCGAAGGAGCTGACAGAAAACCCGGCCATTCACACCATGCGGCTGGCGGAAACCGCAGCCAGCAACCTTGACGCCCTTTCGCGCGGGCGGGTGGACGTTGCGCTGGTGGCGTCAGGTGATGCGCTGGCCTTTATGCGGGAAAACCCAATCAAGGGCCTGGTCTATGACGAAGATCATCCGATCATGACCAAGGAAACGGCGCTGGTGCTGCAGGATCATGAAGCCCTGCGCTGTACGGCTGTGATGCTCCAGCAGGAAATCGAAGCGATGCGGGCTGATGGTAGCCTGGCACGGATACTGGCGCCCTAGTTGCGCTTCTTGGGGTCATCCAGCGGGCGGTGGCTTTCGATGTGATCGATATACCAGCCAGGAAAACCATAGCTTTTTGCGGCCTTCAGGACTTTCTCGATATATTCTGTCTTGGCCTGTTCGGGTTTCATGTTGTCGCACACATACACCAGGGCCGGCACAATCTTGCCGCCGCGGGTCGTCACAAGCATAGCCTCCGGGTGGTATTCATAGTCAGTGAAGGACGACAGGTGAGTGGTATAGAGCGTATCCAACTCTTCGTGGGTCAGGTTCGCGAGAATGCCATACACGACGCCGTCACCGTTTTCGTGCAGGTTTGCAACGGGCTGCATCAGCATTTCATAGCCATGAATGCAGGCTGGCGCGAAGGCGCGCTTCTTGATGCCTGCTTCTTCAAGCACGCTCAGGCTGATAAAAGACCCGTAGAAAAAAACCTGTACCTTGCGGTTGGTCATATGAATTCCTCCCAATTTCCCCAGCAGTTTCTTATGAACACGCGCACCGGTTGCCCGTCAAACCTTATCTTATGTATTTGCTACAGTTTTACCGGGGTTGCCTCGTAGCGTTTCACATTGATCGACAAGATCTGCATGCCCGCGAGGGCCTGGCGGAACTTCGCCGTGTTGTCTGATTTCAGATGCCGGGCAAGGGCCTCTTTGGCCTCCCATTCCTCGTAGAAACGGAAGTTGCCCGGCATGTCGATGTCTTCCGACATCTGGTATGTAATGTTGCCGAATTCCTTGCGTGCGGCGCGGACAAACTGTTCGAACGCTTCCGTCGCCTCGCGGCGGTACTCGGGCGATATCTCAATCAGGCCTGTTACAATTAACAATCTGGCCTCCCGTGGTGATTTTTCCCCAACCACAACACCAGTATAGCCAGAAGACCTTTCGCAGCTGTTAATAAATCAGGGTGGGTTCAATACGCAAGTGGCGCCAAGCGCAGGCGAGGTTCCTGGGGCGTGCTGTGTTGTTCGTTGATATCAAGCTGGCTGGTGTCGAACCGCTGAATGTCGATAGACAAGACGCCAAAACGCGCCAGCGCCCGCCGGAATTCAACAGTATAATCCGCCCTGATATGGCGCATCAGGGCCTGCTTGGAATACCATTCCTCGTAAAAGCGGAAGGTGGCCGGGTCGTCAATATCCTCGTAAAACTGATAGGTGGCGTTGCCGGGTTCCTTGCGGCTGTGGCGCATTAGCATGCGTGCGGCAGCGATGGTCAGAATCCGGTTTTCTGGCGCCACCTTGATCAGACCTGTCACGACAATCATCCTGCCCTCCTGTTCAGGCAGTGACCCCACGTCGTGCGCGCAAACCTCTCAAATCCGCTTCGAAGTTCCAGCATACCGAAAGGGGGTTGATGACGGGTTAATTGATCAGGTTGCGCCGCCACGCTTTATACGTGCATAATTGTGCGAACCGCTGATGGGGGAAACACCATGCCCGAAGACACGAAACCCGACGAGACGCAATACACCGATCCGGAAACCGGCAAGCCGATCATCTATGCCGACAACGTGCCTGAGATTTTGCGGGGGCTGACGGAGGGGAACTGTGGGTTTGAGTTGGATGATCCCGAGCTCACAAAGATGGACACGAAGATGTCTGCCATCCAGCGTGCGGAGCAGGGTGTTGTACTTTGGAAGCGCTGGGTTCAATGGGCTGAACTAGTGGAGCAACGATGGACCATTGATGAAGAGCGTGACGGTCTGATTTTTCGAGGCATCAAGGAATCTGGAGATATTGGTCACACTATTGAATTTAATGCTCAATTCCCAAGAACTGTGGCTGCCCATCTGTGCAATTTGCGTGAGTTTATATTTCCGTGTCATGTTAAGTTTAACTCAATTAATTTTGTTCGGCGAGTGTCATTTGAGGATGCAATATTTTGCTCAGGTGTCTCCTTCTGCAACACAATCTTTGACCAAGGGGGGAGCTTTGGCTCAACAGTTTTCAAAGCCTCAGCAGATTTTCGTCATGCAAAATTTCGTGGGCTATCTACATCCTTCAATGGTGCCCATTTCTTAGACTTTGTCGATTTTAGCTACGCTGAATTTCATGAAAACGTCGGATTTATTCAGAGCAAATTTGAAGACGCTGCATGTTTTGATGAAAGTAAGTTTCTTAGCAATGCATCCTTTAATGAATCGATCTTTAGTGGTGCTATGCGATGTGTGAAAACACGTTTTGAAAATTCATTTAATGCCAATGATTGTGTCTTCCTTGGTTATGCCAACTGGTCTGGCGCAACGTTTATGCGTAGCGTTAACCTGCGGAACAGTGCGTTTCTCTTTCGATCCAATTTTGTGAATTGTGACTTCAAAGGCCATGTGGATTTGGACTGGACACGTTTCGGAACAATGAAGCAGGTAACGAAAAATGAGAGTAAAGCCGTGCCCAATTTTGGGGGCGCGAAATTCGCGGTTCCGCCTAATCTTGGCTATACGCTGGTCGAAGCGCCAAGTCTAAGAGCAACAAGGAACCTTTGGGAAAAACTCAAACTATCATGCGGCATGGATGTAAATTCATTTCGGGTTTCAGATGCAAAAGTCATGTCCAAGCTGCGGCGCCTTCAGGAATTGGCGGCAGACGGGCATCACCATTTGGCGGAAAAAAGATTTTTCCGGGCGGAGCTTTTATGCCGTCGGGGCCATGAAGCCACAGGGTGGCGTGAGATTATGATGATCAATCTCTTTGAGCTTTTTAGTGAATGCGGGCTCAACTTCTGGCGGCCGATAGATTGGCTCATACGTGTCAACATACTATTTGGCCTCTGCTATTTGGCACTCACCCAGCAGGGACCGTTGGAGTTAACCCCTGACACAGCGATAGTATCTATCTGCTTTTTGGGCCTTAGCATCTGGCGACCAAAGGCGTTCGTTCCGTTGTTCGGCGCAATGTTCTTCTTCGTGTACTGGCAATGGGGCGATTGGACGTTTGTCAACGTGTCTGGGGAAACCTGGCGAGAGCTCCTAATATACTGTGGCTCAAATAGCCTGCCGGTTATCGGCCTTACATCGGACAGTTATCAAGTCGCCGTCGAGTATCTTTTCGGTTTGCCGCACCAAGTGCCCGATCCTGTGCGAGTGTTAGCCTTTATCCATAATGCGGTGTCGGCAGTTTTCCTGTTCTTTGCATTGCTGGCTATCCGCAACTATTTCAAGCTGGGGTGAATGCACACAGCTCGTCACTCGCCGACTGGATCGGCGAGTCTATGGTCACAAACGATAGGTGGATTCGCTGATCAGGTGGCGTGCCGCCAGCTTCGCAAACAGCGAATGACGAGATAAAGACGTGCGGAAACGCGCAGCATGGCGGCCATGCTGCGGCGTCAAATTCTCGGGGGTTTAGCTTTGGCTGTTAGCCGCGCTTTTTCTTGAAGCGGGCAAAGAAGCCTTCGCCTGGCTGGTAAGACTGGGCTGCTTCCCATTCTGCTACCTTGCGGGCGTACTGTGTTTTGGTGATACCGTAAGTGGGCACAGGCTTTTGCTGTTGCATGGTTTCTTCCTTCGCTTATCGTTCGGGCCTTTTTTTAGGTTGGCCCTTTTGTCGTGTTTTATGGTGCCTCTTTGGGCGCCTCTTGTTCACCTTATCTGGTGATGATTTCCACGATTACAAGATACTGATTAATACGGCATTAAAAAGGCGGCGAACGGTGCAAGAAAAAAGGCGACCCGTTTGGGCCGCCTTTGATGTGTCGAATTTTTCTTCCCTTGTACTGGCATGAAGCCAGAACTGGGGCTTATTCCGCCGCGCGGGATGCTTTCTTGCGCTCGTGTGGCAGCAGGAAGCGTTTGCGCAGGCGAATGCTCTCTGGCGTTACTTCAACGAGCTCGTCGTCGTTGATGTAAGCCAGCGCTTCTTCAAGCGGCAGGATTTTCGGCGTGCTCATCTTGATGGCGTCGTCCTTGCCTGAGGCGCGCATGTTTGTGAGCTGCTTGGCTTTCTGCACGTTCACGTCAAGGTCATTGTCGCGGCTGTGTTCGCCGATGATCATGCCTTCATACACTTCAACGCCGTGGTTGATCATGATGGTGCCGCGTTCCTGCAGGTAGAAAAGCGCATACTGAACGGCCTTGCCGCCGGCAGTTGCGATCAGCACACCGCGCTGACGGGCGCGGATCGGGCCTTTGTAGGCGTCATAGCGGTCGTAGGCGCGGGCCATGATACCTGTACCGCGCGTGTCGGTGAGGAACTCGCCGTGATAGCCGATCAGGCCACGGGCAGGAGCATCAAACGTCAGGCGTACTTTGCCGCCGCCGGATGGCACCATGCCGGTCAGTTCAGCCTTACGGAGAGACATCTTCTCAACCACTGCGCCCTGATATTCTTCGTCCACATCGATCTGGACGGTCTCATAGGGCTCCAGGCGCTTGCAGTTTTCGTCCTGCTTGAACAGCACGCGTGGGCGGGAGATTGCCAGCTCAAAGCCTTCACGGCGCATGGTTTCAATCAGAACGCCCAGTTGCAGTTCGCCGCGGCCCGCCACTTCAAACGCGTCCTTGCTTTCGCTTTCCGTCACCTCGATGGCCACATTGCCTTCGGCTTCGCGCATCAGACGGTCGCGGATCACACGGCTGGTCACATGCTTGCCCTCGCGGCCCGCCAGAGGGCTATCGTTGACCATGAAGGTCATCGCCAGGGTTGGTGGGTCAACCGGGATCGCATGCAGCGCTTCGGTTACTTCCGGCACAGCGATGGTGTCTGCAACAGTTGCAGTGGTCAGGCCCGCGATGGCGACAATGTCACCCGCTTCGGCTTCTTCAACCGGCACACGTTCGAGCCCGCGGAAAGCCAGCAGCTTGGAAATGCGGCCAGTTTCGATCACCTTGCTGTCGCGGCTGAGGGCATGGATGGGGTCACCCACCTTCACGCGACCGGTTTCAACACGGCCGGTCAGGATACGGCCCACGAAGTTGTCGCGGTCCAGCAGGCTGATCAGCATGGAGAAAGGCTTTTCTTTGTTGCCTTCGGTCACCACTTTTGGTGCCGGCACGTGCTCGATGATTTTTTCAAACAGAGGGTGCAGGTTTTCGCGTGGGCCGTCCAGGTCATTGTCACACCAGCCGTCACGGCCGGAAGCGTACATTACCGGGAAGTCCAGTTGCTCGTCGTTGGCGTCCAGGTTCACGAACAGGTCAAAGACGGCGTCTGTGGCTGCGTCCGGGTTGCCGTCCGGCTTGTCCACCTTATTCACCACCACGATCGGCTTCAGCCCGAGCGCCAGCGCTTTCATGGTTACGAACTTGGTCTGTGGCATTGGGCCCTCGGCCGCGTCCACCAGCAGTACCACGCCGTCTACCATCGACAGGATACGCTCAACTTCGCCGCCGAAGTCGGCGTGGCCTGGGGTGTCCACGATGTTGACGCGGGTGTTGCCCCACATCACGCTGGTGCATTTCGCCAGAATGGTGATGCCGCGCTCTTTTTCCAGATCGCCGCTGTCCATGGCGCGTTCTTCCACGCGCTGGTTATCGCGCACGGTGCCGCTTTGCTTGAACAGATTGTCCACAAGCGTGGTTTTGCCGTGGTCAACGTGGGCGATGATCGCGATATTGCGAATGTCTTTACTCATGTCTGCTTCCTGAGGCCGTCAATGGGGGCCCAATTTAAAAAAGGCTTCCGGAAAAATCGGAAGCCCCCCAAATAAAAGATTTGCGCGGCTTATACGCGTCTTTGGTCGTTGCGGCAAGCGGAAAGGGCAGAGCTCCTAGGGCTTAGCTGCCATAAGGCACTTGAAAAGCTTGGTGTCGGCGGCAAATGCCAGTGACCGCTTCTTTGAGAAAGCCAGATGTTGAGGCGCTGAGCCAATGGGTGGCTCGAGCGTGCGAACCCGCTTTAAAACCCCGGTTTCGCCTAGGTAATGTTCGAGAACCGCTTTTGAATCGGCAATGAACTCTACCCTTCCGGTCAACAATTCGGCTACCAGCGATTTGGCGTTGCCGCGGATTATCAGGTCTACCGCGTCGCTGCGGATAAAGGCGTCGAACTTGGGTTCGATCAGGATATTTTGCTGGATTGCAATGCGTCGGCCGCGCAATTGCTCCAGACCCAGAAAGTCCTGCACAGCACTGTCTGCACGCACCATCAAGGCTGGACCCAGATCAAGCAAGGCATGTGGGTGGAAGTCAAAGAACTCGGTTCGCTCTTGTGAAAAGTTTGTTGGGATCAGCGCATCAGTCGTGCCTTCGCGCGCCATTGCGAGTGCTCGGCTCCATGCTGGGGGCGCGATAAATTCAACGTCTGCGCCACAGGCCTGTGCCATTTGGCGAACCGATTCCACGGCCAGCCCAGAGATATGACCTGTGTCTGGTGCAATGGTGACGATAGGCGGCAGAGGGATCGTGGAGACCTTCAGGATTGGGCGGCTGTCTGCAAACACTTCGTCCGCAACTGTCAACAACACAAGCAGCGCGATTAGCAGCGCTGCAGTGCCTAAAAGTTTTCGTGTCACACTCGTAACCACTGAGCTTTCCTCCCCGCCCCTGGCGGTACCATAGAGTGAGAGCCTCTATGAAAGGTTAATTCGGCGAAGTTAAGATAGGTTTCAGTTCTCGGGTAGGTACACGGATTTGCTCAACAGGCAGCGGGAAATCTCTGTCTCCGCAGCGAAGGCAGGCGCGCGTTTTTTGGACAAGGCCAGGAACTGGCCGCTACGACCCAGGGGTGGGTCCAAAACGCGAATTCTCTCCGGAATTTTTGATTCCGTCATGTGATAGATGATCATGGTTGGGCTGTCTGCGATGAAATCTACGCGACCAGACAAAAGCTCATCCACAAGGGAGATGCTATCGCTACGTTCCACAAGTGTCGCCTGATCGCTTCTGATATAGGCGTCGAATTTTTGTTCCAGAAGCGCGTTGGTGCGGACCGCTACTTTTTTCCCCTTGAGGATGTGAAGGCCGCTAAAGCGAAGGAAAGGACTATCAACGCGGACAATCAGGCTTGGGCTCATATCGACAAGCGGCTCTGTCGGGAAATCAAAATACGACAGCCGGTCTTCTGCGAAATTGGTTGGAATGACCGCGTCAACAATTCCTATTTGAGCCATCATATAGGCCCGATTCCAGGAGGGCGTGACGACAAGATCAGCTTCAGCGCCGCAAGTTTCTACCAGCAGCTGGAGGGCATCAATGGCTTCGCCGTGGATGTTTTTGCTGCCTGAGTCCTGCATAACAAGTGGCGGAACCACAATCGTGGAAACACGCAGAGTAGGAACGTCAGCGGCCGAGCCGGTGCCGGTCACTGTGCAGATTACTAGTAGAGCGCCGGCAATCAGTTGCGCCAACCTACCCAATCGGGACCTCCTTTCTACAAGGGTTCCCCGTTTTCCAGGACATTCAATGTAGCTCAATCCCTTCTAGGAAAGGTTAACAGCCTGGATGGCGAGGGGATCGGTTTGCCGCGGCCTTGCCACCGTTCGCCGACTACCGCCTGATTTGTAGCTCTGATGATGTAATGCTGCTGATGTTTGCGGATTAAGGATTGTCGGAGTGAAAACTATGGCTCGGGATATCGATCAGACAATTGATCTTTCCTATAAGCTTTTGGGGTGTCTATGGGGCGTTGGCTTGATCTGTCTTTGCCTGAGTTTCATGGCGGATAGTGCTGAACCGGACTGTCCTTTGGCAACATGCCATATCGAAAAATGCTGAAATTCTGAAAGGCTCCAATCTCTACTATTGGGTGTATTTTGCGTTTTTTTGGCGGGATGCCTCCCTGTTGGAACGGCCTAAGAGACAGTCAGAGCCGATCTGGTTTCCAGCGTGGCATCACAGACAATAATTCCCAAGTGGGATGCCGAGCATCGGCAAGAGAGCTTTCAGAAGCTAATTATTCCTGCGGGGCGCGATAAACGGCAATCATGGGGTTAACCAGAATAATTGCCTTGCGTTGAAATAAAATTGGCAAAGATCTTGAAAAGATGTGAGTCGTTCCTTGAAACCTGCGCCCTTATGGACCCGGGACAACTATTGAGCCAAGTTTGGTGAAAAAAAATTTCAAAAATAACACCAAATAAAATTCATATATTTCATAAAGTTATAGTGAATTAACAGATTCTCAAGGATTCGTGACGTAGCCTGTACTTGGAATTTGAGTACGAAGCATTTATCTTAATGCTTAGCGGGTAGCCCCCGCGAATGCCCTCCGTGGGCGTTTCCTCCCTGAGCCTGGGCCACGCGAAAGCGTGGCCTTTTTTTATTCAGCGTAAATTTTTCAGTAGCTGTGGCATTTTTGCTTACCTTACTTATTGCGGCGCATGTATGGCTTGTTTCGCACATGCTTGACCTTTCAAGCCCTGGTATATGTATCGCCTGCATTAGGTCGTCGCGGTTTTAGAAATGACTTTGTGGCGGCACAAGGGCCTTCGGAACCTCTTACAAGTTTTCACTTATGGGTAGAGTGTTGCAAAAGCAATAAGTTGGGAGTGGTGTTGCGCAGGCCTCTTGGTGTAGTGCCCCGGCATAAATAGTTGCGGCAAAAGAAAAGGGGCGCCGAAGCGCCCCTTTGGAACTTAGTATGGCATCAAGCCCTAGAAGCTGTAGCGAGCCCGTACATAGTACATGCCACCATTGAAGCCGAATGGCGATTCAACAGGGTAAGCCGCGCCTGCGATCCCGGCGTGTGGGTTGTCATCAGGATAGGTGTCGAACAGGTTTTCTGCGCCGATAACCACTTCAACATTTTCCATGACGTTGTACCCGAACTCAGCATCGAAGGTGATCTTCCCGCCTGCGTCAATCGGCAGGCCGAAGGAGCCGAGGTGATACTCGGTGTGGCCGCCATAGTAGTTCACGCGGGCCAGCATCCGCCACTTGTCATCGGTGTGCGTGAAGGTCGCGTTACCACGGTAGCGTGGCAGGCTTGTTTCAAGCTGTGCGATGCGCAGGTCATCAAGCGTTGCTGGGTTGAAGTCTGTTACCTTCGTTTTGGTGTAGTTGCCCGCGAACGACAGGTTAGTGCTACCATTCTCGAACAGGTCGAGAGGGATGGTTGCCACGATATCGATACCCTGTGTACGGGTGTCAAAGTCGTTCACGAAGAAGCGGAAGGCCGCCAGATCTGCTGCGAAGCCAATGCCCGATTCAACCAGACGCGTCCGGTCTTCGGTTGACAGGTTGATGGTTGCAGACTGGGTAATCCGGTCTTTCAGCTTGATATTGAAATAGTCGATCGTGAGGCTGGCTGCCCCAATATCGGCTGCAAGGCCAAGCGTGAAGGCGTTGGATTTTTCTGGCCCAAGAGGCTTCGCGCCAAAGTCAGCGGAAACCGGGTTGGTTGGTGGAATGGTACCACGCTGAGCTAGCTGCAGGCGGCCGTCAACTTCCTCGAACACTGTCGAGATGTTCACAACCTGCTGCTGACCAACGGTTGGTGCCCGGAAGCCGGAGCTGATGGAACCACGGAGGCGCAGGGCATCTGTGATTTTATACAGGCCGGAAACTTTGAAGTTGGTTGTGGAACCAAAGTCAGAGAAGTCTTCCCAGCGCAGTGCTGCACCAAGGATCAGGTCTTCGGTTACATCAGCTTCCATATCGAGATAAAGCGCGATGTTCGTGCGGTCCCACTCACCGGCTACGTTCGGACTGAAGCCCGCAAAGCCGTTTGCGGCAACACCAAAGCCCTGGTTGCCAACAACGATGTCGCCATCAGCGTTTTCAAGCTCGAACGGCTGGGCAAGAATGCCTGTTTCCCAGGATTCTGTTTGACCAATACGTGCTTCGAACTGCTCTTCGCGCCACTCGAAACCGGCTGCCACGTTCAGGTCAGAGAAGAAGCCAACATCGATCGGATAGGACAGATCGGCGTTGAAGTTCTTTTCAAGCTGAATGTAGGAACCAAGTTCAAACTCGGTTGGCGTCAAAGAACCCAGGCTTGGGTTTACAGTGTTCTTGATGAAGAAGTCTGCCTGGTTGCGGCCCACATGCATGGACACGTCATAGGCAAGGCCATTGTCCATCTCGCCGCGGTAACCCATGGCGATAGCTGCGTCGTTCAGTTGGCCACCGAATTGTGGTGTAAAGCCACCTGGGAACATTTCGTTGAAGACGAAACAGTTCGGGTCGGCAAAGATTTGCGCCAGAACGGCTGCTTCATCTGCATCGCCAACATTCAGAGGATCGGCAACTGTACCAGTAGTGGCTTCACCTTCGTTGAAGTTGATACCGCCAGGGCAGGTGATGCCGTCATCCGGGGCCATGTCACCCACAAGACGCTGTGTGCCAGATACGTTCACGCCGGAACGGGTGTCTGGGTTACGATAGAAGAAGCCACCTTCTGTTTCCCGTTCGGCATAGTTACCGAACAGATAGGCTTCGCCAGAGCTGGTGTTCAGACCAGCATTGAGGAAGACCTTCCAGTCATCACGAATTTCAGGTGTGCCCCAGACTTGGGCGTATGGCTGGCGAACATTGTTGTTGCCCCCATCAATCAGGCCCTGGGCATCGTCACGCTGGACGCTGCGGCTGGTTGGGTCTGCTTCGCGCCATTCAGCGGAGAAGTTGGCAAAGCCGTCTGGGCCAAGCGGCAGGCCGATATTGGCTGCGAACATGCGCTGGTCGCCGTCACCCTCATAGGTTTGGCCCCATTTGGCTTCAACGCTGCCACCTTCGGCATCGTCGCGCAGAACAAAGTTCATCACGCCAGCGATGGCATCGGAACCATATTGTGCTGCTGCACCGTCACGCAGAACTTCAACCTGCTTGAGGGCAATAGAAGGAATAACGGAAATGTCCGGACCTTGTGCACCGTCAGAAAGACCGCCGCCAAGGAAGGAAATAACCGCCGCACGGTGACGACGCTTGCCATTCAGAAGAACCAGCGTCTGGTCGGGCGCGAGGCCACGCAGGTTCGCAGGGCGAACAAGCGTTGCGGCATCCGAAATTGGCTGTGCGTTCACGTTATAGGATGGCACAACAGTCCGCAGCAGGTTCGACATGTCCCCGTCGCCCTGGTTTGCAAACTGGTCTGCGCTGATTACATCAACTGGTGCCGGCGTATCTGCCGCAGAACGTGCTGCCCGGCGCGAACCGGTAACAACAACTTCTTCAATGGCAAAACCGTCATCAGCAGAAGTGCTTTCCTGTGCGCTAGCAGCAACAGTCGGTAGGACTGATGCCATCGCTACGCAGGACGTACCTAATAGGAATTTTTTCATGGTGTCCACAGAACCCCTCCGTGTTTTTAAGGTGTGGTTTCAGTTCTTCGCCGCCAACCTCCCAGAAGCGCAGCGAATGCACTCGATACCTACAAAGACGGATATTAAGCCTGCTTTAGGAATAAAAAGATCAGAAAAAGGTGCCTTTTTTTCTTTGGCGCCAAGAAAAGTTAAAATGTGTTGTTTTTGAAACACTTGTGAACTCTTGGGTCTAGAAAAAGAAATTATGTTTCCTGAAACATGGGTGGGCGCAATATTTGACAATGAGTGATGAGGTTGTCAGGCGCGGAAAATAGCGATTTTCTAGGGAGTGGCAATAATGATTAATCACTCAGCTGCGCGAGGGAGAGCCGCTTTCACGTGACCCTTTTGCATGTCTATGAAGCGCGAAATAAGGTTCTGGCTAAACCACTGAAGTTTTTCACGAATTTCTTCAAACTCTGGCAAAGGCTCTATTTTGTTCTCATTCATATAGATGGCGCGATTGATTTCAATCTGCAGCGCATGGCGTCCCTGGTTGGGGTTACCATAATGCTGAGTGGTAAAGCCACCGGAATAGGGCACGTTCCGACGCACACGAAAACCGGTCCGGATCAGTAGCTCCTCTGCGATGGAGGTCAGGTCGCGACTGCATGCGGAGCCCCAGTTGTCTCCAAGTACGATGTCTGGCCCCTGATGTCGGCCCGTCTTTTGTTCCGAAGGCATCGAATGACAATCAATCAGCGCAGCATAGCCGAACTGCTTTTTCCGGGCGCTGATAAGGGCCGCCAGCTTGTCGTGGTAGGGCTTGTAGACGGCACCAATGCGATAGAACGCTTCCCGGGCTGGCAGCTTCTCAGTATAGATGGGCACGTTTTCGGCCACAAGTTTCGGGATGATCCCAAGCCCTGCTTTTACGCGGTGTGTTTCGTGTACCAGGCCTTCATCAAGGGTGGGGCTGAACATGGATGGGTCAAGCTCCATCTCGTCACGATTGAGGTCCAGATAGGCGCGGGCGTGGGTTGCCACCAGAAGAGTTGCGCCATTTTGGGGCGCGTGATCAAACAGCTTGTCGACGAATGCATCTTCCGACAGGCGCAATGTGTGATCTGACAAATGGGTGGCTGAGCGCATGGCTTGCGGGTAGAAGCGGCCGCTGTGTGGCAGGGCAAATATAAAGGGTCCCGGTGTTGGTGCGGAACGGCACAAGAAGGGCGCTGGGCGCTCAACTTTTTTCCGGCTTGTCTCGTCGCAGCTATGCTCTGTCATATGAATAGCCTAGCGCGAAACCGTCACGAAGTCATCGCTGATCTTAAGTGGGTCGGTCCGATAAAAATTGGCTTGCACGGTCGCGGGCTGCGGTGTAAACACAGGCCCGTTCCCTCCCGGTCCAAGTTTCTTGGTGCGGGCGGGCCTTCCGAATGAAATGGCACGGTCGGTTAGCTCAGTTGGTAGAGCGCATCGTTGACATCGATGAGGTCGTTGGTTCGAGCCCAATACCGACCACCATTTATTTTCCGCAGAATAGACTTTTATGCGTGACCGGATTGTTGCTGGCTAATTTGCCTGCACTGTATGCGCTTCGGTTGGGTGATTGTTGAAAAGGGCAGCAACCTTTCCTGCTTTTACCAGCGTCTCAATGGCCTTGCCGAGGCGATCGGCAAGGCCGATACAGGGGGATTGACGCGAAAAGGCCATATAGACCTTGTGCGCATCAACGGGCGTTGGATGCAGCATGAATGTGCCGTCCGGGCTGAAGTCATCTGTTTCGAACATGGAATATTGCCCGGTGAGCATGAAATCCACTCGCCCGGCTTTCAGTAGGTTGAATGCAACCTCCTGACTGTGGACATACAGCATGTTCAGATTCTTTCGCATGAACGCGTCAAAGCGGTCACCGCGGCTATCACTGGCCACTGTAACGCCTTTGAAGGCTTTCAGGTCATCCCAGGTGGTGTAATTGATGGGACCGTCGCGGCGCATGACAATTTGTGTTTCTTCCGACCAGAAGGCTGGGAGGAAATGCATGGTCTCTTCCCGTGGTTTAGTGTGATACAGCCCGACAACAACGTCCAGATTGCCCAGCGCGTGTTGCTGAAGCACGCGTGCCCAGCTACCTCGGTATGTGATTTGCACCGGAATGCCGGCTTCTTCGGCGGCCATCCGCGCCAGATCGATGCCGACACCTTTGACGGTATTATTGTCTTTGTAGGACAAGGGGAAATATTCTGGCGGCCCACTGATCTGCAAGCTTTTGCAGGAATGGTCATCTGCCAGAGATGCAGGGGGGCCAAACGCGAGCGCGACTATTAGAGTGATCCCAAGAATAAGAATGCGGTGCGTGGTCACCCGGCCTCCTGTCGCCCCCACTAGAGTAACAGAGTGTAGCGCAACCCGGCGTTTCCTCCAAGGCTGATTGAGGCCGGTCAGAGCTTCCTGTATTGGTTCAATTTTTATGCATTCTTTATACAACCAGCCCGGAGTCATATCGAAACCTCACATGAATGGCAGCACCCTAAGGGCTTCCAAGTCAGGAGGTCGCTGGGACATGTCTGAAGAGCCGGGAGAAATGCAAACGTTTGACACCGTAGCGGTCAACCTGCATGAGCAACTCAAGCAACACCAGGATATGCTGGAAGCAGAAGGCATGGTGGTTGAGCTTGGGGCTTTGGTCTATTGGACTGACAGAGTGGCCCGAGGCCAACTTTCTGCCCGGGATGCTCTCGACAAGCACGGCTTGGGAGATCTTCTGGCGCTTAAGCGCCGGATCGCGGCCACCTGTGCCGAGTTGGAAAACGCCACCCAGGATCAAGAAGGCGAGGATGTCCTTCTCATCAAAAAGCAGCAGGAATATTCCAAGGCCTATCAGGACCTGTCGGTTGCGATAGACTGTTATCTGAAGGCAGCCTATAGCATGAAGCCGGAACAGCGCCTCAAGGATTTCAAGCAGGTCTCCGACTTGGCGGCCGAAAGTTCGCTGAAGCCAAAGGCGAATACCAAAAATGGGCGTAAAGCGGTCCTTGTTGAGCCATTGGCAGGGCTGCTGGTCACTATTTATTCGCTCTATGTCAAATCACTATATTACCGCTGGAACAGCGGCAAGAAAAGTGCAGCCCATGCGCATGAGATGCTTGATCACCACTGTACGGCCATCAGCCAAATTGGCGATGAGCTTGCGAAGCGCATCAGCGCACTTGGACATTCGACGCCGGGTCAGTTAAGGGCCTATGCCGCCTTTGCTGCAGAACGTGACGACCTGGGGCAGCCGGGAACGCCAGTAGAATGTATTAATGCGCTAATTGTTGCCAATCAGGTCTGTATGTCGGAAGCTAGGCGCGTGTTTGATGTGGCCCGGGCAGTACGGGATGAGACGACGGTGGAGCTGGTCAACCCCATTTTCACTTTCCATAACCGGGCCATCCAGGAGCTCAAGGCTGTCCGAAGTGCGACGGAAGGGCCAGGCGGTACCAGTTGATGTCGTCTCTTGTGCCAGCTTTGTATGTCGAACACCGGCCCACCGAAGGCACAGCATGTGCGGTGGGCGGTGGCTACAAGGAAGAACGGATGGCAAAGAAACAGCAACAGATTCTGGCGTTTGTCGACAGCCACCCAAAAAGTTACAAGGTCGTTGCCGCGGCGCGCGAAAAGGCGGCGAAAACCGGCGCGCGCTGGCGCCTGATTTATGTTGACCGTATCGACGAAAGTGTTGGCAGTGACAATCGGCGCGAGGCGCTGCTCTCTCTTTTAAACAAGGCCCGCCGCGAAGGGGCAAGCGTCCTTCACCTTGATTCCGCCAGAGGCAGCCAAACGGAATTGAACTACATTCGCAGCTGCGTTAACAGCGGAGAAGCCGTTTCTCACATATTCATGGGGCAACCTGCAACGGCACGGGGAGCGGACCTGAGGCGCTATTGGCGCACTCGAAGAATTACCAAAGAGTTCTCGCACCAAGCGTCGGTGACCATTATTCCGCTTGAGGGCAGCATCAAGCCTGCGAGCCTCTGGAGCCGATTTGTTCACGGTCCTGTTACGTGGCATACCGCTGTTTATCCACTCGTGGCTGTCGCCGCCGCCTATCTGGCGGTGGAAGGAATCCGTGCGTTGATGCCGGTGATCTATTTCAAGATCAACACCCACAATGTGGCGCTCTTGTTCCTGCTTGCATGTGTGATGGTAGCTATCCGGCAAGGGCTCCTGGCCGCGCTTTTGGCGTCGATCCTGAGTGCCGCGACGATCAATTATGCTTATACTGTGCCGTTCCAGAAGTTCAACATTGGCACTGTTGCAGATGTTGCGAATATTACCATCTTTCTTGCCTCCGCTTTTATCATTGCCTTTTTGGGTGGCCATGTAAGAGCAAATCTGGAAACGATCCGGCGACGGGAAGAGCGCAGCAGGGTGCTTTATGAAATTCATACACTGACTGCAGAAGCTAGCGCACGGGAAGCGCTGCTGAAGGTCGTGGCGCGTGAACTGAAATCGCTTTTGGGTATGAAAGTCGTCTTCTTCATCACCAAGGTGCGCACGTCGGTTTTGGAAGCCGATGCTATTGCCGATTTTGTTCAATACCCGGAGAAGGTTGACCTGGATGGGCCAGTGAAGCAGGGGCTGGAGGAATGCTGGCAGGCGGGTGACGTGGGTCGCGCCTTTCGCGCTGTTCGCCATGAGACAAGCACTTGGGTGTTCGAGCCCATTACAACGCCGAACCAGAAATATGGCGTTTTGGCGGTATGTATTCCTTTGTCGTGGCGCCTTGATTCAGAATTCACCCAGTTGATCAGTGCGCTTGCCGATCACACCGCGCAGGCGTTGGAACGTATCGAATATGCTACCGAAATGCAGGAAAGCCGGTTCCGGGAAGAGCGTGAAAAATTGAGGTCCATGCTGCTTTCCAGTGTGTCCCATGACCTCAAGACACCGCTGGCTTCGATCATCGGCAGTATCAGTGTCCTCAAAAGCTTGAAGAAGTCAGATCGGTTGTCAGATGACCAGTTGGAGACGTTGGCAGGTACGGCGCTTGAAGAGGCGCAGCGCCTGGACGCCTTCATCACTAATATTCTGTCGATGACACGGATCGAAAGTGGTGACGTGGAGTTTTCATGTCTGCTGCACGACCCGGCCGAGCCGCTGGATCAGGCGTTGAAATCGCTGCGGTCCCGCTTGCAGGGGCGCGAGCTGCGCATAACGCGGAACTATGAAGGCCTCCATGTCGAAATGGACGCCCTGATGACGGCCCAGGTGCTGCAGAATGTCATCGATAATGCGGCCAAATATTCGCCGAACGACAGTGCGATCGAGATTGATCTCAAACGCCGCGAGGACGGTTTCGAATATCGCGTCCGGGATTTTGGTAGCGGCATACCTGAGGATAAACAGGAAAAGATTTTCGATAAGTATGAGCGCCTCAATCGTACGGATCAGCAAGTCGCTGGGACCGGCCTGGGGCTTGCCATTGCAAAGGTGGTGATGCACCGCCAGGGCGGCGTCATCACGGCAGGCAATCACAAGCAAGGTGGTGCAGAATTTGTTCTGGTGTTCCCGACTGTTGTCGCCGTACCCAAAGGGCAAATGGATGGCTGAAGAACTCAACAAATCTATTCTGGTAATTGATGATGCCGACGCAATCAGGACCTTTCTGCGGATCTCTTTAGGTGACTTGGGTATGAAGGTTACTGAAGCCAAAACCGCGCGGGACGGGCTTCAGGCCTTTCGGGACCAATCGCCGGATTATGTGGCACTTGACCTCGGTCTGCCTGATGATGATGGCATTGAAGTATTGCGGCAGATTAAGGCGGACGGTGCTGGCAAGCGAACCCATGTGATTGTACTTTCTGCCCGGTATGGCAACAAGATCAAGGACGAAGCCCGTGCTCTGGGGGCTCTTGCCTTTATTCCCAAACCGTTCGTGATTGACGACCTTCTCGAAGTGATCGGTTGTTAGGCTCTCCAGCTTGCAGGAAGCTGCCTCAATGCAGCCTTAATTAATTTACCAAAAATTTATGCACAGTCGCGGTTCGGCGGATCGAATACTGATGCCGCGTGCGCCATCCTCAGTTCAACAGATCCTTGAGGGCTGGAGGGTGACATGACTAAAACATTATGCATGCTGGCAGCCGCGCTTGCGCTGCCCTTGACAGGGCATTCTGCAGCAACCGCGGAAGAGAGCCTGACCCCCGCAGTGGCTCACAAGGCGGAGTGGCCAGAAGGGGTCACTGATGCAAGCTCTCTTTCATGGGTTATTGAGGACCGGAGCAACGCAATTGCGCGTGCCAAATGGACGTTGATGGATCAACTGTTTCAAGCGCACCTCGCTACCAAGCATCAATCCCGGGAACAAGTCGGACGGCGGCTTGCAGATGCTTCCCAACAGTTGCAGTCGCTGGTTGAAGAGGGTCTTGAAGGTGCGCCTTCAAAGGTTGCCGGACCAGTCAAACTGGTGGAGCTGAAATACGGCAGCATCATTTCGCCAAATCTGATTTATGTCCCAGTTGCCGATAGTACGCTGGCAATTGATGATTTTGTCGCTGTACTTGATATCAAAGCTGCTGATCGAAGCGATATTGAAGGTGCAAAGGTGCGCTACGTGCGGCTGCAGCTGGACCCAGACAAGCTATCCCATGACTTGAATGAAGGCCTGGAGGCACTCAACATGGGGGACCTTGACGGAGTGCGTGATCAGTTAGTGGACGCACAGCAAAGCATGATTACTGAATTGGAACGTGCACCATCCTTGCAGGGGGTGGCGCGGGACAATGTGTCGCTCGCGCGTTTCCTGCTCAAAGCGGCTGAATATGAAGGCGCGCGCGAGGCCCTGAAAGAGGCAGAGAGGGCTGTGGCGGCACTCTGTGAAGGTCAGGATGCCTCAGACCGCGATGCCGCAGAGGTCGAGACGATCCGCAAGGAGATGAGGGAGCTATCGGGCATGATCGAGCAGCGTGACCCGGCACTAGCGGATCAGATCGACAAACAGCTGGAAGCCTGGTGGAACTCGCTGAGTTGACCCCCAGACGCCGGGCCCGGCGCATAACAATAAATATTTTCCTCACCCAACCTTCAGGAGCCTTCTGGCTCCTGTTTTTTTGAGCAGCTAATTGACTTTGGTTTAAAAGTTCCAGTTACCAGAGAGGTGAACATGCGCTATCATCCAGCCCAAGTTGTCATATTTGGCTATATTCCAGACAGGCAAAACTTTGGGGGGAGCGCGGTGAAGCAGAAGAAGAACACCATTCTGATTGTCGATGACGAGCCGCAGATACGTAAGCTGCTGTGCATCACGCTTGAAGCCCACAATATGAAGCCGGAAGAAGCGGACGAGGGGCGGAAGGCCATCCGCATGGCTGTTTCTGTAAAACCTGACTTGATGCTGTTGGATCTGGGGCTGCCCGATATTGACGGTAAACAAGTGATCAAGGAAGTACGTGAATGGTCGAACCTGCCGATCATTGTCTGTTCGGTGCGCGACAGCGACAAGGAAATGATCGAAGCCTTTGATTTAGGGGCGGATGATTATGTCACCAAGCCCTTCAACCCTGACGTGTTGCTGGCGCGAATCACAGCAAACTTGAGGAAGGCCGCGTCCGTTGAAGCAGGCCAGCCGGTTCTTGAGAATGGGCGTATCCAGATGGACCTTGTGAAGCATGAGGTGTTGGTTGATGGCAACCGCGTGGAATTCACACCCAAGGAATATGATCTGTTGCGCTATTTCCTTGTGCACCGGGGTAAGATGTTGACCCACCGGCAGATCCTGCATGAAGTTTGGGGTGCTGCGCATGGTGATGACACCCAATATCTACGGGTTTATATCAGTCAGGTGCGCGAGAAGGTCGAGCCGACGCCGTCAAGCCCGGACTATATTGTCACCGAGCCCGGCATCGGCTACCGCATGGAAGTTTTCTAGCCTCGTTTCACCAACCATCCAGAGGCTGATCTTTGCACAGAATTTATGTGTGTAGCCTTGATGCATATAGAGCCCTCATGAGGTGGTGCCTACCATAAAGCTCAATGGTTCCATATCAATGGGAGGTGGAAATGAATAAAAGTACCCTGATTTTGTCGGTGGCGTTGTTCGTTGCTGCCTGCGCGGGCTCCAACAACCGTTATATGGCGGCAAGTGAACCGGGTGACTTTGGCTACTATGAGCAGGCCCTGGCAGATGACCGATATCGTGTGGTTTATAAATCCAAGGGGGATAACTTGGCAGAAGCCAAAGACTATGCCCTCCTGCGGTCCGCTGAACTGACCCTGCAAAAGGGATACACCTGGTTCGAGATAGTGGACCGTAGCACCACTCAAAGTAAAGACGATGACCATGACAATGCTGTCGCAGACATGCGTATTCATGCAACGACATACCGAGAATGCGGAATTTTGGCCTGCCGAACGGTAACGCATCCAACCTATATCGAGTCAGGGTTTGCAAACAGACCAACCAGTGCGCGCGAATCCACAGCGACCATCATTGAAATCAAGATGGGTGCAGGTGCAAAGCCTGATGCGGGCAGGTTTTACGATGCGGCCAAATTGGCTGATACAATTCGGGAACGGCAATAGCGGTCAGCGCGCTGGCGGAGGGGCATACATCTCCCGGTTCGTTTGCAGTTTGGCCATTAGTGTTTATGCTGGTGGCTGGCGGGCGCAGGCCCGCGCTGGAGGAAGCAGGGGGAGCATGTCTTGAAAAAGCTGGCTTCGATTGTAGGGCGATTAAGCCTACTGTCGCCTGTACTGGTGATAGCAGTGATTGTCGCGTTTGTCCGCTTCGTTGACCTTCGGCCTGAAATCACCCCAGATTTTTTCTTTTCCAGCCAAAGTGCAGTTTTTCAGCAGAACAAGCAGATTACTGACGTTTTCCCATCAAGGCATCAGATTATCCTGAATGTCACTACCGGAGGGAAAATTGACGAGCCAGCTTTTATCGATACCATCGACGCTGTCACCAGGCGGCTGCAAAAGCTGGATGGAATTTCAGACGTTCAAAGCATTACAAACGGCCCGGATGATTTGAAGGCGGCGCGGGAAAATCCTCTTTGGCGACGCCTGTTGATCGGGGATGACGAGAAATCCAGCTTTGTGATCGCCTTCCTCAATACTGATCGGTTTGCGGGCTTGGTCGAAGAGATCGAGCAAATCGCGGATCAAGAGGCCACCTCCACCTTCCGTATCCGGATTTCCGGCTTGCCTTACATTGTTGAACAGATGCGGCGAAACCTGACTTCGGACATGAAAGTCTTTACCCTAGGGGCCATATTGCTCAGTAGCTTGCTGCTGATTGCTGTTTTTCGCTCTGGCCTCGTGGTCTTGGGAGCGCTTTTGGCATGTGCGACAGCTGCAATGCTTACCCTTGTGGTGCAAAGCCTTCTGGGGATTTCCATCGGTATCTTGACAGCCAATCTGGGCACGATTGTTTTTGTATTGACCCTGTCTCATGTCATTTTCCTGGTATCCAATTGGTGCAATTCTGCTCGGCGGAATGCAGACGTGAAACTCAGGCATACTTTGAGCCAAACGTTACCAGCCTCCTTTTGGGCCGCAGTGACGACCTTGATCGGTTTTGCCAGTCTGATTTTTGTAGAGGCCAAACCCTTGAATGAGTTGGGCATTGGCGGCACGATTGGGGCCGTGTCGGCACTTTTGTGTGCCTATACGATCCTGCCAGGATTCCTGAAGCTCTCAAAGGTCAGTCCGGATGCTTTCACCTACAGCCTTGCCAGCCGTTTCCCGGTAAGCAAACCTGTGGCGCGGGGGCTGGCTGTGGCGGCGCTGGGGTTAGGGCTTGCAATTGGTGTTACCGGTATATCGCGGCTGAACACCGATCCGTCACTGCTCTCTTATTTCGATGAAAAATCGCAGCTTTATGACGGCATTTATTATGTCGACCAGAATGGTGGAAGCAGCCCGCTGTTGCTTGTGGTTCGGCGCGAGGATGGGGCAAAGCTCGATGGCAACGAATCGTATGAGCGCCTGTGGGATCTGCAGAATTCATTGGCTGCCCACCCTTCCGTCGGGTCTGTAATCTCATTGCCGGTTATTATGGCCGAGGGTGACGAGCATTGGCTTGGTCAGCTGCTGCCTTGGAATTTGCTTTTGGATATCCTGTCGAAGCCTGAGTATGGCGCAGTTGCAAAGAGCTTTATTTCGCCTGACCGGATGCATGCGCTTTTCATGCTGAGGATGAAGGAGGGCGGGCGCGAGCAGTCTCGCCTCAAGGTCATAGAAGAGATCAGCAAAATACCCCGTCAGCATGATTTCACGATCACCCTTACGGGCGGCACCTATTTCCTGCAAGGCGAGCTGGCAGCATCGGTGGCTCGGAGCATGGCAAGTGGGATCATCACGCTGGTACTAATTTTTGGCGTGGTAGTTTTTATCATCGCGCGGCGATTAGTGGTGGTGGCCGGTGTGATGGCGTGCATGGCTGCGCTCGCGGGTATCGTATTAGGGGTACTGGGGGTGGCTGGTATACCGGTCGATATCATCTCGTCGCCGGCGATCAATATTTGCCTGGGGCTGGCAGTGGACAACATGATCCACCTCAGTCTGGCGGCTCGGAGGGCGGCCAAAGGGGATGCTCAGCTTTCTTTGTCCCAATGGGAGGTATGGCGGAAGGCGCTCGACAGCCAAAGTTGGCCGGCAACCGTGTCGTCCCTTACCATCATTATCGGATTTTCAGTTTTTGCGTTCTCGGATTTCCCGCCATCGCAGCGGTTCGGGCTGGAAGTCGCTTTCGGGACGCTTATTGCAGTAACGTTGGCGCTGGCGGTGCTGCCTTATCTCGTGACCCGAGTGAAATCCAGTCGGGCATAACCATATCAACTGTCATGGTATAAGCGATTTGCCTCTATGTATTACACGGAGCTGGGTTAAGATGCGGCGGTAAGTCGTGTACAGGGAGATTTCGATGGAAAGCGAGAACACGTCCTTTTTGGTTCAGGTCCGCCGTAACATGTTGGTGGGACTGTTTACGCTGATTCCCATCTGGCTGACGCTGTTGCTGATCAACGTCATTCTAAGATTCATCAACGACCTTGCCGCACCGATCATCAAGTGGATGACATCAGGTGTTAACTCTGATGGAAACCTATACAGCATTATCAAATCGCCTCTGTTCAACACGTCACTTTCCGTGTTTGTGCTGTTGCTGCTGTTTTATGTGGTGGGGTGGGTCGCGTCCCGATATGTGGGTCAAAAGGTTTTGACCCTTTTTGAGCAAACCGTGGACCGTATCCCGGTCGCGAAATCCATCTACCGCACTATCAAGCGCCTGGCGGACGCCGTGCAATCAAGCTCCAATGACATCGAACGAGTGGTGCTTATTGAGTTTCCATCGCGCGACATGAAGACCGTCGGGTTGGTCACGCGCACTTTCAAGGACACAACAACCGGGCGTGAGCTTGCAGCCGTGTATGTGCCGACAACGCCCAACCCCACCTCAGGCTATCTTGAGATCGTGCCGGTGGAATATGTCACGCCTACAAACTGGAAGATGGATGAGGCCATGTCCTTTATCATTTCTGGCGGAGCGGATGTGCCCAAAACCTTCAACTATGATAAAGCCCCGCGCCAAAAATAGCACGGGGCAGGGGGGTGCCAATCAGGGTATCGTTCTTTAGTGCCAAACCAATCATTGGAGTGGCATCGCGACCCCGGCGCGTGTGTGGGGGAGGTCGGGGCCGCGATGCGGTGTGTGCTGGATAGGACACAGCCTGATAATGCATCCGCCCTCATCAAGATGCGATATGGAGCGCGCTCGGCGGCATAAAGATTCCGTAAAAATGTGGCTTATTTGGTCTGTGGATCCCAGTGTTCGGCAATCTTGCCATTTTCAATGCGGAACATGTCGAACCAAGTTGTGCTGTAGGCCGCATTATCGCCTTTCGCAGGCATATTGCGCACAAATACAAGTGTAACCAAATCGCCTTCCGCCATGATGGCGACAAGGGGCGCTTTCACCCGGCTTTCCACGTTGGTGTCGGGGTTGGCGAACTGTTTGAAGAGGTCAGTGAAACCTTGCCGGCCTGTGGGGACGCGTGGGTTATGTTGGATATAGTCTTCGGCCAGAAAATCAGCGGCACGGTCCAGTTGTTGTCCCTCGAAAACAATGCGCCAGAAGTCATAAACCAGGCGTTTGTTGGCCTCCAGTTCTGGCGTGTCGGCTTGCAGCATGGCTGCATGATCTGGGTTGCCGGTGACCGGAACCTGCGCGTGGGCCGTGGAACTGATTAGTATGAGGAATAAAAAGGTGGTTTTTACCACGATCGTCTTAAGCATAGATGCCCCGCTAATGTTCATTGTCATGCTTGCGGATAATTGTGCCGCAAGCCAAAGCCTGACTGGCAGGGCAACATGCTGTTCGTCAACAGCAGTTGATCGCTACTCGCGGTAGTTTTAACTGCTATTGACGAAAGCTGACGGTTTCGTGATTTCTGGGAGCTTTCTTAGGACGCGACCTGTTGAAGGTCTTCTGTAGGCACCTCCCACGAAAGGTGGTTGTCGTTCAGGATCACCATATTTTTGGTGGTGATGACGTCCGGCACTGCAGAATAGCCGAGCAGCTCTGCCGTGGTGGATTCCGGATGGCGCGCCAGCAAAAGAACCTCGTCTGAGCCGAAGTTTGTCAGCCCTCGGGCGATTTCCTGTCCCTTTTCATCGTAGATGTGAAGGATGTCGCCTTTCTGGAACGTGTCGGCCACCGATACAATATCCGTATGCTTGATGGCTTGCGGGGTTGAGACAAGCTCGTCCGCAGCGCTTTGCTTCAGGATCAGGCTGCCCGCCACTTGAAGCCTGTTGGTCAGCCAAACCTTCCAGGCAGAAGCCGGGGTACCGATCGCGGTGCACAAGGTGTGGCGACGTTCGCCTTCAAGCACCGACAGGATTGGGTTTTCAATGATGCCTTCAGCGATGATGGTGCTGCAACCTGCGTGCTGGGCCATGTTGGCCGCCTGCAGTTTGGTGTACATGCCGCCGCTTCCTAGCGCATTGGTGCCTGTGGTTGCCGCCAGATAGGTGCTGACGTCTTCGAGTTTTTCAATAAACTCGGCGCCGGGCTCTGATGGCGGCCGGTCATAAAGGCCATCAATGCTGGTCAATAGCACCAGGTGGTCAGCCTGAATCATTTGCGCAACCTTGGCGGCCAGGCGATCGTTGTCGCCCACGCGCAGCTCTTCCGTGGTCACCGTGTCATTTTCATTCACGATGGGCATGATGCCATTGTCGAACAGGCGCTCGAGCGTGTTTTTAATATTAATGAATCGACGGCGGCCTTCCATATCGCCCAGCGTCACAAGGATCTGTGCGATGTCGAAGCCGAATTCATGCGCTACCTGCTTGTAGGCGTTCAGCAAAAGTGGCTGGCCGTAAGCAGCCGCAGCCTGCTTGTCCAGGATACCTGCATCCTCTGGTGATTTTCCGATGGCGTTCAGGCCCAGCGCAACAGCGCCGGACGACATAAGCACCACTTCATAACCTTGCTCCTTCAGACGTGCGATATCGCTCATCAGTCCGTGCATAAAGGCGTACCGGAGCGTCAGTTCTTGGCTGTGCGCCAACAGGCTTGAGCCGATTTTGACAACGATACGCTTGGACATAGACAAAACAGAATCTCCTTTTAATGGCCAAAACTCGGCCCTTCATATAGGGGGCATTGCGCAAAGATACCAGAATTATTTTGAATTAAAATTAAATTCAGATGAAACGAATATGTCCAATATTCCAATTAGGCTTTATTTAACATCGCGTTACGGCCATTTTATGTGTCAGCACCCCTGACCTTCCTGAAATTTAGACTTGAAAATATCATTCGAATTCTAATATTTAGCAGCAACCGAGCGACCGGGGTTTTGTCGAACCACTGCGCTTGGGCAAAGTGATGAATACGCCGAGAGGCGGAAAGAAAAGGAGCAGTTGAATGGATATTCTGATGGTCGGATGCGGCCGCATGGGCGGGGCGATGCTTGGATGTTGGAGTGCCCGCAAGGATATTCGGTTCACTGTTATTGACCCTGCCGGCCCGGCTGCACCAGAAGGTGTTCGGGTCCTGAAGGCGCCATCGGCGCTGGGCTCTGACCAGTTTGATATGATCATCATTGCGGTGAAGCCTCAGATGATTGAAGACGTGATGCCGGGCTACACGGCGCGCCTTAAGGATGATGGCTGCATGGTTTCCATTGCGGCTGGCTTCAGTCTTGAAAGCCTGAAGCGGGTTCTTGGCAACGTTCCCGTGATCCGCGTGATGCCTAACCTTCCAGCGCTGATTGGCAAGGGTGCCACCGGCATTTACGCCAGTGATGACTGCTCGAGTGCACACAAGGAAACGGCATCAGACCTGATGGGCCGTATTGGTAAAGCCGTATGGGTGCGCTCGGAAGATGAGCTCGACCGCCTGACGGCCGTATCTGGCAGTGGGCCCGGTTATGTATTCCAGTTTATTGAAAGTTTTATGGAGGGCGCCAAGGAGCTGGGCTTTTCTGATCAGGATGCCCGCACGCTCGTTATCCAGACCATGGTAGGCGCCACAGAGATGGCAGCCAACACGGACGCGCCAATCAGCGAATTGCGCACGTCGGTTACAAGCAAGGGCGGCACCACGCAGGCCGGGCTGGACCAGCTGAGGCAGGACCATATGCTGGACCTGCTGATGAAAAGCACCACCAAGGCCGCTTACGAACGCGCGCTTGAGCTGAAGTAGCCCGGATCGCCCGAATTTTTCCTCCCCAAGTTAACGAAACGGAGCCATTCATGACCTCCCTGTCGAATGAAATCAGAGACTATGTTCACCTGCTGGCCAAGCGCGCGAGCGCGGCGTCCAAGAAACTGGCAACGGCCACGACTGACCAGAAGAACGCTGCCCTGTTGGCTGCGGCAAGTGCGCTGCGGGCAGACAAGAAACTGATCATTGCCGCGAACGAGCGAGATGTGGCCGGTGCGCGGGAGGAGGGACGTCCCGATGCCTTCATCGATAGGCTCGTGCTGAATGACGACCGCGTTGAGGCTATGGCAGAGGCGCTGGAGGCTATTGCTGAGCTGCCTGACCCGGTGGGCCGTCAGCTTGCCATGTTCGACCGCCCGAACGGCCTGAAAGTTGAACGGGTTGCTGTGCCGATCGGTGTGATCGGGATGGTTTATGAAAGCCGCCCGAATGTGGGTGCGGACGCTGGCGCCTTGTGCCTGAAGTCCGGTAACGCCGTGATTTTGCGTGGCGGGTCTGAAAGCTATCATTCCACCAGTGCAATTGTGGCCTGTATGAAACAAGGCCTCAAGGACGCTGGTCTGCCCGAAGATATCATTCAGTTTGTGGATACCCGTGACAGGGCTGCGGTAACCCACCTGTTGAAGTGCGCTGAGTATGTCGATCTTGTCATCCCGCGTGGCGGTAAGGGCTTGGTGAAACTGGTAACAGAGCAGGCTGAAGTGCCGACACTGCAGCACCTGGACGGCAACTGCCATACCTATATCCATTCGGCGGCTGACATTGATAAAGCTGTGGCGATCGTGAAGAACGCCAAGCTTCGCCGGACGGGCATCTGTGGTGCCACTGAAAGCCTGGTGATTGACCGTGAGATCGCGCCGGACGTGTTGCCTCGCCTTCTGGATGCCATGCCTGACTGTGAGTTCCGTGGCGACGGCTTGGCGCTGACCATCGATGATCGCATCAAGGAAGCCAGCGAAGAAGACTTCAGCACCGAGTATCTGGATGCTGTGCTGTCGGTGAAACTTGTGAACGGAGTGTCAAATGCAGTCACATTTATCGACCAGCATTCGTCTAAACATACGGACGCTATTGTGACAGAAGACCAGGCCGTCGCCGATCAGTTTATGGACATGATCGACAGCGCTGTGGTGATGCACAACGCATCCACGCAGTTTTCGGATGGTGGCGAGTTCGGCATGGGCGCCGAAATTGGTATTGCCACCGGCAAGATGCACGCGCGGGGGCCTGTGGGGCTCGAGCAACTGACTACCTTCAAGTACAAGGTACATGGCAGTGGCCAGATAAGGCCGTAGCGCACGACGAAAATATTGAGTGTTTGGCGCCCGGCACCTTAGTGACCGGGCGTTTGCACAGAAACGGATAATGACCAGAAGGGGCAGGAGACAATGCAGATTGAAGTGATGATTTCGCTGGCCGCCTATTTCATCTTGATGATGGGCATCGGGCTATATGCCTTCAAGAAATCCACCGACGACGTGTCGGGTTATATGCTGGGCGGCCGCCAGCTGAGCCCGGCCGTGGCTTCGCTTTCAGCGGGCGCGTCAGACATGAGCGGTTGGATGCTGATGGGCCTCCCTGGCGCCGTGTATGTTTCGGGGCTGTCCAGTGCCTGGATTGCCGTTGGCCTGATGGCAGGCGCTTTCCTCAACTATCTTTATGTGGCCCCGCGGCTGCGCGTTTATACCGAAATCGCGGATGATGCCATTACTATCCCTGACTATTTCGAAAAGCGCTTCCACGACAGCTCGCACATGCTGCGGGTCCTGTCCTCGGTGGTGATCATCATCTTCTTCACGCTTTATACGTCTGCGGGCGTGGTCTCTGGCGGCAAGCTCTTCGAGGCGTCTTTCGGCATGTCTTATGAGGTGGGCCTGTTCGCCACGGCGGGTGTGGTCGTGGCCTATACACTGTTTGGCGGGTTCCTGGCCGTAAGCATGACGGACTTCGTGCAGGGCTGTATCATGTTCGTGGCACTTGTTCTTGTGCCTGTTGTTGCCTTTTTCGACATGGGGGGCAGCGGGTCCATCTCCAACACCATCGGCGAGGTGGACAGCAGCCTGCTGAATATGTTTGGGGGGCTCACAATCGCGGGCGTGGTGTCCAGCTTGGCGTGGGGGCTGGGCTATTTTGGCCAGCCGCACATCATTGTGCGCTTCATGGCGATTCGGACACTGAAAGATGTGGGTGTCGCTCGCAACATTGGCATGAGCTGGATGCTGATCACCGTGATCGGCGCGGTGGCAACAGGTATCGTGGGGCTTGCGTACATTTTGAAAAACGACCTCAACCTTGAAGACCCGGAAACCATCTTCATCGTGCTGTCGGAACTGTTGTTCCACCCCTATATTGCAGGCTTCCTGCTTGCGGCCATTTTGGCTGCGATCATGTCCACGATCTCCAGCCAGCTGTTGGTTTCGTCAAGTTCGCTTACGGAAGATTTTTACAAGACCTTCCTCCGGAAAGAGGCCAGTCAGAAAGAGCTGGTTCTGGTCGGGCGTCTGTCGGTTCTGGCGGTATCTCTCGTGGCCATCGGTTTGGCATTTGACCGGTCCAGCACTATCCTGTCGCTTGTGTCGAATGCATGGGCGGGTTTTGGTGCCGCCTTCGGGCCTCTGATTCTCCTCAGCCTGCATTGGCGTCATATGACCCGGGACGGGGCGATGGCCGGAATGATCTCCGGTGCGGCAACTGTCCTGTTCTGGATCTACGCGCCCATCACCATTGGCGGCAAATCGCTTTCTGATAATCTCTACGAGATGCTGCCCGGTTTTGTGGTCAGCATGATTGTCTCGGTCGTCGTCAGCAAGCTGACAGAAGGTCGCGGCGAAGCGGCGCGTTCAAAAAAACTGTTCGCCGAGATGGAAACCGTTCTGGCTAAAGGCTAGGCGTTACCTTTGAGTTCTGCTGGTAGCGGTTCGCCGCTACCAGCATCACATACCCCAACAGTCAGAAACGTTGGCCTTCCTGCCTCCAGAATAATTTGACTTCAACCTAAAATATGATTGCACGTCTAATCTTATAATGATAATGCGAAGCATTCTTAATTAATGGTTCAGGGAGATATTTATGTATCGGAGTAAGGTAAGTGCCGTTGCAGTGCTGGCAGTTCTTGCGACAGCAGGCGCAGTTGCCGATGACGCCGCGCTTGAGGCAGGCGGTGATTTTGAGGAAATTATTGTAACCGGCAGCCGAACGCCGGAAAAAATTGATGAAGTTACGGCCTCGGTTTCCGTGATTGGCAAAGACGATCTGATGGAGGATCTAAAGCTCAATCTGGAACTCCAGAGCACACTTGCCACCCGTATCGCCGGATTTGGGCCAGCGACCGGCTCCACTAGTAACTCCGGCATGACCTTGCGTGGGCGGACTGTCCTGGTGATGATTGACGGTGTGCCGCAGTCCACCCCGCTTCGGAACGGTCAGCTGGGGCTCAGGTCTGTTGATCCAAGCGCACTCGGACGAATTGAGGTAATCAAGGGGGCGACCTCTATTTACGGTAATGGTGCCGCGGGTGGCATCGTGAACTATATTACCAAGCAGGCGTCAGAGGAGACGCTTGCGGGTGATATCGCGGTCAGCAGCCGCTTTTCCATGGTTGATGCCGATGGCAGCTTTGGCAAGCGCGTTGACGGCACGCTGAGCGGTACGCTGGACAAGTTCAGTTATGTCGTGAATGCAGTGTACGACAGCCGCGGCCAGCAAAAGGACGCCGATGGTGACACCATGGGGCTCGTATATGGTCTGTCAGACCTGGATACGGTCAACCTGTTTGCCAAGGCGGCTTATCAGTTTGACGCTGACAAGCGCCTGCAAGCTACAGTGAATTACTATGACAGCCAGCAGGACAGCGACCTTGTTGATGTAACCGGAAACCCAGTCACGGGCCAGAAAACCTATGCCGTGGAAACCAGCGCGGATAAGCCGGGCGTACCGCAAGGGCCGAAAGGCAACACCAATATCATGGTGAAATACAGCGACGCCGCGCTTCTGGAAAACACCGAGCTGACACTGGATCTCTATCGTCAGAAAATCGAAAATGTCTTCTTCTTCTCCTCGCGCCTTGCGAACCCCGACGAAGGCTTCGACGGTGGCCAGTCCCTGATCAAATCCGAAAAATTCGGCGTGCGTGCAAACTTCAAAAGTACGTTCGATTGGGACAGTGTGCAGGCTGATTTTGTCTATGGCATCGATTATCTGAAAGACACCACATCCCAGCCGCTGGTGGATGGCCGCCTTTGGGTCCCCGAGATGGACATGCAAAACAAGGCTGCCTACCTGCAGTCCAAGTTTGTCGGGCGTGACCACTGGGTGTTCAAGGCTGGCGTCCGTGCGGAAAAGATCGATATCTCTGTTGATGACTATAGCACCCTGCGCCTGTGCCGGTCGGAGACTCAGTGCTCGGTCCCCATGGACGTGACAGGGGGCGAGCTGGACTATAGCTCCACAACCTATAACGTTGGCCTGCGCTATAATGCCATTCCGGCGTTCAGCCCGTTCATCAGTTTCTCCGAAGGGTTTGATATCTCAGATCTTGGCCGTCTATTGCGGTCCGCCGTGGTGACAGACCTGATGCAGGTCCAAACGGAAGCATCGGAAGTACGCCACTATGAAGTCGGCTTCACCAGCCAACTGCAAGACCTGAAGCTCGAGTTTGCCTATTACCGCAGCACGTCTGAGCTGGGTACTGGCACACAGCTGGACCCGGACACCGGCGTGTTCCTGCCGGTCAGGGAACCGCAGGAAATCACCGGTTTTGAAATCGCAGCTCAATATGATGTCAGCGACACGCTGGAGATTGGTGCCAACTATACCAGTTTTGATGGTGAAAATTCCGACACTGGCGAAAAACTGTCCGGCCGCTTTATCTCGCCAGCCAAACTGTCGGTTTATGCTGATTGGTCCCCGATCGAAAACCTTCGGATTTCGGCGAACCTCCTGCATCTGGCATCGCGTGATGAATTCACTGCTGAAGGGAATGCCTACGCCATCTATGAAGGCCCGGTTGACGGCTATGACCTGGTGAACCTGAGCGCGTCTTACCGCATGGACGACGTGGAGATTTATGGCGGCGTGGAGAATCTGTTCAATGAGGACTATTTCTCCCAGCGGGCGCAATCGATTTTCATCGACAGCTACTATTCCAAAGGCCTTGGGCGCACGGCCAATGTAGGCGTGCGCTACAGCTTCTAAGCCATGGCCGGGTTCCTGCGGGTGCCCGGCTGTCTGACTGTACCAGTTGTTCAAGGGGCGTGCCGGTTATGCGCAAGACAATGAAACGTGTCCATCAGCTCATCGGGCTTGTGGGGGCGCTGTATATGATACTGATGGCGCTGACCGGCACCATCCTGGCGTTCGAGGACCAGTTGTTGCGGCTTGCGGTGCCTCAACTTGAACAAAGCGTGGTGCCCCTGGATGCTGATCAGCTGGGTACTGTGCTTGAGACCATTGAGGCCAGGTATGACGCTTACCAGCTTTTGTCCATAAAGCTGCCGTATCCGGGCATGAATGCTTACCGTGTGTATGAACGGGGGCATGGCTCCTATCTCCTGGATCCGCGTACGTTGAAGCCAATAGATGACCCGCTCAATGTTGATGCCGCGCTCCAGTTCCTGTTCGACCTGCATCACCGTTTGGCGCTGGGGCACTGGGGCGAGGAAGCTGTTGCACTGCTTGGGCTTGTGGCCTTTTTTCTGGTACTCAGTGGGCTGTACTTGTGGTGGCCGTGGCGTAGGGGGTTTCGGCTGAAATTGCTGAAACCAAAGAATGGACGCTCTTCGGCCTTGCGGGCCACACATGCCACCAGCGGTATCCTCATCGCGCCGCTATTGCTGCTACTGATTGGGACAGGTGTTGGGATGATGTACGGCGCCCCCATTCGAAGTGCCCTTGGGGCTGTGTTTGGTGGTGACCAGCCAGTGAATATGCATGCTGTATCAAATGGCAGTCCGGCATCTTTGCTGACCATGGCAGGTGATCACTTCGCTGAGGCGCGGGTCACGCTCTACCGTCCGGCGCGCAAGCCAGGGGACCCTGTGGGGCTCAGGCTGCAGATGCCGTCTGAGATGCACCCCAATGGCCGAACCACAGTGACGGTGGGGCAGCAGGGGGGGCAGTCCTATGATGCTACTAAGGCAGGGCTGGGGCACCGCATTGCAGACAGTTTCTATCCGCTCCATTCCGGGAAAACAGGCGGGCTGCCATATCTGCTTCTGGTTGTCTTTACCGGGCTGGGTACGCTCTATCTCGCAGGTATGGGGCTGATGGCCTATGTGCGGCGGCGCTAGTCAGCTTTGGTCGGCACTACCTCTTCGGTATGGCGCCGGATGAACAGCAGGAACAGGGTGGCCGACAAGCCAGCGGCGGCAAACATCATGCACATCACCATGATCTGGTACCGGGCGGCAACCAGGGGCGAGACGCCTGATAGGATTTGTCCGGTCATCATGCCAGGCAGGGACACCAACCCTACGGCGAACAGGCTGTTGGTGATCGGGATCAGCGCTGCTTTCAGTGCTACGGAACGGGCCGCCTGGTAGCTATCCCCGCGTCGCATTTCCGCGGCCAGGCGCTCTGCCGCCAAACTGACGCTGTTCATGGAGGCGGCGAAAATCATGCCCGCGAGCGGGATAATCACCTGGGGCGTGAACCAGGGGTCCGGGCGCAGCACCCCTTGGGTAATAACCGCAAGTACGGCGCCGCCGCCCAGTGTGATGGAACAAAGTGCGATGGGGTATAGTGTCCGGCGGGAAAACTTGGTGGTCCGCAGCGAGATCCAGCTTGATACCAATGCCATGATGGCCAGCACAGCAATTACAAGCCAAGGCGTTTCGGCGGCGAACAGATAAACCAGGAAATAACCGATCAACGATAGCTGAAGGATCATCCTGGCGAAACCATACAGGGTTTCCCGTGCGTCCCGTGACCAGATGTGAAGGATGGCAACTACCGAGGCGACAGGGACTAACGCCAGTGCCAGGTCAGTAAGCGGAATTGTGTGCGTGGCATCAGCCATTTCCAGTATCATCTCCATAGAAAGCTCATATCGTTATAGCGCAGGGAAGCTTGGCTGCACATAGCGTTCTAAAGCCCAGGATTACCCTCTTGAAACCGCAAAAAGGCTTCCTAGATTCTGTATGTCGGCGCCTGAATGGGCCGGCAAATATGGTGAACATTGCTCAAAGGAGGATGTAAGCTATGACACGCTTTAACTTCGATCCACTATTCAGAACCACGATCGGTTTTGACCGACTGGCGCGCCTGATGGACGCGGCAGAGCAGCAAGCCGAACCGTCTTCATCATTTCCACCCTATGACATCATGATGGATGGCGATGACCGCTATCGCATCACCATGTCAGTGGCTGGTTTTTCGCGTGAGGATATCGATATCCAGGCGCAGGAAAATCTGCTGACCATTGTAGGACGGAAAGAGCAAAAGGAGACTGGTGGTGAGTACCTTCATCGCGGCATTGCGGAGCGCGATTTCAAGACTGAGTTCCAACTGGCTGACCATGTGGAAGTTAAGGGGGCGAATCTTTCTGATGGCCTTCTGACCATTGACCTGGTTCGTGATGTGCCTGAGGAAAAACGACCCAAGACGATTGAAATCAAATCGTCTGCTCCGGCTGGCTTCCTGGATAAGGCCAAGAAATTGCTGTCGGATAGCTCACCGAAAAAGGCAGCCTGAAGCTGTATTCCCTGAGAAAGCCTGAGGGCCCCTCATGGGCCCTCTTTTTTGTTCCGCTCGTGCCGGTCAGTTGTTTGCTGTTAAGGCGCTGGAATGGGCCGTTGCCACAACTGGCTGGCCCGGCTGTAGGCGCTCGCCGCCGCGCACCACAATTTTGTCACCAGCTTCAACACCATCTGCCAGCGCAACCCAAAGCCCCACAGTTGCCTTGATGTTGGCGTCCACGCGTTGTGCCGTGCCATCCGCACCCACCTTGAAGAGATAAACACTGCCACTCTTGATGATAAGCGCGTCACGGGGAACGGCAACTGCTGTCATTTCTGGCCCCTTTGGCAAACTGATCATCACCGGTGTGCTGACGGTCCAGTCTTTTGCGTCTGCGCTCAGGCGGACTTCTACCATACGCGACACCGCGTCGCCCACGGGCACCACCGTCCGGATCGGCAGGTTATAGATACCGTGCTTGCTTTTCACTTCCACATTGGTGCCTACCGTCAGATAAGGCGTGATGTCGATGGGAGCAGGCATGGCGATTTCGATATTCCGGGTGTCGACAAGGCGCAGGACTTCCTCGCCAACCGTGACATATTCGCCCTTGTTGGCCAGCCGCTGCACCACATGACCGGGGAAGGCGGCTTTGATCTGGGTACGGTCCACATCGCCCTGCGCGCGATCCAGTACGGCCTGTGCGTCGGCGATTTCCTGACGTGCCATTTCAAGGTTGGCGATGGCTTCGTCCAGGCGAGCCTGGGATGCGTTGTTGCCGGCAGCCAGTTCTTTATAGCGCTTCACTTCCTCCTGGCGATAGGCAAGGTCCGCTTGCAACCGTTTCACATTTGCGGCTGCGCGCCTTAGTGCCACAGCAAGCAGTCGGTCATCAATGCGGGCAATGACATCGCCTTCTTCTACTGCAGTGCCGACGTCTGCGACCCACAAAAGAGGGCCTTCCACTTCTGCTGAAATGCGACTGTCGTGGAGACTGATCACGGTGCCTGACACATCCATTTGGGGTGCCATCTTGCGGGATGCGGCCTCAACCACTTCCACTTGCGCGGGCGGCATTTCGCCCATGCCCTGGCCTGATGCAGGTGCGGCAGCCAATAGGCCAGCCACAAGCATCAGGGGGGCGGCGATACGAATATTCAAAAGGGTTCTCATAACTTAGTCCTGCTGTCTTTCTTGTTATTCTGCCGGGTTTGCCTGGCCAGCGTCACTGCCATCTTCAAAGCGCCGAAGCTGGTCTGGCGTTGCAGGTGCGATCTTTGTGGGTACAAGCTGCAAAAGGCTCGGCAACAGCAACAGCGTGAAGATGGTCGAAATGCTCATGCCGCCCACAATAACAGCTGCCATGCCGCGATAAATCTCTGACCCTGCGCCTGGGAACAAGAGCAGCGGCAGCATGCCGAACAGGCTTGTGAGGGTACTCATGAAAATGGGGCGAAGTCGTAACTTGAGCGCCTGATGGACCGCTTCGGTCCGGTTCATGCCGCGGCCTTGTGCTGTACGGGTTTGGGCTACCAGAAGAATGGCGTTGTTTACGACAAGACCAAGCAGGATGATAAAACCTATCATGCCCAGAAGATCGAGTGGCGTGAACTGAATAAAGTTGAGTATCGCCAGTCCGATCATGCCCCCTGCGCATGCCGTCAGGATGGAAACCACAACAAGCAATGCATCCACGGGCGACCGGAACAGCCCGGCAAGGATGAAATACAACAGCGCAATGGCAACCAGGAAGTTGAGGCCCAGTGTTTTAAGGGCCTGCATCAGGTCATCCGCACTTCCCGCGTATTTGATCACCGCATCAGCGGGTAACATTGCTTTAAGTTGCGGTTCGATCTTGGTCTGAAGTTCATTGATCAGGGTGTCAAGCGCCATGCCTTCGGGTGGGTTGACCTGGAGGCTATAGGCACGGATGCGGTCAAACCGGGCAATTGCGTTGGGGCCAAGAACCGTTGATATCTGGGCTAATTCCCCAAGCGGCACTAGGCCGCCATTAGGGGTTTGCACTGGCAGGTCTGCCATCTGTTCCGGTGACGTGAAGCTCTCTGACTTCAGATAAATATCCATCTGGCCCTGGCCGTCAAAATATTCACCCAGCCAGGCGCCTTGGCCCAACTCGAGGATGACCATGGTCAGGTCCTGCCGGGTCCAGCCCACTTCGGCGAGACGGCGGTCATTGGGATCAAACCTGAGTTCGGTGGATTCTGCGAACGGGTCAGGTTGCGGGTTGGCCGTGGCACCAGGAATTTGGCCCATCACCATTCCCATGCCTGCCATGGCAGCGTTTTTGGCGGCATTCAGGTCTGTAGAGCTGATGCGCATTTCCACGCTGTTTTCACCGCCAAAGCCGCCAAAAAGACTGCGCCGCAGGGTGAAGCCAAACATGTCGGGGATACCACTTGTCACCTCCGACTGCACAATGTTTTGGAGTTCTTCTAGCCTGCTCGGGTCTTCTGCATTGAGGGCCAGCCAGCCGCCAGTTGCGCCTGGGAAAGACCAGAAGAAATAGTCGCGAACCTTGGGTTCTTTTTCACCCTTCAAATAGGGCTGGATGCGGGCATCCACGACCTGTGCAATTTCCTTGTCCGCCGTTTCCACATTTGTACCAGGCGGGAAAAATAGGAAGCTGTCGACGGTGTCGCGCTTAACGGGAGGCAGATAGTTTAGCTGGGGCATAAAGTACAAGAACAAGGTAGCCGACACTGAGACAAGGGCGACGAACCAGAATAATTGTTTTTGGACTGTATCGGTTAATTCCATCAAGGTGTTTGCCATCCGGTCCCATGACGTTTCGCGACCGTCAGATTCCGGCAAGCTGCGCATCCAGAAGCGCGCCATGGTGGGGAGTACAGTGACGGCAACAAGAAGTGAAATCGCCACGCCAACAGCGATGGTGAGGGCGAGGTCAGCGAACATCTGGCCAATGGCGTCCTTTAGAAACATCACAGGTATAAATACAGCAACCGTTGTGGCGGTGGACGCCAGCAGCGCCCCCCACACTTGGGTCGCGCCCATGTCAGCTGCGTCGCGTGGGGTTTCACCGCGTTCCCGCAGGCGGACGATATTTTCCAGCACCACGATGGCGGCGTCCAGTACCATGCCGGTGGCGAAGGCAAGCCCTGCCAGCGAAATCACGTTTAGCGTCCGGCCAGCCACGCCAAGGATTACAAACGTGGCCAGCAGGGAGGTCGGAATGGCAATGGAAATCAGCAGGGTTGCCCGCCATTGGCGCAGGAACATCCACAGGGTGCCGACAGCCAGTAGCATCCCTATCACGAGGTTACTGCCCAACAGGCTGATCGACCGATTGATATATTGCCCGGGGTCAAAGGCATATTGGGCTACCATACCGCGGTCTTTGAAGGCCCCGGCATTCAACTCATTGATCTTGGATTTTACGCCGTCGAGAGCTTCAAGCACATTGGCGTCATTGCTTTTGGCGATGGCAAGGCGGAAAGCGGGATTGCCGTTCTGGTAGATGAAACCGTCTGCGCGCCCTGGCCCAACTTCAATACGGGCCACATCTCCAAGCGTGATAGGCAGTCCGCCGCGCCATTCAAGGATAAGCCCTTGCAGTTCTTCTATGTCATAGCGGCCTTCATAGCGAACCGTATACTGCTTGCGGCCCACGTCGACAAAGCCCGACGAAATGTCAGCTGATTGGCCGATGCGCGCCGGCACGCGTGCGATGTCGATGCCGAATTCCGCAGCCTTGTATGGGTCGAAGATGATCTTGAGCTGGTCCTCGCCGCCATTGCTGTCCCAGAAATCAATGTTGGAAACGCCGTAAAGCGCTTGCAGTTCCGGTACGATGATATCGCGCATATAGCGCGCGTTTTCACGCGCCAGATGCTCGGTGCCAGGCAACTGCTGTACATAATACTCGATCAACTGGTCGTTGGCGTCACCCCATTCGCCCAGCTGGACCTGTGGCTTTTCCGCATTTGCGGGCAGGGGACGCAGGCGGTTGAGTCGGCTGATAATTTCAATCAGCGCCCGCGTCATATCGGTTTCAATGGCGAACTCGAGCTGCATGAAACCAAAATTGGCCATGCTCCAGCTCTGCATTTCCGTGAGGCCTGGCGTGCCTTGCAGCACTTCCTCAACCGGCACGGTAATCTCAGATTCGATTTCGGCAGGAGATGCCCCAGGCCACTGGTTGACAATTGTGACAACCGGCTTCTCAATCTGTGGCAGCAGCTGCGCCGGCATGTTTAGCATGCTGGCGATGCCCAAAAGCATGACCACCGCGGCTACGATGCCCACGGCAACAGGGTTATTGAGGCTTTGGCGCGTCAATCGCATTTTCTGTCCCTCGCGGTCAGCCCCCTTTTTTGGGAGCCTATTCTTGTTGCGTTCAGTTGAGCGAACGGGTGCCTTCAGGCTGTTGCCCTGCATATCTGGCTACCATGGGTATGGCCGAAAGCCGTATGGTCTTTCGTGTAGCGCGAAGTTGCTGACCCCCGTAAGCTATCCCAGAGTGCACGTGTTCACGGTATGTTCAAGAAATTTGGTCTGATCACATCGCGCCTGTGCCTTGGAAACACCAGCGCTGTGTTTAATTGATCACAGTGTCAAAAACTGACAGGAGCGTTCCGCCGAATGGAAGCTTCTTTTATGATCTAGGCGGCAGCACCATTTGCCTGCGCGATCGCAAGATAGACATTGCCGCTTTCATCTACGTTCGTTTCAAGAGCGGGGGTGCACCCCTTGTCAGCGCCCTGCGCTTCTCCGCTCTTGAGGTCAATTACCCAATTATGCAGTGGGCACGCGACAGAGTGCCCGTGCACGATGCCTTCCGACAATGGGGCTTTTTTGTGCGGACATTCGTTCTTCAGCGCGAAGATTTTATTGTCCGATGTTCGAAACAGGGCTACCTCAAAAGCACTGGTGTAGATGCGGCGGGCACCGCGAGCCGGGATATCGTCAATATGGCAAACAAGGGTAAAGATCGGTTGGACGGGCATTTTCATATCCTGCTGGAACAACTTGGGAAGTATTTTTTGGAACTCCGGCATTTAGCGTAGGGTTCGACGGAGAATAGCAAGCCGTATGCCAAAACGGTGTCCTGAAAGAAGTGGCTGACTGACAGGGGTGCCGTGAAGTCTTGATGCAGTGGAGCTGCAAAAGTGGGTGCAAGCACTGACCATAAATTAGACAGCTGACCAAAAAACGGCCAGTGCCTTGGGAAAAATACACCGGTCAGCGGAGCGGGGTGGAGGAAATGACTTCCATTTCAGAAATATGGTGTTTCTTCTTCAGTGCCTGAATTTCATCAAATGCATCCTCCAACCATCTGTTGAAGGCATCGATCATCAGTGGTTTGGTGGTGGTTGAGAGGAAATACTGGCTGTTCTGAAACGGCAGGTCGCGCCTGAAAATCACTGTTTCCACAGGTATGCCCTCGCGCCTCAGGTATGCGCGCATCACGTTGATATTGGTATAGATTGTATCCACTCTGCCCCGCACCAGCAGGTTAAACAGGTCTGCTTCTGCGTTGGCTTCGAACAGTTTCACTGAAGTATTGCCCAGGACGCTCATATCGATCGTGAAGCCGCGCATTGTTCCAACTTTTTCGGGTGCTCCTTTGTGTTCAGGGAGGGTCAGGAAACCATCTGTGAACAGCACGACCGGGTCGGAATAGAGAACGGGCGAATTCCCTTTTGTGGATTGTGCCCAGTCTGGGTTGGCGGGAAACTTGGCATCGATCAGGCCGGACGCCAGGGCCCTGTGAAGTCGCGGAATGGGTAGCGGTCGGTAAAGGACTTCCACACCCTGGGCAGCGGCAAATGCATCCAGAAGGTCGCGCCCAAAACCGCAATATTCTGTATCGCATATGCCGTAATAGGGCAGATGCATGATGTTTTCCACGCCGATCACGTACGTGGTTTGAGGCGGGTCGTCATCGGCGCCTGACACAAGACTACCTGCAAGCGCCAGGCATAGGGCCTGTGCCAACCGATGCAATATGGAAGATCTGGTCCCGCTCTTGCGCATCCGTTACCCCGGGGCCCGCCAACTTGGATGGAGAGGCCAATTCACTTTACGCCGACCAGTATGAGATGGACCTGTTAAAACAATGTTAGCACCAGACAGTGGTCCATCCTTCTCATCAGAAGGGTAGGTTGCCCATGCGCTGCACTTGGGCTACAAAAGCCACTGCCCCGCTCGACATATGCTGGCGCCCGCCTATGTCATGGACCATTAATCGATTTGTGACTTTTCAGGAGTGCTCCCCATGCAATCATTCATCCCGACCAAACGCACGTTGATGGGCCCCGGGCCCTCTGACGTCCATGACCGCATTCTCGAGGCCATGGCGCGCCCCACTCTTGGCCATCTTGATCCTGAATTCCAGCGCATGATGGAAGAGCTCAAGGGCGGCCTCCGTGCACTGTTCAAAACCGAAAACGCCATGACCTTCCCGGTTTCTGCGCCTGGATCAGCGGGCATGGAAATGTGCTTCGTTAACCTTATCGAGCCGGGCGACAAGGTTGTTGTTGTGAAGAATGGTGTTTTCGGGGAACGCATGCGCGAAAACGTGGTGCGTGCGGGCGGCGAAGCCGTGATGGTGGAATTCGATTGGGGCACAGCCCCTGATGTGTCGAAGGTGGCCGAAGTACTGGCGGCCAACTCAGACACTAAAATTCTGGCCTTCGTTCATGCTGAGACATCAACGGGTGTGCGCGCGGACGCTGCAGCTCTTTGCGCGCTGGCCCGTGAACACGATTGCCTGACAATCGTAGATGCGGTGACCAGCCTGGGCGGTCTGCCGGTTGAAGTGGACGCCTGGGGCATCGATGCCATCTATTCGGGCAGCCAGAAATGCCTTTCCTGCACGCCAGGCCTATCGCCGGTGAGCTTTTCTGAACGCGCGCTCGCGCGCGTAAGAGCCCGGAAGGTACCTGTGCAAAGCTGGTTTCTGGATCTCAGCCTCGTGATGGCCTACTGGGACGGCACAGGTGGCCGGTCCTACCATCACACAGCGCCTGTGAACCCGCTCTATGGTCTGCATGAAAGCCTGGTGATGTTGTTTGAGGAAGGGCTTGAGGAAAGCCACGCCCGTCATGCGGTAATGCACGAAGGCCTCGTTGCAGGCCTGGAGGACATGGGGCTTGACTTCCTGGTGCACCCAGACATCCGTCTGCCGATGCTGAATGCAGTCAAGGTGCCTGACGGCATCGATGAAGCTGCTGTTCGGGCACACCTGTTGCAGGAATACGATCTTGAGATTGGTGCTGGCCTTGGCCCACTTGCAGGCAAGGTTTGGCGGATTGGTCTGATGGGAACCTCGGCGCGTGAAGAAAATGTAGAGCTTTGCCTGACAGCACTGGCTGACGCGCTGGGTAAACAGCAGATGCATGTGGATGGCCTGAAAGCTTTGGAAGCAGCCCGTAAAGCCATGAGCGACGATTAACAGCAGGCAGACCAGTCTGGTGTGAAAGGGCGGGGACTTCCCCGCCTTTTTTTTGTTTTAGATGGCCGTGATGTCCTTAACTTTCCTTGCCCGTCAGCTTGCGCCACAACCGGCGCTCGCAGGTGGGGCTGCCACCTGAAAGCGTGCCTGAGAAGGCCAGCACAAACAAAAGCCACATCACTTTGTCTGCCTGTTCCGTGCCTTTCAGGATAAGGGCACTGCCAATCAGCGCCACCGCCCAAAGAATTGCCTGCACGATTTCCTGCCGACCTTTTTTCCGTTTCTGTGCGGTTTCCATTTTGTTGTCCTCGGTCATGTCTCGCTCCTGTATGTCCTTCATGGGTTCATTAATGTAACCTATAGGTATCAAATAGGTTGATATAGTGGTCATGTCAAGAGGGGCGCGTATATCGCCCGTAAGGTCTCGCAAAGTCGTGATCTGCATGAACCTTGTTTTTTGGCGTGCGTAGGGCAATCTCTGAAATCCGAAAGCAATGCCATGACATCAAGGAAGCCCATGAAACCGATCCAGCTTTACTCACTGAACACACCCAACGGGCAGAAAATCTCCATCGCGTTGGAGGAGCTTGGGTTGCCCTATGACTACCACCGCATCGATATCGGTGCTGGCGATCAGTTCACACCAGAGTTCCTGGCCGTGAACCCGAACAGCAAAATCCCTGCGATTACAGATCCTGATGGCCCTGATGGTAAGCCAATCAATGTTTTTGAGAGCGGTGCGATCCTGCTGCATCTGGCGGAGAAAACAGGCAAACTTTTACCGGCAGAGCCACGCGCCCGGTCTGAGGCCATCCAGTGGCTGTTCTGGCAGATGGCAGGGTTGGG
Organism: Kordiimonas lacus; assembly: GCF_001550055.1. Lineage (GTDB taxonomy): Bacteria > Pseudomonadota > Alphaproteobacteria > Sphingomonadales > Kordiimonadaceae > Kordiimonas > Kordiimonas lacus. The sequence continues at coordinate 275,569 of NZ_LRUA01000002.1, forward strand.
TCCCATGTTTGGTCAGCTCGGGCATTTCTTCAAATATGCGAAAGACAAATGCGATCATCCCTATCCGGTGGAGCGCTATACCAATGAAGCCAAGCGGCTGTTGAGTGTGCTTGATAAGCGGCTGGAGGGGCGAGGCTATCTGGCAGGGGAATATTCCGTTGCCGACATCGCTACTTTCCCCTGGGTGAATTGTTTGGAAGAGTTCTATGAGGCCACAGAACAAGTCGATTTATACAGCTTCCAGAATGTGGCTGCCTGGCGGGCGCGGTGCAATGAGCGCCCTGCTGTGATCCGAAGCCGAGAGCTTTACGTATAAGGTTCATTCCTCGTAACAGCGACCCCGACGGGTCTCCTCCCTCTCCATCCAAGGGGGCCCTTCGCTGACTGACCCGCCCCCTTCCCCCGAGGGCGGGTCAATTTTTTTGAACCAATACCTTATCCTGCCTCAATCCCGGATTAGGGGTTGGTGCCGACGGTTGCATCCGATATGAAGGCCCCAAACGATAACCGAGGATTTTATGACAAAGTTTGTGGCGCTTTTGCGCGGTATCAATGTGGGTGGTCACAAGAAGATAAAAATGGCCGACCTCAAGGAAGTGGCTGGAAAATGCGGGCTTTCGGACGTGCAGCATTATGTACCGTCAGGGAATCTGGTGTTTTCGGGCAAAGGCACGCCGGATGCGGTTGCGGGCAAGCTGGAGAAAGCGTGTGAGCGGACCTTTGGTTTTCCTGTGGATATCATGGTGCTCTCGGAAGATGAATTCCGTCAGGAAGTGGCGGCCTGTCCGTTTGCCGATGGTAGCCGCCCCAAAGGCGAGCTGGACCCGAAATTCCTGCAGCTGGCCTTCCTGAAAGGCACGCCGGACAGCGCGCATATTGAAGCGCTTTTTGAGGGTTACGAAGGGCCAGAGGTGGTGCAGTTGGCAGGCCGCACCCTCCACATCTATTTCACCGAGGGCTCGGGCCGGTCAAAGCTGACACCGCTCCTGACAGACAAGAAGCTGGGTGTGCCTGCAACTGCGCGGAATTGGAACACGGTTCAGAAACTTCTGGCGATGCTGGACGACTAGGCTGTCTTCTGCGCGGCCTTGGCTTCGCGCCACAGTTGGGCCACGGCGGCCATGAGGCTTGGGCGTGTGGCCTCCAGATACAGCCGGTTGTCCGGCAGTTCTGCCTTCAGGCGGAAATAGGCCTTCTCAAGCGAATGATAGGGCATGCCCGGAAACAGGTGATGTGTCGCGTGGAACCGCAGCCCCACAGGTGCCCATAGGCTTGAGATATAACGGTTGCCCGGGATATCCACGCTGTCGAGGAACTCTTCCTGCTGGGTCATGCGCTCGCGCCCGCCGTTCCGGTAAGCGTGGGCCGCCAGGGTCCGAAGGCCGTTCAGCACGAAAATCAGGATCGTCACCACATACCATACAGCCAGAAGCTTCCACGGCAGATAGCCCAGATACATCAGGCCGAGGCCCGCATAGGCATAGACGCCGGTGAAGATATCCTCAAGCAGCCAGCCAGCCACTTGGTCTTTTTTGGGGGCCGGGCGGATATAGGCGAAGTCGATCACCAGCGAGCTTGCCCGCTTCCAGACATAGCGGCGGAATGGGGGGATGATCAGGGTTAGCGGCATCAATACCGTATAACGCAGCAGCAGAAGGCCCGGCACAATCAGGGCCTGGACGATGAAGGCCACAATCTTCCAGGGCTTGTCCACGGCGAACGGCAGATATTCCCCGTCCTCGGACGTGCCATAAACCTGCGGTTTGTGGTGGTCGATATGTACATCGGCGTAGGTGTAGGCCGGCACCATCATTGGCATGCCGCAGAAGGCATTGAAATAGCGCCGGAAGGCGGTGAAGGTGCCTTTGCGGAAATGCGCGATTTCATGGATGAAAATCACCGCGCGGTAGAGGCCCAGCGTGGCAACCACAAGCGCCAGAATTTGCACAATCGAATAATTGGGTGCCAGGGTGGCGACAGCTACAGCGCCCCAGCCGATGCCGGCAGATAGCGTGAAGTCGGTCCAGTAGACGCGGGCATTGGGTTTCCACAGGTCCTTGACCAGCTTGCGCGCTTCCTTGAGCGGAAAGGCTGCCGCTTCCGGGTGCTTGCCCGACCGGGTTCGTGCGCCTGTTGCAGCGCTTGCCACTTTCTCTACAGTCATACCGTCTTGCATGTCACTCTCTCACGCCGCGATGGCGGTAAATCTTATGTGTGCGCCTAATTGCCACAAAAACTATGAAAGGCAAAGTGTCTTAAAGCCCTGCAGGCCTCACAAATCCTTGACTTTGGGCAAGTGACGGTGGGCTTGTGCTAAACTAGTTAGGCGAAACTATGTCCCTGGCGCGGGGCAGAGATGCGTATTTCTGCTCTTTTTTTCAAGCGCTTGTCCGTCTAATCTTGAAAGTATAACAGAAGGAATTTCTTGGACGTGCTCGATTATCAGGCATTGCTGGATTACATCGCCGAAGGGGTGCAGCCTCATTTCGGTAAGGGCAAGGTTGCCAACTATATTCCAGCGCTCACGGGCGTTCCGGCAACAAAGTTCGGCATGGCCGTGCAGCTTGCGTCTGGCGAGAGCTTCTCGGTGGGCGACGCTGAAGAAGCCTTCTCCGTCCAGAGTATCTCCAAGCTCTTTGTGCTTGAACTTGCCATGTCTCACTTCGGTGACATGGTCTGGACGCGGGTTGGCAAAGAGCCGTCAGGCGACCGTTTCAATTCCATGATCAAGCTTGAGATGGAACATGGTGTTCCCCGGAACCCCTTCATCAATCCAGGTGCGCTCGCAACGCTGGACCTCCTGATGGGGCTGAAGGGCGACACCAAACACCGCATCCGCAATTTCCTGCGGTTCCTGGCAATGAATGATGCGGTTGACGCCGATGAAGCGGTCATGCAGTCAGAACTGACGCATTCAAACCTGAACCGCGCCATGGCACACCTGATGAAAAGCTATAAAAATATCGACCAGGATGTGGATACACTACTGGAAACCTATTGTTTCCAATGTTCGATGACCATGACCTGCAAGGACCTTGCGCTTGCGGGCCTGCCGCTTGCAACAGGGGGCTATTCCGCGCTCCATGACGCTACCATCCTGTCGGTGGCACAAGCAAAGCGCATTAATGCCGTAATGCTGACGTGCGGCATGTACGACAGCGTCGGCAGCTTTGCTTACCGGGTTGGGGTGCCTGCGAAAAGTGGTGTTGGCGGCGGTATCCTGGCAGTGATCCCCGGCAAGATGTCCGTGGCCGTGTGGTCGCCTGAGCTGGACCAGTTCGGTAACTCTTATGTTGGTACCGCGGCGCTGGAAATGTTCACCTCCATGACCCATACCAGCATTTTCTAGGTCATCTAGCGGTCTATCGGCGGACCATCCACGAACATCATATCAAAGTCATTCGCGTCAACCAGATGCGCATAAGCTGCCCTGATTTTTGCGGCCAGTTCAGGGCGCAGGTTTGCGCCGCCCGCCAAATAGAGGGTCAGGCCCACCTCAAGGTCATAGACCGGCTTGAACGCCCCTCGCCAGGCGCCGTGGTGCTGGCGTTCAGTCTGGTAATTGATCATGCTGCCCGGGAAAAGGTCAACGCGTCCTGCCTCAACCATTTTGAGTGTGCCGGGTTGATCCAAGTCTGGCGACTGGATGATGCTGGCTTCTGGCAGGCCTGTATCCTGAAGAATGGTGCAGGAGATATCCCCCTGAACGCAAATGACACTGAAGGCCCCTTTCCGCAACTGTTCGCGAGTGAAGACGCGTTTGTCATCCTTACGGGCAAACAGCCGGTAATTGTCGAACGCCAGGGGGACAAGCCACTGAAAGCGCTCCTCACGGTTCGGTATGCGGGCGATGGAGTAGATCAGGACATTATCTGCGGTTTCCGTGTAACGCACCGCCCGTGCCCAGGGGACGATGGTGATCGAATAGTCCAGTTCACTTGTGTTCATCACCTTGCGGACAAGCGCAGTTGCGTCTCCAGCTACAGTGCCATCAGCTGCAGGGAAATTATAAGGGGGATAATTTTCCGTGAAGATGAATACGTCAGCCGCGTGTGGGCTACTGACGCTGCTGAACAACAGCAGACAGACAAAAAACAACGCACGCCTGAACAAAAGCTGACGTCTCCCCATTTCTGGCCCCACGGGGCAATAATAACCGCATAGCGAATGGTTCGCACGTGAATATTGTCAAATGGCTGTGATGTTAGCGTTCAACAATATCCCGCTTCATCGGGGCCAGAAGAGCCAGCAGTCGGTTCTGGGTGTGGAAAGGCACGCCTTCTTCGTCCATCGCTTGCTGGAGTTGTTCCACAAGGGCATTGAACTCGGCCTCGGTGATCCCAAGCTTGATGTGGGACTTTTTCATGTTTACGCCGCGATATTTGCACGGCCCCCCTGAAAGCTCGCATACCTGATCAGTCAGTAGTCTGGCCAGGCGATCCTTTTTTGTCTGCTCGAACTGGTGGGCGGTGCGGGGGTCGGCAGACGTCAGTTCCACCAGTCGGGTCATCATTCGCGCGATCGCATCTTTGCCCCCCAAGTCATCAAACAGGCTATCTGCATGAACGGCGGTGGTCAGGGCCAGAAGGCCAGCGATCAGCGTGGTTTTCAGAAATTTCATATCTAGAACCCCAGTTGGACGGACAGGTAAAATCCACGTTGGCGGCCCTGCAGGGCAATCTTGCCAAGGTCAGTGTAGGCGGCTGTTACCGTCAAATGTTTTGACGGCAACCAGACCATATAAGCGGCCATGGCGTCATCTTCTTCTGCGAAAGCCAGGTTGTCCGGCTTGGTGCGATAGTCAGCACCAAGTACAAAGTGACGACTGAGTAGGTAAGCGACTGATCCTTCAAATTGAAGAGACCTGCTTGAGCCATTCGGACCGCCGAAGCCCAGGAGGCCGAACTGGTTGGCGCGTGTCAGTCTGGCCGTGCCGGTTAGCACAAGGCTTTTATCCAGCAGGATTTTAGTGGCAGCCAGATAAACGTCTATATCGTCGTCGTCCTCAGCGCCCACTGCGCGTACGATAGCTCCCTTGTCCGCTTTCTTATACTGAGCGCCCAATGCCACTTGCGGCATCCAGGTGTCTTGGTCATAAACCGCGTCCCCGAATATCTTCACTTTCGCACCAAGGATGTCCTGGTTGAACTTGAAACCCTCCCCAAGGCCCAGCCGCTCGCCCGCACTGCCGGTGTCAAACCACTGCCTGGTGAAGCTAAGCTCAAGCCGATCATATAGTCCCACGGTGGCGCCGGTGGCGTTCAATGTGAAATCGTTGGTGGTGACATAAGTATGGTGCACGCTGCCGCCAATCTGGCGATTGGTTCCATAGCCTGAAATTACTGCCCAAGGCGTCAATCCGCCGCCTGCAGTCCCTTCAACCTGGATCACCCCTGGGGTTGCCAAAATTTTGCCGCTTCCGAACAAGTTTTCCTCAGCAGTGGTTGGGCTGGAAAATATGAGTAAAATGGTCAGAAAAAACAGCAGGGTTGTGCGGCTTTGAGCCATTTTAGCGTTCCTTTTCAGTGTTCAACCCCATGAAATCTATAGCAAGTTTTCGGCCTGTTATGAAGGGATAGCTGGAATATTGCCCTTACTTCTGTGCCTCTATTTGCTATCCTTACGTGCAAGGTGACCAATCTGCTGTTCGGTGTCTCTTATAGTGTTAAGGTCACGTTTTCTTCAGCGACACAGTAGGCGGAGAACACCAATCATGTCCCTTCTTGATAATATGATGTCTACCGATTTTATGCCACATGGCTACTGCTTCCTGTGGGCGCCGGAAATCTTGTGGACCCACGTGGTTTCTGATGCGGTAATCGCCTTGGCTTACTTTTCCATCCCCATCAGTCTCATGGTGTTCATACGCAGACGCCCTGACGTTCAGTTCACTTCTATATTCTATCTTTTTTCGGCGTTCATTTTCCTGTGCGGAGTAACTCACATTTTTGGGATCATCACGGTATGGCATGGTACCTATGGCATGTCGGGTATTGCAAAGGCCGGTACGGCCATTGTGTCTCTCCTCACAGCGGTCGCCGTCTGGCGACTCATTCCTGCTGCACTCAAGATACCAACCCATGCATTGCTCGAACAACAGGTGGCGGAGAGAACTGCAGAACTTGAACAGAAAAGCCGTCGGCTCGAATTGGTGATCAACAAGATTTCACCAGCGATCATTGGAGTGAACTCGCGCGGATTGATTCAGGTGGTAAACCCCGGTGCGACAAACCTGTTTGGGTATTCGGAAGACGAGTTAATGGGCCAGCCTGTTGAAATTCTGGTGCCGCAAAATGCTCGGGCGAAGCACCCAGCCAACCGCGAGAGATTTTTCACTAATATGAAAACCCGTCCAATGGGGCAGGGGATGGAGCTTTATGGCGAACGAAAGGGTGGCGAGCTGTTCCCTGTGGAAATTGGCCTGACGCCGGTTGAAGACGATCCAGAAATCGTTGTGATTGCTACAATTGTGGACGTTACGGAACGCATGCGGGTCGCAACCGAGCGTCGCCGTTTGGTCGCTACCATTGAGGCTTGTGATGATGCCATTTTCAGCCTTGATCTCATGGGCACAATCCAGAGCTGGGCGCCGGGCGCGGAGCAGCTGTTTGGGTATTCCGCTGCCAAGGCCATTGGCTGGCCGGGTACGCTGATCTTGCCAGAAGGTAAGTCCGGGGAGTTGCATGATATCCTTGCCCAGATTGCAGCCGGAGAGACGGTTCGCCACTATGAAACGGTTTACCGCCATGCCGATGGCCATGAAATTGATGTATCCATGTCCATTTCCCCGGTTAAAAATCCGCACGGCCAGATTGTCGCGGCGGCTGTAGTGGCGCGGGATGTTTCTGATGCAAAGGCTGCTGAAAAAGAGCTGCGCGAATTGAACGGCAAGCTTTCTGCTTCCAATGAAGCGCTGGACCAATTTGTCTATATCGCAGCGCATGACCTGAAAGAACCGTTGCGGGGTATTCATAATCTTTCATCTATTGTGCGTGAAGAATGTGCCGATAAGCTCGAGAAGGAATACCAGGAGGACCTTGATACGGTTGCGCGGCTGACGATGCGTATGGAGAGGCTGATCGACGACCTGCGAGAATATTCCCGCATCGAGCGCGGTGAACGACAAGGAGAAGAGATTGCAGCCGATAAGGCGGTTGAAATTGTTCTGGATGATATCGGTGGCTTCTTGTCCGAGCATGGTGCGGAAGTTGTTGTGGTTGGAGACCTCCCACGGCATGTTTTCCCTTCAGCACATCTTACCAGCATTTTCCGAAACCTGATTACTAATGGTGTGAAGTACAATGATAAATCGGAAAAAAGAGTGGAAATCTCTGGCCGTACGGACGGCAAGTTTGCTATACTGAATGTCACAGATAATGGCATCGGCATTGCGCCGGAATTTCAGAACAAAGTGTTCGACATGTTCCGGCGTTTCCACCGTGAAGACGCCTTCGGGGGCGGAACTGGTGCTGGCTTGGCTATTGTGAAGCGCATTCTGGATCACAGTGGCGGCTGGATCAGGTTCGAAACTGAGGAAGGAAAGGGAACAACCTTCTCCTTTGGCCTACCCATTCAAATGGAGTCACATGATGGCGGACAATGAGACCGACCTTATCTTACTCGTTGAAGATAGCGAGGCGGACGTCCGCGTAACCAAGCGCGCCTTCAAGAAGTTGGGTGTCGACAACCCGGTACATCACTGTGAAGACGGACGTCGGGCGATCAATTATCTGGCCATGTCCAGGCGGCCCAGCGGTAACCGGTGGCCTTCCCTTGTGCTACTGGATTTGAACTTGCCAGGTGTTGATGGGCGTGAAGTGTTGCGTACGATCAAAGATGATGATCGGTACAAGTCTATTCCAGTGGTTATATTCAGTACCTCAGATGATGAACGTGATGTTCAGGATTGTTACGCACTGGGCGCAAACAGCTTTGTCAAAAAGCCGCACGACTTGAACGGATTTGTGGATGCCATTCAGTCTCTCTCGGAATTTTGGTTGCACAGTGCGGAATTGCCGTCGCGTCCGTGAGGCTGTGGTGGCGTTCTAGATCATGTCATTAGGCAGATTTTGATCAGGTTGCTTCTTTGGCAATTCGATCTTGAATCTGCTGCCGCCAGTCGCACGCCCTTCGCACCAGATCCGCCCGTGATGCATCTCAGCAATTTTGGCGCATGTCGCGAGGCCAAGGCCGGAGCCCGTGGTGTTTTTCCGGTGGATGCGGAACAAGGGTGAAAAGATTTGGCGACGAGCAGAAGCAGGTACGCCGCAGCCATTGTCGGTAATCGTGATAATACAGCTATCCTCCATGTCTTCGGCGCTGATCGTGATCACGGGGCGAGCGTCAGAATGATACTTGATTGAATTGGCGATAAGGTTTTGGAACATCTGTGTCAACTCCGTGACATAGCCTTCAATCTTCGGCAACGTCTCCAATTCAATGACAGCACCCGACGCCTCAATGGCTTCCTCAAGTAAATTCGCAGCCAGCTGTACTGTGTCTGTAAGGTTGACGGGCTCGCATGCTTCTGCCGAAGAGCCAGTTCGCGCAAAGTGCAACAGGTCGATAACCAGTTGCTTCATATAGTGGGCCGCCTTCAGGGCGCTGTCCAGATAGTCAGGTATCTGGTCAATCTCGCCCCTTTCCATCATCTGTTGGGCAAGCGACACAAAGCCGATGACGCCGTTGAGAGGATTGGCAAGGTCATGCGCTGCGGTGGATGCAAAATTTTCCATCAGCATTTGCTGGTGCACTTGGCTACGTTTTTCCTGAGCCCGTCGGATGGCGCTATCGATTACTTCTTGCAGCCTTCCGGAGTTCAGCTGATTTTTGGATAGGTAGTCATGCGCCCCCAGTTTGATGGCTTTAGCGGCCACCCGCTCACTGCCTTCTCCACTGATCATCACGAGGCCTGGAAAGCCGGTTTCAATATCACGGTGAATACTTTCCATGAGTTCCAGCCCGTCCAGGTCCGGAAGCCGGTAATCGATCAGCATGCAGTCATAATGCTTTTCGGCAATCTTGCGGCGCGCGTCTGCGGCTGTATGCGCGGAATCTATATGGTAGCTGGCACTTGAACGTTTGAGCGCGTGTTCAATGAAGCGGCAGTCAGCGCCGCTGTCATCAACAAGCAAAATATCTCTATGGTGTATCGGCAATGCAGTTCCCCTAGGTTTCGCCATAGTGGGGCGCATAAATACAAGACGATATTGGTACGATTTATTGTCGAATAAATCAAATGTTAGCGTGCTATTTCATAAAATTTTACTAATGAGGCTGCCAATTTGTGCAGACTATTCATTAACGGGCTTTTAAAGGCACCTTTCTAACCTTTTCGCGGTCTATGGCCCTTGAAGGGACGGTAAGGCGCCCTAAACTCTTTCCCCGGATATACAGTGGACCCAAGCGGTATAGATTTGAAGGGGCGAACAATGCGTCTTGAATATAGTGAAGAGGACCTGGCCTTCCGTGCGGAAGTACGGTCATTCCTGGAAGCCAGGCTTCCAAGCCATATTGCAGAGCGGACCAAAGCGGGCCTTGCTCTGGAAAAAGAAGACTATCTGAATTGGCAACGCACGTTGCAGGAAAAACAGTGGGTGGCCCACGCCTGGCCCAAGGAATTTGGTGGATCGGGTTTTACCCCATTCCAGAAGCACATCTTTGAAGAAGAGTGTGTGCGGGCTGGCGCGCCAGAGCTGCCACCTTTCGGGCTTTCCATGTTGGGTCCGGTGATTATTGCATTCGGGTCGGACGAACAGAAGGCCCATTATCTGCCGCGCATCCTTGACGGTACCGATTGGTGGTGTCAGGGCTATTCGGAGCCGGGATCTGGCTCGGACCTTGCCAGCCTCAAGACAAAAGCAGTACGCGACGGTGACCATTATATTGTTAATGGTCAAAAAACCTGGACCACGCTTGGCCAATATGCCGACTGGATCTTCTGTCTTGTACGGACATCCAGTGAAGGCAAGCCGCAGACCGGCATCAGTTTCCTGTTGATCGATCTCGACACCCCAGGCGTTGAGATGCGCCCGATCATCACCATCGAGGGCGGTCACGAGGTGAACGAGGTATTCTTCGATAACGTCAAGGTGCCGGTTGAAAACCTGGTCGGTCAGGAAAATATGGGCTGGACCTACGCCAAATACCTGCTGCAGCACGAGCGTGTTGGTATCGCAGGTGTGGCTGCGGCCAAGGAAACACTGAAAAAGCTGAAAAAGATCGCGTCCGACACCGATGACGGTGAAGGCGGGCGTTTGATTGACGATGCGCATTTTGCGGAGCGTCTGGCGAATGTGGAGATCGACCTGATGGCGATGGAACTGACCAACCTTCGGGTGCTTGCGGCGGCTCAGGCTGGCGGCGCGCCGGGGGCTGAAAGCTCCATGCTCAAGATCAAGGGGTCTGTGATCCGCCAGGAGCTGAGTGACCTGATGCGCCGGGCTGTTGGCCCCTACGCGCTACCGTTCATGCCGGAGCTGGATCAACTGGGTTCCAACATGGAACCGGTCGGCCCAGAAGGCGCACATCTTTATGCAGGCCAATATTTCAATCGCCGGAAATACTCAATTTATGGCGGATCGAACGAAATTCAGCGCAACATCATCTCCAAGATGATTCTTGGGCTTTAAGGGAGGATTTAGGTATGGATTTCAATCTCTCTGATGATCACCGCATGCTCAAGGACATGGTCTCGCGCTTTGTACGTGAGCAGTGCGATTTTGAAAGCCGGTTGAAGCTGATCAGCTCTGAAAAGGGGCATGATGAAGCGGTTTGGGCGCAGATGGCTGAACTGGGCCTGGTGGCGGCCGTGCTACCGGAACGGGTTGGCGGTCTTGGTGGGTCAGGCTTGGATATCATGGTGGTGGCCGAGGAGCTTGGCCGCAAGATCGTGGTGGAGCCTTTCCTCGCAACGGCCGTACTTGGGGCTGGGCTTCTGGCTGAAGAAGGTGCGGAAGGTCGTGGTCCGGCTCTTCTTGATGACGTGATCGGCGGTGGGCACAAGCTCGCGCTGGCGCACTATGAACCGGGTGCACGCTACAATGCGGCGAAGGTGGATGCGACAATCGCTGGTGGCAAGCTGTCGGGTTCGAAATCGCTTGTGATCAATGGCGGCGATGCCGACACCCTGGTTGTGTCCGCCAAAGATGGCGACAAGTTGGTACTGGCACTAGTTGCGAAGGATGCTGAAGGCGTTGCCATCAAGGCCTTTAAAACTCATGACGGTTTTGGCGCCGCTGAAGTGACCTTCACAGATGTCGCCGTGGCAGCGGACGATGTATTGCTTTCGGGCGATGCTGCGGAGGCGGCCCTTGGCCGGGCTCTTGCGCGCGCTACACTCGCGCTGTGCGCGGAAAGCCTGGGTGCCATGGAAAATGCACGCGACGCCACGCTGGAATACCTGCGTACCCGGACACAGTTCGGAGTGCCGATTGGCAAGTTCCAGGTGCTGCAGCACCGTCTTGTGGACGTGTGCCTCGAGATCGAGCAAGTGCGGTCAATTGTGCTGCTGGCGGCTTCCAAGCTGGACGCTGGCGACCGCGACAAGCATCTGTCTGCTGCCAAGGCCCTAGTAGGCCGTGTGGGCCGAATGGTCGCTGAAGAGGCGGTGCAAATGCATGGTGGTATCGGCGTGACCTGGGAGCTTGAATTGGCACATGTTGCCAAGAGGCTTGTGATGATCGATCATTATTTCGGTGACACCGATTACCACCTGAAGCGCTTCCAGAAGCTGTCAAAAGCAGCTTAAAAGACTGCCGCTAGAACGCAGAAAGCCCGGCTTTTGCAGCCGGGCATTTTGTTGCCTCTATGTCGTGAACCTCGGGGCAGTCTACCCTTTAGCGTTGATCTTGTAGCTGAGGGGAATGGTCAGCGACACGCTTTCCCTGTTTTCAGGCAGCTTAGGGAAGCTGACGCGGCGCATCAGGTCGACGGCTTCATCGTCCAGGATCGGGTTGCCTGAGCTTTCGACTACCTGCTGAGCCAGGATGGTGCCGTCCATGGCAATCTGCACCTTAACCCGGACCGTGCCTTCAATGCCTTCTTCAATCAGCTGTGTTGGATAGCCCTGGTATCTTGCCAGAATACGGGAGACATCACGTTGCCAGCCCTGCCAGTCAGGTGTGGCTTCTGCTACCTGGATATCGGCACCCAGCTGGGTTTGCTGCTCGTCCATATTGAATCGAAGCGGAATCTTGAAATTGAAGCTGGATAACCCCTCAGGCAGCGGGGGCAGAGGGTTGATCCGGTTCAGTATCTGCAGGACCGAACCGTCCAGCACATTGTGGCCCGACGACTGGTTGATTCTGAAGCCGATAATGTCGCCGTTCTGGCCGACAGTAACTTCAACCTTCACTGTGCCTTCCAGTTTGGCGTCCAGCGCGCGCTTGGGATACCGCTGCTTGGACGCGAAAGCGTCATAGACTCGCTCGCCCCATGTGGCGAGGTCATAGTCTTGTGCGGTAGCTGAGGGCACTGTGGTGCCGCATAAAAAAGCGAATAGGCCGAGGGTGAATATAGTACGGGTGGACGTTGGCGACATTGCGCGTTCTCCTTGCGGAAAGGGCTAAAGGCAACAAACGCAGAACTGTCGGGCAGGCTTCCGATACCTATAAAGTGGTGGTTGTCTGTCCTATGTCGGGCAGAATAGGTAACATTGGTTTATATCAAATTAACGCCCTTCAAGTGACCAGAACTACGTCGTTTTTTCGTGCGAACTGACAGATTGTGTCGGCGCGCAGCATTATGTATGGTTCCTATAGGGATGGCTGAACGCGGGGTCACAGCGCAGGGAGGACCTATGGGCGACATTGAGATCAGGCCAAGTGGCGTGTTGCGGGGAAGAACGGCCCTGGTGGTTGATGACCAGGAAATCATCCGCAAGATGTTGGAGAAGTTGCTCCTGAGCCTGGGCTTCACAGAGGTATTGCAAGCTCAAGACGGTTCTGATGCCCTCAAGATGCTTGATCGCCGTGCCTTTGACGTGATTGTTTGTGATATCAATATGGATCCAATGGGCGGTATTGATTTTGTTCGTACACTGCGGGATGGCGCCAACATCCGATTTGATGCCAAGCGCGCAAGAACACCTGTGCTGTTCCTTACAGGCAGTGCCGAAAAGGACCATATCCTGAGTGCTAAGGGCTTGGGCGTGAAGGACTATTTGTTGAAGCCGATCGACCCGGAAAAGCTGCGTGCTCGGTTGGTTAAGATGTTCAGTTGACGTGCTGAACTGCGCATAGGTGCGGTTCAAGAAAACGTGATCGGGCGGGGGCTTACAATTTCAGTTGTGGCCCCCATTTTTGTGGTGCCCGGGGCGTTCCCCTACCTCCCCCTAAGCTCCCGGGATCGCCCGCGCGTCAGCCCCCCATAGACGCGCGGGCTTTAATTTTTCGGGCTTCGGTGAGTGGCTAGAACTGCCCAGAGATTTCAAATAGGAATCCGGTATCTCGTTCACGTTCGGAGATCTCGGTGCCGATAAAGGTATCGCCACGGGTTGGTGCGTAAAGATATCTGATACGGTCACGCTGGACACTGAAGGTGTAAAAGCTTGTCAGTTTCATTTTCACGCCGAAAAATTGGGTGGTTTCAATGAAAAGGTCCCAGCGGTCACTACCCTCGAAATCCTCGAATTCCTCGACAAAATAGCCATGCCAGTTGAAGTTTGATTCATATTCCACGCCCCATGACCATTCCGAATTCAGAATGTCGTGACGGAAGTCGATAAAATACTCCAGAGGCTTGAAGTCATGGAGCCTGCGCGTCTGATTGGTGAGCGGATCAAGGAAGCTGCTTTCTTTGGCATAAAGCTCTACCTCCAGCAGTCCGCCTTTCAGTAATTGATCAAGAGGAATGCTGGCCTGGGCATCAAGGCCCCAGCGGCGGGCACTGCCGACGTTGGCGCGGGCCTGTGCGCCACTTGGTAACACGATGCGTTCAAGCACGTCGTCTTTCCACTCGTGAAAAAGGGTCAGTGACAGCGCGCCCCGGTCGCTGAACTGATAGTTGACTGTGCCTTCGAGGCGGTCGGTACGGTCAGGCCTCAGGTTCGGGTTGCCGGCAAAAACGCGGTCGTCTGTTGCGTCCGCGCTTGCGGCAAAATCGCCAAAGTCAAGCTGGCCTACAAGCCGCTCCATTTTAACATCAAACTGCAGATTGTCGGATATATTGAACGTTGCCCCCAGGGATGGCTTCAGGAATTTGAAGGTCTGTGCCTGTTCGGCGTGCCCTGATGTGGAGATGCGTGAAATTTCTGCCTTCAGGCCACCATCAAGAGTGACCTTGTCAGAGGCCTGCCAAACCATATTGACGAAGGCCTCAGCTCGTTTTTCCTCAACCCGAACAGGTGAGGGCGCGCGGTAGAATGTCTCCATGCTACTGCTGTCCCGTTGGCTGATTTCCAGGCTGCCATCCAGCGTGTTGAAGGCTCCCTCAATGCCGAACTCGGGCTTGAAGCGGCTAAGCCCGTTTTTGCCCAGCGTGGTTCTAAAAATGGTTTCGGTGGTTTTTTCCTTGGCAGTGAAGGTGCTGAAAGAGGACGGCGTTCCCAACGGTGTTTCGAATGAAATCTCGTCAACGGCTGTCCAGTCCTCAATTGTGGTCAGGCCAATAAGGCGCCACTTCCAGCCGCTGTCGTATGTGCGCGACCAGTCGGCCCCGAATTCACCCGAATATTCTTCCCAGTTATGGTCGTCAAAAAAGCGATCAGTCACCGGAGCTGTTGCCAGGCCCGCGCCGCGACCAAGGCGCTCAGTGTCCCCGTACCAACTGTCGAACCCTAACCGGCCGTTCAACTGCAGTCGACCGCCAAAAGCGTCCCGACCGGCATCGAACGAAAAGGTGCCATCGCGGTTCCGTTCGGCTCGGTTCTCAGTTTGTCGTTTGGTAAGCGCACCGCCTGCATCCCGGCGGCTGATCACGGCCTGACGGGATTCGTCCTTGAAAAAGGTCACCAATTTAAGGGATGTGTCCCATCCCATTAGTTGGGTGCTGAATGTGCCGGAAACGGACGGCATGATTTGGCTTTTGTCAAACTTGCGGAGCCCGACTGTCCAGGTGCCTGTGCTGACATCTTTCAAGCGAACGACGTTTGCAATCATGCTTTGGCCGGCCGCTTCACCTGCGCCAATAGCGCCGCGCTGTATTTCAATGTGGGACACCTGGCTTGCCGGAATTCGGGAAAGGGCTTCCGAGAGGCCGCCTGATTTTGATGTCGGCCGCGTGCCGTCGATAAGAACATTGCCCGCTGTGCCGCCAAAACCCCTCGCGCTTGAGCCAGCGTCAAACACAAATCCGGGCAGCCGGTTGATCATATCCAGTGCCGTCTGAGGCGTATATTGTTCGAAGAAGTCAGCATCGAAGGCTTGGTGGTCAACATCAATTGTCACGGACGCACTTGCGTTAACTGTTGCATCCGAAGCGGCAGCAGGCAAGATGGCCGAAGCAAGTGCGGACCCAAATACAAGGGAGCCGTAGGCCTGTCGTGTGGCCCTTTTCGTCATTCCAAATTTCCCCAGAGCATGTCTGCTTCCCGGACCCTGCGAAAGGGTGGTGCTGACTTGAATTGTTATAATGTCCGGCTTCAAACTAATGATTTAATGGGCCTGGGGCTGGTCTTTTGCGGTGAAAAGAGCCCTTGCCGCGATAAATTGAATCGATCTGACTGCGCACGATACCTTAGGTGCAGCCAGCCTTAAGCCGAACTCATGCTGGGGCTAAAAAAATAAAATCAGGGCGTCAACAATTCTTTAGCGGATTTACAATTGCGAAAGGAATTCGGGCCTAAGCTGTTCCCGGGGTCAAATAGTGTTTGAGAGGTTTGCCATGGTTCCTGGAGATGCAGGAGACGGCAGTTTAGTATCATCGTTTGAAGCTACGAGCTTGACCAGCCAATTGGATAGCCTCCCCTCGGCAAGTGCAGACATGCAGTTGTTGGTAGGTGAGGGTTCCATGCAGGCAGGAATACGTAGTGCAGATCTTAGGGACATGTTTGACCATTATCTGTCGTTGCGTCCTTCCAAGGGAGTAATGCCCTCCCGTGAGGCTTTCAACCCAGCCGCCCTGCCAAGACACTTACCCAATATTTTTCTCGTGGAAATTGAGCTTCAGCCAGATGGCAGGCCGAACTATCGCTATAAGGTGTTTGGTACAGCGCTTAGCGTATTGTTTGGCGCTGAGATGACCGGCAAGCTTGTTAGCGAATTTCCTGATCCCAACAGGGCTGAAAGATCGCGCCGTATTCTGGATCATGTTGCCCTGTTGCGTCGTCCGGTACGAACGGCAGGCAATTTTGTATCCAAGAACGGGATGTCAGTTTTTGGGGAATCTATTGTATTGCCATTTGGTGAGGGTGACAAAGTGACCCACGTTCTAGCAGACCTTGACTACGATCAGCACGACTGATCGTTTTTTCAAATGTTGGTGACAAGTCCGGAAATGGCGTGCAGATTTTTGCGCGGCGTCATACGGTATCGCTTGCTGTCTTGAAAGACGATAATTGCTACTTATGAAGGATACTCCCGCGTGACAGAACCGATCCCGCAAATGGGCCCACGCCAATGGGGGTTGCTGGCCATGCTTTCCGTGCTTTGGGGGGCGTCCTTCATGGCGATTGAAGTGGCAATAACTGCCTTGCCACCTTTGACTGTTGTTGCTGTGCGGGTTTCGCTGGCCGCTTTGGGCCTGTATTGCTTCATGAAGCTGACTGGGGTTTCCGTGCCCGGCGCCGGGCACAAAAACAAATGGCAGATATGGGGGGCTCTTGCGGTGATGGGGCTTCTGAATAACATCATGCCCTTCTCGCTGATCGCTTGGGGGCAGACGCAGATTGCTTCAAGCCTGGCTTCCATCCTGAATGCCACCATGCCGCTTTTCACTGTGTTTGTGGCTCACTTTTTTATCCATGATGAACGCCTGACTGCGAGACGCTTCTCTGGTGTATTGGTTGGTTTTCTTGGCGTGGTTTCCATCATTGGCCCAGGCAGCCTTGCAGGACTTACGGGCGAGTTTATGGGGCAGATCTCTGTCCTCGCAGGATCTCTTTCCTATGCTTTTGCAGTTGTGGCCGGTCGCCGTTTCGTAGGGTTGGGGTTGAAGCCAGTGCAGATGGCATTTGGGCAGGTTACAATGGCAGCGGTTATGTTGATTCCGATTGTTTTTTTGGTAGATGCGCCCCAAAGCCTGCCTCCGCCTGAGGCCAGAGTTTGGGCCGCGCTATTGTCTCTGTCGCTGCTTTCAACGGCACTTGCATATCTGTTGTACTTCCGCCTGATCAGTGAGGCTGGCGCAACCAGCGCGTCGTTGGTGACGCTTACCATTCCGGTGGTCGCGACGACCTTCGGGGTGTTGTTCCTGGATGAGAGTTTGCAATTAGGCCACGGCATTGGCCTTGCGCTGATCGGGCTTGGTCTTCTGGTTCTGGATGGCCGCCTGCTCAGGCGGCTGCGCAACAGCACAAGGCGGCAGGCCTCAAGCCCCCCGCTTTAGGTGTTTCACGGCATGAATTCGGCTGGATCCAGCCCGAGTTCCCTTAGGTGTTCGGCCATTTCGCCAGAAGCTGCCAACTCTTGCAGACGGTGATTGAATTGCGCAATAAAGTCCCTGTTGTTGGGGGTGTCATGGCAAACAATCCGAATGCGCGGAAC
The DNA here is from genome assembly GCF_001550055.1 of Kordiimonas lacus. Taxonomy (GTDB): domain Bacteria; phylum Pseudomonadota; class Alphaproteobacteria; order Sphingomonadales; family Kordiimonadaceae; genus Kordiimonas; species Kordiimonas lacus. The sequence goes on from NZ_LRUA01000002.1 coordinate 293,211, forward strand.
GGGAATAGGGTCATAGTGCGGATCATGGGGCGGTAGTGGCTGGCCCAGGCTTTGAAACACAAAAAAAGCATCCGGCATGTTTGCGATCATTGCATCCACAGTACCGGTATCCAGGATTTTAGCTTTGTCCACTTCGTCTGCGACAGGAATATATTCCACTCCGATATCACCAAGAGAATGGGGTATTTTTGATCCTAGTGCGTAGGCCAGGCGCTTCCCCGTTAGGTCTGCTGGACTGTGGATGATGGTCATGTCGTCCCGGGTGAAAACCCTTAAGGGGGACCGCAGCATAGCGGCGCTTTCGATGAAGCTTTCCCCTTCCTCCCAATCACCAGTTCGCATAAGTGTATCAATGCTTTTTGGATAGACACAGCTGGACTTGTCGCGTTTGAAGCCGCGCATGGCCCGCTTGTAAGGGGCGACCAGATAATTCTTATTGCTCAGGTCTGTGCCAAGAGTGAAGCGGGCGTAATCATTGTAGAAGCCACTGCCGTCAGCGTCGAGCGTGATACCCCAGCCGGTCGCAAATATATGCGGGACTTTGAATTCCGGATGATGCGCCCAACTGGGCATCGCGACCAATCCCAGCAAGCAGGCAACGGATAGAGCCAGAAGGGAGGGGCGCATTCAAGGGTCCTTGGTGAGAGGTTAATCGATCCTTGAGATACAGGGTATAGGAACAATGATTAACAATTGGCAAAAGCATCGAGTGCTTTGCCTTTCTGCTAAGGCAAAGCACTAGTCATGATAGCGGGATTTGATCCGATCAATGGAATTGGTACACCAATCCATGTAACTTCTTTGAAAGCGAAGTCCGGCATCCAGTGTCATTTGCATGAAGAAGTCATCGTCGCCGAGGCCATCTGGGTAGGTCGGACACTGGGCTTTCCAACCCGCTTCTACAGCCTGAAGTGCAGCGTAACGGGCTTGATAATGCGCCTTCAGTTCTTTGAAAAACTTTAGGGCGGCCTCCCGGTCCTTTTGTGTTCCCATGAAAAATACCTGACCCAGGAAACCATGCCGCACCGGGCTGGTGGCAGGCCCAGTGTGTAGCCAGTCTATCAGGGCTTGGGTGCCAGCGTCTGTTCTGCTGTAAAGCTTTTTGTCTGGGCCTTTGTCAGACGGTACGCCCTCAACGCGCGCTAGGTCGTCCGCTACCAGCTTCTTTAGCGCCGGGTATATCTGACTTAGTTCCGCAAACCAGAAATGCTTCAGCGAACTGTCGAATTCCTGTTTGATGTCATACCCGCTTTTGGGTTCTGCGATAATGCCCAACAGGATATGCTGCAGGCTCATGCTGGGGCCTCCAACTTGCTTCGCTTGGGGTCGTCAAATTTTTTGCGGTAGTGGCGTTCCCATATCATGTTGGCTGGCACGCCTATCAGGGTTGGTAAAATCCAGGGTACAAAGGCAAAGGGGCCTTCGACGCCAATATCGAATAGGCGCGTTGCGCCGAATACAAGAAATGCGGTGTGAAACGCAATGCCAGCACCGATCATTGCGCCCATATGGCTATACCACCAGCCACGTTTGGATGTTTCACGCCCTTTGAAATAACCCACAATCTGTGGCCCGACCAGAAGCCCGATAGGCGATAGTGCCAACAGTACGACTGTCACTTCAGGCCTAACAAGAACGGCATAGGCAATGACCGCAACACTGCCGATAATTGCCCCGTACCCCAGCGCTAAGTTGGCTGCGGAGGCAAGCTTGGTTGGGTCTTTCTTCTCCCAGAGAACGAGCGTCCCGAAACGCAGCATAATGAAGGTCACCAGTGACAGGTAGCCAAGGAAAATCGCGAAACCCCAGAAGCTTTCCAGTTGCTCGAAGCTGTAATCAGACAGCGCATAGCGTATCGCGCGTGTCCCAATAGAAAGCACCGCGGCGGTCACCACCACATAGCCGGCATAGAGGAAAGCCTTGCCAAAGCGCCGGTGGTTAACCGCGCCTTTCTTGGCAAAGATGGGAACCCAGTAAGCCGCGAGGCCGATAAAGCCTGCGGTTATGTGGGTATAGAGAAATATTTGGTTGAGCATATCCATCGCAGCCGTGCCTCGGTTGTTATCTATGTAAATATTTATATAGTAGAAGCTTGTGTTCGGTTCAAGAGGGGGGGCTTTCACTTGACAGGCCACTTCTGAATAAACATCTATAATGAATGGGGAATTTAAGAAAAGTTTGGTTGAAAAGACGCCAGAAGCGCCATGCGTTTGGCTGGCTCTCAGATAACCAGGATCTTATCGTTACTGTGTCGATGCTGCTGATCTACCGCTTGATCCACGTGTTTGCGGTGGTTGGGTTTGGCCCAAGGGATTTTCTGACATTTTGGTGTGGATCCCATGACTTCTCAGTTCCTCTACATCCTGCCTTCATGCTGGTTTTTGCTCTCTTGCTTGCATGGATACTGTCGGTCATATTCTCAAGACTGCGTCAAACAATGACAGGCCGTTGGCCTATGTTGCTGGTGCGGGGACTGACTATAACACTGCTTGTCGGTTACATTTACGTTCTGCATGAGCAGTATGGCGGCTTCACGTGTAGTGTTAGGTCTCCCGCATATTTCGCAGCCGAACTGCATCAGGAACGGTATGAGGAATCTAAACGCTTCTTGGCGTCTCTGAGGGAAGATGAGGAAAGATGACCCCTGCTGAATTCAAAGCTTTGCGGGAAGGGCTTGGTCTATCCGAGCGCGACGTGTCAATGTTGACCATGGCCAAGGAAGCGCAGATCAAGGCATGGGAGCAGGGCCTTGAAGATGTCCCCGAGGCAGAAGGCGGCCTGTTGATGGATATCGAGCGCGAGGTCGAACGTCGGCTCGCCGAGGCTCTCAAGCGTGCGCTCGCGAGAGATGCCGTGACCCTCAAGCGCTTCAAGAGCCCGCTTGATTTCAAGAAGACCGGCCCGGACATGAGTCCCATCCCAAGCATGCTGGCATACCGTTGCCACTCGGCGCTGATTGGTCGGCTTTACCGGGCCCTCAGGCGCGCGGGTCGGGACGTCACGATCATCTATTCCTGATGTGGCATATGGTCTTTGGGGTCGAGGCCTTTTGAAATCAGAAACGTACGCAGCTTTCCACTATCTATCAACGCTTTGAGATGTTGGTCGAATGCCTGGATGAATGCCCTGTTTTTCTCAGTCTTATGGCAGACGAGTCCAATTTCTGTTGAATCAAGGGAATAGTCCACGTCATAAGGTGGGAGTTCCTTGCCAAGGCTGTCGAAGACGAACTTCGCATCCGGCAGCACGGCGACCAGCAGGTCCGTGCGACCTTCCAATAGCATTCTGGCTTTTCCGACCTCATCTGAGACTGCCACAAAATAGGCGCCGGACCCTTGCAGCAGATTGGCTACGTCTGAACCCAGGGCATAGGCGACCCTCAGCCCTTGCAGGTCACCCACATTGGCCGGAGGGCGGGTGCCGTGGGGACTGAAGATGCGCGACTGTGCAGCCACTACGCTTCGACTGCCGATATAGCTTTCAGGGTTGTCGATGGCGCCGGTGGTGACAAGATAGTCCAGGCTGTTCGGGTATAGGCAACTGGTTTTGCTTTCCAGGAATGCGCGTTTGGCCCGCTTGTATGGTAAAATTTCATAATCGATTTCGCCAAGAGCTGATGGCAGGACCATTCTAGCCAATTCGTTGTAAAAACCACTGCCATCTGATTTGAGCGTCAGGCCCCAATCTGTCCCAAGGATATGGGTAGAGTCGGTCGCAACGCATGCCTGGGGCGTGGTTGAAACAAACATGCCAAAAAATGCAGCGCCTAAGGCGCGGCGTACTGGTTTGAACGCCATATGCTGTCAGTTCCCCTTCTGCGCTCCCCTGCGCGACCGCCATAGTAGCGTGCCTGCAGGCCAGTTGGCAAACGAAGGACGTTTGCCTGATGGTGGATTTTACCTGTAGGGTGTTGGAAAAGGGGAGGAACGAGCATGCGATGGCTTTTCACACTATTGGTGGCAGGAGTGTTTGGAACATTCGCTGCTGCTTGGGCAGACCCTTTGGAAATAGCACCGCCCAGTGATGCCCTGACTTTCGCCAGGTCCTATGAGGACGGGATGCCTTCAAAGCTCTTGCTGGTTATTCGTTACGAAGGCGAAACAATCACTGGAATTGATATGTCTCATGCACTTGGGCGCCCGGTGTATGATCCGATCATTCTCTATCAAGAGCTGGGAAGGCCTGCTATTCTGGAGGCGCTGAAAGTGATACCAGAGAGCGCCGCCGTGACGGTGCCGATTTTCAGTCTGGGTATGCCGGTGGGGCTTGGTGGCAACCATATCGCTGCAGGGGCGAATTTCTCGGAGCATGCCGATGAGGCCGAAGTTGAAGAGGGACCGTTCCTGTTTCCGAAACAGGTTCAGCCGACGCCCTGGAATGCGCCCATTCCCATAGGCGAAGGGCTCCTGGATTATGAGGTTGAATTGTGTTTCGTGCCGATGCGGGATTTTCCCCCTGTCCGGCCCTCCTCGGTGATGGGCTTGATCTTGTGCAATGACGTGACTGACAGAGCACTGCTTTTGAAGCGCATCGACGCTTTTGATATTGGATCCGGCAAAGGCTTTACCGAGGGAAAGAGTGCGCCAGGATATCTGCCAGTAGGCAATCTGTTTGTTATCCCTGCAGATATGGATGCTTTTACCCGGACGTTGGTGCTCCACTTGTCTGTAAACGGAGAGGCTCGTCAGTTGGCATCTGTATCCCGGATGGTTTGGAACCTGAGGGAGATCCTGCTGCAGACGGAGGCCAGGAAGGATCATCGGTGGGCTTTCCATGAAACCTGGGCCAGCTTGCCTATCAGTAAGGGCAGGGTACCCGCACGGGCAATGATCATGTCGGGCACGCCGTCGGGAACCGTATTTGACGGGGTTCGCACAATGCACAAAGTACGAGGCTTTCTTGACTATCTGTTGGGCGGCTGGGATCAGCCCATGCAGCAATGGGTTATGGGGCGTTACACTCGAGAAGAACGGAAATTGGACCGGTATCTGAAGGCCGGTGACACGGTTCATATTCGGGTGGACCGTATGGGGGAGCTCCTGAATCCGGTGGAAAAGCCGGTGGAATAGCGCTCTGTCGGCACCGTGAAATCGGGCCTTTTGGGTGCCAAATTATCCTTTTATTTCCGCATCTTGAAATATAATTACGGTTTTCTGGATTTTCCTTGTTGACAATTGCGCGGCGCTTCGGTTAGTGATGCAAATATCGGACGGCCTCAATAGGAGGGGCCTCGAGTATTTAGGATTTTAGGAACATGAACACCACTTGGACGAAAATGTATGCAGTGAAAGGCGCGCAATTTATTTGCGTCCGTCTCGCATGCGTCCAGGAGGGTAGAGAGCTTTAAGCCGACAGGCCAAAAAGTTAAAAGGTTCCGAACCCCTCCGAAGCATCGCTCCGGAGGGGTTTTTCGTTGGACCGAACAGGAGCAAGGATAGGCACCTCAAAGCGCAAGCGACGGACGGTGCGAGACATTTGAGAAACAGAAGACCCGAGTGCGGCACGTTTTGAGTGAGATACTTGCGAGGACAGAATGAACCCCCGGGGTGCGGTAAGCGGCCCTTACCAAACCTCGGGGACCATAAAATGAAACAAATATGGCCCAGGATATGCATGGGCAAAATGGTGAGACAGAGACATGACAGCAATTGTTAACATACGGCCCGGTGAGACGGGCGAAGAGCGGTTCAACGAGTTCCGAGAGGGACAGCCGCTGAAGATTGCCCGCGCGCGGCGGGGCTTTGGCGGCTTTATCACGCTCGATATGGGCGAACCGTGCGAAGCGGATGCGGTGACGGGCGACGCCCAGTGGCAGTGGCATTTGTGGATCTACAGCTGTGACTGGGACCTATATCTGGACGAGGCGCGGATCCTGTGGCGGCGCGAAAGCGACACTGCCCGGGCCGGTCATATCCTGTCGAAACTTGAAGGCGAAAGCCTGACCAGTATTGAGCATGACGAAGTGGACGACTGTTTTGTGTTCACCTTCACCGGTGGTTTCCGTCTGCATGTAGACCCGGACTTCTACGGCTATGACGCAGGGGACGACCTGTTCATGCTCTTTAAGCATGGCGAGCGCGATGTGCTCTCCTATTCCCCGAAACGACGTTTTTACAAGGCAGCGTAACATGATGAGTAGCCCAGCGTATGACATGACGGCAGATCACCCTGAGTTCGAGATCAGCGTGAGCCTGGAGATTGATACCCAGGAAAGTTCACCCGACGCGGTGACCAAATCCCTTGGCGTCTTCCCGAGCTTGGTCACGCGCAAGGGCGAGCCTGAAGCGCCGGAGGGCGAGCATCACAGCGTGCTAACGCATCAGGCGCTCAACAGCCACAATATCTGGCGGCTCGACAGTGGCCTACCCGCTGCCAACACGACGCTGTCGGACCAGATCAATGCACTGCTGGACCGGTTAGAGGGCAAGGAAGAAGAAGTGCAGAAATGGGCAGAAGGCGCACACGTGTTTGTTGCAGCCTACGCCTATAGTCGGGTGCCGCTTTTGACGCTGAGCCCTGAACAAATGAGCCGCATGGCGGCGCTGGGTGTGACGTTGGAGGTCGATTTGCACGACCTTACACATGCCCAGGACAATGATAATTGACGGAGACAGACGATGGAAAAATTTCACGACGTAATGCTGCCCCGCGACGTAGAGCAGTTCGACCTGAAGAAGGGCGCGAAGGGCGCAATCATCGGGTCTGGGTTGACGCACCAGCGGGTTTATACCGCTGAGTTTCCAAGCATCCGGGGCGGCGGTGCTTCGACGCTCCTGGAGTTGGACGCTGACGCGTTCGACAGCCTCGGCGAAGTAGTGGTTGTGGCCGGTTGGCGCCAAAGCGCAAGCCAGCTCGACCGACACTAGGTCAGTTGAGTTTCTTTAGCCCCTGATTCCTCCCCCGGCCTCCCCTTTGGCCATTTGGAATCCCCTGGCGCCGGCATCCTCCCCTGAATTCGGCGCCAATCCTCAGCCCCCTCGCCACAAGCGAAGGGGCTTTTTTTTTGGTTAGCGGTAGAACCCTGTGGCGGATATGCAGCAGTTGGCACCAGAGTCGTCAACGGCGCGGAGATTCCGCTTCACCAAAACTTTGTCTGGCCGTCGAACGGGCTATTATATCAAGCAGGGAGTGGGGAATGCGCGACAAGTTTTTTGACATTGCGGACACAGCGGCAGAGACCTTTGCAAAACTGGTCTTGATGGCGCTGTTTGCCGCTTGCACCATTTTCCTGATGGTTGATGCGGCGCCCGTTGGCATCGTTTTCTTCTTTGTCGTCCTCAGCTTTGCGCGCTGGGTATGGGCGAAGCCCGCAGAGAAAGACGACCAGTTGACCGACTGATCGTGCGGTTGGCCACAGCTATCTTTTCAAGAGAACAGACAGTTCATCGGCTGTGTCCAGAATTGGCCGGCTGGATTTCTCGACACGAGCTGTGATCAGGGCGCCTTCAAAGGCTGAGAGAATCAGCGTCGCGGTGGCGCGGACCCTGGCGCGGGGCCAGTCATGGCTCAGCAGCATGTCGCTTACTGCGCGTTGCCAATGATTGAAGGACGCTTTGGCTACTGGGGTTATGAGGTCGGAGTGAGGTACGGTTTCGAGAACCGTTGTGGCAACTGGACAGCCGTCCGTGTAGTCCGATTTTTCCATCCAACCCGCCAGCAGCGACGCATATGCTTGTACAAATCCTGCCGGGCTTTCTGCGGAACCCGCAAGTTCTCTGAACGTGCGGGTGGCAACCTTGCTGGCTGCTTCAAGGGCGGCCGCACCAATGGCTTCCTTGCCTTCCGGGAAATAATAATAAAGTGATCCACGTGGTGCGCCGGACCGCTTCAGGATTTCTGCGGTGCCGGTGGCTGCATAGCCTTGTTTGCGAAAAAGTACGGCAGCCGCGTGGATAAGCGCCGCTTCATGTTTTGACCGATTCTGCGGCACCTTTTTTCGCTTGTCATCTGCGGCTTTCGCGGCAGTTTCAGTTGTCTCTGACATCCCGAATTTCTCTGTTTTTGACTCTGGGGCTTGACTTTTGTTAAAGTTATACAGATCAGTCTATATAATCAATAACTTTCAAGGACGGAAAATGACAAATCAAGTGAATGACGTGACAGAAAAAGCAAACGGGGGCCACCAAAGTCCAGTTGCAGGCGTGCGGGTGGCTACCACGACCTTGATCCGGGAAGTGGTGAAAGCCTCGCCGTTCACCGAATGGACCGGCTGCGAGGTGATTACCTGTGAAAACGGTGTGGCGGAACTGAAGATGCCGTTCCGGCAGGAACTGACCCAGCATCACGGCTTCGTCCATGGGGGTATTATTGGATTTCTGTCTGATAATGTGTCGGCCTGGGCCGCTGCCAGCGTGGTGGGCGACGTGGTCACTGCGGATTATAGTGTAAAGTTGTTGGCGCCAGGGATCGGCGAGGAATTCTTCGCGCGCGGCGAAGTTGTGAAAGCCAACAAGCGTCTGGTGGCTGTTGAAAGCCGGGTTTACGCCTTGCGGGACGGTGAGCGCAAGCTGATCGCTATCGGCAGCGCTACTATTTTACCGGTATGAAATAAACCATTAATTGTTTTTTTGGGTTTCCAAGAATTAGCTTCGGGCTTATGCTGATCAATCAGATGCATCCGGTTTAGGGGAGACCACATGTCTGAAGGAACGGGTACCCGGCGCGAAAAAATACCAGTGTCAACCATCATTTGGGCACTGTTGACGGCGCTGATTTTTTCAGCCGCCGTCTATCTTGGCGAGAGCTAAGCTAGGCGATACGTTGAAAGTCGGTGGCGGCCATCAGGTCACCAATCAGCCCGGCCTTTGATCCCTTTGCATTCACATGGAATATCGCTCGGAAATCATCAGCCTTCTTTATCAAGCTGGGGTCCATGCCGTCCGGTAGGCCGACATCGTTCGGAAGCAGCATCATCTGACTGCTGCCATAGGCATTGCAGGCAAAATAGGTCCCCCAGAAGCCACTTTCTTTTTCTGCCAGCCGGATACCCAGTGCCCGCTCTAGGTCTTGACGGGAGCCCATGATATCAGTTTGGCGTGTGCCGAAGATCATCTCCTGCACTTGAGATTTGTCACCAACTTGTTGAGGCGTTGACGGTGCCTTAATCGGATGGTCCACTGTTTTCTTCATTTTTAACCTGAGGCCGAAAATAGGATCAAACGGTGCGTGATCCTGCAGGAAAAGCTTCAGTGGTAGGTGAAAACTGATCACGATCAGGCCAAACGGAAAGAAATAGAGGCCCCGTGCGAGCGATGCCCAGCTGACGGGCGCGGTGCCGCCTTTCATGACGTGGTAGCCCAGTATGCGCGCGCCAATAGTGGTTCCCTGCATCACCAAGGCTGGTAGCGCAAACAAGAGAGCATTCAGGGCAACGATCATGGTAAAATCAAAACCGGTCAATACGTCTGGTTTGCGGTCGAAGACCAGCTTGAATATGCCAAATACTCCAGCAAAGCCGATCAGTGCGTCAATGGCAAAGGCGCAGACTTGGCCGAACCAAGGCGCTTCCCTCAGAACAGTTTTCTTCACGTTGACCCCCACAAGCTCAATCATCAGCCGATGGAATGTGCGTATCGGCTGTTTTATTCTCTCTACAGTATATTGAGTGTTTTGTTAACACCATTGGTAGCAAATGATACATCCAAATTGCCGGTCGCATAGGGAGGGTGGCAATAGTATTGTGCCGGTAGGCCGTATGTAAGGAAGGCGGATGTCAAAGGTGAAAAATCAAGTAGCTCATTTAGGGGTGCTCCTGGTTCTACGCGATGCAGTCGGGCACATTTCCCGTATCTGGGCTCGGGCAGTGATTGTTTGCCTTGCGATGGTTTGCTCGCTTCTCGCCTTTGGTGGCATTCTGCAGCTGTTTGGTATTCCGATCTTTGACGTCCAGCCGGAACCGGCGTGGCGCTTTGACACCTTCCTGTTCAATTGGTTGGGTTGGGTAATCAGCTATATAGCCTACACCATGCTGATCGGAAAAATGCTGGCCCACCACTCAGCGATTGGGACCGCTTTGCCTAGGCATTTGCTCAAGTCAGGCATGTCTGTTTTTGTTTTGATGGCTGTCCCCAGCGCAATCGTATCCACCTGGATGCCAGACGGGGATCTGACAATGACCTATATTCTTGCGATGGTGCCGCAAAGTATGCTGGATGTGTTGCTCTCAGTCTGCGCCCTCTACTTGGTCCTTCGGCGAGGAGCGATAAATGGTGGAGAATTTCCGACGCCGGATTGGCGATCCATTCCAATTCGTCTTTCGCTGGCTTTGATAGTATTGCTTGGTGTTTTCCTGATCGCGGCTGAGTTGCTCTATACTGCTTTGGGGACAATCAAGTGGCAGGTGCTGACCGGTAGCGATGATCTGTCTGCCTTCATGAGTATGGCGGCGTTCGCAGTTGCCATTATGGCGCTGTATCTGAACATTGTGGCGACTCCCGGCTTGGTGGCGGCTTGGTACAGCAATCAACCAGGCGCGAGGGATCATCTGTCGGGGATAAGGAATATTTTTGGGTGATCGATTGACAGCCATCCCTGCAAACGTCCAATGTGCGGCATTGATCGTGTCGAAATTACATGTAATTGGGGGTTGGGATGGAAGACATCTCGCAGGGGCCGCAAAGTCTGGGCGCAATACTTGGTAACAGCGTTCGTCAGATTTCCACCATCTGGGGGCGTGTCATCCTGTGGACAATTCTGATCTTTCTGATCAATTCTTTTGTTGCTGTATTCATCATGGCCATTACTGGGTTGCCCTTCGAGAATGGATGGTCGGCATCGGGCTACCTCTATAACTGGATAGCCATCACCCTGGCATATGGGACGATTGTGAAGTTCGTGGGTTATCTTTTGGCAGCCAACCATCTGCTCCTGGGCGAACCGGGAAAGAAGCCACAGCTTGTTCGCACAGCCTTCCTGGAAATTGCCATTGCTGCCGCAATTATGGCTGTGCCACAGACGCTTGTGGCCGAAGACGGTCTGACGTTGTGGGACTTTGTTGTTTCTGTCCCATGGAGTTTCCTTGATGGCTGCGTCATTGCGACGATTTTGGTTCGGGCGATAGCGATGAATGCACGCCGGCAGGGGAGCGAAGAAGGCGTCAAATGGCGTGAGGCGCCTGGCCCTATTACCGTCAAGCTGATGCTGGTTTACAGCTTGATGACCAGTGCGGTGGGGCTGACGCTGGAGTATCTGCGGGGGCTGCGTATGCCGGTAATCGACGGTGACTATTCTTCTTCTGATGTGACCACTGAATGGATCATTTATCTCTCGCACATTGGTGCGTTTGGCATCGCCACTGCGTTCGCTGCGGGTGTCTTTGTCGCCTGGTACAAGCTGCTGCCGTCCGTACAGGCTAACCCTGGCGGTATCCGCAACATTTTTTCGTAGATCATATCTGGCAGGCACTGGGAGAATACATGGACAGCAAACCGATGAAAGAAGCGGGACATAGTTTAGCAAACGCCGCCTCGATTACCGGAAATGGCAACCTGCCCGGGACAGGGGCGCTGATGCGGGAAGCTGTTAAAAGTATGTTTTCCAATTTCAGGCGCTTGATTGCCTGCTTCCTTGCTTTATGCCTGTTTGGGGGGCTCCTGTTTCTTGTGGCCAGTGCAGCAGGCTTAGAGAGTTTCTTCGATCAGGGCATGGCGGGCTCGGCCCTTGGCAGCTTCATGTTTTTGTTTATTGACTACTTCATTACCACGGCCGTGATGGGAATGCTGCTGGCCTATATTTTTGCTGCCAAACTTGGCTTTGAGATAAGCCTATGGAAAAGCTTTTTGCTGAGCTTCCGCGGCTGGATAGGGGTTTTGGCCTTATCTGTTGTTTTGGCCCTGATCTATTTGGATTTTCCGGCAGACATTTCATACAGAGAGCACGCAATGGTGGCTTTACCGTTGGAAATTCTGGAAACCGCCCTTGTCGGTGCAGCGCTGATATTCATGGTGAGGAAGTCCAGCGAACATTATGGCTATCCTCTCGTGTTGTGGTCCGATTTCTCGGTGCGTAAGATCTGGCGGTTCCTGGTCTGTATTTCCGCAATTGTTGGCTATTCTGTCCTGTTTTTGGATTGGGGCAGTTCCTGGGCGATCGAGGTGTCGGATGCGGCTTTGGAAGCGACCGACCTTGAAAGCTTGCAATTTCTCCTGCTTTGGCAGGTTCTGGCAGTTTTGCTTAGCACAGCTGGGTTGTTGATAGACTTGGGGATGTTGCCCTGTGCTGTGCTGGTTTGGTTTCTGCATGTACCCTCGGTTCGTCAGGACGCCTGTGGCATCACCCAAATATTTCGGTGATCTCTCCTTCAATCCGACAGACCCAATACGGTAAACACTGCGCCTGTTCATGCGACTTGCAAGTGCCCATGACCCTGCGCCAAGTATTATTAGTGTCATTAATACGTGAAAATATTACTGGATATCAGGCGTTTAGCTCAGACCCGGGAAAAATCGTCTCTGAGCCACTTGAAGTTCTGTATGCAAATGCATACATATAAACTGTAAGTTTTGAAGCTCGCTTTTAGGGTGTGGGTGCCGAGTGCCTGAAAGCGTAGATTGGGGGAGGCCTTCATGGTCGCAAAATCGGTCCCGTTAAGCGTTCGCTTGTCCAGGGAAGACGCCGAATTTATCGCAGGCCTGAAGGCCGGAGACGCCGTCACCATGAGCGAAAAGGTGCGGGCGCTTGTAAGTGAAGCACGCCTGAAAGCCTTGCGCGGTGACACGTTTGAAGGGGTGGTTGAGCAAACTGAAGACACGCTCGCCCCCCTCAAACAGGCGCTGGACAGACTGGAGCAGGACGAAGGTGTCCGCTCTGCCCTTCTGAGGGCCCTGATTGTCGCTTTGCCGCGAATCTTGGCAGAGCTGGAGGCCGCCGATGTGGACGGAGACCCGCCCATTCTGGAGAGCCTGACCGACCTGGAAGCCGGGGCTGCCCGGCGAGTGAAAGATCTTCTGGATCAACTGGCGCGCCTGAGCGTGACGAAGGAAGCACCAACCCTTGATCCCTGTATCATGCGTAAAACGATCGCTGAGCCCCTGACGGAGCTTATCGATATCATTAAAGCCAACCCGAACAGTGGGGAGTAGGGATATGACCAATATTGCATCACGTGTAAGCCGTCTGATCTCAGGCAGTGTGAATGCCGCCATTGACGCCGTTGAGAACATGTCGCCGGAGATGGTGATGGAGCAGGCCATTCGCGAAGTGGAAGTGGCTGCCGCGGAAGTGCGGGCCGAGCTTGGCAAAGCCACAGCAGAGCGCCATCTGGCCTCAAAAAAGCTGGCTGACAACAGCAGTAAGCACGAAGAGCTTGCGTCACAGATTGAAGTGGCCGTTGCGGAAGGTCGCGACGACCTTGCCAGTGCGGCCATTACCCGCCAGATGGATCTCGAGGCCCAAGTGCCGGTCCTTGAGCAAACAGTGGCCGATGCCGCAGAGCGCGAGAAGGAGCTTGAAGGCTATATTGATGCCCTTAAGGGCAAGCGCGCTGAAATGCAGGAAGAATTGAAAGCCTTTAAGGCACGTCAGGCCGAGATGCCGGAAAACACGGTGATCGACGCCAGTGGCAACCCGTCTTCAAGTCATGAGATCAATAAATCTGTGGATCGCGCTTCGGCGGCCTTCGACCGGGCATCGGGGCACGCGGCAGATATGCTGGGCACCAGCTCGAAGGACGCCGCAGCGATGGCTGAACTGAAAGACCTTGCGCGCAAGTCCGAGGTTGAAAAACGGCTTGCTGCCATGAAGGCCAAAGGCGCCTGATAAGGCTTTGGTGCGACGATGGGGGTCGCATCAACGTTCCGCCGGGCTGCTGCCCAGCCTGGCGGGACACCCAACAATAAGAATATATCTGATAGGGGTTAAAGCGGATGATCGAATTTATGCTGGCTGCAGCCAACCTGCCATTTTCCGTGGCACTTGCGATCATGCTTCTCATCGCAGCGATTGAAGGTGTCGGCATGCTTCTGGGCTTTGCGCTTTCCGGTCTGTTGGACAACCTGCTGCCGGACCTAGAGCTGGATGTGGATATCGACGCCGGTGACGTGGCAGACCACGGGGCCTTTGGTGAATTTCTCACCTGGCTAAGGCTTCGGGAAGTACCCGTAATTGTGGTGTTGATCGCCTTCCTGACAAGTTTCGCCATTACCGGTTTTGCCATGCAGCAAATCCTTACAGGTACGCTGGGCTTCATGCTGCCGGCGCTGATCGCGGCCCCAATTGCACTCTTTGTTTGCCTGCCCGGCGTGCGCCTGTTTGCGGGCGTTTTGGGCAAGATCATGCCCAAGGATGAAACCGAAGCAGTGGGAAGCGAGACCTTTATCGGCCGCCCGGCGACTATCACGCTGGGCACCGCCAGCATGGGCAGCCCAGCCCAGGCAAAACTGAAAGATAAACACGGGCAAAGTCACTATGTGATGGTGGCGCCTGATAACGACGGCGAGAGTTTCGAGCAGGGAACAGGCGTGCTGCTGGTGCGCCAAACAGGCTCCACATTCTTCGCCATCAAAGACACTCAAACTGACATGTTGGACGCTTAAAGCCAAAATCAGGGGCCAGACGTGTGCCCAAATCCCATGCGGCCAAAGAGCCAACAACCGATCAAATGAATGCAACGTCTCCTCCGAGCCGCATCAGGCAGACGGGGGTCTATTGAAGGAGGCAGTTCATGCCAGAACAAATGATTACGATAGGAATTTACGCGGGTATTGCCGTTGTCGGTATGCTCACCATTGGGCTCATTCTGGCCCGGCTTTACACTCGGGCGTCGAAGGAAATCTCTTTTGTGCGGACTGGTTTCGGTGGCCAAAAGGTCATCATGAACGGCGGCGCGCTCGTGTTCCCGGTGCTGCATGAGGTCATCCCAGTGAACATGAACACGCTGCGCCTCCCGGTGCGCCGCGATAATGAGCAGGCGCTGATCACTCGCGACCGGATGCGCGTGGACGTGGTGGCGGAATTTTATGTGCGTGCCCAGCCAACCACCGAAGCCATCGCCAATGCTGCCCAAACGTTGGGCGCGCGAACCATGCAGCCCGAAAAGCTGAAAGACCTTGTTGAAGGCAAGTTCGTCGATGCGCTCCGCTCCGTGGCGGCAGAAATGTCGATGGAAGAGCTGCATGAAAAACGCGTGGAGTTCGTGCAGAAAGTGCAGCAGGCTGTGTCGGAAGACCTGCTGAAGAACGGCCTGGAGCTTGAAACCGTGTCGCTGACTGGCCTCGACCAAACTGGCATGGAATATTTCAACCCCAATAACGCGTTCGATGCCGAAGGCCTGACGCGCCTGACCGAGGAGATCGAGCAGCGCAAGAAAATCCGCAACGATATCGAGCAGGACACAGCGGTTCAGATCAAGAACAAGAACCTGCAGGCGGAGAAAGAGTCGCTCCTGATCGCCAAGGAAGAAGAATATGCGCGGCTTGAGCAGCAGCGCGAAGTGGAAGTGCGCCGGGCGGCACAGATGGCGGAAATCGCCAAGGAACAGGCCGACCGTCAGCGCGACGCCGACCAGGCGAAAATTGTTGCCGATCGTGCTGTAGAAGAAGAACGCATCGAGAAAGAACGCGTGGTTCAGGAAAAAGACATCGCCAAAAACCGGGCGGTGGAAACCCAGGACATTGAACGCCGCAAGGCTGTCGAACTGGCCGAACAGGAACGCGATATCGCGATCAGCCAGAAGTCCAAGGAACAGTCCGAAGCTGCGGCTGAGGCTGATGCCGCACGCGCCATCGCAGTGAAGGCGGAGGAGCAGGTAACCACGTCCCGTGAAACCGAAGTGGCTGACCGTCAGAAACAGATCGAGCTCATTGAAGCCGCCAAGGAAGCCGAGCGTGAAGCCCTTGCGATCACCATCGCGGCTGAGGCCGAGAAGCGTGCCGCATCCGACAGCGCTGAAGCTGTGCGTGAAAAAGCCCGCGGTGATGCCGACAAGGCCCGCATCACAGCGGAAGCCGAAGCCGAGGCCGAGAAACTGCGCGCTGCGGCTGCAGAGATCACCTATGCGGTTGAAGCAACGGGTATGAAGGCGCTCAACGAAGCGGCCAACCTGCTGTCATCTGAGCAGATCGAGATGAAAGTGAAGCTGGAGCTGATCGGCAATCTTGAGAAGATCATCCGCGAAAGCGCCAAGCCGATGGAAGCCATCGATGATATCAAGATCATTCAGTTGGACGGCCTGAACGGCATGGGCGCCACAACCGTGAACGGCGAAGCCGTGAGCACAGGTGGTGACGGAAACCTGGCGGACAAGGTTGTATCCTCAGCCCTCAAGTACCGGGCACAGGCACCGCTGATCGACAGCCTGATGGCTGAGGTGGGCCTCGCGGGCGGTGACCTGAATGGCCTGACCTCCAGCTTCAAGCCAAACGGCAAAGCCAATGGCGCGGCAAACCCTGAAGATGCAGCGGTTCCGACGCCTGCTGTAGCCAAGAAGGTCAAGCCAGCAGCAAAGCCAACCGGCGCGGCTGAATAAAAACAGATAGCCAACCGGCGTGGTCTTCGGGCCGCGCCGGTTGGCTAAGAGCCCAGAAAAGGAAACTTAGATGCTGCACTTGATTGTCCATCTTATTTCCTGGCTTTTCGGTAGGTGGTTCGAGGAAGACGAGGGCGCCAAAAACGAGGAGCGTCTGAGGAAGGGCGCTCCCATACCGCGCAGATCGGAGGATGATCGGTGAAGATACTGCTGGCCATATCGACCCTCGTGGCGCTTGTTTCGGCGGATACTCGGGCAGAAGACAACAGCAGCATCTGTGATCTTGCGATCAACCGGGTTTGTGAGGTGAAGGCGGGGCCGATGCTGGAACATGCCACCCTGCAGTTGATGGACGAAGAGACCCAGGTTGACCTGGTTGGCGGCGCGGCCTGGCGAGTGTCTTTCTATCGCTATCCCCACCAGTTTGCTGCGGTGGTTGAGCAGGCCAAGGGCGAACATGTTTGGTGGAACGTCTATCTCCTGGGGAGAAATCCTAACATCCGTTTGCAGTTTGAGACGATGCGGGAAGAGGGCGTGCGTGAGTTCACGCTTTCTCCCTACCATGGGCTGAAAGCCTGTCTGGCTGACACGCCGGGCGTTTGTGACCAGGTGATAGCCGTGAAGCAGATCCTGGCGGGTCATCTGGAATCAAGCCGATTAAGTTGGCGAGCCGGTCCCGGAATTCTTTCCGCGCTCGATTATGTCATGGCTGAGTGTGAGGCGCACCTTGGCCAGCCGTGCGGAGAGGATTTCACCCTTGATTGAAACACTGTTTGATTTTGTGGCCGACTTTCTGATGATGGGATTACCGAATGGCAAGGCGCCAAGCAGGCCGATGCTCGGTTAGCAGCGCGCACCGAAGAGTGAAGTAAAGATGGGATTGAAAGCCAAGGGCAATTCTAGCCTTAAGATAAGGTAAAAAGCAGCCTTCATTTGGGAGGCCACCATAGGAGAACACAAATGACAGCGGTTTATATTATTCTGGGCGTGGCAGCATTGCTGCTTCTGTATGTGGTCAGCGTTTACAACAAGCTCGTGGGCTTGCGCGTGCGCAAGAATGAGGCCTGGTCGGATATCGATGTGCAGATGAAACGCCGGTACGACCTGATCCCGAACCTGGTGCAGACGGTGAAGGGCTATGCCAGCCACGAAAAGGAAACGCTTGAGCGCGTGATTGCGGCGCGGTCGGCGGCCGTGTCTGCGACTGGCAGCCCGGCCGATCAGGCGCAGGCGGAGAATATGCTAACCGGTGCGCTTCGGCAGCTTCTGGCAGTATCCGAGGCCTACCCGGACCTGAAGGCCGACAAGAATTTCGCCAACCTGTCGGACAAGCTGCATGAGGTTGAGGACCACATCCAGAAAGCGCGCCGTTTCTATAATGGCAACGTGCGCGAACTGAATGTGGCGGTGCAGGAATTTCCGTCCAACGTCGTGGCGAACATGTTTGGCTTTGCCCGTGCTGAATTCTTTGAACTCGACGATGCCGAGGCCGAAGCCGTGAAGCAGGCGCCGAAAGTGGAATTCTAGGTGTCGACGACAGGAGATAAGCCGCAGGTTGTGCGGGCTGAATATGACCCGCCTGAGGGCGTGTCACCCGCGGCGGCGCGTTTTCTATCTGTGGGCTGGTATGACACACGTACCTTCGCGGCAGCGATATTGAGCCTTGTTGCGCAAAACTGTGTCTCGCTGGAGACGCGGACTGGCGGTCAGTTTGTCTTGTCCAGGATTAAGGGGAGCAAGCCAAAATATGCAGACGAGCAGTCCCTGCTAAGGTCCTTGTTCCCGGGTCGCAGGGCCCTGGTGATTGGCGAGAAGGCATATGTGCGCCTTTGTTATTTGCGAAAACGGCACAAGAGATTTCTGGAAAAGCGGCACACCAACGGCGGTGCGTCAGAAGGCGTTCTGTTTATGATGCTCGCCGGCCTTCTGGTGGTGCAATCGGTAATGGCAGTTGCCTATATGGGCCAACAGCCACCTGCAGTATCCGCTTGGGAGGGGCTGTTGCCTTTCTGGTATGTTCCGGTGGTCATGTTCGGGGGCGCCATCTTGGGGCGCTGGTTGTGGCGCAGGGAGCAGTCCCAAGAGACGGTTCAGGAAAGTGGCGTAGCGGGCTACCGCTTATTTGTAGAAAAGGCGATGGCGGATCGGGTCAATCCGTATTTTGTCGCCGATGGGATTCACAAAACCCTCGACCCTGCAGCGCTTTATTCCGTGGCGTTCGGGTTCGAAAATGCTTGGGCAGACCCATTCATCGAAAGTCTGGAAAATCTTTTGCCGAATGCGGTTCACGGCACAAGCCTTGATGAAATCACGGAAGTGAATACGCCCCATATTGATCGGTCCAGCCGTTATGGACGTGATCAGGAAATGCCGACCTTAGCTGGGGTGATCGGCTTTTTCTGGCGGCGATATGGCTTCAAATGGAAGTATGACGATTTCGATTGAGGCATTTGTCTTGTCGGAACGGTGGGGAGAAAGACATGACGATACTGAAATACGTTCCGGTATTTCTTGGCAGTGCTGCGCGGCACCTTGTGGCCGTCATTTGTGTCGCGGTGGCGTCAGTTGCCGTCCAGGCGGTTGAGCAGATCGAGCGCTATGAAAGCGACATAACAGTGCGTGCTGACGGGGTGGTTGAGATTTTGGAAACCATTACGGTCAATGCCGAAGGGCGATCCATTCGGCGCGGTATTTTCCGCGATTTTCCAACCGAATACGGCGATGAACATGGTAACAATATCAAGGTCGGCTTTGATGTAATATCCGTTACCCGCAACGGCAGACCGGAACCTTACCGGGTTGAAGCAAAAGACAACGGCAAGAGTGTGCGGATCGGCAGTGCGGAGCATATGCTATCTCACAGGCAGCACACTTACAGCATTCGGTATGAAACCACCTGGCAAATAACCCACCTGACAGATACTGATGAACTCTATTTCAATGCTATTGGTCACGGTTGGCAATTCCCCATCCTTTCGGGCGGTGCCACGATCAGGGTTCCCGAAGGCGCCGAAATCGGCCGCACCAAGGCAACAGCGGGCCGGATGGGGCAGGTAAACGACATGATTGAACCCGAGCGGCTGGCGCCGAATGTGGTGCGGTTTGACCTGCCGCATGACCTGCGTCCGCGCGAGGGTTTGACAGTTCTGGTGGAATGGCCGGCGGGGTTCGTTGCCCGCCCATCGGGCGCAGATAAGGCTGAACGCTTCCTGTTGGACAACGGCTGGATTGGCGTTGGCGTGCTGGCGCTTGTAATTCTGATTTCCTATCTGTATGGCGCATGGAAGTTGGTTGGTAAAGACCCAAAGGGCGGTGCCATTGTCGCACAGTATGCACCGCCTGAAGGCCCGTTTGGTGAAATGTCACCGGCTCTGTGCCGCTTCATGATGGAACTCAAAACAGACAATACGGCGTTTAGCGCAGCGATCATTTCGATGGCCACCAAGGGGTATTTGAAGATCAAGGAAACAAGTAAGGGGATCACGCTGACGCGGATCGCTTCTGATGTCGAATTGCCACCGGGTGAGGAGGCCATTGCCAACCGACTTTTTTATCATGAAGGGGATGAATTCCTGATCGAGGAAGGCGAATATAACAGTAAGCTCGCAAGCGCCGTGAAGGCCTTCGGCTACGCTGTTGGGCGCGGTGAAAATAAATATATCAAGCGCAATATGGGGCCTGTGTGGACAGGTGCTGCGCTTTGGATTGCAGGTATGGCCGTGATGATCATGGGCGGTGCCCATTTCCCCTTTTCCTTGCTTGGACTTCTTGTGGTTGGTGGGATTGCTTATTGGGGGCTGTCTGTTTTGCGGAAGGCCGAACATGAAGAAGGCCAGGGAGCGGTTACGGCAGCGGCAGTTCTTGCTGCCTTTGCTGCCTTTGGTATGAATGTGGTGTTTTCCGAAGCCGTCGCACTTTACCCCGGAATGTTTCTCTTCATTCTGGTTGGCTTGGTGATGGCTCTGGTTTTTGGCATCTTGATGAAGGCTCGCACTCCATACGGGCGCCGCCTGTTGGATGAGGTGGAGGGCCTGAAGCTCTATATGTCGGTGGCGGAAAAGGATCGGCTGGAATTTCATAACCCACCGGACAAGACCCCTGAATTGTTTGAAAAGCTGTTGCCCTATGCCATCGCGCTCGGCGTTGAGAACCGCTGGGGCGACCAGTTTGACGATGTTCTGGCACGCGCGGCGAAGGCAAGGGGCGAAGAGCATTATCAACCTGGTTGGTATCGCTCCAGCAGAGGCAGGGGCTCGTTCGGTAGAGGGCGCTTCTCCGCTGGCGCCTTTGGCGGGGCAATAGCCGGCGCCATGACCAGCTCGATCGCATCCGCAGCGACCCCACCGTCTTCAAGCGGGTCGTCCGGTTTCTCTGGTGGAGGATTTTCCGGTGGTGGCGGTGGCGGCGGTGGTGGCGGTGGGGGCTGGTAAGCTGTGACACCGCTCAGGCATCAGTGGCCCAGGGTTTTGCGCTCCAACGGACCAAGATAATAGGTCGGGTCGATGCCATTTTCCGATAGGAAGGCGGCTAACGCGCCGCTTTCCCGTAAGGTGGCGATCCGCGCGTTCACCCGAGCAAGCATCGCTTCATTCCCTGGCGTCCGGTGACAGACGATGGCGATATTATCGTCGTTTATGGTGAAGGTTGGATCATAGGGGGGTAGCGGTTTGCCAAGCTCGCGAAACACAAAGAGCACGTCGGGCATGTAGGCGATCATCAACTCTACCCGGCCGCTAATTAGAAGCTCAGCCTTGCCCTTTTCGTCGTTAACCGGAATGAAGGATGCACCAAACCCGTCCAGCAGCTTGGGAACTTCTGCCCCCATTGGGTAGGCGATCACTTTTTCTGAAACGCCCGATTTTCTGCTTACTGGTGGCGTGTCATAGCGCGAAAAAATATGGGCCACGCTGCGGATCATGAAGTAGCTTTCAATCAGATCGGATGTGTCGGCAACGATGCCAGTCGCAGCCATGTAATTCAGGGTGCTGGGATAATGGCAGCTGGATTCATCTTGTGCAAAAATTCGATTGGCACGGCGGTAGGGGACGATGTCGTACTGGGGGGCACCCTCCAGGGTGCCCAGGACCAGTCGTGCTAGATCGTTGTAAAAGCCTGCCCCATCCTCAGCCAAGGTCATACCCCAGGCAGTGGCATAAATTTTCCCGGCGTTGTGCGCATCCTCTGTAGGCTGCGCGAACACATGCGTCGTCACCATGAGGGAAATACAAGATGCGATAAGCTTTAATGCGTTCATATGTAGTCCCATTATACCCCGTTATTCATGATACGGGAAGGCTACGGGAGTAGCAACGGGTTATGGCGAGCGAATGGGCGTGTACAGCTTAGGGTCCAATATGTTCTTCACGAAAAATGCTTGCAGTTCACCGCTTTCCAGCACGGTTGTCGCGCGCTCATTGAAGGCATCGATGAAAGCCCGTGTCGTTGGCGTGTTGTGGCAGGTGATGCGTACTTGCGTGTCGTTCAGTTCATAGGATGGATCAAATGCAGGCAGGGGCTGCCCCAGGGCATTGAACACGAATTGTGCGTCTGGCATGGCCGCCGTCATCATGTCGACCCTTCCAGTAAGCAGCATCCGGGCCTTGTCGCTTTCATTGGCAACTGCAATGAAATCCGCGTTAGCCTCCTTCAGGAAGAAAGGAATGCGTGACCCCATGGCATAGGCGACCAATTTTTGGCTTACATCTGCTATGCTGGCCGGCGGTCTGGTGCCCCGTGGCGAAAAAATATAAACCTTCACCTGTAGCAAGCCGGTAGTGTCAATAAAGCTCTCGGCGTAGGTAATCTCACCGCCGTCCTGAAGAAGCTCAATATTGCTTGGGTAAAGGCAACTGCTGTTGTCGCGCAGAAACAATGCCTTGGCGCGCCTGTAAGGACGAATGTCATAGTTGTATGGCGTGTCTAGCCCGGAAAGAAACAATGCGGCCAGATCATTGTAGAAGCCGGAGCCATCCTCCGCCAATGTCATGCCCCATGCTGTAGAATAGATATGGACGCCCTCTTCGCTCACAGGCGTTGTTGGTTCGCTTGCAGTTGGCGCCATTGTGTCTGCTGAATGCTCGCTTACAGGCGCGGGCAGCAGGAAAACCATGGCGACCAGCCCACCCAACAGGACAACAACGCCCCACGCTAGAACTGTATTCTTCATGCGAACTCCGGTTTGGACACCGGGCCACTATATCAGACGAAGATTAGCAGGGGAAAGAGAGATCAGTCCTGATCCAACTGCTCAAGATACAGGCTGGCATTCAGGCCATACCCCTCGTAGAAGCGTTTCAGGTCGCCGGAGCTGTGCAAGCTTCGCAGACGTCTATTCAGTTGGTCCATAAATGCCCTGTTGCCAGGGGTGTCGTGACAGACAACGCGTGAACTGGCTGCGGGAAAGGGGCGATAGCTTGGGTCATAAGGCGGTAGGGCACTGCCCAAATGGCTATAAACGAGGCCTGCGTCAGGAAGATTGCCAACCATGACATCCACTCTGCCAGTCAGCAGCATACGGGCTTTGTCCACCTCATTTGCGACCGCGATAAAGAAGGCCCCGTCTGCGCCCAGATACTCTGGCACCTTGGCCCCCATCGCATAGGCAACACGTTTGCCGGCCAGTTCCTGCGGGCCTCGGACGGCAGGGGAGCCGGGCGGTGTAAAAACTGCGACAAAGGTTTTCTGGATGGGGATGCTCTGGATGAACCCCACCGAATTGTCGATATCCTTGGTGCGTATCAAGCCAAGGATGCTTTTGGGGTATATGCAGCTGCTTTGCTCTTCATAAAAACGGCGCATTGCCCGGCGGTAGGGCTCAATGTCATAGCCAATATTTAAGCCAAGCAGGATATAGCGACCCAGGTCATTGTAAAAGCCGCCCCCGTCGGTGGAAAGGGTCAGACCCCAGGCTGTTGCATAAACCTTTGAAGGTGGAAATTCGGTCGGCTCCGCTTCGGCCTGAGGGATGCCTGCAATACAGAGCATGGCAGCCAAGCTGCATGCTGCCAGGTGAAGTCCCCGTCGGATCCGGCGGATGTGTTTGTGCATACGGTTTCCAGCAATTGATCATATTAGCATACATAATTTTAGGACGCCTGGGAAGTCAGGGCGACAGGCGTGGCTGTTGGGCCATAAATCCAAAACTGGAATGAGAAATTTGGATCTTATTGTTAACACTTGCGCAACGGTCTATCTATAGAAGTGCAAAACAAACGTGCAAAACCAATAACTTGCACCAATTTATATCTGTCCAGGATACACGAATGCTGTCCGATGATACTCAAAGTGGCGCCATCGCCTTTTATGACCGGTTGGTCGCCGAAACCGAAGTTGACCGGGCCGCTTTCATGGCGTTACCGATTATTCGAACAGCGCTTAAGGGCGGATTGTCAAAGGCCGTCTACCTTGGTTATCTCAGTGAAGCCTTCCATCATGTGAAACACACAGTGCCATTGATGGCGCTGGTCAATGAGCGACTGGACGAAAAACACACGGCATTTCAGATTGGCCTCGCGGAATATGCCCTAGAGAAGCGCGGGCAGGAACGCTGGATATTGCACGATATTGAGCATGCTGGTGGCGATGCCGATGCCGTTAAAAACGGTACTCCTGCCAATGAGACCCAGGCCTTGGTGGATTTCGCATATGAGTATATCAGGCAGGTCAGTCCAATGGCCATTTTTGGCATGATTTTCGTGATCGAACGTACGGGCTCTGGGTTGGCGGAAAGGGCAGTCGAACATTTGATGGAGACCTTGGGGCTTCCACGAAAGTGTTTCAGCTATCTGTTATCTCACGGGTTTGCGGACCTGTCGGAAATCAGCTTCTTCGAAGGCCTGATGGCGCAAGTAAACGACCCAAAGGAACAGGATGCCATCGTGTATATGGCAAAGCGCATGTATGGCCTTTATGGCCAGGTGTTCCAGGCGATCGCCGACAAGTCGGGTTTCAGCGAAGGCGACTGAAGCCGGCACTTTACCCCAACCCGGGAACGGGCCAGCGCAATCTCGATTGACAGATGGCCTCTGGGCCTCCTAGTTCATGGATACCAAAAAATGGTGGGGAAATTATTTATGGCTTGTTTGGTGCGTTCGCTGGCTCTGTCATTTGCGTTTGTCTCATTGATAGCTGTCGGCCCGGAAGTCGCTTCTGCTCAGGACTATGAAACGATCCCGCCACCACGCAAGCTGACCAAGGCACAAAGTGATCGGGCAGCTGCGAATTATCAGAAATATTGCGCATTGTGCCACGGTGTTAACCGTGAGGGCTACGCCAACGACCATGCCCCGTCGCTGAAAAGTGAAAGTCTGTTCCAGTCCGGCGTGCCGCACGCTGTGCTGCGCCCACTGTCTTACGGTCGCGAAGGCACTGCCATGGGCGGTTACCTGGATGAGGTTGGCGGTCCCTTGACCCTGGACGAAACCTGGGATCTGACCTACTGGCTGTTCTGGGAATCTGGCGTGGACCGCGTAAGGCTCTCCACGGAACCTGTGCATGGCGATGTTGGCCGCGGAGCGGCGGTGTATCAGGAAAACTGTGCCAGCTGCCACGGGGTGAACGGCGAAGGTGTCGACGCCCCGGCGCTTGGAAATCAATCGGCACTTGCGCACAATACTGACGAATTTATCCGCTTTGCCATTCAAAACGGTCGGGACGGGACACCAATGCCAGCATGGCGGGATAGTCTGTTGCCGGAGGATATCGACAATGTAACCGCTTTTCTGCGCAGCCGGGCAAGTGGCTGGACCATGCAGAAGCCTGTACTGCAGGCGATGCCCACGCCAGATGAATATATTATAAACCCAAACGGCGAAGACCCCGGTTTCGAGTTGTCGGATGGTCGATACGTCTCCGCAAAAGATTTACTGACTGCCCTTGAGGGCAAGAAGCGTTTGGTTTTGCTGGATACCCGTGTGACATCTGTCTGGCAACGCGTCCATATCGAAGGCTCGATCCCGATCCCCTATTATACCGACTTCGACAAGCTGATGTCAGACCTGCCAAAGGATGTGCAGATCGTGGCCTATTGTTCGTGCCCACGTGCGGCAGCGGACAGCGTGATCAACAAGCTCAGGCGCCGGGGGTATGAGAATACTGCCGTGCTGTATGAAGGCATCTTTGGCTGGATGAACATGGGATACCCTGTCAGGCGCATTTATCGTTAACCGAATTCTAATAGGGTAGGCATAATGGTTTGTCTGGAGACCGATCGGGGAATGTATGCCGTCGTTGAATCTAAGCTGCAGCAAGAACATATACAGTAGCTTCAAAAGCACACTTTTGAGGTTGGCTGCCCTAATGATGTTTGTACTGCCTGTTCAAACCAGTTGGGCGGCAGCTAGTGACCGCACGATCATTGTGGGCTATGACGAAAATTCCTTCCCTGCCTATTTTCAGGAGGAGCGAAAGTGGGTCGGCATGGATGTGGAAGTGATCCGGCGGCTTATCCAAGGAGCTGGCCTGACGTACCACCCAGTTTCAATGAAATTTCCCCGCCTCCATAAAGACCTTCGGATGGGTGTTGTTCATCTGGTGCCAAACCTGACCAAAACGGCTAAGCGGTCGGAAGATATGGAGTGGATAGGCCCGGTCAGGACAACAGCCATCGCCCTTCTGTGTCGTCCGGAAAGGCTCAGTATTACTATCGAGACCTACGACGACCTTGAACGGGCTGTGAGGGACACCCAGCTCAGGATTGCCTATGTCACGGCTACCAGCTTTTCGGAATCGTTCGAGCGACGTCTCGCCGATGAAGCGTTTGTCAGAAGTCTGTTTTTCGTATCAGAGAAAGCAACCGCCGCCAGGATGACGAAGGCAGGCAGGGTTCTTGGTTTCTTCTATGATGATCTTGAGGCCGCGGCGATCATGCAGCAGCCCGAAATGGCGAAGCTCGAAGGATTTGACGGCCTGGCCATCCATGATTTCCGTATTCCGGGATCAGAGGGTGGGGTCTATATCGGCATGTCCAAACGATTGCCGGATGCGGTCAGGACAGCTTTGCAGCAAGAATTTCAGACGATCCAGCAAAATGGCGAGCTTGACGCGATCATCAGCCGGTGGACCGAGGCTGACAATGCGGCCAATGCAGCCGATCAATCCAGTATTCTGAACCCATCTTCATCACAAAGGTAAAGCACCTCCTTGTCGTCGACCGTGGTCATCAACTCCATGGGGCGGCGCCACAGGGCGTACATATGCTCCATCGTGTGGCGGCAATTGTCGGGCTCAAGCTCGCGCACTTCGCCCGCAACTTCGTCCACTTCATGCTTCAGCGTTAGCCGGTCGCCCGCGCGGGCATCGATCTTGTGACCCTTGATCACCGGCACGCCGCCCATGCCCATATTGGCGATTAAGGTCGCCTTCACATCCTTCCAGCCGCTGTCGTCTGACACATGGCTGACCACCAGATCACCCTGTCGGTTGGGGCCATACTCGAACAGGTCCAGTTCGCGCATAAGTTTTTCATCAAGGAAGCGCCTGAGGAAACTGACATCCCGGTCCACCTCCCGCACCTTGAACATCTCTTCGCGCACATGCGCGGCGTCGGCGGTGGTCAGTGGCAGTGGGCCACCATCGTCATCCTTGTCGTCGATGCCCAGATGTTCCTTGGCGATCTTCCGCCAGGTCATGAAGCCGATATGATAGGGGTTCATACCGCCCGGGTGTGGGCGGATCACCTGGTGGTGCCGCACCAGGAATTCCATATGGATACCGTGAGGCAGGTCGAGCGCATTCATGATCTGGTGGTGCCAGAAACTGGCCCAGCCTTCGTTGATGGTTTTGGTTTCGATCTGCGGCAGAAAATAGAGGCTGTCTTCGCGCACGATATTGACGATATCGCGCTCCCATTCGCTGAGGTCAGGGGCGCGATCCCGCACCAGCAGCAGCAGGTCTTCTTCATCCTCCAGAAGCGGTTCGTCGAGCACACCTGAGAGTACCTTGTCGTGGATTTCGCTGTCCTGACCCTTGCGATTGCGCGCAAACTCGGCCGTGATATTGGCTTCCTGCTGCGCGCGAGTGTGGCGCTTGACGGACGGGTTCCTGGTGACCTGCAGGCTAAGGGCATGGCAGGCATCCAGGATGCGTTCCACCTTGTCGACACCGATCGACGGGTCGGCCATATAGTCGCGGATGCGGTTGCCATGCACCTTCACCCGGTTCAGCACATTGGTGGGGTCGGTGTGGCGGAAGGTGAAATTATTCTTGAAGAAGTCGTTGTGGCCATAGACATGTGCCATTGTCAGGATCTGCAGGCACAGGCTGTTGCCGCGCATCAGGTAAGCGACCGACGGGTCCGAATTGATCACCATCTCATACGGCAGGCCACTGAGCTGCAGGTCATAGAGCGTCTTCTGGCGTTCGAAGCTTTTGCCGAACGACCAGTGCGGATAGTGGGCAGGCATGCCGTGATAGGCCATATAGCCCAACATCTGCTCGTGGTCGCACACCTCAAATTCCTGGGTGAAGCAGTTGAGGCCGATATCATCGACGATGCGCAGGATCTTTTCGTTCCAGCGCTGAAGGTCCGCCATGGTCCAAGCGGTTTCGTCGGGACGGAACGGGACTTCGTTACCCGGCATCGGCATCCTCCTCTTCCCTTAGCGCATGGCGGAGTTTTTCTTTGCTCAACAGCGCCTGGAACGCGGGCCAGACATCGTCTTTCTCGTTGATTTTAACGGCCTTGAAATTGTCGGCATCCAGATTGCGTTCGAACACATCCACAAGTCCCGAACCCCACGGGCGTATTTCGCCATAGCCAAACAGGTTGCATACATCGCAAAGCTCGTTGGCGCATTTGAGCATGGTCTCATTGTCTTCGGTGAAATTGTCACCGTCGGAGCCATGGAAGGCATAAAGGTTCCAAACGTCCGGGTGATAGCGTTCGCTGATGATATCGAGCGCCTTCTGGTAGCCCGAGCTGATCTTGGTTCCGCCACTTTCGCCCTTGTGGAAAAACTCATGCTCACTCACTTCCTTTGCCTGGGTGTGGTGGGCGATAAACGCCACCTCGACCGACCGATAGCGGGTGCGCACGAACTGGAACAGCAGGAAGAAGAAGCTACGCGCCAGATATTTCTTCATCGTGTCCATCGAGCCCGAGGTGTCCATGATGCAGATGATGGCGGCGTTGCTTTCAAAGCGGGTCTTGGGCTTGCGCCTACGGTAGCGCAAGTCTTCGCGCCGCATGCTGGCCGGGTCTTCCGACCCGATGGTGCCGCCGGCGATCCGGCGTTTGATCAGGGTCTTGAGCGTCTTTTTCTTGTCGAGTGTGGCGGGGTTGCCCGCGCGCTGGGTGCCCGCGCGCCTCAACGTGCGTTCGGATAGGGTCTCGCGCATCTTGCGGCGCTCCATGTCCGGCAGCTCAAGGTCTTCGAACATGATGTCCACGAGCTCATCCAGCATGATCTCGGTTTCATAATAGTCTTCGCCCTCATCGTCGCCGCCTTCACCTGGCTGGGCGCCTTGCTTCTTCTCGCCCGCCTTCTGGACAACCTGGCCTTCCTCAGTATCGCCATCGCCCGTGCCGGTGCCTTTGCCCTTGCCATAAACAAAGCGATACTCCTTGATGCCGCGGACGGGGATTTTGATGATCGTGTCGCCGGAGCGGCCGATGATGGGTTGTTCGGCGACAATGTCGGCGATGTTTTCGCGGATGGCTTTCCGGACCTTCTGTCGGTGCCGGGCCCGGTCCCCCGCAGAGCGGTCGGACCGCAGCCCCTCCTGGGCCGGATAGTCGCGGAATATGACTTTTGGCTGGCTCATGTGCTTATGGCCTCAGTCCTTCCACAGATTGTTGGCGGCATACTTGAGGATCACATCCGCCGAATAGGGTGTGTAGCCGAGGTCGAGAAGATCTTCGACCAGCTTGTCATACTTGTTGCGCTGGTCCTCGTCGCGTGTACGGCTTGCTGTGACGATCCGACTGATATCGCGCACGCTTGAGGTGAGGCGTTTCTCAATCGCGTCTTTGAGCGGTGCATAGGACGTGTATGTGATCTTCTCTTTCCGTCGTGTTGCGGACCACAGGAAGGCGATCACTTCCTGGCGGAAGCCCTGGCAGGCGCTGCCGACGATAGCGATCTGTTCCTCGATGGACTTCAGGAAATTCTCGTCAGGTTCGAGCTCTTCCTTGGTGTCGCGGTCCTTGACCTTGGATTTGTTCACATAGGCTTCGGCATGGTCGAGATAGTTGTGGAACAGGGTTTCGGCCTGTTCTTCATAGGCATGCACGAACGCCTTGGTGATTTCTTTCTCAAGGATCGACAAATATTCCTTATGGATGGTGTCCTGCAGGAAGCCAAGGAGATCCTTCTTTTTATCGTCGGCAAATTCGCTTTCCTTGACCATGTCAATCAGCGCTTCGCGGATATGAATTGGTGTGATGCCGTCCGGGCTTTTAGAGAGTGCAATATCAAGCGCCTTGACGATGAAGCGCGTGGAGATGCCGGAAAGGCCCTCGTCCTGCGCATCGCCCTTGAGTTCTTCGATATCCACTTTCTTGGTGCGGCCCTTCTCGATCACCTCATCGCCATTATAGAGACGGAGCTTGGTCATGCGATCGCATTTGTTCGACGGCTCAAGGCGTGACAGGATCGCGAACATGGCCGCGGTCTCCAGCGTGTGGGGAGCTATGTGGCCGTCGAAACCGGACTTGCCCAGGATCTTCTGGTAAATCTTCACTTCTTCTGAAAGGCGGAGGTTATAAGGCACCTTCACCACTACGATCCGGTCGAGGATCGCCTCGTTCGTGTGCTCGGCCTTGAACTTGCGCCATTCGGCCTCGTTCGAGTGCGCAAGGATCGCACAGTCCACATAGACCATGCCGTGTCGGCCAGGGGCCGGGACCTGCTTTTCCTGTGTCGCGGTGATCATGGTATGGAGATATTCAGTTTCGTTCTTGAATACCTCGATAAATTCGACAATGCCGCGGTTGCCTGCATCGAATGCGCCGTCGAGGTTGAGCACACGTGGATCGCTTTCCGAATATTTGTCGAGCTTCGAGATATCTTCGGAGCCGATCAGCACGCTGGTGTCCTGGTTGTTGGGGTCCACCGGCGGCACTACGGCGATGGCGCGGCGCGCGCGCTTGGACGGGCGCACGGAAATGACACGCATCTTTTCATACTCGCCGCCGAACTCTTCCTTCAGTCGGTAGCGGCACACCGGGCACAGGTCGCCTTCGACATGAACGCCCAGCATCTTCTCGAATTCTTCCCTCAGGTGCCTTGGCGTCAGGTGCAGGGGTTCTTCCTGGATGGGGCAGCCCTCAATCGCCATCATCGGGGCTGCGGTCTCGAACAGGTGATGGACATGGTCGACAAGGCTTGACTTCCCGGCACCCACAGGGCCCATCAGGTACAAGACCTGACGGCTTTCCTCGCCCTTCAGGGCGGCCGCATGGAAATAGCGCACGATCCGGTCCACAACCGGTTCGATGCCGAAAAAGATATCCTTGAATTTGGTGTAGACCTTGACGCCTTCGTCGCCGAACAGGCGGCCGATGCGGGGGTCGTCTTCTGCTGTGAGGACGGTGTCGTTCTTGTCGATCAGCGCTTCATAGACGCGCTTATGGGCCAGCATGGGCAGGTGAGGATTCTCGCGCAAGAGTTCAAGGTAATCAAGGAAGGTACCTGACCATTCTTCCTCGGCTCGCTTTTCACGGTCGGTTGAAATCAGTTCCGCAAAAGACTTGTCCTTCTTCACCATTGCTTTGTCCTCACTCGTTGCTGTCCAGTTTCCTTGTGTCTCCATCTTCATCACGCACACGCGTGTTCATCATCGGTGCGCGATGCCCCGTTCGCTTCTAACGCCTGCCGCGCTGGTGGCGACATGACCGAAAGAATCCCCTAAAAAATTAACAAATGAGTTCGATTTGCGTCCCGCTTCTGCGGGGAGATAATGAAATTGCCGGGCAGATCCGCCCACGCGTTAACTATATCACATGGTGCGCCCGTGCTGATTAATTTTTCATGAACAGATCACCTGGGCAGAGAAAAACCAGTCAGCAGGGAGGACAAAAATCCGTGATCGGGCCGGGTGAACTGAAAAATGACGGTCTGGCATATATGGCCTGAAATTGACATTTTGGGCACTTAACGCGCAGAGCGCCATTCGGCAGGGTGCCGCTGTTCTCAGTCACGACAGCGAAAGGAAATTTATGTTGGAACTTATCATCCTGAGCACCTTCGGCCTCCTTGCGGTGTGGGAGATGATCCACCCACGCCAGCAATATCCTGCCTCTGCCTTTTGGCGGACGCGGGGTGCAATTGGTTTCATTCTTTATTTGGCTGTTGGCACTTATGCCCCCTTCCTTTGGGATGATGTGCTCGCGAATTATCGGCTTTTTGATCTTACATCCCTGCCGATCTGGCAGCAGGCGTTGGCGGGCTTTTTCACAGCCGAACTGGTCGGCTATTGCTGGCACCGCAGCATGCATAACTCGAGCTTCCTGTGGCGCGCCTTCCACCAGATGCACCATTCTGCTGAGCGATTTGACGTTTGGGGCGCCTTCTACTTCAGCCCCCAGGACATGGTGGGCTTTACCTTCTTTGGCAGCCTTGCACTTGTAGGTGTTGTGGGCCTCGGCGGGGAAGCGGGTCTGATTGTCAACCTCGCAATCCTGTTCCTGACTGCGTGGCAACATATGAACATCAAGACACCGTACTGGCGGGGCTTTTTCATCGTGCGACCGGAGGCCCATTCGGTCCATCACGAACGGGGCGTCCACAAATATAACTATTGTGATGTGCCGCTGATCGACATGGTGTTTGGAACCTTCAGGAACCCGAGGGAGAGCATTCCTGAGACAGGCTTCTATCAGGGGGCCTCCCTGGAAATTCCAAAGATGATTGCTGGGTTCGACGTGTCTTCAAGCTATGCGGGCCCTGGGCCTTCAGGGTCAGCTGCAGGCAAGAAAGCGACGGCGGGCTAGGCCTAGGCCAGATGGGCCAATGGCTTTCCAAGGTTGCGGATGGCTTGGTATTTTTGCCGGTACTTGGCTGGTGAAACTCCTGCCGTCCGCTTGAAAAGGCGGCGGAAAAAGGCGGAGTCTTCATAGCCAACTGCCGCGCTGATCTCCTCCACGCTTAAGTGTGTGGTTTCCAGCAACTGTTTGGCTTCCTCCACGCGGATGGTTTGCACATAGGCCACGGGTTTCATACCCGTGGCACTTGTGAAACGGCGTTTGAAGGTGCGTTCTGCCAAACCGGATTTCTTGATCATGCGACTAACCGGCTGGGGCGCATCATAGTGGTCCGCGATCCAGGACTGGCATTCCCTTATGACGGCGTCATCATGATCCTTCAGGGGGGAAGGGCCGGTGAAAGGCAGTTGACCGTCACTTCTGTCACCCAGCAGGTAAATCTTTGCGGTTCGCGCTGCGGCGTCATATCCGAAAAAGCGCTTGATCAAGTAAAGGCACAGTTCCATCCAGGATGATGCGCCACCGGTTGTAATGATGCTCTCGTCTCCGATTGCGCAGGAGAAGATCAGGTCAGGCTTCCATTTGACTTCCGGATAGGCCGACTGAAGCAGTTCGGCCCCGGCCCAATGGGTGGTGGCCTCCCGGTCATTCAGGAGACCAGTTTCTGCAAGAAGGGCGGCGCCGGTACAAACCGAACAGATGGTGCTGCCACGGGCGTGCTGATCTCGAATCCACTCGGCGCTGGCCTGCCAGAATTCTGTGGTCTGGAAGTCATCCCCAAGAAGAAAATCGGGGGCGATAATAATGCTGCCTGAAGGCAAATCCTCAAGGCTAGCTTGGGGCATGATCGGGATTTTTCCGATGCAGGTAAATACACCCTTGATGGGGGAGGCGATACGCACGTCGAAGCCTTCGATGTGAGTGTCTGCACCGGTCAGGGTTGTCCACATACTATCCGCCGAATCCAGGATTTCATACAGGCAATACAGCACTGATCCCGTGGTCTCGGGCAGGGCAAGGATGTCGATTCTTGGTTTTGCAGGCTGCATAAGGTTTCCAGGTGGCATAAAAAGACCGTAATAGTCATTTATAGCACTTATCAGTTTGAGTTGGCTTTGACAAGGTGCGCCTGCATTGAGCGAATGAAGGACTGGTCAGGCATTTCCGGTCCGTATTCAATCATGCCCTGCCCTGCAGGATAGGGCTGACCAGTCGGAGCACGTCTTCCTGACAAGTGCCGGGTGACGCTCCTCCCGCACTTACCCCACAATCGTCACCGATTGGTCAGCCCTCGTGATCAGTCGTGACACTATGCAAATCAGCACCCAAAGAATGGCTGC
The DNA here is from genome assembly GCF_001550055.1 of Kordiimonas lacus. Taxonomy (GTDB): domain Bacteria; phylum Pseudomonadota; class Alphaproteobacteria; order Sphingomonadales; family Kordiimonadaceae; genus Kordiimonas; species Kordiimonas lacus. The sequence continues at coordinate 326,935 of NZ_LRUA01000002.1, forward strand.
ACCTTAATGCTTGACCTTGTAGTAAGCTTTAAGGTGTATGATGATGTCGACTCAAGGATAAGGAGTGTGGCATGGCTGGCATGACAATCGGAAAACTGGCGAAATCCACAGGCGTGGGAGCGGAGACAATTCGGTATTATGAACGCAGCGGCTTTTTGCCGCCACCGGACCGGATGCCCTCCGGGTACCGTGTCTATGGCGGTGACGCGCAAAAGCGCGTGCGGTTCATCAAGGAGGCGCAGGCGCTGGGTTTTACCCTGAACGAGATCAAGGAGTTATTCTCCCTCACGGATGATCCTGACGCTGACTGTGCCAGTGTGAATGCACGCGCCCGGGCAAAACTGGCCGAGATCAATGAGAAGCTGAGGAAGCTGAAGTTGATGAAGAAAAGCCTTGAGCGCCTTTCTGACTATTGCCCCGCAGATGAACACCCGCTGACTGAATGCAGCATTATCAACTATCTGTACGGCAAATCCGGGCTCAGCGCCTGAAGCGGGGCTAGCGCCCCAGTTGTCGCTTCGCAGTGGCCCTTAGCGCAATATAATTGTCCTGGTTCTCTTTGGCGATGCTGGCGCAGTAAGCTTGTGTGGTCATCTCCAGACGGTCTTTGGCCTCGCGCCTTTCTGCAATAGCTGTTGCATATTCAAACGCATAGATATCCTGGCCAAGGTCGCCAATGAAGCGCCGAACGTCGGCTTTGTCCATCGCGCCAAACTTGGACCATTCGGTTTCTTCAAAGTGGGCGACGATGATTTCACTCAGGTTCTTCAGTGCCATTTCGTTGAGGATGGGCATGTTTACATTCAGTTCGTGCCGTCTGCAGAAATAGACATAGGAGCGAAACCGAGCTGGCCCTAGAGCATTATGATACAGCGGGTGATTGGTTTTTCTGACAGCCATCCACTTATCCATCGACCATGCACGGAGTGCAGCAAGGCCTGGGCTTTCAGCTTCAAAAAGCGGGTCCGGGATGGGGAAGCTGCTGTCTTCCTGCGCATGCAAAACATGGCTGGAAATTAGCAGTATCAACATACAGAGGGCAAGCCTGAGAGGGTGCATGGTCTTCTTTCCTTTGTTTGTTCCGATTTTGGCGGTTTTCATCTGCGGCGCAACCGTTAAGATGCCCTACAAGGAAGGAACCTCAATTTGCTGATATCTCCGCTACTGACCCTTTTGCTGGCGAACGCCACTCCTGCCGACTGCACCCCAGTTGAGAAAGAAATTCACGGCACGTCCCTTGAGGGCCAGTTGATGCCAGGGCAGAAAGTGACCGCATTACCGCCGGGATGCCGGGACATGCGGCGGTTGGATTTTGTTATTTTCACATCGGACGAAAGCCAAAATCTGGTCATCAAGCAAATCTGGGGAATGCCGGGTGATAAGCTATCGGTTGACGACCGGGGCTATGTGTTTGTCAACGATGAGCAGGTGCTGACACCCTTTGACAAGCCATACCGCCTGAACCGTTATTTCATGCGCAAGCTGAAGAAATTTGAAGGCGAATTGACCGATTATCTATTGTTGGGGCACCCTGGCAGCCTGGACAGTGGGCGTGTTGGGCCAATTTCCATTAACCACATTGTAGGCATCGTCGAGAAGGAAGAAGGCCGCGAACGGCACTAGCTGTGAAGCCTTTTGATCCTACCCGCCTAAGGCTGACAATTGGGCCCGGTAGCGGCGGCTGGCGGGTACCTTGGAGCCGTCCTGCAGCACCACTTCCGCGTCACCATCAGACTTCGGTTTGACCGAAAGAATGCATTCAGCGTTGACCGTGAAGGACCTGTGTATGCGAATGACGTTGACCCCGGCATCCGTAAGCTGGCGTTCCAGCCCGGTCATGCTGAGCCGCACCAGGTGCATGGCATTGGCGGTGTATAATTCCACATAATTGCCGGCGGCCTTGGCATAAAGAAAGTCACAGGGCTTGATCCAGATGAGCTCGCTCCCGCTTTTGAACGCCAGCCGCTTGTCTGGTGTTTGACGTGTGCCTTCCTGCAGGGCTTCTTCACGTCGGACCAACGCCTGCACCAGATACAATAGTGACACAAACATGATGTAGGTCACGACATCCTTGCGGTATTCATAGAGCGCATCGCGCCATACGACATCCAGGAAGCTATAGTTGCTGTCGAAAAATCCCCAGAAGATCAACTTGCGCAGACCCACCATGCCGGCAACATGGATAGCGGAAAAGGCTATGCTGAGTCCCAAGTGTGCGATCACCGCTTTCTTCATGCCAGCGGCGTCGAGCGTCAAACGGCGCACGAACCAACTGACGAGTGGAAATAGCAGAATGATAAAGACCGCACTGGTGGCTTCAGTAATCCACGGTGTTCGCGCGTCAAGGCTGTCGCCCCGGCGCGCCGCTTCAGTCAGAATGGACAGCGCGTTGACGGCCACGATAACCAATGTCACCACCGATACCACGCCCCAAAGAAAGCGTTCGTTTCGGCTGGGCAGGCAGGCGCGATAGAATTTCCGTAAGCTGATCATGCCTGTCACTATAGCGCCGCCTCTTTTGCGGCGAAACTGCAAAGCTTGGCCACTTGTCCCAGATGTGCCGCCGTTCGTCCCTGGCCAGCGGCTGCTGGGCCCATGGGAGTCATTTTCAATCCGCCGCTCGTCCCTCCCAGGCAGCAATTCGTGTCTGGCTATCTGGTACCTCTGTTACCTTGATGATTGTATGTCCTTACCCGAGAAAAACGATGACGCGAGGATATGATGACACATACAATGAATAATAGGCGGTATGACCTGGACTGGCTCCGGGTCGTCGCCTTTGGGCTCCTGATCTTTTATCACGTAGGCATGTATTATGTGACCTGGGGCTGGCACGTAAAAAGCCCTTATGAGAGCGATTTCCTGGAACCAGCCATGATGCTGCTCAATCCGTGGCGGCTGTCGCTATTGTTCCTGATCTCCGGTGTGGCGGTTCGGTTCGCTGCTGATAAGGCCGCGGCGGGCTATTTCGCCTGGGCGCGCGTGAAGCGCCTGACGGTGCCCTTTTTCTTCGGTGCATTCGTGATCGTGGCACCGCAAACCTATTTCGAATTGCTACGGGCTGGCGCAATCGAGCCGGGGTACTGGGCATTCTACAAGGATTATATGGACCTTGATCAGCGCTGGGAGGTATTCACCCCCACATATAACCACCTTTGGTATGTGCTTTATGTACTGATCTATACGCTTCTGATCCTTCCTGTATTGCCACTTGTGCGGCGGTTTCGTGCGGGTGCAACGTTGAAGAATTTGCTTCAGACGCCACTTGTACTTGTTGTGCCTGCACTCCTGTTCGTGCTGTACCGTTTCTCGTCAGATATTGCCTGGCCGGAAACCCACGATATTCGGGGCGACTGGGGCGCTCACATCCGCTACTTCAGCTATTTCACCGTCGGTGTGCTGATCGCCAAAAGTGACGCTTTCTGGGCCGGTATTGCGCGCCAATGGAAATTGTCGCTGGGCTTGGTTGTCGCTGCAGGCATCACGCTCACCATAACCTGGGCCAACTGGACGGAAATGGAAGTGGATGGGCCACTGATGCAGGCCGCTCGTACCCTCAGGATATTTTATATCTGGTGGGTAATCTGTGCGCTCTTCGGCGCGGCTCAACAGTTTCTTAACCGCCCCAGCAGCGCGCTTAGCTACCTGACAGAAGCGGTGTTCCCATATTATATTCTGCACCAGACCGTGATCATTATGATTGGTGTGGCGGTGGCTCCTTACCTGATTGGCGCAGTGCCTGAGTTTTTGGTGGTGACGATTGGCACCGTGGCTGCCTGCGTGCTGCTCCATGAGTATGTAATCCGCCGTATTGGCTTTCTCAGGCCGTTGTTTGGCCTGAAACCAAAAGGCGCCAGTCCGGTCAGCGAGCCGCTGGTGGTGCAGACATAGCCTATCTCTGAAAGGGGCGGTCACGGCCCGATCGCCTCTTTCTGAATCTTTTCCGATCCAGTCATTCAGCCAGGGTTCATGTCGTGCCCGCACAATGCGCGCAGCACAGATATGGGGACCTGCCCAGGCTTGCATGAGCCGGGGCGGGTAGTGTCAGAACTAGGCCTCTGGGCCAAACATTGCCTTATTCGAAGGAAATATTGTCGGCCTCCGTATCACGTGGGAACCATTCCAAGCGGAGCGACCAATGCTATTTTCTGACAGATTTCATTATGTCCCAATTTTTAGCGCCTTAACCCTTGTCGGAGCGACGGTTTCTCCAGCCGTTTTTGCTGATGATGCAGAAATCGATACCGACCGCACTACGGCTGTGGATACCACGACGCTGATGGGCGGCAGCGGGACACTGACCGTCACCGCAGACGGATCTGTCACGGTTTCAAGTGGCACAGCTGTCAGCATTACAGGCAATCATTCGCTATTGATGCAGGGAACGTTGCAGTCAGATGACGCGACGAATGCTGTCGCGCTAGGCGTCTATACCGATGATCTCCGTCTGACCTCAGACATCGACATCGAAGGGGCGTTCGTGATTGATGGCCCCACGGACGAAGATACGGCTACGAGTAACGTTGGCTTGGGTGTTTTCGGGACTGGCGTGTTTGACGGCAACCTGACGCTTTCGGAAGAATCGACCATATCAGTCACGGGCGGCAGTGCCCGGGGCATCCTGATCGAATCCGGCTTCGAAGGCGAAATATATAGCGACGCTGTCATCACCATGACCGGTGAAGGGTCTGTCGGTGTTGAAATCATTGGTGACGTCACGGGTGACGTGACCATCGATGGAACGATCACTGCCCGCAACAAGGACAGCATCGGCATCCTGCAAACGGGCACTATTGACGGTGCGTTTGTGCATGAGGGTGGGATGTCTATTGGCGAGCCGACCACCACTGATGACGATGGCGAAGTTGTTGACGCAGTTCCTGGCAGGGCAGGGCTTTATGTGGGGAGTGATATCACCGGAGGCCTGATGCTGAATGGTGAGGGCGCGGACTTCAATGATGATTCAGACGAGGTGATCCCGACATCGGCCATCACCACATATGGTGGTGCCCCGGCTGTGTTGATTGAAAACCTGAAGGCAGACGGCACTGATTTGCGCCTCGGGCAGATCTCCGGTCTGGACTACGGTTTGGTCCATCGCGGTTTTATCACCGTGAACGGGCAAAGTGCCGGCCTTGATGCCGTGGGTATGCGCATTCTGGGCGGTAACGAGGCCAAGTCCATCATCGAGGGTGGTATCCACATCGACGACGGCTCGATCGATGTCAGTGCGCTTGATGCCACGGCTGTTGCGTTGCATCTGGGTGACGGCGCCGAGGTGCCAATGCTTTATAACCGAGGCACGATCGAAGCCACGACCGGCGTGACCTACAATGATGATGGCAACGAAACCTACAGCGTTGGCGGTGATGCCATCGGTGTGGATGTGGACGAGAATGCCCTTCTGGAAGCGCTCCAGAATGAAGAGACCATTGTGGTGTCCGCTGCAGGTGAAACCGGCGACGGTTTCGGCGTGCGCGACCAATCCGGCACGCTGAGACAGATTGACAACTCGGGTGCCATCTTTGTTGTGCGCGGCACCAACAGCTCAGGAGAAACGATTGCGTTTGATTTGCGAGCCAACACAAGTGGCGTTGAAATTAGTAACAGTGGCACGATCCAAGGCGATATCTGGCTCGGGAGCGGCGATGATAACGTCGTTCTGACGGATGGCAGCCTGGACGGAGATATTGCATTTGGCGCCGGGCAAAATAGCTTTTCCATGTCTGGAAACGCTGATTTCTCAGGCAGTATCAGCCATGAAGGGTCGCTTGATTTCTATCTTTCAGGCGCCGATCTGATGCTAGGGGCGGATGACGTGCTGGACGTGACCTCCGCCACGCTGAGTGACGGTGCGACGCTGTCCATCACCGTTGATCCTATTGAAGGCAGTGCCGGGCAGCTGAATGCGACGGGCGCTGTGGCCATCAGCGACGACGTTTCAATTACCACACGCTTCAGCACGTTTGTGACCGAGGAACAGACATATACGGTGATCGACGCAGGTGATCTGACGCTGGAAGGTGACCTGGTAAACGATGGAGGTGCTTTCCTTATGCACAGTACGCTTGGTTTGTCTGACGACGGGACAGAAATCGAGCTGACAGTCCGTCCCAAGACGGCAGATGAACTTGCTTTCACCGGTAACCGTGCAACGCTTTATGACAATCTCTTTAAGGCACTTGATCCGGAAGATGATTTGGGGAGTGCCTTGGTACAGCTCGAGGACGCCGATGAAGTGGAAGATGCCATGCAGGCCATGATGCCGGATACCACCGGCGCCAGCCTGCAGATGGCCTACAGTGGCCTCCAGCAGCTTGAGGGCGGGCTTAGCGACCGCCTGATTGAGGTCAATGCCAAGAAGCGTCTTGAAGGTGGTTTCTGGGCCCGTGAAGTCGTTGGTGTTGGCGACATGACTGGATCCGTCAGCGAGCAAGGCGTGGACTATATCGGCGCGGGTATCCTTCTGGGGTACGACAAGGCGATTGGCCAAAATGTCCTGTGGGGCTTCGGCGGCGGCTTCATGTTGCAGGGTACGGAGCGTGAAAGCAACATCGGCGATGACGTATCCATTTTTTCACCTTATCTGAATACCTACCTGATCGCCAAGGCGGGGGCTGCCTATGCCACGACGTCAGGATCCATTTGGTATAACGATGTGGACCGTAGTCGAGAGCTCTCTTTCGCCACCATCGATAAGTCGGTGGACAGCAGTTCAAGTGGCTACACGGCAGCGCTGGATGCCAGTATTGGATATGACCTTAAGCTCGGGGGGCTGCATGTGCGGCCACATGTGGGCGCAAGCTATATGCATGTTCGCGAGGGCGGATATACGGAAACGGGTGGCGATGGTGCCAACCTGGTGGTGGAAAGCCGAAGTTATTCACGCCTGGACGGAATTGGCCGGGTATCAGTGGGCTACGATTTCCGTTGGAGCGGCAAGGGTGAGAATGCAGTCATTATCCGGCCTGAGGTCTTCGGCACATACAGGAAGGCCTTGAGCGGAAACGATACGTTCGTCACCGCAGCGCGTTTTGAAAGTGGGGAAGACTGGTTCGAACTGGCTAACGACCCAATGGCAGACAAGTCAGTGGTTATCGGTGGGGCGTTGAATATCTTTTCGGGCTTCGGTACCGCTAGCCTCAGATATTCGCGTGAAAAGCGCGATGACTGGAAGTCCCATTATGCCGGGTTCAATTTCCAGATGCGCTTCTAAGAGGCGAAACGAGAAGCGGCGCAGCCATTGGGCCGCGCCGCTACATAATCGGTGTATCCATAATCTTATGCCGCTAGTTTGGCTGCCCGCAGCACGAGTGTTTCAATCCGTGCGCTTTTCACCGTGATAATCTGACGTACCTTGTTGAGAAGCACGCTGGCGGAATGGTCATCCACGTCCGAACAATCAAGCTCGATCCACTGAAAGCCTTCTTCCGTTTTCCGTGCAGAAACGCTGTCGCAATCCTGACCGCGGATCGAGAAAAGTTCCAACACGCGGGACAAGGTGTTTGGGTCATAATCCGCCATGACGGAAAATCGGGTTCGGGTGTTGCCTCGCAAAACCATGACTTGGGTCTCCATATAAAATGCCGACCCCGCCCGTTTGCTCAGGCCCTTCTGGGGTGCGGCTTTCTGTCTAAGGTATGAACATTTTACCCTGACGCATGCGAGAAAAGGTTCCTATTGTCGCGGATATGGCATATAAAGTGAGAAAATATCTCATTAAATAGCGGTATATCGAAATAATGGCCGACAAAGTAGATGATCTTGATGCACGTATCCTGAATTTACTGCAGGAAGACGCCCGAATCCCGCTGGTGGATCTGGCCGACAAGGTTGCCTCCAGCCGTTCTGCCGTGTGGCGGCGTATCCAGAAGATGGAAGAGGCGGGCGTGATCTCAGGGCACACGGTGCTTCTGGATGCGGAAAAGGCCGGGCTCGGCGTGCTTGTGTTCGCGCAGGTCAAGATGCATGCCCACAGCCGTGACGTGCTGCCGGACTTTATGGAAAAGGTGCGCGGCTTCCCGGAAGTGATCGAATGCCACACCCTGATGGGTGACATTGACTTCATTCTGAAGGTGCGGGTTCGTGATGTGCAGGCCTATGAGGAATTTTTCTGGAATCACCTGTCGCAGATTGACGGTGTGCGCGAAATCAACAGCTCCATCGCCCTGACGGCCGTGAAAAATACCACCAAGCTACAGGTGGTGGCGGGTTAGCCATTTGGCCTGAACACACGCTTGATATAATCGCGGCATAAAAGGACCTGCCGGGGAAGCAAGTCTTTGGTGTCCAGCGATCGGGACAGAATAATGCCGCCCTCAACGGATGCCATGACCATGTCAGCAACGGCTTCCATGTCAACGTCCCCGGTAGGCGGGTGTTTTCGGGCAATCTGCTCCAGGCGATCCAGGAACAGCTTGCGCCAGCGCAGGACACCTTCGGCATTCAGGTCGCGTATTTCACTGTTGAACAGCTGGTGCTGGTAGCAGTAGGACGCAACCATGCAGCCAGGATGCAATGACGGCATGTCCGAGAGCATGTCTGCAAGCAGTTTCAGCATCAGCAGGAGGCTGTCCAGTGGATCTGTGCAGCAGGCGTCAGCCTCGTTGAACAGGTCAGCAAAAATGCGGTCGTCTTGCTCGACATACCGCAGGAACAAATGCTTGGCCAGGTCGGCCTTATCCTTGAAATGATAGAAGAAGCCGCTTTTGGTGATGCCTGCGGCGGCGATCAGCTCATCTATGCTGGTGGCGGCAAAGCCTTTTTGAAGCACGGACTGTTCGGCAAGCTCCAGGATCAGGTCCCGTTTTGACTGTTTCTGGTGCATCGCAGCCCCCACTAAGGCTTGTCAAATGTTATATATATCAATGGCTTGGCTCTACTGTACCACAAGTACACTAGAAGGCCCATTGCCAAATAGAGATAGTGGCCGCGACTGGGCGGCTTCGGCTGCTCAAGGAGACCAAGAAAAACGCGAGGATACCATCATGACAACAACCTTTTTACCCAAGGTCGGCGGTCCGCTTTACCTGACCGACAGTGGGCTCGAAACCACCCTGATCTTCCACGAAGGCCAGGAATTGCCTTATTTTGCGGCGTTTGACCTTTTGAAGACCGAAGACGGGCGTGCATCGCTCAAGGCCTATTACATGCGCCACGGCGAGATCGCGCTTGCCCAAGGAATGGGCTTTCTGATGGAAGGGCCAACCTGGCGGGCAAGCGCCGACTGGGGCGATAAGCTGGGCTACGCGCCGGACGAACTGGCGGCCGCGAACAGGGCATCGATCGAACTGATGCAGAGTGTGCGGGATAGCCTGAAGGCCCGAGGCGATATCCCTGTTCTTGTCAGTGGTTGCATCGGGCCGCGTGGTGACGGCTATGTGGCCGGAGATGCCATGACTGCTGAGGCAGCCCATGCCTATCATCAAGCACAGGCCATCGCCTTCAAGGAGGCCAGAGCGGATATGATTGGCGCCATCACCATGACCAATATTCCGGAAGCGACGGGTGTTGCGCTGGCTGCAAAGACGGCCGGAATCCCGGTTGCCATATCCTTCACTGTGGAGACAGACGGCCGCCTGCCAAGTGGTGACAGCCTCAAGTCGGCGGTGGCCGTAGTCGATGCGGCGACGGGCGGGTATCCGGCATACTATATGATCAACTGCGCCCATCCTGAGCATTTTGATCACGTGCTGGAAAGCGGGGCAGCCTGGATGGACCGGATTGGCGGTATGCGGGCCAATGCGTCCCGGTGCAGCCACGCGGAACTGGACGAGGCAGAAGATCTGGATGACGGCAATCCGGAAGAACTGGGGCAGCAATATCGCGCGCTTCTACAAGCCCATCCGCAGATTGTTGTGCTGGGTGGGTGCTGTGGCACTGACCACCGTCATATCCACAGTATTGCAAAGGCTTGTGTGTCGCTTGGTCAAGCTGCCTAGAAGTGGATTTTCAATATGGCGTTGATCGCCACCTGATCGGTATCGAAGGCCGCAGTGTCTTTGATGCCGAACTGGTTCTTCCAGATGTCGATCTCGGTACCAAGCCATATTTTGCCCGGTTCGCCCCATGTGGCGCCCAGGTCCCATTTGATCTGTGGCACCAGATGGAGGGCTGTTTCCTGTGGGCCCCAGCCCACTACATAGTCCATGAAGCCATCGATGACGAACGCCTGTTCACCCACTTTGAAAGGGCGTGACCACGCAATCGTCCATTGCATGTCGTCAAACCCGGCACCAAGGCCGGTGTCCTTGCGGGCATAGGCATGGACGTTGAAATAGCTGAAGCCCGGCAGGTTCAGATCAACGGCACCGCCGATCAGCAGGCCTTCAACGCCATCCTTTCCGCGTTCCCAGGTGGTTGCGATCAGCACATCACGAACCAAACCATCTTCTGAAAATTTGAGCCCAGCGACTTTGCCAAGGCTCAGGCGTGGCGAAATTTCACCGTACCAACTGCTGCCGGTGAAGGCATTGTCGTGATAATCCAGATAGTCGAAAAAGCCGAACACATCGCCCCAGTTCCAGGCACTGACGTGCTCAAATGTCAGGGTGGAAATATTGTTCCCCGGCACCTCGAAACCTGTGCCAGTCAGAGCGGTAATGCTATTGTCCATCCAGATGAGCGGGCTGGAATCTTCTGCAACTGCCGGAGTGCCGGTAAGGAGAGTTGCAAGTACCAAAGGGCGCACGACAGCCATACCTATGCCTCCCGCACGTCGGTGAGGAAGCGCTTCACATCGTCGCCTATAGTGCCTGAAAGCTCGTCCAGCCGTTCAGCGACCGCCATTACGCTGTTGGATGCTTCACCAGTCTGGTTGGCCCCTTCTGTCACCTGGCCGATTTCACTTGCCACCTTGTCAGTTTGCTCGGACGCGAACTGAACGCTGCGGCTGATCTCAGACGTGGCGGCTTCCTGTTCCTCCACGGCGCTTGAGATGGCCAGCGTGACCTGGTTGAGTTTGCTGATGGTCTCGTCGATCGCTTGCATGGCGCTCACGGCTTCGCCGGTCAGGCCCTGCATTTCACTGATCTGGGCAGTGATGTCCTCTGTGGCTTTTGCGGTCTGGTTGGCAAGGGACTTCACTTCTGACGCCACCACGGCGAAGCCCTTGCCGGCGTCGCCCGCGCGAGCGGCCTCAATGGTGGCGTTCAGGGCGAGGAGGTTTGTCTGCTCGGCGATGTCATTGATCAGTTTCACCACATCTTCGATCTTGGCGCTGGCGACAGACAGGGTATCAATCGCTTCGCTGCCGGTGCCAGCCACCTTGACGGCGTCAGCGGACATCTGGCTTGCGGCCTGGATCTGGCTTGCGACCTCCCTGATGGAGGCCGAGAATTCTTCAATCGCAGACGCCATGGTGGATACGTTGTTCTGCATCTCGTGCGACGCGGATGACACGGATGTTGCCTGCCCGCGCGTCTGGTCAGCCACATCCACCATGGTAGTGGCGGTTGAGCGCATCTCGAGGGCGTTGGCGTTCAGATTCTCAATTGCTTCGGAAATGGACCGATCGAAGGCGGCGATCAGCGCTTCAATGCGGGCGGCATGCTCTTCGCGCTGGCGTGCTTCCTCAGTATCACGGGCATGTTTTTCCCGTTCCAGTGTTGCGCGCTCCTCTGCCGCTTCCATCTCGGCTTTCTGGGCGGCTTCCCGTTCTTCCGCCAACTGCTCGACCTTCTTCATCTCATCTCGGAAGAACTCCATCGCGCGGCCCATGTCGCCGATCTCGTCCTGGCGGCCGGTGTGCGGAATATCGATATCCAGCTTGTTCTCCGCCAGCGTCAGCATGGTGCCGGTGATATCATTCACAGGTGCCGCGATTGAATGGCCAACGCCGCGGGCAATCACAACAGCCAACAGCACACCAAGCGCGCCCGTGACAATCAGGGTCCATGTCTGGAAGCTGAAGGCGCTCAGCATTTCGTCTACGATGGACTGTTGTTGCCCTTGCTGTAATTCAACCAGTTCGTTGATGCTGTACAGAACCTTTTCGAGGGGCGGCCAACTAGTGCCGTCGATCTCCAACTGTCGGGCTTGCAGGCGGGCGTCTTCGCCGCCCTGCATTGCCAGGTCTATCTGGCGGCGGAACATCGTCTTCAGGGTTTCGGTATTCGCCTTCAGTTCCCTTGCGATCCGCAGGCCGTCACCATTTTCTTCTTCATATTCACGATACAGGTTGATCAAGGTTGTGATGTCCCGGTCAAACTGTTTGGACCGGTCCTCGAACAGGCCCACCAGATAGTCATTTTGCGTCAGGACGGTCCCGCGTGTTAGCGCCAGCATATCGGTGACGTCATATTGTACCTGCCGCAGCATGGCGGTGGATGCATAGCGGTTCGCTGCCAGCTTGGTGGTCGACTGCACCCCTTGCACCTGGATCAAGTTGCCGATCACAAATAACAGCAAAAGCGCTACCAGCGCACCTTGGCCGAGAGCAAGTTTCATTGTCAGGGAATAGTCCCGCAGAAAAGCATCAAAGAATCGTCTCATCGAAGAGCTCCAGGAAGGCGCCGTGGCGCATTAGACCGAAACAAAGGAACTGGGGCCATCTGCCGGCCCGAATGGCGGGATTCGAAATCCGACATCATTGTCCCAAAGCAGGGTTAAAGTTGCGTTAGCGGTCTTGCCAACTGGCAATAAGCGCCTTGCCGGGGCGCGAACCATGCAGTATAGCGGGATCAGGTGGTGCTGGCCCGGCGCCAAAGGCGTTGGGCAGCTAAGAGGGAACACGGACGTTGACCCCGTCAACTGCATGCCGTGGCTGTACCCGCAACTGTGATTGGGGACGCGTTTCAACAAGGCCCACTGGACCGCTAAGTTTGGTCTGGGAAGGGTGAAACGGCGGATGATCCAAAAGCCAGGAGACCTGCCACCGCGTCGCCCATCTGTCAGCCGGGCTAGCTGATCAGAGCGGTTCTCCCGCAATGGCGACAATCCCGCTGAAATGCGCGGAGATTGTCCCTGTCTTTGAAGGCAAGCTCCCGTTCAGTGGTTTTGTGAAACCAAGAATGATGGGAGCGGGCATGCCCTCAAGCCTGCAATTGAAACACTTTTTGACAGCTGCTTTTGTTGTGGCAGGCATTGCTGCGCGCGCAGGTGCAGCGCCCACCGTGGCTGGGCTTGATTTCTGCGCCGACCAACATGTCCTGGCCTTCGCTGACCGGCAGGATATTGTCGCTGTGTCGGGGGATGCCACCAGCCCGAATTCTTTTTACTTCCGGCGGGCCCGAGGTCTCCATGCGCTCAGGGGGGGCGCCGAAGAGGTTCTGATGCTGCGGCCGGATATCCTTGTGCGCAGCTACCGGGGGAGCCTGTCTATGGATGCCAAGTTTGAGCGTGTCGGCATTACCTCTTACCAGCCGCCTTATGCCTTCAACTTCGAGGCCAACCTGAAGAATTTTGGGGCTGTTGCCACGCTTTTGGGGCACGAGGCAGAGGGCAAGGCCTTCATGGCGGACTATATGGCCCGGTACCAAGCGCTAAAGCAGGCTGCCCCTATTCCCATGAAGACGGTCTATATGACTCCCAGCGGCTTCACGGCAGGGAAGGGAAGTTCGGTAGACGATATGATCCGACTGGCGGGGCTTGACCCTATTGCTGAGGACCTTGGCCTGAATGGCTGGGGGCCTTTGCCCCTCGAACAGCTGGTCATGACGCCGCCTGACCTGGTGGTTGGCAGCTTTTTCGAGGAGGGGGCTGTTCATATTTCCAATTGGAGCAGCGGGCGCCACACAGTGTTCCGCGATCTGGTGAAAGACGTGCCGTCGATCATGGTGCCAAGCGGCATGATGTCCTGCGGCGGTGCCTTTACGGTGGATGCTGCCGAATATATCCGCGCGGAAATCAAACGTCGTGAATTGATGCCAAATAGGGTTGCCGCCGGTGCGACCGGGGAGGAACAAGAGTGATCAGGAAGCTGCAACAAAACGGCTGGCTGCTGAACGTGTCGCTGATGGGGGTTATCCTGATCGTGGCGCTGATGTCAGGCATGTTTGGCCAGGTGGACCTCGATGTTGCGCAGGTGGCGGCGGCTGTATTTGGGCCGCCCGACAGCCCTGAGGCCATCATCGTGCGCGAACTGCGTTTGCCTAGGGTGCTGCTGGCTATTCTCGCCGGTGCGTCGCTAGGCTATTCCGGTGCTGCCCTTCAGGGGCTTCTTCGCAACCCGCTGGCTGATCCGGGTGTGATAGGCGTGTCGGCCAGTGCCAGCTTGGGGGCAGTCATTGCCATTTATATGGGGCTGGCGGCGATGTCGTCTCTCGCCATTCCAGTTATGGCCATGGCGGGTGCATTTGTTTCAACCGCCATCCTGATGCTGCTGGCCTCGCGTGACGCCAGCGTCCTGACATTGATCCTGGCCGGGATTGGTATTTCAAGCCTGGCCACTGCCGCCATTGCGCTGGTGATGAATTTTACCTCAAACCCGGTGACGGTGCAGGAAATGGTGATGTGGATGCTGGGGTCGCTTGAAAACAGGACGTTTGACGACCTCACATTGGCAGGGCCTTTCATCATAGCTGGATGGCTTGCAATGCTAGGTGTGGGGCAGGGCCTGAACGCCCTGAGCCTTGGTGAAGAGGCCGCCCAGACGCTGGGGATTGACCTTAAACGCCTGCGCTGGCGCGTGGTGCTGGGGACAGCCCTGTCTGTGGGGGCGACCGTATCAGTTTGTGGTGCCGTGGGTTTTGTCGGCCTAGTGGTGCCCCATATGGTGCGGGCCATGATTGGTTATGAGCCGCGCCGCCTGCTGCTGCCGAGCGCGTTTCTGGGCGCGATCCTGATGATGCTTGCCGATATCCTGACCCGCTTGCCCATCGGCCACGGTCAGCTGCGCCTGGGCGTGGTGATGGCCATCATTGGCGCACCGGTATTCCTCTATATCGTGTTCAAGACGCGGGAGAGCATGCGATGAACGGGCTGGAAATTCAAAACCTGGCCGTCACGCTGGGTGGCAACGCCATCTTGCGCGATGTGTCTTTCACCGTTGAGCCCGGCCAGGTGGTTGGGCTGATTGGCGCGAATGGCGCCGGTAAAAGTACAGCGTTGAAAGCTGTGCTTGGCATTGTTGAGCCCGAAGCGGGCGACATCCGCATCGGTGATCAGGACGTGGCGGCCCTCGCGCCCCGCGAGCGAGCCAAGAAGCTTTCTTATGTGCCGCAGGGCGCGCCGGTTCACTGGCCGCTGACGGTCGAGCGACTGGTGGGGCTTGGGCGTACACCGCACCTGACGCCCTGGCAGGAAGTGAGAGAGGAGGATCAGGCTGTCATCCGGAGCGTGATGGAAGAAACAGACTGCTGGCACCTTCGCAACCGGTTGGCCACAACCCTTTCGGGGGGTGAACGGTCCCGGGTGCTGCTCGCGCGCACCATGGCGGTTGGAGCACCCTTCATGCTGGCGGATGAGCCCACGGCGTCGCTGGACCCGCTGCATCAGCTTCAGGTGATGGACATCATGCGCGGGCAGGCGGCTTGTGGTGCCGGCGTGCTGCTGGTGCTGCATGATCTCAGTTTCGCGCTACGCTATTGCGACCGCTTGGTGCTGCTACATGAAGGAGGCGTACTGGCGTCTGGTACGCCAGCGGATGTGCTGACAGACGCCCATTTGGAAACCGCTTTCAAGGTGAAGGTGGCTCGCTGGTCTGAGGGCGGTGAGCAGTTCCTCGCGCCGCATGTGGCTGGGGGATAGGCCTTGGCGCGGTCCCTCATGCTGCAGGGCACGGGCTCTGACGTTGGGAAGTCCGTGTTGGTGGCGGGGCTATGTCGCGCGTTCCACCATCGTGGCCTGACGGTCAGGCCCTTCAAACCCCAGAATATGTCCAATAATGCGGCGGTCGCCAAAGAAGGCGGCGAGATCGGTCGTGCCCAGTGGCTGCAGGCACAGGCATCCTGCGTTGACCCCAGTGTTCATATGAACCCGGTTCTGCTGAAGCCGGAAAGCGACACGGGCGCCCAGATTGTGCTGCAGGGGCAGGTATATGGCCGCGCCGAAGCCCGAACCTACCAGGAACGCAAACAGGAACTGTTTGCCCGCGTGGTGGAAAGCTTTGACCACATGAAGGCGGAAGCCGACCTCGTACTGGTGGAAGGCGCGGGCAGCCCGGCAGAGGTGAACCTGCGTGCCACTGACATCGCCAACATGGGCTTCGCGCTGCCAACCCAGACCCCAGTGGCGTTGGTTGGTGACATCAACCGCGGCGGTGTGATTGCGGCCATTGTGGGTACGCATGCGCTGTTGCCGCCTGAGGAACGGGCGCTGATCAAAGGGGTGATCATCAACCAGTTCCGCGGCGATGTGCGCTTGTTTGATGGCGGGCTGAAGACCATCACGGATGTCACGGGCTGGCAGAACTTTGGTGTGGTGCCCTTTCTGAGCTGTGTGCGGGACCTGCCGGCTGAAGATGCGGTGGTGCTCGAGAGCGCGAGCGAAAAACGCGAAGGCGGTTTGCGCATCGTGGTGCCCATGCTGTCGCGCATTGCCAATTTTGATGACCTTGATCCCCTTCGGGCTGAGCCGAATGTCGAGGTGGTGTTCGTGCGGCCAGGTACGCCCCTGCCGCGTGATGCCGACCTCATCGTGCTGCCGGGCACAAAGGCCACTATTGCGGACTTACGCTTCCTGAAAGCCGAAGGGTGGGACACCGATATCATAGCCCATGTACGCACAGGCGGGCATGTTCTGGGTATTTGCGGTGGCTATCAGATGCTGGGGCAGAAGGTGTTTGATCCTGAAGGTATTGAAGGTGCACCTGATGAAGAAGCCGGCCTTGGTCTGCTGGACGTGGAAACGGTCTTGTGCCGCGCCAAGGAAGTGCGAGATGTGGCGGGTCATGCCCCGGACCTGGGGGCTGAGGTGACCGGATATGAAATCCACACAGGCCGCACGTCAGGCCCCGCACTCGACCGTGCCTTCATTCTTTCTGGAGGGGAAAGGCTGGGTGTAGTGTCTCAACAAGGTCGTGTGATGGGGACATATGTACACGGGCTTTTTGACAAGGCAGCCTTTCGCAATGCCTTCCTTGCCCGCCTTGGGCTGGCGAATGGCATGATGGAAGATCATCACCATCGGGTGGACCGGGCGCTGGATGAACTGGCGGAGGCCCTTGAAAAGCACCTTGATCTTGATGCCCTTTATGCGGCAAGCAGATAGACAGGCATACAGCCACGGGTAGCCAAGGGGCGCGGTTATGGAAAACCTACTGACGATCTTCGATATCGCGGGCATCTTTGTGTTTGCGGTCTCAGGCGCGCTGGCCGCCATCCGGAACGGCATGGATCTTTTTGGTATTATTGTTTTGGCGCTGATGCCGGCGGTCGGCGGTGGCACGCTGCGGGACTTGATGCTGGACCAGCCAGTGTTCTGGATTGAAGGCACCCAAACCATCTGGATCGCCCTCGGCGCTGCACTCATTACATTTGTCGGGGCGCGTTACCTGGACGGCAAGCGGCTGAAGTGGCTTGCCTGGGCTGATGCCATCGGGCTGTCACTCTTTTGCGTTGTCGGTGCCGAAAAGGCCCTGGGCGTCTCAGGCAGCATGCTGGTGGCCACCATGATGGGAGTGGTGACAGGCGTGGCGGGCGGTATTATCCGTGACGTTATCTGCAATGAAATTCCGTTCGTGATGAAAAGAGGCGAAATCTATGCCACGGCGGCTTTCTTTGGCGCCGGCGCTTTTTGCCTTCTGGTGTATGTCGGGGTTTCCGGGCCGATTGCCTTGTGGCTTGCCATGCTTGGGGCATTCCTGATGCGCGCCGGCGGCATCGTCAAGGGGTGGACCCTGCCGCAGGCGCTGCACTAATTCCCTAGAAGCTCAGTATTTTTCCCGTTTTCGGGCTGACACGGCCATCGACCATATCGGTGTAGGTCGCAAGCATCATGCTAGGGCCTTCATCACGCTCGATGTCGATCCAGCTGGCGGCGGGTTTGATGAAGCTGAGCCAAGCTTCGGCTGTGTTTTTCTGGAAGCCCTCCGGGCCCCAATCCGCCAACCGCTTCTGGCCTTGGGACGGTGCAAAGAACATCGTCGGCTTTGCGCCTGGCAGGTTGGAATTATCGCCCATCTCGTCCCAGTGGGACGCGCCAACGGCACAGCTGTAAACCAGATTATCGGCGAAGTGGGTATGCATATCTGTGCGCACCTGCCCACTGCCGGCCATGTCGATATAGATGGTCTTCTTGCTGGCATCCAGACTAGCCACATCGTCATAGGCAACGGTGCGGTCATAGCAGCCCAGGCTTTCCACGAATGCTATGTTCCCGGGCGAGGTAAGGCCGATCACCTCAATGCCGTCCCTTTTGGCCAGCTGGAACGCGGCGCCGAATGCAGTTTTTGAAGATGCGCTTGAAAGCACCACCTGCGTGGCACCGAAAAAGTCATTGTCGGCCATGAAGTCATCAATCAGGAAGCTGGTCATGAAAAGCGGCCTGAAGATCATCTGCAGGTCTTCCATGCTTTCCACATACCCAGGGTCCGTGGCGGCATTGACATATTGGTTGTAGACAATGGCCAGTTCTGATCGGTGAGCGCTGCCGTCAAGGAAACCACCCGGTGATACCTTGGCTGGCTTGACCACCAGATGTGTGGACATTGGGTAGTACCCATAGAAGCGTTCGCCCACCTTCACTTCCGGGTGGTTGCTGGCCTCAACGTCGGCGAAGCCCCACACGGGAATGCGTCCCCAGCCGTCGCTTGCCGGGAAAAACTGCCAGTATTTCATCACGTCACCGAAGGCCGCATAGGTCACATTGTTGGCGGTAAAAGCGAACCGGTCCAGCTTCAGAAGCACGTCACCATCCTTCAGGTCAGGCAGGTCGTGGCTTCTGAATTCTGTTTTATGGAGGTCCGCTTTCGCGACCAGAAAATCGGTGCACTGTGTCATGTGATGCTCTTTTGTCCATGGTTTTCATTTTGTTCGTTACACATGACCTAGGGTGAAGCTTTTCGCATTCAACTTCTCTTGTCGGGTGTAGGGCAAAAAGGCATACTGCATCCAATTGGAGATCCTAGAGGACGGATATAATGGACTTTTTCAATTCGGACGACCTTGATACCGACAAGCTGGTGGCCCAGGCCACAGACATGGGTATCACCATTCTGGCAGCTATTCTTGTTCTGGTTATTGGCCTTTGGCTGGCCGGATTCGTTGAGCGCCGCCTAAATGCCGCCTTCAAGAAAAGCAGTAAAATCGATCCTACGGTATCGAGCTTCATGGCCAGCCTTGCAAAATATGCGGTGATCATCTTTACCGGTATTGCGCTGCTGGACCAGTTTGGCATCGAGACGACATCTCTTGTGGCGGTACTTGGTGCGGCCGGCCTCGCCATTGGCCTCGCGCTGCAGGGCACTTTGTCGAACCTTGCTGCGGGTGTAATGCTACTGATTTTTCGGCCGTTCAGGGTGGGGCAATTTGTTGAAGTAGGAGGTCATGCGGGCACAGTAAAGGGGATCTCCCTTTTTCTGACCAAGCTGGACACCGGCGACAATGTGCGCATTACCATCCCGAACAATTCGGTATGGGGTAGCTCCATTCGCAACTTCAATCACCATGATACCCGGCGCCTGCAGATTGTGTATGGCATCGGCTATGGCGACGATATCGACAAAGCGATGGAGATTATCAAGGCCAGCATTGAAGCAGACGAGCGCTGCATGAATGATCCGGAACCAGTGATTGCAGTGACATCGCTTGGCGAAAGTTCGGTGGATATCATGGTGCGCGTCTGGTGCGCGTCCGGCGACTATTGGGCGCTCAATTGGCATCTGCTGAAAACCGTGAAGGAACGGTTCGACGCCGAAGGGGTTTCGATCCCATTCCCGTGCCGCACCATTTACCAAGGCGAATAGGAGTTCAAGGCTACATCTTTCGTTTATAATTGTTGATCAGGGCAGCCTGCAGCCGGTCAAAACCATTTCATTGGTTGACTGTGCCGCAGCTGCCCTGTTTTATGTCGCGGGTGAGCCCTGCGGCTGGGTGGTGCAGGGCTCACATCAAAAAGAATATGGGCAATAACAAAAAATATCTCGTTACAGCTCCTGGAGGGGATCAATGATTAAAGCAGTACTCAAGTCGTCCGTTGCGGCGACGGCGCTGTTGCTTGCGGCATGCGGCAACGGTGAACAATCCAATGATACGCCTGCGAATGAGCAGGTTGTGGCCAAAGCCGAGGTGAAGCCTGAACTGGGCAGCTTTGGTGTCGACCTGACGGCGCAGAAAGAAAGCGTCAAGCCAGGCGACAATTTCTTCGAATATATGAACGGTACATGGCTCGATACTTTCGAGCTGCCGGCTGACCGCACCAACTACGGCGCCTTCACAGTGCTGGCTGAGCGCTCCCGCGACCGGACCAAAGCCATCATCGACGAAGTGACCGCTGGTGACTTCCCGCAAGGGTCTGTCGAGCAGAAGATCGGTGACTATTATAACAGCTACATGGATGTGGAAGCGATCAATGCCCGCGGTATTGAGCCCCTACGTCCGCTCCTTGATGAAATCGCGGCTGTTGAAGATGTGGCGGGCCTGACCCGCATGTTCGGCCGTGACGGCAAGGATAGCATGATTTCGCCGGTGTCGGGTGGCCTGGGCATCGACCGTGAAAACCCTGACTACTATATCCTGAACCTGGGCCTTGGCGGCCTTGGCTTGCCGGATCGTGACTATTACCTGGATGACAGCGAGCGCTTCCAGGGTATCCGCGAAGCCTACAAAGCCCATATCGCTGAAATGCTTGGGTTTGCTGGCGTCAGCACAGAAGATGCTGCCTCGCAGGCAGAAACCATTCTGGCGCTTGAAACCAAGCTGGCCGAAAAGCAGTGGGACCGCGCAGACCGCCGTGATCGCACCAAAAACTTCAACCCAACCACGATGGAAGAGCTGAAGGCAAACTACACGGGCTTTGATTGGGATGCCTTCTTCGGTGCAGGTGGTCTTGAAGGCCTGAAGAAGGTCAACGTCACCGGCCCGCAGCCTCTGAATGATGCCATCGCACTGGTGAATGAAATTCCGGTCGCAGACTGGAAAGCTTACCTTAGCTATCACACCATTTCGAACCATGCCGCCATCCTGTCCGAGGAAATCGATACAGCGAACTTCAACTTCTTCGGTAAGACACTGCGCGGCCAGCAGGAACAGCAGGACCGCTGGAAGCGGGCCACTGCGCGCGTGGGTGCATTGGACGCGCTCGGTGAAGCCATCGGTCAGGTGTATGTGAAGCGTCACTTCCCACCAGAAGCCAAGGCTGAAATGGTCAAGCTGGTGGAGAACCTGCGTACGGCCATGGGCCAGCGCATTGATGGGCTTTCCTGGATGGGTGAAGAGACCAAGAAGGAAGCGCACGCCAAGCTGGCGTCCTTCAATCCGAAGATCGGTTACCCAGACAAATGGAAAGACCTATCCAAGATTGATATCAAGGATGGTGATCTGTTTGCCAACGCCAAAGCGATTGATGCCTTCAACTATGAAGACCTGCTCGGTCGCTTCAAGCGCAAGACCGACAAGGACGAGTGGTTCATGACGCCACAAACGGTCAATGCCTACTATAACCCGCAGTTCAACGAGATCGTGTTCCCGGCCGCTATCCTGCAGCCGCCATTCTTTGATCTGGGTGCTGATGCCGCCGTCAATTATGGTGGTATTGGCGCGGTGATCGGCCACGAAATGGGCCACGGCTTCGATGACCAGGGGTCCAAGTCCGATGCCACTGGTGTGCAGCGCAACTGGTGGACAGACGACGACCGCGCGGCGTTTGAAAAGCTGACGTCCACGCTTGGCGGCCAGTATGACCAGTATGAGCCGGTGCCGGGCAACCATGTGGACGGCACCTTTACCATGGGTGAAAACATCGGTGACCTGGGCGGCCTGCGGATGGCCTACACGGCCTACAAGCTGTCGCTGAATGGCAAGGAAGCGCCTGTGATTGACGGCCTGACCGGTGATCAGCGCTTCTTCATGGCCTGGGCACAGGTGTGGAAGCGCAAGTATGCGGAAGAAGAGCTTCTGAACCGCCTGAAGTCTGACCCGCACAGCCCGTCCGAATACCGCGTCAATGGTATCGTGCGTAATATGGACGAATGGTATGAAGCCTTTGACGTGAAAGAAGGCGACGCGCTTTACCTTGCGCCAGAGGATCGAGTCCAAATCTGGTAAGCGGATAGGCATAGAAATACTGAAAGGGCTGGGGATTTCCCCGGCCCTTTTCGTGTGATCCAAAGAGCGGACAGTGCTTGGGAGCATTTTTCATGGACGACTTTGGGTGGGCCAACCTCCATGGGTCAAGCAACATGTCGGCGCAAGTTATAAACCTTTCGTCGCATTACCCTGGCCGCTTCGCGGCCGCCGCCGATAAATCTAGTCCTTGAATTAAAATGTCCAGTCATGGGGGGAGGACACCAATGACCAGAACCGGTTTGGTGCTGCTTGCAGCCGCTTTTCTTTTATCAACACCTTTCATTTCAGCCGATGCCGAATCCGAACCGCAGATAAGGCACCACAAGATTGCAAAAGGGTTCCACGTTCTTTATGGCGGGAATGGTCTTGGGGCATCTGTGGGTGTGATTGAGACCTCAGACAGTCTGGTGCTCGTTGACGCCATGCGCGACCGCACGACTGCCAAGCTGGCGGCAGCGCTTCAGGAAATTTCGGACAAGCCGGTCAGCCATGTGTTCAACACGCACCGGCATGAGGACCATACCAGCGGCAACAGCGCCTTCGTCGAGCAGGGGGCAATTCTTGTGCGCCAGGCCAATGGCCCGGGCGCTGGTGAAGGCCGCCAGATCCGCTTCGAGAAAAAGGTGATATTGAATGTCGGCGGCGTGCGTTTCGAAGCCTATTCAGTCCAGTCTCATACGCCGGAAGATGCGCTGATCCGGGTTCCCGCGGCCAATGTCATTTTCCTGGGCGACACATTTACCACCAACTGGCACCCGACTTTTTATTCTGGCGGCGAAGCTGGCCAACTTGCCGTGGTTGAACGGGTATTGGCCCTTGCGGACGATAAAACGGTTATTGTGCCCGGCCATGGGAATGTGACGAACCGGCAGGGGGTGATTGTTTATCGGGATGCCTTCCGCGATTGGATGGATCGTATGCGCGAGTTGGCCTCCGCCGGGTGGACGGCTGATCAAATGGCAGCTGATGTGGAATTGAAGTCTATTTCGAAAAGGTTTCTGCAGGATGGCAGCAGAGACGAGATGAGGCCGGCGGGCTATAGGCGTTTCATCAAGCGCACGATCTCAACTGAATTGACGACGGCAAATGAAAGCGTGCTGCCACACCTTGGCGAGTATGTCGGCACCTACCGTTATGCAGATGGCATGTTGCTTCGGGTTGAACTAGCGGAAGGTGGTTTAACGATTTTCGAAGGTGGCCAACTTTCAGGCCACGTCATTCCGCTGTCGAAAGACAAGTTCCATTTCCCAGGCAGGCTGGAGGGAGAGGGCCATCTGACATTCCAGTTTGATGGCGGCGGCAATGTCACTGGCGCTACGTATGTCGGCGAAGACCAAAGTTGGCCCGCTGCACGCGTCCGCGACTAGTGAGATAGCGGATTGTCTGGTATCCTGGGCATACGTGTGGAAGGGGGGCACCATGACGACATCAATTTTTTGTCGCTTTACAGCAATCTCATTGTTCTTGCTGTTGCCGGGATGTGTGGGCAACAGCTTCTTTTGTAAAGCCGAACATGAAGATCCGAAAGTCGCTAGCTTGATGCGTGATAGCTGCCAGGGTAACCGCGGTGCCAGCATGCAACTCGGGTTGTGGTTCGAGGGCGAAGAAGACTATGAGCGTGCCGCGCGCTATTACCGTGCTGCTGCCACGCCCGATATTGGCCAGACCTATATCTATGTGCCGCCGGCAGGCGATGTGGGCGGCTATGTAATGCCCATCGACACCGGCCCGCACACGCCGGGCAATGCCGAAGCGCAATACCGGCTGGGGTTGATGTACCGTGACGGCAGGGGCGTTAAGCAAAGCGCCTCCAAGGCGCGCAGCTATTTCCGGCAGGCCGCTGAGCAGGGCCATGCAGACGCAAAAGCTATCCTGGCAGTTACCGGGTAGCCTCCTTGATGAGCCAGTCCCTGAAGGTTTTCACTTTTCGCAAGCTACCGCGGCCGTCGGCGTATGCCAGATAGTAGGCGTTCCGGCTTTTCACGGGGCCGCCGAAGGGTGCGATCAGGCGGCCGGTCGCCAGGTCGTCTGCCACATACATCAGCGGCAGCACGGCAACCCCTAGGCCCGACCGCGCGGCTTCGATCATCATGGTGAAATTCTCGAATTGGGCCCCGCCTCGCGCACTGCTGTCTGAAAGTCCTGTTCCTTCCAGCCATTCGGTCCAGACGGTCGGACGGGTGGTCATCAGCAGTCTGTCATAGTCCGCGATGTTGGCGTCCTCCTTGCCCTTCATCAGGGCGGGGGCGACGACCGCAATGATTTCCTCGTCGACCACCTTGTGGCTGGTCATGCCGGGCCAGTTACCGTCGCCATACTGCACAGCAACATCTGCATTCGCCGTCTTGAAGTCATCAGGTGTCAGGCCGGTGATGATATTCAACTGGATGTCGGGGTACGCATTGGTGAAGACGCCAAGGCGGGGGATCAGCCAGCGGGAGCCAAACGTGGGCAGAAGGCCCAGCCGTAACACCCGGTCATCCGCACCCCAGGTGATGAGCCTGAGGGTTTCGCTCTCAAGCCCAGCCAGCAGGGGCGCGACGGCATCCGCATATTGCTTACCAGCTTCTGTGGGAATGAGCCGCTTACGCTCGCGGGTGAACAGGCTTTGACGCACAAACTCCTCCAGGTTGCCGATCTGGCGGCTGACGGCGCTTTGCGTCAGGTTCAAGGCTTCTGCGGCACGGGTGACCTGGCCGGTCTTCATGACTTGTTCGAAGCATTCGAGAGCGATCAGGCTTGGTATTCTGCGTTTCATGGTTCTAATTCATGATTATTTGTAATGATAATAGTCCTAAATGTTACTTTATGCGCCTGAGAATTGCTATATACATTCATTAAATTCATTAAGTGCCCGCCTCTCGGGCCTAGTTGAGGGAAGAATAATGTCGAAGCCAACATTCAATTGGGAAGATCCGCTGCTCCTTGATGAGCAACTCACCGAAGACGAGCGCATGATGCGTGACGCTGCCCGCGCTTACTGTCAGGACAAGCTGATGCCGCGCATTCTTGAGGCCAATCGCCACGAGCGTTTCGATCGCGAGATCATGAGCGAACTGGGTGAGATGGGCCTTCTTGGCGCGACGCTCCCTGAAGAATTCGGCGGCGCTGATGCATCCCACGTGGCCTACGGCCTGATCGCGCGTGAGGTTGAGCGTGTGGACAGCGGGTACCGCTCTGCCATGTCTGTACAGTCGTCCCTCGTGATGTACCCGATTTACGCTTATGGCAGCGATGAGCAGCGCAAGAAATACCTGCCGAAACTGGCGTCTGGTGAGATGGTTGGTTGCTTTGGCCTGACTGAGCCTGATCACGGCTCTGACCCTGGCGGCATGAAATCCCGCGCCGAAAAGGTTGATGGCGGCTTCAAGCTGACTGGCAACAAAATGTGGATCACCAACAGCCCGATCGCTGATGTGGCTGTTGTGTGGGCCAAGTTGGACGGCGTGATCCGTGGTTTCATCCTCGAGCGCGGCATGGAAGGGTTCAAAACGCCGAAGATCGAGGGCAAGATGAGTCTGCGCGCCTCTATCACCGGCGAGATTGTGATGGACGGCGTGTTTGTGCCGGAAGAAAATCTGCTGCCGAACGCCAAAGGTCTGGGCGGCCCATTCGGCTGCCTGAACAAAGCACGCTTCGGTATCGCCTGGGGCGCCCTTGGTGCCGCTGAATTCTGCTGGCACGCCGCGCGTCAATATACCATGGACCGTTCGCAGTTTGGGCGTCCGCTGGCGCAGAACCAACTGGTGCAGCAGAAGCTTGCGAACATGCTGACGGAAATCACGCTTGGTCTTCAGGCTTGCCTGCGCGTCGGCCGCCTGCTGGACGAAGGCAAGTCCGCGCCTGAGAATATCTCGCTGATCAAGCGCAACAGCTGTGGCAAGGCGCTGGATATCGCCCGCATGGCGCGCGACATGCACGGCGGCAACGGTATCTCTGACGAATTCCATGTCATCCGTCACATGGTGAACCTGGAGACCGTGAATACCTATGAAGGCACGTACGATATTCACACATTGATCCTGGGCCGCGCACAAACCGGCCTTCAGGCTTTCATGTAAGCAAGTCCGCGTTCGGAGTAAGCGATTATGGCAGGCCCTTTGACAGGCATCCGTGTACTTGACCTCAGCCGCATTCTGGCCGGGCCCTGGGCAACCCAGTGTCTGGCCGACCTGGGCGCCGAGGTGATCAAAGTCGAGCGCCCCGATGTGGGTGATGACACACGCACCTGGGGCCCGCCATTCTTTGAGGACGGCGACAAGCCGGTCTCGGCCTATTTCATGTGTGCCAACCGGGGCAAGAAATCGGTGACCATCGATTTCACCAAACCGGAAGGGCAGGCGCTCATCAAGAAGCTGGCCGAGAAATCTGACATTCTGGTCGAAAATTTCAAGGTTGGCGGCCTTGCAAGATATGGTCTCGACTATGAGAGCATCAAGGCGGTTAATCCGGGTCTGATCTATTGTTCGATCACAGGCTTCGGCCAGACGGGCCCTTACAAGGACCGTCCGGGCTATGACGCGCTTATCCAGGCACTTGGCGGCCTCATGAGCATCACGGGTGAGCCGGACGGCATGCCCGGTGGCGGGCCGCAGAAGGTGGGCGTGGCGGTGACAGACCTGTTCACCGGCCTCTATAGTACCATCGGTATCCTCGGTGCGCTGCACCACAAGGCACGGACGGGTGAGGGCCAGCATATCGATATGGCGCTGATGGACACGCAGGTGGCCGTGCTGGCGAACCAAAGCATGAATTATCTGGTCTCATGCAAGGAGCCAAAGCGACTCGGGACCGCGCATCCGTCCATTGTGCCCTATCAGGTGTTCGCAAGCGCCGACGGACACATGATGCTGGCGGTGGGCAATGACGGCCAGTTCGCGCGCTTCTGCGTGGCTGCAGGCATGCCGGAAGTCGCTGCGGACCCACGCTTCAAATCGAACCCCGGGCGGGTGGAAAACCGTGAGGCACTGATCCCCTTGGTGGCGGAAGCCATCGCGCGCAAGACGACGGACGAATGGATCGCGCTGCTGGAGGCACACAATGTGCCGGGCGGGCCGATCAATACCATGGAGCGGGTGTTCGATGATCCGCAGGTGGAAGCGCGCGGTGTGGCGCTGGCGCTGAAGGCAGAGGATGGGTCCATCATGCCGTCTGTGGCCAACCCCATTCATTATTCCGGTACCGAAATAAGTTATGACAAGGCCCCACCAGCGTTGGGTGCAGACACAGATGATGTGCTCAAAGACGTTCTCGGTGTGACAGACGATAACCTGAAGCTCGTGCGGGCCTCGAAGGTGCTGGGCTAGTCGCCATCAAACGTCACACCCGGCATTGGCCGGGTGTTGACCTTCAGCTCAAACACATCCGGGCGGCTATAGTGGCCGTCTGTATCCAGCGCCTGGCATTCCTCAAGCTGCCTCGCCATGTCAACTTCCCCCATCACCAGGCCAGCGCTGCCGTAAAGTGGTTCGGTAATGTAGCTGCCGTCGGCGGCGATGATGGCACTGCCGCCCGTGTGGATCAGGTCATCTGCGCCGCCCGGCATGGAGGCCAGCATGGCTTCGGCCTCTGGTGCGTCCACATCCAGTGACCTGAAGCCTGCAATAACGTCCGCTTTGGTCAGCACGGCGCCCGCCGCAGCCACGGCACATCGCCCTTCAAAGGCATACTGGCGGCTGGCGATATGGTTCATTTCCTTGACCATGGGCCACTGGGCTATGTGGATGGCTTCGCCTTTCGCATGCATGGCGGCCCGCGCCAGCGGCATCCAGTGTTCCCAGCATATCAGCCCACCAAGGGTGCCCCACGGCGTGTCGATGGCAGCGAGGGTTGACCCATCACCCCGGCCCCAAACCAGCCTTTCGGTATAGGTGGGAACCAACTTGCGGTGCGGGACAGGGGCTTCTGCGCCCGGCGTGAAATAGAACATGCTGTTATAAAGCGTGTTTCCAATTCGCTCATGTGCGCCCATCACCAGGTAGGCACCCAGCCGGTCGCAGGTTTCCTGCAGGCGCGACAGATGGTTGTCACCCAGTCGCACGCTGTTTCCCGCCAGCAGGCGAAACAGCGCCTTGGCACCCGGGTCATCCCACAGGCCCGCGCCGGGCGCAAAATCCAGCCACACCGGATATCCAGGCAGCCAGGTTTCGGGGAATACGATGATGCTCGCGCCAGCCTTTGCGGCTTCTTCCATATGCCCGATGGCTTTTTCCACGCTCGCTGCGAGATTCAGGAAAACAGGCGCTTCCTGTACGATGGCGATGGTTGGTTTTGTCACGATGTTTTCCCTTAGAATGGTTTGGAGACGCCAATGAGCAGGAGAGTGTCGTTAACGTCTGCCACGTGACCTGCATTGAAGCGCTTGCCTGCATTGGCCTCGAGAAGCCAGCCCCCCATCTGCGTACGGTAGGCCAGTTCCAGGGCAAGTTCCCGCGATGACGGCGCCAATGAAAGCTGCCTCTCTGTGAACAGCACATTGCCTTCCACATCCAGCCTGTCGCCAACCGTCAGACGTGCAGTTGCGCTTTCTACACGCAGTGGCTGGTGCAGGGTCAGGCTCAACTGGTCAGCGCCTGATATGACATCCATGGCCGTCAGGCGTGCCGTGAAGCTGGTGCCCAGAATGGTGCCCACATCATCAAACAGGCTGCCGGTGCGCGCGGACGGATGGGTCATGGTTGCTGTGCCGCTCACGCTGGCGCTGATGTTGTCGGATATGAACCATGTGCCGCTGGTGCCAAGCCATGTGGTGTCCGCGCCCCCCGCAAGTGACAGGCCGCCTGCTGATCGGCTGCCCAACAGGCCGCCGTCCTCATGTGCCAAACCAGCCTCAAGCGCCCATGTGGCGTGCGCGGTGAAGTGCTCGAACCGCGCACCGACCGATTGGGTGCGGCTATCGGTCCGGAAGGCCTTCACGGGGTGGCGGTCTGTGCCGCTGTCTTCATCGAACGATAAGCCAACCCAAAGCATGCTGCTATCTCCCACCGGCTGGCCAACCGCCATATAGCTGCCGCCATTATCGGGCAGGGGGCTTGTGTTCGCGCCGGTGGCAGAAAGAGTGTGCCCGGTGCGGTAGTCCACTGGTTGGCGCCTCAGCGCATCAGTCAGGCTGCGACCGGTGCCGATAGCCCATAGGGTATCGCCCAGTGTGCCCGTGAATTCAAAACTGGCGTCTACGACGGGGTCAAAGCTGTGTTCAGCTTGCCCAGTCAGGGCAAAGGCGGGGGCATGGTCTCTCTCGCGCGTCAGGGAATAATTCAGCGCCATGCCACCAAGGCCAATACTGCTGGCCTGCTGGTCGCGCCGCAGGTTCAGCGCGCCTTCAAGCAGGCGCTTCTCTGTGCTTCCTTGCACAAGGCCTGACGCGTCCATCTGGAAATCGCGGCCGTAGCTATCGAGGATCATGATGTTGCTGAGGCCTCTGTTCAGGTCCTCGGCGTCCCCGAAGGCGCTGCCCAGCAGGATAGCAGAATCGGCCACCGGCTGCGCGCCGGCTTTGATCGCCACCTTGGCCTGCCCTGTCGGCTGCAGGGCTGCGTCCAGGTTCAAGAGGCCGTGGCCATAGACATTATCCACCCCCGCTTCGCCAAGATCGGTAGCGGTTTCAAACAAGATATCCGCGACCTCACGGGCCGTCAGGCTGGGCCAGCGATCCAGGATCAGTGCAGCGGCCCCTGTGATGTGGGGTGCGGAAAAGCTGGTGCCTGATAGGAAGTACAGGCCAGGCCCTTCGGCTTCAGTCACCCATGGCACAACTACCCGCTCGCCGGGGGCAACAAGAAAGTGAAACCGCGCAGGCCCATTCCCAGCCCGGTCCGAAAAATCCGAAATCTCCAGGTCTTCGTCCACGGCACCGGCGATGATCAGCGCGCCTGGGCCACTGTTGAGGATGCCACGTTCGGCCAGCCGTTCGATGGCCTCTAGGTTTGATAACGACGGCTCCGGGTCATAATTGTTTCCGGCTGAGCTGACGATCAGCGCGCCAGCCTCAATCGCAGTCGTTTCAAATTCGAGCGTGTAGCGTTCGTCCACATCCGGCAGGTTGCTGACGACGTCGTCTTCATCAAAACCAAGCGATTTGTTGATCACACGTGCGCCATTCTCGAAGGCATACAGATAGGGGTTTGAAACGGTGTAACGGATGCCGTTTTCTGTTGTCTGATAGCTGCGCACGCCGGAGAAGAAGTCTACAGCAATCACTTCTGCGTCGTAAGCTACACCGTGCGTGTCACTGTCGTTCTTGACGCCCGCCGCCGTCACTGCAACAGCTTGGCCATGGGGCTGGGTTGACGCTGGCCTGTCGAACTGGGCTTCATAGATGGCGCGCAGGTCTGGGTCTGCATCGCGGCTGGCGCTATGGAAATTCAGCTCGTTCGATGTGAAGTCAAAGTTGAAATCCACGAGACCGATGGTGACGCCTTCGCCCGTATAGCCTTTGGCGTAGGCACTCGCCGCGTTGATGGCATCAAGCCCCCAGCTGCGGTTATACTCATCGGTCTTGAAATCATCCGGATTGCCGTCAAGCGGCGGTTGTTCGGGTGGCGTGACAACGGTTGGAATGACGGGCGCAAGTCTTGGTGAACTGGAGCCGCCACAGGCAGCCAGCGTCGTCGACGCAGCCAAAAGCCCGGCAAATTTGAGCCAACTGAAGTGATGACGCATATGGTTCCCCTTTAACCCAAGTCCCACAGCACGACTTTAGATGAAACTGATTGTTGCACAAGCAAGCTGAACAAAATTTGAACGGACTTCACGGGGGCGCACACGAATAGTTGACGGTGGCTTGAAGTGCGTAGCCTGCCGTTCGCTGATACATCATCGGCAACAGAGACAGGAGCCAGCTATGAAGCGCATTCTACCTTTTTTGACCTTCATTCTTTTCATTGCAGCCAGCCCAGCCCAAGCTGGTGAAGACCCAATCTATACCGGCATCTTCAACGATCGCGCGGCGGGTGGATATGACGTTGTGTCCTACTTTACTGATGGTAAGGCGGTGAAGGGCGACAAGAAATTCCAGACGGACTACATGGGTGCCAAATGGCGGTTCACATCGGAAGAGCATCTTAATGCTTTCCTTGCGAACCCGACCCAGTATGCCCCCCAGTATGGCGGCTATTGTGCCTGGGCCATGGGCCGCGGCTACACGGCGAAGGGTGATCCAGAAGTGTGGCGTATCGTCGAGGGCAAGCTTTATCTCAATTACGACGAGTCGGTGAAAGCCCAATGGGAGACCGACATCCCAGGCTTCATCATGAAGGCTGACGTGAATTATCCCAAGCTTGTCGACCTTGAGGAATAGGCATGCGGACTGTCCGGAATATGATCGCGCTGACCATGCTGATCTCAGGCATGGCCGGGGCAGTGGCTGCGAATGCGCCGACGCTGGGTGTCAATCATATTGGCCTTGCTGTTTCCAACCTGGACGCGTCAGCTTCTTTCTTCATTGATACACTTGGCTGGCGCCGAGCCGGTGGAGACGCCGATTACCCTGCGATTTTCGTCACTGACGGTGAAGCCTTCGTCACTTTATGGCAGGTCGAAAACCCAGCTGAGGCGGTAGCCTTCGACCGAAAGAAGAATGTCGGCCTGCATCATTTGGCGATAACGGTGGAAAGCCTGGACGCGCTGCATGCCCTACACGCAAAGTTCCTGCAAACCAAAGGTGTGACCATTGAATTCGCGCCCGAGTTCATGGGGCAGGGGCCAACCACGCATATGATGATCCGTGATCCATCGGGGTTGAGGCTCGAATTTATCCTGCCCGGGAGCCGAATGCCAAAGGCGGGTAACGAATAGCCTTAGGTCCATTCGCCTTCCGTCGGAATCTTGAGCGTGGTGCCACAGTGCTTGCAGTGGACGGCGTCGGGGTCATGCCGGTTCAGGCCGCATGTTTCGCATGGATATTGCACCTTGGTGGGGCGGAAGATGGTCTGAACCAGGCGTAGAAACAGCGCCACGCCAAACACCATGATCACCACCGAGACCATGCGCCCGAGCGTATCATCCATGGTGATATCGCCGAAGCCGGTGGTCGTCAGCGTTGCCACCGTATAATAAAGCGCATCAAGGTAATTGTTGATGGAATCGTTCCTGCCAGCTTCCAGCACATACACAACGGCAGTGATAACAAACACGAAAATCGCAAGATTGACGCTTGAGAGAACCACCTGCTCGTTCTGTCGGAACCAGGAAGATTCCTGTCGGATGGTCTTGAGCATATGATAGCTGCGCATCAGCCGGAGCATACGCACGACCCTTAGGAAGCCAAGGTTATCGATGAACAGTGGCGCGATGAGGGAGAAAATCACGATCAGGTCTGCGAGTGAGCTGAAATTAATCAGGAAGCGCACTTTTCTCCGCGCGATGTAGAGCCGGGCGGAAAATTCCACCAGCAAGAACAATGCGATGCTGTAATCAATGATATAGGTGGCCCAGCCCTGCTCAAGCAGTGAGGACAGGATGAAGAAGGCAATGGTCAACAAATCCAGCATCAGCAGGGCGAGGCGGAACCTGTGAGCCCGCTGGTCTGCCCCGAAATAGAGTTTGCTGAGTTTCTCTTTCACCTGTGATCCTCCCCCGGATTAGGCACGTACCTGTTCCGGCTGCGTGCTTCCCGGAAACTGCCCCATTGTGGCGTGACCTGCAAGTGTCTTGGCGTTATCACAGGGGTGTGATTGACGCATCGCAGAAATGAAAGATACACTCCCAACTCTTCAGGGAAGTTCGTCTAACATACGGGTAATCCGTATCAGAGGGAGTTTTGTATGAGTATGCTGCGTATCTTCGTGGCTCTGGTGGTTGCGTTTGGTGTTTTGACCAGCGTCACACGAGCCGACACCAAAGACCCCATCATCGTTTATGATACCCAGTTCCACCCAACGATTGCCCGAAACGGTATGGTGGTGAGCCAGGAAACCTATGCGTCAAAAGCCGGTCGCGAGATTCTGGAGCAGGGTGGTAACGCGGTTGACGCCGCAGTGGCCACGGGCTTTGCATTGGCCGTGACCCACCCGCAAGCTGGCAACCTGGGGGGTGGCGGCTTCATGATGATTTATCTGAAGGAAGAGGACCGGGCCATCGCGCTGGACTATCGCGAGATGGCGCCAGCAGCTGCGCACCGGGACATGTTCCTTGACGAGAATGGCGACGTGGACAAGAAGCGTGTGCGCTTCACGTTGAAAGCCAGCGGCGTACCGGGGACTGTGATGGGCCTGACAGAAGCGCTGGCGAAATATGGCACCCTGCCACTTGATGTAGTGATGGCGCCCGCAATCCGCCTGGCTGACGAAGGCTTCCCCATGACGTGGGCGCTTTATGAATCGCTTGGCCGCTATGCCGGTCGTCTGCAGGCCGACCCGGAAAGCGCCAAAAACTATTATAAGGCGGATGGGTCGCTCTATGAGGCAGGCGAGCTGTTCCGCCAGCCTGACCTGGCGGCCACACTGAAAGCCATCGCTGCCAATGGCGCTGCTGGGTTTTATGAAGGGCCGGTCGCCGACAAGCTGATCGCTGCGATGCAGGCGCAGGGCGGTATCATGACCCATGAAGACCTGCGGAAGTACCATGCGGTTGAGCGGGAGCCCCTGGTGGGGACATACCGCGGCTTCAAGGTTGTCACCATGCCGCCACCGTCGTCAGGCGGGGTGCATGTGGTGCAAATGCTGAATGTTCTTGAAGGCTGGGACCTGAAGGCACTTGGGCACAACAGCGCGGCCTATATTCACCGGCTAACGGAAACCATGAAGTATGCCTATGCGGACCGCTCAAAGTACCTTGGTGACCCGGATTATTTTGATGTCCCGGTCGGGGCGCTGACAGACAAAGCCTATGCAGCGTCCATCAGGGGTAAAATCAAACTGGACCAGGCCACCCCATCGACCGCGATTGCCCCGGCGCAGAGCCTGCCTGAGGAAAGCAATGACACCACCCATTTTTCCGTCATGGACAAGGCCGGTAATATGGTGGCCAACACCTACACGCTTAACTTTACCTATGGCAACGGTCGTTCGGTGCCCGGCGCGGGCTTCCTGCTGAATAACGAGATGGATGACTTTTCTGCGAAGCCGGGTGTGCCGAACGCCTTCGGTCTGCTGGGCGGTGAAGCCAACTCGATCGAGCCGGGCAAACGGCCTCTCAGTTCCATGACGCCCACCTTCCTGTTCAAGGATGGGGAGCCGCTGATGGCGACGGGCAGTCCTGGGGGGTCCACCATCATCACGGTGGTCTTGCAGGCCATCCTGAATGTGATGGAGTTTGACATGAACGTGCAGACGGCCATCAGTGTGCCGCGCATCCATCACCAGTGGTATCCGGACCGCTTGTATCTTGAGCCAGGCCATTCGATCGATACTCGTCGCATCCTGGGGCAGATGGGCCATCAGGTGAAGACGGAAGCAACCGAGGCCTGGGACAGTGTTTTGGGGTCAGCCCAGTCACTGATGCGGACGACAAGTGGCATGATCCTGGGCGCAGCCGACCCACGTCGGCCAGGATCGTATGCTGCGGGCTTTTAGCGCAACTGATCAATAAGCCAAAAAGAAAGGCCACCGGAAATCCGGTGGCCTTTTTGTTTCTGGCAATACCGCAAGAGCTATTCAGCTTGTTGCGGGAGGCTGCCTTTCGGTTGGCCCTTGAAGCGGCGTTTCGCACCAGCCCACATGCGGCCGAAGAAACCACCAATGTCAAAGCCGATGGTATAAAGCGCCGGCACCATGAACAGGGTGACGAAGAAGGCGATCAGGACACCGCCCGCCAAGGCCACAACGATGGGCTTAAGGAAGGCTGCCTGGATGGACCGCTCCAGCATCATCGGCACCAGGCCAACGAAGGTTGTCACTGATGTCAACAGGATCGGGCGGAACCGCGCCACACCTGCTTCCACAATTGCTTCGTAGGGGTCCATGCCCCGCTCGCGCAGCTTGTTGCAATAATCCACCAGAACCAGGTTGTCGTTCACCACGACCCCCATGGCGGCGGCTATGCCGAAGTAGCTGAAGATTGCCATTGTCATATCTACCGCCAGGTGGCCGAAGATGGCACCTGCAAGGGCATACGGCATGGCAATCAGGATCGCAATCGGCTGCCAGTAGCTGCGGAACGCAATTGCCAGCATTGCATACATGACGAAAAGCGCAGTGGCATAGAGCTTCAGGACTTGTGCGATGAAGCGGGCTTCACCTTCGGCCTGGCCAATGGCGCCACGAATGATCCCTGGATATTGCTTCTCCCACTCAGGGAAGAAGTTTTCATTCAGGTCCTTCATGATGTCTTCGCGGATATTCTCTTTCATATCCGCGCTGACCCTTGCGGCCCGGTTCATGTTCCAGCGCGCGATCCGGTTGATACCCGGCGCATACCGCAGTTCGGCGATGGACATCAGGGGCACTTCTTCGCCGTCAGCCGTACGAACACGGAAGTCCTTCAGGCTTTCGATCGACCGGCGGCTTTCCCGTGGATAGCGCACCATCACCTTCACATCCTGGCCATCGCGGGGCAGGCGCTGGACTTCTTCACCATAGTAAGCCTGACGAACCTGGCGGGTCACATCCGCCAGAGTAAGGCCAAGTTTTTCGGCCCCAGGCATCAGTTCGATCCGAATTTCCTCGGATGCACCTTCCAGGTTGTTACGAACATCATAGAGTGCGTCATAGGTGCGCAGCTGATCTTCTAGATCATTTACTGCTTCACGTAACAGGTCCAGATCGGAGTGGCGAACGGACAATTCAAAGCCCGGGTCATTGTCGTTGGAAGAATAGTGAACCGTTACTTCCTTCGCGTCAGGAATAACGCCAATCAGGTCACGCAGGCGCAAAGCAGTTTCCTTGGCAGTCATGCTTTGAACTGCTTCAGGGCGCTCTTCTGGTGGCGTCAGTTTTACGATGGCTATAACGCTGTCACGACGGGACCGGGTGTACCAGTTTTCAATAAGGGCACCCTCGGTATTCGTGCTTGCATCAACCTCGCGGACAAGTTCTTCTTCCGCAGCCTGCAACTGTGCCAGAATTTCCAGTGCGCGGTTATATGACGCGCCTTCCGGCAGAACCACATTCACGTTGATCTCGTCGGATTCGATATCCGGCATAAAGGCTTTTTTCACGTAGCCAACGTTAAAGAGACCAAGAGCAACAATGAAGACGGCAACGAAGACCGAGAAGGTCAGGTAGCGGCGCTTCACAGCCCACTGGCCAATGCCGCGATAGTGATTGTGGGCAAAGGTCGTGATGCCGTCGGCAATACGCTTCTGGAACTTCCCGAAGCGGCTCAGGTTCTGTCGTGGTTTCAGGCCCGACAGGTGGGCAGGCAGGATCAACAGTGATTCCACCAGCGAGAACGCCAAGGCACAAATAACCACCCATGTAATGTGGCGGGTAAATTCAGACGTTGAACCATCAATGAAAACCCAAGGCAGGAAGGCAATGATGGTCGTCAGGACGGCAAAAATAACCGGTTTGGCAACCAATTGGGTACCGAACACTGCAGCGGTGATGCCGCCACCAGTCTTCTGGCTTTCCGTATGGATGCTTTCGCCAACAACAATCGCATCGTCTACCACAATCCCCAGCACAAGCAGGAAGGCAAAGGTGGACAGGAAGTTGATGGAAATGCCCAGCGATGGCAGGAATACAAAGGCGCCTGCATAAGCCGTGGCAATACCAAACGCCACCCAGAAGGCCACCTTAGGCCTCAAGGTCAGCATCAGGACGATCACAACAAGGACAAGGCCCCAGAAGGCCGAGCTGCCAATGGTTTCCATGCGACCCTTGAACAGTTCACTATTGTCTGTCCACAACGTCAGCTTTGCACCAGTTGGCAGTGTTTTACTGCGCTCATCGACCCATTTGTTAATGGATTCAGAGGCCGTGACAATGTCCATAACCTCTGTTGTCATCACCTGCAGAAGAACTGCGGGTTCACCGTTCAGCGTTGCCAGGATTTCATTGTCTTCGAAACCGTCGATAACCGTCGCGACATCGCCGACACGAATGGTGCCGCCGTCAGCCGTTTGCCGCACGATAATGTTTTCAAAATCGGCTTTGGTATCGGCCATATTACGGGCCGTCAGCTTGTATTCGCCGGCATCGGTCCGTACAGTACCGCCGGACGAGTTCAAGCTGTTGGCGCGAATAACCGCGGCCACATCTGCGAAGCTGATATTATAGCGGCGCAGCGAATTCTCACTGACCTCTATCGACACTTCCTCGCGGCGTACGCCGAACAGCTCCACGATGTTTACCGCAGGGAGCTGGGCCGCTTCCCGGCGCAGCTTTTCAGCCAGACGTTTCAGCGGTCGTTCACCAATGTCGCCGTGTACTGCAACCCGGATCATCTCGTTCCGGTTTACCCACTGCTGGACCCTTGGGGGTTCAATATCGCGTGGGAAGCTGGAGATAGAATCGACACGGATTTTCACATCGTTCATGAACTGAGTGAAATCGACGCTCTGTTCTGCAAGAATATAGACCTCGCCCGAGCTTTCGCCGGCAAAGGAGCGCACCCATTCGATGTTATCCAGGTCCCTTACCGATTCCTCGATACGGGCGACAATCTGTTCCTCGACTTCCACCGGGCTGGCACCAGGCCAGGCCACAACGATCTGCAGGCCAGGGAAGCGCACTTGTGGGTCAAGCTCTCGCTCCATCGACGTGAAAGCGAAGAAACCTGACATGAAGATGCCGAACATCAGCAGGTTGGCCGCAACCTTGTTGCGGGCCCACCATTCAATTAATCCATTCATGATCTGATCCCCTTAGCGTGAAGCTGGATCGGCTTGGGCATTGCGCGAGATGGCAGTAGCCCCCATACCGTCGTATGCGCCGCGAACCGGTGAGGTTACTACCTTTTCACCAGGTTCCACGCCCGAAGTGACAACTACGCGATCCGCGGTTGTCGACAAAACGTCAACCGTGCGAATTTCAAGCTTTTCATTCTTGATCACATAGACCTTGTCTTCGCTCCGCAGAGCCAAGCGCGGCATCACGAGCGCATTCTGTGGGTTCACGCCTTCAATTTCGGCGCTCACGAACAGCCCGACAGCCAACGGCATGCCATAGTCGTCAACCGAAACGCCGTAAGGATCTACGACTTCGGCAACTGCATACATCAGGCGGGTTTTCTGGTCGACCGATGCGTGCGTCCGCACGATACGGCCTTTCCACAAATGGTCGTCGCCGCCAAGGTTGGCCTTGAAGGTAACAACAGGAGCATTTGCGCCAGTTGCTACAAAACCGATAGGCAGGTTCAGCTCAGCTAATTGGCTGTCTGTCAGTGGCAGGCGAACTTCAACTTTGTCCGTGGCAAAAACGCGGCCCAGTTGGGCGCCAACATTCACAAACTGGCCAACACCGACCTTGCGTTCCAGCACGCGGCCCTGGAAGGGCATTTTGATTTGTGTGCGGGCGAGGTCCAGCTTGGCTTTTTCAAGGTCAGCTTCAGCAGCGCGCAGCTTGGCTTGCGCCTCAGCAACCTGTGGCTGGTTCAGGGCCAGAGGCGTTGGCTCGCCATCCTTAACCCAGTCTTGCCACTGTTTTTTCTTGATGCGAGCGTCTGCCAGTTCCTGCTCTACGCGAACGCGGGCTTCTGCTACCCGGGCCTCAGAACTAGTAACGGCGAGCTTATAGTCGGCATCGTCAATCTGAATCAATGTCTCGCCCGCGGTGAAGCCTGCGCCTTCCGCAAAGGAATCGGAAATCGCGATAATTCGGCCCGATACCTGTGGTACCAGATCGACTTCTGTCTTGGGGCGAACTTCGCCTTGTGTCCGGACAGAAAGCGTTACACGTTCAGCGCGCACTTCATCTACATAAAGTGAGACCTGCCGAGGCGCTTCTTCTTTCTTTTCCGGAGCTTCTTTTGCTGCGGCCAGCACTACAACAGAACCGATGGCAGCCGCCAGCACCAATCCAGGTGCGGCAATCTTTAAAATCTTCCTCACGTCATCCTCGCGTTTTTTCTGTGTGGCTTGCGCCACTTGTCGTTTTTTATGCGGTTTATACCGCTTATTTTTGTGGCTTATGCCACTTGGTCTATGGTTCCCCATATATACTATTACAATATAGTTTGTCACGGCCTTAATTTTAAGGGGGCGACTGGAAAAGGATGAACCTTATGCGACCTTTCGCCGTCTTTAGCATATGATTGCAATGCGTTAGGCTGCATGTAGTAGCCATATTTCACTATTGGGGGGCAGATGCTGAATTCCAGCACATGTTTTGAAGTCACAGGATTGACCAAAATATACGGGGAAGGCTCGGCCCAGGTTCGGGCGCTTCGGGGCGTTGATGTGACAATCCGTGACGGCGAAGTGATCGTGCTGCTCGGCCCATCGGGTAGTGGCAAGTCAACGCTTTTGAATATTCTGGGCGGCCTAGATACGCCAACCGACGGTCATGTTTTCTACCACGGTGTGGACCTGACCACCATGTCCGACCGGGACCTGACCAGTTATCGCCGCGACAATGTCGGCTTTGTTTTCCAGAACTATAACCTGATGCCCGGCCTCACGGCTGAGGAAAATGTCGAGCTGGTGACCGAGATTGCAGCCAACCCGTTGAAGGCAGCGGAAGCCCTGGAACTGGTCGGATTGGGCGAACGGCTCCGGCATTTTCCAAGCGAGCTGTCAGGCGGTGAACAGCAGCGTGTTGCCATTGCCCGTGCTATCGCCAAGCGCCCGGGTGTGCTGTTTTGTGACGAACCAACCGGTGCGCTTGATTCCACGACAAGCCTGAAGGTGCTGAGGGCCCTGAACCGGGTGGTCGAGGAACTGGGCACCACCATGCTGATGGTTACCCACCATCAGGGCATCGCGCCGCTGGCACACCGGGTATTGCATTTCAAGGACGGCAGCGTCGACCGGGAGGTCATCAATGAGACACGCGCCCGACCGGAGGATATTCATCTATGATCCGTGGCCACCTCATCAAGCTGTTCAAGCCACTGAACCGCAAGCTGTTGCGTGACATCAATCTGATGTGGGGGCAGGTGCTGGCGGTCAGCTTGGTGCTTGGGTGTGGGGTGGCAATCTATGTGATGATGAACGGCACATTGGCGTCGCTGAAGGACACGCTGGCGGCATACTATAGTCGCTACGACATGGCCGACGTATGGGCGCCGGCGCGCCGCGCGCCTTTGCAGCAGATGGAGCATCTGAAAAACATACCCGGCGTGCGGTTGGCTGAAGGGCGGATCTCCGTAGGCGGTATATTGGATATGCCGCTTGAAGCTGAGCCTGTGCGGGCCAAGATCATGTCGCTTCCGGATGGCCGGATGCCACGCATCAATGCGCTGTTCCTGAAGGCTGGCAGCCTACCTGAGCGTGGTTCCGAGCAGGTGGTGATTGCCGATGATTTCGCCGAAGCCCATAGCTTGCGTGTGGGCGATGAGGTTCAGGCAACTCTATATGGCGTGCGTCGCACGCTCAAGATATCCGGGGTCGCGCTGGCGCCCGAGTTCATCTATTCCATCGCACCCGGCGAGATGATCCCGAATGCCCGGCGTTATGCCATCATGTGGATGGGGTATGAGGCGCTGGGCCACGCCTACAACATGGATGGAGCCTTCAACGAAGCTGTGTTTCTTCTGGACCGCAGTGCCAGTGTGCCGGAAGTTCTCGCGCGTATCGACGTGGTTCTGGACCCCTATGGCGGCATCGGCGCCTACCACCGGGACGACCAGTTGTCTGACGAGTTTTTGCAAAGCGAATTCACCACCCTGGACACGCTGGGCGGGCTGTTGCCTCCCATATTCCTTGGCGTCGCTGCGTTCCTTCTCAACATGGTGGTGACCCGGATTGTGGAACAGGAGCGCGAGCAGATCGGCCTGATGAAGGCCTTCGGCTACCGCCCGTCGGCAATCGTCTGGCACTATTTACGGTTCGCCGGAATTATCGTGCTGATTGGGGTGCTGGGCGGTTGGCTGGCTGGCTACCGCATGGGCGGCGGCATGGCCAATATCTATAAGGATTTCTACAAATTCCCGATCCTGATTTTCGACCCTGGCCTGGGCATTTACCTGCGGGCCGCCGTGTTCGCAGGGGTCGCGGGCGTGCTGGGTGTATTGCTGGCCGTCCGGAAAACCATTTCTCTCAGGCCTGCGGTGGCGATGGCACCTCCGGCACCGACCGATTACAGCAGGCTTGGCCGATTCGCTTCAAAAGCACGCTGGATGGACCAGGGTCTGCGCATGATCGTGCGCCACATTGCCCGCTGGCCGGGGCGATCAGCCCTGACTTGTCTGGGCGTGGCCATGGGTATGGCGATCATGATTGGCGCTCAAAGCGGCCGGGACGCCATCAACCTGATGATTGCCACCCAGTTCGAGCTGGTGAGTCGTCAGGATCTGACCGTGGCTTTCACTGAAAAGCAGGATCCGGTGATCATCAACGAGCTGATGGCCCAGAAAGGTGTGATTGCCGCTGAGCCTTTCCTGGCCGCACCCGCGACCATAAGATTTGGTCATCGGTCTCGCCACCAGGGAGTTACCGGGGTAGTACAGAACGCCAATCTGAATGTGTTGATCAACCAATATGATCAGGCCGTCAATCCGTCGCCCCAAGGTGTAACGCTGTCTGAAAGCCTTGCGACGGCGTTGGCGGCAGGGCCAGGCGACCTGATCACGCTTGAATTCAAGGATGGCCTCAGAAAATCCGAGCGTCTGCCGGTGATGAAGGTGGTGCCCACCTATCTGGGCACGCCTGCCTATATGGACATTGACGATATGTCGACGCTGCTCAGGGAATGCGACCGTGTGTCTGGTGCCTACCTGCTGGTCGACGCGCATGAGCTGGAACGGATATACGGTCTGCTCAAGGACATGCCGACGGTGGCAGCCGTATCAACCAATCAGTCGTCCCGAAAAGCCATGTCGGACACCATGGATGAAACCATGGGCACCATGACTTTCTTCAATTCGCTATTCGCGAGTCTTATCGCTATCGGTGTCGTGTTTTCGGGGGCTCGCATTTCCTTTTATGAACGTCAACGCGAGATCGCGAGCCTCCGCGTGCTGGGTT
Source organism: Kordiimonas lacus (assembly GCF_001550055.1). Lineage (GTDB taxonomy): Bacteria > Pseudomonadota > Alphaproteobacteria > Sphingomonadales > Kordiimonadaceae > Kordiimonas > Kordiimonas lacus. Next base: position 369,103 of record NZ_LRUA01000002.1, read on the forward strand.
TCACGGTTGCGGAAGTGAATGCTGTGCTTCTGGGGGAGCTTGCGGTCCTGACTTTCCTGGCACTTCCGCTTGGAGCTTATCTTGGTTATCAGCTCGCACTCTTTATCCACACCAATATGAGCAGCGAACTGTTTCGCGTGCCAACAACGGTGTCCAATTGGTCGTTCGCCTATGCGACGACCGTGATTATTCTGGCAGCGGTCGTATCCGCTGCCGTGATTGCAAGGCAGGTCGCCAAACTGAATTTGGTCATGGCCCTGAAAACGCGCGAATAATGAAAAAGCGCGAACGGAGAGGAAAGTAGTATGGCTGCACCGCGTGCACGCACAATCATGTTTGGTGCCATGGGCGCCTTGGTTCTGGCATTCCTGATCTTCGCCTTCCGGCCGGAGCCTCTGCACGTGGATGCCGGCAAGATCGAACGTGGGCCAATACAGATTTCCATCACCGATGACGGACGTACTCGGGTGAAGGAGCTTTATGTGGTGTCTGCCCCGATTGCTGGGCGTGTGCTTAGGCTGGACCCTGAGGTTGGTGACCGGGTTGTGGCTGGCGAGACACTCCTTGCCACGATGGTGCCTTCTGGCCCGGCCTTCCTGGATGAGCGCCGCCAGAAGGAAGCAGAAGCTGCAGTAGAAGCCGCGCGTGCTGCTCTTGAATTGGCGCAGGCCAGTGTCGCTAAAGCGGAAGCCGAGGTGGATTATGCTCGAGCGGAAATCAAACGTACGGAATCGCTGGTGGCCAGTAACACCGCGAGCCCGGCAGCGCTTGACCGGGCACAGCTGGCGTTCCGCACGGCTGCGGCCCAGCTTGATACCGCAAAATCAAGCGTTCGCATGCGTCGGGCAGACGTAGCCGTGGCAGAAGCCGCACTGATCGGGCCCGATAGGGCAAACGGCACCAGCGGTGGCGTGGTGCAGATCAGGGCCCCCATCAGTGGCGCGGTGCTAACGCTCAATCATGAAAGTGAGGGGGTTGTGGCTGTGGGTACACCACTGCTGGAGCTGGGCGACCCGCAGGATATTGAAATCGTAGCAGATTTTCTGTCCCATCAGGCGGTGAAGGTGATGCCTGGCGCCCGTGTGATGGTTGAAGGGTGGGGTGGCGAGCCGCTATCGGGACACGTCCGACTAGTGGAACCTAAAGGGTTCACCAAATTCTCAGCACTCGGGATCGAAGAGCAGCGGGTCAATATCATCATCGATTTTGATGATGCTTCACGAGAACAGTTGCAGCAGCTGGGCCATGGCTTCCGGGTTGAGCCACGCATCATTCTGTGGGAAGGACAGGACGTGTTGCAGGTGCCCACCAGCGCCCTTTTCCGCAAGGGCGAAAATTGGGCCGTCTTCAGGATTGTTGACGAAACCGCCCTGCTGACCGAGGTGCAGGTTGGTCGCATGAATGACCGTGTGGCCGAACTTGTCGAAGGATTGAATGAAGGCGCATCGGTCATTCTGCACCCGTCAGACGTGCTCGAGGATGGAATGACGGTCCGCATTCGTGTTGAATAACATATGGTTAATTGGGGAGATGCCCGGATAAGAATGCGTTTTTCAGATGACTGAAAGTCACCATTGTCATTGCAATTTCCTGCCCTGAATCTATGATTTCCTATGAATCAGATGTGGGGATTCGCAGTGGGAACGAGTTTTCAGAGCAAAAGGGGCCAGAGCTTGGACGCAGACCAAGATGTGCCGTCGTCAGCCGACCTTCCGGCGGTGATGGACCTGCTGACGGAAGGCGTGATTGTACGTCGCGGCGAAAAAGTGTTGTTCGTCAACGAAGCCCTGCGTCGTCTGATGGCGTTCGATGGCCCAAAAAGCGAGATGCTCAAAGAGCCGATGAAACATTGGCTGCACCCCGAGGACTATAAACGGATCGAAGACTATTACGCCAACCGTATCGACGGCGGCGACGCCCCGGAAAGCTATGACGCCAGGGTCATGCGGGCTGATGGGGAAGTGCGCTGGTGCACTTTCCGGGCCGCCCAGATCATCTGGGAAGGCGAACCCGCTGTCACGGCATCTCTGACAGACATCACCGACCAGCGAGAGACTGAGCAAGCCTATGCCCAGTCAGAGCGCAAATTCCGCAATATCTTTAACCTGACGCCGGAGGTGATGATCATCTCCAGCCTGGTAGACGGCAAGATACTCGATGTGAACCCGGCATTCCTGAATGTATTCGGTCGCAGGCGCGACGATGTGATTGGCAAAACATCAGCTGATCTGGATATCTGGGCAGATACCACTTTTCTGGGCCGTTTCGTCGAAGAGCTGAAGATGAACGCTTCAATGACGGATGTGCCGACGACTGTCAGGACACGCGGCAACCTGATCCGCCATTTCCGATTGTTCGCACAGAAAATCGAACGCGATGAGGAGCCGATGTTGTTGATGATTGGGCGCGACGTGACCGAAGACCTGACGCAGGCCCAGGAACTTCAGCGCAGCAAAGATTCGGCTGAACTTGCCAACCGCGCAAAGTCTGAGTTCCTCGCGAACATGAGCCATGAGCTCAGAACGCCTTTGAACGCCATCCTTGGTTTTGCGGAAATTATCAAGGAAGAGATGATCGGTCCTTTGGGGACGCCGCGCTATGCCGAATATGCCCGCGATATCCACGAAAGCGGCACGCATCTCTTGTCCATTATCAATGACATTCTGGATTTGTCGAAAGTGGAGGCCGGGCGGCTTGAAGCTTACCTCAGTTGGGTTGACCCGCTTGAGAATCTCGAAATGTGCATCAATCTGGTGCAGCAGCGCGCCCGCGAGGCCAACTTGAAGCTGAGTTATGCTTTCGACGATGACATCCTGATCGAGGCCGATGACCGGCTGATCAAACAGATCGCGCTGAATCTTCTTTCGAATGCCATCAAGTTCACGGAACCTGGCGGTTCTGTGTCGATGAAGTTGGAGAAGACAGCCACAGGCGGCTTGTGCCTGAGCGTCGAAGACACCGGCATCGGGATGACAGCGGAAGAGATCAAGATCGCCAAGCGTCCGTTCGGGCAGGTGGACAGCAGCCTCAGCCGACGGCACGAAGGCTCGGGCCTTGGCCTGCCGCTGATCTCTGCGTTCGCCGAAAAGCTGAGCGCCACCATGACCATCGACAGCCAACCGGGGGTCGGTACCCGTGTTTCCATCGTGTTCCCCCCATTCAAGGTGCGCGCGAAAGACGACCAGGACGATTAAGTCGCCGGAATTAAAGGCAATGAAAAAGCCAGCTCAGGGAGCTGGCTTTTGTGTGTATGGGCGCGTGCCTTGGATCGACGCTGTCTAGTTCAACCAACTTGAGACACCGGGCATCCACCTTTCCGCGATGGCCGTGGATATGCTGCCGGGCCAGAAATTAGTGGAGGCCCCGTTGGTCAGATAGATCACGCTTATGGTGTCGCCGGATGTCTTGCTGATGAAATGCCGAACATCCACCCGGTTGCCACCGCCATGGCCCACGATCCGGAAGCTTTCAGTTTCCCAATATTCCCAGCCGGCGGCAAAGCCGCCAAGTTTGCCGTTCGCAAGATCCTGTGTCTGCCAATAATGTTGCAGGCGTTCAGGTGGCAGGAACTTGCCGTCAAGCAGGGCTTTGGTCCACAGCACCATATCTGGCGCTGAACTGTTCAGACCAGTGCTAGCGAACATATAGTCAGGCTGGAAAATCGGGCCATTCAATAACAGGCCATTTTCGCCCGCGAAGTAAGTGCGGGCACGGTTCGGTACAACGGCATATTCCCCGCCATAGCGAGTTTGGGTGAGGCCCGCAGGGTCCATCATGCGCCCTTGCATGACCTCACTAAATGATTGGCCTGTGATGGTTTCAATGATCTGTTTTAGCAGCAGATAGTTGGTTTGATTATAGCGGTAGTCCGTATTTGGCGTGAAAACAAACTCGCCCTTTGCGGCAAGCGCAATAGCAGTGTCTTCGTTTTCGGGGGTTGGATTGGGCCAGTGATAGTAGTCGGGCAGGCCAGACGTATGGGTTAACAGCTGGCGAACCGTTGTTTTTTGCCACTGGGACGGCAGGTTCGGCAGATAGGTTGCTACAGGGGCATCCATTTGGACATCGCCAGCTTCCATCAACTGCATCATGACTGTATTTACAAAGAGCTTGGCGACAGAGAACATCTGAAAGACGGTGTCTTCACCCACTGGGACAGAGAGTTCGACGCTGGCCTGTCCGTGCGTGGCTGTTGCCACCAGTTCACCATTTTTTAGCACAGCGACGCTTTGGCCGACGATGCCATGAGCCGCCGCTTTGTCTGCCAGCAACGCGTCAAGAGACTGTTGGCGAGCCACCAGGGTGTCCTGTGGTGTCACTTGGCTCGTGGCCCCAAGCATCAGAATAAGCCCGACAAGGCATTGGTGAATTGCAGACAGGCGCATCACAGAAAGTCCTCCAAAAATTTCAAGTGTGGAAGTCTTCCTAAGTGCGCGTGGGTCCTGTCAAGCAAGCCTGCATAACAATAACCGGAGCCACGGAGGTAGACCATCAGGGCGTGACCGAGAAAACTCAACCGGCCTGCTTTTCCCGTTCCACAGCGCGCCATCCGATATCGCGGCGGCAGAAACCGCCCGGCCAGTTCACTGTATCAACGGCCGCATAGGCTGTTTTTTGCGCTTCAGTCACGCTTGCGCCCAGCGCGGTTACGTTCAGGACCCGGCCGCCGTTTGCGACCAGAATACCTTCTTCAAGCTTGGTACCCGCGTGGAAGACTGTGGCACCCGTTTTGCGTTCTGCCGCCTTGAGGCCGCTGAGTTCATCACCCTTTTTGTAGCTGCCCGGATAGCCCTTGGTTGCCATCACCACAGTCAGGGCCACGTCGTCATTCCATTCCGCTGTACAGCCCGCCAGTTCGCCCTTGGTGCTCGCAAGCAGCAGCGGCACAAAATCACTTTTCATGCGCGACATCAGTACCTGGCATTCCGGGTCGCCGAAACGCACGTTATATTCGATCAGTTTCGGGCCGTCGGCTGTGATCATCAGGCCGGCGAAAAACACGCCGCGGAACGGGTGGCCCATATCAGCCATGGCCTTAACGGTTGGATTGATGATTTCCTTCATTACCCGGTCGCACATATCGTCGGTCATCACAGGCGCCGGGCTGTAGGCGCCCATGCCGCCAGTGTTGGGGCCGGTGTCGCCTTCACCGACTGCTTTGTGGTCCTGCGCGGTTGCCAGCGCCAGCGTGTTTTGGCCGTCACACAGCACGAAGAAGCTGGCTTCCTCGCCGGTCAGGAATTCTTCGACCACAACCTCAGCACCTGCTTCACCAAAGGCACCGCCAAAGATTTCATCGATGGCAGACTGGGCTTCTTCAACCGTTTGGGCCAGGATTACACCCTTGCCAGCGGCCAAGCCGTCAGCCTTGACCACAATCGGCGCGCCTTGTTCGGCCACATAGGCTTTGGCGTCGCCCGCTGTCTTGAAGCGGCCATAAGCGGCAGTAGGGATATCATATTTGGCGCAGACATCCTTGGTGAAGCCTTTGGATCCTTCAAGCTGTGCCGCACCTGCGGTGGGGCCGAACGCCAGGATGTCGGCTTCCGTGAGTGCATCCACAAGGCCCGCCACCAGCGGGTCTTCGGGGCCTACTACGACAAAATCGATTGCCATCTCGCGACAGAAGTTGATCACAGCTTCGAAGTCGGTGGCTTTCAGGTCCACACAAGCAGCCACATCGGCAATGCCGCCGTTGCCGGGCGCACAATAGAGCGTATCCACCATGGGGCTCTGGGCAATTTTCCAGCAAAGGGCATGTTCGCGGCCACCTGAGCCGATGACGAGAATGTTCATTTTTTATCCAGTCACATGATGGTTGCTTGAAGGCTGCCCCCTTGTATCATAGGTTCCAGAGCACTCAAGCCTGAACTGGGATAAAACAGTCGGGTGCGACAAAAAACAAGGGAGCATCGCGGCAATGTCGAATGACGACACGCCAGCAGGCGCAGGATCCGGCGCCCGCAACGTCTTTGAATATAGTGTTTCGGAGCTTTCTGGCGCCTTGAAGCGCTCGGTTGAGGACCAGTTCGGCTATGTGCGTGTGCGGGCGGAGCTTTCTGGCGTTAAGCGACCGGCATCAGGGCATCTGTATTTTGCCCTGAAGGACGATAAGGCCGTCCTGGACGGCGTGTGCTGGCGCGGTGTGGCCGGGCGGTTTGCTTTCAAACCCGAAGACGGGCTGGGGGTCATCTGTACCGGCAAGCTGACGACCTACCCGGCGCGGTCCAAGTACCAGATGGTCGTGGAGCATATGGAGCCGGCCGGCGCCGGCGCCCTGATGGCCCTTCTGGAAGAGCGTAAGAAGAAACTGGCGGCTGAGGGCTTGTTTGACCCCACGCGCAAGAAACCGATTCCGTACCTGCCGCAGGTGATCGGCGTTGTCACATCACCCACGGGTGCTGTGATCCGCGATATCCTGCACCGCCTCAACGACCGTTTCCCGCGCCACGTGCTGGTGTGGCCTGTGCTGGTGCAAGGGGAGGGCGCTGCCGATCAGGTGGCGAACGCTATCAAGGGGTTCAACGCCATTGATGGCACGCGAGGCATCCCGCGGCCTGACCTGTTGATTGTGGCCCGCGGTGGCGGCTCAATTGAAGACCTGTGGTCCTTCAACGAAGAAGTCGTGGTGCGCGCGGCAGCAGACAGCGACATCCCGCTGATTTCAGCTGTGGGGCACGAAACCGATACCACACTGATTGATTATGCATCCGATATGCGCGCGCCAACGCCGACGGGTGCCGCAGAAAAAGCCGTTCCAGTGCGGGAAGACCTCCGCTTCACGGTCGCTGACCTGGGGCGCCGCCTGGCGGGGCTCAAGGTATCCATGCTGCGCGACAGGGAAGAGCGTTTGCGGGGCCTGGCCCGTGGCCTGCCCAGCCCGCGCGATATATTGGGGTTGGCGCAGCAACGCTTCGATGACCTGTCCGAACGCCTGCCTCGCGGCCTGGTGGCAGCGGTGCAGCAGAAATCAATCCAGCTGAACCGGCTGGTAGGCGGCTTGAGTGCCGGGCGCCTGAAACAGCTTGTCAGCTTCCGCGGCAAGGAACTTGAAAGCACGTCCCGCCGGTTGACGCCGGCGTATGCCCGCAAACTGGATGACCTGGGTGCCCGGTTGGCGGCAAGTGGCAGGATGCTCGATAGCCTGAGCTATGAGCGCGTGCTGGAACGCGGCTTCGCGCTGGTTGAAGACGCAGGCGGCACACCGGTCTCAAAGTCGGCGAACCTGTCGGTAGGGGATCAGGTAACTGTCCGCTTTGCTGATGGCACCAGCGACATGCAGGTACTTGACGGTGATAGCGCAAAACCGGTTCCGAAGCCAAAACCTGCGCCGAAGAAAAAGTCTAAGGCCAAAACATCTGGCAGCGACGACCGGCAAGGGTCGCTGCTCTAAAAAAACGGGTCTCGATGCCCAACTTTTGCCGCCTTCACCGGAGAAACAGAGGTCCATGATTAAGATTGTCCAAATATGCGTTGTTGCCCTTCTGCTGACCATGCTGACGCCGCTGGTGCATGCGGTTGAGCTCAATGGCAAGCTGGTGCAGGGTGGCCTGGTTTGGGGGCAGCTTTCCCCCGGTAGCGAGGTCAGTCTGAATGGCGAGCCCGTCAAGATTGGCCCAAATGGCGAGTTTGTGTTTGGTTTTGGTCGGGACGAGGGACCAACAGCGTCGCTGGTGATCCTGCACCGGGACGGCACGCGAGAGGAGCGGACACTCAGAATAAAAAAACGAGAGTTTGATATTGAACGCGTAGAGGGCCTGCCGCCCAAGACCGTGACGCCGCCCCCTGAATGGCGCGAGCGCCGGAAGGTCGAGACCGGCAAGGTGCGGGAGGCCCGTAGCCATATGGCCGACAATATGCATTGGTCCCGAGGGTTTATTCGCCCAGCTGAAGGCCGGTTTTCCGGCTTCTATGGCAGCCAGCGCATTTTGAATGGCCAACCAAGAAGCCCCCATTACGGGCTGGATATTGCTGGCCCCACTGGCACGCCCATTCATGCGCCTGCAGGTGGGGTCGTCAGGCTTGCGGTGCCGGATTTCCTTCTCGAGGGCGGCATAGTGATCATCGACCACGGTTTTGGCGTGACTTCCACCTTGTTTCATATGAATAGCGTGGATGTTAAGGAAGGCACATGGGTGCATCAGGGTGACCTGATCGGCACCATTGGGGCCACCGGACGCGCCAGCGGCCCCCATGTGGACTGGCGCGTGAACTGGAAAGATGTGCGGCTTGACCCGCAACTTCTGATTAATGACAGCATCGAGGAATAAAAAATGAAAAAGACAATTGGCTGCCTTGGGCTTCTGCTGGCGGCATCAACAGCTGCGACTGCGCAGGAAGAATCGAGTTTGGCGATCGACGGCTACGTTGGGGTGTTGAGCGACTATCGCGACCGAGGCTTAAGCCTGTCAGACAAGGATCCGGTGATCGTAGCGTCTGTGGGTGCCTTCCATGACAGCGGCTTCTACGGTGGCGTGGTTGGCGGTATTCTGGGTGACGGGTATGCCGGGAAGACCAAGGCCGAGTTCTACGCTGGCTACCAGATGGATACCGGCACTTACATCTATGATTTTTCCGCTGAACTGGACAGCTTTCACGGTGATGGCAGCAGCCGCTTCCTCCCAGAGTTCAAGGCTACCATGGCCCGGGATTTCGGCCTGGCCTTCATCAGGGGTGGTATGTCCTATGCGCCTGATGGTCGCTGGAGCGATCCGGATAGGGACAGCTTCTATGTTTATTCCGACCTCGAGGTGCCAATCCCGTCCATTCCGGAGCTGACGCTGATTGGCCGTCTTGGCTATGACATGCGGCAAAACCGGTCCAATGTCTGGGACTGGGGGCTGGGAGTGAGTGCCTTTATCGAAAATGTCGAGCTGAGTGTCATGTATGAAGACAGCGGCCGGGAACATGACATGGGCGAAGGTGCACTTGTGTTCGGTGCGCGCTTCTACTTCTAGGTCACGACTTTAGCTGACCGCTTTGGAGCGAACAGCTGCAAGCGTGCGGGATGCCGGGAAACGCATGGTGACGGTTGTCCCGACACCTTTCTCTGATGCGATCTCGAGCTCGCCGCCGTGTAACTCCATCAGGCTTTTCACGAGGGGCAGGCCAAGGCCTGTGCCTTCGTGACTGCGGGTCATGGTTGACCCGGCCTGGCCGAACGGTGTCAGCGCGATGATAATCTCGTCCGGTGTCATGCCGATGCCGTTATCTTCCACCGCGACATACAGGCAATTGTTGGCATCAACACCCGCGCGCATGTCAATGCGGCCACCGTGGTTGGTGAATTTGGAGGCGTTGCTGAGCACATTCAAAAGGACCTGCTTGAACAGTCGGCGGTCACCATGAAGGATTGGCAGGTCTGAGGGGACGTGGGCCTCCAGCTTGATCGATTTGGCCGTTACCCTTGGGGTCATCAGTTTGGCAATGTCGTCCAGAAGCGCGTCGATATCGACCGGTTGCTCCTTCAGGACCAGACGCCCAGATTCTACCTTCGACAGGTCCAGGATATCATTGATGATATCCAGCAGGAGCCTGCCGCTTTCGTTGATGTGGTCGACATATTCCTCATATTGGGGCGCGCCCAGCTTGCCGAAGACTTCATGTTCCATCATCTCGGAGAAGCCAAGAATGGCATTCAGGGGTGTCCTCAATTCGTGGCTCATGTTGGCCAGGAATTCTGATTTCGCCTGGTTGGCGGCTTCGGCCTGCTGCATGCTGCGTTTGAGCGCCCGGTTATGGCGATGTTGCATGACCAACACGGTCACGGCTGCGATGGCAACCAGCAGTGCCAGCGTGATGGCAAGCCGGGTATAAGCTTCTTCAGCGTCAGCAAGGGCGGCTTCGGCCTGTTGTTTTGCCAGCATGGTTTCAAGGCTCGAGCGCAAATCGGTGATGCTGCTCTGAAACTGTTTGAATTGGCTGTCGAGCAAGGCCCGGCGGGCTTTATTCAACAGCTCAAAGGCTTCCTCATATTTGCCTTCGGCCTGCAGGATGTAGGCGCTTGTCAGCATGTCCTGACCGCTTGGCCCGTCCTGCCGGTAATCCGGATGATCCCGATAGAAGTCCTGCACCAGTTTTTGGTAAGACCTTGCCGTTTCCGGGTCCCCCAGGCGGGCATAGCTTATGGCCAGCAGGTCATAGAAGGAAATATCGAAACCCGGGTCGCTGGAATAGGACTGAAGCGCTTCCTTCGCCAGGTCTATGCTTTCCTGATAGTCTTCCTCGTCATAGGCGATCCAGGCCAGGCCGAACAGAACATAATAATGCCCGGCATCCCTGCCTGTTTGTTCAATGACTTTCTCAAGGCCTCTGTAGTATTGCTTCGCCAGCTGGTTTTCTTTCAGGTTGTTGAAAGACGACGCGATATTGAATAGGGCGCTTTCCCGGTCGAATGCGATGCCTTCCTTTTCCGAAACATCCAGTGCGTTGCTATAGTTTTCAATGATCGCATCAATTTCGTCGACGCCTGTGTAGGTGTATGCCAGCACAAGATATGCCATCATGCGCATGCGGTTGCCGCGCGGTGTGTCCGGCAGTGTCTGGGCCGCCTGTGACATGGTAGACAGGCCTTCCAGCACATTGCCCAGTTCCGGACCGAGGATAGCGAGTGTTGCATCGGCAAAGAAAACGCCCAGGTCGTCATCGATGGAGAGGGCATAGTCTCGCGTCGCCTTAATCAGGTCGCGGGCTTCATATAGTTCCCCCATAAGCGACAGGTAGGTGGCCTGTGCCAGGTCGCCATAGATTTTCAGTTCCGGGTCGTTCAGTTTCCTAGCCAGAGCCTGCGCATCATCTGCGGCACTTTCAAGGCCCTCGGGTTCGGCGACATCCATATAATGGAAAATCAGTTCCTTCAGGATTTCGGCGCGGTCTTTGGGCGCCTGTTCCTTTTCCAGCCTCGCTTTCAAGAGGGCGATATGCAGGTGTGCATCGGATGATTTGGCGGCAACAAGCTTGGGGAGCAGGGTTTCGGCGCGGGCCCGGGCTTCGTCGCTCAGTTTGCCAGTGGCATGGGCAGATACCGCGAGCACCATGGCGCCAGCAATCGCTGCAAGCCAGAGGCTCAAGCGTTTCCCAACAAGGGATCTAAAGAAGAATTCAGTCATCCAGCACCAATTCCCTACGGCCCCAATAGCCATATGTACCTTCATACACCTAAAAAAGGAAATTGAAGGTTAACGGCAGTGCAACAATTAGCGCCTCAGGCCGCGACATGGCGCCAGGCGGCAAGGGCAGGTTCAACCCTGTCCATGATAGCACTGCGAAGCTCCGGCGTACTGGCCACGATATGGTCATGCAGCGGGCGTTTGCGGTTGAACAGCAGGCTTCGGCCGGTGCCCGTTGTCAACTGCCCACCAGCTTCTGCTAGGATCAGGTCAGCTGCGGCGACGTCCCAATCGTTTTTGGGCCTCAAGGTCACGCAACAGTCAAACTGGCCATCGGCGATCTGGCATATCCTGAGAGCGATTGAATTGGCCTGCTCGGTGTGCATGGTCTTTGGCCAGGGTTCCGGCCAGATCTTTTCTGATTTGAAGGCGCCCGGGTCTCCCATCATGCGGGCAACTGTCAGGTCAGATTGGCCGCTGACATTGATGTTCAGGCCGTTTTTTGTGGCACCGCGGCCCTGTTCTGCGAAATAAAAGGCGTCTTTGACCGGTGCATAAAAGGCCGCAAGAATGGGTTTCTGATCCTGCACGAGCGCGACTGAAATGCCCCAGTCTTCGCCGTTTTCAAGAAAGCTGCGGGTGCCGTCGATCGGGTCAACCACCCACAGGCGGCCACAGCGGAGGCGCTCAGGGTGATCTTCGGTTTCTTCAGATAGCCAGCCATAGCCTGTGCGGTTCTGCATCAGGGTGGTGCGCAGGAATTCGTCCACGGCCATGTCGGCTTCGGATACCGGATTGTTCGGGGATTTGTCCCAGGCGTGGCAATCGCGCGCAAAATAGGATAGGGCGATCCGGCCCGCCTCTTCGGTCACAGACCGGACAAGCTTGGCGTCGTCCGCGCGGTCCCACGGACAGGTCTCTTCATCAAATGGTTCGCTACTCGTGCTCACACTCTGTCTCGGTTCGGCCTAGGCCTGGTTTATCCCGCCCCCGCGACTGTCATTCCTTCAACCCGGAGGGTCGGCGCGTTGATGCCGTACCGGAATGACAAGTCTGATGCTGGCACAAGATGCCTGAACATTTCCTTAAGGTTGCCGGCAATGGTGAATTCGCTGACTGGCTCAGCCAGTTCGCCGTTCCTGATACGGAAGCCCGCGGCACCGCGGCTATAGTCGCCTGTCACGCCGTTCACACCCATGCCAATCAGCTCGGTGATATATACGCCGTCCTTGATGTCGGCGATCAGCTCCGAAGGGCTCAGCTCGCCTGGTGCCATATAGAGGTTGCTGTGCGAAATGCCGGGGGCAGAGGACGTGCCGCGGCTGGCGTGCCCTGTTACCTCAAGGCCCAATTGGCGCGCGGTGGCAGAATTCAGCATCCAAGTTTGCAGGATGCCGTCCTCCACAATGGCGCATTTATGCACACTGACACCTTCGCCATCAAACATGCGGGAACTGAGGCCACGCATCTTCAGTGGGTCATCAATGATAGTGATGCCAGGCGCGAATATCTGTTCGCCCATCTTGTCCTGCAGGAAGCTGCTTTTCCGTGCGATGGAGCCACCGTTGATGGCGCCTGACAGGTGATTGAGAAAAGACTTTGACCAACGAGGGTCATAGACAACAGGCATCTGCCCGCTGGCCATTTTGGCAGCACCCAGCCGCTTCACGGCACGCTCGCCCGCTTCTGTGCCCACCCAGGAAGCGCTTTCAAGGTCACTAAAATGGCGGGCCGACGTGAATTCATAGTCACGCTCCATGCCCGTGCCCTCACCCGCGACGGCGGAGGAGGAAATGGAGAAGCTGGAACCCTGATAGTGGCCTGAGAAGCCGTGGCTTGTGACGAGAGAGATGGCCCAGCTGCTGGCGCTTGCGCCCGCACCAGATGAGTTGGTCACGCCTTCGACCGCCCTTGTGGCATCCTCGGCTTCGCGCGCCAGGTCGGTCAGTTGTTCCGCCGAGACTTCTGTGCTGTCAAAAAGGTCCAGCTCTGCCATCGGGCCGGTGTGCAGCCTGTCTTCCGGTGCCAGGCCGCAGTAGGCATCCTCAGGCACAGCTTTGGACATGGTGATGGTGCGCTCAACAAGGGCTTTCAGGGCGGCCGGCCGGCGGTCACTGGTGGACACCATCGCCTGCTTTTTACCAATCATGACACGAAGGCCGATGTCCTCGCCCTCAGACCCGTCCACATCCTCCAAGTTGCCTTCGCGCCAGGACACGCTTTTTGACCGGGCGTCGACCGCAACGGCGTCGGCAGCATCGGCACCGGCCTTTATCGCATTCGTGACAAGGTCCTGAAGCAGGTTGAGGGTAGTGTCGGTCATGAAAAGTCCTTGGAAAAAGCCTGTAAAAACATGGACGCCAATAAGCCATAGAAAGCGCTGGTGTTCAATGTTGTTCTGGCTTGGCTGCCATCAAAACCTCAGGATAGATGCTTCTCGAAAAATGCCAGCGTGCGGGTCCAGGCCAGTTCGGCAGCTTCAGGGTCATAGCGGGCTGTGGTGTCATTGTGAAAGCCGTGGTTGGCACCTGCGTACATATGCATCTTGTACGCCTTGCCATTGGCCTTCAGCGCCGCCTCATAATCGGGCCAGCCCGCATTCACGCGCGTGTCCAGTTCGCCAAGATGAATCATGAGCGGGGCATTGATGCTCGGCACTGCCTCGGCTGGTACACCGCCGCCATAGAAGGGCACGGCGGCTTTGAGCGTCGGCAGCTCTGCGGCCAGCCTGTTTGATACGCTGCCGCCAAAGCAGAAGCCCACGCAGCCCACATTGCCCGTGCAATTGGGGTGCGCCTGAAGGAAGCCAACGGCTGCTTTGAAGTCCTCGACCATCTTGTCGCGGTCGCGCTGGCGCTGCATGGTGCGGCCATCGTCGTCATTGCCGGGGTAACCGCCAAGGGGGTAAAGCGCATCGGGCGCGAATGCGATATAGCCCGCGGTGGCCACGCGCCGGGCCACGTCACGGATATAAGGGTTCAGGCCACGATTTTCATGGATCACCACCACGCCCGGGCGCTTGTTCATGTCGCTGGCGTCCACCGGGCGCACCAGATAGCCCATCATGTCACCCGCGCCCATAGGGGACGGGTAGGGCACATCTTCGCCCACAATGCGCGGATCATCGGGCTTTACCTGTTCCGCCAGCGCATAGTTGGGCATGAGGCTGTTAGCCAGCGCTGCCACGGTCAGGCCGCCAATCGCCAGACGGCCAAGACGTGCCATGAAGGTGCGGCGATCAATAAAGCCGTGGGCATATTTGTCATAAAGGTCCAATGCTGCTTGCGGTGGCGTTGTGCGAGTGTTGACCATGACGTCCTCCTGTCCCCTGAAATTGTGCCCAGCTTACCATAACTTCACCAAGGTGCGGTACGGTGTCGCGTGGGTGGCTGGATCAGCCATAAGACTGGAAAATTAGCGGGAAATGGCGTATGACCCGGCCAAATTGGCCGTTAGGCACAAGTGCGAGTGAAGGTAATGACCGAACAAATGATCGTGAACAAAACAGCATCCGGGCGCCGGTCCGAACTGTTGATGCCTGCGGGTAACCTGGAGAAGCTGAAAGCCGCTGTGCTATATGGCGCGGACGCGGTTTACCTGGGCACGCCGGACATGAGCCTGCGCACCAAGTCTGCCTTCTCGCTTGAGGATGTCGTGGAGGGTGTGGAGTTTGCACATGCGCACGGCAAGCGCGTCTACCTGACGCTCAATCTGTTCTCGCACAACAAGGACATCACCAAACTACCACAGTATCTGGAAACCGTCCGCAAGGTGGCGCCTGACGGTCTGATCGTGGCCGACCCGGGCGTGTTCATGTTTGTGAACGACCAGGCGCCGGAGCTCGAACTTCATATCTCCACGCAGGCGAATGTGTGTTCGTGGCAGTCAGTGAAATTCTGGGAAGACCTGGGCGCGGGGCTGGTGGTGCTCGGGCGTGAGGTGTCATTCGAGGAACTTAAGGAAATCCGTGAAAGATGCCCGGATATCAAGCTTGAGGCCTTTGTTCACGGCAGCATGTGCATGACCTATTCGGGGCGCTGTATGCTGTCGAACTTCATGGCGGAACGCGGCGCCAACCAGGGTGCGTGCGCCAATTCTTGCCGCTGGAAATACAAGGTGCATATGCGGCTGAAGGACGGCACGGTGAAGGAGCTGCCTCTGTCGGAAGAGAATCTGGAGCTGTTTGAGTTCCTGATCGAAGAGGAATATCGCCCGGGCGACCTGCTGCCCATCGAGGAAGACCAGCGCGGCACCTACATTCTGAACAGTAAAGACCTCTGTATCATGCCGAAGCTGAATGATCTTTTGAGCATCGGTGTGGACAGCCTGAAGGTCGAAGGCCGGGGCAAAAGCCCTTACTATGTGGCCATGGTGGCGCGGGCTTACCGTATGGCCATCGACGCCTGGTACGATGACCCCGAGGGTTGGTCCGCTGACCCTTACATGAAAGAATTGAGCACAGTACCATCGCGCGGCTATACGATGGCATTCCATGACGGGCGGCTGACCAACTATGCCCACGGGTTTGAGGATACCTATACGCTTGCGGACCATGAATATGCAGGCCTGATCGAGGACGTCACTGATGACGCCTTTATCGTCAAGGTGAAGAATAAGCTGGTGGCGGGCGACGTGGTCGAGTTTGTGCCGCCCAGCGCGCGCGAGCCGATGCTGCTTCGGATCTATGATTATGAGAATGCGGCCAACGGCAAGGTTACCACAGAGGTCCATGCCGGCAACACGCCACTCATTCGCCTGCCGTTCAGCCTGTTTGATCAGGAAACGGCGGAAAGCCTGAAGGCTGATTTCCCGCCCATGACGGTCCTCAGGAAAGAAAAGGCGTTGACGGAAGACCAGTGGGCGCGGTTGAAGCTGGACGCAGAAGCCCAGGCGCTTGAACAGGGCCGGGGCAACGCCGCCGTTTATGAGACGAAGCGTTTGACGCTGCAGGACGCGCTGGACGATCGCCGGTCGGAGCTTAGGCTACGGACTCCTCGTCGGGGCACGGAAGGATGCTGCGGCAAGGGCTGCAATGGTTGTCTTGTGTTCTGGCATGACGACAAATATGCCAAGGCCAGAGACATTCTTGCGAAGAAGAAGCAAGGCGAGATGCTGGCCCGCAAACTGACAGACGAAGACATCGCTGCCCTTGAGGCTATATAAGGCGCCCAGGAAGGCCTGCCCCATAAAGGCCAGTCCGCGGCCTGAGACCTTATTCGCTGCCGCTTGTTTCCGAAAAATATCGAGCAGAACTATCTCGAAATCCGATACCGTCCAGTTGAGCGAGAAGGTGTTCAGCCTTCCCCTGGTCGCCCATAGCGGTATAGATTTGTGCCAGCTTGCTTTTGCCGTCAGGAGAGAGGGTGGCAGTTGTGGTTTCCAAGGCGTTCATGGCCTTGCTCCAAACCATTCTTGCGGCTTCCATCTGGCCGGATTCTGCCAGCAGTTTTCCTTGGGCCAGATGGGTATTAGCATATTGTGTCAGCGCCCCATTCGAACGTAAGTATCCGTCCGATTCATGGTCCAGTGCCGTGATGGTTTTCGCAAGGAGTGCTTGAGCGTCTGCAGTGTTACCTCCACGTACCAACAGCTCGGCCTCAAGAACGGCCACGCGGTAGCTGGTCAAGCGCCGGATGGTCCGGCTATTATCTCTCTCCAGCGCCTCTGTAATCTGAGCTTTACTCTTTTTCAGAGCGTGTGTTGCAAGAGGTACCTGCTCCAATTGCAGCGCCATATTGGCGAGTTCATAGTAAGCTTGCGCAGAATTGCCAAGCCACATGGTATTTTCCGGATCCTTTGCCACCAGGATGTCATACCCTTCGGCAGCAGCTTTCTGGAAAGACAGGGCTTCAGAGAGGTCGCCCCGGATACGGGCAAGGCTTCCCAGATTCTCCAGAGAAATCAAATATCGTCGATAAATGCGATAGTTTTCGGGGTCGCGGGTTGTCAACTCATCATACAGGCTCAGCCGTGCCTTGAAGGCGTCTTCTGCCATTTCAAATTCGCCGGCGTTCACATAGGTGTGCCCTGCATAGTGGTATGCACTGGCCAAATTAGTCAGGGAATCATTGTCATTCTCTCGAAGAGATGCGATCTGTTTATGCAATTCAACGCTTCTCGCATGCATAGGTAAGGCTTCTGTCAGGTTCCCTAGAGGGCCGGCAAGCAGAGATGCCAGGCCCATTAATGCGTCAGCCTCCCGTTCAAGCCATACTGTAGGAATGTACAGGTGCGCTGCGTCGCCGGGAACATATTGACTGGTATTTGCCCGATATTTCCTTATCAGTGCCAATCTTTCCCGATAATCTCGTTCAGCATCCACGAAATGACCCTGCCGGAGGGCCAGATAGCCAGTAAAAAAGAGGTTGTTTTGCAGCCGAAAAATTGCGGCTTCCCGCATTGGGTGATGCTCGTAATATCGCCGAGACACAACCAGGGTCTTGTCGAACATTTCTTTTGCTCGATCGCTTTCCCCCTTCCTGTCCAGAGTCTGCCCCAGCTTTAGCATGGACCCGGTCATTCGGGAAAACCCTTCGTCGCTCAGAGAGTTCAAGTCCTTGTTTTTGAAAAACTCTACTGTCTTACGTGTGAGATTTTCTGCCGCGCTCAGCTCTCCTGCCGCCAGCAGAGAATAATAGGATTCGCTCATCATGAATTTCAGCAGATCTTCAACGTCGTTCTTGTTGGTGATAGCTTCTTGTGTTTTAGCTTCCGCGAGCTTTTGCGCTTGTTTTGCAGCGTCGCGTGCCGTTGACGCCTCATATGTCAGGGCTCCCATAACTGACATCCCGACAATCGAGGCTGCTGCCACCGCAATCATGTTTCTCTGTCGACGCTGTTCGTCGCGGCGAACGAGATCGTTTAACCCCACGCCGATCAAACCGGCGACGATTTTCAGTAGGCCCATGGATCTGCCATCGCCTTCAGCGCGGATGTCTGCCGCCAGGCCTTCCGCTGACAGGCCGCCCCGACTGCCATCAGCGCGGAAGCTGTGCAGGAGGGCTTCGGGGAAGCATTCCTTTTCCGGGTCATCTGCGAACGGCACCCCGTCTACAATCATGCACAGGATGCGCCCGTCACCGTGGGTCTTTTTAAATTCAATGATTTCCCGGTTCACTAGCTTTGACTTGGCTGAGTTGGGTGAACACAGGACAATCAGAAATTCAGATGCTCTCAGGGCTTCAAAAAGCCTGTCGGTCAGCCGGTGAGCAGCAGGCAACTCGTCCCGATCTCTGAAGATGGGTGCCAAACGCGCTGGAACCTCTCCAATTTCGGTCGCGCGACCAACAAGGTTTTTTGGAATGCGATAGGATTCCAGCGATTTCAAGAGCCATTCAGCCCAGGCTTTATCAGCATGGCTATAGCTGATGAAAGCCTTGTACCTGAATTCTGTAACGGACATAGCACCCCCACACTCGTGCATATTCATATGTCGGTCGTAAATATATAAAAAACAACCACTGCGGCCATTTCAGGGCCAATGATTGTTATTGTTGCCAGATTGCGAGGTGTGGCTCAATTCAGGATTGCGTCCCAAATGGCCGTTTTCTGCGGCGTTGAGGTTTGGTTGTCTGTTTACCTAAAATTTTACCTGAGTTTCTGCTGCTTTTCCTGAAATGTCGGAAAGCGTGAATCAAGATAATCTATTGGTGTGTATAAAACGGTATATGGCGGTTCTACGCGACGGGTGTGCCAACGGAAACCGGCTTGCGGGAGAATCTCCTGGAATGGCACCCGACAGGACGCTAATCAGAAGCTGCAAGACCGGGCGCTATTTCTTCCAGATTTTCGGGTTCTCGCCGGGGATGCCCAGGCTTTCCCAAATGGCGTCGACCTTGTCGATCACCTTGTCTTCCATGTAAATCTCGGTGCCCCATTCGCGGTGGGTTTCATTGCCCACCTTGTTGGTGGCGTCCATACCCAACTTGCCGCCCAGGCCGGACTCTGGCGACGCGAAATCCAGATAGTCGATCGGCGTGTTCTCAACCGTTACGATATCGCGCACCGGGTCCATGCGGGTACTGATCGCCCACATCACGTCTTTCCAGTCCCGCGCATCAATATCATCGTCCACCACAATCACGAACTTGGTGTAGACAAACTGCCTGAGAAAGGACCACACGCCCTGCATCACGCGCTTGGCGTGGCCGGCATAGGCTTTCTTGATGCTGACAACCGCGATGCGGTAGCTGCAGCCTTCGGGGGGCAGCCAGAAATCCGTAATTTCAGGGAACTGCTGTTGGAGGAGCGGGATAAACACTTCATTCAGCGCCTCGCCCAGGATCGCAGGCTCGTCCGGTGGTCTGCCGGTATAGGTCGACAGGTAAATCGGGTCTTTCCGCATGGTGATGGCTGTGATGGTAAAGACCGGGAATTTCTCCACGCTGTTATAATAGCCGGTGTGGTCACCATACGGGCCTTCATCGCGGTAATCATCCAGGCTGACATAGCCTTCAAGCACGATCTCAGCGGTTGCAGGCACCTGCAGCGGCACAGTCTTGCAGTCCACCAGCGGTACTTTCTTGCCGCGCAGGAGCCCTGCGAACTGATATTCGCTGAGCGTATCGGGCACGGGCGTCACAGCCGCCAGAATGGTGCCTGGGTCCGCGCCGATGACCACGGCGGCGGGCACAGGCTCGCGCTTTTCGTCTTTCCAGCGCTGATACTGCTGGGCACCGCCTCGGTGCTTCAGCCAGCGCATCAGCGTCTGGTTCTTCGAGAGTTTCTGCATCCGGTAGATGCCCAGGTTATAATTGTCCTGGGCCTTGTCGGACGGGCCTTTGGTGACCACTAGTGGCCAGGTAATGAGGGGCGCAGGCTCGCCCGGCCAGCAGGTCTGGATGGGCAGCCTGTCCAGGTCGATATCGTCGCCTGTCAGTACTACTTCCTGCACCGGCGCTTTCTTGACCTTCTTGGGCTTCATGGACAGAACCTGCTTGGCCAGCGGCAGCAGGCTGATGGCGTCCTTGATGCCACGTGGCGGCTCAGGCTGCCTCAGGAATGCCAGCGTTTCGCCCACTTCCCGCAGTTCATGCGGTTCCCGGTTCATGCCCCAGGCCACGCGCTCAACGGTACCGAATAGGTTCACCAGAACCGGCATGTCGGCTTTTTCGCCGCGTTCGTTCACGACATTTTCAAAGAGGAGGGCAGGGCCGCCCGCATGCAGCACGCGCGTTTGGATCTCCGTCATCTCCAGTTCGGTGGAGACGGGTTCCCTGACGCGCACAAGGCGTCCCTCGGCCTCTAGCCGGTCAATGAAATCTCTGAGCGAATCGTAAGCCATACAAGGGCTTATAGCGAAGCCGCGCGACAGGCGCTATGGTGTTTTTTTGGTTTGATCAATTTGACGCATGCAGGGGGCGAGGAAATGAGTAAAGCAAACGCACATGCCGAAGTGGCGACAGTAGAAGAAACAGCGCCAACGGTTCTGATGCCAAAATGGTTCCAGCGATTGGCGGCTGTGTGCGCCATTGCGGTTCCTGTGGTGATCCCGGTTTCCATGTTCGAGCTTGAAAAACGATCATCGGCCCAGGAGCGGACAGAAAGCGTTGCGTTTGAAATATCAAGCGACGCCATGAAAGGTGTGGCTACCATGCGGGATACGATGATGGTGCTTGAAGATATCATCAGGCTGCATGAAGCAGGCATGGCCGATAAGATAGCGGCTGCAGGGTTTGTTGACAGGTTCCTCAAGCTTCGGGATGAAAGCCGGTTGAAGATCATCAGGACTGGGGCCGAAATCAACGGCCACCTGCTGCGCTTTCACGGCACGATTGATAGCCAAACTCTGGATGCATTTGCGGCAGATGCACGGGCGTCCGTCAACCGATATATCCAGCCTTTCAGTGACTGTGTGAACAAAATGCTGCCGCTGGTGATGGCGGGTGAAAACCCAAAACAGGATTTTGACCAGTGCAAGCTGGCCGACCTTGCTGACGGCCTGATGGCTGCATCCATCGCAGTCAGCCAGGAATCGGTTTCACTGGGATTGCACGGACGCTATGACCCTGAGAAGTTGAGAGACGCAAAGGCAGGCGCCGACAAATCGGGTTGATCATTCGGCTGCTGCCAGCACCTCCTGGGGCGGGGTCTCGGCATAGGGCGTGGTTTCATCGCGGACGAGCGGCCATATCAGCTGCGCGCCGGCGCTCATGGGGGCGAGATTCTCGACCCCGTATTCCTTTGGGTAGCTTCGTGTGATTTTGGCGGTACCAAACAGCACGTCCCAGAAGAACAGCAGGTTGCCGAAGTTACCCTTATAGTTTGTTGCGGGGTCGGCGGCATGTTTGCCGTGGTGGGCGAAATGGGTGGCCGGCGTGCTGATGGTTCGTTCCACCAGCCACATCACGGGCGACAGCCATTTGATGCCATAAAGCTTCGCGTCCCATTTGGTGCTGGAGTGCGCCCCGTAAATCACCAACAGTTTGACGATGATATAGCCCCCATAGATGGGCGCGAGCCCCAGATGGATCAGCGCGCCAGATAGCCACAGAGAGGGCATGAAGGCGTAATAAAGGATGTTGTTCCGGTATACGATGCGGATGCTCATATATTCCGCATTATGGTGCGAGCGGTGCAGGCCGTAAAGCCACGGGAAAGTGTGCGAAGCCCGGTGCCACCAATATTGCGCCATATCATCGAACACCAGCAGAAGCGCTACCCCGGCCCAGATCGGCATGTCCGCCAGCATGCCTTTGGCCTCAGGGGCGATCCAGCCGGTCACATAGGCAGACGCAATGATCACGCTTGGCTGGGTAATTGCCAGCAGGAACAGACCGCAAATCAGCTCGATCCATTTGTCTTCAGGGCGCTCAGTGGGCAGAAATAGCAATTTTGATTGTACGGCCTCAAGCGCTGCGAAGGCGAAAAAGATCGTGAAGATGATCAGCTCATACGGCATTTGGTGCTTCCCTGGTTCCGGCCATCGGCCGGGTTTCCTCAATTCCCGTGACAAAGCATGACGCATGTGGCTGAATAAGAATGTAAAATAGTTTACATTATGGGGTATCCATGAGCTTTGTTTTCAACTTTGGCCTGCCGGGTCTGATGTCGGCGCTGTCGGCTGAGCAGCGCACGCTGCTGGACGGCCTTGGTGTGCGGCAAAGCTACCGGCACAAACAGCATATCCAAAGCCGGGGTGACCAGGACAAGGGCTTTTCCATCATCAAGGAAGGTGCAGTTTGCTTCGGCAAGACAGACCGCGACGGCCGTTTCATCGCGCTCGCCGTTCTGGAGGCAGGGCAATATTATGGTGAGTTCACCGTCTTTGGCGGCCTGCCGCGCAGCCACGATGCCCATGCCCAGGGTGACACAGTCGTCAGCCATATCTCGAAGGCCCGGTTTGACCAGCTGTTGATCGACAGGCCGGATCTTGCGCTGCCGATCATCCGGCTTTTGACGCTCAGGCTCTATCATTCGCTGGAATGGATGGATGATGTCAGGCGATATCCGCTTAAATACCGGTTGGGCAAAACCTTGCTGTCCATGGCGCAGGAGGAAGGGGATGCCACCATCAAGGTCACCCAGTCGGAGCTGGCGGATCTGTTGGGTGTCAGTCGGGTTGCTATTGCGCAAACGCTTGCGGACTACCGTCGGCGCGGCTTTGTCCAGTCTGTCTACGGCGGGGTAAAACTTATCGACCTGCAGGCTTTTCGCGATTGGTTGCGGGCGTTTGTCACCCTTGATCCAGTTGCGCAGATAAGCAGGCAGGGCGTGCCTTAGTTGCCTTTTGGCTTCGGCAGGTAGGCGTTATAATTCGACACGAAATTTTTAGGCAGAGCGCGGTCCATCGTACCGTCCCGAACCATCGACAAGATTGCCGCATCGATGCGCTTGATCAGGGCGGGGGAGACACTCTTAGAAAACACCATGTGGGCCGGCCAGACATAGAAGGGCCGATTAGCATCATATTTGATATTGTCGACGTCGGCTTCCAATATGCCCGCCCGTGTAGTGGTTTCGTCATTGATCCACACATCGGCGCGGCCCTTGGATAGAAGGGTCAGCGCCGAGGCATCTGAATGGGTTTCAAGGATGGCCAGTTCGTCCCTGATGACATTCAAGGGTGGTGGCAGGGTGGTCATGGGGCTTATGACCAGCACCATCTTCCGAATTTCATTCAGCGTATGAGGGATGGTGGTGTTTGTTCGTACGAAGGCATAATCGCGCCGGAATACGATGGGCAGGGAAAGCTGGACAGGCCGTTCATAGCGGAATTTGATCATTGCACCCAATTGGGGCACACCTGCGGCTGCCTCTTCGGTCTGCAATTCCCGGATCATTCGGTTCATCACCATATATTGCAGTTGAAATTCAACGTCCGCACGCTTGCTGACCTCGCGGATGACTTTGGCAAGCGGGCCGTGATTGGCACCATTTTCCCCCTCAAGGAGGCCGGGAAGCGCAAGGTAGTATAGCCGTAGGGTGTCGTCAGCGGCGGCCTTATGGCCAACACTGAAAAACAGACACATAGCAGCAAGACACACCTTGAAGGGGCGGCCCGACACGGCACGTTTCATTCCCTGAGCTTCCCTGAGCTTCCCTAGCTTTTATTGCGCGTACGATAACACATCCAATGCGCCCGCCAAAACGGCAGAGCAAAAAGAGGCTTAAAAGCCGCCTTGATACAATCTAGGGGTGGGAAATGATCCGGTTTGGCGAAATGCCGCCGACATAATAGGCCAGTTCTGCGGGCTCCGAGATGTCGAACAGCAGAATGTCGGCCTGTTTGCCCTCTTCAAGCGTGCCAAGGTCTTGCTCGAGTCCCAGAGCGCGAGCACCGTTCAGGGTGATGCCGCGCAGGGCTTCTTCTGGTGTCATGCCGAAGAGCGTGCAGCCCATATGCAGCATTAGTTGCAGCGACAGGACGGGCGAACTGCCTGGGTTGGCATCTGTGGCCAATGCCATATGCACGCCTGCCTGGCGCATCATCTCAACCGGTGGGCGCTTGGTTTCCTGCAGAACATAAAAGGCGCCGGGCAGCAGGACTGCCACAGTGCCAGTGTCCGCCATCGCGCGCACACTTGTCGCGCTGGCATATTCCAGGTGGTCGGCCGACAAGGCCTGATAGCTGGCGGCAAGCGCACCACCCGATAGGTCAGACAGCTGGTCGGCATGCAGTTTCACGCGGATGCCGTGGGCTTTTGCGGCATCAAACACGCGCGCGGTTTGTTCTGCGCTGAAAGCAATGCCCTCGCAGAAGGCATCGACGGCATCAGCGAGGCCCTCTTTGGCGACGGCCGGGATCATCACATCGCACACATGGGCGATATAGCCGTCTTTGTCGTCCTTAAATTCCGGGGGCAGGGCATGGGCGCCCAGGAAGGTGGTACGCACGCGCAGGCCCACTTCTTCTGCGGCGGCCTTGGCGGCCCGTAGCATCTTCAATTCGTCATCAAGTGTCAGCCCGTAACCCGATTTGATCTCAACCGTGGTCACCCCGTCTGCGGCCAGGCGTTTCAGGCGTTTTACCGCGGAGGCGGTCAGCTCTTCCACGCTTGCAGCGCGAGTGTTTTTGACAGTCGACAGGATGCCGCCGCCCCGGCGGGCAATTTCTTCGTAGGACACACCGTTCAGGCGCTCTTCAAATTCACGGGCACGATTGCCGCCATAGACAATATGGGTATGACAGTCGACAAAACCCGGGAAGGCCCACATATCGTTGCCATCAATTTCCTCGGCCGCGGACAGGCCTGCAGGAAGCTCAGCCATGGGCCCAACAAATGCGAGTCGGCCATCCTTCACACCGATTGCGCCACTTTCAATAGCGCCATAGGGCGCACGGCCATCGGCCATGGTGGCTATGTTTACATTGCGCAATAGCGTGTCAAACATGGGTTTTCCCTCGTTGATCCTCTCCCTGCCTTTTCGATTATCACAAGAATCGATTGACAGAAAGGCTAACCTGTATGAACTTGTATATACAAGTTGGAGGCGGCAATGCAAAAACATTATTTTTCTGAAGGCCTGGTGGGTGGAGACTGGCTCCATGACCTGTGCCTGACTGTCGCGCCAGATGGCATGATTACCGCGCTTGAAAGCGGCAAGAAGGCGCCAGCGGGCAAGCCTGTGCATGGACCTGTTCTGCCGGCGATGCCTAATCTCCATAGTCATGCGTTCCAGCGTGCGTTTGCCGGCCTCGCAGAATTTCGTGAAGCGGGTGCCTCGGATTTCTGGAGCTGGCGTAACGCCATGTATCACTTTGCCCGCCACATGACGCCTGAGGCGGTAGAGGTGATCGCAAGCGCGCTGTATGTCGAGATGTTGAAGGCTGGCTATTCGGCGGTGGGCGAGTTCCACTATCTTCATAATGCGCATGAGGACCAGTCGCTGGCCATGTCAGAGGCGGTTCTGAAGGCAGCGAACGCAAGCGGCATTGCGCTGACACATCTGCCGGTTCTCTATCAGGCATCGGACTTTGGTGGCGAGCTGCCGGTTTCAGGCCAGGCGCCCTTTATCCATTCCACAGATGATTTCACGCGGCTCCTGAAGGTATTGAAGCCGCGCTTTGATGGACGCCACAGACTGGGGCTTACGTTCCACAGCCTGCGCGCAGTGCCGGAAGACAGTTTCGCGCCAGCCATTGACGCAATCGAGACGCTGGATATGAAAGCGCCGATCCACATCCATATCGCCGAACAGACGCGTGAGGTGAATGCATGCGTTGACTGGGCTGATAAGCGCCCGGTTGAATGGTTGCTGGAATCCCAAAATGTGGACGAACGCTGGTGCCTGGTGCACGCCACCCATGTGGTGGAAGCCGAATGGCGCGGCATGGCAGAACGCGGCTGTGTCGTGGGCCTGTGTCCTACAACAGAGGCTAACCTGGGTGACGGTGTCTTCCCGGCGCATGAGTTTGTCAAGGCTGGCGGCCGGTTCGGTGTGGGCTCTGACAGCCACATCAGCATTGATGTGCGCGAAGAACTCAGGCTGCTGGAATATGGCCAGCGCCTTGCGCGGCAGGCCCGCACTGTCTTGACCCATGCAGATGGTGGCCACACGGGCGAGTTCCTGTGGCGGCAGGCAGCCAGGGGCGGTGCCCAGGCATTGGCGCAGCCGGTCGGCGAGATTGCAGTAGGCAAGCGCGCAGACCTGATCGTGCTGGACGGTAAAGCACCCATGTTTGCGGGCGCGGCTTATAGCCAGATTGTGGATGCCTTTGTCTTTTCTGGCCAGCCCGCCACCATCACCGATGTGATGGTGGCGGGCGACTGGGTCATCACTGGTGGCAGGCACGCGAATGAGGATGAAATCTTCGGTCGATACAATGAGACAGTGGGCCGCATTGCCCGCCTGATGGAAGAGGAGGGCGCATGATTCCGGTCCCCAGATACGAGCAGGTCAAGCGCCACATCATGGACGCCATTGAGGCTGGCAGCTATGACGCAGGCGACAAGCTGCCAAGTGAAAATGAACTGGTGCGCGAACTGAATGTGTCGCGCATGACCGTGAACCGGGCCCTTCGGGAACTGACCGAAGAAGGCCATATCGTGCGACGCGCGGGCATGGGCAGCTTTGTTGCAGACCGCCGCATGCGAGGCCACGCTGCAGATATCCTGTCGATCCGCGGTGAGCTTGAAGCCCGGGTCGAGGAATGGTCGGCGGTGGTTCTGTTCCAGGAAGAAATCGCGCTGCCGAAAGATGTGGCAGAGGAAATGGGCCGCACCACAGGTGACAAGGTTTTCTACCTGTTGATCGTGCACAAAGGCGACGACATGCCGATCGAGCTTGAAGAGCGCTGGGTGAACCCCGAGATCGCGCCAGAGCTGCTATCGCAGGATTTCGAAGCGACAACCCCGACCGATTATCTGCTGGCGGTGGCGCCCTTGTTGCGCGCCGAGCATGTTGTGCGCGCTGTAGCGGCAACCCCCAGCGAAAAGCGGCTCTTGGAGGTCAGGGAAGGGTCACCCTGCCTTGAGATCAACCGCCGTACCTGGACCGGTGACCGCGTGGCGTCCTATGCCCGCCTGCTGTACCCCGGCGATAGATATGAATTGACGGCAAGGTTCTCCCCCGTGGGTGCCTCGTCTACCGCATAAAAATACTGTTTCGAGAGAGAAGGGACAAAACCATGAAAAACCGCCCCGATATTCACGCACCGCACGGCGCGGAGCTGACATGTAAAAGCTGGGCCACTGAAGCGCCCATGCGCATGCTGATGAACAACCTGGACCCAATGGTGGCCGAAAACCCCGAAGAGCTTGTGGTTTATGGCGGCATCGGCAAGGCCGCGCGTAACTGGGAATGCTATGAGACCATCATCGCCACCCTGCGCGGCATGGAAGAAGATGAAACCCTCTTGGTGCAGTCGGGCAAGCCTGTAGGCGTGTTTAAAACCCACACGGACGCACCGCGCGTTCTGATCGCCAACTCAAACCTTGTGCCGCACTGGGCGACGTGGGAACATTTCAACGAGCTCGATAAAAAAGGCCTGATGATGTACGGCCAGATGACGGCGGGATCGTGGATTTATATCGGCAGCCAGGGCATCGTGCAGGGCACCTACGAGACATTCGTTGAGATGGGCCGCCAGCACTTCGGCGGTGACCTCTCCGGCAAGTGGATACTGACAGCTGGCCTTGGTGGCATGGGCGGCGCGCAGCCGCTGGCGGCCACCATGGCAGGCGCAAGCTGCATGGCCATCGAATGCCAGGAAAGCCGCATCGATTACCGTCTGAAGACCGGCTATCTGGACACCCGCGCCGACACGGTAGAGGAAGCGCTCCAGATCATTGAAAAATCGCACGCGGAAGGCAAAGCCATCTCTGTTGGTGTGCTCGGCAACGCCGCTGAAATCCTGCCGGAGATGGTAAAGAAGGGCATTCGCCCCGACGCGCTGACAGACCAGACTTCGGCGCACGACCCGGTGAACGGCTACCTGCCGATCGGCTGGACGGTTGAAGAGTGGTTTACCAAGCGCGAGACGGACCCGGCAGCCGTTGCGGCTGCATCAAAGCCGTCGATGGCGGTGCATGTACAGGCGATGCTTGACTATCACGCCATGGGCGTGCCCACGGTTGATTACGGCAACAACATTCGCCAGGTGGCGTTTGACGAAGGCGTGAAGAATGCCTTCGACTTCCCGGGCTTCGTGCCTGCCTATATCCGCCCGCTTTTCTGTCAGGGCATCGGCCCGTTCCGCTGGGCCGCGCTTTCTGGCGACCCGGAAGATATCTACAAGACCGACCAGAAGGTGAAGGAGCTGATCCCGGACAATCCGCACCTTCATAACTGGCTTGACATGGCGCGTGAGCGCATCCAGTTCCAGGGGCTGCCGGCACGGATTTGCTGGGTTGGCCTTGGTGACCGCCACCGTCTGGCGCTCGCGTTCAATGAGATGGTCAAGAACGGTGAGCTGAAGGCCCCTGTGGTGATCGGGCGTGACCATCTGGACAGCGGCTCTGTGGCGAGCCCGAACCGCGAAACGGAAGCCATGATGGACGGCTCAGATGCTGTGTCCGACTGGCCGCTCCTGAATGCCCTGTTGAACACTGCGTCGGGTGCCACGTGGGTCAGCCTCCACCACGGTGGCGGCGTGGGCATGGGCTTCAGCCAGCATTCGGGCGTCGTGATCCTGTGCGACGGCACAGAAGCAGCCGCCAAGCGTGTTGGCCGCGTGCTGTGGAATGACCCCGCTACGGGCGTGATGCGCCACGCGGATGCGGGCTATGATATCGCCAAGAATTGTGCACGCGAGAAGGGCCTGAACCTTCCGATGCTCGACAAGTAGAGAGTGGGAACCGATTGATGACAGTGCATAAAATGATCCGAAAGGCAGGCCATTTCAGCCTGCAGGACCTGAGGCATATATACGAGAAGCCAACCGAGCTGACGCTGGACAAGTCCGACCAGGCGCGCATTGACGCCGCGCGGCAAACAGTGACAGACCTGATCGACCGCGGCGACACCGCTTACGGTATCAATACAGGCTTCGGCCTGATGGCCAACACGCGCATCAAGGCGTCGGACGTTGAAAAGTTGCAGGAAAACCTTGTGCTTTCCCACGCGACCGGCACAGGCGAACCTTTGAAGGACGGTGTTGTGCGCCTCGTGCTGGCGCTCAAGGCAACGTCGCTGGCACAAGGCCACTCAGGCATCCGCGGTGAGGTGATCGATGCGCTTCTGAAGCTGCTCAGCCACGGCGTTTACCCTGTGATCCCGGCCAAGGGATCCGTGGGCGCATCGGGTGATCTGGCGCCGCTCGCGCACATGTCGGCAGCCCTTCTGGGCGTGGGTGACGTGCGTCATGAGGGCAAGATCATGACCGCCAAGGACGGCCTAGAAATGCTTGGCCTTGAGCCGCTTCGGCTGGCCGCCAAGGAGGGCCTGGCGCTCTTGAACGGCACGCAGGTGTCGACGGCGCTGACGCTTTCCGGCCTCTTTGAGATTGAGAATGTGTTTGCCTCCGCCATGGTGGCTGGTGCCATGAGCGTGGACGCCATGAAGGGCTCTGACGTGCCGTTCGACCCACGCATCCATGCAGTACGCCGCCAGCAGGGTCAGATCGATACGGCAGCCATGTACCGTAGCCTACTGGCCGGCAGTAACATTCGTCAAAGTCACGAGGACTGCGAAAAGGTGCAGGATCCCTATAGTCTGCGCTGTCAGCCACAGGTGATGGGCGCGGCGCTTGGCGTGATGCGCCAGGCAGCTGAAACGCTGCTGACAGAAGCCAATGCAGTAACTGACAACCCGCTCATTTTCCCGGACGAAGGGGATATTCTCTCAGGCGGTAACTTCCACGCGGAGCCGGTGGCGATGGCGGCTGACATGCTGGCAATTGCCGCGTGCGAGATCGCCTCAATCTCAGAGCGTCGCACCAGCCTGCTTGTCGACCCCAAGATGTCCGGCCTGCCCGCCTTCCTGGTGGAAGACGGTGGCCTGAATTCGGGCTTCATGATCGCGCAGGTGACGACTGCCGCACTGGTGAGCGAGAACAAAACGTTCGCGCACCCTGCAAGTGTGGACAGCATCCCGACCTCGGCAGGGCAGGAAGACCATGTGTCCATGGCGACCTTCGCGGGTCGCCGCCTGCATGACATTGCCTTCAACGCTGGTGCGGTGATCGCGATTGAGCTTCTGGGTGCGGCACAGGGGATGGACTTCCACCGGCCGCTCAAGTCATCCGAACCACTGGAGGCGGTTTATGGGCTGATCCGGGAACGGGTGGATTTCTACAAAGAAGACCGTTACTTTGCCCCTGATATTGAGGCAGCGCGGGAATTGGTGGCCTCCGGTAGTCTGAATGGCTATGTGGAGACGCTCCTGCCGTCCACAAGCCTTGGGAGCCAAGCACTTTGACGCAAGTCTTCGATCTCACGAGGGGGCACAGCCCCCTCATTATCTCCATGCCGCACAGCGGCGAGGAGTTGGGGGCCTACGCGGGCCGCATGACAGCCGACGCGCTCAAGATCGCGGATACGGACTGGCACCTGCCGAAGCTCTACAGCTTCCTTGCCGACATGGACGCAACAGTCGTGCATGCGCACTATTCGCGCTATGTGATCGACCTGAACCGCGATCCGTCAGGCAAGAGCCTGTACCCGGGCCAGAATGTGACCGAGCTGTGCCCCACCACCACATTTGACGAACATCCGGTTTATCTGCCGGGAGAGGCGCCGCATGATGCGGAACAGCGCGACCGTGTCGGTCACTTCTGGAAGCCGTATCATAACGCGCTGGCGGCAGAGATCGAACGCGTGCGGCATATCCATGGGTATGCGTTGCTGTGGGACGCGCATTCGATCCGGTCCCACGTGCCGCGTTTCTTTGATGGCCAATTGCCTGATTTTAACCTGGGTACCAACGACGGCCAGTCCTGCAGCCCGGAACTGGCAGAGGCTGTGTACGGTGTGGCACAGCAGGCTGAAGGCTATAGCGCAGTATTGAATGGCCGCTTTAAGGGTGGTTTCATCACTCGCAAATACGGCCAACCCGCGCACGGTGTGCACGCGATCCAGCTTGAGCTGTCGCAAATCACCTATATGGATGAAAGCTTCCCTTTCACCTATCTGCCGGAGCGGGCAGGCGAAGTGGCGAAACCCATCCAAGCAATGCTGGAAGCCATGCTTAGTTGGAAGCCGAAGGGCTGATTTAAAGCCAGCGCCGGACCTTTGATTTGTAGGTACGGTATTCGTCGCCGAACAGTTCTTCCAGCCGCCGTTCTTCCGGCAGGATGAAGCGGATTGTGATGATGCTGATGAACAGCACAAAAGGCACCACCGGCCAATAGCCGCCGGTGAGCGGCCACAGGCCAATCAGCCCAAGCACCATGCCCAGATACATCGGATTCCGTGTGAAGCGGTAGGCGCCATAGGTGATCAATTTGTGCGCGTCTTCGCCCGGATAGAAGCTGGTGCCAGCCGCGACAAAGCGGTTCTTTTCTCTTGCCGCCATCCAGATGCCGAAGATCGTCAGGCCAAGGGGCCAATACTGTACGCCGAAGCCGCCGGTTTCCCAGTATCCAATGCCCAGCATCAGTGTTGCTGTCAGGAAAAACAGGTGCGGTGGCAGGATGCGCGGCACATTTGGGCGTTTCTTCTCAGGCATAGCCGTTTCCTCTGACTATTTCGCGAAAAGCTGGGATGGGTCCTTGAAGGCCTTCAGTTCAATGGCGTTCCCGGCGGGGTCGAGGAAGAACATGGTGGCCTGTTCGCCCACTTCTCCCTCGAACCGGATGCCTGGCTCGATCACGAACTCAATTTCCGCCGCTGCCAGCTTGGTGGCCAGCGCGTGCCAGTCTTCCCAATCCAGCACCGCGCCGAAATGGAAGCTGGGCACTTGCTTGCCGTCCACATCATTGGTGTCTGCCTGGCCAAGGGGTGTGCCTTGGTGCACCACAAACTGGTGGCCAAAGAAGTTGAAATCGATCCATGTGTCGCTGGACCGCCCCTCAGGGCAGCCCATCAGCCCGCCATAGAAGGCGCGGGCTGCTTCAAGGTCGTCAACCGGGACCGCAAGATGGAAAGGAGGAATTGCCATATCCTTCACCTTTATTTCCCAAGAAGATCCAACGCGATCACGGTCATGGCTTCAACGCCCGCCTTTACTGATGGTTCAGGCGCGATCTTGAAGAGAGGTGAATGGTGCCCGGCAACGGCGGGGCCGCCATTCTTTTCGGCTTCAAAGGCCTCCATAGGCGTGCCGCCGACTATGAAATAGAAGCCGGGTACAGCCGGGTCGACTTGGCTGAAGTAGGCAAAGTCCTCAGCCCCCATGTTTTTCTGCTCGTAGCGGGCAACCTGGCCTTCGGGGAAGTGCTCCCTAAGCACGTTATCCAGCCGTGAAGTCAGCGCTTTGTCGTTCACTGTCGTGGGCGTGCTTTCGATCGACAGTTCAACGGTCGGCAGTTTGTCTTCCGGCAAGCCCGCGACACGACCTGTGTTTTCCGCGACGCGCTTGATGCCTGCCAGCAGCTTGTGACGCACTTCCTCATCGTTAGAACGGACAGTGAGGGTGAGTACGGCTTCATCCGAGATGATGTTGTTCTTGGTGCCGGCGTGGAAGGTGCCCACCGTTACCACACCTGGTGAAAGCGGCGAGATTTCACGGGCTACCAGGGTCTGGAGGGCATTGACGATCTGGGAACCGATCACGATCGGGTCCTTGCCCAGGTGGGGCGACGCCCCGTGTGTGCCCACGCCGTGGACCGTGATGCGCACGCTGTCGCTGGAGCTGTACATGATGCCTGGCTTATAGACGATCATACCAGCAGGCGCTTGGGCGGCCACGTGCAAGGCCACGGCATAATCCGGGCGCGGGAAGCGCTCATAGATGCCGTCTTCGATCATCGCCTTGGCGCCGCTGATGGTCTCCTCCGCCGGTTGGCCGACAAGCAGAAGTGTGCCTTGCCATTTGTCTTTCATGGCCACCAGCTGACGGGCGGTGCCAACAAGGCCTGTCATGTGCATGTCGTGCCCGCAGGCGTGCATCACGGGCATTTCAACACCGTCCAGGTTCACCTGCCGTTTGGTCGACGCATAGGGGAGGCCCGAAGCTTCCTCAACCGGTAGGCCGTCCATATCCGCCCTGATCAGGAGCGTCGGGCCATCACCGTTTTTCATCATGGCTACAAGGCCGGTCCTGCCCACCCCGGTGGTAACGTCGAAGCCAAGCGCACTCAGTTCTTTCGATAGCCGCTCAGCCGTCTCGTTCTCGCGGAAAGACAGCTCAGGATTCTTGTGCAGATAGACGAACAGGTCCTCGAGATAATCATAATCTTTGGCGATGGCATCCTTGATGCTGTGATTATCTGCAGCCGCGCCCAGGCTGGTGCTTGCCAGCAGGCTCAGCGCTGCAATGGTTTTGGTGAAACTATGTTTCATGGTTGCGTCCCCTTGTCCCTGTTTATGCGATGTCCCCAAAATGCTTCAGGGCGGCCGGCGCAATCTCGTTGCCCCATTCCTGCACAAAATGCCCTCCGTCTGCAATCTCCATCGGTTCAGGGCAGCCTTTGATCAGCCCGGCCAGCATACGCATGGCGGGTGGGCCAAGGACCGGGTCTTTCATGCCAATGGCCATGAACGTCTCGCCCGTCCAGTCTTCATTCCAGAATTTGGCGGCACGCTTTGATGTGCCCACGCCTTCCATATCCGGGGCGGTCATCACCAGTTGCGGGAAGGCCCGCACGCCAGCCTTATAGTGGTGATCGGGGAAGGGGGCGTCATAGGCCGCGACTTCCGCGTCCGTCAGGTGCGGCGTTGTGCGCTTCATCAGGCCACCCACTGGCATATCGGGCGTTGTGCGGGCATATTCGCGCCACTCATTAAAGCCTTTGCCCGCGGGGACGCCGACCGCAAGGGCTGTGTTCATCACAAGCAGGCGTTTGAAACGGTCGGGCATGTCCACCGGCAACGTCAGCCCCAGAACACCGCCCCAATCCTGGCACACCAATGTGATGTTCTTCAGGTCCAGCTTTTCGATAAAGCGCAGCAGGAAGTTGCGGTGGAAGTGGAAGCTATAGTCTTCATCGCGCGTTGGCTTGTCGGATCGGCCGAAGCCAAAGAAGTCAGGGGCAACAACCCGCGCGCCTGACGCAGTGAAATGCGGGATCATGTGCCGGTAAAGATAGGACCAGCTGGGTTCGCCATGCAGGCACAGAAAGGTACGATCTGCGTCTTTTGGGCCTTCATCAACATAGTGGGTGCGCATGCCCTCATAGCCTTTGAGGTCATCCATATAGTGCGGCTCAAATGGCCAGTCCGGCAGGTCGTCGAACCGGTCGTCGGGCGTTCGGATTGCTTCCAGTGTCATATTTTTCCTTCCCAGATTTTAGCTGTTTCATCAGGATATAGGCGGATATCGCCCCGTGGCGAGCCGGGGCCTTGCAACACAGCTATTCGCTTTTGTGACATCGGCAGTGATGGCGGCAGACTGCGGCAAATCTGGCACCGTGCATTTTTTTGAAACTGTTCGTTGACTCAGGGGTGGCACTTAGCTATTCACGGCGGCGGAGACGTGGCTGAGTGGTCGAAAGCGCTCCCCTGCTAAGGGAGTATACTGGCAACGGTATCGAGGGTTCGAATCCCTTCGTCTCCGCCATTTTCTCGACCAAGAGAATTCATGAAAAGTCAAAACCCGCAGTTTTCTGCGGGTTTTCTTTTTGCCATTGCGCCAGGAGGTCCAGGAGGCACCATGCAGGTCCCCTCAAGTGGGGGGTGTAATCGGGAATCTGGTTTTGTGTGGGCGTAGCTGCGACACTTGCTACGAGATTGCTACGATCTCCTTGTGCTTTTTGGCTTTCCTATATGCATTCCGTCCATCCTTTTGCGCCGAGATATTAGGAAGCGCACTTTTTCAGATGGGTCATAAATTCCCCCAATCAGTATTCCTAAGTCTGCTGAAGGTCGTGCCTACTTTTCAAGACAAGTCTAGAAAATGCACTTGGCACTTGGCAGTTGGGAGTGGGACGACTGTTTCCTGATCCAAAAGGGGACAAACCATGAAACTCTACTTTCAATATGAAATTCCCAGCGCTGCTCATAGATAAACAACGAAGAACCTCAGGGCCGTTCAGTTGCCATTGGTCATTCGAATATGGAGAGCATGGTTCGCTATTTGGGTGTCGATGTGGTTGACGCTCCTGAGGTTGCGGGTTCACTGGAGATCTAAAAGCAGACATTCAGAGCGACCATTTCGGTGGTCGTTCTTTGGTCAGAAGCAGGCATAGGTGTATGGGGCCGGGTACTCAGGTTCTGTTTTCGGTAATGCCCAGAAAATTAGCGATTGCAGTGCGGGCATCCGCCTCGTCGAGCGTGGGGGCGTGTCCTACGTTTGCAACCTCAGCAGTCAGGAGTGTTGGCGCCTTGTATTTCAGTTTCTCGACAGTGGTAGGCGCTAGAAGGTCGGACAAGCTGCCCCGAAGCAGCAAGGTTGGGTGCTTTCTTGCCAGACGGGTGAAGCGCGGCCAGAGAAACAGGGACAGAAGGCGAACCTGTAGTGGCGACACGGTACGCGCCACAGCCGGATCATAATCGAAGCGTGGTTTGCCTTCGGCGGTCTCTCTGAAGGTTCTGCGCAGAAAACGGCGCCAGTCTGTATCGGAGAACGCAGGATAAACATCAGCCCCAACACGCCGGCAATAGGCATCCGCGTCTGACCAATTGGCAATGGATGCCTTTCCGCCCGCGTATGCCCCAATGCGCTTGATTCCTTTCGGGTTCGCTTCCGGGCCAATGTCATTGAGGATGACCCTGCCAATCCGGTTCCCATGCCTCATTGCTATTGTAGCTGTAACGATGCCGCCAAGGGACGTGCCGATGAAATGGGCGCGATCGATTTTCTGTTCCTGCATCAGGGCCAGAATGTCCTGCGCATAGGTGTTTGGGTGATAATTTTTTGCCTTTGGGTCATAGTCTGACAGGCCGCGCCCGCGGAAGTCCACGGCAATCGTCTGCTTGCCCTGGACGGCAAGCCAAGTGGCGACGTCTTCAAAATCACGGGCATTTCGGGTCAGGCCGGGCAGGCAGATAATGGGCAAAGAAGGCCTGCTGTCCCCCATTGCGGGATAGTCCCGTGCATGCAGTTGCAGGCCGTCCCGCGACTGCCAATAGATATCCTGATAGGCGGTCACTGATTGTCCCCTGTTGGTTGGAAAGCGCCGCCAGCTGTTGCCGGCAGCGCATCGTCAAATGCGGATTTAGAAGCGATATTCAATGGATGCAGTCACCGTGCGTGGCGGGCCATAGAAGCCGATCACGGAATCGCCGAACGCCAGGCCAGGGAAATTGTAGGCCCCGGTCCTGTATGTTGTGTTCGTCAGATTGCGGCCATGCAGCCCCACGCGCCAATGGTCTCCAGCCGACGTCCAGACGACCGAGAGATCAAGCAGCTGATAGGCGTCCTGGTTGATCTCGTCGACCGGCGTTTCGAACATCGACGTGGCGCTGCGGAAGCTCATGGCACCATGGATGTTTACGCTGCCCCGGCTGTCGAGCGGCACCATATAGCTGAAGCCCACATTGCCGTTCCATTTCGGAGTGTTTTGGAACACGCGGTCGTCCGCCACGTTGGTGAGCACAAAGCCAGTGCCGTCAGAGACATAGGCAAGATACTCATCAAAAGCGGCATCAGTGTAGCCAAGGGTGACATTGATACTGAAAGTGTCGGTCAGGAAAGCTGTCGTCTCCAATTCAGCGCCCTTGATGGTTGACTTGCCCACATTATCGACAAAGCTGACAACACCTGTGTTTGTGGCGTTGATCTGCTGGCTGGTCACCTGTTGTCCGTCATAGGAGGCATGGAACAACGCTGTGGCAAGCGACAGGCGATTGTTAAAGAGGCTGCCCTTGAAGCCCAGCTCGAACGTTTCCACTGTTTCGGGGTCATACCCCTCCATTGTAGCGGGGGTTGCGAAGGCATCGCCGCGCATGTCGAAGCCGCCAGATTTGAACCCCCGGCTGTAGCTTGCATATATGTTGGTCGTGTCGCTCATATCGTAGGCAAGGCTGACGCGGGGTGTGAATTCCTCGAAGGCGAGTTGGTTGGTATAGTCGGTCAGCGGCTGGATCAAGATGCCAGTACCGCCAGATATTGGGCTGCCGAGCCCCAGATAATTGGCCTTGAAGACGGTGCCGGTTTTTTCATCCCGCGTCCAGCGGCCGCCAAGAGACAGGTGCCAGCGTGTGCTCAGGTCGATATCGATGTCGGCAAACACGGCATAGGATTTGGTCTCGACCCGACCACTGGTGCCTTGGGTGAGATTTGGTGTTGGCACGTTTGGGATGGCTGCGGCTGCAAGAGCGAGTACTGTGTCAAACGCCCCTTGCGCCACCGCGTCCATATAGTAGGCGCCGACAACGCCGCTCCAGCTGTCGTGATCAATGAGAAGCTGCAGTTCCTCAGAATATTGATGGTCTTCATAGACGCTTTCCGGCGCGACGATATCGAGCAGCGGTGCGGGCGTGCCATCAAAATCAATACCATCACCATGTGTTACGCCATCACGGTAGGCGCTGATCGACTTGATTGTGTAATGCTCATTCAGTGTCCATTCCGCCAGCAGCGAAATCCCTTGAGTGATCACCTCGTTGGTGTCGCCAAGCCCGGCCCATGTGTCATAGACATCCTCCTGGACAGGGAAAGCATCGGCCGGAATGTCGAGACTGAACGGCGCAAGGGTGAAGGGCGGCACGGAAAATGCCGCGGGCACCGCCAATTCCCGGTGGCCATGATTGGCATTCGAGTTGTCTTCTGTACGGTCGGCGGAGATGCGGAAGAAGAGCTGGTCTGAGGGCATGAATTCCATGGTCAGGCGCCCAGCCCATGCATCCTTATTGTTGGTGTCATTGCCGGTAAAATGATTGGTGCCATAGCCGTTCCGGTTGAAAAGCGCGAAGGCACCG
Source organism: Kordiimonas lacus (assembly GCF_001550055.1). Lineage (GTDB taxonomy): Bacteria > Pseudomonadota > Alphaproteobacteria > Sphingomonadales > Kordiimonadaceae > Kordiimonas > Kordiimonas lacus. The sequence goes on from NZ_LRUA01000002.1 coordinate 407,051, forward strand.
CCGACAGCGAGCCTGTCGCCGACAGGGGCGGAGCCGGAGACGATCAGATCGTGCTGGCCATAAGATCCCACATTGGCCCGAACCTTGGCCTGAGGCTCCGCCCCCAATCGGGCGGTAACATATTTCACCGCGCCGCCAATGGTGTTGCGGCCATAGAGCGTGCCTTGTGGCCCGCGCAGCACCTCGATCCGCTCGATATCAAATATATCAAGGATCGCTCCTTGCGGGCGCGCGATATAGACATCGTCGACGTAAAGGCCGACCCCGGGTTCGAAACCCCATAGGGGGTCCTGCTGGCCAATGCCTCGAATGAAGCTGGTGAGCGTGCTATTGGTGCCCCGGGCCACCTGCAGGGTCAGGTTCGGGGTAAGGCGCTGAAGCGCCGTGATGTCAGCAGCGCCCTTCAAGTCGAGCTGATCGCCGGATTGAACGGAAACCGCAACTGGTACGTCTCTCAGGCTTTCTTCCCGCCTGCGGGCGGTCACTACAATTTCTTCCAGCAGAAAATCACTCGCTGCTTCGGTGCTTTGCTGAGCGACCGCGGGTGGCGTAACTGCGATCAGGCTCACGTTTGCCATCAGCGCCATGGACATGGTCGATATTGTCATTCTGTTCATAGGTTCCTCCCAAAACCAACTTTCCCATCGTTGGTCATGCATGAGCTGAAACATTGATGGAGTCAACTTATTTATTGATTGACCAATAAATAAGTTTCAGTATCCTTGCCAAATCATGTTAGTTTGCGCATGGTGCCAGGCAGGCCTGTGGGCTGGAAATTTTAGGAAGCGACTGAGGCAGGGCATGACCGTCACTGACATGAAAAACAAACCAGCGCGACGCAAGCGGCGCAAACAGGCTGACCGGCGGGAGGAGTCGCGCGAACGAATCCTGGACGCGGCGGAAGAGCTATTTGCAAAACGCGGTTTTCATGGTGTGTCGGTTCGCGAGATAGCAGATGCCTCTGGTGCCGATACGTCACTTCTGCATTATTATTTTGGTGCTAAAGCTGCCTTGTTCGAGACGGTGATCGAGCGGCGGGCTGCGCTTGTGAACGACAGCCGGTTAGCGTCGCTTGAGGCGTATGAGCGAGATAATGCGAATGCGATGACGGCGGCGGGGATCATTCGCGCCTATCTGGAGCCGACTTTTAAATTCATGATGGCCGGAGATCCGGGCTACCTGAACTATGGTGCGCTGATTGCCCGTATCAATAGCTCGCCGCCAGGTGAGGGGCCTGATATGTCCGCCTCCCCATTCGACGGTGTTGTGCAGAAGCTCATCGGGCTTTTGAAAACAGTACGACCCGATTGCAGTGAGGCCGAGCTGTACTGGTTTTATCATCTGCTGTCTGGGGCGATTACTCTGTCGTTGGCCCAAACAGGTCGCATCGATTTCCTGTCAGGAGGCGCCTGTCGGTCGGACGACTTTGAGACGATCCTGCAGCATATGGTGCAGGTGTTTGGTCATGGCTTGGGGGGGCTGGTCGGGAACAAAGTTTAGCGGATATCTGTTTTCATTCTGTAGGAGGCCCCGCCGGCAGTTTACTACCAGCGGGGCTGACCCGTGTGGCACGCAGCATGCTCTCCGGGAGGAGTTGTGGGTCGCTGCGCACCCCGGGCCTTATCCTATGCCTGAAGGGGACCAAGCGCTGCAACAATACGGCCCAGTTGGGCGTCTGTCAGAAGATCCCCCAGCACCTTCTGGAATTGCGGGTGGCCTGCGCCAGAGAGGATATATTGCCAGCGGTAGGCCTTCAGGATACTCGCTTCGATTTGTTGAACCTCACCGGCAGCAACATCGCGACCGCAGGTATTGGCGAAATATCCTGCGTCTGCGGCAGCCTGCGCTTGCAGGATGCCGTCCACAGCACCAACGAGTTCGATAAAGTCGGTTACGGCCTGATCGCGCTCTGCATCGGTCAGAGTTGCGTCATGTTTCCGAAGCTCCAGCTCATCAAGAATTGCGTGCTGGCTCTCTTCCTTCCAGTGAAACAGGAAGACATCTTTGAAGAGAGGCGACAGGGCTTCGTCCTTGTCGATGCTTTCGCGGTAGTGTTGTTGGGTAAAGAGCTCGATATGAAGGGTCAGCGTCAGGACCGCCCAGGTGCATTTACTGAGAACAGCCTGGGCGACTGCATCGGGGTCAGGTGTGTTGGTATACCCTGCAGGCATGGCTTCCGCGATCATCGTTTCAATACGGCGAAACAGTTCCTGGTGCTTCAGTTCTTCGTCACTGAAACGCACCAGCGCTTCCAGCTTTACCTGGTCGCCCAGCCAATAGTCACGGCTCAGCTCCAGGATTTTGGCATTGATGAATCGCTCAACCAGACCAAAGATATTGGCATAAGTGCGGCCCTGGATCTGGCTCAGATACTTTTTCTCATCAGAACTCAGGCTGGTGAACTCTGCGGCAAGCGACAAGCCATCCGGCAAATATTTATGCGCTGTATCGAAAGCACGTCCCTGGATAACGTCGCGCTCAATTTCCCAACGTACCCGCTTCGATGCTTCAATGCACCGCGCAAAGCGTTCTGTCGTGTCCATCTCGATCTTATCAAACATGATCTACTCCTTATCTTTCGAGCGCCGGGCAACTGGGGAGGTGCGACCCGGTCTGAGGCAGGAAATACCGTGGGCAGGCTGGGCGGACTGTGACGCAGAGCACATATTTGAAAAAGAATGAAAATCTTTGAAAAATGGTAGAACCAGAAAAATGGCAGAATGCAGCGAATCTTGGGCGGCGTTATGCAAAAAAGCATGGGCTCCATACGATCTTGACCTTTTGGCAGCACGCTGATCCAATATAGACAGCCACCGACGTGCGAGGCGCAAAGGAACAAGCGATGACATTCCGAAATCCTGAATCTTTCAACGCGGAGGGTACTTTGCTGGCGAGTCTGTCTGACGCGCAGAAGCAAGCAGCCCTGAATATTGCCGTTGAAAAGTCAGTTCCCAAAGGGACAACCCTGATGCACCAGGGTGATGATGGAGACACGCTTCTGGTGATCCGCGAAGGTACTTGCAAAATTTGCATTTATACCGCCTCAGGCAAAGAGCTGATCCTGGATTATCTTGGGCCGGGTCAGATCGCGGGAGAGCTCTCAGTATTTGACGGCCAGCCATGCTCGGCTTCCGTGATCACGGTTGAATCATGTCGGGTAGCCGTTTTCCAACGTGCGGCGCTATTGTCCTTTCTCGAGAAGAACCCGGATATCACTCTGCAGATCATTAAGGTTTTGTGTGCCCGGATCAGACGTACCAACCAGTTGCTGGAAAGCGACCGGTCTTATGCGATGGGGCCGAAGTTGGCGCGTGGCCTTCTGCAATTGGTCGCCTTCCATGGCGCCAACATCGATAGCGCACTGAATGCTGAAAGCAGCCTGCGCTTTGCTATCAGCCAATCAGACTTGGGGAACTTTGTCAGTCTTAGTCGGGAAAACGTAAACCGACAGCTGAGGGACTGGCAGGAAACAGGAATTCTGACTGCTGCCGGTGGCAAGATCACCATAAAAGACCTTCAAGCCCTTAGAGATATCGCCGACTATATCGACTAGGCGCTAGCTCCGGTCCTCGAAGTCGAGGGTGTAGAGCTGTTGTTCGCCAAAACCCTTCACGTCCACCAAGGGAAGCTGAGTAAGGGAAAAGTTATTGCGGATCAGCTCTTCAGTAGGCTGACAAACAGTGATTTTCATTGGCTCGCATGCGCTTTCCAGCCGTGCTGCGAGGTTCACAGCCGGACCGAAAACGTCATAGACATATTTCTGAATACCTACGATCGACCCGATGAGCGGCCCGGTGGCAATACCAATGCGGAAGCGCCACTGAGTGGGGTGGGCTGCGTTCCGTTTTTCCAGGTATCGCTTCATCCTCAATGCCACGCGTGCCAGCTGTGTCGCATGATCACTATTGGGCTCAGGCAAGCCAGCCACCGCCATATAGGCATCGCCAATGGTCTTGATGCGCTCACAATCAAAAAGCTCCACAATCCGGTCAAACGCAGAGAAGATGTCATTCAATTCTGCGATCAAAGCCCCGGGATCCCGAGCTACCGCCATTTCGGTAAAGTCAACGAAATCGAGCATCAGCACGGATGCGCTGTCAAATTTTTGCGGCGTTGTGGTGCCGTAGTCCTTCATCTCCTCGTAGACGGACCGGGGCATGATGTTCAGAAGCAGCTTTTCAACGCGCTCTTTTTCGCGTTCCAGCTCCCGGCGTGCCTTTTCAGACATTTTGGAATAGCTGTCGAGCATCAACTCGGCTTCGCGCTGCTTGGTGACATTCTGTGCCTCGAGAAGAACAAGGGGTTGTTCTTCGCTGGCCGGATGAAACACCAGGTTAAGGCATATGGTGCGGGGGTCCTGGCGGACATCGATGGCGAATTCATACTTGCGCCCACGGCCCAGGCGCTTTTCAAGTTTGTCCCGGTCCAACCCGGCAACCCGGTCGAATATCGTCTCTCCATCACCACCGCTACAAGGGAAAAAGCGGAAGAAAGCAGCATTTTCAAACACTGGCTCCCAAGACGTCGGGTTGATCACCGCGACCGCTGTGTCCAGTCCCTGAAGGGCTTGTATGGCTTCTTCAGAAAGGCTCATATCTGTTTCCCTATTCGGTCACAATCAGATGAGACCGCTTACGAATTTCACCCACGACATATTTCACATCTTCGGGCTCAATATCGTGATCTTCAAGGGCCTCTTCGAAAATAAGGGCCATTTCTTCAAACTCAGGTCTGGTGATTTTCAGCATCTTGTGTGCTCGTGCCAGATGATCGTCGGATATGTTGGCCGGTCCACCGGTTACATAGGTCACAAACTTGGTCTGGTGATCAATCAGTCGGGCCATGTCGACACCGGTAAAATGCTTCTGCAAAACAGGGCTGTCCAGCACCTGATCGTAAAAGGCTGAGACCACTTTACGGAAGGTCGGGAAGCCGCCGTATTTCTCGAACAGGGTTTTGGCCATATCTACTCCTTTATGGCGAATCCACGCCAAAGCACGACAAAACTCCCGCCTGCCTAAAGCCGGAGGGAGAATTGTCTTGTGCGAAACTAAAGATTACTATGCCACTGAAAGCGTTTTCATATCAATGGCATAGTTCTGAATAGCTGCTATCTACGGTGCAACCACTTCGGTAACATCTGATAGGGATCGATGACAGCGTTTTCATCATAGGCAATGCCCGCTTCCTTCAGCGTTTCCTCAAGGTTACCATCTTTGAAGGCGTCGAAAATATCTGTGCAGCCACCGATGAATTTGCCATTCACGAACACTTGCGGAAAGGTGTTGACACCCGAGCGCGCCTCGATATCTGCCCGCACACGCACCCCGGCATCATTCACCTGGAACTCAGGTCGGTCAATTTCCACCATTTGGTATTTTACACCGATTTTGTTGAGGAACTTGGTCGCAGACCAGCCAAATTCACACCAGGCCAGGCCAAATACAACAACAGGGTTCGTTTCGTCAGCCAAGGTATCGGCAACGAAGGTGTCGGCATTGATGGACCGCTGCACCGCCGGCTTCGCCTCCTGCTTTTCCGGCCCCTCCGGCGCTAAGGGCGCAGGAGGGGTGTCGCCAAAGCGGCAGCTATCCGTGGACTGCGAAATTGCCATTTCTTCAGGTGACATTTCTTCCTCGATGCCATCGAACAAAGGCGTACTCAAATATCGTTCACCCGTGTCCGGTAGCATGCACAGAATGCGCGAACCTGCTGGGGCTTTTTCCGCGATTTGCAAAGCGCCGGCAAATGTCGCCCCACCGGTAATGCCGGTGAGGATACCTTCCTCTCTTGCCAGCTTTCTGCTCAGTTCAACAGCACGCCCACCGTCGATCAATTCAAATCCGTCGATCAGATTACTGGTCAGGGCATCTTCGGTAAGCCGCGAAATGAAATCGGGGCTCCAGCCCTGCATCAGGTGCGGCCTAAAATGAGGATGGCTTTCAGTCGGAACACCGTCCGAGCGGCGGGCCTGTCCATGGCCTGATGTAACCACTGGCGCGTTGTCGGGCTCGCAGGCAATAATCTTGATGTCGGGTCGAGCTTGCTTGAGCCTGGATGCAACACCGTTCAAGGTGCCGCCAGTGCCAAAGCCGGACACCCAATAGTCCAACCGTTCGCCTTCAAAAGCTTCCAGAATTTCAGGGGCCGTTGTACGGCGATGCATTTCTGCATTTGCCTCATTTTCAAACTGACGGGTCAGGAACCAGCCGTGCTCGTTTGCGAGTTCCTCGGCCTTTCGGATCATGCCCATGCCTTTTTCCGCGGCGGGTGTCAGGACCACTTTGGCCCCAAGGAAGCGCATCAGCTTCCGGCGCTCCACGCTGAAGCTTTCGGCCATCACAATTACCAGCGGATAGCCTTTGGCCGCGCAGACCATGGCAAGGCCAATGCCGGTGTTGCCGCTGGTTGCCTCCACAATAGTCTGTCCGGGTTTAAGCGCGCCGGATCGCTCGGCATCTTCAATGATGCCCAGCGCCAACCGGTCCTTCACTGATCCTCCAGGGTTGAAGGCTTCCAGCTTGGCATATACCTCCACGTGATCCGGCACGCCCGCGCGGATACGTACAATCGGGGTGCGACCAATAGTAGACAGGATGGTTTGGTGCTTGGTGTCCGGCTTCTCGATATTGGCGATCGCCTGTTCAACCGCCACCCGGTTTACCCGTTCAATTTGCTCAGCAACAGTCATGATCTCTCTCCTAACCTAGGCTTTGGGGGAGGCCAGCATGGCGTGCGTTTCATGCACTTTCTTCCATGCCTTGATGATTTCATCGGCCAATAGTTCTATGTCTGCCTGTTGGGTCGGCTCTGAAATGATCGATACCCGCAGCACCCAATGGCCGCGCCAATCACCGCCTTCGACAAACACACGGTTCCTGTTCTGAATTTCCAATATGACGGCCTTCGTCAGGGTATCGCGCATCTGCTGGTCAGCCTCTGCGCCACCGAAACTGATAATGACCTGATTCAGCCGAACCTTGTTTTCCACGCGAATGCCGACCTCGGGTTTGAGCTTGTCCGCCAAGTAGCGCGCGAAATCACAGTGCCCCACAACCATTCTTTCGACACCGTCACGGCCCAGTGCGCGCAACAGTGCCCATGTTGCGAAGCCCCGTGCGCGGCGTGACAGCTCGGGCACATACTGTGACGCCTCATACTGGGCACCGTTCGTTTCAGGCAGGTAGCTGGCATTGATGTTCATCGCCCTGCGGTGTGCTGCGGGGTGACGCACGATGGCGAAGCCGGTCTCATAGGGAAGTTGAAGCCATTTGTGTCCGTCTGTGGCCCAACTGTCCGCCCCTTCGATACCGATTGTCTGCGACCTGAGAAGCGAGCTTGCATTTGCCCAAAGCCCAAAGGCGCCGTCAACATGCAACCATGCGCCAGCGGCTCGGCAAATCTTCACAATGTCACTCATGGGATCAATGGCGCCTGTATTGATCTGCCCGGCCTGCGCCACAACAATTTTCGGACCCACAGTAGCCTGGATTTTTGCTTCAAGCGCTGTAGGCCGCATACGACCCTGGTCGTCGGTTTCGATTGCAACCACGCGTTTGCGGCCCATGCCCAGATATTGCAGGGCATTCAGGACCGTGGCATGAGCATCCGCGCCGATAAATACCGTCACGGCCGGGGCACCCATCAGGCCATCAGCTTCCACATCCCACCCCACGCGGCACAGTACCTCGCTTCGGGCGGCCGCAAGACATGTGAAGTTGGCCATTGTGGCCCCGGTTACAAATCCGACAGAACTGTCTTGCGGCAAATTCAGAATGTCCAAAAGCCAGCGAGACGCAGCTTTTTCGGCCATCGCGGCAGCCGGGGACGCATGAAAGTTCCCCGCGTTTTGTCCCCAGGCACTGGCGAGCCAATCCGCCGCCACGCCTGCTTCATGGGAAGCGCCGATCACCCAGCCGAAGAACCGTGGGCCTGCCATGCCCATCAGGCCTGGTTCTGCCGCAGCGGCCAGCTCATCTATGACCGTATCGGCATCCAGGCCATGCTCGGGCGTTGGCAGCCCAAACGCCAGTTCAAGCATTTCTGCACTGGCCGGAGCCTTCGGGGGGCGGCTTTCAAGATTCGACCGAAAACGGTCGGCATGGGCAAACGCGGTTTTCAGCGCGCTGGATGTCATACGATCTTTTGTCACGGTCTATTGCCAATCTTTAGGGTTGAAGGTTGTCTTCAGGCGGACTCTTTAAGAAAGGGCGTCACAGCCTCAGTGTGGCTCTCGTCATCACCGGCCATCCACAGCAAGCGATCACCCTGGTTTACGCCGGACAGAAACTCTACCAACCGGGGCAATTGGTCTGTTGGGCGTGCACAGGTGCGACTGGCAACACCCTCGAAACTTGCGAAAAGTGCACGACGGTCCGCCGTGAAGGGCTCGGTTGCCCAGATAATTTCGGTCAGGCCGGTGTAGGAGGCCGCAAAATGCGCTGCCATCTGCGCAGTCAGGCCATATATTGCACGCAGGTCTGATGCAGCGCGGCGCGTCTCGTTGCTGCCATATGCGGCGGCTGTTACTTCAATCATCTTCTTCAAAACACCGCGCAGTTCCGCATCAATCCGTCGCTCGGTCGCCAGCAGGCCTGGCACGGCCTGATGCGACATACTGTTGGTGTTTCGGCAAGCATGGGACATCCACTCAGTTGCCCACAGGGTTTCAAGAACGAAGACCTGCACAGCCAACGGATCCAGCTTCAGTATCGATGCTGCAAGGTCCTTGCGCTTGTCGGAGAAGTCGAGGCTGCTTTCGCCACATGTCTGTGTAATCTGACGTCCAAGTAGGTCGAACAGGCCCTGCTGCGACGCCTTGTTCTGTGCGAAACGCACGAGCGCACCAAACTCAGCCAGGGTCTTGTTGCTAAACGCACGCGCCTGCTCAAGCGCCCAGGAAATAGTGATCTCTGCAGCTGCGCCCATTTGGGCAGCAAACATTGCAGCCATCATATGATTTATCTGGACTTCAACCTGCCCGGTCGAGGCCAATTGCATGAGCCCTGCTGGCATTACGGGAACATTGAAGCCGGGCTTCGGCCACGGTGTAACAACTGGTTGGCTGCTTACTTCATCCAGTCGCATCTGTTCAAAACGGGTCACTGACATCCTCGGCCTCCATCACTCGGGCATTCGTAAATTCATTGGGCCATTGCGGCCTTGAACCATGCCTTTGTCTCATGGCAGAGAATTCCGCGCTGTGATGCACAGCACACAGGACAAGAAGTTTTCCCGCCGGGCACAAAGCCCGCCTAAGTATTTGGTTTTCAAAAGGGATAGGTGGATCGGCCAATCATGAAGGAAAGAGAAAACTTCAGTGACTGACACCTTCAGGCGAGGGTGAGTAACTACGCGCAAGCCCGTTTCCAGGTCTTGGATTTGTCAGCTGAGGGTCAGAAAGGAACCAGTCGAATGAAGGCCCATCTTTCGCCAGACTGAGACGCAATCGTCTCGGGCCAAGCAATGTCGAGACAAGCAACAACAGTTGCCAGCGAAGGCCGGTTATTCGAGCCTTAGGATTTGTTCCAAGCCTTTCATGTGCTTGGGAAGTAACATATCAGCCAAGCTGTATTGGTCGAGCGTTTGGAAGAAACTTTCCATGGCTTCCGCCAGAACGTGCTTCAGCTGGCAGGCTGGTGTGATCACACATTCATTGTCGGTGCCAAAACACTCAACCAGCGGCGAGCCCTGTTCCATGTCGCGCACCAGCTTGCCGATATTGATCTGCTCTGGTTTGGCGGCCAACCTGAGGCCACCGTTTTTTCCTCTTACGGCTTCAACATGGCCCTTGGCACTGAGGTGCTGCACGATCTTCATCAGATGATTTTTGGAAATGCCATAGCTGTCGGCGATCACCTTGATGGTTGCCAGCTCCTTGTTGTTTACGGCCAAATACAGAAGAACGCGTAGCGAATAATCTGTGTAACGTGTGATATGCATTTGTTCTCCAATGTGGGCAGGAACAATACTGCGGGTCGAAGCGGGAGCAAAGCTCGGCAACGCCAGTGACCCGCATAACCTCTCTACAATTCATTTAGCGGTTCAGTGATCAATCGGCAACGTTAAAGATGAATGTAGATTGCATCTTTTAAAGATGTATGTAAAATACATTTATTGATTCCGGACAGACCATCCGGAATCCAGTGCCTGCTGTCAGGTGAACCGCTGTTTTATGGAGATAATCATGAGTATGCTGGATAGGTCATTGGCCCAGTTAGCACAGGAGTTGCCTGGAGCAACCGCAGTTTTCCACCAATATAGGTTGAGCTTTTGCTGTGGCGGCGAACACACATTGCGTGAGGCTGCGATCAAGCGTGGCGTGGACGTGAAAGAGATTGCGGCCGCCCTGGCCGCTCTTTCAGGGGCTGCCCTCGACGCCAAAAACGTGGATACATTGAGCGACGCCGACCTTGTCGAGTTTATCCTTAATCGGTTTCACAAGGTGCACCGCGAACAATTGGCGGAGCTGAAAAGATTGGCGCACAGGGTTGAAAGCGTACACGGCGACAACCCTGCCTGCCCACATGGTTTGACAGAATTTCTGCACCATCTTGCCCTTGAACTGGAGCACCATATGCAGAAAGAAGAAGCAATTCTCTTTCCAATGCTGGTGCAGGGCCAGGGTAGCATGGCGGGTGCGCCGCTTCGTGTGATGATGGCTGAACATGAAGGGCATGTGCAGGAGTTGGCCCGGCTGGACGAACTGACAGGTGGGTGCGTGCCCCCTGAAGGGGCCTGCAACACATGGCGTGCCCTTTATCTGGGGCTGGAGGCCTTTGTGGCAGATCTGGCATCCCACATTCATCTGGAAAATGACGTTCTGTTCGCACGTAACCTGAAGGGGGCGGTTCATGGCTAGATATTATCGACTTTGGTGGACATTGATCGCAACACTTGCGGTCACGTTCGGGCTGCTTGGGTATTTCGGTAACGAGGTTTACCGTGAAGCGCCTCCAATACCCGGGGCTGTTGTGTCCGAAGACGGCGCTGTCATCATGACCCGTGACAGTATTCTGGATGGCCAGACGGCCTGGCAGTCGGTTGGCGGCATGCAGTTGGGCTCCGTCTGGGGGCACGGTGCCTATCAGGCGCCGGACTGGACAGCAGACTGGTTGCACCGGGAGCTGGTGGCATGGCTGGAACTGGCCTCTCGGGATGTCTATGGGCGAGATTACAGCCAACTGTCAGGGGCGGAACAGAACAGCCTTCAGTATGAACTGACGCAGGCCTACCGTACCAATGGCTATGACGCCGCGACCGACACACTGATGCTGTCACCGCGCAGGCTTGAAGCCATTTACCAGACAGCTGACTATTATTCCCGGCTTTTTGGTGGTGCGCCGGAGCTTCGCGGAACCCGCGACAGCTATGCGATGAAAGAGTTGGTGCTGCCAAATGCCGAGCGTCGGGAGAGGTTGACGGAATTCTTTTTCTGGACAGCCTGGGCCGCCGCAACTGAAAGGCCGGGCAGTGCCGCAACCTACACCAACAACTGGCCCCACGAGCCTCTGATCAAGAATGTCCCAACGGCAGAGAATGTTGTTTGGTCCATTGTCAGTGTTGTCTTGCTGATTGCTGGTATTGGCGGCCTGGTTTGGGCCTGGTCCTTCATGCGCGGGGAAGATGAAAAGGAGCCCGAAGCCCCCGCTCGTGACCCTTTGAGCCGCTTCCAGCTGACCCCTTCCCAGAAGGCGTTGGGCAAATATCTGTTCCTTGTTGTTGCGCTTTTTACCTTCCAGGTGTTCCTGGGTGGTTTCACAGCGCACTATACGGTGGAAGGCCAAAGCTTCTACGGGATCGAGACCTCCAAATGGTTTCCCTACACGCTTGTTCGGACGTGGCATATCCAATCGGCACTGTTTTGGATAGCGACCGGTTTCCTTGCCGCAGGCCTGTTTCTGGCCCCCATCATCAACGGTGGGAAAGATCCAAAGTATCAGAAGCTTGGTGTCGACGTGCTGTTCTGGGCTCTCATCGTTGTTGTGGTGGGGTCTTTCGTCGGGAACTATCTGGCGATTGCCCAGATCATGCCCGCGGAATGGAACTTCTGGCTTGGCCATCAGGGCTATGAATATGTCGACCTTGGCCGACTGTGGCAAATCGGCAAATTCACCGGAATCGTGCTTTGGCTGGGGCTAATGATGCGCGGCATTGTTCCCGCGCTGATGCAGCCGGGCGACAAGCACCTTCTGGCCTTGTTCACCGCATCCGTTGTTGCCATTGGCTTCTTCTATGGGGCGGGCTTCTTCTACGGCGAACGAACCCATATTTCCGTTATGGAATATTGGCGCTGGTGGATCGTCCATCTGTGGGTGGAAGGTTTCTTTGAGGTCTTTGCTACCGCAGCTCTGGCCTTTATTTTCTCCAGCATGGGGCTGGTCTCAAAGCGGATGGCAACCATTGCCGCTCTCGCGTCTGCCTCCTTGTTCATGCTGGGCGGCGTGCCGGGCACATTCCACCATCTGTATTTTTCCGGCACAACGACGCCGGTGATGGCTGTTGGTGCGACCTTCAGTGCGCTTGAGGTTGTGCCCTTGATTGTCCTGGGCCATGAGGCTTGGGAACATTGGAAGCTGCAGCACCGCGCGCCCTGGATGGACCAGATGAAATGGCCACTCTATTTCTTCGTGGCGGTTGCTTTCTGGAATATGCTTGGGGCAGGCGTGCTTGGTTTTTCCATCAACCCGCCGATTGCGCTCTATTATATCCAGGGGCTGAATACCACGGCAACACACGCGCATGCCGCCTTGTTTGGTGTCTATGGCTTCCTTGCCTTGGGCTTCACCATCCTGGTGCTGCGCTATATCCGGCCACAGATGGCCTTTGACGAGAAGCTGATGAAATGGGGATTCCGTTGCTTGAACGGCGGCCTTGTTCTGATGCTGTTCACCAGCTTGCTGCCCGTGGGCATTATTCAGTTTGTGGCCAGTGCGTCTGAAGGGCTTTGGTATGCAAGAAGTGAGAGCTTCATGCAAAGTGACCTCCTGCAAACCTTGAGGTGGGTCCGCACCATTGGTGACATCGTCTTTATCGTCGGTGCGCTGGCTGTAAGTTGGCAGGTTGTGAAAGGCCTTTTCAATATCGGCGACACCAGATCACACCAGCCGACAGAAGCTCTTGCCAAAGGTGCGGGCGCGTCGATGGCGCCGGTCCTTGAAAGCGGGAACTCTGCGATGTCCCCTGCGGTATCGATGAATAGTGAGCAGGAAGACAGTATCTGCTGTGGTTCATGTGGCGGTCAGGGCCACTGACCTGCAACACAAGGAAACCCGAGCCCGCTTGTGCTGGCTCGGGTCATATTGCTGGGTTTGTCTCGGTGTAGGCAGCGGACAAGGCTGCGTTAAGGCAGGCCAATATTGACGGGATGCAGAACATGCTGGCGGCATCTCGCCAGGCTGGTCTGGCGCGCTGGGATATCTCCAATTAGCCAAAAGCGGGCATAAGCCTCCAGCGAAGAATATCCCCGTGGCTTTGTATCCAAATTCAACAGATTGTTCAGTACGGTCCCATCAAAAGCCTGGAGGTGTCGCGGCATGCCGGGTCGCCACAATGCTGGCAAACCACCACAGGGTGCAAGGTCTTGCCGCAACTGTGGGTGATCACGGCATGTTCGCCCGGATTGGCCTCATACCAGTCCTGGCCCCACTGAATGAGGGTGAGGACAACCGAAAGCAGGTCTCGTGCTTTCTCAGAAAGCTGATATTCATAGCGGGGCGGATTATCTTGATACCGGCTACGCTGCATCAGGCCAGTGTCTACGGCGCGTGCCAATCTGTCCGCCAGGATGTTGGTGGCGATCCCCGTTGACAGCAGAAAGTCGTCATAACGGCTTATGCCGATCAAAGCCATCCGCAAGATCAAGGCCATCCATCGGTCCCCAATGATTTCAGCGACTTCATGGAAAATCTTGGTGTTTGTGCGGTTCAGTCCTGCCTGGCGGCGACGTTTCACAAAGCCCTTTTGGCCCAGCATGAAAGCGTTACCCCCTTCAAAGGCTAGATCCTTTGCGGCAACTGTATCGCCGCAGGCTTTGCAGTGCAGTTCCGGTATCAGCTCATGGTCGCAACCGGTATGAAAAACCTTAACCTCAGGTCCTTCGCTGGCGTTCCACTTTTGCTCCCACGCGAGCATCAGTAGGGCGGTTGGGAAAAGGGCGAGACCGCGCTCTTCCAGAATATATTCCTGATGCTTGCCATTCCCCACCGGGCGTTTTGCCAGCAAACCTTCCTGAACCAGATATTTCAGGCGGTCACTTATCAGCGCTTTCTGCAGGCCGGTTGACCGTTCGAAATCAACAAAGCGGCGGCTGCCAAGCCAGCAGGCCTCCAGAATCAGAAGGATGGCTGTGTCGCAAACAACATCGAATGCTTTCCAGACACCTGTCTTGAGTGCGGCTTCCTGCTGTGCCGTTGGGTGGGGTGAACTCATACCAGTTGATTACCTGACAAATTGAATCAAAAGGCATGGTATCAACGATACTTTCGAATGTCCTCCCCATTCGCCCAGGTGGAATGCGTGCCGCTGGGGATCCGCTCCGGCAGCATGATCCTGCAGACTGGGCCGTCTTCAATTCGGCGGGCGTCGACAAGAACGGCCTCGGATGTATTGGTGTTCATGTCCGTGATGAAGCTTACCAGATATCCGTCATCTTCTTCAGTCGCACCAACGCGCGGCACAAAGGGGGCTTCACTGCCATAGCGGTTTTCACCAAAGTCCAAACGGGTTTTCTCACCGGTCTTGAGGTCGTGCTTCACCAGGCCTTCAAACAGGAACCACCCTTGCTTTGGCTTTGCGCTGTAGGCGTACCGGTAAGGTTTGCCGGCATATTTCTGGTTGAACATGCCGAATTCCAGATACTCGTCATCCAGCTTTTCCTCGCGTGTTTCACCTGTTTTCAGGTTGAAGCGCCAGCGGTGCAGGCGCGCGCCAAGGGTGGTCAGGTCCAGGAAGGTTGCCATCATGGCGTATTTGGGCGGCACGTGATCCACCATTTTTGCCGGGAAGGGGTCTTCCTGGAAATAGCCGTCCAGAATAATTTCGTCGCCTTCTTCCCAGGCATTCAGCCAATGCAGCACATATGTGGGTTCGGCTTCAAACCAGCGGATGTCCTCCGGCTTTCCCTTGCGCGGGATAATGCCGAACCGGGACTTCTTGGTTTTGTCGAACATGGGAATATGGATGCCCTGCTCCAGGGCATCCGGGCGGTAAAACATCGGGAAGTCGTTGACGATGGCAAAGTTCTCGGTGAAGGCCATGTCATGCGGCATGCGCGGACCGGGCAGGTCCACCGGGATATAGTGTTCCAGATTACCGTCAGCGTCCACGAGGCCATAGTGCATGTAGGGAGCTTCCAGGCTATAGTTGAAGAACAGCAGTTCGCCTGTGTTTTCATCCAATTTGGTGTGTGCGGAGATGCCAGCTTCCGGACACCAGTCGACTGTGCCGTCATCCTCAAGCGTATAGGGGTCCAGCTTGTATCCCTGGCCACATTGCCAATAGGTGGTGATCACCTTGCCGGCATGCACGATGACATCCGTGGAGGACGCATCCTTGAGGCCGGGCTGCTGCACTTCACCCGGCCGTTTGGACATGTTGGGGATGGCTGTCCAGCCCGACCATAGCGCTTCGCCCGCGGCCTGTTCCTCGCGGAAGGCGTTCGTCTGGATGAAACGATTGCGGTAGGTGGCCTTGCCGTCCTTGAAGCTGATCATATGCAGCATGCCGTCGCCTTCAAACGGATGATACATGCCCAGCGGCCGGTGGACGGGGTTTTCTGTGTTGCGGATGTAAACACCGTCAATGTCTGTCGGGATGGTGCCGATCACCTCCATGTCGGTGGCGTTATATTCCCTGTGCATCGGCGCCCAGGCCCCGCTCATGTAGGGGTGATTGTTTTCACGAATCGACGTTTCATATTCCCGGACAAGTTCACTGGCCATGCTGCTTCCCCAAATTTGCTTCATAATTTCAGACGTTGACGCACCATGCCTAAGTTAGTATGGTTTTGCAAGTTACTATTTTTGAAGCGGGGAAATATGGCGCAGCCAGTCTTTATCATTGGTGGGTCGCAAACGGATTTTGCGCGCAATTGGGCGCGCGAAGGCAGCGGCCTGCATGAGTTGATGGACACATCAATAAACGGTGCCCTGGACCAGAGCGGCATGGCAGGGTCGGACATTGAGGTGGCCCATATCGGGAACTTCGTTGGCGAATTGTTCGCGGGCCAGGGCAATCTGGGTGGCTTTCTTGCGACCATCAACGCTGACCTGATGGGCATACCGGCCAGCAGGCATGAAGGTGCGTGCGCGTCCGGGTCATTGGCGATCCTTGCGGCCACGGCCGATATTGAGGCCTGCAGGTATGGCACGGCTTTGGTGACGGGTGTGGAGCTTATGCGCAACGTGCCCGGGAGGCAGGCCGCCGATTTTCTGGGCGCCGCAGCATGGCAGGGGCGTGAAACGGATGGCAGGAAATATGTCTGGCCATCGATTTTCTCTGACCTGCTGGAATTTTATCAGGACCGGTACGGAATTGAGCGAGAGCATCTTGCGGCAATCTCCCGCAAGAATTTCGATAATGCCAAAGCCAATCCATTGGCCCAAACGCGCCACTGGGAATTTCCGGCTGAAGCCTTTGGCGAAGATGATGACGCGAACCCCGTCATTGAAGGCTCCATAAGGCGGTCGGACTGCGGGCAGGTGACCGACGGCGCCGCGACAGTGATCCTGGCGGGTGAGAAGGTAGCCGCGGCCTGGGCCGCACGGCACGGCAAAAGCCTTGCTGATTTGCCCCGCATTTCCTGCTGGGGCCACACCAGCGCGCCCATGATGCTGGCAGACAAACTGAAGGCAGCGCCGAAGGAAGGGTATCTTTTCCCCATGATCCGCAAGGCGATCACCGACGCCTTCAAGCGCGCCGATATTCCCGGGCACCAGGCACTGGACGGCATCGAGTTGCACGACTGTTTTTCCATCACCGAATATATGCTTACCGAACATTTCGGCCTGGCCGCGCCGGGTGAGGCCTGGAAAGCGATCGAGGCGGGCGATACTTTGAAAACAGGCAAGCTGCCGGTCAATGCGTCTGGCGGGTTGATTGGTGGCGGGCACCCTGTTGGCGCCACCGGCATCCGAATGCTGCTGGACGCGTCAAAGCAGGTCACGGGCCAAGCCGGAGACTGCCAGATAGACGGCGCACGGCGGATGGCGACGATGAATATCGGCGGCTCGGGTGTTACCAATGTCTCCTTCATTGTGGAGCGGTAGCATGTATATCTTCGACGCTATTTATACGCCTCGCGGTGCTGCCCGTAAGGGCGGTGCCTTGTCCGGCGTTGCCCCGGCCGATCTGCTGGCAGGCACCATTGACAGCATGCTTGCCCGCGCGCCAGACGCGGCCCCAGCGGGTGTTTTTGCCGGCTGCGTGACCCAGTCTGGCGAGCAGGGCGGGCATATCGCCCGCACTGCGGCGTTGCTTTCCGGCCTGCCTGAGCACACAGCTGCGCTGACCCTTAATAATTTCTGCTGCTCGGGCCTCGATGCGATCTGGACCGCAGCACTTCAAGGCAGCGCGCAAAACAGCCTGCAGCTCGCCGGCGGGGTGGAGAGTATGTCCCGTGTTGCGCCCTTCTCCGACGGCGGCCCCTACTATAGCGACCCGAAGATGATGCAGCGCACCGGCTTTGTGCCCCTCTGGTTCGCGGCGGATTTCGTGGCGACCCTTCAAGGCATCTCCCGCGAGGAAGCTGATGCCTATGCCGCACGCTCACAGGCACGGGCGCAGGCACGAACTCCCGCCTCAGTGATCCCGGTCGAAACACCACATGGCAGGGTTACCAGCAATGAAACCCCCCGCGTGGGCGTGACGGCCGAAAGCCTCGCAGGCATGGAGCCAATGGCCGAAAAGCTCGGGCCCATGATCGCCGATCAGGCTTTTCTGGCGGCCTATCCGGATGCCGCGCCAGTCAATCATATCCACACCTTCGGGAATGCACCGGCGTTGGCTGACGCGGCTTCCATGCTGCTGGTGGGGGATCTTGCCGCCGGTGAGGCCGCCGGGCTGAGGCCAAAAGCAAGAATTGTCAGCTATGCGACCGTGGCAGATGATAAGCTCCTTTCCTTGACCGGTGGCCTGAAGGCCGCGCGCGAGGTATTGGATAGAGCGGGCATGAGCGCGTCTGACATTGATCTGTTTGAGTTCAACGAAGCCTATGCCGCTGTTTGCATCCAGTTCATGCGACATCTGGATATTGATCCGGACCGTATGAACACAGGTGGCGGGGCGATCGCGCTGGGGCATCCCATGGGCGCAACGGGCGGGATTTTGCTGGCAACGCTGCTGGAATGTCTGGAGAGGGAAGACCGGACCACCGGCATGGCTGCCATCTCCGGCGCTTCCGGGCTCGGGTCAGCGATGATCATTGAACGACTGTCCTGACCGATCAGGGACGCAGCGTTGAGGCAAGGCACACAAGGGAAGAAATGATGAAGCTTTTGAAATCCATGATGGTTGCCCTGATCGCAACGACGATTGGCTTGGGCACCATGTTCTTGGCGGGGGGCGAAGGCCCACAGGTATTTGGATTGCCGGTGATGGTGGTGTGCGGCCTGTTGGCCTATGCGGTGAACTGGATTGCTTTTGTTCCGGCGGCGCTTGCCCAGACCGAAAAATACTATGACCTGATGGGTTCCGTTTCCTACCTGGTAACGATCGTGGCTGCCTGTTTACTGAGTGCGCCGCTGCATGAACGGGCGCTTGTTGTTGCCGTGCTGGTAATCATCTGGACAGTGCGCCTCGGCAGTTTCCTTTTTGCCCGGATCAGGGCTGACGGCCAGGACAAACGGTTTACGGAAATCAGGTCCAATCCGGCACGTTTCTTTGTTACCTGGACCATCCAGGGTGCGTGGGTAACGCTGACGGCTGCTGCGGCGTTTATGATTATTACATCGGCTGACACAGCCCCGCTGGGCGCTGCTTTCTATGCGGGTGTCGTCATGTGGGTCGTTGGTTTTGCGTTTGAGGCCGTGGCGGACAGCCAAAAGAAAGCCTTCAGGAACAACCCGGAAAACAAAGGGAAGTTCATCCAGAGCGGCCTTTGGGCATGGTCGCGGCACCCCAACTATTTTGGCGAGCTGCTGCTGTGGTCGGGCATTTTTGTGATCTCCATTCCACTCCTGAGCGGGATGGAGTGGATCGTCTTGATTTCACCGGTCTTTGTCTATTTCCTGCTCACGAAGGTCAGCGGGATTCCGCTTCTTGAGAAGCTCGGCAAAAAGAGATGGGGCGAAGACCCATCCTATCAGGCTTACCTGAAACGAACTTCGCGCCTTTTGCCGCTCCCTCCTTCGAACGCGCGGTAGCGTAGCAATAGGGAAAGTGCCTCTGTCAGCAATGGGGCGAAAGCGGACTGTGGGCTTCATGCGGTGCATGAATTGTCGTTTCCCTTGAAAACCAAATAAACCCCTCCTAGTGTTATGCAACAGTTGCATGGGCGTATCGTAGGGAGAGTGGGGTTGACACAAAAGCCGCCAATCAAGATGGCAGATTTGGCGAAACTCGCGGGGGTTTCCAAGTCGACAGTGTCGCGCGCTCTGGCTGACAGCCCGCTTATTCCCCAGGAGACGAAGCAGAAGATTGCGGCGCTGGCGAAAGAGCATAACTACCGCCTGAACAAGCGCGCCCGGAATTTTCGCACCAAGGAAACGCTGACAATCGCTGTGCTGATTCCGGATACCAGAGAGAAGGACTGGCGGCTTTCCGACCCCTTCTTTCTGGAGCTTCTGGGCAGCATAGCAGATACGCTGAATGACCAGAACCACGAGCTTCTGCTGGCGAAATCGTCTGTCAGTGCCGAAGAGTGGGCGCGGGACCATATTGAGCGCGGCACCTGTGACGGTGTGATCCTGGTGGGGCAGGGCACCCAGCATGAAGAAATCAACAAGCTGGCGGAAGGCAGCACACCATTCGTTGTGTGGGGCGGCCTCCTTGATGGCCAGCATTATTGCACGGTGGGCAGCGATAACCGCCTGGGCGGTAAAAAGGCCAGCAGCCATCTGATCGAACGCGGCCGCAGGTATATTGCGTTTCTGGGGGACCGGCGCCTGCCCGAGGTGGCGCTCAGGTACGCCGGGTATCAGGATGCGCTTGCTGCGGCAGGCCTGGATGTGGATGCCAGCCTTGAAGTTGTAACGCCCTTTGGTGGCGAAGCGGCCTACAGGGCAGTGGCAGATTTTCTTGACAGCGGCCAAGCTGTTGACGGAATTTTTGCTTGTTCTGACGTGATCGCGATGGCGACGATCCGGGCGCTTAGGGAACGCGGGCTTTCCATTCCCGAAGATGTGGCAATCGTGGGGTATGACGATATTGCGCTGTCATCATACTATAGCCCGCCGCTGACCACCGTGCGGCAGGATTGCCAGCGTGGCGGGCAGGAACTCGTATCCCGTCTTCTTGAAATCATTCAGGGAGGCAAGCCTGCCCCCCTGATGCTGGATACCGAGATTGTCGAACGCGCCTCGACCTAGTATCGTTAATCTGAAGTTCGCCTTATCATTTGAGGCAGGCAATTTGCGAACTTCAGATTCTGAAACGATACTAAGTCTTTTATTCTAGTGAGGTTTAGGGATTTTAAGTTCCCAGAAGCGCGCCTCCAAGAATGAAGGGAACTTAAAATCCCCCTCACTAGGCGAAGCTGATTACCAACAGGGCAGTGACCGTCAGCAGGATCACCGACAGAACACGATAGTTGGCGTACCAGGGCGTGCCCTTGAGCGCCACCGTTTCCGCGCGGTATACGTCGGTCGTCCAGGTCAGGCCGTCAAGCTTGTCCGTGCCCGGCGCGGGCGACATCAGGCTGGCGACAATCAGGATCACCGTGCACAGCGCGCACAATATCGGCGCGGCATACAGGAAGTGGAGCGATGTTGCGCCGACCACTTCATTGGCTATGAAAAGGCCGACGCCTGCGATAGTGCCAACAAGGATGGTCCAGAAAGCGCCGGTGGCGTTGGCGCGGCGCCAGAAGGTGCCCACCAGGAACAGCACCACCACAGGCGGAATGCTGTAGGACAGGATCTTCTGCAGGTATTTGAACAAGGATCCGAAATTCTCGATCTGCGGCGCCCACAGGACCGACAGGATCATGAAGATGAAGGTCAGCCAGCGGCCGGTTTTCATCAGCTCCTGTCCAGTGGCTTCGGGGCGCGCGCGGCGGATGAAGTCCATCGTTACCAGCGTGGACGCAGAGTTTAGCGTGCTGTCGATCTGCGACATCAGCGCCGCAATAAAGCCTGCAATCACAAGGCCCAGAAGGCCGGTGGGTAACAGGTCAAACATCAGGGTTGGGTACACCAGGTCGGCGCGCTCAAGGTCCGGATACAGGAGGATCGCAAAGGTGCCCGGCAGCACCATGATGAACAGCACCGGCAGCTTCAGCGCGCCTGCAAACAGGCTGCCCAGCTGGCCGTGCTGTACCGATTTGGCGGAAAGCACCCGTTGCACCATGAACTGGTTGGTACACCAGAAATAGAAGCCGATCAGCGGTACGCCGGTTGCCAGCCCCAGCCAGGGCAGGCTGGTGTCATCCAGGGGGCGGATAAGGCTCAGCTTGTCTGCTGATACTGCCGCGGTGACAGCTTCCCAGCTGCCGATTTTGTCAAACGCCACGATGGAAATCACCACCGCGCCAATCAGCAGCAGGCCTGCCTGTATGGCGTCTGTGTACATGACGGCTGCAAGCCCGCCCATCATGGTATAGATGCCAGCCACGAGCGCGAGAATCGCGATGATCTGCCACACGGGCAAGGCGGGGAAAACCATTTTCACCACCAGCGCACCGGCGAACAGGCTGCCGGCGGTATCCACCACAATATTCAGGAAGATGGTCAGGCCGGAAAAATACAGCCGGGCACGGGCGTCAAAGCGGCGCTCCAGGAACTCGGGCATCGTGAATACGCCGGATTTCAACACAAAAGGCAGCAGGAAGATGGCGAAGAACACCAGGACAACAGCTGCCATCCATTCGTAGTTGAACACTGAAATGCCAGTGGCATAGGCGTCTCCCGCCAGCCCGATCAGCGTGGTAGAGGAAATATTGGACGCGAAAAGCGAAAGGCCGATGAAAGGCCAGACCATCTTGCGGCCAGCCAGGAAATAGTCGCCGGCGTCTTCATGCTTGCGGCCAAGCATAACCCCAAGCGTCAGTACAAAAACAAAATAGGCAGCCAGGATCGCCAGATCCACCGGATGCATCGAAACGCCAAAATCAGGCATTTGCCCCTCCCAGAATATGAAGCCCACCGGCTGCCGACCTTCCCGTTGGCATAGTATGGCGGTGGACAGGTTGCTTTTACCATAGCGTAAAAAATAAATTACGCAACCGGTTGCATAAAGTTCTTGCAACCGGTTGCACATGAGCGTATGACTCGAAGCTGTGGAAGGTGCATTGAGCTTTGGGAGGCTCTTTGCAGAGTTTTTGATTACAATGACCTGGGGAGGTTTATGATGAAGAAATATAGCCCTTACGGCTTGCTGGTTTCCACATCCGCCATGGTGATGGCGGCAGGTGCCCATGCTGCGGATGATGCAGCTGATGCGCAAAAACCAGCAGAGATGCCCCTTGAAGAAATCGTGGTAACAGCAGTTGCCAACTCAACATCGCAAATGATGTCCAGTGTATCTGTATCATCCGTCAGCCCCGACGAGATTCAGAAATATGCACCACGCTCGGCCGCGGAAATCTTCCGTAACATCCCGGGTGTACGGTCCGAATCGACAGGCGGTGAAGGCAATGCCAACATTGCTGTACGCGGTTTGCCGGTGGCGGCTGGCGGCGCCAAGTTCCTGCAGCTCCATGAAGACGGCCTGCCGGTCATGGAGTTTGGCGACATTGCGTTTGGTAACGCCGATATTTTCCTGCGCGCCGATTATTCCATCCGGAGAGTCGAGGCGGTTCGCGGTGGGTCGGCCTCCACATTCGTGTCCAACTCGCCAGGCGGGGTGATCAACTTCATCTCCAACACCGGTGAAGAAGAAGGCGGCAGCCTCGCGCTCACGCGCGGCCTTGACTATAACACCACGCGGGCGGACTTCGCCTATGGTGGCCCGATCGGCGATGACCTCCGTTTCCATGTTGCAGGCTTCTACCGCGTTGGCGAAGGCCCGCGCGAAGCTGGCTATAACGGCAACAAGGGCGGCCAGATCAAAGCCAATATCACCAAGGAATTCGAAAACGGCTTCGTACGCCTTTACTTCAAGCACCTGAATGACCGGTCCATTGGCTATCTGCCGATGCCCGTACTGGTTTCCGGCACCAATGCCGATCCGGAAATCGGCTCTGTTGAAGGGTTTGATGTGTCCGGCGATACGCCACACAGCCCCTTCTTTCAGAGCAACTTCGGGCTGGACGGCAATGGCGCGCGCCGCACGTCTGATGTAGCGGACGGCATGCACCCAGTCAGCACGGCTGTAGGCGGCGAATTCAACTTCGACTTCGAAGATGGTTGGAACATCACCAACAAGATCCGTGTGGCCAGCACCAAGGGCCGCTTCGTGTCGCCATTCCCGGCCCAGGTGGCGGACGCCTCCACCATCGCCGAATCCATCGGTGGAACGGGCGCGACGCTTGCCTATGCCAACGGCCCGTCTGCAGGCGAGGCGATCACAAGCCCCTCCAGCCTGAACGGCAACGGACTTGCCATGCGCATGCATGTGTTCGACACGGAAATCAACGATTTCGGCAATTTTGCCAATGATTTCAAAGTCACCAAATCCGTGGATATGGACAGTGGCGCGGCCATCGACCTGTCGGCCGGTTACTATAAATCCAGTCAGTCGATCGACATGGATTGGCTATGGAACAGCTATCTGATGGAAATCAAAGGTGATGCGGCAGCCCTTCTGGACGTGTTTGACGCAGACGGCAACGCAGTGACCGAGAACGGCCTTATCGCCTACGGCGTGCCTTTCTGGGGCAACTGTTGCACCCGCAATTATGACACGTCCTACGATATTGATGCGCCTTACGCGTCACTCAGCTACATGCAGGGCAACCTGACGGCTGATGTGTCCGTGCGCTATGACCGGGGCAGTGCGTCCGGCACCTATGCGGGCGCAGTGCAGATGGCCAACCTGGACGTCAACCAGGACGGCACCATCTCGGTGCCTGAGCAGAGCGTGTCGGCGGTGGATAACGCCAACCCGATGCCGGTCGATTATACCTGGAGCTACTGGTCCTGGTCTGTCGGCGCCAACTATGCCTTCAACGATGATCTCGCCGTCTTTGCCCGCGCCAGCCGCGGTGGCCGTGCCAATGCCGACCGCCTGCTGTTTGGCAAGGTGAATGCTGATGGGTCTGTCGCAGAGGAAGATGCGGTTGATATGGTTGACCAGTATGAGCTGGGCGTCAAATACCGTACCGGCAGCTTCGGCCTGTTTGCGACCGGCTTCTATGCCAAAACGCAGGAACAGAATTTCGAGGCCACGACCCAGACATTCTTCGACCGCACCTACAAGGCTAAAGGGCTGGAGCTTGAAGCCAGCTACTTCAATGGCCCGTTCGACCTGACGGCGGGGATCACCTATACGGACGCGGAAATCTCCAAGGACGCCCTCAATCCGACGGTTGTTGGCAACACACCGCGCCGGCAGGCTGATTTCATCTATCAGGCGACGGCCAGCTATACGGCCGACCGCTTCTTCTTCGGTGCCAACATGATCGGCACCACCAAGGCCTATGCGCAGGACAGCAACGAGCTGGTTATGCCCGGCTATGCGCAGGTCAACGCATTCGCGGGTTATCAGATTGTCGACGGGCTGACACTCAGCCTCAATGTCAACAACCTGTTTGACGCCGTGGGCCTGACGGAATCCGAAGAAGGATCCATCGTCGAAGGCGTGGACAATGTGATCCGTGCGCGGTCCATCAATGGACGCACCACGACGCTGACACTGAAGTACGTCTTCTAGGCGCTCATGTGAGCCCAAGTACGCCTGTGCCATGTTTCTTCCATCCCTTATCGGCATGGCACAGGTTTTCCCTTGGTGCGGCTCTGTCCCCCCAAATCCATACACAGGGCCGCACCGCCCCTTTTTGTTAATTGAGTTTTGATGCAAATGAGCAAACAGACCGCACATACCCATGGTGACCCCTGCTTTGATGGCCGTATGGCCCGGTTCGGCGGTGATCTGCACGCGGCGCTGACGGCCCTTTACGGCAAGCGCACCGATTTCGCGGATTGGCATCAGCGGCTGATCGACCTTGTATGGCGGGCATATGATGCGAGGCCCCAGCACCTGAAGGCGCTGGATGAAGCGCGGGCAGCTGCCGACACGCCCTGGTATCAGGACGCGAAGATGCTGGGCTATATGTGCTACCCGGACCGGTTCGCGGGCGATTTTGGCGGCGTGAAGCAGAAGATCCCCTACCTTCAGGAACTGGGGGTCACCTATTTGCACCTGCTGTCCGTGCTGAAGGCGCGGAAGGGCGACAGCGACGGTGGTTTCGCCATCGCGGATTATCTTTCGACCAACGACAATCTGGGCAGTATCGATGATCTGGAAGGCCTGATCAGCGACCTGCGGGATGCGGGCATCAGCCTGTGCCTCGATTTCGTGTTCAACCACACAGCGCGGGAACACGAATGGGCCCAGCGCGCCATCGCCGGTGAAAAGGCATTCCAGGATTTCTATTTCATGTATCCCGACCGCACGGTGCCGGATCAGGTTGAGCCGCTTCTTGATGAAGTGTTCCCTCAGACGGCGCCCGGCAATTTCACCTATGTGGAGGACGCAGAAAAATGGGTCTGGACAACCTTCTATCCCTATCAGTGGGACCTGAATTACCATAACCCGGCGGTCCTGTTGGCGATGCTGGATAACCTGTTTCAACTGGCGAACCGGGGTGTTGAAATCTTCCGCCTGGACGCCGCCATCTATGTCTGGAAACAGCTCGGGACCCATTGCCGCAACCTGCCGGAAACCCATGTGCTGATCCAGTTGTTCCGCGCCGCAGTCTCCATCGTGGCGCCAGGCGTGGCGCTGAAGGCGGAAGCCATGGCCGGGGCGCGGCACATCACCAAATATTTTGGCCATGCGGACCAGGCAGGCAAGGAATGCCAGCTCGCGTACCATAACGCCGCGATGGCGGCGCTGTGGGACAGCCTGGCGACAGGCAGTGCGAAACCGGCTTACGATATGCTGTCGGCCCTGCCGGAAAAACCGGAGGGCACTTCATGGGTCTATTATGCCCGCTGCCACGATGATATCGGCTGGGCGGCGCTCAGGGACACCAAAGGCGCCGAATGGGGCGCGAGTGACGAGCACTTGAATTGGCTGTGGCGCTTCTATGCGGGCGAGGTGGACGGCAGCTTCGCGCGCGGCCGCAGGTTCCAGCCGGTGCCGGGCGAGGCGTTCGCTGGCAGCAACGGCACGCTGGCATCGCTCGCGGGGCTTGAGGCGGCGCTTGAGGCAGGCGACGACATAGCGCTCGATCTTGCCGTTCGCCGAATCCTGCTTCTCCATGCCGTTCCCATGGCGCTCGACGGTATCCCACTCATCTATATGGGCGACGAACTGGCGCTCTTGAACGATTATGGCCACGCCGACAGTCCGGCGCACCAAGACGGCCGCTGGCTACACCGTCCGGTGATGCCGGACGGGCTTGAAGGCTTTACCCCTGTTCACCAAAGCGCCTATGCGCGGGTGCGCGCCGGGCTCCGGTCTCTCATCAAGGCGCGCAAGCATTTGCCGCTTCTGGGGGCGATGAACAGCTCGCGCTACCTTGACGCTGGCAACGACCATGTGCTGGCATTCGTCCGCCCTGCGAAAGATGAGGTCATGCTGTGTCTTGCAAATTTCAGCGCCAGCGAACAGTCTGTGGATGCGGGCGTCATTGAAGAAGTGCTTGGGGCCGGGGCGCGGGATATCAGCCCCTTGAACGGCATCTGCGGGCGGCGCCTTAATGAATTGGGTCCGTACCAGTGCCGCTGGATACTGGGTGAGAAGACGGAGTAGGGGATGAGCAAGCTGATTGGCGCGGTTGAAGCCGGGGGCACCAAATTTATCTGTGCAGTCGGTCGGGGGCACGATGATATCATCGCCCAGGCCACGTTCCCGACCACCACGCCCGAGGAAACGCTGGACCTGTGCGCCCACTTTTTTGCCGACACCGCTGCGACGCACGGACCGGTAGAGCGCCTTGGTATTGCTGCTTTCGGCCCACTTGACCTGGACCCGGCCTCTGCCACCTATGGTGCGCTTCTGGATACACCCAAGCCGGGCTGGGCTGGTACCAATTTCATAGACTATTTCAAGCAGCATCGGGGCATGCCCACAGTGCTGGATACTGACGTGAACGGCGCTGTTCTGGCTGAAGTGCGATGGGGCCATGCGCGCGGCTGCGACAGCGCCGTTTACGTGACAGTTGGCACCGGCATTGGCGGTGGTGCCTTTGTGAATGGCAAGTTGGTGCACGGCCTGCTGCACCCGGAAATCGGCCATATCCCCATGCCGCGTGCGCCGGGTGATGAAGCCTTTGCGGGGGTTTGCCCCTTCCACGATGACTGCCTTGAAGGGCTGGCCGCAGGCCCGGCAATCGCAGAACGTTGGGGTGTGCCGGGTCAGGACCTGCCCGAAGGCCATAAGGCCTGGGAATTTGAGGCCTTTTACCTGGCGCAGATGTGCCGGTCCATCACCCTGATGCTGTCCCCGCAGAAGATCGTCCTTGGTGGTGGCGTGATGGCACGCCCCGGGCTAATTGAGGCAGTGCGGCAGGAGTTTGCCAAAGCACTTGCCAGCTACGTGCCGGTCGCTGCGCGCGCAGGCGGGCTGGATAGTTACATCGTGCCGCAATCCCTTGGCGGTGTTTCGGGGTTGGCTGGGGCGTTCGCGCTTTGCTCCTAGCCCTCACCGGCATGGGAGCCGGGGGGGCGGAACATTGCCTTGAAGCCCGCTTCGGGCCAAAAGCGGATGTTAGCGATAGTATCGCTGCAGATCGTCTTTATATTCTGCAACTGCGTTGGCTGCCAGCCCC
Organism: Kordiimonas lacus; assembly: GCF_001550055.1. Classification (GTDB taxonomy): domain Bacteria; phylum Pseudomonadota; class Alphaproteobacteria; order Sphingomonadales; family Kordiimonadaceae; genus Kordiimonas; species Kordiimonas lacus. Next base: position 435,081 of record NZ_LRUA01000002.1, read on the forward strand.
ACAGCTTCGCCGATTGCCACGAGGGCTGGCGCATCGCCTAGCTCAGGTGGAGAAGCCAGAAAACTGCCCAAAGATCCAGCCTTCCTGTCGCTGGTTGTGCGCCCGGCGTCAGAGACGACCGCAATGGGCATTGTCGAGTTGATGCCTGCGTCACGCATGGCAGCCAAAGTGGCTTCAAGCCCGGCTTTGGCCATATAGAGAACAATGGTTCCGCCCTGCAGTAAGGCGTCCCAGTTTGCCTTGTCTGCCGGCAATGACTTGTTTGTGGCAGCTGTCATGAAGGTGGTGCGCCGGGCGACACCACGGTGGGTCAGGGGGAAGCCATATTCAGCTGCCGCGACCGAAGCTGCGGTCACGCCGGGGATTACCGTTACCGGGATATCGGCTTCCTGAAGATGGAACAGCTCCTCGCCGCCCCGCCCGAAAATGAACGGGTCACCACATTTGAGGCGCACGACCTGCTTGCCCTGACGGGCGAAATTTTCCAGCGTTTTGTTGATGAAGTCCTGGGTGGTGGAATGTTTGCCGCATCTTTTGCCTACTGCCATGATGCGCGCATCGCGCCGGGCGTGGCGCAACAGGGCTGGATCCAGCAGCGCGTCATGCAGGATGACATCGGCTTCTTCAAGCGCGCGCAGGCCCCTGAGGGTGATCATATCCGCGGCACCCGCCCCGGCGCCAACCAGCGTCACATGGCCTGCCGGCGGCGCGGCCGTCATGGCCTGTTCGATCAGTGTGTCGGCGCGGCTCGTGGCAAGAGACCGAATGGCGCTCATTGAGAACAGCGTGTTCCAGAAACTTTTCTGGCGCGCCGGGGACATGGTGGCCTGAACATGCGCGCGCATGTCCGCGGCCTTTTGGGCCAGGTCGCCGAGGGAAGCGGGCATTAGGCGGTCCAGCATCTGGCGGAGCGTGCGCGCAAGCGCAGGCGCCGCACCGCCGGTTGAAATGGCCACCTGTATTGGCCCGCGCCTGACAACGGCAGGTGTAAAATAGTCGCAGGCGTCAGGCTGGTCGACGCTGTTGAGCAGGATGTTCCGCTTGTCGGCCTCACGGCGTAGGAGGGCGGTGCCGTCAGCATATTCACCACTGTCGATCGCCAGGGTGATGCCGTCGCAGTGATGGGGTGCCAGCGGCCCGGCTTCCAGCGCGATCCTGCCGGCCTTTGCCAGGTCAGTGACTCCTGGAAGGGGTGCGGGGTCAATCACCCTAATTTGGGCGCCGGTGTCCAGAAGTGGCGTCAGTTTTGCCAGTGCAATGGGGCCGCCGCCCAGGATCAGGCAGGTGCGCCCTTTCAGTTTCAGTGAGACTGGAAACAGGGGTTCAGGCTGCATCGACTGTCTCCTTTTCTTTTTTTGGGGTGGGCAGTAAGGCTTTCAGTTCCGGGATGCAGGACCCGCACCCGGTACCGGCCGCCGTTGTTCGCCCGATGGCGTCCACGCTGCAGAGGCCCTGTGCCTTGACGGCCTCGGCAATTTGCTTGCGGCCAACCTGATAGCAGGAACAAACGATGGGGCCTTTGTCGAACTGCATGCCCCGGCTGCGCCCGGCCAGCAGCAGTTGGCGGTCTCTGTCGTCAAGCGGGCCCGTGAACAAGGAGCTGAGCCAGTCGATATTCACGCCGCAAAGGTCCTCGCCCGCGAACAAAAGGGTGTCCAGCTGTCCGTCGCGGATAAAGGCCAGTCGGAGGCTGCCAGTACCGGCATCCCCCATTTCAAGCCACTCATCCGCGCCCTCAAGTAGTGTGTCCTGCAGGGCCGCGATCTGAGCAAAGCTTTTGCCTGCCAGTCGGGTGAGCAGGCAGCTTTCGAGTTTTGTTCTGCTCCAATATTCTGATGGAACAGTTAGGGCGGAACGGCTGAACAGCAACCCCTTCCAGGCCATCTGCAACGCCTGGACGCGAACTGGCGTTGCCTTGAAGGCAGGCTGGGCGGAATGGGGGTCCACAATCGGCGCGATCAGGCTGCCGGTGCGCGCATCTGCGGCACATTGGTCGTTCCAGTGCATGGGCAGGAACACTTCGCCGGGTGCCTGGTCAGTCGTGATCCGGGCGCGGACAGTGGCGCTGCCGCGATCGTTCCTGACCGAGACGAAAGCTTTATCCGCGATAGCCAGCCGGGCGGCATCCCTGGGGTGGATGTCCAGCAATGGTTCGGCGCGGTGGCCGGTCAATTTATGGGCCAGGCCCGTGCGTGTCATGGTGTGCCACTGGTCGCGGTAGCGCCCGGTATTCAGCAAAAGGGTTCCGTCTGCACCCTTTTTCACGGGCTGCTGATGGCGCACGGCAATCATGCGTGCTTTTCGGTTCGGTGTTGGGAAGATGCCATCAGCAAACAGCCGTTTTTGGGGTGCCTCGGCTCCCTTGGGGAAGGGCCATTTTGTTGGCGCGAGTGTTTCATAGTCCACGCTGTTGATGTCTGCGAACGCCCCAAGGTCAAGCGGGCGGCTGCCACCATTCTCAAACGCAGTCAGCGCGGCATGCTCGCGGAAGATCTGCACCGGGTGCGTGTAAGGGAATGCTTCACCCCACCCCATGGCCTGGGCTACAGCGGTCATGATCTGCCAGTCGGCCCGGGCCTCACCCACCGGTGCGCTGAAGCCGCGCTGGCGGCTGATCGTGCGGTCGGAATTCGTAACGGTGCCGTCTTTTTCGGACCAGCCCTGCGCGGGCAGGCGAATGTGGGCATATTTCTGTGTGTCGGTGCCTGCCACGCAGTCGGACACGATAACGGTGGGGCAGCGGCTGAGCGCTTTGCGTACCTTGCCCGCGTTCGGCATGCTGACGGCCGGGTTGGTGGCCATGATCCACACAGCCTTGATGCGGCCGTCATGGATGGCGTCGAACATATCAACCGCGCGGCGGCCGGGTTTTGTGGCCATGTTGGGGGCATCCCAGAAGCGGGCGACACGGTCGGTCGCCTCTGGCGTGAAATCCATGTGGGCCGCCAGCATGTTGGCAAGCCCACCCACTTCGCGGCCACCCATGGCGTTGGGTTGGCCGGTCATGGAGAAGGGGCCCATGCCTGGCCTGCCGATACGGTCGGTGGCCAGATGGCAGTTGACGATGGCATTGACGCGGTCCGTGCCGTCTTTTGCCTGGTTCACACCCATGGAATAAAGCGTGACGACCTTTTCCGTTTTGGCGAACAGGTCAAAGAACGCGTTGATTTCTTCTTTAATGCCACGCTCTTGCGCAGCAACAGTCAGTTTTTCAAGGTCGGCTTTGGCCGCCTCAATGGCCTCAACATACCCGTCAACATGGTTGTCGGAATAGGCGGTGGGGGCAGCGCCGGTGGCATCAAGGTGTGCCAGTAGACCACCGAACAAAAGCGTGTCGCCGCCCGGCATGATCGGGATATGCAGGTCTGCAATGTCGCAGGTTTCGGTACGGCGCGGGTCAATCACCACAATTTTGGTGCCGCGCTTTTCCTTGGCTGCTTTCAGGCGTTGGAACAGCACCGGGTGGCACCAGGCCAGGTTGGAGCCCGTGAGGACAACCAGGTCGGCCTCATCGAAGTCCGTATAGTCGCCGGGTACGATATCGGCGCCGAAGGCCCGCTTGTGGCCCGCAACCGCCGACGACATGCAAAGCCGGGAGTTGGTATCGATATTGCCGCTGCCGATAAAGCCTTTCATCAGCTTGTTGGCGACATAATAATCTTCGGTCAGCAACTGGCCTGACACATAGAAGGCTACGGCGTCTGGCCCAAACTCATCGATGGTGGCCTTGAGGCGGCTGGCTACCGCCTCAACGGCTGTGGGCCAGGGCACCTCAGAACCGTCAACGATGGGGGCCTTGAGGCGGCTTTCGCTGTCAAGGGTGTCCCCGAGCGCCAACCCTTTCGAGCAAAGTCGCCCGGCATTGGCTGGGTGTTCGGGGTCTCCCTTGATTTCCAGTCGGTCACCACCGAAGACCGCCTGCACACCGCAGCCGACGCCGCAATAGGCGCAAGTTGTGGTGCGTGTGGTCATGCGGCGGCTCCTTCAAGGGCGGGCAGGGCGACATAAACCTTGCCGTCTTCACCAACGGTTACTTTAAGCGCGTGGGTGCAGCCTTCGTCTGCGCCCATGGCCTGGCCGGTCTTCAGGTCAATCACCCAATTGTGGAGCGGACATGTCACCGAATGGCCATGCACAATGCCTTCCGACAGAGGGCCTTTCTTGTGCGGGCATTCGTTCCTGAGCGCGAAAACCGAGCCGTCAGACGTGCGGAACAGGGCCACTTCAAAGGCCGCAGTGGGCACGCGGCGCGCGCCTTTTTCCGGGATGTCGTCCAGGTGACAGACAAGGGTAGGGGAGGTGTCTTGTGCCATGGTCCTTACTCCACTGTCGCAAGTTGTTTGGGGGAGGGCAGCGCCTGAAATTCATGCGCATCCACGCCTTTTGCCCGTTCGGCCCAGGGGTCAACCTGTGCGCCTTCCTGGCTCTTGAGGAAGCGGTCCCTGAGTTCAAGGCGCTCTTCGTCTGAACGCATCAGGCGGTCCTGGACATACTCAAGCCCCACCCGTTCGATCCAGGGTGCGGTGCGTTCCAGATACCGCGCTTCTTCGCGGTACAATTGGACGAAGGCCATGGCGTATTCGATGGCTTCCTCTTCGGTCGCGACCTTGGTGAGTAGGTCTGTGGCGCGCACATGGATGCCGCCGTTGCCGCCTACATGCAGCTCGTAGCCGCTGTCGACGCACACGACCCCGAAGTCCTTGATGGTGGCTTCGGCGCAGTTCCGAGGGCAGCCCGAAACCGCCATCTTGAACTTGTGCGGCATCCAGCTGCCCCAGGTTTCTTCCTCAAGCTTGACGCCAAGACCGGTGCTGTCCTGCGTGCCGAAGCGGCACCAGTCAGACCCCACGCAGGTTTTTACTGTGCGCAGGCTTTTGCCGTAAGCGTGGCCGGAAACCATGCCGGCAGCACCCAGGTCGGCCCAGACGGCCGGAAGGTCATCCTTCTTCACGCCGAACAGGTCGATCCGCTGGCCGCCGGTTACCTTGACGGTCGGGATGTCGAACTTGTCGACAACATCGGCGATGGCCCTGAGTTCCTTGGCTGACGTCAACCCACCCCACATGCGCGGCACGACAGAATAGGTGCCGTCCTTCTGAATGTTGGCGTGGACGCGTTCGTTGATGAAGCGCGAGCGCGCGTCATCCACATATTCGCCCGGCCATGCGCTCAGGAGATAATAGTTCACCGCAGGGCGGCAGCTTGAACAGCCATCAGGCGTTGTCCATTCCAGTGCCTGATAGAGGTCAGGGATGGTCTTCAGTTCCTTGGCCTTGATCAGGCGGCGGACATCGTCGTGCGGCAGGTGGGTACAGCCGCACATGGGCTTTGGCCCATCGTCTGCGACAAATTCGTCCCCCAGCGTGAAGCCGATCAATCGCTCCACAAGCCCCGTGCAGGAGCCGCAGGAAGCAGACGCCTTGGTACAGGTTTTCACCTCATCCAGTGATGTCAGGCCTTCGCCTTTGATCGCGCTTACGATATCTCCTTTCGAGACACCGTTGCAGCCGCAAATCTCTGCGTCATCGCTGAGGGCGGCCACTGCCTTAAAAGGGTCGGCGGCCTGGCCCTCCTCGAACCCCTGGCCGAAGATCATGGTTGACCGGACGTCTGAGATGTCCGCTTCGTCCTTGAGGAGCTGGAAGTACCAGGGGCCGTCGGCCGTGTCGCCATAGAGGACGGTGCCGATAACTTTGTTGTCACGAATGCAGACACGCTTGTAGACGCCGCGTGCCGCATCGCGGAAGACGATGTCTTCCACATCCTTGCCACCCTGGAAGTCGCCTGCAGAGAACAGGTCGATACCTGTGACCTTCAGTTTGGTCGACAGCACAGAGCCTGTGTAACCCGGGTTTTCAATGCCCGCCAGCTTGTCCGCCAGGACCTTGGCCATGTCCCAGATGGGGGCCACAAGGCCGTAGCATAGGCCGCGGTGTTCCACGCATTCACCAACCGAGAGGATATCCGGATCACTGGTGACCATATGGTCATCCACCTTGATGCCGCGCCCGGTCTCGATGCCGTGGGATTTCGCCAGCCACGTGTTGGGGCGAATGCCAACGGCCATAACAACAAGGTCTGCGTCGAAGGAGCGACCATCCTTGAGCTTCACGGCTTCGACGCGCTCTTCGCCCAGGATCTCGGCGGTGTCGGCGCCGGTCACAACATGGATGTCGCGTTGGCCCAGCTCGTTCTTCAAGAGGTTGCCTGCGGCGCTATCAAGCTGCCGTTCCATCAGGTGGTCGGCCAAGTGTAGCACAGTCACGCGCATGCCCAGGGTCGAAAGGCCGTAAGCAGCTTCAAGCCCCAAAAGACCGCCGCCGATGACAACCGCATTCTGCCGGGTTTTTGACGCGCTGATCATATGGTCCACATCGCCCATGTCGCGGAAGGTGATGACGCCTTCCTTGGTATGGCCAGGCACGGGGATGATGATGGGCTCCGAACCGGTGGCGAGCAGAAGCTTGTCATATTCAAGCTCACGGCCGCGCCCTGAAATCACGGTCTTCTTGGCAGGGTTGATGCCGACAATGGGGTCGCCAGCCCGAAGTGTGATGTTATTGGCTTCATACCAGTCCCAATCATTGAGGATGATATCTTCAAAGGCTTTCTCGCCCGCCAGCAGCGGTGAGAGCATGATGCGGTTATAATTAAGTCTGGGCTCAGACCCGAAGACAGTGATGTCATACTTGTCTGGTGCCCGTTTGAGGAGTTCCTCAAGGGTGCGCATGCCGGCCATTCCATTACCGACAACTACTAATTTTTCCTTCATTTCTCTTCCCTAGAAAATGTGTTTGCCCTTTGGATAGCAAGGGGTGTGCCAGTTGTGTCAATTGGAAATAAATATAATAATAACAATGAGTTAGAAAGTTTCGTGAGTGGGAGGGGTCTCTTTGCGGGCTCAGAAAATGATCAATAAATAATCAATGGTTAAATATTATGCATTAAATAGCAGTGGTTCTGACCCACTTTGAAAGCAGATTTCATCTAAGTTTTTGTTTTAATTGATTTAAATATTATGGCCATCGTTTGGCACATGCCTTGCTGATAGGGGCTGCGTACTCAAAACGCATTGCTCAAGTAAGGAACCCTCTCCATGTCCAATTCATCCTCGTCAGGGCTGAACTTATTGTCCTTCAGCGGTAAGACCAAGGTGCTCCACCTCACCTGGTTTGCTTTCTTTTTGTCCTTTGCTGTCTGGTTCAACCACGCCCCATTGATGGCGTCTATCCGGGATACGTTCGGCCTTTCGGACCAGGAGGTGAAAACCCTTTTGATCCTCAATGTGGCGTTGACGATCCCGGCGCGTATCGTCATTGGCATGCTGGTTGACCAGTTCGGTCCACGTCTCGTTTATGCACTTCTGCTGGTGATATCAGGTGTGCTGTGTCTGTTGTTTGCCACGGCCGACAGTTTCGAGACGCTGGCGCTTTTCCGTTTCCTGCTGGGTTTTGTTGGTGCCGGTTTCGTGATTGGTATCCGTCTGATCAGCGAATGGTTCCCGGCCAAGCAATTGGGTGTGGCCGAGGGCATCTATGGCGGCTGGGGTAACTTTGGTTCCGCGGCTGCGGCTCTTAGCTTGCCGTCGATTGCACTTCTGTTCGGTGGGCCTGAGGGCTGGCGTTACGCTGTGGGTCTGACGGGCGTGATTGCCATGGCCTATGCTTTCGTTTTCTACCGCTCTGTGCGCAACACGCCTAAAGGGTCTACCTACTTCAAGCCGAAGAAGGCTGGCGCGATGGAAGTGACCAGCTATGGTGATCTGGCGCTTTATATTTTCATGAAAGCGCCGCTTCTGGCAGCGCTGGCACTGCTGGCCTGGAAGCTGGGCCCAGCCAACCTGTCGGTCCTGAGCTTCGGGGTAACCACCGCCATCTATGCGGTGCTGGCAGGGCTTTATGCCTATCAGGTGTTTTACATCCTCAAGATCAACCTTCCTGCGCTCAAGAAGCCGATCGCGGACATTCACAAATATGAATTCCGGCAGGTGGCAGTACTGGACCTTGCCTATCTGGTGACCTTCGGTTCCGAACTGGCCGTTGTGTCCATGTTGCCGCTGTTTTTCATGGATACGTTCGAGATGTCGGCCGTGGCAGCCGGGGCCGTTGGCGCCAGCTTTGCCTTCATGAACCTGCTGGCCCGCCCTGTTGGGGGCCTGTTCAGCGACAAATTCGGGCGCAAGAAGATGCTGGTGCTTCTGCTTGGTGGTTTGTCGTTCGGCTATTTCGGCATGTCGCAGATTGACGCTACCTGGTTCTTGCCGCTAGCCGTTGTCATGACTATGACCTGTTCGTTCTTCGTGCAGGCTGGCGAAGGCGCGGTGTTTGCTGCAGTCCCTCTGATCAAGCGACGCCTGACCGGTCAAATTGCTGGTATGGTTGGTGCCTATGGCAACATCGGCGGCGTGACATTTCTGACCGTGTTGTCATTTGTATCACCGCAGATATTCTTCCTGGTGATTGCGGCGGCAGCGGTGCTGACCCTGGTTATCACCCAACTGTTCATGCGTGAGCCGGCTGGTACCATGGCAGAAGTGTTGCCGGATGGTACCGTGCAGATGATCGAAGTGGCCTAAATCACATGACGTCGGCAGGGATACAATTGATGCAAGAGCCGTTGAGCATCACGATCGGGCAATATAGCGACCAGGGCGCGAAGGATCGGAATGACGATTCCTACGGCGTGCTGGTGCCCGAAGGGGCGCTCCTGGATAACAAAGGCATCGCAGCTGCGATCGCGGATGGCCTGAGTGTGAGCCAGGCCGCGAAGGAAGCCAGCGAGACCTGCATCAAAAGCTTCCTTGCCGACTATTATGACGCGCCGGCCTCCTGGGCCGCAAGAACGGCTGCCAGCCGGGTCCTTTCAGCCACCAACCGGTGGCTGAACGGGCAAAGCCTGGCCCGGTTTGGCAGTGACCTGGATATGGCGAGTACCTTTTCTGGCCTTGTGCTGAAGGGGGGTGCCGCCTTTATCTTTCACGTTGGTGACAGCCGGATCGCGCTATTGCGTGGCGGGGTGCTGGAACCACTTACCCAGGCCCACAAGATCAGTTCGGAAGCAGGGCGTGAGTTCCTGTCCCGGGCCATGGGCGCTGGTACACATCTTGATGTGGATTACCGCACCCTGGCGCTGGAAACCGGGGACATTTTCTTTTTCTCGACTGACGGGCTGCACGACTATGTGTCGGACGACGAAGTGGCCCGATGTATCGAGGCCAGTGACGGGGACTTTGACAAGGCTGCGCAGGAATTGGTTGAGCAGGCGTTGGCAGAGGGAAGCCCTGATAATGTGACCTGCCAGATTATCCGCGTGGACGCAGTGGGCACAAGGGACGAGGACGCGTTCCACAAGACATTGACCGAACTACCATTCCCGCCGGACCTGGAGGCTGGTATGCGGCTGGATGGCTATCGGATCATTCGCGAATTGCATCTCAGCCCGCGCTCGCAGGTGTATCTGGCCGTTGATGACGAAACGGGTGATAAACTGGTTTTGAAAACGCCGTCCGTGAACTATCGCGACGATCCGGTGTTTCTCGAATGTTTTTCCCGTGAAGAATGGGTGGGGCAGACGGTTGCCAGCCCCCATGTTGCGCGGACCATTGTGCCCAAGCGTCAACGCCAGTTCCTATATACACTGGTTGAATATGTCGAGGGTCAGACGCTGGGGCAGTGGATGGCTGATAACCCGTCACCCGAGCTGAACGCCGTCCGGGATATTGTTGACCAGATCATCGTTGGTGTGCGGGCTTTGCACCGCAAGGAGATCATTCATCAAGACCTGAAACCCGACAATATTATGATTGACCGGGATGGCACCGTGAAGATCGTTGATTTCGGGAGTGTTCGTATTCTGGGCCTTGAAGAGGCTGCCCCGGAGTTCGCACCAGAGCACGCTATGGGTACCGTTGGCTATGTGGCGCCGGAGCTGGTGAATGGCAGTCGGGCCAACCAACAGTCCGATTTGTATGCCATAGCAGCCATCACCTATGAAATGCTGACAGGTGAATTACCGTACAGGCGGGGATTTCAGTCAGCTCGCCAGGTCAAGAAAGCGGCATATCAGTCACTTCGGCAGGTGCGCCCTGATGTGCCAACATGGGTAGATGGTGCTCTTGAAAAGGCGGTCTCGAAAGATCCAGCGACCCGTCAAGCAGCGCTGTCGGAGCTTGCCGTCGACCTGCGGAAAGCAAACGTTAATTTCACCAGTACCGATCGGCCCTTCATTGAAAAGAACCCCGTCGCCTTCTGGCAGACAGTTTCCTGTCTCCTCTTTTTAGCCCTTCTGCTCGCCTTGTGGACCCGCTAGGGGCCTGCACAGCAGTACAATTCATAACCCGCCCGGAGAAAGCTTTATGGCCAGGCCATTTACATTCACAGCAATAAGTATTTTCGCATTATTTGCCACAGGTGCCGCCGAAGCACAGAATATCATTGCCGACGGTAAAGCGGGCCTTGACCTGCGCTACCGGCTGGAACTTGTTGACCAGGACGGTTTCAATAAGAACGCCGCCGCTTCAACGCTGCTGACCAAAATGTGGTATAAAACCGGCGATCTGAAGGGCTTCAGTGCCTATGTGGAGGCCACAAACACCACAGTTGTTGGCAAGGAAACCTACAATAATACCGTAAACGGCAACATCACCCGCCCGGTGGTGGCAGACCCGGATATCACGGAACTCAACCAGGCCTACCTGATGTTCAAGCAGGAATTCGTGACCGTGAAGGCCGGGCGCCAGGGCATCAACCTTGATAACCAGCGTTTCATCGGCACCGTGGGCTTTCGCCAGAATGACCAGACCTATGACGGTGTGCTGGCCAGCTTCTCAGCAGGCAAGGACCTGACGGCTTCCTATGGCTATATCTGGAATGTGAACCGGATTTTCGGCAACGACCACCCGGCGGGCGACTTTGATACCAACACCCAGATTTTCAATGTGACCTATTCGGGGCTGCCGTTCGGCAAGCTCACGGCCTACGGCTATCTGCTGGATATGAACGACGCGGGCGCTTTTGGCCTGTCCAGCAGCACGCTGGGCATCCGCTTTGCCGGAGGCACCAAGGTGACGGACAAGGTCAAGCTTGGCTATGAGCTCGAATACGCCAGCCAGTCCGACTATAAGGACAACCCAGCGGACTATACGGCGGATTATTGGGGTGCCATCCTGAGCGCATCATCAAGCGGTTTCACTGCGCAGCTCGGGTATGAACTGCTGGGCAGCGACGATGGCATCAGTTTCAAGACACCTTTGGCCACGCTGCATAAGTTCAATGGTTGGGCCGACAAGTTCCTGGCCACGCCCGGCGCGGGGCTTGAGGACGCTTATGCCTCCGTCGCCTACAAGGTTGGTGGGGAAGGGCCGCTCAAGGGCATGCTCCTCAAGGCCGTGTATCATGATTTCTCAAGTGACGTTGGGGATACATCCTACGGCAGCGAGATCGACCTTCTGGTGTCGAAGAAGATCAACAAATATCTGACGGCAAGCGTGAAGGCGGCTTTCTATAACGCCGACGGCTTTGGGGCAGATACAGACAAGGTCTGGCTGACACTCGCCGCCAAATTCTAGAAACATGTTGCCTCGGCCCATTGCTTGACGGGCCGGGGCAGCAATCTGATCAGGTGTCGCCGACCGTCGGTGTGTCGTCATCCTCAAGCTTGAAGATCTCTTCTACCGGCACAGCAAAATATTTTGCGATCTTGAGGGCGATGATGGTGGACGGCACGAAACGCCCCACCTCGATGGTGCTGATGGTTTTCCGGGTGACGCCAATCTTTTCTGCCAGGTCGGCCTGGCTCATGCGGTGTTCGGCCCGGTATACACGAATGCGGTTGTCCAGGCTGGTCATGCCCCGTCCTCCCCGAAATCATCATCGTCGCCGGTGTCGCGGCTCAGCACAAAGAAGCTAACGCTAAAGACATAAAGCGAGACCATCAGCGCAATGCCGATGAAGAAGGCGGGAGGCTGATCGGTGAAGATTTTGTCGGACAACACCTGAAGGGCAAGGAGCGTCACAAAGGTGACGCTGAAGGCCAATGTCGAGGCCCGCGCCAGCATGTCCTTGACGAAACTTTCAGGCTCATCGCAGCCCGGCCGGGGTTTAAGGGCACCGATGCGTTTCAGGGACCAGACGGCAGGCGCCACGATCAGGATCACCAGAAGGCCAATCGGTTTCTGGATAATGTTCAGCGTTTCAGCCATGTCGGCAGGTACCAGAAATTCTGCCGTGCCGATGGTGTAGGAAACCGCCAGCAGAAACGTGCCTATCGCGGTTCGCTGCATGAATTTTTCAAGGGTTTGTGCGGCTGACTGATGTGGTGCCATTTGGCTGCTCCTGCAAAGGAAGGGTTTCTGTATGAAACCTGTAGGTTACATCTACGGAGCAGCTGCCCGTAAGTCAAGGGCGATGGGGTGCAAGGGGGGAGCTGGCACAAGCCACTAGAGTGGGCTTGCAAAAATGGTCGTGCATGCCACATTGGGGCAAAAGCCAATAACAACGAGTTGGTCGTGTAATCGTGACTGGCGCTGGTGGTCTCTTTTAAGGCATAAGGCCGCTGAATATGCGTTGATGGCACAGGCGATAGTCCCCTCAAGGAGAGATATGTGGTGAGTAAGCAGGAACAATATGAACTGGTTGTCGAGCAGGTGCGCGCCGTACTTGAGGGCGAAACCAATGTGACCGCAAAGATGGCAACGGTGGCCTGTCTGCTCGCAGGCGCGTTCCCCGAGACATACTTCTGGACCGGCTTTTATGTTGTGGACCCGGAAAAGGACAGGGAGCTGATTGTGGGCCCTTACCAGGGCACGCTTGGGTGCCTTCGCATTCCGTTTGGCAAAGGCGTTTGTGGTGCGGCGGCTGCCACGGGTGAAACCCAGGTGGTGGCAGATGTGCATGCCTTCCCCGGCCACATCGCCTGCGACAGCCGCTCCAATTCGGAAATCGTTGTGCCGGTCTGGAACAAGGCAGGAGAGCTGATTGCGGTGCTGGATGTTGATTCGACCCAACACGGCTCATTCGACGAGACCGACAAACAGTATCTCGAAGGCCTGATGGCTGACATCTTTGCCGCCTGATTAACCAGACAAGGGAGACGAATGGCGTGAAATATCTTCACACAATGGTCCGGGTGACGGACCTCGACGAATCGATGGATTTCTACTGCAATAAACTGGGTCTCATTGAGGTCGGGCGCAAGGAAGTGCCTGCCGGTCGCTTTACGCTTGTATTTCTGGCAGCGCCCGGTGACGAAGACGCACAGGTAGAGCTGACCTACAATTGGGACCCGGAAGAGTATGGCTCTGGCCGCAATTTTGGCCATTTAGCCTATGCGGTTGATGATATTTATGATATCTGTCAACGGCTTATGGATAAGGGTGTGACCATTAACCGGCCGCCGCGTGATGGCAGAATGGCATTCGTGCGCAGCCCGGACAATATTTCCATCGAGCTTCTGCAAAAGGGGGATGCTCTCCCATCGCGCGAGCCATGGAGCAGTATGCCGAATACAGGCGAGTGGTAATAAAGCCAAAGATACCCCAAATTAAGGACAAATTTTCGGGGTGTTAACCAAGTCTTTATTGTTCCACGCCTCAATAGTGGTCTTAGGGGTCGCGTAAGGGGATAATCTTTGCAGCTTCACTGGTCTGACAGGATTTCATTCAAGCTGGCACGAACGGCGGTGATCATTGCGTTCGCCGTGGGTCTGGTTTTATCGGCTGGGCAAGTGTATCTCGATTACCTTGAAGAAGGCGGCATTCTTGACCAGAAAGTGAACAAGAGCTTGCAGGTGGCCGAAAAAGCGGCCACCCGTGCGGTGCTTATCCTGGACAGCGACCTGGCGCAGGAAGTGGTCTCGGGCCTCATGGAATATGAGTATGTGGCCGAGGCAGCCATCCTTGACGACCACGGCTCCATCCTTGCGGGCGACCAGGCAGACACCACCAACTTCGGCCCCGCCAGTGTGAACTATGCGCGCTTCTTTATCGACGATGTGAAAACCTATATTTTCCCGCTGGACCTGCCGGATACCATGGCCGAACGGCCGGGCAGCCTGCGCGTGGTAATTGACCGGGCCGTCGGCCTGCAGCCCTTCTTCTCGCGGGCGGTGACCACCTTCCTGTCGGGGTTCGTGCGGAACCTCCTATTGGTAATGCTGCTCTATTTCGCGTTCCACCAGGGCCTGACGAAACCGCTGGCGCAGATTGTGGAAAAGATTTCTTCCATCAGCCCTGAGCATCCGGGCGAGCAACGGATCGGCGTGCACAAGCGCCACAAGAAAGACGAACTGGGCCTGTTGGCTGGCCAGATCAACCTGGCGTTCGACGCCGTGCAGGTGCTGCTGGATAACCTTCGGTCTACCAACAAGGCGCTCTCGTCATCCGAGGAAGCGCTGAGGAAACGGTCGTGGGAGCTTGAGCAGGAAGTCGAGCGCACCAAGAAAACCTCGATGGAACTTATTGTCACCAAGGAGCAGGCAGAGGCCGCGAACCGCGCCAAGTCTGTGTTTCTTGCGAACGTCAGCCACGAGCTTCGGACACCGCTGAACGCTATCATTGGTTTCTCATCCATCATGGCCGACCAGATGTTCGGCCCGATCGGGCATGAAAAATACCGTGAATATCTGCAGGATATCCGCTCGTCCTCCGAACATCTTTCTGACGTGCTTGGCGAGGTTCTTGATCTGGCCAAGATCGAAGCCGGCCAGTTCAAGATGGAAGAGGAAGATGTGGATATGAACAAGCTCTTCCACGAAAGCCATGCGCTTGTGACCGGTCAGGCACAACAGAAGGGCTTCAAGATTGTTATGGAAGTGCCCGACGGCCTGCCACAGGTGTATGGCGACCGGCTGCGCATCAAACAGTCTGTGCTGAACCTGCTGTCGAACGCAGTGAAGTTTACGCCTGAAGGCCGCGGCCATGTGACGCTCAAATCCTGGATGGACGACGAAGGCCGGATGGCCATCAAGGTGTCTGACCACGGCATCGGCATCCCGGAAGAAGAGCAAGAGCTCGTCTTCTCGCCCTTCATGCGCTCAGCCTCAGCGCTCAGCCGGTCTCATGAAGGCACAGGTCTCGGTCTGTCGCTTGTGAAGGCCTTCATCGACATGCATGGCGGTGATATCGAGCTTGAGAGCAAGGTAGACAAGGGCACAAGTTTCACCATCTTCATTCCGGCTAAACGGGTGCTTGTGGCGGACGCGGAAGAAGCTTCTGAACCAGCCGCCGACAAGTCGGCCTGATCCAAAGGGAAACTCCATGAAACCGTTACTGATGGCTGCCCTGATGCTGGGCTTTAGCCTGCCTGCGACCGCAAGCGATGGCCCTGCCCATGTTGTCACCAAGCTGTTTGACGGTATGCGCGCGGGCGACGGGGATGCTATCCGCGCGCTTGTGGTGCCAGGCGCGAAGCTTGACCGGCTGAAGAAAGACGGCACCCTGCACCAGGGCACCTTCGAGAAATGGGCAGGCTGGGTTGATACCCTGAAGCCAGGCCAAGCGGACGAACAGGTCTTCGGTGTCCGGGTGCTGCAGGCGTCAGATGACCTGGCGACTGTATGGGCGCCCTTCCAAGTCTTGTTCGACGGCGAGTTGGTCGGCTGCGGGGTGAACCAGATCACATTGGCGCGCGAGGCCACTGGCTGGCGCATCCTGTACGGCATCGACCAACCGACGAGTGAAGACTGCCTTACGTTTCGTGAGAGAATAGAGGCTGGTCAAACCAATATTCGGTGAACACCAGCGCGTGGGTCAACTCCCCGTCTTCCGAGACAGGGGCAATCAGGCTTTCTGCATTCTTGTTTTCCTTGCCGAACACCTGTGACTGGGTGCGAAAAGGACGGCGGTGTTCAATCAGATACTGGGCGGTGATGCGCCAGCGTTCGAACAGTTCACCGGGCAGGGTATCCTTGCCGGTGCGCCCTGAAATCTCCTGGATATTATCAGCAATATGGCTTGCCAGTACACGGGCGTGATAGTCCTGAACCTGGCCGTCTTCTATTACCAGTTCAAACAGCGATGCATGTCGGATGAAAGATGCCAGCTTGGGGCCGGACACATCGCTGCGCGGCACCATGCCATCAGCAGCCAGGTGTTCCAAAACCCACTGATAGGCTTCGGCAAGGATAGGGCGGGAGAGATCCGCACACTCGCCAAATATGACATCCTGAACCTGTCGCATAGTGTTCCAATTTAGACGCCCCCAAAGGCGGCGCTCAGACTAGCATGAAGTTGCCAGCGTGCAAGCCGGTGATTGCAATAATTGCCACATTGGGAAGCTTATTTGGGTGGCAGGGAAAGCGAAAAACTGAGACAGCGATTGACCCAGGCCTCAAGGGCTGTTGTGTCTGCTGTCCCGTCCGGCTGAACATAGATCATGCCTTTCATCGGTTTGCCGGTGAAATCCATGGGGCGTGCATGGGGGTCCTTGAGGGCGTCTTCGTACGCTTCGGGGCCGACACGGGCCATCAGCCGGGTGTCAACAATGCCGCAACACATGTGTCCGGCTACCATGAAGCACAGCCCACCGAACATCTTCTTCTCAACCACTTCCGGAAGGCCGTCCAGCACGTGTCTGACACGCCCAGCCAACTGTTCATCATAGGCCATGAAGTGTTCCTCCCTTCGTCATTAGTCCACCCTAAACAGGAAAATAAAAAGGCGGAACCACCTTTAATGGATCCGCCTTTGAATTGTCTGTGAGCCCACTAATCAGGCGGCGTCGAGCGCCTGGGCCAGGTCTGCGATCAGGTCGTCGGCATTTTCAACGCCAACGGAAATCCGCAGCATGCTTTCGGTGATGCCCAGGCGAACCTTCACGTCGTCCGGCACGTCCGCATGGGTCATGGCAAATGGGTGTTCCATCAGGCTTTCGGTGCCGCCCAGGCTGACCGCCAGCTTGATGATCTGCAGCGCATCCAATACCCGGAAGGCTGCCGCCTCATCGCCGTCGATGTCGAATGCGAAGGTGGAGCCAGCCGCACCGCCGCACTGGTCGCGGAAGATATGGTAGCTGGGGTGGTCTTCCTTCAGGAAGCCCAGATAGTGGACCTTCTTCACCTTCGGGTGGTCGCGCAGGTAAACCGCAATCTGTTTGGCGTTCTCTGCCGCCGCAGTCATGCGCAACTTCAGCGTTTCAAGGGACCGCATCAAAAGCCAGCCGGTATGCGGGTCACACATGGTGCCCAGGATGGTACGGAAACCCATCACCGGTCCCATCACATCCATGTTGCCGATGGCCGCACCGGCCACAACGTCGGAATGGCCGCCAACATATTTTGTCAGGCTGTAGATCACGATGTCCGCGCCGTGCTCCAACGGGCTTTGCCACACAGGGCCCAGGAAGGTGTTGTCTGTCATGATCACAGGGCGGTGGCCGGTGTCTTCGCCCAGCTTGTCCGCAAGGTCGCGGCAGGTGTGCAGGTCAATCAGGCCGTTCGTCGGGTTCGCCGGTGTTTCGGTATAGATTACTGCCACGCGGCCCAGTTTCTTGGCTTCCTCGATTGCGGGTGCCAGCGTCGGCTTGTCGCCGCCAGCTTCGAATTCCACCGATTTGATGCCGAACTCAGGCAGGATGTTACGGATCAGGAATTCGGTGCCACCATAGATGGGCGCGGAATAGACAATCACATCACCCGGGCGCAGGTAGGCCCACAGGCAGGTGGAAATCGCAGCCATGCCCGAGGAGAAGGTCAGGCCTTTTTCCGCGTCTTCCCAAAGGGCCAGGCGGTCCTCAAGAACTTCGAGGTCCGGGTTGTTGATGCGGGAATAAATCAGGCCCGGTTCTTCACCTTCTGCCGCCTGGCGCTTGCCGTAGGCCAGTTCGAAAAACTCTTTGCCGTGCCTGGCGCTTTCAAACACGAATGTGGAGGTCATGAACACTGGTGGCTTCAGGGAGCCCTCGGAAAGCGCGGGGTCATAGCCATAGCCCATCATCTGTGTTTCCGGGCTCAGCTTGTGATTGCCGATCATTTTTTTGCGGTAGTTTTTCCGGCTTGCGGTCATTGGGGCGTCCTTCATCAAATTATTCTTGTGCGTCTGACGACAATTTCTTTGGCGTCTTTGTCTGCGAAAAAGGACGAATGTGCAACCAGATTTTGGAATGGCGGCCATTAAATTCGCAAGGCTGGCTGCGGCTTTGGGGATTTTAATGAAAATAAGGCGCCCGCCGCAAAATGCCGACATCATCCGATCACAATTACCCGGCATTCATGAAGGGTAACCTGTTTTGGGTGCATATCGGGGAGTTGAGAGGATGAGGCAGCTTTGGACAGCAATGGGGCGATTTTTTCAGATGCTTTTCGGGCGGTCGACCAGGGACCCGTTCCTTGACATGGCGATACGGTCGCAGTCGGGGAAGCCCATCAGAGCCGATGCTGCCCTGAAGCAAGCTGACCCGCCCATTTTTCCTGAGTTCACCGACAAGCTGATTCTCGACTTCCGCAAGAATCGCGCATGGTATCAGGACCGCAGCCATACCGATCATGCCTGGCGTCATAGTGGCGGCAAAACAGGTCTGGTTGTGCCCACAAGTGTGGAAGCGCTTGCGGCTTGCGGCCCGGAATTGCTGGCCGACCTTCAGGCCAAAGGCTTCACCGGCTGTTTGCATTTCCATGTCCTGAATGCAGAGGGCAAAACCCTGCGCCTGTGCCGTGATTTGGACCGCTGGGAGAAGCGGATTGGCCTGCCGTGTGACATCACGTTTGAAAGCAACGCCTGCGCCGTGCTGAGCGAAGCTCACTGGAACGCCGTTCTGGCTGTCACCGGCTTTGTGCATCTGGAAGCCTATCTGAAACGATATGACAGCCTATGGCTGGCGCCGCCGCTGACAGACACGCTTTCCTTGCCCAACTGGCAAAATAAAACACCGATTGAGGTTGCGGGTGCCGGCACGGACCAGATGTTTATCAAAGTTGAACAAGGCTCGCTCGGTTCACGGTTCACGGAGCTTTTGAAGGCCTATATTCTGGCGGCGATGGCGGCGAATTTGCCCGCCCGGCCCCCGGTTGGATTGGGGGCTCATGCTGTCAGGCTGTGTGCCGACCGGTTGCGCCGCAGTACCATCAGGGCAGGGGCGGGCGGGGGCCGGCGGCCTTCAGCCAGCAATGCGCCTGCCATCCCGCGCCCGTCGCACGCCTCCCATGTGGACACTAGGCAGGCGTGATCGGCTGTAGTAAAGCTGCCTCCAGAAGGCAACTTACAGCAAGATCACGTGGGGGCATTTCATGGAGCCTGTGGCAACAGGACAGATATCCGTTTTGAAACAGCAGCTGGCAGGCATCGCTGGGGGGCTGCCGGCGGCTGATGCCCTGCGGGTGCTGCATGACGCTGAACTCGGCGCGCAGGAAGCCTATGACTGGCCCTGGCAGTGCTGGCCTGTTTATGTGGCAGAGACGCCAGCGTTGGCGGATGAAGTTGCCAGGATTTTCGAGCAAGCCGACACGACGCGTTTGAACGAATTTGAACTTGGCATTTTTCGCAATGCACAAGGTCTAAGGCGCGCAGATCCGGACCTGCAGGCTCTGGGGAATTTCCTGGGAAATCCGGGCTTTGTGCTTGGGCAGATCGGCACGTTGGCCCCTGCTTTCCTGGTTGAGCTGGCGCAAATGGCATTTGCCGAGAAGCGCTGGCGGATTGTTGCGGCGGCGGCGGGAAAGCTTCTGAGGGAGCGCCCGTGGGCGGAGCAAAGCCCGCAGATGGCGCGGCTGCTGGACCTGCTGTTCGAGATGCTGTTTTTCGCCACCTACCGACCCGCGATGCCGCTCTATATTCGCGACCCCAGCGTGCTGCTGGGGCAGTTGGATGCGCTTGCCGCCGCGCCGCACCTCCAGGATATCCTCGCTCGGGACAGCATAACCGCACATGTGTTTCGCGCCGGGCGGCTGGCGCTTGAAGGCAAGCTGGATGAAGCCCTGCCGCTTTATACCAAAGCCAACAACAAGCGGGGCTTTTCCACTCCTGTGATCCGGCAGTATCAGACGGTTCTGGAAACCGGTGCCATAGAGGGGGATGAGGCTGCGGCCCTTGAAAGCTGGTACGCCGGCAGATCCCATGTCCGGCATATGTTCCGGCACGAGGGGGCCAAGCATGCGCTTCTGGTCGGCTGTAACCAGCATTATTTTGATCTCTATGCCGCGCTGTATCTGGAAAGCGTTGGCGTGATGAGCCCAGGGGCGCTGGTGCATCTTCATATTTTGAATGGCGACATGGCACCTGCGGACCTTGAAGCGCAATTGGACGCGTGGGAGGCAGCTTATGGTGTGCAGCTCAACTATAGCCTTGAGGCGAATGAGATTGCGGCTGATCAGCCGGAGTATGTGCCCGCCATCAGTGCCTGCGCGCGGTATCTCTCGCTGCCTGATTTCCTGGATGCATACGACACTGTCACTATCACCGATATTGACGGCTGGGTTGATGCGCCGCACTCAAGCATGACGGTGGACGAAGGCGATGTCCGCATCAGCAGCTGGATCTGGCGCAAAGGGGGCGGCTATTGGCGGCTGCCCTGGAGCAATTTGGCGGCCGGGCTTTTGTCGGTCAAGGCAACCGAAGCGGGATGTGCTTTCGCGCGCCGGGTGCGGCATTATCTCATAAATGTGACCCGTACTAATGTGGCGCTTGGGCGCCAACTGTTTTACATGGATCAGGTCGCGCTATTCCTGACACTCAGACAGATGGCTGACGCGGGGGATATTCACGTCGGCTTCCTGCGGGGTGGGTTTGAGCAAAGCGAGGAGCAGCGCTTCGGGGTGCGTCACGAGGGCAAGCGTCAGGCCATGGTCAAAAAGATTGAAGAACTGCGCCAGCAGGTGAGTACCAACTAGCGCCTGAAGGCGGTCAGCGAAGGACAGTGTGTGGATCAGTACCGGAATGTGATTTTATTGGCTATGGCGCAAGCCTGTTTCCTGGCCACCAGCATGACAATGGTGACCTTCGCAGGGCTGGCGGGGATTGCGTCCGCGCCCGACCCGAAGTTCGCCACACTTCCGGTGACGCTGGCGATCGTCTCAACTGCGCTGACTACCGCGCCCATGTCCATGATCATGCAGCGCACATCGCGCCGCTTCGGCTTCCGCTTGGGCGCTACCATCGGGCTCATGTCTGCACTGATGATGGCCTATGCGGTCCTCAGCGCCAGTTTTATCCTGCTGTGCGTGGGTGCGCTGATGGTTGGGCCTTTCCAGTCCAGCGCGCAATATTACCGCTTCGCGGCCGCGGAAAGCGTGCCGCCCGCCATGTCGCCAAGGGCGATTTCGCTCGTCCTCATTGGTGGGCTGGTGGCGTCGTTCTTCGTGCCAACCCTGTGGCGCTTCTTCGGTGGCCTGTTCGAGGGTGTCGACTATCTGGGCGCCTTCATTTTCGCAGCTGTTGCCATAGGCTGCGTGTTTGTGCCTGTGGCCTTCCTGCGGCCACTGGATGAAGCCTTTCATGTGGACGATGGCGAAGGGGTGCCCGCGGATGCCCGCCCGATGAGTGCCATTGTGCGCCAGCCTGGGTTTATTGTTGCGGTGATCAATGCGGCGCTCGGCTACGCGATGATGAGCTTCGTGATGACGGCAACACCGCTCGCCATGGAGATTTGCAGGATTGGCGAGGCAAGCCCCGAGGTCATCCAGCAGCATGTGATTGCCATGTTCCTGCCCAGCTTGTTCAGTGGCTTCCTGATCCAGCGCTTCGGCCTGTTCCCCATTCTTGTGGTGGGGCATATGGCCTTTGCCGTGGCCTTCATGACGGCCTTGTCGGGCATCGAAGTGATGCATTTTTCCGTGGCGCTGATCGCGCTTGGGCTTGGCTGGAACTTGTGTTTCGTTGGCGGCACCACACTGCTTACCCGCGTGCACACCCAGGCCGAGAAGGGCCGGGTGCAGGGTTTGAATGAATTTCTGGTTTTCTCCACCACCGGGGTTGCGTCCTTCGCCGCGGGCCTTATCTTGAACCTCTATGGCTGGCAGACCGTGAACCAGGCCGCCTTCGTCATGCTTGTGATCGCTTCCAGCATCACACTCGTATGGGGTTTGGCCGGGCGGGTACGCAAGGTTCGCGGGCCACAGCCATAAGTATTTGTTTCAGGGAGCTTTTTTATGATCATCGTTCTGTCACCGGCCAAGAAGCTTGATTTCGAAAGCGAAAACATGGCGTCTGACGCCGGCACGCCGACATTGATGGCTGAAGCTGAGGAGCTGGCGAGCTATGCCAAGAAGCTGAAGGCGCATGACCTGAAGGCGATGATGGGCATTTCCGATAATCTGGCGGACCTGAATGTGGCGCGCTTCAAAGCGTTCGAGACGCCCTTCACACCTGCCAATGCCCGCCCGGCACTCGATGCCTTCCAGGGCGATGTTTATGTGGGGCTTGACGCGAAATCGCTCAGTGAGGACGACCGTGCCTTCGCGAATGATCATGTGCGCATCCTGTCGGGCCTGTATGGCGTTCTGAAGCCCTTGGACCTGATGCAGGCTTACCGGCTGGAGATGGGTACCAAGTTCAAGACCAAAAAAGGCCCGAACCTCTACAGTTTCTGGGACACCAAGATTGCCGAAGCGCTGAATGAAGACCTTGATGGTAAAGACGACGTGCTGATCAACCTGGCTTCGAACGAGTATTTCAAGGCGGTGAAGCAGAAGGCGCTCAAGGCCCGGGTGATCACGCCTGTGTTCAAGGAAATCAAGGAAGGCCGCGCGCGCGTAGTTTCCTTCATGGCCAAGAAAGCACGCGGTTTGATGACCCGCTTTGTCATCGATAACCGGTTGACCAACCCTGAAGACCTGAAGAAATTCACCGTCGGCGGTTACCAGTATGACGCCACCGCTTCGACGGACGACCAATGGGTCTTTTCGCGCCCACAACCGTGACGGTGGCTTTATCGTCCTGCACACAAAAAGAAGCTGCAATCTGCGATAGCTTGTTATAACGTCCCACCAGTAATTTGGCTTGGGGGTAAGCATGAACAAAAAAGGTCTTCTTTTCGGAGCGGCATTGGCCCTGGTTGCGTTACCGGTTTTTGTTGCGCTGTCCGAGCTGCCTGAGCCTGCACCTGTCACAGAGGAAACACGCGACAGTTACCGCGCCAAGATCGCTATCGAAGGCCTTTTTGCGGGGCGGGGCACAGCGGGTGAGCAGGCAGGTATGCCGCTGGTATGGTTCAAGTTGCGGAATAATGGCCAGCGCACAGTGACCGAAGTGCGCGTTCATGTGAATTTTCTGAACGAACACGGCGATATTGTGCATGAGGCCGATTTTTACCCCGTGCATGAAGACGATTATGGCATCGACCGGAACAACAAGCCATTGGGACCAGGCGATGTGTGGCAGATGTCGAACATCCGCTACTATATGCCCCAGGGGGTTCCCCACACTTGGAAGCCTGGTGCTGTGACTGCCCATGTGGAAAGCATCCGTCTCAAGGATTAAGTCGGTTCGTCGCAGCAGGTGCTCGAGTAAACAATTGTTGTTTAGACAGCTCAATCCTGAGCGTTATACTCCCGCTCACGAACAAAGAATCAGTGAGGGGAATTCCAATGGACTTTAAGTTGAATGGCCAAACCGTCTCGTTCGACGGTGACGGCGAGATGCCGCTTCTGTGGTATCTGCGCGACCTGGCGGGCATGACAGGGACGAAGTTCGGCTGCGGTGCCGGGCTGTGTGGCGCCTGTACAGTACATGTAGACGGCATGGCGGCTCGCTCTTGCCAGACCTGGATGGAAGACGTTGCAGGCACAGAGGTCACAACCATCGAAGGCCTCGGCGACGGCGATACACTTCATGCGCTGCAGATCGCCTGGGCCGAAAATGACGTACCTCAGTGCGGTTATTGCCAGTCTGGCCAGATCATGCAGGCTGCGTCCCTGTTGAAGGACAACCCCAACCCGACGGACGCCGACATTGATCAAGCCATGTACGGCAACATCTGTCGTTGCGGCACCTACCAGCGGATCAAGAAAGCCATCCGCGACGTGGCGTCGGGCAAAGTCAAGGGAGGCCAGCTATGAGCATTGCACTTGAAAATATCTCCCGCCGGGCCGCGCTGAAAACCCTCGGCATTGCCTCCGGCCTGGTGGTTGCAGCCCCGATTTTTGCCAAAGGCGTGCGGGCAGAAGCCATGGGCACAGCTGGCCAGCTTGAAAATTCCGCGTACCTGACGATTGATCCCGACGGCACTGTGCATATTTTTATTCACCGGGTGGAAATGGGCCAAGGCAGCCGCACCGGCCTGCCGCAGATTATTGCCGATGAGCTCGAGGCTGATTGGTCGCGTATCGTTTTCGAGCCGGCTTTTGGTGATCGCAAGTTTGGCGACCAGAATACGGATGGCTCAACATCAATCCGCAAATTCTATGATGCCTTCCGCGCGGCAGGTGCCGGCGCTCGCCACATGCTGGAACAGGCGGCAGCAAACCAGTGGGGCGTAGCAGCCAGTGACGTGGAGGCGAAAAATCACCGCGTCCACAATAAGGTGACTGGTGCGTCGGAAGATTTTAGCGCCTTTGTTAAGGCCGCATCGAAGCTTAAGGCACCAGCAGGTGAGGCGCTCAAGCTCAAGTCCAAGCCGGATTGGAAGCTGATCGGCAAGCCTGTACGCAATATCTATATGAAAGACATCGTGACGGGGTCCAGCACGTTCGGGCAGGACGTGCGGCGTGAGGGCATGCTGTTTGCTGTGGCGGCGCGCCCGCCTGTAGTTGGCGGCAAGGTCACAAGCTATGACAAAGGCGCCGCCATGGCGGTCAAGGGCGTCGTGGATGTGGTGGAACTGCCTGAGCTTTCCCTGCCAGCATCCTTCAAGCCGCTTGGCGGTGTGGCAGTTCTGGCAACCAATACTTGGGCAGCGATGAAGGGCCGCGAGGCACTAGAGGCTCAGTTTGAAGGTGGTCAGAACAGCACGTACGACACCACCGAATATGAAAAGACTCTGTGGGCTTCCATTGACGGCGCGGACACCACCCACCTGAACAGGGGTGACGCGGCAGCGGCGATTGAAGCTGCCGACAAGGTGGTGAGTGCCGACTATTTCGTGGCACACCAGCACCATATGACCATGGAACCACCTGCCGCGACGGCGGAATGGCAAGGCGAAGACCTCAAGATGTGGGTCTGCTGCCAGGACCCGCAATCGGTTCAACAGACAGTTGCCGGCTTTGTTGGCAAGAAGCCTGACGAAATCTATGTGGAAGCAACGCTTCTTGGTGGAGCGTTTGGCCGAAAGTCGAAACCGGATTTTGCCGCCGAAGCAGCCATTCTGGCGAAGCATGCGAAGAAGCCGGTCAAGATGGTCTGGACCCGTGAAGATGACGTGCATCATGGTTACTATCACACGATCGCCGCCCAGCGGGTTACTGCAGGTTTGACAGGCGCCGGCAAGGTGACCGCCTGGAAACACAAGGCTGCTTATCCATCCATTGGTGGCACCTTCAATCCGGCGGCCGACGGCCCTGGTAGTTTCGAGCTCGGCCTTGGCTTGCTGGACTTGCCGTTCGAGGTTGAAAACCTGCGAGTGGATGCTGGGTCCGCCAAAGCACATGCCCGCATCGGTTGGCTGAGGTCTGTGGCAAATATCCAGCAGGCGTTCGCCACAGGCTCCTTTGTCGACGAGCTTGCCCAGGAAAGCGGTAAAAGCACCGTCGACATGTGGATGGAGCTTATCGGCAGTGACCGGCAGATGAACCCAACCGAAGACATGCCGAACCTGATGCAGGGCGAGCAGAGGTCCAGCTATTCCAACTATGGGGAACAGCTTGACCGTCACCCGGTAGACACTGCCCGCCTCAAAGCTGCGCTTCGGAAAGTGGCTGACATGTCCGGCTATGGCAAGAAGATGCCGAAAGGCAGGGGCATGGGCATCAGTGTGCACCGTAGCTTCGTGTCATATGTGGCCTGCGCCATGGAAGTCGAAGTGTCTGATGGCGGTGCGCTCAAGGTGCACAACGC
The DNA here is from genome assembly GCF_001550055.1 of Kordiimonas lacus. Taxonomy (GTDB): domain Bacteria; phylum Pseudomonadota; class Alphaproteobacteria; order Sphingomonadales; family Kordiimonadaceae; genus Kordiimonas; species Kordiimonas lacus. Next base: position 460,999 of record NZ_LRUA01000002.1, read on the forward strand.
CTGGATGGCGGTGGATTGCGGCGTAGCCGTGAACCCGGACCGGGTCAAGGCCCAGATGGAAGGCGCCGTTGTGTTTGCGCTGTCGCATGCTTTGCATGGCGAGATCACCTTTGAAAATGGCGCGGTGGTGCAGGGTAATTTCGACGGCTATCCCGTCTGCCGGATCGACGAGGCCCCTCATGTAGAGACGGTGATCCTGGAGTCTGACCATGTGCCTGGTGGTGTGGGTGAACCAGGTGTGCCGCCAGTGGCACCAGCGCTTGCGAATGCCATTTTCGCTGCAACTGGAAAACGCATCCGTCGCCTGCCGGTGAAGGATCAGTTGATAGCCTAGGCCCCAAAAAAACAGACGAGGAAAAAGGCGCCAAATGGCGCCTTTTTCAGTTGAGCCGGAGATGCCTCAGAAGCGGAAGACAAAGCCCAGGCTTGGAATGAACTGCTTGAATTCATAGGTGACCACGCGGGCCCGCAGGCTGATAAGGTCGTCAAACGCATGCTCATATCCCACCATGCCAGCGACTACGCCATAGGAGGCGTCAGTACTCTCGCCGCCATAGACATAGGATGAGTTGGCACGCGCATACCCGCCACCGACGACGAACAGGTTGCGGCCGTTGGCGTATCCTGCGGTAGCGAGCGCCGTCCACTGGCTTTTATAGAAATCTTCGGAATCGGACTCGTCATAGTAAGTCCCAACGGACGTGGTCCCGAACGAGCCCTCAAGGCCGAAAACGAAATTATTGTTGTCCTGCCACCGGAAGCCGGCAAAGCCGCCATAGTAGGCGCCGTCTGGCCCATCGCCGGTCAGGTAACCGCCTTCACCTGCGATATAGCCACCATCAAAATGTTTGGTGTCGTCCGCGTGTGCGGTGGTGGCAGCGGCCAGAATGGCCCCTGTTGTCAAAAAGAGTTTCATCAGATTTCCCCAAAAATCGTGCATCAGTAGATAAGGGACGTTGCCGCTTGGCAGTACCCGCCACAGAAAACACAGTCATAGGGAGTATTTTTTCCGTAAAGAGGGATTTTACATCCACGCCTTCCTTGATGTCTCCACTTCATAAAGGATGCGGTCCCGCCATGCTTCGGCGTCGGCAAGCGGCATGTAGGGAATGGTCAGTGTCTGTCCCGCCAGTTGAACCTTCAGCGTTGCCAGTTGCCAGCGGCGCTGGCTTGGGCTTTGCGTCAGGGAGACGGTCTGGGCTTTATGAAACGGGAAGACAGTCATGCGTGTCCCCACAAAGCCCTGCCGGACAACAGCGACCTTGCCGTCGCTCCAGTAGCCGAAGCGCGCGTGGCGAAGTATTACGAAGGGAATTGCCAAGAAGGGAAGGAGTAGCGGTGCCAGCCCGGCCATGCCGACATTGGCAGCGAGTGGAATGGTCGCCAACATGGCAGGCAGCAGGGCAAAATAGAAAACGGTCTTCCAGACATAGAAGCGCGAAATGGCGCGCAACTGCATCGTCTGCCAATCCATTTGCCCAAACAGCCTGTTGGAAAGTGCCTGGTAGAAGGCTGGCAGCACGCTGGGGATAATGAAGTTCGATTTACGGTTCTGCGCCGGGTTGTTTGTGCCACCAAAGCCGACTTGTTTCATCACCAGGTGCCAGCGCCCCAGCAGCAGCGCCGGCCAGGGCTGGTTGATTTGCAGGCTTTGCACCTTGGTTTCGGGCACGCTGGTTTCAAGCCGCTCGAACAGGCCGGTTTCCCGGTGGTAACGTCCGTCCGCATAGGAAAGCCTGAAGCGGTAATAGACAATGATCGCACCAACGACTGAAAAGAGGGTCAGCAACAGCAGCACCGTGACCAGTCCAGCGGCAAACAAAAGCCCGAGGACGGTAGAATCATCGCCCGTTACCGGTATAACCGACGCTTCGATAAAGGCTTCGGCGTCCTCTTCCCAGGCGTCAAACTGCTGGAAGATCGCACCAACCACGATACCTGCAACCACCCAGATATTGTTGTTCGACAGGCCATAGCGCGCCAGCTCTGACACAGGCTGTGCCAACAGTAGTTCGCTGTCTTCAGTCTTGGTCTGGGGCGCTACATCGGGACCTTTGCTTTCACTGCGCTCAGATGTGGGCGCGGTCGCGGCGGGCTTGCTGCGGCGCTCCAGCACCGCGCGGCGGATGTCCTGCGCGAGCGATGTAGGAATGCCTGCCAGACTGACTTCTTCATCGCTTGAGCCCGCGCTTTCCAGCGCCAGTGCAACAAGGCCGAAGGGGCGGAAATAGAAGGGTTCCTTGACCACCACATTCTGGATGCGGTCAAATGACAGGGTCAGTCGCTTCTTGTTCAAGACCCCACGGTGGATCAGGAAGGTCTGGCCATCAAGGCGGAAGCGGAAATTGAGGTAACTGAGGATGCCTCCGACCAGGAGGGCTGCACCCGCAACAGCAGCGATCGCGCCCAGGATGAACCACCGGTTGTCGCCGGTGAAAATAGCGATACCGCCGAGGTAGGCCACATTCTGGATGCCGTTTTTGGCAAAGCCGATAACAAACTTGATAATGAAATGGATAATGGCCGCTGGCGCAAGCCGGTTCCATGCCTCGCCGCTCAGGCTTTCAAGTGTTGCAGCCTGTTGCTCAGGCGCGGTCATCGGTTTCACCCGCGAGCTTCAGCACAAAGGATTTCAGGTCTGTGGCCTGCTGTTCGCCCAGCGCCGGGATTTTCATGTCGGCAGACCCACCGCCGGCGGTGAAGAACTTCAGCGTCGACAAGCCAAAGGCCCGTTCAATGGGGTTGCGTTCGATTTCAATATGCTGGATGCGGTTGAACGGGAGCGCCACGCGCTTCCGCCAGATGACACCTGTCTTGAAATGGATGTCATGGGTGCGCGCGGCAAAGCCGCTGTGCTTGGCCTGTAGCAGACAGGCAATGAAGATGATCGGCAAGACGGCCAGCGGCAGTAAAAAGCCCCACGGGGCGCTCAGGAAACTGCTTTCAATCTTGCCGAGCGCCAGAAGAACGGTGAAAGCCACGCTCGGGACCGCCCATACCAGAAGGGACTCGGTGATCAAAAGGAGGGCATGCCGTTGGTGTAGCGGTTCGAAGGCGATTGTGCCCGCAGATGGAATGTCCTGCGTCTGTACCTGCGCGTTTGAAAAAGCCTCATGTGTCACTATGCTGTCCCCCATCTGCCCGACTTTCCTGCCTGCTCCCCAGCGGCAAGGTGCCAGATTTTATTGGCCGGATTTTATTGGTCTGAATGCATCCGTACTTGAATGCGTCTTCTATAGCTGGGTATAAGGCACGGAAAGCGCAAGGGGCGCAAGACACCTGGTAAAGAGACATCATGGCACCACCGATTTTGAGCTTGAAAGACATTGACCTGCACTGGGGCGCGGACCCGGTGCTGGATAAGCTTGAAATGCATATCGGCTATGACGAACGTCTCTGCCTGGTGGGCCGTAACGGTACCGGCAAATCGACGCTGCTGAAACTGGTGGCTGGGATCATCGAAGCTGACGGCGGTGAACGCTGGGTCCAGCCCGGCGCACGCATCGCTTACCTGCCGCAGGAACCCGACGCCAGCCAGTATGCCACGCTGAAGGATTATATCGTCGCTGGCCTGCCCGCGGATGAGCAGGACCAGACCTACCGCGCAGACGTGCTGATTGAAGACCTGAGCGTGGTGGGCGACGCCGACCCCAAGACAGCTTCCGGCGGGGAGCTGAGGCGCGCAGCACTGGCACGTACGCTGATCGGCGAGCCTGACCTGCTGCTGCTGGATGAGCCGACAAACCATATGGATATTGCGACCATCGAATGGCTTGAAGGGTACTTGAAGGCCTGGCGCGGTGCGATGGTGCTGATCAGCCACGACCGGACCTTCCTGAATAACCTGGCGACCGCCTGCCTGTGGCTTGACCGCGGCAAGATCCGGCGGCTTGATGAGGGCTTCGACAAGTTCGAGGCCTGGCAGGAAAAGGTTTATGGCGAAGAGGCAGAGTCGCTGAAGAAGCTGGATAAATTCATCAAGGAAGAAACCCGCTGGTCGGTTGAAGGCATCAGTGCCCGCCGCACCCGGAACCAGGGCCGCATGCGCCGTCTGCAGGGTCTTCGACAGGAACGCCGCGGCGTGATCAAGGCCACGGGCCAGGTGAATATCTCGCTCGCGGGCGCTGACAAGTCCGGCGCGCGGGTGATTGAGGCCAAGGGCATTTCCAAGGCTTTTGAGGGTCGGACGCTGTTTGAAGATTTCTCCATCCGCATCAACCGGGGAGACCGGGTTGGCATCATCGGGCCGAACGGCGTGGGCAAGTCCACGCTTCTCAAGGTGCTGATCGGCGAAATGGCGCCCGACAGCGGCGACATCAAGCGTGGCACCAACCTTGAGACGCTGGTGATTGACCAGAAGCGCGCCGACCTGAAGGACGATATGACTATCACAGATGTGCTGACGGGCGGCCGCGGCGAATGGGTCCATATCGGGGATGAGACCAAACACATCATGTCCTACCTGAAGGACTTCCTGTTCGATCCTTCCGTCGCTCACACTCCTGTGTCGGCGCTTTCGGGCGGGGAGCGAAACCGGCTGCTGATTGCCAAGAATTTCGCCCGGCCATCAAACCTGATGATCCTTGACGAGCCCACCAACGACCTGGACATGGACACGCTGGATCTTCTGCAGGAAGTGCTGGCGGACTATAAAGGCACGATCCTTCTGGTCAGCCACGACCGGGACTTCCTTGACCGGGTAGTCACCAGCTCCATCGTGCTCGAGGGCGACGGCACGGCCACCGAATATGCCGGTGGCTACACTGATTATCTGGCGCAGAAGAAGCTTTCGGGGGCGCCCAAGGCAGAACCGAAAGCGGAAAAGACCAAGGTTGTTTCCATCAAGGATGCGCCCCAGAATGCGAACCGCAAGAAGGCCACCAAGCTTTCCTACAAGGACCAGCGGGAGCTGGATCACCTGCCGGCTGAGGTGGAAAGCCTGAGCCAACAGATGCAGCAGATGGAAGCCGAGCTTTCGGACCCAAGCCTTTATGCCAAGGACCCGGCCCGCTTCAATGCGCTCAGCAAGGAGCTTGAAGCCCGGCGGGATGAACTGGACGCCAAGGAACTGCGCTGGCTGGAACTTGAAGAGCTGAAGGAAAGCCTTGAAGGATGAGACGCGGTCTGGCCGAATTGGGATGGTTTGGCCTGATGCAGGCCAGGGCCTGCCTGTTCGGCGCGCTGCTCATCATCCTGATCCTGCTGACCCGCTATTTCTGGCCAGAAAATGCCATGCTTGCGCGCTATGATTTTCTGTTTCTGGCGGCCCTCCTGATCCAGGTGTTGATGCTCAGGTTCCGGCTGGAGACCTGGGATGAGGCCAAGGTGATCCTTGTGTTTCACATCGTCGGCACGGTTATGGAACTCTATAAAACCGCAAGCGGGTCCTGGACCTACCCGGAGGATAATCTGATCCGCATAGCCGGTGTTCCGCTGTTCTCGGGGTTCATGTATGCGTCTGTTGGCAGCTATTTTGCCCGGGTATGGCGGCTGTTTGACTTCCGGTTCACAGGCTATCCGCCTTTTTGGGCGACGGTGATCTTGTCGGCTCTCATCTATGTGAATTTCTTTACCCACGAATTTTTCTATGATCTGCGGCACCTGCTGTTTTTGGCGGTGATCATTCTGTTTGGCCGAACCTGGGTCTATTTCACCGTACCAACCGGCCACCGCCGCCGCTTGCCATTGATGTTTGCACTGGTGTGTATTGCCACGGTGATTTGGGGGGCTGAGAACTTCAGCACCTTTGGCCGTATCTGGATTTATCCGCATCAGACAGATGGTTGGGATTTTGTACCAGCCTCGAAATTGGGTTCCTGGTTCCTGCTGATGATTATCTCAGGCGTGCTTGTAAGCCTTGTGCAGCGCCCGAAGGCAGAAGTGCGCTTAGAGGTCCGCGAGCGCGACGTCTAAATCTCGCTCAATCAACCGGATATTACGCTGGTTGGCCTTGAAGCCGACGTCGAACAGGTCGCCAATCACGGGGATGGAGCCAATCACCCAGTCAATTACCAGATTGCCCAGCATGCGAACGATGATGGTGCGGCGAACCCCGATCCGGAAGGCTTCAAAGATGATATAGGCGGCCATGGTGGCTGTGACGGTATCACCCGCCACAGGCAGAAGCCCGACGATGCTATCCAGACCAAAACGGATATTGGTGCCGGGGATGCGGAACTGGCTGTCCAGCAGGCGGGCCAGCCGGTGCACGCGCTTCAGGCGTCTGCGATCAAGGTCTGTCAGTCTGTTGTGGCCTGGTGTTGCCATACGTATCCCACACTTAGGTGGCGCGGCCATATACCAACCAGTAGACAAGGGCAACCAGCCCGCCGCCGCCAACAATGTTTCCTGCCGTAACCCAGGCAAGATTGGCAATCAGGCCTGCGCCGTCCCAGCCGATGGTGCCGTCCAGCATCGCGACCGGGATAACATACATATTGGCGACCGAGTGTTCGAATCCAAGGGCTACAAACGCTGAGATTGGCAGTACAATGGCCAGGATCTTGTCCGTGACGCTGTGGGCGGCGAAACAAAGCCATACAGCAAGGCACACAAGGACATTGCAGAGCACACCCCGGAAAAAGGCCTGGTTCGCGGGCAGGGCCAACTTGGACGCGGCGATCGAGGCTGCGGTTTCGCCAACCGCGCCGCCCGCCATGTCATAGATGCTTGAAAGCACAACAAGCACCGCAGTGCCCAAGGCGCCTATGAGGTTCCCTATATAAACGATGCCCCAGTTTCTCAGGAGCGCCCAGAGGGTCACCCGGCGGTCCGCCCAGGCCATGACAATCAAATTGTTACCTGTGAACAGTTCAGCGCCTGCAACGATCACAAGGATCAGGCCGGTGGAAAATACCAGGCCGCCCAGGACGCGCGCAGGGCCAAAGCCCAGCGGGCTGCCTGTCATTGCCAGCGTATAGAAGACGGCGCCAAGAGAGATGAAGGCACCCGCGAGGATGGCCAGAACAAGGGTTTTCCCGGCTGGCATGCCAACCTTCGCTACCCCGACGTCTTCTACTCGTTTGGCGATTTCCGTCGGGGAATAGGCATCGAGATTATAACCCATGTCTGGCCTCCTTGGCGGTTAGTTGGCGAAGCCCACCAGCTCCCCGAAGTGAACGGTGAACACAAGCGCCGCTGCCGCCAGCGTGAACAGCTTCAAAAGAAGCGGCATCACGAATTTGACCCACTGCACATAAGGGATTTTCCCCAGCGCAAGTGTGCCCACCACCAGTGCGCTTGTGGGCACCACCATGTTGGTGAAGCCGTCGCCGAACTGGTAGGCCAGAACGGCGGTCTGCTGGCTCACGCCTGTCAGTTCCGCCAGCGGTGACATGATAGGCATGGTGACAAACGCCTGACCCGAACCCGACGGAATGAAGAAGTTGGTGATGGTCTGCACCGCCAGCATGCCAAGGGCAGAAACACTTGGGCCCGTGCCTTCAAGTAGGCTCGCAATCGCATTGATGATGGTGTCGATGATCATGCCGTCGGTCAGCACCACCTCGATGGTGCGTGCGAACCCGATCAGGAGCGCCGCCGCGGTCATTTCAGCCGCACCATCGATGAAGGTCTTGGACGCATCATTCGGCGCCATGCGTGAAATCAGCATGGTCAGCACGCCGATGGCCAGGAAGATGGTGTTCAGCTCGCCGATATACCAGTCCATCGTTTGGGCGCCATAAACGAACAGGACAATGCCCCCGATGAAGACCGTCAGGATCAGTGCCCGCTGCCACGTCATGGCGACATCGTGCGGCAAGTCAAAGCCCTTGGAATAATCCACATGGGATACTAGGCTTTTTGATGGGTCTGCTTTGATCTTGCGGGCATAGGCATAGATATGCTGGAAGGCAATCAACAGGCAGAGCACAAACAGCACGATCCGGAACCCAAGGCCGGATGTGGCCGGAAGGCCGGCAATATTCTGTGCGATCAACAGCCCGAACGGGTTGGTGCCCGCCGTGGCCCAGCCCACGCCGTAACTGGCCCACAGGATGCCCATGGCGACAATGCTGTCCAGCTTCATCGCCAGGCACATGGTCACCAGAATGGGGATCAGCGGCATATATTCCTCGCCCATGCCGATGGTGAAAGCCCCCATGCCGAAAAGCGTCAGCGTGCCGGCAATCAATATGCCGGGATTGCCGTCAAAGGTGCGCACGGCGCGAAACAGCAGCGCATCAATGGCGCCTGACGCGCGCAAAAGCGCAATCACACCGCCTACAAGGAACACCAGAAAAATGATGTCCTGCGCGGCTTCGAGCCCGCGTGGGATGGCCGACAGAAAATGCCAGACATCCAGTGTGGGCGCTTCTGCGACCGGGCCGTAAGTGCCCGGCACCACCATGTCGCGGCTTTCGTTAAATGGTGCCGGCGCGCGTTCGAACGTGCCTGACGGAATCACGTAGCTGAGGAGCTGCGCGATGATAATCATTGAAAAAATCAGAACCAGCGAATCCGGAAAACGGCTTTTCTTCGCCGGGACCGCCTGATCGGTTACCGAAGCCATGTGCTTCCTCCCTTACCCCTTAAGTCTCAAGTGTCTGTTTTGCCAGCCGACACTTGTTGCTATGGTTTTACGAAGCAGGGTGCGAAAAAGCGAGCCTTTCTTTTGTGGAGCCGGGAGCGACCGTGAAGAACATCAATCTGGAAATCAAAGCCGAAGAGGACGCTGTGCCTTTCATGGACCTTCTGTTGCTGGCGGACCCGTCCCCCGCCATGATCATGGACTATCTGGCGGACGGTACGCTCTTCAGCGCCAGGTGGGATGGTGTTGTGGTGGGCGTGTTCGTGCTGATGCACATTGACGACGTGAAGTGGGAGCTCAAGAATATCGCGGTGGCGCCGGAGTGGCAGAAGAAGGGTGTCGGCAAGGCGCTTTTGCAGGCCGCCATTGAAGAAGCGCGCAGGGAAGGCGCAAAACTTCTGGATGTGGGGACGGGGAATTCGAGCATCGACCAGCTCGCCTTCTACCAGAAGATGGGCTTCCGCATGCGCCGTATTGCCAAGAACTATTATACGCTCAATTACCCTGAACCGATCTATGAGAATGGCATCCAGTGCCGCGACATGGTGGTGCTGACGCTGGAGTTGACAGAAGGTGGCGACGGCTGATCCCCGTGTCCTTGGACTCCTGACGCTTCAGCGCAGAGTGCGCCGGAGTCGCCGCAGGCCTGCCGGCGAAACCCGCCTGCGCATGTCTTTTGTTTAGCCGCACATAACCCTGAATGGGTGGATACAACCCGTCTGGTTGAATTTATGGCCTTTAGGTCTGATTAAGCTTGTCACCGCCGTGTGGCGCGGTACCCTTTAAGGGCCGGTGTGGGGCGTGTGTGTGAGGTGGATAGATGGCCAGAGGCAGCAGCAAGGCAGCAGTGGAAAAGGGTGCAGAAGCACCGGAAACCCAAGTCGAAAATCCAGGTGGGGCAAAGCCCAAGAAAGCCAGCAAAAAAGGTGGCAGCCTGTTTACGTGGATATTGGTGTCACTCGCCGCTTCCGCGCTCTGGTGGGCCCAGTACACAATGGCTTGATTTTCACTACTCAGCTGAAATTTCCTGGCCGCACAGGGTTGGCGCGGTGTCTGTGTGCCATGTGCCATAGGAGACTCTGACCCCCCCGTCTGGCTGTACCCAGAACATTGCATGGGTATTGCTAAGGTCGAAGTCATAAGTTCCGGTAGTGATGTATCCGAAGCTACACCCTATTTTGCGCCCCTCGAGCGTTGCAGAAAAGCCGAGCGCTCCCTCTGTGTCGTTGACCGCGACGAAGCTCAAGGTCGCGGAGGGGCCTATGTTGTTTGTGCTGTAGGTTTCGCGACCGATAGTGATTTTGACATCCGTAAGTCGTGACTTTGTTTCATTGATGATGGCGACCCGGTGCGTGTCGGTATCAGTACTGAAGCCCAGTCCGTGATAGGCCGCAACAAATAAACCGAAAAAGGCAAACCCATATAGGGTTAGGGCGGCCAACCATTTGATGACTTTTCTGAAGGCCGGGTGCATGGCCTTTAAAGCCCTACGTCCCAGCAGTCCTTGATCCGCACATTGCCGATCCACAGCTTGTTCCAGCGGGCGAGCTTTTCTTCCTTGCCCAAAAGCTTCGGCGAAGCGGGTTCTGTGGGGGCGAACTCGTCCCGGCAGTCCATGATGCGGGCATTGAAAGCGCCCTTGCGCGTCCCCTCGATATCGCAAGTCACGGCCGTCACCACGCCGCAGCGCTGGCACAGCCAGAAGCGCGCGCTTTCGGACCCCTGCTCATAAAGGCTGATGGCGGCCTCATTCTGGATTTCGATTTCCATGCTGGCCACAGGGGTGGAGACCCAGGCGGCGCCATTCATGGTGCAGAAGTTACAGTCGCAGGCGCGGGGTGTCAGGTTGCTGGCGGTCTCGTCGCAGGTCACACGCACGGCAATATTGCCGCAGTAACAGCTGCCTTCCATATGTGTCATCGCTCGCTCCCGTCCGTTCGATTGTGTGTGGCTAAACTTTACATGGATTATAGGGCGCGGCCAGAGGGAAAATGCCGCAATTTTCCCTGTTCAAGTGCTTTAAATCTGCTAAGAAGAGGGCCACCAACGGCTGGCTGCATCCGCGCCGCCAGGCATCAATGTGTATTCAAGGGCTTCGCGGGACCCGTGTCCCCGGCCGAAGAGCCCTTCAAAGGGACTATCAGAGGGTAACCATGGCAGGTCATTCCAAGTTTAAAAACATCATGCACCGCAAAGGTGCGCAGGACAAAAAGCGTTCCAAGATTTTCTCCAAGCTGAGCCGTGAGATCACGGTAGCTGCGAAAATGGGCGGCGAAGACGTGGATACCAACCCACGCCTGCGCCTGGCTGTGGCCAACGCCAAATCCCAGTCCATGCCGAAAGACAATATCGAACGCGCTATCGCCAAGGCTTCCGGCGGCGACGCGGAAAACTATGACGAGATGCGCTACGAGGGCTACGGCTCTGGCGGCGTTGGTGTGATTGTTGAGGCGCTGACGGACAACCGCAACCGCACCGCATCCGACGTGCGCACCATCTTCAACAAGGCGGGCGGCAACCTGGGCGAAAGCGGCTCGGTTGGTTTCATGTTCGACCGTGTCGGCGAAATCACCTATCCGGCTGACGTGGCTGACGCCGACGCCATGTTCGAAGCGGCGCTCGAAGCCGGCGCGGACGAAGTGGAAAGCGACGAGGACGGCCACGCCATCTATACCGAAGCGTCTGACCTGAACGCTGTTGTCGAAGCGCTGACGGAAGCGCTGGGCAAGGAGCCTGAGAACGCAAACCTGATCTGGAAGCCGAAAGAGCCGATTGAGCTCGACAAAGACGGCGCCGAGAAGATGATGCGCCTGATCGATGCGCTTGAAGACAATGACGATGTCCAGACCGTGTACGGCAACTACACGATCCCGGAAAACGTTCTGGCTGAGCTTGAAGCCGAGTAAAATATTCCGGCCCGCGCCTTCACCGGGGCGGGCCTTCTTTGCTACCAAGGGGGACCACCGCGCATGAGGCTGCTGGGGCTTGATCCCGGTCTTAGAAATACAGGCTGGGGCATCGTTGAAAGCGTAGGCACGCGGCTCTCGCATGTCGCCAACGGCGTCGTGAAATCCGATCCCAAGAAATCGCTGGCCGAACGGCTGGTGGAACTGGCCGAAGGCCTCGAAGAGGTCATCGCCGAATGGCAGCCGCAGTCCTGTGCGGTGGAAGAAACCTTCGTCAACAAGAACCCCACCTCGACCCTCAAGCTGGGCCAGGCGCGCGGCATTGCGCTGTTGATCCCTGCGCGCGCGGGGATGCCAGTTGCCGAATATACGCCGAACCATGTGAAGAAATCTGTCGTGGGGGTGGGGCATGCGGCCAAGGAGCAGGTAGACGCCATGGTGCAGGTGCTTTTGCCCGGCGTGAAAATTAATGGCCCGGATGCGGCAGATGCGCTTGCAGTTGCCATCTGTCATGCGCATCATGTCAGCACAATGAAAAATCTCGGGGGGATCAAATATTGATCGCGAAACTGACAGGTCTGCTGGATAGCGTTGGCGACGACTGGGCCATCATCGATGTGGGTGGGGTAGGGTATCTGGTGCACAGCTCCAGCCGCAGCCTTTCGTCGCTGCCTGCGCGCGGTGAGGTTGCTCGCATGCATATCGAGACCGTCGTGCGCGAAGACGCCATCACCCTGTTTGGTTTTGTCGATGTGGTTGAGCGGGACATGTTCCGGCTTCTGACATCCGTTCAGGGCGTTGGTGCGAAAGTCGGCCTCGCGATCCTGTCGGCGCTGTCGCCTACTGATCTCCAGAACGCCATCGCAGCCCAGGACAAAACAGCGGTGTCACGTGCCAAGGGTGTTGGCCCGAAAGTGGCAACGCGGATTGTGACCGAACTGAAGGACAAGGTGACCGGCCTCGTATTTAGCCCCAAGGGCGTGGAAATGGGCACTATGGGTGTGCCCCAAAGTGCCCAAACGGGTGGTAGTGCCCAGAGTGCCCAACAGAGTGCCCTTGAGGACGCAGTGTCCGCGCTCGTGAACCTCGGCTACAAGCGTGTGGAAGCGCACGGGGCTGTGGCGAAAGTGATGGCAGACTTTGGCGAGGACGCCACTGTGGCAGCGCTGGTGCCCGCCGCGCTGAAGGAGCTGAGTAGCCTATGAGTGAGCTCGAAGAAGACCGGTTGGTTGATCGCTCAGAGACGGGCGGGGACACGCTTGATGTGGGGCTAAGACCCCAGAATCTAAAGGAATTTATCGGCCAGAAGCAGGCGCGGGAGAACCTTGAGGTATTCATCGGCGCCGCGCGCACCCGCGCCGAAGCTATGGACCATGTGCTGTTTTTCGGCCCGCCGGGGCTGGGTAAAACCACGCTGGCGCAGATTGTGGCGCGTGAGCTGGGTGTGAACTTCCGGGCGACCAGTGGCCCGGTGATCTCGAAAGCTGGCGATCTGGCCGCGCTTCTCACCAACCTGCAGGAACGCGATGTCCTGTTTATTGATGAAATTCATAGGCTTAACCCGGCTGTGGAGGAAGTCCTCTATCCGGCGATGGAAGATTTCCAACTGGACCTGATCATCGGCGAAGGCCCGGCCGCGCGCTCGGTGCGCATTGACCTGCCGCCTTTCACGCTGGTGGGGGCCACCACCCGGTCTGGCCTGATCACCAAGCCGCTCAGGGATCGTTTCGGTATCCCAACGAGATTGGAATTCTACACCACCGACGAACTCACGGAAGTGGTGCGGCGCGGTGCGCGGCTGCTGGAACTGAATATGACAGAGGAGGGCGCCCGGGAAGTGGCGGCCCGGTCGCGCGGGACGCCCCGGATTGCTGGCAGGCTGCTGCGCCGTGTGCGGGATTTTGCGCTGGTGGCCGAAAAGGACGTGGTGGACGCGCCGCACGCAGATGCTGCGCTCACCCGCCTGCAGGTGGATAACCTGGGCCTGGATACCATGGACCGACGCTATCTGCACTGTATCGGTGTTACCTACACAGGCGGGCCGGTGGGCATTGAAACTCTGGCTGCCGCGCTCAGCGAACCACGCGACGCAATTGAGGATATTATCGAGCCCTATCTGATGCAGATTGGCCTGGTGCAGCGCACGCCGCGGGGGCGGATGCTGTCCCCCGACGGCTGGAAGCATCTGGGAATCGCACCGCCACCGGGCAAGGAAAGCGGCCAGTTGGATATGTTAGGCAAGTAATGAACACACCACAAACAGCAGAAGGCGCCTGGCAGGACGGCGTATTCCAGTTCCCTATCCGGGTTTATTATGAAGACACGGACGTCGGTGGCATGGTTTACCATGGCCGGTATGTGAGCTTCTTCGAACGCGTTCGCACCGAAAGCATCCGGAACTCGGCAGCCGATGTTAACTATCTGTTTGACCTTGCGGAATCCGAAGGTGGGCCGTTGACCTACGTGGTATCGAATATCAATATCCGCTACCACCGGCAGGCAAAGATCGGCGATGTGCTGATGGGGCATTCGATGGTTACCCGCGTGCGCGCTGCGGCGATCGAAGTCAAGCAGTGGATCACGCGGGACGGTGAAATGGTGGCCGAAGCCGATGTGCTGGTTGCTGTTATCGGAAATGACGGTCGGCCACGTCGTTGGCCTAATTCTGCCAAAAAGTGCTGGCAGGACTGGATGGAAGCGGCAGCCGCCGCCCAGAAAAATTAAAGTTTCGGGGAGAGTTTGATGCAGGTTCAGACAGTGGAATCAGTCCAGCTTGGTGGCAATGCACCTGATTTTTCAATATTGGGCATGTTCCTCCAGGCAGACTTCATCGTGCAGGCTGTGATGATCATGCTGATTGCAGCCAGCCTCTGGAGCTGGTCGATCATCTTCAACACATGGGCGCGCCTCAAGGAAGCCCGGTCAAAGGCCAATGACTTCGAAGACCGCTTCTGGTCCGGCGGCAGCCTGGACGAGCTGTATAACGGCTTGAAGGCATCACCCACCCACCCCATTGCCGCTGTGTTTGTGGCAGCGATGCGGGAATGGCAGCGCAGCCTGGCAAAGCGCTCCATGGGCGTGGACAAGCTGACAGTGCAGGACCGCATCTACAAGGCCATGCATGTCACCACAAGCCGCGAAATGGACCGGCTGGAGGGGCAGGTGGGCTATCTGGCTACCATCGGATCTGCCGCGCCCTTTGTGGGCCTGTTCGGCACCGTGTGGGGCATCATGAACAGCTTCACCTCCATCGCGGTGGCAAGCGATACGTCGTTGGCAACAGTGGCGCCGGGGATCGCCGAAGCACTGCTGGCGACAGCGCTCGGGCTCGTGGCGGCCATTCCGGCAGTGATTGGCTACAACAAGCTGTCGACGGATCTGGGCCGGTACGCAGGCCGCGTCGAGGGGTTTTCGGACGAATTCGCTGCGATCCTGTCGCGCCAGCTTGACGAACAGGGGCATTAGAGATGGGCGCTACCGTTACTTCAGGCGGCCGGGTTGAAGGCGCACGCCGCAGGCGGGGCAGGTATCAGCCGCTCGCTGAGATCAACGTGACACCCTTTGTGGACGTGATGCTGGTGCTGTTGATTGTCTTCATGGTGACCGCACCTCTATTGACTGCGGGGGTGCCGGTGGATCTGCCTAAAGCGGCGGCCAAGCCTTTGCCGCAAGACAGCAAGCCGCTTGAGATTTCGATCAATCAAAATGGTGCCATATTCATTGTCGACACTGAGACCAGCCTTGATGAGCTGATCCCACGCCTGACAGCCATTTCGGGCGAGAGCCGGGAAACCCGCATTTACGTACGTGGGGACACCAAACTGGATTATGGCAGGGTTATGGAAGTGATCGGCGCGATCAATGCAGCTGGTTACACCAAGGTAGCCTTGGTGGCCGAACAGAAATAAGTCTGGATAGCGTACCTGTGTCGAAGTCTGAAACAATCGGATGGATGCTCTCAGCCTCGCTGCACCTCGGTGTGGTAACGGTTGCATTGGTTGGGCTCCCCGATTGGTCCAAAGACCGCCCGACACCGCCGCCGCCGATCGCGATTGAGTTCGTCAAGATTGATGACAAGACGCAGGTGGCTGCGCCCGAACCGGAAGAACAGACGCAGGAACAGACAGTTACGGAGAAACCGCAGCCCAACTATGCCCGCGAGGAAGTTGTAGCGGAAGCACCGGCAGAGGCCGTGCCGCTACCGGATGCAAAACCGGAGAGAAAAGTTACGGAGGCGAAACCAAAACCAGCGCCGAAACCGGAAATCAGCGAACGCGACAGGCTGATTGCGCGCACGGCGCCGCAGTCAAAGCCGAAGCCGCCATCAAGGCTGAAGTCCAACCGGATTGCGGCCCTGATTGACCGTTCCATCAAGGAAGAGCAGGAACAGGCGCCGAAGGACGAAGAAAAGAAAGAAGAGAAGGTTGAGCAGAAAAAGGAAGAGGCAAAGCCTGATCCATTTGCCGGCCTGAGGGGTAAGATCGCGACAGCAACCTTGAAAGATGCGCTGCAGCAAAAACTCAGCGGTTGTTGGAACTTCCCGGGCGGCGCCAAGGGCGTTGAGAACATGCAGGTTCTGGTGCGCATTTGGATCGGTTCTGAAGGCAACCTGATGCGACGGCCTGAATTCTTGAACGCAGGTGACCTCAATGACCCAGACCGCGCTTATTTCCGGGTTTTTGCTGAAAGCGCACGAAGGGCAGTACAGCTTTGTGCCCCCTACCCGGAGGCGACGGAATATATGCGAACAGGAAATCTCGAGTATATTGACTTCAATTTTAATGGCGCTGACTTCGTTGGCGGATAAAAGAGAGACGGCAGAATGTTTGGACGTTTAGGACTCATCTTTTCGGTACTGGTTTTGATCGTAACCGCGGGGGCAAATGCCCAGCTGGTGGTGGATGTGAACCGCGGGAATGTGGAACCTGTGCCTATTGCGGTGCCTGAATTCGCGCCAGTGGTGGACGTGGAAACGCCGACCGGGAAACTGTCGGACATTGGCGCCAGTATTTCCGACGTAATCACCTCCAATCTGGTGTCCACCGGTCTGTTCCGGGCTGTGGACCGCAACGCCTTCATTGAGAAAATAACCGCAGCGCCCACGCGCCCACGTTTCGCCGCCTGGCGCCCTCTTGCCGTGCAGGGCCTTGTGACCGGACGCCTCAATATGCTGCCGAACGGGAACCTGAGGGTGGAGTTCCGCCTGTGGGACGTGGTGGCAGAAGTGCAGATGGAAGGTGTGGGCTACACCACGCCTGTGTCCAACTGGCGCCGTATTGCCCATGTGATTTCTGACCGCATCTACAGCCGCCTGACCGGCGAAGAAGGATATTTTGATACCCGGATCGTGTATATCGCTGAGCAGGGCGATCCCCTCAACCGGATCAAGAGACTGGCCATCATGGACCAGGATGGTGCCAACCAGCAGTTCCTGACCGACGGCAGCTACCTGGTGCTGACACCGCGGTTCTCGCCAAACCGGCAGGAAATTACCTACCTGAGCTATTTCAATGATCGCCCGCGGGTGTATCTCTACAATATCCTGTCGAACAAATTTGAGGTGCTTGGGGATTTCCCGAACATGACCTTTGCGCCGCGTTTCTCACCGGACGGCAACAAGGTGATCATGAGCCTGGCAGAAAACGGAAACTCCGACATCTATGTGATGGACCTCAGGACCCGCAAGGTAACGCGGCTGACGGATGATCCAGGCATTGATACATCGCCTTCCTATTCGCCGGACGGTAGCCGTATTGTATTCAACTCTGACCGTGGCGGCACCCAGCAGCTCTATGTGATGGATGCGGACGGCTCTGACGTCCAGCGGATCAGCTTCGGGCGCGGGCGGTATGCCACCCCTGTTTGGTCCCCTCGTGGTGACCTCGTCGCCTTCACAAAAATTGGCGAAGGCAAGTTCCGGATTGGTGTGATGCGGCCAGACGGCAGCGGCGAACGTCTACTGACCAATGCCTATCAGGATGAAGGGCCGACATGGTCACCGAACGGGCGTGTGTTGATGTTCTTCCGCACGCCACCCTATAACCAGGGTGCCAATGGTGGGAAACCAGCGCTGTGGAGTGTGGACCTGACGGGCTATAATGAGCGGCAGGTGCCAACGCCGTTCGATGCGTCCGACCCGGCCTGGTCACCGCCTTTGCCGGTTACCACAAGGCAACAGTGAACCAATGCGAAAGGGGCCAAATGGCCCCTTTTTTTATTTTTCAAATTCATATTCCCGGCTTTTGAACCGCTTCATTTCACGGCGGTAGCGGAGGGTTGACCACGGCCAGAGTGTGTAGATGCGGCCGTCATCACCCTGATACCAGCTTTTGCAGTGCCCTGCCCAGACGGTGCCCTGAAGGTCCTTCTGGATTTGGGCGTCAAAAGCGTCCGCTTCCTGTTCCTTGACTTCAACAGACGTTGCGCCTTTGGCTGTCATTTCCTTCAGGGCAGCAATGATATAACCAACCTGTGCCTCGATCATCACGATGACGCTATTGTGTCCCAGCCCGCTGTTCGGCCCAAGAAGCATGAATAGGTTTGGGAAACCGGGCATCGCCACCGTGCGGTGGGCGCGGATGCCGTCCGCCAGGTAACTGTTCATGTCCAAGCCGTTCTTGCCCTTGATTGTCAAACCGTCCATCTGGTCCCATGGCTTGAAGCCAGTGGCGTAAATGATGGTGTCAACCGGTCGGACCGTGCCGTCGTGTGACGCGATACCTTCGGGACGGATCTCGGCAATGCCGTCAGTAATCAGCGAAACATGATCCTGTTGCAGGGCAGGGAAATAGGTGTCTGAAGCCAAAATGCGTTTACAGCCAATCGGATAATCCGGCGTGAGCTTGGTCCTCAGGTCTGGGTCTTGGACCTGGGCTGCAAGGTGCTTCATAAACATTCTGGTGGCGCGTTTGGCGAAGAACTTGCCCTGCCGGAACAAGGGAAAGCGCATCTCGAATGTCAGGTAAATCTGCAGCCGGTGCAGTTTTTCGAGCCAGGGAAAACGCTTGAAGCGTTGTTTCCATTTTTCCGAATAGGCCATATAGGGGCGGGAGACGATCCAGTTTGGCGTGCGCTGATAAACGTCCAGATGCTCAACCTTGCCCACAATTTCCGGGATCAGCTGGATCGCGCTCGCCGCTGTGCCAATGACGGCAACCCGTTTGCCTGAAAGGTTGTGCTCGTGGTTCCAGCGTGCGGTGTGAAAGCTGGTGCCCTTGAAGCTCTGCTGGCCAGGGATGTCAGGATAGTTGGGGATATGAAGGCCGCCCATGCAGTTGACCAGAAAGTCGGTCTGATGGGTCTGGCCATTAGCGAATGTCAGGTGCCACCGGTTGTCACGCCACACTGCATCTTTCAGTTCTGCACCGAATACCAGATGCTTGCCCAACTGATGGCGTTCTGTGACATCTGTTATATAATCCTGGATTTCTCCGCCGGGGCTAAAGACCATCGACCAATCGGCCTTGGGCTCGAAAGAATAGCTGTAGAGGTGGCTTGGGACATCGCAGGCTACCCCTGGATAGGTATTGTCGCGCCAGGTGCCGCCGACGGCTTCGGCCTTTTCAAAAATGTGAAAATCGGCAAAGCCTGCCTCTTTGAGTTTGATGGCCATGCACAGGCCGGATAGGCCAGCGCCAATGATGGCAATTGTTGGCTTGCTTTTCCCAAATGTCGACCCGTCAGCCACGCTTGTCTCCCCTTATTGCCTGCTATGATTAATTGAAAACATTAATTTGTAAAGCAGCATGTCACACTCGTCTGCGAAGGCAGAGGTGACTAAGGGAAGGTTACCTGCGGCGTTAGAAAAAGCCGTGATTGCATATGGGCCCAATGGGATAAAGTGCGCCTGGGCTTGTTTTGAGACTTTTGGGGTAGGGCTCTCTCACATTTGTGACGAGAGTGACGATGGATATATCAAGTGTTTCCGACCCATTGCGGGTTGAGTTGAATAAAGAATTGCATGGGCGCCCGGCCATCAGCCTGGGTGCCCCGGCACGTGTCAGTCATTTTGCCTACCTGTCGGGTGAAGACGGCGGCAGAGCCGATCGCAAACATTTGCAGGCTCTGTGTGATCGTTATGGCATGACGCGGCCTCCAGCCGTCGGGCGGCATTATATGGCTGACTTCGGTCCCTTCTTTTTAAAGTGGGAGCGCCATACAGAATTCACGACCTATACGGTGGCGGTCAGGAGCGGCAAAGACGTGCCCTTCACAATCGCTGCGGTAGAGGCTATGCCACGAGACTGGGTGGAGTCCATTCCAGGGCGGATGTTGGTTGCGCTGAATATTGAGCTTGTCGACGCCAATGACCAGACGGCTAAAGAGGCGTGTTTCACACCCTTCTGGCACAAGGATGTGGCAGGCAGCAAAGTGGCAGGCGGCCGCACGTCGGTCTGGAGCGATTTCCGTATACATGATGACAGCTTTATGCGGCTTGCCATTCTTGCCGATGATTTATCTGAAGGTCGGGCAGGCCGCCTTGTTCAGAGGCTTGTTGAGATTTTCACCTATAGTCATATGGCGTTGATGGCGTTGCCAGAAGCTCGAGCCGTGATGGCCCAGTCATCAGAGATTGAGAAGCGCCTGGAGCAGACGGTTTCAGAGATGTCGCACACCAAGGCCGGATCAGAGGCGGAGCATCACCTTGATACGCTGCTTGGATTGGCGGCACGAACCGAGCATCAAGTGGCACAGTCCAGCTTCCGGTTCTCTGCGGCAAAGGCTTATCATTCACTTGTGGAACGGCGGTTTGAGGAAATGCGTGAGTCTCGCATTCCCGGGAGCCAGAGGCTTTCCAATTTTCTCGACCGACATTTAGCCCCGGCAATGCGGACATGTGAGGCCGCGGCAAAACGCTTGAATGATTTGGCCCTGCGGGTGGACCGCGCTGCTGGACTGTTGCGCACGCAAGTGGATCTTGACTCACAGCGTCAGAACAAGGCGCTCCTGATGTCAATGAACCAGCGGGCACAGTTACAGCTTAGGCTTCAGGAAACGGTGGAAGGCTTGTCGGTGGTTGCAATCAGCTATTACACCATTGGCATCATCAGTTCGGGATTTAAGGCTGCAAAGGCCGCAGGTTATCCCGTTGATGCAGGGCTGTTTACGGGGCTTAGCATCCCAATCGTCATGCTTGGTGCCTTCCTGCTTGTCCGCCGAATTCGAAAGTCGGTCATGAAGGTTTCGGTGGAGGCCTGATGTGGCACAGGTGAGCTAGTTTTGCTTTCCGACCTCGCCACCGTGGCGAGCCAGAATGCTTTTTCGCAATGCATCAAGAGAGCTGTTGATGGCATTCAATCTGGCAATGAGGTCAGGGTCTGTCGCCTTGGAACAGGCCATCGAAAGGTCGGCTTTTTTCCATAAAAGGGCCAAGGCAGGTGCCGGAAGGTTTGCGGCTTTCGCAGCCAGGGGGGCATCGATCACGCCAGAAACCCAAAAATCGGCGCGTCCATGAAACAGCATTTTGGCGGCTGTTTCGTCATTGACGGTCCTGGTGACCTTAATCCCTGCCTGTTCCTCGATGTCATCGACTGACGCACTGCCTGATTTTCCAACCACGGTATAGCGCTGGAGGTCTTTTGGCGTATCTATCATCGCTGTGCTGTCGGGGCGTTTGAAAACTGCCCAGCCACCTTCCAGCAAGGGGCCAACCCATTGAAACAATGGCTCCCTGGCAGGTGTTCTGTTCGTAATAAAGACGCAAGTGTTTGCGTTGCTTTGAGCCCTTCGGTAAGCCCGTTGCCAGGGCAGGGACTGGATAGAGTAAGAAACGCCTGACTGTGCCATTATTTCTCTGACAATACCTACGCCGGTCCCGGTAACCTCCCCGCTTGACGTATCGGTGTAGCTGTAAGGGTGGTTCTCTTCCGTCAATAAGTGCAAGGTTGTTTCGGCGTCGTCCGCTGCCGAAACAGGTACTGCACAGGAGGCAAAGACCAGAACCATCCAGCTTAACCGAAGCAATGAATCAATCCTCCAGAGACGATGATAACGGGATACATTGAATATGCGTCATGCCATCACCCATCTTCATATCTTCAAATCGTAAAGAAAAAGTATGGGCGTTAGGCGGGCGGCATGGGGCTGACACCAATCAGCCATTCATGGACCCACACTGCGAAGACGCCATACAACACCAGCGCAATCAAAACCGTGACAACGTCTTTTAGGGTACTAACGCGTTCCGGCTTTTCCCATTCACCATCGCGATGATTGCTGCCCAGTATGGAAATGAGCGACCAGATCAGAAAACCGCCGAAAAGCAGTAGGGACCGGGTCTCGCCGTTCACCATCATGTGGCCTGCGGACCAAAGGATAATGGATGTGAGTTGTGGGTGGCGAATGATGCGTCTGATATTTGTTGGCGCGTTACTCGCAATGAACAGAATAAATCCAAGAAGAACCAATAGCGCGGTGAGGTGATAAGCCCACCGGGGTGCTTCATATACAAAAACCGGATCCGTCAGGGTCCAACCTTTATAAACCAGGAACAGGGATGAAATGGAAGCAAGTGCAAACAGCCCCTTGTAGGGCAAGGCGCCGATCCGAGAGATAACGCTGCTACGGGCTTCTCGCGCGAAAATTGGCACCAGATGCAACAGGAAAAATAGGGCGAGGCCCAGCACAAGTAAGGTCATCATTTCCTCCCTCAGTTTCGAATAACCTAACCGAGGATTGAAAAATTCCAAAGCATTGTGTTGGGCAGATGGATACCGCCTAAGTCAATGAATTATCAAGAAGCAAGGTCCGGCGTATCAAAACTGGGATCAGCTTTACATAGGAACCAGGGATTAAGGAATGTCGTGAGGTCCTTGCCGTATGTCAGTGGCGTGCCGCCCGCAACTTCAACGGACCCGCCAGCTGCCAACAGGACGGCGTGGGCTGCAGCGGTATCCCACTCGCACGTAGGGCCCAGGCGCGGGTATAGATCCGCTTCGCCTGTGGCCAGAAGACAAAGCTTCAGGCTGGAGCCGATCGAAACATGGTCGGCGCTCGGGAAATGAGAAAGCCATGCTTCGAGTTCTTGCGACCGGTGCGATTTCGAAGCAACGATTGTCAGCTTATCGCCAATGCTGGGGCGTGTTGCAACGGGGCGTTCGTTCACCAATTCGCCATCCTCGACGTCTGCAATCCAGGCGCCTTGGCCAACATTGCCCCAATAAAGCTTGTTCATTGCTGGCGCGAGGACCAGGCCCATAACGGGGTTGCCGCCCTTTATCAGGCCGATGTTGACAGTGAAATCAGACCCTTTTTTTATGAACTCCTTGGTGCCGTCCAGTGGGTCGACCAGCCAGAAGGTGCCGCCAGAAATGTCAGGACATTTGCCTTCTGATTTTGCTTCCTCGCCGACAATCGGAATATCAGGGGCCAGTTCCTTCAGGGCAGCCTCGATGATTTCCTCGCCGCGACGGTCAGCTTCCGTGACCGGAGATTGATCGGCTTTTCCGTATACTTCGAAGTCCGAGTGATAGACCGCCATCACAGTTTCGCCCGCACGCAGGATGGTCGATTGAAGGGCTGGAATCATTGAGGCGAGGTCGTGCGACATGGGGATCCTTAAAAAATATGTGATTGGCCGCTTGGCGCTGGGCTTACAGTTGGCTATGGTTCTGCCATGATTGAGAAAAATCGCAAGTATTAATCGCGAGAAAAGCTGAAGCCGGGTGGGGTTTCACCATAGCGGAGGGGCATATGGCTAATATTGATTTTGCGGCGTTGTTGTGTTCGCGCCTTTGTCACGATCTTGTAAGCCCTGTCGGAGCGATAAACAACGGCTTGGAGGTGTTGCAGGACGAGCAGGAAGCCTCCATGCGGGAAGCCGTTTTGGACCTCATTGAAAAGTCAACGCGCCAAACAAGTAACAAGCTACAATTCTTCCGGCTTGCCTTCGGGGCAGGCGGTGGTTTTTCCGCTCAGTTGGATGTTCGCGAGTGTGAAAAAGCGATGCGCTCCTTTCTTTCAGGCAGTCGCGTTGATCTTGATTGGCAAGTGAATTTGGAAAGTGCGCCGAAAACCCTTGTTAAGGTGTTGCTGAATGTTGGTTTGGTGGTGTCAGAGTCACTTATTCGCGGCGGCAAGATGAAGCTGTCAACCGAGCAGTCAGGAAACACCGTTACCGTTTCTGTCGTAGGCGAGGGGCAAAGGGTGATTTTGCAAAAGCCGGTTCGGGAGGCGATGGAAGGCAACCTTGCTGAAGAGGATTTGGACCCTCGGGCTGCTCCAGCATTTCTTGCTTCTGCTGTTGCAAAAGAAACAGGTGGGAATATTGTGGTTGAAGCCATCGGGGAAACAAACATTGCAGTATCGGCAACCCTTGTTTTTCCAGCAGAAGCGAACGCGGAATAAAGAAAGTTTTACACGTTCTTAACTCTTTTTGGCCAAGGTGCAAGGAGTGGGATTTTGTGAGGGTTCGGTTTCAGTTGAACCTACATAGTGCCCCGCCAAAGTTGCCAGTTTGATTTAGCCGGACAGTGCCGAACACCCCTCCAGGGAAATTGGATATGGATGATCTATTAAACGAATTTCTTACCGAAACTGCGGAAAGCATCGACGTTGTAGATGTTGAGCTGGTGAAGCTGGAGCAGGATCCCAACAACAAAGAGGTGTTGGATAATATCTTTCGGCTTGTTCACACCATCAAGGGCACGTGTGGTTTCCTTGGTTTACCACGGCTTGAATCTGTCGCGCACTCGTCAGAAAACGTTCTCGGCAAGTTCCGAGATGGCGAGTTGGAGGTTTCCGAGCATGCCGTAACAGTCATCCTGGAGAGCCTTGACCGCATTAAGGAAATTCTAGCTGGACTTGAAGCGACCGAGGAAGAACCTGAGGGTGACGACAGCGAACTGATCGGCAGGCTTGATGCAATTGCAGAAGGGGCGCTGGCGCAGCAGCCTGACCCTGAACCTGACACGATCGAAGGGGAAATTGTCGACCCGGGCCTTGGGCGTCCACTCAAGCCCGGTGAGGTTTCGCTGGCGGAGCTCGAAGCGGCATTTGAAAACGCGCCTGGGCCAGAAGAATTAGCTGAGCCTGACATGCCGACATCAGAGCCGGCCGCAGCTTCTGCAAGCCAGGAAGGTGGCCTGTTTGACCGTATCGGTGGCGAAGACACGCTCGCCGTTGCCGCTCATCTGATTGCACAGCGCCTGGAAACCGATGAAAAACTAGCCAAATTCTTTGCGGGCACAACGGTGGAGCAGCGTAAGGGCCGCTTCATGGGCCTGATGCTTGCGCTGTTCAAAGATGACCTAGATGCAGCAGACAATGTTGGTCGCCAATTGGTGACGGTTGCTGGTTTCGCTGACGCCAACTTCGACCAGTTGCTGACGTTGATTAAGTCGGTCCTGGAAGAATGTCAGGTGAACGGGGACACCTGTGATGAAGCCGTGATGACTTTCGAACTGGTCCGTGAAGCCGTTGTGACTGCCGCCAAGGCAATTGCCAAGGCCGAGACCAATAAGGCAGGCACGTCTCAGGGCGCGCAACAGCAAAGCGGTGCCCGCGAGCAGAAAAAGGTTACTCAGTCCATTCGGGTTAGCGTGGACCTGCTTGAAGATCTGATGAACATGGTGTCAGAGCTGGTGCTGACCCGGAACCAGCTTCTGCAGATCACGCGCAACATGGAGAACTCCGAACTTGGTGTCCCGCTTCAGCGGTTGAGCCAGTGTACGACGGAACTCCAAGAGAATGTCATGAAAACCCGGATGCAGCCAATTGGCAACGCATGGGCCAAGCTTCCACGTATTGTTCGGGATTTGACGGTGGAACTGGACAAGAAGATCGACCTGGACATGCGTGGTGCCGACACTGAGCTGGACCGCCAGGTTCTGGAGTTGATCAAAGACCCGTTGACCCACATGGTGCGAAACTCGGCCGACCACGGCATTGAAACTCCAGCGGAGCGGATGGCTGCTGGCAAGCCCGAGAATGGCACAATCATCCTGAATGCTTACCATGAGGGCGGGCATATCATTATCGAGATCAAAGATGATGGTCGAGGCATTTCTGCAGCCAAGCTGAGCAACAAGATTTTGGAAAAGGGTCTCGCAACCCAAGCAGAACTGTCGGACATGTCCGATGCGCAGATCCAGAAGTTCATTTTCCACCCGGGCTTTTCCACTGCGGAAAAAATTACCAGCGTATCCGGCCGCGGTGTAGGTATGGACGTGGTTCGCTCAAACATCGAGAAAATCGGCGGCACGATCGACATGAATTCGGTGGAGGGCAAGGGTAGTACCTTCCAGATCAAAATTCCTCTCACGCTGGCCATTGTTGCTGGTCTTATTGTCAAGGCAGAGGAAGAGCGGTATGCGATCCCACAAATCAGCGTGCTGGAGCTGGTGCGTGCCTCACAGAATTCGGAACACAAGATCGAGACCATCAAGGATACGCCTGTTCTACGCCTGAGGAACAGGCTGCTTCCGCTTGTCTATCTCAATGAAATCCTTGGGTTTATGACCAGGGATGAGATCGATGCCCGCGAAAACGTGGATGACTTCATTGTCGTAACCCAGGTGGGAACCTTTACGTTCGGTATTGTAGTAGACCAGGTCTTTGATACAGAAGAGATTGTGGTCAAACCGGTTGCACCAATCCTCAAGGACCTGGAGATCTATTCCGGGAACACTATCCTCGGGGATGGCAGTGTTATCATGATCCTTGATCCCAATGGTATCGCATCGCTGGCGAACTCCGGTGTTGGTGATCACGAACATGAAGAGGCCGCTGCGGAGGATCTTGTGAAACGGTCCGTTGGCGATGAAAAAGAGAGCATGCTTGTCTTCCGGGCCGGCAGTGAGAATCCGAAAGCTGTACCACTTGCCTTGGTTGCCCGTTTGGAAGAAGTCGAGGTTGATACCATCGAGCTCTCCGACGGCAAGCATATGGTCCAGTATCGCGGTGCCTTGATGCCTCTCATTATGGCCCACCCTGAAATGAAGTTCCGTGAAGAAGGGCGTCAGCCGGTTCTCGTGTTCACGGATCGCGAGTATACGATGGGCCTCGCGGTCGACGAGATTCTCGATATTGTTGAAGAGGAACTCACGATCAAGCTTGCTTCCAACAAATCAGGTGTGGTTGGTTCCGCAATCATTAATGGCAAGGCTTCCGAAGTTATTGACGTTTCCTACTATCTCGGTTTGGCATTCGCAGACTGGCTGCGAAGCCGCGATCTTTCCGAAGACGTTGCACCCTCTGCTGGCGCCAAGGTGCTGCTGATCGATGATAGCGATTTTTTCCGTAACATGTTGCGCCCGGTATTGACTGTGGCCGGGTACCGTGTGCGGGCCGTGTCCAGTGCGGCTGCAGCCCTTGCACTTATGGAAGAGGGGGAAATGTTTGATTTGATCATATCCGACATTGAAATGCCGGATATGAACGGGTTTGATTTTGCGAAAGAGGTCAAGAAAGACAGCCGCTGGTCGGATACCGCGCTGGTCGCTCTTTCTTCGCTTGCGACAGAACGAGATATCAATCGTGGGCACGAAGCCGGCTTCGACGATTATATCGCCAAGTTTGACAAAGAAACGCTTCTGCGCAGCCTGGCTCAACAGCTGAAGATTAAGGGAGATGCAGCATGAGTGATCTTGTTGTCAGAGACGACCTGAGCCTTGTTGCCACAGGTACCCAGGATTTTGTCACTGTTCGTTTGGCTGGACAAACCCTGGGTATTCCGGTCCTCGGCGTGCATGATGTGTTGAACCCGCAAAAGATTACCAAGATTCCGTTGGCGCCAGAGTGGGTGTCTGGTGTTTTGAACTTGCGCGGGAAGATTGTGACGGCGATTGATCTCCGCCAGCGCCTAGGTCTGCCGCCACTTGAGCAGGGCAAGCAAAGCATGTCTGTTGTAGTGGAGCACAATGATGAGCCCTACAGCCTGCAAATTGATACGGTGGGCGAGGTTTTGTCCCTGGATGATCAGGACTTTGAACGAAACCCTGTCACGCTTGATCCCCGTTGGCGAGAAGTGAGTCGTGGGATCTATCGTCTAAAGAATGAATTGTTGCCTATTTTGGACGTAGATAAGCTTCTGCGCTTTGAAAGTAGCAACAAAGCTGCGTAAATACATGGAAACACCAAAACACTTGTCACCAATAGGGGTGGAGTTGGGAGACATTCGCAAATGAAACTATGTCTTGTCGTCGATGATTCAAAGGTAATCCGGAAGGTTGCCCGGCGCATTCTGGAAGAGCTGAACTTCGACATCGAAGAGGCAGTCGATGGCCAGGATGCCTTGGATGCCTGTGACCGAAACATGCCAGACGTGGTTCTTCTGGACTGGAACATGCCGGTCATGGATGGATTGGAATTTCTGAAAGCCATCCGGTCACGCGAAGGCGTCGAGCAGCCGATCGTTGTTTTCTGTACGACTGAAAACGATATGGCTCACATTCGTACGGCGATCGAAGCCGGTGCCAACGAATATATTATGAAGCCGTTCGATCGCGAAATCATCGAAGCGAAGTTTACGCAAGTCGGCTTAATGTAATTGAGGAAGAACGGGTGAGCTCAGCTGCCTCCAAATCTACGAATACTGCCTCGCAAAAAGGTGGCCCATATCGGGTGATGGTTGTCGATGACAGTGCCATCATTCGTGGCTTCCTTTGCCGCTATCTTTCCGAAGACCCTGATATCGAAGTGGTGACCACTGCGAACAATGGTGTTGTGGCACTTAGGCAATTGGCGACTAACGATATTGAGGTGGTGGTACTTGATATTGAGATGCCTGAAATGGATGGGCTAACCGCCTTGCCAAAGATGATCGATATGATCCCGGATTTGCAGGTTGTGATGGCATCAACATTGACGCGCAAAAATGCGGAAGTCAGCTTGCGATCCCTGCAGATGGGGGCAGTTGATTATGTACCAAAACCTGAAACAGCTCGTTCGGTAAACGCCAATATCGATTTTCGACGTGAGCTGGTCGACAAGGTTAAGGCATGGGCTTCACGGCGTCGCAAGAAAAGAGGCGAAGAGCTACCGCGTTCCGATGAGACAGGTCCTAGCGGTAGCCCAGTTGCGTCTGCATCAGGGCACGCCGCGAGGGTTGTGTCGCCGCGATCCTCAGGGGCTCCGGCAGGGTTTGTAACTGCGCGACGCCCAGCAGCGCCGGTTTCAGTTGCATCGGCTCGGCAAGCAACGGTTTCAGATCCGATCAAGGATGTCCCGACGGAAAAGGACATCAAGCTTCGTACCGGTTCGTTCAGGCGGCCAAAGATTTTGGTCGTCGGGTCTTCAACTGGTGGCCCGCAGGCTTTGATGAAATTCTTTTCTGGCTTCAAAAAGCCACCTGCTGTGCCGGTTTTGATCACGCAGCATATGCCAGCGACCTTTACAGCTATTCTTGCAGAACACCTGGGGCAGGCTACAGGCTGGCCTTCGCAGGAAGGCAGAGAAGGCATGCCGATCCGACCTGGCGAAATCTATGTCGCACCCGGCGGTAGGCATATGGAAGTTGCGAACGATGGTGGTACGATGAAGATCCGCTTGACGGATGAGCCGCCGGAGAATTTCTGTAGGCCAGCGGTCGATCCTTTGTTCCGGAGCGTTGCCGCACTGTATGGCGAAAATGTCCTGGCGGTCATTCTGACCGGTATGGGGCACGATGGTCTGAAAGGTTCCAGGGAGTTGACGCGCCAAGGCGCAACGGTATTGGCTCAGGACGAAGCATCCAGTGTTGTTTGGGGTATGCCTGGTGCCGTCGCAACAGCAGGGCTTTGTACAGAAGTTCTTCCCGTTCTTGAACTTGGAGCGGCAACAGCCACACGATTGCAAGGAGGCGTCGGTTGAAAACGGAAGATTTTGAATTCCTTGCCGGGCTGTTGAAAGAGCGTTCAGGCCTGATGCTTACGCCAGACAAGGTCTACTTGTTGGAAAGCAGGCTGACACCCTTGGCGCGGAAGCGTGGCCTGGATACGCTTGATGCTCTGGTGCAGAAATTACGTCTGAGCAGGGACGAGGCGCTATGCGTGGATGTGACTGAAGCAATGACGACGAATGAGTCGTTCTTCTTCCGGGACAACACCCCTTTTGATCTGTTCAAAAATCACGTGCTGCCCGCAATGGAAAAGTCGCGTGGGGGGCAAAAGCGCCTGCGTATCTGGTGTGCGGCAGCGTCTACTGGCCAGGAGCCTTATTCGCTGGCGATTTTGCTACGCGAAAACTGGATGAAATGGCAGAACTGGAAGATCGAGATTATCGGTACCGATATCTGCACCCAGGTTCTGGAAAAGGCAAAAGCCGGGACATATAGCCAGTTTGAGGTTCAGCGGGGCCTGCCCATCCAGATGCTGATCAAGTATTTCACCCAGGAAGGCGATACCTGGCAGCTTAATAATGACATTCGCAATATGGTGACCTTCCGGTCCTTTAATCTGTTGAACAATTTTATCGGGCTTGGGTCCTTTGATGTGATCTATTGCCGGAACGTTCTAATTTATTTTGACCAGAATACGAAGAAGCAAGTTCTGGAACGCATGCGGAAGGTTTTGTCGGATGACGGCACCTTGTTCCTTGGGGCAGCAGAAACCGTCCTTGGTATTACCGATGCCTTCAGGCCTGTGCGAGGCCAGCGCGGCATGTATGTGCCCAGCGATGGGTCGGCGGAAAAGCTCATGGGGCTTGGCTAAGACCAAAAGAAAAGGCGGCACCGGTGCCGCCTTTTACCTTTTATAGATTGCTGTGGATTGGTTAGCTAGCAGCGGCTTCCGTCTCTTCAGAAGGATTCCGCAGCACATAGCCTCGACCCCAGACGGTCTCGATATAGTTTTCTCCGTCGGACGCTGCGGCCAGCTTCTTCCGCAATTTGCAGATAAAGACGTCGATAATTTTCAGCTCAGGCTCATCAATACCGCCATATAGGTGGTTCAGGAACATTTCTTTGGTCAAGGTACTGCCCTTCCGTAAAGACAGCAACTCAAGCATTGCATATTCCTTGCCGGTCAGATGAACGCGCTGATTATCAACTTCAACTGTTTTAGTGTCCAGGTTGACGGCCAATTTACCGGTCTTGATGATCGACTGCGAATGGCCCTTGGAGCGCCGAACGATCGCATGAATACGGGCGACCATCTCTTCCTTGTGGAAAGGCTTGGTCATATAGTCGTCAGCGCCAAACCCAAGCCCCTTGACCTTGTTTTCCATCTCAGTAAGGCCAGACAGGATTAGAATAGGTGTGTTGACCTTGGCTGTCCGAAGCTTTTTCAAGACATCATAGCCATGCATGTCGGGCAGGTTCAGGTCGAGGAGGATAATGTCATAGTCATAGAGTTTGCCCAAATCCAGACCCTCTTCGCCCAGATCGGTGCTATAGACATTAAACCCTTCCGCATTGAGCATCAATTCGATGCTGCGGGTCATAGTTGGGTCATCTTCGATTAGAAGAACACGCATAATTATTCCCCATGGATTCTAGAGGGAAGACGATTGCCAGGATCGCGCATTCCCCCAAATTCTTCCTGTTGAAACACTTCCGGGAACCCAAAAATACGGCGACCCCATCCCCGGATGGCGCATGTTTCTATGGTTAATGTTAACGAAGGTTAACGAATTGTCCAAGAAAAATCGAGTGAAGTGCAAAGAGGTTTGACTAGTTAACCATGGGCTTTTACCAATCTTTAAAGTGATTGAGCCATTATAATCGCTGCCAGTTGAGAGAACTGCCATAGACTAGGGGTAGTCTGGCCAGATGGGCTATCAGGCAGTTGGGGTTACACGAGGGACAATGCGCAGTCTAATTCAGGAAATTGAGCGAGTTCAGACCGAACGTCGTTATGGACGTGTTACTGGTGTTCGCGGCCTGTTGGTGGAGCTGGCAGGTATCGGGCAGCATATCTCGATTGGGTCGCGGCTTGAGGTAGAGACCCGTAGTTACCGCAAGGTTCCTGTTGAAGTTGTCGGCTTTCGCCATGAGACAGCACTGGCCATGCCATTTGATGCCCTGGAAGGTGTTGGTGTTGGCTGCCGTGCAGTCCTGACCCAAAGCGAACCGGTCGTCTTCCCGTCAAAAGCATGGCTCGGCCGTGTTGTGAACGCGCTGGGCGAACCGATCGACGGTAAAGGGCCAATCCAGCATGGCACCCGGCCTTCGCTGCTCAGAGGAAGCCCGCCACCGGCGCATAGCCGGCAACGTGTGGGCGGTAAAGTTGATGTAGGCGTCAGGGCACTGAATACCTTTATCACCTGTTGTCGCGGTCAGCGACTTGGCATCTTTGCCGGGTCAGGCGTCGGTAAATCAGTTCTTCTGTCGATGGTTGCGCGGCATTCTTCCGCAGATGTCAGCATTATCGGCCTGATTGGTGAACGGGGGCGTGAAGTACAGGAGTTTATCGAGGACGATTTGGGTGAAGATGGCCTGGCAAAATCTGTTGTTGTTGTAGCGACATCTGATGAATCGGCTTTAATGCGCCGTCAGGCAGCTCATCTTACCATGACCCTGGCAGAATATTTCCGCGATGGCGGGGCCGAAGTGATGTGTATGATGGACAGCGTCACTCGCTTTGCAATGGCACAGCGTGAAATCGGCCTGGCCGGTGGCGAGCCGCCCACCAGCAAGGGTTATACTCCAACTGTGTTTACCGAATTGCCAAAGCTGCTTGAGCGTGCAGGGCCCGGGCCTCGGGGCTCTGGAAATGTGACAGGATTGTTTTCTGTGCTTGTTGAAGGTGATGACCACAACGAACCGGTCGCGGATGCCGTTAGGGGTATTCTGGATGGCCACATCATTATGGAACGGGCCATTGCCGAGCGCGGGCGGTTTCCCGCAATTAATGTCCTGAAGTCGATTTCCAGGACCATGCCGCGCTGTAACTCTGACGACGAAAACTTGATCGTGCGTGAAGCAAAAAAATTCATGTCCACGTATGCGGATATGGAAGAAATGATCCGATTGGGGGCATACCGGCGGGGAAGCAACCCTGATGTCGACGCAGCAATCGGATATCATGATTCCTTTGAAGAGTTTCTAAGCCAATGGAAAGACGACAAGACGTCACTTGCTGACGGCTATCTTCAGCTTAAGCAAATTCTCGAAACAGGACCCGCGCAACTGAACCTGTCCGGCGCAGCATAAAGGATAGCTGTGAGCAAACTGGCAAATATTATTAGGCTGAGAAAGTGGGAGCTGGATGAAAAGCGTCGGCGCCTAGCTGACCTCCAGGGCGAGCGGGAAGAAATAGTCTCAGCTATTGATGCCATGGAAGCGGAGGTAATCGAGCAGTCTCGCAACAGTGGGCTGGAAGTTTCGGCAGTGGCCATAGGTGCTTACATGGAAGGTGTTCGGATTCGTCAGGATCAGCTTTCCCAAATGTTGGCTGCAAAAGAACGGGAAGTCAGCAAGCATCAGGATATTGTGGCTGAGGGGTTTCGCGAGCTAAAGACCTTCGAGATTGCACAAAGCCGGGAAAAAGCCAGGGTCGTTGCAGCCGAAGCTAAAGTGGAACAGGATGCTTTTGACGAACTCGGGATTCAGAACCATGCGCGGGAGGAAGCTCTGGCTGATCCGCGCTATGTCAACATGCGCCGAAGATAAGCTTTTCCCTGAAGAGCCATCCTGAAATTCCCAGTAGAATCATTTTCTTACGTCACTGTTTCTGGTATTAGGAAAGGAACAGGGGAGAAAATGATGAGCCTTTCGGATCAGGCAATATTGGAACAGCTGCAAGCGCTGGACCGGATGCATCACCTGCATCCCTTTACCGACCCCCAAGCAGTGAAGAAGGCCGCCCCATTCGTAATTGAGCAGGCCAAAGGTGCGTATATCACCGGGCAAGAAATACGGCTGCTTGATGCCATGGCCGGGCTAGGTTGTGTAAATATCGGGTATGGCCGGGAAGAAATGGCTGACGTCGCAGCCGAAGCGATCCGAACGCTCAGCTATTATCATAGCTTTTCAGCTGTTTCTAACCCTTATGCTGCTGCGCTTGCGGGTAAAATTGCGGCGCTTGCTCCAGGTGACCTGAACAAGGTTTTTTTCGCTAACTCAGGTTCCGAGGCTAATGAGACCCTGATGAAGCTGGCGTATCTCTATTGGCGGCGGAAGGGGAGGCCCAACAAGCGTATCCTCATTTCGCGAGAATATTCCTATCACGGCAGCACATTGGCGACCACGCGGTTGAACGGCAACAGGCCAATGATTGAGGACTTCGGTCTCGATGGCGGTGCGGATGTCATCAAAGCAATCTCACCCTTCTGGTACCGTTGCGGTGGCGACCTGGAGCCAGAAGAGTTTGGCGTTCACGCAGCGAAAGAGATTGAAAAAAAGATTTTAGCTGCCGGCGCCGACAATGTTGCCGCCGTGATTGCAGAGCCTGTTCAAGGCACGATGGGCGCCGTCGTGCCGCCCCAGAGCTATTGGCCAGAGGTCGCCCGCATATGCAAGGAGCATGATGTCCTTTTAATCGCTGACGAAGTGGTGACTGGTTTTGGCCGGACGGGAAACTGGTTTGCGCAGGAAACCTTTGGTTTCCAGGCTGACATGATGACCCTGGCAAAAGGTCTGTCTTCCGGGTATGCGCCCATTTCGGCATCCGTGGTATCAGATGAGATCGCTGACGTTATTGAAGGGCAGAGCGGCGTACTACAGCATGGTTTCACCACGTCAGGGCACCCCTTGGCATCTGCATTGGCACTTAAGAATATCGAAATTATCGGAACCGAAGACCATGTTACGAGGGTGCGGACGGATATCGGCCCATACTTTGCTAAGGCACTGAAATCACTTGAAGATCATCCCCTTGTCGGGGAGGTGCGTGTATCTGGCCTGATCGCAGGCATAGAGCTGGCGAAGGATAAGGAAACCAGAGAGCAATACCCATTGGAGGCAAACATATGTAACCATGTTAGCCAGATGGCATTGGTTCGAGGTTTGATCGTTCGACCTGCAGGTAATGTCGTGGTTTTATGTCCGCCTTTCGTTATCACCCACGCAGAGATCGACTTTATGGTCGGTGTTATGCGGGATGCCCTTGATGAAACCTATAAGGCCATTCATCAGTCTTAGGGTTTCACGGGTTGCGCTTGTGCCGTTTTGCCGCGGCTCCAGGCGACCAGCAAGTTGCCGCCCATCACTAGCGCAAGGCCGACAAAAGCATACATATTCCAGATGTATCCTTCGAACACCGTCGAAATAAGAAGGGCAATCACCGGCGTTAGTACGCTCATGTATGCAGCACGGCCAATACCAATTTGTTCAATCAGCCAGATATACATAGAAAAGGCGATTACTGTACCAACAATGGCTAGATATAGCAGTGACCCTACATAGGACACTGTTGGGTCAAATCCCGCTGGCTTGCCGCTATACAAGGCATAAATGACATTGAATAGCGCGCCATAACCCAATGCCCAGGCGTTGAAAGAAAACAAGGGCATCTGCCGCGAGCCACTCGTTCCCGCAAAAGTGTTGCCGAATGAGCAAACAATCGCTGCGCCAAGGCACAAGAGCAGGCCGCGAAAGGCCTCATCATCCAAAGTGAAGCTGTCAATTTCCGGTTTGAAAATAAGGACTAGGCCGAGGATGCCGAGCAAGGCTGCAACCAGTGCGCTGGGCTTTATCGTGTTTCCCAGAAATAGCCGCCCATTGATAATATTCAGGAAGGAAAGCAGCGCAAACGTGATAGCTACAAGTCCGGAAGTGAGATATTCAGCGCCGCTATATGTCAGCACGTAGGTCGCAGAAAACAGAAATAAGCCGGTACACGCTGGCCACAGGTGCTGGTGCAGCGGGAACCTTAATCGTTCCTTCCTAATCAGGCAGACGAGGAAGAGCGTGCTTGAAGCGATGCCAAAGCGGTAAACAAGCGACCATTCCTTAGGAACGACACCGAGCTGTAGCTCAATCGCGTACCAGGTAGACCCCCAAATCAATACACAACCAATAAATGCCAATGTTACGCGCACATCAGTACCCCTAAAAGAACCTTAATTTGAGATACGCTAATTTGTGAATGGTTCAAGTCAGTTATTTCTAGGCAGCCAGTTTTATGCCGACTGTAGCAGGGCTTCTATCTCTACGGGGAAAGGTTGTGCTTCGGTGATGGTCAACTGCCCGTTATAGCCATTTGCGGCCAGGGCAGAATTGAACAGGTCAGAAGCTTCATGGCGGAGCGCCGCCGGCAGAGGCTTTTCTGATCGCATCGCAAGGTCGAAACGATTCTCTCTGACAAGGCCATCCAGCTGAATGGCGCCAAGAATGGAGAATTGGACTTCGACGACGAAACGCTGGGCATCTCCATTTTCATCGTCCTCGCCACTCATATTGTCTTTGCCGCTACCTGTACCCTCTTCTCTCGGCGGCGGTCCGAACAAGAAGGCTACCAACGGCATGTCAGGAAAGCGCAACTCTAGAGGAATTAGCATGGGCCTCCATTCACGCGTCGTGTCAGTGGCAGCAAGCATCAAGCGGCTCAGCTCTGACTTCATTGCGTCAAAAAGTGACTTGTTGGCCTGTTCCAGAGCCCGGGATGCCTCTTGCCCCAACCAAGCTTCGGGGCTGCCACGTCCGGCTGCACTCAGGAAAAATAGCAGGCTGTTCACCAATTTCCCGCCGCCTTGGGCACCTTTGCTTGCGAGTTGGCCGGCCAAGGCAGGGTCAGCACCCAATACAGTGGCAAAGCTTTGCTCGAGCGTGGGCCATTGATGGGCCCCCAATGTGCTGAGGGCGGAGCCTGCGGCCAGTTGGGAGGCCACGTCTACCAGGGGCGTAGGTAGTGGGCCGTGCTGCAATTGTGTGGCTTGGCCGGGCAAGATGGTAATCAGGTCTTCGGTGGTGGGGCGCATGCCGTTGGGCATTGTCAGAAACAGGTCACCGCGCGTAGTTTCTATACGGAAATCAGCGCTGGGGCCTTTTGGGGTCAGAAAGGCTCTGACTGTGTGCACGGCCTTGACCTGGGCTTCTCCTGGCGCGCCCGTTGGAGAGGTGTTCTGGCTGACCGTGATCCTTACGGGCCTGCGCTGGCCAGAGCCCGGCGAAGCCAATATTGCATTGAATGTCGCCTGTTTGGTTTGCTGTGCCGTGACTTGGGATTCCTCAGCGACTGATACCTTTATCTGTTCGCCAGAAAGGTTTTGAGCCTGGGCCAGTGGGATTATAAAATTTCCTTTTGACGTTTCGATGGTCGCAAGCGTTCCTGCTGAGGGACCAAATGCGGATATGGCCAACGGAAGGGTCTTAGCCTCATCTGGCGGCAGTGGGCGAACCGACAGAACTGTCGCGACTTGTGCTGGCGAGACCTGACTTATCCTGGCATCCATCACCTGAAGAGAAAGCGCTTGGCCTGACGCTGAAAATGCCTTGATCGATGGCCCCAGGCCATCTTGAGGTCCAGGTGTGCTGATTTCAGTGAGGGATGATCTGGGAATAAAATGGCTGGGGTCAAAGGCTTTTGGCAGGCCTATCTCCTGGCCTCCTGCTCGCATGTATCCTGCGCCTTTGTTGTTACCCTGCTGGGCTGCGATCAGAGTGGCCAGGTCTGGACTACTGTTGCGACTTGCGAGGAAATCTGGATTCCCAGTCTGTCCCGGGTTCGACCCGCTTTTTTGGGTTGAAGCTGTGGCATTATCTTCCGTCGAAACACTGGATATCGATTGATTGGCGTTCAAGGAAGCCGAGTTGCTTGATTGCGGGGTGCGTCCCAGCACATTCACCAGTGTGTCTGTAGGTGCCAGTGAGCTTGATTTTGTTTGGGCGGTAGGTCCATATCCAGTTTTGGTGGGCAGCGGTGCGGTGTTCGGTACTTGTTGGTCCGACGCCGGAGTTGATGGCTGTTGTGGTACATGAATGGCAATGACGATTAAAGAAAGCCTTACCGGAGGGTCAATGATTAGACCGTTTCGCTCGTGGAGGTCTGCGGATACTTTGTGTCCAGCTTCAACGATTTCCAGTTTAACGTCATCTCCGGGACGCAATCCGGCATCAGGTCGCAGAGCGAAGGTTGCTGTCTCGGTTACAATGATTGGCCGGCCTTCGTTATCGATCTTGCTGACCTGTTCCTTGAGGCGTTCGCCAACTTCCAGGTGGGCTGCAGTTGCAGAGATTGAAACGGCGGGTTCGCGGCCCCGCAGTTGTTCGGCCTGTTCATTTTTTGCGGACTGATCGCCCTTGTGCTCGCGCGCTTGTGTTTGCGCCTGCTGCGGATCCCTGGACACACTGCTGGTTTTGCCGGTCGTTCTCGCGACCGGTTCGACGGGTTTTGGCAGGGGTGGCCCGGAGATATCACTCATTCCGCAGTCCTTTTAACCCGGGCTGCTGAAAGGACGGTTTATCGTCCGGTAATTGCTGCAGCCAGAGCTTTGATGTCCGTTGCCGCCTCCGATTGAGGGTGTCTAATCAGAAGAGGCACTTGGGACCTTATCGCGTCAACGACTTTTGGGTCATTTTTGATAATACCGCTAAGTGGTGGTGAAATCTTCAAAAAACCTTCGCAAGCTCGTTTGATGGCTGCAAAGGCTTTCTCGCCTTCCTTCTTGGATGCGACGTTGTTGACCACAATTGAAATGTCAGCTGTAGGGTTGCGCATATGAGTTACTTTGATGAATGCATAGGCGTCTGTCAGGGATGTCGGATCTGCGGTCATAACAACAAGAACGCGCCCCTTGTGCTTGGATAGCGTGGTCACAGAAGGGTCAATGCCCGCGGCCAAGTCCAGCAAGACATGGTCATAATTGTCTGCGAGACGGGTCAGGTCGCTACGCATGCCGACAAGTGTTTCCTTGGACAGTGATCCAAGAGCTCCTGACCCGGATTTACCGGGAAGAACATCAAATCCGGCGCCTGCAGTATCTTTAAAGGGCGTAATGATATCTGCCATCGCAGCATCTTTTGTGATCACTTGGCCGAGGTCTTTGTCTGGCATCATCCCCAATTGGATATCGACGTTGGCTAGACCCAAATCACCATCAAACAACAGAACCTTCTTGCCGGCATGCGAGAGGGCGTGGGCCAGTGAAACCGAAACCCAGGTTTTACCAACACCACCTTTACCCGACGCAATTGTGATCAAGCGTCGCTCCAACGTTTCTTTGCGATCTGTAGTCACAGGGTCATTCATGATTTCTTATCCGTCAGTGGGTCGGTTTTGCTACGACGAGGTAGGGCTGTAATCAGCTTGGAAAGCGCCATCGGTGTGGCCGGATCAAGGCCATCAGCCACAAATGGACTTCTGCTGAGTGCTGCCAGGGATAGGTGGCCGGGCCGAGCGGCCATGATGATGCTGGCGTAGCGACGCGAAGCATCCAGGCGAGTGGCAATAAAGCGCTGGCAGCCCAGCCGGGAAAATACACCTGCAATTTCCTGGGCATCCAGCGCATCAAGCCCAGCCGGCATCACCAGTACGGGCTCAGCGTCTACGGATCTTATGAAGCTCAATATTTCGCGTAGATCGTCCATATCGAACGGGTTGGTTCCTGGGGTATCAATGATAGTCAGCCCGCTTTTATTACTGCTTGAGCGGACCACAGCGCTTAGTTCTTCCGGCGAAGCCGCAGTTGAAACCGTTTGTTTCATTAGCTGAGCAAAGTGATCCAGTTGCTGGATACCTGACGCCTTCACGGTGTCTGTGGAGATGAGCTTTACGGGGCGTTCATGAAGAACGGCATCTGCTGTAAGTTTGGCTGCGCAGATAGTTTTCCCAGCCCCGGGTGGGCCTACAAGCATGATTGGCCGCGTGGTGCTATCCGTCAGTGGGCTGAAACGAATGGATGTCTCAAGGGCAACGGAAAAGGCGTCAATAAGGCTTCCACCATCAACCGCGCGGGCAGCCTCGCTTATATGAGATGCCGTTTCAAACGGGAGTCCATGATGGTTCAGTACTGCGTTTATGTCAGCTACATCAAAATCCCGAGATTGCGGGACTGGGTGCGAAATCTCGAACGCGGCAGGCGTTTGTTTAGGTTCGGGAGCCGTCTCAGGTGGTGCAGGTGTTGCTCCCGCTTCTAGTGCCGCCGTCACTCGTACGCCACTCTTGCCTTCCTCTATCTGAATGATAATGGCATCCGGCCCCAGTTCGTTCCGGACCAGCCCCATTACCTCGGACATTGTCTTGGCATGAAAGGTTTTTAACCGCATCGCGTTTGTTTGTCCTTGTGCGAGCCGACCTAGGCTCAGCTATCGCTTAAATTTGGCCGAGAGTTCGAATTTTTGCCTGCGGATGAATTTCGTTCTGGCTCATCACAACGGTGGCGGGTCGGAAACGCTCAACAATTGACCGAACATATGGGCGAACCAGTGGGCTTGTAAGCAGGACAGGCGCTTCACCGCGTTCTGCTTGCTGGTCATATACCATACGAACTGAATTGATAAACTCTTGCAGCCGTGTAGGGGCCATCGCCAATTGCTTTTCTTCGCCCTGGCCTACAAGGCTTTCTGCGAAAGCCTGCTCCCACTCTGTTGAGAGGGTGATGAGGGGTACCAGACCTTCCACATTTGAATAGGCTGCGCAAAGCTGTCGCGCCAGTCGCGTACGGACGTGCTCGGTGATGGAAACGATGTTTTGCGTGAAGCCTGTAGCCTCGGCGACGCCTTCGAGAATTGTAGGAAGGTCGCGAATCGAGATCCGTTCGGTGAGCAGGGATTGCAGAACCCTTTGGATGCCAGACGTTGTGATTTGATTTGGCACAATATCGGCCACCAACTTTTGGTGATCTGATGGCAGGTCGTCCAGCAACTTCTGAGTTTCCGCATAAGACAGCAAGTCAGACATATTGTCCTTGATAACCTCTGTCAGGTGAGTGGTGATCACCGTAGCCGCGTCTACTACTGTGTAGCCACGGAAGCTGGCCTCTTCGCGTGCGCCGGAGTCCACCCAGGTGGCAGGTAGGCCGAACGCAGGCTCGGTTGTCGCCTCGCCTGGAATCTGAACCGGTTGGCCCTGAGGGTCCATGACCAAAAGCATACCCGGCCGGATATCACCGCGGCCAACTTCGGTTTCTTTTACACGCAAAACGTAGGTGTTCGCCGGTAGCTGCATATTATCCAGAATACGGACAGAAGGCATTACAAAGCCCATTTCTGTCGCCAGCTGGCGCCTAAGGGCTTTGATCTGGTCTGTTAGCCTGAAACCGCTATCGTCATTGATCAGCGTGAGCAAGCCATAGCCAAGCTCAAGCCTGAGCTGGTCAATGGCAAGTGCTGACGAGATTGGCTCCTCGGCCGGGACGGCAGATTTCTTTTCTGCATCCTCTGCAATTGCAACTTGTTGGGCTTCAACAGTCTTCTTGTTCGTCAGCATAAATGCTGAAACGCCCAGGATGGAGCCGAACAAGGCAAACGGCAGAAGTGGCAGGCCTGGCATCAAACCCATTGCGAGCAACAGTCCACTCGAAACGCCCAAAGCCCTAGGGTAGCCGCTGAGTTGGCCAAACAAGGCTTTGTCTGTCGCGCCGGAGATACCTGCTTTCGTCACAAGAAGCCCCGCAGAGGTAGACACGATAAGAGCGGGAATTTGTGAGACAAGGCCGTCACCAACCGTCAGGATCGTGTATCGATTAACGGCATCACCGAAGCTAATATCGTTGATGACCACACCTACAATGATCCCGCCGACGATATTAATGATGGTAATCAGGAGGCCGGCGATGGCATCACCGCGTACGAACTTCGCGGCACCGTCCATCG
Source organism: Kordiimonas lacus (assembly GCF_001550055.1). GTDB lineage: Bacteria > Pseudomonadota > Alphaproteobacteria > Sphingomonadales > Kordiimonadaceae > Kordiimonas > Kordiimonas lacus. Next base: position 502,043 of record NZ_LRUA01000002.1, read on the forward strand.
AGCCGAAGAAAGTGCTTTCGTCCTCCAGTTCTTGCCGTCTGCGCCGCGCTTCGGGTTCATCGATCAAGCCGGCGGACATATCGGCATCAATGGCCATCTGTTTGCCAGGCATGGCGTCCAGGCTGAAGCGTGCCGCTACTTCTGCGATCCTTCCCGAGCCCTTCGTGATAACCACAAAATTCACAATGACGAGGATGGCAAAAACAATGATGCCAATGACAACTTGTCCTCCCATCAGGAAGTTACCAAAAGCCTCGATCACTTTCCCAGCAGCATCTGTACCTGTGTGGCCTTCAGCCAAGATCAACCGTGTGGATGCCAGGTTCAGGGATAGCCGCAGCATGGTGGCAATAAGCAGAATGGTCGGAAAACTGCTCATTTGCAGCGGCTTCTGGATAAACAGGGTTGTCATCATCACCATGACCGAGAAGGTGATTGATGCCGCCAGCATGATGTCGAGCAACCAGCCAGGCATCGGCATGATCAACATCATAATGATGGTAACCATTCCAAGGGCAAAGGCGATGTCGGAGCTCTTCAGGCCGGCCATCACTGTGCTGAAGCTCATTCCGCCTTGCTGCCCACCTGGAGCTGAATCATTCATTTGCTACCACTCATTCAGTTGCCCAAAACCCTGCACTAGACAGAGGCCCGATGGTTGCTATCACCGGGTTGTGGAATCGAAACACCGTCTGCATGATATTGGTTCAATTTATTTCTGAGTGTTCTGATGGAAATTCCCAAAATATTCGCAGCATGGGTACGGTTGCCAAGGCAATGCTTCAGGGTATCGATGATGAGGTCTCTTTCAACTTCAGCGACAGTTTTGCCAACCAGAGTTGCTGAAACTTCAGGGTCCACGCCGCTATCGTCGTTGGTATCACCATAGGCAGGCCCTTCCGGAGCACGACTTTCGCCAGACCCAGTAACCGCGAGATTGCCACTTGCATCCGGTAAAAGAACTGCAGCGGCGGAGATCTCATCACCTGACGCCAGCAGTACTGAACGGTGCATCGTATTTTCCAGTTCACGAACATTCCCGGGCCAGTTATGGGCTTTCAGAACCTTCATTGCATCCGCGCCGATGGGCCGCTCTTCAACTTGGTTCACTTCCGCATATTTCTTGGCGAAATATTCAGCCAAGGCCTGGATGTCTGAAGGGCGCTCCCGCAATGGGGGCACCCGCAGATTGACCACATTGAGGCGGAAGAAAAGGTCTTCGCGGAACTTGCCGTCTTTAACCTCTTGTTGCAGATTTCGGTTGGACGTCGCGACAATTCGAATGTTGACATTCACCAACTTCGAGCCGCCGACACGGTCTATCTGGCGCTCTTGGATGGCGCGTAAAAGCTTGGCCTGCAGACGAACATCCATTTCCGAAATCTCGTCCAGCAACAGCGTGCCGCCGTCAGCTTCCTCGAACTTGCCAATCCGCCGTGCAACAGCACCGGTAAAGGCCCCTTTTTCATGGCCGAATAGTTCTGATTCCAGAAGGTTTTCTGGGATTGCAGCACAGTTTACAGCGACAAAGGGTTTGTTCGCTCTGCGGCTCTTCTGGTGCACAAAGCGCGCCATGACCTCTTTACCTGTACCGGATTCGCCGGTGATCAGGATGCTGGCTTCCGATGGCGCAACTTGTTCCGCGAGCGCTGCTACATTTTTCATGACGGCATCACGGTAAATGAAAGACTGACTATCCTCAGCAACGGCTTCCAGAACTGCGGCAATCAGTTCAGCATCTGGTGGCAACGGAATATACTCTTTCGCGCCCCCACGAATGGCGGCGGCGGCCGTCTTTGGATCCGTCCCAATGCCGCAGGCAACAACGGGGATTGAGAAATGTTCTGCCCGGAGTTTTGGGATGAGCGAGGGGATATCCAGAGAGATTTCAACCATCAATAAGTCTGCGCCACGGCTCCGCAATATCGATAGGGCGGTATCCGTGTCCGGCGCGTGGGTGACTTGGGCACCACGATCCATTGCAATCTGGCTGGCCGCACCCAATTGGCCATTAAGCGTTCCTACAATCAGCAGTCGCATTTTATAGTCTCCGTTACGTCAATCCACACACTAAGCGGATCACACGCTTCATAGCTGTTATTGCCTGGGCAATTGACGTTTTCGCAAATGATCATTTGAAAAATGTTATCCTTTGGGCAGGCGGTAAAACGGTATTCAGGAGCATCTCAAGGCGCCGCGGATTTTCCTTGCGACGAATAGATGTTGCTCCCATGGCATAAAGGTTGTTCACCAGTGCTTCTTCGTCTGTACAGTGCTCGGTCTTCGCCGCGAGCGGGATGAAGAAAAGATGAGCCATCAGGGCACCGTAAAATGTAGTCAGCAAGGCGACTGCCATGGCGGGGCCAATCTGTGCAGGGTTATCCAAATTACCCAACATCCGCACCAGTCCGATAAGCGTTCCGATCAATCCCATTGCCGGAGCAACATCTCCAGCGCGCCGAAGAAAGTCGACTGACCTCATGTGGCGTGAAGAAGCCGTGCTTGCCTCACGTCTAAGGATCTGTTCGATCTCTTCCGGTTCAGTAGCGTCCACCACCAACTGAATGGCTTTCATCAGAAAAGGTGTGTCTTTTAACTTGGGCAATAAACGTTCCAGTAACAAAATATCATTGTGTTTCCGAGCTTCCACAGCGATCTTCATGATCTTGATGGCTTCTTCGGAGGGGTCGCGTTGGCCATGACGAAGCAGCGTCCATATGTTGACTGGCAATGTCATCATTTCCTGAAAGCGGAAGCTTATGGCTGTAACAGCAAAGGTTCCCAGGACGACGATCATGACTCCCTGGAGGTTGATGAAGGCCCATGGCGACCCACCAAGCCAAATGGCGCCTGCAACCAACAGGAAGGCTGTCAACATACCTAAAATCGTGCTCATAAGCCGTCTGTCCCCCTTGAAATCACGAACTTAGTTCGCGCCGCCGTCCAGCTTGATGATTTCTGTCATGGTCACGCCCAAGTGGTCTTCTACGAGCACGACCTCTCCGCGGGCTACCAGCCGGTTATTCACATAGATATCAATTGCTTCGCCGACTTTTCGGTCCAGTTCGACGACCGCTCCCGGCGCTAGTTTCAGCAGTTGGCTCACCTCAAGGGTCGATTTGCCAAGGACAGCCTGAACCCTAACGGGTACGTCAAAGACGGGTTCCAATTCCTGGGCGGACCGGACCTGTCCATCTTCTTTGGGGGCAAGGTCAGGACTGCGGCTGGATCCATCGTCCAGATTTTGCAAGCCAACGTCGCCTGAATTTTCGTCTTCGTTTGCCATTCAGTAATTCCTTATTCAGGTCCACCCGATGCTACTGGTTCAGCAGCGTCGTCATTCTCAATGATTGGTTCTTTTCCGGCTTCAGCCTGTGAGCCGCTGTCTGCATCAGACATGACGAAACGTTGTACGGCTGTTTCTACTTCTCTCATGATGGTGTCATGTTTTCTTTCCGTGCCGCCGTCAGGCCATTCAACTCTGCAATCCTGCGGGCCTAGCCCAGGTTCTCCGATCAGCACGATATCGCCCGGAAAGCCAGTTGATGCCTTCAGGTCTTCCAGCCGTTCGTTTACCGGGTCCAGCAGTGCCTCGGATACCCGCACAACCAATCTGGGCTCCTTGTGGGTTGTCGCCAGACAGTCTTCAATCAGGGCTTCGATTTCAGCCATCGGGTGTGCCCGGATCAATGCAGGAGATAATTTTGAAGCAATTGCATATGCCAGTTGAACCATGTCCTGCTTGATGCCGGACTCGAGCTGAGACTTCTGCGAAAAGAGTGCATGGGCACCTTGAGCAATCTGGCTCAGGGTTTCCTTCGTTGCAGCTTCAATATCCTGCAGCGCCTGATTGCGGCCTTCTTCGAAGCCGTGGGCATATGCCTCCGACTTGATCGTTTCAGCATCCGCGCGCAGCCGTTCAAGCTCCTCATCGAAGCGGCTTTTGGCACCGCCATCAAAGGCTTGATCAAATCGATATTTTACAGGTTCAGCCATTCGTCATCATATCGCTTCTAATAGATCAATTCGTCTTCGCCTTTGTTATCCGACAGCAGAATTTCACCTGCTTCAGCCAGATCCTTGGCTTTGTTTACCATATCCATTTGGGCTTCATCCACATCCCGCAGGCGTACAGGACCCATGGCTTCCATGTCTTCCCGAAGGATTTTCGCGGCCCGCTCCGACATATTGGAGAAGAACAGATCCCGCAGGGTGTCGGATGCGCCTTTCATTGCGAGAGCCAGTTTGTCCTTGTCCACATTTCTGAGGAGTGTCTGAACGCCACTTGGGTCCAGATTGGCAAGGTCTTCAAATGTGAACATCAGCGCACGGATACGCTCTGCAGAGTCTCTGTTTCGGTCCTCGAGAGCAGCCAGGAACCGGGATTCTGCGCTGCGATCAAGGAAGTTGAAGATCTCCGCGATGGTTTCGTGACTGTCGCGGCGACTGGTTCGCGCCAGATTGTTCATAAACTCGACGCGAAGGGTTTGTTCAACCTTGTCCAGAATATCCTTCTGAACGGCCTCCATTCGAAGCATCCGCATGATGACTTCCATCGAGAAATCCTCAGGCAACACAGACAGGACGCGGGCTGCGTGTTCAGCTTTAATCTTTTGAAGAACAACAGCAACCGTTTGCGGATATTCATTCTTGAGATAGCTGGCGAGAACGACCTCGTTCACATTGCCAAGCTTGTCCCACATGGTGCGGCCAGCTGGCCCCCGGATTTCATCCATAATCTGCTGCACGCGGTCGCCGGGCAGCATTTTCGCAAGCAGCCTTTCCGTGCTGTCAAACGACCCGTTCAAGTTCCCAACGGTTGAAACTTTGGACGCGAATTCAACAAAAAGTTCCTCGACATCCGTTGCCGCGACTGTGCCCAAAGTCGACATATGTTGCGACAGTTCCTTGATCTCGTCTTCCGACAGACCTTCCCAGATGTTCCGCCCATGCTCATCACCGATCGCCAGCATAAAGGCTGCGGCTTTCTGGGCTCCGGACATTTTGGTCAATTCTGGCATTTTTACACCTGTTTCAATTTAAGTCGCAGGGTAGCGATATCATTCGGCATAGAGCCACGTCTTAACAATTGCTATTGATTCATCCGGATTGGACCTGATGATGTCAGCGACCTTCTTGATCGCAGACTCCTGAATACGGCCTTCAACCTGGGCTACATCAATTTTGGCGTCTGTGCGCATGTCGTCACGCACTAGTGCGCCGGTCTGCTGGGCGTATCTTACTGCAGCGGCAGCGTCTTCGTCGCCAGCAGCGGCAGCGGCCATAACTTCAGCAGTCACTGCACTGCCAGGGCCCATAATTGCAGGCGCTTCTTTCGTCCGGTCTTCTATCTGTCCAGGATCGGGCTGCGCAGGCGCGTCGGGAATTGCTTCAACCAGGCGCATAACCAATGGCCGGACGACCATCAAAATCACCAGGATGATTGAGATAATGACGCCGCCTTGGGTAACAATATCAAGCAAGTCCTGTTTATTCAGGCCCAGTAGGCTGAATTCCTGTGTGGCCTGTGTGATGGGTGCAGGATCGACAAACCGCATTGATGTAACCGTCACTTCATCGCTCCGGCCAATACTGGCATCGTCAACGAACGGAATAGCGGTCAAAACCAAACTGCGGAGCTGATCAATTTCGGCCTCGGGCCGCTCTTGATAACTCACGGTATTGCCTTCTTCGTCCAACTCGCGAATGCCATCAACCAAAACGGCCACCCGAAGCTGGGTTATTTCCCCCGGCTCTTTGATTGTTACGGTTTCTGTTTTCGAGTTTTCGAAGTTTGTGACTTCTTCTGTCTTGCTGGCCGTGTTTGACGGCGAGGAGCCAATCCCTTGTGCGTCAGGAAGATTGTTGGCCGTGGTTACTTGTCCGCCTACCTGGTCCGTCTCACGCGATTCTTCCTCGACAACATTTTGGGACAGAATGACCTGATTGTCTGGGTCAAACCTGACGGCGTTGGTTGTGGTTCTGCTCATATCCATTTGAACGGAAACTTCAGCACGCACGCGACCGTCCCCGACCCGGCGGGCCAACAGTTGTTCGATTTTATTGCGGTACATGCGTTCTTTTGCGAGGCGTGCTTCCTCAAGACTTGTAAAGCTGGAAAACTCGCCTTGCTCGCTGGCACCGTCCACAAGTAGGCGGCCCGAGGTGTCTGAAATTGTAACCCGCTCGGGAGAAAGGCCCGGAACTGCGGTTGCTACCAGCGACTGGATTGCCTGAGCTTCGCGTCGGCCGAGGCCTGCGCCGGTCGTGCGGATCAGGATTGAAGCTGTAGGTTCAGATGCTTCGCGCTCAAAGGGGCGCCGTTCCGGCATCACGATATGGACACGGGCTTCGCTGACAGAACCCAAATACTTGATGGTTCTGGCGATTTCGCCTTCTACCGCTCGCACATAGTTTACATTCAGTTCGAAGCTTGTGCGGCCAAAGCTGCTTTCCTGGTCAAAGATTTCTTTGCCAACAACACCACCCGTTAGACCATCACCAGCCAGGGTCAAGCGCAACCGGTCAACCTGATCGCGCGGTACCTTCAGAACCCGACCACCTGCGTCAGTCTCATAGGGGATGCCCTCAGCTTCCAGGCGTTGTGCGATCGTCGAAGCATTCGCTGGGTCCAGGTCAGTATATAGCACTGTCATGGGCGCGTTTTGCCAACGGCCCACAATGGCAATGAAAAAGAAAACCGTCAGGGCACCTACTAGGCCGATAAGGATCAGCCGACCGGTGCCGAGATTTCGAAGAAATTGCAGAAAATTTTCCAACGCCCACCTCGGATACAAACACCCAATGGGGATACTCGCCCCAAGTTCACTCTTCAAATTAGTCTGTCAGAGTAAACAGATAGTTAAATCTAGGCAATTTTTGCCTATAATTGTAAAGGAAAAAGTCGAGATGCGTTGAAATTTGTCGATGGATGGGCGGCTAATCAGTTCGATATTGCTGTACGCGGGTGGCCCGAAGCCCGGGCAGGCCGTTCTTGGTGATGGCTTGTTGCCACGAGAGGAATTCTTCAACCGAGAGAGAATAGCGGTTGCAGGCTTCTTCCAGGCTCAGCAAGCCGCCTTGCACCGCAGCTACCACTTCGGCCTTGCGGCGGATAACCCATCTCTGGGTATTAGCCTTCGGGAGATCGGCAAGGGTTAGGGGCTTGCCAGTAGGTCCAATGACATTTGCTCTGCTCGTTCCATTTTGCATAAGATAGTACCTCACCCTAGGTGGTAGGGCGATTATAGGATCAGGTCCTTTAAAAAAACCTAATGGCTACAGTTAAAAGGCCGTTAACTTCTGGCTCCATGCGAAAACCGGGCAGCCCATGGCTACCCGGTTTCGTGCAAAAGAGTGGTTTCAGGCTAGGTTAGCCCAAGTCCTAGAGCCTGGTCAGCTCTTCCAGGATCTCATCGGAAGTCGTAATGATCCGGGTAGAGGCAGAGAAGGCACGCTGTACCTTGATCAGCTCCGAGAACTCGTTGGCGAGGTCAACGGTAGACTGCTCAAGCGAATTTGGTGAGATCGAACCCGCACCGCCGCGACCGGCCTGCTGGAACGATGGGTCCCCGGACAGGTCCGAGAGGCCAAAGGCATTGCCCTGACGGCGGGTAAGGCCGTCAGCGTTCTGGAATGTGGCGACCGGCAGTTTGAACACTGTCAGGGTCAAGCCGTTATCGAAGATCGCGGTTACAGACCCGTCTTCACCGATGGACACACCGTTGACGTTTTCAAAATTCGCACCGTCCACGGCGGAGCTCAGCAGGTTTGATGAGTTGTCGGTCTGGGAGAAACCATCGGATTCGCCATCTGTACCGAAGTCAAAGGCGATGGAGCCACCTTCGACGGCAACAGTTGCGCCATCTGCGGTGCCAGCATAAGTGAAGGTCAGGGATTCACCTGCACTTAGGTCTACTGCGGTGCCCGTGATGTCATTCATCGTTGTGCTGGCCAGATCAATCGAGCCATCATCGTTGAAGATAAGCTGGCCGCTGCCAATGAGACCGTCAGTGTGCGGATCGGCGCCGGACTGCGATAGCACGCTGTCATCGTCAAAATACAGTTCATACTGCCAGGTGTTGGCACCGGCATCAGTTTTCGCTGCGGCAACAACAACAGTGTGCTGGCGTCCAAGCGAGTCATAAACCTGAATGTTGGTTTCAAGTTCCGGCGAGATGGTGCCAGCAGCCAGATCACCTGTACTATAAGTGGTGTTATCGATATCCGTCGCACTTGCGTTCACGTTGGCACGCAGCGAAACATTTTGTGTCGCGGAACCAAGGCTGTTCAACTCATTGATGTTGATTGGGCTCAGTTCGCTCAGGTCGTTCTGGTTGGTCGTGATGCTGCCGTCTGCTGCAACCGGCCACCCCATCAGATACAGGCCTGCTGTATTTTTAAGGAAGCCTCGGGAATCCTGCGTGAATGACCCAGCGCGGGTATAGAGAACTTCTCCATCTGTGTCTTCTGCGCCAGTGCCGTCCCGGACGACAAAGAAACCATTGCCGTCAACTGAAAGGTCTGTCGCCGAAGCAGACGGCTGCAGCAAGCCCTGCTTGGATACCAGTGTATCCGAAAAGGCGCGGACACCACCTGGTGAGTATGATGAAAGGGCTGCCGTCTCGGTCACGAGGGTCGAAAAACGGGCCCGGGTTTCTTTGTAACCAATCGTGTTAACGTTGGTGATGTTATCGGCGATGACGCCAACGCCCTCTGTAAAGGACTGGAGGCCTGATACGCCTGCTGCCAAAGCAGTGAATGCCATTTTACTTCTCCTACACTCTTTTGCGTTTTCGCGTGCTTTGGGCTTTCTGCTCACTAACCGGGCACTTCAGTCCGGAATTCAATTCAGCTAGTTCCGATGAACAAGCTGCAAGATATCCGACTGCCCAACTTCATTCGGGCCGACGGTAAATATTGGTTCAAGGCCACTGGTGTCGACGGCGGTAATCGTGTCCCTCACCGCAATTGGTGGGCTCAATGCGGCGCCGTCAGCGTTCGTGGCTGAAATGTTCAGGGTGTATTCCCCGGGTGCTACTGGGTTGCCGGCAGTGTCGATACCCGCCCAGTCGAAGGTATGGAGACCAAGCGAAGTCGAACCAGCCTCTGAGTATACAAGGGTGCCAGTTTCACTGCGCACCTGAACAGTCAGGTCCTCAGTTGCGGCGGTATTCTGGTACTGCCACGTAATCCCGCTGGAGCCGTCATGGTCGCCTTTATTGCCCATGATCAGGGCATCGCTACCAAGGAAGGTGGCGGCGCTTGCAATGTTATTCATTTCCAGTAGTGACTGGAGCGACTCCAGGTTCTGGTTGGTCTGGATCTGTTGTTCCACGCTGGAGAACTGCACCAGCTGGTTGGTAAACTCGTTGCTGTCCATTGGATCTGTCGGATCCTGGTTCTGGAGCTGCGTGGTAAGCAGGGTCAGAAAATCATCGAAATCGTCAGCGAGTTTGGCCGCAGAGTTATCACCCCGCGTCGTCCCGGTTCCGGTTGCTGATGTAATGCCTGTAAGATCTACCATAATCTTGCTCTCATTTCGGGCCTGAATTCAGTCCCGTTCCTTAAACTTTAATATCCAAGCCGGTTTCCACGCTCACGTTGGCGAGAATCGTCTCAAGGGGAACTTCTTCCTCCAGAAGGTCATCTTCGGCGGTGGACGCATTTTGATGTCCCATGCCGGAACGTGCTGCCAACTCGTCGCGCATCTTCTCCTGTTGGACAGCTTCAGCGAACGCGCGCCCTGCGCTTTCCTGATCGTTGGTGTCCAGGCTGAATTGAATGCTGCCATCTGTTTTATGGCCAGCGGCTTCGATCGCTTTCTCAAGGCCGCGGGTGTCGCGCTGCATAAGCTCCAATGTTTCGGGGCGTTCTGCCATGACCTGTGCGTGGACGCGCCCCCCTTCAAGGAAGCTCAGCTTCACGCGCACGCGCCCTAGTTCCGCCGGATCAAGGCGCATGGTGAATTCTTGCTGGCCGTCTTTAAACGCTTTGGTGACATGCATGTTCAGCTGTTGGCTGACCTGATGAGCAAGCTCCGGCGTTGGTTTGCCGCCCAAAAGTGACATGCTTGCCATGAAGCCGGTTTCCCCTTTGAGGCCAGTCAGTCCCGCCGCCACGGCATTTGCCGACGTACCATCAAGGAAACCGGAAAGGCGTTCTGGGGTCAGTGGCGCGTGAGATTCGCGTGCGGGCAGTGGTGCCTGGGTGTCCGGCAGGGACTGGACAGGTTCGACAGGTTTTGCTGTTGCCGCGTCTTTCACCGTGGCAGACGAAGTTGCTGCTCCAAGCTTGAGGTCAAAGGCCTCTTTTCCGGCGTTCCCGGCTTTATGGCCGGTTTGTAGGTTACGGTCCGCAACTGTCGCTTTGGGTGCCGCTGCTGCCACCTGCTGCTGGGCTTGCTGTGTCATCACACCATTGCCTTCAGCGTCATTCGATTGAGCTTGTGCGCCGGCTGCTGCGGGCGTGGGCTGCGCCTGGTTTGGTTGCGCTGGTGCGTCAGACACCGCCTGTGGCGTCGGAGGTTGGATCGGCGCAGGTGCGCTGACCGGCGTGTCTGGTGATCCAGCTATCAGCGCAGAAGGCTGGCCCGAACCAGCGGCCAGGGCTTGTTCAACGGTTGGCACAGCTGCTTGGCCTGTGGCGCCATTCACTGCGGGCCCGACCGCATCAGGGGTCACTTGGACGGCACTGCCATCTGCAGTCTGCGCCAGGACAGGTGCATTTTCTACTGCCGCGCCAAACAGGCCTTGTGCGGCATCAGCGGGCAGAATGTGGCTATTGCTGGACGTGCCGGCTTGAGCAACTGCGGCCAGTTCTTCCGATGAAGGAAGAGCCGGTAGCTGCTCCAGCTTCAGGCCAAGTTTCTCAAGCGCTGCTTGAGGCAGCATAGGGATGTCTTGTCCAGCCTGTTGTCCGCCGGATGCGGACCATACAGGTATTGCCGGATTGCCTTCGCTGTTGGCAAGGGCCGCCTGGATGGCGAGGCCGGAAACGCCGTTTTTCGCCAGCAAGGCTGAATTCGGATTGCTAGCAGCGTCGCCACCAGAACCCGCTGGTGTCAGGGCCATCAGTTGATTGGTCTGCATTTGGGCAGACATCGCATTGGGCGCCAATGTCATTTGAAGGCTGGCAAGCATTTCAGCCTGGTCGGCAGTCAGGTCCTGCGCGGGGGCCATTGTGCCCATTTCAATAGCCTGCAGGGCTTCGGCAAACTGGGCCGCAGAAACGCTAGAATCGCCTTGTGCGGTGCCCGATGACTGCCCTGTCCCGATCAATCCAGCGATGGCTGGAGAGGGGGAGGTGGCAAAGCTCTGCATTAATTGATCAATAGGGTTCATGTCTAACTACCAATTTGTTCGCCTCGTTACCCGGCAGGGTTTCGTTCGACCAGATAGAAGCAAAGCGCGGGCCAGTTTTTGTGAAAAATGTGAAACGCCTTGAATCCCAAGGACTCTTCGTATTGGAAGGCCTATTCTAATCGAGCGGGTGAGCGGTTCTTGCCGGGCAAAAATGGGATCATTCATGCCGAATGGGCGGAATCACTTGCCTCCGGAAGCCCAAATGCCTATATCCACAGCCAAGGAGCGAAAGCTGACGAAAGTAGTAAGATAATGCCAATGAGCCATGACCAAACAGAATTGAACAGCCTGGGCTTTCCAGGGGCACCAGCCGACACCCGCGTGGTGGTGGCCATGTCCGGCGGCGTGGATAGTTCTGTGACGGCCGCTCTTCTTAAAGAGCAGGGCTATGACGTGGTGGGCATTACGCTGCAGCTGTATGATCACGGCGTCGCGGTTCAGAAAAAAGGCAGCTGCTGTGCGGGGCAGGATATCCATGATGCCCGCCGCGTGTCCGAGGCGCTGGGCATCCCGCACTATGTGCTGGACTATGAAAGCCGCTTCAAGAACCAGGTGATGGAAGAGTTCGCCGATAGCTATATCAAAGGCGAGACCCCGATCCCGTGCGTGCGCTGTAACCAGACTGTGAAATTCAAGGACCTGCTGGACACCGCCCGTGACCTAGGCGCCGACTGTATGGCCACCGGCCACTATGTGCAGCGCGTGGTGGGTGAGGACGGCAAAGCCCAATTGGTGCGCGGCATTGATAACGGCAAGGACCAGAGCTACTTCCTGTTCGCGACCACACAGGAGCAGATGGATTTCCTGAGGTTCCCCCTTGGCCATATGGACAAGGAGCAGACCCGGATCGAGGCTGAGCGCTTCGGCCTGACCGTTGCCGACAAGCCGGACAGCCAGGATATCTGCTTCGTGCCCGAGGGCCGCTATGTGGATGTGATCGAACGGCTGCGCCCCGGCGCGCTGGAGCCCGGCGATATTGTCGATATCGACGGTAACGTCCTGGGCCAACACGAGGGCATCGTGAAATACACCATCGGCCAGCGCCGCGGCCTGGGCATCGGCGGCTTTGAAGACCCCATCTATGTGGTCAAGCTGAACGCCGAGAAAAAGCAGGTCATCGTTGGCCCCAAGGAAGCGCTGCTGACAACCGAGATCGGCGTCAAGGACGTGAACTGGATTGGCGAAGACGTGCCGGCTGACGGGCTGGCCGTGATTGCCAAAATCCGCTCCACGCGCCCCGGTGTGCCGGCAAGAATTTTCCTTGAAGGCGGCCGCGCCCGCGTGCGCCTTGATGAGCCGGAAGCCGGCGTTTCACCGGGCCAGGCAGCTGTCTTCTATGACGGCGACCGCGTGCTGGGCGGCGGCTGGATCGACAGCGCCACCAGCGCAGACCCGCGCCTCGCAGCCGCCTGATCCCCCAATAAAAAAGCCCCCGGCAATCCTGCCAGGGGCTCTCAACGCACTGAAATATTTGATTATTCCGCAGCCTGCATCACGCCTTCCGGGTGATGGAACCGCTTCATGATCCGGTCCCGCTTCTTGGGGTGGATATAGGCTTTGGTCATGTCATAACCATGCTGTTCGGCCACGCGCTTGTCCATAATAGCGAACCAGATGGGCGGGTTCCAGGCGGCCATGAACATGGTGAAATAGCCCGCCGGCAACTGCGGCGCGGTATCAAAGTGCCTCAGGCACTGGTACGGGCGCTCGGCATGCGCATGGTGGTCCGAGTGGCGCTGCAGGTGATAAAGCATCACGTTCGACACCGTATGATTGGCGTTCCAGCTGTGATGGGGCTGAACGCGCTCGTATTTTCCGTCGTCGCGCTTGGGGCGCATCAAGCCGTAATGCTCAATATAGTTGGCGGATGACAGCATCAGGTTCGAGAGAAGCGCACCAACAAGCAGGTACGGCAGCACGATCCAGCCCAGCCACAGCACGAAGGCCGCATACATGCCAAGCGTGATCAGCGTGTTCAGGAACACTTCGTTCTCAAGGCTGAAAGCCGACTTGCCCTTACGGCCAAGACGCGTTTTCTCAATGGCCCAGGCGCGCTTGAAACCGCCAGGAAGTTCATGCAGAACAAAGGCATAGAAGCTTTCGCCCATCATGGCGGTGGCACTGTCTTCGGGCGTTGCCACCTGCACATGGTGGCCCAGGTTATGTTCGATCCGGAAGTGGCCCATGCCGCACAGACACAGGAGGAAACGCGCCACATTGATGGAAGTCCTGTCCCGCCGGTGGCCAACTTCATGCGCGGTATTGAGGGCCCCCGCGCCCATCAAACCGTTGGCCACAGTCACCGCGATATAGGCGGTGAGCGTGAGATCCATGTTGGCCACATACCAGGCGCCGACAATCCACACCAGATAGGCGGCGGGCAGGGCACTGAAGGCCGACCAGCGATAGAAGGGGTCGTCCCGGAGGCGCGGGATGGCTTCCTTCGGCGGGTTCGACGTATCCTCGCCGAACGCCATTTCAATAATGGGAATAAGGACATAGAAGAAAACAGGCGACAGCCAAAGCCAGGCTTCAAGCCGCGTATCGGCATACAGATACCAGCTCAGAAGCGGAATGCCGGTCAACAGGACCGGCAGCGGCCACAAATACCGTTTGGTGTCGCGCCAGTCGGCCGCGGCAGTTTCAGCAGACATTGATCTCTCCCTCATGTCCCATTTGGCGGTATCCTCTCATTTATTGATAATATTGTCAATAGAGCGCCGGGCGGCCCAAAAAGGGCACACGAAGGGCACACCCATAGGGCCCAAATGGTCGCAGAAATCTGCGGTTCGCAAAAGGGCATGCCCAAAAGTGCCCGTGCCCCAGTGTGCCCAAAGGGAGGCCAGGGCGTTCCCGCCCGGTTCCCATGCTGCAACAGGTGCCTCACTTTGCTGCTTGATCCCGCCCCCGCGCGGCGGGTAGAACAAAGCTATGGGGCAATAGGGGTTTGTATGAGTGACAGGCAGAAACGCACCCGGCTGAGCCCGGAAGAACGCAAGCGCCAGCTGCTGGACGCGGCGGTGGAACTGTTCGCGGAACGCGGCATCGGCGAAGCCAAGCACGCCGACATCGCCAAACGCACCGGCGTGTCTGTTGCCACCACCTTTGTTTATTTCCCGACGCGCGAGGAACTGATCGACGCCGTGCTGGATGACGTGGCCGAGAAGAACCTGGCGGTGTTCGATGAAGTGGACCCCACTGGGCTGACGCCCGCCGAACTGCTGACGGCGCTGGCGGAACATGCCACCAGCCGGCTGGACGAAGACCGCGCCTATGCGCAGGTGTGGCTGAACTGGAGCACCAATTTCGCCCCGCACATCCGCGAAAAATTCCTGGAATGCCAGAATATCGTGCTGGATAAGCTGACGGCCATTCTTGATGCCGCCACGCCCGGCAGGCAAAAGGGCAAGGGCGCGCGCGACGATGCCCGTATTCTGCTGGCCGCCAGCCAGATGCTGACAGTGATGAAGCTGGACGGCATTTCAAAAGAACGCCGCGCCCGCTTTACCGAACACACCATCGACGTGGTGCTGGCCTACACGGGCGAGAAATAGGGGTAAACCCTCCGTCATGCTGAACTTGGTTGGCGTACCGCCAGCTTCGCAAACAGCATCCACGCAGTGCCTGATGCAGCCACACCATGGAAAGGCTTGTGCAATGGACCCTGAACCAAGTTCAGGGTGACAGACTATATAATATGGTATCGCGGCGGGCAGCTTCCGACCCAAGGCGGACATTTCCATATACCTCCTACTTTGCCAGCCTGAAGGCAAGCGAGACGAATGAAGTTGATTAGTTGCAACCTTATGTAACAATAGGAGGCACCTTTTTTGGAGGGCTTTGCGGCTATGACAATTAAAACATCTGATACGCCCTATACCGAAAATATGGCGATGCAGGATATACTCAGTTGGTCTGATACACGTCCAGGCTGGCAACAGGATGCTCTTCGCAGGATCATTTTGAATGGCCCTCTTTCTGATAGCGACCTGTCAGAACTAGAGGCTATTTGTGTGGGAGAGGAGACCGAATTCGAGCCACTTGAAGAGCACCATTTGGGCAAAGGTGCGGCTAGCGGTGATTCAATTTCGATAACAGAAATAGCAAATCCAAAACAAGTTAATGCTCTAGCTGAAAATCAAAAAGTTACTTTCCATTCTGGCAGCTTAAATATCGTATACGGTGATAACGGCTCCGGTAAGTCCGGTTACGTTAGGATTTTAAAGCACGCGTGCCGTTCCCGCGATTCTAATCCTAAGATTTTGCGAGATGTAACAAATAGAAGTAGCGAGCCCCAATCCGCGACAATTCGACATCAAAGAGGCACTGTTTCCAATGAATTTGAATGGGCGCCAGAAAAGGCACCAAATTCAGATCTGTCATCTGTCAGTATTTTTGATAGCAGAAGCGCAAATATACACGTCGAAAAGACCAATGACCTAGCATACACACCGTTTCCAATGCAGGTTTTTGAGCAACTTTCATATGCTTGCACAGAAATAGCTAGTCGGATAGACGCACGGATAAAGAACTATCGAGCACAGACGCCAGCTTCAATTTCTGCGCCCAAAGTGAATGCCAATACAAAGGCCGGGCAGTTTTTAAGGCAACTTTCTGCAAATTCATCTTTGGATATTCTTGATAGACTAACCAGTCTCTCACGAGACGAGCAGGACGAATTTACAGGGCTACAATCAGACTTGGCGCAATCACCTCAAAAGGCCGCAGCGAGATTGAGGGCTCATCATGATCGTTTAAGCGCTGCGATTAACTGTGTGCGCAACTTGCACGACGCGGTAAATGACGATGCCGTTTCCGCAATTCAGGCCCTGTCATCAGATTTGGCTGACAAACGTGCATTGTCGAAAACCGCTTCAGAACAACTTTTTTCGGCTTCTCCGCTTCCTGAAATCGGAGAAACGCTCTGGCGCAACTTGTGGGAAGCCGCCCGCGAATATGCAGATACTGACGCGTACCCCGATAAGAAATTCCCTGACGCTGAACCCGAAAAGGATTTGTGCGTTTTATGCCAACAACCCTTATCCGAAGAAGCCGTCGGTCGCAGAAATACTTTTGAATCGTTTATTAAGTCTAGAACGAGGGCGAACGAAAAAGCCGCACAAAAAGCTGTTGATGATGCTCGCAATGAATTCAAACAAGCATTTGTTTCTTCGGACTTTTCCCATTCTTTGAAACGTCTCTTAGAGGATGAAATCGGTGCAGCTTCACTGGCGGAAAAACTACGGTTAGTACTTGTTACTGATCGACTCCGGTATCGCAGTATTTGTAAATCAGAGCTACCCAAGACGCCGCAGGTCGAATTGCCTGAAACAGATATAAGGTCAATTACGGACAGTCTATCCTTACGTGCTAAACAACTTAGCGCTGACGCAAACAGCCCAGAGCGCGTGGCTGTAATGAGCCAATACGAGGAATTAGAAGACCGCAATACACTAGCCGACCTCAAAGAGGATATTATCGCTGAGATTGAAAGAAAATCTGAGATCGCTTCTCTGGAAAAGGCGAAAAAGACTACAGCGAAAAGAACCGTAACTGACAAGAATAAAGAAATTTCTGACAAGCTTATAACTGATGCGTTACGTGGGAGATTTGCCCGTGAGGTTACAAAATTAGAAATTGGCTCAATGCCGATTGAGCTGCAAAAAACGGATCGCAACGCTCAGACCTATTTTAGAGTTTGTTTTGTTGAAAACCCCAGTGAACCTGTTGGCGATGTTCTATCTGAAGGAGAGCACTGAGCTGGTCCCCAAAGCTTGGACAGTTTCAGGGCTAAATTAAGCTACAGTTTCGGTCTCTGATCATTGTTTTCCATTGTTGGTTCAGGCTGCCTTGTCTGCCGCTTGGAGGACCGGGCCGAGGCCCGGGCCGGAGAGCGGCAGACAGCCGTGATAGATTTCCTTCGGCGTACAGCCCGAATGGGCGCTATGAGGCCTGAGGCGGTTATAGAAGTCAACCCAGGCCCGGATGCCTGCCCGGACCTCCCGGCCACCCTCGAAGGCGTGCAGATAGACGCACTCATACTTGAGGCTGCGCCACAGCCGCTCGATGAAGATATTGTCCATGCACCGGCCCTTGCCATCCATCGAGATGCGAACCCCGGCCCCGCGAAGCCGCTGTGTCCAGGCCCATGAGGTGAACTGGCTGCCCTGGTCGGTGTTGAAGATCTCGGGGCTGCCATACCGATCGAGCGCTTCATCGAGGGCATCGAGGCAGAACTGGACATCCATGGTATTCGACAGCCGCCAGGCCAGCACCTTGCGGCTATGCCAATCCATGACCGCCACCAGATACAGGAAGCCCCGCGCCACAGGAATGTACGTGATATCGGCACACCAGACCTGATTGGGTCGGTCGATCCGCAAGCCCTTCAATAGATAAGGATAGCGCTTGTGCCGGGGATGCGGTGCGCTGGTGTTGGGCTTCTGATAGATCGGCATCAGGCCCATGAGCCGCATCAGCCGACGCACCCGCTTGACATTGATCTGATGGCCCTTGCGTCTCAGATGCCAGGTCATCTGGCGGACACCGTAAAAGGGCGTATCCAGGAACTGCTGGTCGATCTCGCGCATCAGGTCCAGGTTCTCGGGGCTCTCGCCCTTTGGCTGATGATAGAAGCTCGATCGGCTCAGCGACAGCAGTTGACACTGGCGGGTGACGGACAGCTTGGGTCGGCGCTCAATCATGGTCCGCCTCACTTCTCGGTCCATGGCTTGAGCGCGTTCACTAAAAAATCATTCTCGATCGTCAACTGCCCGATCTTGGCGTGAAGGTCTTTGATCTTGCCCGGATCGACCTCCGCTTCCTTCTTGGCGGCCCCACGCTCGAAGATGCCGGCGGCATTCTCCAACAAGGCCTTCTTCCACTGGTGGATCATCGTCGGGTGAACCCCGAACCGGCTCGACAGTTCCGCAACCGTCTGTTCGCCTTTCAGCGCCTCAAGCGCCACCCTGGCCTTGAAGTCGGGCTTATACTGTTTCCTCTTGGACATATTTGGTCTCCGTAACTGAGACCAGAAAACACGTTTCCATAGCTTACGTCACTGTCCGATTTCCGGGGACCAGCTCA
>NZ_LRUA01000003.1:0-727500 GCF_001550055.1 Kordiimonas lacus
CCCATTTGCATACGCATGCCAAAGGTGTTGCCTCTTTGGTGTGTGTCACCATCGGTGCTGAAGTCGGTAGCGCCAATCATCAGGCGCAAACTCTCTGTCGCGTACCAATTCAGGGAAGCAGCCCACGTATGACCATAGGTGCCCTGCCCCCTGTCCTGCAGGTCCAGGCGGCTATAGCGCACGGACACCTCCCACGCACCTGCGCCGTGGCCAAGGGGCTGGGCTGGCACCAACGCAGCAACGGTGCCGGATGCAGCGTCATAGGGCCGATGCTCCCCCGTCAGCACATAGCTGGCTGCGACATAGCCACCATCATAGGTGTAGGTCTCTGTGCCCTTTGTTCTGAGGCCGCCATATTCGGCCTGTATCAGCCAAGGGCCACGGGAGCCCGCCACCTCAATATTCGCATGCCGATACCGGTCTGCCGGGGTAAGGCTGCTTGTGAACACGTCATCCCCGTCCAGCCAGGCTTCTGGCTGTGCGGCTAGGGACAGCATGTCATCCTTCTCATTGCGGTGATAGACCGACAGCCCAACATGCAGGAAGCTGGTGCCTGACAGGATCGGTGCATAGGTGGCACGGACATGCAGGCCCCAGCCATCGGTGTCTTCGGTATCCTCATTCAGGTCATCAAGCGACACCCCTGTCTGCAGGCTCCAGCTATCGCCGTAGCTGTGAAGGAAGGCCCCAAGCTGGCCCCCTGTACCTACCTCAAAGGCGTCCGAGACCATGCTACGTTCCGGCAGGCCGCCATCGCGTTCGCTCGTGGCTGCAGACATGGTGTGATAAACCTTATAGTGACCAAGCGACAGCGATGTGTTTTCCGTCACCCTATAGTGCAGGTAGCTGTCATCCAGGCTGACGTTGCCGCCTGAGGGCATCGCCAGTTCCACCTGACCGCCCAGCCGGTCTGACACCTCAACCCCAACCCCGGCCTTCAGACTGCGCAACACATCCCCCGCCGACAACATCGGTGCACCCGCAGGGCTCACGTCCGTGGCGTCCAACTGAAGCTGACCGAAAAAATCAACCTCGGACGCCTCGGTCGTCTCGCTAAAGGCCGCAAGCCCCCCTGCGATGGCCCGTATGCATCATCGTTTCCTCATCTTGATATAATCCATTTAACGGGTGTATCGCGTCAGCCTAGGCGTTTGACGCCCTGCGCAAGAAACCTTCCAGGCACTCATAATAGGCTTCTGGTTCCTCGAAAAACGGCATGTGAGAACTTTCAAGAAACACACGCACCTCAGAATTTGGCAGTGCATCATGCATTTCCATGATGCAGGCAGGCGAGACTTCGTCGAACAAACCACTCATCAACAGCGTGGGCACCAGTATCTTGGGCATGTCTGGAACACGGTTCCAGTCTTTCATGTTACCGGTATATGTAAATTCATTTGGCCCCTGCATGGCCATATAGGGGCCCATATTCCAGTCATCCAATGACCGATTTAACGCCGCAGGCCATTCATCCAGCCGACAAACATGTCGGTAATTCAACAACGTGATAGCCGCTTCATATTCGGGATGGTCAATTGTTCCATCGGCTTCTCGGCGTTTCATCATAGCTACTGTATCTGAGCCCAGAGCTTCCCTCATCTTGAGAAGGTCCGTAACCAGGCGCGGAATATTACAATTGCCATCCGCGAGGATCAGGGACTTCAGGTTCTCCTGGTGCGTCAGCGCGTACTCTGTACCCATCCACGTGCCCCACGATTGGCCGAGAAAATGGATTTTCCCTAGGTTCAGCGCTTTTCTGACCTGTTCAGCTTCTGCGACATAACGCTCAAGCGTCCACAGACTTGTATCATCCGGCCTATCCGACCGGCCGCACCCCAACTGGTCCCAGGCCACCACCCGGAAGCCCCGATCTGCCATCAGGCTGTGACTGTCTCGCACATAATCACATGGCAGGCCCGGCCCCCCGTTGGCACAAAACAATACTTCATCTCCGGTACCGAAACTGTAGGCCACCACATCATAGCCTTCCTCAAGGCGAATGCGGATGACATCGTCGGGTTCCCGTTCTGGTCCGGGCGTTATTGGCTTGCTATTGGGCGCATTCATCTTCATCTCCAAAAAGTCACTTGTCTAAACCCAGATCGCCCGAACACGGCACTAGCGTTACCCGCAGATAACTGCTATAAAATATAGGCGATTAAATCTGTAAACAATATTGGCTACTATTTTATCATATGACAAGAAAAAATGCAGCAGAAGCGGCGGAAAATGGAGTCGCACAGCAGTTACAGGCGGATATTCTGAGTGAATATTTTCGCCCGGGGGAGTGGCTAAAGCAGGCTGACATTGAAAATCGGTACAATGCGAACCGGTTTGAAGTGAGAATGGCGCTGTCGGCTCTCGCTGCCAAACACCTGATTGATCATGTTCCAAACCGTGGCTACCGGGTTATTAACCCGTCTGACCGCGAGCGAGCGGAACTATATGAGGTGCGAACGATCCTGGAAACCGCCGCCGGGCGACTTGCGATGCAGAAATGCACCGATGACGATGTCGCAGAATTAGGCCAGATGGTGGAAGACTTTGAAGCCGCCATCAACACCGCCAGCCGTGCAGAGCTCATAGAGCTGAATATGGCGTTTCACAACAAATTCTACTCGCTTGGTGGCAATGACCTGTTGATCACCCAGATTCGGGAACTGCGGGATCGAGGCCTGCCTGGCCGGGAAGGTGGCTGGGAAACCGTGGCTAGCTTGCGTGCCAGTAACGAAGACCACCGGCAGATGGTTGAAATGCTGCGCCGCAAAGATGCCGACGGGCTGAATTATACCATTTATCGACACCTTAATCGCTGGCGGGAATTCTCTAAACCCGTAACAGACGAGAATACTTGAAGGCCCTTAGGCGGGGGATAAGTCCCCCGCTAGCGCCTTATGGAATAGGTCAGCCAACCCTTCCCTGCTGATGGAACACGGGTTGCCGCCTATTGACGGATCTGCTTCTGCAGCCGTCGCAAGCGCGGGGATATCCTCTTCCCGCACCCCCAGAACATCGGCCGTATTCGGGATATCAAACTGCCGCCGGAAATCCATCACCCATTCAAACACACTATCAAACCCGGGGTTTTCCAGCCCCAGGAACGCCCCAAGGCGTATCATTCTCTCCTCGATGGCGGGCCTGTTCCTGAGCATCACAAAGGGCAGGAACACGGCGTTCGCAAGCCCATGGTGTGCGCCGTAAAAGGCACCCACAGGGTGGCTAAGCGCATGCACGGCCCCAAGGCCCTTCTGGAAAGCAGTTGCCCCCATACTGGCCGCCACCAGCATATGGGTGCGGGCCTCGATATGGCCGGGTTCATTATAGGCAACCGGCAGCCATTCTTTTATCAGGCGCATGCCTTCAAGGGCGATACCGTCCGCCATCGGATGATAACCGGGTGCGCAATAGGCTTCAAAACAATGGGTAAAAGCGTCAAGCCCGGTTGCGGCGGTCAGGCCTGCCGGCAAGCCAACTGTCAGCTCAGGGTCTGACAAAACTGCCACCGGTAGCATTTTGGGGTGAAAGATGATCTTCTTCTCATGGGTGTCTGGGAAGGTAATCACAGATGCACGCCCCACTTCAGACCCCGTGCCCGCCGTGGTTGGCACAGCGATCACCGGCGACACACCGGCTTCATTCACCCGCAACCAATTGTCGCCCGCGTCTTCGAAATCACGCAAGGGGCGATCTTGCCCCGCATAAAGGGCAATCGCTTTCCCTGCATCCAGGCCGCTGCCGCCGCCAAGGGCCACGACACCGTCGTGCCCACCTTGGCGAAAGGCTACCGCGCCATCTTCCACATTCGTGACTGTCGGGTTGCTGTCAACCGCATCAAATAATGCCGCACCCAACCCGGCTTGAGCCAACTGGGTCACAATCTCGGCGGTGAACGGAAGCCCCGCGGTGCCCCGGTCGGTCACCACCAACGGCTTGGTTATACCAAATTGCCCGCACAAGCCCGCTAATTCGCGGATGCGACCAGCGCCGACGCGCACCGCAGTGGGATAGTTCCAATTCGCAGAGAAATTTACCTGTTCCGATGTCATGAAAATTGACCCTAAGAATATTTGAAATTGAAAGATTTTGGCCGCGTCAGAGCATCATAGCCATAGCGCGACAGTGTGCAGCCCTTGCCGGTATCCTTGACACCTGCCCACGCCAGAGCGGGTTCAAGTGCGTCACACCGGTTCATGAACACAGTACCCACTTCAAGCTTGTCAGCAATCTTAAGCGCAGCAGCCTCATCACAGGACCAGATGCTGGCGGTCAATCCATAAGGGCTGTCATTCATCAGTTTGATCGCTGCGTCGTCATCTTCCACTGGCATAACCCCCACAACCGGGCCGAAGGTCTCCTCTGTCATGATGGACATGGAATGATCGACATCCACGAGGATTTGAGGGGCCACATAGGGCGTCCCAGGTTTCGCCACCTGAAACACAGTCTCGTCCACCAGCGGCCTGGCGCCCGCAGAGACTGCCTTGGCTATCTCACTCCGGATATGCTCTGCCGCTTGAACATTTACAACCGGCCCCAGTGTGGTTGTCGGGTCCAGCGGATTTCCCAAGCGGTATCCCTTGGCGATGGTCGCGCATGCCTCGACAAACTCGTCATACCGCTCCGCCGCCACATAGATGCGCTCAATACCACAGCAGGACTGACCAGAATTGAACATGGCGCCGTCCACAAGCCCTTCGGCAGCGGCCTGAATATCGGCGTCTGCGCGCACATAGGCCGCGTCCTTGCCCCCCAGCTCAAGCCCCATGCTGAGAAACCGGCCGGCTGCCGCTGTTTCCATTTGCGCGCCACCCCCAACAGAGCCGGTGAAGGCTACATGATGAATATCCGCTTCTCGCACGACTGCAGTTGTTGTTTCCCTGCTCAAGTGCAGGCACTGGAACAGGCCCGCAGGCAAGCCAGCCGCATCGAAGGCTTCAGCGAAGCGTTCACCAATCAAGGGGGTTTGGGCAGACGGCTTCAACACCACGGCATTCCCCGCCGCAAGTGCCGGGATGATAACGTTCACCGCCGTCAAATAGGGGTAGTTCCAGGGACTGACAACAAGCACCACGCCAAGCGGCGCCCGACGGATGAAATGATGCTGCCCCTCTGGTGCCTCGCACGACAAGCCTGCGAGTGCCTCTTCGGCAATGGAGAGCATATAGCGTGCGCGCCCGGCCATCCCGGCAATTTCGCCCGGTGTCTGGCTGATGGGGCGCCCCATCTGTAAGGTGATTTCGCGGGCGAGGTCATCTGCCTGGACCACCATATAGTCAATGGCATTCTCAAGGAGCCTCACACGCTCTTTCACTGGCACACTCGCCCACGCAGTCTGAGCAATGCCTGCACCGTCAATGCACGCAAAGGCCTGCTCTTTTTCAATATATGGCCGTTCGATTACGATCTGGCCATCAATGGGGGAAACTGTTTTTACTGACATACCTACTGAACCACGCCTAGATAATTTCGAAATATCGATTGAGTTCCCAATCGGTGACATGCTTGCGGAATTCGCGTTCCTCCCACTCGCGGGTAGCCGCGAAATGGTCAACGAAAGCGTCGCCAAACCAATCCCTTGCCGCTGTACTTGCCCGCAGGCGCTGGGCCGCATCCCACAGTGTCAGCGGCAGCTTGTGTTCGTCGCCAACAGGGACGTCGTACGCATTACCGGTCATCGGTTGGCCCGGGTCGCGCTCGTTTTCAACGCCCCAGAGACCAGATGCGATCGCCGCCGCCAGCGCAAGATACGGGTTCGCGTCCGCAGCCGAAATCCGGTATTCCACCCGCTGGCTTTTCTTGCTGCCGGGAATTACCCGCAAGGCACACGTACGGTTTTCCACACCCCAGGTGGATGTGGTGGGTGCCCAGAAACCCGGTACCATTCGCCTGTAAGCATTGATGGTGGGGGCAATCATGGCCAGCATTTCCGGCATCCCATCCCGTTGGCCCGCAACGAATTGACGCATCACCGGGCTCATCCGGTGTTCAGCCTCCTCCTTAAAGAAAGCCGACTGGTCATCCTTCCATAAGGACAGGTGCATATGGCCGCTTTGACCCGGCCATTCCTGACAAGTTTTCGCCATGAAACTAACCATTTTGCCATGGGCACGGGCGACCACCTTCGCCATCAGCTTAAAAAGCGCTGCATTGTCGGCGGCGGCAAGGCCGTCATTCACCGTAATGGCGGCCTCCAGAACACCCGCGCCGGTTTCTTCGTGCAGCCCTTCGATCTGGATACCCATATCGGCAGCACCCTTCAGAAGGGCCTGGTAAAATTCAGCATGCTCGCACGAGCGTAGTGCGGAATAGCCAAAAGCGCCTGGCGACAAAGGCGTCAGATTACGGAACCCTTTTTCACGCGCACTTTCAGGCGTTTCATCAAACACGAAAAACTCATATTCGATACCGGCCTTAACTGTGTACCCCATGTTTTTCGCGCGATCGAGGACACGCTGCAGCAGGTTGCGAGGACAGATTTCTGCGGCCTTACCCGTAAATTCCGCTAGAAAAAAGGGCGTGCCGCCCTCTGCCGCAAGCGTGCGGTAGCTTTCCGGTACGATGCGAGCCTGTGCATCTGGATAGCCAGTATGCCAGCCGGTGAACGACACGTTGTCATAAAGCTGGTCATCCATATCCCAGCCCATCACGACATCACAGAAGCCAAACCCGCCCTCAAGCGCCGATAGAAATTTGTCAGCCGACAGATACTTGCCCCGAAGGATGCCATCGATATCAAACAGGCCAACCTTCACGTGACGATCTCTGTTCGCGGAAATCATCGTCTTGACCTCTGCCAAGCTCACCATGCTTTATCCTCCGTAATCTAAAACCTCAAAATAGTAGCCAATTTGTACGCCAATTATAGAATGCCCGCAACAGCTAACTGAACATTGGGAAACGCGGGGGTAATCTTTACAGCCGAAAATTAGTGATACCGTCGTCAAAACGGTCGTAATCGTCATACTTTAGCAGGTCATATAGTTGCCTACGTGTCTGCATATCCGAGACCACGCTTTCCTGGTTTCCGTCCCGCGCAAGAGCGTCAAGACCTCGCGCCATCGCCTCCATGGCAAGCCGCAACAGGGTGACCGGATAGATAGCCATATTGTACCCCAGATTATGCAATTGATCGAGCGACAGCAAAGGCGACTTTCCGAACTCGGTCATATTCGCCAGAAGTGGCACGCTAATGGCACTTCGAAAAGCCTCAAACTCAGCCTCATTCGCCAGGGCTTCCGGGAATACCGCGTCCGCGCCAGCATCCACATAAGCCTTGGCCCGATCAGTCGCCGCGCTCAGGCCTTCGGTGGCGCGGGCATCAGTACGAGCCATCAGCAGGAAATTATCATCCGCCAACACCTCTTTCGCTGCACGTATCTTCCGACACATTTCATCAACGGGCACCAGCTCTTTGTTGTCCAGGTGGCCACACCGTTTGGGCAAGCGCTGATCTTCCAGATGACACCCTGACAATCCCGCCCCTTCCAGGGCAGCAACCGTGCGCGCCACATTCACAGGTTCCCCAAAACCGGTATCAGCGTCCACTAGTGTGGGCAACGGTATTGCGGCCGCAATGGCTCCACTGGCAGCGACCACCTCTGTCGAGGTTGTCAGGCCGATATCGGGTAATGCCATCTGGGCAGAAAGCACGGCTCCTGATACATAACAACCGTCGAACCCCTTCTGCTCGATCAGCTTTGCGCACAAGGGGGAAATGGCTCCCGGCAACCGCAGCAACTGGCCTGACCTCAACCCGGTCTGGAACCGTTGACGTTTCTCCGCAACACTCAGGGAAGGCCGCAGCATCAGAATATTCCCTTCCTATTACATCGGTGAAGGTCTGATGATGGCAGTTCCGGCATCAATGCGTCCAACTGCGTCTCTTTAAGGCTGTTCAGCGCCTGCGCTGACGCAAGAAACCTGTCCTGCGCACTGATGGAGAGAAACCCATCTGTCAGGCTTTTGAACTTGCCGATATATTCAGGCCGCCCGAAAGGCGCCGCACCCGCGGGGTGCGCGTCGGCAACGGCCAGTTCATCCTCGATTCTGCTGCCATCTTTCATCTGAATTTCCACGCGTCCGCCAAAGGCGCGTTCAAACGGGTCCGTCGCATGATATCGCGCTGTCCAGCCAGCATCCTCAAGGGTTGAAACCTTGTGCCACAAGCGCACCGTAGCAGATCTTGTAGCGCGTGCTGGCAAATAGGACTTTTCATGGTGCCACTCCCCATCTTCCAAGGCCACGGCAAAGATATACATGATGGAATGGTCCAACGTTTCCCGACTGGCCTGGGGGTCCATCTTTTGCGGATCACCTGCACCCGAGCCGATCACGTAATGTGTATGATGGCTGGTGTGAATGGTGATGGCAGCAATCTTTTCCAGGTCAGTAATTCGGCCACGCATCCGTAGCGCCAAATCAATCAGTGCCTGGCTTTGATATTCTGCCGAATGCGCCTTGGTATAGCTTTCAAGAATAGATCTGACGGGCGCCCCTTCTTCCGGCAACTGGATATCATAGGCCTGCCCTACCCCGCCAAGCAGCCGGGCAATGACACCGTCCTCCCCTTCATAGATCGGGGATGGCGATGTTTGCCCCCGCATAGCGCGATCCACGGCTTCAACAGCAAGTTTGGCGGCGTGGGCCGGCGCAAAGGCCTTCCAATTGGAAATGTGCCCCTTGCGGGATTGCCGTGTGGTACAGGAAACATGCACCGCATGCTGAACAGCCTGATAGATTACATCCCGGTCCAGCCCCAGCAATGCCCCAAGCCCCACCGCGACTGATGCCCCCAAGTGAGCGATATGATCGATTTTATGGGCGTGCAGGCAAATACCACGGGTAAGCGCAATCTGAACCTCATAGGCGATGGCAATAGCTCGCAGCAACGCCTGCCCCGATGAGCCACATTGTTGGGCCACAGCCAGAAGTGCCGGAATATTGTCTGCCGGGTGGGAATAGTCTGCCGCCAGATAAGTGTCGTGAAAATCCAGTTCGCGCACCGCAACAGAATTGGCCCACGCCGCCCACGCTGCATCGACCCTGGCGAAACGAGATACACCAAAAAGTGTGGCGCCCCCAGCGCGCGAAAACGCAAGCGCCTGTTCCCGTGCGGCCGTCACCGGCGCCCGGTTCAGCGCAGCCATGGCTACACCCGTATTATCGATCAAGCGGTTGACCACCATATCCGCCACAGCATCTTCAGGCGGCGCGGCAAACGCCACACCGGCCAGCTTCCAGGCTAGCTCATCATGTTTCGAGTGTTGCTCGTGTGCGGCCCAAGACCGAACTGTATGGTGCGCCACTGTCATGTTTCAGATCACTATCAGGCGCTGGCGCGCACTATCCAGCCCTGCCTGCAGCCCCGTTTTCAAGGCACCGTGCTCGTTGGCAACAACCATCATGCTGGCACCATGGTCACGGGCGAAACGCTGCTCGACATCCGACCACGCGGGGAATATCCAGGGTTTGTCATTCGCAGCCGCGGCGGCAGCGATACGGGCAATGTCCTCAAAGTCTGCGGCGGACTGTTCGTAAGCGGGCCGACCACACGATAGGGATAGGTCTGTTGGCCCCACAAACAAGCCATCCACGGTTGGCAAGGCCGCGATGGCATCCACATCTTTCAGTGCCCCCGCAGTTTCGATCATGACATAGCATGGCTTGCGGGTGTCTTCGTTCCGGTAGAACGAAGCTGACGCAGGTTTATACCCGAACACTCGTCCTCCTGAAGCACCCCGACACCCCATGGGCGGATATTTTGCATAGGCCGTCACATTCTGCGCGTGTCCAAGATCCCGCACCTGCGGGATCAATACAGCCGCCGCCCCCCGGTCAAGCGCTTCCATCACAAACCGGCCCTCTGGCGCCCCGGCTTTCACGATCGGCAAAACGCCTTCAGCGGTCGCAAAACCAACAAGGGCATCCAAGGCCGTGGGGTCGAAAATACCGTGTTCCAGGTCCAACACCGCGAAGTCAGCCCGCAGATCTTTTGCCATTTCGATTGCGACTGTATTGGCAGTGGCCAGCCATACTCCCAACTTCATTATGCACCCCTTCTGATCAAGTCACCGCCAGCCACGCGTACGCCAGGGCGCAAGTTTCGGTATGTCAGGTCAGCCGGATTGGCTGTATTCAACCCTGGCGACTTCACAATGATGGTGTCGCATGCGATGGCATCGAAATCCGCCCGGTAATGGACCGAGCTTTTCAGCGCCAGGATTTTGGTATCGGCGGGTTCCACGCCCACATGACGGAACATAGCTTGATCCGCAGCCTGTTGCCTGACACTTGAAACCACGACCCGCATCCCGCCAATTTCCAGACAAGCCATCGGCCCAAGGGAAAAATCACAGCCGTGGTAGAAGGGACCGGTTCCGGTGAAGCGCCCGTCCCCGAGCGCCACTACCTTTGCGCGCCCTTTAAACGGCAACTCCTGCCCTGGTTGGGACTCTGCCCCCAGGGAGACCACAAAATCACTCCCCACACCCACCTTGTGGGCCTGCTGCGCAGTTTCTGGATCAAAAAGAACCCCCAGCGCGGCTTTGCGGCAACCTCCTTCGATCATGGCGCGCAACAATCCGACGGTATCTCCGGTGGCACCTCCGCCAGGGTTGTCCTGCGTATCAATCAACAGGAGGGGACCATGTCTATGCTTCGCCTCCTGCGCCACCGCCACAGCCTCTCGCGGCGACATCATCTTAAGACTGAACTCGTTTTCCCGCCTGCCAAACGCCATGGCAGCCTCATCAGCAACCACCTCAGCTACGGCTTTCTCTCGTGCGTAGACCAATACGGCAGGCCCGGCCTCAAAGGTATCAGCAAGGGGGAAGCCGGCGGCAATTTCAACTATGGCCCCGGCGGCATGCCCTAATTCCCTGATTTCCGCCATCACCGCTGCAAGCGGGCCATCAATCGTATCTTGTGTCCCAAGTGGCAAAAGGAATGGCATTGACCGCAAGGCTTTCATAGGCCGGTCGCCGCCAAGGAACGTCGCCAAATATTCCGCAGCACGCTGCCCGGTGTCGGCAATGTCAACATGCGGATAGGTACGGTAAAATGTAAGCAGATCAGCCTCAGTCACCATGCGGACGGAGACATTGGCGTGAAAATCAAGCGCCGCAACAACCGGCACATCGGGCCCCACCACGGCGCGCACGCGAGCAAGCAGGGCACCATCGGCGTCAGTCTCAGCTTCCGAGACCATGGCGCCATGCAAATCAAGAAACACAGCATCTACAGGCATCGCCTGTTCCAGGCGCGACAGAAGGTCAGCCACCACCGTTTCAAACGTGCCCCTCTCCACCACACCTGAGGGCCCAGCCGAACACCACAAGAGAGGCGCCATTTGCCATCCCTTGTTCTTCGCAGTCTCCAGAAACCCGGCTATCGCAATATTGGCCGGGCCAAAACCCGTGAGGACCTCATCACCCCTCAGCATGCCAGGCCAGGCATCCGCAGCCTGAAATGCCCTCAAGCCCGTCAAACCATGGGCGAAACTATTGGTCTCATGAAGGAAACCTGCCACAGCTACTCGTTTCACATCCCGAACTCTTTTGACACGTCTTGTGCGTGCTTAGGTGAAGGTGGCTCAAAGATCCGATCATGGTTCAAGCTCATGATGCTGCTTCTCGCCCAGGAAATATCCTCCAAGTTGATCTGCGCATGGACGGTACCGACCTTGGCGCCGGCATCAGCAACGACCCTTCCCCACGGATCTACGATCAGAGAGTGGCCAAAGCTGTACCGGGTGCCATAGTGATATCCTGTCTGCGCGGGGGCAATGACAAAGCATCCGTTTTCGATCGCGCGTGCCCGCAAAAGGGCATGCCAATGTGCTTCACCTGTCGCCTGCATGAAAGCGGCAGGCACCGACAAGATGGTTGCACCTGCCTTGGCCAGGCTACGATAAAGATGAGGAAATCTGACATCGTAGCAGATGCTCATCCCCAACACAGCGCCCGGTAATGCTGCAAGCTGCGCGGTACCACCCGGCCGATACAGATCAGACTCCCGCTCCATCTTTTGCCCCGGCACCTTGGCGTCAAACATATGAATCTTGTCATAAGATGCTGCAAGATCACCCTTTGGATCTACGAGCAGAGACCGATTGACCATGCTACCCGCGTCGTCGCGCGTTGTCAGGGAGCCAATTAGCAGCCAAATACCGTGATGCGCGGCACAATCTCGAAGGAACTGAAATGCATGGTGTTCTGCCAGTGGGGTTGCGTGAGCCTTCATGGCTAGATTGTCACCGCTAAGAAATTCGCATGCCTCCGGCAACGCCACAATATCAGCACCGTCCCTTGCAGCTTGGGAAATCAAATCGTTCAGTTCCGCCAAGTTTGCTGTTAAATCATCTGTTGCACAGTTCTGGACACATGCAACATTGAGCATATGAGCCATGGCATCCTCCTCTGGTTATGCGGGAAACGCGATACAATCTTCTGGGGTGAAACTGATATCCACCTGGCTACCCTCCAGGTTTTGTTCCGCCTCCATGCGCAGCTCGGTACCGCAGACATCCAGAATATATTGAAACCGTGCACCCAGATAATCACGATCACGGATTGACGCAGTAAGCGCATTACTTCCACCTGGCACGCCACTGCCGTTCACCAGACGAATATTTTCCGGTCGTACCGCCACACGCACTGCCTCGCCTTTCTTAACGCCGGGGCGAGCTTTTGCACGAATGGACACATCTTCCGCCAAGGTTATATTAACAGTGTCACCGTCATCGTCGCCTGCAAACCCGTCGATAAAGTTGCTGGCACCGATAAAATCAGCCACGAACGGGGAGACCGGCCTGCTGTAGATTTCCTCAGGTGTGCCCAGTTGCACCAACTTGCCACCTTCCATCACAGCGATGCGGTCGCTCAACGTCAGGGCCTCAATCTGATCGTGCGTGACATAAATTGTGGTCAAGCCCAACCGCCCTTGCAGTTCCTTGAGCCAGCGACGGGCCCGAATGCGCAGCTTGGCGTCCAGGTTCGACAGCGGTTCATCCAACAGCATCAGACGGGGTTCGTATACCAGGGTACGGGCCAGTGCAACGCGCTGTTGCTGCCCACCCGACAGCTCATGTGGGTAACGACCCTGATAGTTTTCCATTTCAACGAGCCCCAGGGCATCAGTGATGCGCTTCTGCTGTTCAGATTTTCCGATTTTCCTGATTTCCAGCGGGAAAGCCAGATTATCGCGAACCGTCATATGAGGCCACAAGGCGTAGGACTGGAACACGAGGCCACAGTTACGCTTTTCAGGCGGCATCATTGCCTGCTGGCCACCATCGTAAAACACCACATCATCCACAAGAATCCGCCCGCTAGTCGGCCGATCAAGGCCCGCCACAGCGAAAAGCGTGGTCGACTTACCGCACCCGGATGGCCCCAGGAGGGTCAAGAATTCTCCGTCTTCAACGGTGATACTGACATTATCGACGGCTTTCACATCGCCGAAATGCTTGCACAGGTTATCAATAATCAGCTTACCCATAAGCTTTCACTCCCAACAGTTTGCGGGCAAAGACCACAAAAGTGATTGTCAAAATAATTTGAATGACCGCCAGCGCCGCGACCGGGCCACTGTCACCATTGACCCAGAATTGCAGCATGGTGGTACCGATGATCTCGCTGCCGGGCGCGAACAGGAAGGCAGCCGACGCATATTCCTTCAGGAAGGACAGGAACAGCAGCACATAGGCGCCGAAGAGCGCGGGGCGCAGCAGCGGCAGAATGATCTTGCGCTGCGTGGTCCACCAGTCGGCCCCCACCGTGCGCGAGCTTTGATCAAGGTCTTGCGAGAGCTGCATCAGGGCCGGCGAAATGGCCCCAAAGGCCGTCGGGATTGTGCGCATGGTGAATGCCAGGATCAAAATCCAGATGGTGCCGTGAAGCGGTCCCATGAACGGGAACAGAAGCATGCCCCAGAAGAAACCGATGCCGGCAACGATCCCCGGCACAGCCCGCGGATAGAGCGCAACATATTCAAGCGCCCGCCGGAACCGGAATCCGGACCGGTGGATGATCACCGTGATCAGGCTGACAAAAGCGACCGCGACCGCCGCGCCGATACCCGCGACCAACAGGCTGTTGGTGATGGACCGCTGGTAGGCGTCATATTCGAAAATCAGGGCAAAATTATCAAAGGTCAGCAATTCCCATGGCGCCAGAAGCGGCGTCAGAAAGGTGGTGAAGGCCCTGAGCCCAAGCCCGCCAACGGTAACGAAAAGTGTCAGACCGAAATAGATTGCAAGCGTGATAGACACCGCCCAGCGGTATCGCCCCAGGTCGAAGATTTTGGGTCGCGTGGCCTTGCCCTTTACGGTAACGAACCGCCCTGCCTTCTTCAGAAGTTTGGTTTGCAGATAGATAAGGATACTGATCATCACCAGAAGGAAACAGGCAGCAGCGCCAATGAGGCCATAGTCTGGATTGGAGCCGCTATAGCCCTGCGTGTAAAGGAAGGTTGTGAAAAAGTCCTTGCCCACCGGTGTACCAAGGATGAGAGGTACCGAGAGCATTTCAAGGCACCCGATGAAATTCAGCATGGCGCTGTAGGTAATGGCAGGGCGCAACAGGGGCACCGTCACCCGGCGCAGTACCGTGAACGGCCCCGCGCCGACAGTTCTTGCCGCATCCTCAAGCGAGGCATCCGCCCGCGCCACCGAGGACGCACAGAATAGATGCACCAGGGGCGCCTGTGCTGCACCTGCCACGACAGCCATACCGGCCATTGTATAAAGGTCCCAAGGCTTGCCGCCGATCCAGCCTTCCACCAGCAACGTCACATACCCGGACGGGCCGTACATCATGAACCATCCAAAGGCCAGTACCAGGTGCGACACATACATGGGCCACAGCACCACCTCTCCAAAAAACTTTTTCCCCGGGATGTTGGTGCGCCCGATGAACACGGCGGTCGATACACCGATGATACCCGCGATCACCGTTGTCACCGCCGACAGGACCACAGAGTTTTTGAAAGCTTCATAGAATTTGGGGTTGGAGAACAACCGGCTGAAATTGTCGAGCGTCAGAATAGCCTGGCCGTCATAGATCGGCTTATCCAGTACCGCTTGATACATGATGGGCACCAAGGGCGCCGCCACCAGCACGAGCGCGACGACCGCGACCGAATACTGGATCAGTCTCGCTCTGGAAAAGGCTGCGCCGAACGGCTGCTCGTCAGATACTGCTGCATTTTGCATAACATACTCTCCGCCGGGCCGGCGCTTTTCTATGGGCGCCGACCAACCAGGTTAATTACTCAGTTTTTGATGCGGAAAGCCTGTTTCCAGCGAGCGAGGAATGCCTCGCGCTGCTCATAAGCTTCCGGGTCATATTCCACATGAATGATATTCTCTTCGCCAATCTGGTCGACGATCATGTCATAGGACAGGTAGGGCACTTCGTTTGCGCCGACGTCCGGGCGATATGGGGTCAGCCCCCCTTTTCCGACCGCCACCTGGCCTTCGTGCGACAGGATATAATCAAGCATCAACCGGGCGGAATTCGGACTTTTCGCCCCCTCAGTCACGCCCATATTACGATGGAAAATCGGGGTACCGTCCTCGATCAGGCTCCAGCCCATGATCTTGTCGCGGCCCGCCTGGTTCATGCGCGGGAACACCGTGATGCCCGATACGAAATAGCCCGCCACATATTCACCGGTCGTGACTTTCTCCACCATCACGGCGCCACCGCTCTCAGAGCGCGTAAGACTGCCAAGGTCATCAAAGAGCGGCCAGGCTGCGTCACCGAGTGCCTTGGTCACCGACCAGTGAATATCATAGGCGAAAGAATGGCTGGTGGCGTTATAGGTTGTCACCTTGTCGCGGTACCTGCTGCCTTCCTCCGTCAACTCTCGAATATCGGCAAGACTGTCCGGCGCATCCCGCAGCAGAAGCTTGTTATGGATGATCACCATCGGGTCGGCCGAGATCGTATAGAGCCCCGGCAGGGGCCGGCTCCATTCCGGCATCTTTTCCGCTTCAGGAGATGAATACTGCGCCAGCGCGCCTTTGTCAGCGAACCGGTACCAGCCGTCAGGCGCGCCCGTCACGATCAGGTCTGCCGTGCGTTTCCCCACTGAGTTTTCCGAATAGTAGCGCTCAAAACTGGTGGATGGGCCCAGATCGATACTCTCGATCTTGATCCAGGGATATTTTTCCGAAAAGCCGTCAAAGATGTCGCGCCAGTTATATTCGGCGATATTCGAATATATCAGCAGGCTTTCTTCGGCCCTGGAAGCTTCAACCATCGCGTCATAGTCCGCCGGATAATAGTCAGGCAAGTCAGTCGCGCCAGCCTCGGCCAAGGATATTCCACATAATATTGCAGACGCTACTAACGCCCCCTTCAAACTCCCAAGCTCCACTGCTTCCTCCTATGAATGACTCAATTTAAAAAATAGTAGCCAATTTATGCGCCATGCGCAACAGCTTTCTTTTTTGGCCGTCGCCGCAACCACAAAAGCCCCCCAAAAACAGGCAACCCAAACAGCGCAAGCCCGGCAACAAGTACGAACATTTGACCGAACCACCCCAGAGCCTTCCCGGTATGCAGCGGATACATCCATCCCAACACTTTCTGAGCTGATGCAGCATCCTGCGCCAACCTTGGGCTGGGCCGACCCTCGGGCGATATTGCGATACTGTCAGCAGCCAGCGGCCAAGGGGCGCTCTTTGAAGCATAAATCAGGTGGTAGCCGCCATCTGGCGAGAAACGGAATTCCTTCAACCGCCCACAAGCTTGGCAGTTGAGTGCTTCATCAACCCTGGCGACTTGCGCTTGCTTTACGGGTGGCTTCAAATCGCCGCCGCTCGCCAGCGCGCGTACCACCATGACACTGCCTGTAAGCACCAAGACAACAAGAAACGGCGCAGCAAAAACACCAATAACCCGGTGCAAATCATACCAGAGACGCACAGGTGGCGCCTGCCATTTGATCTTCAGCCCCTGTTTGCGGCGAAGCGGCCACCAGAAATAGAGGCCGGAGCCCACAAAACCGACGAGGAGGAGAGCCTGAAACACCAAAACCCAGCGCCCAGCGCCACCCCACCAAAGCCCCTCATGCCATTCGAACAGCCACTGAAACGTGCCGTGAAGTGGCAACCCGGCCAGGACGACGCCGTCATGCTTTCTGGACACAACAACAAATCGCCTATTATGATTCTCGGCTAAACGAACGACAACAGCGTCACCTTGTGGCGCCACATATGCGCGCTCCGGCCACACCTGAGGGTAAGCCCCAAGAACCGCCGTCACAGCCTCATTCACACCTATTTTTGCATCACCCCCCGCATGATGTGCAAGCTCAAGCGACTGGATCTGCGGCCTGAAGCTCAGCAACACCCCAGACCCCGCCTGCGCCATCAGCAACAAGCCAAAGGCAAGACCTAGCCACTTGTGAAACTTATAAATCGTGCGACGCATGGTTAGCACTCTCCACTTGCTAAAAAGAGTGCCCACCCCAATGATGATCGAGGTGGGCACGGGGAGGAGCCCTCATTTAGAGGGTTAGGGGTGAGGAACTGCCTCAGTAGCTGATACGGTACCGGATCGACGCCGTAGCGCCGGGTGCCTTCGAGTAACGATCACTACGCTGTGCTGTCTCGGAGATATGCGTGAAATAGTCTGTATTCAGCGCGTTATTGACCCCAATCGTAAGCGTGCCCGGTCCGACATCGCCGGAAACACTTACATCCAGCAGGAACCAATCATTCACGTCGCCTTCCCAGAAAGCCGTGCTGCCGGGGAATTTCTTCCGCGATCCGGAATAAAGCCCCTGTACACGCACCCGCCAGGTGTCGGCAAAATCATGCTCGACATACGCGGTAAGCTTGCGTGGCGGGATACGACGATGCTGGATATAGCGCTCGAACGTGCCGTCCAGGTCCCGATCTTCCTTACCTTCAAGCCAGGTGTAGCTACCTCCCGCCCGCCAGGTGTCAGAAAGATCCGCAGCGATGGTAAACTCGATACCGTACACCTCATCAGCGGTCCGACTCTCGATCACATTGTTCGCGGGATTGTTGGGGTCAGGGCTGAAAGTCAGCGCATTCGTTGATGTCGTATAGAACACTGCGAGCTCTGTGGTGATATTGTCGAAATGTGTCCGCACGCCACCTTCATAGCTGTCGATCAGGTTTGGCTCCGGACTCAAAATTTCCACATTCACGTCTACGGGATAGGACCGAAGCACACGCCCCACACTGGCCACCTCAAACCCCTGTGAGAAGCCACCGAACAGACTGACCCTATCGGAAACATCATAGGTCAGGCCGATATTTACTGGCGTTGCGGAATATTCAAGCGTACCGCCGGTGATTTCCGCCAAGGTGAACAGAGACGTGAAGTCCTTGATGGTCAGATCAGCTTTTTCATGACGAACACCTGCAGTCAGCGTGAACTTGTCAAATAGTGGCACAAACAGCTGCCCGAATACGGCACGGCTTTTCAGAACCTGAGTGGGCGCAAACTCGCGGCCATCAACAAGGCCGGCAACTGTGTCGTCATGCAGATAGTCAGCCCCCCACAAAAGCTCTGCACCATCCGACAGGAACGCAAGCGGTGTACGCAGGTCAAGCCGGAAGCCATATTTCTTGGATTCCGTATCAGACTGGGCCGAAGGCTTGTCGGTCAGCGGGAAGCGATTAGCCGAATAACCAAAGACACTTTTCGATCGCTGATAATATCCCTGAAGCGTTAGACCCGTGCCCATAACATCGTTATGGGTATAGGTAAGTGTACCCACAAGATTGTTATGGAATTGATCAGATTCCTCCTCGTCCACCCCATCCTTTGGAACGGCCGTTGCCTTGACCCCCTGGGACACGTCACCCGCGAGCAACGTATAGTCCGTATCCTGTTTCTGGCGATATTTGTTGATGCTGGCCTCAAGGCGCTGGTCTTCAGCAAAATCAAAGCCAATCTTACCGTAAAGACTGTATATGTCTGAATCGGCCAGACCACTGAAGCCATTTGGGATGGGCGCGATCCGGTCGCCATCGGCATCGAAGAAACCGCCGACTTTTTCATAATAGCCTGACGCCACATAGTCGAATGCGTCACTGCCGCCGCTCATGGACTGCCTGACCGACGGACGAAAGCCGTTGCCCAGATCCGTCAGAGAAAACTGCGTCCCAACCTCTGTGGTGAAGCTGTTCTCGCCCTTTTTCCCTGGGCCGGTAATATAGTTGATGAAGCCGGCGCCCGCGCTGTTGCCATAAAGGGCAGACGATCCCCGCACCACCTCAATACGCTGAATGACCGCGGGGTCGATCAGGCGCAGCTCGCGTCCGACATCGTTAAGCGTCGGCGTGATCGGCACACCGTCGATGAAAAACACAGGCTTTCGACCACGCAGGCTGGTGGTAAAGTTGGCGGGCGACGCAGAACTCGTCCCCATGCCAGGCACCAACTGCCCCAAGATAGCCTCAAGGTCTGTTGTTACAGCAAGCTGCTTACCCAGCTCTTCCTGACCAATGATCGTCACCGACCCTGGCATGGATTCAATAGACGCTGGCAAGCGCGAACCGGAGATAACAATCTCCTCCATAAGCGCGCCGTCAACCGACCCGGCATCTTGCGCCGAAACGCTTGCAGATAGCCCCACAATTGAAATGGCGATCGCTGATGCAGACATCATCAGCTTTTCACCTGACAGACAAAACATGTCTCTTCTCCCTAAAGAACAATTTATAAATTCCCAAGCACGCATGAAAGCGGTTCCTCGTAACTGATTTATAAAATAGTAGCCATTTTCGTAGCCTTTTTCAACGCCAAATTGGGGATGCATCCGAAAATTGCGAAAAATTATTACAATACTCATATTTTTCAAATAGTTATGCCCAAAGAAAATCCCAGAAACTTGCCGAATTTGGCTATTTTTCGACGAAGATAGCCCGCATCAGATCGTCAAAATTGCAAAATATTCTTGATTTTAAAGCCATTATTGGCGACTATTTTGAGGAAGCTCGAATCAAGAGCAACTGTTTAGTGTTTTATTCTTTATTGGGGAGTTACCGGCTGTGCCTGGTCAGACAACAGAAAACAATTTCCAATTATCCGGTTATTACCTTGGCGCATCTACCACCATCGCTTGCCAACATGACCAGCGCTTTTCGTTTTGCACCTACGCACCCCCGTCGATCCTGAAGGACGGACCTGAAGAATACCGCCTTCTGGTCGCAGTCCACAGCAGCGACCGGGACTATCAAGACATCAGAATGCAATTCGCCAATCTCGCGGAAGAGCAGAAGCTGATCATCCTTGCGCCCCTGTTCCCATCCGGCATTGCCGACCGTAACGACAACGACAACTATAAATATATCGCCTACCGCGATATCCGCTTCGACCTGCTTCTTTTGCAAATGATCGAGGAAGCCGCCGCACTATATAACATCAATGTTGACAGGTTTGCGTTGTTTGGTTTTTCAGGTGGCGCCCATTTCGCCCACCGTTTTTTTTATCTTCACCCCACCCGCCTGTCTGCTGTTTCAATCGCGGCCCCAGGATCGGTAACCCTCATGAACCCGGATCAAGACTGGTGGGTCGGCACGCGCAATATGGAAGAACTGTTCGGCTGCTCCCTTAATTTTCCTGCGATGAGACAGGTGCCAGCCCAGCTTCTTGTCGGCAATGAAGACACCAATACCCAGGCCATCACGCACCAGACTGGTCGAGGCAAATGGATGCCCGGGGCGAACGGCGCCGGCACCACCCGTATCGACCGGCTATACACCCTTTATGAAAACTGGCGATCCCACGACCTGAACGTGACTATTGAGGAAATCGCCGGCGTAGGGCACTCCTCCCCTCCTCTCGCTGATCCCGCAGCCAAATTCTTCACCAAACACATGCGTGAATAGGCTGGAAGCCAGCGTACTGCATGGAGGGAGCACCTCCCCTGGTGCTGAAGCGGCCCTAGTTACCGGCCAGTCCCTGCTCTGCCTCTTCAATCAGCGCGAACTCCTCTTCAGGCGCATGGGCCACCAACTTGTGCCGGCTGATCAACAGGAAATACAGAATCATGATGGCATAGAAAGCAGCAGCGTATTGGATGACCTCAGGGTTCACCAGTACACCGGCAAGCAATGCCAACGCAGCAAGAACAAGGGCTGTCCCAGAGGTTAACATGCCCCCCGGAGTGCGGTAAGGCCGCACCATTTCAGGCTCCTTGATCCTCAAGACAATATGCGCCGCCATCATCAGCACATACGATATGGAAGCCCCAAAGACTGCTATCAGGATCAGAAGATCACCTTCCCCGGTCAGCGACAGCAAGAACCCCAGCGTACCGGGAATGATCAACGCGTAATGGGGAACCTTCCGCCTGGATGTCAGCGACAGGAAGCGCGGTATATAGCCCGCACGCGACAATGCAAACACCTGACGGGAATAGGCGAAAATAATGGAAAAGAAGCTCGCAATAAGCCCCGCCAACCCGGTGATATTCACAATGGTGCCAACGGTTGTTGGGCCACCATAGGCTTCTGGGCTTTCCAGGGCGGCAATAAGCGGATCACCGGCATTCGAGATAGCCGCTGCGCCACCACCGCCCGGCGCCAACACCAGGATCAGGGCCGCCAGCGCGAGCAGAACCAGCATGGCGCCAATCATACCCCTGGGCATGTTGCGCGCCGGGTCACGGGTTTCTTCCGCGGCCAACGGCACCCCCTCGACAGCTAGAAAAAACCACATGCCAAAAGGGATTGCTGCCCAGATCCCCAACACTCCGAATGGCAGGAAGGCACTAGTGCCCGCCTCACCGGTGGGCGCGATATCAAACAGATTAGCCACCTCGAAATGCGGCACCATGGCGATGATGAAGACCACCAGCGCCGCAACTGCGAGCGCGGTGATCACGAACATCAGTTTCAGCGCTTCGCCAACGCCATAGAGATGAATGCCAACAAAAAGCAGGTAAAACCCAAGCGACACCGGCCACCCTGAAATACCCATCAAACTGTCCATATAAGCCCCGATGAAAACAGCGATGGCAGCCGGAGCAACGGCATATTCCAACAGAATGGCCGTTCCGGTCAGGAAACCGCCCAACGGACCAAACGCGCGCCTGGCAAAGCCGTATCCCCCACCCGCAGATGGGATCGTCGCAGACAGTTCAGCCAGCGAAAAAACCATGGCTGTATACATGACAGCCATCAACGCCGTGGCTAGCACAAGACCGCCCCAACCGCCCTGTGCCAGCCCAAAATTCCAGCCAGCAAAATCACCTGAAATGACATAGGCCACACCCAGCCCCACCAAAAGCGGCCAACCGGCGGTGCCCTTACGCAACTGCCGTTTAGCAAGATATGCCTCGCCCGCGGTTTCGCCTGCTTCAGCCATGTCATCCTCCCCTTTCCCAAGCCTAATCTTGAAACAAGGTAGCAAACTTTCCGCCACAGGCCACGCTTTGTTACCGCCACGAGCGGGATACATCATAGGCTTCTGCCGCCCGGTCCGCATGAAAGATGCCTTCACCACAACCCTTCCCCAAGGCGATTCAGACATAGCCTGCTTCTGGCGAGAGAGCGACCACCAAAGTGGTCGCTCTGAACGTCTGCTTTTAGATTTCCAG
Source organism: Kordiimonas lacus (assembly GCF_001550055.1). Classification (GTDB taxonomy): domain Bacteria; phylum Pseudomonadota; class Alphaproteobacteria; order Sphingomonadales; family Kordiimonadaceae; genus Kordiimonas; species Kordiimonas lacus. Next base: position 22,588 of record NZ_LRUA01000003.1, read on the forward strand.
TTGCTCCGCAACTTCAAGGGCATCATCAACATCGATACCCAAATAGCGAACCGTGCTCTCCATTTTGGAATGTCCCAACAGTAGCTGTACCACCCTCAGGTTCTTGGTCTGCTTGTAGATGAGCGAAGCCTTGGTGCGCCTGAGTGAGTGCGTTCCATATCTGCTTGGGTCTAGGCCAATGTCGCTTATCCATGACTTCAAAGCTCGAGCATATTGCCTTGTTGAAAGATGACGGTTTCGATCGACCCTGCTAGGGAAGAGGTAGCCTGAATTTCCCAATCCAGATTTCGTGATCCATTTCAAAATCGATTCCCTAGCTTGTTTCGAGATTTCAAATCGGACCGGGTTACCTGTCTTCTGCTGCAACACCGATGCGCGATGCTTCACCTCCGATCCGTCACACACGTCAGAGACCTTCAGCTTCACCAAATCACAGGCGCGCAACTTGCTATCGATCGCCAGGTTGAACAGGGCAAGATCACGAACCGAAGCCTTCAATTGCAGGCGAATGCGGATCGCCCAAATCTCCTTCAGTTTGAGAGGTGGCTTTTGCCCAATCAGTTTTCCTTTGTTCCAGGGCTGATGGGAATTTTCGTGTTGAAAGAAGAGTTTCATGATCTGTCTCCTTTTTGATCAGGAAACAGTCATTCTACTCCCACTAACTGAGTGCACTTTCTGACCCAAAGCGGCCAAGATGGCACGCGTTGGGAGGAAATTGCCAATTCCTCAGGTCGACGCTGGCATCCAGGCTGAACTCGGCTGCTACCTATTAGTCAAACACTATAGTCATGCTGTCTAGGTCGGAGACGGTAAGCCCCACAAGGAAGATGGTTGCACCGCCCCCGGTGTCGATCAAAAGGCCCGTTTGCCCGTTCACTGTCGTGTCCTGGCTAGCGGAAGCCACATCGGCCACAGAGGCGAAATCAGTGTTGGTATTGACGACATACAGCGCATCGTCCGTCAGCTCGAAATCGCTGACTGTGTCAGTGCCGTGATCCCCGGCGAAATAGAAGGTATCGGCGCCCGGACCACCGGTTAACAGATCATCGCCACCACCGCCGAATAGCTCATCGACACCGTCACCGGCATCCACGGTGTCGGCACCACTGCCGCCGAACAACTGATCATCATTGCTGCCACCGAGGATGATATCGTTGCCAAGACCGCCAAAAACCGTGTCATTGCCCAACCCGGCCCGAACTTCATCCGCCCCATCATCCTTGCCGCCATAGACAATATCGTTGCCAGCACCTGCATAGATCACGTCGGCGCCAAGGCCACCGCCAAGCGCGTCCGCGCCATTAGCGCCATAAAGTGTATCGTCACCATCGCCTGACCAGATCTGGTCAGTGGCGCTGCCACTGCTAACCTGCTCCCCGTGATCAAACTGATTGTCTTCGTCCGCATCAGACCAGCTGCCACCTATCAGGATATCGTTGCCCGTGCCGCCAAAGATGATGTCCGCACCGGGATTACCGGTAGCCCCACTGACGAAATTGTCACCGAATACCAAGTCGTCGCCCGCTCCGGCGCCGACCACGTCATTGCCGTCACCGCCGGCGAACCGGTCCGCGCCCGCATCCCCGGGGCCCGCAAAGATTTGGTCATTGCCTGCACCACCGTCAATTGTGTCGTCGCCACTGCCGCCCGTCATGAAATCACTGCCAGCGCCGCCATTCAGGCTATCGTTCCCGCCATTACCCTTGATAACGTCGGCACCATCACTGCCGGTGTGCGTCTCAGCGGCATCGGTACCCGTGAAATCGCCACTCTGGGCCTCAGCAAACAGAAAATCTTCGGCGCCCAGGTCGTCCGACGCGATCCCTTTCAGGGTCAGTGTGGTGTTGCCGTCCAGCGTGATGACAAGATTGTTTCCATTTTGGCTGGCGGCATTTGTCAGGGCGCTCAGACTGGTCATATTGGAAAATTGCTGCAGGTCTATCCTGTCGCCGGATGTGCTGAAGTCTTCAATCACGATGGCGCCGGAGCCGTCAATGATGAACAGGTCACTGCCCGCGCTGCCTTCCAGCGTATCGTTGCCGCCACCGCCGGAGATGGTGTCATTACCGAAGCCGCCATCCAGCCATTCATCGGCGTCGCTGCCCTGAAGCGTGTCAGCCCCTTCGGGGCCGAGGATCTTTTCAATGGAAATCAGGCGATCCACCCCGCCCTCAAAATCGGTCACGGTGCCAGCCGAAAGATCGATCTTCAGCGGTGCGCTGCCGCCCGTGGTCCAGAAAGCATAGTCAGCGGTGTCGAAACCTTCACCGCCGTCAAGCGTGTCATTGCCGCGGTCAATCCGCAAATTGTCATCGCCTGCCTGGCCTTGCAGCAGATCATCGCCTCTGCCACCAACCACGGTGTCATTGCCATCACCCCCCGACACAACATCGTCACCCAGCATGCCCCGCATGGAATCATCGCCGCTGCCGCCCACCAGATTGTCGTTGCCGGATGTACCGTTGATATTCGCCATGAAGGCCTCCTACCCGTTTTCGAACGTACGCAGGACTGGCGAGTATCTTACCGGAAGATGCTTAGATCGCAAAATCACCATGGGGCGAGGACCGGTCAATTCTTTGTCACGGCCTTGAATTAAGGACGCGGCTCTGAGATCATGTCAATGATCTCAATCACTATGGCAGGAGCGGCGTGTGGCCAAGCTCGGTTTCCGTAGTATGAGCGTATTCCTCTCATCCCCCGTTTTGATTTTTTCTCTGGGGGCAGCACTCTTTATTGCGTTGGCGGTGGGCGCACGGGACCGATTGTCACCGCAGCCTGATGTCCTTCTTTCCCAAAGTCGTCCTGTCGGCATGGCCGTCTGTGCCGACTGCCACACGCTTGCGGCAGAGCATTGGGCCCACACGGTTCATGCCCGGCCCTCAGGCACGCAGATCGAATGTGAGAGCTGCCACGGGCCAGGTTCCGCACACATCCAAGCCCCGGACGACCCTTTATCCATCGTCCGGTTTTCCCGCACCAGCGAACACAGCATCCAAACACAGAACGGTCAGTGTCTGGCCTGCCATGATGGCGGCAAACGCCTTCACTGGCACGCGTCAGTGCACGAAACCGCCGACCTCGCCTGCAGCGACTGCCACAATCCCATGGCAAGCATATCAGGTCGGAACCTGCTGGCCCGCGAAAGTGTCAATGACACCTGCATGATGTGCCACCGGGAAACGCGGATCGACTTCAACCGCATGTCCCATATGCCGCTCTTTGAAGGCAAAGTTGGATGTCTTGACTGCCACAACCCGCATGGCTCGGCTTTCGACATGCTGTTGCACACACCAACGGTGAACGAAACCTGCTACAGCTGCCATGCAGAAAAACGCGGGCCGTTTCTGTTCGAGCACGCTCCCGTAAGCGACAATTGCCTGACATGCCACAGTCCACACGGATCAAACCATGAAAAACTGCTGGTCACCGCCCGCCCGCTATTATGCCAGCAATGCCATAGCATGAGCGGCCACATGAACGAACTGATCACCAGTGGTTTCCTGCCCGATGCACGTTTCCCTGACCCGCGCCTGGTGAGCCGCAGCTGCCAAAACTGCCATTCGCAGATTCATGGCTCGAACCACCCAGCCGGATCCCGGCTGCAGAGGTAATCATGAGAGGGCACGTTACAAAATTCGCTTCTCCTATCGTCGGCATGGTGTTTGTGGCTGTCCTGGGCCCATGTTCCGGTGCAGTTGCCCAGATATTGCCCCCCGGCAGCAAACAGCAGGGGAACAGCGACAGCCATGCGACTGCGCCCTGGTGGGCACCGCATCCGGATGGCCTGAGTTTTATCAACCCATCGCCGCGGACGCCCAGCGGCTTTCTGTATGGCATGCCCCGCAACTGGTCGCCTCAAACCCGTACCGGAGACCAAGGCTGGCAATGGCATGGCTTCATTGAGGCCGGCGCCCGGATCACCAGCGGCACTACAGATGCTCAGGGCTTCGGGGAATATGCCGACCGCAGCCAGGGGCCTTCCATAAGCCGGGCCGTCATCAGTGGCCAAAACAGGTCGACTGGGCAATTTTTCAACCTTGTCGCCGGCAGTCCGCACCGAGACGACGGCTATGTGACAGCCAGCATGGGTAGGACAGGTCACTATGAAGTGACGGGCTTTTTCCAATCGCTCAGGCATGTATTCGCGACCAATGCCAAACCTGTCTGGGACGGCGTGGGAACCGGACACCTACGGCTCCCAAACGACCTGATGCCCGGTATAGCCAGCCGCGATCAACTGCTTGGCGTCCTTGGCGAGACTTCGCCCACGCGCCTTTCCCTGAAGCGTGAAAAAGGCGGGCTAGTCGCCCGCCTGTCGCTTACCAAACAACTGGCCGCCGAAGCGTCGGTTCAACATGAGTGGCGCAAGGGCAGCCGCCCCTTCGGCACCGGCTTCGCATTCCCGACCTTCGGACAAACGCTGGAAACGGTTGAGCCCATCGACTATCAAACCACCGATTTCCGCCTGGCGCTCGATTACACCGGGCAGACGGTGGCAGCGCGGCTCCAGTACCATGGGTCCCTGTTCCGCAACGCCAATACGGCGCTGACGGTGGAAAACCCTGGCCTATCGCCCTTCCTGCCTAACTTCACGGCGCCTCTCGCCAGGCAGGCACTTCCCCCGGACAACCGGTATCATATGATTTCAGCGGACCTCTCGGCGCCCTTGTCCTTCTGGAACGGCAGGGTAACCGTTGCCGCGCACTATAGTACAGCCCGCCAAGACGAAGACCTGTTACCCCCGACCATCAATCAAGGTGTCCTGCCTCTGCCCGGCGGCCTCTTGGATCTCAGCCTCTGGAACACGACAGGGGCGCTCAGCCAGACCACCACCGCTGCCAAACGAGACCGACTGACGCTCAATTCCAAGCTCCTCCTCGTCCCTGCCCGCCGGTTGCGGGTCACGCTGGCGCTCAACCTGCAGGACGAAAGCTACGACACGAATTATATGGCCTTCAATCCACTCACAGGCCAGCATGGCTACATTGCTCTGGATGGCGGGCTTGGGGGCGTTATGCCGCGCCTGTCCGGACTTTATACACCCGACAGTCCGGGCAGCCGGGTGCGGTTCCGCAACATGCCTTTCACCAAGGATCGGCTCAAGATCGCCGCGCAGGCTGACTACCGCTTTACCCACAAGACCAAGCTGACCATGAAAGCCTCTTATGTTGAGGAAACACGTAGGCCACGGGAAGTGGAGACGACGCGGGATACTGTGCTTTCACTTGGTGTCTCGACCCGGGCAGTACGTTTCGCAACCGCGCGCCTGTCATACCGCTACACCAACCGCAGTGGCACCCCGTATATTTCCAACCCCTATGAGGCCTTTTACACGTCGTCACTCGACGGTTATCTCCCGCTGTATGACGATGGAGACAGCCCGCATACCCTGTCCAGCTTCCGCAAGTTCGACCTCGCAGCTCATCATCTCCATGTCCTCAAGGGGCAGGTGAATTTCATCCTGGCTCCAACGGTGGACTTCGCCGTCTCCGCCACCCTCAGCCGACAGGATTACCGGGCGGATTTCGGCCTCCGGGATAGCAAAAGCTCAAAACTGAATGCGGAGCTGACCTGGCAGAGCGGGCCGCGCACGTCGCTCTATGCCTTTGCGTCATACGACAGCGCAAACCGCAACGTCGCCAGCATTCGGGATGTCGGCCCCAACAGCACCGACGGCACAGCTGGCGGCACGAATTACCCGCTCGCCAACGCATGGTCCGCCACCCAGGGAGAAAAAGGGTGGGCCTTTGGCGGCGGCTATCAGCGGCAAATGGATGACTGGACCCTGGATCTGACCTATATGTTTTCGCGAAACCGCAGTCGGCTCGACTATGGCTATGCTTCAACTGGTGCCTTTGACGGTCGTGTCAGCGTCGAGGTAGCCGGGACTGGATTACCCGACCAGACTTTCCTCATGCATCACCTGAATGCCCGGCTCGGCTACAGGATTTCTGACCACATGCGGCTGAACCTACGGTACCGCCTGGAGCATGAGGCGTTAGATGATTATCATTACTCAGGCTTCACTTCACCACTTGTCGGAAACGACATATATCTTGGCATCCAACCCGCCAACTTCACCGCTCACCTAATAGGCTTGTATGTGGCAATAGGATATTAGCCCGATCGCATAAGTTCGCTTTTGGCGAAGAGCTGGCCTTAGTTGTGTAACCTATCAAGGTCCGCTATACAGAAAAAACCGGACGAGTCCTCGTGAACTCTGCCCGGTCCATTTCCAGCTTTTTCTGAGAAATTTCCAGCTTTCTCTGAGAATGCATATAATAAAAGTGGTGGGCCCGGAGGGACTCGAACCCCCGACCAAGCCGTTATGAGCGGCCGGCTCTAACCAGCTGAGCTACAGGCCCAAACCACGGAGCGTTAGGTAGCAAACTCTTTCCCCGATGGGTAGTGAAAAATGACGCGCGTTGTTAAAGCGCATCAATCTCTTCCTTCAGGCGTGTGCTTCTGTCGGTCACGATGCGCTCCAGCACGTCAATGCGCTTCTTCAGCTCGGCGATCTCGGCCCGGGCGTCACCGTCCAGCCCGGCGGCCTTTGCCTTGACGGCATCCGCCTTGATTTTCATCCAGTGCATCACGCCCGCGAATATGAACGATCCGAAAATGATCGCCAGAACAAAGTCTTGTCCGCCCATCTGTCTTCCCCCCTTATGAATGTCCTGCAGCCGGTTGCCCGGTTCTTACAGTGCGTCGATTTCTTGTTTCAGGCGCTCGCTCTTGTCGGTGACAATGCGCTCCAGCACGCGGACGCGGTCTTCAAGCTCGGCGATGCGTTTGCTTGTCGCGTCGTCGGCCTTGTCCTGCCGGGACCTCAGTTTTTCATGCTGCAGTTTTGCCCAGTGCTTAAAGGCGCCAGCGCACATCACGGCCAGAACAATCAGCACCACCATTGAATATTGGTTCATTCCCCACTCCTCGCGTCGGTCTCATTATAGCCAGGGCAAGCCCGCCCCGAAATCTTTATATCTTCCGATATAAGGAGCGCGAAGAGGGTTTGCAATGCATGCGGCCACATTCTAGGGTCTGCTTCAGCAAGAATCCCATACCGACTGGAGGAAACAGAATGTCATCGTTGATGCGCCCCCAATCAGCCATCAAGTCTGCCCTGAAGCCTGCGCTGGCTGCAGGCCTGATGGCCAGCGCCCTGATCGCAACCCTGCCCGCCCGGGCCGCCGACACCACCTGCCCCCAGGGCGCGTGCGACAGCGCGTGGAAAACAGCGTCAAAGGACGACAAGGCCCAGGCCGACGCGTTCGGTGAAACCTACAAGGCTTTCCTGGACAAGGCCCGCACGGAACTGCTGACCGTGGCCGCGATCCGCGCCGAAGCCGAACGCAACGGCTTTGAGGAATGGAAGCCCGGCACACCCGTGACACCGGGTGCGAAATATTTCCACATCAACCGCGACCGTGCCATGGCGCTGATCATCGGCGGCAGCGCCCCCACCAGCGCCGGCCTGCGGATTGTCGCAAGCCATATCGACAGCCCGCGCCTTGAGCTGAAGGGCCGCCCCGTGGATGAAGCCCAAGGCTTTGCCCTGTTCCAGACCAACTATCACGGCGGCATCAAGACCTACCAATGGACCAACATCCCGCTGGCGCTTGTCGGCCGCGTGGACACCAAGGACGGCAAGACTGTCCAGATTTCCATTGGCCTGAAGGGTGACGACCCGATTCTGATGATCCCTGACCTGTCGCCGCACACGGCGCGCGACCAGATGAAGAAAAACGCCCGCGACGTGGTTCAGCATGAAGACCTCGACCCCATTGTGGCCCACGGCCCGCACGGCGAGGACGGCAAATTCAGCGCCAGCGAATGGGTCTTCCGTTTCCTCAAGTCCAACTATGATATCGAGGCGGCTGATCTTGTATCGGCTGAGCTGTCGCTGGTGCCCGCCATGAAGCCCCGCGACATGGGCCTTGATCGTCGCCTTGTGGCCGCTTACGGCCAGGATGACAGGCTGGCGGCCTTCGCCAGCATGATGGCAGCCTTCGACACGAAGCGCCTGCCGCATACCACCATCATCCAGTTTGCCGACAATGAAGAAAGCGGCAATGTGAATGTCTCCGGTGCCTCAAGCACCTACCTGCCGGATCTGGTGAGCGAGCTTGTCTATGCCGAGCTGGGCGAAGCCTATCGCCAGCCGCTGTTCACCCGCGCGCTGAGGGCGTCAAAAGCGCTGTCGATTGACGTCAACCCCGGCGTGAACCCCATGAGCCCAAGTGCATGGGAACTGACGAACGCACCGCGCCTTGGCTTTGGTGTGAACATCAAGCTCTATGGCCGCGGTTTTGACGCCAACAGCGAATTTATCGCCTGGACACGCGCGGCCCTTGATGACGCCAACGTGGCCTGGCAAACCACCACATACAAGGTGGGACGCGCCGGCGGCGGGACGCTGGGCAAGGAACTGGCGAAGCTGAATATCGACACCATCGATTTCGGCGTACCCCTGTTGTCGATCCACACACCAGTGGCGGTATCCGACAAAATGGATGTGTTGGCGCTCAAGAACGCCATCAGCGCCTTCATCAGCAAGGCAGACTAAAGGCTGCCTCCGTCCCGGTGGGTAATGCCCGCCGGGATGCCAGACCCCGACAATTTTATCCATTCCTTCATATTTCCCCTGATTTGTGCCATACTGCCTGCAGGTAGAATGCCGACTGGCGGAGGGGTCCGCCGGTGAACCTATGGGTGCTGAAAATGGTAAACTCGATCAATACGAACGCCAGCAGTTTGCTGGGCGTGCGTAACCTGCAGCGTACGAATTCGCTTCAGGCTAAAACGCAAAATGAAATTTCCACTGGCAAGAAAGTCGACAGTGTAAAAGATAACGCCGCGATCCTGTCGATCGCGCAACTCCTCAAAGCCGATGTCGCGGGCCTCAACAGCGTCAAGGGATCCCTTGACCGGGCGCTCTCCACCACCGATGTGGCGCTGGCCGCCGGGGACGGTGTGTCTGACCTGTTGTTGGAGCTGAAGGAAAAGGCCGTAACGGCCTCTGATCCCGGCCTTGATGATGTCAGCCGACAGGCGCTGAATGACGAATTCGGGGCGCTCCGTGACCAGATCACCTCGATCGTCGACAATGCCGAATTCAACGGCACCAACGCGGTGAAATCCGGCGGCGATGATATCGTTGCGGTCACCGGCGCTGACGGCCAGGGCGTGATCCAGATTGACGCGCAGGACCTGTCGCTCGGCGGGCCGAATGTAACACTGAGCGCCAGCCAGGGCATCAGCTCTGTTGCGGACGCGCAGGCGGCTGTATCGGCGATTGAAGATTCGATCAGCAATCTCTCAAGCTCCCTGTCCCAGTTGGGCGCGGGTGCCAGCCAGCTGCAGGAAACCAAGGATTTCACGGAATCGCTCTCGAACGCCACCGAAGAGGGGATCGGCAATCTTGTTGATGCCGACCTGGGCGCAACCAGCGCCGCTTTCGAAGCCAACCAGGTGAAGCAGGCGCTGGGTATTCAGGCCCTGTCGATTTCGAACCAGGCGCCGGGCGCGATCCTGTCGCTGTTCCGCTAGGCACCATAACCAGCTTCAGAAAAAACGGCCGGAGCTTTGCCCGGTCGTTTTCTATGTCAGTAGGCCATATTCATCCAAGGCCCTGATCATGGGCTGAAGAAATTCTTCATATTCCTTCCAACGCCCAAGACCTTTCGTATTGATGGGCTCCCGCACCTGTTGTTCGCTCAGCGTAAATGAGGGAATATCCAGCTTCTCGGGTGACAGGCAGGCGTCCGTCCACTCCAAACCGCAGAATTCTGTGATCTTACGGGTCATGGATTCCGGGTTTTGAACCAGACCCTCATACTGAACCGTTAGAATGCGGCCTGGTGCCACACTTTTCCAATAGTCCATATAGTCTTCGCACTGCCTGATAGCATGGGCCATTGATTCCTGCTTGGTCGCGTAGGCAAACGTCACCCGCATAAAGCGCTTATAGATTGACCAGCCGATATCCCGTGGGTCACGTTTGAGGTGAATGATCGGGGCTGTAGGGAACATCTTCATGCCCCAGCCCAAATTGGCATAATTTTGTGGCAGTTTATCCGTTACGAACCGGCCCTGAACCCATGTGGCATTCCAATAATCGCTCGCCATGGCTTGCCATGCCTCACTGTCCAGTGCCCGTGGTTCCGGCGCATGTTTGCGAAGCACGTCCTGGTGGTGCCCTGTCGCGACAAGTGCCAGCGCCTTGCATTCCCCGCCCGCCCGGACCTCAGGCAGAGAGGCCAGAACACGTTCCAGCAGGGATGTACCTGACCGCGGCATACCAAAGACTCATAGCATTGTCGCCCCCCACTTGATTGCCATTCAACACGTCTTCGCATCGAGTCACGAGACCTGGAAGATCGGCCTTGTCCGCCAGATTTGCAAGGCCGCTCCAGGCAGCAGGGTGGCTGGGCCGATGATCCAGCAATTGCAGATAAGCTTCCACGGCTTCGGTCTTCTGGCCGCGCTTTCGCAGGCAACTTCCCTGAACCGCCAGCATGTCCGGCTGTTGTAGAACCTCACGGGGCAAAGACTTCAAAACATTCCAGGCGCTATCCAGATCGTTGTTTTCGATGTGCAGAGACGCAAGCCTTGCCATATCCTTTGGCGGAGCATCGGCCAGCTTAATACACTTGAGGAACGCCTTAACCGCCACAGCAGGATTGCCGCAGACAAGCGCAAGGCGCGATATCTCACGCCATTGCTCGGGCTCCAACTCAGCCCTTTCAACCAACTGTTCACAAGCCTGGCGCACGCTGATCTCGTCCCTGCGCGCCGACAGAATCTTGATCCTCACCAATGTTTCCAGCGTGCGTTCGCTGGAAATAAGCTTCGGCAACGACTTGGCCGCGATCTTCTGCATCCCCATGCCATACATTTTGTCGCACAGGGCCATTTTCAAATGATGCTGATTGTCCCGCGTAAGGCTAAAGGCCTTCCGCACCGCCTGGCGCGCAATATCCTTTTCCCCGATGCCGAACATATAGTCCGCCCACTTTCCCAGCACCACCGGATCATCCGGCAGCTCCCGCAGGGCATCTGCAAAGGCCGCCCGCAAGGCCGACTGGTCTTCGCTGCGCTCGGCCCTGGAAATTTTCTCCAGGTGAAGTTTGCGTGGTTCATTCATCGAATTGGACTGCCTGTGTTACAGGTTACTCTTCCTGAGGTACACCGCGAGAGGCTGAATTCCAACAGCGAAGCACCCCAGGTTTCTAATTAGTCCTTCGGCCTGACCATCATGCGCCAGCGCCTGAAATCCATGGCAACGACATCGGCCTGCAACAGCACGTCCATGCCCAGGATCATAGCGGGCGCACGGGATGCGCCGAAAGTTGAGAAGACGGGAAGGTGCGCGGATACCAGCCGCTGGTCTGTCAGCCGCCAAGGGCCGATCGACATGGCGGGCACTTTAATCACGCTGGCAGCCATCGCCCTGCCCGAGGCAGACACGCTGGCCTGATCATCCGTCATGCCTTCCGGAATGACCTCCTGAAGCGCCTGAAGCGCCGGGCCGTTCAGCACCGTGTGGCCCGAGCCCGTATCGACAAGTGCATGAATTTCAACGCCTTCGATGATCACAGTAACCGCCAGCGAGCCATAACCCACAGCGCGGGCTTTGAGGTCCAGCCAACCCGCTTCACGCTTCAGGTTGCGGTCGTCATCCAGCCGTGCGCCTGTGCGGTCCAAGAGCAACTGGTGCCCGCGCAACAGATCAATCCCCAGTATACCGGAGGTACCCTCCAAGGCGGGGTCGGGCATGGCTACGGTTTCATTGACTCTCAGCGTCTTGCCAAGCGCCTCAAGATCGCCAACTCGGTACAGCTGCATCTCACGCGCGCCGGTCGCTGTCATCACACGACGGGATTTGAACGGGACAGCCTCCAGTTCCAGAAGGCTGACCAGCGTGCGGTACATAACCGTGCGACTGGCGGCGGTATCCAGCAGGAAGGGGAAAGGCCCTTCACCGCCTACGTGCACATCCACCAGCATGCGGCCATGTTCATCCTGTTGCAGTTTCGGCGCCCCGGACACAGAATCTTCTGCGGCCACCAGCGGCTGAAGCACATGACATATGCACAAAAACAGAAAAGGCAGCCATGCACGGCTGCCTTCCCGGATTTTATTCAGTCCAGTCACAAAGCCTGCCTCTAAGTGTCGAGGAAGCTTCTGAGCTGACGCGACCGGCTTGGGTGCTTCAGCTTCCTGAGCGCCTTTGCCTCGATCTGACGGATACGCTCCCGGGTTACAGAGAATTGCTGGCCGACTTCCTCGAGCGTGTGGTCGGTGTTCATGCCAATACCAAAACGCATCCGCAGAACGCGCTCTTCCCGCGGCGTCAGCGATGCCAGCACGCGTGTTGTGGTCTCACGCAGGTTCGACTGGATCGCTGCATCCACAGGCAGGATCGCATTCTTGTCTTCGATAAAGTCACCCAGGTGGCTGTCTTCCTCGTCGCCGATTGGCGTTTCAAGGGAGATTGGCTCCTTGGCGATCTTCATCACCTTGCGCACTTTCTCAAGCGGCATGGACAGACGCTCCGCCAGTTCTTCCGGCGTGGCTTCGCGGCCAATTTCGTGCAGCATCTGGCGGCCTGTGCGCACCAGTTTGTTGATCGTCTCAATCATATGCACCGGAATACGGATGGTGCGCGCCTGGTCGGCGATCGAGCGGGTGATGGCCTGCCTGATCCACCAAGTGGCATAGGTCGAGAATTTGTAACCGCGGCGATATTCGAACTTATCCACCGCCTTCATCAGGCCGATGTTACCTTCCTGAATCAGATCCAGGAATTGCAGGCCACGGTTGGTGTATTTCTTGGCGATCGAGATCACCAGACGGAGGTTGGCCTCCACCATTTCCTTCTTGGCGATACGGGCTTCTTTTTCGCCCTTCTGCACCGTGCGAACAATACGGCGGAATTCGTTCACATGCAGGCCTGTGCGGCCGACAACGTCGCTCACCTGGTCGCGAATGTTGTTGATGGCACTGCCTTCGTTGAGGACAAAAGCCGCCCAACCCTTGCCTTTGAGCTTGCCAACGCGCTCAGCCCAACCGTCTTCAAGTTCGTTGCCCTGATACTCGTCCAGGAAAGCTGTACGGGAAACCTTGTGGCTTTCAGCCAGACGCAGCAGGCGACCAGAGAGGCTCATCAGGCGCTTGTTCAGGCCGTACAGTTCGTCTACCAGCTCTTCGATCCGCATGTTGTTGAACCGTACGGAGCTCACAAGCTCGATCAGGTCTTCGCGCAGCTTCTTGAAGCGGCGCTCCTGCGCGGTCGACAGAGTGTCGCTTTGAACAGCTGCCGCAAGTCGGGCATCCTGAAGCTTGGCGTATTTCTTGTAAGTCGCTGTAATCAATCGGAACTTTTCGATAGTTTCTGGCTTCAGATGCGCTTCCATGGCCGACAAAGACATTGCTGCCTCGTCTTCATCGTCGTCATCATCATTGTTGCTGTCACTATCGTTGTTACCGTCGCCAGCCTCGTCGGAAGACTCGTCATCCTTCTTGGACTCATCGTCTTTCTTGTCTTTGTCGTCTGCGGCTTCGGCACCTTCCTTCATCACGTCGCCGCCGTCCTCGTCTTCAAGGTCGGCGCTGTCTGGTTCTTTGCCCAGCGTGGCTTCAAGGTCGATAATATCGCGCAGCAGCATCTCTTCATTCTCGAGACGCTCGGCCCATTCGATGATGGCGCGGAACGTGAGCGGGCTCATGCACAGGCCCTCGATCATAGTGGCTCGACCGGCCTCGATCCGCTTCGCGATGGCGATCTCGCCCTCACGCGACAGCAGTTCCACAGAGCCCATCTCGCGCAGATACATGCGCACAGGGTCGTCGGTGCGATCGCTCGCTTCCTTCTTGTCTGTGGTCTTGAACTCTTCCTGTTCGGTCTCTTCGGCTTCTTTTTCGTCGCCTTCGGCTTCGTCAGGGTCGTCGCCGTCGGTCACGTTGATCCCCATCTCAGACAGCATGGTCATGATGTCTTCGATTTTTTCGGATGACATTTCCTCGGTCGGCAAGGCAGCATTGAGCTCATCATACGAGATGTAGCCCCGCTCCTTGGCCTTTGCGATCATCTTCTTGACGGCGGCCTCCGTGGTGTCACCAAGGGGGCGAGAGCCGCTTTCCTCAGTGCCGGTTGCCTTGTCGTCTTCCTGATTCGCATCTTTTGCCATGTATTTTTTCTCCAGATCTGCGCGAATCGCAGTCTATACCATATTAATTGAAAGAAAACCTGCCTGATTCGAGCCGGTATCCTTCTTTGTCTGCTACTTTTTCCTCGAGCGCCCGGAATGCCTCCTGCGCCGCGATAAATCGGTCTCTATTTTCTTCTGTCATGTCGGCCGCAAATTCAGCCTCAGCCTGTTCATATGCCGCTTTTGCCGCCGTAATATGCTGGAATCGCGAGACAATATGCTCGAATCCAGTCAGCGCATCCGATAGCGCCGCATCCGTCCAGGCGAACCAGTCATCCCTCAGCGCCCGTTCCGCCAGGAGCTTTTCAAGCGTCGCCATCTCCGGTCTGTCTTCCAGATGGGCAATCACCGCCTCATGGTCAAGGGTCTCACCCGCAGCGGCCTTCTCTAATAACGCATTGCGCAAATCGTCAAGTCCTGATGTGCCGAACTCGAGGCCCGCCACCATTTCTTCATGCTTGATCAGGATTTCGGGGTGGTGCACCAGCGTCAGGATAATGGTCTTCTCCATCCGGTCCGTTACCGGCCGGCCCTTGTCACCCTGTGCAAATGATGTGTGTTTCAAACCGCCGCCCTGTTGCCATGGCTGCATGCCGCCCGCATTCTTCTTCTGGAACCGCTGGTTGCCGCCACCAGGGCCACCCGTACGGCGCGCACCCTGACCGCCCTGCCGCTTGGCCGGGCGGAACAATTCCCAGATCCGGTTCCTGAATTCTGTCTGGTACAGCTTCTTGACGTTTTCATCTTCGATTTCGGAAAGCGTTCCGAAGATTTTTTTCTCCAGCCCTGCCCGCCGCTCTGGTGTGTCCACCGGCACGCCCTCTGTGAGGTTGCGCCACAGCACATTTACCAGCGGATCAGCCTTGTCGATCAGCTTCTCAATGGCGCGCTTACCCTCGCGCTGCACCAGGCTGTCGGGGTCGTCCCCTTCTGGCATGATAATGAAGCGGAGCGACTTGCCAGGCTTGAGCATCGGCAGCGAGCGTTCCACCGCCCGCGATGCGGCGCGCAGGCCCGCGTTGTCACCATCAAACGACAGGATCGGCTCATCCGCCATTTGCCAAAGATGCGATATCTGCTCTTCCGTGAGCGCAGTGCCGAGGGGCGCGACGGCATAATCGATGCCTGACTGTGCCAGCGCAATCACATCCATATAGCCCTCAACCACCATCACCTGCCCGGCGTCATAGGAGGCCGCGCGGGCATTGGCCCAGTTATAGAGGGTCGCACCTTTGTGAAACAGCGTGGTTTCCGGGCTGTTGAGATACTTGGCCTTGGCGTCCTTACTTAGTGCCCTGCCGCCGAATGCGATCACCCGGCCCTGCCTGTCGGTGATCGGGAACATCAGCCGGTCGCGGAACCGGTCATAGCTGGCGCCGCCGCCCTCGGGCTTGATCAGCATACCGGTTTCAATCAATTGGTCTTCACCAATGCCGCGCGCGATCATGGCGTCCTTGAGGGCGGTGCGGGCGGCGGGCGCATAACCCATGCCGAAGCGCTCCAACGTCTCATCCGTCAGGCCCCGGCCCTTGATATAGTCATACGCGCCACGGCCAATCTGGCCCTTCAGCTGCGCCATATACCATTTAGCCACCGTGTCCATGGCCTCGGAAAGCGTGCCACGCTTCTTGTCGCGTTCAATCTGCTGAGGTGTCTGGCGCGGCATTTCCATACCGGCTTCGCCCGCCAGCATTTCCACCGCTTCCATGAACTCCATGCCCTGGGTGCCCATGACGAAATCAAGCACGCTGCCGTGCGCCCCGCAGCCGAAGCAGTGATAGAAGCCTTTCTGGTCATTCACGGTGAAGGAAGGAGTCTTTTCATTATGGAACGGGCACAGTCCCTGATGCTCGCGCCCATGGCGCACAAGCTTCACATGCCGTCCAACCACGTCGGACAGAGTAAATCTGTGCTTCAGCTCATCCAGAAACTGCGGACTAAGCGCCATAACCACCCACTAAAAGTAAAAACCGGAAGACACCTCTTCTAGCCTAACACACCGGCTGAGAACAGAGGGAATCGATCAGGAAACACCTGCTGCCGATTATGCAATATATTGCTGCAGGTCGACCTCCATCTGGTCCATCTCCTCCTGCAGCCAATCGATGAACAGCGCAACATTTTCACTGACCGGGTCGCCCGCCGTGACGGCGTGAAAACAGAAGCCGTTGCTGGATGGCTTGCCCGGCACGCACCTGAGCCTGCCGTCGATCAGCGCCTGCGCCGCAGTCGCCAGTGGTGCCATACCGATGCCTGCGCCCACCACGGCCGCCTGCACCAAGAGGCCAGAGTGGCTGTAGGTCTTGCCGAAATCAGGGTCCTCAAGCTCCACCCCGTTATGCTCCAGCCAGCCGTTCCAATAGCTTCGGTCCTCATAGCCGATCAGCGGATAGTCCGCCAACTCATTCACAGTGATCTCCCGCCCGTCCGCAAGGCACGGCGCATACACGGGCATATATTTTTCAACCCGCATGGGTGTTACGCCCGCTGGCAGCTTGCCAAGCCAGCCGCCCCGGATGGCCAGGTCGTAGCCTTCAGCGACGACATCAACCTGGTGATCGTCCGCATTCAGCCGGATATCGATTTCCGGGTGTGCCATGGAAAAACGCGGCAGGCGCGGAATGAGCCACTGGATAGCGAAGGAATGATAGGCCGACAGACGGATCACATTGGGCTCGTGTCGGCGCATCAGCGTGGTGACCTTGTCGTCAATGCCTTCAAGCGCCTGCTTGACCGCTTTCGCCAGCGACCGGCCGGCTGATGTCAGCTCGATCTCCCGCGGCTTGCGTACAAACAGGGCGAAGCCCAACTGTTCCTCCAGCCCCTTCACCTGTTGGCTAACTGCAGACTGGGTCCGCCCCAGCTCTTTTGCCGCCAGCGTCAGGCTGCCGTGGCGCGCCGCCGCATCGAACGCCAGAAGACCAGACAGGGACTGCAGCTTGTAGCGCATATCATTTCCTTAATATTTCTAAGCCAAAGCCTTAAAACTACGAAATTGAAATACTCAAAAAAATACACGATATCAACAACTATAAGAAAACGGAGTCACGATATGCCTAAGAAAATCAAATCTAAAGAAAGCCAAAAGATAAGCTTTTTCTCAAAACTGGCGACCCTCCTGGCGCCGATTGACGAGAAGATCCTGTACAGCAGCAGAAAAATCGCCAGCGAGCAGTCTGACACAGAGACAAACAAGGAACCTGCGCGACGGAAGCGGCCATACCCCGAAATCCGCCCCATGCAGGTGATCAAAATCTAGGAACGCGGTACGGCAGGGAGACCCCCTTACTTCACTATTCTGCCCACACGTTTTTACCCCACCGGGTGTGACACCGCCCGGTCAACTGAAAAGGGCGGCTGCCAAACCGGCGCCGCCCTTCTCCTTGAATTCATGCTTTGGTCGCTGTTAGCTCAGCATGCCCTTGATGGTCTTGCTGGCCTTGGCGAAATCCATCTGGCCGGCATATTTATCCTTCATGGCAGCCATGCAGCGACCGATGTCCTTGAGGCCTTCGGCGCCAAGCTCTTCCACAATTGCTTCGCACGCAGCCTTGATCTCATCGTCGGACATCTGCTTGGGCAGGAACTCCTCGATGATTGCAATCTCGGCCTTCTCCTGCTCCGCCAATTCACACCGACCGCCCTCTTCATAGGCCTTGATACTGTCCCGGCGCTGCTTGACCATTTTCGACAGAATATCGGTGATCATGGCGTCGTCATCGCGGTCGCCACCATCTGTTGTCCGAAGTTCTATATCTTTTTCTTTGATCGCAGCCAGAATCAGGCGCACAGTAGAGAGCTTACGCGTTTCTTTCGCGCGCATCGCCGCCTTCATTGACTGATTGAGTTCGTCCCGCAACATAAACACCACCCTGATTTTACGAGTCGGAAGCGCACATCATACCGCATTGCCTACCAGCTGGCAAATCGGAAACACCTCGTAACCCATTGATTTTATTGAGTATTTTTTTAAATTCTTTACTTGACCCCCGGGGCCCTTTTGCTTATTGTCCCGTCAATTTGGCCGACGCCCACTAGGGCGCACAGCGCGCTCTTTTACCGGCTAATCCCTTGATACGCAAGGGAACATGTGTGAAACCATAGGCAGGAGGAACCCGCCCCCATGACCGACTCCACACTCCCCACCCAGCGACCCGCTGAGGATATCACCGCCGCTCTGGTGTTGGCAGACGGAACTGTTTTCTGGGGATATGGATTTGGAAGGGAAGGCGACGCCGTTGGTGAAGTCTGCTTCAACACCTCCATGACCGGCTATCAGGAAATCCTGACAGACCCATCCTACGCCGGCCAGATCATCACCTTCACCTTCCCGCACGTGGGCAATGTCGGCACCAACATCGAAGACATGGAACGCGATACGGCGGCCTCACGCGGCCTGGTGATCCGCGAGGACATCACCGAGCCCGCCAACTTCCGCGCCGTGAAGCACCTGAACGACTGGTGCGCCGCGATGGGCCTTGTGGGCATCGCCGGCATCGACACGCGGAAGCTGACCCGCCACATTCGCGATAACGGCGCCCCGAACGGGGTGGTTGTATATAATAAAGACGGCAAGTTCGATATCGCGGCCCTTCTGAAACAAGCGGAAGACTGGCCCGGCCTTAAAGGCATGGACCTCGCAAAAGAAGTGACCTGCAAGGAAAACCGGGAATGGACCGGCGCCCGCTGGACCATCGCCCACGGTTACGCCGAACTCAAGGACCCGAAAGCCCACGTTGTAGCCGTGGATTACGGCGCCAAGGATAACATCCTGCGGTGCCTGGCCGCGACCGGCGCACGAGTGACCGTGGTGCCTGCCACCGCAAGCTTCGACGAGATCATGGCGCTGAAGCCCGATGGGATTTTCCTCTCCAACGGCCCGGGGGACCCGGCAGCCACCGGCGAATATGCCCTGCCCGTTATCCACAAGCTGATTGAAACCGGCCTGCCGATCTTCGGCATCTGCCTCGGCCACCAGCTGCTGGCGCTCGCGTTCGGCGGCAAGACCTACAAGATGCACCAGGGCCACCGGGGCGCGAACCACCCGGTTCAGGACCTCCGCTCAGGCAAGGTGGAAATCACCAGCATGAACCACGGCTTCTCGGTCGATGGCGACAGCCTGCCTTCGAACGTGAAAATCAGCCACATCAGCCTCTTCGACCGCACGGTCTGCGGTATCGAATGCACGGACAAGCCGATCTTCTCGGTGCAGCAGCACCCGGAAGCATCGCCCGGTCCGCAGGACAGCTTCTACCTGTTCGAAGACTTCATGGATCTGATCCAAAAACATAAAAACGCCGCGTAAGCCAAGGGACCTACCAATGCCAAAAAGAACCGACATCAAAAGCATTCTGATTATCGGCGCGGGCCCCATTATCATCGGGCAGGCGTGTGAATTTGATTATTCCGGCACCCAGGCCTGTAAGGCGCTCAGGGAAGAAGGCTACCGGGTGATTCTGGTGAACAGTAACCCCGCCACCATCATGACCGACCCCGAGGTGGCAGACGCAACCTACGTAGAGCCGATCACCCCAGAAGTAGTTGCCAAGATCATTGAGAAAGAGCGCCCCGACGCACTGCTGCCCACCATGGGCGGCCAGACCGGCCTGAATACAGGCCTGGCGCTGGCGCAGGACGGCACGCTTGAGAAATACGGCGTGCAGCTGATTGGCGCTTCCGAGGACGCGATCGACAAAGCCGAAGACCGCCGCCGCTTCAATGCCGCGATGGAAAAGATCGGCCTTGAGGTCTGCCGCGGCCGCACAGCCCACAGCTACGAAGAAGCCATTGCCGTGATGGAAGAGATCACCGGCCTGCCTGCGATCATCCGCCCGTCCTTCACCATGGGCGGCACCGGTGGTGGTGTGGCTTACAACAAGGAAGAGTTCGAAGCCATCGTCAAAGCGGGCTTGGACGCATCCCCCACCAACGAAGTGCTGGTTGAGGAAAGCATCCTGGGCTGGAAAGAATATGAGATGGAAGTGGTGCGGGACAAAAACGACAACTGCATCATTGTCTGCTCTATTGAAAACGTGGACCCGATGGGCGTGCACACCGGCGACAGCATCACCATCGCGCCTGCCCTGACGCTTTCGGACAAGGAATATCAGGTGATGCGGAACGCATCGCTTGCGGTTCTGCGTGAAATCGGCGTGGAAACCGGCGGGTCGAACGTGCAGTTCGCCGTGAACCCGGAAACCGGCCGCCTGATCGTGATTGAAATGAACCCGCGTGTGAGCCGCTCGTCCGCGCTGGCGTCCAAGGCCACCGGCTTCCCGATCGCCAAGGTCGCGGCCAAGCTGGCCGTGGGCTACACGCTGGATGAGCTGGATAACGACATCACGGGCGTGACGCCTGCGTCGTTCGAACCAACCATCGACTATGTGGTCACCAAGGTACCGCGCTTCACGTTCGAGAAATTCGCCGGCACCAAACAGGTACTGTCGACCGCGATGAAATCCGTAGGCGAAGTGATGGCCGTGGGCCGGAACTTCACCGAAAGCCTGCAGAAAGCCATGCGCTCCATGGAAACCGGCCTTTCGGGGCTGGATGAAGTGAAGTTCGACGGCTATGTGCCCGGCAGCGGTGATTTCGCGCCGATCGTGCGTGACCTGGCCGTGGCCAAGCCTGACCGGCTCTTGCGCATCGTGCAGGCCATCCGCGAGGGGATGACGCTCGAGGAAATTCACAGCATCACCCACTATGAGCCATGGTTCCTGCGCCAGTTTGAAATGCTGGTGGGCATGGAAAAGCGCATCGCTGATGACGGCCTGCCGACAGATGCGCGCCAGCTTCGGAAACTGAAGATGCACGGCTTCTCCGACGCCCGCATCGGCAAGCTGGCCGGTGTGCCGGAAGCGGCGGTGATGAAAGCGCGGCTGGATATGGACGTGCGCCCAAGCTTCAAGCGCATCGACACATGCGCGGCCGAGTTTGAAGCCAAAACGCCTTACATGTACTCCACCTACGAGACCTTCGCGGCGGGCGAGAAGCCTGAATGCGAAGCCAACCCGACCGACCGCGAAAAGATCGTGATCCTGGGTGGCGGGCCGAACCGCATTGGCCAGGGCATCGAGTTCGATTATTGCTGCTGTCACGCCTGCTTCTCGCTCTCTGACGCGGGCTATGAGACCATCATGATCAACTGTAACCCGGAGACCGTGTCGACCGACTATGACACCTCGGACCGCCTGTATTTCGAGCCCCTGACGGCCGAAGACGTGGTTGAGATCATCCGCAAGGAACAGGAAAACGGCACCGTGAAGGGTGTGATTGTGCAGTTCGGTGGCCAGACGCCGCTGAAGTTGGCGCATGCGCTTGAAGCTGCCGGCATCCCGATCCTGGGCACCAGCCCGGACGCCATCGACCTGGCGGAAGACCGCGAGCGCTTCCAGGAACTGGTAGAAAAACTGGGCCTGAAACAGCCAAGCAACGGCCTGGCGCGCAGCCACGAAGAAGCCATCAAGGTGGCCGACCGCGTTGGCTACCCGGTTCTGATCCGCCCAAGCTATGTGCTGGGCGGCCGGGCGATGGAAATCGTCTATGACCAGGAAGGCCTGGACCGCTATATCGCTGAAGCGGTGCATGTGTCCGGCGACAGCCCCGTGCTGATCGACGGCTTCCTCAAGGACGCGATTGAAGTAGACGTCGACGCGCTTTCTGACGGCGAAAACATCCATATCGCCGGCATCATGGAACACATTGAGGAAGCGGGCATCCACTCTGGCGACAGCGCGTGCAGCCTGCCGCCCTACAGCCTGCCTGTTGGCATCGTCAATGAAGTGAAGCGTCAGGCGCGCGAGCTTGCAAAGGCGCTGAATGTGGTTGGCCTGATGAACGTGCAGTTCGCGGTCAAGGAAGGCGATGTGTACCTGATTGAGGTCAACCCGCGCGCCAGCCGGACCGTACCATTTGTTGCCAAAGCCGTGGGCTACCCCGTGGCTGCCATTGCAGCACAAGTGATGGCCGGCTGCAAGCTGACGGAATTCGACCTCAAGGACCCAATCACCGAACATGTCGCGGTGAAGGAAGTGGTAATTCCTTGGGCGCGCTTCCCGGGCGTGGACGTGCTTCTGGGGCCAGAGATGAAATCCACCGGCGAAGTGATGGGCATTGCCGACAACTTCCCGATGGCCTTCTACAAATCGCAGCTTGCGGCGGGCGTGAAACTGCCGGAAAGCGGCCAGGTGTTCGTATCCGTGAAGGACGGTGACAAATACGCGCTGGTACCCCTGGTGCGCGACCTTCTGGACATGGGCTATGACGTCATTGCCACCGGCGGCACCGCCGATTACCTCAAGACCAACGGCCTTGAAGTGAAGCGTGTGTTCAAGGTGACAGAAGGCCAGCGCCCGCACGTGCTGGACATCATGAAAAACGGCGAAGTGCAGCTGATGTTCAACACCACCGAGGGCAAACAGGCCATCAAGGACAGCTTCGAGCTTCGGAACACCGCGCTTCTGATGAAACTGCCATACTATACCACCATGGCAGCGGCGGCAGCATCGGTGCAGGCCCTGAAGGCCCTGAAGGCCAAAACGCTTGATGTCAAACGCCTGCAGGATTTCGCGGCCTAGGCGCGACCATCCGATCTGGCTTGATTTTTTGCCAAATTGTGACTAAATGGAAATAAGTGCGCCGGCCCCAACGGGTCGGCGCTCCTGTTTTGTATACGGTCGGCACTGTGCTGGCCCTGTAATGAAAAATAACAACGGACGGGACACATGAACGACAAAGTGCCCATGCTTCAGGACGGTTACGACCGTCTGGCTGCAGAACTGAAAAATCTGAAAAGCGTTGAGCGCCCCTCTGTGGTGGCGGCGATTGAAGAAGCGCGCGCCCATGGCGACCTTTCCGAGAACGCTGAATATCACGCGGCAAAAGAGCGCCAAGGCCACATTGAGGGCCGCATCATGGAGCTTGAAGGCAAGCTGTCGCGCGCCCAGGTGATCGACCCGACCAGCCTTTCAGGCGACAAGGTCGTGTTTGGCGCCACTGTCACGCTTATCGATGAAGACGACGAAGAAGTGATCTACCAGATTGTCGGCGCCGATGAAGGTGACGTCAAAGCCGGCAAGATTTCCTACCAAAGCCCGATCGCACGCGCCCTGATTGGCCGCAACGTGGGCGTTGAAGTGGAAGTGAAAACGCCAGGCGGCGAACGCTACTATGAAATTTCCAAGGTGGAATTCAAATAGGTAGCCGCGCCAGCTAGCAGACAAACAAAAAGCCCGCTGACACCAGCGGGCTTTTTCATGGGTCTTTAAAGACCGCCTCTAACTAATTTCACGACACTTCCGGCAGCGGTACACCCGGCGTGTGCTTGGATGTCCGGATCGTCAGCGACGTCTTCACGCTGGCCACATTGGGCGCCGGCGTAAGTTCGCTGGTCAGGAAATGCTGGAAGGCCGCCAGGTCGTGGGCGACGATTTTCAGCATGAAATCGATCTCGCCATTGAGCATGAAACATTCACGCACCATCGGCCAGCCTTTGCACTGTTCCTCGAACTTCTGAAGGTCTGCCTCTGCCTGGCTATGCAGGCCAACCATGGCGAAGACCGTCAAGCCATAGCCCAGCGCTTCCTGATTCAGGTCAGCGTGGTAGCCACGGATGTACCCTTCTTCCTCAAGTGCGCGCACGCGACGCAGGCATGGCGGGGCCGTAATCCCCACCCGTTCCGCAAGTTCCACATTCGTGATACGTCCTTCGGCCTGCAGGCACGACAGGATTTTGCGGTCGACCGCATCAAGTTTGACACGCCCCATACTTATACTCCTTGAATAACCCCCGAAACATCCCCCCGAGGGACTGACCCGCATACTACAGAAGGGCGTTTTTAAAATAAAGTTCCAATTTCAAACAATTATATTTCTAATGTTAATCATCACTAGCATCATGATTCTTTTTGAGTAGTATAGAAGTCAGGGTGATTCGGGAGCTATTTTCACCCCACTTAAAAACAAAATTTTCCTGGCTGGGACGGCCATGGCGTTGCGCGGCATATGCTTCGTGATGCGTGACAGTTGAAGTGGGTATCGAAGTGGGCAAAGTGTCGGCATTCGACATGAACGCACTGGACAGTCGGATTCGGGAGTTGGTGGCCTACGCGCGTGAGCGCGACGGCGAAGACCGCACAACCCTTTTCCGGTCGCTGGTGGACATGTTCCTCACAGGCAAGGCGCCTGTGAAAGAGCCCACGCGTGCGCAGCTTCTGGATGTGATTGAAGCCCTGATCCCCCACGTTGAGCCCGACAGCCGCCGCACTGTTTCCGAAATTCTGGCCGGCCAGGCCAAACCGCCAATGGACCTGGTGCACCGCCTTGTGCGTGACCGCGCCAGCCTGATGGAAGACCTGCTGAAAAACGCCCCGTTCGATGAAGATGACATCATTGAGCTGATCGGCCAGACCGGCCGCGAACATCACCAGATTCTGGCAACCCGCTCTGACCTTTCCGCCAATGTGTGGATAGCGCTTGCCCGCGCCGCTCCCGCCGCGCCGCCGTTTGAAGGCCGCTCCACGCTCGCGCTCTGGCGTGATGACCTGGGCGCACAGCCAGATACGGCTGACGCCAGCGAAGCCGTGAACGAGCAGCAGGACACCCACCACATTGAGGAAATCGAACCGCGCCGCGTTGCGGCGGGCGGCGGCAGCGCTGCTGTCATGACCGCAGGGTCAACCGGCGACAACACAGGTTTTGCCGCCACCGTGACCCGGCTGCGCCCGGAAGGCTTCGGTCCTGTCGAGAGTTTTGAAAAGAAGGCTGCCAGCCTCAGAATTCTGCGCACCGACGAAGACCTGATTGCCGAGCGCATGAGCGACCGCATCAATGCGCCAGAGACCAAGATGGTTGGCACATCGGACCAGGGCGCTGATGGCCGCCCGAACCAACTGACCGACACTGTCGTGCAGTCAAGCACCCCAGTTGCCACGGGGCAGTTAACTGAAACAGCCCCGGATACTGCGGCTTCCACCGACGGCGCCGAACAGGTGAAACAGCGCTTCCTGCGCGACCCGGGCCCTGGCGGCTGGGCCTGGCGCAGTGACCGGGACGGCTTTATCACCCTGGTGTCGCCGTTCGCCGCCAAGATTTATGGTGGTGCCGCACGCCTGATCGGCACAGCCATGCTGGATATGCTGGGCCTGAATACCAAGCTGGACCATCCTGTAAGCCGGGCCTTCCAGCGCCGCAGCACTATCCATGATGCGCCCATCAGCCTGCCGCAACTGGATACACAGCTACAGCACTGGACGCTTGAAGCTGCGCCGGTGTTCAACCCCACAAGCGGTATCTTTGAAGGCTTTGAAGGCATCCTGACGCCGGTGAAGCCCGCAAGTGAAACCAAAAGCACAGAAACGCTGACCTACGACCAGCCTCTGTTCCTTGACGACGAGCACGATACGGCCGCACCAGCCACGCGTAGGCCTGCACCAGCGCCAGCCGCCTTCACGGATAGCCCGAGTGTGCTGCAGTCTGCCGTGGAAACACGGGAAGCAGATCTGGCCACCGACCAACGCATGGCGGAAAGCGAGGCCACATCTGGTGAGACGGCGGGTGATGCCCCCAAGCGGAACCCCATTGCCGACATGATCAACAGCACGGCGGCCGCCATGGTGCGCGAGGCGGTCTCTGATGCGCTTTCGCCGCTGTCCCCGCAGCAGGAAGCCACGCGGTATGGCAAGCAGTCGGCAGAACCCGACGATACATCACCACAAGCGCCTGAAACAGATGCAGCACAGGAAGAAATCCTGGCAACCCTGCAGCTGCTGGAAGAATCCCTCGCGCGTCTGACGGACGCCGGGGAAAAGGGCGCCATCGCACAGGTACGGCTGCAGTCGGAAATCGCAACAGCCTGCGCCCGCGCCCTCAAATCCCAATTGAAGAAATAGCCTGCCGTCCTTCCGGGGCAGTCATCATCAGTTCATCTGCAGACGGTAAAATCAGCCTGACCTAAATTTTTTAGGTCTGGTCTGTAAGCTTTGGCGCCGTCATAAGACTGAACAGACAAATGGCACACGAAACCGTGGCCCGGTCACGACACACAGACTTTGAGGATACGATAATGACTTTTGAATTGACCCTTAAACGCACAATCGGTGCCCTTCTGGCGCCTATGGTGGTGCTGGCAATTTTCGCCTTTGCATCCCCGGCCCGCGCACAGGCCGCAGACGTTCCCTTGTGGAAGCTGTCGGACGCGGACGGTGAAATCTGGCTCCTGGGCACGGTTCACATCATGAACCCAACCATCCAGTGGCGGTCGGACAAGATCAGCGCGGCTTTTGATGCCGCTGACACACTAGTGACAGAAGCGCCAGCTGTGGATATTGCGCCCGCAACCCAGATGAAACTTGTGCAAACATATGGTATCAACCTGTCCGGCCCATCCTTCCTGACCAAACTGAGCCCCGAAGCACGCAGCAATTTTGAGGCGGTTCTCACGTCCATGGGGCAGCCCGCTGCCGCTGTGAACAACTTCGCGCCCTACCGGCCCTGGTTGGCCGGCATCAGCCTTCAGGCCTTGATGCTGCAGGCCCGTGGCGGCAGCCCGGAAGCTGGCGTAGACAGCATCCTGTGGCGGGAAGCAAAGGCAAAAGGCAAGTCTCTTGCTTACCTTGAGACGCTGGACCAGCAGATGCAGGTCTTCGGCAACCTGAGCTTCGAAGACGAGCTGGCTTTCTTTGAGGAAAGTGTGCGTCAGATGGTGGAAGACCCGGACATGCTGGATGAGATTGTTGACCTATGGCTCACCGGCAATATGGACGCGCTTGGCGACAAGATGCAAGCCGCCATGGTGGGCCAGGACTCGCTGGCCAACGCGCTCCTCCTTAACCGCAACATGGACTGGGCAGACCAGATCAAAACCATGATGGACGGCGAAGGCAAAATCTTCATCGCGGTTGGCGCTGCGCACCTGGCAGGTCAGGATTCGGTGCAGGAACTGCTGAAAGAAAAATACGGCCTGACCGCAGTGCGGCAATAGCAACGCGTCAGGTTCGGACAAATAAAAAGGGCGGGCCCGGCTGGGGTCCGCCCTTTTCTATTCCTGTCAGGCCTGCTTAGCGGCTGGCGAGACGGATATGCTCTGGCAGTTCAGCCATCTCAGCGCTTGGGCGTTCCCAAACCTGATTGTTGCACAGGTTGCGCTTGCAGGAGGCAACCTTCAGCGTGCCGTCTTCGAGAAGCTCGATGCTGCCCCCACGTTTCTTGCCGCTTTCGAGGTCAATCACTTTGCCTTTGTTCCAGAAGTGGCCTTTGGAAAGGTTGGCGCGCGATGGCTTGAGGCCCAGCAGTACCAGGGTTTCGTCAGGCGTGCCCGCTGGGCTCCAGACCACATCGCCACACAGGCGGGATGAGCCTTCATCACAGGCTTTGATTTCAACAACCTGGCCCTTATCGCCAGTCAGCCAGAAGCCTTTTACCAGGTCTGCGTCTGCGGCAGTGGCACCTGAGGTTGCCAGGCCGGTCAGAAGGGCTGCTGCGCCCAGTGTTTTTACAAAAGTTTTCATCTCTTTGTCCTCGCGTTCTTTGGGAAGGATATGTCTGCGGCCACGGGCCGTTTCTGTGCGACACCAACAAAGGAGCTCATTACGCGCTCGGTTACATGGTGCTGCATATGGCGGGGGCGACCTTTTAATACCACCCCCAATAAACGCATAGCTGAACTTTCATTAATGTATGAGCTATGCATTTTCTTTGGCCCCCGTAACGCCCAGCGGGGCCCGGCAGCGGTCTGGATCACCCGTTACCCGGGCCAGATAATCCGGGTGCTCGGTGCCCATAAGCCGGTCCCACCAGCTGAAATAAAGGCCGAAATTATAATTGCCATTGGCGTGATGCATGTCGTGGTGGGTGACAAGCGTGAGCCACCCCAATAGTGGGTGCACGGCCCAGCGACGCGGAAAGAGCTCATAGCCAGAATGGCCCATTGCGTTCCGGATGATCATATGACCAAGGAACAACCACATCGCCAGGCCGTGCATGGGAAGAAGGAGAAGGGCAAGCGGCACGAAAAGCGCGTGCACAGCAGCCTCCGGCATATCGAAACTATAGGACGCCCAGGGGCTGGGGTTATGAGACCGGTGATGCAGCCAGTGGATATGCTTCATCATGCCCTTGAGGTGCATCAGCCGGTGCGTCCAATAGAAATAGGCATCGTGCAGGATGATGATGGCAATCAGCGAAAAGGCGAAATAGCCCCAGCCATAATCGTCAATGTCGCCATAGATTTCCATCCAGCCTGCTTCCAGCCCGAATTTGGTAGAAAGCCCAACCACACCGAATACAAAAACGGTAATCAGAGACGCACGGAACTCGCGCATCATCTGCCGCCTGCGCGGGGACTTGGTGCGGATTTTCCGCGTCGCCAGCCACTGCCGCCCGAGCAAGGTCAGGAGGAAAACGCCCCCTGCCCCAAACAGGTAGCGCGCGAAATCGATCGTCAGGATCACTTGGAACCAGTCGATCAGTCCCTCAATCA
The DNA here is from genome assembly GCF_001550055.1 of Kordiimonas lacus. Taxonomy (GTDB): domain Bacteria; phylum Pseudomonadota; class Alphaproteobacteria; order Sphingomonadales; family Kordiimonadaceae; genus Kordiimonas; species Kordiimonas lacus. Next base: position 51,280 of record NZ_LRUA01000003.1, read on the forward strand.
GGGTTTGGGTTTCCGTGGAAAAGTTCAAGGTTTGTGTCTCCTGCTGTCGTCATTTTATGGCACCCCTGTGCCGGGGTTTTGCCAATGAGCTGAACAACAACAGGAATTGGGGTTTGGGTCTTATCGAATTCGAAATCAGCTAATGATTTCAGAAATCAGCCAGCTTTTTCACCTTTCGGCCAGCCCGCCTAGGGCGCAGCACAACCTACGTGGCGGCGATGGTATTTTTGCGATATTCGGTGGGGGTCTGGCCGGTGCGTTCCTTGAAAGCACGGTTGAAGGGGCCGAGCGAGCCATAGCCCAGATCCATGGCAATTGTCAGGACCGGCAGATTGCGGTCCTCAACGGACGCCAGGCGTTCCTGGGCTGCAGCGATGCGGTGATGGTTCACATAGTCGGCAAAATTCCGGTACCCCATACCCTGGTTGATCAGGCGCCGCAAACGGTGCTCGGGCATGCCGGCCTGTTCTGCCATGCGCGCGATGGTCAGGCTCGGCTCCAGGATAAAGCCTGTGTCCTCAAGTTTTCGGATCACCGCCAGGTCCACAGCGTCGGCAGCATCGCCATTGCCGTTCGACGGGCGCACTTCGGGAACCGTGACGGGCCTTTTGTCCACAAAGAACAGATCCTGTCCACCGCTCGCAGTCAGGCGCCAATGCAGGTAAAGCGCGATTGCCAGGAACGAGCTGGACTGCAACAAAAGCAGGTAGGGTTCAAAACCGTAGCCGATGAGGAATACCTCCGCGACCATCACACCCGCACTGATGATAATCACCCCGCTAACGAAAACGGTGCGAAATCGCCTCCGTGCTTCAACAAGGTCGTCATTGCGGCCACGCCAGGCAACGTAGGTCAGGTGCGCCAGGATGCCAATGACGATGGCAATGGTCAGCGCGCCTGCGACTGTCATCTGGGTATGCAGCGCCATGCCTTCCAGCTGTCGCCATTCATAGAAGGCAACTCCACCGGTGACCACTTTCGCCACCGCAACTGCCACATGCCAGCGCCGGATACGGAAGTGGTCGTCAAACTGCGACAGGGAAAACAGCCAGGCTGCAACGGGGCTGATGAAGGCAAACGGAAAAAACAGATAGTCCGCATCCACACCGAAAAGCGTCAGCCCAGGCTTTGATGCGAGCAGGTAGGCCGCCGAACAGATGGCCGACAAGCTGCCAAGCCAGCAGGCCAGCCGGTCACAAAAGTCGCGGACCATCAGCACCGACAGCCATACAAGCATGCCAACAGCATTATACCGGATGATATCGTCGAGTGTTTCCAACAGCCAGACCCTCCCCAAGCGGAACCGCAAATATATATGGGAAAGCATTTTCCAATTGCCAGTCCCGATTATCAGACCAGAACACGGTTGACCTTCATCCTTGCATGGCGGTCGCGAATTCTGTAAACGGTTAAGACATTTATTTATAAAGACATAAATCGTATTTATCGATTACAGAAATCGAGAACGCACGGTTGCAATTGCCCCGCAGAAGCATACAGTATGGCCCACCAGCGCGGGGGTGATTCCACGCCCCATCAGGCACGCTTCATTCACCGCGCGCGCATGAGATTTGAAAATTTATCACCCATAATCAAGGAGGGGCACATGGCCGTTCTCGCAGGTAAACAAGCACCGGACTTCACTTCCGTCGCAGTCATGGAAGACGGTTCCATCAACGAAGAATTCAACCTCAAGGACTACCTTGGCGGCGACTATGGTCTGCTGTTCTTCTACCCACTGGATTTCACTTTCGTATGCCCATCTGAAATCCTGGCGTTCCACAACCGCATGAACAAGTTCAAAGAGCTTGGCGTGAAGGTTGTGGCTTGCTCCATCGACAGCCAGTTCAGCCACGTTGCATGGCGCAACACGCCGACCAAAGAAGGCGGCCTGGGCCCGGTTGATTTCCCGATGGTTGCTGACGTCACGAAGCAGATCGCCCGCGACTATGACGTTCTCATTGAGGACGCTGGCATCGCACTGCGCGGTACCTTCCTGATCGGCAAAGACGGCCTGGTGTGGCACCAGACTGTGAACAACCTGCCGCTTGGCCGTAACGTTGACGAATTCGTCCGTCTGGTTGAAGCGCTGCAGTTCCACGAAGAGCACGGCGAAGTATGCCCGGCTGGCTGGAACAAAGGCGACGAAGGCATGAAAGCCGACGCCGCGGGCGTTGCTGCATACCTCGGCAAGCACGCTGACGAGCTTTAAGCCAAAGCGATCAAGTATCGTCATTCACCGTTTGCGAAGCTGGTGGTACGCCACCTGATCGGCGAATCTACAGCCAGGGGCACCGCCCCCGAAATAGACTAACCGGTCAAGCCGGTGAGTGACGAACAGACAAGCAAAAGCCCCGGCCATAACGGTCGGGGCTTTTTTGTCGAGTCTATCGGAGGGGTTATAGACACGACCTGATAAAAGCCACGGCATCCCGCGCCATGGCGATCCTGTGGAACAACGACAGGAAGGCATGGATGGTGCCTTCAAAAACCCGGCAATGAACCTCCACACCTTCGGCCTCAAGCCGGTCCGCGAAGGCCAGGCCCTCATCCCGCAGTGGGTCCAGCCCCGGCAATACGAGAATGGTTTTGGGCAACTTTGCCAAATCCGGGTTCCCGGCCAGGGACACCAGGGGATGATCCCTGAGCCCTTCAAATTCCAGATAGTCAAGGGTTGCGGCCTGGACAGAGGCCTCTGTCAGGAAATAGTCGCCGCCCCCATACATCTGACGGGAAGGATAACGCCGGTCGGCCCCTATGCGCACATCGATCATCGGATAGGCAAGCACAAGCGCCTCGGGCAAACGCTCACCCGCGCGGGCGCAGCGCAGCGCCACCGCCGCAGCCAGGTTTCCCCCTGCGCTGTCCCCAAAAAGGGCAATATTGTCCGGGTCCCCTCCCAGCTGTCCGGCATTCTCCCGAAGCCAGGCATAGGTATCCGTGCAATCGTCAAGCCCGGCAGGAAACTTGTGTTCGGGTGCCAGACGGAAGTCTACCAGAACGACCAGCCGCCCAAGGGCATTTGCAAGCAAGGCACCGAGGGGCACATAGGGCCGCGCGCCTGACAGTGCCCAGCCACCGCCTTGCATCATGAAAAGAACCGGCAGCGGTGCATCAGCTTCGCCATCAGGCTGCAGGGCCAGCCCATGGATGGGCACGCCCTGACGGCTTGGCAGTTGAAACTCCCGCACTGCGACGGTGGGGGCCTGGGCCCCTGTTTCAAGAAACATGGCTTCCAGCCCCAAGCGCCTTTCCGGCACCGTCATGTCATCAAATGAGGGGCCCTCAGCAGCTGCAAGCTCAGCCAGCAGCTGCTGGGTATCAGCGTCCAATATTGGCTTATTCATACACCCGGCCCTAGAAACGGAACTCAAGGCCCGCGGCCCAGGTGCGGGGCGCGCCATAATATCCCATCTGGAACCCAAGGCTCGCAGACAGGTCAAACCCGTGCGTGCGGTAGCGCGTGTCGGTGATGTTCTTGACGCCTGCATAGAGGCTCCAGCTGCCGCTTGCCGCCTCGTAGGCAACCCGGGCGTTCAACAGGCCGTACCCATCCTCAGCCAGGATTTCGCTGCTGCTGACGGTGGGATAGGTCTTGCTGCGGTAGGCCGCGTCACCATGCAGCAGGATGGATGCCCCATTCGCGAGGTCGATATCATAGTCGACAGCGGCGAAAAGCGTCCATTCGGGCGCGTTCACCAGATGCCGCTCATCGCTGATGTCCACGCCGCCTTCGCCAATATATTCGTCATACTGGGCATCGGTGTAGCTGACAGACGCCTGCAGGTTGAGGGCGGGAATGGGCCGGGCAGCCAGTTCAAGTTCCACGCCCTTGATGGTGGCGGCACCCGCATTGGTGAACAGGGCCTGGAAGGCGCCGCCTTCATCCGCCGTAAAGCTTGAAAGCTGCAGGTTCTTATAATCGTTATAGAAGGCGGCGATGTTCAGCGTGGCCTTGCCGCCCGCCAGCGTATTTTTGCTGCCCACTTCAAAGGCCCACAGGGTTTCCGGGTCATAGGGCACGGCTTCCGTATCACTGTTGGACCGGCCGTCAAACCCACCGCTTTTGAAGCCTTTGCTGGCGCTGGCGTACAGCATATGGTCGTCATCCAGCTGGTAGTTCATACCAACTTTTGGCGACAGGTTATTCCAGTTTTCCTCCACGACCACATCCGTCACGCGCAGGCCCTGGCCGATCTCGGGCACCAGCGGTGTGTCGGCACCGAAGAATTCCTGAACCCGGGTAAACTCCTTTTCTTCATAGGTGAAGCGCAGGCCCGCTGTCAGCGTCAGCTTGTCGGTCACCGGAATATCCGCCTGGCCGTATGCCGCGTAGCTACGGTTGATCTGATCATTGACGGAATTGGTGATGAAGGCGATCGCCGGGCCAAAAATGCCTGACATGGTGATGTCATGCTCGCGCAGATGATACAGCCCACCCACGAACGACAGGCCGCTGTCGGCCTCGTACGACAACTGGAATTCCTGGCTGAACTGCTTCTGGTCCTCGTCCACAAACACACCCAGGAAGGCAAGGGCCGTGGCGTCCAGGTCAAGATGAGTGTCATAATTCATGGTCCGGTAGGCGGTAACGGACTTGAGCGTCATCGAGTCGCTCACGTCATAGGTGGCGACACCCGAAATGCCTTTGGTTTTCAGCCTGTTCAGATCATTGAAATCGGCGTCCACTTCAAAGGGCTCGTCGCTCGCCGGCACCACGCCGAACACGCTGGTTTCCCGGTTTGGCGTGCGCGATGTATCGCTGTCGTCGTCACTGATGTCCGCGTTCAGGTCGAACATGAAACGGTCACTCAGGTGGGCACGCACCGCGAACCGGGCGCTCAGGGCCTCCTTGTCGCCGTCATCCTCGCCCGTCACGCTGTTGGTGGCATAGCCGTCCCGCCCATTATAGGCCACCACAGCCTTGGTCAGCAGCTTGCCTTCCACAAGGGGGGGCATCCACCGCCACCCTGGCCCGGCGCTGGCCATAATTGCCGCCCGCAACCTCGGCCGTCACGCCAAACTCATCCGCTGGCGCCTTCGAGACAAATTTGACCGCGCCGCCGATGGTATTGCGGCCATAAAGCGTGCCTTGCGGCCCCCGCAGCACCTCAATGCGCTCCACGTCATAAATATCCAGGAAACTGCCCTGGGCACGCCCCAGATACACATCGTCCAGATAAATGCCCACGCCAGGGTCCGCGAACGCCAGGCTGTCCACCTGGCCGATACCGCGCACATACACCACAGCGTTCGACGCATCACCCACATGCAGTGTCAGGCCCGGCACACTGTTCTGGATATCGCCGACATCCGTGGCCTGCAGCCGCGCCAGCGCGCGCGCTCCAAGGGCAGTCACAGACACCGGCGTATCCTGCAGGCTTTCCTCCCGCTTGCGCGCGGTAACCGTGATTTCCTCCATCTGGAAACCGGTATCCTGTTCCGTGTCCTGCGCCGATACGGGCACTGCTGACACAAGTGCAATTGCCGATACGCTGCCCAACACAGCAGTCCGGTATAATTTAGGCATGGTTGTTTCTCCCAACATACTTCCTTGGCCTTGGGGGCCTCTCCCACGCCTAAGCCTGCATATTGGAAACAACAAAAAAATCGAAAAGATTGGGGTAATTTTATCCGCAAAAGCTGCGGATATTTTTCCGTCAGGCCTGACCATTCTTCTGGTGAGGCAGAAAAGCTTCTGCAGTGCGCAGATAGGTGCGTTCCAGATGCCCGCGGATTTTGCTTTCAAGCATCTCTGACGGCATCACATAAGTGGTGCGGCGGTCGCTTTCACTGCGCACCTTCAACAGATACCCGTCCTGCACCGCTTTTTTCAGCCTGTCTTCCCGGGTTCGAGCGGAACCGGTTTTCATCATCTGGCAGGCTGCATTGATGGTCAGCGACCGGCCTTCCCACGCGCTGGTGACAACGCCCACGAATAGATACCAATATTCCTGCGTGAAATAATGCGGGTGGCCTTCAAACACCTTGTCCCAGTCGCGCGCATAGGCTTCAAGCGCCTCCATCCACTGGATAAGGCGTTCTTCTGGCACCATTTTTTCCGCCGGCTCGGTCATGCGGATACCATGCCCAACTATCCATGGTTGGGCAAGATATAACTCTGTAGGCCCAGCTATTCGTGATGATGGCGGGAATCCGCGGGTGCTTCGTCCCGCGCGTTCAGGCCATAGTCCCGCACCACATGGGCCACACGCAGGCGGTAGTCCCTGAATATGCCCCCACGCCCGCGGGCCTGCCCGGCCCTGTGGGCTTCCAGGTTGCGCCACGCCTGAACCGCCGCCTCATCGCGCCAGAAACTGAGCGACAGATATTTGCCCGGCCGCTTCAGGCTTTCGAACCGCTCGACCGAGATAAAGCCGTCGATGCCATCAAGCATGGGCGCCAGCTCACGGGCGGTACCAAAATAGGCATCTTCCTGCCCGTCCTTCGGCTCCAGCTCAAAGATCACGGCGATCATGCCACCTGCTCCCGCCCCTCAAAGAAGCGCAGCATCTCAGACCCGTCGGCTGCGCGCAGGAAGGTGCGTTCTTCCGACAGGATAAAGCGTTCGCGCTGTGCCATCTGGAAATTGGCGGCCCCGCCCTCGTCGGTTTTGAGGCGCGCGCGGTAGGCTTCATAGTCCGCGAGGCTGTCAAAACAGATCAGCCCAAGGGCGATATTGTCCGTGCCCTCATGGGGCATGAAATAGCCGATCAGATCACCGCCACAGCGCGGGATGATCTCCGCCCAGTTTTTGGCGTAGGCTTCGAACTCAGTGCGCTTGAAGGGATCGAGCGTATATTTGATGCAGCACAGGATGGTCATGGTTTCCTCCATACAAAAGTGATTGCTGCACAGGATTTAGCCGATTGCGGCGCATCCTTGTTTCGATTAGGATCGAACTATGAAAGACGGACCAGACATTGCCCACATCGCCGCCCTGATCGGGGACCCGGCCCGCGCCAACATGCTCACCGCGCTGATGGGCGGCATGGCACTGACGGCCACGGAACTGTCAGCCGAAGCGGGCGTGACCAAACAGACGGCCTCAAGCCACCTGTCGAAGCTGGAAGCTGGCGGATTGCTGACCATCCGCAAGCAGGGGCGGCACAGATACTATCAGCTGGCGGACACGGATGTAGCCGAGCTGCTCGAAAGCCTGATGGGTGTGGCCATGCGCGCGGGGCATGTGCGCACAAGGCCCGGCCCGAAGGACCCGGCCATGCGGCACGCAAGGGTCTGTTATGACCATCTGGCGGGCGACATGGGCATCCGCTTGTACGAGAGCCTCTTGAAACGCGGGCACCTGAATGAGCAAGCCGGCGAACCGGCGCTGACGGTCGCCGGGCGCGATTTCGTCACCGGATTGGGATTGCGGCTTGACGCGCTCGAAGGCACACGCCGGCCGCTCTGCAAAGCCTGCCTGGACTGGAGCGAACGCCGCACCCACCTGGCAGGGTCACTCGGCGCCGCGCTCCTTGATCATATGTACGCAAGCGGCTGGGCCAAACGAAAGCCCGACAGCCGCGAGGTGGTGTTCACCAAAAGCGGCCAGCAGGCATTTGAGCGAAGCTTTGGGGAAGGCTAAGGTTTCCCCAACAAATCTCACCTAGCTCCCTTGAAATTAAATCGTGCGCGATTAAATAGGGTTTATGAGCAACACACCACCATATGCGCCCGATGCGCCTGCGCTGTCGCTGAAGCTGGATGACCAGCTGTGTTTCGCGCTCTATTCGGCGACCAATGCGCTGAAGAAAATGTATCGGCCCATGCTGGACCGGCTCGGCCTGACGTACCCGCAGTATCTGGTGATGATGGTACTGTGGGAACGGGACGGCATGACGGTGTCGGAAATTGGCGAAAAGCTGTTTCTGGATAGCGCTACGCTGACGCCGCTGCTGAAACGGCTGGAAGCCCAGGGCATTCTTGAGCGCAAGCGCGCCGCCGAGGACGAGCGCGTGGTGCGCGTGAGCCTGACAGCGAAAGGCAAAGCGCTGAAGGATGACGCCGCCAGCGTGCCGGGCGAAGCCGTGACGGCCACCGGCTGCACACCAGACGAGTTAACCGCGCTCAGGGACGCCCTCAAGCGCCTGCGCACCGACCTGATGAAAACCGGCTGACGCGTCAGGTCATTCCCCGAACCGATGGTCCTTCCCATAACGGCCCACCCGGTTCACCTGTCAGCCATTTAAATAGTGCACGATTTAATTGTGCACATATAAGGAGATGACCATGAAACTTGAGAAAACACTTTATACCGCCCATGCCACCGCAACGGGCGGTCGCGCGGGCACGGCAAAGTCTGACGACGGGCGGCTGGCGGTTGACCTGTCGACCCCCAAGGGCCTGGGCGGCGATGACGGCGCGGGCACCAACCCGGAGCAGCTGTTCGCCGCCGGTTACGCAGCCTGCTTCATCGGCGCGCTGAAGGCCGTGGGCGGCAAAACCGGCGTCGCGGTGCCGGCTGAAACATCCATCAACGCCAGCGTCGGCATTGGCCCCATCCCAGGCGGTTTCGGCATTGAAGCGGCGCTTGAGGTCAGCCTCCCGGGCCTCGACCGGGACACCGCTCAGAAGCTGGTGGATGCCGCGCATCAGGTGTGCCCCTATTCAAACGCCACCCGCGGCAATATTGAGGTCACGCTGACGCTCAAGGACTAATCGGCAAACAGAAGCCACGGCTTCCAACGGGCCCCGCCACTGGTGGGGCCCTTTTATTTTGCCGCGCGCCCACGCCGCCCTATTCTCATGGCTTGGGAAAAGGGGAATTTTATGGGCTTTGTTCGCAAGGCAGCCGCCGCGCTGATTATCGTTGCCGTCGGGCTTTATATCTGGCTGGCGCCACCGGCGCCGCAGGATGAGACGCTGTTTTATGGCGGCGATGTGGTGACCGTGACGGACGGCACACAGAATACGCTGCTGGTGCGCCATGGCCGCATCGTTGCCGTGGGCGATTATGACACGGTGGCCGCGCAGGCCTCGGGCAGTGCAAAGCGGATCAACCTGAAGGGCCGCGCGCTGCTGCCCGGCCTCATTGAACCGCACACCCACCCGGTCGCGACCGCCCAGTTCGGCGCCACGGTGGACGTCAGCGGCTTCACCCATTCATCCCGCGCCAGTATTATGGCGGCGCTTGAGGAGGCCGCAGACGGCTTCACTGCGGGCGGCTGGATCTTGGCCTTCGGCTGGGACCCGGTGATGGTGGATGACCTGGAACCGCCGACGCTCAAAGAACTGGACGCCATCGCGCCCGAGAGGCCGCTGGTGATCCTGACCCAAATGATGCATGACGCCTATGCCAACTCGGCCGCGCTTAAGGCCGCCGGCATCACGGAAACCACCCCCAACCCCATGGGCGGCGAATTCATCAAGGACACCGACGGCAACTTGACCGGCGTGGTGCGCGAGGTTTCGGCCATCAAGGCCCTGTTTGAGAACGCGCCCAAGCCGCCTGTGGGCGCGAATGAGCTTCTGGTGAACCTGCAGCTGGGCGCCTATGCCCGCGCGGGCTTCACCACCATTGCCGCCGCCGGGCTTGTGGGCAGCGGCGATGATATGCCCGGCCTGATGAAGCGCCTGACGGCAGATGCGAATGCTCCCGTTCAAGCTGTGACTTACGGCCTGCCGCACCAGATTCCCGCTTCTGGCGGGCCGGAAGCCTCACTCACCCCCGGCGCCATCATCGGCGTGAAATTCTGGATGGACGGCTCGCCGTACGCGGGCGGCGCCGCCTTTGCCGAACCATACGAGACCACAGACCTGACAACCGAGCGCCTGCATCTTGAACCCGGCCATATGGGCGCGCTCAATCACGAACTTGAGACCTTCCGCAAGGTGTTCGAGACCTACCACAAGCGTGGCTTTCAAGTTGCCGTGCATGTGCAGGGCGAACGGGCAGTAGACCGGGTGTTGGATGTGGTGGAAAGCGTGCTGGCGGCACACCCCCGCGCGGATCACCGCCACCGGCTTGAGCACAATGCCCTGATCGCCCGCGAGCAGCTTCAGCGTGCCGCACGCCTTGGCATGACCACCAGCTTCTTTGTTGATCACGTGACCTTCTATGGCCACCGGCTGCCGGAACTGGTGGGCGATGCGCGCACCGCCCGCTATATGCCGACGCGCTCAGCGCTTGATGCTGGCCTTCGCATCAGCCTGCATTCAGACAACCCGGCCACGCCGATCGGGCCCATGCGCACCTTGGGGGCCGCCGTGACGCGCCAACCGCGCCGGGATGCCCCCAAGGTCGCGCCCGATCAGGCCCTGACGCCGCTTGAAGCGCTCAGGGCCATGACGCTGGACGCCGCCTGGCAACTGGGCCTCGCGGAAGATCGCGGGTCGCTCGAGGCTGGCAAGGCCGCAGACCTTGTGCTGATGAGCGAAAACCCGCTGACCGTGGCCCCGGCCAGGATTGAGGATATCAAGGTAGAGGCCACCTGGATTGCGGGCCGCCGGGTGGACGCACGCAAGACAACCCGCACCAACGCGGGCCTTCTGTGGGATATGCTGATGGGGATGCTTTAGCGCAGGTCCCACGCAGGCGGTGGCACATCAACCGGCTTCGTCAGGTCAAAGACAATCTCGAACGACCGGCCCGGGCGCGCCAGCCGGTAATGGAAGGTGTTCTGCGCCTGCTCTACCCGCAATTGCCACACATTGGTGACCGACGCTTCAAGGCCGTTTTCCATGAAATTCTCGATGGACGCGTCGTCCACCGGAAAATCGAAGCTGCTTGCGCTGGCGATGGTACGCGTCCGCCCACCATATTGGGTGACCTTGTCTTCACTGCCGTCCGCATGGCGGTGATCATGCTTCAGCTGCATATTGCCGTCCGGCAGTTTGGTGATCACCCACACGCGCGAGCGGTCATCGTCCATGTGAAGCGGGATTTTGAGCTGCGTGTCGGAACAGTCACGGATATGCATGACAATACGCGCATTGCCCCAGCGCGGGTCGTTCGTGCTGTCCTCGACCACGCGGCCCTCAAACGCCTTGCCGCACTGGTCCTTGAGGTCGCTGAACAGAAAATTCGCGCAGCCAAAAGCCGCTGAAGAAACTGCCGTGATTGTCAAAGCAATAATCGTGATGAATCGCATATCCTGCCCTCCGTTTCGCCGCAGCAGAGCAGAATACCAAGCCGATGTACAGATCGGATTTTCGACGGTAATAGACAGCGCTGTCAAAATGCGGCATAAGAGCGAAAACTTTTGGGGAGCCACCAGATGCTTGAGCAGGAAAACAACCGATTGACCATCAGCAGGAGCCACACGCTGGGCACAGACCTGAGTGTGGGCGCATTGGCCTATGGCTGCTGGCGCTTGGCCGGCACGGGTGTGGATGAAGCCGCAGTGAAAATTGGTACCGCGCTGGACGCCGGCATGACCCTGATTGACACCGCTGATATTTATGGCGGCAGCGGGCCGGACGGTTTCGGCGAGGCTGAAGCGCTGCTGGGTGACGTGCTGGCGGCAAACCCAACCCTCAGGGGCCGCATGGTCCTGGCCACCAAGGGCGGTATCGTGAGGGGCCTGCCCTATAATTCCACCAAGGATTATCTGATCCGCGCGTGCGAGGCCTCGCTGAAGCGCCTCAAGACTGATGTGATCGACCTTTACCAGATCCACCGCCCCGACCTGCTGACCGGCCATGATGAGGTGGCCGACGCGCTGCTGGCGCTGCAGTATCAGGGCAAGATCAGGGAGATCGGTGTCTCGAACCACACGCCCGACCAGAGCCGTGCCCTTGAGACCCACCTGGGCTTCCCGGTTGCAAGCCAGCAGCCGGAGTTTTCAGCGCTGGAGATCAGCCCGCTGTTTGACGGCGTGCTGGACCATGCCATGGCCACCGGTGCGCGCATCCTGGCCTGGTCCCCGCTCGCGGGTGGTGGCTTGCTCTCGGATGCCGCAGAGGCGACAGGCAAAGCCAAAGCCGTGATCACGGTTCTGGACCGGCTGGCAAACGCGTACGGCACCGACCGGACGGCCGTGGCGCTGGCCTTCCTGCTGGCGCATCCTTCGGGCGTGATCCCGATCATCGGCACCCAGACACCGGCGCGCATCACAGCGGCCACAGCGGCCTTTGATGTGCCCCTGACCCGCCGGGATTGGTACGACATTCTGGAAGCCAGCCGTGGCGCGCGGATGCCATAAGCCCTTCCCACGCCCCCTGCGTTCCCCAGATTGGCATTGCAGGAGAGCCCCCTTTCGCCCTAGGGTAAAGGGGAAGGAAGTCAGGGAAATGTGTCACTATGTATAAGGCATTGATTGCCGCCATCACGGGCTTGCTTGTCAGCGCGGGAGCTATGCCTGTTGCCGCTGAAACCGCCCATATCCGGGAAATCTGGAGCATCAGCGAGGGCCTGTTTGAGCCCGAATCCGTCGCGGTCGATGAAGCCAGAAACTTCATCTATGCGTCCAACGTTGTGGGCTACGGCATCAACGGCAAAGGCTATATCAGCCGCATGTCCATGTCGGGCCGCATGGTGGATGCCAAATGGATTGAAGGCCTGAACGCGCCCACGGGCCTCGCGCTCAGGGGCAAGCTGCTTTACCTCGCGGACGTCAACATGCTGAGGGTGCTGGATGTGGAAAGCGGCGAGATTGTCGCCTCCTATGTGGCGCCCGACCGGGAACCCTGCCTGAATGATGTGGCGTTGGCGGATGACGGCACTGTGTTTGTCTCCGGCAGTTGCACCGGCACCATCTATAAGCTCGAGGATGGCAAGCTGATCCGTTTCATTGTTGACGCCGACGCCCTTCGGTTCGTCAACGGCCTGTTCGTGGACGGCGAGCTTCTTCTGTCCGGCGGCTGGCAGATCAGGCTGTGGAACCGCTTTTCCGGTGCTCCCCTGGCAGACGGCCCCGTCACCCGGCAGCCGGACGTGAAGGATATCGACGGCCTGGCGTGGGACGGCAGCGCCTTCCTGATGTCCATGGTGGATGACCCGCGCCTGTGGCGCCTGAAAGCCGACGGCATCGCCGTTCCCATTTCAGACCAGCCATTTCATGCGGCGGACTTCTATTATGACAATGTCACAGGCTTGTTGATCATGCCCCAGAACCTGAGCGAGCATGATCACCGCGTGACGGCCTTTCGTCTGACCTTCGAATAAGTGGGTACCCCGTAGTTATGTGCGCCCGGTGGCCCGGGCAAACGCTGGACGCGCCATGCAGCGGTCGGTATAGGCGTGCAGCACTTCATTTTCAGGCATGCTGCCAAACAGCCTGAGGAAATAGCAGGTCGCCCCAATCAGCACATCGGCCGCAGTGAACTGGTCACCCATGATCCATTCGCGGCCCGCCAGGCGGCCTTCAAGCAGGCTGATCATGGTGTCGAAATCGCCCCAGGCATGGGCATATTTCTTGGCTTCCATACTGCTGAATTTCTCTGCCATTGCGGGCTCCATCACGCTGCCCATAAACTGCATCCAATAGAGGAAATCAGCCCGCGCCTGCCCGCCTTCGGTGACATCCAGTGCACTGTTGGGGAAGCGTTCCAGCAGATAGAGTGCGATGGCTGTTGAATCAGACAAGGCCACGTCCCCGTCCAGAATGGCCGGGACTTTCCCCATCGGGCTGGCGCGCCGGAAAGCGTCACTGCGCGGCGCTTCCGCATCGCGGATGTCCACCAGTTCCGTGGAAAAATCGCAGCCCATCTCTTCAAGAAGCCACAAGCTGCGGATGGCCCGTGTGTTCCGGCACCAGAATAGCGTGATCATGAATTATCCCCCTTGGTCGCGTGCTTGAAAGCCTAGCAGCGCCTGAGGAGGTGAACAAGCCCGCACACGCCATCCGGCACCAGAACTGATGCCGGATGGGGGCTGGTCTTCTCAGCGGCCGGGGCCAGCTTGACCTTGCATGGCAATCAGTGCCGTGGCGTTTTCAACCAGCGCCTTGAACTCCTGCCTGTAGGGCCCTTCGGCGCGCAGGGACTGCGCCAACGCCAGCACGTCACTTGGGCCGAAGTCCCCCAGATATTTGTCGTGCGCCAGCATCTGGCCGTAGGCCGCCACAGCGGATGCGTGCACCAGATCAGGCGACGGGGCCTTGCGGACATGCAGCTGGCTTGTCGGGATCACCTGGTCGATCAGCTTGCTCACCTCGCCGCCCGGTTCCTTGTAGCGCAGCTTGACGTAAGCAAGTTCGTCCTTGCGTGCGTTAGCTCCGACCGGCTTCTGCGCGTCATACCGCAGGTCACCGAACCGGCGGCCTTCCGACCCCACAAGCGCCACTTCATAAAGCGCCGTCACGCTGTGGCCCGCGCCGATCTCACCGGCATCAACCTTGTCGTTATCGAAGTCCTCGCGCGCCAGCACGCGGTTTTCATACCCCAGCAGGCGGTATTCAGCGACAACGGCAGGGTTGAACTCCACCTGTATCTTGACGTCCTTGGCGATGGTCATCAGCGTGGCATTCAACTGCGTGCCCAGCACCTTCTTGGCTTCTGAGAAATTATCCACATAGGCATAATTGCCGTTCCCGGCGTCCGCCAACTGTTCCATCAGGGCGTCGTTGAAATTGCCGTCGCCGAACCCGAGCGTGGTCAGGCTGACCCCGCTTTTGCGCTCTTCCTCAATGATGGTCTTCAACTGGCTCACGTCGTGGATGCCGACATTGAAGTCACCGTCTGTGGCCAGAATGATGCGGTTCAGGCCGCCATCGATGAAGGCCTTGCGGGCGGTATCATAGGCCAGTTTGATACCGGCACCACCAGCTGTGGAACCGCCGGCCTGAAGGCGCCCAAGCGCGTCACGGATGGTCTGCGTCTCACTGCCGGACGTGGGTTCAAGCACCAGCCCGCTGGCACCTGCATAGACCACAAGGGAAATACGGTCCTCCGCCGTCAGACTGCCGGCCATATATTGAAGCGATTTCACCAGAAGCGGCAGCTTGTCAGGGTCCCGCATGGAGCCTGAGACATCCACGAGGAACACCAGGTTGGCCTTGGGCCGCTCGGCCACCGGCACAGACTTGCCCTGCAACCCGATGCGCACAAGGTGCGTGCCCTTGTTCCAGGGTGTCTGCATGGCGTCTGTGGTTACGGAAAAAGGCACATCGCCTTCGGGCTGTGGATAGCTGTAGGTGAAATAATTGATCATTTCTTCAAGCCGGACCGCATCGGGGTGCGGCAGCATTCCACCGTTCAGCCTGTCGCGCACCAGCGAATAGGCGCCTGTATCCACATCCACCGAGAAGGTCGAAACAGGGTCAGATTCCGCAGATTTGATCACGCTGCGCTCAATGGGGGCGTATTTATCGCCGGTCACCGTATAGCCTTGCTGCGGCATGTCGCCGAAGAATCCCTGCTGGGACGGCTGTGCTATCTTGTTTGCATTCCGCACGTTGGCAACAAGCCCCCTAAGCGGCGCCATTTGCATATCCATTGCAGCCATTTCCGCGGGCGGAGCCGATTGGGCAAAGCCGTCCTGCTCAACGCGGGGAAATGGCTTTGTCTCCAATACATCGGCCGTAACTGTCGGATTCGAGGCCGTCTTCTCCGGTTCCGGCGCCATGGTGCAGGCGGAAATCGCCAACAGGCTTGTGGTCACAAAAAGGGCGGTAATCGTGGTGGTGGAAAACTTCAGAATGGACATATCCAGTCTCCTGATCCAGCTTGTTATAGTTACTTTATAACATATCTTTTTATCCCCGTCAAAATGACCAATTCAAGCTGTGCCCGGATTGTGGCAAGGGCCTGCCGAAAGCATGGCGCTTTTCCGCCATTGGCGCGGCGGGTAGCCTGCGCTAGGCTGTATCTGTCGGTTCACACGGGAGACGAGCATGTTCATGAAACGCACCACACTTTGGGCGATTGCCTGCCTTATCGGTTTTTCCGCCGTTTGCCTGCCTGCCCGTGCCGGTGACCCGATCCCGGAACTGGTGATCCTGAAGCCCTTTATCGGCACCTGGAAAACCATTTCAGACGCACCGAACGAACCCAATAGCTTCACCGACGTGGCCAAATGGGAATGCATCCTGAACGGCCGGGTGGTCCGGATCACCCACAATGTCAACGACGGGGCATATGCAGGCGAAAGCCTGATCCACTGGGACGGCCAGCAGCAGAAGATCATTTACCGCTATGTGACCACCGCCGGTTTTTATACGGACGGCGTCATCACGCCAGCTGATGACGGCGGCATTGACGTGCATGAATATGTACGCGGCGCAACAAGCGGGCCGACCGAAACCCTGTCCCACTATGAAGTCAAAGACGACGGCCGTATCCACGCCTGGTCCAAATTCCTGACCGGCGATGCCTGGACAGAGCCAAACACTGTGATTTACGAGCACGCGCCAGAGGCCCAGGTCAACCTGCCCTAGCAAGGGCCTGACCTGTCGCCTAGCTTTGCTGCGGCGTCATCGGGAAAGATAGCGTCACGGTAGTGCCCAGATCGGGAATGCTGTCGATCTGTATGCTGCCGCCAACCAGATCCATGAAGCGGGCCACCAGCGGCAGACCAAGGCCCAGCCCTTTCGCCTTGTCGGCCCCGCCCAGCAGCGACATGGCAACAGAAATCTGCCCCGGTGCCATGCCAGGGCCGGTATCCATAACGGTGAAGACAAAGTCCGGCCCTGCCTTACTGCCGCGAATGGTAACAACCCCGTTCACAGGCGAAAACTTGACGGCGTTCGAAACGATCTTGATCAGGGCCTGACGCATCAGGCGCCGGTCGATGGTCATCACCGCCTCGTCGCACTTGAGATCAATCAGGATGTGTTTTTCGTGAGCGACGGATTCCACAAAAGCCAGGACTTCGTCGGCAACTTCCTTGGGGTCCGTTGGTTCGGGCGATACTTCAAACCGTCCGCTTTCAAGGTCTGAAACGCTCAGTACGTCTTCCATCAGCTTCGACAGGTTGGCGCTGTTGCTGCGGATCAACCGCAGATATTCGGTACGCTCCGGTGCGCTGATCCCGCCCACCTGGTCGGTTAACCGCTCCGTGAAGCTGACAAGGGTCCGAAGCGGTGTCTGGATTTCGCTACTCAGGTTCGACAGGAAGCTGTTCTTGAGATCAAGCGCTGCGGCCGCTTCCGCTTGCGCCAGGTCCAGCTTCTCCGCCCGATCTTTCAATTCTGCATTCGCTTTTTCCAGGCACTCGGACAGGAAAGCTTTTTCATCCTGCTCCTGTCGGTACCGCACGGTGAAAAGCCCCAGCAGCACGAAAGTGAAAACAAGCGCGGCAAACGGCACCGTTTCAAAGGACGTGCGCGGTACGGGGATGTAAAGATAGGTATCAAGCGCAACGCCCAATACGGCAACCACGCCGCCCCAAAGCGCCCACTTCGACCCCGGCAACCGCTTCCGGTTGGCAACCCAGAACACATGAAAGATTTTGGCAAGCACCAGAAATGACACGACGAGGTATGGGTCGCGCATCCGGAACATCACCGGCAGTGGCGCAAAAAGGGCAACAAGAAGCCCAAGTCCACAGAGGGTCCAGACCATCTGGACCAAGGTGCGGCTGCTTTCCTTCGGATACAGTTCGGCCACCAGCCACAGATAGGCAGGCGCCAGCAACAAAAGCCCGACATATTCGGCCCGAAGGGCGCACTCAAGGTCCAGCCAGGGCCAGATGACCCAGATGTAATTGTCGACCAGAAGGGTTCTTGCCGCCATCACAATCAGCATGCCGCCACCGATATAATAGTAGCGCCCAGCCGTATGCCAGGCAGACAGGAGCATGGTCAGAAAGCCTACTGCGAAAAAGAAGCCGGCAACAAGAAACGCCGCCGAAATCTGAATGTCATGCGTTTTCGACAGCACCGCCTTTGGCCCGATCTTCGGTGCCCAAAGGAAACCGGCACTGGGGAAAATATGATTCGACACCTGCACCACCAGATCGAACTCTGTGGCATCAAACGGCAGATCAACATAGAACAGCCGGCCAGCGGCGCCCTGCTCGGAATTCACCCCGGGCTGGCCATTACCGCCCAGGTCATACACCTGTGCCCCGCCGTCCTGATCCCGCGTCACCGCATAGAGCCGGTAAACTGTGCGTTGCTTGCCTGTTTTCAGGCCATATTGGCTGGCGGGGGCAGACAAGCTGATATGGCGGATATAGGTGGCAACCCCGTACGATCCGGTTGGTCCCGCGCCAAAATCATCTTCCCAGATATGCGGCAGGGATACGGACTTTGCCTCGTCAATCAGGGCGGGCGCAGCTTCTGGGGCGGGCAACTGGCCTGCAACAAGCCGCCAGCCTTCCTTCAGTTCGGTAACGGCCATAGGCAAGGGCGCATCGGCGCGCGCGCCAACGCCAGCGGCAATTGCCCCCAACAACAGGATAATCCCGATGAATGTTGCCCAAGTCCCTTTCAAGACGTCCCCCGCACGATCCGTTCCCAGCAAAGCTATCTTGCTTTAAAGCCCAGGACCATAGGGATTTTTCATGATTGTTGCCAAAAAACTGAGCGCCCGCGACAATTCCCCGCAGTGACGGTAGGCGGGCGAATCCTTATCTCCTCCACACAGTTCATGAGTTGGAGAGATATCATGTCAGACACCGTACAGATTGCGCCCCGCCCGTTTTGGGCCAA
The DNA here is from genome assembly GCF_001550055.1 of Kordiimonas lacus. Taxonomy (GTDB): domain Bacteria; phylum Pseudomonadota; class Alphaproteobacteria; order Sphingomonadales; family Kordiimonadaceae; genus Kordiimonas; species Kordiimonas lacus. The sequence continues at coordinate 69,816 of NZ_LRUA01000003.1, forward strand.
ATTGCTGTTTGCCTTGAGTGTTATTGGCCCGTTGCTGAAAGACGTAAAAATGGGCGGCGACACCGCCGTGGTGTTTTTCGCCCTGAATATGATCATGCTTTGGGTCCTTGCTGGTTTCACCTTTGGCATCGCAGGTGTCCTTGCCGGTGCTTACGTGCTCGTACCACTGGTGTTTGCCTGGCTGCTGGGTGTGATGCTGTTCAGCGGGCAATAACCGGGATCACCTGCAATTTGGTCACTGTTCGATCTGGCCGATCAGTTTGATCGAAACAATCCATAGGGCTCGATCAAGTGCTGTCTTGGCAAAGGCGGCACGAGCCTCTATGTAAAGGACAAGCTTTATTATCCGCTGGCGGCCAGCCCGCCGGCGCACTTGTTCAGGGGACCATTCATGGCTGAAACCAAACACACCAAAATGCTGATTATCGGGTCGGGTCCTGCCGGCTATACCGCCGCGATTTATGCCGCCCGTGCCAACCTCAGCCCCACTATTGTGACAGGCATGCAGGCTGGCGGCCAGCTGACCATCACCACAGACGTGGAAAACTACCCGGGCTTTGCCGAAGCCGTGCAGGGGCCGGACCTGATGGAAGCCATGCGCCAACAGGCCGAGAATGTCGGCACCGACATCATCTATGACCTGATCACGGAAGTCGACCTGAAGGCCACACCTAAGCGCGCCGTGGGCGACAGCGGCACAGTCTATACCGCCGACACGATTGTGATCTCGACAGGGGCTCAGGCCAAATGGCTGGGTCTTGAGACCGAACAAAAATTCAACGGCTACGGCGTATCGGCTTGTGCCACGTGCGACGGTTTCTTCTACCGCGGCAAGGATGTGGTTGTGATCGGCGGCGGCAACACAGCTGTTGAAGAAGCGCTTTACCTGTCGAACATCTGCTCGAAAGTGACACTGGTTCACCGCCGTGATGAGCTGCGCAGCGAGAAAATCCTGCAGGACCGCCTCTTCAAGGCTGCCAACGTGGAAGTGGCGTGGGACAGCGTTCTGGATGAAGTGCTGGGCGACGAGAACCCGCTGGGTGTCACCGGCGTGCGGCTGAAAAATGTGAAAACCGGCGACACGCGTGAGCTGGATGTCCACGGCGTATTTATCGCCATCGGCCACAAACCATCGACCGAACTGTTCAAGGGCCAACTGCCGATGGACGACGAAGGCTATCTGATCAAGAAGCCAGACAGCACCGAAACCGACATTCCGGGCGTTTACGCAGCCGGCGATGTGACAGACAAGGTCTACCGCCAGGCTGTAACGGCCGCGGGCATGGGCTGCATGGCAGCCCTTGAGGCGGAAAAATACATCGCCACCATGGAACACGCGGCTGCGGCGGCTGAATAAGCCCCAAGCACATACCGATATTCAGGAACGGCTCCTTCGGGGGCCGTTTTTTTTATGACAGGGTAGCCGCCAGCTGGCGCGCCCGGGCCTGCAGCGCCTTGCTGCCTTTTCGCATAGCATAGTCAAGCGCCGACAAGGCGGCTTCGGTGTGGGCTGGGTCAAGCGCCGCCATATCCACCATGGCCAGCAAGGCGCAGGTGCGGGCGATGCTGCTTTCGTGGTGCCGAAGCGTCTCGTCAAATTCTTCCATCAGACGGCCCTGCTCGCTCTGGCGGAAGCTCAGGCGCGGCAGGATTTTTGCCACCTGTTCCTTCACTTCCCATTGGTCAAGGCCGTATGCGCGCGCCAAAGCCTCGCGGTGTGGGTCCAGAAGCGCTGCACTGTCTTTCGCCAATGTCATAAGGGCATGGGCCGCGTGGGACACGGTGGCCGGGTCTTCATGGAAAAGGGCCGCTATCAGTGTGGCCAGCACAGTGGGGCTTTCTTCCGCAAGCGTGGCGGCGTCAGCGGCACGGGCGACGTCCTTGCGGTCCCCTTCCGCCAGCATATCCAAGACGGCGTCCGTGACTGTCGTCATGAAACCGCCTGATTGAGGGACGCTGCAAGCTGTTCACCTTCCGGCGTGAGTTGAACGATGTTGCGGCCATCGCCGGTATTCACCAGCCCAACCAACCCTGCGCCAGCGGATGTCAGGGTACTCAGATGCTGGTAAACCATCGGTTCTGTCATGCCCACCACGCGAGCGACATCGCCCACTGTGGGGTCTTTTTCATTCGCAGCCACCATAAAGCAGATGATCGCCTCGGCGGTCAGGCCGGGGTAACTGCGCTTGAAAACATTGGTCAGTTCTTGCAGGAATTCTTTGTTGCCCACAGCCTGTCTCGCTTGGTTCTGGCTTTTGTCGCCATATAGTATGCAAAACAACAGCTTACAGCAAGCGGCCATAAGGGTGCCTTTGGGGTTGCGGTTGCGTGGTTCTGGTGAAATAGTCATCAACCGGCCAAAGAGGCCAAAAAAGTTCAGGGCAGTCAGATTGATCTGGAGAGAAGCGTGCTCGATTGGGACAGACTGAGAATTTTTCACACGGTTGCGGAAAGCGGCAGCTTCACCAACGCAGGCATGCGCCTGAACTGCAGCCAGTCCGCCGTCAGCCGCCAGATCAGGGCGCTCGAGGAAAGCCTGAATGTCTCCCTGTTCACCCGCCATGCCCGCGGCCTGGTGCTGACACAGGAAGGCCAGGAGCTTTATAACACCGCGCGCGAGATGGTGCTGAGGCTGGAAGAAACCCAGCGCACCCTGATGGAAAGTCGTGAAAACCCCTCAGGCATTCTGCGGGTAACCACCATGGTAACCTTCGGTGCCGTGTGGCTGACACCGCACCTCGAGCAGTTCATGACCGAATATCCGGATATCAATATCAAGCTGATTCTGGATGACGCCGACCTTGACCTGTCTGCCGGTGAAGCAGATGTGGCGATCCGCCTGCACGAGCCCGAGCAGGCAGACCTGATCCAGCGCCCGCTCGCCACCTTCCACTCGCACATATATGCGAGCCCGGAGTATCTGGACCGCATGGGCACGCCGGTCACACCCAGTGACCTGGACCAGCATGACCTGATCACCTTCGGCATCTCAAACGTGCCCACCATCCGGGGCCTCAACTGGCTGCTGACCGTGGGCACCCCGAAAAAGGAGCGGTCCCCGCGTCTGCAGATCAACAACCTGTATGGCGTGCTGCACGCCGTGGAAGCGGGCATGGGCATTGCGGTGCTGCCGGACTATCTGGTGCACAACAGGCAAAAGCTGGTGCGTGTGCTGCCCAAAGTTGAAGGCACGCCGTTCAACAGCTATTATTGCTATGCGCCGGAACTTCGGGGCAGCCTGAAGGTGGCCCTGTTCCGCGACTTCATGGTCCGCCAGATCAGGGCCGAGAGCAATATCCTCTAGGCTGCTACACTCATCCGTCACCCTGAACTTGGTTCAGGGTCCATGCTTGCCATGGTCGAGTAAGTCCGATCACTTTCATGGATGCTGAAACAAGTTCAGCATGACGCCCTTGCTGTTACCGGCACTTGCCGGCCATTACGGTTTCGGCGCGGGTGATCACATCGCCTTCCTGAAGCGCCATGGCGGCATCCATACCGCTGATCACATTCCCCATCACGGTATAGCGGCCATCAAGATGCAGGTTATAGGCTGTGTTGATGAAGAATTGCGCGCTGCCGGTGTCACGCCCGGCCGTGGCTACGCCCACACTGCCCTTAACGTGCTGACCGCCCCACTCTTCGCGGATGGTGCCCCAGCTCGCGAGCTCCGGGTCTTCGCTCTGGCCCGCCTGCGCCACGAAATTCGGGATCACCCGGTGCCACAGCATGCTGTTCATCTTGCCCACGTCAGCCAGCAGCATGAAGTTGGCGGCGGCGTACGGCGCTATATGCGACGGCGCGATGCACACCGTGCCCCGCGTTGTCTCAAGCTTCAGCTCCCGGCCCTGGTACGACAGCACCATATTCCATGATGGTGTTTTGCGCGGCTTCTCAATGCCTTCGATGGACGGGTCCAGCGCGATGGCGGCTTCACGGCCACGGATGGTGTCCGGGTTGGCCGCTGCGTATTCTTCCAAAATTGCCTCACCCTCATCCGACTGGGCCAACAGCCCCATGGCAGAGAAAGCTTTGTAATAGTCGTCGCCCGCGAACCATTCTTCAGCCACCTTGAGCGCTTCTTCGGGCGAGCGTTGGTTCAGGCCGCGAAGCGCCGTCACCGCAATCCAGGGGTTTTCATCCTGAACGCTTGCAGCAATCAACTGGGTGATGTCTGTATCCATCCCGTCGCGCCCCGCAAGGGCGGACAGCGCCAGGTGCCGCATGGGCACGCTGCCGTCGCGCGCGACTTCCATCAGGTAAAGCTTGCTGGACGGGTCAGACAGGCTGCCCATGGCGCGCACGGCTTCCATGGCCAGCTGTGTGTCATCCACGCCCGCAATCGCCACCAGATAATCAGCAGCCTCATTGCCGAACTGCCGAAGCACGCGCACCAGCGCCCGCTGCACGTCAGGGTTTGGCGCAGCGCCCATGGCGGCGATCACCGCGTCAAGTGTCAGGCCTTCGTCCAGTTTCTGCAGACGCCCGAGAAGATAGGCTGCTTCGTAGCCGAAGCACCTGTCTGCGGTCAGGGACAGCAGGTGCAGCACATCAAGTTCTGGCAGCGCTGAGGCATCAAGCCGATCATAAACAATCGACTGCATCAGTGCGAACAAGGCGGATTCCTGTGCATCCATACCGAAAAGATTGCACTTCCCTAGCCGTTCCTTCAGCTGTATCCCGTTGATCGTTTCAATCAAATAGGCACGCGACTGCTCCGCTCCCGAGAATGCCATGCCGTTAAGTGCGCCAGAGGAGCCATCATTCTGGGCGACCTCAGCAAGCATGCTGTCAAAACCGGAATCATGGCAAAAGCCGGCGGCATAAGCTGCGGCTTCGCGCACTTCTTCGTTCTTGTGCGTAAGGTAGGGCTTGATCCGCTCACACGCCTCACCGCCGATTTGCCCGAGGAACACAAGTGCACGCCAATCTTCGGCCTCGAGGGCTTCGTCAAAAACGGGATTCTGGTGATCTCGGGCGTCTTTTGCTTCCATCAATCGGACGTCGAAATCATTAAATTCCTTAAGAATTGCATTTTTTTCAGAAGAAATGACCGGCGCTGTCACGCCAAAGGTTAACAGCGCAAGCGCAAGCGTATGCTTAAGTTTCATGAAAATCCTCCCCGCTAAATGTTTGTCATTAAACAGTTTTTTGGTCAGCAATGCTGTACTATTTTTTGCAAAAAACCAGCCATTCGTTAACTGATACCCTTATTTTTTTAAGCCATGCATTTTTCGCATAGCTGCTACGACCCAAAAATGGGTTTTCTTCTTGGCTCCCCAAACATATATACCTCTCATCGCCGCTGAGCAACGTACCGAGTATCCGCTCGCGGCACCCAGTTTCTGAGTTTGACGGTTTTCCGTCACAAAGGTCGGTCCCGGGGTTCCTCCCCCCTCCCCCCACTTCCCCCCCGGGACCGGCCCTTTACTTTTCGTCTCGTGAGTTCGAGACAGCACTAACCTCCCTATGTTGACAAACTGATCCCCCAGGCTCCGGTGTATACCGGGGCCTCTTTTTTTTGTCTTCCAGCCTTTCTGCCGCCGACCACCCATGCGTTGAGGGTTAGGTAACCTTTCTTTGTGTATTATTATGGCTGTGGGAGGTTGGAAGGTGCGGATGCAGATTTTGAAGTCTGTTCGATGGTTTGTTTATGGTGTGCTGATGATGGCAGCGCCCCCTGCGCACGCAGAAGACTTCCGCCTCGCCATGGCGACCGATGACGATCAATATGTTGCTGAAATCGTGGAGCTGGCCCTCGCGGAAGCAGACGGCGACCACACGCTGGAGCTTGTGGGCCGGGTGATCCTGGCGCAGAACCGGGCCCTGCGGGCGCTTTCGGAAGAGCGGCCTCGCTACGATATGCACTATAGCGGCTATGACGCGGACCGAGAGCAGGAGCTGGCCATGGTACGCTTTCCCATCACCATGGGCATGCTGGGCCACAGGCTGCTCGCCGTCACAGAAGCCAACAAAGACCTGTTCGCAAACGTCCAGACACTGGAAGACCTGAAGCAAGTGGCTGTTCTGGGGTCCGGCATCGATTGGCCTGACACGAAAATACTGAAGGCCGCCGGTCTCACCGTTGCCACCGCGTCAGACAATAACCTATGGCAAATGCTGGCACGGGGCCGCTTCAATGCCTTCCCGCGCGGGGTCAATGAAATCCTGCCGGAAGTTGAAGGGGCCAACACTGGCTGGCTGGGCTCGACAGTCGTCATCGACCGGCATGTCATGCTTGTCTATAAGTATGATCATTTCTTCTATTTCTCCAAGGCAAACGCGCACAAGGCGGCCATCGTGGAACAGGGGCTGATCCGGGCTCATGAAAACGGCAAACTGCAGGCGCTTTTAAATGATGTTCCTCAACTGCATGCTGTCAGGGAGGAGCTCAGCAGGCACCCCAGACGGGTGATCCGCCTTGTAAACCCCTTACTGAGCGACAAACTGCGGGCGCTCCCCCAGTCCTATTGGCACACCTACCCCTGACCCTGTTGGTGATAGACAAACACGCCTTGTGGCTGACAGCGTTATCAGATAATTTGGGGGCTGGGGTGAAAGCAGGAATGGATGACATTTAGACACACCCACATTGCTGCCTTTCTGGTCTGCTGGCTTGCCAGCATAGACCCTTTGCAAGCCGAAACCTTCCGCATTGAAGCCCCGCCGCCCGATGGTCATTTTGATTATGAAGTCAAGCTGCTGCAGATCGCGCTTGCACATGCCTCCGGCGACCACAGCCTTGTCCTCGTAGAACCGGACGATGAACGCCCTGCAAACCAGGGCAGAATGCTACGCCAATTCGCCGACGGCAAAAGCCCCTACAATATTCTGTTCAGCGGTTATAGCCCGGAACGCGAGGACATGCTGGAGATGGTCTATATCCCGCTCACGCGCGGGCTTCTGGGGCACCGGCTTTTGTTCATTGAGGAAAAGACCGACAGCTTGCTGGCTTCCATCGACACGTTGGCGCAGTTCAAGAGCCTGGTAACGCTGGGGATGGCCATCTCCCACCCGGAACGGCCCATCTATGAATATAACGGCCTGCAGGTTACCTCCGCGCCGTCGGACAGCCAGTGGCAGCTGCTGGCACGTGGGCGGTTTCATGCCCTGCTGTTCGGTGTGGATGAGGCCTTCCCGCTTCTGGCGCTCAAGGGCGGCCAACACGGGAACGCCACCATCACCGTCTCGGGCCAGGTCCGCATCAGCTACTTGTATGACTCGTTCTTCTTTGTGGCGAAGGGCGACAGCAAGCGTGCCGCCATCGTCACGGAAGGCCTTCTGGCCGCCTACGACAGCGGCGCCTTCATGGCGCATTTTTCAAATTATCCCGCTATCAAACAAGGGCTTGAGATTGTCGCGGCGCATGACCGCCGGGTGTTCTGGATCAACAACCCCTATACGAGCAGCCGCATGCGCGCCATCCCAGGCCGTTTCTGGCACCGGTTCCAAAACGGCGGTCCCTAGCCCGCCAGTTCTGCCCCCCGCTTGCGCGCGGCCGATACCGCGTCACTCATCAACTGCCCCAACCCGTCTGCGCGCATCAGCACATTCAGGGCCGCCGCCGTGGTGCCGCCCGGGCTGGTGACACGGCGCCTCAGCTCAGCCGCTTCAACATCCGTTTCAGCGTCCATCAGATGGCCGGCCCCGATAACAGTCTGGCGCGCCAGTGCCATGGCGGTATCTTCTGGCAGGCCTTCGCGCACGCCCGCCGCTGCCAGGCATTCCACCATATAGAAGACATAGGCAGGCCCGCTGCCGGATACCCCTGTTACCGCGTCCATCTGGTCCTCGCGTTCGATCCAGACGGCCTCGCCGGTGGCGCCCATCAACTCAAGCGCCAGCGCGCGGTCGTCTTCACTGATGCCTGAGCCTGCGGTCAGGCCGCTGATGCCCTGGCCGATGGCCGCCGGCGTGTTGGGCATCACCCGCACGCAGGTGCCCTTGCCGCCAGTGCCGCGCGCCATCTGGTCCAGCGTCACCCCCGCCGCGACCGAGAGCACAACTGTGCCGTCCCCAATGAAGGGTGCCATCAGCGGCAGCGCGTCATTCATGATCTGCGGCTTCACGGCCATCACAATCGCACGCGCCTTCATGCCCTTCGGCAGGAACCCGGCACTGGCGACAAAGTGGTCAGCTTTGCTGCCCGGCAGGCTTTCAGGGGCAGCCTGGGGGTCAACAATATAGAGATGATCCGCGGGCACACCGGCCCGCAGCCAGCCCTGCGCCATCGCGCGGCCCATATGGCCACAGCCGACAAGCACAAGGGGGGACGTTTCGCTGAAATGTTGCACCATGGTTTCTCCCTCTGGCGAAAGAAGCCCGCGCGCGAACGCGGGGCTGAAACAGGGAGCGATAATGAGCCAGTTTCGCTGCCAAATCCAGCACTCAGGGAAGCTAAAATCTATCGATGACGGTAACGCCAGATGATCCGAACGTGTGCATTGCGGTGAGGATATCGACGCCTTCCTCCAGCGAAACGGTTTTGCCGATCAGCCTTTCAGGCGCCAGCTTGCCGCTTTCGATCATCGCCATCATGGCGCCGTAGCGGTGCGCCTGCATGCCGTGGCTGCCCAGGATTTCAAGCTCATTGGCGATCACCGCGTCCATCGGCACCGCCGGATGGGCGTGATCCGCCACCATCAGGCCCACCTGAATGTGCCGCCCGCGTTTACGCAGGTTCGCAACAGAATTGAAGCAGGTGGCCGGATGGCCGAGCGCGTCGATGGAGGCATGCGCGCCGCCGCCCGTGATATCCCGCACCGCTTCTGCCACCTCCGTCCCTGGCGATGCCTTCACCACGGCCACAGCCCCCAGCGATTTGGCGAAGTCGAGCTTGTCGTCAGCGATGTCCACCGCCACCACATTGGCGCCCATGGCGCTCGCGATCATGATGGCCGAGAGGCCCACGCCGCCACAGCCGTGCACCGCCACCCATTCGCCGGGCGCCACCCGGCCCTGGTCAACCACCGCGCGGAAGCTGGTCACAAACCGGCAGCCCAGGCTGGCGGCAGTGACGAAATCCATGCTGTCCGGCAAGGCGACCAGGTTGAGGTCGGCGTGATGCAGGCCGACATATTCGGCGAACGACCCCCAGTGGGTGAAGCCGGGCTGGAACTGGCTGTCGCACACTTGCTGGTTGCCGCTATGGCACTCTGGGCAGGCGCCGCAGCCACCCACGAACGGCACGGTGACCCGGTCTCCCGCACGCCAGCGCGTCACATCCCTGCCCACCGCCACAATCGTGCCGGCAAGCTCATGCCCCGGCACGTGCGGCAGCTCAATATCCTTGTCGTGGCCCACCCAGCCGTGCCAGTCACTGCGGCAGATGCCGGTAGCTTCCACGCGCACCACCACGCCGTGCGCCTCTGGTGTCGGGTCCGGCACTTCCGTCACGCGCGGCGGCGCACCAAAAGCTTCATAGAGCATCGCTTTCATCTGGCATCCTTTCCTGTAGGCAAACCTTCATTCAGTATGACAATCAGGGCGCCCGTTTTGCGCATAAAAAGTGACGAGGCACAAAAAAAGGGGCGGCGCACCGCACCGCCCATATTTTCAGGCAGGGCCTCACCCGAGGCCAAGAATCGATCTTTGTTATTTTTACGCCGTGCCTGCACACTCCAGCATGGCGCTCTCGATCGCTTCTTCAGGAGACTGCCCTCCCCACATGACAAACTGGAAAACGGGGTAGAAACGCTCGCACTCCCCAAGCGCGGTTTCCACCATGGTAACCATATGTTCCTCGCCGATCGCGCCGATGAGCGGATCACCCACCAGGCTTGCGTGGCGGAACAAAAGCGCATCTTCTTCCGACCAATATTCGAAGTGGCCAATCCACATACGCTCATTGATCATCCCAAGGACACGGTAAATATCGGCCCGTCGGCCTTCCGGCACCTTCAGGTCAAACAGACATGCAAACTGCAATGTTTTGAAGTCTTCGCGCCAGAATACCCGGAACTGAAGGTCGGTATATTGGCCCGAGATGAACATGGTCAGCTCATCCTCGCCATGCCGCTCGACCGCCCAATCATTGGCGCCTGCAAGCTCTTCGGCGAGATCAACTGGATTCTGAGAAATGATTTCAGAATGCCCGGTGCTCAGTGTCGTCATCTCGTTTCCCCCTGGAAAGTGAGTGCCGCCGGGCTAAGGAGCTTAACCGGCAGACTCGGTTTCGCCGGTTAGCGTTATCTTCGATTCACCAGAAACACGAAATCTGGCTCCCTTGATCAAAATTAACACTAGATATAGCGTGCCAAAGCCGGGACTCTGTGGCAAGCAGGAATTGTTTCGGAAGGGAAATTTCTTGTGGAAAAGTCGTTGAAGCCCCGTTCTAATTTGGTGAATTTCACCACGGGAACAGGCCCTTAGATTCCACTGTTGAAGGAAAATATAGCGCGTAATTTTATTGCGCAAATGGCTTATTTTTGTTCAAGCTTTGCCTTGAGCAAATCAAGTTCTGCGCGCAGGTCTTCATTTTCGGTACGGGCTTTTTCAGCCATCTCGCGCACCACGTCGAATTCCTCGCGGGTCACAAGGTCAAGGCCAGCGAGCTGACGATCGAGCCAGGCGCGGAAATGATCTTCCATTTCGCCCTTCACGCTGTGGGCTGCACCCACTGCACCGGTTGCCAGTTTGGAGAGGTCATCGAAGAATTTGTTGCTGGTTTGCATCTTACCGTTCCTTGAAGCTTTGATCTTCATATGGGCGAAGCAGTGAAAAATTGCAATGGGCGAGTTGCCGCAGGCAATCGGTCTACTTGTGGCGGGTAGCAGATCATCTATGACACCTTCCCCGATTTTACTATCAGCTGCACAAAAACATTCCTATAGTAGCAATCCCCATCGATTGTTCCGCAGTATCCAGCCAAATATTCATCAGGAGCATCGACCATGCCACAAAGACTGAGAGCACCGCAGCCACGGGAATTCGAAAACCGCGAATCTTTCAGCCGTATCGATATGTTCGAACTGGCGACGGTGGAATTTCCCGACAGGCTCAATATCGTGTCGGAAGGCGATAGCTGGTTTGACTATCCGCGCAAAATCTTCCCCAACAAGCCGGCCAATATCATCGACCATATTGAAGACCGCCTTCACAGAAAAGCCAACCTGCTGCGGCTCGAATCGAACGGCGATGAAATCACCCAGATCATGTCGGATGACCAACGTCATAACCTGACTGAACTCCTGGACGACTGCGCCCGTCGCAAACGCCCTATTCATGCCCTTCTGTTTTCCGGCGGCGGCAATGACATTGTCGGTACCTATGACATGGAACGCTTCCTGCTGCCGTTTAAACCCGGGATGACAGCCCGCGCCTGCATCAACTGGGATGCCTTCGAGATCAAGCTGAACCAGATCAAATACGCCTGGCTGGAGTTGATCAATATCCGCGATCAATATTCCGCTGACACCAAGATTTTCACCCACACATACGACCTGCCGTATATGACCGGCATCGGTGCCCGGTTCTACGGCGTCGAGTGGGCCAAGGCCTGGATCGGGCCGGCCATGACCAAACGGGGCATCGCACCAGACGATTATAGCGTCACGCCGAACATTCGGTTCCGCCGCGATATCGTACAGGAGATGTTCAACAGCCTGGCGGTGATCCTGGAAGAAATTGAGGGCACAACCCGGAATTTCCATGTCACCCGGACACTGGGCACGCTTACAAGCGCCGATCAATGGCTCAATGAAATCCATCCAACAGCGGACGGCTTCGAGCTGCTGTCGGAAAAATTCTATGCAACGATGACAGCCGAAATGCCTCAGTTGCCTGCCTGGTAACTGAACCGCAGACCACCATCATGGATCGTCGTCCGGCCGCCAGTGGTGGCCGGACGTTTTTCATTGTCGGCGCTGCAGCCTTGACACGCGCGCGTCCACGGCGATGATGGCGCAAAGCTTTCAAGGGATGGAATTATGTCGCTACTCGCCAACCTCGCGGTTCTCACTTATCCGAAAATCAGCGAGTTTGCGCTCGGCCCCGTCGAGGTGGGCGGCTTCGCGCTGGGCATCCGCTGGTACAGCCTGGCCTATATCGCGGGCATCCTGTTCGGCTGGTGGTACATCCGCCGCCTGACATCCAAGCCTGGGGCCGCCATGTCCCCCAAGCATATCGACGATTTCATCACCTGGGCCATCATCGGCGTCATCGCCGGTGGACGGCTTGGCTACGTACTGTTTTACCGGCCAGAGAATTATTTTGACGATCCGCTGGCCATCCTGCGCCTGTGGGATGGCGGCATGTCCTTCCACGGGGGCGCTATCGGCGTGATCCTGGCGGTCATCTTCTTCAGCCGCAAACACAAGCTGGATCTGATGCGTGTGGCGGACATTGTCGCGCTCGTGAGCCCAGTGGGCCTGTTCGCAGGCCGCATCGCCAACTTCATCAACGGCGAGCTGTGGGGCCGCACCACGGATGTGCCGTGGGCCATGGTTTTCCCAACAGGCGGGCCGCTGCCGCGCCACCCAAGCCAGCTTTATGAGGCCCTGGGCGAAGGCGTAATCCTGTTCCTGATTTTGATGTTCCTTTACCACCGCACGCGGCTGGCCAAGGAAATGCCCGGCGTCATCGCGGGGGTCTTCTATCTGGGCTACGGCCTGACCCGTGTGCTGGTTGAGTTCGTGCGCGAACCCGACGTGGGGGTTGACCACATCATGGGCCTGACCCGCGGGCAACTGCTGTCTGTACCGATGTTCCTGTTTGCCGCCTGGCTGATCAACAAGGGCATCCAACATAGTCGCACCCAAAAAGCGAAAGCCAAATAGTGACGCCGCTTGCCAACATTCTGGCACGCCGGATTGAGGCGTCAGGGCCGATCAGCCTTGCAGACTATATGGCTGAATGCCTGATGCATCCAAAGCACGGCTATTATCAGCGCGAACGGGTTTTCGGTCAGGACGGCGACTTCATCACCGCGCCCGAAGTCAGCCAGATGTTCGGCGAGACCATCGGCCTGTGGCTGGCGGACCGCTGGATTGTCATGGGACGCCCGAACCCGGTGAACCTGGTGGAGCTGGGCCCCGGACGCGGCACCCTGATGGCGGATATCCTGCGCGCTGCGGGCAAAGTGCCGGGCTTCAAGGATGCCGCAAAGGTGCATTTCATTGAGGCGAGCGCCCAGCTACGCGCGCTGCAGGCGGAAAAGGTACCAGACGCGACGTGGCATGATGATTTCTCAAGCGTGCCTGAAGGCCCCAGCCTTGTTGTCGCCAACGAGTTCTTTGATGCCCTGCCGATCCACCAGTATGTGAAACAGGGCGGCAAATGGTTTGAGCGCTCTGTGGGCATGGTGGGCGATGGCCTCGGGTTTGTGCTCACGCAGCCTGCCGCCCAGTTCGCCCTGGTGCCGCCCCACCTGCTTAGGGCGCCGGACGGCAGCCTGCTGGAAGTCTGCCCAGGTGCGATTTCCACCAGCGCCACCATTGCGGCCCACCTGGCAGCCCACGGCGGCGCAGCGCTCTATATTGATTATGGCTACGGCATTTCCGCGCCGGGGGATACGTTCCAGGCCCTCAAAAAACACGAGTTCACTGACCCGTTCACGGAACCCGGCAAGGCGGACCTTACGGCCCACGTGGCGTTCGACCGCATCGCCGAAGCGGCTGAAAGCGTGGGCGCGAAGGCATCCCCGACCACTGAGCAAGGCGCTTTCCTGATGACCATCGGGCTGGGTGTGCGCGCCCAGAAGCTGGCCGAACGGGCATCAGACAAAAGCCAGGAACGCATTCTGGGGGAGCTGAAGCGCCTGACCGCGCCCGATGAAATGGGCACGCTTTTCAAGGTGCTCGCGGTCCAGAACCCCGCCCTGCCCGCAGCACCCGGCTTTTAAGCCGATCACAACCACAAAGCCCCCCCGGCACAGCCAGCGGACTATAGATCAAGCGGCAAATCAAAGGGTGAGCGCGTGCTTGAGTGCCTTCAGGGCAGCGTCGGGACTGGCCGGCTTTTCCTTGAGGAAGGTGCTGAGCGCCGTGCGGGCGCCCTCGCCAAAGCCAAGCCTGGCCATGGTGTTCAGATACAGTTGTTCGCTTGTCAGCACGCCCTTCTGGCTGGCATCCCACTTTGCCATTTCCTGCCAGAAGCGGATCATGCCGCCCCCCGGCGCGTCTGGGTTGAGGGCCTCGCCCACCATGCGGTTGATCAGGGCGCCACACTGGTAAACCGTATCAAACCGGCCCTTCTCTGGCGCGTCATGCACGCTGGTCTCCGCCAGCAGGTTCCGGCATTTGTTCCTTACCGTCGCCCACAGGCTGGTCAGTTCTGCCGCGTTATAGGCACCGGCCTGGTTCATCAGCTCGTAAGCCAGCGCCTCAGCCGCGCCTTCATGTACCCAGGGGTGATCATCGCCAAGCCACTCGCCCCACACCTCGCGCTGCCAGATGTGCAGCACCTCATGCATGGTGAAGCGCGGGAAATAGAGCGGGTCACTATCCGCCCACCTTGCGCTGCCCTTGCCCTTCATGGTGAAGAGTATCTGGTACGGCAGCGTGCCTGCCTTGGTCTGGTCGGTGGCGGATGTCTCCAACTCGCCCGCCGCCAAAAACACCAGATAGGGCTCTGCTGGCCTGAAGCCGAACAGCTCAGCCAGCAGCTTGGTGCCCCGCGGCAATGTGCTGAGGACGCCGAGCCGCGCGCTCGCCGGGATCAGCGGGTCGATCACCAGCGTCGCACCCGCAATTTCCTTGGGTTCCCTTGGGCCAAAATAGACAAATTGTTCCGCCAGTGCCTTGGGGTTCCTGGTGACGACCCTGTCACCCTCCAGCCCCCTGTAGGACGCTCGCAGGTCATAGCTTTCCCACACGCCGTTCCTGTATACTTGCCCCATCAGATAACCGGTGAAGACGGAGGCCCCGCCATCACTGAAGCTGGAGAAGGGCATATAGTCCTTGGGTGGGATCATGGTGTTGGTGGTGAGGGTGACCGACGCACAATTGAACGGGGCCTTGTCCGCCCGCTGAATAAGCGACGTACGGCCCGTGTGGATCAGCTCAAACCCCGGCTCACCTGCAGCCCATGATGCCGCCCGAAAATCCGCGACCGGACGCTCAAAGCCCAGTGCACTGACACTTTCACCGAAACAGAAGCTGGCTTTCCAGCGGCGCTCCGCCTCCCGCGTCAGCTCAAACGTGCCGCTCACGTCAGCGCCTGCTGCCCCACTCAGGCCCCATATGGCCGCCAATGTGATGAAAAAGCGCATCAAGTCCCCTGTCCCTTGCTGGAATATTTTCTATAGTGCGAATGCAACAGGAAAAGTAAAGTCACAGCCATGACCGATCATTTGAAATGCCCATCCATCAGCGCCCCGCACGCCTTCTTCAGCCGCGCAGGCGGTGTCTCGACCGGCCTCTATGAAGGCCTGAACTGCGGCCCCGGCTCCAGCGATGACCCGGCGTGCGTGCTGGAGAACCGGCGCATCGCGGCAAAGCATCTGTCCGGCAGCGCCGACACACCGGTGCTGAGCTGCTATCAGGTGCATGGCCGCGATGTGGTGGTCGCGACCGAGGACTGGGGCACTGACCGCCCCAAGGCGGACGCCATGGTGACCAACCAGCCGGGCCTCATTCTGGGCATCCTGACCGCCGACTGCACACCCGTGCTGTTCGAAGACCGGGAAGCCGGCGTGATCGGCGCCGCGCACGCTGGCTGGAAAGGCGCGCTGGCGGGTGTCACGGACGCCACGGTGCGCGCCATGGAAGGCCTGGGCGCCAGGCGCGAGCGCATCCGCGCTGCCGTCGGCCCGACAATCCACCAGGCATCCTATGAGGTAGACCTGGATTTCCGCGACCGCTTCACAGCCGAACAAATGGACTTCGACCGCTTCTTCCTACCCGGCAAGGACCCGTGGCACGTGCAGTTCGACCTGCCGGGTTTCGTGAAATACCGGCTGGAGGCGGACGATGTCGAATCAGTCTGGATGGCGGGGCTGGATACATACACAAGCGAGGATCATTTCTCCTTCCGGCGGACGACTCACAGGAAAGAGGCAGATTACGGTCGCCAGCTGTCGGCAATCATGCTGAAGCCTTGACTATCACTTTTGGAATATATGAACCCATCCGTCCCGATTTGAGGCACTGAGCTTATAAAATGACCCCGTGCTGGGCTGGCGCCTTTACACATGCCCCCCCGGCTGGTACAGGACACCCGAACGCAACATCTTCATCGCACGGAGGCCTTAATGGGCATGAAGATCCTTACCGGGAACTCAAACCCGGAACTGGCGGAAGCCATTGCCGCCTATCTGAACATGCCGCTTGCAAAAGCCGCTGTTAAACGCTTTTCCGATCAGGAAGTTTTCGTAGAAATTCATGAGAATGTGCGCGGTGAGGATGTTTTCCTCGTGCAGCCAACGAACTTCCCGGCCAACGACCACATGATGGAACTGCTGGTATGCATCGATGCGCTGAAGCGCGCGTCCGCCCGCCGCATCACGGCTGTGATCCCATACTTCGGTTATGCCCGCCAGGACCGGAAGCCCGGCCCACGGACGCCAATTTCCGCCAAGCTGGTTGCCAACCTGATCACCACCGCCGGCGCCGACCGCGTGCTGACGATGGACCTGCACGCAGGCCAGATCCAGGGCTTCTTCGATATCCCGACGGATAACCTCTATGCCATGCCGGTTCTGGTTCGCGACCTGAAGGAAAAATACGCTGGCAAGAAAACCATGATCGTTTCGCCTGATGTGGGCGGCGTGGTTCGGGCCCGTGCCTACGCGAAGCGCCTTGATGCGCCAATCGCCATCATCGATAAACGCCGCGAACGCGCTGGCGTGTCTGAGGTGATGCACATCGTGGGTGACGTGAAAGATTGTCACTGTGTGCTGGTGGACGATATTGTCGACAGCGCCGGCACGCTGTGTAACGCCGCCAAAGCGCTGCACGAAGCCGGTGCCTCCAGCGTGTCAGCCTATGTCGCACACGGCGTGCTGTCCGGCCCAGCCTACGAGCGCATCGAGAACAGCGTGATGGACGAGCTGGTGATCACAGACAGCATTCGCCCAACAGAGGCCTGCAACGCCAACCCGAAAATCCGGGTTGTGACCGTGGCGCCGCTGCTGGCCGAAGCCATGAACCGCATCGCACACGAAACAAGCGTATCCAGCCTGTTCGAATAAACGGTTCTGCGACCAAGAATTCAAAAGCCCCTGCCTGATTTGGCGGGGGCTTTTTCTTTTCTGAATTTTCCAGCCAAAACCTAGTGCGTTTTCATCTGCACCAAAATGGGCCCAGGTGCATCAGCACCCGGCAGAAGGTCCTCTAGACCCTTTTCGACAAAGGCCGCAACGATCGGCCCCATCCGGCCGTCCACGGCGGTCTCAGCATAGGCGAATTCAGGTCCCTGATAGCTGGTGGACACGGTATATCTTTTCACCACGCGGGCGGCCACCTCGGCTTCGGCCATCACATTGCCTGCACCGTCAAGCAGCGTGAATTTACCGTTCATGCGCGGGCCGTGGCTGCGGTAGCGCGCCAGGGGGAATTCAGGAATAAAGAAGCTGTCCACTTCAATCACAAGAGTGCCGTTAAATCCCGGCTCTGCAATCTGGTGGAAGGCGGCCCAGGCCATGGTGCGCATCAGGTTCGGGACCGAATAGGTATTGAGGTCGGGCAGCAGATATTCGTTGGCCCAGATGGTGTCCTGATATTTGTCGATCATCAGATTCTTGGCCTTTTTGCCCGGCTCCAGCTCGATCCGGTATTTGCGGAACATAGCTTCTCGCTGAAGCTCCTTCTCGTTGATCTTTTTCATATCCTTCTCCAGCCGCTTGGAGAATTTCAGTTGGATATCCAACGCCTCTGCCCCGCTAGGCACTGCAAAAGCAAAGACAAACAAAACCGCAATAAGAAGAAAACGCATACAAGCCCCCGTGAAATTGTTACCAACAAACTAGTTGGCTACCTTCTATCTAGCAAGTGCCGATGGCATGTCTAGTGGCAGATCGAGAGGCAAACTGTTCAGTCGCCCTTTAGGCCAAGGAAGCGGCTGGTCATGCCGATGGTGTTGATGATGCCGTGGCCGAACACCAGCGGCCAGATGTTCCTGCGCCCGAACCACAGATACAGAAGCCCCAGCGTCAGACCAATGAGCCCGGTGGTCAGCGCACCGTTCATGCCCTTGTAGTAATAGTGCCGATAGCCGAAAAAGACGGCGGAGAACAGCAGCGCGATC
Organism: Kordiimonas lacus; assembly: GCF_001550055.1. Taxonomy (GTDB): domain Bacteria; phylum Pseudomonadota; class Alphaproteobacteria; order Sphingomonadales; family Kordiimonadaceae; genus Kordiimonas; species Kordiimonas lacus. The sequence goes on from NZ_LRUA01000003.1 coordinate 87,999, forward strand.
ACTTGTGCTGCCCGCCCTCCGCCCAGGCTTGCGAGCGCGCGATTGATGACAAACGCGCGAAACAGGGCCTCTTCAAAAATGGCGGCATGCGTCCAGGTCAGGACCATGATCACCAGATAGGCCCAGGGGTCACCCTGAATATGGTCAAACCGGCCACTGGTACCGATATCTTCAAACATCAGGTCCACCAGCGCACCGCCCAGACCGCTCGTCAGCACAATGCCGATAAATACAAGGGCCGTCAGCCCCAGGGTTCCGAGCCAACTGTCAGGCCTGCGGAAGCCCAGATCACGCCAGCCCATGCCCCGCCGCCTGAGCAGGAGTGTGCCCACAAGCATGGCGGAAAAGGTGGATATCGGCCCGGCATAAAGCAAGGTCACCGGGATTAGCGCCTGCTTGACCACTACCAGTGTGGCAATGATGGCCAGAAGGTCAAAAGCCGGTTCCTTCTGGAAAGTCAGTTGCCCCTTCGGGCCGTTGTTGTTCATATCTCTCTCGCTGTCCTGACACGGAACTTTTCTTCGTTTGGCGAGACCCTACCCCCGCCAATGTCAAACGCATGTCAAACAGCCCTGAAGCGACGACTCCACAACCATGCCTTTTAAGGCTACACTTATGCGCAAGCGTGACCAGTGGAGGGGAAGCCATGTCAAGCGCACCGCCGGATGACACCAGGGGCCTGAGGAAAGACGAGCTGAATAAGCTCAAGACCAAATCACGCCCGGAGCGCAAGGAGCGCCCGCAAACCCAGCGCGCTACAAAGAAGAGCGCGGAGCAAAAAGCGTTCGCCGAGCGTGAAGAGATGGATCGCCGACGAGCGCAGGAGCGCGCCGACGAGCGCCTGCAAAGCCAAACTGGCACTCAACGTCCGATGGGGTCAGGTGCAGGCAAGGAACGCTTCGCCTTCGGCACCGCGCCGGACCCTGAACATGACAAGACTGAGCAACAAAACACTGAACCCCAACTAGCGATAAAATTTTCGCAGATCCCAGATTTTGATCCCAGCGCATTCGACCTGATCATTTTGCCATATGATAGCAAGGGCATTGTTGCCGAATTCAGAGAACATCGCATAGTTCGTGAGAAACCAGAGCTAGCTGCTGCGGTTACCAGCCCTTCGGCCAAAAAAACTGACCATATCGCTCATCCATCAGCGAATACTATATTGATACGAGCTTCGAATAGCACGGAGGCATATGGTCCGGCCCTATACAGTGCGCTACGAAATATTGTTGCAACAAGAAAGGCACCTGTCCGCATCATTGACTGCATGGATTATTCCCGCGCCAATGAATTTCCATTGGGTGCCCATCTCCGAACCGCATCCCGCACCTTGTCTGAGTTTCGGGGACAATATGAACTTGAACTGTGCATCACTAACAACAGCGCTGAAAAATTAAAAGACCACATTGATACCCTCAATGCAGATGAACAGTTTCCTTTCGGCTTTAGGCCTTTAAAAATCAAAGACCAAAACGGCAATTCCGACAAATTTTTCGGCCCTCCAACTCCGTCTGAACCTAATAGCTCTGAAAGAGCCGACACCCGCACGCATTTCCTGGCGGATCATGCGACGGACGAAGACCTTTTGGGCTATCACCCCTATGCCATGGGCATTGCCTCGTTTGTCAAAGACAAGGCTACCGCCCTGCCGCTAACCATCGCCATCGACGGCGCCTGGGGCAAGGGCAAGTCGTCCCTGATGAAAATGCTCAGGAACGAACTGGACCCCGAGCGGCCGGATGAGGACGCGATCAAGCCGCATCGTGCCTGGCTTGTTGAAGCCGCAAGCACAAGCTGGCGGACCCTCAAGGCCCTGCCGCCACGACCGAAAATCTCGAAAAAGCCTGACCCCGAAGCGCCGCGCGCGTTCATCACCGTGTTCGTCAACGCCTGGCGGCACGGCCACGGCACGCGGCTGAAGGCCACCATGGTCAACGAGATTATCCAAAGCCTGACAGCCCGCCTGGGCCCCGATTTCCTGATGAGCCTGAACCTGGGGCGTATCGACCGGCTGGGGCTTTTGAACACGGCGGTCAAAAGCCTCTTCACCAACAGTGTCACGCTCATACTCGCGCTCATTGTCACGCTCGGGCTCGTGGTCGCCGACGCCTATAATCTGAATATCCCCGCCCTGTCGTGGGACCTCCTTGGGGTTTCGGCGAAAACACAGGCCCAGATCAATGCTTTCCCGCTCGCGAGCGGCACCATGGGCGCTGTTTTCAGCCTGGCGCTTTTGTTGTGGCGGAAAATCCCCAGCCCGGACCTTGACCAGTATCTGGACCAGCCGGACTATCTGAAGCTGATGGGCGACGAGGCCCGAGTGGAGGAAGACTTCCGCCGCATCCTTGCGGTGCTCAAGGACCGAAACCTGCATCTGGCGCTGTTTGTCGACGACCTGGACCGCTGTTCACCAAATGAATGCGCGGCTGTCGTCGAAGCCCTCAACACCTTTTTCGGACAGGAAAAGCATGAGTGCCTGTTTATCCTGGGCATGCACCGGGAGATGGTCGCGAGTGCGCTTGAGGTTGCCTATAAGGACCTTGTGGCGAAGATCAACAGCACCGAAACCCTGCGCGAGCAGCGCCCCTTCGGACGTCGCTTCCTGGAGAAGATCGTGCAGTTCATTGTCGCCCTGCCGGAACCAGACGACGACGCAACCGACGATTTCCTTGACGCCCTGACCGCAGGGCAAAGGCGCGGCAGCCTTGAAGACATCAAAGCGCTTGAGGCAGCACAGACCCGCGAAGGCAACAGCCAGCCAAAAGACCGCAGCAAAATTATTGGCTTTCTTGATGACCTTGGCAGCCGCTTCGCTTCCTTCGGCAACGACCCCTTTGTCGCTTCAGCTGAGGTCATTATGGAGCGCATGGCTAAGAAAGGCGTGGATATCGAACAGGCGCAGGAAGACGCCCGTAAGATTTCCGAGCTGAAAGACCGGATCGAAGAACGCAAGAACGCCAACGAAAACGAATATGTCTCTGCATTCAAGGACATACGCGACGTGATCCGCGCTAACCCGCGCCAGTACAAGCGCTTCTTCAACAAGCTCAGGTTCTATCGGCTTTTAAATGTGGCGGACGACAACCCTATGTTCGTCGACGCCTGCGAAGCGGTCCTGGCGCTGGAGTATCCCAACCTCTATTACCGCACCATCAAGACAAGCGGCAGCTTCCTCGAGTTTGCCGCTTCCAGCGCCAAGGCAAGAAAGGCTGCTGAGATCAAGGCCCTGCAGACAGAGCTGGACGCCAAACCAGGCCTGAAGGACCTCAGGGAGAAACTGGCCGCAGCCGCAAAGCCTGCTGCCTGACGCGGCTCAGGGCTTGAACTCAAGGAAGCGGTCGAGGCCTTCTTCGGTGAAGAAGGTCTGCAGCGCGCCTGACTTCGAGAGCCGCGTCAGAAGGTCTGTCATCTCCGCGGCGCTGATGGGCCCACCTCTCCTTACCAGAAGCGGCAGGTCATACCGTTGGTCCGGCGTCATAGACACCAGAAGATCCTGCTCAAGCTCTGGGTACAGGCGCATCTGGCGAGCGAGAAACGCGTTATTGACGATGGCGATATCGGCGCCGCCCGCCAGCAGTTGCCTGAGCGAATGACGCTGGCTGTCGGAAAACACCACATCGAACCTGGCCTTCAGATACTCCGGATCGGCGTTATAGTCAGCAAAGCCATAATGATACCCCAGCGTCAGCGCCAGCTTGCGCGCGGACAGATCGCCGAAATAGGCCTCTCCGCCCGCCGCCATCGCATCCCCAGTGCGGGCCACCATAACCTCTGCGCCGCTCAGCAGCACCGGGGTGGCTTCAACCTGCTCCATGCGGTCCTGCCAGCCCCACACCGGCATCTCGAAAAAGATCATGTCGATCCGGCCTTCGCTCATCTGCTCATAGCGCCGTCTGGCCGGAATTTGCCGGTAGGCGAACAGATAGTCCTTCTGCATGTCATTGAGGAAGGCTGTGAAGGCCACCGATACACCGGCGTTTTCCTCCACAAAAGGCTCGAACGGGTACCCGCCCACAATCACCCGCGTGGGGCCGCTGGGCTGATCTGCCGCGGCAACACCCCCGGCACTAATCACCCAGACCCAGAACAGAACTAGAAAACAGCGTTTCAAAAATATCACCCGCATCTACGTCAATCTCATGTGAGCCATAGTGGGGAAAAAACGTTAAGAAAATGAAACAGGCCGCCTATTGCCGGCAGACGTCAAGCGCGGTTTGCATTTGCGGCTGAAAGCCTGGATAAGCCGCGGCAAACTGCGGCGCCAGCTGGAATGCCATGGGGTAGCGAATGAAAAGGCGGCGGTCCATCAGCCCCAAAAGCGCCTGCGCGCCGGGCTTGAGCGTCTGTGAAAAATCCGCCGCCAGCAACGCGTCCACCCGGCCTTCTGCAAGCCACAGGGCCAGCCGGTTTTCGTCGTCGCTGCCCTCAATATGGTTGAAGCCGCCGTCGTGCAACAGCCGCTCAGGCCGCGAGCCGGGAAATGCCGTCACCCGGGCCGTTTTCCGGAACGCCTCGCTGGTCACATCAAGGGCCCTGTCCTTCAGTGTGAACCAATAGATATTCATGTAACCAATGGGGCCAACCAGAAGCCCCTCAAGCGCCGGATCGCCCGTATCGTAGGTTGGGAACCAGATATCCTGCAGCCCATCTTTTTCCAGCCGGATGGACCGGCTCATGGAAACCGCGCCCAGCGTATAGGGCACGCCCAATCGCTTCAGCGAACAGGCCAGCAGGTCAACCCCCGCCCCTTCCATGGTGCCATCCCACCGCAGCATGCCGAACTGGCCCTCGCCGTGGGTATAGACCCGCACCAGTGCCGGTTGCCCTTGCGGCGCATTGGCCCCATCGGCTTCAGCCTGCGGGCTGATGACAGCGATTGCGATGAAGAAAAAGGCAAGTCCCAGTATGACCGGATTCTGGACCAAAAAAACACACTCCCAGACGCCCCCTGCCCGCTAACCTAGCGGTAAGGTGACATCTGTCAATGGCGCTCTGGGGCTGAAAGTGGTAATTATGCCCACCTGAAATGGCTTCAAGGCCGTTTCCAGCTTGCATTTTGGCCCAATTCGCGGTACATCGCGCCCGACTCATATGGGATCGCCCGTATGAGCAACTCCGCCCTTGCATCCCTGGAGGAAGTGGCGGTCGGATGTGGGGATGGTCCCCGCACCGTTTAGAGTTTTGGAGAAAAGACATGGCTGACGTAGTCACCATCGTTGCCGAGCCGCGTGAGCGTGTAGGTAAGGGAGCCTCCCGTGCATCGCGTCGTGCAGGCAAAGTGCCTGCTGTAATCTACGGCGACAACAAAGAACCTGAAGCAATTCAGATCCCGCAGAACGAAGTAATCCGTCTGCTGAACCGTGGCGGCTTCATGTCCCACACGTTCAACGTACAGGTTGGCAAGAAGAAGACTTCCGTTCTGCCACGTGACCTGCAACTTCACCCTGTAACCGACATGCCAATGCACATCGACTTCCTGCGTCTGGGCAAAGGTGCTGTCGTGACCATGGAAATTCCGATCCATGTTGTTGGTGAAGAAGAGTCCGTTGGCCTGAAGCGCGGCGGCGTGATCAACTACACCCGTCACGAAATCGAAGTAAACGTTCCTGCGAACGCGATCCCAGAGCATATCGAAGTTTCGGTTGCTGACCTGGACATCAACGACGCGGTGAAGATTTCCGACGTGAAGCTTCCTAAAGGCTGTGAGCCAACAATCACCGACCGTGACTTCACGATCTGTGCGATTGTTGCTCCGTCCGGCCTCAAGTCCTCCACTAACGCTGCTGAAGACGGCGAAGAGGCTGAAGCTACGGAAGCCGCTGAAGAGAACGGCGAAGACTAAGACGTGTGCGGGCGCACCTGGTGCGCCCCACCTGCCGGAAGGATTGATCCATGCTTTTGTTTGTCGGTCTTGGCAACCCAGGCGACAAATTCAAGGGCCACCGGCACAATGTTGGATTTATGGCGGTGGACGAGATTGTTCGCCGCCATAATTTTTTGCCTGAAAAGAGCCGCTGGCAGGCGCTGACACATGAAGGCCGTCTCGGGTCCGAGAAGGTCATCGTCGTGAAGCCGCAAACCTTCATGAACCTTTCTGGCCAGGCCGTTGGCGAAGCCATGCGCTTCTTCAAGCTCACGCCCGCCGATGTGGTTGTCTTTTATGACGAACTGGATCTCGCGTTCGGCAAGGTGAAGGTGAAGCTGGGCGGCGGTGCCGCCGGCCATAACGGCATCCGGTCCATCACGAGCCATATCGGCGCTGATTTCACCCGCGTGCGCATCGGTATTGGCCACCCCGGCGACAAGGCCCGCGTACACGGCCATGTGCTGGGCGATTTCGCCAAGGCCGAGCAGCCGGAGCTGGAGAAGGTGCTGGACGCGATCGCGGCCGAGGCCGGCTATCTGGCAGACCGCGACAACCCGCGCTTCATGACGGAAGTATCGCGCCGCATCAACCCACCGCGGCCCTCGACCGGCAAGCTGGGTGCTGATAAAGCGGCGACTGAAAAAGACAAGACGGCGGCGCGTGGCCCGGTGACCAAGTCACTCGCGGCAGACCCCGCCAAACCGAAGAATAACAATGGCCCCATGGCCGATGCGCTCCAAATGTTGAAAAATGCGCTGAAGAAGGAAGACTGATATGGGTTTCAAGTGTGGCATTGTAGGCCTGCCGAACGTTGGTAAATCGACGCTTTTCAACGCGCTGACCAACACCGCGAATGCGGCTGCGGAAAACTACCCCTTCTGTACGATCGAGCCGAACGTGGGCCAGGTCCCTGTGCCGGATGACCGCCAGTACAAGCTCGCCGAACTGGCAGGCTCCAAGGAAATCATCCCGACGCAGCTGTCGTTCGTGGATATCGCCGGCCTGGTGCGTGGCGCCTCCAAGGGCGAAGGCCTTGGCAACCAGTTCCTGGCCAACATCCGCGAAACAGACGCCATCTGCCACGTGCTCCGCTGCTTTGAAGACGACGACATCACCCATGTGGATGGCCGCGTTGACCCGGTGTCCGACGCTGAAACCATCGAGACCGAGCTGATGCTGGCTGACCTTGAAAGCCTTGAAGGCCGCATTCACGGCCTGGGCCGCCGGGTGCGCGGCGGCGACAAGGAAGCCGTGCTTGCCATGACCATGATCGAACGCACGATCCCGCTCCTCAAGGAAGGCAAGCCTGCCCGCTTCGTGGAGCGCAACAGCCCGGACGAAGAGCGCGCCTTCAAGGAACTGCAGCTTCTGACCAGTAAGCCGATCCTTTATATCTGCAACGTGGACGAAGACAGCGCGTCCGAAGGCAATGAATATTCCCGCGCGGTTGAAGAAATGGCCGCCAAGAACAACGCAGGCTGCGTTGTGATTTCCGCCGCTGTCGAGGCCGAGATCGCCCAACTGGACAGCGAAGAAGACAAGTCAGAGTTCCTCGAGACGCTCGGCCTGGGCCAGACCGGCCTGGCCCGCGTGATCCGCGCTGGCTATGACCTGCTGGAGCTGATCACCTACTTCACAGTAGGCCCCAAGGAATGCCGCGCCTGGACCATCACCAAAGGCACCAAGGCACCAGCGGCTGCCGGCGTGATCCACACGGATTTCGAAAAAGGCTTCATCCGCGCTGAAACCACGGCCTATGACGAGTTTGTTGGCTGTGGCGGCGAACAGGGCGCGAAGGACGCGGGCAAGATGCGCCTTGAGGGCAAGGAATATATCGTCCAGGACGGCGACGTACTGCACTTCCGCTTCGCGAACTAGCCTGTCCACCAGGGCAGTTCAAAGTTGGGCGTCCAGACATTACCTGCCGCGAAAATCAGCATGATAACGATCACCCACACCGTGATCGCAATCTTCAAAGGCCTCGCAATTGCGGGGCCTTTTGACTTGAAGCGGTGCCCACACGCACCGCACACCCGCCTATTGCCGGGCGGCACCGGATACAAAAGGTTCATGGCCGACAAGAAGGGCAAGAGCCAAATTGTGGTATAACGCGCCACATCCTCCGACCCGCATTTCGGGCAGGTATCAATGCTGTCTTCTGTGGCCTTGGCGGGTGCGTTTTCCGCGCGCACATCGGCCAGCAGTTGCTGCGCCTCAGTGAAATCATCATCCGGCACCATGACCCGGAGGCCCAGGCCCGCCGTCAGGTGCGGCATGGCGGTGAGTGTATTGAAATTGTCGATGAAGGCCGGGAACCCGGCCTGCTCCAACAGCGATTTGATCACCAGCGCTTCGGAATAGTCTGCGGTTTCATACAGTGTTTTCATGCGCGTCCCCCACCTGGAGAAAAGCCTATAACACCGCCGCACCCACAGCAAAAAGAAAAGGCCGCAGCTCGGGAAATCGCTGCGGCCCTGGTAATTCGCCGTCGTGACCGGTTCCAGACAAACCGGAGCTTATGGCTTGCCTAGCAAGTCTTCATATTCGAGCCAACGCCGGTAGAGTCGCACTGTTTGCGAACCGCTCTATATTGGCGCTGCGCCGAAATCACCACTGGTTCGTGATCTGTCTTGGCTGTGTATGGGCAAACCTTTGGGTTGCGCTCAAACGCGTCTGTTGCCTGTTCGGCATTGGAGGCGCTGCGGCGGGTGATGACAAAATCAACCACGAGGTCATAGGTGCCCGCAGGCGCTGAGCCCGCTTCCACGGACATGCCGCGCACGCCGTATTTGGCTTCGCGCGCGAAGCTTTTGTGGCCCTTCGAGCCCAGCAGCTTCACGCCATAGACGTCGCCCTCATCATTTAGTTTATACTGAACGTGAGCACAGCCAGAGCGGCCGGCACGTGCCGCCCACTTGCCGATTTCGGCATCAAATTCCGTGATTTTTGGCCCCTGAAGCGGTGCGTTATCCCCGAAAGCTGCGCCACAAAACAGGCTTGCAGCCAATACTGTCGTTACGGTTTTTTTCATACATCCCCCGTTTGGATTGAATTGAGTACAAGCCTTGAGACAATCGAAAGCTCATCCCCCTCAACTTTTTTTCAATAACTTAGGTTAGAAAAAAGGGAATTTCGGATTAGTCGCGTATTTTCAAAAACTTAGGGGGAAAAATAATTTATCCCCCAATCAGGGACGGGGCGGCTTTTGGCGGGGCGGGGCGAAAGGCCTTCACCAGATAAGGCATCGCACCGTGCAGGTAGGTCAGGAACGGCCATACCACTATGTGCAAATGACTGCCACGCAGTATCTCGATGGCGGCAACCAACAACAGAAGCAAAAACGGGGAGGACAACAGAATGGCACCGCCACGACGCTTTCCCTTGAGACCAAGGTAAATAAACCCCGGCTTGCGGGCAATCAGCGCCACCGTGACAGGGATTACATACGCCAGCGCCACCCAAACCACAAACACAACAGCCGCATAATAGGCCAGGTCCATCAAGGCGGGCGGATGCTGGAACCAGTCGTTGGCGGCGCAGATTACCAGAACCCAACTGGGAACGGACACGCCCGCGAGCCCCACTATCAACCGGCTGGCAGCCCGCGCCTTCTTCCAGCCGCTGGCTTCAAAGACCCGTTCGTGATGGCACATCCACATGAGCGCCAGGCACAGGATTTCCATGCTGAAGGTCAGCTCCCACCACCAGCGGGACTGCAGCAGTGCGAAGGCCTCGCCGCCGGGGAAAAAATAGAAGGCCATCATGATGGACAGGTTCGCGCCCACCAACAGAAGCGCCAGGGCCCCAGCCAGGGCGCGTTGGTCATATACCTGATGTCCGAATAGCTTCATTCCTCTCCCCTACACCACGGCCCGTTGCAGGCCGCAGACGTCATGGTTGGCGAAAAAGCTTACGATTTTCCTAAATTGCTGGCTATAGGCCAGATTATAGCTCTTCGGCTGAGTTTCGAGGCGGGCGCTGGGATGCCATCAGATAGGGCACCGCCCCCTGCAGGTAAAACAGAAAGGGTGCATACACATAGTGCTGGTTGCCGCCACGCATGGTTTCCACAATGGTCAGCAGCACTGCAAGCACCATGGGGCTGATGCCTATCAGGATATAGTACCAGCGACCCATCGCCAGAAATGACGGCAACACAAAACGGCGCCTGCCAATGCATTCAACGGTCCACATCGCGAGCCAGCTCAGACCCCAAACCGCCAGACATACATAGAAGGTTGCGTTAAGCTCCTGCATGCTTGGGCCGGTCTTGAACCAGTCGAGCAGGATGCCCGCCAGGGCAATCCAGACCGGCACCAACACCGCCACAAGGCCGGACAACAACTGCAGCGCACTGAAAAGTGCACGCCAGCCCGTTGACGCCTTTACCTTTTCAATATGGGTGAACCAGATGAAGGCTGCGCACAGGATCTGGGAATTCAGGACGATTTCCCACCACCAGCGCGACGTGGTCAGGCCTTCGGCCTCGCCGCGGCCACTAACATAGTCGCTGGCGAGCATTGACAGCACAATGCCGACGATGATCATCGCCGCGGCACCCAACAGGGCTCTGTTGCCTACAAAACGCATCTATGCCTACCTGGCTGGAAATCACAATGGTCCAACTTTAGCGCTAAAAGTTAAGAAAATTCTTTATTGGCAGATATTTATATGTCGCTGTCGCGCGGGGATGCATGCTGCGCCTTGCGGAAATACGGAAGCGCCCCCTGCAGATACAGGAGGATCGGCACAAGAATGCTGACTGCGCCGCCTTGCTGCCACCAGACGATTATCCCGATCACCAGCGCCGAAAGCGTCGACCAGAAAGCCATCAGCCATATGTGAGGTCGAAACTTCAGCGGAGAGGCATCGTCACTTCTCGCAGAAGGCCGCGCCATCAGCCAGACAATGATCGGCACAACAAAGTTGCCCACCGCCCACAGCGCCACGCCACCCAGCATCAACAGATACACCTGGCGTTCGCTCGGGGCTTCGCGGAACCAGTCCATATAGGCGCTGATCAACATGATGCCGACAGGATAGGAAACCGAGACAACCCCGGTAATAAAATGGACGATGGCGCGCATGCGCCACCATCCACGAGAGAAGATAATGCGGTTGTGGTGGCAGAACCACATGAAGGCCAGGCACAGGATCTGCAGGTTCAGGACGATTTCCCACCACCAGCGGGAGACCAGGGCCTCTTCGCCGAACACGTCCGGCAACAGATAGAAAGCCATCATCATGGACAGAATGGCGCCGATGATCATCATCGCCAGTCCGCCCATCAGGGCCCTGCTATCGTGAATCTTTACTGCCACCAACTTCGGCCTTCCCGCCTGTTCTGACCGCTATTGCTTCACCATCCGGCCGTCCTTCATCACGAAGTCCACATCCAGCAGTTCTTTGATATCATCAAGCGGGCTGCCGTCTGTTGCAATGATGTCGGCGATCTTACCGGCTTCAATGGTGCCAAGGCTGTCTGACATATCAATCAGGTCAGCGGCATGGACCGTGGCGGATTTGAGGATATCCATGGGCGTCATGCCCGCCTCGTGCATCAGCACCGCTTCATAGGCGTTGGTGCCATGCTTGGAGACACCGCTGTCGGTACCGAAGGCGATCTTGACCCCACCCTTGTAGGAGCGCTGGAAATTCTCGATCATGTCGCCGCCCACGCGGATGGCTTTGGCCTTGATGTCCTCAGACATGAAGTTGGTATTCTTCGCCATCTGAACCACCGTGTGGCCCGCCAGCAGGGTTGGCACCAGATAGGCACCGTTCTTCTTGAACAGGCGGATCGATTCCGCGTTCGCATAAGACCCGTGCTCAATGCTATCCACCCCGGCGCGCAGGGCGGCATTGATGCCTTCAGCCGCGTGGGCGTGGGCTGCCACCTTGCGACCAAGCGCATGGGCCGTATCCATGATGGTCTTCAGTTCTTCATCAGTCATCTGCTGGCCGGTGCCGGTATTGGTATCCGACAACACGCCGCCCGTGGCTGTAATCTTGATGACATCAGCGCCATACTTGACCGCGTGGCGTACCGCACGCAGGCAATCGTCCGCGCCGTCGCAGATGGTTTTCGAGGTATATTTTTCCAAGAGATCATGGCGCATGCCGTCCACGTCACCATGGCCACCAGTGGCGGCAACACTGCTGCCGGCCGCAACGATGCGCGGACCATCCACCCAGCCGTTGGCCGTGGCTTTACGAAGCGCGAAAACTTCCTGCGGGCTCGCCCCCAGATCACGCACAGTGGTGAAACCGGCCATCAGCGTACGGTTTGCATACATCACGCTGCGCATGGCAGAATCTTCCGCCGACATCTGAACGGTGTCACGGTATTGGTTCGGGCCCAGTTCGCCCTGGATATGCACATGCATGTCCATCAGGCCAGGCATTACGAAGCTGTCCTTGAGGTCCACCAGCGTCGCGTCTTCGCCAAACTCGGATGCGGCCACAAAGCCGTCGCGCACCTCCCGAATGCGGCTGTCTTCAATCACCACTGTCTGGTTTTTGACCGGCGCCTTGCCCGGCACCGTCAGCAGCTCGCCGGCATGAATAACCTTGATATCCGCGGCCCAAGTGGCCGCCGTTGAAATCAGGGCTGCCCCCAGCCCCAGTGCCAGCAAACCGGCTTTCCTTGACGTCGCGCTCATGGCTGTCCCTCCCATTTTATAATTGATCGCCACCATTAATTGGCGCGCAGTCTTACACACCAACTGTAAAAGTCAATTCACGGGATTAAGATTAGATTAAAGGGGCAAAATTTCAGCGCGAAGCCACCACCGGCACGTCTTCGAGGTCGGTAATTGCCAGCTCTTTCAGATACATATGCACGCGGCCCATATCGGTCTGCACTTCTGCCCGCACTGGCACCAGATAGCCGCCATCGCCCTTGGGCATCACCCAGAATTTGGGCGGCATGTCGTCATCCTCGCCGTTCTTTTCAGCTTTGCGGCGGCGCTTCTCACGCTCCTTTTCAAGCTTCTTCTTCTCTTTTTCAGTCAGGATGCGCTTGCCCGCCACCAGCTCGCCGCCGATGGTGCATTCATGAGCCTCGCCTGCAAAGTCCGAGTGGCGGCTGTCCGATATCTCTACCAGCTCAGGCCCGCAACTGACCTGCCACTCAAACACCATGGCGCCGTCAAACACCTGGATGGTGAAGGGCTCAGCAGCCTGGGCTTCTGTGATGCGGGCGCGCAACAACGCAATCGCCAGCGAAGCCGGGTCCGGGCCACGGCGCAGTTCAGTTGGCACCTCTTCGCGCGGGTATTTCTTTTCCCATTTTTCCGGCCAGTCCTGCTCGATTTCCTTGAGCATGCCGTCCGGCGCGAACCGGAGCGTACGCATATAATCCTCACCGTCCCAGCGGCCGGCAGAGATATATTCGCGTGGCAGGATATCACCGTCCACCAGGCTGCCGTTCGATCTCAGCTCGCTGCGGCCGTTGGCGAACAGCTTAGCCAGCCCCCGCATGCGAAAATCAATCGCCAGGTCGTAGCTTTCAGGTGCCAGGTCGGCGCGGGCTTCGGCGGTCGACACCAAAAGCCCCTTCCAGATGAAATCATAGGTCACTTCAAGCCGCTCGGCGGCCATGGCCTGCCCGCCACCGGCCACAGCCAGCAACGTCCCCGTCATCATGCCAATATATGTCTTCATTGGGTCCACTTCCCACTTCCCGAAACCAACAGTGCTGCAAATTCGTGAACTCTGCAACAGATGGATGGTTTAGCAGAATTGGGGCGATATCACGGCCCGGGCGGAACATTCTCTAGCGCCCCGCCTCTAGCGACTTTCTGTGCCGCGCTCCGCCCCCGCCATCGTCAGCTTGCTGAGGTAAAGGCCAACAAGGCCCTTCTCACTTGGCACTTGGGCGCGCACCGGCATCAGGCGGTCGCCCTCGCCCATGGCCATCAGCCACACTTTGGGGGTTACCTCATCAAGGTCCACCGTCTGGCGGCGGCCCCGCGGGCCACGGGTGACCATTTTTTTCGGCTTTTCTTCCTTCAGAAGCTTGCCGGCCACGGTTGTGGTCCTGAGCGCGCATTCAAAAGCCTGCCCGGTGATGGACGAATGCTTGGACTGGCTCAGCATCACGGGCGTCGAAGCACAGCCCAGCTGCCAGTCCACCACGGCTTCCCCGTCGAAGCTTCTGAGCATGATCGGCTGGCCCATGTCCTCCGCGCTGAAATTCACCGGGTTCTGCATCAGGGACACAAAAAGTGACGCCGGGTCGGGCCCGGTTTTCATGTCTTCCGGCACGGCCTCGCGCGCGTTTTCCTTCAACCAGTCTTCTGGGCGGGTGGCTTCAAACGCGGCCAGCTGGCCGTCGGCGCCGTAGCGCAATTTTTGTGAAAAGGCATCGCCGTCCCAATAGCCGTCCGCGTCCAAACTCTCAGGCTGCACACCGCCATCCGGCAACAATTGCCCGGATATCTCAAAAGTGCCGTGCCCACCGGTGGCCATTTTAAGGAGGCCATGGGTCTTGATATTGATGCCGAGGAAATAGCGGCCTTCATCCAGTTCGGTCACGGTTTCCGCCGTTGAGACGTGAAAACCCTTCCAGATTAAATCATAGGTGGCCTCGATTCTCTCGGGCGCTGCAAATGTGGGGGTGGTAAGGCCGAAAAGGCCAAAGGCGGCAAGGGACAGCAAAAAGCGCATGGTACGATCCTCGTAACAAGTGTGCTCCCTTACCAATCTCTATATTCAAGAATAGGGCCAAAAATCTGGTTAAGAAGTGCAGACAATTGTAGGGGTCAGCCCCACACCAGCGGCAGCAGCACCGCTGTGGCGAGGCCATTTGCGGTCATGGCGAAGGCCGCCGCCGCGCCCATGGTGCGTGAGAGGCGCACGGCCTCAGCGGTGCCAATGGCGTGCCCGGCGGTGCCGAGCGCGAGCCCGGTGGCCACGTCATCATCCACCCCCAGTGCGCGCAACAGCCCCGGCCCCACGAGGGCTGCAAAAAGCCCGGTGATCACCACCACCGCCGCGGCGATGGAGGGCACGCCGCCAATGCTGCCCGCCACCGTGACGGCCATGGGCGTGGTGATGGATTTGGTGCCAAGGCTGGCGATGATTTCCGGGGAAGCCTGCAAAAGCATAGCGGGCACCAGCGCGCTCATGACGCCTGCAATGGACCCTCCGGCCACCGCGGCCAGGACCGCACGTTTGTTGGCTTTCACAGCGCCCCAGCTGCGGTAGAGAGGCACCGCCAGCCCGACCACCGCAGCCGCCAGGAAAATGTGGAAAAACTGGGTGTCCGCCACATAGGCCATGAGGCCATCCTCATTAAGGCTGAACCAGCCCATAAGCGCCACAGACGGCAACAGGATCGGGTGGGCATAGGCCCGTTCACCCGCCCGGCCATAAAGCCAGTTGGCGGCCACGAACAGAAGGGCGGTCACAGCCGGCCACAGGGCGCCCGGGGTGGTCATGCCTGCCCCTTCCCGCGCACCAGCGCCCGGTACAGGAATGCCGTGACCAACAGGCCGACAAGCGTGCTGGCACTGACAGCCAGCAAGAGAACCAAGGGCGCCGACAGCACCAGCGCCTTGACGTCAAGAAGCGCCACAATGGGCGGGATAAACAACAGCGGGAAAATCCGGATCAGCGTGTCCGAGCCTGCGGCGATCACCTCGGGTACGCCGCGCCGCGCCAACAGGACGGCGGTGAGCAGCAGGAGCCCCAGGATCGGCGCGGGCAACGGCAGCGACAGGCTGCGCACCAGAAAGGCGGCGCCATACAGAAACGCCATCAGGATCAAGATACCAACCAGCGACCGCGCCACAAAACCTCCCGCACAACAATAAGGAACGGGATAAACCCTAGGGCTTATCCCGCTGCCGTCAATGCCCTTGTTCCGGGTTTGCTAGCCTGCGCGGACGCGGGCCAGGAAGCTGTCTGTCTGGTTTGTCAGCGTGCCTGCAAGCGCCTCAAGCTGCTCGATCGCCGCCAGCACGCTCACGGCCGCCTCTTCGCTTGAGCGCGCGCTGCCTTCGACCGACTGCGCGTCCTCTGCCGCGGTGCGCGTGCCCGCGGACGCCTGCTTCACCGAATTGGCGATATCATGGGTGGCGGCGTCCTGTTCCTCGACCGCCGCTGCAATGGCGCTTGATCCGTGGTTGATGGACTTGATCACCTCTGCGATCGAACGCATGGCCGCCACGGCGCCTTCGGTGGCTTCCTGCACAGCGCCGATGCGTTCGTGAATGCCTTCGGCCGCCTGCGCGGACTGTCCCGCCAGGTTCTTCACCTCGGTCGCAACAACGGCAAAGCCCTTGCCCACCTCGCCTGCGCGCGCGGCCTCGATGGTGGCGTTGAGCGCGAGGAGGTTGGTCTGTTCCGCGATTTCGGTGATCAGATGCACCACACCGCCAATTTCCTGCGCCCGTTCCGATAGTAGCGCAATCTGGCTGGAGACCGCTTCGGATTTCTCCACCGCTTCGCCTGTCAGCCGGGTGCTTTGGTCCACCTGCTGGGCGATCTCGGACGTTGAAGAGGACAGTTCCGTGGCAGCCCCGGAAACGGATTCCACATTGTTCGAGGCATCCATGGTGGCGCTGGCGATGCGCGCCGCGCTGTCCATGCCGGTGCGGGCCTGCGCCTGCATGTGGGCAGCGGTTTCCTTGATGGAGACAGACATGTCAGCCACCTCGCGTACGATCTCCTGCACACTGCCTTCAAATTCCTGCGCCAACGCTTGCAGCATGGCGCGCTTTTCTTCCGCCAACCGGGCTTCCTGGTCGGCCTGTTCGGCCCTCAGCGCGTCAGCCTCTTCTTTCGCGGCCAGCGCTTCAAGGGCTGCGGCCTTGGCCTCGTCAGCCGCACCATTGGCGCGGTCCTCGGCCTCGCGGGCCTTCTCGGTTTCCGCCACGGCGAGCGCATGCTGGTCCTGCACCTGCACAAACAGGCCCTGCACCAGGTTCGTGACCCAGAAAAGCCCGGCAGACAGCACCAGGAAGGCCACGGCTTCAAACCCGGCTTCCAGCATGCCGCTTTCGGCCCCCAGCACATAGGCCGGCGCCACAAGCGTACCCACAAGCACATAAAGCACCGTTGCCCCGCTGGCCGTTGCCAGCGTGCGCCAACAGAAGGTGGACGACAGAAGCGCAATCACGGTGGCGAAATAAAGATGCACATCCTTTTGCCAGGCATGGCCTTCATACAGCGCCACCAGCGCGCCGGAGGTCAGCACCATGGCCACCGCCAGCACCATGCGCCCCACCCGGGGTGGCGACGCCAGCTTCACAGCCGCGGTCGCCAGCGCGGAAAGCCCGGCAATGATGCCGGTGATCAGCCACATGTCATCGCTGCCGGACCACCAGCCGTGCACAAGCGCCGCCGGCACGTGCGCCCACAAGAACAGCACAAGAATTTGCACGACCCGGGCGCGGATGCCGTCAAGGCCTTCGAATGTCTCGTTCATCAACTAACCCCCAATAGATATGTCTGGTTGAAACCTGTTCGGCACCATAAAAACGGGCCGGTAAACGAAGCGTAAACCACTGCCGCCTGCCCAAGCGACCGATTGACGCAGCTGGTCATCCCTTCCTTGCCATCCGTTCTTGCCTGCCATCCATTCAACTCAATGGGCCTTGACGCAATGCACCACGGCACCATTTCAGATGCATTAAGGGAGACTAAATATGTTCAGGATTTTCTTTGAGGACATTGACGTAGGTCAAAAGGATGCATTTGGCAGTTATGAGGTGACAAAAGAGGAAGTCATCGACTTCGCGTCCAAATATGACCCCCAGCCTTTCCACCTGGATGAAGAGGTCGCCAAACAGTCTGTCTTCGGCGCACTGTGCGCATCCGGCTGGCACACCTGCGCCATGATGATGCGCATGATGGTGGACCACATGAAGGACAAGGGCCTCGCCGGCCTGGGCAGCCCGGGCATTGACGGCATTGAGTGGAAACGCCCCGTATTCCCCGGCGATGTGCTTTCAATCGAAAGCGAATATACCGCCAAACGCGACAGCAAAAGCCGCCCGAACCTGGGTTTGGTGAAATCAGCCTACAAGGTGAAGAACCAGAAAGGCGAGGTTGTGATGACCATGCGCGGCAACGCCATGGTCGCCAAAAGGGGGTAGGCGGCCGCTCCCTTGCCTTCAACAGTATGTCCCTCTATGAAGAAGGAAGTTACTGATGGGGGCCTCTATGATCTTACGTGCGTTGACAAGCTTGTTTCTCGCCATTTTTCTGGCATCAAATACTGGTCGAGCTGAGGTCCCACCTCCTGTTATAGAATTTGTCAGCATTGATCGCGCTTTCTCAATCTCCCGGCAAACCGATACACAAAACTTGCTCAAGCGGCTGCAGGAATCCCCGTTAGGTGACGATGATATTCGCCAGGAACTTATTGACAAAAAGGATGAAATTCCTCCGGCCTTCCTTTTTCACCTGGCAGAACGCACTTTCCCGATCAATAAAACCCAAGCCATTGAATGGTATTGGCTGGGGTTCATTCGCGCTCGCCTAGATGCAGTGCTTTGTGCTGATACAACCGCGGCGCAAGGCGTAAGTTTTCTTCCCGGGTTTGCCAGGTCTGTCTCAAAGTATGTTCGAGACAACCCAAAAGATGCTGGCGAAGCCGGACTGAGGGTGTTGAACGGCCCAGACTTATTGGCGAGCAAGGCTTCGCCGTGGTGGATATGCTCCCATGGTATCCGCGCCATGAATAATGCCATTAAAGGGGCACTGAGGAAGAAATTATCTCCAGAGGAAGTTGAAGCATTAGGTCTGCCACTGGGGACCGACCCGGCAGAGGCACTAGCTTGGCTTATCCCTGAGGCGGAAATGGCCGCACGATACAAAAAAATATTGGACGGTACCCGATCAACCTTCGAAAGGCTAACCCAGCCAACAGAGGAAACTGTTGAAAAACTGACATTGAAAGCGGTCCCAAACCTGATTTCGACCGATCGCGCTATCGTGAATCTCTTTTGGGCGAATGATGGTAGCCTGCTTTTACTTGAGAGTATTCCAAGGGAGCCACGCGTGCTCCATAAATGGGATGGAACATCACTCGAGCCAATGTACGAAGACATTGGCATCAGGTTCTGTTTCGCCGATGACTATATATCCTACAGCCCCAAACCACTCCAAAAAGACGGCCCAAAACCCAAATACGACCCCACGGCGCCGAAAAAACTGACAATCAAAGAAGGGCGTTTAGGCAGGCGACTAAAGACCACCGAAGTAAAATACACTGAACGCTCAGTGGCATCAGGTGGTTTCCAATCCGGACCCGCCCGCAGTCCCGGCTTTGCCCGTCTTGGTCAAAGTTCTCTCACGTGTAAGTGGATAAGGACACCAGACAGTGGAGACCTCCCGCAAAACGCCAACATAATCATGGACCTGGGACGCCGCCGAGGCTTGCTGGAATCGGTGAAAGACGGGACCTATCACTATCCGTTCCAGCAAACCGAAGCGGTGAAAATCTCTGATCAAACTTTCCCGCTACGCTGCATGAAATATTTGCACTTCGCAGACGCTATTCAGATGCTGGCCTGCCCCTACGCCTATGTCGATTACAAAGGCAGGAAGCAAGGCCAAGGACTGAAGAATGTTTCCTTGCTTCGTGTCCAGAACGAAGTCGCGAACCTTGAAACCATCAACTTCGACGAAATTCCCGGAGAACGTGGAAACACACAAACCCTGTACACCAAACGCGGCATCATAAGACTGATGCCTAGCAGGCATACAGTCGTTGGTAAAAAAGCCGGAGGCCTGTATTTTTGGACAGACGGGCAGTGGAAAAAGATTTGGGAGGGGTTCCCACTTTTCGGCGACGTCAGTGCAGATGGCTGCCATATTGCTTTCAGCGCAGGGGACAGGCCCAACGGCATGCAAAAAGTGACAGAGGTTCGGGCACTGGACATATGTGAAGCCTTGCCCGGAGCGGGTTAGGCTCCATCCAGCTCAACTTCTGCGCCGCCCCTTCAACCGGAACGCCATCAAGCCCAGATAGATCGCGCCGTAGACAAGCGGTTCGAGCTGGAAGCCTTTGCGCATCATGAAGAAGTGGATCACCGCCAGCGGGGCGATGATGTAGACGAGCTTATGGAGCCGCTGCCAGCGCTTGGCGCCCAGGCGTTTGATCATGCCCTTGGTGCTGGTGATCGCCATGGGGGTGAGAAGCACGAAGGCGGTCATGCCCACGGTGATATAAACCCGCTTGACGATATCCGCCCACAGGCCCGCCCAGTCCCACAGAAGGTCCAGCCACAGGTAGCTGAGGATATGGGTGCAGACATAAAAATAAGCGAACAGCCCCAGCATGCGCCGGAACAGGATCGGCTTGGGGGACTTGAGGATTCTCGAAAACGGCGTGAGCGCGAGGGATATCAGAAGGAACCTGAGCGCCCAGTCCCCCGAAAAGCGGTTGGATGTCTCATTGGGGTTGAACCCCAGGTCATGCGGCTGGCCGGCGAACGCCTGCCACCAGTTGAAGGCAAGCCACGCGAAGGGGATAAGGCAGGCGGCAAACACGATGGGTTTGCCAAAGCGCCTGAGGTTTTGAACGCTGACTATCTGCATTAAATTTCCTGTATCGCACCATCAGGCATAGGCTTGGTCTTTCTCATCAAGCACGTCATGCCGTGCCCTGCCGCAGGCAGGTTACGACACGGCATCCAGAAACAATAAAGTGTCTTCGCCTTTGGCGAAGGCTTTGTGCGTTTCCTGGACCCCGGATCGTCTCCGGCGCATACGCGCCGGGTCCGGGGTGACACATAGAAGCCTGCATCAATAATATCTCTTCAGGTCCATGCCGTCATACATATGCGCCACCTGCTCCTCGTAGCCGTTGAACATCAGCGTCTTGCGTTTGCCGAACTCGCCAATGCGGCGCTCTGACGCCTGGCTCCAGCGCGGGTGGTTCACAGTCGGGTTCACGTTGGAATAGAAACCATATTCTTTTGGCGCAGATACGTTCCAGCTGGTTTTCGGTTCCGTGTCGGTGAAGTGGATGCGCACGATGGATTTGATGGACTTGAAACCGTATTTCCACGGCACCACAAGGCGGATGGGCGCGCCATTCTGGTTCGGCAGTTCCTTGCCGTAAAGGCCGACCGCCAGGAAGGCGAGCTCGTTCATCGCTTCGTCCATCCTCAGCCCTTCGCGGTAGGGCCAATCCAGCACGTTGAAGAAGCTTTTCACGCCCGGCATCTGGTCTTTGTCTGCCAGCGTTTCGAACGCGACATATTTGGCGCCCGACTGCGGCCCGTATTTCTTGAGCACGCTTGAGAGCGGCACGCCGATCCATGGGATCACCATCGACCAGGCTTCGACGCACCTCAGGCGGTAGATACGTTCCTCGAGCGCGTTATAGTCGATCAGGTCCTCAAGCGCGTAGGTGCCGGGCTTGTCCACCATGCCGTCAACGCGCACAGACCACGGCGCCACCTGAAGCCGCCAGGCGTTCTCGGACGGGTCGCCCTTGCCGGTGCCGAATTCATAGAAATTATTATAGTTGGTCACCGCGTCATAGGGCGTCGGTGTTTCGCCGGGGTCGAAAGCGGTTTTGGCGTGCGGCAGGGTCTTGAGCGACCGGTCTGTCGCGGCCTGAAGCGCGCCGGTGCCCACCAGCGCCGCCGCACCCACAAGCGCGCCCGCGCCCGTCATGAAGCGCCGCCTGTCCAGATACACCGCCTCGGGGGTTACGTCATTTTCGCTTAGGCGCCAGCTTTTCGTCCGCTTGATCAACATCTCATACTCCGGTTGTTTGGTACCTAATACCTAGCAAAGCTTTTGATCCGGTCCAGTCACGCTTTGGTGCGCATGATGTGAGCAAAAAAGAACCGCGCTATCGTGTCCCTGAAACACAAAACTTGGAAACTGCCTGTTCGAGTCAGGAACCTGGGGAGCGAGTGTACCATCAGGACGTAAAGTAATAGCCAAACGTGTGTTCTTTTCCTTTAAAAGGCTTGCAAAAGGCCCCTCATTCGCTAACTATTTGGGCACAGATCGGGGGGTCGGCTGCGAGAAAAAATACGGCAAACCGCCGTGTTCCATTGCATTCCAGACCGTCAGTGAAGCGGGTAGCCTTGTGGATGTGCCTGCGACGCCATCCCGGCAAGGATTTTTCGCCAATGGATTTGGCCTGAAGTTTAGGGTTTAGAAGGCCAGTAACTGAATGACGAACGCGCTCGAACAGCTTCAACATTCGAAAGCAACGCAGCAGCTGATTCAGTTCTGGCTGAACCTGCCCCGCCCTGAGGGCAGCGTGTGTCCAAGGCGATCAGACTTTTCGTCAGCCCAGATCAACGGTTCCATTTCTGAAGTCTTCCTCAGCGAATGGGAAGACGCGGAAATCCTCCGCGTGGTGCAGGCCGGCACGGTGCTGGACCGCCATATCGGCATCGACATGACCGGCAAGAACATCTTCGATATGACGCCCGAGGAACTGGTGGAAGACGAGCGCGCTTATTATAAAGCGCTCAGGGACCAGCCCTGCGCCGGCATGATTACCCGCAGCATGATCAACTTTGCCGACGTGCCGTTTGTCTATCGCACCATTCAGCTACCGCTTCTGGACCCGTTCGGCAACGTCCGTCATTTTGTCGGCACCGGGGTGGTGCTTAGTGAAGAAGACACCGAACGGGAATTCGGTCGCCGCTGCTTCCGCCGCACCCGGCTCGTCGAACGCCACTTCTTCGATATCGGTGCCGGACTGCCGCCACCGGAGAAAGCCGGCCAGCTGAGCCAGGGCGGCCCGCTGCATTCGCCAGAACCAAGAGATTAGCCCCCCTTTCCGCCGAATGAAAAACGGGCACTACCTGTGTGCCCGTCGTGTGCCCTTTTGGGTGCTCTGTGCCCTACCCGGGCGCCCTCAGCGCTGGAAGTCGTACACGCTGCCGAGCTTCAGGATTTGCGTCAGCTCATCCATTGCTTTGAAGCTTTCCTCCATCAGCTGCGGATCAGCCAGATCCTCAAGCGCAACCCGGTCCCGGTAATGCTTGTTCGCCCAAACCTTCAGTGTTTCCAACAGCTTATCGTCCAGAATGCTGTTTGATCCCATGGCCGAAATATCGTCGTCTGACATGGCAACACGCAGGCGCAGGCACGCCGGCCCGCCGCCGTTGCGCATGCTCTGGCGCACGTCCAGATAGTCCGCGTGGCGGATCGGCCCGCCGGATCTAACCAGCTGATCCACATACGCTTTTGTGGATGGCGTCTCTTCAACTTCGGTCGGTAGGATGAGTGTCATACCGTCTCGGGATGGCGCAGAAATCAGCTGGCTGTTGAACAGGTAGCTTTTCACCGCGTCGCCAATCGGCACCGCGCTTGCGGGTACGCGCACGAACTGCATTTCCACGTCGCCCATCGCCGCCTGGATGTCGCGGTCCAGCTGATCCGGGTCCTCGAACGCCTGTTCGTGATAGAAATGCACATTCTTGTTCGACACCGCCACCACGTCATTATGGAAGGCGCCGGCGTTGATCGCTGCCGGATTCTGCCGCACAAACAAGGTCTTATCGGCTTTTGTCGCATGCATGCGGGCGATGGCCCGGCTGGCTTCTTCGGTCTGGCGGCCCGGGTATGTCAGGTCTGCGGCATTCTCGAAGGCGCCCCTACCGTAAACATAAAGCGCCACGCCCGCCTCGCCATAATCAGCGCAGAAACGGCTGTGGTTGGCCGCGCCCTCATCGCCCATATGGGTGCCGCCCACCAGCGGTTCATGGTGCGCGAACCGCTCGCCTTCCGGGAACATCACCTTGAGGATACGCGCCGTCACCCGTGCTTCGATCGACCGGTGGTACATGGCCGCAAGGTTCGCGGGGGTAAAGTGGGTCTTGCCGTCGGCGGTGTCTGGCGCCGGGCTGATGGTGGCCGCGTTCGCTGTCCACATGGTGGCCGAAGAGCACACATTGGCCATCAGCGCCGGGCTTGCTTTCCAGGCCGCGGCAACCATCTCGGCGTCCGTGCCGGTGAAACCGTGGTCGCGAAGGGTTTTCAGGTGCGGGCGGTCGTGGGGCGGCAGAACGCCCTGTGTCATGCCCAAACTGCGCAGGTGGTTGGCTTTTTCAAGCCCCTGCAACACGCCTTCGCGCGGGTTCGCCGCCATGCCCTTGTGCTTCGCCGATGCCACGTTGCCGTAGGAAAGGCCGGCATAATTGTGGGTTGGGCCAACGATGCCGTCAAAATTTACTTCACGCCAAGCCATCAGCCTTCTCCTTCACTGAAATTGAGGCCGGTAGGCAGCGCGCCTACGGCTACCTTGCCTTCAGCCTGCTCCATCGTGGCCACGCCGTAGGAGCAATAGTCCGCGGCATAATAGGCACTTGGCCGATGGTTGCCTGACAGGCCGATGCCGCCGAACGGTGCCGTGGAAGCGGCGCCCGTCAGCTGCTGGTTCCAGTTCACAATGCCAGCCTTGGCCCGCGGATAGAAGGCGTCATAGTTGGCCCGGTTGTCCGAAATCAACCCGGACGCCAGCCCGAAGCGGGTGTTGTTGGCCTCACGGATCGCGGCCTCGAAGTCCGGCACGCGAATGAGCTGCAGGAAAGGGCCGAAGACTTCTTCGTCTGGCCGGTCAGCAACATCTGTCACATCCATCAGGCCCGGCGCGAGGTATGCGGCGCCGCGGTCCAGGCGTTCCACACGGCGGATGACCTTGCCGCCAGCGGCTTCAAGGGCTTCCTGCGCCTTCAGAACATTGTCGGCGGCATGGCCGCTCACCACCGGGCCCATATAGGGCTGCGGGTCGTCGTTCCAGGCGCCAACGGTGATGCCGTCGATGGCGCGGGTCAGCGTATCGATAAAGGCGTCGCCTTCAGCGCCCACCGGCACGATCAGGCGGCGCGCGCAGGTGCAGCGCTGGCCCGAGCTGATAAAGGCGCTCTGTACCGTCATCACGGCGGCAGCGGCGTGATCCTCCACTTCATGGACGATCAGCGGGTTGTTGCCGCCAAGCTCCAGCGCCTGAATCACATTGGGGCGGTCCACCAGTTCGCGGGCGATGATTTGCCCGGTGCGGGCACTGCCCGTGAACAGGAGGCCATCGATTTGTTTGTTGGCGATCAGCGCAGCGCCCGTGTCGCGCGCGCCCTGCACCAGATTCAGGACACCCTTCGGCAGCCCGGCATCATCCCAGCATTTCACCATCAGTTCCGCCACGGCAGGCGTTAGCTCGCTGGGTTTGAACACGATTGTGTTGCCCGCGATCAACGCCGGTACGATATGACCGTTCGGCAGATGACCGGGGAAATTATAGGGCCCAAAGACGGCCATCACACCGTGCGGCCGGTGCGCGAGCTTGGAGCGGATCGCGCCGTTCAGGGCTTCCTTGAAGCCCGTGCGCTCGTCGTAAGCCTTCAGGCTGATCTCAATCTTGTTGGCCATGGCCGTGGCTTCGCCGGTGGCGTCCCACAACGTCTTGCCGGCGTCCTTGGCGACCAGCTCTGCCATCTCGGCTTTGCGCTCGCCCAGAATTTCAGCATAGCGGCGGGCGATGGCAACGCGGTCCTCGAACGGGGTCATCGCCCAGCCATCTGCCATGCGTGCGGCGGCGGCCACAGCGGCGTCAACCTGCTCTGACGTTGCCGCGCGCCCTGTCCAGATCACCGCGCCGTCAGCGGGGTTTACCGAACGAAATTCTTCACCAGCGCCCTCTGTCCAGGCGCCGTCGATAAAGTGTGTCATGTTTGAACTCCTTACTCTGCCAGCTGCGCCGGTACACGGCGGCCGATGGGTGCGTAAAGGATCGGATCCCCCGCCTTCAGGTTCAACGCGCTTGCCGCTTCCTCCGGCACCCAGATGCCGCTGGTGCCTTGAACCACATTGGTCAACACCACGCGGAAATCGTCAAGCGACGGGTTGCAGGCCATATGAAGCGGGTCATGCCCGCCGCCTTCAACCGTGCCGCCGAGCTCACCCGCCACGCTTTTACGGCAGGTCCAGATGCCGCGTTTGTGCACTTCAAGCGCGGGGCCGCCATCAAAGATGTCGACCGAACGGGAGAAGCGGAAACCTTCTTTCTTAAGAAGTTTGATCGCCGGGCGCGCGCTGTCGTGCGGTTTGCCAATCACGGCCTTGGCTTCTTCCGGCAGCAGTGCCGTATAAATCGGGAACTTGGGCATCAGGTCAGAAATGAACTGGCTGTTGCCCATGCCGTTGATGCGGTCTGCGGTCTTGAAATCCATGCCGAAGAAATGGCGGCCCAGAGCTTCCCAGAAGGGCGAGTTGCCGTCTTCATCCACCCAGCCGCGGATCTCGGAAATCACCTGGTCGGAGAAACGGTCCGGGTGTGCTGCCATAAGAAGATAGCGCGCCTTGGACATCAGCTTGCCGAGGTTATCACGGCGATAGTCTTCATCCAGGAACAGGGTTGCCACTTCGGTGGCGCCAACAAAATCGTTCGACAGCTGCAACAGTTCCGTATCCACGCGCATTTCCGGCTCGTGGCTCACCTGCGTCTGATGCAGGATGCGGTAACTATAGAAAGGCTTGTCGAGGCCCACACCCACGATCAGGGCACTTGTGCCAACAATCTTGCCCTCTTTCGGGTCTTCCATCACCAGGAGATAGCTGGCTTTCTTGTTCATGTCTGGCGTGTTTGAGAAGGCCTCCATGGATTCCCTGATTTTTGCCTCAAGCGCCTTTTTATCGACAGGCAAGGTCGTCAGACCCGTGCCTGTTTTTTTGGCGAGCGCCTGCAGGCCATCAAGATCTTTCAATCGTGCTGGTCGCACCACATACATGTGCCATATCCCTCAATTAGTGTCCGGGCAGCATTTCAGGGCCCCGGTTGCCTAAGCGGCCTTTTGGCCTTGTCTTCCAAACCTCAGTGACGCGCAAAATCCCCTTCTGTGCGCATCATGCAGTCTTGGCTTTCACCACATCGTCGAGCTGGCCGCTCGCAAAAGCCAGAAGAATCAGAGCGGAAAGTTTAGCCCTTTCCGCGAAACTGTCCACGCAAACAAATTCGTCCGCGCTGTGGATGTTCGCGCCGCGCACACCCAGTGTATCCACATTCGGCAGGCCCGCAGCCGCCAGGTTGTTGCCCTCACAGCAGCCGCCGGTGGGCACATAATCGATCTTGATACCCAAATCCACGCCGCAGGCCTTGATGGCATCCATCAGCTTCAAGTTGGCGTCAGAGAGCGCCTTGGGCGGGCGGTTGATGCCGCCGTGCAACGACACGTCATAGCCATCCTCAGCAGCGTAGCGCGCGACAATCGTGTTCACTTCGGCCTCGAACCACTTGGCGTCCTCGGGTTCCTTCAGGCGCACATTGAAGCGGCACCAGGCCATGTCCGGCACCACATTTGGCGCCACTCCGCCGCTGATCACGGCCGGGTTTACCGTCAGTTCCGGGCGACCGTCCGTGAGTGCGGAAAGGTCCGCGATGATCTTCGACAGATGCACCACGGCGTTGCGCCCCACGTGAAATTCACGGCCCGCGTGCGCTGCCTTGCCGCGCACCACCATGGTGAAGTTGCCGCTGCCTTTACGCGCACCTGCCAGCGTGCCGTCCGCCAGCGCGGGCTCATAGGTCAGGCCGATATCCGCGGTTTTGGCACGTTCAGCGAGGATGGGGGCTGACGCGAGCGAGCCGGTCTCTTCGTCCGGCGACAGCAGGATTTCCCAACCGACGCTTTCCGCCAGCGGCGTTTCCTCGAACGCCTTCAGAGCGTTCAAAATCACGATAATGCCGCCCTTCATGTCCGCCACACCGGGACCGTTGAGCGTGTTATCGTCCAGCCACACAGGTTCCTGGAACGGGTGGTCCTTGGCGAAGACCGTATCCGTGTGGCCAGTCATCAGCACCTTGCGGTTGGCCTGCGGGCGCTTGAAGAGGCGGATGGTGCGACCGTTTTTCACGGTGACCACTTCGCCCTTGGCGTTCACCGCTTCACCGTCCTTGAGGTCGATCAGCTCCACCTCCGCACCCAGCGGCGCGAAAGCTTCCAGGATCAGCGCTTCCATGGCGTCCAGCCCTTCAGGATTGCCGCTGCCACTGTTAACGCGCGACCATTTGATAACGGTGTCGACCATGTCTTGCTGGCGCGCGTCGATGCGGTCCAGGGCGGCCCTGGCTTCATCATAAGACGGCAGATTCTTCAGCAGGCTGGTCATACAGGCTCCGTTTTGGTGCGATTTTGAGGCTTTGGTATCCTTCATGGGTACGGTCAAAGCCCGGTGATCGTCAAGGGACCGAGAGGGGCAAATCCCCACTATCCTAGATTATACGGTCCCAGCTTGCCTAAACCGCAGAAATGGCGGTTCGGCTCATCGCATCCCGCGCTCAATTCATCGCATCATGCCAAAGTTCCATTACTTTTTGCGTAAAGTAAAAGTACAAAAAAACATGAGAGATATGAGGTTCACTTATATTTCACTTGTCCTTAAAGAACCGCAAAGGGCGTGGGACAAGAAAAAAAGCGAGGATGTGTTATGAAAGCTCTGATAGTTGATGGAGAGGAACTGCTCCGTCTTTCCCTTAAAGAAGTGATTTTGGTATCCAGCAATTTCCAGGAAATTGTTGAAGCCGCCAGCGAACATGAATTTCTGGCGAAAACCGCCAATCACGATGATATTGCCCTGATTATTGCCCACCCCGGTTCGCTGGGGGGTGAAGGCCGCGACTGCATGAAGCTGGTGCGCCGCCTTTATCCTGACGCCGCTGTGGTAACGATCATGGACCGTGACGGCCAGCGCACGACCGATTGCGCGGGTGCTGTGGCGGTTGAACGCGGCGCAAGCGTGGCCGAGATGGTCACCGCCATCCGCCGGGCGCTCAAACTGCCGCTGGACGGCTTTGGCGCGGTTGCGAGCCGCCCTGCAGCCCCGAATGTGCGCGCAGCCCTTGAAGGCGGCATGGACCGCCCACAAGCAAGCCATGCAGGCCGCCCAACGGTTGCGGACTCGGTGGATTTGGGCCGCCTGTCCTACCGTCAGAAACAAATTCTCGCTATGGCCGCCGATGGCCTGCCGAACAAGGAAATCGCCGCACGGCTTGATATCGCCGAAGGCACCGTGAAGGCGCACATGCATGCCATCTTCAAGGTTTTGGGTGTCTCGAACCGCACACAAGCTGTGATCCGGTACGGTGCCGTGGGCCGGGCGCCTGCACAGCCGACCGGAGCGTCCCAAAACTCCCCCAGCTGGGCCTATGCGGCCGCAAGCTGATAAAGAACCCTAAGCTGCCAAAGAAAAAGGCCCGAGCAAATTTGCCCGGGCCTTTTTTTATGGAGCTTCGTGTCTTTCGCATTCCAAAAAGCACTGATATTTGGTGAGGTCTAATTTGTCGCCAATCCAGCCTCTGTCATAAAGTGCCTCAGCAAAGATTGGGGTAACTTCAAAGCAATCAAACAGGCACTCATCGTCTACTTGATTGAATATCTCCCGAAGTTCCTTCATGTCATCCTTCAGCAAGTCAATTTCGCATTTCAGCTCATCCACCTCCTTCTCAAAGCAGGTGATATAGCGCCTAACGTGAAACTCTCCGACCTTATCAATCATGATGTCAGTAACCATATGATATCATAGGAAAAACACTCGATAGATTACAGCTTACCCGCAAGATGCTTGATCACGGCGGAGAAATCCTTGCCGCCATGGCCGGCTTCGTCCATCGCTTTATAGATTTCGCGAGAAAGCGCGCCAAGGGGCGTGCTGGCGCCGGTGTCGCCCGCGGCGTCCATGGCGATGCCCAGGTCCTTGAGCATCAGCGCTGTGGCAAAGCCAGGGTTATAGTCGTTGTTCGAAGGGGCTGTCGGCACAGGGCCTGGTGCGGGGCAGTAGCTTGTCAGGGACCAGCACTGGCCGGAAGCGTTCGAGGCCACATCGAAGAAGGTCTGGTCATCCAGCCCCAGCGCGCGGCCCAGGTTGAAGGCTTCGGAGACACCAATCATGGAGATGGCCAGCAGCATGTTGTTGCAGGCCTTGGCCGCCTGGCCGTTGCCCGCTTGGCCGCAATGAACGATCTTGCCCGCCATGGGCTCCAAGACCGGCTTGGCACGCTCAAACGCCTCGGCTGAACCGCCCACCATAAAGGCAAGTGTGCCTGCGGCAGCGCCCCCAACACCGCCGGAGACCGGCGCGTCAACCATTTCAAACCCTGCGTGATGGGCGCGGTCTGCCACCTTGCGGGCGGTTGCCACATCAATGGTCGAACTGTCGATAAACAGCGCGCCGTCCTTGGCCGCCTTGGTCACGTCCGCATACACGGCTTCAACGATCTTGGCGTTTGGCAGCATGGTGATCACCACATCCGCGCCCTCGACCGCGTCATGGACGCTGTCGAACGCCTGCCCACCGGCTTCCTGAAGGCCCGCCTTGGCATCAGCCGACAGGTCAAAGCCGCGAACGGTCATGCCGCCGGAAACCAGGTTTTTCGCCATCGGCAGGCCCATGTTCCCCAGGCCAATGAATGCAACAGTTGTCATGATAGTCCCCTCTTACTCGGCAATTTTCAGCTCAAGCTCACCAAGGCTTGAGAAATGACGGTCAATCTCTTCGTCCGACACGCGGTCGAGCGTGTTCGGGTTCCACTGCGGGTTATTGTCCTTATCGAGAAGGATGGCGCGGACGCCTTCGGCAAAGTCATTGCCTTCCATCACCCGGTTCACCATACGGTATTCCATGCGCATATTGTCGCGGAATGTCTCCAGCACCTCACCGCGGCGGAGCTGCGCGAAGGTCAGCTTCAGGCTGGTGGGTGACTTGGTCATCAGAATCTTGAACTGCTTCTGCGCCCAGTCGCTTTCATTGAGCTCCAGCTCGTGCAAAATCTCGTCAACCCGAACGCCAGCGAAAGCGCCGTCGATATCGTCGAACACTTCGGCCATCGGGGCGGGGTCCGGGTCCTTGTGGAACTTGTCCAACACCACCTGCACGCAGTCCTCGCACTTGATCTCTTCTTTCGAGAGCGCGTGCACGATCGCGTCCACGTCATCGCTCATCACCACATGGCTGGCGATGCCGAGCGCATAGAGGTCCGGCGCCTTGATCCGCGCGCCGGTGAGCGCCAGATACATGCCCGTCTCGCCCGGCAGGCGCGGCAGGAACCAGCCGCCGCCCACGTCCGGGAACAGGCCAAGGCCGGTTTCCGGCATGGCGAACAGGGTCTTTTCCGTCGCGACCCAGAAATCACCGGGGATCGAGACCCCAACGCCGCCGCCCATGGTGATGCCGTCCACCAGCGCCACGTAGGGCTTGGGGAATTCATCGATGGCGATGTTCATGAGGTACTCGTCGTGGAAGAAATCGCGCCACTCAGTGGTGCCGTCCTTGTAGGACTGGGTCACCTTCACCACGTCGCCGCCGGCGCAGAAAGCCTTGTCGCCCGCGCCCACAACCACCACCGCCTGCACGGACGGCATGATCGCCCATTCCTTCAGCTGGCGGGTGATTTCAACCGCCATATTGTGCGTCAGGCTATTGAGCGCCTTCGGGCGATTGAGCGTGATCAGGCCAATGTTGCCGCGATGTTCAAATAGTACTTCAGCGTCAGTCATGATCTAGTCCTTCAACAGCGAGCGGGAGATGACCACCCGCATGATCTCATTGGTGCCCTCGAGAATCTGGTGCACGCGCAGGTCGCGGAGGATGCGTTCGATCGGGTAATCCTGCAGATAGCCGTAGCCGCCATGCAGCTGCAGCGAGGCATTGACCACATCAAAGCCCGTGTCGGTCGCGAGGCGTTTGGCCATGGCCGCCGCAGACGCCGCGTCCGGTGTTTTGTTGGTTACCTTCTGGGCGGCGGCGTACAGCAGAAGCCGCGCGGCCTCCAGTTCCGTCGCCATGTCCGCCAGCTTGAATTGGGTGGCCTGAAAATCGGCGATGGATTTGCCGAACTGCTTGCGGTCCTTGGTGTAGGTGATGGCTTCATCCAGCGCGCGCTGGGCGCCGCCGATGGAGCAGGCGCCGATGTTCAACCGACCGCCATCAAGGCCCTGCATGGCAATCTTGAAGCCCTGGCCCTCGCTGCCCACAAGGTTCGCGGCCGGGATACGGCAGTCATCAAACATCACGGCGGCGGTTGGTTGGCTGTGCCAGCCCAGTTTCTTTTCCTGCGCGCCGAACGACAGGCCCGGTGTGTCTTTCTCAACAATGAAGCAGCTGATACCCTTCGCGCCGTCGTCCGACGTGCGCGCCATCACAACGTAAACATCGCTGGTGCCGCCGCCCGAAATGAAGGCCTTGGAACCATTGAGCACATAGTCGTCGCCGTCCCTGACAGCCTTGGTTTTAAGGCTTGCGGCATCAGACCCTGCGCCCGGTTCGGTGAGGCAGTAGCTTGCCATCTTCTCGAGTGTCGACAGCTCGCCCACAAAGCGCGCGCGCTGCTCGTCGTTGCCGAAGCAGTCGATCATCCAGGTCGCCATATTGTGGATGGAGATCATCGCGGCGGTCGACGGACAGCCCATGGAGAGCTGTTCGAAAATCAGCACGCTTTCCACCCGGCTGAGGCCACAGCCCCCGCCTTCTTCGGATACATAAATACTGCCGAAGCCAAGCTCGCCAGCGGCCTTCGCGACATCCGCCGGCCACACCTTGTCTTCGTCCCACTTGTGGGCTTCAGGCGTGATCATGTCAGCGGTGAAATTACGGGCCATATCCTGAATGGCGCGTTGATCTTCATTAAGTGAAAAGTCCAAGACTACCCCCTTGGGTTTATCTCATTGGAGGCACGCCCGGTGCCCCATACGCCAGCCCGAGACTATCGGGATACTCGAATTGCCTGCCCCTATGCCCCAATTTGCCCAAGGAGCGGGGTGAAGGCACCGGGCAGCGCCGTGGCGCCACCCGGAAAACTCCGTCAGACTTTAGTCCAGCTTGTTGCCGTCTGCGTCCCACACCTCGACATTGCCAAGGCCCAGGTCGCGGATGCCGGCTTCGATCTCAGCCCGGTCACCCACGATCAGCCAGGTCAGCTTCTCCGGGTGAATGTTGGCCTGCGCCTGTGCCTTGATGGCATCGATGTCCAGCGCCCGATACTTCTCTGTCAGGCTTGGGACATAGTCGTTCGAGCGGCCGAAGCGATCGTTCGACAGCAGGCTGCCAAGCACGGAACCAGAGGTTTCATACTGACCTGGCAGGCTGTTCACAGCGTCTGCCACAAACACTTCCAGTTCTGCAGCCGTTGCCGGCTTGTCGCCCAGATAGGCTGCGAACTCTTTTTCAAGCTCCTGCAGGGACTCTTTCGTCTTGTCCGTTTGAACCGGCGCATACACAAGCCACATGCGCTGCCCGCGGGCATCGGTGGTGAAGGTATAGGCACCATAGGCCCAGCCCTTGTCCTCACGCAGGTTCATGTTTACACGGCTGGTGAAATCACCGCCCAGGATGTCACTTGCCATTTCCTGGGTCATGTAGGCTTCATCGCCCGTGCTTGGGAAAAGATGCCCCGCCAGAATGAGCGACTGTGGCGAACCCGGCTTGTCCATGATGATCACGCGGCCTTCGGTCGGCAGATCAACTGGCGCAACGTTTTTGGCTGGAACCGGGGTCGCTGGAGCTTCCCAAGTGCCGAATGCCTTTTCAAGTGCGCCTGTTGCTTCCTCAAGAGTGATGTCGCCCACCATGAAGATTGTCGCGTTGTCAGGCCTGATCCAGTCCGTGTGGAACTGCACCAGATCGTCCCGTGTCATGCCTTCAATGGCGGCTTCGGTACCAGAGCCGGTGTATGGAACGCTATAGCTGTGGCCAGTGCCGTAAAGAAGCGGCGGCAGCGTACGAAGTGCCAGCTGCACAGGCTGTGCCTTTTCCTGGGCAATGCTCTGGATCCAGCGCGGCTTCAGACGGTCAATCTCTTCCTGCGGGAAGGCCGGGTTGCGGACCAGATCGGAAGCGAGCGCAAGCGATGGCTCAATGTTCGCCTTGAGCATAGACATGCTGACATTCGTCATATCCAGGTTGGAACCCGTTGAAAGGGTCGCGCCAAGGCTTTCAAGCTCAGCAGCCACTTCAAGCGAATTGCGCGTCTTCGTGCCTTCGTCCAGCATCGCCAGCGCGAAACTTGCCGTGCCAAGCGGGCGACCTGCATCGGCCGCATAGCCTGCGTCAAACTGCATGGCCATGTTGACAATTGGCACCGTTGGGCGGTTTGCAACAACAACCTTCATGCCGTTTGACAGCGTTGCTTCCTGAATTTCAGGGAACTTCAGGTCAGGCATCGCACCAACTTCCGGCAGGCCTTTTGAGCGGTCAACCTGGCTCTCAGCCGTTTTGTATTTCGGATACGGACGGACCGTCAGCTGGTAATAGCCCTGACCAAGCCACCACCGGCTAGAATCTTTAACGTCTTCCATGGTTGCGTTGTTCAGGTGATCAAGCATTTTAGCATAGAAGCCCGGGTCGCCTGCATACAGCTCAGACCGCGCGAGAGCGGTTGCCTTGCCGCCAAAACCGCCGATCTGCTCAAGTCCGCGGATACGACCGGCCAGAATGCTGGTTTTCGCACGCTTCAGCTCTTCCGCCGTTGGCCCTTCCTCGAGAAACTTATCCATTTCAGCGTCGATCAGGCGCTGCACTTCGGCCTCATCAACGCCCGGCTTCAAGGTCACCTGGATTTCGAACATGGACGCAAGCTCAAACGGCTGCGCGCTAACATCCACGTTCACCGCCAGTTGATTCTGGTAGATCAGCGCCTGATAGAGGCGGGAATTCTTGCCGCCGCCAAGCACATCTGCTGCCAGCACCAGTTCGGCAAAGTCCAGGTCCGTCCGCGGCGCCACAGCCCAGTTGCGGTATACGCGAACCTGTGGGGCCTTCTGGTCAACCATTTCTTCGATGGTGTTGTTTTCGCGCGTTGGTACCCATGCCTTGTGCTGCTTCAGCGGTGGGCCGGCTTCAATGTCGCCGAAATATTTGTTCATCTTCTCTTTGGCGGTTTCGACATCAATATCGCCCGCGAGGACAATAACAGTGTTGGCCGCGCCGTAATATTCCTTGAACCAGCCCTTCACGTCATCAAGCGACGCGTTTGACAGGTCTTCCATCGACCCGATGGTTGAATGGCGGTATGGGTGGCCAACCGGGAACAAGCCTTCAAGCTGGCGGTATTCCACGAGGCCATAAGGCGCGTTGTCGCCCTGGCGCTTTTCGTTCTGCACAACGCCGATCTGGTTCTCCAGCTTCTTCTGGTCCACAGCACCCAAGAGATGGCCCATGCGGTCGGATTCCATCCACAGCGCCATATCAAGCGCCGGCGTTGGCACATTCTGGAAATAGTTGGTGCGGTCAAACCAGGTGGTGCCGTTCATCGCGGTTGCGCCAACGGCCTTGAACGGCTTGAAGAATTCGTCGTTATAGTTTTCTGACCCGTTGAACATCAGGTGCTCAAACAGGTGGGCAAAACCGGTCTTGCCTTCAGGCTCGTCCTTTGAGCCCACATGATACCACACGCTGACAGCCACAATCGGCGCCTTGCGGTCTTCATGCACGATAACGCGCAAGCCGTTATCGAGTTCAAATTTTTCAAATGGAATGTCGACCTTCAGGTCCACACTGGTGTCGACTTCTTTTGCCATGGGCTCGGAATTCGTGTTTCCTCCCCCTGGCTGACAGGCTGCAAGAGCCGTAAGCGCCACAGCGCCCAATAACAGTGATTTTATTTTCATGAGAATCATCTCCCCGCGTTCTCGTGATTGGTGGGGCTTGGCCCCGCTCCCTCGTTGCTTCGAAGGTATTGATTTACTTAGAACTTTTAACGTCCACCCCCAAAACAGACGGGCCCGGAAAACGCTCTGCTTCCGGGCCCCTGTAATTTAGCTGTTCAGCGTGGGAATTACAAATTCCGCGCCAGACCGAATGCCCGTTGGCCAACGGGAGGTCACTGTCTTTGTCTTGGTGTAGAAGCGAACACCTTCCATGCCGTGCTGGTTGATGTCACCGAAGGCGGAGTTTTTCCAGCCGCCGAACGTGTGGAACGCCAGCGGCACAGGGATCGGCACGTTCACGCCAACCATGCCCACTTCAACGCGATTCACATACTCGCGCGCCGTATCGCCGTCACGGGTGTAGATGCTTGTCCCGTTACCATATTCGTGGATGGACGGCAGGTTTGCGGCCTCGTCGAAGCTTTCCGTGCGCATGATCTGCAGTGTTGGGCCGAAGATCTCTTCCTTGTAGGTGCGCATTTCAGGCTTGACGTTGTCGAACAGGGAACCACCAAGATAATAGCCGTTCTCGAAGCCCTGCATCTTGTATTCGAAGTTCCGGCCGTCGACCACAGCAGTCGCGCCTTCCTGCTCTGCCAGGTCCAGGTAACCCCGCACTTTCGCCAGATGGTCCGCTGTCACCAGCGGGCCCATTTCAGCTTCCATATCCATGGAGTGGCCGATCTTCAGCGCTTCAACGCGTGGCTTCAGCATTTCAACGAGCTTGTCAGCCGTTGGCTTGCCAACAGGAACCGCAACGGAAATCGCCATGCAGCGCTCGCCCGCAGAACCATAAGCCGCGCCGATCAGCGCATCAGCCACTTGGTCCAGATCAGCATCAGGCATGATCAGCATGTGGTTTTTCGCACCACCCATGGCCTGGCAGCGTTTGCCGTGCGCCGTGGCGGTTGCGTAAACATACTGTGCGATCGGCGTAGAGCCCACGAAGGACACGGCCTTCACGCGTGGGTCGGTGCACACGGTGTCCACGGCTTCCTTGTCGCCGTTCACCACGTTGAACACACCGTCCGGCAGGCCGGCTTCGGCCCAACATTTCGCAAGCATCAGCGGCACAGTCGGGTCTTTTTCAGATGGCTTCAGCACATAGGTGTTGCCGCACGCGATGGCCACACAGCTCATCCACAGTGGGATCATGGCCGGGAAGTTGAACGGCGTGATGCCCGCAACAACGCCCAAAGGCTTGCGCATGGAGTACATGTCAATGCCGGTCGAGACGTTGTCGGAGAACTCGCCCTTGATCAGGTGCGGGATACCTTGCGCAAACTCGGCAACCTCAAGACCACGCTGCACATCGCCCTGCGCGTCAGAGAAAACCTTGCCGTGCTCAGACGAAAGCGCTTCAGCCAGCGCATCTTTTTCGCGGTACAGGATGTGCACCAGGTTCTGCAGCACGCGGGCACGCTTCACAACAGACGTGGCAGCCCACGCCGGGAAGGCGGCGTCCGCCGCGGCGATGGCATCCTCAACCTGGGATTTGGCAGCCAGCGAAACCTTGCCCGCCTGCTCACCCGTCGAAGGATTGAAAATTGGACCAAACCGGCCGGACGTGCCTTCTACGTCCTTGCCGCCAATAAAATGATGACGCTCATACATGCGTAAGTCTCCAAAAATGATACACGCGGCCGCCGTCCGGGAAATCGGACATTCATAGGTCGTGGGCCGCGACTCCGCCCCAAAATCGCTCGCACCCTACAATATGCAATATTGCACGTCACTGAGAAGTTTTGCATTATAGTTTGTGCAAATATGCACAAGACATAAAGGTGCTTCAAAATGTTCGACTGGAACGACATGCGTTACTTCCTGGAGCTGGCGCGCCGCGGCAAGCTGGCCGCTGCCGCGCTCAGGCTGGGCGTGGACCACACGACGGTCTCAAGGCGCATTGCCGCGCTTGAGAAAGAGCTGGGCGTCGAGCTGTTCGACCGGGAGAACCGCGCTTACAAACTGAATTCAGATGGCCGCCGCCTGATGGCTTATGCAGAAAAGATGGAGGCCAGCTCGCTTGCGCTGATGGATGAGGTCGCCCCCGTGGCCAGTGGGCCGCAGGGCACCGTGCGGCTGTCGACCCCAGAAGCCTTCGGCAGCCAGTTTCTGGTGCGCCACTGCATGGGTTTCCGCCAACGTAATCCCGGCATCACGCTCGAGTTGGTGGCCGAAACCCGGTCCCTGAACCTATCCCGCCGCGAAGCCGATGCCGCCATCACGCTGGCGCGCCCCAGCCACGGCCGGATCGTCAGCGAAAAGGCGGGGGTTTACCGCCTGCGCCTCTATGCAGCGCCCAGTTATTTGCAGCAGCATCCGCCCATCGTCAGCCTGCCGGACCTGAAGCACCACCATTTCATCTGGTATGTGGATGACCTGCTGCCCCTGCCTGAACTGCAGATGCTGGACAAGGCCATCAGTGACCCGAATGTGATTTTCCGTACCACAAGCGTGACCGGGCAGGCCAACGCCGCCGAAGCGGGCCTTGGCATCGCGCTGCTGCCCTGCTATCTGGCTGACCGCATCAAGGGCCTGACGCCGGTGCTGCCAAGCGAGATTTCGGTGCTGCGGGACCTCTGGCTGGTGGTGC
Organism: Kordiimonas lacus; assembly: GCF_001550055.1. GTDB lineage: Bacteria > Pseudomonadota > Alphaproteobacteria > Sphingomonadales > Kordiimonadaceae > Kordiimonas > Kordiimonas lacus. The sequence goes on from NZ_LRUA01000003.1 coordinate 126,085, forward strand.
ACGACGACCTCCGGCCCGAGGCGCACATGGACCGGGTCTGCACGTTTTTGACCACGCTGATTGCATCCGAGAGACGCACCCTATTGGGGGCGCGCTAGTCGATGGATGTAATGATACCGATGCCAATCACTGCATAGAGCATATAGATTGAGACAGCCACTAAAGTGAGCACACGCTCTCTGGCAGGGAAACGTTCGAGGTGGGTTCTTAAAATTTCATAGAGCCCTTTTAGAAGATACCCGACATAGGAAAGCGCCAGAACACCGCTAAAGGTAACACCATAAAGAAACGCGAACTCATCCATCCCATTTTGCGAGAGTTCGTCAAGAAACAGTATGAAAACACCAAGCCCGATGGCAGGCACAATCCAGATCATGAATATCTTTATCATGTTGTAGGTAACAACAAGATATTTGCCTCGACGCGACGCACTGGTGATTTTTGCTTTGGTGTTGATCGTACCGGATATCCACAAAGATGAAATCAGCCATGAGGTCAGCCCAAGCGGCACCCCCCAAATAGTGCTGAACACTAGTGTCTCATCCAGTATCGCCAGGGTTTCACGAGATTGATCTGGCCAGATTTGCTGAGCGAACTGAATGCCAAGTATCATGAACATCATCAGAACAGCAAACATGGATGCCAGCTTCAGCACCCGCTCCGGCTGAAGGAACCAAGGCACATTATACATGGCCTGGCGGCGAAACTCTGACACAATAGGAATGTTGCGCAGGTTTAACCGCTCTGCGTAATCCTCAAACTCTGTTCCCGCCAACAGGTCAAAGATCAGGGTGCGTATCTTCCGCGCCCAGAGGGAATTCGGGATAAGCAACGGAAACAGGGAGGCTTTATCGGATGCCCGCGCGACCTGGCGGTCAGCAGGAAACGCTGCCAGCAGCTTAGACTGGTTACCCAGTCGCGGCCTGAAATATCTATCGTGCATGGTCTCCAGCACCCTGAAGTTACTGTCTTCAGGAATTCTGTTGAACACAATGTGCGTGCGCTGCGGCGGCTTTCCTTCAACATATTCCAACTGCCGGACAAAATTGAAAGTGCCATGGAGCGAGGCCTTGTCTGTATCCGTTACCAGAATGGAGAAGTCTGCGAGCCCGTTGGCTGCAAAGGACGTATTGTCAGGCCCGCCATGGCAATCAAGCACAATCACTTCAATGCCGAATTCCTTGGCCAACGTACCAAACATGTTGCTGAGGCTTTCCTCCAACGTTGCAATGGAGTTTGACACAAAAGCCATCGTTTGCGTTTCAGTGAGATCGGGATATCGCAGGAAGTAGATATTCTCTGCTTCGGTGGCATCCTCCTGTGCCTGAACCAGTTGCCACTGTTCGGGTACCCCTTCTTCGGCCATGAATGCAGGGCCATCAATCCAACGGACATGTCGCCCTTTCGGCAACAAACCGGTCATGCCCCGATTGAAAAAATCAAGGTCAACAATCAATGTTTTGAAGCTTCTCGCGAAATCACAAGCCAGCCCCAACGATATCCGGGTTTTCCCAACGCCCCCCTTGCCGCTGGCCACAGAAACAATCAGCGGTGCTTTCTGCGCGTTGTCCTTTTGCTGGCCCGGGCTATTGGCTTCTTCGCTCATGCAGCGCCCCCCTCTTGGCCTTCCCCCGCCTGGTCTGGATCCACATGGCCTGCGTCGGCTTGACCCCCGCCAGGCGCCTGCGCCTGCTGAACAGCATTTGCGCGCCGTAGGCGTTGGCGCTGGTCTTCTTCAGCCGCTGCCACGAAATTATTGACGCTATGCTCATCGGTTTTACTGCGCATCACTGCAATTGTGCCGCTAGCGCGCATATGCATCATCACAATCATCAGAACAAAGGCCAGAATGGAAACGAAGAGCATCACGACATGGTTGCCTTCGATATTGTCACCCAACGACACCGATATTGCGGTGATGCTGACAAACGCTATCAACGCGACGGCTCCGGCAAGAAACAGATATGGATCTCGGATAATTTCCGCCATCAATGTGGCGATATGCTTCCAGAAGCCATCTTGGTTGGGATCGGCCCCCCCAGCGGGCACGGCAATCCCTGCCCCTTCTGCCTGAAACAAGGGTTGATTATTTGGTGGATTTGAATCGTTGCCTGCCATCAAGCCCCCACAGCGCAAACAGACCGTAGCAGACGCTACCGGTCCACATCGCGCGCCCCCAGCACAACCCCCGGAGATCACTTATAAACCAGGAATAGTAGCCTGTCCAGCCAGCCCCCAGAACCAGGCGCATCGCGAAAACCCCTGACGGTTATTCTGCGGCTTTGGTAACCATCCGGTCTTTCGGGAACTTCAGGCAGATATTGGTGCCAACGCCCTTCTGGCTTTCGATGAAAATATCCCCGCCATGCAATTGGATGAAGGTACGCACAAGCGACAAGCCAAGGCCCGTACCTTCGTGGGACCGCGTCAACACGCTTTCAATCTGACCGAAAGGCTCCAGCGCTGTGGAGATTTCTTCCTGGCTCATACCTTCGCCGGTATCATTCACGATAATGGCGTAGCTGTTGTCAGGCAGAACAATGCAGCCGGCAGTAATGGTGCCGCCTGCGGGTGTGAACTTGATAGCGTTCGACAAAAGGTTCAGCATCATCTGCTTGACGATCCGTCGGTCCGCCCAGATGTGAAGTTCTCTGGCTACTTCTGGAATTAGCTGCAGGCCTTTTTCCCGGGCATTGAACTCGACAATCGGCAGGCATTCATCCACCAGTTCGCCGAGGCAGAATTCTTCCTCGTCCAGTTCAAGCTTGCCAGCTTCCACTTTTGCGAGGTCTAAAATATCGCTGATGATATCAAGGAGAAGCTTGCCGCTGCGGTTAATCAAGTGGCTGTATTCCTGGTAGCGCTCTTCCCCCAGTCGTCCAAAAATCTGGAGGTTCATCACTTCGGAAAACCCGATGATGGCATTCAGCGGCGTTCTGAGCTCGTGGCTCATCTTGGCCAGAAATTCGGTCTTGGCGCGATTGGCGCGCTCTGCATCTTCAACAGCGCGCTGCAATTCCTGTGTACGCTGCAGCAGATCGGCTTCCGCCTTCTTGCGGCGCCGCACCTCTTCTTCCCAGAGCAAAGAGATCTTGAACCAGCGCGACAGGCCAAGCGCCATCAGGAAGATACCCGGCACATAGCCAAAAGCCGCAACCATCAGGTTCCAGGTATCCTTGCCGGCCATGGCATCCATGAGCGGCTTGAGAGTGGTTTCCTCAAGGTAATCGACAAGCGCTGCAATACTGAGGATGGAAGAACCAAGCAGGATCATCTTCAGGCCACGGTCAAGGCCCTTGAGCCGCCTGACTTTGGCAAGCAACATCAGGGGCACCATGGTGATGCCCAGGAAAATCAGAAGATCAGCGTGCACTATTCCCACTCATGCCCCCCAACGGCAAGGAATAGCCCTCTCGGGCACTGTTTCGCCCCACAGTCCAGACTGCCATCGGCAACCTGCCTATTCCGGGACACCATCTCGAAAAGCCAATAAGGCCTTCTATCTGTTAATAGATCGCCGGGGTGCGTTCGGCAACTATTACCTTCAAGCCCCTTTCCTGCCAGGCCACAATATTCCATCCCAATGTTACCAAAGGGCGACAGCACTTGCGGGCATGCTTTCAATTGATTAGGCGGGCCCAAGGCGATAAAGATAGCGGGCAATCCGGCAAAAGGCAGTTGGGGGAAACACATGCGGCGCGCCTTTAAAATACACATGTGGCCTGTCTGGGTGCTTGCGCTTGCAACCCAGGGCAAGTCGTTCAAGGCGAACCCCGTGATTGGATCGCGGATTCTGAATACACTTGGCCTTCATATGCTGCGGGTGTTGCTGGCGCGCGTGGCTGCCCACCTGCGCTGGCTGATGCTGGCTCACAAGATGCCGCGCGAGCTGCGCCGCGCGTTCCAGCGCGACGGCTTCTGCGTAGTGCCGGATTTCCTGGACATGGACACGCTTGACGCACTCCGGGCTGAAATCAAGGGCTACAGCGGCGAAGTACGGCAAATGACCCAGGGCAACACTGCCACCCAGCGCATTTTGCTGGATGATGACGCACTCAATGGCCGCCCTGCCCTTGCCGCTGTTTCCGGGAACAAGCGCTTTCTGGACCTGCTGGCGTATGGCGGCGCCACGGCGATCCGCCCGATCCTCTATATTCAGCGCATCAGGAACGGCTTCCGTAGCGGCAAGGCCGACCCACAGAAGACCATGCATTCAGATACCTTCCACCCCACCATGAAGGCCTGGCTGTTCCTGGAGGATGTAAAGACCGAAGACGGGCCTTTCACCTATGTGCGCGGGTCAAACCGGCTGACGTGGAAACGATTCAAATGGGAATACCAGCGGTCCCGCGTGGCTGCACACATCGCGGACGGTTATTCCGAAAAAGGCTCTTTTCGGGCAGGTCCCGAGGACCTGGAAGCCATGGGCTTGCCCGCACCTGAAGGGCTGACCGCCAAGGCAGGCACGCTGGTGATCGCCAACACCAACGGATTCCACGGTCGTGGCCAGGCCAAGGATGGCGCCAGCCGGATTGAACTATGGGCCTACAGCCGCCACAACCCGTTCTCTATCCTACCCGGCCTGGGACTGAAGGCACGCTTGCGGATCGAGCACGCCATCCTGCACCGCTTCTGGTGCCACAAAGACAAGGTCGCCGAAGCCAAAAACAGCCGTGCCAGCTGGCACTTGATTGACGCTCAGGACATGCTGGACTAAGACCCGCCACAGTTGAACATACAAGTTTCAAAAAAAGGCCTGAATTCTGTTTAGAAATCAGGTATCTGCCGTTATGCTTCACGCAAACGGGCATCAGGGGGATGTTTTTCTATGCCACATAAAGACCTAGCTGTCCTTGTTCTGGCCGCAGGTAAAGGAACCCGCATGAAGTCGGATCTGCACAAGGTGCTGCATCCGGTGGGTGGGCGCCCCATGCTGCATCATTTGCTTGCAACAGTGGGTGACCTGGAGCCCAGCCGGACAATTCTGGTGGTGGGCGCCGGGCGCGAGCAAGTCGAAGCGGCTGTGAAAGGCTGCGAGATCGTTACGCAAGTGGAACAACAAGGCACCGGCCACGCGGTGATGGTCGCACGCGATGCACTGGAAGGCCACTCTGGTGACGTGCTGGTGCTTTATGGCGACGTACCCTTTGTGCCGCTGGATGTGATGACTGCCATGATTGAAGCCCGCACGCGCGACGCCAACACAGGGCTTGTGGTGCTGGGGTTCACACCCGCAGATGCTGGCCAATATGGCCGCTTGGTGCTGGATGACGGCGGCACGCTGGAGCGTATCGTCGAATATAAGGACGCCAGCGAGGAAGAACGTGCCATCACGCTTTGCAATAGCGGCATGATGCTGATTGACGGCAGCGCCCTGTTTGGCTGGCTGGACCAATTGTCGAACAAGAATGCTGCGGGCGAATATTATCTGACAGACCTTGTGGCCGTGGCGCGCAAGGCGGGCCGCACCATCGCAGTGGTCGAGGCGGACGAAGAAGACGTGCTGGGCGTCAACAGCCGGGCTGACCTGGCGCTGGCCGAAGTCTGCTTCCAGGATGCGAAACGCGAGGAAGCCATGGCCGCCGGGGTAACCCTGATTGATCCGGAGACCACCTACTTCAGTTTTGATACCGTTCTCGGCCAGGACGTCACCGTTGAACCCGGCGTGTTCTTTGGCCCCGGCGTGACGGTTGAAGACGGCGTCACCATCAAAGCATACAGCCACCTTGAAGGCGCGACCGTACGCAAAGGCGCAACCGTTGGACCGTTCGCGCGCCTCCGCCCCGCTGCCGACATCGGCGAAGGCGCCAAGATCGGCAACTTTGTGGAAGTCAAGAAAGCCACGCTGGACAAGGGCGTAAAGGTGAGCCACCTGAGCTATATCGGCGATGCGACGATCGGCGCAGACGCCAATATTGGCGCAGGCACCATCACCTGCAATTATGATGGCTTCCTGAAATTTCAGACCACCATTGGCGCGGGGGCGTTCATTGGCTCCAACACCGCACTGGTTGCGCCAGTAAGCATTGGTGATGGCGCCATGGTGGGCGCTGGCAGCGTGATCACCAAAGACGTAGACGCCGATGCCCTTGCCGTTGGGCGCGGCAAACAGATGGGCAAGGCGGGCTTTGCCGCCAGGTTCCGCGAAGAACAGGCCGCTAAGAAAGCGGCAAGCAAGAACAAGAAGGGATCCTGAGACTATGTGTGGCATTGTTGGAATTTTGGGGGCCACCCCCGCTGTCCCACGCATTCTTGAAAGTCTGGCCCGGCTTGAGTACCGTGGCTATGACAGTGCGGGCATCGCCACAGTTGAGGGCGGCACGCTCGACCGCCGCCGCGCGCCCGGGAAGCTGAGTGAGCTTCGGGCCGTCATCGACGCCCATCCGCTTTCAGGCAACAACGGCATAGGCCACACTCGCTGGGCCACCCACGGCGAACCCACCGAAGCCAATGCGCACCCGCACATGACCGGCCGTGTGGCGATTGTCCACAACGGCATTATTGAGAACTTCAGGCCGCTCAAGGAAGAGCTGCTGACCAAAGGCGTGACGTTTGAAGGTGAGACTGACACCGAGGTTGTGGCCCGCCTGCTGACGGCCTACCTGGATGAAGGCATGCCCCCCCGCGCCGCTTTCCAGAAAACCCTCAGCCGCCTTGTTGGCGCTTTCGCCCTGTGCGTGCTGATAAAGGGCGAAGACGACCTGATGTTCGGCGCCCGCGAAGGCAGCCCACTGGTGGTTGGTTTTGGCGACGGCGAAAATTATCTGGGCTCTGACGCCATGGCGCTCGCCAGCCTGTCGAACAAGCTGATTTACCTCGAGGAAGGCGACTGGGCGGAACTGACCCACACAAGCGTGCAGGTGTTTGATGCTGACGGCACACCGGTTGACCGCCTGACCACCATCAGCCAGGTGGCTGCTACCATGGTGGACAAGGGCAACCACCGCCACTTCATGCAGAAAGAGATTTTCGAGCAGCCAACCGTGGTCGCCCAGGCGCTCGGACGCTATCTGGACCCCGTGGCTGGCAAGGTGCGCCTGCCAGAGATGCCTTTTGAGCTGGCAACTGTCCCGAAAGTGACCCTCGTGGCCTGCGGCACCAGTTATTATGCGGCCCTTGTGGCGCGCTACTGGATCGAAAAGCTCGCCCGCGTGCCGGTTGAAGTGGATATCGCCAGCGAGTTCCGCTACCGCGAGCCGGTTTATATGGACGGCGGGCTGGCCATCTTCATATCCCAGTCGGGCGAAACGGCAGACACGCTGGCGGCGCTGAGGCACGCCAAGGCGGCCGGCCAGCGCGTGGCAACCATCGTCAATGTGATGGGGTCGACCATGGCGCGGGAAGCGGATGTGGTTCTGCCGATCCACGCTGGCGCCGAAATCGGCGTGGCCAGCACCAAAGCCTTCACCTGCCAACTCAGCGTTCTGGCAGCGCTTGCGGTTGACCTTGCTGCCGCAAAAGGCCAGATCGACGCCGCGCAGGAAGCCGCCTTCGTTGAAGAACTGGAAACCGCACCAAAGCTGATGGCCCGTGTGTTGGCGCATGACGACGCGATACAGGAAATCGCCCGCGCGATTGCCCCTGCCCGCGATGTATTGTTCGTGGGCCGAGGCATCCATTTCCCTATCGCCATGGAAGGTGCACTGAAGCTGAAGGAAATCAGCTATATCCACGCCGAAGGCTATGCCGCGGGCGAGCTGAAGCATGGCCCGATCGCGCTGATTGACGAAAATGTGCCGGTGATCGGCATCGCGCCCAACGACGAGCTGATCGACAAGACAGTGTCGAACCTGCAGGAAATCATGGCGCGACAGGGCAAAGTGATCCTGCTGTCCGACAATGCGGAAAGCGAAGCTGAAGGCATGTTCGCCCGGCTTGAGATGCCGTCCGCGGGCGAACTGGTTACACCGATCCTTTATGCCATTCCGGTTCAACTGCTGGCTTACTATGCCGCCGTTGAAAAGGGCACGGACGTGGACCAGCCACGCAACCTGGCCAAGTCCGTTACGGTGGAATAATGACGGACCTCAAGGACGCCAGCGGTGTAATCGGACAATAAAGTATCATACCGAACAATAAAGTATCACACTCGACAATAAAGTATCATACTACGGCCTGATCAGGGGAGTATGATGCGATGTCATCTTTCGGTGGATTAACGGCAAAACAAATCGAAACGCGCCTGAAGGAAGGTCGAGGGCAAGGTAGTCTGCAGGACTACAAACCCTTCTTGACCGTACGCGATGTGTCCTCTCTGGGTCGATCGCATCGTGTTTTCGGGTTCAAAACACAACGCATCCATCACTTACTTTCTGATCTCGAACTCGCCGTATTCCTGACCCTCGATTGGTCGAAGGCAACAACTGACATCAGGGAGCAGTTCCCCCTAAACACCGATGAAACAGTACGCATCGCTGAGGAAGCCGGCATACGTCACGCAGCCTTCAAAGGCGTCAACCAAGTCATGACATCAGACTTCCTTGTAGATACAGTTGAAACTGACCGTCCCCAATTGGCACTCCAAATAAAATACACAAAGGATCTAGAGGACAAACGTACAATCGAAAAGCTTGAGCTGGAACGACGATATTGGCTTTCAAAGGGCATACCCTGGTTCATTGTCACTGAAAACGATATCAGTCGGGATGCCGCCAAGAATATCGAATGGTTCAGTCCCATACTGAATGACAACGTCGAGCTTGATGAACTACATCGCTTCTGCTCGCTCTATGAAGATTACATCCACGCATTGCCCGAAGAACGACTGGTTACTATCGCGCCAAAGATTGATCTGGATGAAGGATTAGAACCCGGGGAGGCCCTCTATTGGTTGAGACACTTGCTTGGTCGCAGATACTTCCTTTTCGATATCAATACACCATACCAATCACTGGCAGCCAGCGACATAACACAAAATCATTCCATCTCGACGATGGAGGCTTTCGATGCTGCAAGTTAACCAGATCATAGATATTGAAGGTACCCAGCACCGTGTTCTCTGGTCTTCACCACAAGCCACATACCTTATCGACATCAACGACCCTAAGGCCTTTCCTACTCTTCACGATAATCCCGAACGCCTTTTGCGCCAGATAGCTGCGGAGGACGCCGAGGTAACAACTGACCCCTATCTGGCTTTGACTATGGCTGTAGTTGAATCTGGTTCAAGGGCGGAGGAAATCAGAAACCGCGGATGGGGGATCATCTCGGAAATTGCCAATGATGCGGCTGTTCTAAGCCCGAAATCAAGAGGGGCGCTGATCTCTCAAACAGTGGAAAAGCATAAAACAACCAAACAAACCGTTTACCGCCTCCTTAGGCGATACTGGCAGCGCGGGATGACAAAGAATGCCTTGCTCCCCGACTATCATAAATCAGGCGCAGCAGGGAAAAAGCGAACGCAGCGGCAAAAGCTGGGCCGCCCACGCGTCAATCTGGCAGGTGTTGGCTGTGTCGTGACCCCAGATGTAGAGCGCCTTTTTAGAATTGCGATTGAAGAAGCATTTCTGAATAAAAAAGGCAGAACGCTGAAGAAAGCCTATCTCAAGCTCCTCACACTCTACAAAAAGAGCTTTGGTCCGGTGCCATCCGAAGAGGCCCCTACCTACCGACAATTAGGACATTTCTATCGCAGAGAATACAAACCGGTAGAGGCAATCATCAAACGAACTCCGAAGCCAATTTACGATAAGGATATTCGACCACTTCATAGCACCTCGGCAGCAGAAACGCTAGGACCAGGCTCAAGGTTCCAAATCGACGCAACGATTGCCGATGTCTATCTTGTATCGGCAGCCAATCGGAAACGCATTGTCGGGCGCCCTGTTGTGTACGTCATTATTGATGTTTTCAGTCGTCTAGTTGTTGGGATTTATATTGGTTTCGAGGGACCATCCTATGCTAGCGCCATGCAGGCTCTAGCGAATGCGGCCGAAAACAAGGTCGAATACTGCAAGCGCTTTGATATTGAAATTGAAAATGCGCAGTGGCCATCCATCGGCATCCCAGACGCGATCCTTGCGGACCGGGGCGAATTACTCGGACACCAAGTTGAAGCCCTAGTGTCTCAATTCAATGTTCGCATCGAAAACGCTTCGGCCTACCGCGGTGACGCAAAAGGAATCGTTGAACGCTATTTCAGAACCATCCAAGAACAATTCAAGCCGTATGTTGAAGGCGTCGTAACTGGAACAAAGGTCAAGAAGCGCGGAGGTAAGGACTACCGCCTTGATGCCACCCTATCAATTGAGGATTTCACCAGAATGATCCTTCATTCAGTTCTGTGGCATAATCAAAATAGGGTTCTAGAAGAGTATGACCGGGACATCGATATGCCAGATGATCTGCCGTCCATTCCAATCGAACTCTGGAATTGGGGCTTGGCCAACAAGACCGGGCGACTGAGGAGCTTCCCTCACGAGACCATTGAGCTCAGCCTATTACCCAGGAAACGCGCAACCATCTCCAATCTAGGCATCAAGCTGTTTGGCATATTTTACACTTGCAAAGAGGCTGTGGCTGCCGGCTGGTTCCACCGGATCGAAACCGGGCGCCCAAGTAGCATAACAGTTTCCTATGACCCGAGACGCGCTGACCAAGTCTATTTCTTGCCTAACGGTAATCCAACAAACTATTGGGTCTGTGACCTGTCGGATCGTAGCCGACGGTATCGAGACATGAGCTTTTGGGAGGTCTGGCGAAAGCAGAGAGCTGAACGAAAAACACAGGCCAAAGCAAAAGCGGACGCCAACATGAGCGAAGCTGATCTTGACGCAACGATTGAACAAATCGCACGCGAAGCAGAGGCCAAGAAGCCAAAAGCCATTGGTGAATCCAAGGCTGCCCGAGTTCGGCACATCGGTGAAAACAGAGAAGCCGAGAAAGAAAAGGAGCGTTCAACAACTGCTTTTGCCCCTAAGAAACAAGCCAAGCCCACTAAAGGCGAAGTTGTGCCGTTCCGGACGGACCAGGCTTCCGGGGACTACCGTTTCCCTGATATGGTGGAGACCTTATTTGGGGAGGACGCGGATGACGAATAGGAACATGGGAAATATCGTCAATGCCGTTTACGGCGACCCAGGCCTCGAAGAATACCGGAACAATCCACTCATTTCCGCTCTACCTCCAATTTTAGAGCCACAGGACTTGCGCGAAACGTTGGAAAAATTTCCGGTCATTCACGATGAGGAAAAGACACTTCCAAACTCGATCCGCGTGCATGCAGTAGCCCGCCTTCTGCATGATTTTTTCCAGCCGCTATCTGTCCACGTTGCGCTCGAAAGCAAAATATCCCTGTTGATGCGCGTGGGCTATAAGGGCAGGAATCCAAACACTGGCGACTATTATGAGCACCTCCAGAACGGTTATGAACGACTGATCCAAGGTGACTTAGGCGCATTTACTTTTCAGTCGGCGGCCTCCACAGCACAAAGCCTTGCTTTTATCGGATGTTCAGGATGCGGCAAAAGCACAGCCTTAGAGGTCATACAAAGAACATATCCTAAGGCGATCTTTCATCAGGATTACAACATCACTCAGATTCCCTATCTGAAACTTGACTGCCCGCATGATGGCACGCTCAAAAGCCTTTGTTTCAGCTTTTTCAGGGAAATCGATGGAATACTCGGCACCGACTACGCCAATCGGTATGGAAACAAAAGGCTTAGCATTGACGTCATGCTAGCCCGGATGGCGCAAGTTGCCAGCTTGCATGCGATCGGAGTACTGATCATAGATGAGCTACAGCATCTCAAGATTGCCAAGTCTGGCGGCATTGAGAAGATGCTGAACTTTGTAGTCACAATGGTCAATACAATCGGGGTACCTGTCATCATGGTGGGCACACCTTGGGCCAGAAGATTTTTTGAGAATGACCTCCGCTCAGCCAGGAGAGCTGCTGGTTTCGGCAGCCTGCTTTGGGACCGGATGCCTAACGACAGACAGTGGCGCGCCTTCGTCAAGCGCCTATGGCGTTTTCAATGGTTGCGACAGATACCGCATAAGGCTTCCGACATTAGTGATCAACTCTATGACCTCTCACAGGGTGTGGTTGATATCGTTGTAAAACTGTTCGCGCTTGCACAGCACAGAGCCATTATGACCGGTGCAGAACAAATTACCCCTGCCTTGCTCAAGCAAGTTTATGATGACGAATTGATCCCCGTGCATCCGATGTTAGATGCATTGCGAAGCGGTAAGCCTGAGCTGATCCTCAAATACGGCGACCTCAGAATGCCCGATGTGACGGCCAAAATTCTTACGGTCAGCCAAGACATTAACATTTTTGCCTCGCGGAAACCAACTACACCAGATTCCGACAACGATACGAATTCCAAGTTGGTAAATGTATTGTGTGCCATGGGAATGGAACATGATATCGCCGTACCTTTGGCAGATGAAGTTCTGACAGATGAACCAGACCTGCCGATACATACACTTGTTCATTTAGCCACGAGCCGAATGTTGGAAGCGGACAAGCCCCAAAAGGGCAAGTCAAAAAAATATACATCGGAACGAGATTGGCCGACATTACCGGCTGATGACCTGCGGCATATCCACTCGACCAAGGCTAACAACAGCTTTTATGAGTGCGCAGAAATGGCGGGCTTTACGCTAAACCTGAAAGAAGGATTACTGAGGAGCGCATAAAATGCTCCACTATTTTCCCATACCACATCCAGATGAGCTGCTTTACAGCATCTTTGCCCGCTATGCCGTTCATACTGGCATAGTTAGTCCCAAGCAGTGCCTGGATATTTTGTTCAATTGCAGAACTGTTGTGGCAACGGTGGACCTACCTTCCCACTTAGATGCGTTTCTTGCGAATGCTATGCACCTATGGGATATTTCTATCGAAAATCTCATCTACCGACACACATTGTTCCCCTTATACGCTCCATTCGTACCGGATGAACGGCGAAATATCGCAATGTCTCATATGCGTAGCAATAGAGGCGGTGCACAGCATCTGGAGCTCGGCATCGCTGCATCGATGGTTAAGCCGCCAACTCGTATGCGGTATTGTCCGGTTTGCTTAACCACTCAACAAATATGCTATGGCGAGTATTATTGGCCACGATCCTGGCACGTAGCTGGTGTGAATGTATGTGCCCTTCATGGTCCTTTGATCGATACTGACGTCCGCTTTCGTCCGACAGAGCGTCATCGTTTTATTCCGGCCACACCATCTTTATGTACAGCCAGTCCTCAACAAGGCGAAGCGAACACCACGCACAAAATGGAGAAAGCTGTTTGTAACCTTGCAAACCAGCTAATGGCTCTACCACCAAGGCCATCGCCTACCTACTACCAATGGTCTAGGTTTTATCACGATCTAGCCGCCTCACACGGCTTCACACGCGGCACTCATGTTCTCCACCGTGACCTGTATCAGGGGCTATGGCGCGCGTGGAATGGCTGCGAGCAAGATGTCGTCGCGAAGATGTTTAGCTGGCTACCTTCCTTATTTCGCAAGCACCGAAAATCGTTCTCACTTGCTCAACATCTAACTGTTTGGGCCGCTTTAGCGCCTAGCGTGCCTGCTGCGGAGATCCTCAGGCGCGTCTCAAGCCTACCGCGTCAGCCTGAGGTTTCCGTTTGCCAGAAACGTACACCTACCGTTGCAGTCCCCGCCATTGCCTCCTACCGAGACCACTGGCAACAGGCACTAACACGCTTTAAACATCAAGGTACAAAGTGGATACGTGAAAACCAATCAGGAATGGCCGCCACATATGCTTGGCTGTACCGTAATGATCGCCAGTGGCTTCTTGCTATCAACAAGCAATATCGGCTGAAACACCGCGAGATATCACCCAAAGTGAATTGGCGGAAGCGCGACATGGCTCTCAGCCGCAAACTTCGAAGCATTGCCAACAAGGGCGACTCGAAGCCTTACAGACGCACCCGAACCTGGCTGATCAACCAATTACCGCATCGCGCATCCATCTCGAAAAACCTAGAGAAACTGCCGTTATGCGACCACCTGCTAACCGAGATATCGGAATCGGTTGCGGATTATCAAATCAGGCGTTGTAAATGTGCAATCGAAGAGCTGAAAACCTTGGGCCTTCCGGAATCTCGATGGCGCGTCGTAAGACGAGCAGGGATAAGCCCTACAAGTATCAGATCTTCTACAGAGCGTTTTTTGGCGTCACTAAACGGAGCCGCATGTGGGCAGAACGACAATCCGAAGCATCCCCAATAATTCCCAACTACGCCACTTGGGAAACTGTTTTAGGCGAAAGGAAGCAGAGGATAGTTGGAAGATTGCAGCTCAATACTTAGTTGAAGGCATTGAGGCAAACAAGCGGTTCGACTTTGGCATGATGTCCGTTCTCGCCCTGCGCAAACGCTATGACAAGAAAGCAACCCCCAAATTTGAATCAAGTGGTTTTAGAAAGACATTTGCATTACCACCGACCAGCACGTGGCAACGAACTACCGTCGATGATTTCCCTCTCTTCCCAAGAAAATCGACCCGCGCAGAACATCACAAGCAAACATGTTATCGCTTTCAAGCATATGGACTTACAGTCTGGTTGCCGTCTTTGGAACTAGCACGTTCATTATTTTTCCCCTCCTCCTATCTCGCGCACCTTTCCTTACAGCCTGAGGGGCTGAATGGCTCGTTCCATGCAAAAAAACTGGACGACGGGAATATAGAGATTCATATGCTTCCGGGGGCCAATTTCCCAAAATACTATTTCGCGCGCCAGGACTATCGGGTTCATCTGGCTTGGCTGCTATTGAATGAAAATGTCAGAACATCTTTTGGTTCGATCGCAGCAAACAGATTAGCAAACCAGATCGTTGATGAAAAATATGCTAGATGGGTTTTCGACTTTAACCCGCCAGATTTGACCGATACCAAAATACATGCCTTCGGCCATTTCAATGAAGAACGCAAAGCGTTCTTTGTCTATGACATTTCCGGGTTCAGCAATCTTGATCACAAGATCGAAGGCGAGGTGCACTTTTCCGACACGAGCTCCCCTATCCCTGGAGAGGGGGGCAACAAGCCAGGTTTCGGCATTTCCAGCCCACCTGTCGAAGACCTAGAACTTGAAGATGAATTCGAGCCTTCAGCTTTCAACCATCATTATATCGCTCAAACTCCCGTGGTTGGCTTCAACTTCAAACGCCGAATTCAAACCAAAAAGACAGGCCCCAGCTCCCGAAAAGTTGGAGGATCAAGCCAAGATGACGGCTTGGGAGCACATCCTATCGTCGGTAGCATAGCCGAAAGTGGTATTCTTGGCACTTTACCACAAAGTGATTTTTCGCAGTTGAACACAGAGATCGACTATTCTGAGCTCGAAGAGAGGTTCGCAATGTTCAAAAAGCTGGTCGACCTGCTCCACTCACCAGAGGGACTGGATGTTGTCTCGAGCGACATTCGCGCCGTACCCCAACTTCCACGCTGTAGCTCACATCTAATGATGGATGGCTCTAAAAGGCACTATATGCACGTAATCGTCCACTTACCCGATGGACGGATTCGACATATCCTAGAAGTAGACACCAGCGACGGTAAAACTGCTCTAGCCACAAAGGTATTGGAATTCGGTCGCGAGCAGGAATTCGCCCCGGCGATACAGTCAATCCTAACCCAACTGATCAAGAAGTCGCTAACATGGCCCTCAAAACACCTTGATGAGATTTGCACCTACAATCAAAGTGTTCCTCATCCCAAATGCAAAGCTATTGGATATATTGAACAAGATGAGCTTTTGCATTGGCGAGACCGAATGCTGTTCTGGGCCAAAGCAACCTAGCGTGTTTGGATGCTTCAGTAGAATGCGTTGAAAGTCCTAGCTTTTGGTTGTTTGTTTGACACCTGATAAGGCACTAACAACATCGACAATCAATTGCGCATGCGAGTGTGTGCCGTCCCACACCTTTGCAACAACCTCCATGATCCCCGCTAGATCATCTGTTGATCTTGGCATTTCGCTCACCTGCCTTTGTTCTTCGACATAGGCCAACAATTTTGCACGCGCTGCGCCATGCCTATGAGGCTCCTCATTTAGGCACCGACACACCGTTGATTGGCTCACTCCAGCCCTCTTGGCCAACTCCCCCTGTGAAAGCCTGTTTTTCGCCAAAAAACGGCTAATTTCTGCGGATTCTTGTTGCATAAATATGAATAATAATGGATTATTATGAATATTTCTAGCACTAATGGTGATGATGATATGTGCTTTTAAGGACTTTCAAAGAAACAGCTGGGGGTGTAGACACACTACTGACAGTTGTTGACCACCTGTTGAATTAAGGTGGAAACAATACATAGGAGATGGACATGGCCGAGACAGAGATCGAATGGACGGACGCCACTTGGAATCCCGTTGCAGGCTGCTCAATCATGTCGGCTGGATGCACGAATTGTTATGCTATGCAAATGGCAAAACGTCTTGAAGCCATGCATGTATCAAAATACGAAGGCCTTACCCGAAAATCAGGGAAACGAGTAATTTGGAACGGTGTTGTGCGAACAGATACGGCTGCACTGGAAATTCCCTACAAATGGAAAAAGCCTAGAAAGATCTTTGTCAATTCCATGAGCGATCTATTCCACGATCAAGTGGATGAAGGCTTTATCCGCGAGGTTTGGCAGGTCATGGAAGAAACGCCGCACCACAACTATCAGATTCTTACAAAACGCCCTGAACGCATGCTTTCGGTATTGGATAATCTTGGAAGTAAGGTCCTCTCCAACGTATGGCTCGGTACGAGTGTCGAAGACGAGCATGTAGTCGGGCGGGTTGATCACCTCAGGCATGTACCTGCAGCAATCCGATTCATATCGTTTGAGCCATTAATCGGTCGCGTCGGCGAGGTAAATCTTTCCAACATCCAATGGGCAATCGTTGGCGGGGAAAGTGGACGAAATGCCCGCCCAATCAGAGAAGAATGGATAGACGAAATTTACGATCAGTGCAGCGTTTACGACACCGCGTTCTTCTTTAAGCAGTGGGGAACTTGGGGCAAGGACAACAAGAAACGCTCCAAAAAAGCCAATGGCAGAGAGTATCGTGGAAGAACATGGGATGAAATGCCGGAACAAAAAGAAACACTTTTAGGTGTATAATTGCACCTAAGATGATATCGTTGCCGCTAGATTAGATTCCTATTAGCATCTTAGTGGTAGCTCGACGTGGCAGAAAAAGTATATGACTGGACAGGCGGTGCTGTCCTTGAACCCCATTCCAAGAAAAAACATGCCGTCCTAAGAGACTACTTTCGAAGATATATTCTTGCTCGCTGCCCCCACCCCCAACAGTCAGTATTTCGCCTAGCCATTGTGGATGGTTTTGCGGGTGGCGGCGAATACCTTTGTGGAGCACCAGGGTCTCCAATTATTTTCATGGAAGTACTTAGAAATACCCTGGAGGAAATGAACTTATATCGAGCTAATCAGGGGTTTAAAACGATCGAGATCGACTGCCTCCTAATTCTCAATGATGCAAACCAAGGCGCCCATGAACAATTAAAAGCCATCTGCGCACCTAGGCATGCAGAGATCATTGAGAACCACCCAAATCTGCATCTCAATATTGCCCATATAAATCAAAAATTTGAAGACGCGATGCCGGAAATATTGGCTCTCATCAATGACGCCGAACACAGCAACCTGTTGTTTAATTTGGATCAATGCGGTCACTCCAAGGTTTCTATTCGAACGATTACAAGCCTTCTAAGCCTAAGCGATTCTGTTGAGGTGTTCTTCACTTTCGCCATTGAAGCTTTCCGAGCTTATCTTTCCGCAGATAAGACGAAGAACCAAGTGCATCTAAATGGCTTTGACGCGCTCGAAGATCTGCAATTGGCGATAGAAAACGGCGACTTGATCAACAAAATGGAATGGCTTGCCCGCACAGAAAAATCCTTGTTTAACATACTACGCGGCTGCGCGAAGTATGTGAGCCCGTTCTCCATTCATAATCCCGACGGCTGGCGATATTGGCTCATGCATTTTGCGAACCGAACCAAAGCAAGACAGGTGTATAATGATGTCCTCCATGACAACTGTTCCCATCAGGCACACTTCGGCCGTGCTGGCCTAAATATGCTGGCCTATGATCCGGCCAGAGAAGATGGTTCACTATATTTGTTTGACGAAAGCGCAAGGGCTCAAGCACGGGATCAACTGTACGATGACATCCCACGTTTGATCGAAAAATGTGGTGATGTAATGGAAGTAGAACATTTCTACGCAGCAGCTTACAACACCACTGCCGCTCATAGCCAAGACATCAATGCAATGATGATCGAGAATCCAGATGTGAAAGTCCTAACCGAAAGTGGTGGTGAACGGAGAAAGCCGAATACAATTAAAACATCTGACATTATTCAACTCGATCGCCAGACTAGCTTCTTTCAAACTTTTGGTCTTGAATACAAGAGAAAGGCTAAATAGCCGTGCTAGCTGCCATCTAGATCGCAATAAGCAGGTGTACACACAAACACCATCAAATTGCTAGTACACCATTGAGATGCACACCTTCACCTTCCGACGTTGTTGTTTCTGCTGACCGAAAGTGGACATTTAGCCCCATCGCCTCAAACATTCCCTTCTTACCCAACTGAGACAAATAGGTGCCACGCTCGAAGGACCATATTCCGAAGCCGCAGTGCCACCAAAGGCTTTAGGTTAATCGTTGCTACGGTGCATGTTGGCATCCGATATTCCTGCAACCAACTCCTCAAGGGTTACCTCTATTTCTGGGTCTTTTTTAACTTTTCGATGAGTTCTCTGACGAAAGCGTCATCTTCCCGCTCAAGAAGTGCTTCCAGGGCTTCTTCAATCAATTGGTTCATACTGATTTTGCGAGCCTTAGCAACAGTTGTTGCTTCAACTAATAAAGCCGAATTAATCGAAACCGAGATGCTGTGCAGATTGGCCATAAGGCTATATTTAACACAGTAAGGCAATCGTTGAAAACAAGGCTTTTATTCTGCCACCAAAGCAGCGCCATTAGCTAGCAGTGTTCTAGCATAAGGCAGAAAGACGGAACCACAATTGTCTGCTATGAGATCTCTATCCGGCCAATTTAACTCAACCAGCTAAACATTCCCTTCTGACCCAAAGCGGTCATTCTTGCAAAAGGAATAATACTCTACCAGCGTGTCTTGTATTCGCCTGAGGGAGACATCTGTGAAGCAGAGCCATTTCAACACAGGGTTGGGTGCCTGAAGCACTTCGGACCGAAAAATATTAACCACTCAGCATTGACATTTTTACGATATAGTGTATATACACATTATGAAGAAATCAAAAATCATAGAAAAACTCAAACAAGATGTAGCCGGACAATGCGCGTGCCAGAAGCTACGAAAGGCAACGCGCATCATCACGCGCCGCTATGATGAAGCGTTGAAGCCCATCGGCATCAAAGGCAATCAGTTTACAATGCTATCCGTAATCTCGCTCGTTGACGCAGTCACTCTCACGGAGCTGGCCGACAAGATGGGCATGGAACGTACCACGCTGATCCGCAATCTCAAGCCGCTTGAGCGTGACGGACTGATCAGCATTTCATCGGAAGGCTTTCGTCGAGCGCGCTCAGCCGAAATCACCGACAAAGGACTGAATGTACTGGAGGAGGCCCTCCCTATCTGGCATCAGGCGCAGGATTCACTCAGAATTGAACTAGGTGCAAACACCTGGAAAATAGTTCACGACGGATTGGAGGCGCTTGGCGCCGTAGGCTGAGTAGCTGAAATTCTATCCAAGGGCATGATCGGTGCTAAATAGTGTATATACACACAAGGAGCAAGACAATGACAAACGAATCACGACTAAGTCCAAGGCCAGGCACCGACCCTGGCAGCTTCTTTGTTAAGGCAAAAACTTGGTTCAATACTTTGGCGGAAGCGTTTGAATATGATCAACAGGCCGCGCTCATTGGCGAGATCAGTACATTGCGAACCCGTGTAAAGAGGATCGAAGAGCAATTGAAGGTAGATGAAACACGGGTCACATCCCGATGATCCATTTGCGCCAATAAGTGTAATTACACTAATGTAGAGATGACCTATGATCCCCCACCTTCCAAAAACAGAAGCCTTTTTCACCTGGCTGACCAACTGGCCAAAAACCGTACTAATTCTCAGCCTGCTGACAATTGCCGCCATTGGCTCGTTTGTGCCGCAAATCCACAAGGATACAAGCTCTGACGCTTTTATCGCGAAGGACGACCCCGTATTAATCTACCGTGAACATGTTCGCAAAACATTCGGCCTTGAAGATCCGATCGTTGTGGCTGTCATCAATAACGGCGAAAACGGTGTTTTTACGCCAGAAAGCTTGAGCCTCGTCGCTGAAATTACCGAGACAGTCTCGAAGCTTGCAAACGTCGACCCCGACAGAGTCACCAGTTTGGCCACCGAAAGCAACATTGTCGGCACCTTTGACGGCATGGAAGTCACGGACCTTTTTGATCCCTTTCCCAACACCCAAGCACACGCCGATCGCATCAAAGCAGCTGTTGAGGATTTCCCCCTTTATCAAGGGTCGCTTGTATCCCGCGATGGCAGCACCACGCTTATCGTCGCTGAACTGATCGACCAGGAAATAGCCAAGGACACTTATAGAGAGATCATGAAGCTCGTGGCCGACATGCCCAAGGTAGGGGGTGACATTCACGTTGCGGGCGAAGGAGCCATCTCCGGCTATCTGGCGACCTATATCGACAATGACGCCAAAACCCTCAATCCACTCGCAGGCATCGTTATCACGCTGGTGCTCTTTGTTGCCTTCCGCACAATCGCGGGCACCCTTTTACCCAACGTCATAGTGATGGGGACCGTGGCAGCGGCTTTCGGTTTCATGGCAGCTTTCGACATCTCCTTCTACGTCATTACCAATGGCTTGGCGACCATCCTGATCGGCATTGCCGTCGCCGATAGCATCCATATCCTGAGCCAAGTTTATGAAGAGCGCGTGCGGATGCCGGATGCAAGCCGGCAGGAAGTTGCCGTACGCGCCATGGGCAAAATGTGGAAGCCGGTGACACTGACCAGTATCACAACCATCGCAGGCTTTGTCGGGTTATGGCTGGGCGCAGAAATGCCTCCGATGAAATATTTCGGCCTTTTCGCCGCCGTCGGTGTTGCCGCTGCCTGGGTTTATTCCATGACGTTTTTGCCCGCAGCCATCACGTATTTTAAGCTCAAACCCAGCAAACTCTTTACCGGTGCCAACACGAATGACCGTTATGGTGAATCCCTAAAGCGCATTGGCGGGGCAGCCCTCAAGTCACCCAAACTGACGCTGGCAGTAACGCTGTTGATTGCCATCCTTGGTGTGGCAGGCACCTCCAAGGTTTTAGTCCAAGAAGCCCAAATCGAAAACTTCCAGATCGATGAACCGCTCTATATCGCCGATAAGGCCATCAACCAGCGCATGGACGGCACCTATTTCCTGGACGTCGCAATTGAGACCACCGAGGTTGAGGCGCTGTATCAACCCCGCCACTTGAAGCGGATCGAGGCGCTGCAAGCCTACGTGGAAAGCATCCCCGCAGTTCAGGGGTCTACATCGGTAGTTGATTATATCAAACAGATGCACAAGGCCGTGAACGAAAACCAGCAGGCCTACTATTCGATCCCCGATGATCCAGACCTAGTGGCCCAACTATTCTTCCTCTATAGCGCCTCCGGCGATCCGACCGATTTCGAGGAAGAGGTGGATTATGACTATCAGCGGGCTAACGTGCGCTTCAACCTGCCCACAGCTGACTATCAGCTATTGACCAAAATTGTGCCGCAGATTCAGTCCTATGTGGACCAAGAGTTCAATACAAACGAGATCAAGGCCAACCTATCGGGTCGGGTGGCGGTCAATCACAAATGGCTCAAGACCATTTCCGATAATCATGTCAAAAGCCTCACACTTTCGCTGCTCTTTGTTTTCATCGCGGCCGTTTTGGTGTTCCGCTCATTCATCGCCGGCCTGTTCTCCCTGATCCCAGTCGTAATGGCCCTGCTGCTTGTTTACGCGGTGATGGGCTTCTCAACCATTTGGCTTGGGGTGGGCACCAGCATGTTTGCCGCCATCGCCATCGGGCTTGGGATCGACTTTGCCATTCACACCCTCGACAGAATGAAGGAGCTTATCATGACACGTACCGGCAGCTATGACGACCGCATGGCCGACCTATTCCCCTCAACGGGTCGCGCCCTCTTCTTCAACTTCGCGGCGCTTGGTCTCGGCTTCGCCGTCCTGACAACGAGCGAAGTGCCACCCTTGATCCGCTTTGGCTTCCTCGTAATGACCGCTGTCAGCGCCAGTTTCCTCGCAGGTCTCACGATCCTGCCAGTATTGGGCAAAGTGTTGCGCCCAGCCTTTTTGTTTACTGAAGTTGACGCCAACAACAAGCGCAGGCTGGTGGGCGCCACCGCAAGCACACTCGTGGCCGCGACACTTGCCACCTGGTTGCTTGTAGGCGAGGGTGCCGACGCCGATGATGTGCTGCCCGATGCAGATGCGCTTATTGCCTCTGTCAACGCCCGTGATGAGGGCCAATGGGTAAGCCGCAATCTGAAGATGGAACTGATCGACAAACGTGGGAAGACCCGTACCCGTGATACCATCGGATATCGCCGCTATTTTGACACGGAGAAACGCACTGTGCTGTTTTATCTTGCACCATCCAGCGTCAAAGGCACCGGCTTTCTAACTTACGACTATCCTGAAGCCGGCCGCGACGACGACCAGTGGCTGTATCTGCCGGCACTGAGGAAAATCAGGCGTATATCGGCGTCCGATCGGGGGGACTATTTCCTTGGCACCGACCTTTCCTATGAAGACATTAAAAAGGAAAGCAAGGTCGCGGCAGAGGACTATAGCTTCAATACCCTAGGCGCCGAGACAGTAGATGGTTTTGAAACTGTTCTCGTTGAAGGTGTCCCGGTCTCGGACGATATCGCCAAAGAACTAGGCTATGGCCGTGTGCTGTGGCGTATCGATCCCACCATCATGATGAGCCGCAAGGTTGAGATGTGGGACATAAATGGCAACCCGCTGAAGACCATCCACAATAAGGATATCCATCAGGTGGATGGTATTTGGACCACCCATTCAATCATGGTGGAGAACCACAAGACAGGGCACCAGACCAACTTCACCTTCTCCGACGTGGATTATAAGAACGAAGTTGCCGAAAAAATGTTCGAGCAGCGCAGTCTGAAGCGCGGAAAATAGGAGTGTCGACATGTTCCTCCCCACGCCCCCTTCATATCGACATCTCATGGCAGCGTCCGCGATTATCGTGGGCGCCGCCCTGCCGGCGCGAGCCGAACTTTTTGACAATCTGGAGTTCTCGGGGATTTTCGAAACCCATACGGCACTGGCTTTCAAGGGTACCGAACTGCAGACAAGCCAATTCTCCTTAACGCCGGAACTCAGCTTCGATATCAGCCCGACCATGCGTTTCACCCTGATCGGCCGATTGCGTGGCGACCTGAAGGACCGCCTCGAACCAGGTGCGCCCTCGAACTTCAGTCGCACAACCTTCAACGATCGGCTTTTCCTTGGCGATCAACTGGACGCAGAGATCCGCGAAGCCTATATCGACACCGAAATCGGCAGCAGTTACCTGCGGCTTGGAAAGCAACAGATCGTCTGGGGCCAAGCTGATGGTCTCAAGGTGCTGGACATTTTGAACCCTCAATCCTTCCGCGAATTCATCCTGCCGGAGTTCGAGGACAGCCGCATCCCTCTTTGGTCCGTGAATGCCGAGATCCCCATTGGAGAGCTGACACTGCAACTGGTGTGGATCCCGGACACCACCTATGATGATATCCCTGATCAAGGCAGCACATTCGCTTTTACATCGCCCCTTATGGTGCCGCAGGCACCAGTAGGCGTGCCCATTACTTTTGCCCGCACCAACAAGCCTTCAAAGGTCATCTCGGATTCAGACGTGGGCGTCAAACTATCGGCCTTTCTGGACGGCTGGGACCTATCTCTCAATTATGCCTATCACTATTTTGACCGCCCTGTTGTGCGCCGCTTCATCACTGGCGAGGGTGTCGCAATCCATCAGGATTATATGCGCAGCCATCTGATCGGAGGCACCTTCTCCAACGTATTTGGCGATTTCACGCTGCGTGGTGAACTGGGCTATGCAACCAATCGTTATTTCCAAACCGACGACATAGGCGACCTGGATGGTGTAGTGCGATCAAACGACTTCTCTTATGTGCTTGGGCTTGATTATTCAGGAATCACAGACTGGTTTCTGAGCGCCCAAGTCTTCCAGTCCTTTCTCTCAAACCATGAGCCTGACATGATACGTGGCAGCGTGGATACCAGCATTACCTTCCTCGCGCGGCGGAACTTTATGAACGAAGCGCTCACGGCCGAAGCGCTCCTGATCCAAAGCCTAAGCGACGGCGACGGGCTCCTACAGCTCGCCGTCACCTACGAGTGGAAAAGCAATGTTCGGCTCAAGGCCGGGGCAGACATTTTCTACGGAAAAAAACGGGGGCTGTTTGGTCAGTTCCGTGAGGCCGATCGTCTGACGGCCGGGATCGAAGTCGCTTTCTAGATTTATCGTGAAAGGACATTCCATGTTTAAAGTACAGTCCTTAAAAATTGGGCACCGGTACATGCCGCATGGATTTTCAAGTCGGCCAAAGGCATTGCAAATCGACCGACCGACAACGGGAGCAGCCGACGGTGAGGACCATCTTCGGGGGATAAAATTCCAGTGGGAGATAACACCATGAAGCTTGCCCTATATATACTGCTTTGCCTCCTCCTTGCCGGTCAAGCCGCGGGGAAGGACACACCGCTTCGAGCACCGGTTTATCACGTTCAACCTGCGGGCTTTATTGAAGAAGGGCACTTGAAGGGTATTTTCGTAGACTATCTTCGCGCCCTTGAGCAAGAAGCCAACATTCCGCTCCAGCTTACCATGGTATCCTACAACAGACTGATTTTCCTGATTGAAGCAGGTGAGGCTGACGTCGCCCTCTTCCTGCGTGACAGCGCCATCAAGGCGGCTCCGATCGAAAAGATCGTCAGCCTGAAAAGTGCGCTGATCAGCAAATCAGTTATTAAACTGCATGACCACAAGCAACTGCCTAACTTAACGATCACGGTTTTGCGAGGTGGCTATTTTGCTTCCATCCTCGAAAAGAACGGCATCAGGAACTATGTCCCGGCCAATGATTATCTCCATAGCGCGACACTGTTGAAACATGACCGTGTAGGCGCCATTTTTGGCATCGAAATTGTGGCCCTCGCTGGCCTTGCCCAAGCGGGTCTTGGTCGCAACCAGATCGCCCCGCCCTATCCTTATGGCCATGAAGAAATATGGCTTCACATGTCCAACCAATTGCGTGGCTCGGACACCGCAACGCGGATAGCCGCAGCGACCAGAAGGTTACAAAAACAGGACATGTATCAAACATTGGCGGCCAAATATCTGCCGATGTTTGCCCTGCAAGGCGCCAAGATGGCTGACACAAAAACGAGATAGAGACTTGACTAACCGCACCTTGACACAGCCGCAAATCAAATGGCCTTTTCTGACCCTATCCGGACACTTGGATCGCTTCTTTTTTGAACCGGTGACACACTGAATTTCAGTAAAAAATGAACGCTTTAGTTTACTTAGAAAGGATAGAGACCTCAACAACCGCCACCCATAGAGGCCGCAACTTCAAAAACCTACACTGCGCTGGCCAACTGTTAGGACTTATTACTTACGAGTGAAGCAATCAAGGCATTACGCCCGAGCACCGAATGTCCTCCCAAGAACCATTTTTCCTGTTTTCGTCACTTGGCTTTTCCAACAAGTTTATGCGGATTTCTGTTCGGGCAGGTCTTGTCGGAGCAACGGTCCGGGATAGTCTTGGTTCCCTCAACGATCAAACTGCCGCAAATCACACCGTTCTCCCGCAAGAAACCACAGGTTGCTCCTGTGGGCCTTGCTGTCAAAGTGAAGTCGCAACTCTTCCCATTCGTGCAAGAATATAACGGCCCAAATCGCCCGCGTTTTGGCTCCAACGAACCTAAACCACAATTTGGGCATATGACTCCAGTAGGCTGAATATTGCAGCTTTTGGACAAACTCGCAGGATCTTCTGTCAATTCAAATCTCCAATCAGGTTGTTGCGTGATTAAGCCCACACTCAAAGAACAACATTCGATAGATCCAGTTGGGAAACCGATATACCGATCAGTGTTATTGAGGTTTCCCCTGATAGCTGCAAAAGCAGCGACGACTGGCCGTCGACGTCGATTACCGAGGCAGATGCCTGCAACCCTTCCAGGTCTTCAAAGCCGAATGCCGTAACTGATAGGAAGTCCTCCAGAGGATCAAAATCCCGAATGACGTCATTTCCGGAATTTTGATTGAAATAGAAAGTATCGGCCCCTGCCCCGCCGGACAGGTCATCGTCGCCCGGTCCGCCAAACAACTCATCGCCCCCGTCGCCACCATCAACGGTATCTGCCCCAGTCCCGTTAAACAAAACATCGGCTCCGGCGCCACCCGCAATGCTATCATTACCCGCGCCGGCAAACACGGTGTCTGCCCCCTGTCCGGCGTCTATAACGTCGTTCGTACCGGAAAGGGTGTTCGTGGTTTCTTTGCCACCATAGATAATGTCATCTCCGCCAAAAGCCTGTATGACATCATTGCCCCTTCCGCCCCCCAAGGTTTCATTACCGTCTGTGCCAACCACGGTATCATCTCCGACACCAGCCCATACCGTGTTCGCTAACGTTTGCCCCGTGCCGGCTTCGCCGGTGTCATAGCGGCCATTTTTGTTGCTGTCAGTGAAAGTGCCCGTGAGGATCGTGTCATTCCCGGCGCCGCCGAATATGAGATCGATGTCTTGGTCTCCATCCTTGGGCAACGGACTTGCTCCAGCCAGAACAACCACATCGACATCATCGCCGACTATGAAGTCATTCCCGTCACCCCCTCCAATAGTGTCTCGCCCGCTACCGCCGAACAGCATATCGTTACCGGAGCCGCCCCACAGCTCATCTGCACCCGACAAGCCCTTCAGCGTGTCGTCGCCCTCTTTGCCTCGCAGGATATCTGGCTCGCGGTGGAAGCCAAAAAGCAGGTCAGCCTCTGAACTCTCAGTAACCATCGGCAGGCCAACATCTTTCAGGATGGCCAGATCGAACGACGACGGAAACGCACGATAGTTCAGAAAGAACCCGTCCCGCAGCAGGTCAAATCGATACAGTTGCGATTGTTCCGTATCCGGAAGGACAAAGGGGTCATCGAGACTGTCAATCGGCAACCCAAAGTGGCCGTGAATTGTTGGCACCGGTGCCCCGAGAATCTCCTGCACTGCTTCCCCGATAAAGAAGCGGCCATTTGCTGTATCTACAGAGAGAGTATCAAAAACCGAAAGAGTTTTTGCATTGTTCAGAGTGTTATTCCCCACAACCATAGAAACAGAAGCAAGGGCATGGCTGAATTCATGCATCATCAAAGCCATGAAATCGATACTGCTTGCAGGCGCGAAATCTGCGAGGTCTCCAGCGGTGAACGGGGTCGGGTCAAGCCACAGTCGGTCTACAAACTCCGGGTTGATCGTGATAACGATATCAGGCTTGGAACCGTTCGGATCTATACCTGTCCTGATTTCATAAGCTGCGCCGGGTTCAACAATTCTTTGGCCGTTCTCATTGCGCAGAAAGACATGCTCGTATGATGTCGAGAAGGCAGACACCTCGAGGTCGCTAAGAGAGTTTCCAAAAACCGGCTCTCTGGTATCCAATCGCAGCTCAACGGTCAGGGTGACGTTGCTATCAATATAATTGCCCCACTGTTGCGCGGCGGCCAACGTGATAGACTTGGCCAGTTCAACCTGTTCCTGCGTAATGCCCCCAGGAGGCAGATCACCGGTGACTATTTGCCATTTGATCATATGAAATCCTTCGCTGTTGATACTCAAACCAGGCGCTTTGCGCTTATGTTTGACATTGCGGTCAATTACTTGATTGCATTGACATTCCTTTGCCATTGCCGCTAGGTGGTCAGGGACAAACGACAGTATTTTGGTGCCAATGACAGACGATGATCAGAAATCGAAAGGCCCATCCAAAAAGCGACAAGTGCTCAAGCAGGTAACCGCTCGAGAATCGCTAGCTTGGCTGATTCTTGTTGCCACATTGTGGGGGGTTGGCGGGTACGTGAATTGGCTGGAATATGAATTGCGGTCAATTCGCATCTCACCGGTTATCGTGATCATCAATGAAGCGACAAGCGGAATATCTGCATTATTTTTGGTGTTGTTTGTCAGGGCCTGGTTGGATCAATTCCCCCTCAGCCTGAAGGCTGCGGCAAAATCATTACCGGCTCACCTTTTGGGGTCCGCTCTGTTTTCATTTGGTCATGTTAGCTTGATGATCGGATTGCGATATATCGCATTCGCTGCTCTCGACCAAGCGTACAGGCCCGCAATACCCGATGGTTCCTATGGGGTCTTGAAGATGTTTGCCTATGAATATGGCAAGGACTTTCCGGTATATTGGGTCTTCCTTATGATCATCTTTTTGTATCGCTTGTATCAAGATCATAAACGACAAAGGCTTGAGCCCAAAGGATCATTGGACAAGATCAAGGTACGCTCGGGAAATGCAGACGTGCTGCTTGATCTGGATTTGGTGGATTGTTTTCAGGCGGCGTCAAACTATGTCCGCGTGTTTGTATCTGGCAAAGAATATTTGATCCGTTGCTCTCTGGCGGAATTGGAAACAACCCTGGACAAGTCCCGCTTCATTCGGGTCCATCGAAGCTTTATTGTCAACCTCGGCAAGGCACAAAAAATTGTGTCCACAGATGGCGGTAATAGATGTTTCGAAATGCACGACGGCAGAAAAGTACCGATTGGTAGAAAATATAGGAATGCCCTGGACCAGGTTGACAATGTATGGACTGGTGCCGACTGAGGACAGATTCAGTATTGACGGGACGGGAATGTAGACCGAAATCAGATAGAATGAACCTCAATACAGGTTTTTCATGAACCTGAAAACATTGCCGGCTTTTCAGTCATCCAACGTGACAGGCCGTTTCACCACTTGCACAATCTTTTCTATATCCGCCGGAAGTGGATGTGCGTGTGGGTGAGAAAGGCAATCAGAGACTTTTGACGGTGTCCAGAAAGCCGCCGGACATCTCGAACTTGCTTTCTCCACCATAGACCATTCGATGCCAGAACATTGATAGCAGCTTTGCCAGTGATTCCGGTGTGGGCGCGATCCTCTCCACTGCTCCGAGCAATTTCGTGTCGCGCTGTATGAATATCTTTCGCGTGATATCATCGACCATCCCGCCAAGGGCATAAGCAGCGACCAGCGCAACCGATTCATCTGTGTTGGAGAAACTGGATGACCGGGACCGTATGTTATCTGCAATCCTTTGATACCAATAATGGTCGAATTTTTGATAACTTTCCGCAAACTGGGGAGCTTCATCTCTCAGCTGCAAAAGACACTTGAGAATTCCGGGATTGGCTTCAGCTGACTTCAGCCAAGCTAAGGTGGCAAGATATATTCCATCAACCTTCTTTTCGTTCTCGGTCGTGACGGTATACAACGACCCTTCGCGCATAGCTTCTAGATAGTCGTCCAGAACATCGGTCGCAATCTCTGTCCTGTCGAGAAAGTAACGGTGGAAAGTAGCTGTTGAAACAGCTGCGTCCCTACAAATGTCAGCAACGCGTAGATTAATGAAATCGAGTTCATTTAGCTGTTTTGCCGCCGCCACTTTGAGACGATTTTTTGTTCGCTCCCCCTTGCTTAATCCACGAGCCTGCCGAAATCGTGATTCCAGCAACTCATGAAATGGCGTTACCTCCATTTGTATTTCTGCGTTCATATTTCTCTCAACCATCTCCGGCAACTCAATTACTTGGCTTGCAACAGATAACAGAACATCCCCTCGCATTACCATTCTATTTACCCAGGGCGGTGTTCGGCTGCTGTTGCAAGGTCCAGCGCTCTTTCAACGCACTCTTGTCGATCTTCCCAATAGGCAATATCGGGAGCTCCTCAACTATAACAAAGCTTTTGGGAACCTTATAGTTCGCCAGATTTTTACTGCACAAGCTTCTGATATCATCAGAACACAGCCCCGCGTCTGCATCTATTGTCAAGAAGGCTATACCGGTTTCTCCAAAAACGTCATCAGGAACACCTACAACAGCGACCAAAGACACACCTGGAATCGCCTCAATCCTCTGCTCAATCTCTCTGGGGTACACATTATATCCCCCTGAAATAAACATGTCATTTGCTCTACCGACAACAGCAATAGCCCCATTTGGCTTCCATACTGCCAGGTCACCAGTTTTATACCAGCCATCTTTCGTAAAGGCGGCCTGAGTAGCTTGCTCATTGTTCCAGTAGCGCAGCAACAGGAAGTCACCTCGCACCTGAACTTCACCTTGCTCGCCTACTTCGTTGACAACGAAGTCACCATTTGCAAGTCGAACTTCATATTCTGGTACAGGCCACCCAACAGACCCCGATAACTCTTCAACATTGTTAGTTGGAGGAACGAAAGTGATTGAGCCAACAGTTTCCGTCAAGCCATAGCTAGTTGAAACAGGGCATATCTTCACGAGTTTTTCGACTAGTTCTCGAGAAGCCGGTGCGCCACTCCAAGCAACTATCTTGAGGCTCGAAAAATCAACCTCCCCAAGCTCCTCTACCTTATCCAAAAGCAGCTGAAACATTGTCGGTACTTGCCCCAAAAAAGTAATCTGGTCCTGTTCGATCGATTTCACGATCCTTTCTGGATCGAACCGCTCCTGGAAGTACAGTGTCCCGCCAGAAATAATGGAAAAAGCGGTCAAGTCACCAACACAACCGATGTGATTGATGGGAAGGTTATTCAAGATTTTTAAGGGAGTTACAGACCAGTACCGCCGTTGTATTCGACAGCATTTCGTCAGCCCGTTGTGTGACAAAACAGCTCCTTTTGGGCTGCCAGTACTTCCAGAGGTATATACGATTATGGCAGGATCGCTCACATGTACTGCTGAGCATAAAATCGACAAACTCAATCCCTTAGGGCATAGAGATTTGAAACTATTCAGTGAAATGGGCCTTGAGCTATTGATGTTCGCCATCATTCGGAAAAGATCGTTTTCCATAGGACCCGAGTCACGATCAAAATCATACTTGTCGTCGCATACGACTACCGCTCGAAGTTCGCTAAGTCGCTCAGTCGCCTGGATTATATCGCGAACGTAATCCCTGGAACCTGCCATCTGGTCACAAAATATGACCTTCGGTTTACAGTCCTCCAATATATATTGATATTCTTCGATAGTGTATTTGGGATTTAAGCCGACCCAAATGGCCCCGATGGACAAGCTAGCAAGGAATGTCAGGAGAAAGACTTCGCCAGGATCAGCGAGTGTCGCGACCACGTCTCCTTTGCAAACGCCCGCAATTCGCATAGCATTTGCCAGATGTTGGACGTCTAGTCGCAGTTCAGAATAGGTTAGGTGCCGACCATTAGAAACGGCCGCCACAGCATCGCCCCGAAATGAAGCATAATAGCCAAGATAGTCATCAACCAGAGCCAACTCAGGGCACTGCAAACTTGTCGTATTCATGACCGTACGCTCCAAAGTTCATTTCTGCTTTTAAGTGTCAAAAGTATCGCACTACTTGTTGCCACCAGCAGTGCGGGCAAAACACTGAAAGCAACCACAGTTCCATTGTTCTCTTCACCAGCTATCGCAGTAACATTTGTCAGAGCCAGTATTTGACCGACTATGAGAGGCCCCATCGCTAGCGCCATCTTTTCCAACGCTATCCAAACACCTGAAAAGGCAGCAACCGTTTTGTCTTCTGTCGAAAAGTTGCGATGCTGCAAGAAAATGGCCAAGCGCATAAATGGCACAATCTGGCCACCAGCAAATCCAACACCCATCAAGAGGAAACAAGCTATTCCAGTCAGAACGGAAAGATCGTCAGACCAAATCATAAAAAGCAAGCACGACGACACAAACACCGTGTTGCTGGCAATCCACAAGGCCTGAAGCCCGACCACCGAGGTGAGCCGAAGTATCGCGGGGGCAGCCATGATGCCGCCACCCAAGATCGCCAGGAAAGCATAGCCAACATACCCTTCAGGCTGGATCAAAACGGAAGTGATATAGAAAGGCAAAGCTGCCGACATTGATGCGACGCCGCACATCTGGACAAAATAACAAATTGCCAACCATCTAAAATCCTGATTGCTGAAGATGATCTGCAATTGCGTTATCAGGTTCCTAAAAATACTTGAACTTTGCCCACTCTCTACTTTTTTAACCGACGGCCTTAACGATCGGGAAAACTCATACGTCTTAAATACCGAGACCAGCATGGTGCTTGTCATGATCACCGCAAGAACAGCAGCCATAGCGCTATAGCCGGTGTACCCTCCACCGAACAAACCAACCAAGCTCGGCGCACCAGCTGAGGCGACCGCAATTCCCAAAAGAGCTGCCCACATGCGATAAGCAACACATGCACGGGTTGTTCGAGAGCTGTTACTGACTTCCGAAGCCAACGTAACGTAGGGCACTATAAAAGCGGTATAGGCAGTGGAACACAAAATGTAAGTAACACAAACATATGTGAGCTTGGCTACATCACTCCATGTTGAAGGCACGCTGAAAAGCAGGAAAAAAAGGACGCCTGTCAGTATAGCGCCCACCATCATATAGGGATGACGCCTCCCATACTTGCTATCCGTGTGGTCCGAAATGATCCCCATCAGCGGATCAGTAATCACGTCCCACACCTTGGGGACGAAAATTACGATTGAGGCGAAGAATGGTGGCAACTCGACAATCGCCACAAGATAATACAGTAACAACACGCTGGGAGCCGCAGAAAACATCCCGGCGCCAACAGAGCCTGAGGCGTAAAAAAATGGCAAAGATCTGTTATCAGTCCGTAACACCTTGTTAAACACCGGTAGTTTTGACTTGTTTTGAGTTCTTGCTCGCAATTCTCTGGTGCCCGGGCTCCTGCACCCACAAACCCAACCAGTTCCCTATCAAAGCAGGTTCATCCTGGCCCTTAACTTCTACCGCAAATTTAAAATTCAGGACCGTCTGCCCTTCATTTTTGTTGTACTTGTCTTGGAGGTGCAGGTGTAGTCGAATTTCGGAGTTTACAGGAACAGGGGCAGCAAACCGGACATTGTCTAGACCATAGTTCAGAGGATATCCCCCAGTACCAATGTGGCTATCGTAAGCTCGCTCAATGATCCCATGACTGAGATAACTAAGCATAGAGAGTGTGAAAAAACCAAAAGCGATAGGCACCTTGTAAGGGCTATATTTCTCGCACCACTCATTATCAATATGCATTGGATCGGGGTCCAAGGTGGCAGCCCCGAACTGATCAATCATTGCCTGATCAACCTTGAACCAGGGTGAGCACCCAAGATCACCTGCACAACCGGTGAAAAGATGTTCCAATTGAACTTTGTCTTCTGTTTCTTTTCTCATCTTTTATCGCACCTTATCATTCGCTGACTGCAAACGGGCTATCCTCGCGTATCGGGACTTGTTCAGGGCAACCTGAAGGAGTTCACCGCATTCTGACTATTGTCCTGCGCTCGCTCCCTATGTTCGCACCTGGCGATATCCAAACGGATTCAACAACTTCCACTGGAACCAACGTGGTGTATGAGCGACATAAAGGTCGTAGGCAACGTCGTACCTTTGACTCAAAAATCTCTCTTCCGGTTGAACAAGCGCTTTCCAATACACAAAAATTATAATCGGCAGCAGAAGCGCCAACCAATAGAGGCCCCACAATGCAAAACTAGCCAGCATCAGGAAATTCGACACATAGATGGGGTTTCGAGAAAGTGCATAAACACCTGAATGAACAAGCTTCTTCCCCGCCCCCTCTTCAGAACAACTCAAACCCGCCTTCAGGTCCTTTTTTGCTTGCAACAACAACCAGACACCTTCGACAAACAGCACACCTCCGGCGATGACCAACCAGCTCTCTACCCGAGGATCTAAACTGATAGGAAATACCAGTTCGAAACCTGCCGAAAGCACGAGGAACCCAAACATAATTGCTTCAGATGTTGGCCAGGCCACTATGCCTATATGCTTGAAAACACCCATATCGCATCTCCGAAATCGTTAGCACACATGTTCAACAGGAACCGTCAACGACCCATCCTGCCAAAGACAAGTCCGAAGGCCATTACCGAAGGCCATAAAAGCTGCACGACCAACAAAAGCCTAATGGCGACCCCGGCAGCATCACCTTCCATAAAAGGCAACAGCATCAGAATTGAAAACACCTGAAGGGCAAAACTAAACAGGGAAATTTTCTGATAAAACCGAGGCCAAACACTGTCCCCTTCTCCCTCCGGGTTCTTAAGCCTGAAGTAGACAAATAACGGGGCCAACGGTGAGGCCAAGAGACCAGGAAGACCCACCACGCCGTGCATCTGGCTCTCGAACGTAGTGGGCAAACAACGCGTGTCACACTGGAAAAAGCCAGCGGCAAACATACTGCCGCCAAGAATAGCGAGCATTAGAGGACCCCAAAACGAGGTTCTACCAGGCGGCAATTCCCGATGAAGCCCCAATGCAAATACCCAAACCAGCACACCGACAAAATGGAACATGGCATTCATAACACCGGGATTCGAGGCATGAATGCCTCCTAACTCACTTGGAAAATGAGTTATGTGGCTATAGTTCGGCTCAATAGCCGCAAGTACCAAAAAAACACCAAGGTAAATTGAAACCGCAGACAAACCGCAGATACCGAAAAACTTTGCAGACACCTTCATTTTCCAACTCCAACTGCCGAAGCGACGATAGATCAAAACTCAAAATTCAAGCGGACACCAACCCGCCGAGGCGCACTGAGACCGGCAAGATCCTGGGAAATCAAAGGGTTATTGATCAGCCCGATAATGCGGTTCATCACAACTTTATCGGTCAGGTTCTCACCCCAGAAAGTGATATCAAATGGAAGAGCGTTGAGATCGAGCTTAACCCTTGCATTCAATAATGAATGCCCAGGGACCAACGAATTCGGGCGCCCATCAACAGTAAGAAAATCACGACTTTTGCGGATCCACTCACCTGAGACAACCGCTTCACCCCAGTTGCCCAAGTCAGCATAATAGTCTGCAAACAAGTTGATGGTATGCTTCGGAGAATATACTTGCTCCTTGAGAGGCTGCTGTAGTCCGGCGATAATGCTGTCGTCGTAATCCAGATCAACGTAGCTATAATTAAAACCAACCATCAGGTGATCAAACAGAGCTGTGACGGTTTCAAGTTCAACGCCTCTGGATTTTGCACTGCCTGCATTTGTTGTAAAGATATCGAGCTGTGGCGTTTCTAAATTGTCTACGCGCAACTGAAGCTCGCTCCAATCCATTTGGAATACATCGAGATTGACACTCAGCCTCTGATCGAAGGCGGCGAGTTTCACACCAAGTTCATAGCTCCAAAGCTCCTCTGGACCAAACGGCTCTTGACTGGCCCCCAGGCCGTCATTGAAGCCACCACTCTTATAGGCCTTGGAAACCTTCGCATAGGTCATTAAGTCCTCGGTCCACTTCATCGAAAGAGCAAAACTTGGGGTAAATGCACTCCAGTTTTCGCTATTTTCGAACTGAACGGAGGGACCAATAACAAAACCTGTAGGGTCAGCTAGGGTATAGTCGATAGACTTTGTTTCATATGTATAGCGACCACCAAGCTCAAACGTTAATCGACTTGAGATCGGATAGCTGATATGCGCAAATGCAGCATAGCTGTTTAGCTCCACAACCCCGTTTTGAGAAATGTCGATTTCCGTAACATTAGGGTTTCCCACTAAAACCGGCGCAATATCGGGACCCAATTGGATCGTGTTTCCATTATCGGTATTCTGGTAGTAATAATAGCCGCCCACAGTCCAAGCCAAGCCATTGTCACAGTCGCATGACACACGCAATTCCTGGCTAAACCGTTCAGCGGTTTCGGGGGACCCATCGACGACAAATTGAAGCGGGCTAGCGTCACTGTCTCCAATGTTGAAGTATTCATGCTCTCGATAAGACGATACAGACACCAAATCCAGCGTGTCCGACAATCGCAATTGCTGCCTCAGGGCTAGTCCCCACCCATCCAATCTCTCAACACCAAGCTGATCCTGGCGCACAACCCTATCAGTTGGGTTGGTATTCAGTTCTACCGGGTCCCCACCCAGGAAGCCCAGCACTCCGGCAAGGAACAGATTACCGGTTACATCCGGTATCGGATTGCCATCCGGCCCCAAAACGGCCTCTCCGGTCGCTGGATCAACCACTGGCGGAAACTCGTCATTGAGCGCAATTACCTCATGAGCATTTGAATACTGATCTCCAACATCCCGATAATCAATAGAAACAAAAGCCTCATAGGCGTCTGAAGGCGTATACAATAGCGATCCTCGGAGCGCTTTTGATTCTGAACTGTTTACCCGCTCATCAAGAAATTCGTTGTATTCGTAGCCATCTCTACTTCGGTATTGGGCCGCAAGCCTTACTGCGAGTGTATCAGTAACCACAGGAACATTAATAACGGCTTCCACTTTCCTATGATCATAGTTTCCAAATTCCACAAGCCCGGTTACGGCGAAGTCGTGCACTGGGCGGTTGGTAGTGATAACAATCGCGCCGCCTACGGAGTTACGGCCAAAAAACGTGCCCTGTGGCCCCCTCAGAACCTCGATACGCTGGATATCAAACAATTCAATGTTGGAGGAGGCGCCACTACCAAGGAAGACTTCATCAACATATTTCGCGACAGGGTCTTCTTGCGCTGCGGTAAATGTAGAACCAAATACCCCCCTTAGTGTGGTGGGCCCCAGCTTCAGGTCTGTAAAGTCTGGAATATTCAAGGGTCCAGATCTCGCGGACAAGTCAGATAAACTATCCATGCCGAGATCCAGAATCTTGTCGCGACCAAAGGCAACGGCTGACACCGCCTCGTCCTTCAAATTTGACTCCCGCTTCTTCGCCGTAACGATCACCTCTTCAATGACAAACGAAAAATCATCACTAGAATCTGCTGATCCTTCTTGTGCAATAGCCGGCGCTGCAGCCAGCAACGAAGCGGTTCCTAAAAGCATTGGAAAAAAACCGATCCTATCTATCAGCCTTGTCGCGCGAACTGCACCTCGACTTGGCCGCGATGACAAACCAGATACTGGCAGCACCAATTCCTCATTTTTTTTCATATTCATCACGGTCTCTCCTTGCGACTTGGAATAACATTTCCCAAAATCGTACATAATATAATTCTGACGTCAACATTATTTTTTATAAATAAATGCATGTATTTCAATTACTTATTATTATTCTTCTGATGGTTGCATCAAAGGCAATGTTAGAAATGACCCATTCTCCCCACCCAAACCAAGCTGCCATTCGGGCATACAATCGACAGGGATCGGTGGAAACATTGAAAGATCCGCCCCGGCCAGAGTTAGTCGAATCCGGTATCCACCAGGAAGTCGACCAGCCACGGCGCCAAGTTGAATCTTGAAGTCATATTCCTTACCAGGGATCGTCGCTGCGACAGACTGTTCAATATTGTCTAGGTTGCTAGCGTATTCGTGCCTAGGCCCGGCAAGGTTGCGCCGAGACATTCTCAGCATTCCCTCGGTCATGTAATATGATTGCCCTTCAGGCGATAAAAAATCCAGGTAAGCATGTATTGCACCGTCACTGCAGGAGCTCGCCATCCTGACAAGCAGAACAGGCTCGCCAACCAGAAGAAGATCACCATCCACTGGCTCGGAAACAAATCTTATGCTGCCGGTTTCATGACTTGCGTTAAGGTCATAAAATATATCTTTGCCGCCCATTTGAGTTGCCCAGCGATTGGAACTCCCCACGGAAACATTCTTGTCCACCTTCCAACTCAAAGTAGACGCGCGAGATCCTCGCTGGTCGCGAGGTTCAAGCCTGCCGCCGGCCGACAATGCAAAACGATGCTCTGAGACACCTACAGGGGGCCAATGCGTACCCTCTTCCCACCCAAGGCCCAAAATATAATATTCAATTCGTTTTTCGCTCGCCTTAATCTCGCCTCGAAAAGCTCTACGGAAAAATGCTGTCACTTCAGACCATTGGCCGTAACCTTTTTCATCAAGCGCGGCTGTCGGGGACTTAAAGGGATCTGCGTCAAAACGCCCACCATGCGTCCAAGGCCCAATAACCAAGCGCTGCGGATTAGAGAGCCCTCTAAAACGAGCCAGCGCGCCAGAGGCAGTGAAAGCATCGTGCCACGCTGAATACACCAGCATCGGAACACCGCTTTGCTCTACCTCCTCCGCCCTGCCGTAAGGGCTAATGTCGGAAAAACTAACTCCGCTTCCCCCAAAGAACTCGGAATACCTTGAATGCACATGCTTCAAGGCGGCAGCAGGAGTAACATTTTTGCGTCGCAAAAGGATCTGGTCGAGCTTTTCACGGTCCGCATCGGCACTGACTGGCCGGACTCCTGTCGAGATCATTCGCAACAAAGAACACTGAACTCCATCCGCAGACAAAACGCGACAGATGTCATTCCGGTCAAGCGCATGGGCATAGGAAGACCAAACACCCAGAAACTTGGAATCCAACCCACCAGGCTGTACATTTTGGAACTGTGGATCGAAATCTGCGTACATTACTGCCGCAGCCTTTATTGGCGTATCAGGGTTTGCAAGTGCGAGTTCAGCCGTATTTCCACTGTAAGAAATGCCTGCCGTACCCACATCACCATTGGACCATTCTTGACGCACAATCCAGCGCGCCACTTGCCCAAGGTCTTCCACCTCTTCAGGCGACCATTCCACAAGCCTTTCCCCCTCGGAGGCACCCGATCCTCTAACATCAACCCGCACAACAGCGAATCCTTCGGCAACAAAGAACATGTATGGCGCAGGCAGAACGAAGTCGTCGGGAAGAATCCCGAGCGCGTATGCAAACTTACCCAACTTTGTGAGCTCGACCCCTCTCCAGTAACGAGTGGCATTCAGTATCGCGGGGAATGTCTGCTGCTCACCTGGCGGCAACCAAACATCTACCGCCAACTCAACACCATCATCCATCGACACATAAAAAGAGCGCGCCTCAACACGACCTGAGAATCGGCCTTCAATGTACTGACCGCCAAACCACAAATCGGCGCTCAACACCGCTACAATGGTACAGAGCAAGGCCACAGACACCCACTTCATCACCCTGAAAAATGCTCTTGCCATCCATTTCATAAGTTATTGCCTTTTCAAAAAGTAATCCTTGCGTCAGAATTACTTTTATGAGATTAGCGAGTTGAAGACATCGAGTCAAAGGCATTTTTATCAAACTGCTGAGGGTGTTGACTTGAAATCAAATGAGCGCCGAGAAAGTGTAAGTTATGCTGAACTGGAAAGACCTTATTAAGTCCGACAATCAATTTGATCTTGTTGACCAGTGCCTGATTTCCGGCACTCAGTGCCTGGCGCTCCTGCCCCTGCTCCAGCGCCAGCTTGACAAAGAGGCAGGCCTCAATACTCGAGGATACATTTCCGGGTATCGGGGCTCTCCTCTGGGTGGAGTCGATTTCCTGTTTGAAGGATCTTCTGACAGTTACCAAAAAGAAGGTATCACATTTCACAGTGCAATAAATGAAGACCTCGCCGCGACAGCGATATGGGGTACTCAGCAGACTCACTCATTTCCTACGCCCAAGGTTGATGGAGTATTCGCCCTTTGGTATGGAAAAGGCCCCGGTGTAGACCGTTCGTGTGATGCAATTCGTCACGGCAATCAGGCAGGGACGAACCGAAACGGCGGTGTTCTTGTCGTTTTTGGTGACGATCACCCTGGAAAATCTTCCACAACAGCACATCAAAGCGAACCATCATTGATGGCAGTGGACGTCCCCATTCTTTCACCATCTACCCTTGAGGAGATCCTCTATTTTGG
Source organism: Kordiimonas lacus (assembly GCF_001550055.1). Classification (GTDB taxonomy): domain Bacteria; phylum Pseudomonadota; class Alphaproteobacteria; order Sphingomonadales; family Kordiimonadaceae; genus Kordiimonas; species Kordiimonas lacus. Next base: position 166,047 of record NZ_LRUA01000003.1, read on the forward strand.
TCTTCTAGGCTGGCATCTGTCGCGGCAGACAGGCTTGTGGGTTGGGCTTAAGATGACTAATGAAAGTAGTGAACTGCTCGGCGTAGTTTCTATTAAAAAAGTTATGGCGCGGGCGCGGCGACTTTTTCCAGAAGGCGACACCAACCCTGAACTGTCCAATAGGTGGGGGTTTACGCCGCAGCTTGACAACAGTTTGATAGAAAACAAAAAGCTGCCGCTGTTTCAACAGCTTCTCGCCTCCAGTCCGATTGACGAAATCATCCACATGCCTGATAGGAGGACACTTGGAATAGTGTCAACCGGGAAGGCGTATCTTGATACGCTCGACGCTCTCGCTCTTATGGGAATTTCACTGGATGATTTGGAAAATTGGGGCCTTGGATTACTAAAGATCGGCTCCGTTTTCCCGGTTGAAGAAGATTCAATCACCGAGTTTGCGAAAGAATTCGACGAACTGGTTATCATTGAAGAAAAGAAGCCAATCATAGAAAATCAAATCAAGTCCATACTCTATCAGCAGGCTTCCCGCCCTCGAATAACTGGAAAATACACGCCGGAAAAAGAGCGATTCTTGCCGTCTGATGTCCAGTTGGATGCTGCGCTGATAGCCAGCAGGTTATGCCGGATACTGTCCATAGGCAAACTCGCAAATACCGCCAACCACAATGAGACAGCAACCACCAAGATCAGTATCACGCCACCGGAACTTGGGCGCGTTCCTTTCTTTTGTTCAGGCTGCCCACACAGTCGGTCGACCAGATTACCCGACGACAGCTTTGGCCTCTCCGGGATTGGATGCCATGGCATGGCGGCATACATACACCAACGCACATTTCCCCCAACCCACATGGGCGGTGAAGGGGCAAACTGGATTGGTCTTGCGCCCTATGTTGAAACCGAACACATATTCCAAAATTTGGGGGACGGTACTTATACACACTCTGGTCTTTTAGCAATCCGCGCCGCTGTCGCGGCTGGCGTCAACATCACCTATAAAATACTCTTTAACGGTGCGGTTGCAATGACAGGCGGACAACCGGTTGAGGGCGCCTTCAGTGTTTCCGACATAGTCCGCCAGGTAGCTGCTGAAGGAGTTCGTGAAACCATAGTTGTTGTACCAAGTCGTCGCGACTTTGCTCTTGATGACGACATCCTCAAGACAACAACTGTCTACGAAAGATCAGAGCTCGATATTGCCCAAAACAGATTGCGCAAAGTCAAAGGTGTCTCTGCTCTGATCTTCGCACAGGAATGTGCGGCCGAGCTGCGACGAAAAAGAAAAAAAACTGATAACAACGCAACACTGCACAAGCGGCTGGTTATAGACAGCGCTGTTTGCGAGGGATGTGGAGACTGCGCAAGCAAATCCAAATGCTTGAGTATTGTCCCAACTGCCACGGAAGAAGGCATAAAACGAAAGATAGACCAATCCAGTTGCAATATGGACTTCTCCTGTATCGAGGGGTTTTGCCCCAGCTTTATCTCCATCGAGGGTAAAGCCCGAGCCAATGCGTCCAGCTCATATGACTTTGAGAAGGATGCGTCTGAGCTACCCCGGCCAACAGGCACAGATATTTCCTCAGGATGGCAAGCCATAATCGCCGGTGTTGGAGGCGGCGGCTCCATTACTTTCGGCCAAATACTGTCAACGGCAGCTTTCTTGGAAGGAAAACAGACCCAAACGTTTAATATGACCGGGCTGGCCCAGAAATCCGGCGCCGTATACAGTCACATTAAAATTGGTACACCCGAAAAAGCAGGAAACTCTGCGCGGATACAATCTGGATGTGCAGATATGGTCTTTGCTTGCGATGTTTCAGCCGCTGTCGGCGCTGAATGCGTGTCAACAATTGATAAACATAATACCAGTGTTGTTGTTAATCCTTTCCTTGCCCTGATCAACCCGGAGCAACCACCGCAAAAAGCAAATAGCACTCAGAACAAGGCCACGGCATTTCTATCAGAACAGTGTCACGAGAACAAATGGTTTGGAATAGAGGCCAGATACTGGGCAGACGAGCTGTTCAAGAATCACCTGGCTGTTAACATGATAATGCTGGGATTCGCGTTCCAGAAAGGTCTGATTCCACTGGGAAACAACGCCATCCTAGCTGCAATAAAAAACCATACCGGCCGGTCTGCCAATCTCAACACATCAGCATTTCACGCAGGCCGACTAATCGCGGCTGGGTCGATAAAGAGAGTGCAAGGTTTAAAAGCCGCCGAAGAGGAAATGGATCCCGGAAGCCTTGCATCCGGTGTTCATAAGAAGCTGCTGACGTTTCAAGACCAGCGATATGCAGATAGCTTTTCAGAATTCTTTGGTCAGGTAATGAAAGCGTCTGACATGAGCAATTCACATCACAGACAATTCGCCATCACCGTAGCAAAATCCTACCTGAAGCTCTTCACCTACAAAGATGAATATGAAGTTGCCCGCTTGCTTAGCCAAAGCCAGGACCTTCGAGAAGTATTAGATCGTTTTGAACCTGGTGCAAAAGTACGTTTTCACCTAGTGCCACCGGTCTCCAATTTTGCCAATTCTTCACGAACCAAGATCGCATTCGGGCCGTGGATAAGGCCACTATTTAGTATACTCAAAGCCCTAAAATTCTTGCGCGGCTCCATTTGGGATCCCTTTGGATACACAAAGGAACGACGCCAGGAACGTCATTTGTGTCGACAGTTCCGCGACGACATATTGGCACTTCTGCCAACACTTGGAAGCATCAATATGCATCAAGCCATATCTTTGGCGAGAGCTCCCCAAAAAATACGTGGATTTGGGCACGTGAAGGAAAAATCAATCTCTGCCTACAGGGAAGAAAGGAAAGAGCTTTTGCTTCAACTAACTGTTTCAAGGGAGCAAAAATCATGAACTTTTCAAGCACCGGATCAACTGCCTTGCGAATACTTGCTGTCGCTGGGCTGGCGATCGCTGGCATAGCAGGTAATTTAGTCGCTGCGGGAGATAGCGACCGGCACAACCATCAAATCGCAACCTTCCTGGGAGGACCTGGACACGAATACTGGCAGCAAAAAGTTGACTATGTAATCAGCGTAAAATTGGATGATAAAAAACAATACATCACTGGTGACGCTCAGATAACATATAATAACAACTCGCCTTACACATTGAATTACTTGTGGTTCCAACTCGATCAAAATCGGTTCTCGCTAAATTCAGTTTCGCAACTTGCCGACGCAACCGAACTTACTGAAGATATTATTCAGTCCTTGTCGGCGGGTTATGCTCCTGAACTGGGCAAAATGGGCAGCGGCGGTTACAGGAAACTGGTTTTATCAACGATTGATGGCAACAATCTGCAAACAATACAGGTAGGCACTCTGATGCGGGTAAATTTACCCAAGCCATTAAAGCCTGAAGACCAAATCACAATTGAAGCGGAGTGGGAGTTTCCGATCATTGATGCTGAACTCCCGTATTCTCGTGGCGGGTTCGAGCATTTCCCGGACGACGACAACTATTTGTATGGCATTGCTCAATGGTATCCAAGGCCTGTGGCTTTTTCGGAGGAGCAGGGGTGGCATACCCAGCCTTACCTGGGGAAGGGCGAATTTGCCAGTGAGCTCGGTGATTTCGAAGTAAATATTTCGGTCCCCAAAGGATATATCGTTGCAGCTACTGGCCAACTTACAAATCCAAAGTCCGTTCTATCTGGCCAACAACTGGAAAGATTATCCCGCGCTCGCACCTCACAACATCCGGTATTTATAGTCACGCCAGAAGAAGCGCTGCTGGCCCAGCAAAACAAATATGCAGATCATCAAGTCTGGACGTTCACAGCAAAAAGCGTTCGCGACTTCGCCTTTGCTGCTTCCCGAAAGTTCATCTGGGATGCAATGAGTTTTCAGCTTGATGACAGCAATCGTTCAATAATGGCGATGTCTTTCTATCCAAATGACGCTGGTTCATTATGGCCCAAACTCGCGACCCGAACACTGGTGAAAACCCTAAGCGTTCTTTCCAAGAAACTGACAACATACCCCTACCCTACAATTCAGGCTGTAAACGGGCCTATAAAAGGCGGTATCGAATATCCGATGATCACCTTTAATGGGCCACGCCCAGAAGCAAAAAGAATTGATGGTGTAGGCGATGAGTTTACAAACGAGCACTATCTTACCAGCCTGTTAATTCATGAAACCATACATAGCTATTTCCCAGGGATAATAAATATAGACGAGCGATCTCATGGATGGGTGGATGAAGGGCTTACGTCTCTATATCAAACCATTGTGGAAAAATCGGTTGACCCAAAGTATCCGTCACTATTCTCTGCCCAAAATACAATTGAACGGCTAAGACAGACAGCTCTTTCTCCTGTCGTTGAAGAAGCCGACAACCTCAGGAATGTTTTTGACGTACATTATATAAAAGCTTCCGCACACTTTTCAGTGCTCAGAAATCTTATTCTGGGGCCCGAACTGTTTGACATCTCCCTACAAGAATTTTCTCGCATATGGTCATTCAGGCGGCCCACACCAGAGCATCTGTTTCTTGCCATTGAAAGTGCGTCAGGGAAGAAGCTAGATTGGTTTTGGGATACCTGGTTCAAATCCAGTGATACTCTTGACTTCGGCATCAAAAGTTCAGCGCCCCTCTCCTTGAGTGGGCAAAATAGCACCGCGGAAACAGGTGACCTCACCTACCAGATAGAAATAGAAAAATTAGGCGGCCTCGTTGCTCCGTTACCAATACGCATTTCACTTGCAACCGGCAAAGACCTGTTATGGACAGTACCAGTCGACGCTTGGCGCCTAGGAAACAACACCATAAGACGAAGCATAACTGTTTCACAACCTGCCAAGGTGATCACATTGGACCCAGACAACCTCACACTAGACATAAACCAGTCAAACAACAGCATCGTTTTCCTGCACGATGACAGCAAGCGCGCGCCTACATCACAGACAGTCCCCTAACTCTAGACCCGGGGTATTCTTTTGTGCCGACCACTCCCATCCTTTCCTTCTGAGCACAACTTGATTTACCTCGGGTTTTTTTTGGGGGGGGAGCAAAGGCTCGTTTCCAAAAGGGTCGAGATCACAGCGGCAAAAAGCCAGGTGCTTGTTCCGCTTGCAGGCTGCATTATTGAAAACTCTCTTGGGGACAGTGGCAAAGTGTTCATACCAATATCCCCTGGAAGCGGATCTGACCTACACCCAACTAACAGTCCAATCCCTGCAATGTTATCCCCCACCTTAGGGGCATTTCCGCGCTTTCCCCAACAATCATATAAATGGGCATCATCTTCGCGCTGCTAGAAGGTTCGGCAAAACTTGTTCAGATTGTCACAGCACCGGAACGATGTGGTTCGTGGCTCGCATTGCGTCTCGTTCGGGATGCACCGCTGCAAATGAATGAGAAAGGGCAAGGGCTCATATATGCCCGCATCTGGCACAACCACGCGGCCAGCGAGCGAACATTGGAGAAAACGGGATAGGTTAAGTGCGGTACGGTAATCTGGTTCTATATTCCCAGAAAACGGCTATCCATTGATATCTGATCCCGTTTTGGCTCCGGCCAATTTCGTTTACAATACGTCCGGTCCTGGCGAATTGGGGACCTTCGATCTCGAAATCTGAGTGTCTGCTATCTGGCGAGTAACGTCCCTTGCGCATTACAACGTTGATGGTTGCTTTACCCAAGTAGGAGAAAGGGAATTAAGTCTCGCGCCATATGCCAAAAGTCCATATATTTGCAGAAATATAGGATCTTGCTTCGGGCAACATATCCTGACCGATACAAAAGAGGGGTATGATGAGCAAATATGAACAAGAACGCATTGATGCGAGACGAATACTGCTTGCTCAGTTGTTAGAAATTGATGCCATCACAGATGATGAAATTGATCATAGCAAAAATGACAATACAGCTATCAGCCTCACACTATTGAGATTAAGCAAAATGACAAAAGCAGAGCGTGCTTTTGCTGCGAATTCAGAAGGCCAAACCAATGCAGCTAACGCAGACAAGTTCCTTTATGGGGAAGATGGGATGCCTAAATAAGGCACAGTATTTTCAATCCAGTATGAAACTTTATTGTCTTGAAAAATGTAACAGATGGACTGCGTACACCCTACGAGTATGATACTTTAGCAATTTCGCCGCAAAGACGACCTAAAGAAACCCAACCCTCTCAGGCTTTCTCCAGTATGATACTTTATTGTTCATCTACAAGCGGCCCGCAGGTAGGCCACGTTCTATCCGGCTTTGGCGTCAACCTGCTGGTGCGCCGCACACGGGCCGGGGTGGATTTCCTGACCGACGTGATGGGCTTCGAGTTGATCCGGGTGGATCAGGATTTCGCACTGCTGAAACACGGCAACCAATTGTTCCAACTGCACGCGGACCCGACCTATGCCGAACACCCGCTACCGTCCCTGATCGGGGAAAACGGCATACGGGGTGGCGGTGTTGAACTGCGTCTGTTTGACGTTGATCCGGATGAAGCTGAAGCAAAGGCAGAGGCAGAAGGCTACACCATCCTGCGCGAAAGCCTGGATCGGCCCCACGGTCTCAGGGAATGCTACATCATGGACCCGGACGGCTATTGCTGGGTGCCATCAAAACGCATTTAGAAGTGATGCTGGGGGCTACTCTTTCTCCGACCGCAAGATCGGACACCCGCGTCCGTGCTGACGAATCTTCCTGAAGCCGCAAAGAAAAAGGCAGGAAAGGAACTGATGTCCTGCCCTGCCCCTTTTAATTCTTTTGTTCTGCCAATCAGTTGCGCGGTGTAACCGTAATGGTCAGGTCTGTCGACCGGCCGCGTTCGATCTGGATAACAGCCACGCGTGTGGGCTTCTGGAAAGTCAGGATGATATCATCGTCCTGGATTTCACTGATCAGGCCCCAGCCCTGGCTTGGCATGTTTTCTTTGTAGAATTGCATTACCTTGACCTGCTTGGCGCGCACCTCGGCAATGATCTTGCCGTATGCGTTGGCGCCATTGCCCAGGATAATGGATTCCTTGGCGTCCATCGCGGAGCCTGCTGGCATCACGATATCGCCGATCATCTCACCGCTCGGCAGCGACATGTCTTCGGCCACTTTGGGCACACCGTCATCCATTGCATTCGTTGCCGTGCCGCAAGCACCAACACCAAGAATTAGAAAGGCTCCCAAGATGCCTGCCTTCAACTGTGCCATTTACGCCCTCCCTAAATATTCTTTCGCCCGGTCTATAGCCAACCGACGCGTTATACATATCTACTTGTAGTAAAGAGTGACGGGGCGACACAATGGAAAAAAATGAAAAGGCAGCTGAATTAGACGTGATATAAACTTCTTACCTGAACGAAGGGGGGAAAGTGGCAGCCTGAAAAGGTGTCGCTTGCTTGCGAGAAGCAAAACTCTTTTAAATTGGAACTGGCAGCCATGCTTGAGCAGACGTATGGTGAAGCCAAGCTGATGGTACCGCACAGGATTTTCTGTGTCTGGGGCCAAAAGAACCACGACCAGGCATAGGCAAACGGACTTTAGTTATGAAACGCGCCATCATTGACCTTCATCTGGACCCGCGCGTCTACACGATTGCAGATTTCGTAAGCGATGCCGAGTGCTCGCACCTGATTGCGCGCGCCAAAACCAAAACCATGGAACGCGCCAAGGTCTCTGGCGGCGCAGAGGGTGTCCTGTCACAGGGGCGTACCAATGATGTCTGCTGGGTGGACCACACAGCAGATATTGCGTGTCGGCGGATTGCAGAGCGGGTTGCCGGGCTTGTAGGCATGCCCCTCAATCATGCTGAGCATTTCCAGGTGATCCGCTACGGGGTGGGCGAGGAATACCGCCCGCATTTTGACGCATTCGACCCGGATACGGAGGCAGGCAAACGGAATTGGGAGGGCGGCGGCCAGCGTATCATTACTGTGCTGGGATATCTGAGCAACGTCAAAAAAGGCGGCGCGACCGAATTTCCGAAACTTAAAATCACGGTACCGCCGGAAAAGGGCAAGCTGCTGGTTTTTCACAACTGCAACGCCGGCACCACCGTGCGCCATCCAATGTCGCTGCACGCGGGCTGCCCGGTGGAAGAAGGCGAGAAATGGGCCTTCAACTTGTGGTTTCGGGCGGAAAAGCGCCGAGACTGATGCGCACGCCAAAAAGAAAAGCTGCTGCAACGAGAACGAAATAATTGCGTCTGTAATGCTGCAAAACCACTTGCGAAAATTGTCAGCGCTGTCATTTTGGGTGCCAGATTACGACAAACATCAGGAAAAGCTTGATTCTCCGGCACTCCTTGGTCTAAATGGCAACGTTGTCATTTATTGGAAGCATTGGTCAGAATCAAAGAGTTGGAAAAGTCATGTTCAGTTATTCGTTTGGAAATGAAAGCCTCAACAGCCAGCTGGATGCCCTGGGCATCACCGCGGCATTCCAGAAAAATCTCGACAGCGCAGTGGATTATGCAAAGGCACTTGCGGCTGACGGCCTGCTGCCGTTCGCCCGCCAGGCCCATAATGGCCCCGACGCTGGCCCGATTGAAGCCGCAGCGGCCCGCATCAAGGCGTCCTGCGACGACCTGATCGTGCTCGGGACCGGAGGCTCCAGCCTGGGCGCTCAGGCAGCCATCGCCCTCGCCCGCTTCAACAAGGGCCCTGTGCGCATCCATACGCCCGATAGCCTGTGCCCGTTCGAGATGGACTTGCTGTTCAAGGAACTGAACACCGCCCGCACCCACGTGCTGGCCATTTCCAAATCCGGCACCACGGCTGAAACGCTGGCGCAGCTTCTGGCGTGCCGCGCGTGGCTTGAGGCTGGCGACCACAGTGACAATCCGGGCGACCATTTCACTTTCATCACTGAGCCGGGTGAGCGCCCTCTGCGCACCTACGGCGAAAAGCTGGGATCCCCGATCCTGGATCACCCCACGGATGTCGGCGGGCGCTTCAGTGTACTCACCAACGTTGGCATGCTTCCGGTGGCCGTCTCTGGCCTTTCGGTCGAAGCGTTCCGCAAAGGCGCTGAAGCCGTATGTGACCAGTTCAAATCAGACCCAGCTACCGCTACGGCTGTAGTGGGCGCCGCGCTCACGCACACGCTGGAGCAGGAAAAAGGCGTCACCCAGGTCCTGGTAATGCCTTATGCCGAAAGCCTGCGCGCCTTCACCCGCTGGCATGGCCAACTTTGGGCCGAAAGCCTGGGCAAAGAAGGCCTTGGCACCACGCCGATCCGCGCCGTGGGCCCTGTGGACCAGCACAGCCAGCTGCAGCTGTTCCTCGATGGACCGAACGACAAATTCTGTACCTTCATCACCATCCCAAGCTTCGGCAAAGGCCCGCGCATCGATGCGGCAGAAGCAAAGGCTTATGGCCTCGATTATATGGCAGACCGCACCATCGGTGACACGGTTACCTGCCAGTCGCGTGCGACGCAGGAAACGCTCAGGAAAAAAGGCCGGACGGTCAGGGAAATCGTGATCGATTCTCTTTCTGAAGAAAATTTGGGTGGCCTTTTCGTTTCCTTCATGCTTGAAACGGTCGTAACGGCGCACCTGATGGGCGTAAATGCCTTCGATCAGCCTGCCGTTGAAGAAGGCAAGATTTTGACCAGGCAATATCTATCGGAGTTGCCTGAATAACGGGGGACTTTCATGCACAGGCCGATCAAGAAGATCGTTCTTCCAGTTGCGGGGCTTGGCACCCGCTTCCTGCCGGCGACAAAGGCAATTCCAAAGGAAATGCTGCCGGTCCTTGATAAGCCGCTGATCCAGTATGCGGTTGAGGAAGCCGTTGAAGCCGGGATTGAGGAAATCATCCTCGTGACCGGCCGCAACAAGCAGGTGATGGAAGACCATTTCGATCACGCCTATGAGCTTGAAAACATCCTGCATGAAAAAGGCAAGGACAGCGCGCTTGATGTGGCGCGCTCCATGCTGCTTGAAGAAGGTCGCATCGTGTACGTGCGGCAGATGCGTCCCTTGGGGCTTGGGCACGCCATCTGGTGCGCCCGCCACCTTGTGAATGGTGATCCGTTCGCCGTCGCCCTGCCCGACGACTTGATCAAAGGCAGGCCCGGTGCACTCAAACAAATGGTCGAGGCTTATGATGAGCTTGGCGGCAACATGGTTGCCACCATGGATGTCGCGCGCGAGGACACATCAAAATACGGCGTGATCACGCCCGGCTCCAAAGACGGCAAGCGCATTGAGGTCAGGGGCCTGGTTGAAAAACCGGATCCCGCTGAAGCACCCTCCACGTCCGCTGTGGTGGGCCGCTATATCCTGCAGCCAGAGGTGATGGATATCCTGAGCGAGACAAAGGCCGGCGCGGGTGGCGAAATTCAGCTGACAGACGCCATGGCGAAGCTGATCGGCACACAGCCGTTCCATGCGCTTGAGTTTGATGGCCGCCGTTTTGACTGCGGCAGCAAGCTTGGCTGGCTTCAGGCGAACCTCGCGATGGCAGCGGAAGACCCGCACATGGCCGCGGGCGTCAAGGCGATGATCAGCGAATTCAAATAGGCCAACCCCTAATAGATTTGGAGCCGACCCTTGGGCCGGCTCCTTTTCATACTATTTCTCGCCTTCGCGGTGAAAATCATCCTCCAGCCGGACGATATCGTCCTCACCCAGATACGAGCCCGACTGTACTTCAATCAGCCTGAGCGGAATCTTGCCCGGGTTCTCGAGCCGGTGCACGGCGCCAAGCGGCAGGTAGATGGATTGGTTTTCGCTCAGAAGATGGGTTTCCTTGTCACGCGTCACGACCGCCGAGCCCTCCACAATCACCCAGTGCTCTGCCCGGTGATGGTGTTTCTGCAGGCTCAACCTCTTGCCGGGATACACCTCGATTTCCTTGACCTGATAGCGGTCACCAAGCGCCAGCGTCTTATAGTTGCCCCAGGGCCTGTAGACGACGGAATGGAAATGTGCTTCTTCCCGGCCCGCACCCTTCAGCCGGTCGACAATTTTTTTCACGTCCTGATCTCGGCTTTTATCAGCCACCAGCACTGCATCATCAGAGGTGACCACAATCAGGTCCTTTACCCCCAGCGTGGCCACAAGCATGCCGTCGCCCTGGTGAATGAAACTGTCTGATGTGTCCTCGAGCATCACATCGCCGTAGGTCACGTTGCCGGATGCATCGGCTTTCTGCACATCTGCAAGGGCCGTGAAGCTGCCAACATCCGACCAGCCGAACTCAGCCGGCACTACAGCCGCCTTATCAGTGGGCTCCATGATGGCATAGTCGATGGATTCGGCGGGTACAGCCCCAAAGTCCGCCTCAGCCATGCGCAGGAAGTTCAGGTCTTCACGTGCGCCAGCCAGCGCCTTTTCTGTGGCCGCCAGCATCTCTGCCTGGTGGCGCCGGAATTCATCAAGGATCACATCGGCGCGGAACAGGAACATGCCGCTGTTCCAGCTGTAGGTCCCGGCATCCAGATAGGCTTGCGCGGTGGCTGCGTCGGGCTTTTCCTTGAAGGCGTCAACGCGAAATGTGCCGTCACAGCCATCCAGCGGACTGCCTGCTGCAATGTAACCATAGCCGGTCTCTGCGCGCGTGGGCGCCATACCGAAGCAGCACAGGTGGCCTGCCGCAGCCGCTACAGCCGCCTTCTTGACCGCCTTGTGGAAACCCGGTGTGTCCATGATCACATGATCAGACGGCAGGAACAGCAGAAGTGCTTCCGGGTCATCCTTTGCGGCCAACAGCGTCGCTGCAGCAATCGCTGGCGCGGTGTTGCGCCCAAGCGGCTCCAGCAATATCTGGGGCATGGATATGCCTACCTTTTCAGCCTGCTCGTTGACAATGAAACGGTGATGTTCGTTGGCCACGACAAGTGGCATATCAAAACCATAATCGACACCAACACGCTCAAGTGTTTGGGCAAACAGGCTTTTGCTTCCCAATAGCGGCAGGAACTGCTTTGGGTATTTGGACCTGGAAAGCGGCCACAAACGGGACCCGGAACCACCGGAAAGTATGACAGGTTTAATTTTTTTCACGAAGTCACCAAATCTCTTAACGCTTTGAAATTATTACATTTAATAAAAAACTATGCCGTATACCCGGATTGTACCGCCCGACCGCCTTCGGTTTCAAGGAAACTTGCGCCAGTATCGAAACTTAGCCAATCCCCCAGCTGTTGCGGCGCACCGCTGAAGGCTTCCCAATCCATATCAATCTTCAGGCCCGGCGTACTGCGTTTCACCATTGTTGCAGCCAATAGCCGCCCCAGGTGATGCTCACCCGCCGGGATGTGCAGCGTGCTATAGTCGCCCGCACGTAGATCACGTACCAGGCAGCGCGCCTCACGCCTGAGCGCCTTGCCAAGCGGCAACGCCGTCAGGTTTGCATCCAGATGCGACCGGACATACCTGTAAATGCCCTGCCCCAGCGGGGCTGCAGGTGCTGTGTCATTGGGGCCAAAGGCCAGAATGCGTTCTGCATCGTCCAGGGACGACAGGGCTTGTGCGAATTTCGGGTCATGACTGAGGAAGCACATGCGCGCGAGCAGCGTACGCGCCCGCACCCGGTCCTGTTCGGCTATCAGGTCCGCCAGCAGAAGGGTCATGGCTGTCAGATCGCGGGAGCCCACCACCTGGGCAAAATCAGCCAAATTTGGTCGGCTATCCGCGCGCGCCAGCTTCAACTGGCCATCAAGGGCAACCTTCTGCCCCTTCACTGCACGAGCGAAGGAAATTTCAACAAACATGGCCCCTCTTGGCGGATCCAGCCACAACCGTTGAACGCCGGCATTGGGGGCCGGGTCTGCAAACAGGCGGTGAATCACCGGCTGCCGGAGCGCAACTTTACGCAGTCCACGATAACGAATGGTGACATCCACTGCCCCCCGCGCCATTTCGCGGGCGTCCGTCACGAAGCTGATATCCAGGTAGCGCGCGCCCCGCACCGGCAGCGCGAACACCCGCCTTACTGGCCGCTTCTTCAGCACAACCCTTTGGTGGCCTCCGACGCCGAAGGCAGCAAAACGTGACGCGGCAAAATCGCGCCGTCCCAGCTCCCGATATCCTTGTAGCGCTGTCATACCGTTCCCTTTAGCCGGGCAGAAAGGGCCGAAAAAAAGCGATCCGAAAGGCGGGTCGGGCTGTTGGCCAATGCCCAGTCGTTCAGACGTGTCACCACCCCGGCGTCATTTGCCAATGCAAGGCCAGACAGGCACGCTTGATGGCAACTATCCATGTTTCCCAGCTCGAACGGCAGCACACAATTTTCCGCCCCTGGCAGGGACCGCGCCATCATATCCGGCACCACCGAGGGCTTGCCAAACGTGGCTGCTGTCGCCATGACGCCTGAGTTCAGGCCAATCGGGTATGGGCATACCACCACGTCTGCCGCCTTGAAGAAGGTTTGCACCGCCTGGTCATCCACATGTGTCTGGAACAAACGCATGTCCGCGCGCCCCGATGTCAGCGCCAAGATTTCTTCCATGAATGCCGGTTTGCCCGGGATGCCCGCAATCAGCACCCTGCCCTTGCCTTCAAGCCGGGCCTGCAGCCTGTCAAACGCAGCCAGAAACTGGCGCGTGCCCTTGTGAGGCCCGAGCGACCCGAACAGCAGGAAGACCTTGTCGTCCGGGTTCAGGTTCAGGTTAAAGCGCGCCTGACGGGCACACATATAATCACCATAAACACCCTGATAAGACGGATGCGGCACCGAAATGGTCTTGGCTTCATCGATACTGTAATATTGCTGACACAAGCCGCGCGTCTCTGGGTTCATCACGTGAATCACATCCGCGATCCTCGCCATTCCGGCACGCAGCGCTTGTTCTTCTTCAGGAAACAGAGCGGCATGGGACAGAATATTATGGGCCGTCCAGACGATGCTATGGCCAGCGTCTTTCTGCCGTTTCAGCTTCTCGAGGAAATGATCAGCCGCCTTTTTCGCGGTGTTCTTGTTACCTGACGTGTCAAACACCCGGTGCAGCCAATGATAGTGCAGCACCAGCTGCATATCTGCAGGCAGGTCTTCCACGTCGTCTATGGCTTTCAGGGGAAAACAGGCAAACCCATGATCAAACCCGCGCGCATAGAGCATGCGCTGATAAGGATTACGGCTGGCATGCGGGAAGAAAGCCAACAGTTTTCCGGCACTTCCGCTGAAGCCTGCTGCCATAAGGGCATCCATGCCGTCCGTGCATTCCTCGTAAAGAGATCGCCCCAATCCGTGCTGCCTGATACCGCGCATATATGCCGCAATTCCTGATTATCGAAACTCTGCCTTTGCAAGGCCTTATCCTTTTAATATAAAGGCGTCCATATTGATACCACATCTATTTTAGCAGTCTGTGTTTAGGGGGCCCGATGAAAGTTGAAGAATTCCCGATCAAGGGGCTTTATGCCTTTACGCCGAAGCAGTTTGGCGATGACCGCGGTTTTTTCTCGGAGACCTTCAACGCGCGCGCTTTTGAAGAAGTCGTGCCGGGTGTCACCTTCGTGCAGGACAACCACTCTCTGTCACGCGATCCGGGTGTGATCCGCGGCCTGCATTTCCAGACGCCACCGCATGCTCAGGGCAAGCTGGTGCGGGTAACCCGCGGCCGGGTTTTGGATGTGGCCGTGGATATCCGCAAGGGCTCGCCCACATATGGCCAACATGTGGCCGTGGAACTGAGTGCCGATAACTGGACTCAGTTCTGGGTACCTGCAGGTTTCGCTCACGGCTTCTGCACGCTGGAGCCGGACACAGAGTTCCTCTATAAGGTGACCGACTATTACGCACCTGATTGCGACAGCGGCATTGCTTTTGATGACCCGGACCTCGGGATCGACTGGCCGTTTGACCGCAACAGCGCCACCCTTTCGGGCAAGGACGCAGGCCTGCAGGCGTTCCGTGATTTCGAATCGCCCTTCACATATGACGACAAAGCATAAGGCAGCAATTCCATGAAAGTTTTGGTAACAGGCGGCGCGGGTTTTATCGGTTCGGCGGTTTGCCGCTATCTGGTGGGCGAACTGGGGCACACCGCAATCAATGTGGACAAGCTGACGTACGCCGGCAACCTGTCGACGCTGAAGGAAATTGAGGACAGCCCCAACTATCACTTCGAGAAGGTCGACATCTGCGACCGCGCTGCATTGGATGATGTGTTTAAGCGCCACAAGCCGGACGCGGTGATGCACCTGGCGGCAGAAAGCCATGTGGACCGCTCCATCACCGGGGCGGCTGACTTTATCCAGACCAATATCGTTGGCACATTTCAGATGCTGGAGGCCGCACGCGACCACTTCAATTCGCTCGATGACGCGGGCAAAAAAGCCTTCCGCTTCCTGCATGTCTCCACCGATGAAGTCTATGGCTCGCTGGGCGCTGACGGCCTGTTTGAAGAAACCACGCCTTATGACCCTTCCTCGCCCTATTCGGCGTCGAAGGCATCAGCCGACCATCTGGCCAATGCCTGGTTCGAGACATACGGCCTGCCAGTGGTGATCTCCAACTGCTCGAACAACTATGGGCCCTACCACCTGCCCGAGAAGCTGATCCCGCTGATGATCCTGAATGCGCTGGACGGCAAGCCTTTGCCTGTATACGGCGACGGTTCGAACGTGCGCGACTGGCTCTATGTGGACGACCACGCCAAGGCCCTGTTCACCATCATGACCACAGGCCGATTGGGCGAAAAATATAACGTGGGCGGCAGGAACGAGCGCACCAACCTCGAGGTTGTCGAGCGCATCTGCACCATTCTTGAGGAACTACGCCCCAAGAATACGCCCTACAGCGACCAGATCACGTTCGTGACCGACCGCCCGGGCCATGATGCGCGCTACGCCATCGACGCCACCAAGCTTGAGGATGAACTGGGCTGGAAAGCGGAAGAAAACTTCGAAAGCGGCATCAAGAAAACCATTGAATGGTACTTGGATAACGAATGGTGGTGGGCGCCACTTCGCGAGCACGCTGGCGAACGCAAGGGCGTGCTGAAAGGCAAATGATGCGAATTTTCGTTGCCGGATCGTCTGGACAGGTGGCGCTCTCGCTCAAGGAAGCGGCAGTACGCCAAGGCATTGACCTTATCTGTGCCGGGCGGCCAGAGTTTGACCTGACAGACACTGACGGGATGCGGGCAGCGATGGAGGCTTATGGCCCTACCGCCATCATCAATGCAGCAGCTTACACGGCTGTCGACAAAGCGGAAGAGGAAGAAGCCCTGGCCACTGCCATCAATGCAGATGGTGCCGCAGCGCTCGCGGCCATCGCAGCTGACCTTGATGTCCCTTTCCTGCATATCTCCACCGACTATGTCTTTGCTGGCGGGAAAGAAGCCCCCTATGTGGAGGACGACCCTACAGGCCCCACAGGCGCCTACGGCCGGTCGAAGTTGAAGGGCGAAGAGGCCGTGATGGCTGCCAACCCGAACGCCCTGGTCTTCCGCACCGCGTGGGTCTATAGCCCGTTTGGCAAAAACTTCCTGAAGACCATGCTGTGGCTGGCCAAAACCCGCGATGAGCTGGGTGTGGTGGCGGACCAGATTGGAAACCCCACTTACGCGCCTGATATCGCCGACGCGCTTCTCGCGGTACTGGCGCGTATTGATGCCGGTGGCTGGAAACCCGATTATGCAGGCATCTACCACCTGGCGGGAACCGGCGATGTCAGCTGGCACGGCTTTGCCGACGCGATCTTTGAGGCGGGTACCGCATACGGCCTCAAGCGCCCAAAGGTGAATGCGCTGACGACAGACCAGTATCCAACACCGGCCAAAAGGCCGGCCAATTCGCGCCTGGACTGTAGCAAGCTGGGCGAGACATTCGATGTCCATCTGCCGTCGTGGGAGCAGAGCATGCTTAGTTGTTTGAACAGGCTTTCCGAAGCCGGGGAACTGAGCTAGGCTCTGGCGAAACACCCCAGACGGGGTAACGAGTTTATTAAACGGGGGAAACCATGAAGGGTATCATTCTGGCAGGTGGTCTGGGCACAAGGCTCTATCCGATCACCAAAGCCATCAGCAAGCAGCTGCTACCGGTTTACGACAAGCCGATGATCTATTATCCGCTGACCACACTGATGCTGGCTGGCATACGGGAAATCCTGATCATCTCAAGCCCTGAACACCTTCCCCTTTATCAAAGCCTGTTGGGTGACGGATCGCAGTGGGGCATTGAGCTTCATTATGCCGAACAACCTGATCCGGGCGGGCTGGCACAAGCCTTCCTGATCGGCGAACAGTTCGTGGGGGGGCAACCATCCGCATTGGCGCTGGGCGACAACATCTATTATGCCGCCGGTTTCTCGACCTACCTGAAACAAGCCGGGCGCGTTGAAAATGGCGCGTATGTCTTTGCCTATCCAGTGGGCAACCCCGAAGCTTTCGGCGTTGTGGAAATGAGCAAGGACGGCCGGGCGCTGTCGATTGAAGAAAAGCCGGAAAACCCAAAAAGCAACCTTGCGGTTACCGGCCTCTACTTTTACGATAAAGATGTGGTGGATATTGCGAAATCGATCAAGCCTTCCGCCCGCGGCGAGCTGGAGATCACCAGTGTCAATGACGTGTATCTGCAGCGCGGCGACCTGAATGTGATCAAGCTGCAGCGTGGCACGGCCTGGCTTGATACCGGCACAGTGGACAGCTTGCTTCAGGCCAGCCATTTCGTGCAGACCATTGAAGCCCGTCAGGGCCTCAAAATCGCCTGCCCCGAAGAGGTGGCCTGGCGGGGCGGCTTTATCACCGACGCCCAGCTTGAGGAAGTCGCCGCTGGCTACAAGAATAGCTACGGCACCTACCTGAAGGGCATCTTGAAGTTTGGTGCTGACGGCTATCTGTAGGCCTGACCGCACGATACCACTGGCGCAACTGCCCCATCCCGGGGTCAAGCATGGGATACAGGCATTTGATTGGGCACTGGTTCAAACGCAAACCGACTGAATGCACGGCCGAGGACGTCCACTTCCTCTATCTGCTGTGTCTTGGTCGCGCGCCGCTGGACGGTGATGAAATCTCACCGCTTGTTGGGGCCCGCTTTTTCGCAACCCTGAAGCTTTTGCTTGGTAAGCAGGAAACACGCCTTTCTGTATTGGCTCGGCTGGAGCTTGGCAAACAACCACCGCATGCCAGCCTTTCCGAGCTTGAGCTATGCGACCTGGCCGCGGGCCTGCAGGCGCATTTCGGCCTGGAGGCCTTCAAGGAACCCCTGCATTGGCTGGACATCCTGATTGCGACCGCCAACACATCGCGCTTTGAAAAGGCCTTTCTCTCGCACTTCAGCCACTTGCGACTGGATGCTTTCCGGCAAGGGCTTCAAGGCCTTAAGGGCAAGGCAGATGTCGACATCAAAGGCCGGATCACCCGCGTGGTCGGGCAGGAAGTGGTTGGCCAGGTGATCAATCGCCTGACGCCTGATACGCCACTGGTGCTGGATTTCTACCTCAACGGCCTGTATGCGGGCACAACCCACGCTGACCTACCGTGCGACCAGTTTGCCGGTGACTTCGGCGGATTGACCCCTTGGGGCTTCCGCCACCAATTTACCGTGCCTGACGCACTGAAAACCTGCGACCGCCTGACCCTGTCCATCTTCGAGAAAGAAAGCGGCGCACCCGTTATTGGCGCACGCGAGGTGGTGATCAGCCCAACTCTCGGCGTGGAGGTGATGCAGCGACTGTCCGCAGAATTGGCTGGATTGCGGGACCATGCCCATGGCAGTGATGCCGTCCTGGCCCGCCTCGACCAGATAGAAGCGCAATTGCCGCGCCTGCAGCAATATGCATCCTTCCCACTATCGCAATATGCCCTGTTCAAGGAAACCTTCCCTCTGGCGCCGCCACAGTGGCTGGCGCGGTGCGATGTGCGCTTTGATATTCTGGTGTATGACACTGGCGACGCCGATGCACTGCAGGCAACCCTTACCAGTGCGAGGCGTCAGTCTTTCCCGGCACAGTCTGTCGTGATTGTCGGCAAGGAAGGCACGCAGAACCCGGCTGCCGCCTACACCAGCGCCGTGCCCGGACTGGAGGGCACCCACATCCTGATGCTGGAAGCGGGCGATAAACTGGCCATGCATGCCCTGGCCTGGATTGCCCGCAGCGTGGAAGACCATGCAAGCGCCCATGTCTTTTATGCCGACTATGACCATTATGAAATCGGCGCACATCCTCATTTGGAGCCCTGCTTCCAACATGCGTTCGACTATGACATGCTGTTGCAACACAATAGTTTCAGCCGTGCCTTCGCCATAGAACGGGAGCAGTTGCTGAGCTTGGGAGCATTCGACGAGAATGCCGGCCAGTGTTTCCACCAGTATCTGCTCATGCGGCACTATGAAATGTTCGGCGACAAGGCTTTTCATCATATTCCGCGCATGCTCTGGCACCTGGAGAAGCGCCCCGCTGACCCACAGCGGCAACGTCTGCTTGAAGAAGACCAGATTCGAGTTTGCCAAAGCCACTTGAAGCGGCGCGGTATTACAGCCACCGCCGTCCCGATGAACGACCCCTATGCCGGGCCGGTGGATGACACGCTCATGCTGTCCTGGCCAGTGGACAAAAGCCTGCCCAAACTGGGCATCATCATCCCGACCAAAGACCGGATTGAACTGATCAAGCCGTGTGTGGAAAGCCTGCTAGCCACGCTCGACCATCCTGACCGCACAGAGATCATCATTGTCGACAACGGATCTGATGACCAGGCTGTCCTGCAGTGGTTTGCTGACGTGCAGGAAAACGGCACCGTCACCGTGGTACGGTCTGACACGGCCTTCAACTGGTCGCACCTGAATAATATTGGTGCTGCTGCGACAGATGCTTCTTATCTGCTGTTCCTCAATGACGATACGTTGGCTATGGACAAGGGCTGGGACACAGTTCTGCGTGGCCAGCTGGCGCGCAACAGTGTCGGAGCCGTTGGCGCCCGCCTTCTTTACCGCAACGGCACGCTGCAGCATGGCGGCATGGTGCTTTATGGGCTTGATGATGTGCGCCACGAGGGCATGGGCGACCCATGCAATGCACCCCACCCAATGCACCGTACAAGGCGGTGTCATGCCTGCGTTGCTGTGACCGGCGCATTTCTGGCCTGCCGCCGCACAGATTTTAACGCTGTTGGCGGCTTTGATGAGGCGTTCGCCGTTACCTACAATGATGTGGATTTCTGCTTCAAGATGCGCCAGCAGGGCCTCCGGGTGCTTTATGAACCCCAAATCACCTTCCAGCATTTCCAGTCTGAAAGCAGGGGCAATGATGCCCGAGACGAAGCCAAGCGGGCACGGGCGCTTAAGGAAGCGTCCCTGATGGCAGGTCGGTGGCAGCACCAATTCCACGGAGACCCCTTTTACCCCAGGGCTTTTGCGCGCACTGGTAGCCCCTTCACATGCCTCGCACCACCCATACTGGAATCAGCCAATCCATCGTAGCCGTTGACTAGGCCCAACGGCCACAGACTGCTTGTATTTCCCTCTAGAATCCGCTAGGTCGCGTATCGAAGGTGTTCCTCACAGACAAATGGTCAACAAATGTCACCAGCTTTGAAAAAACATGTTAAATCCCTGCTGCGCTCAGTGAAGGGAGACATCAAAGCGCTTGAGGAAACAGGCCTGTTTCAGGCCGATTGGTACGTTGCCACCTATGACGATGTCAGCGCGTCAGGCTATTCCCCGATCGAGCATTTTGTCCGCATTGGAGAAAAGAAGGGATATAATCCCAACCCCTATTTCGATCAGGTCTGGTACACTAAACGATCGCCGGCAGCAGTTCGTTTCCCGGCACCTGCGGCCGTCCATTATGCGGTAAATGGCTGGCGCAAAGGGCGCAGCCCGTCAGAAGCTTTTTCCGTACCGCTTTACCTGAAATTCAACCCGGACGTCGCCAAAGCCAAACGCGATCCCCTGAGGGATTTCCTTGAAGGCGGGGCAGAAAAGGGGCGCATTGCGATGCCCCGGATGTTCGAGCGGGAAAAATTCTCTTCCATGGCTGCGGACATGGACCTGATCGCCAAATCGGGGCTGTTCTTTGCTGACTGGTACAAGACCTTCCATACTGACCTTTGGCACCAGAATCAGGACCCCCTGATGCACTTCATTCGCCAAGGGGCACGCCAGGGCCGCAACCCGAACCCGTGTTTCAATACCCGCTGGTACATGGATACCTATGGTGACGTTGTCGGCGATGAGAACCCTCTGGCTTTCTATATCCGTAAGGGCGCGCAGATAGGTCATTGGCCTGCGCCAGATTTTTCGCCTGAGATTTACTTCGCCGAAAATGACGACATTATGCGTGATAAGGTAGATGCCCTGGGCCATTACCTGCATTTCGGCCTCAAGGAAAAGCGTCGACTTCCGTCGCCCAATGGGTCGGTTTCCATCTCCGGGACCGAGGAGAAGTCCGTCAAACTGCCGCTGCCGCAACAGCTGCGCAACATGCTGGATTTTGAACGCAATGTGCTGGCGCCCGACAGTCCGGACTTTGACTCGTCCAACATGGATATCCACTGGGTGATCCCTGACTTTTCCGCCGGCGCCGGTGGCCACATGACCATCTTCCGAATGGCGCACTTCCTGGAGCTGAAAGGCCACAGGCAGACCATCTGGATCAACGACCCGACTGTTCACAAGACAGCCGAAGGTGCCTATGACGATATCGTCAAACACTTCCAGCATTTCGCCGGCACAGTGAAGCTTCTCGACGACAGCTTCAGAGACGCCAGCGGTGATGCAATCATCGCCACCGATTGCTGGACCGTCTGGCCAACACTGACGCCCACCAATTTCAAGCGACGTTTCTATTTTGTTCAGGATTTCGAACCCAGCTTCCACCCCATGGGTTCATCCTATCTGGCGGCGGAAGCCACCTACCGGGAAGATATAGACTGTATTTGCGCCGGCCCTTGGCTTTCCGGCCTGATGCAGGAAAAATACAGTCGTTGGGCACGCCATTTCTGGCTGGCGGCTGACCAGAACATCTACGCACCGCCGAAAGAGCCGCGCGCGAATACGGTACCACGCATCGCCTTTTATGCCCGCCACTTCACGGCCCGCAGGGCTGTGGAGCTGGCCATGCTTGCGCTTGAGGAACTGGCAACTCGCGACATTGAGTTCGCGGTAGACTTCTTCGGCGCCAAACTGACCTTCGGTGTAGCGCCCTTCCCGTTCGTGGACCATGGCGTCGCAACACCGCGGCAGCTGGCCGACCTTTTCCAGCAGGCCGACGTGGGCGTTGTCTTTTCCGCAACCAACTATTCGCTGGTGCCTCAGGAGATGATGGCCTGTGGGCTGCCGATTGTGGAACTGAAGGGCGATAACACGAGCTGTATCTTCCCAGTGGAAACCGTCACACTGGCGGAACCTGACCCGGTCAAAATTGCTGACAGTATTGAAGCGCTGCTGCGTGACACTGGAAAACGTGAAGCACAGGCGGCAGCTGCACAGGAATGGGTATCGCAATTTTCCTGGGCCGCGTCCGCCGACCTGGTGGAAGAAGCGCTGGTTGAACGGCTACGCGAATTTGGTACGGATACTGTCTCCGACAAAGAGAAGGACGCCGCCCTAAAAATCAGGGCCTCGGTGGTGATTCCAACGTTGAATGCCGGGCCCATTCTGGACGAGGTACTGGCGGCTGCCACGACCCAACGCGCGCCATGGCCCTATGAGGTGCTGGTGATCGATAGCGGCTCCACCGACGAAACACTGGAGATCGTGGCGCGGTATCCGGATGTGAAGTTGCACCAGATTGACAAGAAAGACTTCAATCACGGCGACACCCGTAACCTGGGGGTGGAACTGACATCAGGTGAATTTATCGCCTTCCTGACCCACGACGCCCTGCCCGCGAATGACCGTTGGCTGTTTAATCTTGTGACGTCGATCGAGCATTTCCCGAATGCAGCTGGTGCGTTCGGGAAACATCTGCCCTGGCCGGACGCCTGCGCCTTCACCAAGCGAGACCTCAACGGCCATTTCGATATGCTGGGAACCCAGCCCATCTATCTATCGCGCGATACCAACCGCCGCAGGTTCAACGACAAAGACCCACAATGGATGCAGCTGCTGCACTTTTACAGTGACAACAACAGCTGCATGCGCCGGTCGGTTTGGAAAGACATTCCTTACCGCCCGACGAAATTCGGCGAGGACCAGCTTTGGGCTCTTGACGTTATCGACGCCGGATACGGCAAGGTCTATGCGCCGCAGGCAATTGTCTTCCACTCCCATGACTTCGGGGCCGAGGAAACCTTTGAGCGCAACATGACAGAAAGCGCCTTCTTCAAGCACTTCTTCGGCTACGAGCTGATCAAGGATGAAACACAACTGGAAAAAACGCTCGCGGGCATCAATGCCAACGACAGCCATTGGGGCAAAGCAAACGGCGTTGCTCCAGAAGACATCGAAGCCCGCCACCGGTTGAACGAAGCCCGTTTGAAGGGCTATCTGGCTGGTGTCAAGGCCGATACCTGCAGCATGTTCTGAAACCTGAAGGTTTTCCATGTCGCATCAAGCTGCCTGAGCTTTATCGCCTTTCCAGGGCGGCGCAGGAAAAACGCACCAACATCGCCTAGATTGGCCAGCCCCAAAGGGGTAAGGCTGCTATGTGGCCGCGTTAATGCTTGAGACGCCGCTCAGATATCGCACGCATCTTTTCAAGGTCAAACGGCTCGCCCAGGAAATCGAACAGCCCTTCGAACTGCTCCGGCTTGCCCGAATAATCCTCATAGCGCATCAGGTAGGATCTTTCCGGGTGGGCTTCTGCATAGGCGATGAATTGGCGGTCGTTCTTTTCCACCTCGCGGCGCACTTTTTCCGGTTCATAATCCTTCCACCAGCCCGATTGGGACACATCCTCCCAGCGGCGCATGTTGAAAATGAACCTTGCAGGCTTGAAATGGTCTGCCATGAAATTCAGCAGATCGACAAACTCGATCGGGCCGGTTTCATTGAAACGGATTTCCTTGAAACCCACGACGCGCGCATCCTTGGGCGGCTGGATCACCTCCTCAAGAAATACCTGCAGCAGCTTCTGTGCGTAACGGTCCGGATTGAACTTGTCGGCACCGAACCAGGGGCCATGATCAGGAATTTCGCGGTAACCATGTTCTTCCAGCGCCCCTTTGATACGCTTGAAGCTGCGGAAAAGCGGTAGGATGGCATTATTGTTTTCACCCCGGAAAAAGTAACCGTTAATCGACTGCAGCACTGTCTGCAACAGGGTCGATCCCGAGCGTCCGTAGGTGACGACAAACACATATCCGTCTTTTGGCTGCCAGTCCGTCATGGTTTCCTTGTTCCTTGATCTGGTCCGCGCTCTTATCGCGTATTTTGCCAAGCCTGCCAAGGGCCTATGTGCGCTGGCTGGTATTGCACGGGTAGTTGCACGGGGAGCCTTTCACTGCTAAGGAACCGGAAACAACAAGTCAGGTGAACCCTTATGGCATATATATTTGTGGGCGGCTCGCAACGGTCCGGTACGTCCCTTCTAACGGCATCGCTTTGTGCTGGTGAAGAAACCAACATGTATTTGGGTGAATGCCGAAGCCTGCGGCAATTGTTGCTCGCTATCCAATTTATGGAACAGAACTTCGACGGCGAAAATGAGCTCAGTTTCGGTTCAAAAGCCGCCATGAAGGAATACCACTCCACCATCATTCGCGGCTATTTGAGCCACGTGCTCACAGCAAACGCGCCAGCCACATCTCTGGTTCTGAAGCAGCCACACCTGACATTATTGTTCCCAACCCTCTGGAATCTCGTCCCGGAAAGCAAGTTCGTAATAGCAATCCGGGACCCGAGAGACACAATCGCCTCCATGCTTCAAGTCGGCAAAAAGATGGCGGCACAAGGACAAAACCATCCATTCAATACCCATTCGATTCCTGAAATAGCCAAACATATGCGTGGTTTCTATAGTCAGGTTCTACTCGCAAGCGACCTCAGTAAGGAATTCAAAGCGGCAACCAAATGGGTTAGATATGAAGAGTTAGTCTCACAACCAGCCGCGGTTATGGAAGAATTGCACGCCTTTACCGGACTAAAGCTGGCCGAGTTTGACCCTGAGAGCCCCACCAAAAGAATTCACCCGACACTGATGGCGGCCAGGACCAAGGACGAAGCACCGGTCCAGCCTTGGATTTCTGACCTGATGCGCGGCGCCCCCATTACCACGAAACGCACGGGTTCCTATAAAGATCTGCTCACAAAAGAGCAAATCAGCCAAATTGAGGAATGTCTGGCAGAATTTATGGCCCGCGTAGGTTACAAGCCTTCAAATTAAGCGTTGCCAGCGCTGTTCTTACGGATCATCCGCGCAGGGTTACCCACCATCACCGAATAAGGATCCACGGACTTTAGAATGACACTACCGGCGCCAATCATGGAACAGTCGCCGATATGGACGAATTCTCGCGTTGTCGAATTCGACCCCATATGAACGCCCGAGCCAATCTCATTACTGGCGCCCGCTACTGCATTAGTGGCAAAATGCGTAAAAGAACCCACGGAAGTATCGTGCCCTACAAAACTGCCCGCCATCAGGCAAACGTGAGGTGCCAGCGTAACATCGGCCGACAGGACGGCATGGGCGCATACAAGGCTGCCGTAGCCGACCTTACAGTAACCATCGGGCACTTCGGCCAGCGGATGAATGAAGGTTGGAAATCGGTCTTCAGGAATTTCCAGTGACCGCAGCAACTGCCATGTACCGGCAGGATTGGACATGCCAAAAATCGCGAAAAAGAAGTCCACGTCTGGCAGGCTCAGGAAGTCGGCATAATCCGCAATACCCCCCAGCACAGGGAACTGCTTGTGGTTTCCAACCAAAGCACCCTTATCAAGCTTGTCGTTCAGAAACCCTAGGATTTCATAATCATAGAAGCGTTCGGCGATGGAGGCAGCAATCATACCTGCACCGTTGCCGCCAAAGATAACCAGTTTGCGTTTGGTGTCAGCCATTCTTCTGGCCCCTGTATCTTTGGTATTTTTCCACGACCCGCTTCGCCTGCAGAATGATTGGCGGACCAATAAACTTCTTGTCTGCCATCTTCACCGGCGTGCCATCGCTTTTGTCTTCGCCTGCCCGCAGGATGGCCAGCGCAGAGGCATATTCTTCGTCCGACGGTGTAAGGGTGTCATTTGCAATCTGCACCTGCCGAGGATTAAGACACAGCACCCCGTCCAGGCCATATTCCTTGGTCTTGGTGACAACGATCTTGAACCCGTCATAGTCATGTACAGCGATATAGACTGTATCGATCGCAATGATACCTGCGGCCCGGCAAGCCAGCAGCATGGAAAAACGAGCGTGGTCGATGACATTGTAATAATGCGGAGACGCCACCGCACCGAGAGCCGCCAGGAGGTCTTCCGAGCCGAGCGCAAGCCCCGAAACCCGGTCCGATGCGCGGGCAATTTCATGCACATTCACCACAGCGTCTGCAGTCTCGATGAGAGGCATCAAGGCGTAGCGCCGTTCACAGCTCTTGCGTCGTTCAAAAGTAGTCAACATCTTGGCCACTGTCTCAACGTCTTCCGCCCGGTAAGACTTGGGCACCATAAAGCCGTCTACGGCAGTACCAACGAAGAACTCAAGCTCATCGAACATCAGGTTGGAATCAATATCATTGATCCGCACGTAAACCTTGCTCCGAATGTCCGCCCCGGTTTCTTCAAGCAAGCGGGCGATATTCTCTCTGGCGTCGATCTTGCTTTGGCCGGCGGGTACAGAGTCTTCAAGGTCGAAAACAATAATGTCCGGCGCTGTCGCGATGGCCTTGGCAAAATAGTCATACCGATGGGCCGGAACAAAAAGCACACTGCGCATGGCACTCCCCCCTTTTTCTTTGGCAGCTAACCCGCTTTGAAAAGCGCGCTGCGCTCAAAACTCAACACCACTATATCATCCTGGTTCAGGACTTCGGTCTTGACTGAAACCACTGCGTTTTCCGGATTTGAATTGCTGACCCGGTTTCCGGTCACGATCGTGCGAGCGCGCAAAGTATCCCCAACAAAGACCGGCTCATGATGAACAACCTTGTCATATCCGAGATTGGCAATGCAATGATAGCTGAACTCAGGAACGGTGAAACCGACGCTAAGGCTGAACACCAGCGTGCCAACCACCAGAACCTTGCCAAAAGGCGACGCTTCGGCATGGACCACGTTGGTATGAACCGGGTGGTTATTCATCGTCAGAAGGCAGAAGAGATTGTTATCGCTTTCGAAGATAGTCTTCGAATTCGCATGCTCAATAACAAGCCCCTCCGGAAAGTCAGATGCATTTTTCATAAGCGCTCCCGGGTCCTGTGCCGCGACGTCCACTTTTGGCACCGCCACATTGTCTCTGGCCTCTAGGGCCTCCCAACTTCCCCGGTCTATGCCGCAGGAGTAAGGCTTGCTCTCAATCGTTCGAACGACCAGCTATGATCAGACGACCGCTGGATTACTTCATGGTTTTTATAAGCCGCATTCATAACAGTTGCAAACTCTTCACTATGATCATCGTCAGGCACAAGAAGTCCCACCTCATGATCAAAGTTCGCAATAGCTTCACTGATCTCTACCCGTTCTTCGTCATTGGTTACCAACCGCACCACAGCCTTGACATAATCCTCGACAGTATCGGTGCTTAGCCATTCCGGCTGCTCGAACTTGGCAACAATGTCTGAGTCGTTTCTTGCATGCACTTCATCTCCCCGCAGATTCACAACTGGCAGCCCCTGAAGCGCAGCGTCAATAATGCCGTTGGTGGCACCGAAGGGGAATGAACTGAGGAAGATATCGCACTGGTTCAACCGATTGATATATTGGTTGTAACCAGTCCGCGGCCAAACCTTTGCTGGCAGCATTTCCTCAACGCGGCGTGCAACCGCCTGATAAAGCGCTCCCACCCCGTTGGGGAAGAAATGAAATTCAACGGATCGACCAGCTTCTTTCGAGCGCTTGGCTATTTCGTCACACGTCGCAAGGAAGCGGGGCGTCACTTTCCGGGACCAGGCCGGAACCGCGATACGCACCGTTTCAGGATTCTTGCGGATATTTGGTTTTATGTCTTCTGCATCACGGCGGCGATGCCAGCGCGGTGCAGACGGGCGATATAGTATGGTTTCGTTGACAACATCTTCGGCCCCCAACTGGCCCTCCACCAGGATGCTGTAGTCAATATGTTCAGAGAATGTGGTTGCCGGGTGACCAAACGTCATGACCTGAATAGGCGCAATGCGAACATTGGAGGCCAGAATGCTGACCAGGCGCATGCCAATGCTCGGGTAGTAGACGATGTCAGGCCGGTAGGACTTCATTTTGTTGATGAAAATCTCCGGCGTGTTGGCGTTGAACTTGGTGTTATCCACCTTGTCGAACATGTCATGGATCACTTCGTCGCACTCGCCTGACGGCGACATATAGATCGTCTTGAAATCCCGCTTGAGAGACCGGATCGCCCCGCCATAACATCGGTGCATTGCATGGCGGGAATCATATAGCTCCGCCATCACGATCACCGTCGGACGACGCTTGACCGCGCGACGTTTAGCAGGCAGATCGGCGTCTGTCACGCCTCTGCTTTCCAGATAGCTGCGCGCCATGTGGTTCATAGCGTACTTTATCTGATGCTTATGGCGTGCATCCGCATAACTGCAGCCCATATAGGCAGGCCCAAGGTTGCGGATGGCCTGCAACGACCCGGGCACATTCTTCCAAGTGTCGCTCCACGTCAGCATTTCCGAACGGGCGTCCTCGGCCTTTTGGGACCACAGGAGTTGTTCAGAAAGATAACCAATCACCAGCGGCCAGGAAATTTCCGGCTTTTGACGCTTCAGCAATGCCACAAGCTGTGATGTCAGGGCATTGATGGACAGGCCAGCGAACAGCTTGGGCAGTTCATAGCCTTTGAAGCTGACCTTGCCGTCCTTGTCGCGAGTTCCGATCACATCCAGCAAGTGGTCTGTGCCGCGATAGCCGCTCACTTCAAAAACCTGCATCAGGGCCCGCTTAAATTGAGTGAACAGGCGGAACGTCAGGTTGGTCATCTTGAAGTCGGGATCCGCGAGCAGGGATGTAACAGCCGAGGCAAGCATCGTCGCTTCGCGTTCCATCAAGGGACCGCGGGCAACCAGCGCGCCCCCAAAGCCTTCGCTGCCGCGTTCCAGTATCTTCAGGATGCCTTCCAGCGACTTATTCGCAGATTCGAACTTCTTGTTCCGCACATTATGGTCAAAGCGTTTGATCCGCTCGATCAGCTTCAGTTCAGCTTCTTTACTCACACATATACCCCCGCGACTATGTCGCAAATTTCCTTGATATCTTCGTCACTTAAGAAGGCGTGGAACGGCAGTCCCACAAGGCCGGTCCGCAGCTTCTCGCACCCTGCAAACGGCATATCTGATGTCTTGTCTGCGTATGGCAGGTGGCCAAGCGCAGGATGGTCATAAAGTGGCGGCAGGTACCAGCGGCGGGTCTGGATACCCGCAGCATCCATACGGGCCACCAGTTTTTCGGCCTTGCCGGGCATATAGATGGGGAAGACAGCCGGGATGAAGTCACCCGTGCCTTGCTGCAGGACAATGCTGTTTCCCGCTTTCTTCAGCCCCGTCAGATATTTATCCAAAACAGCCTGACGACGTTCTGATACTTCGTACCAGCGCGCAATTTGTACAAGGCCCACTGATGCAAAATATTCTGGGAACTTAGCGTTGGTTCCGGCTTCCAGCACCACACCTGCAGGCCCCTGGAACCCGAAATTGGACAGGGATCGGCTGAGGGTAATCATTGCCTCATCGCTGCTAACCAGAAGACCGCCCTCACCCACGCCGAACGGCTTGGTAGCATGCAGACTGAAACAATAGGTCAGATCCTTGTGGATATCCTGCTGGCCGAGCGCCGCCGCAACATCCAGAATAACCGGCACACCGGTTTCCTTCTGGAAAGCCACCCAGGGTGCCGGGTCAACAGGCCGGCCAAATGCTGCAACAGGAATAACTGCAGCGTATTCACCTTGCGCCAGAGCTGCCCGCGCAATATCAGGCGTCAACTCCCAACTCTCCAAATCCACATCAGCCAGCACCGGCGTCAATCCGGCATTCATTGCCACCAGTGCCGTCGCCGGGAAGGTAACAGCGGGCACCAGAACATTGGCCCCGGCCGGAAGCTTCATCGCCTTAAGCGCCAGTTCCATTGCCGTGGTTGCCGAAGAAAAAGTCGCAACATGGCAGCCTTCAGCGCCGTTTTCACGCCCCAGAAAAGCCGTCAGTTCAGCCTCGAAACGCTTCACCAGAGGGCCAAAGTTTGAATACCATCGGTTTTCATGCATTTCCTCGAGAAACGGCAAGACCGCTTCCGGGGTCGGAAGATCAGGCACAAGGCAATGTATGCGGTATGGTGTCGACAAATGAGTACCCTAAAAAAAGCGCCCAATGGGCGACTGAGACTGACCTTCTATAAAAGCTAAATAGCAGCTTTTCAATATATGCCGCATATATCCAAATACCACACGGGTTTCACTGGTTTTGCAACATATCGAAGAAATTCTGAGGCCCGATAAATTTGGCGGGGGGGAAGCCCTGTGCCGCCAGCGCCCTGACCATTTCGTCATTATCACATACAACCAGCTCTTCAGCGTGCTCAAATGCCAGAATTTTCGCACTATCTTCTGAGTCAAGCGGCCCTGCGTCAGCAAAAATACTATCAAAAAACACGTAGCCCTTCACACCCTGCTGGCGCGCATCACCCAGAACTTCAAGAAATGCGGCGGCCCCAACGGTGATAACCCGATCAACCGACCGGGCCAGAATGGCTCCGTCTTCTTTCGATTTGAGTGTGAACAGGCTGTATATGCGACGTCCCAGATAGATGCGATACTCAAGGCCACTTGGTACCCGGTCCAACATCACCATATCGCTTACCAGCGGCAGCCATGTTTCTGGATGCAATCCCGCCAGGTCTTGCTTCTTGCCGCGCTCAATCACAAGCAGGACTTCCTCAGCCGCTTCGCGCAATTGCTCCAAAAGCCAGACAAAGCGACTGCATTTAGCTTTATTCGCCAGAATATCCTGATCTACGGCAACCAGGGTTCGCTTGGTGCCTGTGGCAACGGGGAACGGCTTTCGCCCTTCTTCAGCGCAGACTTCGTCAACCAGGTTCAGGCGGCAGGCCGCAGCACCTGGGCCAGCAAACCTACGGCCGGCATGGCGAACTCGTGGCCGCTTGGGTGCGGCCTCTTCAACCAGCTTCTCCAGGCTGGCGAACAGGCTTTGGTAGCGTGGTGCGGTCTGGCCTGACACAAGCGGCTCAGGCGTCTGGAATACCGCGGGCGCAAATTCTACAGGGCCAGCTTCGTCATCACTCGCGGCGTCACGCAAGAGATCAGAAAAGCCTTCGGCGCTGACATGAAGGATACTGTTGACCATATCTGGCGTGTCTGCGGGCAAGCCTTCAAAATAGGGCCGCGGACGCGCCTCAAACAGCCAACGATGATAATTGCCGGGCTGCTCCTTGACGGCCCAGAAAAGCCAACGCAAGTACTGCGGCTGAGCCTTCATCTGGTCCCATTGCTCCTGGGTCAGGATGATCAGGCTATCTGGGAAGAAGAATTCGCGCCGGTTATGGTGCCAGCGCCGGACAAGTGCCACAAACTCCTCCCGCGTCAGGCAGTGGCCATCCGCCTGTGGATCACTTGTAAGCAATATGTCGCCAGTGCCTGCAAGCACCAGCGCAAAATAAGGCGCTTCGCGGTGCTCAAGTGCCATCACATTGCGAGGCTTGAACAGTGCCGCATGCTTGCGCCGCATCTTTGAAATCAGCTCGTCTTCCTGTCGCCGGGAATCGGCCAGCATGCTTTCCGGACGGCGGCGGTAAAGGAACCCGGCATGCTGCACGCGGCGCCCCACATAGCCGGCATCAAGCGCCGTCAGCCAGAAATCCCAGTCTTCAAAGCCATAGCGCATGGTTTCGTCAAACAGCACGCCCTGGCGCAACATGTCTGCCCGCACCAGCGACCCAGCTTCAGAGATGTTCCCCACCAGATGCTTCAGCTTGCTGTAATCAGGGGCTGTTTCGCGGGTATCGAAGCCTTCCTCCCCCCACGTCAACCCCATGAAAGAGATATCAGGGTAAGCCCAACCAACGAGAGGGTCATCACCCAGCACTTCACGGTAGCGCTGCAGTGAATAGGGTGACAAGCGATTGTCTGCGTCCAGGAAGAAGACGGCATCCAGGTCTGGCACCATCGACATCAGGAACCGCACACCGGCGTTACGTGCACCAGGCAGGCGGGTGTTCTCCTGGCGAAGGTAATAGAGCATGCCCGGGAACCGTTCCATCAGGTTTGTCGCAACCTTTCCGGTTTCGGGGAACCGGCATCCATCATCCACGACAACCACCTGCAGCGGTTGGTCAATTTCCTGCGTGCAGGCACTGATGATGGCTTCGGACAAAAACTGCGGATGGCCATAGCCTGGGATCACGACACCAATCGTCCCCTGCCCTTTGGGCGCATCTGCAGCCCTATCTGGCAGCAGTTCAGCCATGATCAACGGGACCAGCCAAAAGCGGTGTTTCAGGCGCTGTGGTTATATTCAGCGAATACCAGCGGCACCATCCATAGCTTACAGACTGACCCGCAGGTTTAACGGCAAAAACTGCATCGCCAGGGGCGTCAAGGGCAAGCGCCAGTTCGATTTCGATGGTGGCCGCCTGCCGGGCATACAGCACCTTGGCCTGCCACTGGACCGTTTTGCGGCCATTAATGCCCTGCCAGGTTGCCGGGTTCTGCGGGTCTATCCGGGACATGACATTGCGAATGGCACGAGCCTTTTCGGTCACAGACGGAGAAACCACAGCCAACACATACAAGAATGCTGGTGCAGCATCATGCGCGGTTTCAACCTCGCTCGCCACCCTTAGGGTCGTGGTCGGCACCCCACCCTCGAAAATCGCTGCTGACAGGCCGTCCTGAAGGGGGTGCGTTTGCAAGCTGCCCGTTTCCTCACTTACCAGGAGCGGTGAAAATCCAAGGCTCTTCGACAGTTCGTCCAATTTCTTGGCGCCAGACACGAATTCAATCCGTCCTGCCAAAGCCGGGAATTTAAGCGACCGCATGCGTAGCGCTGCGGCACTGTTACTTGGTGTCGGCATTTCCCTGACCTCAAGCGCGCCCCATTCAAGGCCGATTTCAAGCCCGGACCAACGACACCAGCCGTATGTGGCTTTCCCGCCTGGCACTTCCACCACCAGATAGAGGTCCGCGCGATTTTCCAGCGGTGCCTCCAGGTTCAGCGTCAGGGTTTTCGTCTGCTTGGGGGCCACCATGGCCTGGGCTGCATGAATTCCGTTGTCCTGGTTGGCCGTGTTTCCCGCCAGACACGCCAGGACCTTGCGGCTGCGCGCGGCATCGTCCTCGCCTTCAAGGTGCTCAACGGCCAGAATGCTGTAGAGACAGTTTGGCCCCGATTCATGGTCCGTCAGAACGGAGATACTGACTTCAGCAACACCTGCGGCCAATGCGCCGCGGACCTTGACACCCGAGGGGCCCTTTTCATGCGGGTGCGTCTGCACCCAATTGTCCCCGTCAGCACCTGTACTGACAAGCGATTCCCCGTAAGGGATGTCAGTCAGCAGGTCGCCAAATGCCCAAGCCGCGCGGCGCCGAAGGACATGCGGCGCTACCGGACAATGCCTGAACGGCGACAGGTCATAGCCATCACCGGTTCCTACATCGCCCATGGGGTCTGCAAGGCCTTTCATAAGACGGAGCGCCAATGTCTGCCCGGCGTCATCGCCAAAACGGTCCGCGTCGACGCCCGCAAGCGCCAGCAGCGGCGCGTTATCCGCATCGCTGCTCCAGGATACTTCGAGTACGGCGTCGCCAAAGACGGCACTGCAGGCACCGCTCAGGTCAAACTGCAACCAGCCTTTTGACAGAACATAAGGTTTTGCGTCCTGGGCGAGGCATTTTCCATCGCTTGCCCGTAACACCCGCACCTCCAGATAGCCATCGGGGGATGCAGTCTCGCTATCGGCAGACATCACATAAAGCGCTACAGCCCAAAGGCCTGACGCGTCTGCGGGCAGGAATTGGCTGAAGTGACAAGTGTTCACGGTGCCGCCAGGACCGACTGTTTCATCCCCTACGGGCAGTTCAGCGGCAATATGCTGCAGGCCAAAGCCGGCGCCCCGGATCATGCGGCGGGCTTTTTCCAGGTTCAGCAGCAAGCTTTCGTTTTTCCGCCGCAGATAGGACATCCCGGCTTCCTTGTCGGCCATCTGGGCCTGGAGGTCTGCTGCTTCGCTGGTTTTACAGTCCAGCATGAAGCGGGCACCATCCAGCCTCATGCGGCCTTTCATACCGGTCAGCAGCCTGATCGGCGCCGGGGTAAACATTTGCTGACGGCGGGCGTGCTCGTCCCAGGCCTTGGCGGCGGCATGGGTCGCTTTGCCTACCAACATACCGCGCACACCGATGGCCATGCCAACTGGCGCACGTCGCGTGTCCAATCCACCACGCTCTTCGCCAGCGCTATAGATGCAGCCGTCGGCCCCCAGAAGCAGGAAGCGGATGTCGTTCCCCAGCATATCCTGGAGCGCAGGCAGTACATCTTCGCCCACAAGGAACAAAGATGCTCCAGAGTAGGCCGTCCTGAACGCACTGACCGTCAGCTCAATCTTCACCGTGTTTTCTCCCCCGATGTCCGTGCCAGACTAGCCTTTGAACATACGGAACGCAAAGCGCGTGAATGGCCGTGAGATATGCTCCAGGAAGGTTTTTGGCTCGGTTTTGATGTAAACCTCGGCGAAATTACCCGGAAGCAGGTCTGTGGTATCTTCACCCGGGTTGATGGTGATGTGTGCCACATAGCTACCCATCGGGTTCTGTTCAGACACGACAGCATCAGCCGACAAATAGATCAGATGTCCCGGGATGGGCGTCATGCTCTTTTCCCGGTCAGACGGGAACACCACCTGAACTTCCTGTCCGATCTGGACCTGTTCAATATCCTTCAACTGAACGGCTGCTTCGATGGTCAATGCATCATTATGGGGGAAGACCTCCATAATCGTTTCACCCGGCCGCACCACGGCACCCAGCGTGCGGGTGGCAATCCGGAAGATCGTCCCATCCACTGGCGATTTGATTTCGCTTCTCGCAGCCATGTCGCGGTACCGCGTGATCTGCGCTTCAGCCTGGTTGATACGCTGCTGAATCTGAACGAGGATCGAGTTGGCGTCTTTCAGGTAAGACAGCCTGGTCTGACGTTTTTCACGGGTCAGGTTGTCGATGTTGTTCCGCGCATTCTCGATATCGAGCTTGGCATTGGCCAACTGGGCTTCAACTTCAGCGACCTTACGCTCTGTGGCAAAGACCTGTGTCCGCTTGATCAGCCCCTGTTCGAGCAACTCGCGAAAGTCCTTGAGCTCAAGCCGGTAGGACACCAACTGACGCTCATAAGCATCAAGAACGGCTTCCGTGCCCTTGATATTGACCTTCTGGCCTTCGATCTTGGTATCGAGGATATCCATTTTGGCCAAGTAGAACCGACGCTGTGCGTCAAACTCCTGGCGCTCACTTTCCACCGTTTCCTTATAGCGTTCCGCATTGCGGATGCTGGGAGGAACATCGGCCGGGAAATTGATGCTGTCGGCAAACTGGGTTTCAGCACGCCGACGCGCAAGCTGAGCGTCAAACACAGCACGTTGCAGTTCGGCGGCGTCCAGTTGGGCCTTGATCTGGGTATCATCGAGGCGGGCGATGACATCGCCTTTCTTCACCCTGTCACCTTCGCGCACCATTATTTCATTGAGGATACCACCCTCCAGGTGCTGCACCACGCGATTGCGGTCTTTCGCGATCACACGACCGCTTGCAATAACAGCGCCGCCAATATCGACAGAAACAGCCCACATGCCACCAAAACCGAACACGAGGATTAGAACCAACATCGCCCTTTTCAGGATCGGCGTTGCATCAGTGTTTACCTGGTCATGCCATGCCTGTAGGGATTCGCGCTCGAAGCGGTCATTGGCCAGAGCCGGCAGCTGTGGTCCGGACGCGGGCGCAAGTTCTTTAGACATTTACGCCTCCTTCTTCTTGGCGTTGTTGGCGTCTACCTTGACAGCCACCTTGCGCGGCTTAGCCGCATCTGTTTTCGGCTTGTCCGCAGCAGCCGATTGCCCCGCCGCAGCCGTGCCAGGTTTGGCGGCTGCTTTTGGCGGAGCCTTGCCCGGTACAGCCTGGACGACCCCACTTTTCATTACTTCTTCCTTCGGCCCGAATTCCTTAATGGTGCCATCCTGCATGACCATCACTTTGGACACATGCTGCAGCACGGAAGGGCGCTGAGTAACCACAATGGTGGTGATACCACTGCTCGTCGCGGTATGAAGCGCCCGGTGGAATACTTTTTCGCCTGCTGTATCAAGGGACGCGTTCGGTTCGTCCAGCACCAGTACCGCCGGGTTGCCATAGAAGGCGCGCGCGAGGGCAATCAGCTGCGCCTGGCCGCCAGATGGGTAGAAGCCGTTCTTTGAAATAACCGTATCGTAACCCTGCGGCAGCTTCAGCAGCAGTTCATGGACACCGCAGCGTTTTGCCGCCTCAATGGCCAGCTCCTCGGGATCGTTTTTCCTGAGCCGCGCGATATTCTCCCGCACTGTGGCTTCAAAGAAGGTGCTTTGTTGCGGCATATAGCCCATATGCAGGCCCTTCGCGACCGGGTCCCAGACCTTCAGGTCCTGCCCGTCAAGGGACACAACACCCGCGCTTGGCAGCAGATAGCCGACTATCAGCCGCGCCAGGGTCGATTTACCCGCCCCTGAGGGGCCAATGATTGCGATGCTGTCACCTGCCTGGATCGTCCCGTTTACGCCTTTGATAATAGGCGGCACGCCAGGCTGCGGAACATAAACCACACGCTCAAGCCTCAGCTCCCCTTTCGGGCGTGGCAGCATTGTACGGTTTTCAGGAAGAGACATTTCTTCAAGGCGTGTCATCAAACGCGCGCGCGTGCCGTGCGCTTGCTTCAGAATACGCCAGCCGCCAACAATCTGTTCAACCGGCGACAGGGCACGGCCACCGATCATGGCCGTAGCAAAGATGACACCGGCTGTTGCCTGGTTCATCAGCACAAGAAGCGCACCGCTGCCAATCATCAACACCTGAATGACCTGGCGAATCGCCTTTGTTGCGGAACTGAAATTGGTCATGCTCAGGGCAGAATTGATATAGCGGTCCAGCGCCTTGCCCTGGTGCTCGCCCCAATGCTCCACAACTTCACGGTACATGCCCTGTGCGCGGATGATCTCTTGCGAGTTCATATGCATTTCAAGCACCTGGTGGGATTTCACCATCGCCTGCATATGCTCTTGGTTTTCCGCGGCTGTGGCGCGGTCACCCCAGACCCCCATAAAGGCCAGGATGCATGCACCGATAATCACCACGACCCCGAGAACCGGGTGGATCATGAAGATCAGAAGCATGAAAACAGGTATGAAGGGCAGATCGAACAGGGCGCCAAATGCCGGCGAAGCCACAGCCTGGCGGATCGCCGCCAGGTCACGCAAGCTTTGGGCATTTGCCCCATGTTGCCGGGACAGCTCGCCAGCCAGCAACAGACCGGAAACCTTGGCTTCCATGTCCACACCGGCCTTGGTGAGCAGGCTGTTGCGGACGGAATCAAACACGCCATAGGCAATCAGCACGACAATGGCGAAAATAGCCATGGCCACCAGAGTTTCCATGCTGCGTGACTGAAGCACGCGATCGTAAACCTGGAAAAGGAACATCGGCACTGCCAACATGGAAAAGCTGGCTAGTACGGAATAGAGTGCGGCCTTCTTCAGCGACTTCTTAAGAGTCTCTTCTTCAGCCTTGTAATCTTCAATAAGTGACATTCAGCAAAAACCTTGCTCTGGTCAGAATCCCAAACTGGGAGAAATCCAAAATGGTATAAATCTCGCCCCCGCACAACAAGGGTTATCCGGCAAGACGACCCTTATGGGCGAAGTGGTAGCATATGGCTAGGACTGTGTCGATATTTTGATCAAATTCATCGTGCGCCGGAAGGCCGCATCAAAGCTGAACTTTTTCATTAGTGTTCAGTCAACGTTATTGTGCCCCAGATTTGGCCTGACCGGCTTCCTCAAGTCGCCAGCAGGCCAAAAGAAAAGGGAGGCCAAAGCCTCCCTTTCCGAATTTCTTGTAGGTAACTGACTTAGATGTCAGCTTCAACCGTAACTGCGGTAGAGAAGTCACCAAGCGTGATGCCTTGCAGGAATACCGTGCCACCACCTTCAAAGGTAACGAGTACACCAGCAACGCCGCCTTGCGTAGTCTCTTCAGCCCAGTCGTTGATCGTACCGCTTACGAGGTCCTCATCAACCAGGAAGGTGTCTTCATCAGTGTTGAAGTCTGTGATCACATCGTTACCGGTGTCATCTGTAGCATCGAAGTCACCTGACGTTCCACCGTAAGCGAAGGTGTCAGCACCGTCGCCACCAGTCATGGTGTCGTCATCGTCGTCAGCTGCCATGATGAAGGTATCATTATCAGCACCGCCGTCGAGAACGTCGTCACCAACACCGCCGTCGACGTCGTCACAACCAGCACCGCCGGAGATTACGTCATCGCCATCGTCACCGCTCAGATCGTCACAACCGTCGCCACCTTCGATAGTATCATCGTCAAGGCCACCGCTGATCACGTCGTCACAAGCACCGCCGTCGATGTCGTCGTTACCGTCGCCACCAATGAGGGAGTCTTCGCCGTCTTGACCCAACAGAATGTCGTCGCCTGTGCCACCGTCCATGGTGTCGTCGCCGTCGCCACCGCGAATGGTGTCAACGCCTGCGTCACCGTCAAGGGCATCATCGCCAGTACCGCCGTAGATTTCGTCAGCGTTGTTACCGCCAGACACATCGTCATCGCCGGAACCACCGAAGATTACGTCGTCACCGTCGTCACCGTTGATGATGTCATTATTAGCACCACCGAAGATCAAATCGTCGCCGTCGCCGCCGTCAATCGTTTCTTCACCATTGGCACCACCGTAGATAGTGTCATCACCACCTTGGCCGTCGATATCGTCATCGCCAGTGCCGCCGCCGATCACATCGCCTGCGCCACCGCCATATACGTCATCGGCTCCAGCGCCGGCCCAGATCTGGTCAGCACCGTCAGAGGAGTCGTTACCGGTTTCACCAGCTTCAACAGTGCCTGCTACGCCAGCGTCATCCCAAGTGGAACCGATCAGGGTGTCATCGCCAGCACCGCCGAAGATCACGTCGCTGCCAGAAGCCTGGTCAGTTTGGTCTACCGTACCGAATGCATCGGTACCGTCACCAACAATAACGTCATTGCCTGCGCCGCCACCGATGGTGTCGTCACCCGAGTCACCAGACAAGGAGTCGGCACCCGCATCGTCAGCACCAGCCCAAATAACGTCGTCGTCATTACCGCCTTGCCCAATGTCATCGTTGCCGCCACCAACAAGGGTGTCGTCGCCGTTGCCACCGAACAGTTGGTCATTACAACCTTCGCCTTTCAGGCGATCGTTACCATCGTCACCATTAAGGATATCATTGCTGTCGTCGCCGCCCTGAAGAACTGAACCGCCTTCATCAGCGAAGAGTACATTGTCATCCTGGCTAACTGTCAGGTTCACAGTGATGTCGCGTGTATTACCGTCAGCATCAGTAACTGTAACGGTAATGCTTTCGTCAGCACCACCCGCTACATCATTACCCAGGCTTTCGTCTGGCGTGTAAACAAGGTGATCATCTGGCGTGCCAACGATAATAGTGGATTCATCAACCACCACGGTTGAGCCAGTGCTCAGCGTGTAGGTATCATTGTCTCCGTCGTCAACTGCAGTACCGTTGATGTGCGTGATGGTCCAAGCAAAGTCTGCAGCAACCACACCATCTTCGTTCTCACCACCGGCGAGGTAAACTTGATCACCATCCGTGTTGTAGCCAAGGATGTTGTCGTTCAGGTCAGCGTTAGCAAACTCTGCACCCTCAGCATCATCAACATCGATCGTCTCGGATGCAGTGAAGACTTGCTCGGTCGTTACAGTCATATCGAGCGTTACGTTGTCAAACTCGATGGATTCGAAGTTGGACAACTGGTCATCGCCATCGACGTTAGCAGCAGCCAAAGTACCGTCACCACTGAAATCAGTAGTACCCGCATCGTTGATTTCGCCAGAAATGCGAATAACGTCAGTGCCTGCACCGCCATCAATCGTATCGTGACAGCCACCGCCGATCAGCAGGTCATCATTCGCCCCACCGTCGAGGTTGGCGCCAGTGTCGTTATCGGAAGCATCGAGCGTATCGTTGCCGTCGTCACCGAACAGACGCTCTTCGGTCAAGCCGTCGTCGCCACCAGAAATCAGCATGTCGTCGCCGTCACCACCAACGAGCGTATCGTTGTTGTTGCCGCCGGACAGCGTGTCGTCGCCAGAACCACCAACAATGCTGTCGTCGCCGTTGCCGCCGGAAGCATCATCATTACCGGAACCGGCAGTGATTACGTCATCACCAGTACCGCCGAGCAGGTCGTCGTTACCATCGCCGCCGATCAACTGGTCGTCGCCATCGCCGCCAACAAGGCTGTCATCGCCGTTGCCGCCGTCGAGAATGTCGTTAGCCGAAAGACCGGTTCCGTCGCCAGAGCCGCCCTTCAGCGTAT
The DNA here is from genome assembly GCF_001550055.1 of Kordiimonas lacus. Taxonomy (GTDB): domain Bacteria; phylum Pseudomonadota; class Alphaproteobacteria; order Sphingomonadales; family Kordiimonadaceae; genus Kordiimonas; species Kordiimonas lacus. Next base: position 206,643 of record NZ_LRUA01000003.1, read on the forward strand.
CATTACCATCGCCACCTGCAACTGTATCCTGACCACCGCCGGCATTGATGAAGTCATCTAGTTCCGTGCCAGCAATGTTCTCATCCGCAGATGTACCAAAAATCTTGTCTGCCATAGCTTTCCTCCTGAAAAAGCAAACACATCGTTTAATTGTGAGGCACGAACGTAGGTCTTATAGCCCCCTGCACACTCTCTAGCGAGAGAATGCCAATGATGTCAACCGCATAATCGTGTTAGACATTTATATAGTCAATATAAATTACAAAGTTTCGTCCGTACTTCTACACAGCGGACAGAACACCATTACGGGCCTGTCAATTCAACCGTGCTTTTTATGTCGCTGCAATAAAACCTCTAAAGGGGCTAAATCTGTGACCCGTTTGCAACACTTTCTATCAGCTGCCAATATTGCGGCAACAGATCTTTCACCGAATATTTGGCAACAATGTGTTCGCGGGCCGCTTTTTTGAGTTCCGTATAGTCTTTCCGGTTTTCCAGAATATGATTCAGTTTCTCTGCGATCGCCCCAGGCTCCTTGAACGGAACAAGGACACCATTCTCGCCATCGGTGATCAGTTCCTTCACCGGGTCGGTATCCGATCCAACAATCAGCGCGCCGGTGCTCATGGCCTCGAGCATAGACCACGACAGGACGAACGGAACAGTCAGATAGACGTGCGCCGATGAAATCTGCATCAGGGTCCGGAAGGCTTTGAGCGGTTGCAATCCTAGGAAATGAAGTCGGCTCATGTCCGGCTTGAACTCTTCCAGTGCCCATTCTTTCCAGGTTTTTCCATCGGGGCGCTCAGCGCCATAGGCCACCCGGTCGTTGCCAAGAACGACCACCTGCAGCTTGGGCCGCATCTTCTGCAGCTTGGCAACCGTCTCAATGAACTGCGGGAAACCACGATAGGGCTCCATGCCGCGAGCGACATAGGTAATGACTTCATCTTCGGCGGTGAAGGTTTGATCGCCAATCGTCACCTTCGCATCCGGGTCTGGCTTGAAGTAATCGGTATCCACGCCGTCATGCAGAACGCTGATCTTGTCCTTGAAGATGTCGGGAAACTTGCTGTGCTGGAACTGCGTGGGGCACTGCCCCCAGTCCATGGCCGCCAAGTCCTGCAGGATCGGCGTGTTCTTCATACGTATCCGCAATTGGCCGTTGGCATCATATGGCTCGCCTCGCAGAAAGTCACCGTCAGAGAAACGGCTGTGGTAATACCATTCATAATAAGTCAGCAGTTTCGAATCCGGGAACAGGTCCTTCAGAAACATGTTCGAGCCCCACCCGGAATGCGACAGGATGACATCCGGCTTGTAGCCTTTTGCCTGAAGCGGCATCAGGGACTTGTATGCCGCCTGCCCCATCAGGACCGCTTTTTCAACGGAATGAAGGGCCGGATGAATCTTGGTCGACGCATCGCGGTGCGGCTTGAAGTTCACGCGCTTCGGACGAAACTTCTGTTCGTTGCTCGCCAGCGTCGCGGCCACCATTTCAATGCCGGGCTTGTCTTTAATATGATCGACAATGCGGCGATACTGGCCGGGAAAGTTATTGTGCATGAAAAGGATACGCATGAGTATGACAAGTCCCCAAAAAATAAGATTTCCCTGCTGTTAGCCAAAAAAGGGGGCGGATGCAAGAAAGCGTTGTCTGTACAGGTCGCACTGGCCTGCCTGTGACTGTATGGCTTGACACAGGCGGAGAAGACTTTAACAGAGTGCGAGACGAGGCCTGCCTCGCATTCAGAATTCTAATTACTGTCAGTCGGGGGCGATCATGGCAAAAACAATCCTGGTACCGGGCGGCGCCGGCTTCATCGGCAGCCATACCTTGCTTGCCCTGAAAGCCGCTGGATATACTCCCCTGGTGCTGGACAATCTTTCAAATGGTCACCAGGACGCAGTCTTGGATGCCAACTTCATAGAAGGCGACATCCGCGATGAAGCCCTTCTTGACCAGCTGTTCGAAAATCATGCCATCGACGCTGTTGTGCATTTTGCGGCCTTCATTGAAGCAGGCGAGAGCGTGCGTGATCCAATGAAGTTTTACGACAACAACGTTGCCGGCAGCCTGAACCTGGTCAGGGCGATGGTGCGTCACGGTGTTCGCAAGATGGTCTTTTCCTCTACTGCGGCGGTGTACGGCGATTCGACCGATGCGCCCCTGACCGAAGACCTGCCGAAGGTCCCCATCAATCCGTACGGCCAGACCAAATGGGCCGTGGAATGCATGCTCAGGGATACAGCCGCCGCCGACGGCCTGCAGGCCATTGCGCTTAGGTATTTCAATGCCGCTGGCGCAGACCCTGAGGGTCGCCTGGGCGAACGGCATGACCCGGAAACCCACCTGATCCCGCTTGTGCTTCAGGCAGCAAGTGGCCAGCGCGACGCCATCAGCATCTTCGGCACCGACTATGACACCCGCGACGGCACCTGCATCCGGGACTATATCCATGTAGCGGATCTGGCAGATGCCCACGTGAAAGCGCTGGAGCATCTGTTTACCCAGGACGATTCGAAAGTCAGGGGTCGGCGTGGCTTCTATGATGCCTTCAACCTGGGGAACGGTCAGGGCTTTTCTGTGCGCGAGGTGGTCGATGCCGCGAAACAGGTGACCGGCGTCGATTTTACTGTAAAAGAAGAGGAACGTCGCCCAGGCGACCCGGCTGTACTGGTCGCCAACGCGGAAAAGGCACGAACAACTTTGGGATGGTCGCCATCCATTCCAGCGCTTGAGGACATGGTCGCCCACGCCTGGAATTTTATGGGCCAATCCTGACAATAGTTGCCCGACATCCGTTACTTGGGCAGCCAAACTGAAGAACAGAGACAGATATATGAGCTTTCGGTGTAAGAAGATTTTTGTCGGTGGCTATACAAAGAGCGGCACAACCTTCGTGGGCCGCGCCTTCGACATAATCAATGGTGTTTATGCGAAGGGCGAGGAAGACTATTTCCGCCTCATGTTTCACGGCGTGACTAATCTCGTCAGAGAATTCAACAGCAACATCAAAGTCGTGAATCGTGAAGTTTATGACGGCTTAGGCAGCATTCCGCCCGTTGACCGTGGCTCACTGAGGCTCCTGCAGCAGAAGATCTTCTTTCACCTCTTTTTCGCTGGCAAGCCCGTGCCTGATGACTGTGTGGCCATCGTTGAAAAATCACCGCACAATATCTTCCGCCTGAAGGAACTTACCTTCACCTTCCCGGCAGCGATAAATGTCTGTGTATATCGACATGCGGTCCCAGTGTTCGCATCGCTGATGCGCCACATGCGTGACCACCGCAACGAAAAATTCGATGACCCGGACTTCGGGTTGCGCCGCGAGATGCTGCAGAATTTCTGCAAACGCTGGCCAGAATATGTCCAGATCATTGAAGACAACCGGGCCAAGCTGAAGATGGTGCAATATCAGTCGGTCGCCGACAATACTGCCGGCTTCCTGGACTTTGCCCAGACAGACATCATTGGCGAGAAACTGGGCTTATCGGCGCCAGTTGAAACCCTGACCAAAGAACATTACCTTTCCACCCTGCCGCCCGAGGTGCGTGAAAAAAGCCTGGTCCAAACCAGCGCCAACAAGATCAAGCTGACAGACGCTGAAAAGACCATGATTGCCGAGCACTGCAAAGACCCGGCGATCACGTTCGATTTCTAGAAGGACCCATTAGGCACCCATGCACGCGCTTGTCACAGCCCCGATCCCCAGCCACCCGCAAAATCACGGCAACCGTGCCCGCGTGTATGCGGTGTGCCGGGAAATCCAGGCGCGGGGCTACCAGCTGCATTATGTCTATACCGGCCTTGAAGGGCTGAGCGAGGAACAGGAACAAGCCATGCGCGAGGCATGGGAGCATGTGTATGTCCTGCCGCGTGAACTGGTGATCAAGAAACGCTCCAAGCGCCGTCATCACCTGATCGATGATTGGCACTCCCCGGCGGTGACCAAGCTGACAAACCGCATTCTGGACATCTGGGACATCAAGCTGTGCCTGGCCAATTATGTCTGGCAGAGCGCCTGGCTTGATGCAGTGCCTGCCGATATGCCGCGCTATATTGACACCCACGATGTGTTCGGCAATCGCCACAAGGCACTCAAGCGCGACGGACTTGAACCGTCATGGTTCTATACGACCCCCAAGGAAGAAGCCAAGGCGCTGGCGCGCGCAAGCCATGTAATTGCTATTCAGGATGAGGAAGCCAAAACCTTCCGCGGCCTGACGGATACACCCGTCTGCACTCTGGGCTTTTTTGACCCGCCCAATTTCCTTAAGGCCAAAGCGCCAGAGCGAGGCGCCAAGCTGAAGGTCGGCTATATCGCCAGCGACAACCCGATCAATGTGAATGCGCTCAAGGGACTGAGCGACGCCCTCAAGGCCCGGCCGGCCCTGATGGAACAGTGCGAATTCAATCTGGCTGGCCCCATCTGTAACACCGGGCCCGCCGAAGAAGCCTTCTATAATCGCCTGGGCTTTGTCCCCAGCGTCGAAGGCTTTTACGCCGACATGGACATCGTTCTGAACCCCAATGTGGGCGGCACCGGGCTCAAGATCAAATCGGTTGAGGCGCTCAGGTTCGGGCGCCCCCTGGTGGCCACAAGCGACGCCATGATTGGCATCCCGACAGAACACCCGCTGCACGCTTGCCCCAGCATCAACGGCTTGTGCGACGGCCTTATGACACTCGTCACAGACCCATGCGAAGTAGCGGTGCTGCAGCAGTCCGGCCAGGAAATCTATAACGCCTACCTGAAGGCCCAGTTTGAAACGCTGGACCTCCTGTTCCCGCGTGTGGATGCGCCCAAGGCAGCAAACCAATGACCGGCCGCCTGCCCATTTTGGTCTTTGGGTCCCTGCCCCCTTTCCGCAGCGCTGCGGCTGCCCTGGGGCTGAGCACCGCCGAAGCCCTGGCCGCAGATCATGATATCACCTTCGTCATTGATGATTTGGCGCCCGCCCCACCTGCAGACCTGACCTTTTCGGTCATCCGCATTCGGGACCTTCGCGCAAACTGGGGCACATATGAGACGCATCGCCGGCTATACATTCCAGGCGCGGACGGCGACAGCCTGTTCCCGCTGGAGCTGTTGCGCCAGGCACCAGGCATTGTGATGCCGGCAACCCTGTCCCTGTTTCCACTGGCCGAATCGACCTGCCGGGCCACAGGCCTTTGGCCGGACGCCTATTGGCAGTGGCTGAAGGACAGCACAGGCGCGCACGCCAAGGCCCTATATGCCGCAAGAGTGCACCACAGGCGGGAATCACTGGCCCAAGGCACAATCACCCCGGCCCTTGATCTGCTGCTGGCCCCGGCGACTGCGCTTGTGGCCGCGAGCCCGGCAATGGCCCGCATGATGACAGCATCCAGCCTGACGCCGTCAGCCGTCCTGGACATGGCGCCAGCCCCGCAAACGCCATCCACGGCGAAGGGCGACACATCGGTAATTCTATATGTCACGGAAGAAGCCGCCGCAGCCCAGACCTGTCGGGCAAGCCTGTCGGTGTTTCCCGCCTTTGAAAGCGTATCGCACCTCAGTGTCCATCCGGCGGCGCGGCATCTGGCGGCATCAATCGCAGAGGCGGACATCGTCGCCTTTCTGGACGGCCATGATCATGCCAGCAGCCCCGGCCTTGCCGTGGCGGCTTGCATGGGTAAGGCCATCATCACCGCCAGGCAGCCCTGGGCGCAGCACCTGCCCACAGGCAGCCATATCGCCCTGCCTCACGGAAAAGCCCATGACACGCTGGCCACCAGCGTGGCGGCCCTCCTGGCACAGCCAGGGCTGATGAACCATTTTGTGGACCACCGGACCAAAGCCGGAGGGGCCGCCTCACTGGCCCAATGCCTGCAGGACACAGAGGTGCCAAGCGCAGACCTTTCAGCGCCGCGGCAAAAATCGGTGGAGAATACTGATAACAGCACCACGGGCACATTGGCAGGCAGCACCCGGACAGCCGCCCTGATCGGTGCTGTGCCACCACCGGCAATCCTGCAGGAGCTACTGCCCCAACTGGACATCAACCGGTGCCCGCGTTTCTGCACCCCGGCACTGGCATCCCGGCTTGCTGATCTGACAGGCGAAGCCCCGGCCAGCCTGTTGGCCCGGATCGGGTATGAAGCACCGCTTATTTTTGACGGCAAAAGCACACCCGCTGTCCACCGCACTCCTGTCACCTTCGGCAGCCTGAAGCACGGCCTGAAGGCGAAGACAGCCATCAGCTTCGGCTGCAGCCTGGACGAAGGCGTGGACGGCGACAATCTTCTGGACGGCGCAGGCATAGCCCCGAAGCTGGCTTTGCGAATCGACTATGATGAAAAGGACAGGAATGCCCCCACACAGGGCTTCCTGCCAGAGTACGGCCTGTTCTGGAGCCACGACACGGTACGGCATGCCTTGCAGTGTGTGATCGTGGTCGGCCACAGGCTTGGTACGTTCCGCTTGAAGGCCGGAGCGGCGGATACATGCTTCATGGTTGCCGGGCACGACTGCAGTACCGCTGTCAGCGGCGGCACGGCGGCCACGCTGACGTCGGATCAACTGGGCCTCCTTGAATTCAAACTGATGGCGCTGGACAACAGCGTGGGCACACCCCTGGCATCAGAAGACTTGAGAAAACAGCTTGCGCAAGCTGGCCTGTTACTGGAATGGTCTGCCGTATGACGAAGAAACCTACATCCCCGACGCCCGCTGATCTGCCAATGAAAGGACCGGAAAGCCGTTTCCCGAAAGCTGCGGTCGACTATATCGACGCACTCCTCGATGTGGAGCGGACACGGTTTGAAAAAGAGCTGGCAGCCGCCGCGACACCAAGAGAAGAGCCAGCCTGGCCTACCTTGCCGGAGCGGCTGGAACTTATGGCCGAAGGCGATGACTTTGCTGGCAGCGGTTGGGGCAAACTTGACCATACCAAGAAGGGAATCGGCCGCCGCTGGATGGCGCGTATCGGCACGCTGCTGTTCGCTGCAGATGCGACCAGGGGCGGCATCGTGCGCCTGACCGGCACGGGATACCTGCGCCGCCGCTATGTGGATGACCTGACTGTCTGGCTGGACAATATGCCCGTTGAGGGCGTGGCCGTGCGCAAGGGCATCAATGGCTGGAGCTTTGAAGGGCGTGTTCCTGCGCTGGCTGGTCGGCCCTTCCATATCCTGCGGCTGCAAACAAGTGGCATCAGACCTTTCGACAAGGGCCCGGACACCCACGCCAGCCTGGCGCTCAGTGTGGTAAATTACAAAGCCGCTGAAAAAGCCTAACTGGCGGTTTTCTTGTCGCCTTTGATCAGGTCATCTGTGTAGGTCACCAATGACCCGGCCGCATTCACATGAAGGCCCAGCCGGTCGATTAACTCATGTCGGAATTTCACAGCGTCAGCCCACAATTGTGGCATGGCCTGATAGGGCGCGCGATAGTCCGGCACAGAGAAAGCCTTTGGTGATTTTTCACCGAGGAACATCGCCAGTGCCTTCAGGACCTCAACCGGCTGTTCCACCAGTTCTTCCAGCGTCACCGACCGGAAATCTTCCACTTCATCCCGCAGGAAATCCTCCAGGAGCGCTTCCTGCGTAAGCACGTCCTGAAGCCAGGCGTTGCTCTGTGCGAAACCAAGGGTCGGCGGATTGAAATTCTTACGTTGAGTGTCGGTCATGTTCCAGACTGAACGGAAACGGGAACCATCAAGCGACCCGGCGATACCCGCCTGGGCCATCTTGTCCCGCCGGGTGAAATAGATCACCCTGGCATCATTGCGGCGGATCCATTCCAGCAGAGTCTTCCAGCTCGCCCGGCTGTTCTCAAACAGGGCCTTCATCACATCGGTATGCAGCACCATGTCAAACACACCATCCTGGCGATAAAGCTTATCCAGCGCATCCATATAGCGCGCGATCTGGAAGTCCTTCTGTTCCGCAAGCCAGGCACCCAGCGCCCGGTCCAGGTACTCCATCGGGTTTCCGAAACCATTCAGGCGTATAATTTCTGCCAGGAATTCGGCATCTGAATAGGGTGCGCCGACGATCAGGATCGGCTGCTTTTTCTCTGCTTTGTCTGCCTCGGGCTGCTGCATAAGCTTGGGACGCTCGAACAGGCTTTTGGGGGCGATGTCATAGGTGCAGGAAAAGATCCGTTTGCGCGGATAGGCGCGCCGGAGCCTGCGTACCAGCGCCAACTCGCCTTCCCGGCACAGAACGAAGATACGTTTGACGGATTTGATAATCGCGGCGTCTACCGTATTCGGCGTGGCTGTCTGACACTGGAAACCATCAATTTGCTTGTCAAATGCCCGCAGGATGTCACCGTCCATCACCACCAGCGCATTTTCGCGCAACCCACGAAACAGCGGTGGCCAGGTCCAGGCCCTGGATTGGCGGACGAAGCGCTCAAGGCGAACTTTCGACTGCGGCTTCATGGCTATCCTCTCGCTGTCTGTGGTTGGCTGGCGTCCAGCTCAATCACCTGGGTCAGATCATCATCATTGCAGCCTCGCAGTATATCAGCGGGCACATCAAAAGGTCGGCGCTCAGCCGGGAATGAAATACTCAGCTTGGTACGGTCGCCGCCGCAGGCGTTATGCCAGCTGGTAAAGGCATCATAATAGGCTGCCCGGCTGCCGCCCACGGCCCGCTTGTGGCTGTTTCCCTGACGCTGCCAGTCAAAACCGGAACCCACGTCAGTGGTCAGCGACCCGTCCCGCAGCAGCCCTATGTACAGGCACTGGCGCAAATGACGCACACCTTTCCAGCCGAATATTTCCTTCAGGCGGCGGATATATTCCGTATCTGCAGCGATGCGCACGGTATCGAAAAAGCCAGCCTGCTTGAGCACCGGCGCCCGGCGGATCATCAGACTGATGGCCGCCATGCGCTCCTCCGCACCGTCGATCAACTGCATGTCACCTGCTTCATCCACGCGCCGCCAGCGGCAGGTACAGGCCATCAGGCCCGGGTCTGCCAGAAGGGCACCCATCTGGATCATCAGCCGGTCGGGGTCTGAATAGTCGTCGCTGTCATGGAAGGCGACAAACTCGCCGGTGGCTTTGGTCAGACACCAGTTTTTCGACCAGTAGGTCCCGTGGTTTGCGGGCGAAGTAAAAACCCGAAGCCGCTCGTCCTCTGCAGCCAGCGCTGCCAGGATGGCAGATGTATCGTCGCTGCTGGCATCATCGATCACCATCAGCTCCAGGTTCCTGTGGCTTTGCGCCAGCACGGACTTGACCGCCCGCTCGATCAGATGGCCTGTGTTGAAGGCTGTCATGATGACGGTAATCTTGCGATCCGCGGCCGCTTTTCCCAGCTTTCGGAAACGCTCAGTCTCATTCGCATAGAGGCGCGCGCCCAGTGCCCGCAAGGGGCCATGGGTACTATCCAGCAAATACCCGACCGGGTCCCTGCCTAACTTGCGCATCCGTCGAATGAAAAGCGTCATGGGTGTCTCCGACCGGCCCTAGAGCCTGAGCACCACGCCGGCAGACAGCGCAAGCTGGTAGAAGATGTTGATGATATCAGACGCAATCTGAACATGCTTGGTTGCGACCCGCGGCAGGACGAAAATCTCATCTCCCGGCACCAGCTGTACCCGCCTGCTGTCCAGGTCACCGTTTTTGACTTTCTGGAAGCTGCCATCCCGGTGCAGCAGAAGCACATTGGTATTGCGCCGCGATTGGGTAAAACCACCCGCCTGCTCGATATATTCTTCAACCGTACGGCCGTCCTGGAACGCCATGGCACTTGGGAACAAGACATCCCCGTGCACCATCACAAGGCTGCTGGTGCGCGGTATGCGGATCACATCGCCTGGCTCCAGCAGGATATCGTTTACCGACGAAGCCCCGGCAAGTGCCACCTGTCCGTTGGGTTCTACATTGCGCGCGCGCTCAACCCACTTCAGGATAAGCTCGGCCTCGCTTTTGCGGAGCTCGGCTTCCTTGGTGGTGTTGGACCGGGCAGTCAGCACGCTGCTTTCAAGAGCCCGCAACTGGGCCTCCAGCATTTCCTTCTGGCGCATCTTCACGCTTTTGCGCATCAGCTGGATAGCATTGCGCTGTGCGTTCTTGCCGAAGTCGATCTGTTCGATCAGGTCGCCAAGGCGGGCGCCGTACGGCAGGACAAATTCACGCGCGGAATCGGTTTCACCTTCAACGCGCACCGAAATGGTGCCGTTGGACTTGTCAGACATCACATGCAGCACGTCGCCCGGATAGATCGGTACATTTGCCGCTTGTGCGATGGCGATATATTCCACTTCGGACTTCGCCTGACTGTTGCGGCTGATACGCACATGGGTTGCCTGCGGCTGTGGCCGGGCCAGCGCCAGCAACTTGCCGGCAGCAACGGTCTCTGTCGTGAATTCAAACAGGTTACTGTTCTGAACGTCCCCCAGTACGCCTGCCTGTGCCTTGACCGGCGTCACCACAATCGTGTCCCCGTCAGACAGCTGGAACACCGGCATAATCCCGGTCAGGATAAAGTCATAGAGGTTGACGGTGCGGTACACCTGCCCGCCACGCAGCACCTTGATTTCCAGGAAGGAGCCACGGTTCGGGTCAACGCCGCCCGCCTGATCCAGGAAGAACAAGACGCTGTCGGATGCGTGCCCGGCATAAAGGCCTGGCTGCTCGACAAAGCCGGTGACGAAAATCTTCACTGGTTCAGCACCGTCCAGGCTGGCATAGACGCCAACATTCTTCTTGAACACGCGCTTGACCGATTCTGTCACCACCGCGTTGAGATCTTCATTCCTGACACCCTGCACGGCGATCGGGCCAACTTCCGGCAAAAAGACATTGCCCTGTGCGTCGACAACCAGCTCACCCGTAAATTCGAAACCGCCCCACATCTTGAGACTGATCTTGTCGCCCACAGCAATCTCATAGGACGGATTGAAGCCGATGAAAGACTGGTTGGCGAACTGGCCGCCAAAGATCCAGTTACCGAAAGCTTCATGGCGGTCGATCACCTCATTGGTGTTTTCCTCCACCGGCGCACCGTTCTGGGTGAGCGGCGGCACGGCCTGCGCCAGTACCGAACTTGACGCGCCCATCAGCACAAGGGCCGCGAGCCCCACTTTCAGGGCTTCGAGAGGCTTTTTCTTCAAAGCATTAAACATCGCGGTGCTCCCGAATGGTTGCGAGTGTCATGGTGACGATCCCGTAGGCCAGGCTCAACAAGACGAAGAGCGTGATCAGATTATAGAGTTTTCGTGGCGCGAGCGCCTCATCAGGCAACGACGGCGTCTGCAGCACTACAAGGTGCTTCATCTTGTGGTAGCTGTCTACCCGCGCCTGCTCAAGCCCTTGCAGGGCAAGCTGATAAAGCTTGCTGGCGAAATCGAACTCAAGCTCCAACTGCTGATATCGGGCGTTCACATCATTGATGGCTTCATTGTCCTGACTGGCAATTTTGGCGCGCTCTTCCTCAAGCTGTTGGGCGACGCTGTCGATCCGGTTTTGCACGGATACAAGCTGTGGCGCCGTGCTGTTCAGATAGCTTGAAAGAACCTTGTGTTCAGTCTGCAGTTCCACCAGGCGGGCCTCAAGGCTGTTGACCGTGGCCTGCAGGGCCGCTCCGGTTGCCGCCGGGTCAAGAAGCTCGTTTTCATTCTGGAAAGCCAGCATCTCGTCACGCGCGAGGTTTACGCGGTCGCGTGCGCGCTCAAGTTCCTGGCTGACAAACTGGATTTCCTCACTTGCGATCTTCTGGCTGACACCATTGATGAAGCGCTCGGATTCGGTCAGGATCGCACTCACCATCTTCTGGGAATATTCAGGCGTGAAAGCTTCGCCGGATACCGTCAGAATGCCCGATTCAGGGTCAATCGAAACCCCCACCTTACCCCGGTAGTAATCGAGGAATTCTTCTTCGGTCGGCTCACTTCCAAGGCGCGCGATCATATCCCACTGGCTGTTCGTAAAGTGGGTCTTCAGCGCGATTTCCTTGTTCAGGTACCGAACCATGTCCGAGGAATGGATATAGCTTTTAAGCAGCAAGGCGTCCCGTGCTTCACTACCGCCACCGGCCAGGATCGACAGCTGGGTCAAGGCGCCGCTGCCATTCTTTGTGGACTTCACATAAAGCTGGGCTTCGGTGATATAACGGTCAGACGCGAACAATCCATAATAGACAGCAGCCAGAAGCGTGATCGCCAGCACCCACTTGTAGCTGCCGAAATTGACCGTAGCAGCCCGCACATCAGTATAGGTTGCGGACAGCATCCCTTCCTGCCTTATCGCCAGGTCTTTACGCTGGTCAAGACGCTGCGCTACTGCGCCTCTGAGTTTTTCCAAAATCTGTTTCATGCTTCCCCGAGCAACCACGAGCCCTAAAGGCTCTGGTATCTAAAAATGGCGCGATCCACACTTTCGTAAAATTCCGCCCGACCATATGCAAGCAAAATTGCGGCATTACAATGCTTTCTGATCGTGCCCATATTGTGAGAAACCAATATGATATTGGCGTTTTCGCGCTTCTCTGAAATGGCCTTTTCGCACTTTTTCCGGAACCCTTCATCCCCCACTGACATGATCTCGTCAATCAGATAGGTGTCGAAGTCGAAAGCCATCGAAACGGCGAAAGAATATTTTGACCGCATGCCGCTTGAATAGCTGTTCACCGGCAATTCGTACATATCACCCAGTTCGCAGAATTCCTTTACGAACTCTTCAATTTCATGGGTGCCGCGCACACCGTGGATCCGGCAGATAAAGCGAACATTTTCCCGCCCCGTCATATTGCCCTGGAACCCGCTGGACAGCGCCAGCGGCCAGGAAATGAACCGGTCGGACTTGATGCGGCCCGCCGACGGGAAGTCAATGCCGCCGATCAGGCGCATCAGGGTTGATTTCCCCGCGCCGTTCACGCCCAGCATGGCCACGTCGCGATCATCCGGAATATCGATATTCAGATTCTTCAGCGCATATTTCGGGCCGAAACGCGTGGGATAATATTTGGACACATTTTCCAGCTGGATCATTGCGCCAGTATCCTCTGCCACGAAAGCCGGTAGCTGGACATAGCCAGCGCCATGGCCCCGATGGTCCACAGGAACAGGTAGAAACCGTCGGCAACCGGGCTGACATAAACAGGGAACCAGGCTTCGCGGATCAGTTCCATCGCATGCACCAGTGGGTTCCAGGCCAATATTGTCCGGTAGGGTTCCGGGACCATCGTCATCGGGAAAAACACCGCGGATATGAACAGGAGCGGCATCTGGATCATGGAGATCACCTTTTCGATCTCGCGAGCGAACTGGGACGCCACGCAGGCCAGAATGCCCACCGATGACGCGAACAGCCACAAAACCGCGCACCAGGCCAGAAGCAACAGCGGATCGCGCGGTGTCGCGTCAAACCCGAACCAATAGAGCGCAAGCCCCATGAGCAGACCCACAACCAGAAACAGACAGCCCTGAAGAAAGCTGTGGGCCATGAAGACATCGAACAGCCTGACCTGCCGGAAACCCATCAGTCCCCGGGCGCCGGAAACGGCCCCCATATTCTGCCGCATGGTCAGTTGCCACAGGATTTTAAAAGGCAGGAAGGCCGCGAACACGAAAATCGGGGGCGCCACATAGCCAAACTCGCCACGCCCCCTGAGGCCGAACAGCACGATGAACATCACGATCATCAGGAGCGGCTCAAGCACCAGCCAGACATTACCAAATGTGTAGGAGCTGAACTTCGCGTTCATCTCCCGCACAAAAATGGCAAAGATAACATCCTTCTGGATGGAAAATGCGGAACGGGCCCTCATGCGCCGGCTCTATCTCCTGTCGAGCGCCTGATGGTGGCAACTGCCGCCTAGGCGTCCTCGTGTTTGTAGATCCCCGCGTAACGCCCTTCGCTGTCTACTGCAACAAGGAACTTCACCTCGTCGCCGCGCATCATGCTTTCCGCTTCGTCCACGATCACATCCTTGCGGATCACCGAGAACTCCTTGCTCATGCACTGGTGCGCGGACACTTCGCGAACCCGGCGGGTAACCCTGAGGGCCACGCCAAGCTGACCCTTGGTGACAACCCCGATCGGCTTGCGGTCTTCGTCAACCACAACAGCCACACCGGCCGCACCGCCGGCCATTTCGGCCGCCAGTTCCAGAAGCACCATGTTGGGCGTTACCACAGGCACGCTGGTTGTCAGCATCAGGTCAGACACTTTCATCAGCAGGCGACGGCCAAGCGACCCACCCGGATGATAGCGCGCGAAATCGCGGGCATGGAAGTTACGAAGCGTCATCAGCGAGATAGCGAGCGCGTCGCCCATCGCCACAGTTACAACGATCGACGTGGTGGGCACCAGATTGTTGGGGCACACTTCTTCCGCGATCGGGATTTCCAGAACCACATCGGACGCACGCCCGAGAGTTGAGGATTTCGCGCCAGTGATAGCGATGATCTTGTTGCCGAATGACTTCAGGGATGGCAGCAGTTGCACGATCTCCTGTGTTTCACCGGAATAGGAAATCAGCAGAAGCGTATCACCCGGCGTCACCATGCCAAGGTCGCCGTGCGATGCCTCGGCCGGGTGCAGGAAGAAAGACGGCGTGCCGGTGGATGCCAGCGTTGCCGAAATCTTGCGTGCCACGTGGCCCGATTTGCCCATACCTATGACGATCAGGTGCCCACGGGTCTGAAGCGCGATACGGATCGCTTCAGCATAGGCATCATGGTCATAGGTTTGGGAAAGTCGTTCCAGCGCTTGCCCCTGCTTGAGGAAGCTACCGCCAATATTTTCCAGAGTATCGGTTAGGTCGGCCTTCACGCTATTGGGAAGGTCTAGGATATTCTCGCGAGCTGCTTGCTCGTCCGCCGTGCTTTTCATAAAATATCCCCAAAGCTACGTCGTTGTTATTATGTGAACTACCTGTACCAAGCCCCTGAACTAAAGACCTAAATGTGGCAATTTTGGTGCAAACAAGTTCGCATTCATAAAAAATCGCGGCAAGCTAGCACATGCGCTAACGCTTCTCAACAAACCCGTAACATTTGAAGCATGCCCCCGCAGGTCCCTGCATGCCGCCCATCATATGCTCAAAACAAACGGCCGGTTCGGCCCAGGTTTTCAGCATCATACATGAATTTACGTCAACAAACGGATTATCCTTCGTTAAAGTATCTTCATGATTAGTCTGCCTTTTTCCGTTCGTCAAATTTGTTAACAAATTATTATCTGATTTCCAGAGCCGTCAGAACAGAAAAACACAGGCATCCGATAGCGGGCCAAACATGAACCCTTGGTTAATAGACGCCGCACCTGCCGCCCAACCGCACCTCTAAAGCGAATTATTTCGCCTAAAAAGCATTTGAATGCCATAAGGGCATTTGCTAGGTCACAATTCTGTTTCCCATCAGAAACCCAGAATTGGCCATAAACTGAGCGCAGGGATCAGGGCGCACGAGCAGGCGGAACACACCATGAAAAATGGCATACCGGCCACTGATACCGACCACCCGGCATCCATGGCAGACATGGCGCTAGAAGGCCGGTCCATCCTGTTCCTGCAGGGCCTGGCCACTCCGTTTTTCGAAACACTTGCATGCAAGCTCGCGCGCGCTGGCGCGTCTGTTCACCGGGCGCATTTCTGCGGCGGGGACTGGGCTTTCCGCGGCGGGACGGTGGCAGGTGTCAGCCACCATGCTTACGGTGACACACTGGACAGCCTGCCGGATTGGTATGAAGCCCTGATCACCGAACACGGCATCGACACCATTATTCTTTTGGGTGATTGCAGGCCTATACATGCCCCCGCCCGGCAGATCGCAGCAGATCGCGGGCTTACGCTGTACGCATTTGACGAGGGCTATATCCGCCCGGGCTTCGTGACTATGGAAGCGGGCGGCACCAACGGCTACTCGCACATGCCAAAAGATGCAGACGTGATATCGAAGCTGGCGGCGGATGGCCCCAGGCAGGAGGCCAGCACCCCGATCAAGACCAACATGGGCCGCCGCGCGCGTATGGATATCCTGGCCCATGGCGCCAACATCATTTACCGCAGTCGCTTCCCGCATTTTCAAAGCCACCGACCCGCCTCCATCTGGCAGGAAGCGGGCGGCTGGATCAAACGCGGGGCGCGGTCGGTCATGCACGGCAGCGCCAACAAGGCCACCATCGCCCATATTGAGGCCGCACAGGTGCCCTATTTCCTGGTGCCCCTGCAGCTGAACAGCGATTACCAGATCCGCATTCATTCCCGCTTTGACGGCATGCCTGCCTTCATTGACGAGATCATGCAGTCCTTCGCTGCCAACGCACCTGGTGAGTGCCATCTGTTTTTCAAGAACCATCCGCTGGATAACGGTATCATCGACTACCGCAGCATCATTGCGAAGAAGGCGGCAGCGCTCGGCATCACGGGCCGGGTCTCCTTTGCGGCGGGTGGGGACCTGGACCGTATCATCACGAATGCTCGCGGCGTAGTGCTGGTGAACAGCACAGTGGGCTTTGCCACACTTCGGCTCACACGCCCGCTGAAGGCTCTCGGCACTGCTGTCTATGACATCGAAGGCCTCACAGACGCACAACCACTGGATGCCTTCTGGCAAAATCCCCAACCGCCCCAACAAAGGCTTGCGGAGGAATTCCTGACCGTTGTAGAGACATATACGCAAGTCAGGGGGGATTTTTTCTCGGAAGCCGGCATTGAACGCGCAAGCCATGAAGCTGCCCGCGTGATCGCCGGGGCCCTGCCCCGCCTGCCAACTGCCTGACAGGCCTTGGGCCTTCAGGCATACTCAAACAACGGATAACCGGCGCCTTTGGATATGTTCCTGATACCCGCAGTCCTCGTGCTTCTGCCCTTCCTTCTGGAAGCGATGGTAACCATTGGATTCACGCGGCCAACCGTCCGGCGCCACTGGCTGTTTTATGTGCTGACACCTGTGGTTTCCGTGCTGGTCTATCTCAGCTGGGCGGCGCTTCTGGGCCACCCTTATATCGCCCTCGGCTTCTGGTTCCTGGTCTATGGCGGCTTTACCATTGTCTCGAATGTGAAAAACAAAGTGCTGGGGGAACCCCTCAATGCCCCGGACCTGGAGACCGTGCGCCACCTGTTCATCTATCCGGAATTCTATGTCGCCTATGTGGGTGGCGGGCGGCTGATGCTGGTGGTTGCCACCTTCCTGATCGGCCTGGCCGCAGGGCTTGTGTTTGAAACATCTTTCGCCAGCCAGCAAAGCCTGCTGCCCGCGCCTGTGGCGTGGGTGTTGGGGCTCATGGTGTGGATCTTGTTCTTGTGGTTCCTGGCCCATGCCACAGCAAGCTTCCTGACGCAAGACAGCGCCCGCAAGCGGGGCATGCAATTTGATACCAACACGGACACAGCTCGCTTCGGCCTGTTCCCGCTGATGCCGCTTTATGCCGTTCTGTTGATGGACAAGGCCGAGAACCCAGCCCTGCAGCAGCAGCGCCCTGCCCTGAAGGCGCCCGAGGTGAAGCCCGACCTGATCGCGATCCAGGCGGAAAGCTATTTTGATATCGACCGGCTCTACCGCAAGCTTGATGGCCACCATAACCATGTCTGGCAGCCGCTTGCGACGCTGCGGGACAAGGGCGTGGCAGCTGGCACGCTGGAGGTCCCGGCCTGGGGTGCCTCAACCATGCAAAGCGAGTTTGCATTCCTGACCGCAACCAGAAATGAAGACCTGGGTATTGACTGCATCAACCCCTACCAGCGCGCGGCCCACTCGGGCCTGGAAACGCTGGCCACCCGGCTGAAGGCTCAGGGCTACCGCACACTGTGCATCCATCCGGCAAAGAAAGAATTCTTCCGCCGCAACACGGTGATCCCCAAACTGGGTTTCGATGACTTTATCGGCCTCGAAGCATTCGAGGACGCCGAGCGGTTCGGCCTTTATGTCTCAGACAAGGCGCTCGGGGACGTGATCGAACAGACGATTGCGGACCATAAAGCCAAAAACGACCAACCGCTGTTTGTGTTTGTGATTTCAATCGAAAGTCACGGCCCATGGCAGCCTGGGCGACTGGAAGGCTGGATTGATGAAGCCGAGGCACAGGCCGCCGACCCGACAAAGGACCGTTCCTTCGCGCTCTACCGCCAGCATATGGACCATCTGCTGGACCTGTTTGACCGGCTTGGGCCTGGGGCAAAAGACACGCTCGACCGCCCGCGCGCCATGGCCTTCTACGGCGACCACCTGCCCGCTTTCCACGAGCTGTTCAGCGCAAACGGCATAGACGGCAAGGCGGTTGATTATCTGCTCTGGTCAAGCGAGGCCCCACTCAAAGGCGAAGACGGCAAGCGAGTGGAAAACCTGGGCGATGACATGCTCACCGCCGCAGGCTTCAGGGAAGCCCCTTCATCAGGCGAATGATCGACGCCCGCGCACGCTGCGCTTCGGGCATATTCACCAGCGGCCAGCAATGGAACATGCCGGGCTCCTGATGATAGCTCATGGCCTGCCCGGCTTCCGTCAGCCGGTCGGCAAATCGTTTGCAGTCGGGCATCAATATGTCGCGCGTGCCAATGAAGATATGGCAGGGCGGCAGGCCCTCGATAGGTCCGAGGCCCGGGCTGACGCGCGGGTCTGAAATGGGCACTTTGTTCGCATACATGCGCCCCGCTTCCTGCAGCCCACCAATCGATAGCCACGGGTCATCCGCGTCCAGAAGGTCAATCTCTGGGCGGTCCAGCGCGACATCCAGCCAGGGTGAAATCAGGAACAGGTTTTCGGGCACACGGGCACCATCGGCTACCAGTTTTTGCACCAACGCAAGGCCAAGCCCGCCGCCTGCGCTGTCGCCCATCAGATGAACAGGCTCGTCGCCCGCGCGGGCTTCGAACGCCTTCCAGGCTGCCTCGGCATAGCCAAGGGCTGCCTCCATGTCATGCTCGGGCGCCAGCGGGTAGATGGGTACCATGATGGTCGCGTTTGCCTGATGGGCGAAGTCGGCGATGAAAGACCAGTGCGGCGGGATGATCTCGAACACATAGGCGCCGCCGTGCAGGTAGAAGACATGATGATCGGGTTTCTTGCCCTTCGGGCTCACCACATAGGTGGGGAAGCCGCCGATTTCCATCTCCTCAACATCAAGCCTCTGGTGGATTTTTGGGCCGGGGCGATAGTCAACGCTGGCACGCCGCTTCTTGATGGTCTCACGGATTGTAGGGCCGTCCTTCAGGTCCCCCTTCCGGTCCAATAGTTTCAAAATCAACACGAACAAACGCGACTTCAAACTGGCCATGTATCCTCCCCACAGGCTGTGTCCATGACACTATGGCGCGAAAAGGGTGAAAGCAAGGTTAAGACTACGGTTGTCGCTGAAGGATTCGGTTCATTATCCGGCTTGCTGGCGAGGGCAGTATCTTTTCATCCTGCCTCAGATAATCGAACTGCCCACTTGGGCAATGACCTACTTTTGATGCTCTTTCAAACCAAGTGGAGACCAGAGCATACAACTCGGTTCGAATTTCGTCACTGGAATATGCTGCCCCGGTTTCATAATCATAGTCTTCATTTTCATAGGCATATCGCGCTTCAATGTCAGCGACCTCTTGGATGAGTGCTTTCAATACTTGACCAGAGCAGTCAACACCCTGATCCCAGATGAACCTTGCCCACGCTAGGTGGTTCGGCTCAAAAACCGGCCAATCGGAATAAGCTGGATCTTCCGCAGTATTGAGTATCTTTTGCAGAAGCATAGCGGCTTCCATTTCGTTTTGAGGCTGCCGAATGAAGGGATGAGTCTTGCGTTTTGAAAAGAAGTGCTTAGTGCCGCCAACCGCAACAATAAGTAACAGGATGCCGACCAAAAATGCTATTAACCCAACAGGAATTGCGAGAACATAGAGCCAAATCCCCCATCCCCAGAGGGCAGTGAGATACATGGCTATTGCCACCGCCACGTAAAAACCAATCTTGCCAATCAAGCGCACGATTAATCCTCTGCTGTGGTTGTCTGCATTTCAACCGCGATGTCTGCCGCCGTGTCAGAAGTCAACGGATCAGCCCCGAAGCTGTTGCGGCCATCAGTGCCCGCAAGCGCCGCGAAACAGCCGAAATACAGAAGCGAAAGTGCGCTGGCCCAGAAATCCGGGTCCAACCACTGGCCCAGAAACGGCACCAGCATAAGCACAGCCGGCAGGAAGGAAGGCAGCAGCCACAAGCCCGAGAGGTTCATGTCATGCAGGCGGCGCACCTGCAGGCCCAGCGACGCAAAAATGAACAGATAGTGATAGACATAAAGCAGCACCACCCCAAGCCGCGAGGGCTGGTTATAAACCACCGCCACCAGCGCCAGATAGCCCCACATGGCCACCAGGAAAAACCCGACGAATTCATGGCGCGGGGCCCGGCCGGTGAAATCGAAGACATGGCTGAGCGTATAGCCAATGGTGCGGCGCGGTGCCCTGTATTGTGGTTGTGGCTGTGGCTCCAGACCGGGCTTGGGCTGATCTTCTAGCACAGGCCCCGCGGCAGGTGCCGCAACCACCGCTTCAGCCAAGCGTTCAGACGCTGGCTCGGTGTCTTCATCTGGCTCGCCTGCCGGCCCGTCTGGCTCCAGCGGTGACGGCCCATATTGGTTCCTGCCATCGGTGGACGCCACGCACATCAGCCCCAGAAACAGCAGCCAGACAAAGGCCTGTATCAGCCCGCCCATGATCCCGGCGGCAACGAAGGCCATCATCCACATGCCGGAAATCGAGGTATCCTGCAGGCGGCGGAAGGACACAGCCAGCAACGGCAGCGCATAAACGGCGACCAGCACCATGGCGATTTTGACCGCCCACGGCGGCCCCACCTTCATAAGCGGCAACAGCACCAGATAAGCCAGAAGCACGGCGGTCAGCTGGCTCCACCAATATTCCGATCGGCTGGACCGTCCGGTGAAATCCAGCACCCGCCTGAACACCGCCTTGTTCGCCTGCAAAATATTCACGCCATCTCCCCATAAAAAAGGCCGGGAACATCCCAGCCTTTTCCTCCGACTTTTTCAAGCTGTCTTAAGAAAAGACTTCGCCTACGTCCGTGCCTAATGGGTCACTGCCGAAACGGTTGTCGCCTTCGTCGCCCTTCTTGGTGAACCAGAAGACCATGAAGAAGATGCCCGCAATGGGTACCAGGAAAACCAGATACCACCAGCCCGACATATTGATGTCATGTAGCCGGCGCACAGAAATGGCAATCGTCGGCAGGAACAGGATCAACAGGACGATCCAGCCCATGATACCGCTTTCCACATTCCCCATAGCCACGTCGATGAAGCTGGCCGCCATAAAGGCCAGAATATAGAACAGGAAAAACCACCAGTATTCCGACCGCGAAGCACGCCCGGAAAAAGTCGCGTATTTCTTGAATGCCGTTGCGACAGCACTACCAAAACCCATAAGTTTTCTCCCCCAAGTTGAGATTGGAATTCGACGGTAGCGACCGTGTATGACTTACGTCAATAACAAAAAGGCCGGGACATGCCCGGCCTTCTCTCTGATTATCTATGAAACGGTGGTTAGCGCTGGCCGTTACCGTTAGCATTGAGGTAGCCGTTTTCCTCGAGGTACGCGATGATCACATCGGCGCACTCTTCGGCACTCATCTTGTCTGTGTTGACATGGATGTCGGCGCGCTCAGGGGCTTCATAAGGGCTATCGTAGCCCGTGAAGTTCTTGATCTCGCCCGCCTTGGCTTTCTTGTAGAGGCCCTTGGGGTCACGCTCGGCGCATACCTCAATCGGCGTATCCACATAGACTTCAATAAACTCACCCTCGTCCATCAGGTCATGCACCATGCGGCGCTCTGCCCGGAACGGGGAGATGAAGCTGGTCATCACCACGAGGCCTGCGTCGACCATCAGCTTGGCCACCTCGCCCACACGGCGAATGTTCTCCACCCGGTCAGCGTCGGTGAAGCCAAGGTCCTGATTGAGGCCATGACGTACGTTGTCGCCGTCCAGCGTGTATGTATGGCGGCCACGCGCGAACAGGCGTTTCTCAACGATGTTCGCGATGGTGGACTTGCCGGAACCCGACAGGCCAGTGAACCACAGCACCGCAGGGCGCTGGTGTTTCATGTCGGCGCGCGCGATCTTGTCAACGTCTAACGCCTGCCAGTGGATGTTCGACGCACGGCGAAGCGCGAAATCGATCATGCCCACGCCAACGGTCGAGTTGGTGATGCGGTCGATGATAATGAAGGCACCGGTTTCACGGTTATTCGAGTATGGGTCGAACGCGATACGGCTATCGAGCGCGATGTTACAGATGCCGATCTCATTCAGCTCAAGCTGCTTGGCGGCCGTATGCTCCATAGTGTTCACATTCACCTTGTGCTTCAGGTCCGTCACCAGGCCAGGGACTGTCTTGTTCGCCGTCTTGAACAGGTACGGGCGACCGGGCAGCATGTGCTCTTCCGCCATCCAGATGATCTTGGCTTCGAACTGGTCGGCCACTTCACAGGGGTGGTCCTTGCCTGCAATCACATCGCCGCGACTGATGTCAATCTCGTCATTGAGCGTCAGCGTAACCGCTTCGCCCGCAACGGCTTCGTCCAAGTCGCCGTCATAGGTAACGATAGACTTGACCGTGCTTTCAACCGCGCTTGGCAGAACCTTGATCGGATCGCCCGGGCGGATGGTGCCGCTAGCGATGGTGCCCGAGAAACCGCGAAAGTCCAGGTTCGGGCGGTTAACCCACTGAACTGGCAGGCGGAAATCCGCTGCCTGACGGGCATCACCCACTTGAACCGTTTCCAGATAATGCAACAGCGACGGGCCGTCATACCAAGGAGTGTTCTCGGATTTTGCGAGAATATTGTCGCCCTTGAGAGCGCTCAGCGGGATCGAGACAATTTCGCTAAAACCGAAGTCCTTGGCGAACTCGCGGTACTCGACTTCAATGTCATTGAGGACCTTCTGGCTATAGTCCACCAGGTCCATCTTGTTGACCGCCAGCACGATACGCTTGATGCCCAGAAGCGAGCAGATGAAGCTGTGACGACGGGTTTGTGTCAGAACACCTTTGCGCGCATCGATCAACAGAATCGCGACATCGGCAGTGGACGCACCAGTGGCCATGTTGCGGGTATATTGCTCGTGCCCCGGCGTGTCGGCCACAATGAATTTGCGCTTGTCGGTGGAGAAGAAGCGGTAGGCCACGTCGATGGTGATACCCTGCTCGCGCTCAGCCGCCAGGCCATCCACGAGAAGCGCGAAATCGATCTCCTGGCCCTGCGTACCCATCTTCTTGCTGTCGGCCTCAAGGGCGTTCAGCTGGTCTTCGAAGATCAGCTTGCTGTCGTACAGAAGGCGCCCGATGAGCGTCGATTTACCGTCGTCCACGCTGCCGCAGGTGATGAAGCGCAGCATGGATTTTTCTTCCTGGGCCTTCAGGTAGGCCGAGATATCTTCAGCAATGAGGTCAGACTGGTGCGACATTAGAAATATCCCTCTTGCTTTTTCTTCTCCATGGAAGCTGCGCTGTCATGGTCGATCACACGGCCCTGACGCTCTGAACTTGTGGTCAGCAGCATTTCCTGGATCACTTCTTCAAGCGTGTCGGCCGTCGATTCCACGGCGCCGGTCAGCGGGTAGCAGCCCAGTGTGCGGAAGCGCACTGATTTCATCATTGGCTCTTCGCCGTCCTTGAGCGGGAAACGCTCGTCGTCCACCATAAACAGCTGGCCGTCGCGTTCCACGACCGGGCGTTTCTTCGACAGATACAGCCCCGGGATCGGGATACCCTCCAGGTGGATATATTGCCAGATATCAAGCTCGGTCCAGTTGCTGAGCGGGAACACGCGGATGCTCTCGCCCTTGTTCTTGCGGGCGTTATAGATGCTCCACAGCTCAGGGCGTTGGTTCTTCGGGTCCCACCGGTGCTGGGCAGAGCGGAAGGAGAATACGCGTTCCTTCGCACGGGACTTTTCCTCATCCCGGCGCGCGCCACCAAAGGCTGCGTCGAAGCCGTATTTATCCAGCGCCGCCTTCAGCGCCTGGGTTTTCATAACGTCGGTATGAACCTGGCTGCCGTGGGTGAAGGGGCCGATGCCCTCTTTGACGCCGTCTTCATTGATATGAACGATCAGGTCGAGGCCCAGGTCTTTGGTCAGATTATCGCGAAATTCGATCATCTCGCGGAACTTCCAGGTGGTATCCACATGCATGACCGGAAACGGTGGCTTGGAAGGATGGAACGCCTTCATCGCCAGATGCAGCATGACTGCACTGTCCTTGCCGACAGAGTAAAGCATCACCGGGTTTTCCGCCTCGGCGGCGACTTCGCGCATGATGTGGATGCTCTCGGCTTCCAGTCGTTTCAGATGGGTAAGTGTTTTTGTCATCAAAAATCCACCAACAGATTGCTTTGAGCCCTTAAACTTCAAGGCTTTTAAAGATGGTGCGGGTGTAGCGCAAGCACAAGCACCAAAGAAAACGAATTTTTCTTTTTTAAGGGGCTAGCGGGCCTATTTTGGAAATATTTTCCAAAATATAACCAGAAAACTTTTCCGAAGGCCTTGCCTGACCCCGCCAATGTGCGTCGATTATCTAAGAAGCGCTTCCGCGATATACATGGCCTTGCGCGCCAGCTTCGAAACCGATGCCACCGGGCCACCCGAAATCACGCTGCTGCCGCGCTCCATCGCCGCGATATCCGCCACCAACGCTTCCGGACCATAGCTTTTACCGCCCGGCCACTGGACATAGCGCGCGTAAACACACAGAAGGCCGTAAACAAGGCCGTCAAGCGGCAGGTCACGCCCCCGACGTTCACCGAGACGGGCGCCCAGCTGATCGGTTGTCAGCCCCCATCCGGCATAGAAGGGCATGCCGTAGGTCGTTACCTTGATGCCGCGAAGGATCGCCTCAAAACCGGTCAGGCTTGTCATGGTATGCACGCAGTCAACGGCCTCCAGGCAATCAATGATGTCCGCATCCACCACCACTTCACTGGTGCAGCGGTCAAGCACATCCTGCGGCACAGCGCCTTCCCGGTTACCGGACACCACATCCGGGTGCGGCTTGTAGATGATATAGGCGTCGCTGTTCGACTGATGCACAGCTTCCAGCAGCTCAGCGTTGGTCTTTACTTCGGGCGACCCTAGCTTGATCGAGGCATCTGCTTCCACCTGCCCGGGCACCAGGATCACCGGCTTGCCGCCCGCCTTGGCGCGAAAATCAAGGGAGCCCGACGTGCCCACATTATATTTGGACACCCGCGCGCCCAACACCGCTTTCCGAAGCGCCTTGCCCCGCGCCAGGTCATGCCGGTCAAATTCATGTTTCTTCAGGAAAGCCTCAAGGTCACTTGGGCCGCGGCCATCGTAATAAATGCCCGACCGGTCCAGCACCAGCGATGACGGGCGGCGGAGGTCACTGCCCAGCCCCACAGACCTGAGGAACCCATCTTCCATACGCCACACCGGGATATGCCCCGGCACAGCTTCGGCTTCCTTGTCGTGCTTACGGCCCCACAGGACGACAATATCGCCATCCTGATAGTCATATCCGTCCAGCGCCTGCGGCTTGACAAAGACAGTATTTTTTTCGCCAAGACCAACGAATTCCGGAATAAAACCGCGCTTCCACAAGGAAAAGCCCACTGCCAGCGCGCGCTTGCCTCGTGGCCGTGTCATCTGGCGTTCGGCCGTCAGGATATCCAGAATGCGTTCAAGTTCGCACGATTCCCCCGTATAGGGGTCCACATAGCGGCTATAGACGATGAAAGCGGCAGCGAACAGTTCCTCAAGGCTGCGGTTGGCGATACGCGCCTCACACAGTTGACGGTCGTGCGTCAGCCCCCAGCCCGCGTAAAACGGCAGGCCGAAGCAGGTGACCTTCTTGCCCGCGATCAGGCCCTCAAGCCCCATCTGGCTGGTTACCACATACACGTGGTCCACCCGCTCCATCAGGGCCTGGGGAGCCACATCGTCGGCAATGAACATCACGCGTTCATGCGCGCGCTCCAGGTCGAAATGGCCCTTCTTGGTGCCTGCCAGCACGTCTGGGTGCACCTTCACCAGCACCAGCGACGTGGGATTTTCCTCAAGCGCGGTCTGCATCATTTCCATGAACATGCCGTCATTGGCCATGCCATACTGGATGGATTGGTCAGCGAACGTCTGGTCCACAACCAGAACCTTGGGCCCCTTGAAAGCATTAAGCTTTTCCCGAAGGTCAGGCGAGATATCAAAGGGTGCATGGTTATATTTCGACAGCCGCCAGCGCCGGATACGTGCCATGGCGTCACGCGAC
Source organism: Kordiimonas lacus (assembly GCF_001550055.1). Taxonomy (GTDB): domain Bacteria; phylum Pseudomonadota; class Alphaproteobacteria; order Sphingomonadales; family Kordiimonadaceae; genus Kordiimonas; species Kordiimonas lacus. The sequence goes on from NZ_LRUA01000003.1 coordinate 232,845, forward strand.
CGCGCCAGCAGATCATCGGTAATCCAGTCATCCCGGTTCAACAGGCCTTCAAGGTCGCTTGGGGTGTGCGCGTCATAATAGATGCCGCTTTTGTCCACCACCAGCGACAGGCGTCGCCCATCCGATGACGGGTGGCTGAGATAGCCCAGGAATCCGTCTTCAAGACGCCAATATTCGAGATTACGGCGCTTGGCATAGGTCCTTGCCTTCTCGGTATTTTCCTTCTGGCCCCAGCCCACGACCACATCACCGTCGCGCGCGCCCGACAGGCCCTTTCTGACCTCGCGCCCCAACAGCGCAGCCATCAACGCGTCACCGGCGATGCCGCTGGACGACGTAAGGGCACGTGGCGCCTGAACCTTGTCTGTGGTGTCCTCGGTCATCCGCCAATCCCCATCATGGCGCGCACAGCGGCCAGGTCTTTTTCCGTGTCCACACCCGCAGGCGGTGCATCGGCCACTTCGGCCACCACGATTTTCATGCCGTGATAAAGGGCCCGCAGCTGCTCCAGCGCTTCAAGCTCTTCAAGCGGCGCGGGCGGCAAAAGTGTCAGCTGCCTGAGAGTCCCTGCCCGGTAGGCATAAATGCCGATATGGCGCTGGTAGGCGAAGCGCTGTAGATCAGGCCGCTCGGCACCGCGTTCATGGGGAATGGCACTGCGGGAAAAATAACAGGCACTGCCTGCCTTGTCTGTCACCACCTTCACCACATTGGGGTTCACAAGGTCATCCATACTGGCAATGGCGTGACTGGCGGTCGCCAGCGCCGCGTCAGGGCTGCCTGCCAGGAGGTCCGCTACGGCGCGAACCAACGCGGGGGGCATCATCGGCTCATCGCCCTGGACATTCACGATGATCTCATCGTCATGGCAGCCCAGGATATCCACCACTTCTGCGATCCGGTCCGTGCCTGACGCATGATCCAGCGCCGTCATCACAGCCTGCGCGCCAAAACCGCGCGCCACATCAAACACCCGCGCGTCATCGGTGGCCACCACCACGTCATCTGCGCCGCACGTGCCGCAGCGCTCCCACACATGCTGAATCATCGGCTTGCCGCAAATGTCAGCCAGCGGCTTGCCTGGCAGGCGGCTTGAGGCATAGCGCGCAGGGATCACTATCTTGAAGGTCATGCCCTAATCCTCCTCGGGCATGACATAATAATCAGCGAAACGAATACCGTTCAGCGCTGCCAGATAGTCGCACAGCTCGCGCACGGCACCATAGCCGCCACGGCGGTCGGTCACATGGTGCGCCGTCTCAAGCACTTCCGGGACTGCGTTTGGCGGGGCCACGGCAAAGCGCACAGACCGCATCACCTTCAGGTCGATCAGGTCATCGCCCATGAAGGCAACCTGGCTGAAATTGCATCCGACCTCGTCGCAGATATCCTTTAGGGCAGCCACCTTGTCCTTGCATTTGAAGCGGCGATGAAAAATGCCCAGGTCATCGAGACGTCGTTCAAGCGGCGCACTGCCTCGCCCTGAAATCACGGCCACATCGAAGCCCGAGCGCATCAGAAGCTTGATGCCAAGGCCGTCTTGCACATTGAAGGCTTTCAGCTCCTCGCCCTCGGCGGAATAGAAGATGGTGCCGTCTGTCAGCACGCCGTCCACATCCAAAACCAAAAGCCGGATATCCATTGCCGTCTACTCCGTTACCAGTGCAGGAAAGCTTTTCGCCAAATCATCAACGGCCTTCATCTGCGCCAGATAGGGCTCCAGTTTATCGAGCGGCAGAGCGGAGGGTCCATCGCATAGCGCTTCGTCCGGGTTCGGGTGCGCTTCGATGAAGAGGCCGGCGATGCCGAGGGCCATGCCCGCCCGCGCCAGCGCTGCTGCCTGGGCACGCCGGCCGCCTGCGCTGTCTATAAGGCCACCAGGGCGCTGCAGCGCGTGGGTGGCATCAAACACCACAGGCGCATAATCCTTCATCACATCCATGCCCAGCATATCCACGATCAGGTTATTATAGCCAAAGCAGCTGCCCCGTTCACACAGCATGACCTTGTCGTTGCCGCTTTCCTTGAATTTCTTGATGATGTGACGCATTTCCTCGGGCGCCAGAAACTGCGGCTTTTTCACATTGATCACCGCCCCGGTTTCGGCCATGGCAGTTACCAGATCGGTCTGGCGCGCGAGAAAAGCCGGCAGCTGGATCACGTCCGCCACGTCGGCGGCCGGCGCGGCCTGGTGAGGCTCATGCACATCAGTGATCACCGGCACGTCAAATTTGGATTTGATATCCGCCAGAAGCTGCAAGCCGTCGTCAAGGCCCGGCCCCCGGAAAGAATGCACACTGGAGCGGTTCGCCTTGTCGAAGGAGGCCTTGAAAACATAAGGAATGCCAAGCTTTTTCGTGACTTCCACAAAGGCTTCCGCCACTTCAAATGCCAGATCCCTGCTTTCAAGAACATTCATGCCGCCAAACAGAACGAATGGCGCGTCATTGGCGACCGTTATATCCCGCCCGAGTGAGATAGATCGAGCCATAGCTTCCCCCGATAATTGTCTTATAGTGCCATGGCTAGCGCGGGCGGCACGAAAGCGCAAGACTGCAGTGACACCCGCGACCGAAAAGACCTTTTATTTGAGCAGTGACAGGATCGCCTGCGGCCGCTGGTTGGCAATAGGAAGCGTCTGGACACCCAGTGCCTGCTTCACCTGCAGCGCCTGAAGGTTGGCTGTCTCCTTCTCCAGGCTGGGCTCTACCAGGTTGCCGACACCGGCATCGATGGTATCGGAAAGTTTGGTGATGAAGCTTTGCTGGGCGCTGATGCTTTCACCGCCGCCCTCAAATACCGCCTGAGCCTTCGACACGTTGGCGCGAGAGGCCACAATGGCTTCCAGGGCATCCGCGGCGGCAGTTACTGTTTCCAGCCCCTGATCCGGCTTCAGCGTCACTTTTTCCCCACTAAGCGCCAAATCTTGTGGCGGAATCTCTACTGCCCGACGGCCGTTGGCGCTTGTCAGCGCTGTAATCGCCTGGCCACCCCGCTTGACCGCATTGACGCCTTCAAAGTCAGCGTCGCGGATTACGTCATTGATCAGGTCGCGTTCTGTGGCGAAGGCTTCATTGAGAGCGGCACGCGCACTTTTATCAAGATCAGGATCAAGCCCGCGCTCAGCCTTTTCCTGGAGCTGCGACAGCAGATCAGCCACCTTGCCTGCTGCAATCGACGCCACTTCAAGGGCCGACGCCGCATGCCCGAGAGACGCGCGAACACTTTCAAGCCCGGTCGCATCGCCCTTCAGATGGTCCGCAACCGAAACAGCGCCATCATCAGCCCGGCGATCATCAGACTGTTTGGATTTGGCCTGCTCTTCCGCCAGATCACGGCCAGGTTGTTTCTTGTTCTGCAGAACTGCGAAAGCACCTGCATTTGGATCCACGGTGAAAACCATGTAACGCACCCTTCTGGTTTAACTATGCCGGCATCCCCATGCCAGCGTCCTCAATCTCAAAGCCCGGTTGCATTATATCATGACCGGGCCGTCTTTGGTCACTGGAAAAGTGTCAGCACGGCACTCGGCGAATTATTGGCGATGGACAGGGCCTGCAAGCCAAGCTGCTGTTTTACTTGCAGTGCCTGCAAGGTGGCTGACTCTTTCGCAAGGTCTGCATCCACCAGATTCCCGATTCCCACTTCAATGGTGTCAGAGAGTTTGCCGACAAACTCGCGCTGTATCTCCAGCCTTGTGGAGCCCGCCCCAAAGGCAGACAGAGCAGACGTAACGTTGGACGCCGATGCGGAAATTGTTGTCACCGCCGTTGACGCCAGCGCCGCGCTTGAAATTTCCTGCGTCGCCGAAAGCGTCACATTGGCCCCGCCCAGCGTCAGGTCCTGGGCCCCAATGGTGATGGTGTTTGTACCGCTGTCGTTGGTGATGGCCACAATATCTGTGCCGCTGCCATCCACGGCGTTGGCGCCATTGAATTCAGCGTTTTCCACGATGCTGGTGATCTGATCCCGAAGTTCGACAAACTCGTCATTGAGCGCATCGCGGCTGGCGCTGTCGATGCCGGTATCCTTCGCGGATACGGCTTTTTCCTTCAGTTCTGTCAGCAAGTCAGAGACAGCTTCACCGGCCGCAACTGCAACATCAAGTGTGGAAATGGCCCGGTCCAGCGACCCCTTGACGGCGTTCAGGCCGGCAATATCCCCACGCAGGTTTTGCGCGATGGCATATGTCGCAGCACTATCCTTGGCGCTTTCCACCTTAAGGCCGGTGTTGATGCGCCGCTGAGTCGTTTCCAGTTGACTGTTCGTTTGATTAAGACTTTGAAGCGCGAGAAAGGCACCCGCGTTCGTATTTACGGAAAAAGCCATTTTGCCTTCTCCACCATGTTTTCAGACACAGTCGGCGTCGTTTTGACGTCTTAAACCGTTCCGGCACGGCACGCCCTTCAAGCGATGCGCCTGTGATTTCTTCTGAAATTTATCCGGTCACCCACGCGTATGATAGCACATGCCTGCGTTTGCGCCAAGTATATGGCCCAATACAGGGAATGTGGCCACTGGTTCAGTCAGCGCGATTCCTTAAAGGGTCAGGGCGGCGACTAATGTGCTTGATGGACAGATCAAGCTCAACCTGGATCGGCTTTTCAGCCACAGCAGCAATCATCAGATCATGCTCCGGGTTGAAATCGAAATAGATGAAGGCTTCAGCTAGCCCTTTTGGTGTTGGCGTCGCAAGCTTTGGCGGGCGCGCTGTCAGGTCGATTTTCAAGTTTCTGAGGTAGGGCATCAGCTTGCCATCTTCCATTTTAACGAAGGCCTCGCGGATTGACCAAAGCGTGAAAAACATCAACCGCCCAATTTCATCCGACATGGCAGACAAGAGCATCCAGTCTTCTTCCGGGAAGCGGCGCTCTGCCACGCGGCGCCAGTCGACGCTTGGGTCCAGTTGCTGGATATCAATGCCCACAGGGCAGGTTTCGGACACCATAACCGCAGCGATGCCTTCCTCGGCTGCCCCGGTGTGTGATACTGAAAAATAAGGTGGTTCGTCTTCGGCAAAGCCATCAATGGAAATGCGTCCTGCCCCCTCCTGCATAAGAGGTACAGCACCTGGCAGCAACCCCATATAAGACCCAAGGGCCATGCGCAGCATGCGGCGGGCTGTCACAAATGCCGGGCGCGCGCCTTCATGCATACCCGCAAGGCGCTCATGTTCGTTCGCAGACAGGATATCCTGCCCTGCAAGGGACGGGTCTGCCTCCCGCACCATCAGCCTGACGGTCTCAAAACTATTTTCAGTCTGTCCTGCCATAAGCGGCGGCGCCATTCCCCGGTTGCACCCAGCGCCATCTAAGCGCAAAGCCTGGTCCACTGCAATTCCAAAACTGAACAAAACAAAAGCCCCCCGGCCATGGCCGAGGGGCTGAATTCTACGACCACCTGATCCGCTATAGATCGAAGTGGTCGATCGTCAGATCGCTGATGGAAACACCGACAATGAACAGCGAGTAGGTCTCGCCGAGCGAGATCAATACGCCATCCTCGCCATTAAAGCTTGTCTCGTCCATTTCACCCTTCAGTTCGGCAAGGGTTTCGAAATCGCCGTCACCGTCGCCGACATTCGTATCAGACGCGTCAATGATGCCCACCAGATTGATGACATCGGATGTCAGGTCAAAGTCCTTGATCACGTCAAACTCGTTGGCTTGGTCAGTGAAGACAAATGTGTCAGCACCGCCGCTGCCAAACAGCGTGTCGTCGCCGGAGCCACCTTCGATGGTATCGTCACCGTCGCCGCCACGAATGCTGTCAGCACCCGCGCCACCTGAAATAGTGTCATCACCGGCGCCGCCATAGAGCGTATCGGCAGATGCCCCGCCCTGAACGGTGTCAGCACCGTCGCCGCCGAACATCACATCGCTGCCGTTACCGCCAACGATAATATCGTCGCCTGTGCCGGAGAAGATAACGTCATCGCCGTCGCCACCGTCGATTGTGTCGTCAGCGTTGCTGCTGCCTTTACCGCCATAGATGGTGTCATCGCCGCCCAGGCCCTGAATGTCGTCGCAGCCCGTACCGCCACCAAGTGCGTCCTTGCCGCCTGCGCCGTATATCTTATCGTTGCCGTCACCAGCCCAGATATCATTGCGCTGGTCCGTGCTGTTGTTGCTCACTTCGCCAACATCCACAACGCTGTCATCGTTGCCGCCGCGGTCATCCCACGCACCGCCGACGAGTGTATCGTCGCCAGTACCGCCGAACAGGATGTCACGGCCATCGCCTGATGAAGTGTCGGTACCACCGAACGGATCAGCATCCGCACCACCGCCGATTATCAGGTCGTCGTTGGAGCCGCCGCCAATGATGTCGTTACCGTCGTCACCGCGAACAATATCGTCGCCGTCACCGCCCGCAAAGACAGAGTCATTGCCGTCACCGCCGGAGATCACATCATCGCCGTCACCGCCAGTGATGTAATCACTACCGCCACCTGCCGAGATGGTGTCGTTGCCGCCGTTACCCTTGATGTTATCGAACAAATTGCCACCAGCCATAACATCATTGCCAGCGCCACCTTCCAGCAGACCGCCATCGCTGTCTGCAGTGAAGTCCACATCCGAGATCACGCGCAGGTTCACATCAAGCTCAATGGTGTCATCTGCGTTCGACGCATTGGCCAGAACCAGGGTTACAGTCTCGTCAAGGTTGGAAGCCTCATTGGCCAGCGAGCTGTCAGCCTTGAAGGTTATGGTATCCACAATGCCGTCACTGTCCACGGCGTCAGTGAATGTCAGGCGGCCAAGGTCAGTATCAACCCTGGTGCCCGGGTTCACATTTGTGCCGTCAACTGAGATGATATCCCAGTCATTGTCGGAATAGTCGGTCAGCGGGTTGGCTGCATCGGGGTCCCAGCGCAGGATATGATCTGCGAAGGTATCTGTGTTGGATGCGCCTGCATCCGCAAACAGCTCCAGGTCCGCCAGCACGTCCTGACACGCGCTGGTGCTCAGCGTCGCGTTGTCGAACTGCAGTGTTTCAACACCGGTGATGGTATCGACACCGTCCACGCTGACGACATAGTCGACCGCCGCAGTGGTGATGTCGCTTGCATCGTCGATCGACCCGTCGAAGGTAACAACGTCTGTACCGCCGCCACCGTCGATGGTGTCATTGCCAGAACCGCCATTGAGGATATCGTTCCCCTTGCCGCCATAGAGCTTGTCATTGCCGGCGCCACCATCAAGCGTGTCCGCATTGGTATCAAATACCGTGTCACCAATCAGGACGTCGTCGCCACAGCCGCCATAGAGCTCGTCTTTGCCGTTCTGGCCTTCGAGCGTGTCGTTGTTGTTACCGCCGAAGAGCTGGTCGTCACCGTCACCGCCCAGGATGCTGTCATCACCGCAGTTGCCGTAAATCTTGTCGTTGCCGCCAAGACCGTCGAAGGTTTCATTGTCTTCGTCGCCAGTCAGGGTGTTTGCGCTGCTGTTGCCGGTGAAGTCCGTGTCGGCCAGCAGTGTAAGGTCAAGACTTACAGTGATGGTCTCGCTGGTTGCCACATTGGTCAGGCGCACCGTCACGGTTTGTGTCTGGTCTTCTGCTTCGTTGGCATCGCTCATGTCAGTGCTGCCTGTGAAAGTCAGGGTGTCTGCCACGCCGCTACCGCTGTCGGAAACAGAGAGTGTACCGTAGCTGAGGTTCACGTTCGAACCGTCCGATACGCTGGAACTGTTCACACGGGTAATTCTCCAATCACCGTCAGCATAGGCTGCGGTCAGTGGATCACCCACACCGACCTGGGACGCATCCCACTGCAGCACAAATTGCGCGACACCGGTATCAGCAGAGCTATCGCCAGACTCCGCTGACAATTCGAAATCAAGGCCGATATTCTCATCGTCAGAGGACGTCAGCGTGACATTGTTGAAGCGAATGGTTTCAACGCCGCTCACAGTGTCCGTGCCATCAGCTGTTGTGATAACCAACTGGTTACTACCGTTCACACCAATGTCAGCGGCATCGTCGATATCGCCATTGATGATGACAGTATCGGTGTCGGCACCACCGATGATGCTATCGTTGCCAAGGCCGCCGGTGATCTTGTCGTTGCCGGCCCCACCGTCAATCACATCGTCATCGTTACCGCCCGAAATTGTATCTGCGCCGGCATCGCCCAGGATATCGTCGGCACCGTTGCCACCGGACAGTTCATCATCGTTGGCGCCACCCTCAATGTCGTCAGCCCCGTCGCCGCCGTCGATCACATCGTCGCCGTCGCCGCCCAGAATGCTGTCATCGCCGTCGCCGCCGTCGATCTCGTCTTCGCCGCGCCCGCCATGGATTGTGTCATTGCCGCCGTTTGCGGTGACCGTGTCGTCACCGTTGTTGCCAATAATACTGTCGGCACTGTCACTGCCTGTGAATGTTTCACCGTCATCGCCGCCCACCAGCGTATCGCCGCCGGGGTCAGCCACAAAGCCATCATCCGCCAACAGGGTCAGGTCCAGTGTCAGGGTAACGGTGTTGGCCGTATCCACATTGGTCATGACCACGGTAATCGCAGCATCGTTGATATCATCTGACGCATTGGACTCGTCGACATTACCCGTAAACACCAGCGTCTCACGAACACCGTCGCCGTCGGTATCAACTGCAGTCAGCGTACCAGTTGCGATGTCAACAGAATCGCCATTGGCCGAAATAGCCGTGCCGTCAACTTCTGTGATGTTCCAGTCGTTGTCGCTATAGGATTTCGCCAGCGGATTGGAAGCATCCGGGTCCCACGCGATCACATCGCCTGCCAGCGTCAGGTCAACATCCACACCGGATGTGGTTGATGCCGTTACCGTCGTGCCAATGTCGCTTGCGGTCTCCGTCAGGGTGGCGTTGTCGAAAATGACCGTCTCGACACCCGTGATGATGTCGTTGCCCTCAACCCTGATCAGGAAATCACCTTTGGAGGTGTTTACGATGTCCGTGGTGGAATCAATAGAGCCGGAGATGCGAACCACATCATTGCCGGCACCACCCACCATAGTGTCGTTGCCAAGGCCGCCGGTGATATCGTCATCGCCTGCACCGCCGTCGATTTCGTCATCGTCGTTGCCGCCATCAATAACATCATTTCCGTCGTCGCCGTCGATTTGGTCGTCACCGGCATCACCGTTCAGGATGTCAGCGTCACTACCACCAAAGATTTTATCAATGCCGTCACCGCCATTGATGGTATCGACGCCGCTGTTACCGGAGAGATTATCGTTCCCGGAGCCGCCTGTGATTCTGTCGTCGCCGTCACCGCCGGTAATTTGGTCGTTGTCGTTGCAACCGAAGATGATGTCGTTGCCGGCGTCGCCATCAATATGGTCGGCACCGTCGTTACCATGAAGGGTATCAACGCCCGCACCACCCGCGATAGTATCGCCGGCGTCACCGCCCAGGATGCTGTCATTATCGTCACAGCCATATATCCGGTCGGCACCAGCACCGCCTTCGATGATGTCCGCACCGCCCGCGCCCACGATAATGTCGGCGTCATCACAGCCATAGAGCTTGTCCGCGCCTGCGCCGCCATCAATCTTGTCTGCGCCAGCGTTACCGTGAACCGTGTCGTCACCCGCGCCACCAAAGACCGTATCGGCACCGGCACCGCCAAGGATGCTGTCATTATCGTCACAGCCGTAGATTTCGTCGTCGTCACCGTTACCGTCGATCACGTCTGCGCCTGCCGCGCCGATGATGATATCGTCGCCGTCGCCACCGTCGATGATATCGTCGCCGCCATCGCCGTCGATCTTGTCGATGCCCGCGCCACCTTCAATGGTATCGTTACCCGTATCACCGATAAGCGTGTCGTCGCCTGCGAGACCCGTAATCGAGTCATCTTCAGCTGCGTTACCAACTAAGCTATCGTTGCCAGCGGTACCTGGAAAATTTGCCATCGTGTAGCCCCATAAACTGACCAAATCATATAATTACCCGCAAGCTACCAGCCCGCGAATCATTCGTCAAACCTAACGAAAGGTTCATTTTTAAATTTTTTCCGCAGAAACGGGGACTTACTCGCCCCCATCTCCCTTGCGTTCACTATGCCTCCAAAAGATCGGGCTGTCATCATCAAGATGACGCCGCGCAAGCATCAGTCCCCCTATTTGGGCATCAGCCTAAGCTGCTAACATTAAGGGCAAATGAACAAACACCTCCCAAGCGCCCCTAGAAAATGAAATCCGTGTCTGCGAGGTCAGCGACCGTCAGGCCCGTCAACAGCAGACTGTCGCCGCCACCCAGGTCGATCAACACGCCGCCTTCGGTGTCCGTCGCAGCTGCCTGCACACTGGCAAGATCAGTGAAATCCGTTGTGGTGGCGGACAGGTCGAGCGTGTCATCACCCATGGTGAAGCCGTCAACCTGGTCTGCGCCATCGCCAGCCGCAAAGACCAGCATATCCAATCCGTCACCCGGCCGAAGCGTGTCATCGCCCGCGCCGCCTGTGAGTGTGTCGTTGCCGCCGCCGCCATAAAGCGTGTCACTGCCAGCGTCGCCCGCGACCACATCATCACCGGCGCCACCATAAAGCTCATCAGCGCCATCGCCACCTTCAATGAGATCATCTTCCGAGCCGCCAAAGATGATGTCGTTACCGCCATCGCCATAAAGACTGTCGGCCCCGGTTTTACCGGCATAGATAACGTCATTGCCGCCACCGCCATGGATTTCATCATTGTTATCACCACCACCAAGGGCATCCCGGCCACCGCCGCCATAGATCAGGTCATTGCCGCCCCCCGACCAAAGCTGGTTCGCCGCAGTCTCGGTGCTGTTTTTGGATGCGCCCCCGATCAGTGTATCGTCACCGCTGCCGCCGAAGACTATGTCTGCCCCGGTACCCCCGACCAGTTTGTCGTTCCCAGCTCCGCCACCGATGATGTCTTTGCCTTCGCCGCCGTTCATCACGTCATCGCCGGTGTCGCCGGCGCCGGCCCAAAGCTGGTCATTGCCCCCACCACCCAGAAGCGTGTCAGCCCCATCGGCACCGCGCAGGGTATCATCATGGTCGCCCGCCTTCAGAAGGTCATTTCCCAGTCCTCCATCAAGCCGGTCATTGCCGTCACCGCCCTCAACCGTATCGTCGCCGTTGCCACCACTCAGCACGTCATCGCCTGTTTCGCCCAAAAGCCTTTCGGCATTGTCCGAACCGGAGAGCGTATCATCGGCTTCTGTTCCTGCGATTAACCGATCGATATAGGCATATTCACCGTTTTGGTCAGGCACCAGAATGCGGGCGGATATCTCAATGCCATTGGAGCCTCGGAGGTTCTGCCAGGCAACAGCTATGCTTCCATCAGCCAGGATGGCCGAATTCGGATACCGTTGATCACTTTCACCCGCCACATTGACCCGGAACTCGCCGTCAACGGGGTCACCGGATGCACTGAACTGCCGGGCAGCGATCGCCGCGCCGTCGCCGTCCACTTCTTGGTCGAAACTTCGCCAGACAACAACAAACCCGCCATCCTCCAGGCCAACAACCGAAGTACGAGCCTGGGAATTCTCGGTATTTTGCGCGACCGCGATTTCGTCAGAAACAGCATCGCCACTGGCGTCGAAAACGCGGGCTTTCACATCATGGTCTGCATACCCAAAGTTCCCTACGCCATCAGCAACACGGCTTTCCCAGACAACGACAAATCCGCCATCGGCCAGAGGAGCCACCGTTGGCACAACCTGCAATGTCTCAGTAATGTCATTTACCCGGCTCTCTCCTGTGACGGGATTGCCCTGCTGGTCAATCAGCCGCAAGGCAATGCCCCATTCATCTCTATTCACCGCAGGATCCAGTGATTGCCACACTACAGCGATAGAACCATCTTCGAGCTTGGTGGCGGCCGGAACTGCCTGACTGTTATCGGTGTGCTGGTTCACCAGGAAAATTTCAGATGTCGCCCCACCGTTTTCATCGAATGTGCGCCCAGCAATACCCCGGCCTGATCCATCAGCAAGGTCATCCGCCCACAGGACCATGAAGCCCCCATCATCCAGCGCCACCAGTACGGGCTGAACCTGTTGACCTTGCAGGTCGTCATGAACCACAAACTCCTCACCAAGACGCTCGCCTTCCAGGGAAAACCGCTGGGCATAGATATCGCCTTCTGTTTCATCGGAAGGCGATTTCCACACCACGACGAGCGAGCCATCTTGCAATTGCAAAACCTTGGCCTCGCGCTGCAATCCTTCCTTGATGGTATTGACCGCAATATCATCCCCAACCGGCTGGCCGTCTGCACCAAAGATACGAAGGGCAATCCCGCCGTTGTCATCATCAATATCCGGGTCATAGGATATCCAGACAACGGCCATACCACCATCTGCGAGAGCTGTTACCTTGGCACCGAAATGACTGCCGCTGGTCCCGCTATTTACCGTAAAATCGCCCAGCGGAAAGCCATCTGCTTCTGCGTCAGCTTCAGTGAATGCGAAGCCATCGTGCCTGGCCAGAAGTTGCTTTGTATATACCATATGTTCCTCATTACCCGGAAGCCGGGTTACATCTGTCGTAACTGTTTAAAAAATGAAATCCGTGTCTGCGAGGTCAGCGACCGTCAGGCCCGTCAACAGCAGACTGTCGCCGCCACCCAGGTCGATCAACACGCCGCCTTCGGTGTCCGTCGCAGCTGCCTGCACACTGGCCACGACCTACGTCCGACCGCCACTGGTCGCCATCCGTGTTGGTGTTCATTACAATTTCGGAACCCACGATGAAGGTCGTGGCGCTTTTGCCCCCCCCAAGCTGGCTGTCATTATTCCCCCATCACCCAAAACGGGCCCTACTCGAATAAAACACCGAAGTTTCTAACGCGGCACAGGATTGCACGTCAACATAAACGTAGGAATGACACATTGTGATTTAAACACAAAAAAAGACGCCGCGAGATGCGGCGCCGAGGTTGCTCTAGAGGGAATGAGGATTAGCTTTCGCCTCAGGGCTTCACCTGGCCCTTAGAAAATCACGTCCATATAGTAGAGATCATAGGAGGTTACGCCCTCAAGGAAGATGCTGTCGCTGGCCGTGGTTTCGATCAGCAGGCCATATTCGCCGTCCACCCAGGTCTCGAAACTATAGTAGTCGAGATCGTCAAAATTCTGGATGTCCCAGACGCCGGAAAGCACAAGCGTGTCGTCCCAGATATTGAAATCCGTGATCGTGTCGTCGCCCTGGCCGTCCTTGAAGTAGAAATAGTCTTCACCGCTGCCGCCCGTGAGCACATCATTGCCCGCGCCGCCGAAGATATCGTCGTCGCCGTCGTCGCCCCAGATGGTATCCCAGCCGCTGCCGCCATAGATTTCGTCATGGCCGCTGTTGCCGGCGATCACATCGTCGCCTGAACCGCCAAAGATCACGTCGCTGCCCGCCCCGCCGAACAGGTCGTCATAGCCGCTAGATCCATAGATCCAGTCTTCGCCGTCACCGCCATAGACCAGGTCATCACCGCCGCTGGCGTAGATGTCATCGTCGCCTGAGCCGCCATCAATGGTGTCATAGCCCCAGCCGCCGAAAATAATATCCCGGCCACCGGCACCGAAGATGTCGTCGTCACCGTCGCCACCGCCGATGATGTCGTTGGCGTTGCCGCCCACAGCCACGTCGTTGCCGCTGCCGGCCCAGATGACATTGTCAGGGTATGGGTAGGGGTAATAGGCGGCGTACACATCAGCGGAGACCTCTTCACCATAGTCATACCAGCCATTGTCGTTAACCGCGCCGTCGTCCCAGCCGCCACCGATCAGCGTGTCATCGCCGGACCCGCCAATCAGCGTGTCGGCGCCTTCTGCTGTCGGGCCGTCATAATCCACCGGTGCAAAGAAATTCTTGTCGCCGTACCAGTCGATATGCAGCGTTGGGCCGTCGGAAAACCCACCACCCACAATAAAGTCGTTGCCAGCGCCGCCGATCAGATAATCATCGCCTGAGCCGCCGACCATGAAATCATCGCCGCTGCCGCCCCGGAAGAAACTGTCGATGCCGGAGCCGTCAAATACAAAGTCGCCGTTAATTTCATTCACAAAGGTCATATGCTGTCCCCACTGGTTGCTGTCGTGGTGTTTGTTTCTTTGTGATTCCGTTATGAAGGGTCGGCCCTGAACCGAAAATGAATGGCGCCTTCAGGAAAGGCGCAAAAAGGGGTGCCAGCCCAAAAAGCAAAAGGCACAGATGGGGGCCCACCTGTGCCTGTGTAGTCTCATCCGCCTGTCGTGATCCCGGCTTTTTCCTATAGACGCTTCGTCTTGGGAAAAGGTTCGCCGCCACCCCGCAAAAGCGTCAGCGGCGCTTGGGCTTCCGTTCTTCCGGCGTGCCGATGAAGCGCTCCACGTCCAGGATCCGCTCCAGCTCATCCACCATGCCGTCAAGCTGCGCGCGCTCTTCGATGCCGCGGCACCCGGTGTACCAGACCAGCTTTTTCGTGAGGTCCGCTGATTTCAGCTCCACCGTTACGGTTGGATGGTCGGTCGCCCAGGGCCGGCAGGTGTCGCGGGTGTAGGCATCATCAAAATCGCTGAAACCACGCATCTCGAACATGCTCAGCACCTCAAGGAAGCGGCCTGCGCTGTAGGTATCGCTGTGCTGGCCCTGCAGCTTGGTGAAGCGCCCACCGTGATAGGTAACACGGCCATCGCCCTGCAGCGTGATGTCGTAAACCGGGCAGGCCCCGAAACAGGCTGTGCGGCTGAGGGTAACATAATCGGACGGGCTGATGTCCCGCACTGGCGTGCCGCCACCGCTACTGTCACCCGCGCAACCTGCCATGGCGAAGGTTGTCGCCAGTACCGCCAGTAACTTTTTCATACGCCACCCCTTCCAGTTTGTTCGTCTCATCTTCGCCTTTTCAGGATTGGATGCAAGGCATGAATGAAGGCTGAACGGAATCTTGGGGGTGTTAACTGTTTCGTGACAGTTTGCCCCCACAGTTGGAAAATCTGAATTCATACCACCGCAACCAACCTGGGCTGGCCATGCAGGACGACGCAGACAACACCCCACCGATTGAGGACGAAATCCACGCCTCGGCCATCACCATGCCGGAGGTGAATGGCCCGCGGGTACTGGTGGTGGAAGACAACCCGGTGATGGGCCAGATTATCGCCAAGCTCCTGTCCGCCTTTCCCGTTCAGCATGACCGCGTAACGGACGGCCTGGAGGCGATCGAGGCGGCACATGAGACAGACTATGCCCTGATCCTGATGGATATCCTGATGCCGAAAATGGGCGGTGTGCAGGCGACAAAGGAAATCCGGAAACTCAGCGCTCACTACGGGGGCATTCCCATTGTTGCGGTGACCGCACGCGTCTCGGAACGGGACATGGACCAGTATCTGGCTGAAGGCATGAGCGGGGTGGTGAAAAAGCCGATCAACCGGCTGAACCTGGCACAAGTGATGTTGGATCACTTGGGTATTGCCGAAAAGCAGACAGCCAATGAACCGGACAGCTACGAAGCAGCCGCTTTTGAAAATGACGGGCTGGATATCCTGAACTGGGAAACCCTGAATGAATACCGCGCTATTCTGAAAGACAAGTTCAAGCATTTCCTGAAGGACTATCTGGTGGCAGGCCCAGACCTTCTGGCAGCCATCGGACAGGCCATTGAGGCTGATGATGCCACCACCTTGCAGTTCCACGCCCATAAATTCAAATCCACCAGCCAGGTGTTTGGCGCGGAAGTCGTGTCCGATATCGCAGCACAGCTGGAAATCATGGGCAAGAATGGCGACATCCGGGAAGCCATACCAGCATTCCATGACCTGCACATCGCCTTTGAGCGCGCCCAACATGCGCTGAAGAAGAAGCTGGTGCTATTGCAGAATATGTAGCCCTGCATTTTAAGATTGTAAAAATACAATCGCTAAAATTTTCCCATTAACCTTTTAGATAGAATTGTCCGGCATACAGAGGCCAGGCAAAGATACGGCAGCATGGCTGCCACACCCTTCAGGCAATGTATTGAGTACGAAATGAGCGATCTTGCAGGAGCAATGTCAAAATGCGTGATGCCGCGCTGATGTCTGAAGAAGGCCACCTTTCCCGCCAGGGTCCAAGTGCCCCCCTTCACGCGCTTGTGGTGGATGACATGCCCGTCATGGCAAAAATCCTGGGCCGTACGCTGGATGAGATGGGCATCACATACGACCATGTCTGCAACGGCGCAGAAGCGCTGGAAGCCTTTGAGCCCGGCCGTTTTGACATGGTCTTCATGGATATCATGATGCCGAAGATGGGCGGCGTGGAAGCCGCCAGGCGGCTACGCGCGCTTGAACAGAAGGCGGGCAAGGCCCCTTTGCCGATCATCGCGGTAACCACGAAAATGTCCGGGCCGGAAAACGCCGTCTATATGGACGCAGGCATGACCGACTGCATCAAAAAGCCGGTCGACCGTGTGAGCCTGGAAGTGATGGTGAAACGCCACCTGACCGGCGAAGACGCAGACATTGAAATCAGCGACGAATATGAAGATGTCTCGGACGAAATGGAATTCGTCAACTGGGACACGTTCCGGGAGTATGGAGAATTACTGAAGGGTGGGATGATCGGCCTGATCGAGGACTATCTGATCGCAGCGCCAAGCCTGATGGAAGAGCTGAGCAATGCCATTGAGGCGAAGGACTGCGCGCGCGTTCATATGTACGCCAGCCATTTCAAATCCGCGTCCGTGACATTCGGCGCGGAAAAAGTGGCGCATCTGGCGGCCAAAATCGAAATTCGGTCCAGCAAGGACCGCACCGAAGGACTGAACCAGCTTTATTTCGATTTGCATATCGCCTATGAGCACACCCGCCAGGCGCTTTCGAAAAAGCTGATTATCTTGAAGAACTTCTGATCGCCCGCCCGCCACCGGTGGCTGACTGAATGTCTCGCCCGCACAAGGTTAACGCGCATTAAGCATGCTTGATAAGGCTTTGTTCACACCTTTTGCGGTATATTTACAACCATAAAAAACATATCACCACAGCCTGCCGGGTGGGGATTAACCCGAAGTAGAGTGATTGGCGTCCTCTGGTCCTGACGGCCACCCCACCCTGTTCTTTCTCCCTTACTGATGGCACCAAATGTTCCATGTTTGTTCTTTTTGATTGCATGTTACAGCTCATGATTGCTAGAGTGCATGCACCATATATTTGGGATGGGGGACAAAATGCGGGTCTGCGCACTTCTATTACTTTTCATGCAATGGGTCTTCGCTGGCTTTGCTCCGGCGGAGACGACGGACAATGGTATCCCTGAAGATTATGTTCAGGACGCTTACATGCTTGGCCCCTCCATCTACCGCGGGTTGCGGTTTCAAATTCGGGAAATGGATGCAGCAGCGCTTATTGACCTACTGAGCAAGAATGATCGCCGGATAATTGCTTCCCGGCCTGAGCATTTGAGTGACCCTGGCAAACTCACCATTGAGAAGCGAATGCCCGATGGCAGCTTCCAACATGTGTCCACCATCCTGCCGCCGATCATCGAAAAACCACGCCTTCTGCCCCATCAGGTCTACAGCAGGCCGGGGCTTGAGCAGGCGATCAAAGAACTGATCGACTTCGGCATCGAAGCACCGACAGAGCCTGACGTTGCCGCTTCTTTGGCGGATATTTTCCTTGCAGGACCGGAAGAAGGCGTCGAAATCGCGAAGGCCTTGCGCGCAGGACGGATCAAACACCCCTACGGCAATACGTATGCGATGGAATGGATGGTGGATATCGGCCGCTTCTCAAAGGACTATTCAGATATCGGAACGACGATTGCCTGGCTTCTTGACCCATCGTTCCGAAACCTCCGTGTTAAGGAACAGGCCCCCCTTCCCCCTCGCAATGGGGAGCTTGGGTTTGCCAATACATTTCTTGCTCTGCTGCAGAGCCAAAAGGATGTCAAAAGGCGGGACCTGCTCTATTGCCGGCTTAAGCAGAACCGGAATCATCCTGTCCCGGAAAGGCGCGAAGAACTGATGTTCATCACACTTTCGCGCATGGTTGAGTGGGGCGATACCTACCCGAAAAAAGACTTTGCGGCCATCAGTGACCAGATGGGTTTCTTCCGCAGGCTGACAGTCAGTATCAGCTACCGGAATGATGAAACGCCGGTTATGGCCGCGGACTTGTCCATAGGGGAAATAGACATCAACCAATGCCCCTTCCTGAACACCTACAGCTTCCGCTAATATGCTTGATGCGCCTACTCTCCTGGGCCGAAAAGAACATTGTCCCGTTGACCGCGTACATCGCGTAAATGTCTATATTCTTCGGTATATAAAATCGGCTGCTTGGAAAACAGGGTTCTGTGCAGACTAAGCAGATCCACCCAAATTGCTTCATAGTCATCGTCGGGGATCGGGCACTTGAGCGCATGCATGGCCTCAAGCAGACGGACCTGTTCGGGCCAGATTTCCTCAAGCTCCGCAAAACCATTGTAGAAACCGACCCACAATTGGATATGCAAATCGATCAGTCGGTACCATTCCGGCAATTCGATTGTATTCTGCAGCGCGTTGGAAAAAGTCTTTTGGGTATCATACCAAAGTGACGCCAGATCGAGGGCTTTCAAAACGCCAGCTGCGGTTTCCTTGCCAGCACTTTCCAAAAACCTGATTGCAGCATCCGGTGCATCCGCACCAGTTGCAACGGTACCGACAATTTCACCCAAGGTCTTGTTACCGCGCAGGATATCATAAAGCGTTCTCGCGGTATCCGCCCCCGGCGTGTTATGTGTCCCGATCTCGAGATTTTCCAAGGTTCGGGCATCCCTTGCCCGCCCCATCAAAACTCGCGTCTCGTAAGCTTTGGCATACAGCGGAAAAATCGCACGCAACGCCTCATGGATTTTCACAAGCCGCCAGAAAACAGCCTCCCATTTTCGTTGTAACTCTGTGCAGGCCAATTGCCGCGCCTTCGTCTTCTGCTCCATGGTCAGGCGGTCTTGGCCGAAACACTGCATCAGCTCTTTTGCTTGCTTCTCATCAGGCTTATCGGACAACAGGCTGGTGGCAATGGCCGCCGAACAGGTCGCCAATACAGGCTTTGATGGCCGCTTCTTCAGGCCGACCAGTTCAAGCTGCTCAAGCGTCACGTCTTTCGCCTGTTTCAAAATTGGCCAAGACTTGCTGGTTTTTAAAATCAAGTCGTGACCAGCGACTGTCTGCCATCCGGCGAGCGGCAGATCATTCTGCAACAGCCGCAAAAAGGGTTTGGGCGGAAGGGTGGTCAGTTTGGCGGTGACAGGATCAACAAACTGCGCCGCCTGGAAGCCCAGCCGCACCATGAACCGGCCATCGGCGGTAACTGTAACGTCAGCAATACCAAGCCCCAGTTGCCGCACAAACGCGGCCTGACGAAGCGACCGCTTCAGCGCCTCGAATTCCAAGTCCGGCAAGCTATGGTCCCCGCGCTTCCACGGGTCAGCCACCCCGGTATTCGCCGGCACATAAAGATAGGCCGTCTGCTTCCAGGCTTTGGCTTTTTGGTAGGCTGGCGGAACCGCCGCAGCGAGGGCCTTGAACCCCGCTCCGGCCGGTGACAGGGCAGCCCCCCGGACCAAGCCTTTTGCCGTCAAGAACTGGTCAATAACCTTCCCCAGGCTGACATGATACTGACCGTCTATAGTGCCTGAAAAAAGCCCCGCTTTTAGAAGCGCCAACTGCACCAGCGCCACATCGGGCCTGGCATTCCGGCCACCCGGGCCCACGCTTGAGGATATCGCAAATCCCTGCACAGGCTATTTCCACTTCTCGCGGCTGACGCCTTTCAGCTTCTCAACCGTCCGGAGACCACCAAGGCCGAGCATCGACAGCAATACCGTGACCAGTGTTTCACTGCCCGAAAGAGAGGGCGGTGCCGGCATATCGGGGAAGAAGGCAAGCCTGAGCCAAGCCAGAATATCCGCCCCCATGAAATGCCAGGCGAGTGCGAAGCCACACATCCAGCCAATGAATATACAAAAACCCCGATTAGGGTGCAAGCTATTTTTACGATTATCGTAATTTTTGTTTCCAGGCGAACGGGCAACGAGCCGTTGTTCAGCGTTGGTCGCATACTTCGGGCGGTTCACCGCATTGTGCTGCGCAGCCCTGACGCCCGCCCCTACCGTGCAAAAAAATAAACGGAGGGGACCAACAAATGAAATCACTCTATCTTGCGCTGAGCTTGTCGCTCACGCCTTTAGCCGCACCGGCCCTTATGCCCGCGCCAGCCATGGCCCAGGAACAGCCTGCCGCCATGACTGAGGCAGAAAGACAGGAGGTGGTCGAGGCCATCGCCAGCCAACTGCTGGGCAATTATGTTTTCCCGGAAACGGCCGAAAAGATGGCCAAGGCCTTGCGCGACAAGCTGGCGTCTGGCGGCTATGCATCCTTTACCAACCCGATGCAGTTTTCCGAACAGCTGACCACCGACCTGCGCGCCATCAGCCATGATGGCCACCTGCGCACCATCTTCAGCCCCGAACAGGTCGGCCAGATGCGTGCCCGCACGGAGCGCCCGGCCGACGGCCCACCACAGGGCTATCTGGACCAGTTGCGCCGCACCAACAACGGCTTCCGGGATGTGAGAATCCTGGACGGTAATGTAGCCTACCTGAACCTGACCAACTTCCATGACCCCGGCATTGCCGGCGCGCGGGAAACGGCCATCGCCGCCATGAATTACGTCTCGAACGCGGATGCGCTGATCATTGACCTGCGCAAGAACGGCGGCGGATCACCGGCCATGATCCAGCTGATCATGAGCTATCTGATGGGCCCCGAGCCCGTGCACCTGAACACCTTCTACTGGCGCCCGACAGACAGCTACAGCGAAACCTGGACCCACGCCGAGGTGGAAGGCAAACGCCGGCCGGACATGGATGTTTATGTGCTGACCAGCTTCTTCACCTTCTCAGCTGCCGAGGAGTTCAGCTACAATATGCGCAACCTCAAGCGCGGCACGCTTGTGGGTGAAGTCACAGGCGGCGGCGCCCACCCCGGTGGCCCGCAGCCGGTAACAGACCGCTTCCTGGTATGGACACCAAGCGGCCGGGCCATCAACCCCATCACCAAAACCAACTGGGAAGGCACGGGCGTTCAGCCGCACTTCAAGACCGATGCCGACGATGCCCTCGATAAGGCCTATATGATGGCGCTTGAAAAGCTGGCGACGGAAAGGGAAGGCCCGCAGGGTGATTATTACCGCTGGCACCTGCAGTCCGCCCAGGCCAAGGCCAACCCGGTTAGTGTGAACGCGGCGACGCTGGCATCCTATGTTGGCACCTATGGCCCGCGTACTCTGACGCTTGAAGACGGCGTGCTGCATTATCAGCGCGAAGGCCGCCCTGTGCACCGCCTGACGCCGCTGTCGGACGACACCTTCATGCTGGACGGGCTTGAAAACATCCGCCTGCAACTGGTCAAGGAAGACGGCAGGGTGACCGCGCTGCGCGGCCTCTATGACAACGGCCGCACAGACGAGACCAAGCGCGACAGCTGAAGACCATCCAGGGACGAGCAGAATCGAAAGGCCGGAGCGCTAACCTGCTCCGGCCTTTCATATTTGGATCGAACTGGTTCAGCCTTATGAGACCTGCCCGTTAGAAGAACTGAACCGGGCCGTCTGCCTGCTGGCGGTATTTCAGTACCGACACCGGTAGCTCCACATTGGGGGCGGCAGCGGCGAAGCGGATGAGTGCGTCGAAGAAAGACACCGTCACGTCGCTGGCGACATATTTACCGCCATAGCTTGGGTTGTTCCAGGGCTTCAGGCCTTTGGTATATTGCGCCACAAGGCCTTCGATCTGGGCCTGTGTCAGGCCTTTGGTAGACACGATCTTGCCCAGCGCACTGAAGGCTGTCGCCAGCTTGGCGGGCATGTCCTGCAGGATCAGGAAAGATTCCCGAACCTGTGAGGCCGCCGCCTGGCTGGCACTGATGTCAGCCGCCATATCCTTGATCTGGAAGAATCCGACCTTCAGGAACTTGGTCACCTGCTGCTCGTCCGTGAGGGTGGTTTCCCAGTCACTGCCGAACAGCTGCCCCATATAGGCCCGCAGGTAGGTGTGGTTGGCCAGAAGGGCTTGTGCCGCGCAATTCACGGCCGTGGAATAGTTGCTGATCATGGCAGTGCAGAAGGCATCGGCGCTGGCTTCATCGAATGACAGCAGCACGGTGAATTCCTCGCCCGGACCATTGGCCTTGCCGTAATCGATCATTTTCTGCGCCCGGTCCATTGGCACCAGCTTGATACCCACCAGACGTGTCAGATATTTCTGCATGTCGGCGGCCGTTATCTCGCCCTTGTCCGGATCACCGCCGTCCTTGGAGGTCAGCGTGAACTTCATACCGTCTGTGTTCTCATTCGCCGCGCGGTCCAGAGCATAGGTGGACGCCGCGCTGATATCGAACGTGCGGCTGCCCCACCAGCTTTTCTTCACCCGTTTGATGTCTGCCGTGGCCACCAGCTGAATGCCGGACGGCAGGCGTACCACGCTGACGCCCGACTGGGCGGTGATCGAACTGGCGAAATCCATGCCCAGGAAGCCAACCGCCGCCGTGCCGGTGCGGGTGGTTTGCCAGATGCCCTTGAGGGACCCTTCAAGGAAAGTCACGCCCGCAGGCAGGCTGGCAACCGTGGGGTCAAGCCAGCCGCGCACGGTGCGGTGCGGCTTGGCCAGCAGCGCGTTATACTGTGTCTGCGCGCCCGCGAGCGTATCAGTGCCGTCAGCGGCCGTCGGGCTGAACTGGAATTTGCCAAGCCCGGTAATCAGCGACTTATTCTCTGTCTGACGGGCAATCGAGACCGCCAGCAGTTCAGACGAGTCGTCCGAGATATAATCTGTCACCTTCTTCAACTGGCCGCGAATGTCTTCAATCACACCCAGCACCTTGGCGGCAAAATTATTGATGTCCTTCAGGTGCAGCAGCTTGGCGATTTCCTTCTGCACAGCCGCGTCCAGGCTGTTGAGTTTTTCGGTCACGTCAGACACCAGCTGTTGCTGCGCCCCGGTGACCGCGTCATCCACCTTCGAAAGCTGATCATTGATACCGGTGCCGACACGCTCCACCAGCTCTGCCTTGATCTCTTCTGCGAGGTCCGTCAGGCCCGTGTTCTGGGCAAGGGCCGAGTTCTTGAACAGGCCCAGCACATCATCGGCCTTGTCCCCAATGAAGGTACCCAGGTCATCGCCAATATCGGTGACCGTCCAGCCTGCTGGCTTGCCCAACAGTTTGCCCAGAAGCGTGTTGAAATCCGTGTCCGCCGCCAGTTTGGCGAGGACTGTTTTTTCAATATACTGGCCGGGCAACAGGGTGTTGAGCTTGTCCTCAAGGGCGAGACCCTTGTTGATAACGCCCTCGACCTCATCAAGCCCCTTGCCCACGTCGCCCAGCGCTGTGCGGATCTCGGTCAGCACGCCTTGGCCGAGGGCGGCGATGCCCACCGACAGGCCGAAGGTGAAGCCCGCGGTCTTGACATTACTCTCATTCGAATTCAGGTCCACGATCAGCGATGCGCCCTCGCGGCTGACCCCCATGGTGACATGCTTGCCGTTCACCAGGCTGGCGCTTATACCGAACTTGATACTGCCCACCTTGAAGGGGATGGTGGCGGCGATATTGCCGCCCGCGGACATATCCGTGCCGCGCTTCAGCGTGATGTTTTCCAGCGCCACATAACCATCTGAAACCCCAATGGCGCTGCGCGTGGCCTCAAAATCCGTTACGTCGAAGCCAACCTGCGTCAGCCCCGCGGTCATGGCCAGCAGCATGGGCACGGCGGCGTCATTGGCGGCGTCCACCTTGAAGCCGAAGTCCACCGATTCCATGTAGGAAAACTTGGCCGATGCCCCAAGCGAGAGGACAGAGAAGCTGGCCTGCGCCTCCGCGCCCACGCCGATGCGGCCTTCTGCCGTCAGGTGGAAGCTGGTACCGGGGATACTGTCGGGCGCTGCCGTGTCGGTGGGGTCCACCACAAAGGCCATGCTGCCTGAGGCGCTGAGGTCCAGCGCGAAAGTGGCCAGCTTGACGGTGCCGGGCAGCTGTTTGGAAAAGTCGCCCACGTTCCAGTCGATGGTGCGCTCTGCCGCGCTGCCTTCCGCCACCACGCGCACGGGTTTGAAGAGGCCAGTGATATTCTGGATTTCCGCCAGCGGCTTGGCCAGTTCCTGCTCGGCCTTGTCGGTCAGCTCGCTGCCAATGGTGGCCTCCAGCTTGGCCTTCAGGGCCGCCGCGTCGCCCGAAATGGCGGTCACGCCGGTTGAGGCAGCCTTGACCACCTCGAACAGCGGCTCGGCCACCGTGCCCACCACAGGCGCCAGTTTGCCGGCAATCAGCCAGGGGTTGCCGTAAGCTTTCTTCCAGACTTGGGTTGGCGCGGCAGCTGCGGCACCGGTTGCTTGTTCATCAGGCGGGGTCATTGTTCAGCTCCTGGTCAAATATCATGAATAGGCCACCCATACGGGGCAGCCGCCCAACGCATTGGTCAGCGGATTGGTGAACGCATTACATGTATTGTCTGGCAGGTGCCGGCACCCGGCAAAACGGAACTGACTGAGACATTGAGACCCCTGAAAGGCGCCTCGCCATACTCACCCTACAAACCCGCCCCCACGGCCAGTTGCCCCATGCCACATCAGCGAAGTCACACGCGTGGATGGCAACCGAAACAGGGTTGTTATTATGCCATTCTAGGTATCATAAAACGCCGCAAAAGTCGAGAAGGATCGGCAACACCGCCTGCCGCCACCGGTTGTATTTTCGCTATTGCAAAATGAACCCGTATCACTAAGGTTTGTGTGCTGGGGACAGGATTGGGGGAGTATCCGGTGAAAAAATCATTCAGCTTTTTCAAGGCGTCGATGCGCCTGTGGCGGCGGCATATCATGGGTGTGCTGGTGGCCGTACTCGGCCTGGCCTGCGCCTTTGCTGTGGGCCTGCTTGCTGTTTTCTATATTTATGACGGTGCACGGTCTGACTATTGGATCAAGAATGTGGACACGCTCTACCGTGTGAACAACCAGTGGCTGATGAACGGCCAGAAAGGCATTTTCGGTAACACGTCCGAAACCCGGATCGAGCACGCAGCACTGATCAAGGATAATGTACCGGAAGTACTGGCTACCACCCGCCTGTTCGCAAAAGACAGCACAGCACGCATCGAAGACAACGACTTTCCCGTAAAAGCCATGTTTGTGGACGCCGGCTTTCCAGACCTTATCCCGCTGCCAATGGTGCGCGGCGACCTTCACACCGCGCTTGCCAGCCCCGACAGCCTTGTCCTGATGGAAAGCGAGGCAGAGCGGCTCTTCGCAGGTGACCCGATCGGCCAGACCGTGACGCTGACATTCGGTGAAGAAAACTTTGCTTACAAGGTGGCCGCCGTTGCGCGCGACATCCCCCCGAACAGCCAGCTTGCCCTCAAGATGCTTCTGCCCTGGAACGAAGCCCGCATGGCACTGGGCGAAAAATTCTGGGACTTTGGCGTAGATGTATTCACCTATATCCGGCTGGCGGAGGGCGTGGACACAGCGGCGCTTGACGCGCGCATCCGTTCTGACATTTCGGCCCTGTCACCACCCCGTGGCACCATGAGCGATCACCTGTCGATCGAAGCCGTGAAAGGGTCACGCATGCATGGCGACGCCTTCACCATCATGCGACAGAATGTAGACAAGAACATGGTGAAAATCCTACTGGTGATGGCAACCGTGCTGCTCCTGGCGGCGGGGTTCAACTTCGTGCATCTGATCACCGGCATCACCCTGTTGCGCAGCCGCGAGGTGGCGATCCGGCGTATCAGCGGTGCTTCGCGCGGACACCTAATGGCGTCTTTCCTGCTGGAGGCCTGTGGGCTGACCCTGGTTGCGTACGGCCTTGGCATTTTGCTGGCGGCAGATCTGGCGCCATTCGCCGGGTCTTATATGAATGCCGACATTCCTGTGATGATCGGCGAACGATTGCCACTGATGCTGCTGTGCAGCCTGGCAGCGCTGACCGTGGGCCTGGCCGCCGCACTTTATATCGTAAGCCGCATCAGCCGCATCACACCACAATCGCTACTCCATGCCTCGCAGGCGACCGTCACCGGCAGTGGCGCGCGGCTGAAAAGCATACTTCTTGCAGTGCAGGCGCTGGCGCTGGTGGGCAGCCTTCTGGCAGGCGGCCAGATTTACTATCAGTTCCAACACCTGCTGACCATGGAACGCGGCATCAAAACCGACGGCGTGATGATGGTCCGCTACCTGGAAGACAAATCCCAGCGCGCGCTGTTTGTCGGCAGTTTTTTCGAGGACCTCAAGACCCTGCCCGGCGTGAAAGATGCTACGCTTCTGAACATGGGTCCCTTCCACGACTATATTCAGGTGACATCCTATCGCTATGAAGGTGCGGAGGAGCCCAAGCAGGCGATCATCAAACCGGTGGGCCCCGATTATTTCGACCTTCTGGGCGTAGAGATACTGGCAAGCGCGGGCGATTGGCGCGACCAGAAAAATGTCATCGCGCTGCCGGAACGCAGCCTGGGCGCCTTCGGTTTCGACAGCCCAAAGGCCGCGCTGGACCAGCATCTGATAGAAATCGAAGACGGGCCAGACGGCAAGCCAACTCAACACCCGAAGCGCATCATGGCCGTGGTCCGCGATATCAAGGATGACGGCTACCGCATGCGCCAGCCGGTGGTATTTGACCTGACACGGACAGATGAGGGCGACCCCGCCCATATCATGCTGGTGACAGACACTGACAATGCCGAACTTGAAGCGACGATCAGAGCCATGATTGCGGAACGCTTCCCGGACGCCAAGGACCCGCAAATCACCTGGCTTTCCAATTCCATGCGGGCCTTTTTCAACAAGGCGGAAACACTGGCCGAAGTGGTGGCAGTGATGGCCGGCCTATGTCTGGTCCTGTGTGTTGCAGCCCTTTATAGCCTTGCCAGTCACTATGCCGTGACCCGCGCGCGGGAGATTGCGCTCAGGCGCGTTCTGGGCGCCGGTAAGCGCGATATCAGTCGCCTGTTCCTGAGGAAAATGCTGCTGCCCGTGGCGATTGGCGGGCTGCTTGCCTTGGCGCCGATCTGGTGGTTGATGAGCCAATGGATCACCAATTTTCGCGATCAGGCTCCGCTGCCATATGGAGCCTACGCCCTGGCACTCATTGCTGTGTTGTTGGTCGCCGCGCTGATGCTGATGGGCCATGTGCGCCGCGTGCTGCGCCTGAGGCCCGCCAGCGTGCTGTATCATGAATGAGGGCTAATCGCCCTTCACGCCAGCCTGTTCCTGGTTGTGGTTGGTGCGCAGGTCCAGCCAGGGGCTGAAAATCTGGTCGAACACATGGGTGGTCTGGTCGTCGCGGGCGATGGCGTTGACGCGGGCTACGACCTCATGGCCGAACGGCGTGTCCGAGCAGCCGAAATGGCCTTCCATCACCTTCGCTTCGCCCTTGATGGGAAACGACAGATAGCCGTCACCCTGCCCCAGCTTCGCGAACTGGTAGGCCGCTTCAAACGGAAACCCGAACGTGTAATCGAACCGGCCGCGCGCCATCAGTTTGGCAAAGCCCGGGTGCGGCACGCGCACCATGGCGATCTCGTCCGACACATCGTCAACCAAGCCATTGATGGCAGGGCTGTAGGCGCGGTCTTTGGTGACGCCCAGCATCAGGCCGCTTTCGCGCACGAAGGTGGGCAGGTCAACCGCGCCGCCCTCGTCCATAAAGCTGTGCACTGTTTGCTCATGCTCGCGCAATGCAATCAGCCGGTTCGGCAGCAGGCGAAACAGCGGGTCTGTGAAGGCCATGAGGTTTTGGCGCTCTGCGGTTTTGAACACGCCCGCGATGCAGACATCGCCGCGCGACACCATTTCCTGGATCGACCGGTTCAGAACCGCTTCCACTTCCACGTGATGGTAATCAGGCAGGCGGTTTTCGATATACTTCAGGATGCAGTCACCCACGCCGGCGCCCGTGTCCGGCCCACGGCGGATAAACACCGGTGGGTTATGGTCAAAATGCCAGTAAATGGTTGGCTTTTCACCGTCCCTGCCGGGCCCGGCCATAGCCGGTTGGATGTAAAAGAGTGAAGCTATCGCAATCGCCACAACAGCCATTTGGATAAAGCGCATTAAAAAATCCGTCAATAAGTTCCGTCTCGAGCAGGATGCACCCTAGCCATGCCGGGTTAATCTAACCTTAACGGGTATCGGAATACGGATTTTCGCGCAATAGGCGTTTTCAACAAATGTTCAGTCCTGATCGCCAGGCCGGGCGTCTCGCTCGCGCAGGGCCCTGCGGTAGTCAGCGCGAGCGGCTGCATCCAGCCATTGTTCGAAGTAGCGGCGGAAGGTTTCCGGGGCGCCTGCCTCAGATGCCGCGCGGTTGATGTCGGCAATGATCTGGCGGCCAAGTGGCTTGTCCGCGCAACCGATGTGGGAATCCATAAGCCGCACCTCACCCGCCAGGGGGAAGGTGATGAAACCGTTCGGGTCGCCCAGCTCGCGGAATTTGAAGGCGGCTTCATAAGGAAAACCGAAGGTATAATCTATGCGCCCCCGCGCCAGCAGCCTGCCATAGCGCGGCTCCGGCATTTCCACATGGGGCAGGCGGCTTTTGTGGGTCTTCAGCCCGGCGTTGATCTGCGGGCTGTAGAAGCGGTCTGTCACAAGGCCGACCATCAGGTCGGGGCTTGCAAGCAGCTTTTCAAGCACCACTTCGCCCGCTTCATTCAGGAACGGCTTCATGATGGCGGCCCGGTCGCGGCGCACCACCACCCGGTTCGGCAGCGTGGACGACAGCGGCTCGGAATAGCGAATGAAGGCCTCGCGCTCCGGCGTCTTTAATACCCCGAAAATACAGGCATTGTCGCGGTCCTTCAGGGCTGAAAGGCCCCGGTTGAAGGTGGAACGCACAAACACATGGCGGTAAGCGGGGGTGTGGCGGATGATATCGTCCAGCATGCGGTCGCCGTAGCCCTGGCCTTTCATCTCGCCGCTCGCGATGAAGGTGGGCGGATAATCGCCGCCGTACCACAGGACGGTGGGCTTATTTCTCGCGCCCGCCGGCGTCAGCACGGATGGGTCGGTGGGCAGCGGAACCGGAGTGTCCTGTGCCCGAGCGGGCGCCAGCTGAAGCACGCCTGCCACTGCCAGACATATGAACCAATATGCTTTGATCAAACCGCAACTCCGTGCCTCGCCCGCAGCCCAAAAGGGCCTGAATAAAAGCCTAACGGAGAAACTTTAAGTGGCCCTTAACGGGGGAGGATGTCAGAGGGCGGCGAGGGCGCGGTCTGTCGCGGCCTATGGTTCAGACATCTAGGTCATACTGTTCCGCAATGGCCATATGCGCCTTATATCCCTTTTCGTCACCGACTGCCTGCAACAGGTGCGGCCATATCAGCGGTCGGTTCAGGCGGCTGGAAAACTGAGCAAGAATGTCGGCAAGCTTAATCAGATCAGCTCCTTCCTTTGCGAGAATATAGAAATAGATCGCGGGGACAGGCTGCTCCTTGTCTGCCTCTTTCCAATTAAGCTTGTAATGATCGCCACTTCGGCGGTTAAAGACATGTCCCGCGCTTGCGATCTGACCAACAAGCTGTTCCAAGTCGTCCGCTTCCGGACTGAACCCTTCGACAGGGAAAACCTGATATCGCGGCGCTTCGAGCGTTTCCACTGCCGGAAACAGCAGTGTGTAATTGCCTTCGGCATCACAAGCGTTTCCGTCGTCATCCTCCAGGTTCAGCCGATTAAGCGGCGCGGGGTCAAAAACCATCTCATGGTCAAAAAACTGGAAGTCTTCCTCAAAGCTGGAAATCGAGGTCACTTTGGCTAGTACCGGCCCGGTTCTCTGGGCATGAAGGATCTCGCCATGACCACTTGGAAGGTCAACTTTCAACCTGATTGTCGGGCGGGCATCCGGAGCAAAAAGCCCGTCTGAACCAACGGGAATATCCAACGCTTCTGACATCTCACGAATAGTACCCAGATCTTCCGCCATGGTGGCTGCAACCAACATATCCCATCGGTGGGCCGGGGTATCAGGGTCCAGGGCAACGAGCTGTCGAAACCGATCCAGCGCCTTATCCAGGTCGCGGCTTTTCACCAGGCATTCGGCAATTTTCTGAACCAGATACGGGTCATCAGGCCAGTGGACCTCTATTTCCTCCAGAATCGCCAACCGTTCCCGGGGCTTGTCCTCTGGCAACCCGTTAAAATGCAGAAACCCCCGGTTCCAGAATGCACCATCGGTCAGTCCCGCCACTTCATTGAGCGGGAACATCTTGCGGTAACGTTCGAAGCCATGCCGGGCAAGAAACAGCGAGCCATATTCATGTTCAAGAAGTCCGCTGCTAGGCAAGGTTTCATAGGCTGCCTCCACCAGCTGAAAGGCCTGGTCCTGCATGAAATTGTTTCTATATATTTCGCTGATCTTGACCACAATTTCTGGTTCCTGCGGCCATGTTTCCCTGGCGGCCTTGAAGGCGGCATAACAGGTGTCAACGTCTGGGAATTCATGATCCAGCAAGGCCTCAACGGACGGGAGCTCAGTCAGTGTCTCAACCATCCCCAATCCATCAACCTGTTCTATTCTCTGGCGGCAGGCTTCAGAAGCACCCATGTCCTTGTTCAGCCGCGTCATGACTTGCTGCATCATATCGAGAGCGGACTGTGCCCTGAACTTCGCTTTTGCGGCGATGCAAAGCTCCAGCAGGCGATCCAGAACATAGAAGGCGACACGGTTTGCTTCCCGTTCCATAAGCGTGACTGCCATGGCGTGATATTGAAAGCGCAGGGTTTCTGAATTTTCCGTCACGCCGTTGGCGACAAAAAGGCTCATGACTGTTGTCCAGTCATCAAAATAGCTTGAGGCAATACTGGCTTCGTCATAGCTCAGGCAAAGATCCCGAGCCTTGCCCCATTCCCCCTTCAAGCAATGGATATGAGTTTTAATCAACCGGATTTTGCGCTCAAAACTTTTGCCATAACTGGGCGAATATGCGGTCTCGATGATTGCCCAGGCCTTGTCCAGATCGTTGGCTGCAATCCAGGTCCTGGCCTGCCCCATTTGCAATTCACAATCAGACTGTTTACCTGCCTTGGTGATCTCGGCCTGAATTTTATGTATTTCCTCGACCGCTTCATCCGTGCGCTGGCCATCAACCAAGGCTGCCAATAGCTCGGTTGCGATACACTGATAGCATGGCCATGAACCGTCAATCTGATCGAGCGTTTCACGGGCAACGGACACGCGCTCGTCCACATATCCCGGACCATCCTTGATACCGTAACAAGCCGCAAGGTCCTGAACCGCGCAGACACGCTGCGGGCACTTAATGGTTTCTTCCTGATGTGAAAAGTCAAGAAGGGAGACAGCTTCTGGCAGCATGCCCTTGGCATCATAGTGGCGCAGGACATGAGACTGCAGGCGCCAGTGCCTGAAATAGACCTCCAGCCAGCTGTCCCCCAGAGACCTTACCCTGGGCAGCACCTCGGCCAGCAGCTGGTCAACTTTCTCAACCTCGTCATCCAACGCATAGGATGAAATCTCGAAAACCTTGTCAGCGAGATTGTCTTCGCCCTGGTCGCGCAGGTCCTCTACGCGGTCATAGATCCAACCCCAAATATCCATTCCCTAATCCTTCACGAAGGCAAAAGTGCAGACAAGGCGGTGTCGAACCGCTTGAAGAGCTGATCCAGCCCGGTGTCAGCCTGGCCGGTGTCCAGGCAAAGCAGCTCCATCAGACTGCCCAGCATCTGGCCGACAGAGTCCTGCAGCGTTTCGTCAAGATCTGGCAGTTGCTGCAATATGCCATTCTCAAGATTTAGAAAAACCGTCCGCTCTTTTGTGCTGGCTGTGGCACTGGTATGCAGTCTGGCAAGGCCAAGCACAGCCGAACTGATCCGCTTGTCTGCCTGATCAGATTCGATCCTGTTCTTGGTAACGACATCCGCGTCTTCCATAATGACAAGTGGGATGAAGCTGGGCTCAAAGCGTGTGAAAACGACATCGTGCTTGTCGGATTCGAAAAGATGCCGCACTGGGTTCAGGCAGGCTGCCTCCGCGGGCGGCACGGTGGGGAATACATCGCCCTGGGATTGTCGCGATCCCAGCTCAAGCAGCTTGATATTGTGGATGTCGCTGTATTTCTTGCAGAAGGCCGTTGCGCCATACAGGTATCCCTTGACCAGGGGGTTCCCCCTCACCCTGAAAAGCAATGCATCGTGGCCGGATTTTTCACCCGGCTTGATATAAATGGCTCCATCGCCTTTTGACATTATCTGCTGAACTGTCAAATCACCTTCCGTTGTTGGAACCTTGAGGCTACGATAGGTGGTTTCGAATAGGCGGTCGTCAGAAATTGCTGCCCCGAGCAGTGCATCATTGTGCCGTGCCTGAATGCGGCGCCATGTTTCGGGCTCTTCCAGGACAATGCGCCGGAGGCCAGAGGCAAGCACCTCCCGCACATAGCTGGCAACAGCGTCATAATAGGCATTCCGCTGAAGGCTTTCCCGGCTTGCCGTGGGTTTGAACTGCGCCGATTCAAGAAGGGCGCCGCAAAACCCGGCCCAGCGGGGCAGAAGGTCTCTGTCTTCGCGGGTGATGAACATGTTTCGAATGAAGATGGAGATATTACGATTGTCAGATGTGCCATAGGTCCCACCGTCCTGGATCCATATCAATCCGGCAAGGCCAAGATCGTTGTCTTCCGGGATCGCAATACAGGCTATTGGCTCAAAGGCATTTTCAAACGTCTGCGCGAACGCTAGTTCAGCCCGGCGCCGACGCACTAGGGGCACCTCTCCTTCCAGCAGCCAGGGCGCGGTCAGGTCATTCACTGGCGCAGGGGAATCGTTCAGATGAATGGGAATGGGCAGAAGACAACAGTAGCGCTTTATGAGGCTGGTGATCACGGCATGATCCGCCAAGCTGGTAAATTCATCATCAAGAGAGAGGATGACAGTGGTTCCCTCGGGCTGACGGGACGCCGGGCTGACGGAGTAGGTTTTCCCCTTGGCACTGGAGAATTTCCAGCTCTGGTCGGGGGTCTGGTAGGATGTGGTCAGGACCTCAACCTTGTGCGACACCACATAAGCACTGAGAAAGCCCAAGCCAAAATAGCCGATAATATCTTCCGATTGGGTCTGCTGGCGCAGCAACCGGCTGTAGCCAGACCCGATAGTTGCCAGAAATGACTCGACCTCGCCTCTCGCGAGGCCAGACCCGTTATCCTGGATCACCAGCTGATTTGCCGCAGCATCACAGCGTATATCAATTCTATACTCTCTGACGGCACCGGATTCGATCCGGTGTCTTTCGCATGCATCGGAAGCGTTCTGAATTAATTCGCGCAACGCTACCGACGGCGTTGAATACAAATTTTTGCCGAGAACCTCCAATAGCCCATCCAAGTCTACTGACGTTTGCATCAGACCAGCGTTTGTCATTAACTCCCCCATACCCTTGGCCAGTTCATTAGGAACTTAAAGGCAATTGAGTGGGTCAATGCAAGGCTATAGCTTTGCTAATTGCCAGAAATTACGTGAGCCCGTCTGTCAGCCACATATTGAGGACCGAACCAACCGCTTGGAAGGCCTGTCTTAACGGGCGGCGGCCAGCGCGCGGTCTGTTGCGGCGTTGAAGACGGCCGGGTCCGGCACGCTGGCGGGCAGGCCGAAGCCCAGGTCCAGATACTGGATGTGGTCGATAAAGACATGGCGGCCGTTTTGTGGGACGCGTTCGTGGTTGAACTCGCGCGCGATATCGCCCACACCGCACAGGAACCGCACGGTGCCCGACGCATCGGCAAGCGGCAGCGACGCGCCGTTGAGGCGGAGCGTGGTTTCGCCGTCCAGGTGGATCGTTCGCCGGGTGATCACGCCGCAGGGCGTCTCCACCAACTGGCGCCAGAAGGCCATGAAATAATCGCGCTGATCGCCTTTGTAGGACGCCAGGAAGCTCTCGCCCGTCAGCCGGCGGCCCATCTGTTCATCAAGCGCCGATCCCACCAACCGGTTCCGGAGGTCGTCGCCGGTCCATTCCGCCAGGAAGTAATTCGGCAGGAAGGGCTTGAGGCGCTGCATGGTGAAGGCCTGTTTGGCCGGCACGCGGGCCGGGGCGTGCGCGTCTGCGGTTTGCGCATGCGCCAGTTGGCGCCAAAGCTCGACAAAAGCCGCAACCTGCCTGGACGCCGGGATGTCCGCCCCGTTGGCGTGGCGGGTGAAATGGATGTCGGATGTCAGGAAGCGCGTCATATGTGCCTGTGTGTCGTGTTTGCCTGGTGCGCCGCCTGTGCCTATGCACGGGATTTTCCGGCGTCTGTTGGGGCCGTGGTTGAAGCCCATGGGCCAACCATACCCGGCAGCCTGCCGGTTGACCAGCCCCTGTGCGCCAGGCTGCCTCCGGGCTGCGCCGGAATGCTTCTGGTGGTTTGAAACAGGATAGCCTGAGGGAGAGAAACCGAGGGCGCAGAACGGGAGGCACGGGAGGCACGGGAGGCACATGAGGCCGGGCGGCGACGCAGCGCCTGAAAACGCCAAAGCAGAAACAAAGAGGGAGGAAGGAAACTGGCGTGAGAACAATGGGCCGGAATAAGCTGGTGCGGGCGCAGAGGTCCAGAACAGGGCGGAGCAGAAACAGCGGTCCTGAAAAAGAAATGCGGGAGGAAAATGGTAGGCCCTGAAAAGAAAAAGCTGGCCCCAGGTTCAGGATCCTGGAGGCCAGCTACATTCGGTCACTATGGCTATCCCTACCCTGCAATAGCAGGCAGGGTAGGCGCAAGTGTTTTTTTGCTAAAATCCTAGCTTTTTCTGAATTTGTTTATCGACTGGCGCAATCCACCTTTCGAAGCACATGATACAACCACTTATTCTGCCATCGAAATTTTCCATTACACCCGTTACCCCGCCAAGATTCCAAAGGCTTTTCATATGGCATTTTTTTTTGTATTGTGCGCCCAGTTGGGCTTGGGAGAACGCAATGAAACAGTCGTGCACAAACGCACGGCCAACACATGGCTTGCTGGTGTTGGTTGGCGTGATTACATTTTTTGCTTTGATCGGCAGCACATTTGTATGGAGCCTTGGCGCCATATAGTGGCGTGGCGCTGCTATTTTGCCGCGTCGGGCAGTCCGTACCCCAGGTCCACAAACTCACTTTGCAAGACTTTGACTGCAACATACCGGCCCGGTTGGATATTGGCCGGCATCAGGTCTGTCTTGCTGGCGGACACGCCAACAATATAACGACATTCACCCTGCTCTGACGTCATCGGCAGCGACAATGTGGTGATCTCATGAGATTTACCGTTCTGGAAGGTGGCCTCGCGCTTGAAACGGTGGCCACAGGGGGTCATCAGCACGGTCGTCACCATGTCGGCAACCATGTCCCGCGTTTCATCGGGACACAGATCCAGATAATTGGCGCCGGTCATCGGCATGGGGGAAATGGCGTCGAGCGCAGTCCCCGACAGGCGCACCAGCAGATCATCCGGCGCCCGGCGTTCCATAAGGAAGACAAAGGGCAGCAGGTCACGGATTGCCACCGGGTTCAGATTTGAACGCCTGGGCACCCCGCCTTCCTCTTCCTTGAGGCGAAGCCAATAGGCCAACAATGCTTCAAATTTGCCGGCAGCATTAAGGGATGAATAGGTTTCCATCCCCTAACTGTTCGCCTACATGGTTAAAAACTGGTGAAGATGGGCAGATTTCTGCGCTTTAACGGATTTTACCAGTCGACATAGCCGCAATAGTATTTTTCATCCGACCGCTTTGCCCGGTAGCTGAGTTTCTGGGGCTTGCCACCACCACGCGGGCGCAGCACCTGGTCCACCATGAAAATCAGCCGCTGACCAACCTGGCCGGTGACAGAGTCGAGCTTGACGATATATTCCGTGAGCGGCTTCTGCTTGCTGTCAGGTTCAAAAATACCGTTCCACACCTGCCGGTCCGCGTCGTAACGCATGGTAACCCGCTCGATCGATGTCGTCACGTTGCAGCTGACCTCATTCGCCAGTGTATCCAGATAGATCTTATAGTTGTCCAGCGTGGGATCGGCGCAAAAGGTGATGGCTGGCTTCGCCTGCCGCCGAATCATCTGTTCTTCGGTTTTGCCGATTTTCTTCTGGAATTTCAGAACCCGGACATGGCGTTCGATGTCTTTTACCTCAGGTGCCGCGCAAATGGGATGGTCCTGCCACTCCTCCATGCTGC
This sequence comes from Kordiimonas lacus, assembly GCF_001550055.1. Taxonomy (GTDB): domain Bacteria; phylum Pseudomonadota; class Alphaproteobacteria; order Sphingomonadales; family Kordiimonadaceae; genus Kordiimonas; species Kordiimonas lacus. The sequence goes on from NZ_LRUA01000003.1 coordinate 268,999, forward strand.
GGTCCTTATACATGCGGAGCAGCATGTCATTGACACGCTTGTCACTTTTCTGCGCCGCCACACGGCTGATGAAAAAGCTGCATGTCATGGTGAATTTATCGTCAATATAGGCACAATCCCCGGAAAGGGTTGCGGGGAAGGCACTGCGTTGGAGCTTCAGGTCCTTCAGGACAGGCACAACAGAAGTGCCCTCGGCGCCCTGAAGGGCGAAAGCGGCGCTAAATGAACTAAAAAACAAGGCCGAGAAAATCAAAATTTTCCACATAGTATCTACCAATTAAAAAATGTTCTCGACCCAATATCGTTCCCCAGGCGCCACTATACACAGCTGTTTCATTTGACGCTACGGCCTATTTATTTTGCGCCCCGCCTGTGTTCTCTACTGACGCGGCCTGCCCTGCATTTCAACCAATCCCGCCAGCCACAATAGTGCGCCATCATACCGGCGCTTAAGCGTCCAGCGGGACCAGGACACATCCAGACTGCGGCGCACCTTGGCCCAGGGGATGCGAGTGCTGCACTCACCGTCCTGGTGCCAGGCTGCCCAGAACAGAAGCTGCCTGTCTTCGATTTCCGGAAGCAGCAGCAACAGGTCCAGTGTCGGTTGCATCTGGTCAATTTCCAGCGCTGAGATACGCACCTGCCGCCGGGCCTGAAAGCTGGTGAGGCTGTCGCGGGCATAGGTGCCGGGCTCTGCTGCGGTTTCGGGCCACAGCGCACCCCGCATCCGCAGGTACCCGGCCTCCCGGTCCGGCAGGCGGCGGAGCGTCCAGCAGGCGGAGACAAAGCGCATTTCAAGCCGGGGCGCGATATCCTCCCGCGTTGGCGCCGCCATCCGGCCGCCACCGGCGCAGGCGCAGCTGGCTTCCTCAAATATTTCCAGTGCGGTGGAACGCAGGGATCGCTGGGTCATGGCACGCTTGATTGGGTGCGCTCGGGATTGCAGGTTCATGGGTCCTCCTGTCGTCATGATGATTTCTTGTTGGCTTTTCCTGACGGCAAAACCCAGCCCCAAAGCGGGCCGTATTCAGCAATGATTTCGTCCGGGATGGATTTGTTTGGCTTCACCGTGGGGTCAGGGCCCAGGCTGCGCGGCAGGAACTGCGGGTGGTCGGCGCCGATGCGCCAGTGCCGCGCCAAATAGTCGCCCCGAAACCGGCTGGACGGGTCGCCCAGGAACAAGCGCCAGTCCGCGACCGAGGTTGGGTCGAACCGCCGTTTGGGCAGGGCGGGTGGAAAGGCCTCTCTGTGTGCCTGCCCTGCCTTATGCGCCCCCAACCGCTTGTCGCGCGCCTCAATGATGGCAGGGCTATAGTAGGCAAGCGAGGCGGGCGCCCGACCGGATCGCGCCACCTCACGGCGGCGCAGGCGCTCAACGGCGGGCAAAATATCGCGGCTGAGGTCAGCGCCCGCTGCCTGCCATTTCAAAGGCTCGCTTGGGTCCAATCCCACAACATCAAGCCCGGCAGCAGCGGCAATATCCTGCAGACATAGATCAGCATCTTCTGCTTTTGGTTCTGGAGTCTGGATTCTGGTTTTGGTTGCCAGCTTCCTGGGGGTAGCGACCGCTTGGCGATCGCCAGATGTGCGCGCCGCCTTCGCCCTGCCACCCTTTGCCCCATTGGCGCGGTTCCTGGCCACCCGGGTTTCAACACCCTTATAGACGTCCGTCAGCTTTTTCTGGCGCCACAGACCGTCTTTGACGGTGAAGAAATCGGCAATCACGGGCCTCAGCCGTCGCCAACGCTGCAGCGTTACCCCCACACTGCGGGCGAGGAAACGGTCATCATCCTTCAGGGCACAGCCGCGTGTCCGCCAGGCGCACATCAACAGCAACAGATACACACCATGTTCCTCTGCTGTCAGGTGGCGGGTGTCGGCCAGATAGGCGTCCGTGAAGATGGGAAGGGCAGGAAATTCAGCCACCGAAGCCTCCCCACAGCGTAACCACGAAAGGGCACATCAGAATGCCCAGTGCAACAAGCGCTTCGCGCACCACAAATCCGTGCGGCGGACAGGGACCACCGGCAAGCCAGCGGCCCTGCGCAGAACGGTGCGGGGTCAATTCCTTAATTTCGCGAGGTCGCCCATCCTGCCCACGGCGGAGAGACGCCCCTCTATTCCTGTATCCAGACTCATTCATAAGCCAATAATTACGTTATTCGTAATTTTTTTCAAGCCATGATCGTAAAAACTGCGTGACATTTTTTACAAAATTCGTAATATTGTCCTTGACATGCCAAAACAAGACTGGATACGAGCCACCCTCAAAGACAGAGGGTATAAGCTGAAGGACGCAGCGGAAGCCCTAGGGATTCCGGCACCGCGGGTGACCGATATTCTCAAAGGCGCACGCGGCGTGCAGGCCCATGAGATTCTACCGCTGAGCCAGCTTTTAGGCATGAATGCGCCGTCACTGCTGGAAAGCCTGAAGACCGGGGAACAGACATTTGTCAGCGCCGGCGAAGATGGCCGCCTGCCACTTCTGGGCAGTCTGACGGGAAGCGGCACGCTTGCGCCCCTGCCCGAAGACATCAGCTTTACCTCGGTACCCCTGCCGCCTGATGCGGGCACCAGCGACGGGCTTTATTGCTATGTCATGGGGGACGCCTCCATGGCGCGGGAAATCCCGCCCGGCAGCCTGGTGATTGCGGCAGACCCCAAGCATCATTATGCGCCGGTCGCGCCGGGTGCCCTGCTGCTGGTGGATCTGGACGACGGCAGACTGGTGCTTCGGCAGTTTACCAGAACCGAAAGCGGGGAAGACTGGCTGGTCCCCCTGCCCGACACACCCAACCCGGATTTCAAAAGCTGGCGCTTCAGCCTGCTGAGCGACCTGATGCCGGACGGCGCAGGCACCGATCAGGAAGTCCTGCGCATCACTGATGTGGTGGCTTCGGTAATGTGGGTGCACCAGCGGCGTGCAGCCAAGCCGCAGCCGGCCTAGAAAGCCACCGGCTCACCCCAGTTCTTGTCGACTTTTTCGATGAAATCCCGGTTTCGCGGTGTGTCCTTGCACACCATCGACATGTGAATGGCGAACGCAGGCGAGCCTTCCAGCTTGCGAAAGGCTTCCGCGCCTTCAATATCCGGCAAGGTTGCCTCCAGGAGCGTGGCCGCCTCGACCCGTTTTGAGCGCAACATGCCGACGACTGAATCATAATTGGGTGCAAGCGTCCAATTCACCCGGTCGTCATCCTGGAAGGAACTAAACAGTTCGGCACCACTTATGGTCACTGCCGACTGCACATCACCCGGGGCGGTCAGCGGGCTGCCCTGCAGCACATAGTACCAGAATTTGAACAGCATCATCGGCGCTGACGCGACTTCGCCTTCCTGGGCCCGGCCCGTAACACCCACCGAGCACCCCGTCGGGTCTGACCGATACTGGGTAACCGCCCGGCGAACCGGTAAAGACTCAAGATAATAGCCCACCGATAGCGCATCAAAGCGCTGGCGAATGAGTTTGACAGCCAAGCGCGTACTATCGTCCGGGCGATTGAAATAGGGCGATGGCCAATAGATGGTGATGTCATCCGCGGCCGACACCTGTGGCGCACTGACAAAAAGTAGCAAAGCGGCAACAAGGCTGCGTGTCATATCCATCCCATTTCCCTCATGGGCGCATTTTACACTGCAGGCGGGCATTTACCACTCCATCTCACCAACTTTCATTTTTCGTAATTATATGATTGACAATTAATTACGTTATTCGTAATTTTATCTCACCAACACCGATGAATGCGGTGGGACGCGTGAACAGGCATCTTCCCCAAGGCCACCGTGGGCCGGAAGCAAGTGCCATCACAAATCCCCGGGATGGATGCCCAAGCCTCCTCCCCCCTATGGGCGCCCCCCGCGGTTACCGGCCCGGCCTGTCCGGCAATGGTATCGCCCACTGCGCTTATCGGCAGTTGGTCCCCAAAAGGGTCGCGCGTTCAAGCCGGCCCAGGGCTTCTTGCTAGGCATCTCCCCGCCTGTCCGCGCTGCCCCCGGGCGTGGCGTGCGGAGATGCCGACGCAAAAAAGACTATTTAACAATGGCTTATAAAAAAGTTATCTGCCTGGTTCCCAAAAGAGACCCCCCGCTCGTTATAGCATCAGACACTTGCCGGTCAGGCAGCGGCTTTCCCCCCTTAGCCGCGCCCGAAGGCGCTAGGACCACCGTCTGTTGCAATGATCCTCCCACCCCTTGGATGCAGCAGACAAACCAGCCCTTCGATACTGCCTCGGGCACTGACCGATGGCCGGAACGCAGAACACCCATCCAAGCCCTGCGTTCCGGCCGCCTCCTCTTCAAAATGATGCCTTCTGCTTCGCGGCAATGCAAAGCCGCAACCCACGCGCGTGTCACTATTGAGTGATCCTGCCGAAAAGAAGATGCAAACACCCTTGTCCGGGTTATATATGGTGGATGTGCCAAGCTGGTTACCCCCATCAACGAGCTTGGTACTCAGGAAGGCTGTGAGCCCCTGTGGTATCACAGCCTTCCGTTTCCTTCCGGAAACAATACCAGCCCTAAATAAATCATGGCGCCAAATTGGCGCCATGATCAGGGAGGAAGCAGGTTTTCTAATCTTTTCGCTCAGTCAGGAAACCACTTTGCGTGGTCAGTCTGGGCGGTCACTCGGGGTCGTCACTCAGGCCGGGTTGTTATTCTTGAACTCAACCCTTCAACTCAGAACACCGTCTCGATTTCGAAAGCTGTCATTTCTCGGGTGCTTGTGCATTCTGGATAGCGCGCACCGCCCCCGTCGTCATCTGTGCTGCGACAAGCTGCACCCAGCTTGCGATAAACAGAAAACGCCCAGCGATCCATTCAGACCGCAGGGCGCTTCAACTCAAGAACGGATAATGGCTTAGCTATCGTCGTCGTCGCCTTTACCCATGGATTCCTTCAGCGCCTTCCATTCGGCTTTGTGGCGCTCTTTCATCTCTTTCTTTTCAGCCTTATGGGCTTCTTTCATCTCTTTCTTTTCGTCCTTGGACATGTCTTTCATGCCCTTCATGGATTCCTTGTGCCGGGTCATCATGGCCTGCCATTCTTCATGGTGGCGCTTCTTCATTTCGGCAGCTTCGGGGCCCATGGCCTCGTCATCCATCATTTTTCCGTGCTCGCCCTTGTGCTTGTCTTTCATCTTTTCATGCTTCTTTTCATCGCCGTGATGATCGAACGCATAAGAGGCCGGCGCGGCCACTGAAAGTGCCGTCAGTCCCAGAATACAAGCTGTCGCAAGTTTTTTGATCGTCGCCATTTCACATTCTCCGTGTATGCAGAAAGAATTCAGCTATGGCGGAAGGTGCCTGAAAAGAAATCAGCCCTGGCACTCAATACTATGGTTGTCCCTACCGCTAGCAGCCTCACACTATTATCACAAGAAGGCGAAATCTGGGCATCCAAATCACGACTTCGGCATGAAGCGCAGGTCAACACCCGCTGCACCGAACACCGCAGCCATGTCGCCGGACGCCACAAGATTTGCCAGGGCCGCATTGAAGCCTTCGACAAATTCCCGGTTCTCCGGGGTGTCATGGCAAACCAGGGAAACACCAACCCGGATCAGCGCCAGGTCCGGGTTATAGGGCGGCAGCGGGCGCCCCAGGGTTTTGAAGACAAAGACATTATCCGGCAGAGAGCCAGACATATGATCCACCCGCCCGGCAATCAGCATCCGCGCCTTGGCGGTTTCCGTTGTGGTGGGCAGGAATTTGGCACCATACCCTTCAAGGACCGTTGGTAGCGCGGAACCGTTCGGATAGGCGACCTTGCGGCCCTCCAGCGCCTCAAGCGACGGCAGAGGCGGCTCATCAAACCGGCTGAAAATGTGGCTTTCCACCCATATAAGCGGCTGGGCCTGGATATAGGCTTCAGGGTCCTCAATTTCCCTGCCCTTTACCATATGGCCGATGTCACTGGGATAAAGGCAGCTGCCGACATTGCTTTTGAAGTCAACCTTGGCGCGCTTGTAGGGCAATGGCTTATAGGCCTTTGGGGCCTCCATACCATGCAGCACAGTGTTCAGCACGTCGTTATAGAAGCCGGTACCGTCGAGCGCCAGAGTCATGCCCCAACCGGTACCATATATGTCGCCGGAGGTTTCAGCGGGCGCGGGTGCAACTGCGCCGCCGTCAGCATGCGCGAAAGACAATGGCGCGCACGCCAGCCCCAACAATCCCAAACTCAATGCGGCAGCGCGCATCATCGGCAATCAGCCCCTTCGCACAACCCCCACGGTGCAACGAACAATCGACTATATCAGCGAATATTGCTGAAGGGTACCCGTCTGCCCGGGTGCACGAACCGAAGCTTCGATCCCGCGGCAGGTACAATGTCATTCAGGTCAGCGGCACCAGCATAGGGTGTTTCCGCAACGCCGGCAGCTGCCAGACGGTCTTGGAAGGCCGCGCTTGCCTGCAATTCGGTGATGCGGTCGTTCACCTGTCGGATGAAGGCCTGGTTGGCAGCGGTGTTGTGGCACACAACGCCGACACCAGCGTCAATCAAGAGAAAGTTCCTGTCATAGGATGCCATGCGGGTATCCAGGGACTGAAAGATCAGATGCTCATTCGGCAGCATGCCCGACATCATATCCACCCGCCCGGTAATCAACATCTGCGCCTTGGCTGTTTCATCGTTGACCGAGATCAGCTGCGCGCCCGTACCCGCCAGAAGCTTGAGCATGACAGACCCTGTGGGCACCGCCACGGTCTTGCCATCGAGATCCGCAAGCGATTTGGGCGGCGTGACACCCGCGGCTGCAAACAGATGTTCCTGCGCCATGAAAACAGCGTCTGTTTCAATCAGATCCAGGCCGACATCATGGCCACCGGACAGCAGAACCGCGCGCGCCGAAGGATACAGACAGGCAGATTTATCCGCCAGGAAATGCGCCCGCGCCCGCCTGTATGGCATCAGCTTATAATCAACCGCCTTTTCAGGCAGCGCCGCCAGATCATTGAAGATGTCATTATAAAAGCCCGTGCCGTCCTGCGCCAGCGTCTGCCCCCAGACAGTGCCATACACGGTTGCTTTCGAAGTTTCCAAATCTGGAAATTGCCTGTCAGCTGCCTGAATACCGGTCGCCGCCAACAACAGCAACACTATCGAGACAATACCCGACCCCACCACAAAAAATTTACGCAACACACTCTCACCCAAAGCCTGATTATTATGCCAGGTCTCTGCTTCATGGCACCTCTCTCGGCGTCCCGTTCCCCCCGGTCTGCCATGCCATGTCGCCCTTTCCCGCAAAAAGGCTATTCAAAGGGAGGCCTCAAAAGCAATGTCAAAAGAGACAATTTACCTATAATTTTAGCTTTTTACGGTGCGAGAAAATCGCAACTGCAGGCGCCGATTTCATTATGCACCCATAAGAAGAGCACCAATATGGTTAACGCCGCAAATTCGCACATTTAATGCCCGGCATTACAGATTTCAGGCTTTTGACAGATTCGGAATAACTATTCTGGGGAGCCCAGTCGCATCAGAAGCGCCCAACACGGGCCCGCTCCACCGCGGAATATATGAAGAATTGATCAACCGTTTCACCGTCTTTCGACAGCGGGAAATAGAGCACGCTGACATCAACATATTCCCGTCCGTCCGACAGCGCCTTCGACAGCCCCAGGGCTGGCTTCCGGCTTTCGATACAATGGTTGGCAATGCGGCACACCCGCCGCTGAACCTGCTCGCCATGATACTCACTGATCAGTTTGCCGGTTGCTTCCCCATAAAGCGAGCTGATCTCGGTCCCCATCAGGCGGTAACGGGCATCCACCACATTGCCAGCATCGTTCTTGACGGGTTCCAGGATGGTGATGCGCGGCAGATATTTGCTCAGGCTCGACGGTGACACATCAGAGCGGCTGTTAAAGGGCCTGTCGCCGCGCTTGGCGGCCATCAGCTCAACCAGCACCGCCATGTCCTCCCGGATGGCCAACCCATCCTCCACGGTCACCACATAGAAATGGTCTGCCCGGGGCCCCATATTCTGAATACGGCTGAGGTCATTCTCAAAGGACGACATACTCGTTACCCCCCCGCCTTTATGCTCAACATCACTGCCTGATGGAAAAAATCAGCGCCACCAAGCCGTTCCAGCGCGGCATCCAGCCGCGGCACCAGGTATGCCTTGTCCTTGGCCAGCACGTGATAGATCACAACGTCATCAACCTTGGCGAACTGGTAGGCACCAGCATCCAGGGCGGGCAACGGCTGCTGCTTAAAGGAAACAAACAAGACGAATTCGGCACGGCCACTATCCAGAAGCGCGCCGGAATCCTTGAAATCCTGCAATGCCAGGGAAACAGCGCCACTTGCCTTGACCCAGGCACTGCACCAGGCGATGGCCGGCCGATGGGCAACAACCCGGCCCTCAAAGGTTGCGGGCATGCTGCGCCCACCATGCTTGCCATCATAGGCCACCATGGCGTCCAGCCGCATTATGGGGGCAGACAGTGTCACCACATCACCGCCATAGTCCTTCAGCCAGGCATCCGACCGACCAACCTGGCCATGCACCCGGCCCTGCAACTGCATGCCGTGCGCCCGCTGCACGGGTACATAGCGCAGCTCTACGCATAATCCGGCTTCCTTGTACAGCTTGCGGATCGGGCCATTCACAGCCTGGAACATCGGCAGGTCACTGTAGCTCGCCAACCGAATGCATCCGCTTTCCTCGCGCGCCTCATCATCCAGCGCGCGAGCGGGCGGCACGCCAGCAAAAATGCTGGCCAACAGCAACGCGAAAGCAGCGCACACCAAAAGGCGCGCACTGCCAACTGCATCCTCACATCGGTTCAGCGCGTTAAAGCTCATGCCCCATTATGGGCTTGGCCGGGTAAATAAATGCTGAAGCGAATTTCGCGCTAAACCCGCTCAAATACCTTCATACGTTGCACTTCCGGCCCTGCCACAAGGCTAATCCTGCAGACTGGCATAAAAGTGCCGCAGCAGCGACCGGTGCAGCGCGTCTGCCGGTTTGGCTGGCGGATGATAGAGAAGCATCTCCCGCGTCAGCCAGAAACTCTCGCGCAAAGCCTGCGCGACATCGGCGCCCGAATGGGCCTTGAGCACCGTATGTTCTGCCGCCAGAAGCTCGCCGATCCTGTCGGCCGCCGCATCAAAACTGGGGCCCAGGCCGGAAAAATCGCCGGGCTCTGACATCTTCTGCGCCATATCAAGCGCGCGGATCACCCCGCTCCGTTCGGTGCACAGGCGCATAAACAGGCTCACCATCATGCCCGGCGCCTCGTCAATCAAGGCTGGGCAGGCTTCAAGCTCCCCAACAAGCGCGGAAACCGTCTGCTCGCATTCCTGGCCCAGCCGGCTGTCCAAACAGCGCAGGAGCGCGGTTTTATCAACAAAGCGATTATAGAAGGACCCAACAGACGCATCTGCCCGGCGGACGATTTCCTGAACCGAAACCTCGTGCCAGTTGCGCCGGGACAAAAGCCCCTCGGCTGCATCCAGGAACCGGAAGAATGTTCGTTCGCTTCGATTTTGCGCCGGGCGCGACACCCATCGCCCGTATGTCCATGCGCTGGTCGTCATGGCGCGCCGCCCAGGCGCCCCACCTTCGGCCGCAATTGCTGCCATGAAAATCTCCTCTAAAGCCTCTCAGCGGGCTTGCCGCATCGGCACCCCGCACACCCCAACCACACAGGCATGAAAGCCGGAGCCACCTATCATCAGCTCCCCTGACACCAAGACAAAAGCCACGCGGCTCAGCGCCCCGGCTTCCCTGCCGTGATACTCGAAACCCGCTACGCACTACAAAACTCGAAACACCCCCTTGGCCCGGCACACCGCACCAACACACAGCGACCGACGCCGGGCAAAAGCCCAGGCTGACGCAATCGCCGCCCCAAAAGGGATGTTATATTAGAATCAGAATTCTAATTCTAATACAAGAAAAAAATAAAGGCCCCGACTGGAAAGCGTGGCGTCCCTTTGTCGTCGGTCACAAATCGCAGGATTTTCCGTCACAGTTTCAGGACATTTCAAAAATGGGTAATTCTAGAAAGGACGCGCGGGATGCTGGCGCTGTCGTCGGGTACGAAACCGGCTGATGAGCCAACTTAAAAGTCTCGTCGGAACGCCTATGGATACAATGCGTTTATCTCCTGAACGTAACTTAAAAGGAGAACCTCAATGCTGTGCCCATTTACGGAACTCAAAAGCTTCGATATACGCGGTCGGGACGAAACCCTGGGCGAGCTTGAAGATTGTCTCCTCACTGAGGTCGACTGGTCTGTCCAGTATCTGACTGCCAAAACGGGCAATTGGCTGACCGGACGCACCGTGCTGATCAAGGAAGACTGCCTGACCGCAATCGACCCAAACGGCAAGACTGTTATGGCGGCCCTTTCCAAGGAAAAATTCAAAAATCTGCCCGACGAAGCAAGCGACCCACCTGTCAACAAGCAGAAACAGCAGGAACTCGCCAACAATTATGCATGGGTCGGGGCCGCCGGCGCGGGATTTATGGCTTTCTCGCCAGATGCTGTCATGCAGGATGCCGGAAGCTCTGGTGACGATGAAGCTGGCGATGACGGCAACAACAAACTGCGCAGCATGGAAGAGCTGATCGGCTATGACGTTGTGGCTGGCGACACGGCGCTGGGTGCGGTCACGGACATCATGATTGATCCGACCTCATGGCGCGCCCGTTTCCTGGCTGTCAGGCGGAAAAAATCAGACGATATCATCATGCTGGTGCCGTGCGGCTGCATCGAGGCCGTAAGCTGGGGCAAACGCACGATCCAGTGCCAGGAGAAGATTCAGTCTCAAGCCCCCGTTCGGACTGCTGCTTAGCAAACACTCCTCCTGTGGCGCAGCTTTTTGGGAACGCTGCCGTTGCCACGTCGTTTCTTACCTGGACACGAGGAATAGGAGTTTGATTTGCCACAAATCGGCATGAAACCGAATGATCCGGTTCCCGTCCTGTCGGTTCTGAACCAGGACGGCGCGCTGGACGAGACACTGGAGCCTGACCTCAGCGAAGACACCCTGCACCGCATGTACAGGACAATGCTTGAGGCACGGCTTTTCGACGAACGGCTTTTGAACCTGCAACGCCAGGGCAAGCTGGGCACCTTCGCACCTGTGCGCGGGCAAGAAGCAGCCCAGGTGGGCTCCATCTCGGCGCTTGAGGAAGATGACTGGATGGTCCCCTCATTTCGGGAGAATGCCGCAGCCCTGTGGCGCGGCACCCCCATGGATGGCCTGTTCCTTTTCATTGCCGGCTATAACGAAGGCCTTGCAATCCCCGACGGCAAGAAAGACCTGCCTGTGGCGGTGCCCGTGGCCAGCCAGCTGCCGCACGCTGTAGGCCTTGCCTACGCCGAAAAATTCAGGAAAACCGATAATGTGGCGATGGTCTATTTTGGTGACGGCGCCACCTCTGAAGGGGACTTTCACGAGGCCCTGAACTTTGCAGGCGTGATGGAAGTGCCTGTGGTGTTTGTGTGCCAGAACAACCAATGGGCCATTTCCGTACCGCGGAAAAAACAGACAGCCTCCCACAGTATCGCGCAGAAAGCCCATGCATACGGCATCCAGGGTATTCAGGTGGACGGTAATGACGTGCTGGCAGTGCACGCAGCCACCCGCGACGCCGTGGAACGCGCCCGCAACGAACATAAACCAACGCTGATCGAGTGCGTCACCTACCGGATGGAAGTGCACACCACCGCGGACGACCCAACCGTTTACCGCGATGACGAAGACGTTGAAGCCTGGGAAGAACGCGACCCGATCAAGCGCATGCGCGACTATCTGACCGGCAAGGACATATGGTCCGACGATCAGGAGGAAGAGCTTCGCGACACAGTCAAAAAACAAATTGAGGAGGCCTGGAAGAAAACCCAGAAGACCATCGAGGGCCTCGACGACCCAACGGTGATCTTCGACCACATGTTCGACGAGCCTACGCACCTGATCAAGGAACAGCGCGCGCGCTTCGAACAGGACCTTCAGTCCGGGAGAGACGCAGATGAGTGATAAAAGAACCATGGTGGATGCGCTCAATCTGGCCCTGCATGAAGAAATGAAGCGCGACGACAATGCCATCCTGCTGGGTGAGGACGTGGGCGTGGACGGCGGCATCTTCCGCGTCAGCAAAGGACTGATCGAGACATTCGGCGAAGAGCGGATCATTGATACCCCGCTTGCAGAATCCGGCATTGTTGGTACCGCGATCGGCATGGCGATGGCCGGATTGAGGCCCATTGCGGAAATGCAGTTTTCCGGTTTCAGCTATTTCGCCTATCACCAGATCGAAAGCCACGCTGCCCGCATGCGTTGGCGTAGCCGCGGCCGCTATCATGTGCCGCTGGTTGTCCGCATGCCTTATGGTGGCGGCGTTCGCGCGCTGGAGCACCACAGTGAAAGCCGCGAGGTCATCTATACCCATACGCCTGGCTTGCGCACGGTCATACCGTCCGGCCCCAAGAACGCCTGCCAGCTTCTGAAGGCTGCCATCCGGGATCCGGACCCAGTAATCTTTCTGGAACCAAAAGCAGTGTACCGGTCTGTCAAAGAGGAAGTCCCAGAAGATTTGGACCCGCTTCCCCTTGATAAGGCGGCACATGTCCGTGAAGGCGACGAACTGACGTTTGTGTCCTACGGCGCCATGCTGCACCGAACGCTTGAGGCCGCTGACCGTTTGCAGGAAGAGGACGGCATATCGTGCGATGTGATCGACCTGCTGACCCTTGCGCCGCTGGACGCCGCAACAGTGGTGAAATCCGCATCACAGACCGGCCGCGTGGTGGTGGTAACAGAAGCGCCGCAAAGCTACGGCCCGGCCGCTGAAATCGCCGCGCGCGTGGCTGAGGACGCCTTCGTCAAGCTGGAAGCGCCAGTTGGGCGCGTGGCTGGCTATGACATCCACATGCCCTTCTTTGCGCGCGAACAAAGTTATCTCCCAAGCGTTGACCGCATTACCGACACTGCCCGCTACACTCTGGAATTTTAGGAGCCCCCCTGATGGCCTACAGCTTTACCCTGCAAGACCCCGGTGAAGGCATTCACGAGGTGATCATCGATGAAATCATGGTGTCCGAGGGAGACCATGTGAATGAAGGCGACCCAGTGATGGCCGTGGAGTCAGACAAGGCCGCCATCGAACTGCCCGCGCCTGTCAGCGGCACCGTCAAGCGCCTGAGCGTCAGCAAAGGGGACACCGTCGAGGTTGGCGCCGAATTGATGGTGTTTGACGATGGCAGTGATGACAGCGACAGCGGTGATGACGAGGACGCTTCATCTGAACCCTCGGACGAGGAAGCGTCCGATGGCAAAACGGAAGATGACAAAAGCGCCTCTGCCAAAAGCAGCGACAGCGAAGCCTCTGACGATGAGGCAGACGAACCCGAGGACGCTGAAGATAGCAGCGCCAAGGATACAGGCGGTGGCAACGACGATAAAGACGATGACGAGAAGAGCGCCCGCGACACCGAGGGCGACGACACGGCTTCTGATGACGAAGACGAAGAAGACACCAAAGACGAACGTGAAGAGGCGAAGGAATTTGAAGGCTCAGAGCCCGATGAAGGCCAGGCGGATGATCGAGAGGACGCAGGTATCAAGGCCGCGCCGGCCGCCCGTGCCGCCGCAGATAAACACGGCATTGACCTGGCTTCCGTGAAACCCACGGGCAGCAAAGGCCATGTCACCAAGCAGGATGTCGAAAAGGCGGCCAAGTCTGATGGACGAGACACCGACAACGCAGGCGATACGGGTCGGGGCCGGGAAACCCGCAAGAAGATGTCCGGCATCCGGAAGGCTACCGCCAATCATATGGCGCGCGCCTGGGCCGATATCCCGCATGTGACTCATCAGGATCGCGCTGATATCACCGAACTTGAAAAAGCGCGCCAGAAGCTGACGGACGATGAGGAAAACGACATTGATGACCTGACACTGACAGCCTTTGTCATCAAGGCCATGACGATTGCCCTGAAGCAGCACCCGGAATTCAATGCCCGGCTGGACATGGACAAGAGCGAACTGATCATCAGCGACGATGTCAATGTAGCCTTCGCGCTTGATACCGACCGCGGGTTGCTGACACCCGTACTGCGATCCGTTGAGACCAAATCGATCCATGGCATCGCCACAGAGATGGCCGCCATGGCGGAAAAGCTGCACTCCGGCCCGCCTGAGAAAGAAGATCTTGAAGGCGGCACAATCACGCTGACCAATGTGGGATCGCTGGGCGGTACCGGCTTCACCCCGATTATCAACCACCCCCAGGTGGCCATCCTGGGCATGGCGCGCGCTGCCCTTGAGCCTGTTGTAATGGGCATCCTGGACGAGCCAGACATCAAGGCAAGGCTTATGCTGCCGCTTGTTTTCGCGTTCGACCACCGGGCGCAGGACGGCGCAGATGCTGCGCGTTTCATGACCACCTTGAAGGGCCTTCTGGAGGACCCCAACCGGCTGCTGGTGGAGGCAGCCTAGAGGCCAAGCCTTGGGGAAATGAGTAAGTTACTCATAATGCTCAACCCCCTAAAAGCCAGACAGTTCAGGCCCAGATAGTCACAATATTGCGCACTATCGGCGCCCCAGCGGCAGCCCGATGTTTTATCCTGCCCGGGAGTTCAATGAACCGGGAGGCAAGCATGAATACGACAAAGACTGATCTGAAAGCGGCCCTTGAAACTGAGTTTCCACACCTGCGCCGCTACGCCCAGTCTCTGACACGTGATCGCAGTGATGCCGAAGACCTGGCCCAGGCGGCAATCGTCCGCGCCCTGACACGGGCGCACCAGTTCAAGGCTGGCACAAACCTGCGCGGCTGGTTGTTTACCATCTTGAAGAACATCCATATCGACCGCCAGCGGAAAGCCGCACGCCAGGGCCCGAAAGTCGCGTATGAGGATTGGTACCAGGAAACCCAGTGTGCACCCACACAGGAAAAACATATCGAGATGAGCGAGGTGGCTGACCGCCTGCAGGACCTGAAAAAAGACCAACAGAAGGTCATCAAGCTTAGTGTTTTCGATGGCCTGGACCACCAGGAAATTGCGAAGAAAATGAATGTCGCCGTTGGCACGGTCAAAAGTCGGCTGTGCCGGGCACGCCGCGCCTTGGCTGTCAACTGACAGAAGGGCGAAGCTCCTTCAGGAAAGGGAGAAATGCATAATGACCCATGAATGGATTTGGCTCGGCTGGGCTTTGTTCCTGATACTTGCCTGGCCCCATGCACAACGTTTCAAACACAAGGATGCGCGGCCGATCGCTGCTTACCTGATTTTCATCATGACATGCAGTCTGGCGGCATCCCTTGTTTTCTTCATGGGCACCTGGGCGGTTGCCCAAACTGCCGCAGGTAGTGAGATCAGTAGCTGGGCAACCTTGCTGATTGTTGTAGCTGCCGTTTTCCTGGCCGTTGTCGCCGGAAACTATGCCATCCGTCGCCCACCACCAAGCGAACCGGAAGAGCCCCAATAGCCGGCCTGGAACACGAAACAGCCTCGCGCTGAATACCAAGGCTGAATAATAACGCCCCCGACACAAAGCCGCGCTGACGGCATAAAAAAAGCGCCCCAGGAGGGCGCTTTTTAGCTATCTGATTTTTTCGGCTGCCTAGTCGGCGTCCTTCAGGGACCGCCGCGCATCCAGTACATCCTTCAGCGACAGGCGCTCGCCACCCCCCATATTCTCTTCAGACGCTTTCTGCAGCTCCATAACCTCATGCTCCATGGCGTCCAGAATAGCGAACTTTTCCGACACCTTGAGGGTGTCGTTTTCTGTCACATCTTTCGGCGACTTGAAATACGCGTAGGGGTCGCGCTTCAGGGCTTCAAGCTCAACGGATTGATCATATTTCAACATGAGAATTATCCTTTCTGTCGCTAACCTGCGGCATCTCCGCCGCTACTGCGCCAGCAGCGAGCGGTACATCCAGGCTGCTTCTTCGTGTGCGCCAATACGGGCCGTCAGAAGATCGGCTGTGTAGACATCGTCTATTTCCTCTGCGGCGGCTACAGACTTGCGCATCCTGTCCGCGATGCTGGTATTGCCGTCAACCAACTTCCGCAGAAATTCTTCCGTTGTCGCAACACCCGGTTCGCTTGTCAGGATGGAGTTTTCTTCGAACTCTGAAAAACTGGCAGGCGCAGGATGGCCAAGGGCGCGAATTCGTTCAGCAATACTGTCGATGGCTTCGGCGAGATCCTCATATTGCGTTTCTGTCAGTTTATGGAGGCCATAAAAGGCCGGACCGACAACATTCCAGTGCACACCTTGTGTTTGCAGATACAGGATGTAGCTGTCAGCAAGCGCGTTCGACAGATACTGGGCAAGTTTGCTGGTGTCCCGCTCCCTGATGCCGGTATCGATCTTCTCATCGTGCGCTTTTGTGGCAAAAACCTGAGCAGTATTACTCATGCCGTCACTCCTTTCGTTTGCGTCCCGTCTGATGTGTTCACCAGTACAAACGACGGCAGCCCAAAGGGGTTCCCCAGAATCCTGAAAAGTCAGGCAAGACCACGACAGCGGGCGACCTGCTGAAGGTGTTCAACCGCCAGCGCATAACAGGCTGTCTGCAGGCTGACCTCGGCCCTTTTGTGCATATGCCAGGCCCTGTCGGCCGCACGATCAATGATGTCATCGAGGCTTTTTTCGGCAGTTTCCACCACGACTTCATGGCCCGCCTTACCGGCCAGCCATTCGTGGTATGACGCCAGCACGCCGCCGGCATTTGCCAGAATGTCCGGCACCAACCGGATATCACGTTTGGCCAAAACCTCATCGGCATCGGCGCTGACTGCGTCGTTGGCCAGTTCCAGGATCACCGAAGCCTTGATGTCATCGGCATTATCCTGGTGGATTTGCCCGCCCAACGCAGCAGGGACAAGCAGGTCACACTCATCTGTCAGGATCGCGTCTGGTTCACCGCCTTCTGCCTCCAGCTCGTTATCCAACCCGCTGAATGACTTGCCTTGTTCCTTGACGGCCAGAAGGTCATCTACATCGAAGCCTTCGGATTTGCGCAGAGACCCACTTGAGTCAGAGACCCCGATGATCCTGTAACCGTCTTTTGCCAAAAGGCTGGCGATCTGCCCGCCGACTTTACCAAAGCCCTGAACGATAACAGTGGGTTCCTCCTGGGTCAGGCCCAGCTTGTCCCGCAGTTTATCCAGCACCCGTTTGCCGCCACGCGCCGTTGCACCGTCACGCAGGTTCAATCCGCCAAGCGCGCTTGGTTTTCCGGTAACGACATGCGGCACTGACTTGCCCATAAGCTGTTCATATTCATCCCGTATCCAGGCCATTTCCTCAGGCCCGCAGCCCACGTCGGGCGCTGGGATATCCTTGTTGGGGCCGATATCGCTGATGAAGGCCCGGGTCCAGGCACGGCACAGCCGCTCGCGCTCATGAACCGAAAGCGCACTGCCGTCGATCGGCACACCGCCCTTGGCGCCGCCAAGCGGCAATCCAAGAAGGGCTGTCTTGAGCGTCATTTTAAACGCCAGTGACCGGACTTCCTCTTCGCTGACGTCCGGGTGAAACCGCAGGCCACCCTTGCAGGGCCCCAGAAGGTGGGAATGCTGGCATCGCCAGCAGATGACCTGAACACGCTTTCCACTGTCAAGGCGCAGCGTCAGCCTGCGCTCTATCAGGGCATCACTGGCCTTGATGGAATCAAGCAGATCATCGTCTGATCTGCCCATGCCCTGGACACGGTCAAGCCGTTTCAGAATACCGTCGTCAATCATGAAATCCCTTTGCGTTGCTTCATCGTGACGCCCGCAGGAAATCATGGCCGGGGCGCCCATTCAAACAACGCGGAAAGGGCTTAAGGGTTCCCGCCTGGCAGGGAAACAAGTTTGGCAAGGGCCGGCATCAGGTCCGTCATCGCCCGGCTTTTCGCCACCACCGGCACGCTCCAGAAGCGTTCCGCCAGATGGGTACGTGGGTCGTGTGCGCTGCAGAACAGAAATGGCACCTGTTGGCGTGTCAGTTCGTCCGCCAGCTTTTCTATCTTGTCGCTGCCGAGGTGGGTTTCCAGCACTGCGCCCCCGAGCGTATTCTCACGCGCAAGCGCCAGGGCTTCGTCAGCCGTTGCCGCAGGGCCAATGGTATTATAGCCGCTTTGGCCCAGCAGGCTTCCGATCCCCCGGGCAACCAGGATATCCGCATCGACCAATAGAATGGCCGGGGGGCCAGCCGACGTTAGCGCATCTTCAACAACGGGGTCGAGATCCACGATCCCGATGTCGCCAGAGGCTACGGGATTGTTTAGTAACTCTTCGGTGCCGGCGCCCTGTTTGACGCTGTTGAGCCCAAGGTTCATAAGCGCTCGTGCCGCCGCCGAGCGGGAGGGCATGCGGTTTTCGAAGCGCCACTCGTCCACCGCAGAAACTTCTTCCTGCGTGAGCATCACCTGCAAGCGCTCCGCCCTCTTTTCCGACACGTAAGTTCTCCCGCTGATTGTGTACCCTATCGCACTTTAGGATAGGCGGCGTGAGGGTGCAAAGCTTATTGGTGGTTTCAGGGGCCACCCCAAGGCTTCGGGCGTGATGGCCAGAATTCAGTCGCTCACATGGGGTTTTTCCGAATAGACCGTCAATCGGTCAGGCTTTTCACCCGCTAGAGGACGTACTTCAGGGCGCGACATGGGGCTGTTCACATTGCCCTTGCGGGACATGACGTCTTCCCGCGCAACCCATCCGATCAGTTGGGCGCGCCGGTCAACCACCGCCAGAATATTGGCATCGCTTCTGCGGAAAATATGTATCAGGTCATCAAGCTCGTCGTCCGGGCGACATTTGCGCATAACGGCGTCCATGACATTGCCGACAAACTCGGTACCGATCCCCGGTGATTGACTGTCCATCAGGGCTGCCGCGCGCCGTGTCAGGTGGCCAACCACCTCATCACCGTCCACCACAATCAAGCAGTCTTCCTTGCTGTTCTTGAGCCGCCTGAGGGCTTCTTTGAGGGTATGTCCTACATGGACAACTTCCGGCGCAGGGCGCATTACATCTTCAGCAATCATGACTTTGGTCTTCCGGCTAGGGTGTCTTCATATATGCACCAACGCCCCTGTTCCTGATGGGTTCCCACCGCAATTTCATTTACCGCCGTCCGCGCGGGGAAGGAACCCCCGCACGCACGCGACGTTATTGAAGAAACAGTTGGTGGCCTTCCGGGCACTCCCGGAACCAACGCGGAGGATCAACTCAATGACGAAGCCGGACATAACCGAAAAGGGCACTGATGAGCGACCGACCGTCCCGGCACTGCTGTGCATTGACCTCCAGTATCTTGGAACGACGGAAGGCTACGGCATATTTGAAAACCACAGAAAGACCGGCTGGAAGGAAGAAGACATCCAATATTATCTGGACCGGGTTCTGAAGTTGGTGCTGCCGAATGTGGTCAGGCTGCAGAGTGCATTTCGCAACAAGCAGCTTGAAGTCATTCACTGCCGCATCTGTTCCCTGACACAGGATGGCCGCGACCGCAGCCCGGAGCACGTCCGGTTGGGCCTGCATGCCCCACCCCATTCCAAACTCGCCCAATTCCTGCCTCAGGTCGCACCCATCGACGACGAGTTGGTTCTGAGCAAAACCGCAAGCGGCATCTTCACCTCAACCAACCTTCATTATCTGCTCGGCAACCTGGGCATCACCAACCTCTATGTGGCAGGCGTATACACCAATGAATGTGTCAGCAGTGCTGTCCGCAGTGCCAGCGACCTGGGCTACAGGCCCACCCTGGTATCGGACGCAACAGCCGCGATCTCGTCGGCAATGCAGGAGGCTTCCCTCCTGACCCTTGAAGACCGTTATGCCCGAATAAAAGAAACCGACGAAGTGTGTGAGGAGATATCCTGACTCCCGGAAAAATATCGGAACCCTCCCCCCTGTTTCACGTTCCTTCCTGCGACTGTTGAGAGTAGCGGATTCACCTTTTAACCAAGAGGAGAATACCTATGATTTTCTACAGAAGGTTTCTTGCAACAACCGCTATCGCTGCCTGCCTGGGCGCAACAGCGTCGGGTGCACTTGTCTTCGCTGATGACCACGGCGCAATGCCTGGCGCCGTTGATCCTTACGAAAAACCTGACCAGGCAAGCATCGTGCTGTCCGGTAATGTGGTTTCCCAGGTGGGTGACTCGTTTATGCTGGACTTCGGCGACGGCCTGATCACTGTAGAAATGGACGACTGGGACTGGCACAACGAAGCGGCCAGGATCAATCCAGGTGAAACGGTGACAGTCCGAGGCGAAATCGACAAGGACCTCTACGAGACCAAAACCATTGAAGCCAGCAGCGTCTATGTCGTTGACCGTGCCACATACTATTACGCCAGCGACACAGACGAGGAAGACAGTGCCTACTGGAACTATGGCTTCTATGACCCGAAAGACGCCCCCGAAGGCACTTGGTTTGGCCTGACAGGGACTGTGGAAAAGGTGAAAGGCACTGAATTCAAGCTGGATACGGGCCTCCACCAGATCATGGTTGAAACGGCACATCTGGCCTACAACCCGCTGGATGACACCGGCTTCCAGCAGGTCGATGTCGGTGACCGCGTTTATGTCAGCGGCCCGCTCGACAAGGCCTTCTTCGATGAAGCGGAAGTAGAGGCCACATCGGTTATCACCTTGTCCCAGGACAAGACCAAAACAACCGGTAAATAATAACCAGAACCAAGGGGCCATCTGGCCCCGCATGCCCGGTACAGCGGAGATATCCTCCCCTTCGCTGTGCCGGCTCTTTTTTCCTTTAAGGAGTACTAAAATGAACGATCGCTCACAGCAGCATGACAGCAACAAGAAGACCGATCCGCCAAAACTTGACGCAGACGAAGCCAGACAGGCAGAAATCGTCCTGGATAGTCGCCGCAAACGAAAATGGGCAATCCGGCTGATTCTTGCCCTATTCGCACTCTATGTCCTCTACTTCCTGGCGACAGCCTAACTGAAGTATGAATAGGAAAGGTTCTTTTCTATCCGTTTCTGGCGAGCCGCAGGCACTGGGCAAATCCAAGGCGACGCAGGCTTAAGGCACGTCATCCAGGAGAGCCCGGAAAGACCTCATGAATTCGCTGTCTTGTCTGGAAAACCCACCTGAAGGATCTCGGAGGACCATTCAGGTCATCGCCATATTTCCTCCTTTGGTCGCACTGTCATAGACATAAGTTATATTTTTGCTGACATGGCCAGTCTTTAAATGCTGAGTCTCATCGCCCAGCAGCAGGAAATTTATTTAAAGAGCGACAGGCCTTTTATGGCACCACAAAAGGACAAGACGGTCGATACAGTCAACCGTGGGCACTGCGCCATAGGCCTTGCCGTGCGCGTGAGCGGCATAGTGGGCGGCATGCTTGCCGGCGCCAACGCAGGCATTGCCGAGACAACGGACGGCGCGTGGGACCGTGTCGAGGAAATCAGTGTCACGGTAGCCAGGAGCGAGGAACGGGCGCTTCAGCCAGCCCACACGCTTGATGAGCAAGCGATCGAGCGCCGCCAGCCGACCGATTTTACCGAGGTGTTCCGTGCCGTTCTGGGCGTGGGTATCCGCACCAATTCGCGCGGGGAAGCCGTGCTTCGGCTGCGCGGTTCCGAAGAACGCCAGTCGCAGATATTCATCGACGGGGCACCGATCAGCGTGCCCTGGGACGGCCGTGCCGACCTGTCCCTGTTTCCGGCAAGCTTCATCAGGAAGGTGAACATCCTAAAAAGCGCCGCACCCATTGAGTATGGCGCCAACGCGGTTCTTGGTGTGGTTGATATCTCCACCTATGAGAAGGCGGACGCCTTCAAGCTGAATGCCAGATCTGAGATGGGCTCGCATGGCTCCCGTCTAGTTGAAGGGGAAGTTTTTGTGCCCCTTGATGGGGCAAGCCTGCAACTGGGTGGCAACCATTTCAAAAGGGATGCCGTCACAGTCGCGAGCCGTGACCCCATTCCCTTCGACCCGCTGGCAGGTGATGGCCGGACCAACACCGACCTCGAAAGCACAAGTTTTTTTGGGGCCGCCGCCCTTGAACGGGATTGGGGCTCCGTGCGCATCAGCGCCATGGATATCGACGCAAAAAAAGGTATTGCCGCCGCGGCCCACATCGACCCGGCGGAAGGTAATCCCCGCTTCTGGCGCTATCCCGATTGGCACATGACCCAGATCAGCCTTGCGGGCGACATATCCATCAGTGAGGCGACCGACCTGCGCATCAACAGCTGGCACCAACGGTTCAGCCAGCAAATCGTATCCTATGGTGATGTATCTTATAGCGTGGCTGAAGAGAGGCAGGACGACCGGGACCGCACCTATGGCGGACGACTGGTCCTGTCCCATGACTGGCGGCATCTGACCACGCGGCTTGTTACCTCCCTGCAGGAAAGCACGCACACGCAAACCGAGACAGACCTGCTGGCCAACAGCAGCGGTGATCCAGACCGCTTTCGCCAACGGCTTTTCAGTATCGGCGGTGAAGTAGATATTCCCATCAGCGATAGGGTGAAAAGCTCCTTTTCGGTTGCATATGACCGGGCCACCACACCGCTGACCGGTGGGCGCCCGATGCAGGACGCAATCTCCAAGTGGGCCGCAGCCGGGGCGACTGAATGGCAGGCCACGCCTGACCTCACGGTAACGGCAACGATTGGCCAACGCACGCGTTTCCCAACCATGCGCGAACTGTACGGCAACGCGCTGGGCCGCTTCCTCCTGAACCCAGGCCTGAAGCCGGAAACAGCCCTGGTGGGTGATATAACGTTCGCGTGGATGCCGACCGACCAGCCGTTTGAACTTACAGTCACGCCATGGTTTACCCGGATTGGTGACACGCTGTCACAGCGAAATGTGACCGTGGACGGCATAGCGCGCCGGCAACGGTTCAATCTTGATGGGTCCAGGGGGGTTGGCATTGAGGCCGGAATCGTCTGGCAGGCATCCAGCGCCGTCACGCTTGAGGCCAACGCCTTCTGGCAGGACCTGAAAGCTGACCGCGACGCAGAAGGCAACCGCCCTACGCTTTATCAACGGCCCCAGTCCCAGCTGCTGCTGGCAGCAAACTATGAGACGCCGGGCGGCAGCAGTCTGCGCGCAGAAATGAACCATCTGGGCCAGGCCTTTGATGAAAATGAGGATGGCACCCTGGCACGGCTTGGTACGTCGACAGAATTCAATGTTAAATTCTACATGCCTGTAAAACAGACAGACTACGGCGTCTGGCAAATCTATGGCGCCGTAAACAATATTACCGACACGACCATACTACCTCAGCTCGGCCTGCCGGATGCCGGGCGCACGTTCAAATTGGGTATCCGTTTGAAAAGTGACTGAGGCCAACAAATGTCCGGCACGTGACACATAAGGGGGTCACGATAGGGGAAACTGCAATTCAACCAGGATGGGAAACGACTTCCCGGCCTGACGTGGAAAACTGAGGAAAAAGGAGGGACACCTATGAAGCTCGGTGTGAATATAGCACTTGCCATTATGCTGGCCACAACGCCGGCACTGAGTGCGGACGATGAGAAATTGATGTCGGCGAAAACGTTTGATGGCCTCAAGGTCAGAAACATTGGTCCGGCTTATATGTCGGGGCGGGTTGCTGACATTGCAGTCGATCAGACCGATCCAGCTACCTGGTATGTCGGCATTGGCTCCGGCGGTGTTTGGAAAACAGAAAATGCGGGCACGACCTGGTCGCCGATTTTCGACGATGAGGCGGTCTATTCCATTGGTGACGTGACCATCGACCCAAGCAACCCGAATGTCATCTGGGTGGGCACGGGTGAAAACAACGGCGGTCGTCATATCGCCTTTGGTGACGGTGTCTACAAGTCCCTGGACGGTGGCAAGACCTGGAAAAACATGGGGCTGAAAAAGTCTGAGCACATCGGCGACATCATTGTTCATCCAACCGATTCCAATACCGTCTGGGTATCCGCCCAGGGCCCGCTTTGGTCGGGCGGCGGTGAACGCGGCCTCTTCAAGACCACCGACGGCGGCCAGACCTGGCGCAACGTTCTGGAAGGCGACGAATGGACGGGCGTTGGCTCCGTCGCGATCGACCCAAGGAACCCGAACAAGCTTTATGCCGCCAAATGGCAGCGCCAACGGACGATCGCTAATCTCATCGATTCCGGCCCGGGTTCCGGTCTCTATACGTCCGATGACGGCGGGGAAACCTGGCGTCAGATGACCGAAGGCCTGCCGAAGGGATCCATGGGTAAATCCAGCATTGCTGTTTCCCCCATCAATCCTGATGTCGTCTATGCCTCGATCGAACTTGATGAGCGCAAAGGTGGTTTCTGGCGCTCCTCCGACCGGGGCGCAAGCTGGGTGAAGATGTCCGATGTAGCGGCGGGGGGTACCGGCAATCACTATTACCAGGAGATCTTCACAGACCCGCATACGTTCGACATGGTCTATTTTTCAAATAATGCCAGCAAGGTTACCAAGGATGGCGGCAAAACATGGGAAACCATGAATCTGAAGAACCGCCATGTGGATGACCACGCGTTCGCGTTCCACCCTGATGATCCGGACTTCATTCTGGTTGGCTCTGACGGCGGTCTTTATGAAAGCCGCGACGACATGAAAACCTGGCGCTTCAACCAGAGCATTCCGGTCACGCAATTCTACAAGATCGCGGCTGACGACGATTTCCCATTCTACAACGTTTATGGCGGCACGCAGGACAACTCCACGCAGGGTGGCCCAAGCCGCACCAAGCGCGCGGACGGCATCAAGAATTCCGATTGGTATATCATTCTGGGTGCGGACGGCCACCAGCCGGCAACAGAGCCTGGCAACCCGGACATTGTCTATGCCCAGTGGCAGAAGGGCAGCCTGAACCGATATGACCGCAAGCTGCGCGAGACAGTCTTTATCCAGCCTCAGCCGAAGCCCGGCGAACCCGCTGAACGCTTCAACTGGGACGCGCCGATCAATGTTTCCCACCACGACCCAAAGCGGCTTTATCACGCCTCACAGCGCCTGTGGCGGTCTGACGACCGGGGCGACACCTGGACAGCCATTTCCCCAGACCTGACCCGCAACGGCAACCGCTTGCGTATGCCTATGATGGGCCGCACCTGGGGGCCTGAAGCAGGCTGGGACCTTTATGCCATGTCCGATTTCCACACAATCGCGAACGTGGCGGAAAGCCCGATCGACGAGAATATCCTGTATGTCGGCACCGACGATGGCCTTATTCAGGTGACGTCTGACGGCGGCGAGACCTGGACCCGCTATGAGATCGGCAAGATCAAGGGCGTGCCAGACAATGCCTATGTCAATGACATCCGGGCTGATCGCTTCGATGCCGACACGGTGTATGCTGCCCTCGATAACCACAAGGAAGGCGACTATAAGCCGTATCTGATCAAGAGCACCAACCGTGGCAAATCCTGGAAGATGATCACTGGTGGGCTGCCAGAGAAAACTCTTGTGTGGCGTATCACCCAGGATCACGTGAACAAGGACCTGATGTTCCTTGGTACCGAGTTCGGCCTGTATTTCACCGTCACGGGCGGCGAAAACTGGGTTGAGCTGACAGGCGGCGTTCCTACCATTTCCTTCCGCGATGTCCGCATCCAGCGACTGGAAAATGACCTGGTGGCTGGCAGCTTCGGTCGCGGCATCTTCATCCTGGATGACTATTCACCGCTCCGCAGCCTGAACGCCGACACGCTGGAAGAGGAAGCCCTTCTTTTCGCCAAAGCCCAGAACCTGATGTACCTCGAAGACGAACTGCACAGCGACAGCCAGGGTGACGACCAGTGGGTGGCCGAAAACCCGCCTTATGGTGCAACCTTCACCTACTATCTGAAGGACAGCTTCAAGACCGCCAAAGACAAACGCGTCGAGGCAGACAAGAAGCTGGCGAAGGATGGCAAGGATGTTGTCTACCCGGCTTGGGACGTGCTGGAGGCGGAACTGCGCGAGGACGAGCCTGCAGTCTTCGTGACCGTCAAGGATGCTGCTGGCGCCGTGGTTCGCCACGTGCCCGCCGCTAACAAGAAAGGCATCCAACGCGTAACCTGGGACTTCCACCACGCGCTCAAGGAAGCCATCACCAACGAGCCGCGCCCATCCTGGATGGGGCCTGCCCGTGGGGTACGGGCGCTACCGGGCACTTATACGGCCACGCTCAATGTCCGCCAGGGCGGTGTGATCCGCGAGCTGACGTCGCCGGTCTCCTTCGAAGTGGTCGACTATATCGAGCCAACCCTTGAAAAGTCCACGCCAGCCGAGGTGCAAGCCTTCCAGGAGAAAATAGTGCGGATTGACGCGGCGATTGACGCTGCAAGCCTGACAATTGCCGACCTGCAGAAGCAACTTGAAGGCTACCGCACAGCGCTTGACCGCACAGCCGACAGGGCCGCGCTTGAGGCGCAGTTTGCCGCGATCCGTGCTGAGCTCTTCAGCCTTGATGAAGCCATCAATGGCAAGAAGGCCGATGACCAGAAGGGTGCGGAACCGGCGACAATCAGCAGCCGGGTGTCTTTCGCCAAAGGAAGCGCAGGCAGCTATTATGGCCCAACGCCTCAAAGCCATGAACAGCTCGGCTACGCCCTGGATGCTTTCGCGGGTGTCCGCCAGCGCCTTATCGCGCTGACCGAGACCACAATCCCGGCATTTGAGAAGGCCATGCTGGACGCTGGTGCACCGTGGGTTCGCGGTGCGGATATGCTTCCACCGCTCGACTAAAGCGCAGGCCGCAAAGCGGAGCAACCGCTCAAGGAAACAGGAACCACCGGGTGCGCCCGGTGGTTCTCCCCTGAAGAGGCCTGGTACTGTGCCTCTCCTGCCCCCATCAAATACTGGCCAAGATTTTGGGAACGGACAAATGCCCGAGCCCTTCC
The DNA here is from genome assembly GCF_001550055.1 of Kordiimonas lacus. Classification (GTDB taxonomy): domain Bacteria; phylum Pseudomonadota; class Alphaproteobacteria; order Sphingomonadales; family Kordiimonadaceae; genus Kordiimonas; species Kordiimonas lacus. The sequence continues at coordinate 295,838 of NZ_LRUA01000003.1, forward strand.
GCATTTCGTGCCTGCCCAAATCGGTTCAATTCAGGTCAGTTTGATTTGCATCAAGTCCCTCGTGGCTCAGCCCTCTAATGTGCATGCAACACAACAGTGGAATCAGACATGCATATAGATCTCTACCGGAAGGCAGCACCGATTGCTGCAAGATCGATCCGTCTCCTGCCTCTCGCCCCAGCCAACCTGGCCTTGTCTGTGCTGGCCAAGCGCATGTCACGCAGGCATGGGGCTATTCTCGACCGCCTGCGGCCGATAGCAGGCAAGAAATTCTTGATCAAGATCACCGACCTTGGGGTGACCCTTCTGCTATCGGTGCACCACCATGCAGTGGCGGTGAAAATCGTTCGACAGGCCACCCCCAGCGATGTTGGCATTGAAGGGGCTCTGCCCCTGCTTGTTGCGCTGATTGAGGGGGAAATGGACGGTGATGCCCTTTTCTTCACCCGTGACCTGACGATCAGCGGCGACACAGAAGCCCTGCTGACCCTGAGGAACGCGCTGGACAGCGCGGATTTCAGCCTGCAGCGCGAAATTCTGGCGGCGGCAGGCCCCCTTGGCACTGCCCTATCGCACGCAAAAAGGGCACTCGAAGGGCCCCACCATAGAGACCAAAACTGGCAATCCGGACACCCCTCATGACAAAACTTGAACTGATATGCCCCGCCGGCACACCCGCCGCGCTTCGGGTAGCCGTGGATGCGGGGGCCGACGCGGTCTATATGGGCTTCCGGGATGAAACCAACGCCCGCAATTTCCCGGGGCTGAATTTCTCGCGCGATGAACTTGGAGAGGCCCTTGCCTATGCCCATGCGCGTGGGTCGCAGATATTCCTGGCGGTGAACACCTATGCCCGCGCGGGCGACCCGGCGCCGTGGCATGCCGCGATCCGGTCCGCGTCCGAGCTTGGGGTGGACGCGCTGATCCTGGCTGACATCGGCCTCCTGGACTATGCCTGCGCCAATTTCCCAGACCTCAGGCTGCATCTGTCCGTGCAGGCGTCGGCATCCAACCCCACTGCGATCAATTATTACCAGGACCGGTTCGACATCAAACGCGTGGTGCTGCCGCGTGTCCTGACCGTGCCTGAGATCGGACGACTGAACGCGGACATCAATGTGGAGACGGAAGTGTTTGCCTTTGGCGGCATGTGCCCGATGGCCGAGGGCCGCTGCACGCTTTCGTCCTATATCACCGGCAAGTCACCGAACCAGAACGGTGTCTGCTCGCCAGCCAGCCATGTGGCCTATGAGCGAACAGAAGAAGGGCTGACGAGCAAGCTGGGCGGCTTCACCATCAACCGCTTCGCGGATGATGAAAACGCCGGTTACCCCACCTTGTGCAAGGGCCGCTTCAAGACCGGCGATGACGCGCGCTACCTGTTCGAGGAACCGACGAGCCTTGATATCACCCCGATCCTGCCGGACCTGGAGGCCGCGGGCGTGACCGCATTGAAGATCGAAGGCAGACAGCGCAGCAAGGCATACGTTCGCGATGTGGTTACTGCCTTCCGGGCCGCGATTGACGGCACGCCCGGCACAGCGGCTGGTGTCAGCCATCTGACGGAAGGTAACCGCAACACCACAGGCGCATATGGGAAGAAATGGCTATGACACAGACAACAACCGCCCCAACCTTGTCAATGGGCCCCCTGCTGTTCAACTGGACAGCCGACGACATGCGCGACTTCTATTTCCGCGTCGCCGACGAAGCAGACCTGGATATCGTCTATTTCGGAGAAGCCGTGTGTGCCAAGCGCCGCCCGTTTCACCTGCCGCACTATGGCGATATCATCGACCGGCTGGAGCGCGGCGGCAAGCGGGTGATCCTTTCAAGTCTGCAACTGGTGATGGACACGAAAGATCAGGCCGCCCTGGATGACATCATGGCCTTCGCTGGCACCAACATGATCGAGGCCAACGACCTGTCTGCCTGCGCAGCGCTGGCGGGCACGCCGCACGCGCTGGGGCCTTCGGTCAATGTCTATAACGAGGGCACGCTCAAATATTTTGAAAAGGAAGGCGCCAAGCGGATTTCGTTGAACCCGGAACTGCCGAAAGCCAGCCTAGAGGCCCTGGCCAAAGCGGCCGAAGCTGAGCTGGAGGTGCAGGTGTTTGGCCGCGCGCCACTGGCGATTTCGGCCCGCTGTTTCCACGCCCGGCATCATGGCCTGGCCAAAAGCGGCTGCCAATATGTCTGCGACAAAGACCCCGACGGCCTGGCGGTTGAAACGCTGGACGACCAACCGTTCCTGGCCATAAACGGCCTGCAGACCCTGTCGCACGCCTACCTGTGCCTGACGCACGAGCTTGAGACCCTGAAGGCAATGGGCATCAAAAATTTCCGGCTGACACCCCATACCACCGATATGGTGCAGGTAGCTGCCCTGTTCCGTGACTGCGCAGGGGGCAAAACAAGCGGGCAAGAGGCCGCCCAAAAGCTTCAACATCTACTGCCGGACGTGCCGCTTTCGAACGGTTTCTTCCACGGCGAAGCGGGCCTCAGTTTCGTGGCTTAGCCCGCCCCGCCCGCAAGGGAAATCAGGCCGCCTGCTTCCGCGGCCTGACCAACATCATGCCATACCGCAGCACGAACATCAGGAAACCCGCGGCCCACAAAAGGCCGGAGACCGACAGCAGCATGCTATAGGCATCGGGCGCCAGGGGTGCAGACACCCGCAGGGCCGCTGAAAGAAAGATGGCCAGATACATGGCTGCGCCGAAGCCCCCCGCCGCAAGTTCGCGGCCTGTGTGCCCCAGCGTGGCGCGGGACATGACAGCAAGCGGCATCAGCCCCATCAGGCCCGCTGTCAGGGCGTGAATACCAGCGCTGGGGGTGATGCCGGCATACGGCAGAAGCACGTCCAGCCCGAGAAGCGCCAGCCCGATTGGTATCCACAGGTAGGCTGCATGGAGCACCAGCACAATGGCGCTAGTGATCGTGGCCCAGCCCTTCCAGCGCGCAAGCCGCACCAGATGGCCAGCGCCCACCAGCACAAGAAGGCCACCCGCCACCATGCTTTGCGGCCCTACAACCCACAAGGCAAGCGCCGCGGCGGTGGCCAGCAGGAGAATCTTGTCAAACTGGCCAAATGGAATGGGACGCGTGGCCTTGCCCGACTTGATCAGCCAGTTTGTCGTGAAGCTGGGCACAATGCGGCCACCAATCAGCGCATTCAGAAGCACAATCAGCGCAAGGGCGGCCCGCACGGCATAGTCGCCGGAAAACAGCCCAAGCGTTTCAATATGGAAGGCAATATTGCTGGCCGCCAGCAGGCTGATGATCAGGCAAACCGGAGCGTTGCGCCAGTTCTTGCCCGCGATCACCTCGCGGCTGACAATCGCGGCCACCGCGAGCAGGAAAACGCTGTCCACCGTGGCGGCTGTTACCGGCTGTACCGGCACCAGCATGGCCAGCCGCCCCAGCATCCACGCCAGTGTGAGCATCAGAAGCGGCATGCCGGAAATGGGCAGCCGCCCTGTCCAGTTGGGGATGGCCGTCAGCAGAAAGCCAGTGATCACCGCCGCCAGATAGCCGAACAGCATTTCATGGATATGCCAGCGCATTGGGTCCATCCCGCCCGGCAGGTCACCCCCGTGGGTGAAAAGGTAAAGCCAGGCGGGCACCAGGAAGGCTGCGGCCAATCCGCCCAACAGAAAGAAGGGACGAAAACCGAAACTGAGAAAGGCGGGGCCTTGATACCGTTTTGCGGACATGGATAAACTCCTGCAACTGATTTGCAATATCATAGCGTAAAGTTATAAAAAATGCCGGGCGCTTATTGTCGCACCCGGCACTTTGATTTTCCGAGCCGGCAGTTGCAGGCTTAGAATTTCGCCTGCAGCGTGAACCAGATCTTGTCGGTGTCAGCCGAGAAGGAATCTGCGTTATAGAAAGCCGCTTTCACGCTGGCCGTCAGATATTTGTTGATCTTCTTGGATACAAGGAAGTCAATTTCACTGCCGTAGGAAATCCCGCCGGTATCGCTTGAAAAGTCGTGATACACCGCCTTGAAAAGCGTGCCTCCGAAGGCGCCATCACCCGGCACCTTATAGGCCACAGACACAAACACGTCCTCAAGGCCGTTCGCAGGTGTGCCCAGGAACTTATCGGCCCAGCCATTAAAGGCATGGAGCGTTGCAAGCGGGGTCTGGAACGCCACGCCATTGTCGCTGCCCAGCAGCTCGTAGCCCACCTGGCCTGTCACGCTGCCCGCAGTCGCAGACAGGCTGCCGCGCCAATAATCAGCCGAAAAATCATTCGGATTGTCTTTATAGTCAGACTGCGACGCATACTCGAGCTCATACCCGACCTTAAGGCCGTCAGACACTGTCTGCTTGCCGTCAAGGCGCACACCGAATGTGCTTGAGGACAGCCCCAAAACCGGCGCGTCATTCAGGTCGATCAGGTAAGCGTATGCCGTGATGTTGGCGAATTCGAAGCCTTTGTAGCCCAGGTTGAACACATGGGTGTTGGTGTCCAAGTCACCAAGTGGGTGGTCCTCACCAAAAATGCGGTTCACATTCCAGACATAGCCATAAACGGCCGTCAGGTCCTTCGCTGGCGTCGCGATTGCGGCCACCGCATCGTATGTCTGGTCATTCTGGCGGAAGCCCACAGTGCCGACAAAACGCTGGTTGCCGAGGTTGATGCCCTGGCGACCACCCTTGAGGGTCACATATTCGTTTTTATACTGAATATAGGCTTGGTTCAGCTCTGTGGTGTCCGGGTCAGCCACCACCGGGCGGGTGATATTGCCGTTCACCGTATCGTTGAAAGTGTCCTGCCCAACGTGCGTGGTATTGGTGCCTTCAATATAAGCACTGAAACCATGCAGATCACCTGTGCGGTACCAGATTTTGGTCAGCAGCGTCGATGCTGTGGCCTTCTTGGAAAAACCGTCCTGATCCACAAGTTCAAGCCTGTAGCGGAGATCGAGCCCCGCGTCGCCATCCTGCAGGAAGTTACCGGTGTCTTCGGCGGCTGCGGCGCCGGATGCAGCAATTGCAAATGAGCTAACAGCAATCAATAGGGGGCTCTTTTTCATGGTTCGACTCCTTAAAAACCCTTCAATGAGTGTGTTTTAGCTGCATCAGTGATGTCATTACCTGATCCAGATCAAGTAGATGAAAAAATTGGAGAATTTGACAAAATGTCGCACCCTGGTGTTGCGCTAGCGACACAGTCGGCGAAAGCGGCCTTCTTCCGGTCGGTACGAGAGGAGCTCGCCACTGTCCACATGGAAATACCAGGCGTGAAGCGTGAGGGTTTTGTCCTGAACCGCCTGGCGCACCCAGGGGTATCCGGCGAGGTTCTGGATGGAGACAAGCGCCCCCTCCATTTCCGCAAGCCGCAGGCATTCTTCATGGTCGCCTTCCGGATCACAATTTTCCAGAACCGCCTCTCGTGCGGGCGCCAGAATGCCTACCCAGTCTGCGATATAGTCATCTTCGCCTGTGTCGAACCGGTCTTCCGGTTTTTCGGCCATCAGGGCGGCGATGCCGCCACAGCCCGAATGCCCCATCACGATGATATGTTCGACCTTGATGTGGTTGACCGCATACTGAATAGCAGCACCCAGGGACTTGTGGTGGCTTTCGCCTTTTTCATATGGCGGTACGATATTGGCCACATTATTGACCACGAAAATCTCGCCAAGGCCGGCGTGGGTCAGAATGGCGGGGTTCACCCGACTGTCGCTGCAGCCGATGATCAGAACCTTGGGCGCCTGCCCTTTCGAGGCCCACGTGCGGTAGGCCTCGTATTTCTTTTCCAAATATTCGGCGCGGAAGATTTTATAGCCTTCGAGCAGTTCTTCGTAGGAGTCCATCAATGCACCTGTGTATTCCCGCTATGCGGTGTGAAGCCTGAATGCTGAAAGCCTAGAGCGCAGCCGCGAGATCAAACCCCGCAATCTTTGCCCTTCCAGCGAGGTCCAATATGTAAGACTGAATTCCATGGCGAATGCTCCTGGTGTGAAGATAGTCGCGGATACGGGCCTCAACCTCGCCGAAGGGCAGAGGCATCTTGGCGCCCTCGCCCGCGCTGAACCGCTCAATATTCTGGTCGTAATAATGGCGGCACACATCTGGCGTGGCTTCTGGCGCCGTTACTTCGGCCTGGATCAGCTTCATGATCCCGGCATCGAAGGCCTCTTCGGTCGCATCTTCCTCCAGGAAGCCTTTTTCAATGGCTTCCTGGCGCAACAGTTCACGAACAAGGAGGGCCTTGGCCGCCTCGTCACGGGCGGCCTCCCTGTTTGGCGCAGGATGAAACTGCATTTCCTTGAACACATCGTCGTCCGAGATTTCGGTCTTGTTCACAAAGATAGGCATGGTTCAGGCCCTCTTGCGTACGATCTGATAGCCAGACCGGAAGATATATTTGATCGGCGCGGACAGCACATGCACGAGCCGGGTGAAAGGGAACAGCACGAAGATCGTGAGCCCAAGAACGATGTGCAGCTTGAACACCAGTGGTTCATGCAGCACGAAGTCTGCAGCTCCGCCGCGGAAGGTCACGATATGCTGGGCCCAGTTGGCCAGCGCAATCATGGAGCTGCCGTCCGGATGCTGGGCAGAAGCCGGGATGGTGGCAAGCCCGAGGATCAGCTGCACATACAGCACCAGAAGGATCATGATATCCGCCGGTTTGCTGGTGGCCCGGATACGTGGGTCTGTCAGACGCCGCACCAGAAGGATGGTCATGCCGATAAAGCAGATGGTGCCGAAGATGCCACCGGCGATCATTGCCATTTTCTGCTTGGCCGCAGCCGTCATCACCAGGTGATACACGCTTTCAGGCGTCAACAGCCCTACAAGGTGGCCGAAGAACAGCAGAATGATGCCCACATGAAACATGTTGCTGCCCGCCCGCATGCCCTTCGAGCGCAGAAGCTGGCTTGAACCCGCTTTCCAGCTGTATGGGTCCTGGTCGTAGCGAAGGATCGAGCCCATCACCATGATGACGATGGCAAGGTAGGGGTAGATCCCGAAGAAGAAGTCATTGAGATAAGCTGACATTCTTGCCTCCTATCACTGAACGGTGGGCGCGGCGCCTGCCGTGCCCTGATGGCGGGTTGCGGATGGACACACAGCGCAGGATGCGTCGCCGTCGAAGGCGGGAGTTTCCTCCCACTCCTTGTCAAGCGCCTCCAGGCTCGTGTCTTCCTGTTCGGCGTCCAGGAGCGCCTGCTCGACGAACTTTTCGTCAGCCTTGGCGTCCGAGAGTGCCTCCAGCGCGCGGTACACATGCTGGTAGCCCAGTTTCTTGGCCTTCAGCTTGGCACCCACGGCCCCCAGGATATGGACGGTTTCACCCAGAAGCTCCTTGGCCTGCTCAAACGGCAGGATCGCCAGGAACTCAAGGAACAGCGGCAGGTAATCCGGCAGCTCGCGGGCCGCGAGCTCGAACCCATGGCTTTTATAAAGGTCCAGCAGGTCCACCATGGCCTGGCCGCGGTCACGGCTTTCGCCGTGCACATGCTCAAACAGGTAAAGCGAATGTGCGCGCGACCGGTCAAAGTTGGCCACATAGTCTTCCTGCACACGCATCAGGTTCCGACGCGCCAGATCGTCCATGAAGCCAAGAAGCGGCTTCATGATTTTCTGCGGGATGAGCTTCTCTTCCGTGATAACGGCCTTCAGCTCATCCATATGTTGCTGCAGGTCTTCTGTTGGATAGGCAAGCAGCATGCCCATGATCTTGAAGGTACGCATCAGCCTCTCCTTACGTTGCCGGACATGGTGTTTTTGTGGGTTTTGCCGCCAAACATGCCGCCAGAGCGGGCACTGCCGCCACTGCAGCCGTTGCCGAAGCTGAAGCCACAAGCCGACCGGCTTTCAAACGCGATTTCATTATCGAACGGCGTTTTGCCGGCATATTCACGGTGGTTGGTCGGGATAACGAAGCGGTCGTCATAGTCCGCCAGCGCCATGATCTTGTACATGTCGGCCACGGTGCGTTCGTCCAGACCCACGCGGTCCAGCACGTCCACATTGCCTTCGCCGCCCACGGTTTTGGAGCGCATGTAGCTGCGCATGGCCATCATGCGCTCAAGCGCATGGACAACCGGCTCTTCCTTGCCGCCTGTCAGCATATTGGCCAGGTATTTCACCGGAATCCGCAGGCTTTTCACGTCAGGCATGATGTCGTCGCCGGCAATCTTGCCTTCCGCATACGCGCTTTGGATCGGTGACAGTGGTGGGATGTACCAGACCATTGGCAGCGTGCGGTATTCAGGGTGCAGCGGGAAGGCCACTTTCCAGTCCATCGCCATTTTATAGACAGGCGAGTTCTTGGCAGCCTCGAGCCAGCTGTCCGGGATACCGTCCTTGCGCGCCTGTTCGATCACAGCCGGGTCGTGCGGGTCCAGGAAGATGTCGGTCTGGGCCTCATAGAGGTCCTCCTCATCCGGCGTGGAGGCCGCTTCTTCAATCCGGTCCGCGTCATAGAGCAACACACCCAGATAGCGGATGCGGCCCACGCAGGTTTCTGAACACACTGTCGGCTCGCCGTTCTCGATGCGCGGGAAGCAGAAGGTGCATTTTTCCGATTTGCCGGACTGCCAGTTGAAGTAGATCTTCTTGTAAGGGCAGCCAGACACGCACATGCGCCAGCCACGGCATTTGTCCTGGTCGATCAGAACGATGCCGTCTTCCTCACGCTTGTAGATCGCGCCTGATGGGCAGGATGCAGCGCACGTAGGGTTCAGGCAGTGTTCGCACAGCCGCGGCAGATACATCATGAAGGTATTTTCGAACTGGCCGTAAATGTCCTTCTCGACGTCCTTGAAGTTATAGTCCTTCGACCGCTTCTCGAACTCGCCACCCAGGATTTCTTCCCAGTTGGGGCCCCATTCTGGCTTTTCCATCGTCTGGCCGGTGATCACGGAATGCGCCCGCGCAGTTGGCACGGTTTTGGATTCCGGCGCATTCTGCAGATGGGCATAGTCGAAGGTGAACGGCTCGTAATAGTCGTCGATCTCCGGCAGGTCGGGGTTGGCGAAAATGTTCGCCAGCACCCGGAACTTGCCACCGATCTTCGGCTGGATCTTGCCGTTGGTCTTCCTTTCCCAGCCGCCGTTCCAGCGGTCCTGGTTTTCCCATTCACGGGGGTAGCCCACGCCCGGCTTGGTCTCAACATTGTTGAACCAGGCATATTCCACACCTTCCCGGCTGGTCCACACGTTCTTACAGGTGACCGAGCAGGTGTGGCAGCCAATGCATTTGTCCAGATTGAGGACCATGCCGATTTGTGCACGTATTTTCATGAGCTTATCTCCTACTCGGCGGCCTGGGAGGAAGCTTCTTCCATGCCCCAGTCAATGTTGTCGACACGGCGCACCACCACGAATTCGTCGCGGTTGGAGCCGACTGTGCCGTAATAGTTGAACCCGTAAGCCAGTTGCGCGTAGCCGCCGATCATGTGGGTTGGCTTGACCACCGCCCGGGTTACCGAGTTGTGGATGCCGCCCCGACCGCCCGTGGTGTTGGAGACAGGTGTGTTAATCATCTTCTCCTGGGCGTGGTACATCATGGTCATGCCTTCCGGCACACGCTGGGATACGACCGCCCGCGCCATGATGGCGCCGTTGGTGTTATAGAGCTCGATCCAGTCGTTATCCTCGACATCGATCTTCTTCGCGTCGATTTCCGACAACCAGACCACTGGCCCGCCCCGGTTCAGCGTCAACATCAGCAGGTTGTCGCTGTAGGTGGAGTGGATGCCCCATTTCTGGTGCGGGGTGATCCAGTTCAGCGCCACCTGCTTGTGGCCGCGGGCGAACTTGTCCTTCACCGGCTCAACCGTTTTGGTGTTGACCGGAGGTTTGTAGACACAGAAGCCCTCGCCAAAATCACGCATCCATTCGTGATCCTGGTAGAACTGCTGGCGACCGGTGAGCGTGCGCCACGGGATCAGCTCATGCACGTTGGTGTAGCCGGCGTTATAGCTGACATGCTCGTCCTCAAGGCCCGACCATGTCGGCGACGAGATGATCTTGCGCGGCTGCTGCTTGATGTCGTGGAAGCGGATTTTTTCCTCTTCCTTCGGCTTGGCCAGGTGCGTGTGTTCGCGCCCTGTAATCTCGCCGAGCGCAGCCCAGGACTTCACAGCCACATGGCCGTTGGTCTCTGGCGCGAGGGAGAGCACCACTTCAGTTGCGTCCACGTCGGACACAATCTTCGGCATGCCTTCATTGGCACCGGGTTCGTCATGGACACCGTTCAGGCGGCCAAGAAGCTCGACCTCCTCTTCGGTTTTCCAATTGATACCCTTACCGCCATTGCCAACATTCGCCATCAGCGGACCAAGGGCCGTGAAACGCTTGTAGGTGTTCGGGTAATCCCGCTCCACCTCAATCAGCGCAGGCATGGTCTTGCCCGGAATTGGGTCGCATTCGCCCTTCTTCCAGTCTGTCACGCCCAGCGGCTGCGCCAGCTCGCCCGGGGTGTCGTGCAGGATCGGCAGGGTAACGATGTCCTTCTCAACACCCAGGTGGCCAACGCAGATCTCCGAGAATTTCTCGGCCAGACCGCGGTAGATGTCCCAGTCAGACCGGCTTTCCCAGGCCGGATCAACGGCACGGGTCAGCGGGTGGATGAAGGGGTGCATGTCTGATGTATTGAGGTCGTTCTTCTCATACCAGGTGGCAGAAGGCAGCACGACATCGGAATAGACACATGTGGTGGACATGCGGAAATCAAGCGTGACCACCAGGTCAAGTTTGCCCTCTGGCGCTTCTTCGTGCCAGACGACCTCGCTTGGTTTCTTGCCGCCCAGCTCGCCCAGGTCCTTGCCCAAGAGGCCATGCTGGGTACCCAGAAGGTGCTTCAGCATATATTCGTGGCCCTTGCCCGAAGACCCAAGGATGTTCGAGCGCCAGATGAACATGTTGCGCGGGAAGTTTTTCGGATTGTCCGGGTCTTCGCACGCGAATTCGAGCTTGCCGGACTTCAGCTGGTCGACAACATAGTCGGCAGACTTCATGCCAGCTTCTTCAGCAGCCTTGGCAACCTTCAGCGGGTTTGCACCCAGCTGCGGCGCCGACGGCAACCAGCCCATGCGCTCAGACCGGACGTTACAGTCAATGAGACTGTGGTCTTCCCACTTCTTCTTGTCGGCGAGCGGGGAGAGGATCTCATCAACGCCGAGCTTCTCATATCGCCACTGGTTGGAGTGGTTATAGAAGAAGCTGGTGGAGTTCATGTGCCGGGGTGGGCGTGCCCAGTCCAGACCGAACGCCAGCGGCTGCCAGCCGGTTTGCGGGCGCAGCTTTTCCTGCCCTACATAGTGGGCCCAGCCACCGCCGGATTTGCCCACACAGCCACACATGATCAGGAGGTTCATGATACCCCGGTAGATCATATCCATATGATACCAGTGGTTCACGGCGGCCCCCAGGATCACCATCGAACGACCGCGCGTCTGGTCGGCGTTGGTCGCAAACTCGCGCGCCACCTGGATCACACGCTCGCGGTCCACGCCAGTGATTTTTTCCTGCCAGGCCGGGGTGTAAGGAATGTCATCGTCATAAGACGCGGCAACATTGTCACCGCCCAGGCCACGATCGACACCATAGTTGGCAACCATCAGGTCGTAGACAGTCGCAACCTTGATGGGGCCGTCCTTGGTTTCAACGGTCTTCAGCGGCACATTGCGCTCAAGTATGCTTTCGTGGTCGGTATGCTGGAAGATCGGTTGGTCGTTCTCCAGGTTGCCGAAATATGGGAAAGCAACGGCGGAGACTTCATCTTCGCGGCCCACAAGGGTCACCTTCGGCCAGACATCGCTGCCGTCGGCAACATTCTTCAGCTCCAGGTTCCATTTCTTGGATTTGTCCCAGCGCGAACCGATGGTGCCGTTTGGCACAACCACATTGCCGGTGTTGCCGTCCAGGATGGCGGCTTTCCAGTCAGCATTCTCGTTTTCGCCCAGCGCGCCCTCGAAATCGGATGCACGGAGGAGACGGCTTGGTACAAGACGGCCATCCTTCTCCTCCATGCGCACGAGGAACGGCATATCGGTATACATGCGGCAATAGTCGTCGAAATATTCCGACTTACCGGCCACATGGAATTCCTTGAGGATCACATGCCCCATGGCCATCGCCATGGCGCTGTCTGTCCCTTGGCGTGGGTTCAGCCAGATATCCGTGAGCTTCGCAACTTCGGAATAGTCCGGCGTCACGGAAACGGTTTTGGTGCCCTTGTAGCGAACTTCGGTGAAGAAGTGGGCATCCGGCGTACGGGTTTGTGGCACGTTCGATCCCCAGGCAATGATATAGCCTGAGTTGTACCAGTCCGCGCTTTCAGGCACGTCTGTCTGTTCGCCCCAGGTTTGTGGCGAAGAAGGCGGCAGGTCGCAGTACCAGTCATAGAAGGACATGCAAACACCGCCGATAAGCGACAGATAGCGGCTGCCAGCTGCGTAAGACACCATGGACATAGCCGGGATCGGCGAGAAGCCGATAATACGGTCCGGGCCGTGTTCTTTGGCAGTGAACACATTCGCCGCCGCAATCAGCTCATTGGCTTCTTCCCAGGTTGCCCGCACGAAACCGCCAAGGCCGCGAACGCGCTTGTATTCCTGGGTCTTCTTAGGATCGGAGACAATCGATTGCCAGGCATCCACAGGATCACCATGCTTGGCTTTCGCCTTGCGCCACAGCTCCAGGAGCCGGCCGCGCACCATAGGGTGCTTCAGCCGTGCCGCGCTGTAGAGATACCAGCTGTAGCTGGCACCACGGGCGCAGCCCCGAGGTTCGTGGTTCGGAAGATCAGGCCGGGTTTTTGGGTAATCCGTTTGTTGGGTTTCCCAGGTCACCAGACCGTTCTTCACATAGATTTTCCAGCTGCAGGAGCCGGTACAGTTCACCCCGTGGGTGGACCGCACGACCTTGTCGTGCGCCCAGCGGCCGCGGTAGGCCTTTTCCCAGTCCCGGCTTTCGTCAGTAGTGATACCGTGCCCGTCCGAGAATTTTTCGGGCGTTTTGGTGAAGTATGAGAGCCTGTCGATAAAGTTGCTCATGGATTGTCTCCGGATGCCCTTGTTAACTTATGGGTTTTTCACGTATGCGCCTGGGCGCAGATAGAACCACCAGTTGATGAGGATGCAGACGCCGTAGAAGATGGCGAAACCATAGAGTGCATACTCAGGTGTGGTGGCCTTGATTTCTTCGCCGAATACTTTCGGGATGATGAAGGCGCCGTATGCCGCGACAGCAGAGGTCCAGCCAAGCACAGGGCCAGCCTGTTCCTTGTTGAACACCACTGCGATGGTGCGGAAAGTGGAGCCGTTACCGATACCGGTAGCCGCGAACAGGATGATGAACAGCACGAGGAACGGATAGAAATATTCCTCAGGTGTTGCAGACGCGTAGGCTGCCTTCATGAAGTAAGCCACGCCCAGTGCACAGGCCACCATCACAACACTGACGATCTGCGTCACTTTCGCGCCGCCCATCTTGTCAGCCCAGCTGCCACCGATGGGGCGGATCAGCGCGCCAATGAAGGGACCCATCCAGGCGAACATCAGGGCCGATGGGCCGTTCGGATTCACCGTATTGTGGGTCATGACACCGTCCACCATCAGGTGCTGGAAGCCGAACACCACCTTGATCGCCAGGCCCATGGCCGCGGCATAGCCGATGAAGCTACCGAAGGTCATGGTGTAGATAACGGTCATGGCCCAGGTGTGTTTGTTGTCGAAAATCTGGAACTGGCGCTTGAGGTTTGTCTGAATCTTGCCGGGGATCAGCTTCAGTGCGAACACAGTGAGCGCGATCACAAGCGGCAGAACGATCCATTTATTGACATTAAGGCCAGATCCACCGATTTCAGCTGGCAGCATCAGCCACAGGCCGAAGGTGGCTGTCAGCAGGCCAATGCCCAGCATGCCCAGGATTTTACCGAAGGCTGGCAGCGCCGCGCCCGCGTCAGGGGATACATGTTCGTCACGGATGTTGTTGAGGCCGAACCAACCGGCAATCGCCAGCGGCACCAGGAACAGCAGCCATACCCAACCAGCGTTGAAGATATAGGTTTCCGTGCCAGCTGGAATTTTACCGATCAGCGTGCCGGACGTGTTCTTGAGCGTCATGCTGTCACCGCCGAACAGGGCGAATGTCATCACCAGCGGCACCAGAATCTGCATGGTGGTAACGCCGAAGTTGCCAAGGCCCGCATTCATGCCCAAGGCATAGCCCTGGATCTTCTTGGGATAGAAGAAGCTGATGTTGGACATGGAAGACGCGAAGTTACCGCCACCAAAGCCCGAGAGGAGCGCCATCAGCTGGAACTGCCACAGCGGCGTGTTCGGGTCCTGCAAGAGGAAGCCTGTACCCGCCGCCGGAATCATCAGGAGCGCTGTCGTCAAAAAGAGTGTATAGCGCCCACCCGCGATGCGGATAAAGAAGGAGCTTGGGATCCGAAGCGTCGCGCCGGAAAGGCCCGCGATGGCCGCCAGGGTAAAGAGCTGGCTTTGCTCGAACGGGAAACCAAGGTTCAGCATCTGAACCGTAATGATGCCCCAGTAAAGCCAGACGGCGAAGCCACACAGCAGGGATGGAATGGAAATCCAGAGGTTGCGCGTTGCGATCTTCTTGCCCGCAGCGGCCCACTGGACATCATCGTCCGGGTTCCAGCCGTATAGATCGCGGCCCTTCTCTTCCAGTTTGGTTGCTTGTTCAGTCATTTGAACTCTCCTAAACGAGGCCTCTCCGGACCCCTCGGGTAAGTTGGGAGAGAGGCCCCAAGAGGCCTCTCAGATCCTTGGACGTTAGCCTTTGAGGCCTTCGAGTTCCGGCAGGTTGCGTGGACCACGCAGTTCCGGAATGCGTTGCTTCTCGAGCCGCTGGATCGCGAAGTGCATCCAGGTCAGCGCCACAGCGATGAGGACAGTCAGAAGCATGAAGCAACTGGTCCAGACGCCGATTACGTCGTTCATGAAGCCGAAGGTGATGGGAAGCACGAAGCCGCCAAGGCCACCGATCAGACCCACCATGCCGCCCACGGACCCAACATGGTCCGGGTAGTAGACCGGGATGTGCTTGTAGACAGCGGCCTTACCAAGGGACATGAAGAAGCCCAGGACGATGGTCAGCGCCACAAACAGTTCCAGCGGAATGGTGACATTGAAAGTGATCGGCCCAGTGATGCCCGCAACCGTATAATCAGTGGCCGGGTAGGACATGATGAAGGTGCAGATCACACTTGCGATGAAGGTCCAGTACATAACCGTCCGCGCACCAACCTTGTCCGACAGCCAGCCGCCGAGCGCCCGGAAGATAGACCCAGGAAGCGCGTAGCTTGCAGCCAGGATACCGGCGGTGCCAAGCTCAAGGCCGTAGGCGCCGACATAGTAGCGTGGCAGCCACAGCGCCAGCGCCACATAGGCACCGAACACGAAGAAGTAATAGAGCGAGAAGCGCCATACCTGAAGGTTCTTCAGCGGCTCAAGCTGCTGGAGGAAGCTGGGGTGCTTGTGGCCGCTGGCTTTGTTGGCGGCGTGAACCGGGTCGTCTTTCGTGAACAGGAAGAACAGCACGGCTGTAATAGCCATGACAACAGCATAAACCTGCGCAACACCCTGCCAGGCACCGCCCACAGCCACCAGCAGCATCGGCGCACCGAAGTTGGTAATGGCTGCGCCCACGTTACCCATGCCAAAGATACCAAGGGCCGTGCCCTGTTGGTCTTTCGGGTACCAGCGGGACACATAGGCCACGCCAACAGCGAAGCTACCGCCAGCAAGGCCGACACCCAGGGCCGCCACCAGGAACATCTCGTAGGTGGTTACCATTGTCAGCAGGTAGGCTGCGACGGCTGTCGCCAGCATCTGGATGGTGTACACGATCCGGCCGCCATATTGGTCGGTCCAGATACCAAGGAACAGGCGGCTCAGCGAGCCTGTCAGCACTGGTGTTGCCACCAGGATACCGAACTGGGTGTCCGTCAGCCCCAGCTGCGCCTTGATCTTGATCCCGATGATCGAGAAGATCGTCCATACTGCGAAACACACAGTGAACGCGAGTGTACTAGCGCTCAGCGCGTGGGTTCTTTGACCTTGAGTTACCAGGGTGTCTGTCACGATTCCCTCCTGACACAATTGTTGCCCTTTTGGTTGTCGCTACTATGGGGGCTCGGAGGGAAGCCGTGTTTGATCCATGTCAAGCGACTGAATTTTCCGGGTTTTGGGCTTTAAAGCGGCAGGTTTTCGGGCACGAATATTTGGGAAAAGTCGTGAAAATATGCGCTTTTTGGTCGCATTAACTTGAATGCAACATCCAAAATGCGATATTCCGTCGCATGGCCCAATGACGGGCCAAGGAGATTCGATGAATACACCCGTTCAAAATACCCGACTGGTTCAGGACCTGCTGCATAAGCTTGGGGACGTGGTGCATCAAATCCAGCGCGAACGCGGCTGTGCTGGCCTGCTTCTTGACAGCCTCGGCAAGATTTTTGCCCGCCGGTACGATGAACAGAACAAGGCCGTCGACAAGGCTATCAACGACCTGCGCACCTTTTGCGGGCGAACGGACGTCAAGGACGCCTTGCCTCAAAGCTTTGAGGCACGCCTGGCGTTCCTGCTCCGGAAATTCGAGGAATTGACCGAGGTCAGGGACCAGATTCGCCTGATGAAGGTGCGTTATACGCAGGCACTCAACAACTATACCTTCAAATTCACGGTCCCCACCATCGACGCCATGATCGAACTGGCGCAACGTGAACCGCGCCATAATTCAGCGCTGGTGTCCGCCTATTCCAACTTCCTGCAGTGGAAGGAGCGTGTGGGGATGGAGCGTGCGCTGGGGGCGCGTGGATTCTATACTTTCTCGTTCCGCAATCAGGAATTCTGCGACCGCTTTGTGGCCCTGATCGCCGAACAGCGCACCTATTTCGACACCTTCAAGGCACTCGCATCCCCCAGCCAGATTACTGTGCTTCAGGAAGCAGTGCAGGACACGGACCTGCGGGCGCTCGGCAAGATCAACGACCTGTTGGAGGAAGGCGCCCCTCCCGGCGAGATTGAGCAATATTCAGGCGAAACCTGGTTTGAGCTGCTGACCCGCATGATCGACGGCCTCAGGAAGGCTGAGATCACGCTGGTGAACGGGCTTGAGGGCGCATTGAAAGCCGAAGCAACCGGAAACGCCAATGATGTGACGTCTGGGAAAATGGCGCAATACCGGCCGTTCCTGAAGTCCCTGCCAATGCTGGCAGCCCTTGCCGACGGAGACCTGGACGAACTGCTGTCGCTTTCGCAAATACGCGAATATGAAAAAGACAAGCTTCTGTTCCTGCGCGACGAACCGGCTGCCCGGATGTATGTCATCCTGGAGGGCTGGGTGAAAGCCTATAACGGCCTGGAGACCGGCGAAGAGGCCATCCTGCAAATGCTGGGTGCGGGCGAAACGCTCCTGGAATCAGCCGTGTTCCTCAATATGCCCACGCCTGTGAATGCCCAGGTGGTGGAGCGCGCAACACTGCTGTCGATTCCAGCGCCAGTGATCCGCCAGCGCATCCATTCAAGCCCGCAGCTTGCGGTCAATATGCTGAATACCGTGTCGCTCAGGTCCCAGCGTCTGGTGCAACAGCTGGAACTGTCACGCCTGAAAAGCGCGCAGGAGCGCGTTGGCTGGTTCCTGCTCAGGCTTGCACTCAATCAAAAGTCTTCCGACGGCACCATCCTGCTGCCGTACGAGAAATCCATCATCGCATCCTATCTTGATATGCGCCCGGAAACATTTTCCCGCACACTCAAGAAGTTCAAGGAAGAAGGTTTCAGGGTGGCGACAGACCATGTTGTCATGCCCGATGCAGACTCCCTGTGCGACTTCTGCGACGTGGAGCTTGCAGGCCAATGCGGCCGTTCACAAACGGACGACTGCCCGCGCCCGGAACTTAGTGAAATGGCCTATCAGACAGACTCTTGATCTGAATCAAACACGCCCATCGCCGTTCAGGATATCCCTTTCTTAAAGAGTGCCCAACTCCGAAGCCTCTGGCTCTAAGTGACCCATGTCATACGAGCCTTTGGCCGCAGCCAATGCTGCCGGGTCTGCGCGGGAAACCGTCTGGCCTCTCGCGATTAGAAAGGAGCCAGCTTGTGCGCTTAAGTGATGGATTCGGCCGTACCTTCAAATACCTGCGGCTTTCGGTAACCGAGGCCTGCAATTTCAAATGCAGCTATTGCCTGCCTGACGGCTACAGGAAATGCGCTGGGCCACAGCCCCTGACCGTGGATGAGCTCAGGCGTGCAGCCACAGCCTTTACTGAACTCGGCCTCCGCAAAATCCGCCTCACCGGCGGCGAGCCTACCGTGCGTAAGGACTTCCTTGAAATCGCAGAGACAATCGGGGCCCTTCACGGCTTAGAGAAACTTGCCCTCACAACAAACGGCTACCGGCTTGAGCACCGCGCGAAGGCCTTCTTTGATGCCGGCATCAGCGCAATCAACGTCAGCCTGGATAGCCTTGACCCAGCGACCTTCCTGAAGGTCACGGGGCATGACCGCTGCGATGAAGTATTGCGCGGTATCGATGCCGCCTTCGACGCCGGTTTCGACAGCGTCAAGCTGAACGCTGTGTACCTGAAGGGGATCAACGACCATGAGTTGGACGCTTACCTACGGCTCGCGAAAGATCGGCCCCTGTCCGTGCGCTTCATTGAGCTGATGGAAACAGGCGACCACCCGGCCTACTTCCAGCGACACCATATTCCCGCCACCGTGATTGCCGAGAAGCTGGAGCGCGAAGGCTGGACCAAGAAACTCAAGGCGGTGGACGCAGGGCCGGCCAATGAATATGTCCACCCGGACTATCGGGGCAGCATCGGCCTGATCGCGCCCTACTCCAAGGATTTCTGCAAAAGCTGCAACCGACTTCGCTTCTCCAGCATGGGTAAGCTCCATCTATGCCTATTTGGTGAATTCGGTGTTCCCATGCGCGCCCTACTACAGTCCGATGATCAGGTCGAAGAGCTGAAAGCCAGGCTAATCAAGGCCGTCGGCCAGAAGGTCGACGGCCATCAGCTTGCGGCTGGCCTGACCGGACAGACCTCAAATCTTTCCAGTATCGGGGGATGACCTGATGCGTGTTTCAGGAGACTTTGGCTATGTTTGATCCTGCTCATGACTGCTGCTCGGGCCCAGGCCTCAGGCACTATGTTGACTGTCTTGAAGACCTTCACCGCGAAGCCACCCATTTGGAGGCAACTGAGGTAGAGCTCTCTGAAGCGATCGGACAAACATTGGCCGATGACCTCAAAGCCCCCCTCTCCCTGCCCTCGTTCAACAACAGCGCCATGGACGGATTTGCCTTCAACTCCGACCTTGTAAAAGACGCCACGATAGATTCTCCGGTCAGACTGCCAGTCGTCGGGGCCAGCATCGCCGGAGACAATGCCGGACTTGCACAGCTGAAGGGGCGGCAAGCCGTGAAAATCATGACGGGCGCTCCCCTACCGCTGGGCGCAGACACAGTCCTGCCGGTCGAGGCGGCAAGTTGGGAAACAGATGTGCTGACCTTCCATGCACCCTACCAGGCGGATCAACATGTCAGGCATATCGGCCAGGACGTTGCCCAGGGCAAAACCATACTGAAGGCCGGGACCTTGCTTGCCAGCCAGCACCTGCCGCTGTTGTCGGCCTTGGGGCTTGGCAAGGTTCGGGTCATCCAAAGGCCGACTGCCGCCTGGATTTCCACCGGGCAGGAACTTGTCGATGACCTGAGCCAGACGTTAAAACCCGGCCAGATCTATAACGCCACCGGTCTGTACGCCGCGGCAACTGCGCGGGAGTTGGGCTTCGACCTGCAACACACCGCCACCGTACGAGACACCCCGCAAGATTTTGCTGCCGCGCTCGACACGGCCATTGAGGGCAAGCCAAGAATTATCCTGTCCACAGGCGGCGTATCAGCGGGCCAGTATGATTTTGTCAAACCTGTCCTGACAGACATGGGCGCAACAATCATTTTCCACAAAGCCCGCATCAAACCTGCAAAGCCCGTTCTCTTTGCCCGGCTGCCTGGGGGAAGTTTCTTCTTTGGGCTTCCCGGAAACCCTATTTCAACGGCTTTGGCGCTCAGAGCCTTTGTCTACCCCTTTGTAAGGCACCTCTCAGGACAGACCCCTGAGCCCATGCGGGTTGCCCGATTGACACGGGATGTCCAGGTCGACGCATCGAAAACAGTGTTCCTGATGGGACGCATGCGCCTGAGCGACAGTGGCCTTATGATCGCAATACCCAACAAGCGGCAGCAGTCCTTCCAAACAGCACCCTTCGCCGAAAGCAATGCCTGGCTGATGGTGCCCGAAGGCGTTTCGGAGCTTAGCGCGGGTGACCAGGTTCACTGCCTGCCGTTTGACCCGGGATCAAACTGACTTACGGGTCAAACGGAGGCAATCAGGCCTAGTCTGAAATTTGGTCCAGCCAGGCTTCCACAGCACTCACATAGCTGGCGGGCAGCACATGTTTGCTGTCGAAGGTGCGGGTTTCAGGCGCGCGGCCAGCCGCCGCCACCAATTCGGTATTCTGTTCTGGCGTGGAATATTGATCCTTTTCCGCCATCAAAAGAAACCACGGCACTGTCACCTTGGGCGCGAAGGTAAGGGGCGACACCGCAGGCACGTTCCTGACAGCGGGCGGCACCATGGTTACCAGATGGGTCACGCGCGGGTCACGGGCGGCCAGAAGCACCCCGGTCTGCGCGCCCATGCTGTATCCCACCACAAGCACACGCTGGGTGTCCGCATATTTCGCCAGCACCTTATCGAGGGCAAACTGATAGTCATCCACGGTTTTCAGGATCATGGCTTCATAGTCTGCACTGTCCCCCTTGCGGGCCTTCAACACATGTTCGATTGGCTTCACATCCACAATGCGGGCGCCGTGGTGTCGCGCATCCAGCGCCAGCACGCGGTAGCCCCGTGCGATCAGATCGGCGCTCACATCATCGCCTTGCATCCGGTTGTCGTCCGCAAGCCAATAGAGGCTTGAGCCCATCAGACCATGCATCAGCACCGCCAGGGGCGCGTCCTTGGGCGTATCCTGTGCCTGATAGATGAAGCCGGTAATGCGGTTGCCGTCCGGCGCGTCATAACCGAACTGCTGGACATAGGTTTCGGCAAGGCTTGGAGTGGTTGCTGCCGTAATCGCCAGAAGAAGGGCGAAGATTTTTATCATTGTCTGTTTCATCAGAAGTCTCCTTTGCTGGAGTGCTTCTAACAAGCCCAATGTCAAACCTTCGTCAAACCCGCGTCAATCAATGTCGCGCCATGTCAGCCGCGCCACAGTTCCACCATCAGGGCGCGCGGTGGCTTCAAAGCTGATGCGGAAATGATCACACAGCCGCGACACCAGCGTCAGGCCCACACCGAAGCCCTGTTTGGCCGGGTCAGCATGACCAAAACCCACGCCTGTATCTGTGATTTCCAGCGTGCCTTCCGCAGCCGATACCAGCACCTCGCCTTCTTCCGTATAGGAAAGCGCGTTCCTGAGGATATTGCCTACCATCACATGCGCCACGGCTTCGGGCACGGGCATGGAAACGCCCTCCCCTTCCTGCCGGATGGTCACGGGCCGGTCGCCCACCAGGTGGCCATAGGCCCGGATGCTGCTGGCACACACGGCGCTCACGTCGCACGCCTGGGCCCGGCCCGGGTCACGCCCCAGCCACAGAATGCCTTCCGTCAGCTGCTGCATATCCTTGATCGCGGCCTTGAGGCGCATCAGCGCCCGGCTTTTGCCGCCTTCTTTTTCTTCCAGTACTTCCGCGGCGCCATAGGCCACCGAAAGCGGGGTGCGCAGTTCATGGCTGGCGTCCCGGTTGAACTGGCGCTCGCGTTCAATCAGTTCCTGAATGCGGGCTTCCCGGTCCTCAATGGCGCGCGCCAGCGCCTGCAGCTCCCGTGGGGCACTTTTCGGAATGGTCATCCGCCCCGCCACGCTGTCCCCGTCGCCCAGAACCTGGGCCATATGCTCAAGGGGGCCTGATACCTTGCGGCTCATGCGCGCCAGGAAGAACAGCGAGATCAGGAGCCCCAAAGCCACCATGCCGCCAATGATCACCAGAAACCCCTTGATCTGCGGGGTGGACCGGATGAACGGCCGGGCGTTGAAGAAAACATACAGGTTCCGGCCATCATCCAGCGTACGCACAAGCGCGTGGAAATGACCGTGCTCTTTGCCGAAAACCTCAAACGCCCCATTACGGTAGGTTGGGTCAACCTGCGCCTTCAGCCAGTCGGGCATCGCTTCCGTGCCGATATAGTAGGTCATCTTGAGGCCGGGCATCGTGCCGCTGAGTTCCAAAGGCGACGGATTCTCATTGATGAACTCCGTCGCGGCATCCCGGACCTGCAGATCGAAAATCTCATCCTCAAGCGAGAAGCCGAAAATCACCACCATCAGGGTGAAGACGGCAAAGCTTGAAACCATGGCACCCACAAACAGGCGCATGATCATGCTGCGGACCCTGCGTGACGCGCGCATCATGACGGTTGCTCCAGCGCATACCCCTTGCCGCGACGGGTTTTCAGCAGATCCCCCAAACCGAGGGACCCAAGGGCCTTGCGCAGATTATAGATATGGGTCCTGAGCGCGCCGGATTCGGGTGGCTCGTCGCCCCACAGGGCATAGCTGATGGTGGCTGATGTCACCACATCCGGCGCGGCATCCAGCAGCAGCCCCAGAATACGCGCTTCTTTTTCGTGCAGTACCACAGACTGATCCTTCACTGAGACCGTCAGCGCGCCAGCATCGAAACTGAGCCCTGCAAAACTGCGCTCAGTGCTCTGGCGCGCCTTCGGGCGCCGGGTCAGCGCTTCAATCCGCATTTTCAGTTCGCGCAGGGAAAAGGGCTTCACCAGATAATCGTCGGCGCCCGCGTCAAAGCCGGCTTCCTTGTCATCAATGGTGTCGCGTGCCGTCAGCATGATAATCGGTGCCTGCAGCCCCGCAGCCTGTCGGTATGCAGCACAGACATCCAGGCCGTCCCTGCCCGGCAGCATCAAATCCAGCACGATCACGTCATATTCATTTTCAAGCGCCAGCGACAGCCCCTGATCACCACTGTAGGCGAAATCCAGGCTGTAGGTGTCTTCCAGATAGTCGGCAATGTTGGCCTGGATATCCAGATTGTCTTCAACGATCAGAATGCGCATTGGCGGTCCCTTTTTCTTCGGCGATCAGAAAGCATCGCACAGCCAATGTCAAACAGACGTCAAGCGGGCGCGCCGATCATTTCACCTTCATTTGACAATGGCGCTGGCATGATCTGCCTGAACCGACAGGAGAGGACCATGAAAACAACAATCGAGCTTGAAAATATCAGCCACGAGTTCACCACCGACCGGGAGTGCATCCGGCTTTTTGAAGACCTGAGCATGACCATCCGCACCGGCCAGACACAGGCCATCGTTGGCCCGTCAGGCGCGGGGAAATCCAGCCTGCTGTCTATCGCGGCGGGCCTTGAGGCCCCGACCGGCGGCACCGTGCGATTCTTTCTGGACGGCACCAATGTGGACGCCCGGACGCTTCGGGCCAACAGCGGTTTCATCTTCCAGCAGTTTCACCTGATGCCGGAACTGGATGCCATCGGCAACCTGGCCCTGCCGCTCAGGCTGAAGGGCGCGCGCGACGCATTTGATCAGGCTGCGGACTGGCTGGCCAAGGTCGGGCTTTCGGACCGCGCCCGGCACCGCCCGCACCAGTTGAGCGGCGGCGAGCAGCAGCGCATCGCAGTGGCGCGGGCTTTTATCTCGAACCCCAGCTTCATCTTTGCAGACGAACCAACGGGCAACCTGGATGCCCGCACGTCCGAAAGCATCGCATCCCTGATGTTTGACTGCGCCAGGGAAACCGGTTGCGGCCTTGTGATCGTGACCCACAGCAGGCGCCTGGCCGCACAGGCAGACACCCGGCTTCACCTGGAAGCCGGCAAGCTGGAGATGGCAGCATGAGTAAGCTTCGCCTGACGTTAGAGAACAGCCTCAACGACCTGAAAGACAGCGATGGCCGCATCAGCATGGCAACCCAGGCCGCGCTTCTGATGTTCCTGATCACGCTGACGCTGACCAGCGCATCCATCCAGAAGTTCCTGGCCACCAACCTGGACCAGATGCTGGGGGCAGACCTGGTACTGGAAACACATGAACCGCTCGCGCCCGCGCAGGAAAATGCCCTGCGCGGCATGGCCAGCGGCGTGTCCAGAACCCGGCTGAGCGGTATTACCCTGACCCACAAGGATGCCTGGGCGCGGGTGCAGCTGAAGGCGGTGGACAGCCAGTATCCCCTTGAGGGCACGCTCAGGATAGCGGACACCCCGGCGTCACCGGAGCGCACCGCATCCAGTGGCCCAGAGGTCGGCGAAATCTGGCTGGGCGCGCGCCTGGCCACCAAGCTGCAGGCCCGGGTGGGCGAAACGATTATGCTGGGCGGCAAGGCGTTGACAGTATCGGCGATCCTGCTGCATGAGCCCGACCGCCTGATGGAAGGCCACAGCGTGGACCTGCGCGCCATGGTGCATCATGACAGCCTGAGCGCCACCCTGCCCACAAGCGGCAAGGACCGCACACGGCACCTGATTGCCGGACCAACAGACGCGCAGGCGGCCATTGAGGCCTGGGCCACAGACGCCCTGCCCGCGGCCAGCATTGTCAAAAAACATGGTGGCCAGCACCCGCTTGCCACCTTCTGGCAGCGCACGGAAAACTTCCTTGGGCTGGCGTCTGTGATCCTGTTTTTCCTGGGCGCTGTCGCGCTTGACATGACCAACCGTCGCTGGCTTGCCAAAATGCGCTACCGGCTGGCGATCTACTCCAGCATCGGCACACCGCTGGGCACAGGCATCGCCATGGCGCTGGGGGGCTGGTTCTTGAGCTTCCTGCTGGCGGCCCTGCTGGCAACCGGGCTGGCGGCCCTTGCCCATTCAGCCATTATTGCAAATCTGCAAACCGTGTTCCCCGGCGCGGAGGCAAGCTGGAGTGTCGCGGATGTCGCGCAGACCATCGGGCTGCTGCTGATGCTGTTGATGGCCCTTCAGATCCCCAGCATGCTGCAGCTGTCGCGGGCATCGCTGTTGTCGCTCATTCGGCACACAGGCGAAGACAGCCATGTCTGGCAGCGGCTGTTTTGGGGGCTTCTGTCGGTATCGCTGCTGGCGGCCGCCTATTCAGACAACTGGCTTCTGACGGGCATGACGCTGGCGGCCATTGGCGTGGCCCTGGTGCTGATGATCGCGCTCACCTGGGGTGCCGTCAGGCTTGGTGACATATGGGGACGTCGCCGGACTGGGCTGTTGCCCTTCGCTTTCTTTATCATGCGCCAGCGGCTGTTCGCCAAATCGGCACAGGTGATGGGGCTGGGTCTTTGCGGGCTTTTGCTTCTGTTCACCCTGATGCTGATGCGCGACCTGAGCAGCATGATGGAAGGCTATGCGCGCACCCACGACGGTAACCTGATGGTTACCGAAGCGCAGGAAAACCATGTTGAGGCCCTTCATGACTGGGCATCTGCCAACCAGGCGAAGGTTCTGACGCTGCGGCCGTTTGTTTATGCCAAACTGATTTCAGTGAACGGCGAGCGCCTGAATGACTATATGCAGAAACCCAGCGACAGCCTGGCCAGCCTGCAGGAACCCATTCGCCTGCACTGGACAGACCAGATGCCCGCGAACAACCGCCTGAAAGGCGGCACCTTCTGGCAGCCCGGCACCGACAACTGGCAGCAGATTTCCGTAGAGCCCGAAGTGATGACAGACCTGAACTTCAGCTATGGCGACACGCTGACCTACCAGATCGGCGACAATCAATATGACTTTACGCTGACATCAAGCCATGTATTCCAGTCGGGCGGCGGGTCAATCACCTTCTGGTTCCAGGTACCGGCCTCTGCCCGCGCCCATATTGATGCGCCCAGCCGCTTCATGGGCAGCATGGAACTGCCGGAAGCCGCATGGGACAAGCTGGCGTCCCTGTGGCAGCAGCACCCAACCCTGGCGCTGGCGCCACTTCGGGAGCTGACAGAACGGTTTGACCAGACCCTCGGTATCGTTACCCAGATCACCAGCGGCTACGCAGGCATGATCCTGTTGCTCGCCCTGTTCGTTCTGGCCGCCAGTGTCAGCGGCTTCCGTGCCGATGACCGGCAGAAAAACGGCCTCTTGATGAGCATGGGGCTGAAGGACAAGGACTGCCTGTGGCTAAACTTCCATGACTGGGCTGTGACGGCGCTGGTTGCGGCCGCAGGCGCCATCGGCGGCGCCTGGGCCGCGGGGCTGATGATCTATGAGGCCCAGTTCGGCATGAGCTACCAGCCAAATCTGTGGTGGGTGGCTGGCACCATGGTGCTGATGGTGACAACCGTATGCCTGGTGGGGTATCTGGCCTGCCGCCAAAGCCTGAAGGTTTCAGTGCGCGACCTGATGAACGGCTAAAACCGACCAAACATGCTGGCGAGACATCATGCTGTCTCGTCGGCCATGCCGCGCCTACGGTGCCCCCTAGCCCAGTTGCCGCAGGCGGCCCAGCATCTGGGCCAATTGCTGATATTCATCGGCGCTGAACATGGCCTCCACGCGGTCCTGCACGGCTTCCCATTTGGGGTAGGCTTCTTCCAGAAGGGCAAGGCCCCGCGTGGTCAGCAGCACTTCGCGCTTTCGGTCGCCGCCCGGCGTACCCAGATATACCAGCCCTGCCTTATTGAGGAGCGACAGGTTCCGCGACAGGGTTGTCCGGTCAATATCAAGAAGTTTACCGATGCGGGCGTATGAATCCGGCTTGATATGCGCGATGACATTCAAGAGAGTGAACTGCGTGACCGTCAGGCCAAGCGGCTTCAGGGCTTCATCATAGCTGCGGGTCAAAACGCGGCTTACCCGCAACACCTTGGCCGCAGCGCACCTTTCGCCCACTTCTGTCGTTTTGTCCATCAGCGCCTCCTGTTGTGTACCTACATCATAACCGCAGCTTTGGCGTGACCAACCATATTGAATAGCCCCTATTCAATTCTGGATCATTGCCGATCATCTATATAGGTGCATATACAACACCGGACGCAATTTCAACTGTCTGGTGCCCTGCAAAAATTCGTTCAAGGCCAAGGCAAGCTGCAAATATCAATGATGTATATACAACAAAATAGGGACAACGCGTCTGTGTGAATAGCCGCCTCCAGGCGGCACTGAGGGTGGCATTAGCCAGTAATCCGGAGGGGAACCATGAAACGATTTTTGATAAGCACCAGCATCGCCGCACTCACTTGCGGCTCCATCACACCTGCTTTCGCAGCCAACAGCGCTGATGGCGAAAGCACCATCGACCGTGTCCTTGATGTAATCACCGTCACAGCCCGCAAGAAAAAGGATGCTGAAAACGTCCAAAGCGTGCCGGTCGCCGTGACCGCCTTCAACGCCGATACAATTGAAGCCCTGCAGGTTCGCGACATCGAAGGCCTCAGCTATTCCGCGCCCAATGTTTCGCTTGATGATATCGGCACCTCGAAAGGCGTGGCCAATTTCTCGATCCGCGGCCTTGGCATCAATTCATCCATTCCGTCCATCGACCCCACCGTTGGCGTGTTTGTGGACGGCGTCTATATCGGGCTCAACAACGGCCTGATCCAGGACACCTTCGACCTCAGCTCAATCGAGGTGCTGCGCGGCCCGCAAGGCCTTCTGTTCGGACGCAACACCACGGGCGGCGCGGTCCTGATCAACACCGGCAACCCGACGGCAGAATTTGAAGCCAAGGTCCGGGTGGCGCATGAAGCCCCGGTGGATAGCGGCCGCGGCAGCGGCAGCACCTTCCTGCAGGCTTATGTCTCCGGCCCACTGGTTGAGGACAGGCTGAACGGGCGACTGTCTGCCTACTACAACAAGGACAAGGGCTATTTCAAAGACCTGGTGTTCGGTGACAACAGGGGCGGCGGCGAGACCACGCTCATTCGCGGATCGCTTGAGTTCCTGCCAAGTGAAAGCCTGCGCATTCTGGCAAAAATCGAACATGTGAACGTGGATGCAGACGGCCCGGTTTCACAAAACAGGGGTGTGTATGAGCGTGGCACCTTCGACTTTTCGAACGATAACCAGGGCCTGTTCGATAACAAATCCACGCTGGCGTCCCTCAGGGCGGATCTGGACGTGGCCTTCGGGGACGGCACCATCTCCAACATCTTTGGCTACCGCGATTTCCAGCAGCAGACCAGTGGTGATATTGACGCCCTGCCCGCCTTCATTTTCCATTCCGACAGCGACCTGAGGCAGGAACAGGTTTCGAACGAACTGCGCTATGCTGGCCGTTTCGGCAATGTCGACCTGACAACCGGCTTCTTCTATTTCAAGCAGGATATCGCCTACACGGAAATCCGCCACCTGCCACCCGTGACACCGCTTTCCTTCTATGGTGGCGGCGCGCAGGACCACACGGTGTGGGGCGTGTTCGCACAAGCCGATATTGACGTTACCGAAAAGCTGACGGCAACCCTGGGCCTGCGCCATTCCTCAGAAGAAAAAGACGCCAATATCAGCTACACCATCCCGCGGGCAGCGGCCTGTTCTGTTGTTGACGCAACCTGCCCGGATGACGTGACAGATAAGAACGATTGGTCCAACTTCACGCCCAAACTGGGCCTTCAGTACCGCTTTTCCGACACGCTCCAGGCCTATGCCTCTTACACCAAAGGCTTCCGGTCGGGCGGCTATAATTTCCGCATCACCAACCCGGTGGCTTTCCTTGAGCAGGTTGCCGCCACGGGGTCCTTCGCGTTCGATGAGGAAAGCGTGGATGCCTATGAGCTGGGCGTCAAATACCGCTCCGCAGACGGTGGCCTGACCCTCAATGCCGCTGTCTTCCACACCAAGGTTGACGACATGCAGCGCGAGGTAAACTTTGCGTCCGCCACCTCAGGCGTGTCCCAGTTTATCCTGAACACCGCAGACACAGACATCACGGGCCTTGAACTTGAAGCCTCTGTCCGGCTTGCAAGCAATTTCTTGGTCACAGGCAACCTCGGCCTGATTGACGCGGCTTATCAGGATGTCCGGTCTGACATATCCGGTGACGGCGTGACAGACGCGGCCGACCTGGCGCTTGAGATCCCGCGGGTGCCCGATGTGACCTACGGTGTGGGCTTTATCTGGGACATGGACATGGGCAAAGCCGGTATGCTGACGCTGCGCTCCAACATCCAGTATAAGGACCGCTTCGCCTACAGTGACAACAACCTGGGCTGGATCAGCAGCGCAACCATGCTGGATGCGGCACTGGCGTGGCAGACCCCGCTTGAGAATGTGAAGCTGGCGCTTTACGGCAAGAACCTGCTGGACGAATCCGTGGTTGGCGGCGAAACCCAGCTGCCGTTCGGCGGGCCCCTGTCCACCGGTGTGGCACAACCCTTTGCCGCAAACCCGCAAGGCGGGACCTTCTCCACGCTCAAGCGCGGGCGCGTGCTGGGGCTGGAGCTGATCGTTGGCTTCTAAAGATCATACAGTATTTCGGCGCCCTGCCGAAATACCCCTCTGTGACAACTTCCATTAGACCTTCCCAGTCCACCGGAAAGTGCGCAGAGACATCATCCCCTCCGTCCTTCCAACGCGGGTGATGACCCTGGCCCGGCAGCTTCAAGCCGGGCCAGCCTTTTTTCCGTCAGCTCGCCGCCCCAGTCCACCGGCCCCGGGGGCGTGCGCCCACCCGGCAGATGATCCAGCCCCAAACATTCGGCGTATCCAGAGTAACAATAACTTTGGAGAGCCGCCGTGCATCAGTCCCGCATCACTTACCCGCCCTGCCGCGGGGAATCCCATCAGGATATCGCCGTTATCGGCAGTGGTATTGCGGGCCTGTCATGCGCCTGGCTATTGGGCGAAAGCGCCACCGTCACGGTTTATGAAGCCAATGATTATATCGGCGGCCACAGCAACACGGTGGACATTGAAGTTGGCGGCAAATCCATCCCGGTGGACACCGGCTTCATTGTCTATAACCCCACCAACTACCCTAACCTGACAGCCCTGTTTGACCGCCTGGATGTGCCCACGAAGGGCACTGATATGTCCTTTTCCGTGTCGCTGAACGACGGCCGGTTCGAATATTCGGGCGGCGACGGCTTCGGCCTTCTGGCCCAGCCCACCAACCTGCTGCGCCCGCGCTTCTGGAAGATGATCATCGGGATCCTCAGGTTCTATAAAAAATCAGACGCGTTTCTGGCGGAAGCTGACGGTCAGGACATCAGCCTGCGCACACTGCTCGGGCGTCACGGCTTCACCGAGGCCTTTATCAAGGACCATCTGGCGCCCATGGGCGCGGCCATCTGGTCCAGCAACTGCGATGACATCCTGGATTATCCGGCGGCGTCTTTCCTGCGTTTCTTCAGGAACCATGGCCTGGTGCAACTGGCGGACAGGCCAGCCTGGCGCACGGTCTTGGGCGGCAGCCGCGAATATGTGAAACGCCTGACGGCCCCGTTCAAAAACCAGATCCGCCTGGCTGACCCCGTAGAGCAAGTCCGCAAGCTGGGCGGCAAAATAGAGCTGATCACCCGATCCGGCGCCCGCAGCCTTCATGACCATGTGGTGTTCGCCTGCCATTCCGACCAGGCGCTGAGAATGATCGACCAACCGGATGACACCGTCGCAAATGCCCTTTCCGTCATGCGCTACAGCCGCAACAGGGTGGCGCTGCACAGCGACATCAGCCTGATGCCCCGGCGCAGGGCCGCATGGGCCAGCTGGAATTATATCGAGCGGCGTGATGCCACCCGCACAGCCGGGCCCGCCGTATCCTACTGGATGAACCGCCTGCAGCATCTGGACACCGACCACCCGGTGATCGTGACCCTGAACCCGGACAGGGACATCAGGCGCGAGCTGGTCCACGGCTGGTATGATTATGAGCACCCGGTGTTCGACCGCGCCAGCCACGCCGCACGACAGCAGCTTTGGGCCAGACAGGGTACCGACAATATGTGGTTCTGCGGCGCCTACCTGGGCGACGGCTTCCATGAAGACGGCATCCAGGCGGGCCTCGCGGTTGCCGAAATGCTCGGCGGTGTGCCGCGGCCGTGGTTTAAGCCCGGCCAGAATGCGCGTATCGGCCTTGCGGATCAGTTGCTGGCAACGGCGCTGGAGGCAGCATGAGCGCAGACTTCCAGACATCCCTTTATGTTGGCGACGTGTGGCACAAAAGGCTGCGGCCAAAGCGCCACGCCTTCCGTTACCCTATCTACTATCTGATGCTGGACCTGGACGCGTTCGAGAGGGGCACCCCAGTCCTGCCGGGGGGCCTATCGCTCAATCGCCCCAACCTGTTTTCGGTGTACGAAAAGGATTACGGCAAGCGTGACGGCAGTTCACTGAAGGCGCATGTTCTGTCTCTTGTGGCCGGCAGCACGGCGGCGCCAGTAAGCCGGGTGATGATGCTGACCATGCCGCGCCTTCTGGGCTACGGCTTCAATCCGCTGACTGTGTTTTTCTGCCTGTCGGAAACCGGCGAAACGCTGGCAATCGTTTACGAAGTGCACAACACCTTCGGCGAAAGCCACAGCTATATCTATTGCCACAGCACGCCCGGCAGCGCTGTGCCCCTGCATGACGCAGACAAATGCTTTCACGTCTCGCCCTTCTATGGCGTCGAAGGAACATACCGGTTCCGCGTGCGCACGCAAGCCGACAAGCTCGGGCTGGCGATCAACTATCTGGGCCGCGACGGCGTGCTGGACATGACGGCCAGCCTGACACTGGCCCCGCTGCCGCTCACGGGCGCCAACCTGGCCAAGCTGTTCCTGAAGATCCCGCTCGTCACCTTCAAAGTAACAGCGGCCATTCACTATGAAGCGCTGCGGCTGTGGCTGAAGCGGCTGAAAGTTTTCAGCAAACCGGAGCAGGCAAAAATACGTACGAAGATCGCCCATGCGGGCCAGAGCAAGAATAACGGAGGATAATATGGACGGCAGCTTCAACAGGGTTCAGGTCAATCCGCAGCCGACGCTGGCTGAAAAGCTTTTCGCCCGCGTCCTTGACCATCTGGCGGTGGGCACGCTGCGCGTCGCCTTCCCGTCTGGCCATGTCCAGCTTTTCACCGGCACCCAAAGCCCCGGCCCCTACCGGGCAGAAATGCATTTCACCAAATGGTCAGCGATCCGCCGCGCCTTCACGGGCGGCGCCATTGGCCTCGCGGAAGGCTATATGGACGGCGAATGGGACACGCCTGACCTGACGGCGCTGTTGCAGCTTCTTGCCGCCAATATGGACCGGCTTGAAAGCCGCCTGCCGAAACTGCGTGCCCTGAATCTGGTGGACCGGCTGAGCCATTTCTTCAACCGCAACACGGTGCGCGGCAGCCGCCGTAACATCAGCTATCACTATGACCTGGGCAATGACTTCTATGAGCTGTGGCTGGACCCCAGCATGACCTATTCGGCCGCCCTGTTCAGGGATGACGCCAAAAGCCTTGAGGCAGCGCAGGAAAACAAATACCGCCAGCTGGCCGAAGCCGTGGGCATCAAGCCGGGCGACCATGTGCTTGAGGTGGGCTGCGGTTGGGGCGGGTTTGCCGATTTTGCCGTTAACAAACTGGGCTGCCGCGTCACGGGCGTGACCCTGTCGACCGAACAACTGATCTATGCCCGCGAACGCCTTGACGCGACCAGCAATGGTGCCGCCGCCAACCTGATGCTGTGCGACTACCGCGACCTTGAAGGCGAGTTTGACCATATCGTGTCGATCGAGATGCTGGAGGCCGTGGGCGAACAGTTCTGGCCCACCTATTTCGAAACGCTCAAGAAGCGCCTGAAGCCCGGCGGCAACATCGGCATCCAGGTGATCCGCATCGCCGATGACCGGTTCGAAAGCTACCGGAAGGGTGTGGATTTCATCCAGAAATATATCTTCCCGGGCGGCATGTTGCCCTCTGACGCGGTATTGAAAGACCAATTCGAAAGCGCGGGTCTTCAGCTCAAGTCCCAGCTGGATTTCGGGCTGGATTACGCCAAAACGCTCAAGCTGTGGCATGACGCCTTCATCGGCGCAAACACCGGCGTGCGCGCCCAGGGGTTTGACGACAAGTTCATCCGCACCTGGCGCTTTTACCTATCCTACTGCGAGGCCGGCTTCATTGAGGGTACCATCGATGTCAGCCACTATGTCATCAGCGAAAAGTGACGCCCGGCAGGCTGATGACACTGGCGCCAGCTTCCGGCATGCGTTTCAGCTTTTTTTCTATGGCCTGCCGGGCCTGGCACTGGCCTTTCCGCTGATCCCCTTCGCGGTATATCTGCCCACCTTTTACGCCGAAGACAAAGCCCTGGGCTTCACGGCTGTGGCGGTGGCCCTGTTCCTGTCGCGCCTGATTGACATGGTCAGCGACCCCTTCGTGGGAAAGCTGAGCGACAGTACGAAAAGCGACGCGCTTCGGCGCAAGGGCTGGATGGCGGTAGGCGGTGTCATTGCCTCAGCCGCCCTGATCCGGCTTTGCCTGCCCGGGGAGGCCGTCACCCCGCTCTATCTGGGGGCGTGGTCTGCGGTTCTTTATATCGGATGGACCATGGTGATGATTCCCTACCAGGCATGGGGCGCGGATATCGCAAGGAATGAGGCTGAGACCACCCGTTTCACCACATCGCGTGAGGCCTGGTCGCTTGTCGGCATGCTGTGTGCGCTGGCGCTTCCCCTGTTCACGGACGCCGCCATCCTGCCCCTTGTCCCGCAACTGCTGATCCCCATCGGCGCGGGCACATTGGTGTTGGCCATGCTGAGTTTGCCGAACGGGGACATCGCGCGCACTCGGCGAAAGGCCGCGTCCCTCTTGGCCATTGTGCGCACGCCCCAGATGCGGGGATTTGGCACGGTCTGGTTTTTCACCGCCACCGCCAGCGCCATACCCGCCGCCCTGTTCCCGCTTTATGTCAGTGAAGTACTGAAGGGCACAGACGCCCAGAAAGACCTTGCGATTCTGATCTATTTTGCCGCCGCCGTGTTGGCCATGCCCGTGTGGGCGCACGCCGCGAAGGGCGCGAACAAGAAGCGCATCATGGCGCTGGGCATGGCAGTTGTATGCCTGGCCTTCCCTTTCGCCACCCTTCTGGGGGCGGGCCAGATTGCCTTCTTTTATGTTATCTGCGTGGTCACCGGGTGCGCGCTGGCGGCTGAACTGACGCTGGGGCCCGCCGTTCTGGCGGATATCGCCAAGGCCCGCCACCATCTGGGCCACGCGGAAATGGCCAGCCATTTCGCCATCTGGGGCATGATCAGCAAGCTCGCGTTCGCCTTTGCCATCCTGCTGGCGTTCGGCGCGCTGGGCGCTTCTGAAGCCGTCACCGGCGGTGCTGTGCCGCCCCTAGTTATCGCACTGGTTTACGCCCTGCTTCCAGCGCTTCTCAAGCTGATGGCAACCCGCAGACTTTGGCAGATTTCTGCAGCTTTCGACTAATCCGGCACCCCCGAGAAACCGTACAAAACTCAGTCGTTTCAATCAAAGGAGACAGGAGTGGCGCGGCATATTTTCACATTGGCAGTTGCCCTATTTTGCCTGACCGCCTGCAGCACAAGCATGACAGTAGAAGAATTCAAAGATCAGGAACCCAGATTCGTTCTGGAGGACTATTTTACCGGCAAGACGAAAGCGACCGGCCTCTTTGAAGACCGGTTCGGGAATGTGCGCAACCAGTTCACCGTGGATATCGACGGCAGCTTCGACGGCACCACGCTGACGCTGGATGAGAACTTCCTCTATAACGACGGAAGCACCGAATTCCGCCGCTGGGAAATCGACAAAACCGGCCCCAACAGCTATGTGGGCCGCACCGAAATGGCCATTGGCGAAGCGGAAGGCAAGACATCAGGCAACAGCTTCCACTGGACCTACAAATTTCGGCTGACCGTGGGAGATGACGTCTGGAACGTGACGTTTGATGACTGGATGTTCCTGCAGAAGGACGGCACGCTTCTCAACAAAGCCACGGTGTACCGTTGGGGCTTCAAGATTGGCACCGTTTTCCTGAGCTTCCGCCGCGCGGATGACGCGGGTAGCAGCAGCGTTGGCATTGCCGCCGAATAACGGTCAGTCGCCCCGCGCCATTCCCTTTGTTGCTGCCAGATAGAGCCTGTCTGGCAGCAGCCGCAGCAACTTCATGATGAAGGCAAAGCGGGTCGGGAAGGTCACCTCGAACCCGGCCCCCGCCAGGCCTTTGACAATCCGCGCCGCTGCCTTGTCGACCGGCATCAGAAACGGCATGGGGAAATCATTGAGGTCCGTCAGCGGGGTTTTGACAAAACCGGGGTTTACCAGCCGCACGTCGATACCGTCCAGCTTCAGTTCTTCCCGAATGCTTTCCGCAAAATTGATCAGCGCCGCCTTGGAGGCACCATAGGCGCTTGCCATCGGGAGTCCGCGATAGCCGGCGAGCGACGCCACAAGCGCCACCTGGCCCCTCCCCCGCGCCCGCATGGACGGCAACACCGCCTCAAGACAGTTCAGCACGCCCATATAGTTCACCTGCATCAGCCGTTCATGTGTGGCCAGGTCAAACTGGCGGGCGGATGTTGGCTGGTGCGTGCCGGCGTTAAGGATGGCCAGATCAGGGACGCCCCAGGCGGTCTCTAAGGTAGCGACCGCCAGCTTGAGGGCCGCGCGGTCGCACACATCGGCCACCGCCCAGTTATAGTCGCCCGGAAGCGGTTTGGCTTCTTCCGCCAGCGTCTTCAGCTTGTCAGCCGACCGGGCGGTCACAAACACCTTGTGGCCCGCAGCCAGATACTGCAGCGCCAGCTCGCGCCCGATGCCTGAGCTGCCGCCGGTGATCCAGATAATCATGAGGGTATCTCCAGCGTGTTGCGGCAATCCGTGCAGCGGAATTCAATTTCACTGCCGTCATCGTGGGTGAAGGTCATGCCCAGCCAGTTGCCGAGCACGTCATAGCGGGTGTCGATATCCAGATCACCGCGCACCTGCAGCGCAAAGGCTTCAGGCGATTGCGCGACATTGGTGCCGGTAATTGCCACCTCGTTCAGCCTGCCGGTGATGGTGTTATAAAGCGTGTTCGCCGCCACCACGCCCACATTCCAGTGGTTGGTGGTGACAAAGGCGCGCTCGATACGCCGGCTGCTGCCGTCTGCGTCTATGGCCACATAGTCGCCGCCGTCGGCCTCAATCCGGGTGCTGGTGCGCTCGCCATTGTCATTGACCTCAGTGGATACGCTTTCAAGCACACCGCCATGCCAGATTTCTTCAGACCGGTAGTGATAGCGGTAGGCGGTGATGAACAGGAATTTCACTTTCATCCGGGTTTCCGACACCACACGCAGGGTCTGTCCCGTGCGGGAGAAGCGAATTTCATGGTCGCCGATCTTCTTGCCGCCCCTAAGCACGTCATAATGGTTCAAAGCGTCCAGCGCGTGCGCCGGCCACGCCAGCACACACAGAAACACCACTGCCCATAGGCCATGTTTCACCATTCTATCCTCATGCCTTTATGGTCAAAAAAGCCGCCTGTATCGGCGGTCTGCAGCCCCGCGATAACGCGGAGCAGCCGGCCTGCGGCCACATCAGGCGCCTGCACGTCAAGGCCGGTTTTCGCAAACGGCTGTGTCAGCGGTGTGTCCACCGTGCCGGGGTGAAGCGCGGCAAGGACGGCATCCGGCGCCTTGCGCGCCAGTTCCACCGACGCGGTTTTAATCAGCTGGTTGAGCGCCGTCTTGGACGCGCGGTAGCTGTACCAACCGCCCAGGCGGTTATCGCCAATGCTGCCCACCCGCGCTGACAGGCACACCGCCACCGACCGGCCCTTGCGCGGCACAAGGGACAGGAAATGCTTCAGCACAAGCGCGGGGCCGACTGTGTTCAGCTGAAACATCCTGAGCATGCTGGTGGGGTCCAGTTCGCGCAGGCTTTTCTCGGCCCGCGTCGCGCCTGTTTCCAGTACACCAGTGGCAACAATCAGGAGCCTGAGCGTCACGCCCCGCCGCCGGATGGATGCCGCAGCCTCCTTGATGGTGGCTTCATCCAGGAGGTCCAGCCCGCCCTCACTACTGCGGGAAAAGCCGATCACCTGCCCGGCGGGACGCACATCCTCAAGGGCCTGCAAAAGCGCGCCGCCGATGCCGCCGCTGGCGCCAATCACCACCGCAGCATCGGTGCTTTCCGCCAGCAGGCCGGACAGGTCAGAAGCCCACGCCTTGGATGTCATCGCGCCTTCCATATGATCAGTAAGTGCCGCATGGATACTCCTGCTGATTTACCTGAAAGGTATACGGCGACGGCCTGAGATCGGATTGCGACTTCCCTTAGGAAAGCGCTCAAGCCCCGCGTCCACGATTTGTTATAACCTCACACCTTACCTCAGCGACGAAACGTTTCATCGCACGGGCTTTGTATATCTTCCGATATATGACCTAATGCGCCCAGCTTGGTCTGCAGGCCCGTATGCTTGCCGACATTTATGGGGGGATTATCATGAAAAAATTTATTGTTGTGATTGCGTTAATTTTGCTGTCGCTTACAGGCGCGCAAAGTAGCGATCATAAGTCCTATAAAATTCTGAGAACTGAAGTGGTGCCTATCACGGACAGCTCAACGGGCAGGGCGTATGATCTCTATATCAGACTGCCGGAAGATTATGGGAAAGACGCGAGTGTAAAGCACCCCGTGGTTTATGCCACCGACGGTGACTGGCACATGCCGTTATTGTCTGGCGCCGCCGAGTTTATGCTGCCAAACGCCATCGTCGTGGTTATGTCCTGGCAGAAGGATTCGAAAGACGATTTTGACGGTGACGAGCGGCCTCATCGCAGCCGCAACCGCGATTACACGTTTATTCCGGCTCCCACCCCAGAACTGCAAGCAAAATACAAAGATGGCCAGGCTCGTAATCACCTGACCTTTATCCGCAATGATGTGATCAAATATGTGGAAGCCAACTACCAAACAGACCCGACTGAGCGCATCTATTTTGGCTTTTCCCTTGGGGGTCAGTTTGGTTCCTATATTCTCTTTGAAGAACCGGATACATTCAAACATTATGTGCTCGGTAGTCCGGCCTTCGACCCAAGGAGCCTCAAGTTTCTTCAAGACCTCGCCACAAAACACGAAGCTGATGGCACACCGCTGAACGCCAATGTGTATGTGAGCGTGGGTGAGAAAGAAACCGACGCAATACCCCTGATTGAAGCATTCATGTCCATGCTTCAGCGCCATAAAGCTGCGGGCCTCAACCCAAAAGAGCTTGAGATTGTTGAAAAGTCCGGCCACTCCGAAGCCTTCCCAGCCACAGCAGTGCGCAGCTTCAAATGGTTGTCGGGTCTTATTGCTGATCCGGAATCAGCCTCTACAGGAAGGTAAGTCTATGAAACGTCTTTCTTTCTCTATTGCCTTTTTTCTTGCATCTGCCGCAGTAACGGCTGGCAGCCAAGCCGGTGATAGGGTCACAGGCATGAGCGGCCCTTACGTTGGCCAAACGCCACCCGGCGACACCCCCATCCCCTTTGCGCCCGGTATTGTTTCAACTGACGGCTGGGAATATGGCCTCACTTTCATGCCGGATATGAAGGAAGCCTATTTCCTGCGCAACAATGCCGACACGGAGGAGCATGAGCTGATGCGCCTGTGGCAGAAGGGTGGCGCGTGGCACAAAGAGGTTATGGCCCCGCGCCTGGGCCAGCCTGTTATCTCGGCGGACGGTAAAACCATGCATCTGGGGCGGCGCTACAGGGAGCGCACCCAAGACGGCTGGTCGGACGTGAAAATGCTGGACGCGCCCTTTAGTGAATTTCTGATCATGCGGATGTCATCGTCTGCAAGCGGCACGCTTTATTTCGATACCTATGACGAAAACAATGAATCCTTCCCCGTCCGCTTTTCAAGGATGATTGACGGTAAGCGGGAAACACCGCAGGCGCTTGGCGCGGCGATCAATACAGGCGTGCATATCAACCACCCCTTCATCGCGCCAGACGAATCCTACCTGATCTTTGATGTCAAACGCGACAGCGGCTACGGCAATTCCGACATCTATATCAGCTACCGCCAGAAGGACGGATCGTGGGGCGGGGCCATCAATCTGGGCGACAAGATCAATACGCCAGTCTGGGAGGCCGCCGCAGGCGTGACGCCAGACGGCAAATACCTGTTTTTCAACAGAAATGTGGGTTCAGACAATTTTGAGAATGTGGACATTTTCTGGGTCAGCGCGGGCTTCATCGAAGACCTGCGGCCGAAAAACTAACCATGGGCATGAAAGACGTTATGAAACCTTCTTGTACAAAGGCAGCCCTGCTATTTGCGGCGATGATATTGAGCGACG
This sequence comes from Kordiimonas lacus, assembly GCF_001550055.1. Taxonomy (GTDB): domain Bacteria; phylum Pseudomonadota; class Alphaproteobacteria; order Sphingomonadales; family Kordiimonadaceae; genus Kordiimonas; species Kordiimonas lacus. Next base: position 335,132 of record NZ_LRUA01000003.1, read on the forward strand.
CCAGCCACGCAGGCAACGAGGCGTCGGTTGCCGAAGGCCCATACTTTGGCCAACAACCACCCGGACTGACACCCGAGGTGTTCGCTCCGGGCATCATTTCGAAAGGTCACCGGGAACTCAGCGGCTTTTTCAGTCCGGACATGACGGAATATTATTACACGCTGAAAAAGACCAACAGTGAAGACTGGTGGCTGGTTTCCCTGAAACAGGCAGATGGCCGCTGGACCGTGTCTGGCATGACGGAACGCGTTGGCCGCCCGATCGTTTCACCTGACGGCAAGACCATGCATCTGGGCAAGCATTATAGGGAGCGAGCCGGCGATGACTGGGGTGAAATGAAAAGCCTGGGCCCTGATTTTGAAGACATCCGCATCATGCGCTTGTCGGCCACGTTGGATGGCACCTATGTTTTTGACGAGGCTGGCGTGCCGAACGGCGACGGCATCATCCGCTATTCCCATCTGGTGGACGGTGTGCGCCAGGCCCCAGAAGCGTTCGGGACAGAGATCAACACAGGCCTGTGGAATGCCCACCCCTTCGTCGCACCGGACGGATCTTACATCATCTGGGATGGGGAGCGGGAAAGCGGCCAGGGGGACGGTGATCTTTATATAAGCTTCCAGCTGCCGGACGGCACATGGACAGACGCCCAAAATATGGGGGCCGAGATCAATACAGCAGCCTCGGAGGCGGGGGCTTATGTCTCGCCAGACGGCAAATATCTGTTCTTCAACAGGGTCGTGAGCCCGCCAGGCAACTATGACAACATCGATATCTTCTGGGTTGACGCCAAGGTGATCGAAAACCTGCGGCCACAAGATTGAGCCCTGACGGGAACAAATAACGCTTCACCAAAAAAATCTGATTTTGTCTGTGTGGGGTTCAATAGAATGGGGAATTATCATGACGATCAAAGCAAAATTCACGCACTTTCTTGCTGTTGCCTTGTTAAGCAGTGTGAGCAGCTTCAGCACAGTCAGCGCGGCTGAAAGCAATGGCGCCACAACCACCGAGGCCGCGCTTCCTTTCTGGAAAACGCCGCATATGGATTATGTGTCGCTGGAGGTTACCGTCGATGATGCCGGGCTGTCATTTTGGGATGTCCCGCTTCTTGAAAAAGCTTTTATTGATGCCACGCCGGCGGACAGAAAAGACGGCGTTAGTGTGGGCCAACTGGGTGGCGATGGCGGCAATAAAGACATGATCATCAAGCTGGCTCGGGAGATCGCTGAGGGTAAGCACGGCGATATCGACAGTCTATTGATCGCACAGGGCGGCAAACTGTTATTTGAATCATACTATTTGCGTGGTCGAGTCAACTTGACCCACCCGCAAGTTTCCGCGACGAAGACTTACACCGGTTTGGCACTGGGGCGTGCAATCCAGATGGGATATCTGACCATGGCCGACCTGGACAAACCCGTGGCCAGCTTTCTGAAAGAGCTGGACCCAACAAAATTTATCGAAGGTGCAGACAAGATCACGCTACATCAGGCACTCACGATGACCACCGGCATTCGGCTGACGGAAGAACAGTGGAGCGCCCTTAACGACGACCCGAACCAGATTCAGGGCCAGAAGCAGGTACAGGCCATCTTTGAGCGCACCGCACCGATCACCGCAGAGTCTCAAACCTTTCTTTATGGCACCGGCCCAGGCTTGGTAATGCAGGTCCTTGAGGCAGTCGTGCCTGGTTCTGCCAAAGATTTTATCAAGGATGAACTCTTCGGCAAAATGGGCATAGCGACCTATAGCTGGCAGACCGACCCGAGTGGCCTGCCAGCGGCAGGGTGGCGCGCAAGCATTACATCGCGTGCCATGGTCAAGGTAGCTGCTCTGGCCCTGAATAAAGGGCGGTGGAATGGTGCACAGTTGGTGCCGGAGGCCTTCATTGCCAAAGCAACCGACAGGCTCATTGCTGTTGGGGATGAGGATGCTTTTGGCGGCGGCAAAGATGTTTCCAACCAGGGGTATGGGTATTTCTGGTGGAGCGCAGATCTGAGAGCCGGCGATAAAAGCTATTTCAGCGCATCTGCCCAAGGGGGTGGTGGCCAGTTTATCATTCTGATCGAGGAGCTGGATTTGATGGTGGTGGTAACCGCTCATGATGCAGAGCCCAGTACCCTGCAGAAAACGGCGGAAAGAATTCTGCCTGCGTTTGCGGAATAAGGGGGGAACCATGAAATTCTTTTTTGCGTCAACAGTTATAGCCTTTGCTGCATCGGTGGCGAGCGGCAGCCATGCGGGGGACGACCTGTCTGCGCTCAAAGGCCCTTACCTCGGCCAAACACCACCCGGCATGACCGCCGAACCCTTCGCACCTGGTCTTGTGAACACGGAAAAATGGGGCGATGCCGGAAGCTTTTCGCTGGATATGAATAAATTTTATGTCAACCGGTGGCGGCACACGCGGGACGCACCAGAGCCCGAAAAAGTTACCTATGAACGCGTGGGTGACGGCTGGCAGAAAGTTGTGATGCCGGAAGGCTGGCGCCGGCCGTTCCCCTCGCCCGACGGTAAGGCCCTGCATTATGGCGTCCAGTATAAAGAGCGCACACCTGACGGCTGGTCGGACATGAAAAGCCTCGGCCCCGCTTTCGAGGCAATAGACATCATGGGCCTGTCGGCGTCTGCCAAGGGCACTTTGGTTTTCGATGAATGGACCCGTGACGGCAATGGCACGCTTCGGTATTCAAGGTTTGTTGACGGGAAACGGGAAGACCCGCAGCCCCTGCCCAATGAGATCAACACCGGCACATGGAATGCCCACCCCTATATCGCGCCTGATGAGAGTTACATCATGTGGGACGGGGAAAGAGAGAGCGGCTTTGGCAGCAATGACCTATACATCAGCTTCCGGCGGCCAGATGGTTCCTGGGGCGAAGCGATCAATATGGGCGACAAGGTCAACACAGACGCGGAAGAGGGCGGCCCCCACATCACGCCTGACGGCAAATATCTGTTCTTCAACAGGATGGTGCCATCAGCGGGCGGTAACGGAGAGCCTCAATCTGACCTCTATTGGATCGATGCGCAGGTGATCAAAGATCTTCAACCTGAATAACCCCTCAACGAGATTTCCGTGCCCACCACTGGCGCCAACAGACGATTGGATTTGACCTCGGGCGGCAACCCAACTAGCATCCAGCGCCTCTGGGGGCGATACTGAAATTTGGTGGTTTAGGGGACGACAATCATGACCAATCAACCCGTAGCAACGGCCGGTGCGGAGGAAACTTCCATCCTGAAGTCGACCGTCCAGTGGATCGCTGTCGCGTTTCTGGTCTATCTTCTCATTACGGCGGTCGGAATGATCGGCAGCGGCTTCAAGGGCGCGACCAAGGGGGACGCAACCCAGCTGTTCGAATTCGCCACCAACCCCTTCATGGGGCTTGTGGTTGGCATTCTGGCCACCTCGCTGATCCAGTCCTCGTCCACCGTTACCTCCATCATCGTCGGTCTGGTGGCTGGTGGGCTGTCGGTTGAAATGGCCGTACCCATGGTGATGGGCGCCAACATTGGCACCACCATCACCAACACCATCGTGGCGCTGGGGCATATTAACCGCAAGAAGGCCTTCCGGCGCGCCTTTGCCGCCGCCACGGTGCATGACATCTTCAACCTGATTGCCGTGATCATCTTCATGACGCTGGAGCTGGCAACAGGGATTCTCCATAAAATCGGCGCGTTTGTGGCCAGCTTCCTGGTGGGCGGCGCGGATGTCAGCGTAAAAGGCTTCAACTTCATCAAGCCCATCACCAAACCCGTTATCGGCCTGGTGAAGGACTTTTCCGAGATGATCTATGCCCCCTGGGCAAACGCGCTCCTCATCCTGTTTGGTGTCGCGATCATCTTTTTCTCCATCATGTTTGTTGGTAAACTGCTGAAGAAGCTGATGGTTGGCCGGGCCAAAAGGGTGATGCATGGTGCCATTGGCCGCGGGCCGGTTGCGGGCATCACGTCGGGCGCGATTGTCACGGTTCTGGTGCAATCATCTTCCACCACGACAAGCCTGATGGTGCCGCTGGCGGGCGCGGGCAGCTTCCGCCTGAAACAGATTTACCCCTTCACCCTGGGCGCCAACATCGGCACCTGTATCACGTCACTTCTGGCGGCGACGGCCATTACCGGCGCCACAGCCCTGCCGGCGATGACAATTGCCATGGTACACCTTACCTTCAATGTGCTGGCGGTGCTGGTTATTTACGGCATCAAGAACCTGCGCATGCTGCCGCTGAAGGGCGCAACGTCGCTTGCGAAACTGGCCACCAAGAACAAGTCGCTGGCCTTGTTGTATATTTTGGGTGTTTACTTTGCTTTGCCGGGCGTGCTGGTACTGGTTTACCAGATGTTTGCTTAAGAAGTGCGAGGAGACTTAATCATGGCTAAAGACATAACAGACCTGCCATACAAGAAGCTCAAGAAACGGGTTAAGAAAACGCGGAAACTGCTGGACGCGCTGGAGGCCGAGCTGGAGGCGCGTGAGCTGGAACGCCAGCATCACGAGGTGGATGACCTTGAGGAACACATGGATGCCGCCGACAGCTCGATCCTGGACCTGACAGGCATCATCAAGAACTTCCTGACCAAGAATAAATAGGTCGCACGATCAACCGCAGCGCTTCAGACACCGCGACCGAGCGGAGAGTCAGGGGCTTCTCGCATGTCAGATATTCCAATCTGCCGCACTTACTCGGGATGACCTGGTGCGGCTCTAGCCCCTGAGGGGCATCGGACCTGAAATCGGTAAAGACAGACACTTCTGCAGGGCACGCAAAAGTCTGCCGGTGGTTTTGGCGCTTGACTCTTTAATGTACCCATTGTACCCCTTATATACATGGTACACAGGGAACAACAAAAACACCAAGCGATCCCGGCCATTTGGAGCAGAAACCCGAGTCACGACAGATGAGAAGAATATGGAAATAGTCATCGACATAGACGCCGAGGAACCGCTTTTTGCCCAACTGATGGCCGAGATCAAACGTGCTGTCAGCGCGGGCGGCATCAACCCCGGCGATGCCCTGCCCTCCATCCGGCAGCTGGCAAATGACCTGAACCTGAATAACAAGACCGTCGCCAAGGCCTACCAGCTTCTGGAACGGGACAAGGTGATTATCACCAAGGGCTACAGGGGCACCTTCGTGCACCCCGATGCCCGCAAGAACATGGACTTTGACCTGAATGCCTGGGTCGCAGGCCAGATCAACCAAACAATCAACGCATGCCGCGAAAAAGGCGCAACCGACAGCGAGATCAGAATAGCCTTCGCGAACATCATGCAAAACAAACCGACAGCGGGAGAATAACAATGTACGCCGCCCTTATCATTATGCTCATGCTGGTCGCCGCAGGCGGCCTTGCCTATCTGTTCAAGCTTGTAGCGGGAGGCCAATGACATGCCGTTCAATATGTCCGAAACCGCTGTGATGGTGATTTATTATGCCGCCTTCCTGGGGCAGATTTACCTGCTCAGCCACTATTTCCCGGGACGCTTCATCGCGCGGGTGCGCTATGTGATCGACAATTTCCCAGTTAAAGAATACCCGAAACTGTATCCGAACGCCGGGCCCAACTTCGCCGCTAACATGGCAGGAAAGCTGAAGCTTTTCAGACGCGTGAACAATGGGATCGCCATCATTGGCCTGCTGATCCTGGCCGGCATGCTTGGCAGCGGATACCGGCCTGACCCGCTGGGCGGTGACGAAATCTTCGTGATGTTCTATTTCTTCCTGCAGTTCATCCCGTTTTTCATTGTCGCAGTGAAAGAGCACAAGCAATACAAAGCCTTGCGCGCCGCTTTCAAGGAAGCACGGCGCACGGCGGATCTGCGCCCCCGGCACCTGTTTGACTTTGTCTCACCGGTCGCGGTGTTTGCGGCACTCGTCTGCTTTGGTGCGTGGCTTGTATACTATCTGACCGTCAAGGGCTGGGACCAGCCCTGGGAGGAAGAAGTTTACATTTCGGTGGGCATGACCACCGGCATGAACCTGCTCTATGCCTGGATCATCGCCCGCTTCATCTACGGCAAGAAGCTGGACCCATACCAGGCCAGCAAGGACTATATGAAAACCGTGGAAGCCATCACAAAGGTGCTGGTCTATTCCTCGATTGGCATCAGCCTGTTCCATATCACCACCGTGGCGGCGGATGAATATGCGCTGGAAGCGTTCGACCCGGTGCTGACCAGCCTCTATATGCAATATTGCGTGCTGATCGGCTTCGGCGTGATGCTGGGCACGGCTAAAGTGGAAGATTTCGATTTCAGCGTCTATCGGGAAGAAGGGGCGACAGACCCAGGCGCCTGAGCCCAAGGTTTAAGTGCGGGAGGCGGCAGTCGCTGGCCGCCCCACCGGGCAATCCTGGCCTTCGGCATTCCCTAAGCTCCAACAGAGAAATGCCTGAAATTCTGGTAATTCCCGCACAGGCGGGCGGCCCCCGGTGCTGCCCGCCATTTTCTTTTTTAGGCTGCGGGCTGGCGTTTGCGCGCTACCCGGCATAGGCTGGTGGAAATTGAAACACAAGGGGCTGTGCTTCATGACATTTTCGGAAACCATGATTTCCTTTATCGGCGTTGCTGTCCTTGTCGCCCTTCTGTGGCTTGCATGGCGCAGTACGATTGGCCGACTGGGCAAGGTGTCCCGCAAGCAGTTGCGGGCGCTCAAAAGCGCCTCTCTCGACCGCAAGCAGATCATGCGCCACGGCGAACACCAGCTCTATGGTCAGCTGCAGACCCTGCTGGCGGCCTATGGCGGCAAGTATCAGGTGTTCCCGCAGGTCTCCATGGGGGAATTGATCGCGTGCGACACCGATGAAGGCTTCCTGGCGATCAACAGCAAGCGCGTGGATTTTGCCATTACGGATGCGAAAGGATACCCGGTTATCCTGGTGGAATATCAGGGTGAGGGCCATGATCTGGACGGCACCGCAAAGGGCCGCGACACGGTCAAGCGCGAAGCCGCCACCCGCGCCGGCATTGGCTTTCTGGAAGTGTTCCCGGACTATGACATCGATGGCCTGAAAGCCGACATCAAGATGCTGCTGGCCTCGGGCCGAGCATAAAAAAGGCGGCCACCCGGACCGCCTGTTTCAAATTTTATCTATCTCTGGCCTTATTTCGATTTCAGATTATTGTGTTACATGAACACAAATAGAGGAACCATGATGCCCGCAGCGCAGAACACCAAGCCGCATCTGAAATTCACAATGCATGTTTCAATTACGTTCGGCTTGACCTGCATTGCATCGGCCATTGCGGTACCATATGTGATGGGCGGCTCAGCCTATGGCTCCGGCCTGATCATTCCAATTACCACCGCCCCCATTGGGGCAGGAATCGCCCTTGTGTCAGCGATTATCTTCATTGCGCAGTATCTGTTCCAGGTTGCGGCTTATAACAGATCGCTGGAGACATTCGGTGGCCCGACCGGCACCCCACCCTCTGGCGCCACGATCACCTTTTCTGTAATCGGCGCCTTATTGCTGATACCGGCCGCCGCCGTCTTAAGCATCCTTGCGGGCATAGGCGGCCTGATAATTTATGATTTCATGGGCCAGTAACCAACCCCCCTGCTCCTTTTGGGGAAACACCACTTGTTGAATGCGTTACAGGTTGTCGCTGGCCTCCGACTTGTCGGCCCCATTTTTCTGGGTAGCGGTGTGACAATGGCTGCTATCGTGGCGATCTTTGAAAATAAAAAAGGCGGCCACCCGGACCGCCTCTTCCATAACTGATCAGGCTTTACCTTACATCACGCCGGCGATGGCGTCCGCCACATACGGGATGTTGGCTTCCGTCAGGCCCGCCACGTTGATGCGGCCGTTTGCCGGGAAGTAGATGGACTTGTCTTTCTGCACGGCCGCGACCTGCTCTGGCGTCAGGTTCAGCAGCGAGAACATGCCCGTCTGGCGCCCTACAGCACCGAACTCAGCGCCATAGCCCTTCTGGGTCAGGCTGTCTGCCAGCGTGCGCCTCAGGGTGTTGACACGGTCGCGCATTTCACCCAGTTCAGCCACCCAGTCAGCGCGCAGGGCTTCATCCTGCATCACTGTGGTCATCAGCGCGGCACCGTGGCTTGGCGGCATGGAATAGTTTTCGCGGGCGATGCGGGCGAGGTTGGTCGTCAGCGCCTTCGCGGCGTCCTTGCCCTGGGACTTGACGATCAGCGCGCCCGTGCGTTCGCGGTACAGGCCGAAGTTTTTGGAACAGCTATAGGAAAGCACAGCTTCCGGCAGCTTTTCAAAGGCGCGGCGCAGCGGGCCTGCATCAGCTTCCAGCCCCTGGGCAAAGCCCTGGTAGGCCATGTCCAGAAACGGCACCAGGCCGCGTTCGCCGATCAGCTCGATCACCCGGTCCCATTCCTCATCATTCAGGTCAGCGCCCGTCGGGTTGTGGCAGGATGCGTGCAGCAGGATCAGGTCGCCCGCCTTGGCGCCCTTGAGGTCCTCGAGCATGCCTTCGATGTCGATCGACGTGGTCGCACGGTCATAGTAGCGGTACACCTTGCTGTCCAGGCCCGCCGCCTTCAGCGTTGGCACATGGTTGGCCCAGGTTGGGTTTGAGACCCACACGGTGGTGCCTGGAGCCGCGTGGTTTACCAGTTCAAAGCCGAGACGCAGCGCACCACAACCACCCGGTGTCTGGATCGCACCAATCTGGCCTTCAAGGGCATGCACAAGCGGTGCACCCAGTGAAAGGTCAAGCGCCGCATCGGTAAAGCCAGGCCAACCCGTAGGCGCGATATAAACCTTGCTGCCTTCTGTTTTCACCAGCCGGTCAAATGCCGCCTGAATGGAGCGCATAATCGGTGTGTTGCCCTCTGCCGTCTTGTAGACACCGACACCCAGATCAACTTTTTCCGGGTTGGTATCAGCCTTGAAAAGCGCCGACAGGCCAAGAATTGGGTCAGCGGGAAGCGGCTCGAGGTGCGAAAACATTAGACTCTCCTAAGGGTGTGGATCGCAGCAATATCAATTGGTTTCAGTTGTAACTTTAATGCGCAGCTTTTCCAAGCCTGGAATCATCTGCGACAATGCGCCTATATATACCTGACGATTAGTACTGGCAAAGTGGCAAATTCTGCTGCATGAGTTTAGCAGACCTATAGGGAAGACAGACACATGTATAAATTGGCAATCGCCCTTTTTGCCGGGATGTTCGGCCTTCAGGATCCGGCCCTTGCATCCGGCTTTGAGCCCGAGGATGCAGAAGGTCAGTCCAGCTACCATTTCAACACCGATGCGCCCTTCAAACCATCGGCGGACGCGATGACAGATGTGGACGCTGCACTGATGCGCGCCCGCGCGTCAGGCAAGCTCGCGATGATCGTCATGGGCGCCAACTGGTGCCACGACAGCATGGGCTTTATCGAGCATCTCAACAAGCCCGAAGTCGCCGCGGTGGTGAAGGCAGGCTATGAAGTACAAATTGTTGACGTAGGCTATCTGGACCATGGCCTGCATGTGGCCACCCGCTTCGGCCTGCCCGTGATTTACGGCACGCCCACCGTGCTGGTGATTGAACCGGAAACCGAGACACTTCTGAACGCTGACACGGTGAACATCTGGCGCGACGCGGCGGCCATGCCCACAGATAAGGTAATCAGCCTGTTTGCAGGCCAGGACCGCACACCGACTGCAGCCCCTGTACCCACAGGCGAACTGGCGCGGCTGATGACCGAAATCAAGGAATTCGAAAGCAAACAAGCGGCCCGCATCTATGGCGGCTTTGCCATCGTCGGCCCCATGCTGGCAGCAGATGAGCGCCCGGAACATTTCGGCGCCTACTGGACCCAGCTTCGGGACCTGCGCTACAGCATCACTGAAGACCTGGCGCGCCTGCGCGATGAAGCCCGCAGCCGCACAGCGGCAGGCGAGACGGGAATCACCCTCGACTATCCAGATTACCCGCCTTTCGACTGGGAAAAAGAGAGTCGGTGATGTTTTTGCATAAATTTGCAAAAGCGATAAAATAATATTAACGTATTGAAATAAATTAAATAAACATAACAATAACTGCAAATTAAACGTCGCCGTTTGCCATTTCTTGCAGATTTATTTGCAACAAGTTTTCAGTTTTGCCTATACTTCCGTCCACGTCGAAGGAGGGAACTATGGGAATCTTCAGGCTGTTTTTTATCGGTTGCCTTGCCGCCCTGGCGGCAGCGTCCCTCACCAGCGCCACTTGTTCAAGCCCTGAAACCGAACCGACGGCTGAGGCTGCGCGCACAGGCAAGCCAGTCGTGTATCAAGTGTTTACCCGCCTATTCGGGAACCAGAACACGACGAACAAGCCCTGGGGCACAAGGGCAGAAAACGGTGTCGGCAAGTTTGCTGACTTCACCGATGAAGCGCTTGAAGGCATCAGGGAACTCGGCGTCAGCCACGTGTGGTACACGGGCGTGCTGCACCACGGCGTCATCGCGGATTATTCTGCTTACGGCATCTCGAATGACGACCCGGACGTGATCAAGGGCCGCGCGGGCTCGCCTTACGCCGTGAAGGATTATTACAGCGTCGACCCTGACCTGGCGACTGACCCAGCCAGGCGCATGGATGAGTTCCGCGCGCTCGTCGACCGCACGCACAAGCACGACCTGAAGGTGATTATCGACATCATCCCTAACCATGTGGCGCGGGGCTACACCTCGCTGGGGAAGCCTGCGGGCGTGGAGGATTTTGGCGCGGCGGACAACACGAGCCTCGAGTATGCCCGCGACAATAATTTCTATTATGTCCCTGGCGAGGCGTTTGAGGTGCCGGACTTCCCTGCGGGCTATGAGCCGCTAGGCGGAGAAGCGCACCCGCTGGCGGACGGCAAGTTTGCGGAAAAACCGGCCAAATGGACCGGCAATGGCGCGCGGTCGGTCAAACCAAGCGCCGACGACTGGTACGAGACCGTGAAGCTTAATTACGGTGTGCGCCCCGACGGCAGCCGTGACTTCCCTTCGCTTCCGGAAGGGTATGCGGACAGGGACTACCCCGCCCACGCCGCCTTCTGGGCTGACAAAGACCTGCCGGACACCTGGCTCAAGATGCGTGATGTCGCCTTCTTCTGGCTGGACCAGGGCGTGGACGGCTTCCGCTATGACGTGGCAGAGCTGGTGCCGGTGGAGTTCTGGAGCTTCCTCAATAGCGCGATCAAAACGCGAAACCCGGACGCCTTCCTGCTCGCGGAAGTCTATAACCCGAAGCTCTATAGGGACTATGTGCATCTGGGCAAGATGGACGTGCTTTATGACAAGGTCGGGCTTTATGACCTGCTGAAGGCCATCATCCAGGGCCGCGAAACCACAGACGCCCTGCCGCGCGAGATCGCGAGCCTCAGCGATATCGAAGCCCACATGATGCATTTCCTTGAGAACCACGACGAACAACGCATCGCCAGTCCCGAATTCGCGGGCAGCCCGTGGCGCGCCATGCCGGCCATGGTTGTCTCCGCCACATTGCGCACATCCCCCACCATGCTTTATTTCGGGCAGGCCGTGGGCGAGGATGGGTCTGAGGACGCGGGCTTTGGCGACCCAAGCCGCACCAGCATCTTCGATTATATCGGCGTGCCCGCACACCAGCGCTGGATGAACGGCGGCAAGTTCGACGGCGGCGCGCTGACCGCAGATGAGGCGAACTTGCGCGCCTACTATGAGCGCGTGATGACCTTCTCAGCCACCAGCTCGGCGCTGATGGGCGAGTACCAGGAACTGCACAGCGTGAACCGCCAGCATGTGCCTGGATACACAGACCAACTGTTCGCCTTCGCCCGCTGGAGTGGTGCGGAAAAGCTGCTGGTTATCGCCAACTTTTCAGACACGGATACCGCCAACTTGCCACTCCTCCTACCCTCAGACCTTGTGGCCAATTGGGGCCTGACGGACGGCACCCACCGGCTGGGCGATCAACTTGGCGGCGGCGATGCGATGCTTGTGGTTCAGGACAGTCAGGCTATGATCGACCTGACGCTTGAACCGCTCCAGTCAATGATCCTGCAACTGCCACGAGGCGAGTGATGACCGCTACCGACCGCAACATCAAAAAGATTGCCATTGTCGGCGGCGGGTCCGCCGGCTGGATGACGGCAGCGGCCTTGTCAAACGCGCTGCAGGGCGCCTGTGAGATCACGCTTGTGGAATCGGAAGAGATCGGCACCGTGGGTGTGGGTGAAGCCACCATCCCGCCGATCAAGATTTTCAATCAGTCGCTGGGCATCAATGAAGCCGAGTTCGTACAGCGCACCGAAGGGTCCTTCAAGCTGGGGATCGAATTTGTGAACTGGTTCAAGGAAGGCCACCGCTATTTCCACCCGTTCGGGGAATATGGCGCACCCTTTGACGCCGTGCAGCTATACCACTATTACCTCAAGGCCCGCGCGGAAGGCCCCGTGGACCCAATCGACGATTATTCCATGGCCTGGGTGATGGCGAAAAACGGCAAGTTCAGCGTGCCTGCCCAGGACCGCCGCATGGTCCAGAGCACCTTTGATTATGCCTATCATTTCGACGCCACCATGTACGCCCGCTTCCTGCGCGACTATGCCGAAGCCCGCGGCGTGAAGCGCATGGAAGGCAAGGTGGTGGATGTGGCGCTGCGGGGCACGGATGGTTTCATCGAAAGCCTGACACTTGAAAGCGGCACCAAGGTGGACGCCGAGTTTTTCATCGACTGCACCGGCTTTTTCGGCCTGCTGATCGAAAAAACGCTGAAAACCGGATATGAGGACTGGACCCACTGGCTGCCGTGCGACCGGGCCGTGGCCGTGCCGTGCGAACATGGTGGGGAATTCACGCCCTACACGCGCTCCACGGCGCACAAGGCGGGGTGGCAGTGGCGCATCCCACTGCAGCACCGCATCGGCAACGGCTATGTCTATGCAAGCCAGCATATCAGCGACGATGAGGCGCAGGCGACGCTCCTGGACAATCTGGACGGCACGCCGCTGGCGGACCCACGACTTCTCAGGTTCAAAACCGGCAGGCGCAAGAAATTCTGGAACAGGAACTGTGTGGCCATTGGCCTGTCCGCGGGCTTCATGGAACCGCTTGAGAGCACCAGCCTGCACCTGATCCAAAGTGGCATCACGCGGCTGTTGGCGCTGTTTCCGACGCTTGATTTCGACCAATACGGCATTCAGGAATATAACCGCATCACAACAGGCGAATATGAGCGCACGCGCGACTTTATCATCCTGCACTATAAAGCCACCGAACGCCGCGACGCGCCCCTTTGGCAGTATGTGGCGGACATGGAAATCCCCGCAGAACTGGCTTACAAGATAGAACAATTCCGGCGCGGCGGCCGCATTGTGGCGCACGAGCTTGAGCTGTTCAGGAACCCCAGCTGGCTGGCGGTGTTCACCGGCCAGGGCATCTGGCCCGAGCGCCATGACCCGCTGGCGGACGCGCGGGACGTGGACTATCAGGGCCGACTTCAGGGCCTGAGGCGCGTGATGGAAGAAACCGCCGCTGCCATGCCCAGCCACGCGGATTTCATTACCAAACACTGCCCCGCCAAACGGACGACCTAACGTGCTGGCGTGAAACCACATTCTCATCCCCTGCGATAAATTGGCACCATCAATTCCCCGTTAAGCATTTTTGCGCTATGAAAGGCGCACCAAGGCCTTCACAAGGAATGATCGCTTGCCAAAGCACAACAGACCCAAGGAACAGCTGCAGATCCTGAACAAGTTTGCGCGGGACCTGATGCGACTGTCGTCTGTGGACGACCTGGTCTGGTATGTGGTGGAAGAAGTTGTCGGCCAGCAGGGCTTCGTGGACTGCGTGATCTACCTGCATGACGACAAGCGCGGCAAGCTGGTGCAACGGGCCGCTTACGGCGAAAAGAAGGGCCCGGACCAGTCTATCGAGAACAAGATCGAGCTGGATCTGGGCGCAGGGATCAGCGGCCACGTGGCCATGACCCTGAAGCCGGAGCGCATTGCCGACACCCGCCTGGACCAGCGCTATATTGAAGACCTGCGGGGCATGCGGTCCGAACTGACAGTGCCGATTGTCTATGCCGACAAGCTGTATGGCATTATCGACTGTGAACACCCTGACGTCGGATATTTCACCAAAGACCATGAAGACCTTCTGACAACGGTGGCCTCCATGCTCGCCGTCCGGCTGGCCGAATGGCAGACCCACAAACAATTGGCCGAAAGCGAGGAAAAATACCGCCAGCTTTTCGAAATGTCCGAAGACGCCATGATGATCCTGACGGAAAACAAGTTCGAACTGTGCAACCGGGGCGCGGCCACGATGTTCGAATATGCCAGCGCAGAGGAGATGGAACAGGCGCACCCATCGGAAGTATCACCCGAGTTTCAGCCCTGCGGCCTGACGTCGTTTGAAAAGGCCGAGGACATGATGCGCATCGCGATTGAGGAAGGCTATAACCGGTTCGAATGGATGCACCGCAAGAAAACCGGCGAAGTGTTCCCCGTGGAGGTGACGCTGACCCGCGTGCCCTACCAGGGCCAGGCGGCACTTTACGCCATCTGCCGCGACATCACGGACGCCAAAGCAGACCAGGCGGCGCTGCAACGGGCGCTGGCCGAAGCTGAAGCTGCCAACAAGGCCAAATCCACTTTCCTGGCGAACATGAGCCATGAACTCAGGACACCGCTGAACGCCATCATCGGCATGTCAGAGATCATGAAAGACAAGCTGTTTGGCCCCATTGAAAATGCCAAATATGAAGAATACAGCAACGACATATACCGTTCTGGCACCTTCCTGCTGCAGATGATCAACGACATTCTTGACCTGTCCGCCATCGATGCCGCCGAGCGCGCCCCTGAAAAGGCCCATCTTGATGTCGCCGAAATCATTGGCGATTGCACTGTGATGGTCAGCGCCCAGGCCACCAAGAAACGCATCCAGATCCGCCCGGACCTGAGCAAGGCGCCTGTGGCCGTGTGGGCCGACCCGCGCGGGCTTCGGCAAATCCTGATCAACCTGATGTCGAATGCCGTGAAGTTCGGTAAGGAGAACGGCTTTGTCTGGGTCCAGGTAATTGATCAGAAAGACAGTGCCCTGTTCCGCGTGATGGATGACGGGCGCGGCATCCCCGAAGACCGCCTGGCCACCATCACCCACCGGTTCGACCGCGGCCATCTGGACCCAACGAACGCCATTGAAGGTACGGGCCTGGGGCTCGCCATCGTTGAACAATTTGTCACGCTGCATGGCGGTTCACTTAAGATCGAAAGCCGGCTTGGCGAAGGCACCACCGTGACCTTCGACCTGCCCAAAAAGCCTGCCTGATCCTTCCCCTATAAGCCGCCCTCACCAATAAACAGGGTACGCCCGCCTGGCTGCGAACCGGTTGAAACCCACAGCCACCAGCGCCAGAAGGGCGGCACCCGCGATCACCGGCATGAACAGGAAATCCCATCCAGCCCCCGTCATGATCACCAACAGTGGGTTTGCGCCCGCAGGCGGGTGCACCGTACCCGTCAACTGCATGGCGGCGATGGCGGTCGCAACCGCGCCCCCTGCGACCCACCAGGCGTCACCAAACACCGACAATGCCACAAGACCAACAAAGGCGCTGACCGCATGTCCCACCACAATATTGCGCGGCTGTGCCAGCGGGCTGTCGGGCACGCCGAACGCCAGCACAGCACTGGCCCCCAAAGGCGCCATCATCAACGGGAATGCGGATGCCTTTGCCAGTAAGGCAATCAGCCCAATGGCCAGCATGCCGCCACACCAGGACCACAGAATATGCCGAAAAGGGGCGCGCGGCGGCACTTTGGAAAGACCTACCGGTTTCATGACGCCGTTCCTTGTGCTGGCGTTGGCGTCCACACCGCCCCTGCCGGCAGGCGCGGGGATACCCCCAGAAACCGCCAGATAAAGGGCACTGCGGCCGATGTGGCCTTCACCTTGTCAATCGAGACGCGCACGAACCGTTCCGCACCTTCGTACGCATATGGGCTGTCTTCCGGCCAGACGATGGCCGCGGCCCCACTGACCTGCAAAAGATCACCGGTCGTGAAATCCACGAACAGCAGCCCTGCCCGGCCGGTGTCGTGGATATTGCCGAGTGTGTTGAAATGGCGGTTGCCGGAAAAATCCGGAAACAGCAGCGTGCTGTCATCCAGAAACTTCACGAAGCTCGGCGCGCCGCCCCGGTGCGAGACATCCACACCGTGCCGGACGTCCACGCCCAGCCGGGACGCGGCAGACGCAATGAAGAAAGTGTCAGCTGTCTCAATCATGTGCCGGTACCGGGTGGACAAGGTGGCCTCCTGCCACTCACCCGACTTCCGCGCCACTGGCTCCGGTACGCGCGCCTGAATATATTGCGGGCAATTGCCGAAGGACTGGGTGATCTGCAGCGTCACGCTGTCATCGCTCACCCTAACCACGCGGCCATTCACCCGGTTGCGGCGACGGTTCTCGAGCAGCAGACCAAGGCCGCCAACTTCTGCCCCAACATGCCGGGCCTCCGGCGGCACACAGGCAAGCGGCAACACAAGGGTCTCCGCGTCTGGCGACCTGATAAAGCCGGGGTCGCCCCAAATCATGTGGGCCCACGGCATGCCTTCCGCGTCCACCGTCCCCAGAAAGAAATACGAAAGGCCCTCAAAAAACGCCCGATGCTGGTCAGGCATGTAGGGACGCACCATTTTGCTGGCATATTTATGCACTTTTTCCCGCACACCCAGCCTTTCCTGGATGGCGAGCTCGCTGTCGTGAAACGGGCTGAACACATCTTTCACTTCGTCTACTGGCATGTTTTTCTCCTGGGCCTCTTCGTGGTGGGGGTTGGCCGAAGCGGATCCCTGCTCAGGGATAATGGAAACGCCCGCCCCGGCCATACAGCTGCCGCTAGGCGGCCGCTGAAACCTTTGTGTGCGGTATGTCCACGAAGCCCTCCAGCGCCTCTATGCGCGCAAGCCAGCCGCGAATATGGGGGTAAGGCTCAAGGCTGACGAACCCTTCAGGTGCCCGCGCCACATAGCTATAGAGCGCCACGTCAGCGAAAGTGACTTCCTGGCCAAGAAGGAAACCACTGCCTTCAAGCTGTGCCTCCAGCCCTTCAAGATAGGCGTGGGCGTTTGTGATGGTTTCCTCTTCGTCAAATTTTGCGCCGAAAACCTGGATCAACCGCGCCCGTGCGGGGCCTGCCGCCAAGGGCCCACTGGCCTGGGAAAAATAGCGCTGCACCAGTGACTGGCCATGTGCGCTGGCCGGTATCCATTTATTGTCCGTGTCATACTTGGCCGCAAGGTAGGTCAGGATGGCTGTGGATTCGTAAATCACATCGTCGCCGTCCACCAGAACCGGCACCTTGCCTTCGGGGTTCAACTTCAAAAACCAGTCGGATTTATGCTCGCCCGCCGGCAGGTCCGTCACCCGGTTCTCGAAATCGAGCCCCAGAAGCGACAGCGCCAGCTCGGCCCGGTGTGAATGCCCCGACAGGGGAAAGCTATAGAGTATACGTTTGGTCTCAGACATGAATGCCTCCGTTTCCAGCGCTTTCGCGCGCCATATGAAAATGTACTGATCGGTACACATTAAAATGAACAGATCGGTACATTTCGTCAAGAGAAGCCTTATCACAAACACGTGACGGGCAGAAATACTGTCTCATGATATTGATTTTTATGGATTTTTTCTTATCTGGATCAAGAAAGCCCAAAATGATACAAAAAGAACAGATCAGTACCCAAAGGAAGAATCAGTCATGCGACCGTCGCGCAAGGACGAACTTATCGACAAGGCCCTGGAGATTTTCTACCGGGACGGCTTCCACGCCACGGGCATGGACAAGCTGGTTCATGAGACCGGCATCTCGAAGACGTCCATGTATAAATATTTCGCGACCAAGGAAGACCTGATCCTGGCCACGCTTGAGCGCCGGCATGAACAGTTCACCGCCCTGCTGACCGAAGGCCCTGCCGCGCGCGCGGACTCGCCGAAGGGCCAACTGATGGCCAGCTTCGACACACTGCAGGAATGGATCGCGAGCGAGGGCTTCAACAGCTGCATGTTCATTAAGGCGTCATCGGAGTTTCAGGACCCGTCGCACCCCATCCACCAGATGGCGGCCATGCATAAGCGCGCCCTGACGGAGCATATGGCAAACCTGGCCCGCAAGGCCGGCGCCAAGGAGCCGGAAGCGCTGGCGCGGCAACTGATGCTCCTCAAGGAAGGCGCGATTGTCACCGCACACATTCAGGGCAAGGCTTTCGCTGCCCCCGACGCCAAAGACGCCGCACGTACGCTCATCAACCTGGCCTGTCCGGAATAGATGCTACATCGGTGCGGCGGCGCAGTGTTTGGCGATAAAGTCGACCTGTTTTGGCAGCTTGGGCACGGTGCCGCTGATGATGGTTTTCAAATTGGTGAAATATTCCCTGAGCTGTTTGTCGCTCAAGCCGTCAGCCATCGGGTGGTAGGCCTTCGGCATCACGCGCTGGCCCAGCATCACCTGCAGCCACCCGGCCTCCGAGAACAGCTCGTTATTGAAGCGGAAGATACGGCCGGTCTCCCGGAACAGGTCCATCTTGTGCTTCAGGCTTTCGGGGATCTCCATCGTGCGGCAGCGCTTCCAGAAGGCGCTGTCGTCCCTTTGGGTCGCGTGATAATGCAGGATGATAAAGTCGCGAATGCTTTCGAACTCGAAGCCCACCTGCTCGTTATATTCATCGATATTGGTGGCATCCAGGCCAAGGCTTGGGAACATCTGCACGAAGCGCACGATGCTGGTCTGGATCAGATGGATGCTTGTGCTCTCCAAGGGCTCCAGAAAGCCGGATGACAGGCCCACCGCGATACAGTTCTTGTGCCAGAATTTCTCGCGCCGCCCGGTCTTGAACGGGATCACCCGCGGGTCCGCCAGCGGCTTGCCCTCAAGATTGTCGAGGAGCGTCTGCGTGGCTTCGTCTTCGCTGATATGGTCAGAGCAGAAAACATGGCCGTTTCCTGCCCGGTGCTGCAGCGGGATGCGCCACTGCCAGCCGGCCTTATGCGCGATCGACTGGGTGTAGGGCCGCATGCGCGGGCCATTTTCCGCGGGCACCGCCACGGCCCTGTCGCACGGCAGCCAGCCTGTCCAGTCCGTATATCCAACCCCAAGCGCTTGGCCGAGAAGGAGCGAGCGGAAGCCCGAGCAATCGATGAAGAAATCGCCTTCGACCACCTGCCCGTCCTTGAGCGTGACGGATGCAATGTTGCCGCTTGCGCTATCAAGCGACACGTCGGTGATCATGCCCTCAATGCGGTTGACGCCCGAAAGCTCGCAGCCTTTCCGAAGGTAGCGCGCATAAAGCCCGGCATCGAAATGGAAGGCATGGGTGATGCCCTCGAGCGGCGAATTGGGGATCTGGCGCATACGGTCGAACCGGTCTTCCTTCGCCGCCTGATAGTTGAAGGAAAAATCCCACAGGTCACCCGCAAAGCCAGCCTCTTTCGCGCGCAGCCAATAATGCTGGAACGGCACCATGCCGATCTGCCGACCGATGGACCCGAAAGCGTGCATATATTTGTCGCCCACGGCGCCCCAATTTTCGAACTGGATCCCCAGCTTGAAGGTGCCCTGGGTGGCCTTGACGAACTCGTCTTCATTCAACCCCAGCACATTGTTGAAAATCTGGATGGGCGGAATGGTGGCTTCGCCCACGCCCACGGTACCGATATCGTCGGATTCAATGAGGACAATCTCAAGCTGGCCGCGCATCAACTTGACGAGGAGGCTTGCCGCCATCCAGCCGGCGGTGCCGCCGCCCACGATTACCAGTTTCTTGATGCTGTTCTCTTGCACGCTAAGCCCTCACCCAAACCCTGAAAAAGAAATACCCCTGCCGACGATCATATCGGCAGGGGCAATTGTTTCAACCAGCCTCAGCCGGATCTGACTAGAATTTATAGTTCAGACCGAAGAGGAAGGTACGGCCATAGTTCTGGAAGTCACGCACCTGGCGGCTATCGCCATTGTAGAAGGTGGTGAACGGCTCGTTCGTCAGGTTGTTCACCTGGAACAGAACGGTCAGGCCATCCACACCAACTTCACTGAGGTCGTAGCCAAGCTGCGCATCAACGATGGTTTCTGCTTCCACATCAACCTTCACACGGGTGAGGCTGAGGGCGGAAACTTCACCCAGGAACGAAGAACGGTGACGAACGCTGGCACGTGCCTGGAAGCCATACTTTTCATAGTAGATCGTACCATTCAGAACAGTCTTCGACAGGCCTGGAAGCGTGATTTTTTCCTGACTGTTCGGATCGATGATCGAGCTTTTGGTAAAGGAAGCCGAACCAAGGATACCGAAGCCGTCAAGCGCTTCCGAGAAGTTCGCGAACGGCAGGGAACCCGAAAGTTCGATACCGTAAATCTTACCGCCGTCTACGTTGTCCTTGAAGTCGCGGCGACCGATGGTCGAAAGCGTAAACTCATTGCCGTCACCGTCGACAAACGTCAGGTCCTCGCCCAGTGGGCCCAGAACTTCCGCAAAGTCATAGGTTTCAGACGAGCTGAACGGGAAGCTTGTGATCTGCTTGTAGAAACCAGCAACCGACACATAAGCGCCTTCACCGAAATAGTGCTCGTATGACAGGTCATACTGCCAGGTCTTGAACGGCTTCAGGTTCGGGTTACCGCCACCACCGGTGAAGATCAGGTTCTGCTGGTCGAAACCAAAGCCGAAGCCTGCGTTCATGTCAGCCATTGGTGCACGTGCCAGAACCTGTGCAACACCAACACGGAGCTTGTTGTTGTCATCCAGATTGAAGCTGAGGTTCAGGCTTGGCAGGAAGTCCCAGTAATCAGTGCCTTCCGTAACAGGTGCTGCAACCACTTGGTTGTCTACTGTCTTGGCTGCCCAACCATCTGAGCTTTGGTCGGTGTAAACAGCCTGCAGGCCGACGTTACCGGTAACCGGCAGGTTACCAAGCTCGGTGTCGATATTGGCCTGGGCATACAGGTTCACAACTTTCTCGGTCACGGTCCAGCTGTTAGTCAGACGGGACTGCGTGCTGGCGGCTTCGTCATTGATCACATAGGCTCCGCTTTCAAACAGCGCTTGCGCGTCGTAGCTAAGCACATCACCCATGCCGATAAACTCAAGCGACGTTGGGTCCTCAAGGAACTGGCTTGGCACCGGAACGTCCGCTGGATATTCATTGAGCGTCAGGAAGAAGCCCTGGTCCAGAAGCGTTTTACTTCGCTTTGAGAAGCGAACACCATATTCAACGCTGGACAGGAAGCCTTCGTCCATGAACTGTTCGGCGCTCAGGCGCACGGCAGACAGTTCGTCATCGGTTTCCGGTGCGTTGATAAAGCCGTCCTGGGCTTGATCATCTGGATAGAAGCCAGCAACAAACAGGCCCCAACCCCAGCTAAGCGGACCGCCAAGCTGAATGAGGTTCGGATCAGAATAGTCAAGACCATGGGTGAAGACAGCGTTGCCGTCCGCACCGATGGTGAAACCCAGGTTATCAGTGGCACCATTGCCGCTACCACGACCGGTACCCGCGTAGGTTTCCATGTTGCTTTCGATACGGTCAACGCTGGAGTGGCTGAGGTCCAGTTCGATCATCAGATTGTCATTCACCTGATATTCGGTGTTCCAGCCGATGGCCAGCGTTTCAGCTTCGCGGTTTACGAAGTCGTTACGCACCACAACCTCTGCGCCGTTGAACTGACCCTGCGTGATCAGACCATCTTCAACTGTGTAGCCGTCCTGCAGCTGCGCGCCAGACCATGCCAGTGGAATTTCAATACCGCGCAGGGTCTGCTCGTCATCGAACTTGGAATAATAGGCGTCGATGGTTGTGCGGAACTTGCTGTCGTGTGGTGCATATTCAAGCACACCCAGGAAGCCGTCGCGCGTCAGCTCGTTCGATTTCACATAAGGCTTGGCGCCACCAATGATCAGGTTGCCGTCAGCCGCTTCCGGGAAGCCCCAGCTGTTCCAGCGCTCTTCCTGCGTTGGTGACAGCATGCGCGCGTAACCAAGCGCGATGCCAACCTGATCGTCGTTGAACTGGTCAACGTAGGAAATGCTGGCGCGGTAGCCAAGCGCCGTCGTGCCGGAATTGAGCGCACCCAGGTCCGCATATTCGCCGCGCAGGTTCACTACAATGGCCTGCTCGCCGTACGCCAGAGGCTTGATGGTCTGCAGGTCAACGGTACCACCAACAGCTTGGCTGGTCAGGCTGGCGTCCGGCGTTTTATAAATGGTCACGCCGTTGATCAGCTCTGATGGATACTGGTCATATTCAACCGCACGGCCGTTGTTTGCAGAAACCTGCTCGCGGCCATTCAGTGTGGTGGTGGTGAAGTCTGGCGCCAGACCGCGGATCGAGATCACGTTGGCGCGGCCGTCAAGGCGCTGTGCAGCAAGACCCGGCAGGCGGGCAATCGATTCGGCAATAGACGCGTCAGGCAACTTGCCCAGGTCTTCCGCTGAGATCGCTTCCACGATGGAGCTGCTTTCCCGCTTGCGGGCAACCGAGCTCATGATCGATGCACGGATGCCCGTAACAACGATTTCTTCCAGTTGTACGCCTTCGTCCTCATCGGTGTCAGATGAGCTGTCCTGTGCAAGCACAGGCTGTGCGGCGAATGCGATGGCGGAAGCCGACGCAAAGGATAAAAAATGAGACTTAAATTTAGAGGTACGCATGAAGCCTTCCCTTCCCTGTATTAACCCTGGAAGCAAACCCACAGGCCGATCCTACTGGCCAAAAGTTAAACTTCCGCAACTTTCCCTGCGTCGAAAGTTCGCGCATCACTTTGCAAACATCAAGTCATTTTTTCATATTTTTGCTATTTATTGCAGCGACCATGCAAACTGTGCCTTTCCTGCAACAGTTTTGCGTACACTGGCTCATATAAAGGGTTATAGAGTGATATATCGCGTCATAAGCGACCGATTTAGCTGCCTTGCAAGTTTGCAAAGATGTCTTTTGCAATATTCTTTTTGCATTTTTTGCAAAAATTGCTAATCCTAGACAACAGGAAGGGAGGCCCGATTCTTCGGTGCCGCATTATTATAGGGAACGGGATCATCGCATGACGCAAAAACCTGCGCTGAGCTTCTGGCAAATCTGGAACATGTGTATCGGCTTTATGGGCATTCAGTTCGGCTTCGAACTGCAGGTCAGCAATGTCAGCCGTATCTTCCAGACGCTGGGCGCCAACATCGACGAAATTGCCATCCTGTGGGTGGCCGCGCCGCTTACGGGCCTGATTGTCCAGCCGATCATCGGCTATATGAGCGACAAGACATGGACCCGGCTTGGCCGCCGACGCCCCTATTTTTTCTATGGCGCGATTCTGTCGACACTTGCGCTTCTGATTATGCCCAACTCGCCGACACTCTGGATCGCGGCAGGCATGCTGTGGATCATGGATGCCTCCTTCAATATCGCGATGGAACCATTTCGCGCCTTTGTGGGTGACATGCTGCCGAACCGCCAGCGGTCTCTTGGCTATGCCATGCAGACCTTCTTCATTGGCACTGGTGCATCGGTTGCCGCGGCACTTCCGTGGATCATGACCAACATGTTCGGTGTGGCGAACGAGGCCGATCCCGGCATCATCCCGGATTCGGTTGTTTACGCCTTCTATACCGGTGGCATCTTTTTGCTGATCTGCGTGCTGTGGACTGTCTTCACCACCAAGGAGTATGCCCCCGAGGAACTTGAAGCCTTCAACAAAGCCGAGCAGGCGATTGGCGAAGCCGCCGCTGCGCACACCCAGTCAGATGAAGAGAGGGCGCTGATCACGCCACAGCGCCATAAATCAGGCGGCCTCCTGTGGCTTATTGTCGGCGCCGCCGCCTCGCTTCTTATCTATATGACAGATGGATCCTACCGGCTGCATATCCTGTCAGGTGGCGTGGCCGTGTTTGGCCTGCTGCGCCTGATCGTGTCAGCCAGCAAAGCCAAAGGAAAAACCACATCCGCCATTGTGGAAATCACAGATGACCTGATGCTGATGCCCACGGTCATGAAGCAGCTGGCCGTCGTGCAGTTCTTTTCGTGGTTTGCCATGTTCGCCATGTGGTCCTTCACCACGCCGGCGGTCACGGCCTTCCATTTTGGCGCCCTGGACCCGTCAAGCGAGCTTTATAATACCGGCGCCAACTGGGCCGGCGTGCTGAATTCGGTGCGCAATATCGTAACCATCGGCGCTGCCATCTTCATCGCGCTTTGCGCCAACAGGATCGGCCGCCGTAAAATCCACATGCTGAACCTGACGCTCGGCGGCATTGGGCTGGCGTCCTTCTATCTGGTCACCGACCCAGACTGGCTGGTGGTGTCCATGGGGCTTGTCGGCTTTGGTTGGGCATCGATCCTGTCGATCCCCTATTCGCTGCTCTCAAGCGCGGTCGCCCACCACAAGATGGGCATCTATATGGGCATCTTCAATTTCTTCATCGTGATCCCACAAATTGTGGCGTCCACCACCCTGGGCCTGTTGGTCAGTGAACTGTTTGCCGGCCAGGCCATCTATGGCCTTGTGTTTGCCGGCGGCTCCATGATCATTGCAGCCCTTGCCACCCTCAATGTCGCCGAGCCGGAGGCCGAATAACATGAAATTTCAACGAACAAACCTGGCCGCCTTCGGCCTTGCCCTGACCCTTCTTTCTGGCTGTGACCAGGCTGATAAAGCCTTGCCCCCGGAAGAGCCCATCACCGTTCGCCCGGAACTGCTGGAGCCATACATCAGCCGTCCGATCACCGATGATGTGATGTATTTCGTCATGCCTGACCGGTTCAATAATGGCGACCCGTCAAACGACACCGGCGGCTTTGGTGGCGACGCCACCACACACGGCTTTGACCCAACCCACAAGGGTTTCTTTCATGGTGGGGACTTCAAGGGCCTGACGGAAAAGCTGGATTATCTGGCTGACATGGGTGTCAGCGCCATCTGGATGACACCCATCTTCAAGAACAAGCCCGTGCAGGGCAACCCGGTGAATATGACAGCCGCCTACCACGGCTACTGGATCACGGACTTCACCCAGATCGACCCGCACCTGGGCACAAATGATGACCTCAAGACGCTGGTGGATGAAGCCCACAAGCGCAATATGAAGGTGATTTTCGACATCATCACCAACCACACGGCCGACGTGATCAAATATGAGGAATGCTTCCCCCGCGGCAGCGACCCGGCAAACGTGCCGCTGTGCGATTACCGCAGCAAAGAAGCCTTCCCCTACACCACCAAAGGCGGTCCGGACGGTGAAGCCATCAACGCAGGTTTCCTAGGCGACGACCCAGAGCACCAGACGAAAGACAATTTCGACAAGCTGACCGCCCTTGATTATGCCTACACGCCCTATGTGCCTGCGGGCGAAGAAGATGTGAAGGTGCCGGCGTGGCTCAACGACATGCGCTATTACCACAATCGCGGCGACAGCGAATGGCAGGGTGAAAGCTCGCTCTACGGGGATTTCGCGGGCCTTGATGACCTGTTCACCGAACATCCGGACGTCAAGGAAGGCTTTATCGACATCTACAAGTTCTGGATCTCGGAATTCAAGATCGACGGCTTCCGCATCGACACGGTCAAGCATGTGAACGACAGCTTCTGGCAAACTTTCGCACCTGCCATCACGGCCCACGCCGAGGCCGAAGGCATCCCGAACTTCTACATGTTTGGTGAGGTGTATGAACCCACGCCGGAGCGCCTCAGCCACTTCACCAATGAGGCCAAGGTGCCCTTCGTGCTGGATTTTGCTTTCCAGTCAGCCGCCTATCAGATGTTCTCGGAAAACAAGGGTCCGCAGGCACTGGCGGAAACCATTGAAAAAGACACCCTTTATCAGCCCGTGAAGGGCGACGCCCGGTCGCTGCCCATTTTCCTGGGCAATCACGATATGGGCCGCATCGCCCATTTCATCCGCCGCGGCAATCCGGACGAAAGCCCGGAAGCATCCTTCAAGAAAGATCTGCTCGCCCACGCGCTGATGTTCTACAGCCGCGGGGTTCCGGTGATTTATTATGGCGACGAACAAGGCTTTATCGGCGACGGCCATGACCAGGACGCGCGCGAAGATATGTTTGTGAGCCAGGTGGCGTCCTACGCCGACAACGACCTGCTGGGCACGGAAAAATCGAGCGCCGAGGATAATTTCGACGTCGATCATCCGCTTTATCAGGCCATGCAGCGCTTCACCATGGTCAAGCGCGCGCACCCGGCCCTCAGGCACGGCAAGATGACTTTCCTGCATGCCGACAGTGAGCCCGGGCTGCTGGTGTTTGAGCGCACGGACGAAACCACAGGCGACACGGTTCTGGCGGTCTTCAACACCTCGGCCGAGGTGGCGACAGCAAGCGTTCCGGCGCTTGAAGGCCCGCTCTGTTTCATCGACGGCACAGCGGGTGAGACTGGCGAAGCCTACACGGCACCAGCGCTGAGTTGGGCCCTGTTCAAACCAGCAGCCTGCGAGGGCTGATCAAAGCCGACACCCAAACAAAAAAGGCGGCGCCCGGTGGTGCCGCCTTTTTTCATGTCCACTCAGGAAGACTTAAGACCCGCAGCTTTCACGGATAATCAGGTCTGTCGGCAGCGTGGAAGACTGCACATCCTCGCCTTCCAGCATGCGCAGCAATTTGGAAACCAGAAGCCGCCCCGCCTTCGTCACGTCCTGGCGAATGGTGCTGAGCGCAGGGCTTGAATAAGCCGCCACAAGCACATCATCATAGCCAATCACGGATACGTCCTTGGGCACATTGATGCCGCGGTTCGCCAGCGCCTTCATGGCGCCGATGGCGATCATGTCCGACATGGCGACAACGCCGTCAAACTCGACGCCCTGCTCCACCAGCACATCCACCGCCTCCATGGCGGATTCCGGATAGAAATGCGCAGGCCTGACGAGGCGTGGGTCAAAGGCGATGCCGTTCTGATCAAGCGCCTCACGGTAGCCTTCCTGCCGCAACTTCATCTCAGGCCCTTCACAGTCGCCCACGAAGGCAATGCGCGTGCGCCCCATACGGATCAGGTGATTAGTGGCACGGCGCCCGCCCTGGCGGTTATCACTGCCGACCGAGCAATAGCGCTGATCCGGGAACTGTGCACCCCAAGTCACAAACGGCACACGCTGTGCCGCCAACTGGTTTAGCTGTTTGTGCATTGTGCTCTGCCCCAGCACGATCAGGCCGTCGCACCGGCCACTGGCCACAAGGTTTGCAGCGCTGTGGTAATCGGTCATCGTCAGGTGCGAAATCAGAAGGTCGCAATTCTGTTCCTTGAGCGCGTCACCGATACCGCCAATCAGGTCCAGCGTGAAGGGGTCAGACAGGCGCGTGTCGCGGCCCTGCGGCGGCGGGATCACGATCGAGATCGTCTTGTCTGCATCCTCGGTATAGACCTTGTCGCGCAGGCGGCCATTGTAGTTATTGCTTTGGGCCAGCGACAGGATCTTCTTCTTGGTGCGGTCCGATACCAGCGGGCTGTCATTCAGCGCACGCGACACAGTCGAAATCGACACACCGGCAATTGCGGCCAGATCCTCCAGACGGTGAAGATTTTTTTCTTTTTCGTCGTCACTCATGCTGTCACCCCGAGTTGCATATTTTTGCAAAATTTTCTGTCGTATTTTTTCTTATCCCTGTTTTAGCAAGAAATTCCATTATTTTGGAAGCCTTTTATTTTTGCAAACAGAGGGCCGATCCTGCCCATTTCCACCGTCAAATCACCACCAATAAAAAATGTTTTTTTGAATGGCGGGTATTCCTCACGCGCGGCGTCATAGTCCTAGTAGACCACCCGAAGGGGTGAGAATTTCTGGGTGCCCTGGCCGCTCAGGAGGCAGCAGCAAGACCTTGCACTCGAGAGGGCTGCTGATGGCCGGACAGATTGGGCACCCGAAATCACCAGAAGGTCGGCGAGGCTGGCGCCACAAGACTCTCTGGTAGCGCGGACGACATTACCATCGATGGGGGTCATGGTGATGACGGCCTGTGGGGCGGCGCCGGGGAGTTATCCTCGGCGCGTCCGCTGCTCGAAGACGATTTCCTCATCGGGCTGAGTATGGATAATTTTGTCCAGCTTGCGATCGAGCTCTGGCCCGTAACCTGGCCCCCCGTTTCCCTCTTTGGCGGGGGGCCATTTTATTTTTGCTTATGAGCGATATTGCGAAATCTTTTGACATCTGGAATGGTTGGCACCGGTATGGCGGCGCGGAAGGCGCCGCATTTGTCAGGGCGACCCTTTTGGATACTGGAACAAAATCAATATTGCTGGAGGCGTTCCTGGAAAAACGCCCGGCACTGAAGCGATTTCTGGTCGCGCGGTTTCGGGATGAAACTGTCGCCGATGATCTGCTGCAGGACCTGTATCTGAAGCTGGAGCGCATTGAGGATGCCTCAGCCATCAGTAATGTTGGCGCCTATCTGTTCCGCATGGCCAATAATGTGGCGCTGGACCACCGCCGTCAGAAGACCCGGCAGATGGTGCGCGACAAGGCTTGGGTGGATGTCAGCAGGGCAGACCAGGGCGGTGAAAGCGTTGACGAAGGCCCGGCCGCAGACCGCGCACTTGAAGCCAAGCAGAAGTTGGCGCAGGTGTCTGAGGCCCTGAACCAGCTGCCACCCCAGTGCCGCAAGGTATTTGTGCTGCACAAATTGAAGGGCAAAAGCCACCGCGAGGTTAGCGAAAGCCTTGGGATTGCGGTCAGCACAGTGGAAAAACACATGGCCAAGGCCATGAAGTTCCTTGTCCTGCACCTGAAGGACAAGGATTAGCAGCTGGACATGGCGGGTGGGTGCCTGTGGTGGCGTCTTAACCCTGAATAGGATTGATTTGAGCCCCCAGGGCTCGTGAAGGCAGTACAGACAGATGACCAAAACCGATACCAGTTTCCTGACGGACGAGCGGCTTGACGCCGCTGCCGACTGGCACGCGCGCCTCACTGGCGACAGCGTGACGGAGGCCGACTGGCTTGCCTTCACAGACTGGCTTGAAGCCGATGATGCCAACCGCATGGCCTATGACCATGTGGAAGACCTGGCCCTGATGGTTGAAGAGGGCGCTGATGTGGTGGCGGCTTCCGTTGAAAACACTGAAACAGACACTGGCACCGTAATCGATGCTGCTTGGCGCTGGACAAAGCCAAAGGCGTGGGCCGGAGCAGCTGCCGCGGTGGCCGCAGCCCTGCTGGTCATGATCGGCACCAATTTCATGGCCCCGGATGCGCAATTTTACCAGACCGGCCTGGGCGAAACCCGGCTTGTGACGCTCGAAGACGGCACGACTGTGCAGCTGAACACCAACACGAAAATCGAAGTTGCCTTCACTGGTGACGTGCGCCAGACAGCCCTCGCGTACGGTGAAGCGCTGTTTTCCGTCGCCAAGAACCCGGACCGGCCTTTCCGGGTAGGCCTGGGCGACCGTTCTGTGCAGGTGGTGGGTACCCAGTTCAATATCCTGCGCCACGACAGCCAGCTGGTTGTTACCGTGTCGGAAGGCATCGTGGATGTAGCGCCGACACAGGTGATCGAGGATGAAGTCCAGTCAGACGCGCGGGAACGTCTGCGGGTCGGCGACCAACTGGTTGCCTATGAAAAATCCAATGAAACCCGTGTCCAGAAAGTCGACGCACGGCAAGTCACCGCGTGGCTTGAAGGCTATCTGGAATATGAAGACGCGGCGCTGCATCAGATCGCGCGGGACCTGAGCCGCTATTTCGGCGAACCCATCGCCGTGACATCCAGCGCGAGGGATATCAACTTTTCTGGAATCCTTAACATGGGTGACAAGCAGACCGTGCTTGCGACGCTTGAACAACTGCTGCCGGTTACCGTAAAACAAACGGATGGGGCAATCCTGATCGGTCGCAAGGAGTAGCATGTGCGCATAAATGGGAAGACAGCTTCCGCTGCGGTGCTGCTGGCCTGTTGCCTTGCCGCGCCGCCCGGAGCTGCCACAGCATCCGACACCAGCCATTTTGAGATAGAGGCCATGCCGCTTGCCGAAGCGCTGGCCTCTTTCGCGCGTCAGGCGGGCATTTCCATCGGCCGCCCACCCCTATCATACCGGGACGGCAAAGCGCACGCTCTCAACGGCGACCTGACTGTTGAAGAAGGCCTCACACAGCTACTGCAAGGCACCGGCTTCACGTTCGAGGTGGTGAGCCCCAGCGTGGTTCGGGTGTTCCGCGAACCAGCCAGGGAAAAAACAGCTCCGAAGCCGGCTACCAAGGCGCAAAGCGAACCCTTCGTGCAGGAGATCATGGTCTCGTCTCTGAGACGCACTGATAACCTGCAGAAGCTGCCTTACGGTATCAGCGCCATCGGCGCCAGCACCCAGCAGCAGCTTGGCCTGAAAACCACCAACGCGGCCGCCCGCCGGATTGCCGGCATGCATGCCACAACGCAGGGCGATGGCCAGAACAAGGTGATGGTGCGCGGGCTGTCAGACGGGGCATTCTCTGGCCGGGCGCAATCGCTCGTGAGCACCTATTTCGACAATACGCGCCTGACCTACAACGCGCCCGACCCATCGCTTCGGTTAGTGGATGTCGAGCGCATCGAGGTGCTGCGCGGCCCGCAGGGCACGCTTTATGGCTCGGGCGCACTCACGGGCCTTTACCGGGTTGTCACCAAGAAACCCAATCTGGCGGAAACTGAGCTCAGCACCAGCGCGGGCCTTGCATGGACCAAGGGCGGTACGGCCTCGCGCGATATCTCCGGCATCGTCAATGTCCCGCTTGTCGAAGACCAGATGGCCATCCGCGCCGCGGCCTACTTCGAGCATGAAGGCGGCTATATCGATGACCTGCGGCTGGGGCTGGATAACGTCAACCAGGCGGACACCTATGGCGGGCGGCTTTCGGCCCATCTGAACCTGGGGCCCAACTGGCACCTGCTCGCGGGTGTCACCCTGCAGGAAAACGACCGCGACGACAGCAATTATTATGATGTCGGGCGCACCTTCACCAAGCGCGGCAATTATGTTCAGGAACCGCGCGAAGACAGTTTCAGCCAGGTTTATGCCACGCTGGGCGCGGACTATGGCTGGGGCACGCTTGAGACCACCTTCAGCTGGACGGACCGCAACATTGACGCCACCTTTGATGGCTCGCTGGCGGTACCGAAACTGGTGCTGATTGATGTGGTCGCCAGCCCCTTCACCATGAACCGCGATATCGCGACGACCAGCAATGAGACGCACCTCTCGTCCAAGACCGGGGGGCGGCTTGAGTGGACCATCGGGTCCTTCTGGTCGAAGAGAAATGAACGGATCAACTCGAACCTGGCGATCCCCGCTTCTGTCATCTGGCCGGATGAAGAGGGCGACCTGGATATCTATACCGAAGACCTGACCAGCACCCTCAAGGAAGCGGCGCTATTTGGCGAGGTGACCTATTTCCTGACCGAAAAACTGGCCGTCACCGGCGGTTTTCGGTGGTTCGACTACCGCGAACGCGCGTCCTCTGACCTTGTCGACCTGGGCCTGTTCCTGTTCGCGCAGACGGACGGCGAGCAGAAGAAATCCGGCGTCACGCCCAAGGCGGTGCTGGCCTACCACCATACCAAGGACCTGATGCTCTATGCCCAGGTGGCGGAGGGCTACCGGCTGGGCGGCATCAACCTGGCCGGACCCACGCCGATCGGGGGTGGCGAGACGGTCGCGACCGAGCTGACGAATTACAAATCCGACGCGCTGACCAACTATGAAGTGGGCTACAAGTACCAGAGCCCCGACAAGGCGCTGACCACGTCAGCGGCGGTTTACGTGGCCCTGTGGCGCCGTATCCAGAGCCAGCAATTCAGCTTCGAAGGCCTGCCGGATATCGACAATGTCGGCAACGCGCGGGTGATTGGCGCCGAGTTTGAGCTGGCCTACCGCCCGGCCTATGACTTTGAGGTGCGCGCGCACCTGTCCGCGAGCGACAGCGAACTCACGGACACCACGGCCCGCTTTGGCGCGGAGGTTGGCACCCCCCTGCCCGCGGCACCCAAGTTTTCAGCCGGTGCGTCGGTTTACAAGGAATTCAGCCTGAGCAATGACTTACGGGCGAGCGTGAGCGCGGACTATAGCTATGAGGGCGGCGCGGACCTTTTGTTCGAAAGCGATTTTTCGCCGGAAATGGACGGCTATCACCTGGTAAACGCGCGCCTCAGCCTGCAGAAAAACAACTGGTCGCTGACCGTTTACGGCAACAACCTGATCGGCGACAAATCGAACGTGTTCGCCTTCGGCAACCCCCTCAGCCTTGAAGTGATTGAGGGCGAGGACCCGGACGACCCGAATTTCGTGATTGTTTCCACGGGGTTACACGCAACACCGCTTCGCCCGCGCACGTTCGGCGTGGAGCTGGGCTGGCGCTTTTAGGCGCTTCTAGTCGAACATCATCTTCTTGGTATGGCGCTCAAGCACGCCGTGGGGGACCTTCAGCGCCCGCGCCCAGGCGCCGATATCGCCGGGGTGGGCCTCCATGGTGGCGCGGATGTCGGCGTCTGAGATATCCTCTAACGTCCTGACACTGTTCGATTTTTCCATCAAACCATAGAGCGCGGTGCGGGAGACATTCAGGTGCTCTGCCGCCTCCTTGATGCGCCAATCGGTGGCATCCAGCGCCGCGAGCATCTCGGCTTCCGTCACGCTCGCCGGCGCCCGGTAGGACGGCTTCGCTTTGGGCACACCAGAGGATTTTGGGCCCATTTGGGGCACACCCGTAGGGCCCATTTCAGGCGTGTTGAACTGGGGCACCTGCCCGACGGACATCTGCTGCACTGCGTTTCTGAGTTCGCGCACATTGCCGGGCCAGTCATGCAGCACCATGGCGGTCATATGCTCAGTGAAATCCGTGGGCGCGGCCCCGAACGACCCGGTGTCGAGAAAATGCTTGATCAGGATGCCGATATCCACCCGCCGGTGACGAAGCGGTGGCATCTCAACCACCATGCTTTCAAGGCGGCGGAGGAGCGGCTGCGAGAAAGTGTCCGCGCCCAGGGGCCGATCCGTGGCCGCCAGCACCCGCGCGCCGGTGTAGCGGAGGCGGGTTTCCCCCACCCGGCGGAATTCGCCGGTCTCCAGCACGCGCAGCAGCATGGCCTGCAAGTCCGCGGGCGTATCGCCGATCTCGTCCAGGAAAATGGTGCTGGCGTCGGCCGTTTCGAAAAAGCCGACCCGGTCCCTTACGGCGCCGGTGAACGCCCCCTTGGTGGCGCCGAACAGGTCCGCCGCACCAAGTTCTTTTGAGAGCGTCGCCATATTGATCGACACCAGGTTTTCAGCCGCCCGGTCGCTGGCCAGATGGAGCGCCTGCGCCACCAGTTCCTTGCCCGTGCCGGTTTCACCCCGAATAAGCACCGGAAGATGTGTTGGCGCAACCCGGCTGATCGCCCGCCAGATGGCCTGCATCGCCCCACTGACCCCCAGCAGCCGGCCTTCCGGCGGCGCGGGCGCAGCCTCAGCCGGGCTGAGGAACAAGGAGAGCACAATGGTGCCGGCCAGCGTGATGATGATATCGTCGCCGAGCGCATCAAGGCTGATGGTCACGGGTGCGGTAATCGCCTGCCCGTTCACCAGAACCTTCATTTTGCTGTCTGGCGGGGTGATGGAAAACTCGCGCGGGCTCACCCGCTTGATCATGACCTCAGACCGCGAAATCCGGCGGTCAGCAAGCGGTTCCTCGCTCACGCCGCGCTTGCGGAACTGCGGCGCGTTCCGGGATACACTGGCCTCAGTCGCACGGCCGAACATCAGGGGTGCCACGGCACCGATGCGCGAGGCGTCAGGGTGCCAGATGATCCCCAGGCTGGGCAGCAGAATTTCCCGCCCGGGGCCGCCGGTGCGCGCGCCTTCCACCGATACGGTTTCGTCCATCAAGCCGTATTCACCGGTTTCGTCCTGCATGCTGCCCTCTCCCCGCTCACGGACCTGATGCACTGTCCTTGAAATGTCATCATCCTGCGCGTAAAAGCAATATTGTCTACTTTTGCGTGCCTCTATAGCAACTTAAGGCGATATAGCAGGCAGGTCAAAGGGGCGCGAGCCTTTTGTGTGGGGGCTGGTGCGCGGGGCAAAAAGTGCGTGGCTCGGGGGAAGTCTATTTATGGCTGAGGCAATCGGCAGGTATCAGCTTGGCGAAACGGTGGGCAAGGGCGCTTACGGCACGGTTTACCGCGCCGAAGACACGCTGCTGGACCGGTCTGTCGCGATCAAGCTTCTGAACAAGTCGGTGTCTGACGGCGCGGACCCGAAGGCGAGCCTTGTGGAAGCCAAGACGCTGGCGAAGCTGAACCACCCCAATATCGTCACGCTCTATGAGATTTCAGAGCATGACGGCCATACCGTCATGGTGATGGAATACTTAGACGGCGAACCGCTGAAGGATTATCTGGCGCGCACAAGCCCATCGTTCGACGACCGCCTCGCGCTGGTGCGGCAACTGGCCGACGCGCTTCGGGCCAGCCATTCGCTCGGTATCGTGCACGCGGACATCAAACCCGGCAATATCATCATGAGATCTGGTGGCGTGCCGGTGCTGGTGGACTTCGGCCTGGCGAAAACCGCGCCCACCGCCAATGACATGGAAACCCTGACCCGCGGGTCACTGGGGCAAAGCCTGATTTTGGGCACGCTGCCATACATGGCGCCTGAGGTGATGAAGGGCGGGAAGCCCGATGAAGTGTCTGATATCTTCTCCTTCGGCGCGCTGCTATACGAAGTGCTGACGGGCGAGCGCGCCTTCAAGGCGGGATCGGACGCCGAGATCGTGCACCTGATTTTGAACGAGGACCCAGCGCCGGTATCAACCCACGCGCCGGACGCCCCGGCCTGGTGCGCCAACCTGGTGGCACGGATGCTATCCAAGGAACGCGCGGCCCGGCCCCAGACGTTCGCGGATGTTCTGAAAGCCATCGACAGCGCCGACCCCGGCACGCCGCTCCGCGACCGCAAAGCGGCAGACAAGGCCAAACGCCTGCTTTCCCTCAAGCGCATCGCCGCCGCAGCCGCCATTGCTATCGCGCTGGGCGCTGGGTTCGTGGGCTCCCGCTACATGGGCGACGAACCGCTGACTGTCAGCGGCCGCATTGAGGCAGGCATGGACCGGCTGCGAAACAGCCAGGAAAAGGGCGCGATTGAAGAAGCCAAAGCCTACTTCCAGAGCATCCTGACCGAAGACCCGGAGAATGCAGCGGCCACAGCCGGCTATAGCCTCGCGCTGCTAACAGAGTACTCAAGCTCCAAATCTGACCAGAAGCTTTTGGACGATGGCATGGCGGCGGCTCAACTCTCCATTGGACTAGACAACCAACTGTCGCTTGCTCATGCCGTTGCAGGTTGGGCCTTCGAGTTCTCAGGGAAAATGGATGAAGCCCAATCTGAATATCAGATTGCGCTGAATTTGGACCCAAAAAATTACTTCGCCCTTCTTGGGAATGGCAGGCTATCCTTGGGGGAAGGAAATCTTGCCGAGGCAATCCGTCGTTTTGAAACTGCCAACCAGCTATACTCGTCTGACACTAGGCTTTTGATCTATCTAGGCGACCTATATTTTCGGTCTGGAAGCTATGAGGTCGCCGAACAGCGCATTAGGCAAGCTATCTCAAAAGCGCCAGACAACGTGTATTCTTATAAAACACTGAGCGCAATCTTGTTTGCCAAAGGAGACACTATTGGAGCCATAGGTGCAGCACAGCAAGGGCTGCAAATTCGGCCTGACCCGATGCTTTACAACAACCTCGGCTCCTTCTATTTCTCGCTGGGCCAATATGCCCAATCTGTCCAGGCTTTTGAACGCGCGATTGATGCACAAGGCAACAGCCACAATTATTTCCTTTGGGCTAACCTTGGCGATGCCTACAGCATGATTAAAGGAAGCAATGGAGATGCCAAACTCGCATACCGGCGGGCAATTCAACTCCTAACTCCTCAGATAAAGCCAGACGATACGCGCCCTGCAGTCTTCAGCAGAGCCGGGCTTTACTATGCAAAGGCCGAACAGCTTGAAGAAGCTCTCGCCATGACATATCGAGCGCTAGAGTTGGCCCCGGAGGATCGATACGTACTTTTTAGGGCTTCTGTTGTGATGGAGCAAACGGGAGACCGAGAGAAAGCGCTTAAATTTCTCGAGCACTCAATAGATGCAGGACAACCCGTAAACGAAATCCAGAACGAGCCTTACCTAAATGCTCTCAGGGAAGACCCGGCCTATCACAAACTTCTTGCCAGCCAGCCTTCAAAATAAGGCACGCATCTTGCTGTTACCCCCTTTGAGGGGCAGCAAGACCAACATGTTTCTGAAGTTCCGAGTTGGGCACCTGCCCCCATTTGACAAAACAGTTTAATCACAGGGGAGTCTTTTTATGACCACGCAAAAGAACGACTATAAACTGAGGCTGCAGTTCGACGGGGACCAGATTTCCGACGTGCTTCTGTACCGGTTCGAGCATAATGGCAAGGACGCCATGACCAAACAAGGCCGCTACACCGGCTGTATCCAGTTCAATGCGGGCGACACCATTGAGGTGGAAGTCACCATGACCGCCACACCAGATGAGCTGCGCAAGGTCAGCGGCGTGCAGGTGATCAGCCTGGATCTGGTGTCCCAACCCAATGTGCGGCATGAGATTGAGAGCTTCTCGCCCTTTGAAATGGATCAGGTAACCAAATGCCTGGTGGGCGACTGGAGCGAGCCGAAGCAGTCCACAGACCCGTCCACTGGCATCAGTACCTGGGTCAGCACATGGTCAGGTGACACGCTCACGGTCGTTGCCGAAAAAGGCTTTTGGCAGCTTTCAGGCTTCCTCGGCGTGGCCGTATACCAGAATATGGGCGACGACATCGTGCGCATCCCGCGCGTACTGAGCTTTGACCCGGAGACCGGTAGCGGCGACGGCACTAACCCACACTAGAATCGCGACATAACCAATCACAAAAGCGGGCGCTGCGGTGCCCGCTTTTTTATTGCCTGCGCCTCACCCGCTTGCCCCGCTCAGACACGTTAGGCGTGTCGGACATGCATCAAGGGGGGGGGGGGCCGCACTCCCTCATCTTCGTCACTCGCCGACTTGATCGGCGAGTCCATGTTGGGTGGCATGACCAATGGATTCGCCGGTCAAGCCGGCGAATGACGACAGAGTGTAGCCAGGTAAGCGCTTGGCTCCGAGTGACGACCGAGTACCCACCCCCAAACAAAAAACCGGTGCAACGAGGCATCGTTGCACCGGCTCTCACGCCCCGTCCCTCGATTGGGGGTCAACAGATCTCGCTGGCGAGACCATGGGCGGGGGTGACTTCCGCGAGCTTGGCACCCAGTTGCTTGCCTTCCATGCCGACGCTGACGAAATCACCGTTCGCGTAGGCGATATCCACTTCCATGCCCTGGGCGGTCAGCACCGCTTCGTGCCAGGCTTCGGCCATATTTTCAAACGCGGCCTCTGCGCCCGCATAATCATCAGCCTCAAGCGCCTTCTGGGCCTGGGTGCAGTGGGTGGTGGCACGCTCGATCTCCGCCGCGACGATCAGAAGCGCCTCGCAGATGGCCTTGCGCTGGGCCAGCACATCCTGGGCATGCATCATCAGGCCCGCCAGCGCGTCTGCCGTGGCGCCAGCGTGGAACACCGTTTTTGCCGCCTCGCACAGGCTGTTGTGGAGGGCCAGCGCCCGCGCCGCCGATTTCTGCAGCAGCTTGCCGTCCATGCGGATCGTGTCTTCGCCCACCTGGGCGACAACGGATACAAACGGCACCTTGTTCCAAGGCATTTCCTTTGAGATTTCCGCGTGCGCCACGCGGAAGCGGTCACCGGTGCGGACACCATTTTCAATCAGCTGCCAGGAGGCGGCGCGGAGTTGCATGGCCAGATGTTGGCGCTGGCCCTCGAAAGCATGTAGCTGCGCCAGGTCCACCTTGCGCGCGGTCTGGGTGCGAATTTCACCGGCCAGTTTCTTCAGCTTCTGCACCGGCTGGGTCATCTTGTCGGCATAGTCGCGGATGCTGGCTTCCAGCGTCAGCACCTTGCCGGCGCTGCTGTTGAGGCTGAAATAGGCCGTGTCTGCCTGAACTTTCAGGAAATCCGTCGCCTGCTTGCGGGCGTCTGCGGCGGCCGCGCTGTCGCGCAGCAACGTGAAGCAGTTCCGCACCCCAACCGGGTTCTTGCAGATGATCTGTTGCTGGCGCTTCAGATACATGGGCACTTCAAGGAGCGGGTCCAGCACCTGGTTGACGAACCTGTAGGCTGCTGTCTTGGCTTCGCTGTAGCGCTTCTGGAAAGCATCCGGCAGGCTGCCTGATGGTGCCGGGGCTTCAAGCGCCGCACTGGCGTGCAGGACAACCCCCAGGAGTTCCTCTTTATACTCTGACGCCAGGTCATGGCCCAGGCCCCGTTGCATTGAAACCAGTGGTGCATTCAT
Source organism: Kordiimonas lacus (assembly GCF_001550055.1). Classification (GTDB taxonomy): domain Bacteria; phylum Pseudomonadota; class Alphaproteobacteria; order Sphingomonadales; family Kordiimonadaceae; genus Kordiimonas; species Kordiimonas lacus. The sequence continues at coordinate 373,472 of NZ_LRUA01000003.1, forward strand.
TGTCATCGTCCCCTCAAAGTGTCGTCGGTGATCTACCCCGTAGGACTGGCGATTGCAGGGGGCATGCCAATTATAAAATTCATTTATTTCAATGACTTGAGTGATGACCAGGAGGACCTGCACCTCCCATGTCCGTGTCGGACACGTCTGACACGGGCCGGACACGCCGTTGCGCGGCTAATTGAGGGAAACCTGACACGAAGTCCCCGGTTTCCGCGGGGCCGCCTGTTGGCATGCTTCCTGCTGATAAGGCGCCATAATGCGAAAACGCCAAGGCAGAACCGGGCCGCCAAAACGGACGGGCCGGGTCCAGGAGAGTTGAAATGAATATGTTGGCTAAATTCACCCTTGCGGATGAAGTGATGGAGATGCTGCTTAAAGACCGCCTGACCAGCGCGGGCGACAAGGTTCTCCTGAAGCTGACATACAGAAGCGGTAACGAGCAGGGCGAGACCGGCTATCTGGGATACCGGCCCAATTCGCGGCGCCTGTTCTGTTTTGTGCCGCACAAGGACCAGGCCACCAGCTTCACCCGCCTGAATTTCGAGGGCGATACCGACTATCTGGAATGCCAGATCGCGGGCCAGCCGCACTATCTGGACTATCAGGCCGAAGGCGGCGCCATTTTCGCCAACCCGAACCGCTTGTGGTCGGTTGGCTGGCGCATGGAGGACGGCGCGCTGGTGGTCGGCAGCGCGGAAAGCCAACCCTTCGCCCTGTGCCCGGATTACGAGCCGGTGATGATGCCGGTGCTGTATGCGTCCCTCAGGCTCACGCCTTTCCGGGTGTCGGTTGTGCCTGCCTGAGGTCAATCCAATCGATGCACGCCATTTATCAGGGAACCTGTGCCAGGGACGAAGGAAACCGTTTCCGGCAACAGGGCGCCCTTCAATCGACCTGGAACTGATGATGCGACCGGGAGGCAGCTAGAGGGTGGACTTGTCTTAAAAAAGTGGACACGACCTTCAACAGACTTAGGAATACTGATTGGAGGAATTTATGGTCCACAAGAGACATTCATCAGACTTCAAGCGTGAAGCAGTAAAGCTGGCGCTGACCAGCGGTTTGCCGCACTCGGCAAATGGATCACCCAATACCGACAGGATCAGAAAGGCACCAGTGAGCCCTTGGGAGGCACTGATGACCTACAATGGGAGTTTGCCCGGCTCCGTCGAGAGAACAAGATCCTGCGCGAGGAGCGCGAGATATTAAAAAAAGCAACAGCCTTCTTCGCGAGCCAAAAGTAATGCGCTATCGATTTATCGATGCGGAGAAGGCGCATCATCAGGTGAACCGCCTGTGCAACATGTTGGCGGTGTCCCGGTCAGGCTATTATGCCTGGAGCAGCCGTCCTGCCAGCAAGCGTGCCAGGGAAGACATGGTGCTCTTAGCCCATATCAGGGCGGAATTTGAAAGCAGCCACTATTCCTACGGTCGCCCCCGGATGGTTGAAGAGCTGAAGGAGAAGGGCTGGGCTGTTGGTCCTACCCGGATTGGCAGGCTGATGCGGGAAAATGGCATCCAGGCCATCAGGAGCCGCAGGAAGCGGTATCAGCGCCGAGGGCTCGTACCATCCTTCGGCTATGCCCCCAATCTGCTGGAACAGGACTTCACCGCCGAAAGGCCGAATGAGAAATGGGTTGTTGACCTGTCTGTCGTGATGGATCTCTACAGTCGGCGGATTGTGGGCTGGCATATGAGTGACCGCATGAAGCAGGACCTGGCACTGCAGGCCCTGAAGATGGCGATTGCCCTCAGACGACCAGAGCCAGGCCTGATCCATCATTCAGACCGCGGCAGCCAATATGTGGCGACCGAGTATCAAATGACGCTGAAGCAGCATGGCATCCTGTCGTCTATGTCCGGCAAAGGAAATTGTTATGACAATGCTGTCGTGGAGGCCTTCTTCAAAACCTTGAAGGCAGAACTGGTATGGCGGGTGAAGTTTGAAAGCCGAGAACAGGCGGAAAGGACCATCAATGAGTATATTATGAACTTCTATAACCGGAAACGACGACATTCGACACTTGGCAATATCAGCCCAATGGCGTACGAAAAACTAGCCGCTTAAAGAGCACGGTCGTGTCCACTTTTTTAAGACAAGTCCACATCATAGCTAGAGCTCTATAGAGGCGAGAACGCTCGGTCTCCGGCAAGACTGCCATTTGCGGTTTCCTCTAAAACCTGGAAGCCAATCGCGGTTGATGGAAGAGATATGTCGATGCGATTTAAATCATAAAAACGATTATCTTTAATATATTTATCGACCTAACAGATTTATTTGACCAGCTTGATGCCAAGGAAACAATTCTAGGCCGAAACAAAATGCCGAGTCTCGCAGGCAACGCGCCACTAAACCATGTCGCGAATAGATCGCTAGGTAACTGAATTTAAAATACAAATTTTAATTGTTTTAAATCTATTCTAGATAGCTTCCCATGAAATAGTCTCCACTTGGCATCGGCCTGCAGGTTGAAGGCCAGAATGAGGCTAGATCGTTATGTTTCCGTAACGTTAATCCGCCACCAAAAGTGTCAAACAGACACTCCAGCTATCGGGTATGACTAAACTTTTTCGAGGTAGAATCCGTTTGACACGACTTCTATCAGATCGATAATGAATACACGTTTTGGGGGTATTCACGCCATCGCAAGTTCGCCAGTCCGGCTTTTCCACCCCCGGTTCAATCCAGCTTTTGACAGGTGCTTGGCATGCTCGACAAATCGCTAGAATTTCTTCGCTCCGAGCTGGACACCTACATCAAGTCGATCACCGGCTCCACCAAGACGTCGACCGTCCTGTCCCCGCTTTTCGATAGCGACGGCAAGAGCTTGCTGGGGGACGCCCTTCTTGGCATGTGCCTCGTGAATGTGGAGGAAGAGCGGGTGAACAAAGCCCAGCAACGGGAGGCTGTTGGATCCGGCACTGCCATCCAGTTCCTGCCGCCTGAAGTGCGACTGAACCTGCATGTCCTTGTTGCCGCCAACGTCAGTGGTGTCGCTGCCGACAACACAAAATATGACCAGTCGCTCAGGTCCCTGTCGGCGGCCATCACTTTCTTCCAGGGCCACCGGGTGTTCTCAGCAGACGAGTATCCCGAGCTGCCGGACGGCGTCAAGAAACTGGTGCTTGAGCTTGAGACGCTGGACTATGAGTTCCAGAACCATGTCTGGGGCACGCTGGGCGGCAAACTGACACCATCCGTCATGTACCGCGTGCGCCTGGTGGCCATGCAGATGGGCCGCGTGGTCTCAAGCGGCAAACCGATCACCAAGAAAGAGGCCCTCGTGCTTGGGTAGGCACGCCTGCCGCCCCGCGTTTCCAGTATCCCTGTCTGAAGTTTCTTCCCTGTTCTGAGTTCAGTCCAACCACCTCCCAGGGGATTGCACCTGACGATGACAGATTTTGTGGAAATCATTCAGCTCAAGCTGCTGCACAGCTTCTATGTGGGTGGCAGCACGGCCGATTTTGACATCAAACCGCTTGCAGCCACGCAGCAGGCGCTTGCCAATCTGCGCCTTCTTGTGCGGCAGGACGGCGGTATCCTGCGGCTGTTCGCGGAAGCAAAAGACGGCAAGCCGCTTGTGGACCTCGCGGATCTTACATCACTCTCGTTCGGACTCAGCCTCAGGAACCGGGCGTTTCTGACATTCACGGACCTGCCTGAACACAAGCCTGCCCACCGTGCAACCTATGACGCAGGGCAACAGGCGGACCGGTTGTGGCTCGGCCGCCTGCCCAGCTATGCGTTTGCGAACGCAGTGGGACAATCCACCCTCGCCTCACAGGCCATCTATAATTTCTTCGGCTCTGTCCCGGTCGTCATCAAGACGGCCCAGCCCCACACCCATGTGACGGTGGACCTGAAGCGCCCGGACGGCACCAGCGCGCGGCAGAAAAGCTATCTGGCCCTTCCTGGCGCGACGGATGACACCAAAAACAACGGCTGGATCACTGACGCCCTGCCGGTGGAAGACCTGCCCCCCGGGCTCTACACCCTCTCAAGCGACATTGCGGGCCAGGACGATATCCCCATCCTTTTGCAGGACGAGCTGCAGTACCGGCATTTCCGTACCGTGTGGATCACGCTTGCGCCCGGCGCGCTGCTCGATGGCGACGGCAAGCTGAAGCCCACCACAAGCTTCACGGCGCAGTTCAGCCCGGTTGAGAAAGTCTGGCGCTATCATGTCAATGTCGGCGCCAAGCGCAAGGACAAGGATTTCAAGATTTCACACACCCCCACGGGCGCCGATACGCAGATCACGTTCGGCGATCCGGCAGAGGACACCACGGGTGGCAAACGCCTGCTCACTTTTCAGTCCACTGCGCCCGTGTCCTTCAGGGAAAAGCCCAGAAAAGCAATCCAACTGATCGAGAAAGCTGATCAGGGAGCTCCCGCCCAGCCGCCCGGGAACGGCGGCGGCGGGGGTGGAGGCGGGGGCGGCAGCCCGCCCGCGCAGGACAAGACCATAATCGGCAACCTCCCGAGCCCGTCGCCCGCGGATGTTAATGCCGAAGTCTATGTACAAGTTTGACCCACGGTCCCGAGTAACAGCGCACCCGAGCCCATCAGAACCCAAGGCCCAGGTACGGACACAGCAAGCAATCTAAGGCTAGAAAGGGAAAACCATGGCCTATAAAACTCCTGGCGTTTACGTCGAAGAAATCAGCACCCTGCCCGCATCTGTGGCTGAGGTTGAAACCGCCGTGCCAGCCTTCATCGGCTACACGGAATTCGCAACGGACAATGGCGTCCCGATCACGGAGCCCCGACGCATTAAGTCGCTGGTTGAATACCGCAAATATTTTGGTGGCCCGGCGCCAATTTCCGGAATTACCGCCACACTGACGGATACCTATGCCCTCAAGGAAGTCTCAGGCACGCCCAAATACTGCCTGTTTGAAAGCCTGCAGATGTACTACGATAATGGTGGCGGCGACTGTTACATCGTACCCGTGGGCAGGAACACGTCCGGCAGCCCAGCCAAAGCCGATATCAAGGCAGGCCTGAAGAAGCTGGAGAAGGTGGACGAACCCACCCTGATTGTCTTCCCCGATGCCGCTTACCTTAGCTCCACAGACCTCACCAGCCTACAGGTCGCCGCCCTGATGCAATGCGCCAAGCTGGGCGACCGGTTCGCCGTCATGGACATGAAGGAAGACCTGACCAAGGAAGAAACGACTTGGGAAAGCGGCTGGCGCACCGGCAAGGAAGACTTCCGCAAGAATATCGGTATCAACAACCTCAAATACGGCGCGGCCTATACCCCCTGGATCCAGGCGGGGATCGAGCGTTATATCCCCAACGCGCAGCTGACCATCAAGAAGGGCACATCTGCGATCGACCTCACCAGCCTGCCGGGCGCGGACAGCACGCTCGTGTCGCAGGCCATCGTCAGCCTGCAGTCGGCACAAGCAGGCAACAAGAAGGTCAGTGACGTGATCACGGGTGTCGACGCCGCGATCCAGACCAAATATCTCGAGCTAGCAGGCAAAGTGGCTGCGTCCACTACCGCGGCCAATGCGAAGACAAACTTCAAGAACCTGCTCACCTTCCTCGGCAAAATGGTCGGCGCGTTCGAGACATGGGTCACAGTGGACAATTCCGCAAGCAGCAAGCAATTGAGCGGTAACCTGCTTCTTGCTGCCAATGCAGAAATTGAAGACAGCGTTCGCGACAATCTCAAGACTTTGATCGCCTACCATCTGGGTGCTGCGGATGCGGTCATCGGGTTTGCCGATGCGCCGGTTGCGGCCGACTACGACAGCAAGAAGACTGCGCTAGGTGTCACCGGAGCTATCGCCAAAAATGTCGCCATCTTTGACGGCAAGACAGAAGTTGCCGACAAGATAGCCGCGGCAATGCCACATATGGGGGAGCTGTTCAGCAGCCTCCATGGCGCGCTGATGAGCATGGACAATGCAGGCGATATGGCTGAAACGACCGCCGACAAGACCCTTTATGAAGTCTCGTCAAGCTACAAGGCAGTTATTGACGCGGTGCGCGGCAGGCTCAATTGGCTGCCACCAAGTGGCGCGATTGTGGGCATTTATGCCGCGGTCGACCGCAAGCGTGGGGTGTGGAAAGCCCCTGCAAATGTCAGCGTATCGAACGCCGTGCGCCTCAGCTATGCCATCGACCATGGCGAGCAGGAACGCCTGAATGTCGATGTGACAGCTGGCAAATCCATCAACGCCATCCGATCCTTCGCTGGCAAGGGTCTGCTGGTTTGGGGCGCGCGTACGCTCGCGGGCAACGACAATGAATGGCGCTATGTACCGGTCCGCCGCTTCTACAACATGGTTGAGGAGTCGGTGAAGAAATCCACCGGCTGGGTGGTGTTCGAGCCCAACGACAGCGGCACCTGGATCCGCGTGAAGGCGATGATCGACAATTACCTGACCGACCTGTGGCGGCGCGGCGCACTTGCCGGCTCAAAACCCGAGCAGGCCTTCTTTGTCAATGTGGGCCTGGGCACCACGATGACACCCGTCGATATCCTTGAAGGACGCATGATCATTGAGATCGGCATGGCTGCTGTCCGGCCCGCCGAATTCATCATCCTCCGTTTCTCCCACAAACTTCAGGAAGCCTGATCGGGCGCCCTTGGAAAGGTAAAATACAATGGCTGATTATCCACTTCCCGTCTTCCAGTTTTCTGTCCTCTTGAACGGCAGCACTCTTGGCTTCTCTGAGGCCTCGGGGTTGACCGTCGAGGCCCAGCTTCTGGAATATCGCGACGGCATGATGAAGGAATTCTCCACCATCAAGATGCCGGGCCTGAGGAAATATTCCGACATCACGCTGAAGAAAGGCATCATGGTTGATGACAATGGCTTCTTCGAGATGTGGAAAGGCACCGCCGATCTCAGGAATGTGCCGCGCACTGACGTCGTCATCAGCTTGCTGAATGAAAAGCAGGAAGCTGTGATGGTCTGGAACGCGAAAAATGCCTGGGCCATGAAGGTCGAGGGACCAGGCCTGAAAGCCAGCGGCAATGAGGTCGCGATCGAGACAATGGTGCTGGCGCACGAGGGACTGACCATCGAGCTTGGCTAGGAGCTGACTTATGGCTGACGCCTATCCTCTGACTGCCTTCAGCTTCAGCGCCAAGTTCGAACTGGACGGGGCCGGAGACCAGGATATCCGCTTCCAGGAAATATCCGGGCTCACAAGCGAAGTGTCTGTCGAGCAGGTGCAGGAAGGCGGTGAGAACCGCTTCGCCCACCGCCTGCCCGGCAAGGCCAAGTTCCCGGCCCTTGTGCTGAAGCGCGCGGTCCTGACCGACAGCGGCCTGATCGACTGGTTCAAGTCGGCGATCGAGGACCTCGAGATTGAGCCCGTGGGGCTCACCATCTCGCTTCTCGACGAGACTCAGGCGGAGGTGGCCGTGTGGAACTTCGTCAAGGTGTGGCCCACCAAATGGTCCTTCTCGAACCTGAATGCGCAGGCGAATGCGATCGCGGTCGAGACCATCGAGCTCGCTTATCAACGATTTACGAGACTTTGATATGCCCCTTGTTGTCCGAGAATTGGTGATCCGGGCCACCCTGGCCCAGGAAGAGAAGAAACCCGAAGAAGGCGCGGAAAAGCCCGCCGTCAAACGGGAAAGACTGATCAGCGAATGCACGGATCAGGTTCTTGCAATGCTGAACGAGAGGGAAGAACGCTAGATGAGCGGTGAACTGAAAAAGCTTTTCATCGAATCCTTCACCGACGAGAAATTCTCGGGCTCGCCGGTTGCAACCTTCACGACCATGTTCAACCCGGACAATTATTCGGTCAAATATGCGGTCGAATATGAAGAAGACCAAGGCAAGGGCACATCCGCCCTGCCCCAGAAATTCAAGCGTACCAAGCCGATTGACCTGGCCCTTACTTTCATGATCGACGGCACCGGCGCCTCCGAAGACCTGATGGTCGACGGTTCGGAACCCGGCAAGAAAGACGTGATTGACAAGGTCCGGCACTTCCTGTCGGTGGTGTATGAATATGACGGCGAAATCCACCGCCCGCGTTACCTACGCGTGGCGTGGGGCACGCTGCTGTTCAACTGCGTCTTCAAGGGCGCCGATGTCAAATACACCCTGTTCAAGCCGGACGGCAACCCGCTCCGCGCCACCATTTCCGCCTCCTTCTATGGCACCATCGATGACGAGAAGCGCGTGGCGGAAGAGTCTGACAAATCACCCGACCTGACGCGCTATCACACGGTGACGGCGGGTGAGACACTGCCCATCCTCGCGCACAAATATTATGGCGATCCGCGCTATTATATGGCCGTGGCGCGGGTGAATGCGCTCAATGATTTCCGCACCCTGGAGCCCGGCCAGACGCTTCTGTTCCCGCCCATCTCCAAAACCACGACAAGCGCGGGAGGCACGGCATGAATGCTGACGGCCATATCCTGCCGCAACCGGCGGCGGTCGATCTGTCGACCGTGACGATCCTGTCGAACGGCGAAGAGATCGACCTGACACTGCACCTGATTTCCATCACCATCACGCATGAGGTGAACCGCATCCCCACCGCCAAGCTGGTTTTCGCAGACGGCGATGTATCGAAGCAGACATTCGCGGCCAGCAACAAGGACACGTTCGCGCCGGGCGCCGAGATCGAAATCCAGTGCGGCTATCACAGCCAGGAAGAGACGCTCTTCAAGGGGCTGGTGATACGCCACGGCCTCAAAAGCAAATCGGAAGGTTCATCCTTCCTGACCGTTGTGTGCAAGGACCTTGCGGTCAAGATGACCATCGGCCACAACAGCCAGTATTTCTATGACAGCAAGGACAGCGATGTCCTTGAGGAGCTGATCAAGAAACACGGCCTGACAGCGGATGTAGCGGCCACATCCGAAACCCATGAGAGCATCGTCCAGTACCTGTCAACCGACTGGGACTTCCTCCTGATGCGCGCCGAGATGGCGGGTATGCTGGTGTTCGTCGCAGGCGGCACCGTGACGATCAAGAAGCCAGACCCAAGCCAGGCGGCCAAACAGGCGTTTGTCTATGGTTCAACGATCCTAGACTTCGAGGCAGAGCTGGACGCCGAGCAGCAGTATCAGGCCACCAGTACAGCGGGCTGGGACCAGTCCAGCCAGAAGCTGGTGAAGGTGGAAGGCGCCGACCCCGGCTATCCCGAACAGGGCAATGTGAGCGCATCCGACCTCGCGGCCGTGGTGGCCCCCAAGGACTATCACCTGCACCACACAGGCAAGATCACGGAGGGTGAACTGCAAAGCTGGGGCGACAGCCTGATGGCCAGGAGCCGCCTGGCCAAGATCCGTGGCCGCATGACCAGCCAGGGCTTCGCGGGCGTGGGCGTGGGCGATGTGGTCGAACTGCAGGATGTGGGCGAACGCTTCGGCGGCAATGCCTATGTCTCCGCCATCCGGCATGACATCACCCAGGGCAACTGGATCAGCCACTATCAGCTGGGTGTGGACCCCAAATGGTTCAACCGGAAGGTCAAGGCAGAGGCGCCGCTGGCGGGCGGCATGCTGCCTTCAGTTGAGGGCCTCCATATCGGCGTGGTCACATCGATCGACGGCGACCCCGAAGGCGACAACCGCATCCGTGTGCGCTTGCCCACGATCAATGAAAGCGAGGACGGCATCTGGACCCGCATCTGCACACTCGACGCGGGGCCCGAGCGCGGCACGGTCTACCGCCCTGAAATCGACGACGAGGTGATCGTAGGGTTCCTCTATGGCGACCCGCGCCAGGCCGTGATGCTGGGGATGCTGCATTCCTCGAAGAACGCGCCACCCATTGCGCCCGCCGCGGACAATAACCAGAAGGGCTACCAGAGCCGGGCCAAGACACAGCTGTATTTCGATGACGGCAAGCCCGCCTGCCACCTGTCGCTCGATAGCGGCCGCATCATCGAGATGGACGACGAAGCCGGCACCATCGTCTGCAAGGATCCTGACGGCAACACCATCACGCTGGACAGTAGCGGCATCACGCTTGAAAGCCCCAAGGACATCACCCTGAAGGCGCAGGGCGACATCAAGATGGAAGCCATCAACATCGAGGCCAAAGCAAGCGCCCAATTCAAGGCGGACGGCGGCGCGGGAAGTGAACTGACATCGGGTGCCGTGACCACGGTCAAGGGTGCCACGGTGATGATCAACTGAAGGAGAGACTTATGCCTCCAGCCGCACGGGTGGGAGATGTCAGCGTTCATGGCGGCACGCTTATCGGCCCCGGCCAACCGACGGTGCTGATCGGCGGCATGCCAGCGTCTGTCGCCATGGACATGCATGTCTGCCCGATCCCGCCCATCGTCCATCCGCCCACCGTCAGCCCCTTCCCGATGGGCAGCGCCACGGTGCTGATCGGCGGCATGCCGGCGCTTCGGACCACCGATGTGTGCATCTGCGGCGCCATGGCCGCCGTGGGGGAACCAACTGTGATGATCGGGGGCTAGCGCATGAGCATGGACAACAACACCTTTTTCGGACGCGGCTGGGCCTTCCCGCCCACCTTTGACCGCGGACGGGGCGGGGCCGAGATGGTAGAAAAGGAAACCGATATCCGCCAGAGCCTGCATATTCTCCTTACCACCCGGGTGGGCGAACGGCTTCTGGAGCCCCTTTACGGCTGCGACCTGACGCGGTTTCTGTTCGAGCCCATCGACACCACGCTCAAGACCTATATGAGGGAGGTGATCCGCGACGCGATCCTCTATTTCGAGCCCAGGATCAAGCTGAAGGACATCCAGCTTTATGCCGTGCCGAACGAAGGCCGGATCGATATCGAACTCGATTACCTGATCCCCACGGTGAACAGCCGCTTCAACTTTGTGTTCCCCTTCTATCTGCCGTCCGAGGCCGCAAGCCCGCAACTGGGAGCCAGTAGCTGATGAAAGACCCCTGCTGCACACCCCGGCATCCGCTTCTGCGCGACGGCACCAGCCAGGCCGGACGGGCCCCGCTGATGCTCGATCCGAAGAAAGTGGAACTGGACGACCGCAGCCTCGCGGACTTGCTCGCCTGGGCCACAAAGTATGGCAAAGAACTGGTTTTCTATAACAGTAACAACAGGATATCAGGCGACTGGGTCTCGTTCATTGAAGATGACCCCTCCACCCTGATCGCGCTCATCAGCCTCTATGACCACCGCGCCTTCCTGGGGGAATTCCGCGCGCAGGAGGAAACGGTTCTGGCGTTTGAGGGCACCGAGCAGGACCAGTTCGATAGCTTCCGCGCCCTGTGCGGCAAGCTGATTGACCTCGCCGCGCTATTTGACGGCTGGTTCCAGGCTGCATCGCCCGAGCTTGCCGTCTATCATAGCCTCAAAACCACAATTCGGGCGGACCTTGCGCCCGCCATGCACCGGCTGATTGCCTATGACGCTGCCGCCGGGCTTGATCTTGCCTTCACTGACGGCACCAAAAGCATTCTCGGCCTTGATTTCAGCGCACTTAGCGACGCCTCAAGCGTATGGGGCTTCGGCAACCAGGGCCTTGTATCCGGTGTCGGTATCTTCCAGGGCGATGATTTCAAAGAGATGCTCAGCCATGCGGTCGGGCGCATATCGGCGCTTTTCGACACCATGCACCGGGTGCTGGTGCGTACGGTGAACGAAGCCCCGACGCTTCTTGAAGACAGCCTCCGCTGGCCCAAGCACCAGCCGCATATGGCGCTCTATATCGCTTTCCTAAAAATCTTCGGACTTGCCCAGAAATCCTTGAATTCCCTCACGGAAAAGCATCTGAAATATTATTATGAGGAGGTTCTGTGCCTTGCACGCCAACCAAGCGTGCCGGATGAAGCGCATCTTGTCTTCACCCTTGCGGGTAACCAGACCGGTAGCTTCGCCCTTGGGGCCGACACGCGCTTCAAGGCGGGCAAGGACGCGGATGGCAAGGACCTCGTCTACAAGCTCAGCAAAAGCTGCAGCCTGAACCGCGCGAGCGTTGAGGAAATCCGCGCGCTTTATATCGAAGGCGGTGCAAGCGGCACCAGCCTGCACACGTCCCTGGAGGCCGCCTCGAACGATGGCCAGGGCGAGGCGTTCGAGGATGCGGACAAGGTCCAGTGGCTGACCTTCGGGCAGGACAACAGCCGTCCGTCACCCACGCTGGGGCTTGTCATCGCCTCCCCGCTCCTCAGGCTTGGTGAGGGCACGCGAACGATCGCACTGACGGTCGGCCTGCCGCTAGATATCACGCTGCCGGACCTCGACACGCTCAATAACCTGTTCAGCGCCGCCGTCAGCACCGCTGAAGGGTGGCTGGACGCCCCGAAACCGACGGTCGAGCTGGGGGACGCGGAAGACAAGCAACAGCTGCTGTCACTGACCTTCACGATCCCGGCAGACGAGCCGGCAATCGCGGCCTTTGCTTTGGGCACCGAAGATGCGCTTTTTGATACCGAATGGCCGCTCATGAAGCTGGTGGCAGACGGCGGCAAAGTGGCCGAGCAGTTCGCGCTTCTGGCCGCCACACCGCTCCAATCCCTGTCACTCCAGGTGTCGGTCTCAGGCATGCAGAATTTCCTGGTGGAAAATGACCAGGGCCCCGTGCCGTCGAACAAGCCGTTCGCAGCCTTCGGCAGCACACCGCGCCTTGGCAGCCGCCTGTTGATCGGCAGCTGGGAAATGCTGCAGAAACAGCTCTCGAGCTTGACGCTGACCATCGAATGGGACGACCTGCCGAATTTCGCCACTCATTATGCCGGATACGGCGAGACCATCACCAACGCGGGCGTTACCTGCAGTGTCGCCTTCCTCGACAAGACCTCAAGTGGCGGCTGGAAAGATCAGACACCCAAGACCAACACGCTGTTTGTCGTCAATGTGGAGACCAAGGAAACCGACGAAGAAGCCGACAAGGAAACAGCAGGCGGCGAGACCACGGCCTCAAGCACCAGCTTCGAATTGAAGATCGACCCGGTCAGCGGCTGGTCGCGCACGCCGGACCTTGAAACATTCACCAGCTTCGGCAACAGCCTCAATCGCGGCTATGTGCGCGTCACGCTGGACCACACGCTGCTGCATGAGAAATACTTGCAGGTTTATACCACGGCCGCGCTCCAACTGGCGACTGCGTCCCTGCAGCCCTCAAGCGGCAACAATGACGGCCAGGGCAACGATGATGCGGACCCAACCCCCACAGTCACGCTGCCGAACGCGCCCTTTGTACCCCTCGCGAAAACCGTCAAACTTGGCTATACGGCGAGCGACGACTGGGACCTAACAAAGCTCGCGACCGCAGCAGACGTCGGCCAGCTGTTCCACCTGCATCCGTTCGGCCACAGCCCTGTGACAGGCAGCAAGGTCACCCTGCTGCCGGACTATGATTCCGGTGCCCTGCCGGCCTCCACGACCGGGAATGGCGCCACCAAGCAGGCGGGCACACTTTATATCGGCTTCAAGGATATTCCGGCGGTGCAGTCTTCCTTCGCGCTGTCGCTCCTCATGCAAGTGGTCGAAGGCACGGAAGACCCCACCCTGAATGTGCTGCCGACGGTGAATTGGGCCTATCTCGCGGGCGACACATGGGTGGACTTGGAAAAAGACGTCACCTTTGAAGACAACACAGACGGCTTACTCAAGGCTGGCATCATCACTTTCAAGATCGGCGCGGACGCCACCACGAGCCACACGCTGCTGCCATCTGGCATGATGTGGCTGCGCGCCAGCGTGGACCGCGACCCGGCCGGAGTGTGCGACATGGTCAGCCTTCATGCCCAGGCCGCCAAAGTCAAATTCGAAGACCAGAATAACGCGGCCAGTCACCTCTCTGCCGCCCTGCCCAAGGAGACCATTGCAAAGATGGTCAACAAGGACGCCCGCATTTCATCCGTCGCACAGCCATACGCGTCCTTCGGCGGCCAGATGGCAGAACAGGACGATGATTTCTATATCCGTGTCAGCGAGCGGCTCAGGCACAAGGAACGCGCTGTCACCATCTGGGACTATGAACGCCTGGTGCTTGAGCATTTCCCTGACATCTACAAGGTGAAGTGCATCAGCCACGCCACGCACGAACGCGAAATCGCTCCCGGCAACGTGGCCGTGGTGGTGGTGCCCAATGTCCGCAACAAGAATGGGTTCGATCGGTTGAAGCCCTATGCCAGCCAGGCCACACGGCGCGCGATCAAAGCGCTCCTCGGTAAGCGCTCGCCGCACAATATCGCCAGCCGGATCGAAGTGTTGACGCCCGCATTCGAGGAGATCACCACCCACTTTAACGTGGTCTATAACGACCAGGTGGCCGATTTCGACCTGGCGAGCGACCAACTGGCGGAAGACATCGTGCGCTTCCTCTCGCCCTGGGCCTTCAGCGAGGGCCGGGACATCGTGTTCGGCAACAAGATTCACGCCTCCGCCATTGTCGATTTCATCGACGAGCGGCCTTATGTGGATTCCGTCCACAATTTCGTCATGACCCACACGGCGGAAGGCGGCCAGCCCAAACCGGTGATCGAGGCCGAGGCATTGAGCGCGCGGTCCGTGCTCGTCGCAGCCGCCAAGGAACGCCATAAAATCCTGCGCAAAGGAGTATCCTTATGACCATTGTCGACAAAACCGACAAGTGGCAGGAAGCGCGGGAGACCACGATCCCGCGCGGCGAACCCGTAGAGGCGCTTGAGAATGCCTGGTCGCTCAAGGATATCGCGCTTGGCCACATCCGGCGCCTCGCGGGCAAGATATGGACAGACCACAATATCCACGACCCTGGCATCGCGATGCTCGACCTACTGTGCTTCGCCGTCAGCGACCTGGGATTCCGCACCAACTATGAGGTCAAGGACCTGCTTGCCGATGCACCCGACGCCGAAGGAGCGGCGGCGCCGCCACCGCAATTCTTCACTGCGCGCGAGATCCTCACCTGTGCGCCAGTCACGAGCCTCGACTACCGGAAGCTGATGATCGATACGGACGGCGTCAAGAATGCCTGGATCAAACCGGCGAAACACCAGGAAATCCCGCTGTTCCTCGACCGCGAGGGCGACCGGCTCGGCTATGTGCCGCCTGTACTGGGGGGCCGCAACACCGGCCAGGACCAGGATATCCTGATGCGCGGCCTGAACAGTATATTCCTCGAGCTCAGTCGCCAGGTGGAGATCAAGGAAGACCTGAACGACAATTTCCTCCATGCGGCTCTGACGCTAACGATCGGCAGCGGTGCGGCTGCGACCGATTACCCGCTTGATCTGGTGATCGGCTTCGGTGGCCTTTTCGACCCCCGTGAACTCAACCAGGCCAACCCGGCGCTTTATAAGCTGCAGCCAGACAACAAGGTCCACCAGCAGAAATATATCATCTATCAGGCCGATTGGTCGCCCGCCCATATGGACGCCCTGTTCCGCACCAGCGACAGTTTCAAGGTCACGACCGTACGGCCCGCCTTCGCGTGGCTCGAGAAAGACGTGATGGTGCCGTTGATGCTTGAGTTCACCAAAGGCGCAGACACCATCATCGCAGGGCTGTGCCTCCATTTCACCCACACGGGCAAGCTGAATCTCGGGGCCAAGGCGGTGCGGGAAGCACTCGCCAAGACGATACGGGCCAAGCGCGAAACCTGGCTGAAGGCCCTGATGCAGCGGCACCAGCGCAAGCTGATCCGCCGCTTCGAGATCGTCGAGGCCACCATCGCGCGCCTCCAGGCCAACCGGGCCGTGTGCGAGGACTATGCGAATATCTTCGGCATGAAGGTGGAGCAGATTGGCCTCTGCATCGACATTGAACTGGACCCCGCCGCCGACACGGAGACGGTCTATAGCGCCATCCGTTTCGAGGTGGAGCAGTTCCTATCACCCGACATCCAGTTCCGGACGCTTGAGCACCTGCTGGATGACGGCATCGACCCCACAGAGATATTCGAGGGTCCGGCGCTCGACCATGGCTTTATCGACCCCCAAGGCCTGATGAGGGACGCCTGGCCGGATGAGATCAACAGCTCTGACATCATCAATATCCTGATGGACATCGACGGCATCGTGGCAGTGCGCGATCTGATGATGTCCAGCTATATAGACGGCGCGGTGCGCAAGCACAGCCAGCGCTGGTCGCTGGAGCTGATCAATGACGAACGCCATGTGCCGCGCCTGTCGCTCGACCGCTCCAAGATTAATTTCTACAAGGGCTATGTGCCCTGCGCCATAGACCGGGCAGAGGCAGACCTTCTGTATGAAGAGGCGCTTGCGAAACGGGAACGCAACCGCCTGGCCGCGGATGTCTATGACATTGAGCCCCCTGAGGGTACCTACCGGGCGCTCGATGGCTATACCTCAATCCAGAGCCACTTTCCGCTGAATTTTGGCATCGGCCATGAAGGGCTCGCCGCGTCGGAAAGCGACGAGCGCAAGGCACAGGCTTTGCAGCTGAAGGCCTATCTGATGTTCTTCGACCAGATGATGGCCAACTATCTGGCGCAGCTTAGCCAGGTGAAGAACATCCTCAGCATCAATGGCGACAGCGAGGCCTCCTTCTTCGTTGGCCCTGTCTATCACGCGCCGAACATCGCGACGCTGATCCGCGACTTCATGGAAAATGACGGCGCGAGCCTTGATCTTTCAGACACGGAGGCCGTAGCGCTGGCCTGGACCGCCTATGTGGCGAACGACCCGAACACCGGGTACCGCGATAACCTGATCGCCATCAGTGACACGGAAGCACGCTACCTGAAAAGACAAAACAGGCTCCTGGATCACCTGCTGGCGCGCTTTGCAGAACAGTTCACGGACTATGCGCTCCTTCTGTACACCCTTGAAGGGCGCCGCCGCGCGGACAAGGACCTGATCGAGGACAAGCGCACGTACCTCAAGGAATATCCCGCCATCTCAAGCGGCCGCAGCCTCGGCTTCGACTATTTCGACCCGGCCCGTCACTGGAAGCCCGACAATATCTCTGGCCTCGCCTACCGGACCGCGCGGCTTGTGGGCATCCCACCACGCGGTGACCGGGCGCTGGCGCCCGGCTCGGGTGACGAGGTGGTATTTACCAAGGACGGTGCGGCTTGGTTGTTCGAACTGACGGTTCCAACCGAGGGTGCGGCCCCACCGCTGGTGATCAAAAGCGAGAAAGACCCAGTCCGCAACCCGACGAAAGCGGCAGCCCAGCGCACCTACTATGACCTGATCCGCATCATCACCGAAGATGTCTATGCCTATTTCCCGCCTAAAGAAGACGGCACGCACATCCTTTATTTCCTCAACAGCGAGGGTGAGCAGCTCGCGGCCTGCACAGAGGTGTTCGCAAGCGAAGACGCGGCGCGGGCGGCGCTTGAGACCATCCTCGCCTTCATCGACGCCACCTATTTCCTTGAGGGCATGCATGTGATCGAGCATATCCTTTTGAGGCCACTCACCAAGAATGCCGACCTTCTGGGAACCAGCAGCGGCTATGAATGCACGCTCCCGGCCGAGATCGCGGACCCATACAGCTATCGCGCGACCGTGGTGGTGCCTGCGCTCGCGCAGCGCTTCCGCAACCGCGACATGCGGCGCCTTGTGGAAACCACGCTCCGCCTTGAGGCCCCGGCCCATATCTCGCTCAAGATCTGCTGGATCGACCATAACCAGATGCGCGATGTCGAGGCCGCCATGAAGGCCTGGACGGCCGCCAAAGTCGGCGTCGCGCCGGACCTTGATGTGCTCACGAGCAAACAGAATGCGCTTCTGGCGGTCCTCAGGGACCTGACGAGCATATACCCCGTGGCGACGCTGCATGACTGCGAAGACCCGGACGACACGCTGAACCCTGTGGTTCTCGACCATACCGCAATCGGCACCTTCACCGAAAAAACCAATGACGGCACCGATCCCGTCTCCGATGGCGACTGAGGAGTAGCCCAATGACCCATATAGAGCTGAATAAACTCCAATATCCAATTTTTGAGGCTAATCAGGTACTTAGCAGCAATCACCTGAATGAACTCCTGAGCTACCTGGATACCAGCGACCGCGCCACCCGGCGCGAAGCCATCGGCAGTGGCTGGCTCGGCGGCGCTGAGGCAAGCTTCGAGCTGACCGGCACCAAACTGAACCGCATCCGCCTGTCGTGCGGGGCGGGGATCACGTCGCTCGGCTTCCTCGCGGTGCTTGATGACTGCGTGCTCGAATATGCTTTCGATTATGAAGACCCGTTCGAGCAGACGCTGGACGATGACAACGGCACCATCAGGAAGGGGTACGAGCCCTTCTGGACCGGCACTGGGCAGAACCGCAAGCAGATAGAGAATATGTTCGAGCTCAGAACCGACGACGAAGTCTCGACCCTGTCGGACGCTGAGAAACAATCGGCCCGAGCCAAATTCACCGACATCACGGCTAGGGATTATGTCCTTCTTGTTTATGTAGAGGCCGATCAGGAAGACATCAAATCCTGCTTCCAGGAGGACTGCACAGACCGCGGCCAGCGGATGCTGGTGAATGTTCGACGCATCGCCATGCGCAAGGCCGATATCGTGCCGCAGACGTTCGACAATGGCCGCGCACTTGCCACTATTTCGCCGCTCCGCATGAAACGTATCACCAGCTACACTGGCGGCAATCTCGCGGCGCTTTATGCTCCAGTGTTCGATGATATGATTACGGGCCTCGCGAACGCTCTTACCGCTGCCTTCCGCCATTTCCAGCCCTATCTGCAAGAGGGTATGACCTGGCCCACCCGTCAGCAATTTGTCAACCGCCTCACGAGCAAAAGGAATGCAACGCCGCGTGAGCAGGTCCAGGTTTACTATGATTTCCTGCGCGACCTTGTGAGCGCCTATAATGATCTGCTGAATGACGGCCTGCCGCTTGTCTCCAGGCCCTGCGCCGACAAGACGGCCTTTCCGCGCCACCTTCTGGTCTCGGAAATGGTGATGGAGGAGCCGCTGGCCCCCTATAAGGCGGCGCGGCACTATTTCCTTCCCACCGTGGCGGTCTCGGGCGAAGAGGAAGCCATCTGGCGCCTCAGGCGCGGGTTCGAAAAAATCCATACCATGCTGGACCTCTATCAGCCGAACAGGGTGCCCATTGGCGACATTCAAGTGCGGCCCCAGAAACGCATCCCGTCAAGCCACAACCTGATCCCCTATTATTACCACATGGCGGGCCAGGACGGGCGGAAGCTCAAGGACTTGTGGAACCCGGCGCGCGCGCGGCATGTGAATGCAAGCGATGCGGCCAGCCATCATGGCGACCCGGGCCCGAACCCGTTCCTGCAGAATATCGACGACCAGCAGATGATCCGCGTCGAAGGCATTCTGGGGCACACGGCAGATGCGGCGATCACGGCTGTCAAGAACCTGCGCGAACGCTTCGAGCTCGCTTTCGCGGTCGAAGAGGTCTATCTGGATGGTGGATTCCCCGCCGGCAGCCTGTTTGACCTGGCGGACGACCAGAACCAGTATGGTCAGGCGCGCGCGGGCTTTGTCTATCAGCTCAAGAGTGTGCAGCTGTTCCTGACCAAAACCCTGCCCGGCACCGACCCCTGGATTCTCTATCTGTCGAAACAGGTTCCGTCGGCGAAGGCGCTGATCGACAGGATGAACGAGCTCGCGCAGGCGCTGCCCGACCATGTCACCCGCTTCAACCAGCCTCTGTTCCTGCAGCAGTATATGCTGATGCTGGATGAGGCCGCCGCCTACCGTGACGCGCTCATCAACTTCATCCGTTCGGTGCTCGACGCGCCGCTTAGGAGCCGCGGCATCGTGCAGCCGGGCACGCGGCAGGGCTCGCCCTATCATGTGATGGTCACGCTGGCGCTGTGTGAGCTGACCAAATATCTCGAACGCCTGTTCGGCGGGCTCGATCCGAACCCCGTTTTGGCCACCCATGAGATATTCGAGGCCCACCGCAGGCAGCATCAGGTTGATGACCCGCGCGCTTTTGCAAACTTCTACCGCAAGCACCGGGGGCTCGAGCATATCGCCGGGGTCACCTGGGGCGGGACGCTCATCCTGTTGATCGCGGACGGCAAGATTGTCGGAGATTTCTACCTGCCCTATGTTTGTTGCTGTGACTGCCCACCGCGCAGCACTGAGATCCTACAGCCGGAGATTTACCCCTTCTACCACCAGCTTGTGTGGCAGAAAGAGGTTCGCCTTGGTAGCCTCGAGAGCCTGGTGGGCCCCGATGCCGAGATTTACGTAAGCCGCGAGAAGAAGCGCAACCGCGAGGACTTCGCGGACTTCAGGCGCTTCATGGAGACGGCGGAGCGCCTGTCTGACGCCAACCTGCCGGTCCTGGTGGACGACAGCGGCAGCGCGCTTTATATCGCCGAAGCAGATGACGGCCAGTATCTGGCGCTTGCGCCCGCGCCGGAGGCGATCGGCAAGATGGTCGATTTTGTTGTCGGCACCAAGGGGCGCGGCGTTGTGCGCTATCCCTTCTGGGTCAGCGTCACCACACCGCTGATGATCGCCCACGACGATTTCGCGGTCACCAACAAGGAACACCTGGTGATGATCGAGGTGATCCGCAACGACCTGCTGCCGACACCACATTTCAGGGTCAGCATCACCAAGGAGCCCGAGTTCGGACGCGTTGAGTTCCTGGATGAAAAATCAGCCTTCCTCTATAAGCCGTTCGGCAAGGACGGCCAGCGGCTGGACGAGTTCCACTATCAGCTGATTTCCTTCCTGCCCACAGGCGAACGCCTGGTCTCGCACGCGCGGGTGACCGTGCATATTGTCGAATGCTGCGAGCATGAAGACCCCACACCAACGCCTGACCCGATACCGGACCCTGAACCCACCGGCGGCGATGTCACGCTTCCTGAAAGCGTCTTCTGCATCGACGACAAGATCTTCTACGAGTTTAAGTTCACCGGGACAGCGCGCAACCTGCGCGGCAAGGGCATCGGGTATCTGGACCTTGCGTCTGGTCGGCTGAACCGCGAACTGACAGGCCGGAACCTGACGGACGCAGAAGTGCGCGACTTGAAACTGAAGCGGGTCTTTGTGCCGGCATCACCGGACATAAGACCCGGCAAGGTCGAGTTTGCCTACACGATCACAGACGATACCGGCCAGGACAAGACACAGACCTTCAGCGTGACGGTCTTCCGCCTGAGCAACGTGATATCAAGCGTCGTGGATCCGAACGATTTCCGCAAGGTCAAGTTCAGCTATGGCTTCGAGCCGGACGATGGCGACCTGGAATATCGCTGGTATTTCGGCGAAACCGACACAAGACTGGGCGATCTCATCTTCGCCTCGCGGCCTGATAGCACCAGGCCGACCCCGACCCACGCCTACCGGAAAGCCGGAACCTATACGGTTCATCTGTTTGTGCAGCCGAAAGGGTCCAAATCCTGTCAGCATCATATCACCAAACAGATGATCATCATTGATCCGACCGTGATTGTGGATATCGGCGATGTCATTCGCGACCGGCCAACACGGCCGATCGTAGTGCCCGGACCGCGGCCCCCGCGCCCAGGTGTCAATTTTGACCTGCGCGAGCATATCGCGGTTACTGCCCGCGAGCTCGACAGTTTCAATAATTTCTCAGAACTTCTGGGCAACAGCCTCAGCAGCCGGGACGGCCTGCGACGTTTCCGCGAAGGGTCGCTCGACAAGAAAATGGGCGAGGAAGCCACCAAGGTGCTCGACAGCGTCAAGAAAATTGCCGACGCGGATCGGGATGCACCACCTGCAGAACGCTTCGATGGCCTGCCTATTGCCATCGAAAATCCGTCTCTCGCCGTGGCGGGCTTCTTCGGCAGGCGCGAAACCATCACGCCAGAGGCCAAGGAAGCCTTCAGGAAAACGCTTGAGACCATGGAAGCTGGCAAGCGCGCGGGCGTGAAATATAGCGATGATTTCGTCCGCAAGCTGGATGCGATCATCGAACGCAGCCCGAACGATGAAGCGACCCGGCATCTCAAACGTATGCGGGCAATCGCGGTGACCTGATGACAGAATGGCAACATATCATCGAACGTCGGGTGCTGGATTTTACCCTGCCCATGGGTGCAGACGCAGACCATCTGCTGGAACATGACGCCCTTGACTTGGCTGATCGGTTTGATGCGGTCGATGCCCGGCTCTTCGATGATATCTGCCCCCAGGACGAGATCTTGGTGATCGAGCGGCTTGAAGTGGATCTGGGCGCCATCGAGCCCGACATGGTGATCGACGAGGTGCTGGGCCAGTATCAGGAGGCAGTCACCACACGCCTGCAGGCGATCATTGACAACGCCCCATCGGACGCTGCAGCTCTGCCGCGTTCCATGGAGCCCGGCAGTGGCATCACACGGCTGAGCACTTTTGACGCCGCCGCCCTGTTCCTGGAGACCGGCGCCCTGCCCCCATGGTATCAGCCGACAGCGGGCACTGTTGCAGACAGCCTGCAGGCGCTTGCGAAGGCCGTTAGCGATACGGCCAGGCATTCGCCGGGGCTGATCCAGTCCTGGCTTGGCCGCGCGGATGTCGCGCTTCCGGTCATCGGCCGCTGCCTGGCCCAATTGGGCGAGGAAGCCGCAACGAGCCTTGTGGCCGCCTTGCCGCGCACTTTTGCGGCCGAGCTTGACGAAGCAGTGGCGACGATGTCCAGTGCCGAAGCCACGCAGTTGACAGCCCTTCTCAGGCGGAGAGGCGTTCAGCCACGCGCCCAGTCGCAACCGCACGAGACGCATGCCGGTGACGCGACTGGTGCTGTCATTCCGGCGTCATCTGACATGCTGCCGGGCCCCGATGAAGCCGACGCAACAAGATGGCCCCTAGATGAACCCATAACAGCAAAGGCCCCATACACCTCCAGGATTGGGGCGAACGGCCCCACTGATGAAAGGCATGAGGCGCCAGAGACACATCGGCCTCAAGATGAAGCCTCCATCCCGGAAGCCCGGACCATCGATGAGGGCGCCCCCGTATCCCACACCTCAACTGGCAAGCCACCTGAGGGCATGAGCGCGGCAGAGATGGGAGAGAATGGCGTAGCGAAGGACACACACACCGCCACCAAGGCGCCTCAAGTAGGCCCGGCAGATGCCGAGCAGGCACAGCGCGACAATCACGAGCCAGTTGAAACGCCGCCGAGCGATGCACAGGGCCCAGGAGGCTTGTCGGTGCGCGGCGACGAACCTGTGCCACATGAGGCGCGCCCAGATGCCCCCGGCCAGCAGACGGGGGCCCACGGGACAGCACCGCAAGACAGCCACCCGACCACCCCACGGGCACTGCCCCGAGGGCAGGAGCGCACCCCGGACCAGCCCCCTGCCCACCTGCCGCCCGGCGACGATGAAGACCATCTTTCCAGGCAACAGGCCGGCGAGCCACTGGCTTGGAAACGGCCAGATGCAATGGAAGGCGCGGCGCTGCCCGTCAGGAACGCCGGGGCCGTGCTGATGGGGCCTTTCCTGCCCACCTTCTTCGCGCGGCTGGAGATGCTCGGGGACGATGGCTGGCGGTCGCCCGAACTGGCGGCGCGCGCCGTGCACCTTGTGCAGTATCTGGCGAGCGGCGAGTGTGAGACTCCGCAATATGAGCTACCACTCCCGATGGTCATGTGCGGCTTGCCTTTCGGCACTGTGCTGCCGCTCGGCATCAGCCTTAGGGACCATGAAAAAGAACAGGCGGAGGGGCTCCTGCAGGCCATGCTTGGCCACTGGAAGCAAATGTCGGGCACCAGCACGCAAGGCCTCAGGCGCACCTTCCTGATGCGTGATGGACTACTGAGTGAACAGGAGAAAGCCTGGCGCCTAAGGGTAGAGCCTGGGCCGTATGACATCCTGCTCGACGGCCTGCCCTGGCCCTACCGCACGCTGATGCTGTCCTGGATGCCCAAAATGCTGGAGGTGGAATGGTGACGGAAAACACAACACTCAACGCCATTGCGCTCGAAGCCGAGCTCGACTGGCTCCAACGCACCCTGAATGCCCGGCTTGCCAGCATGACCGATGACATGCCTTCAGGCGCCCTGCCGCTTCCGGACCCGCCGGACGTCACGGAAGACCCGTCGCCCTATGGCAGCGTCATTCGCCACTATCAGATGACACCGGTCGAACGCCTGGTGCTGATCACAGCCCTCGTGCCGCATATCAGGCCCAACCTGTTCGACTGTTTCCTGATGAAAAACCAGATGCTCGACCGCGGGTTCACCGAATTTGGTGGCCTGCAGGGGCGCTTCCACAGCGGCTTCCTGCCCACCGGCGAGACGATCCTTTTCCTGATCGCCGGCACGGACCTTGAGGTACGCTTTGCCCTGCAGGCCGTCTTTGACGGCACACACTTCTTTTCCCAGCACAATATTCTTTCTCTTCAGGGTGTTACTGGAAACGAGCCACTGCTCTCTGGCCAGATTACCCTGTCCCGGACCTTCATCGACTATCTGACCACCGGCGTTATTTCCGCGCCGTCCTTCGGGCCTGATTTCCCAGCCCAGAAGATCGACACATCGCAAAGCTGGGACGATCTGGTGCTGGAAGGCCATTCGCTTGAGCAAATCTGGGAAATTCGCAGCTGGCTACAGCACGGTGACACAGTGATGCATGACCTGGGCATGTCGAGGCGCGTCAAGCCCGGTTACCGCAGCCTGTTCTATGGCCCGCCCGGCACCGGCAAAAGCATGACCGCCGCGCTGCTGGGGCGGGAAAGCGGCTATGATGTCTACCGCATCGATCTTTCCATGGTGACCTCCAAATATATCGGCGAGACCGAGAAGAACCTGGCACGCGTGTTCGACTATGCCATGCATCACCGCTGGATCCTGTTTTTCGACGAAGCCGACGCACTCTTTGGCAAGCGCACAGAAACCAAGGACGCGCACGACCGCTACGCCAACCAGGAGACGGCCTATTTGCTACAAAGGGTGGAGGATTACGACGGTGTCGCGATCCTGGCGACCAACCAGAAAAGCAATATCGACAATGCCTTCACCCGGCGCTTCCATACCATCATCCACTTCCCGATGCCCGACGCCTCGAACCGCTACCGTATCTGGATGAATGCCTTCAGCGAACGAGTGAAACTCGAGGACCAGGCCATGCTTGAGAATGTGGCCTTGCTGCATGAAATTTCTGGCGGCGCGATCATGAATGTGGCGCGTTATGCTGCTCTCAAGAGCGCCGAACGCGGTGACCGTATCATCCGCCTCACGGAAATCGAGGCGGGTATCCACCGTGAGCTTGAGAAAGAAGGGAGGCAGTTATAGGCCATCACGCCAAATCGCTGCACCGGATATCAAGACCGTCTCATGTGAGCCGGGCCGCGGCCTTCCGTGCGCCTACGGCCCGGCGTGCGGGGCCCGCGGCCGAACAGGTCTCGAAAGCCAGCATGGCGCTGCAGGCCAAGCTGACAGTTGGCGCCAAGAACGATCCCCTTGAGGCCGAAGCCGACCGCACGGCGGAAAAGGTGGTTTCTGTGCCTGAACGCGGCAAATGGCGCCAGGCCGAATGGGAAGACCAGCCGCGCATGGCGCCCGAAGAGGCCCAAAAGGCGGACGAGGCCCAAAAAGCGCCCGAAGAACCTCAGAAGGCACCCGAAGAAGCCAAATCCGCTCCGGATGAAGCCCAGAAAGCTGCGGAGGAAGCCCAGGGCAAGGCTGATGAGGCCCAGGCCGCCCGTATTGCCCACCGAGCAGCGGAGGAAGCACAGGCAGCCCCCGAAGAGACCAAAGCGGCACCTGAGGAAACCCAGAAAGCACCCGAAGAAGCCCAAACGGCACCTGAGGAAGTCCAGTCTGAGCCTGAGGAAGCCCAGGCCGCGCCTGAGGAAGCTCAATCCGCACCCGAAGAAGCGCAGGCAATGGAAGAACCCAAGGCCAAAGCCGACGAAACGGTCGCGGCCAAAGGCGAAGAAGGCGGAGAAGGAGAGCTCGCCGTCGAGGACTTCGCCGCCGCCGGCCATGTGTTTGACGATGGCAAGAAGGCCAAGAAAAGCCCCGACGAAAACGCTGCCGGTGCCGCTGAGAAAGAAGGCGATGCGGCCGACAATGACGACAAGGCCGTCGCCGCCACACCAGACTTTGAAGCCGCCGTGGAAGCGGCCAAGTCAGGCGGCGTACCCCTGCCGCCCAAGGCCAAAGCCTTCATGGAAGACCGGTTCGGGGCTGATTTCTCGAAAGTCCGCATTCATCTGGGCGCCGACGCCGACCGGTTGTGCAAGCAGATCGGCGCCAAGGCCTTCGCGATCGGCTACCATATCTTCTTCTCAAGCGGCCGCTTCAACCCCGACAGCCGCGAGGGCCGGTTCCTGCTGGCGCACGAGCTGACGCACGTGGTGCAGCAAAAAGGCGGTATCCGCACGCAGGAAGAGCGCGCCGCCGCCGCTGAAGAAGAAGCCAAGAGCAAGTCCGAAGAAACGCAGGCGGCACCAGAGGAGCCCCAGGCTGCGGCTGAGGATGTTCAGGCTGCGCCAGAGAAAACTCAAGCTGCCCCTGAAGAGACACAGGCTGCGGCGGAAGTACAGTCGGCACCACGAGAAGCACAGACTGCACCCGAGGAAGCAAAAACTGCTGGCGATGAAGTTCAGTCGGCACCTGAAGAAGCGCAGGCAACCACGGATGAGGTGCAGTCAGCGCCACAAGAAGCACAGGCAGCCCCCGCTGAGGCGCAGGCCGCGCCAGCGGAGATTCAAGGCGCATCCGAAGAGGCACAGGCAGCCCCTGAGGAAGCCCAAGCGGCTCCTGAGGAAGCTCAGGCTGCACCCAACGAAGCCCAGGCCCTGCCCGCCGTGCAGACCGCACCAGTGGCCGCAGGTGTCAGCCGGGCGAACCGGCAGGTCCAGGGCGGATGGCTCGCGGACAAGATCAACAAATATGCCCGTCAGGTGCCTGGCTACACCCTGATCACGGTGCTTGTGGGCTACAACCCGATCCTGGGCGAAAGCGTTGAACGCACGCCGATGAACCTGGTGGGCGGCATCCTTGGCATGGTGCCGGGCGGCACCGTGCTATTTGACAAACTCAAGGAATCCGGCGCGCTGCAGGAGGCCTTTGACTGGCTCGCAGCCGAGGTCAAGACGCTGAACCTCAGTTGGCAGGGCATCAAGAATTTGCTCAGCGAAGCCTGGGACAAGATGAGCCTTGTGCGCGGCTTCAGCTATAACCTCAATATCATCAAACAGGTCTTCGGCCCGACCGTCAGGCGCATCATCAATTTCGGTAAGGCCATCGGCACAAAGATCGCGGAGCTGATTTTCAAGGGCGCGCTCAAGCTTGTCGGGGCGCCGGTTGAGAAATTCATGGCGCTTTTCAACAAGGGCAAGGCCGTACTGGGCAAGATATTCTCCGACCCAATCCAGTTCGTGAAAAACCTGGCGGGCGCGGTCAAACAGGGTCTGCAGCTGTTCCTGAAGAATATCAGGAAGCACTTGATGGGCGGGCTTATCGGCTGGCTCACCGGCGCACTGGGGGGCGCCGGGATCACGCTTCCGGCCAAATGGGACATCAAGGGCATCTTCAGCCTCGTGATGCAGATCCTAGGCCTGACATACGACCGTATCAGGGAAAAGCTCGTAAAACGCCTGGGCGAGAAGACGGTCGGCCGGATCGAAAAGGCGATCGAGTTCATCAAGCTCCTGGTCACAAAGGGCCCTGTGGCGCTCTGGGAGAAGCTCAAGGACAAGCTCGCGAGCCTCAAGGACGCGGTGATCAGCGGCATCAAGGAATGGGTGATCTCGAAGGTGATCATGGAAGGCGTTACATGGGTGCTGGGGCTTCTCAACCCCGCCGGTGCGCTCATCAAGGTCATCAAGGTGCTCTATAGCGTCGTGATGTTCTTCATCGAACGCTGGAGCCAGATTGTCGCGTTTGCCACGAGCGTGTTCAACTCGATCGGCGAGATCGCCAATGGCCAGCTCGCCAAGGCCGCCAAATATGTCGAAGCCACGATCGGCAAGGCGGTGCCCGTGATGATCAGCTTCCTCGCGAGCCTATTGGGCCTCGGCGGCATATCCGATAAGATCAGGAAGATCATCGAGAAGATCAGGAAGCCGATCGACAAAGGCGTCGACAAGATCCTCGACTGGATCGTCAAGAAGGCCAAAGACCTGATCGCCAAGGTCAAAGGCAAGGGCAAAGGCAAGGAAGACAATAAAACACCCAAGTCTATTGGCGGCAAAGGCATAGAGGCCGTGCTCGCGCAGCCGCCAACCAAGGAACCGCGCTCGCCTGCGATGAAGAAAACGGAATTGGACCAAGCGACCCAGATCACCAAGAAGATTGAAGCGCAGACCAACTCAACAAGCGAGGTGGCTGAATATTTCCCTAAACTGAAGAAGCGTTTTGGACTGAAACAAATCGGCTATGAAAAATTGGGACAGAAAGGCGCAGGTATCAAGATCGCCATCAATCCGGAAGCCGTGATCAGGGATGACGACGGCAAGCTTCAAGGCAATGTGGCGGACCTGGGCAATGGCGCAAGCAAGCTTGGTGGCGGAACGACCGTTAAGTTCACGCCTCAAACCAAATTCGGCATGTCCATTGGCCACAAAATGGAAGCCGACATTCTGGGGCCTGACCATCCGAAGGGATCTCGCACGGGCGCAGGAGACATCGATCCGGTCATGCGAAAACTCAACCCTCCCTCTGCTTCAGACGACAAAAACATCTTCGTAAAAGGGCATTTGCTGCATAGCGGCCTTGGAGGACCAGGCAAAGACGGCAGGAACCTGTTTCCGCTGACCTATAGCGTCAATTCGCTGCACGAAAGCAACATAGAAAGCGAACTCACCGAACGGATCAACAAGCATCGCTATTGGATGAGCTATAAGGTGACAACCGACGTCCTGTCAGGTAGCAGTGAAAAACCGCCGTATGAGCTGAAAGGCAAAATTACAGCCGAAGCACAGCATCTGTCCCCTGAACTCGCCCCCGTAGGCCCTGTTCTCAAATTCACCAGCGAATTTGGCCCTGGTGGCGGCAAGGCATCGCCAAGCAAAGTGCCACAGCCTGGCGAAACCGGGATCAAGAATGTGCCTGAAGGCGCCGAACGCGACAAGACTGGCAAGAGCAAGATTGAAAAACCCGACCCTGTCACGCGAACTGGCCGAACCGGCGAGTATCTTGACCGTGTTGGCATTCCAGGTAGCGTTATCACCCAGATACGGAACGCAGCTGGCATGAGCCAAGGCGCCTTTGGCGCGGCTATTGGTGTGCGCCAGGCCGCCGTGTCGAAATGGGAACTGGGAAAGCGCGGACCAACCACAACCAACGAGCTGCGGATAGTCGCCAATATCATCATCAAGAAAGATGGCGACCGCTATATCATCGACCCACGCTTCAGCTCCATACTTGCCGGACAGTCCAACCTTCTCGCGCTGGCGAACAGCCACCTTGGCAGCCTCAATAGTTCTCTCGCTACCCCGTGAAGCGAAATCTCAGCCCCCGCTAGCTTTCTCATAACGCGGTGACGGGGCCTGTCACGTTTGGTTACACTGGCCGGATTTACCGTCGCCGCAACGCTTGCTCCGTTGTCTCCAACATGTTGTTTCACAACATGTTTCCTCCCGAACGAGCAGCTTAAAATCAGCGCCATACGTCCAAATAAAAACGCCAGGGGTCCGATGGACCGAGGTTTGTTGTTGGTTGCGGGAGTGCGATTTGTTCTTCACTTAGCATAAGATCAAACCCACGTCCTCTCGCCATTCATAACGGAAATTCAGGAGGTCGCCTTTACCCACTAAAGCGGACAAAACACCATGGACTTGTCTTACAATCGACGCCTCTAGGCTAGATAACCTCCCAATCTGGCATCCTGCTGAAAATGGAGATTTATGATGCAGGCGAGAATCGTCCTGGTAAACAGGCAGCGCGGTATGTATGCAGCAGAAATGACCGGCACTGAATACGTCATCTTTGAACTGATAGACAGTGAAACACCGGAACTTGGCGACATAGTATCTCACCCTGATTTCTACTCCATGGGGAGTGAGACCTTTCACAACATCAGCCAAGGCTATCGCTTTGATGTGTATGTGCAAAATGTTTGCGGGGCGTCCCAAGTGAAACAGCAGTGCTTTTTATAGCTTGTCGGAATGTCCGCTTTGGTTCGGAAACGGCGACTTCAGTTCAAAAACATTACAAAGATTGTCGGCCTTAGCTGGCCTCGTAGCAGAAGGCCGCTGCTCGCAATGCTCACAAGCTTGGATTGCCTAGTTTTCGTAGCAACGTCGTAGCAAACGTCGTAGCAAACCTAAACTCAAATCTATATTTGGTAAAATTTCTCTAAGAGAAAGCTATATCTAGTATATCAGCACCCCAAAAAGGGTAGATATGGCGGAGAGTGAGGGATTCGAACCCTCGGTACGCTTGCACGCACAACGGTTTTCGAGACCGCCCCATTCGACCGCTCTGGCAACTCTCCGCATCGGGGCATGGCCGCTCCGTAAGGGGCGACAGCGGCGCGCACCCTACTCCAACGCCCTCCCCCGATCAAGGGGAAAACAGGGCGATTTTCTGCACGAGGAAACCGCAGGCAATTCAGCCCCGACTTTCACCATAAAGTTCGCATGCGAATTATTTACTGGACTAATTGGTCCAGTATCCTATTTTCTGGCGTATGGAATTTGACGGGCGGGCTGATGGGCCTACCCTCACGTAAAATCTTCAGTTCAATCGGCAAGCAGGACGACAATTCATGGCGCTACCGACACAGTTATCAAAACTCCGTATCCCGGTGATCGGGTCTCCGCTCTTTATCATTTCGAATCCCGACCTGGTGATTGCCCAGTGCAAGGCCGGCATCGTGGGCTCCTTCCCCGCACTGAATGCCCGGCCGGCTCACGTGCTCGAGGAATGGCTGCAGCGCATCACCAGCGAGCTGGACGCCTATAATAAAGCCAACCCGGACAAGCCGGCGGCGCCGTTTGCCGTGAACCAGATTGTGCACAAGTCAAACGACCGGCTGATGCATGACGTGGAAATGTGCGTGAAATACAAGGTGCCGATCGTGATCACGTCCCTGGGTGCGCGCACCGAAGTGAATGACGCCATCCACAGCTATGGCGGCATTGTACTGCATGACATCATCAACAACCGCTTCGCCAAGAAGGCGATTGAAAAAGGCGCTGACGGCCTGATCGCCGTGGCGGCAGGTGCGGGCGGCCACGCGGGCACGCTGTCGCCTTTCGCGCTCATTCAGGAAATCCGCGAATGGTTCGATGGCCCACTGGCGCTTTCGGGCTCCATCGCCACGGGCGGTGCCGTGCTGGCGTCCGAAGCAATGGGCGCGGACCTCGGCTATATCGGCTCGGCTTTCATCGCGACCGAAGAAGCCAACGCCGACCAGCGCTACAAGCAGGCGATTGTCGACTATAATGCCGACGATATCGTTTATTCGAACCTGTTCACCGGCGTGCACGGCAACTATCTGGCACCGTCGATTGAAGCTGCGGGGCTGGACCCCAAGAACCTGCCGGAAAGCGACCCATCGAAGATGAGCTTCGGGTCGGGCGGTAACCAGGACAAGAAAGCCTGGAAAGACATCTGGGGCTGCGGCCAGGGCATTGGCGCGGTCAAGGAGATTGTCCCGGCCGCCAAGATGGTTGACCGGCTGGCGGATGAGTATTTCGCAGCCAAGGCCCGCCTGGGCGGTTTGGCACAAGCGGCCGAGTAGCAAACCTGCAAACAGAGCCAGGGCGGCCCTGTGCCGCCCCGGTACTGCTCCCCCGTGCGGCCCTGTGCCGCCCGGCACCATCCATACCCCGTGGCACCCTGCCCCATAGCCACTAAAATATTGACTCTGGGGCCCACATCCGTATATTGCGCGCGAGTTGGCGGCAGGAGCCTGATTCCTTCCGCCGCTTTTGCTTTTGAAAAAAGCCAGCGGAAACCGCCCAAAGTATGAGGCGCTTCAAAGGGTTAGGCCCATCCGGTTTGCTGCGGCGCGAAGATAGAGAAGGAACATACATGTTCGCAGTCGTAAAGACCGGCGGTAAACAGTACCGCGTAGCCGAAGGCGACGTTATCAAAGTTGAGAAACTTGATGGCGAAGCAGGCAAATCAATCACCCTCGACGAAGTTCTGATGGTTGGCGATGCCAAGGGCATCAAAGTTGGCGAGCCACTCGTTAAAGGCGCCAAAGTAACCGCCGAGGTACTTGAGCAAAAGAAAGACAAGAAAATCACGGTCTTCAAAAAGAAGCGCCGTCACAACTACCGCCGTAAGGTTGGTCACCGTCAGGAGATCACTGTACTGCGCGTGACGAAGATCGCAGGCGCCGCTGCAAAGAAAGCAGCAGCGAAGAAGACTGAAGAAGCAGCGGCTGAGTAAGCGGCCTCGTTAAAGATAAAGGAGTACTCTAATGGCTCATAAAAAAGCTGGTGGTAGTTCCCGTAACGGTCGTGACTCTGAAGGTCGCCGTTTGGGCGTAAAAAAATTCGGTGGTGAAAACGTGATCCCCGGTAACATCCTCGTTCGTCAGCGCGGCACCAAATGGTACCCGGGCGAGAACGTAGGCATGGGTAAAGATCACACCCTGTTCGCACTGACCGAAGGCCAAGTTAAATTCTCCAAAGGCAAAGGCGGTCGCGCGTTTGTTTCTGTAGAAGGCTAAGGCCCAGCATCATTGCTGAAAAGTTTGGGAGAGGCGGGCCAGATCGGTCCGCCTTTTCTCGTGTCAGGCTATGCCGGCACAATCGTTGATAATCCGGCAATAAATTATTGCCTTAACCCAGGGCCCTGCGACTTCCGCGACGCCCGCCAATCTGATACAAGCAGCGCATGAAATTCGTAGACCAGACCAGAGTATTTGTTCAAAGCGGCAAGGGTGGAAACGGCTGTGTTTCCTTCCGGCGTGAGAAATATATCGAATTCGGCGGCCCCAACGGGGGTGACGGCGGCAAAGGCGGCGACGTGATTGTTGAAGCGGTAGCCGGGCTGAACACGCTCGTCGATTACCGCTACAAGCGTCACTATAAGGCGCAAAAGGGCCAGCACGGCATGGGTAAGAACATGACCGGCGCGTCTGGCGACGACCTGATCATGCAGGTGCCTGTTGGTACCCAGGTTTACGACGAAGACATGGAATTCCAGATCGCTGACCTCTCGAAGGTGGGCGACCGCGTCGTGCTTGCGAAGGGCGGCGAAGGCGGCTTGGGGAACACCCACTTCAAATCCTCCACCAACCGCGCGCCACGGCGCACGACGCCGGGCGGCGAGAGCGAGGAAATGTATGTGGTGCTGCGCCTGAAGCTTATCGCGGACGCCGGCCTTGTGGGCCTGCCGAACGCCGGCAAATCCACCTTCCTTTCCGCCGTATCGCGCGCCAAGCCGAAGATCGCGGATTATCCCTTCACCACCATCAGCCCGCAGCTGGGCGTTGTGGGCGTGGGCGAAAACGAATTTGTCCTGGCGGACATCCCGGGCCTGATTGAAGGCGCGCACGAAGGCCACGGGCTGGGCACACGCTTCCTTGGCCATGTGGAACGCTGCGGTGTGCTGTTGCACCTGGTGGACGGCACGCAGGAAGATGTGGTCGCGGCCTATGAGACCATCATGGAAGAGCTGACCGAATATGGCGGCGGCCTTCGGGACAAACCGATGATTGTCGGCCTCAATAAATGCGACGCCATCCCAGAAGACGAGCTTGAAGAAAAGCGCGTTGCCCTGCAGGACGCAGCGGCGCGCCCCGTCATGGTGCTGTCGGGCGCCACGCAGGAAGGCGTGCGCGATGTGCTGTCCGCCCTGTGGGACGTGGTCAAGGAAGATATCGCCCAGCGCCATATCGAAGAAGATGGGTCTGAAGAAGACGACAGCACGTCAACCGGCGGCAGCTGGTCTCCCATCTAAGCAAATGGAATGCGCCCCATGGAAAGTGCCTTATCAGCGGTAAAGACTGCCCGCCGTCTTGTTATCAAGATCGGCTCCGCACTGCTTGTTGATAAGGACACCCGGGGGCTCAGGCGTGACTGGCTGGCGGCCCTTGCCAATGATGTGGCGGCACTGAGGGCCAGTGGCACACAGGTTATCCTGGTCTCATCGGGCGCAATTGCCATGGGCATGGCGCCCCTTGGTTTCACCAGCCGCCCCGAAAAGCTTGAAGAAGCACAGGCGGCGGCAAGCGTGGGGCAGATCCGGCTCGCGCAGGCATACCAGTCCCTGTTCGAGCATCATGACATTGTGATCGGTCAGATTCTGCTGACCATCCATGAGCTGGAACAGCGCCCGGCGTACCTGAATGCCCGTAACACGGTTGAGGCACTTCTGGAGCGCGGCGTGATCCCGGTGATCAACGAGAATGACACGGTGGCCACGTCTGAGATTCGCTTCGGCGACAACGACCGGCTGGCGGCCCGCGTGGCCCAGATGGTGGGCGCTGATACGCTGGTGCTGCTCTCGGACATCGATGGCCTGTATGACAGTGACCCGACCACGAACCCGAACGCCAAATTCTTTGACCGGGTCGAGGCAATCACGCCGGAGGTGGAAGCCATGGCTGGCCCACCATCCAGGACCACGCCCGGCACCGGCGGCATGATCACCAAGCTGATGGCCGCCAAGATCGCGCTGGCCGGCGGCTGTTCGATGATCATCATGAACGGCAAGGAAGCGCACCCGAT
This sequence comes from Kordiimonas lacus, assembly GCF_001550055.1. GTDB lineage: Bacteria > Pseudomonadota > Alphaproteobacteria > Sphingomonadales > Kordiimonadaceae > Kordiimonas > Kordiimonas lacus. The sequence continues at coordinate 407,916 of NZ_LRUA01000003.1, forward strand.
TGGGCGGCTTGAGGCAGGCGAACGCGCCACCCTGTTCCCGGCCACGACCGATGCGCTGACGGTCCGCAAACAGTGGATCAGAAGCCTGATGGCGCCCAGGGGCTATCTGCATATTGATGCAGGTGCCGTGGCGGCGCTCAAGAAGGGCGCGAGCCTCCTGGCGGCTGGTGTGACGGAAGTGGACGGCGGCTTTGACCGCGGCGACCTGGTGGCTTTCATGGGCCCGGACGGCCATCTGGTAGGGCAAGGCCTTGTGTCCTACGACCATATCGACGCATTAAAAATCCAGGGCCGGAAGATGCAGGATGTCTATGATATCCTCGGTTATGTTGGACGGTCGGCGCTGGTACACCGCGACGACCTGGTTTTACTTTAGAAGGAGGAAGACGATGGACGATATTCAGAATATTTCCACGATGATGCGGACAATGGGCGAGCAGGCGAAAGCCGCCGCGGCTGCGCTCGCGCTTGCCTCCACCGACACCAAGAACAAAGCCCTGTTGAAGGCCGCAGACGCGCTGAAGAAGAACGTGCCCGCCATTCTGGAAGCCAATGAAAAAGACCTGGAGTACGGCCGCGAAAAGGGCCTCTCGGACGCCATGATGGACCGGCTGGCGCTGGACCGCAGCCGCATCATCGCCATCGCCAAGAGCCTTGAGGACATCGCCAAACTGCCGGACCCGGTGGGCGACACCATGGCCGAATGGGACCGCCCGAACGGGCTGAAGATCGCGCGCGTGCGGGTGCCGCTTGGCGTGATTGGTGTGATCTATGAAAGCCGCCCGAACGTGACGGCAGACGCTGGCGCCCTGTGCCTGAAGGCCGGCAACGCGGTGATCCTGCGGGGTGGCAGCGACAGCCTGAACAGTTCCGGTGCGATCCATGCGTGCCTCAAGGAAGGGCTTGAAGCCGCTGGCCTGCCCGCAGACGCCATCCAGCTGGTGACCACCCGCGACCGTGCGGCCGTGGGCGAGATGCTGACCATGACAGGCCTGATTGATATCATCGTGCCGCGGGGTGGCCGGTCGTTGGTGGAGCGCGTGCAGAATGAGAGCCGCGTGCCCGTGTTCGCGCACCTCGAGGGTATCTGCCATGTCTATATAGACAAGGCGGCTGACCCCCAGAAAGCACTTGATGTTGCCGTGAACGCCAAGATGCGCCGCACCGGCATTTGCGGGGCCGCCGAAACCCTGCTGGTGGACAAGGACGCCGAAGCCACCGCGATTTTCACAGTTGGCGCCCTGCTTGATGCCGGCTGTGAAGTGCGCGGCGATGAAGGCATGCAGGCGCTGGATGACCGGGTGAAGCCCGCCACGGATGCCGACTGGAAAACCGAATATCTGGACAAGATCATCTCCGCCAAATTCGTGGACGGGGTTGAGGGCGCCATCGCCCACATCGCGGAAAATTCATCCGGCCACACGGAAAGCATCGTCACCGAAGATGTTGATGCGGCCGAAAAGTTCCTGCGTGAAGTCGACAGCGCCATCGTGATGCATAATGCCTCCACCCAGTTCGCCGACGGCGGCGAGTTCGGCATGGGCGCCGAAATCGGCATCGCCACAGGCCGCATTCACGCCCGGGGCCCGGTGGGGCTGGAGCAGCTCACCAGCTTCAAATATCAGGTTCGCGGCAGCGGCCAAACAAGGCCATAACTGGATTGTTACGAAGCCGAAATATAATTTTGCCCGAGGCCGCCCGGTGGCGTGGCCGTACCGTGGCGCTATATGGTGGCAGCTTCAACCCGGCCCACAAGGGCCACCGGCGCGTGGCGCGCGAGTGCCTCAAGCGCCTGCACGTGGATGCCGTCTGGTTCCTGGTGAGCCCCGGCAACCCCTTGAAGGACGCCGGGCATATGGCGGACTTTGAGAAACGCTTCAGCAGCATCAGTGCGCTGGTGTCGGGCCACCCGCGCATGATGGTGACGGATATCGAAGCCCGTTTGGGCACGCGCTACAGCGCCGATACCATTTTGGGCCTCCAGAAACAGATGCCCCACACCCGCTTCATCTGGGTGATGGGTGCAGACAATCTGGCTACCTTCGACAAGTGGCGTGACTGGCGAAAAATTGCCCACGCGCTGCCCATTGCGGTTTTTGACCGTCCGGGGTATTCTATAGCTGGACAGAACGCCAAGTTTGCCCGCGTGTTTGGGCGCTTCCGCACGACAGTGGAACAGCTTGGCAAGTCCGGTTCACCGGCCTGGGCCTTTTTGACAATACCGCGTCATCCGGCCTCGGCTACAAAGCTTCGTCAGCAACTGGGTGAGACCTGGCTGACAAGCGAACAGTAGAAAGGATTATTACTTGCAAGCTTCATCGGAGACGCTCAGCGTCACTGATCCTATCCCGGTTGTGAAAACCGAGGATCTTCTCAAATCGGTCGTCTCGAACCTTGATGACAACAAGGCGGAAGACATTGTTTCCATCAATTTGGCAGGCAAATCCAGCATTGCGGACCATATGGTTATCGCAAGCGGCCGTTCGCAGCGGCAAGTCGCAGCACTTGCTGACTATGTGATCAAGGGAATGAAACAGATTGGCCACAAGGACATTGTGGTACAGGGCCTGGAGCAAGCAGACTGGGTATTGATCGACGCTGGTGACGTGATCGTTCATATTTTCCGCCCGGAAGTCCGCAGCTTCTACAACCTGGACAAAATGTGGGGCACTGAGATTGAAGAAGGCGACACGGTTAACTAAACCGCGTTCCCTGATGTTCAGTCTGATACATGGGTCTGGGGGCATCAAACCCCTTGTGACCAGTGCCAGATGACCAGTCAGGCGCCGGATGTGGTGGCGCCAAAGGCTTGAGGGTAACAGGGCAGACACGGCCCTGAAGAGGCGATTTTGCTGATTTCAATCATTGCAGTTGGCCGCATGCAGCGCGGACCAGAAATGGATCTTGTGACCCAATATCTGGGGCGCTTGCCGTGGAAGGCCGACATCACGGAAATCGACATCAAGAAGCAGGCCGCAAACGCCGCTGAGCGCAAGGCACGGGAAGCCGAGCGTATCCTGGCCGCTGTGCCGGACGGCGCCGCTCTGGTGGCCCTTGATGAACACGGCAAGGCGCTCAAGTCCCGCCAGTTCGCGGGCAAGATAGATGAATGGCAGGCCACGGGCATCAGCCGCGTGGCTTTCGTGATCGGTGGGGCCGACGGGCTGGACCATAGCGTGCTCGCAAAAGCCGACCTTAAGCTGGCGTTCGGCACGCTGACCTGGCCCCACATGATGGTGCGCGCCATGCTGGCGGAACAAATTTACCGCGCGTGGTCAATTAATGCTGGGCATCCCTATCATCGCGACTAGAATGCCCCAATAGCGACAGAAAATAAGGCCAAACTTGAAATCAAACATAGCAGGTATGCGGAAAGAGTAAGTAGATGACCACCACACCAAAACCCGTAGTCCTTTGTATCCTGGACGGCTGGGGCTATCGCGATCAAACGGCCGACAATGCCATCAAACTGGCAAACACCCCGAATTATGACCGCCTGTGGTCCAGCGTGCCACGCGCATGGCTGGCGACCAGTGGCCTGGCTGTGGGCCTGCCCGACGGCCAGATGGGCAACAGTGAAGTGGGCCACATGAACCTGGGCGGCGGCCGCGTGGTGCTGCAGGACCTGCCGCGCATCGATGACGCGGTCAAGTCCGGCGCGCTGGCGAAAAATGTGGAACTTCAATCCTTTATTGAAAAGATGAAGACCTCAGGCGGCACCGCGCACCTGATGGGGCTGATGTCCCCCGGCGGGGTACACAGCCACCAGGACCATATCGCGGCACTGGCGACTATCATCGCAGGTGAAGGCGTGCCTGTGCGCATCCATGCCTTCATGGACGGGCGGGATACGCCGCCACGGTCTGCGCTTGAGTTTCTCGACAAATTCGAAGCCGCTATTGCAGACGCGCCAAACACAGTCATCTCAACCGTTACTGGCCGCTATTGGGCCATGGACCGCGACAAGCGCTGGGACCGGGTGAAGAAGGCCTATGACGCCCTGGTATCAGGCGAAGGCCAGCAGCAGGCGGACAGCGCCAAGGCGGCTGTGGAAGCATCCTACGCCCGCGACGAAAACGACGAGTTTGTCGCCGCCACCACCATCGGCAGTTACGACGGCATGAAAGACGGCGACGGCTTCATCATGGCCAACTTCCGCGCCGACCGCGCGCGTGAGATCCTGACCGCCATGGTCGACCCGGCCTTTGACGGGTTCGAGCGCGGCACCTTGCCAAAATTCACCGCCGTTGCCGGCATGGTCGAGTTTTCCGCAGCGCTGAACGAATTCCTGCCCGTCCTGTTCCCGTCGGAAGAGATCAACAATTCGCTCGGCCAGGTGCTGGCAGACAATGGCATCAACCAGTTGCGCATTGCCGAAACCGAGAAATACGCCCATGTGACCTTCTTCTTCAACGGCGGGTCCGAGGACGTATTCAAAGGCGAAGACCGTATCCTGGTGCCGTCCCCTGATGTCGCCACCTATGACCTGAAGCCCGAGATGAGCGCACCAGAAGTGACAGACAAGCTGGTGGAAGCCATCCGGTCCGGCACCTATGGCGCGATTGTTGTCAATTACGCCAACCCGGACATGGTGGGCCACACCGGCGTGCTGTCGGCGGCCATCAAGGCGGTTGAAACCATCGACGGCTGCATCGGCCGGCTTGAGGAAGCCATTATGGAAGTTGGCGGCGCCATGTTGGTGACTGCAGACCACGGCAACGTGGAGATGATGAAGGACGAAAGCACCGGCCAGGCCCACACGGCGCACACCAGCTTTGATGTGCCTGTGCTGATGATCGGCAGCGACAAGGGCATGAAGAACGGTCGTCTGGCTGATGTGGCGCCCACCATGCTGGCGCTTCTGGGCCTTGACCAGCCGTCCGAGATGACCGGCCACAACTTGCTGACTGAAACACAGCAAGCCGCCAGCGAGGGCCGGGCCACTGCGTAAAGGCGCGGCATACTGGAGCTTCAGCGTCAGCCTGCTGGCGCTGATGAGCCTTGCCGCGGTGGCGCCCGAGGCCGCCGCACAGGACCGCAAGGATGCGGCAGAAACCAACCTTGAGCGGCTGGAACGCCAGCAGGAACTCAAGGAAAAGGAACGGCTGGCGCTTGAGGAGGCCGCGAAAGAGGCCGCCGAAGAAGCCCGCCAGCTTTCCGAAGACCTTGTGGCCGCCGCCCGCGATATCCGCATGAGCGAAGAAGAAGCCATCCGGCTTGAGGACCGCATCAAGGACCTTGAGACCGAGACGGCGCTGAAGAAAGACCAATTGGATTCCCGCCGGGGAGAGCTTCTGAAGCTGTTGTCGGCGCTGCAGCGCCTGTCGAAACGTCCGGTAGCCTTCACCCTTGTGCAGCCCAGTGAGGCCATCACAACAGCCCGCACCGCGTCCCTGATGGGCAACCTGGTACCGGAGATCAACCGCCAGACAGAAACCCTGCGAGAAGAGCTTGGTATCCTTGCCTCCCTGCAGGAAGCCTTGAGCGAAGAGCGTTTTGCGCTGAAAAATACCTTGGCCGAGTTAACCCAACGTCAACTAAAACTTGGTTCACTCTTAGATAAGCGAAAAGCGGAGGCTGAGAGGGCGACCGCGCAGGCCGAAGGGCTGGCCAAAGAATTGGCCGATATTGCGGAAAAAGCGTCCAGCCTGAGGGATTTGGTCGAAAAACTGGAACAGCAGGCCGCAAAACGGGCGGAAATTGCACCGGTTCCTGTTACGCCTAGGCAGAAGCCGGTTGTTCCCCTGCCCGCGCCGACCTTGCGGACGCCGATTACCCGGATGAAAGGTCGGCTGACCTACCCGGCGATTGGATCGGTTATCAAGCGGTTCGGGGAAGTGGACGGCGCTGTGCATGTCAGGGGTATCCGCATCGGTACGCGGGAAAATGCCCAGGTGGTATCGCCCTATGACGGCCAGATTGTTTTTGCGGGACCGTTCAGGAACTATGGACAGCTCTTGATCATCTCGCACGGTGATGGCTACCATAGCCTTCTGGCAGGGCTTGAGACGCTGCAGGCAGTGGTAGGCCAGTGGGTTCTGGCGGGAGAACCCGTAGGTTCCATGAGCGACAACAAGGCCACGGCCGAGCTCTATCTGGAACTGAGGCACAATGGGGAATCGGTTGATCCGGCCCCGTGGCTGAGCAGACAAACAGCATCTGCGCGTTAAGGCGTGCAGGGTTACGAGTGATAACGATGAAAGGTGTCAACATGCGGAAACTTATTACCGGGACTATGGTGGCCCTGATGGTGGCCTTCACGGCCCCCGCAGCAGTCCAGGCAGACACGCGCAAGAATCAGGACGAGTTCTACGAGCAGCTTGACCTCCTGATGCGGATTTTCGAGCGCGTCCGGTCCGAGTATGTTGACGAAGTGGACGACAAGGAAGTGATTGAAGCGGCCATCCAGGGCATGCTCCGCTCCCTTGACCCCCATTCCACCTATCTGAACCCTGACATCTATCAGCAGGTTCGCGTCCAGATGGAAGGCGAATATGGCGGCCTCGGCATCGAGGTGCAGATGGAAAAGGGCGTGGTGAAGGTTGTCTCCCCCATTGATGACACCCCGGCGGACAAGGCCGGCATTCAGGGTGGCGACTATATCACCCACATTGACGGCGAGAGCATCCAGGGCAAAACGCTGACCGAAGCCGTTAAGAAAATGCGCGGCGCCGTGGGCGCACCGATTGTGGTGACCATTATCCGCGAAGGCTATGACGGCCCGTTCGACGTCACCATCGTGCGCGAAAAGATCATGGTCCAATCCGTGCGTCACCGCGTGGAAGATGACACCATCGGCTATATCCGTATCACCACCTTCAACATGCAGACCGGCGAAGGCGTGGAGAAGGCCATCGAGGCGATCAAATCCCAACTGGGGCCGGACCTTGACGGCGTGATCCTGGACCTGAGGAACAACCCGGGCGGCCTCTTGGACGAAGCCATCCGCGTGTCTGATGCCTTCCTGGACCGCGGCGAGATCGTGTCCACCCGTGGCCGCCGCCGCCAGAACAATAACCGCTGGTATGCGACTTCGGGTGACATGCTGGACGGCCTGCCCGTTGTGGTGCTGACGAACGCCTATTCTGCTTCGGCATCTGAGATTGTGGCCGGTGCGCTGCAGGATCACCGCCGCGCCATCGTGCTGGGCGACAAGACATTCGGCAAGGGCACCGTGCAAAGCGAAATTCGCCTGGGCCGCGCGGGCGACCGCGCCATCCGGCTGACGACCGCGCGCTACTATACGCCAAGCGGCAAGTCGATCCAGGAACGCGGTGTTGAGCCGGATATCGAAGTATTGTTCCCGCGTCCTGCCGGCCAGCGCGGCAATCCACGCCGCGAGGCAGACCTGCAGGGCCACATCGAGAATGACCAGGACAACGTCGACCGCACCGGCGAATTCGACGGTGAATATGATGCCCAGGCCATGACCGACGAGGTCGACAATGTTGGCGAAGCCACCGAAACCAGCGAAACGAGTGACGAACAGGTTGACGTACAGCTCAGGTATGCCATTAAGCTATTGAAGAATATGTCAGGCCTTCCAAAATCACAGGTGGCCGAAGTCCGCTAAGGACCTCCGCTGCACCGCCGGTTTGGACGGCATGACTGAAAACTCAAGAGGGATTCACGATCGTGCCGTCCAGTCTTAATGCTCTTCTGATCGCGTGGGCCGTCAGCCTGATTATCATTGTTGGCGGTACGGTTTACTTTGAACTGTCCTACGACCCGAACGAGAAACTGGCCGCCATGGCCACGCCTGACAATGCGGATGCGGGCGCGGCGACCCCGCCTGTGCAACAGACGGAACCGGCAGACGCTGAACCGACACGCACGGACACCGCTGACGCTACCCCCGGCGACACACAGATGGACACGGCGGATGAGCCCGCAGAGCTTGCTGCCACCACCCGTGACGAGCCAACGGACGACACGCCTGCCATGCAGCAGGACATGACCACAGGCATGACCCAGCCGGTAGAAAACCCGGCAACCCAGCCAAATTCGCAGACACAGATCCGCAGCGGCATCCGCGTGGATGCGAACCCGGACCTGATTGAACAGACCAACAACGGCCCGCTGCCGCGCGTCTCACCAGAAGGCCGCCGGCCATTTGATGAATATGCCGCCCCCCCGCCTCGGAACATGCATCTGCACAAGATTGCCATTGTCATCACCGACATGGGCCAGCGCCGCAACAGCACCCAGCGGGTGATCACCGAGCTGCCCTCTGCCGTAAGCTTTGCTTTCTCGCCCTATTCCACCAATGGGTTTGAATGGGGGGAACAATCCCGCCGCACGGGGCACGAAGTGTTGTTGATGATCCCGATGGAGCCGATCAATTACCCGCAGAATGACCCGGGGCCGTTCACGCTGCTGACCAGCCGGTCCGCGCGCGAAAACATCAACCTGCTGCGGGCATCGCTTGGCCGCATGTCGGGCTATGTGGGCGTGGTGAACCATATGGGGTCACGCTTCACCGCGGCGTCAGAAAGCCTGCGCCCGGTGCTTGAGGAACTGAACCGACGCGGCCTGATGCTGCTGGATAGCCGGGCATCGCAATATAGCCGCGCGGCCTCCATGGGGCGTGACCTGGGATTGCCGACAGCCATCAACAATAATTTTGTCGACGAGAATGTGAACCCAGGCGAGATTGCCAAACAGTTGGCAGAACTTGAAAGCCGGGCACGGTCGCTGGATTATGCCGTTGGCATGGGACGGCCATATCCGGTGACGGTTGATGCCATCAAGGTCTGGGCAGCAGGGCTTGAAGAGCGCGGCTTCGTGCTGGTGCCAATCAGCGCTGTTGCCAACAAACAACCCCTGCCGAGATAAGCGTCATGACGGACCTGCCCTACCGCCCCTGTGTGGGGATCATGCTTGTGAACGCTGAGGGCCAGATTTTCACCGGCGAGCGTATCGACACACCCGGCGCCTGGCAGATGCCGCAGGGCGGCATTGATGACGGCGAAACGCCTGAGGTGGCCGCCGTACGCGAGCTTGAAGAAGAGATCGGCGTCGCGCCAGAGCATGTGAAGATCGTCAAGCAGACCAAAGACTGGGTCACCTATGACCTGCCCCCGCATCTTCTGGGCAAAGCTTGGGGCGGCAAGTATCGCGGCCAGAAGCAGTGCTGGTTCCTCATGGAACTGCTGGCCGGCGACGATGCCATCAATATCGAAACAGAGCACCCCGAATTCAGCCAGTGGAAATGGACCACGCCTGAAGCCCTGGTGGCCGAGATTGTCCCTTTCAAGCAGGCAGTCTATACTGAGGTGGTCAACCAGCTGCTGGGATAAGCGCCATGACGGCGAACACATTTGCCAATATGCGGTGGGACTTCGATGAGACCTGCATTCCCTGGGAAGGCGGGCGCAGGACCTATGCGCTGTGGGCATCAAAGCTGAGGGACGAGAAGCTGCCCGGGCGGCACGATTTTTCGCCCAAGGACCTGAGTGCTTCTGTCCTGCCCACCATCATGCTGGTGGATGTCATCAGCAACCCAACCAGCTTCACCGTACGGCTGGCCGGCACCGGCATCGCGCACATGATGGGCCGCGACCCCACAGGCATGGATGTGGCGTCCTTGCGCGGTGGTGACGTGCTGCAGGCCCGCTTCACCGCCCTGTTGGACGGCGCCCAGCCTTATCTGGCGCTGGACCGCCCTACCCCGTGGCAGCATGAGGAACACCCCACCTATCATGTGCTGGCGCTGCCGCTGGCCCGCGACGGCGAAAACATCGACATGCTGATGCTGAACCTGCATTTCCCCGGTGCGGCCAAGGGCTGAATACAACCTCGACAAGGCGAATAAATTCATCTTATGGTTTCAGGAAATCCCCGAAAAGGCGATGCTGGGACCATGGACAAGACGACAATCATCGAGAAAATCACCGCCTTCCTCAATGGAATCGGCATTCCGGTGCGCGAAGGCACGCTGCCGGACGATACCTTCCTGCCCGGCATCCGGCTGGAGCATGGCGGTCTGGTGTATGACCCCGCGCGCATGACCTACCCGGGCGACCTGCTGCATGAAGCCGGCCATATCGCCGTGATGAAGCCCAGCCAGCGCCAGACTTGCTTTGCCGACGCCGGACCAGAGATGGGCGAAGAGATCGCGGCCCAGGCCTGGTCCTATGCTGCCGCAATCGCCTGCGGTATTGAGCCCGAGGTGGTGTTCCATGACCACGGCTACAAGGGCGGCGGGACCCATGCGGCGTCGCTCTACCGCGAAGGCCACTGGCCGGGCGTGCCCTTGCTGGCTTGGATGGGCCTGACGGGCATGCCGGAAGTGGAAGGGCCGATGGCCCACCCCAAATTCCCGGAAATGAAAGCTTGGATGCGCACAGCGGAAGACCCGTCGGCCGCCAATCTGGCAGCCTCATAAGAAAAAGCGCCGCCCGATTGGGCAGCGCTTCTTTATTCATTCGCCGATTGGCTAGGCTTAGTGAGCGACGATGTCCGCGAGGGCGACCATCCATGCGAGCTCTTTTTCAAAGCCTGCGCGTTCCACATCATCCTTGGCGTCTTCGATGTCTTCGCGGGTATCCGCGATCTTCTTGTTGAGATCGTCCAGGTCCACATCGTCGAGAGACAGGGTCTCTTCGGCGAGGATCGTCAGGCCGGCCGGGCTGATTTGTGCCAGGCCACCCTTGACGAAGAGACGCTCAGGCGTGCCGCCTTCAGTCTCGAAAATCTCAACAACACCAGGGCGGATCGTGGACATCATGGGCGCGTGCGCTGGCAGCGCGGCGAAGTCGCCGTCGGCACCTGGCACAACAATCATCGCTGCCTCAGCGTCCTTGAGAAGGCGCTCAGGAGAAACGATTTCATAGTGAAGGGTATCGGTCATGATGTCCTTGTCCCGTTTCTTTATGCGGCTTCAGCAGCCAGTTTTTCAGCTTTCGCAACAGCCTGCTCGATGTTGCCTACGAGGTAGAAGGCAGCTTCTGGCAGGTGGTCGTATTCACCGGCAACGATCGCCTTGAAGCCACTGATCGTGTCTTCGAGGGATACGAACTCACCGTTAATGCCGGTGAAGATCTCTGCCACGTGGAACGGCTGGGAGAGGAAACGCTGGATCTTACGGGCACGTGCCACAACCAGTTTGTCATCCTCAGAAAGCTCGTCCATACCCAGGATCGCGATGATGTCCTGCAGGGATTTGTATTTCTGCAGTACTTCCTGAACCGAACGCGCAACTTCATAGTGCTCGTCACCGAGAACGCGTGGGTCAAGGATACGGCTTGTGGAATCGAGTGGATCCACAGCTGGGTAAATACCAAGTTCGGCAATCTGACGCGACAGAACTGTTGTTGCGTCAAGGTGTGCGAACGATGTTGCTGGTGCAGGGTCAGTCAGGTCATCCGCAGGTACGTAAACGGCCTGTACGGAAGTGATCGAGCCCTTCTTCGTGGAGGTAATACGCTCCTGCAGGGCACCCATGTCAGTTGCCAGTGTTGGCTGGTAACCCACAGCAGATGGGATACGGCCCAGAAGTGCGGACACCTCTGCACCCGCCTGCGTGAAGCGGAAGATGTTATCTACGAAGAACAGAACGTCCTGGCCTTCCTGGTCACGGAAGTATTCCGCGAGCGTCAGACCAGTCAGGGCCACACGTGCACGGGCTCCTGGAGGTTCGTTCATCTGACCGTATACGAGGGCAGCTTTCGATTCGCCTTCGAGGTTGATAACCTTGGAGTCGATCATCTCGTGGTAAAGGTCGTTACCTTCACGCGTACGCTCACCCACACCGGCGAATACAGAGTAACCACCGTGGCCTTTTGCGATGTTGTTGATCAGCTCCATGATCAGTACGGTCTTGCCCACACCGGCACCACCGAACAGACCAATCTTACCGCCCTTTGCGTAAGGGGCGAGAAGGTCAACTACCTTGATGCCTGTTACCAGGATCTCGGCTTCTGTTGACTGGTCTTCGAAAGAAGGCGCTTCAGCGTGAATTGGGGCAACCTGTTTGTGACCAACAGGACCGCGCTCGTCGATAGGCTCGCCGATCACGTTCAGGATACGACCCAGCGTCTCAGGACCAACAGGAACGGAGATCGGTGCGCCTGTGTCCGTCACTTCCTGACCGCGCACCAGACCGTCGGTGGCGTCCATTGCGATGGTACGAACAGTGTTTTCGCCCAGGTGAGATGCCACTTCGAGAACGAGGCGGGCACCGTTGTTTTCAGTTTCCAGCGCTGACAGGATGGCCGGCAGTTCATTGTCGAACTGTACGTCGACAACAGCACCGATTACCTGTGTTACGCGGCCAGTATTCTTAGCCATTTTTTACACTCCTTCGTGTAATCAAACTCAAAGCGCTTCAGCGCCAGAAATAATTTCGATCAGTTCTTTGGTGATGTTCGCCTGACGCGTACGGTTGTACGTGATGGACAGGCTATCAATCATGTCGCCAGCGTTACGCGTTGCGTTGTCCATTGCGGTCATACGCGCACCCTGCTCGGATGCAGCATTTTCAAGAAGACCACGATAGATTTGCACAGCCACGTTGCGGGGCAGCAGATCATCAAGGATCGCTGTCTCGTCCGGCTCGTAATCATAGGCAGCACCGCCAAGCTCGTCCGCAGCTTCATTTTCATTGGCTGCTTCGGGCAAAGGCGTCGGGATCAGCTGTTGCTTGGTTGTCAGCTGCACCAGGGCAGACTGGAACTTCGCATAGAACAGCGTCGCTACGTCATATTCACCGCGCTCATACATCGCCAGGACTTCCTGGGCGATCGTCTGAGCGTCCGCGAAGCCGAGCTTCTTGATGCCAGACATGTCTTTCACGTCGATGATTTTATCACCAAATTCACGGCGCAGGACGTTGAAGCCCTTTTTGCCGATGCAAAGGATTTTGACCGTCTTGCCGGCTGCAATCAGCTCCCGGAGATGGATACGGGCGGCTTTGACAATGTTGGTATTGAAACCGCCACAGAGACCACGCTCTGAAGAGGCAACAATCACCAGCTCGACATCGTCTTTACCCGTACCAATCAGAAGCGGAGAAGCACCCGGCTGGCCAGCGACGGATGCGCCGAGGCCAGTCAGTACTTTTTCCATCCGCTCTGCGTACGGGCGGGCGGCCTCAGCCGCCTCTTGCGCACGCTTCAGTTTCGACGCAGCAACCATTTTCATGGCCTTGGTAATTTTCTGCGTCGACTTAACCGAATTGATGCGGATTTTTAGATCCTTAAGGCTTGGCATTGCTCAGCCTCTCCTATCCAGCTTCTTAGCTAAAAGATTTCGCGAAGGCGTCGAGGATGGATTTCAGCTTGGAAATCGTATCATCGGACAGTTTCTTCTCGGTACGGATCGTCTTCAGGACGTCAGCGTGCTTCGCGCGAACCTCAGCGAGGAACTGCTCTTCGAAGCGCGTTACAGACGTGGTCGCGATCTTGTCGAGATAACCATTCACACCCGCGAAGATGGATACTACCTGCTCTTCTACTGGCAGTGGGCTGTACTGGCCTTGCTTCAGAAGCTCGGTCAGGCGGGCACCACGGTTCAGCAGCTGCTGGGTAGACGCATCAAGGTCGGAACCGAACTGAGCGAAGGCTTCCATCTCACGATACTGAGCCAGCTCAAGCTTAATGGAACCTGCAACCTGCTTCATCGCCTTGATCTGTGCAGCCGAACCCACACGGGATACAGACAGACCAACGTTAATCGCAGGGCGGATACCTTTATAGAACAGCTCAGTTTCCAGGAAGATCTGACCGTCGGTAATGGAGATCACGTTGGTTGGGATGTATGCAGATACGTCACCAGCCTGGGTCTCAATTACTGGCAGAGCCGTCAGGGAACCACCGCCACGCTCGTCAGACATCTTCGCTGCACGCTCGAGAAGACGTGAGTGCAGGTAGAATACGTCACCTGGGTATGCTTCACGTCCTGGAGGACGACGCAGCAGCAGGGACATCTGACGGTAGGCAACAGCCTGTTTGGTCAGGTCATCATGAACGATAACTGCGTGCATACCGTTGTCGCGGAAATACTCACCCATCGCCGTACCGGTGTATGGTGCCAGGAACTGCATCGGAGCAGGCTCGGAAGCGGTTGCGGCAACTACGATGGAATATTCCAGCGCGCCGTTTTCTTCGAGTGCTTTCACGATTTGTGCAACCGTGGAACGCTTCTGGCCAACCGCAACATAGATACAGAACAGCTTGTCGCCGTCTTCTTTAGCTGCGTCGTTGATTGGCTTCTGGTTGATGAATGTGTCGATCGCAACAGCCGTTTTACCGGTCTGACGGTCGCCAATGATCAGCTCACGCTGGCCACGACCTACAGGTACCAGGGCATCGATTGCCTTCAGGCCCGACTGCATTGGCTCGGATACGGACTGACGTGGGATAATGCCAGGCGCCTTGGTTTCCACTCGCGTACGCTCAACGTCTTTGAGTGGGCCTTTGCCGTCAATCGGGTTACCGAGGCCATCGACAACGCGACCCAGCAGGCCTTTGCCCACAGGAACGTCCACGATTGCGCCGGTCCGCTTAACGGTGTCGCCTTCTTTAATACCACGGTCGTCACCGAAAATAACGATACCCACGTTGTCGGTTTCCAGGTTGAGGGCCATGCCCTTAACGCCACCTGGGAATTCAACCATCTCACCAGCCTGAACTTGGTCGAGGCCGTAAACGCGAGCAATACCGTCACCAACAGAGAGAACGGTGCCTACTTCAGAAACTTGGGCTTCATTGCCGAAGTTTGCAATCTGGTCCTTCAGGACCTTGGAAATTTCCGCCGCACGGATATCCATTACTGAACCCCTTTCATGGCGATTGCGAGGTTGTCGAGTTTGGTTTTGAGGCTGTCGTCGATAAGACGCGAACCAACCTTAACCGTGAGACCGCCGAGCAGACTTTCATCAACGCTAGCGTCGATGAGGATGTCCTGGCCGACAGCCAGTTTCAATTTTTTCTCAAGATTCCCAAGCTGGGTCTTGGTCAGCTTGCGCGCGCTCACAACCGACGCCCGCACTTCACCGCGGTGATGGGCAATCAGCTTTTCGAATGCTGCAATGGTTGAACCAAGAGCGCCAAGGCGGCGATTCGCTGCAAGCACGCCCAGGAACTTCACTGTCAGGTCACCAAGCTTGGCTGCTTTCGCAACAGCTTCGATGGCTGCAGTTTGTTGGTCCCGGCTGTAAAGCGGCGAGGAGACGAGATCGCGCAGATCGGCGCTTTCGTCGAGCATTGCCTTAAGCGTTGAGAGATCGGATTCAACCGCCTCGAGCGCCTTGGACTCTAGGGCGAGTTCAAAAAGCGCTACCGCATAGCGGCCTGAAATCCCGGATACTATCGCTTTGTGCGAGGTCACGTCAGACGTTCCCCTGGGTTAGGTCTGAACCTGTTTGACACACCTGTGAGACGGCCACTCGAAAGCACCGCCCACGCTCAATTTTTGACCTGTTTTGACGAACCTGTAGATAGACCCACCGCGGCCAAGGCCAGCCGAAATGCGTGCTCCCTCTAGCATAAGGATTTGGCGGGCGCAAGCCACCTTGAACCCGTTTTTGGAATCTTATGGGGAAATCCCATTCCCCCCGCCACGCGCGGGCATGCCAGGGGGTGAGAACCGGGCGAGACGACCGCCCGGAATTGAAGGCCAGCAACGGCTTGGGCGTTTCAGCCGTCCCTTCTTCTATATATGGACCCAAAACAGCCCGTCGCGGGGCTACATTGGGCATATGCCACGGCCCCTTGCCACCACCAGCCGAAATCCGCCCGGGCGGTACGAATCGCCTACCCGTCCAGCCGCTGCTGAAGCAGGGCCCAGTTCGTGTAAACCGGGGTCCCGACCTGCCTCATTTTAACCGCTTTCGCGCCTCAATCCGTCCACGAGTGGCTCTCATAACTTTAGCCGTGGGGCTAGAACAAGGGAGTAAATAAAATGACACACAAGAAACTCTTCATCGCCCTGGCTGCTGCAACCGCAGTCGCAGGCGCAGCTGTTCCCCAGGCCGCTGCAACGATGACCTCTGAATCGGCTGCGACAGCAGTCGCACAATCAGGCAATAGCGAATTCGCACAGAAAGTGCAGGAACTGAAAGAACGCCAGCACGAAGAATGGCGTGAGCTTCTGGACGCGCAGGCGAACGAGATCAAAAGCATGCAGGACAACCCTGATGCCGACCTCGCCAGCCTCTATGAGAAGCATGAGACCGAGAAGAAAGCCCTGAAGAAGCGTCACAGGCAAGAAATGGACGCCCTGAAGGCAGAAGAAAAGGGCTAACCCAGCCCTTAACCTCATTCAGTAGTAACCTTTCGAGGCCAACACCTCCCCTTTTTCAGAAGGGTTACTACATGAAGCTATAGGGGTCGATGTCCACCTTGATGCGTACACTGGATTTCGGCTTCACCCGCAAAACCCAATTCCGCACCAGCTGCTGCACTTTGATGTGCTTCTTGGCATGAAGCAGCATCCTGAAGCGGTGCTGGCCGCGGATGCGCACCATGGGCGCGGGCGCCGGGCCCACGATATCCACACCGTGTTCAACAGGCGCCACCTTCGCAAGCGCGCGGCCCACCTCCAGCACCTCCGCCATTTCCGGGCCCGACAGGATAATCGCCACCAGCTTGCCGTATGGCGGCATATGATATTGTGCGCGGGCGGCTTTCTCTGCCGCCATGAAGGCGTCGCCGTCGCCGGTAAGTAGCGCCTGCACCACCGGGTGCTCGGGCTCATAGCTTTGCAGCAGCACCTTGCCCGGCTTTTCCGCCCGGCCTGCCCGGCCCGCCACCTGCACCAGTTGTTGGTAGGTGCGTTCGCCAGCGCGCAGGTCACCGCCGCGCAGTCCCAGATCCGCATCCACCACGCCCACAAGCGTCAGGTTGGGGAAATGATAGCCTTTGGTCACGATCTGGGTGCCGATCACGATATCCAGATGCCCGCCCGCGATTTCCTTCACCACCGCCGCCGTCTGTGATGGGCTCATCATCGTGTCGCTGGTCATCACGCTGGTGCGCGCCTCCGAAAAACGGCGGGTGACTTCCTCGAACAGGCGCTCCACGCCCGGGCCACAGGCCACCAGGCTCTCCTTGCTTTCGCAGGTGGGGCAGGCCTCAGGGATCGGCTCCATATGGCCGCAGTGATGGCACTGCAGCTCCTGGCGGAAACGGTGCTCGACCAGCCAGGCCGAACAGCTGGGGCATTCAATGCGGTGCCCACAGGTGCGGCAGAGCGTGAGCGGCGCGTAGCCGCGGCGGTTGAGGAACAGCATCACCTGTTCGCCCGCCGCCAAAGTCTCTTCAATTTCGCGCACCAGTATGGGCGACAGCCAGGTGCCCGCTTCCGGCGGTTCGGCGCGCATGTCCACCGCGCGCATTTCCGGCAGCACCGCCACGCCGTGACGTTCCCGAAGCTTCAGCACCTGATACTTGCCCTCGTCCGCATTCACCTGCGTCTCCAGGCTGGGTGTCGCGCTGGCGAGCACCACAGGGCACCCCGCTTGCATCGCCCGCACCACTGCCATGTCGCGGGCGTGATACAGCACCCCCTCTTCCTGCTTGAAGGACGGGTCGTGTTCTTCGTCTACTGTAATAAAGGCCAGTTTCTTAAACGGCAAAAAGAGCGCGGAGCGCGCCCCCACCACCACACGGGCATCGCCTGTTGCCACTGCGCGCCAGGCGCGCCTGCGCTCGGCCTGCCCCACTTCCGAATGCCACACCACCGGCGTGACCCCAAAGCGGGCTTCAAAGCGTTCCAGCCACTGGGATGTCAGCGCAATCTCGGGCACCAGCACCAAAACCTGCGTGCCTTTTTCCTGCAGGGCTTCGGCGAGGCCTTCAAAATAGACCTCGGTTTTGCCCGACCCCGTGATGCCGTCCAGCAGGAAGGGCTTGAAGCCGCCTTCCCATACGGCACCGCGAATCGCTTCCGCGGCCTCGGTCTGTTCGCCCGACAGTTTCGGCCCCTTGAGGTTGGTGTCCGGCTGCGGGTATGGCTGGTCAACGGAGATATCAAGCGCCACCAGCGCGCCGGCATCCGCCAGCCCCCTTACCACGCCATCAGACACACCTGCGAGCGACGCGATCTCAGGCGCCATCCGCGGCTTGCCGTCCGCCAGTACTTTCAGCACCGCTTCCCGCGCGGGCGTCATGCGGATGCCGTCAGGCAGCACGGAGGCACAGGCATAGTGCCTTTTTACCGGCACATCACCGAAGGCGGCGGGCACAGACAGGCACATGCGCAAGACCGCCCCCTGGCTGGACAGCGTATAGGCCGACACCCAATCGACGAATCGCGTCAGGTCCGTCCCGAAGGGCGGCACATCGATGATGCGCTCCACCGGCTTGAGTTTTTTGAGGGGGAGCGTTTTACCGCTGGCCTTACCAGACGTGTTCTTGGGCCACACAACGCCAATCGCCTTGCGGCCTGAAAGCGGCACTTCCACCACTGCGCCAGGTTCAAGCTGGTTCGCCATACCGTCCGGCACGCGGTAATCCAGGGGACCAGCCAGCGGCAGCGGCAACAGCACCTGCACGCGCGCGCCAGCCTCCTCCGCCTGCGGCGGCTCTTCGATTCCCAGATTAAGTGCCTGCTGGCTCATACGCGTGACATGCTCCCTTGTGCGCACCATAGAAAAGCGTATCGCTGCTGGCAATTAAGCAATGCGCTTGCGCGAAGCATGAATCTCCAGTAGTCAGGCGGCGAAAAGGCGGACCTGAGTGCTTAGTGAGTGCATCGCACATCATTTGTCGATATATAAGATTGCAGCCGCCCACTGGATACTGTGACCCACTCCATGCCCGGAGTGCCGAAGGAGCTAACAATGAAATTTTTCCTGGATACCGCCAACATCGATGAAATCCGTGAAGCAAACGCCACGGGCCTTCTTGACGGCGTAACCACCAACCCGTCGCTGATCAAGAAAGCTGGTCGCGAGTTTTTCGAAGTGATTACCGAGATCGCCAAGGAAGTGGATGGCCCGGTATCGGCTGAAACCGTTGCCCACGACCATGAAACCATGCTGAAGGAAGGCCTCAAGTGCGCCAAGATCGCCGACAATATCGCGGTCAAGGTTCCACTGACCATCGAAGGCCTCAAAACCTGTAAGGCGCTGCGCGCTGAAGGCATCATGGTGAATGTGACGCTGTGCTTCTCAGCCAACCAGGCGCTTCTGGCCGCCAAGGCGGGCGCGAGCTTCATTTCCCCGTTCGTGGGCCGTCATGACGACGTGGGCTTCAACGGCATGGAGCTGATTGAAGACATCCGCAACATCTATGACAACTACAATTTCGACACGGAAATTCTGGTGGCTTCCGTTCGCCACCCCACGCACATCCTGGAGAGCGCGCGCATCGGTGCCGATGTTGCCACTTTCCCGATCGACGTGCTCAGGAAGCTGTTCAATCACCCGCTGACCACCAATGGCCTCGCGGGCTTCGACAAGGACTGGGCAGCCACTGGCTTCTCGATCCTTTAAAGAACCAATCGATCAGGGCGCGGACACACCGCGCCCTTTTTGTATCCGGAGCACAGCATGACGGACACGGCATTCGAAAAACTTCTGGCGGAAAACCCTTGGCCCGAGACCGAAGGCGTGAACGCGTGGGACTATACGCTGGGCGGCTATGGCCGCGACATGGTGGATGAGATCATCCGCACATCGAGGCCCCACTACATGCTGGAAATCGGCTGCTTCCTGTGCTCCAGCGCCAAGCGCTGGCTGTCGGTGGACCCGGACCTTCGCCTTGTGGGCGTGGACCCCTGGAGCGACCATCTGATCGAGCAGGTCCAGCGCTATGTGGGCCGCCCGAAGCTGACCCGCGAATACCCCAATATGGAAGACCAGAAGCGCTTTGCCGCAGACGTGGAGCGCCAGGGCCCCTTCCCCACCGCGCTTGCGAACCTGCGCGGCTTCGAGGGCCGCTTCGTGCCCTACCGTGGCCTGTCGCCCGACGCGCTATACGCTTTGAAGGACAAGGGCTTCGAGCCGGAGCTTGTCTATATCGACGCCAACAAGCAGGCGGTGGACCTCGAGGTGTGCCATGAGCTGTGGCCTGACGCCCAGATCACCGGCGACGACTGGCACTGGAGCCGGTCAAAAGGCTTCCCCATGCGCGATATCGTCAATGCGTTTGCGGATAAATACGGCTTCACCGTGCGCGCTGAACACGCCACCTGGATTCTCGAGCGCTAGGCGCTAGATCGGGTCACCATAGGTGGCGTCGCATTTGATGGTACCGGGCTTAAAGAAGGACAGGCCCGCTTTCCGCAGGTCTTCAAATCCGGCGATACGCCGTTCAAGGAACCCTTCGGTTACCCGCGTTTCCGCCTCATGCCTCTTTGTGGCAGGGAAGGTCCTGGTCCGCGTATAGGACCAGCCTGAACTGGCCCTCTCATCGGGCCTGAGCGCCACCATCTGCCACACGGTGCCCGAGCCCCGGCAGAAGTCCCAGAACAGATAATGATCCAGGCTTGGGCTGACCACCTGCGCACTGCCGAACTGCAGAAAACGGGGCACCTGTTCAATAATTACGATCCGGCCCTTCAGCGACACGCGCTCGATTTCAGAGCGGTCGATCTTCGCCTCCGGCCAGTCGCCGGTTGTCGGCACTGCCGTACAGCCGACCACAAGCAAGGCGACAAGTGAATATTTCAAAAACTGCATAAGCCCCCCTTCTGACAGGGAAAGGCTATACCAAAAGTTATATCATTACAACCATCCCGCAGGACAAGCCAATCACCCAAAGCCTTATGCAGGCAATAAAAAAGGGAGGCGAAGGCCTCCCTGTTCTTATTCAGATTTTAGTCTGCGTCTTCGACCCAGGTCACATGGCCCATCTTGCGGCCTTCGCGCGGCTCCAGCTTGCCATAGTGATGGAAGTGGGCCTTTGGGTCCGTGAGATACTGTTCGAAATCCAGGATGTCCTTGCCCAACAGGTTCTTCATCCGCACCTTGCCGCGGGCATCCGTTCCGCCCAGTGGCAGGTCGCAGATGGCGCGGATATGCTGTTCGAACTGGCTGGTGGCAGCGCCTTCGATGGTCCAGTGGCCACTGTTGTGCACGCGCGGCGCGATTTCATTAACCACAATCTCGCCCGTGCCGTCATTGACGAACATCTCGACGGTCATCACACCGATATATTCGAGCGCGTTGGCGATGCGGGTGGCCATTACCTTGGCTTTGGCCTCCACCACTTCACTGATCTGCGCCGGCACGGTGCTGGTATCCAGGATATGGTTGGTGTGCACATTTTCCGCCACCGGGAAAGCCGCCACGTCACCCGACGCCGAACGCGCCACAACAACGCTGATCTCGCGGTCGAAGGTCACGAAGCCTTCAAGAATGGCGGCGGTGCCCTTGGTCACGCCCATGACGTCGTCCACGTCCTTGCGCGCCTTGATCATCAACTGGCCTTTGCCGTCATAACCAAAACGCCGGGTCTTGGCGACAGACGGACGGCCGATTTCCTTGTAGGCCTCATCCAGCTCTTCCTGTGTCTGGAAAGCCTTGAAGGGCGCTGTTTTCACACCGCATTCATTGAGAAATTTCTTTTCCGTCAGCCGGTCCTGCGACACTTCAAGGGCGCGCGCACCCGGGCGCAGTAGCGTTTCCTTCGAGACAATCTCAGCCGTGCGGGCCGGGACATTTTCGAACTCGTAAGTTGCCACATCAACGCTGGAGGCGAACTCCTTCAGCGCGTCTTCATTTTCATATTCGGCGATGGTGAAATCGCACGCCACATGGAACGCCGGGCTGCGGACGTCCGGGCAAAAAATGTGACAGCGATAGCCAAGGCGCGCAGCGGCCATAGCGAGCATACGGCCAAGCTGGCCACCGCCCAAAATGCCGATTTTTCCACCCGGTTTAATCTGTGTCATGCTGATATCCTGCCTTTGAGCCGTTAGCGCTTAAGCGTCATCTACCGGAATTTCGGCCACGCTTTCGGTTTGCGCGGCACGCCAGGCGTCAAGCCGTTCGGCAACGCCTTCATCCATCAGGGCAATTACAGCCGCGGCCAGGAGGCCCGCGTTCTTGGCGCCGGCTTTGCCAATCGCCAACGTGCCCACTGGCACACCGCCTGGCATCTGCACGATCGACAGCAGGCTGTCCTTGCCGGAAAGCATGCTGGATTGCACTGGCACACCGAAGACCGGCAGCGGGGTCATGGCGGCTGCCATGCCCGGCAGGTGCGCGGCACCGCCTGCACCGGCGATGATGCATTTCAGGCCACGGTCTTTGGCTGTTTTGGCATAGTCATAAAGGCGGTCTGGCGTCCGGTGGGCCGAAACGATGCGGGTCTCGAAGGAGACCCCAAGTTCCGTAAGCACATCTGCTGCGTGCTTCATTGTTGGCCAGTCAGACTGGCTTCCCATAATGATACCAATTTCGGGCGTCTCAGTGCTCATGGTCGCTTCCATCCTAAAAGCCATGACAGGTGCCGCCATAGGGGCAACCCATCTGCCATCCCTGCGGAGCGCGCATTATAGGCATGCGCCTCCTTATTGCAAGCTTTGCCGAAAAGCCCCAAAAACCGCCTATTTCACGCCAATTTCATCAGGAAACTTGCAAGTCGATTCACAAAGACGCCATAATGGATTATCTACAGTCGAAAGTAACCGGTACAGGGTCTTGTATGAAAATAACCAATACACCCGGCGTCACGCGTACCGCTCCGACGCGCCCAGTGCGCAAAACGGGGGCGACCGGCAGCGCGACTGAAACGTCCGCGCCACGCGAAATTAATGACACCGTACAGGTTACCACTATTCCCCCTGAGGAAATGACGCCGCGCGTCCAGCAGGCGATCATGTCGCTGATGGAAGAGGTGGACAAGCTCAGGCGCGAACTGGATGCCACCAACCGGCGCCTCAGGGAAATGGAAGATGTGGCCGACACGGACGCCCTTCTGCCAATCCCGAACCGGCGGGCGTTTGTGCGCGAGCTGAACCGCATGATCAGTTTCGCGGAACGCTACGGCACGCCTTCAACGCTGATGTTCATTGACCTCAATGACATGAAGCTGATCAACGACAAATATGGCCACGAAGCTGGCGACAAGGCCCTGTTTCATGTGGCCCGCACGCTGGTGGACAATGTCCGCGGCACCGATGTGATTGGCCGCCTGGGCGGCGACGAGTTTGGCGTGATCCTGGCGCAGGCTGACGAACAGGTGGGACACGACAAGGCAGCTTCACTGGCGCAGACCATTGCCGACACGCCGCTGGTGATTGGCGGCGAGACCATCAAGATGAGCATGGCCTTCGGCACCTATACCTTCCGCCAGGGCGACGAGCCGCATGACGCGCTCGATAAGGCGGACAAGGCCATGTATGAAAACAAGCGGGAACTCAAGGGCGACAGCGAGCCACGCTAAGGGCTCCCTGCTCAAGGGGCTATGCCTCAAGCGATGATATCAGGCACCAGCATATTACGCAGTTTCGCAATCTCATCCTTCAGAAGAAGCTTGCGCTTCTTCATGCGCTGCACTTGCAAAAGATCGAACGTACCGGCGCGTTGTACTGCCGTGATGGCATCATCCAGGTCGCGGTGCTCCTCCATGAGGGCAGAAATTTGCTCCCTGATGGCATCTTCATCCATATACTGGCCCCAAAACTCATTAGAATTGCGGTGGTTATAGCATGACAAATGCCGACATAGAAGCACAGCAATCGACCCGCTGGCCTTCGCCTGACGATTTTTGGGACTTCACTTGCCGTACCTATAGCCATGCATCGATGCAGGAAGCCTGCCTTGATGCGCAGGACAGCCTGGGCGCGGACGTAAACCTGCTGCTTTTGTGCCTGTGGATGGATGACAATAGTGTTCGCCCGGTGGCTGACGACTGGGATTTGCTGATGGAAGCCGCCAGCTGGTGGCAGGAGGAAAAGCTGGCGCCGCTCCGCATGGCACGGCGCGCCCTCAAGGGCCAGGACGGCTATGAGGACGCCAAGGCCGAAGAGCTTGAAGCCGAACAGCAGGAGCAGCGGGCGCTTCTGAAGTGCCTGACCAAACCGCCGCTCAAGTCCAGCCACGCGCGGGACGTGTGGCCCTGTGTCAGCAGCTACCTGCAGATTTGCGGGGCCAAGCTGAAGACGCCCAATATGCCTGAATGAAGGCCTGCATGAAGGCGGTTATTCACCCCAGCGGTTAAGGCCTTCGACCTCCAGATCAAACAGGTCCAGCGCGCGGGCCGCCGTGTAGGTGACCATGTCATCGATGCTTGTGGGCTTGGCATAGAGGCTGGGGACGGGCGGCGCGATGATCGCCCCCATTTCACTGAGCGCCGTCATGGTTCTGAGGTGTCCGGTATGCAGCGGCGTCTCCCTGACCATCAGCACCAGCCGACGGCGTTCCTTGAGGATCACATCGGCCGCCCGGCTGACCAGGCTGGAGGTGATCCCGGTGCGGATTTCCCCCATGGTCTTGACCGAACACGGCGCAATCAGCATGCCCATGGTGCGGAAGGACCCACTGGCGATCGCGGCGCCGATATCCTTGGCCGGATAGAGCACATCCGCCATGGCCTGCACGTCACGCACGCTATAGTCGGTTTCCTCCAGAAGCGTGCGTTCACCCGCCTTTGACATCACCAGATGGCGCTCAACATCCAGCCCCTTCAGAAGCTCAAGCGCGCGGACACCGTAAGCCACACCACTAGCGCCCGTGATGGCAATAATCAGCCTTTTCTTTCGAGTCTCTGCCATTTGGCGCAACAATCCTTCAAACGGGGGTTTTCCGCGATTTGCTAAGTGCCCGAAGATACAGGACAAGTGCTCGGGCGCAAATCTTTTCCGTGACAAGAGCCCCTTCATTTGGTCTCATAATGCTGTCTTAAAATCGTAATGAAGAGGAGTGCGGGAATGAACCTACAGTCGCATGTGAATACCTTGAACGCGAAACATGCTGAAATTGAAGAGATCATCACCCGGGAAGAACACAGGCCGTGCCCCGATACCATACGAATAGCACAGCTTAAAAAGCAGAAACTCCGCCTGAAAGAGGAAATGACCCGCCTGGTCAGACACTAAGGGCAGACAAGCTTAACAAAAAAAGCGCGAGGCAAGTCCTCGCGCTTTTTGTTTGCCCAGTTAGCGTGGGCCTTATTCTTTGTCAGCTTCTTCGTCAGCGTCCGCTGCTGGCTCTTCACCGAACACGTCAGCGGCAGTCAGTTCTTTTTCCTTCGCAGGAGCTTCTTCAGCTGGCGCTTCTACAACAGGGGCTTCAACCGGCGCCTCTACGGGCGCAGCCTCTGCAGGCTTTTCGCCTGATTTGGCAGCAGCCTTGTCGCGGCGGGCTGCGGCCTGACGCACGGCTTCGTCCAACTCAAGCTGCTTACACAGGCCCAGACCTACCGGGTCCTGCGGCTTGATGTTCTGGATGTTCCAGTGGCTGCGCTCGCGGATCGCAGAGATCGTCGGCTTGGTGGTGCCCACCAGGCGGCTGATCTGCAGGTCCGAAAGCTCTGGGTGATTACGCACCAGCCAGGCGATGGCGTCTGGCTTGTCCTGGCGTTTGGACACCGGCGTATAACGCGGGCCCTTGGTGCGCGGCACCGCTTTCACATCGTCTTCGCTCAGCACAAGCGCACCCTTTGGGTCTGCCTGGCAACGATTGATTTCGTCCCACGTCAGCTGGCCGCTCGCAGTCGGGTCCTGGCCAACGATATTCGTACCAACAGTGCCGTCTGCAATGCCCTGAACTTCAAGTTCGTGCAACTGGCAGAATTCGGCAATCTGCTTGAATGTTAGCGCCGTGTTATCCACCAGCCATACAGCGGTGGCCATCGGCATCAAAGGTTGTGTCATCCCGTTATCCCTTGTTTACGGAAATTCCTCTTCGCCCAGATAAGCGGTACCGCTTACCTGCCCTCTCTGGATCCATGTTTTCCTGAAAGGGGGGAGAGAAATTCCTCCCGCCCCATGTGTAACAGGTCAAAAAGCCCCTGTCATGGCGAATAATGGCGCCCTGAACAGATTTCTGGTTCAATTTGACCGCTTTTCCGCTCTTTGGCCCCGCTTAGGCCACCTCAAGCATGATCTTGCCCATATGGAGGCTTGTTTCCATGCGGGCATGGGCGTCTGCGGCCTGATCCAGCGGGAAGGTCGAATCGATCACAGGTGCCACCTTGCCTGCCTCCATCAGTGGCCAGACATGCTTCTGCAGGTTCGCGGCGATCGCGCCCTTGAAGGCATTGTCCCGCGCCCGAAGCGTACTGCCCGTCAGCACCAGCCGCTTCAGCATTACCGGTAGCATGTTCATGGTCACCTGCGGCCCCTGCAGGAAGGCGATGGACACATGCCTGCCTTCAACCGCCAAACACTCGATATTCTTGGCGATATAATCACCGCCCACCATATCCAGCACCACATTCACGCCCGTGCCTTCCGTGAAGTCTTTCACGGCCTCGACATAGTCGCCCTCGCGATAGTTCACCACCACGTCAGCGCCCAGCTTCTTGCAGAACTCAGCCTTCTCGGCGTTACCCACGGTGGTGATGACCCTGGCGCCGAAAGCCTTCGCGAGCTGGATGGCCGTAGAGCCGATGCCAGACGAACCACCATGCACCAGAAGTGTTTCGCCCGCCGTCAGACCGGCCCGGTCAAACAGGTTCGACCATACAGTGAAATAGGTTTCGGGGATCGCCGCTGCCTGCACCATTGAAAAGCCCTTCGGCACATGCATGACTGAGGCGGCATTGGCGGTGCACAGCTCGGCGTAGCCGCCCCCCGGCACCAAGGCACAGACCTTGTCGCCGATCTTGAAGCCTTCAGCACCGTCCCCCAGCGCCACGACTTCGCCCGCGGCCTCAAGGCCCGGAATATCGCTGGCACCCGGTGGTGCGGGGTAGCGGCCCTGCCGTTGCACCACATCTGGCCGGTTCACGCCTGCCGCCATCACCCGGATCAGCAATTCACCCGCACCCGGCGCCGGGTTGTCGCGCTCACACGGTTTCAAGACCTCAGGCCCGCCCGGTGTGGTAATCTCAATCGCTTTCATAAAGTCATCTCCCTGCTTGCCTAAAGTATCTGTGGGCGATAGGCAGGAATACAAGTTAAAAGGTGAAAAAAGGCAGGAGGCACATGCCATGGATTTTGACGATCTCCCGATCAAGAAAGACAGTCCGCTGACGGCGGTCGAGAAGGAAGACCTGTCCACCCTGAGCGCCCATGAACTTGAGGAACGCATCAGCCGGCTTGAAGCAGAAATCACCCGCACCAAGGGCGAACTCGACTCCAAGGGTTCAAGCAAGGCAGCGGCTGAGGCCTTCTTTAAGAGTTGAAGAAAAGTCCTTCGCTAACGCTCAATGTACTTTCCTTCAGTAGCCACAAGGCGAAAACAAGCCTCGAGGCGGCTCTTCGCCTTGTTTCCAAATTTTACATGAAAAATCCGCCAGAGGCGGATTTCAAGACAATGAGCAAAACAGGCCCGAAGAACCGCTTCGAGGGTCGGTTTTTCATATTGAGCCCCGGGCAAAAGTACACTGAGGCGTAGCCGAGGGACTTTTGTCCGATTTGCAGCAAAAAGCCGTGAGAGCCAGGAGCTTTGGGGGGAGGAATGCCCGGCCCTCACGTCAGGTTCACGACAGCGAGGAGTCGTGGAGGAAACTGGGAGGTTAGCGCCCCGGAAGGGGTCAGGGCGCTAGAGTTGACGCGCCCTTAGGCGGCGTCTGCCTCAATGGTCTTCATCTTCGCGTCCGTAGAGCGGATCTCGACCTGACGCGGTTTCTTGTGATCAGGGATCACGCGCTTCAGTTCGATCTCGAGAAGGCCATTCTCAAACTTGGCGTCACCAACGCGGATGGTTTCCGCAAGCTCGAAGCGGCGCTCGAAGGCGCGCTTTGCGATACCCTTGTGCAGGAAACGGCGCTCTTCTTCCTCTTCACGGCCCTTGCCGGAGATATAGAGCGTGCCTTCCTGAACGGTGACATTCAGTTCATCGGGAGCGAAACCGGCCACCGCCATGGTGATTCGGTAATCATCTTCGCTCAGCTTTTCAATATTGTAGGGCGGATACGCGGCTGCACCTTCTGATGTCAGGGCCGAATCGAGCAAGCGGCTCAGGTGATCGAAGCCAACGGTGCTGCGCATAAGGGGGGTAAGGTCAAAATTTCTCATGTCATGTCCTCCAATTGAAGCGACTGATTTTACGTGACCCGCATAAATGCCGGGTCGGTTCACTGTCTGGCCCCGAATTCGGCGACCGGACAAATCATATGTGGGGAGGAGTTTTTGGCCTTCAAGAGCAGAAAATGAAAAAGGCGCCCAAACTGGACGCCTTTTCCGAAAAACTCGAATGTCGAGAACGACTTACTTCTTGAGCGACAGGCTACCGAAGCGCTTGTTGAATTTAGCCACACGGCCACCTTCAAGAACCTGACGAACGCCACCAGTCCAAGCTGGGTGCGACTTAGGATCAATCTCAAGCGTCATGGTGTCGCCTTCCGAGCCCCAAGTAGAGCGGGTCTCAAAAGTCGTCCCGTCAGTCATTACCACTTTGATGTTGTGGTAGTCGGGATGAATTTCTTGTTTCATGGTCTTACCTCCGAAAACGAGGCGTCCGTATAGGTCAATATTTCAACGAATGCAAGGCTGTTTCTACGCTTTTTGCCCTCAGTGGTGAAAATAATATGCCGCGTCCTTCCCACATGTTGCACAGGCGCATTATAACAAAGTCAAAATCGTTGATTGGATTATGGCGCCCAATTCCCTATATCAGCACAAACATAAGCCAAGGGAGCATCCATGTCAGACAGTACCATCCGCCGCGAGCACGAACCGCCAAAGGGCAAGCTCGCGAACCTCAGGACGCTTTGGACTTTCGTAAAGCCCTACAAGCTCCAACTGGTACTGGCCGGCTTCTTCCTGCTGGTGGCGGCGGCAACCACACTGGTGGTCCCAAAGGCTCTTGGCAACATTGTCGATAATGGCTTTTCAAACGACAACGCCCAGGCGGTGAACGACTATTTCCTGGTGTTTGTAGCCATTGTTGTGGTCATGGCTGTGGCCACGGCCTGCCGCTTTTATTTTGTTACCTGGATTGGCGAACGGGTTGTCGCGGACATCCGCAAAGCGGTGTACGAGCGGCTGATCACCCTGTCGCCTGAGTTCTTTGAAGAGAACCGCCCCGGCGAGATCGTCTCCCGCCTCACCGCGGACACCACGCTGGTGCAAACCATTGTCGGCTCCAGCGTGTCTGTGTGGATCAGAAACTTCCTGATTGCGGTAGCCGGCACCGTTGGCCTGTTCATCATGTCGCCCAAGCTGATGGGCTATATCGCGCTGGTGATCCCGCTCCTCCTCGGCATCATCATTGTGGTAGGGCGGCGCGTAAGGAACCTGTCGCGCACCAGCCAGGACAAGGTGGCCGATGTGGGCGCCCGCGCCGGCGAATCGCTCTCGGCCCTCAATATTGTGCAGGCCTTCACGCAGGAAAAAACCGAAGCCCGCCGATTCGGTGAGCAGGTTGATGATGCTTTCGTTGCCGCCAAACGCCGCATTCAGGTGCGCGCAGGCCTGACCTTCATCATGATCTTCATGATCTTTTCCGCCATCGCCCTGGTGCTTTTCGAAGGCGCGCAGGATGTGATGACCGGCGCAATGACCGGCGGCGAGATGCTTGAGTTTATCATGCTGGCTGTGTTCGTGGCCGGTGCCTTCGGCGCGCTCTCGGAAGTCTACAGCGAGCTGCAGCGCGCAGCGGGTGCTGCCGGGCGGCTGGCGGAATTGCTGTCGTCGGAAGCCAAGATCAAGGCGCCAGACAACCCCAGGGCATTGCCGGCTAAAATCGAAGGCGATATTCATTTCGATAACGTAACGTTCCACTATCCGACCAAGCCCGACGTGGCAGCCCTTGAAGGCTTCAACCTGCATGTGAAGGCGGGCGAGACGGTCGCACTTGTGGGCCCGTCTGGCGCGGGCAAATCCACTGTGCTGCAGCTGCTCCTGAGGTTCTACGACCCGCAATCGGGTGCCGTGAAGATGGACGGCGTGGATATCGCCCAGACAGACCCGAAAGCCTTCCGCGAGCATCTGGCCTTCGTGCCGCAGGACACCATCATCTTCGCCGACACGATCGCCGAGAATGTGCGCTATGGCCGTCAGGATGCCACGGACGAGGAAGTGCGGCAGGCGGTTGAGGCTGCGGCGGCAACCGAGTTTGTCGAGCGCGCCACCAACGGCTTCGATACCTTCCTGGGCGAACGCGGCACGCGCCTGTCGGGCGGCCAGCGCCAGCGCATCGCCATTGCCCGTGCGATCCTCCGGGACGCACCGATCCTGCTTCTTGATGAGGCCACAAGTGCGCTCGACGCCGAATCGGAACTCAAGGTTCAGGAAGCGCTCGAACATCTGATGGAAGGCCGCACCACGCTGGTGATCGCCCACCGCCTTGCTACTGTCAAAAAGGTGGACCGCATCATCGTGCTTGAAGACGGCAAGATCGTCGCCGAAGGCACGCACGACGAACTGGTGGCCAAGGGCGGCCTCTATAAGCGCCTCGCAGACCTGCAGTTCGGCGAATATGCCGCCTAGGCGCGTCTACCAAGCCTGCAGAGCAGCCCCATTAGTGAAGGTTGGCGCCTGAGCCTTCGACATCTTCCTCGCTGTCTGTTTGCGAGAACTGCGTTGGGCTGCCGGTAAGATAATAGGCGACGCCGATGAATCCGGCCCCACCGATGATGTTGCCCACCGACACCCAGATCAGATTGTACCAGGCGCTCCAGACGGTCACGCTGTCAGCATGCGTGCCCAGAAGCGAAATGGTGAAGACCGTCATATTGGCAACGCCATGCTCGAACCCCGCCGCCACAAAGGCGAACAGGCACCAGAAAATAAGGATGCATTTGGCGGTATCGCTCATGGTGCGGGCCGTCATCCAGATGGCCAGGCAGATAAGCCAGTTGCAGATGATCGCCCTGGCGACCAGTGCGGTGATGCTGCTTTCCACTTTGGTCGCAGATATCTGATGCACGAGGCTAGCCGGATCATCCAGCCAGCCGCCCCCGCCACCAAGGGTGAAGAGCACGCCCAGCATCATGGCCCCAAACAGGTTACCACCCCAGCAGATCACCCAGTCACAGATCACCTGGATGGCTGTCAGCCTTTTATAAAGATACCCGAATGCCATGAACATGGTGTGGCCCGAGAACAGCTCGGCACCGGCAAAGACAATCAGCGTCAGGGTAATGCCAAAGAAGCAGCCCATGATCAGGTTGCGCGACAGGGGCTCGGCGTCATTGCCAAGCGTCAGGATAAGAATGATGCCAATGCCCACATAGGCACCCGCCATCATGGTCGAGATGGAAAACCCGAGGGGATGCGCCTTCAGGTACTCCATTTTCTGCACGGCCACCGCCGCCATTTGTCGTGTCGTATCGCGATACATATTATCCAGCCAGAATCGGTCCAGCCTCTGGATAACAGAGTTCGTTTCAAGGGAATGTGATCTAGATCAAGTGGCCAGTTGGCCCCGAAAGAGGTGGGGCCTTCCGTTATGGCACTATGCTATGTCTGCGGTGCTCTTCCAGTAAGGAAACAGCAACGTGATGATGGCGGGGAAGATAACCCCCCTCAGATAGGAAAAAGCTGAACGCTCCAGCGCAAATTCTGGCGGATTCGCGCCAAAATGCACGATATATTGTGTCAGCACCAACCCACCAATCGTCAGCCACATGGCGTAGAGCGCGCGCCTTACGCCAAAAACCACAAGCATCAAGCTTGCTGCGATCGAAAGCCGCAATGCCGACTGGATGTGGATCATCAGCGGGTGATCGGCCATGCCGTCCCCCAGATACAGGTCATAGACCGTTGAAATATGGTAGAAAACGAGCAGGCCCGCCAAAAGAATGATAATGGCCAAGCGGCTCTTGGTGAACCTGTCACCAAGAAGAGAAGAAAGTTGCATAGTCGCTGTCCTTTTAGTGCCCTCTGTCGGGGCTTTTTATAGTCAGCCTTGACTACAGGGTCCGTGACCCTGGTGCAATCATTTCTCTTCGATCAGGCTCGGGATGATCTCGCGGGTCAGCAGCTGCATGGGGATGAACTGCGCGCGGTCGCCATAGTTCTTGCCGGTGAAGGCGGCGACCAGCTTCAGCTCTGGCACAACAAAAATGAAATTGCCACCGTTGCCGTGGGCGTACACGAGGCTGATGGGCTGTTCCTTGACAATGCCACTATTCAGCCACCACAGATAGCCGTAGCGCTCGTTCCGCTCATAAACCTGGGTTTTCTCGGACGTCGCTTCCTTGAGCCACTTGGGGTCCACGAGCCCCTCGCCGCCATGCTGCACCAACTGCCCCAGCCGGTGCAGGTCCGTGAGCGTCAGGCGTAGGTGCCCACCTGTGTCGGTATGGCCCTTGGGGGTCTTTTCCCACTTGGCGCCTTCAATGCCCATGGGGCCAAAGAGCCGTTCTTCGGCATACGCTGGTACAGACTTGCCGGAAAGCTTTTCAATCACGCGCCCCAGGAACACGACGCCACCGGTGCAGTAACTGAAATGCTCACCGCGCTCATAGGCCATCGGCAGGGCCCAGAGGAACGCGCCCCAGTCGCGGGTTTTGTACATTTTGTCTTCCTGGCCCACGCTTGCGGGTATCCAGTCATTGCAGGCCAGGCCCGTGCGCATCGTCAGCGCATCCTCCACCGTGATATCGCGGCGTGGGTCTTCCTTCGGCATGTGGTTGAAATCGTCTGGCAGGATTTTCGAAAGCTTCGTTTTGACGGACTTGAGCGACCCGTCCTCGATCAACTCACCGACCAGCAGCGCTGTGATGCTTTTGGTGGCGGAGCGGATATCGTGGCGCTTGTCAGCCCCATATCCGGGCGCGTAGGCTTCCGCGTGCAGCATGCCGTCCTGGCTGACCATCATGCCGGTGATGCCCTTATAGTCGCCCGCCCGCATCCTGGCCGCGATATCATCGACCACATCCGCCCGCGCCGCTGCGGCCAAACCAAAGGCCATCACGGCAGCCGTCACAAAATTCCGCATACTATCCCCCGGTCGTTATTCCACTTGCAGGTGGTAATATCTGTTTGTGTCTGTTGAGGTGTCACCCTCGAGCGCAAATCCCGCCTTTTCCAGAACGCGGATAGAGGCCCCGTTGTCGGCCTCGACGCCGCCGATCAGCTCCATGGGTTTGCCGCCGGATTGCACTTGCCCCCTGCACCAATCCACGAGCCCCGCCAGCAGCTCTGACGCATACCCCTTGCCCCACTGGGCCTGGTCAAGGAGATAGCCGATGCGCACCACCATACGTTCGTCCTCATCCGCTACAAACAGGATCAGTAGCCCGAGCAGCATATCATCGTGGGTTTTCACCAGACACACGTCCGATTCCGCCGCCCGTGCATCGATCCACGTAGCTGCCTCTGCCGCAGCACCAAGCTGCATATGGGGTGGCAGGAAAGCCGTTGTCTCGGGCGCCAGGATGCCAGGCAGCGTCAATTCAAGCGCCCGGCGCGCCTCAGGGTCGGCTAGATCCGCGCGCCAATGGGTAACCGTCAGGCGGTCAGTCTCAAACGAGTAATCCATCAATCAACCTTTGCGCCAAGCGCACCTCAATACGGAAAGTATGCTTCTAGTAAAGCACGGACGACTATCCTTATAAGCCTCGCTTCTTCCACCACTCATCGGTGAGGAATTCTTCAGGGATTTCATCCTCGCCCGCTTCAAGGTTCATTTCCTCAAGAAGCTCAAACCATTTGTCACGAAGAGAGGACGGAAAGGCTTTGCCAGACCATGGACAGTTTTTGAGAAGGATTCCGGAGTCCGCGTCCACACAATTAACGAGGAATTCCCTGAATTTCGGCAGATATGAAATTTCGACTTTTACAGTATCAAGATAGTAGAAAAAATCTTGATAGGTCTCCCTCAGGTCTTCCATCGACTGTCATCCAAATTCGAGAAAATTATCGTGGTCCAAAAGCTGCCTATTCCCTACCTTTGCGTCAGGCGCATTTCGATGCGGCGGTTGCGCGAGTAGGCGAAGACGTTATCGGCCGGGTCGATGGGTTGATGTTCGCCGAAGCCAGTGGCGGCCAGGCGGTCAGCTGGCACACCCACGGAAATCAGGAACCGCACCACGCTGATGGCGCGCGCGGCTGAAAGCTCCCAGTTACTGCGGAATTGCGCGTTTGAAATGGGGCGTTTGTCCGTGTGGCCGTCCACCCGCAAGATCCAGTTAAGCTCCTGCGGAATTTCCTGTGAGATGGCGATCAGGGTTTCGGCGAACTTGCGCATCTCCGCGCGGCCCTCAGGCCCCAGGTCTGCGCTGCCGGAGGCGAACAAGAGTTCGCTTGCGAACACGAAACGGTCGCCTTCCACCCGGATTTCAGGGCGGGTCGACAGCACTTCCTTGAGCCGCCCGAAGAACTCAGACCGGTAGCCCGCCAGTTCTTCAACCTTCGATGCCAGCGCGCGGTTAAGGCGGCGGCCCATATCCACGATCACGGCCTGATTGCGGCGGTCGCGCTCTTCACTGGCCTGCAGCGCGGCCTCAAGCCGGCCCAGCTGTTCCTGAAGCGCCGTGATGTTGCGTTGAAGCTGTGCGACCTGTTCCTGCGCGCGCTTCGATATGATTCTTTCTTCCGACAGCGCGTCATCAGCCAGCTTGAAGCGTTCAGCCAGGTCTGTGGCATCGGCTTCAAAGCGTTCGCGCGCGGCGGTCATTTCGGCCAGGCGTGCATCGCTGGCCGCAAGCGCCGACTTTGTCGCCTCAAGGTCGGCGCTTAAGGTATCGCGGTCCTTGTTGGCGGCCGTGAGGGATGCGGACAATTCCGCCATACTGTCCCTAAGCGCCTGGTTGGACTGTTTTTCCATCTTGAGAAGATTGCCCAGCTGGGCCACCTGCCCCCTGAGTTCCGCCAGCGCCTGATCGCGCCCTGAGAGCGCCTGCCCCAGGAAAAACTGCGCCAGCACGAACATGGACAAAAGGAAGATGATCACCATCAACAGCGTGGACAAGGCGTCCACAAAGCCAGGCCAGCTATTGTCCTGGCCGCCGCCCCCGATGCGCCGCCGAGAGCCGATCATCAGCCTTCGTCCTCTTCACCGTCGCGGCGGGCGGTTATGGGCTGCGGGCTGGGTGCACTGCTGCTTGGGCCGGTCTTGCTGTTGTCGAACGCCGCCGCAATGGTACGCGACAGCAGTTTGAGTTCAGACCGAAGTTCATCCACCAGATTGTCGGATTGGCGCGCCTGCTCGTCAATAAGCCGCTTGATGCCCACATCCAGGTTGCGGATATGACCCTTGGTGGCGTCGTCCATCGCGGGCGGTATGGGCGGCATTTCCACAGGCTTGTGGCTGGCCGCCAGCTTCTCGATTGCACCCGCCAGTTCCTTGACCGTATTGTCGCTTTCACTGCGGCGTTTGTCGGAGGCCTCCAATTTGTCTGCGAGCGTCGCCAGCGATTCCGCAATGGCCGTCATGGTATGCTGGCCCTGCGCGCGGGCGTCTTCGCTGTTTTTCAGCGTGCGCTGCAGCCGGTCGATACCGTCGGCGGTCTGTTCCATCAGCGCCGTCATATAGGCATTCGGGCTGGCCATGCCTTCGCTCATTTCACTGCGCGACAGGTGCGTCACACCCGCGAGCCAGTCTTCCACACTGTTGTAAAAACGCGTCTGCGCCTGGCTGGCCTGAAGGTCCAGGAAGCCGAGCACCAAACTGCCGCCAAGGCCGAAGAGCGAGCTTGAAAAGGCCGTCCCCATGCCGGAAAGCGGTGCCTCAAGCCCGGCCTTGAGTTCATCGAACATCAGGGCCATATCGCCGCCATCCACCGTCAGGCTCTTGATCGTCTGGCCGATGGCGCCGATGGTGCCCAAAAGCCCCCAAAAGGTGCCCAGCAGCCCAAGGAAGATCAGGAGGCCGGTGAAATAGCGGCTGATTTCACGGCTTTCCTCAAGCCGCGAGATGATGCCGTCCAGCACTGAGCGCATCGACAGCGTGGAGAGGCGCATGCCGCCCTCTTCCTGCGCCGACAGAAGCGACGCAGCTGGCGCCATCAGGCGCGGCGTCACGCTGGAACTTGCGCTTTCATTCCGCTTGAAGGCGGTGATCCAGTCGATTTCGGGTTTGAGGTCAAACACCCGGCGGTAGGCAAAGATGGCGCCGATCACCAGCGTGCCCAGGATGACCCCGTTGAGCGCCACGTTGGCCATAAAGGCATCGATGAGCGAGTCCTTGAGAAGCACACCGAGCGCGAGAACAACGACCACAAACAGCGTCATGCGCATAAGGAACTTGGTTGGTTTCTGCATCTCGCCTGCCTCTCCCATCAGGAAATCAAATAACCACAAACAGTTATGGCATGAATGTGCTTCTAGTTTAAGGACAGAATTGTGGCTGTAAATGGGTCAAATTACATGATTTTTCCGTCCCCTTGACCGGCCCGGGGTGCTAAGGCCTAACTTTCGCACAAATCGTCAAGACCGGATGCAGGCGCCGGGGCATGGTCAGCGCCGAGGAAACCGGGCCGGACCGGCCAGGGCGAATAAGCAGGGACGACCAGGGGACAGCATGAGTTACCAGACGCAAATCAACCGCGCCGTTGACTATATCGAGGACAATCTTTTTGCCTCGCTGACGGTGGCGGCCATTGCGCGCGAAGCTGGCCTGTCGAAATGGTATTTCCAGCGCCTGTTCCGGGCCATGGTGGGCGACACGGTGAAGGAATATATCCAGCACCGGCGCCTGTCCCACGCCGCCAGCCAGTTACTGACCACCGACCGGAAGGTGATCGATATCGCGCTTGCCTGCGATTTCGCATCGCCCGAAGTGTTCACGCGGGCCTTCCGGCGCGCCTTTGGCACCAATCCGCAGGCGTTCCGCACGACCCACAGGGCCGACAGGCTCATTCCTCGCAAACCCAGGATCACGACAGCGTATCTCGCGCATCTATATGAAGGAATGACCATGGAACCCACCATCAAACATATGCCCGCCCTGACCGCCGCAGGCTTCGCCGGCCTTGTTGTGCCGCTTCTGAACCCGGATACCGACAATATGAAGGTGATCCCCGGCCTTTGGCAGGCGTTGGGGCGCCACATCAGTGCGCTCCCCACCGGGCCGGGCACACGGCGGATATCGGTAATCCTGGGGCCTGACGAGGCCAAGGCGGACGGCAAGATTGAGTATCTGGCGGGGATCACGGTGGCGGGTGACGGCGCACCCTTACCCGAAGGCGCCAGCCTGCGCCAAGTGCCCGCGGGCGACTATGCCGTCTTCACCCATATCGGGCCGGTGGAGACGCTGGCGCACACCAAGAATTATATCTATGGATCGTGGCTGCCGAAATCAGGCCGGGTTCGCACTGACGGGCCGCAATATACGCTTTACAGCAATGACCGCGACCCACGGGCCGAGGGCGCCGAGATGTACATCCACATCCCGCTTGAGCCTGCCTGAAGGCTTCAGGCGGCGGCGTGGAAGCGCTCCATGATGGCCTCATGCTCCGTCGGGGGCACGGCCATCATTTCATCCGCCAGCGTGTTGACCTTCATGAGTGCCGGATGGTCGGACGTGCGCTTGAGCCACGCAGCAAAGCCGGGCCAGCGATCTTCGTCCATCTCCCACCCGGCCCAAAAGGCGTTTTTCATCATGGCCGCGATGGTAATGTCACCCACGCTGATGTCGCCTGCCAGGAAGCCGTCCGCCGGCACTTCGCCTTCGAGATAATCGAGCGCGTTCGGCAGGGTGCTCTCCAGCGTCTGGTCAATCAGCGCCTGATCCGGTTCTTGTTTGAGCACACGCGGGCGTACCACGCGCTGGAAAAACAGGTTGAAAATCACGTTCCGGCCAAAATGGTCATCGGCATATTCCTCGAACCAGCGCGCCCGCGCACGGGCCTTGGCATCACCGGGATAGGCCGCAGGCGTATCGGGGAAGGCCTCCTCCAGATACTGGATGATGGCTGTGCTGTCAGGCAGGGTGAAATCACCGTGCTTGAGCACCGGGATACGCCGAAGCGGGCTGATGCGGGTAAAATTGTCATCGGCCAGAAATGGAACCTGAGGAATGCAGCGGAAGGGCAAGTCTTTCATAATCAGGATAGCCAGAACCTTCCTGACATAAGGGGAGATTGGAGCACCAATAATGGTCAACTTATCTGTCATAGCCTTGCCCTTCTCACTGCTTGTGGGAAGACCCTATATGTAAGGGCCGGTTGTGGAATTGCGTCCAATAAGTTTGCATGCCTTCCATACATTTGTGAAAGGCTTTCATCGGCACAAAAAGAAAGGCCGCGGAACCAAACCCCACGGCCTTGCCAATCATCTGTTCTGGAACGCTTTTTAACCGGCGTTTTGGGCCAGCTTGCGGTGCGCCCGCTTGATCACCCGTTCGATCGGTGCATGTAGGCGGTCGTTCGCCGCGATGATGCTACCGGTCTTGAGCATGTCGGCCTTGCCGTTCATGTCTGTCACATAGCCGCCGGCTTCCTTCACCAGGAGGATGCCCGCTGCGATGTCCCAAGGCTGCAGGTTGGCTTCCCAGAAACCGTCGAAACGGCCTGCGGCGACATAGGCCAGATCCAGCGTTGCGGCGCCAAAGCGGCGGATGCCGGCAACAGACGGCATGAATTCTGCCATCTCGGCCATGAAGTCCATGTGGCCTTCCTTGCCCTTGAACGGAATGCCGGTTGCCAGAAGCGCGGTTTCCATCTTGTCACGGCCCGAAACGCGCAGGCGGCTGTCGTTGAGGTAAGCGCCCTGGCCCTTTTCAGCCCAGAACAGCTCATCGGTCAGCGGTGCGTAAGTGACGGCGGCTGTGATTTCACCGCGCTCTTCCACAGCAACGGTCAGCGCGAAGTGCGGCAGGCCGTGCAGGAAGTTGGTGGTGCCGTCAAGCGGGTCAACAATGAAGCGGATGTCACCGCGGGTGCCCGGAATTTCACCGCTTTCCTCAAGCAGGAAGCCGAAATCGGGGCGAGCGTGTTTCAGCTCTTCATAGATGGTGCGCTCAGCGCGGCGGTCAGCGGCGGATACGAAATCAGCTGGGCCTTTTTTGGAAACCTGAAGCTGTTCCACTTCACCAAAATCGCGGCGAAGGTTACGGGCTGCTTTCATGACAGCGGCAACCATCACGTTAATCAGGGGCGAACGACGGGCCATGGGGCTCTCCAATCTTTCGGGATTTACTCAATACTCTTTAGAAACTCGGGCGTGGCTTAGTCAGCGCGGCCAGCATACTCGCGCTCAACCG
The DNA here is from genome assembly GCF_001550055.1 of Kordiimonas lacus. Lineage (GTDB taxonomy): Bacteria > Pseudomonadota > Alphaproteobacteria > Sphingomonadales > Kordiimonadaceae > Kordiimonas > Kordiimonas lacus. The sequence continues at coordinate 447,070 of NZ_LRUA01000003.1, forward strand.
TGTTCACGATGATCTTGTCACCAGCGTTTACGAACGGAGGAACGCCAACTTTCAGGCCGTTTTCAAGGATCGCGGGCTTGTAGGAAGACGATGCCGTCTGGCCCTTAACAACAGGCTCAGTCTCGGTCACTTCGAGGGTCACCTTGTCCGGCAGGCTGACGCCCAGCGGAGTCTCTTCATGGAATTCGATCACAACAACCATGCCGTCCTGCAGGAAGACGGCGTCATCGCCGATGTCTTCAGCGGAGATAGCGATCTGCTCGTAGGATTCCTGGTTCATGAAATTATACATGTCGCCGTCGGCGAACAGGAATTGATAGTCTTTTTGCTCAAGGCTGACACGGTCCACTTTCTCGCTGGAGCGGAAACGCTCGTTCAGCTTGGTGCCGTCGCGCAGGTTTTTCAGTTCAACCTGCAGATATGCGCCGCCTTTACCAGGCTGGGTGTGGGCAATTTTAACAGCGCGCCACAGGCCGCCTTTGTGTTCAATTACGTTACCGGGACGGATCGCGTTACCATCGATCTTCATGGCATACCTCTTTCAAGAACTATCAATGTGTCAAAGAACAAGTTGGCGCGCGGTATATCAGGTTCGCATGCGCGATGCAATGCTGTGCGTGATTGTTGCACAATTGCGAACGCAGGATACCAAATTACGAAATTTTCAAACACTCCAGCGAACGCTACCTTCTGATCAACGCAAAACACGGGGCCGCACGGCGCGGCCACAGCACGATGATCAGGAGACCAACAATGACAACTGCAATCAACACAACCGACAATACGGGCCCGTTTGGCCTACCAACCCTTGAAGGCCTTGTGGGCCAATTCAAAGACGTGGGCGACCTGGCCGTCCGCGTGGCAGCAGGCGCCTTCCTTATGCCCCACGGCGCGCAGAAGCTGTTCGGCGCTTTCGGCGGCTACGGCCTTGAAGCCACCGGGCAGTTCTTCCAGACACAGCTTGGCTTCTCGAACGGCTATCTGGCCGCCCTCGGCGCGGGGTCTGTTGAATTTTTCGCGGGCCTTGCCCTTGCACTTGGGCTGTTCACGCGGTCTGCCGGCATCGCCATCACGGTGATGCTGCTGGTGGCTTCGACCTTCCACTTCGGCGCCGGCTTCTTCTGGACAGACGGCGGCTGGGAATACCCGATCCTGTGGGCCTTGCTTGCGGCCAGCTTTGTGGTGAAAGGCGGCGGGCGCTTTAGCCTGGATGCCAAACTGGGCATCAAATACTAAGTCAGATTTGATAAGGGCCGCAAAAGCGGCCCTTTTTCTGCGTTACGCCAGCGCCTCATTGAAGGCGCGTACGGCAGCGGCGGGCCCTTCCGGGTGGTTCCACACACTGGAACAGGCCGCGACAAAGTGAGCGCCCGCGTCTGCAAGCTCGCGGCAATTCTCAGGCGTGATGCCGCCAATGGCCACACACGGCAGCTCGGTTACCTCATCCCACACGCTCAGGATATCGGTTTCGGGCCGGTATTCCGTGTCTTTGGTGTCGCTTGGGAAAAAGGCGCCGAAGGCAACATAGTTCGCGCCCTCGTCACCCGCCTTGTAGGCCAGATGCATGCTGTCGTGGCAGGTAACGCCAATATCCTTGCCGTGCCCAAGAAGCGTGCGGGCGGAAGGCACGTCGCCGTCTTCCTGCCCCAAGTGCACACCGTCTGCGTCCACCTTGGCCGCCAGGTCAGCACGGTCATTGATCAGGAAAACGGCGTCATGGCTATGGGCGATCGGCATCAGCTTTTCCGCCGCCTTGATGATCGTGTCGTCATCCACACCCTTCAGGCGCAACTGCACACAGGCCACTTCGCCCGCAGACAAGGCCTCGTCCAACTTGATGGCGAAATCGTCCAGATCGTCGATCCGGTCCGGCGTGATCAGATAAAGGAGGCAGCCTTCCGTTGTTTCAGACACCGCAATCACCCTTCGTAAAATTGAAAAAACCCTTCCCCGCGTATGCCCTATTTTGGCGCGCACGAAAAGGGAAAGGGTTCAAAAAATGAAGAAGGGGGCTGATGCCCCTTTCCTCTGAAGTCTTTGCGACAGTCTTAGCTGTCAGCCATCGTCTTGCCCTGGGCGCCCAGGTCAGCGAAGGCCTCATTGAGGCGCTCAACCATCGACTGCTCGCATTTCCTGAGCCATGCGCGCGGGTCATACTGCTTCTTGTAAGGCTGGCCCGTTTCAGGGTGCACCTGCCATTTGAAGGCGTCCTGGTTGGCGTTCACATATTCGCCTACGGCTTTGGAGAAGGCGAACTGGGTATCGGTGTCGATGTTCATCTTGAACACGCCGTAACCCACGGCTTCTTCGATCTTGGCTTTCTCGGACCCCGACCCGCCATGGAACACGAAGTTCAGCGGGTTGCCTGTGAGGCCGCGTTCCGCCATCACCAGATCCTGACTGTGCTTCAGGATTTCCGGGCGCAGCTTGACGTTGCCCGGCTTGTAGACGCCGTGCACGTTACCAAAGGATGCCGCAACGGAGAAATGCCCCAGCGGCGTCAGGAGGTCATAGGCCTTCAGCACGTCTTCCGGCTGGGTATAGAGCGCAGGGTTCTCGAAATCGTCATCAACGTCAGAGCCGACACCGTCTTCTTCACCGCCGGTCACACCCAGTTCGATCTCCAGGCTCATGCCCAGCGGCGCCATATCCTTCAACACGCGCGCGCAGGTCTCCAGGTTGTCGTCGATGGCTTCTTCCGAGAGGTCCAGCATATGGCTCGTGTAAAGCGGCTTGCCTTCACGTTTGAGGTTCTTGCGGCTTTCTTCCACCAGCGCCTCAACCCAAGGCACCAGCTTGCGGTTGGCGTGGTCTGTGTGCAGGATGGCACAGATGCCGTAATGTTCGGCCAGCAGATGCACGTGGCGGGCAGCCGATACAGCGCCCAGCACTTTCGCGCCAAATTCGTCAGGCATGCCTTTGCCGGCATAGAATTGTGCGCCGCTGTTGGAGAATTGGATGATCACGTCAGAGCGGTTTTTCGCCGCAGCTTCCATCACCGCGTTGATCGTGTTCGTGCTGGTGACATTCACAGCAGGGAGGGCAAAACCCTTATCCTTACAATTCTGGACGAGAGCGGCATAGTCGTCGCCGAATACAACACCTGGTTTCATGGTTAATCCTGTTTCGCAGCTTATTGGGGCCTCAGTTTCGCGCGTCTGTCGGCGCAAATTCAGTGGCCCCTTGATACACAAATGGGCCTATCCACGCAACGCGCATCGGGGCCGAAAAAGCCACTTTTTGTGCGGGTTTAGGGCCTGATTGGCCTGGGGTCAAAATTGACAGCGCTGCCAATTTTCGACCCCCGCGACTCGTACTGCATGGCGGGCACAAAAAAGCCCCCGACCGGTGGTCAGGGGCTTTGGTGATTCGGTCATTGCGAGAGTGGCTTGGGTTTACCCGAGCGCAACCACGCCGGGCAGGTCTTTACCTTCCATCCACTCCAGGAAGGCACCGCCCGCCGTTGAGATATGCGTGAAGCTTTCCTTTACGCCTGCGTGCGCGAGGGCGGCGACGGTGTCACCACCGCCTGCTACGGTCAGGAGCTTGCCCTCGTCCGTCAGCTTGCCGGCTGCCTTCGCCAGTGCCACAGTCGCCATGTCGAACGGTGCCATCTCAAAGGCGCCCATCGGGCCGTTCCACACCAACGTTTTCGATTCCGCAAGCACGCCTGCCAGCATCTCAACCGTGGCCGGGCCTGCGTCTAGGATCATCTCGCCCTCAACAACCGCATCAGCCGGTTTCACTTCGTTGTCGGCATGGGCCTTGAACTCACGCGCCACAACAACGTCCGTCGGCAGATGCACCTTACAGCCCGCCTTGTCAGCGTTCGCGAGGATCTTCAGCGCGGTGTCCTTGAGGTCTTTCTCACACAGGCTGGAGCCAATGTCATGGCCTTGCGCGAACAGAAAGGTGTTGGCCATGCCGCCGCCGATGATCAGGTGATCCACTTTGGCCACAAGGTTTTCGAGCACCGCCAGCTTGGATGACACCTTGGCACCGCCCACAACGGCCACAACAGGACGCTCAGGCTTACCAAGGGCCGCTTCAAGCGCCTCGAGTTCCGCACCCATGGTCTCGCCTGCCGCCGACGGCAGCAGCTTCGCCACAGCTTCCGTGGAGGCGTGCGCGCGGTGCGCCGCCGAGAAAGCGTCGTTTACATAAACGTCCCCCAGCGCCGCGAACTTGGCCGCAAGCTCAGGATCATTCTTTTCTTCGCCCGGGAAGAAGCGGGTATTTTCCATCACCACCACTTCGTCAGCGGGGAGATCATCGCCCAGTTCTGCGAAACCAACGCTGCGCCCCAGAACGGATGCGAGCGCAGGCACAACGGGCTTGAGGGACATCTCAGGCACCACTTGCCCCTTGGGGCGGCCAAAGTGCGCCAGAAGGACAGACCGGCCACCCTGGGCAGCGATCGCGTCCACAGTTGGTTTGACAGCCTGCAGGCGGGTGTCGTCTGTCACCTTGCCATCAGCCATCGGGACATTGAGGTCCACGCGCACAACGGCGGTTTTGCCGGTCAGGTCGCCCAGGTCAGAAATACGTTTGAAAGCCATTTTCAAATGCTCCGAATGCAAATCACTTAAGACAAAAAAGGGCGACCGAAAGGGCCGCCCTTTATATTGATCAACCGTGCGGGCCTTAGCCCAGCTTGGCCATCGCAACCGCAGTGTCAGACATGCGGTTGGAGAAGCCCCACTCGTTGTCATACCAAGTCAGGATACGGACGAACTTGCCGTCGATAACCTTGGTCTGGCTCGAATCGAACGTGGAGCTGTTCGGGTTGTGGTTGAAGTCGATGGAAACCGCAGGCATGTCCTCGTAGCCGAGAACGCCCTTGAGCTCGCCTTCAGCCGCCGCTTTGATCGCAGCGTTGATTTCTTCGGCAGTGGTCGCGCGGCCGGCATCAAACTTCAGGTCAACCATGGAAACGTTCGGCGTTGGTACGCGAACAGCGGAACCGTCAAGCTTGCCTGCAAGCTCTGGCAGCACCAGACCAACAGCTTTCGCAGCGCCCGTGGATGTCGGGATCATGGAAAGGGCTGCGGCACGCGCGCGGCGTGGGTCAGAGTGCAGCGTGTCCAGAACAGGCTGGTCACCAGTGTAGGCGTGAACAGTGGTCATGTAACCACGCTCGATGCCCACGAGGTCATTGAGGACCTTCGCAACAGGCGACAGACAGTTGGTGGTGCAGGATGCGTTCGATACGATCTTGTCATCAGCTGTCAGCGTTTTGTCGTTCACACCATATACGATGGTTTTGTCTGCGTTTGCGCCTGGGGCGGAAATCAGCACTTTCTTCGCGCCAGCCGTCAGGTGCATGGAGGCTTTTTCACGAGCCGTGAAGATGCCAGTGCATTCCATGGCCACGTCTACGTCCAGCTCACCCCATGGCAGTTCCTCAGGGTTGCGGATGGCAGTTACGCGGATGCGGTCGCCGTTTACCACAATGCTGTCGCCGTCAACGGCAACATCGCCCGGGAATGGGCCGTGCACGCTGTCGCGCTTCAGAAGGTAGGCGTTCATATCAACGTCGCCGAGGTCGTTGATGGCAACTACTTTAATGTCGGTGCGGCCGCTTTCATAGATAGCGCGCAGTACGTTACGGCCGATGCGGCCAAAGCCATTAATGGAAACACGAACAGTCATCCGCGGGGTCCTCCAGTAGGGTCAAAAGATCGGGTGGGCTAAAATATGCCTTTGTTTAAAGCTTCTCGCGTACCGCTGCAACCAGCGCGTCCGACGTGATGCCAAAATGTTTGTACAGGTCTTCAGCTGGTGCTGATGCACCAAAGCTGTCGATACCGATGTTAACGCCATCCAGGCCAGTGTATTTGGCCCAGCCGTAAGTCGAAGCGGCCTCGATGGAACCGCGCACAGTTCCTTCCGGCAGAACAGACGCCTTGTAGGCCGCATCCTGTGCGTCAAACAGCTCGGTCGACGGCATGGACACAACGCGGGTCGGCACGCCGTCCGCTTCAAGCGTTTCGCGCGCTGCTGCCGCCAGCTCAACTTCCGAACCGGACGCGATCAACACAACCTTCGGCGCACCAGTGGATGCCTCATGCAGGACGTAACCGCCCTTGGCACAGAGGTTCTCATCAGTGTGCTCAAGGCGCTGCTGGATCGTGCTTTGGCGCGTCAGCGACAGAACAGATGGCGTTTCCTTGGCTTCAAGGGCCAGAGCCCAGCACTCAGCTGTTTCAACGGCGTCGCATGGACGGAACACATTCAGGTTCGGCATGGCGCGCAGGGCTGGCAGGTGCTCAACCGGCTGGTGGGTCGGGCCGTCTTCGCCAAGGCCGATGCTGTCGTGCGTCATCACATAGATGGAGCGCTGCTTCATCAGGGCCGCGAGGCGGATCGCCGGACGGGCATAGTCAGTGAACACCATGAAGGTGCCGCCGTACGGGATGTGCTGGTTATAAAGCGCGATACCGTTCATGGCGGCGCACATTTCAAACTCGCGGATACCGTAATACATATAGCGGCCTGAGAAATCGTCCGCCGTGATGCCGTCGGTCTGGCTGGTTTTGGTCAGGTTCGAGCCGGTCAGGTCAGCGGAGCCGCCGATGGTTTCAGGCACAACGCCGTTCACCACTTCAAGCGCCATCTGGCTTGCCTTACGGGTGGCAACTTTCACAGGCTCAGCCGCCAGCTTGGCTTTATAGTCGTTGATTGCAGCCGCAAAGCCCTTTGGCAGGTCCTTGTTCAGGCGGCGCTCAAAGTCTTCTTTCACGAAACCGTCGAGTGTCTCGAACTTGGCTTTCCAGTCTGCGGACAGGCTTGCGCCGGCTTCGCCAACAGCGCGCCATGCGGCCAGGACATCTTCAGGAATTTCAAACGGTGCGTGGTCCCAACCCAGGAACTCGCGGGCTGCTTTGATCTCGTCGTCACCCAGTGGGGCGCCGTGCGTTGCCGCCGTGCCCTGCTTGTTTGGTGCGCCGTAACCGATGGTGGTGCGGCAGGCGATCAGGGAAGGCTGGTCAGCACGCTGTGCTTCGGCAATCGCCGCTTCAATCGATTCCATATCGTGGCCGTCAACCGCCTGGACGTGCCAGCCAGCAGCTTCAAAGCGCATGGCCTGGTCTTCGCTGGTCGAAAGATCAGTCGAGCCGTCGATGGAGATGGAGTTGTCGTCCCACAGCACAATCATTTTGGAGAGCTTCAGGTGGCCCGCAAGCGAAATAGCTTCCTGGGATACGCCTTCCATCAGGCAGCCGTCACCGGCAAGCACATAGGTGAAGTGGTCGGTGATGTCGTCGCCATATTCCTCGTTCGACAGGCGCTCAGCGATCGCCATACCAACAGAAGTCGCAAGGCCCTGCCCGAGCGGACCAGTGGTGGTTTCAACACCGGGGCATTCACCGAATTCCGGGTGGCCGGCGGTTGGGCTGTGCAGCTGACGGAAGTTCTTGATGTCTTCCATGGTTGGGCGCTCATAGCCCGTCAGGTGCAGCAAGGAATAGATCAGCATCGAGCCATGACCGGCGGACAACACGAAGCGGTCGCGGTTTGGCCAGGTTGGCCACTTGGGGTCGAAGCGCATGAATTTCGAGAACAGCACAGTCGCCACATCGGCCATGCCCATTGGCATACCCGGGTGGCCAGAGTTGGCTTTCTGGACTGCGTCCATCGACAGCGCGCGGATCGCGTTGGCCATTTTTTGGTTGAGAATGTCGTCTTGCTGAATGTCTGTATCGGGCATGGTTTTAATGCATCTTGTATTTTGAGCCCGGGACTGGCGGCGTGTCCCGTGCTGCGTTGGGGCCAAAAATCGGGGGCCAAAATGGCGGGGAAGCCCGCTTTAGTCAACCGTCTAGCACGATTTGATGCGGCCTTATGGCCGAATGATTGCACAATGCCCCCTTCTGCGCGATTGACGACAGGGGGGCATCCCCCCTATCTTTGGCAGAAACCAGCCGAATCCGGTGTTTTGCATGTTGCCAACCAGGCACTGTCGCAGGGGGACTACCGATAATGAGTGAAAGCAAGAAAAACGACGTCCTTGAGGCCGCACGCTCGCGACTCGAAAGCGCCATGTCGCATCTGGCACAGGAAGTCGCCACAGCCCGCGCGGCAAAAATCACAGCTGAAAAGCTGCGGGCCGAGAAAGCCACGCTCGAGAGCCGCGTGACGTCACTGGAGCAGGAAAACCTGAAGCTCCATGAGCAGATCGCCACCCTGTCGCTGCAGGACAACGGCGCCGACGCGGACGCTGCGCTCGCCACCATGCAGCAGGAGAAGGGCGCGATTGAACAGAATTACGCCCTGCTGAAGCGCCAATATGCCACGCTGCAGGATGAGATGGAGGCGCTTGAAGACAGGCTCGCCGCCCAGGCCGCCGCAACCGCCGAGGGCGGTGACGCGGGCAGCGGCACTGACGCCGCACTGGCCGCAGAAAACGCCGAGCTTAAACGGGCGGTGATGGCACTGAAAGCCGAACGCGACGGGATTCGCGATGAGCTTGACGGTGCCATCGGCCAGCTTGAAACGATCGTGGGAGACGCCTGATGCCGCAAATTAATGTTGATGTTGCCGGAAAATCCTATCCGCTTGCCTGCGGCGAAGGCGGCGAAGAACGCCTGCGCAAACTGGCGGGTTATGTGGACAGCAAAGCCAAGGACCTTTCAGGCAAGCTGGGGCATGTGGCTGAAAACAAACTGCTTTTGATGGCCGCCATCCTGATTGCCGACGAACTGCACGACGCGCTTGAAGGCCAGGGCGGCGCCGGAATCATGGGCGCGCTCAGTGAAGAAGACCTCGCAGCCGTCCTCAATGAAGTGTCCACAGACGTGGAAGCTATTGCAGAAAAGCTCGCGAACGCCTAAATAAGCGGCGCGGGTTCTGCGCTGTGCGCACGATATGCAGTAATCCCCGGGGCTATAAATTCTCCTAGGGAGCTGTCCCTGGTTCGGACCGTGGTCCTTACCATCACGGCACCCACCTGATTTATCAGGCTACGGAGGATACATACGTCAACGCGGCAGAGGCGGTCCCGCACCCTTCTCTCTCCTGAAACAGGCCATCCAATGACACTCAAGCACGACAAACAGGCAATGCGTGAGGATGCCAAGCGCATCCGCATGGGCGCGCATGAGATGTACGCCGTGGAAGCGGCTGAAAAAGCCGCCAAGCACGGCATGGGCTTGTTCCAGAGCTTCGAGAAGCATGCCATCATCGGCGCCTACTGGCCGATGGGGGATGAGCTGGACCCGCGCTTTCTGATGAGTGCGCTGGCGCGCGCCGGTTACCGCACGGCACTGCCCGTGGTGGGCGCGAAGGACACACCGCTTACATTCCGCCTGTGGGGTGTGGGCGACCCGCTGGAGGCCGGTACCTTCGGCACCATGCATCCATGCGTTGACGCGCCCGAAGTGGTGCCGAATGCGCTGATCGTACCACTGCTTGCTTACGACGAAGACTGTTACCGCCTTGGCTGGGGCGGCGGCTTTTATGACCGCACGCTGGCGGCCCACAGCGAGATTAAAGCATTTGGCTTTGCCTTTGGCGCCCAAATCGTCGATCATGTTCCCCGAGAGGCGCACGATTGGCCGCTGCAGGGTGTGATCACGGAAGAAGGCGTGATCCTGCCTCGCAAACTCAGCGTATAATCCCGCTGAAGGCGGTAAACAAAAAAAGAAAAACAGGATAGGTATGCGACTATTATTCCTTGGTGATCTGATGGGCCGTAGCGGACGGACGGCTGCCATCGACGCCCTCCCCGACCTTCGGGAAAAGCTGAAGCTTGATTTTGTTGTGGTGAATGCGGAAAACGCGGCCTCTGGCTTTGGCACCACCGGCAAGATCGCGGGCGCCGTTATTCAGGCCGGCGCCGATGTGCTGTCGGGCGGCAACCACACATTCGACCAGAAAGACATCCTTTCCGTTATCGATAACGACAACCGCATCCTGAGGCCGGTGAATTACCCCGAGGGCACGCCCGGCCGTGGCTATGCCGTCTATGACGCACCGCGGGGCAAGAAGGTGCTGGTGATCAACGCCATGGGCCGCGTGTTCATGAACGCGCTGGAATGCCCATTCCGCGCCATCGACAAAGTGCTGCAGAAATACCGCCTGGGCGCCACCGTAAATGCCATCATCGTGGATTTCCACGGCGAGGCCACATCAGAGAAAATGGCCATGGGCCAGTATCTGGATGGCCGCGTCAGCTTTGTTGTCGGCACCCACAGCCATATCCCAACGGCTGACTGCCAGATTTTCGACAAGGGCACGGCCTACCAGACCGATGCCGGCATGTGCGGAGACTACAATAGCGTGATCGGCATGGATAAGACCGAGCCGATCAACCGCTTCATTTCCCGTATGAACCGCGAGCGTTTCAGCCCCGCAGGCGGCGAGGCCACCGTGTGCGGCACGTTCGTGGAAACCGATGACCGCACGGGCCTTGCCAAACGCATCGAGCCCGTTCGCATAGGCCCGCGCCTGATGGAACATATGCCCACGCTCTAACCGCCACATTTTGGCCCTTTCCGTGCCCTAGTGTATGATCTCAAGCGCTTGGGGGCGTGAAAGGAGCCAGACGATGACCCGTTTGTTCTACCTCCTTGGCTTTGCAGTTGCAGGCACCCTGTGGGGCATGCCTGCCGGGGCGCAAAGCCTGTCGAGCGGCGACTATGAACAGTGCAGCGTCTATAGCCCTGACGGCGAGTATGTCGGCCTGAGCACCGAATGCCTTGAGCGCAACCGCGCCCGCATACGGCACTATCAAGACATTGGGTCTGGCAATCCGTCATACAGTGCAAGGCCCGCCATTCCGGCCGGCCAGCGCTTCCGGCCAATTCCACCTATTCAGTCGTGTCCTTTGTGGGCAAACGCCGGGCAGGGCTATCCCAGCACGGTTTCCACCGGACCTCATGGTCAGTTTTTCACCTATTTCGGCACGTTCGACAGCATGGTGAACGGCAGGCGCTGCAAAGCCGAGATCCATTTCACACCGCGCTACAACTGATTGAGCCCCTCGGTCATGGTGGTACTCCGTTGACATACCCGCCGCTTGCCCCACTTCACAGGGGCAAAGCAGGAGGGAAAAATGGCCGACAGCGGCATCCCCATCACACGGCATAGCGTGCCAGACGAGCGGCAGCAGGCGATCCGGCAGGCGGTGAAGGCCGCCAGCAGCCTGCCGACGCCGGACGGCAATGCCCGGCTGGCCACAGCTGAAGACGCTGAAGCCTTCCACGCGTTCCTGAGCGACCCCAAGGTTCATGCCCCCATCTATACCCTGCCCCGCCCGCTGACGACCGACAGCGTCCTGGCCTTCATCAAGCAGCATGAAATGGAGCAGACAGACGGCAATGGACTGTTGTTCCTGAACCTGGACCCGGCGGGTCACGTTGTGGGCTACAGCGATTTCTGCATCTGGCCGCAGTGGGCGGCCGGGGAACTGGGGGGTGCTGTGCACCCTGACCTTCAAAGCCAGGGACGTGGGCAGATGGGCGCGGCCATGAGCTTCGCCTGGATGTTTGACACACTCGGGCTGGACCTGATCGTCGAAACCGCAGCCCTTGATAACACCCGTACCGCCAAGTTGCTGGATCACCTCGGCTTTGTGCGCAAAGGCGAGATCACCAGCACCCGGCCAGACGGCACAACCCGCGCGTCCCTTGTGTGGGAAATCACCAAAGAGGAATGGCGCGAGCAGCATACTCCCCCGTCATGCTGAACTTGGTTCAGCATCCATGAACACCGCCATATGAGGTTCGTGAATGGACCCTGTTTGCGAAGCTGGCGGTACGCCAAACGAGTCAGGGTGACGATAGGGACAATCCGCGATCAACAGGAAAAAGTATCGCCCCGCTTGATGGTGCCGGCGCTTTCGACCGTGCAGTAGACGCCCATCAGGTTGGCGCCGAAGTCTTTCTGCAGCGTCTTTGGCAGGTTCTGGTCTACTTCCGCTGTCTTCAGGTTCACGTTGGTGGCGTTACAGCGCACGATGGGTTTCATCAAGCGTAGCGTCACATCCCCTGCGGTGAACAGCCTGCCCTTTTCCCAGTCGCGCTCCGCCCAGGCGGGCAGACCCTCCAGATAGATATTGGCGCGGAACCGCAGCGGGTCGAGCGGCTCCCCCACGTGATCCGAAAGCGCCTGAACACTGGCCAGATTGACCACCGACAGGCATTTTTCCGGCACGTCTGAAAACATGTGGTCTTCCGCCATTTCAAGGCGCGGCGCACCCTTGGCCCGGTCGCCCATATAGCTACCCATCATCACTTCCAGTCGGTGGGCTTCGTCCGGGTCCTGGAGATTGCCGTGGAACAGCAGCTCGCCGTCTTTCGACACCGTCATCACCGTTCCGGTGTCATCGAAGCTGACCTCCAGTGCCGCCAGTTCCGCGTGGGTCATCAGCGCCAGGAATTTGGTTTTCGAGAGATGCTTGGGGTTATCGCGGTCAAACTCGGTGTTGCCGTGGCGAATGGCGAAGGCGCGATCCCCCTCAATCGCCTGCCCCGGCGCAAGCTGGGCGGTCTCCAGCGGTTGCCCCGCCAGACCCTTCACCGGAAAGCGCCATATCTCTGCGATGGTGGTCATCAGAATTCCTTCATTTTAGAGGAACCGGCCAACCACATCCTTGTAGGAGCGGCTGACCTTCAGTTCCGTGCCGCCTTCAAGCGTCAGGAAACATTCGCCGTTCGAATGGGGCTTCACTTCACGCACCTTATCCAGGTTGACGATGGTGGAGCGGTGGATGCGCTGGAAAATCTTGGGGTCGAGCCGCTTTTCCATGGTCTTCATGGTTTCCCGGAGGATATGCGTTTTCTCGCCCACATGGATGCACATATAGTCGCCCGCCGCATCGATATATTCGACGTCAGCGACGCTGACGATGGTGATGTGGCCGCGGTCCTTGATGCGGAGGTGCGGATCAAAGCGCTGGTCATGGGTTTCAACGGGCTTCTCGAGAATGGCCGTCAGCGCCTCTTTGGACGGCTCGTCCATGCCTTCGATCAACTCCACCAGCTTGGCGTTCTGTTCAATGGCGACACGCTGGCTGATGGCTTCACGCACCCGCGCAAGCGCTTCGGCAAGACGCTCCTCGTCTACCGGCTTCAATAGGTAATCCAGCGCGTGGGCTTCGAACGCGTCGAGCGCATACTGGTCATAGGCTGTGACGAACACCACCAGCGGAATTTCCGCTTCGCCCACCAGCGACCGGAGCACGGAAAAGCCGTCAAAGCCCGGCATCTGGATATCCAGAAACACCAGGTCTGGCTTCATTTCCTTGATGGATTTCACCGCCTCCCGCCCGTTTGAGCAGGTGCCGATGATTTCAACATCGTCGAATTTATCGAGCCTGATTTTCAACCCACGCAGCGCCAGTGGCTCGTCGTCCACAAGAATGGTGCGTATTTTCCCCATGTTCTTACCCCGGTCAAAGTTTGCTGCGAGCTCTGCCTTCAATGGTGTTCGGCTCGCTTGGAATTTTAAGGTCGTTTCTGTCGTTCGCAAGGAATTTCAATAAAGATGCCAAGACCTTGCGGCTCAAGATTTTCAAGCGTGATGCGGTGATCATCGCCGTAGATCTGCTGCAGGCGTTCCTTGGTGTTGGTAATACCCACGCCCGAGCCCGACTGGCTGACGATGTTATTGAGGTCCTCAATGCCCGGGCCGCTGTCTTTCAGCGACACGGTCAGCCGGTGATCCTTCACGGTGGCCGCCACGCTGATGGTGCCGCCATCAATTTCAGGCGCGATGGCATATTTGATGGCATTCTCAATGAGCGGCTGCAGCAACAGGCTTGGAATCAAAGCCGTGCGCGCCTGCTCGTCGATATCGAATTCCACATTCAGCCGGTCTGAAAACCGGACTTTCTCGATCTCCAGATAGAGCCCCAGCGCGTGCAGTTCCTGATCCAGTGGAATGCGCTGGGTGGGCTGGTTCACCAGCGTGAAGCGCAGGAAGCTGGAGAGCTTCGTCAGCATCTTGTTGGCGTCTTCTTCGGACTTCTCCAGCACGAGGGTGGAAATGGCGTTTAGCGTGTTGAACAGGAAATGCGGGTTCAACTGGTACCTGAGCATCTTGAGCTGCGCCTGGTGCGCCATGGCCGTGGCCTTCAGCGCCTGCTCCTTCTGTTCCTGCATGCCGGTATAGAAATGGTAGCCGAAATAGATGGCTGACCAGGCAAACAGCGTTGTGGCCTCGAACATGGCGTTAGAGAACAGCCCCAGGCCAGACGCCTGGGAAAAATTGGGGATCAGGACCGGGCCCAGTGACACCTCGATGTATGAATAGAGCAGCCCAAGCGCCGCACAGACAGTGACCACCAAGGGCAGCAACAGAGGTAAAGACCAATCCCGCGCATAGCGGTATAGATACCGCAGCGCTGTTGTCATGGTCAGGCCCAGAACAATGGCAACCAAAATCAGGATGGAATAAAAACGCAGGTCAAACCCGATGGCAAAGGCGGTGAATGACCGCACCAGCCCATATCCGGTCCAGCCCATGGCCTGAAAGGTCCAGAATGTGCGTTCTCTGGTCCCAAAGAAACGGTCCATAGTGGTGTCAGCCCCCTGATTTGCCGTTCGGCGTTTTTCTTCTTCGAGGACCAAATCAAGAAGCCCCGGCACATCAACCGGGCCCGTCTTTGGGGACTCGCTTGATGATGCTGGGGCATTATGGGACCCGTTCGGGTCTTCGCCAACACTGTTTTTTGGCTTTTTGTCCATATAGGCTACTCAGAACAGGCGGGCGCTCTCTAGCGCCCGCTCGCGAGGTTGACACCGCCGCGCAGTTCAACTGGCTGACCTTCGCGCAGGCGTTCGCCACCGCGGATCACCACCCGGTCACCACTTTCGATGCCGCCGGTCACCGCCACAACACGGCCCGTGGCCGCCCCAGTGGTTACCATCAGGCGTTCAGCAGTATTGTCTTCCTTCACGCGGAACACATAGGTGCCTTCGCGACGCAGCACCAGCGCATCGCGCGGTACCGCCACGACCTGTTCCGGTGTGTTTGCGGGCACACCCACCTGAAGGGCTGCCCCCACCACATACTGGCTGCCTGCAGGCAGGCTGACGCGCAGTTCCATGGTGCGGCTCAGCGCATCGCCCACAGGCACCAGCGCGCGGATACGGGTGTCTGCCACCGCGTCATTTTCACGGATCACCACCTGCTGGCCATCGTTCAGCACGCGGGCCAGCGTCACCGGTGCTTTGGCGGACACTTCCAGGTGTTCGGTATCCACAAGGCGCACGATCTGGCGGCCGGGGGAGGAATATTCGCCAATCTGCGCCAGACGTTCAACAATGCGACCGGGGAACGGTGCACGCACCTTGGTGCGCTCCAGGTCAATCTTGGCCTGCTCTACCGCCACACGGGCCTGGCTCAGCTCCTCGCGGGTCATCGCGAGCGTGCTTTCGGCCTCTTCAAGTCGGCTCGAGGGGATGTTGTTGTTCGCGGCCAGTTCCTGCAGGCGTGCCAGGTCGCTTTCCAGATATTTGATCCGGGCCTCCAGGCGGGCGGCCTGGCTTTTGTTGCGCGCCAGCGCAAGCGTCTGGTTGCGATCGTCAATTTCGGCGATCACATCGCCTTCCGCCAGCAGAGTGCCTTCGCTGGCGATCCAGACCACCCGGCCTGCGATTTCGGCCGAAATGCGGCTGTCGTTCAGGCTGACCACGGTGCCCGGCAGGTAGGTCTGCGGCGCCATCATCTCAGCACTGGCTTCCGCCACCTCAACCAGGGCAGGCGGCATCTGGCGCTGCTGGGCGCCTGCGGTACCGGTGAACAGGCTGGCGGCTGCAAGCACCGCCACCAGGGTTCCCCTGAGGGGGATTTTCGTTTTTGCAATTGTATAAGTCATCTCTCAGTTCCTCGCGTTTTTATATTATTCAGCTGGGTGCAGCGTGCGACCGCGCAGGCGGGCGAACAGGGCCCCAATCATGCCCAGCTCCTTGAACCGCAAGAGGCACGGCAACAGGACCAGGGTAAAGATGGTGGACACGGCCATACCGCCCACAATGGTGGTGGCCATGCCGCGGTAGATGTCGCTGCCCGCACCGGGGAACAGCACCAGCGGCAGCATGCCCATGATGGAGGTTAGCGTGCTCATGAAGATCGGCCGCAAGCGAAGCGCGAGCGAGCGCTCAACCGCTTCATCGCGGGTCAGGCCTTCAGCTTCACCCGACCGGGTCTGCGCCACCAAAAGGATGGCGTTGTTGACCACCAGACCCAGGAGGATGATGAAGCCGATCATGGTCAGGAGATCGAGCGGCGCGAAGGAGAAGAGGTTCAGGAGCCTCAGCGCCAGCACGCCGCCGACAGTCGCCAGCGGGATGGTGATGACCACAAAGATGGCGTCCTTGGCCGAGCGGAACAGCGCCGCCAGGATCATGAACAGGAGCCCGAGCGCCAGCACGAAGTTGAGCGTGAGCGAGCTGACCGCGCGCTCGAGCGAGTCCGCGCTGCCGCCATAGCTGATGGTGCCGTCCGCCGGCATCATTGGCCGCAGTTCAGGCTCAACCTTTTCCTTGAGGACTGCAATCATGTCTTCAAGCGCCATGCCTTCCGGCTGGTTGATGTTGAGCGTCACAGTCCGCTTGCGGTCTACGCGCTGGACAAAGCTTGGGCCCACGCCGCGTTCAATGGTGACCAGATCACCCAGAAGCACGGTGCCGCCACGCGGGGTGGCCACAGGCACGCTTTCAAGCGCTTCCGGTTCTGCCCATTCCTGGGACTTGAGGATCATGTCCACACGGCGCTCACCGTCGAAATGCTCGCCCAGCCACAGGCCGTCACCCAGCGCGCGGATGATGCGTGCCACGTCACCGCGGGTGTAGCCTACTTCCGCCAGACGGCGATCGTTTGGCACCACTTTCAGTTCCGGCGATACCACGTTCGGGTCTGGGTTTGGCTGCGCGCGGGCGCCGGGCAGGTTTTCCTGCACCAGCTGCATGGCTGTCATGGTGACATCGCGCAGGCTATCCAGGTCACGCGACTGCAGGTGCAACTGCACAGACCCGTTGCCGCCGAAGCCGCCAAACAGGTTGCCCTGCTGGCCGAAGGCGAACACATCCGGGAAGCCCACCAGGATTTCTTCGTTCACGAGCTTCTCCAGCTCCTTCACTTTTTCCTGGTCCTTGGCGCGAATACCCAGCGAGCCGCCCTGCCCGTTCGGGAAGGTGATGAAATAATAGTTCTTCAGCGCCGGTTCCTTTTCGCCCGACATATAGGGCTTCAGGCGCTCGACAATCACGCTGACGATCTCGCGGTCGATGGTTTCGGTGTTGGCGCCGGACGGGAAGGACACGAATGCGTCAACCGCGTCCCGCTTCACCGGCGGCAGATAATTGAGGTTCGGCAGCATGGCGTAACTGACGCCCACGGCCCCGGCCATCAGGCCCACAATCAGACCCACTCGGCGCATCG
This sequence comes from Kordiimonas lacus, assembly GCF_001550055.1. Lineage (GTDB taxonomy): Bacteria > Pseudomonadota > Alphaproteobacteria > Sphingomonadales > Kordiimonadaceae > Kordiimonas > Kordiimonas lacus. The sequence continues at coordinate 464,458 of NZ_LRUA01000003.1, forward strand.
GCGTGCCCGTGAGACGCATCAGCTTGCCGGAAAAGCGCTTGGCGCGCTCACCCGCTGCTTCATTGGCCGGCAGTTTCTTGAGCCAGGCTTCCGCCGCCACCGGCAGCACGGTCATCGCCACGATGAGCGACAGGCCGACACCGATGGCGATCGTCAGCGCCAGGTCTGCAAACAGCTGGCCTTCCACATCCTTCAGGAACAGGATCGGCACAAAGATGGCCACGGTCGTGGTGGTGGAAGCCAGAAGCGCGCCCCACACCTGCCCGGCGCCCAGAAGCGACGCCACGCGGGGCTTTTCGCCCCGTTCCCGGAGCCGCACGATATTTTCCAGCACCACAATGGCAGCATCAAGCACCATACCGGTCGCGAACGCGAGGCCCGCAAGTGAGATCACATTCACGGTTCGACCAAACATGGCCAACACGATGATGGTGGTCAGCAGGCACACAGGGATCGTCAGCGCGATCAGCAGCGTCGCGCGCATCTGGCGCAGGAACCACCACAGAACACCCACCGCCAGCATGATACCGATCACAAGATTGGTGGAAAGGAGGTTTATCGCCCGCTTGATAAAGACAGACGGGTCAAAGGATTTTTCAATCGCAATGCCGTTGCGGGCCAGCATGCCGCTGTTCATCTCGTCCAGCTTTTCGGTCAGGCGATCGATGGTGGCCAGTACATTGGCGCCGCTTTCACGGATCACGCGCATGCCCACTGCCGGGTTACCGTTCTGGTACACAACCTGCTGGGCGTCTGGTGGCCCCACTTCCACGGTGGCGATATCACCAAGGGTGATCGGACGGCCATCACGCCAATCCAGGATCTGCGCGCGCAGTTCTTCAGGCTCATAACGGCCCTGGAAATTCAGCATATAACGGCGGCGACCGACTTCAAGGAACCCGCCTGAGCTGTCGACCGTGCGGCCAACAAGGCGGGCGATCGCATTCAGATCGATGCCCAGTTCTGCGGCGCGGATTGCGTCAAACTCAATGCGGAGCTCTTCGCCGAAACCGGCACCCGCTTCCACAGAGATATCCGCCACACCTTCAACGCTTTCAAGCTGTGGTACCACTTCATCCTGGATGAAGTTGACATATTGGTCCTGCGGCAGGGCGCTGCCCTCACGGAACTGGGTGAACAGGTAAATCAGTGTCTCGCCTGTGGGGTTGCCACCGTTCATCAGAATGCGCGGCCGGTCTGCGTCGGCTGGCAGGGGCGGCAAGCGGTTGATGCGGCTGATCACGTCAATCAGCGTGCGGTCCATGTCTGATTCAAGCGCGAACTCCAGCGACACAAAACCGAAGCTATTGTTCGAGAATGTACGCATTTCCTCAAGCCCAGGGATGCCCTGCATGACTTCCTCAACGGGCTCGATGATTTCCGATTCGATTTCAGACGGGCTGGCGCCGCGCCAGAAGACCTGCACGGCCAATTGGGGGCGTTCTATCGCTGGGAACAGCTGCACTGGCAGCTTGGTCAGCATGACGGCGCCAAGCACAAGCGCCATGGCGGCAATTACAATAACCGCCGCCGGATTCTTCAGGCTTTTCTCTGTGAGTTTCATGGATCGGGTTTCCTCGCGTCGTATCCATTTATTTCGTTACGACACGGTATGACCCGTTATATTATAATGCGGAATTTGAATGCGACGGGACGCCATGAGCATGCGACAAAACGCAAAAACGGGGGCCTGGAGCCCCCGGAATTCCTAAACTTTCGCTTAAAGCATGCGTTTTACGACTCGATCAATTATCGCCTTTTTCGGCTTTATCGTCTTTCGGCTTCTTCTGCCATTCCTCGAATTCGCCAAGGCCACAGCTGCCCCATTGACGGCCGAAGCTATCGAGCACCGTGATGATCTCCGACTTGCAAAGCTGGGAGATCGATGTGCTGTACATGAAGCGCTCTTCCCGCGCCAGACTGCCACAGCGGTGCGGCATCCTGTTCATATAGGCCCGCTTGCCCAAACCGCTGAAAAAGATGGTCTGGTCATCGATGATCTGCGAATCCCTCAGATAGCGGAGCGGCACACAGTGACGTGTTTCGCCCGTGGGCTCATATTTTTCCATAATGCGCTCAAGGCGCTTCTCACCACGCGTCATTTCTTTTTCGTCGCCGCTATCGTCATCCGCGGATGTCATGCCAAAAGAAAACGCGAGTACTGCTACCATTGCCGCTGAGAACAGGGATTTTTGTTTCATTTTCTGTCTCACCTTTCGTCTCATTTCACGGCTACCCTATCAGGGCGTGTCTGAACAATTGCTGAACGCTTTATACGACTTTAGTCAAGGTCCTCAAGTTCGCGTTGCATGGCCACACGGAGGTCCGCCCCCAGGTTTGCAAGCGCAATCTGTTCTGTCCGGCCCACCTTTGTCAGGCTGTCGTCGAACGCCAGGCCGTGCACCTGTGCCAGTTGCAGCAGGTAGGCCACGAACGCATCCGCCCGCGCCTGGATAATCCAGCGGAAAGGCCCTGTTGGGACATCCCGATCCTCGCACAACCTCACAAATTCGCGCACAAGGTGCGGCAAAAGCGTGGTGCCAATACGGCGCAAGCCGGCGCAGAAGGCTGCGAAAGGTGGCAGCTCCTCCTCGGGCGTATCATCCTCAAGGTCTTCTTCCTGCTGGCAGGAAGCGACAGATTCAAGCTGGCTGACCATGTCTTCAAGTTCGCGGTCCAGCGCGTCGGCGATCTCATCGGCCAGCTTTTGCTCATTGGGGCTCAAAATAGCGCGACCTGAAGCTTCCAGCCCCCGAAGGCTGGCACCCAGAAAATCGATAATGGTTGCCTGTTCTGTCACGTCTGATCCTTACCCTGACCCGTTTTCCTATACAGGTTGCAGCGGCCCGCGCCAACAATCTTCCAGATTTTGGTCGATTCAGTAAGGTTTTTCCAACATTGTCCAATTATCCTAAGGGAGCAGCGATGACCAATATCGATATCACCGGCGGAGGCGTCCTCGCCGCCAGCCTTGTCCTATTGTGGATTGTTCCCCGGTGGTGTGGCTTCATTGATGCTCGCCAGGGGACAGGCTTCCGGGGTGTTTACCGGCAAGGCCCGTCTGGGCAGACAGGGCCCATGCGGCGCAGTTCACGATTCAGGCGGGTCAGGACCTTGGCGTCCGTTGTTATGGTGCAGCCGATGTAGAAGAAAATGTCATCCTGCATGTCTGTAAGGTCTGTCAGAATCTCAAGCTGGCCCTCAAGCCCATATTGTGGAATCAGGAACTCAACCGTCGGGCCGGAAACCACGAGATAGTCGCCTGTGCCTTCAGCCAGGTCACGGAGCACGCGCGGGGTAGACCCCGAAGACACCAGCAAATCACGCCCTTCCAGAAGGGGATCCACAAATGGCCCATAGGAGGTTTCCACCTGCACCACACCCTTCAGGCGCGGGTCATCCAGCAAGCTTGCAAGGGAGGTGTGGCCGGAAATCCTGTCATCTGTTTTCCGCACCACGACGGCCATACCATAGTCTTTGCCGATGGCTTCGGTAAACACCAGGAATTCGCGCCTCGCCGGCGTATCGAACAAGGCTGCCGCACAAACGTTTCCAGGCGCGCGCCTCAGCAGTGGCATCTGGTTTTCCCAGGGCATATAGCTCCAGTCCAATTGAACACCTGCGGCACCCGCTGCGGCTTCCAGGTGATCAGCAAGAAAGCCTTGCGCACCTTTTGACGATGCCGTGACATAGGGCGCCAGATCACTATAGAGAAGCGTCAGCTTGCCACCTTCTGCCACGGCAGAAGGGGCCTGCAACACAGTTACAAGCAGCACAAATGCTCTGGCAAACGACCCAAATATGCCCACAGATTCCCCAGTCACGTCATAGGTCCAGGCACGATCGCCCTGAACCACCCCGCAGGCAGTCTAGGCGCAGTCTCTTTCCAAAAGGTTTATAAATCAGGAAACTTTTGGCCGCCTTTTTGCTCAGGCGTTAGCCGCAGGATCCTGCATCGGGAAGGTTAGCGTGATTTCTGTACCCACGCCCTTTTCGGACTGGATATCGAAACCGCCACCAATCAGCGCCATGAAGCGCACCACAAGCGGCAGGCCAAGCCCCGTCCCTGCGTGCCTAGTGTGCACGCCGCCCCTTACCTGGCCAAACAGCTCAAGCGCCTTTTCAAGATGCTCTTCGGTCATGCCGACGCCGTTATCCTTCACGGTCACGGCATACCAGCGGCCATTCGGTTTGCCGGAAAGCTCGACCGCGCTGCCCTCCGGCGAGAATTTCACCGCATTTGACAGCACATTCAGCATCACCTGCCGTGCCACCCGCCTGTCTGTATAAACCGGGGTTTCCGGCACTTCACAGGTGACGGCGATATGCTTTTCCTGCGCCAGTGACTGAACGAGTTCGCAGCTGGATTCAACCAGCTCATGGATATCCAGCTTCTCAAGATGGATATCGAAATGGCCAGCCTCCAGCTTCGACATATCCAATATGTCGTTGATAACAGACAAAAGGTGCGTACCGCTGTCGCGGATCAACTGGATATATTGCTTGTTCTTTTCACCTTCGATCTTGCCGAAGATCTCCATCTGCAGCATTTCGGAAAAGCCAAGGATGGCATTCAGGGGCGTACGGATTTCGTGGCTGGTGGATGCCAGGAAGTCTGACTTGGCCTTGTCCGCGGCTTCCACCTTTTCCACCACCACACGCACGCGCTTCAGGAAACTGCGGATGAAGAAGGCAATGATCACCAGCATTAGAAGGGTCGGCCACACCAGGGTCATCAGCATATCACGGCCCGCACGCGTTACGTCCCACGACAGATACCCGGCGGGCGCCCCACCAGACACAGCTTCAAGGCTTATATATTCCTGCCCATCCGGCGGTATGGTTTGAAACACAATACCAGCCAGGGAATATTCTCTCTCCATCTCGCTGATGATCGCGGGGGTGATCTCGGACACGAAAACCAGGGATGGACGGGGCTCATCAAAAAAGGCTGGTGTCACTGCCGATTCCAAGCCAAGCGCCGTGGTCACCATGCTGGCGCCATAAGCAAACAGCCGCCCATCGACCACCATATAACCGCTGACGCTCTCTGGCTCGTCAATGCCCGGCAGCTTCATCGACCGGATGGCATCCGCGAGCCCCGCATCCAACAGCGCAGGCGCGCCCGGAAGGCCTTCGGTCACCCGGCTATAAATCGCCGTGCCGTCGGGCCGCATAACCAGGACACCCACCACGAAACTATAGGTATAGGTAGTGTCCGCGATGGATTCCTTCACCCAGCGCTCGTCATAGTCCTGCACCACATTCTGAACGGCTGCGTCCCACCAGGCATTGTCTTCCGCCAGCAATTCAAGCCGGCGCAGATACTGCTGCATGATAGACTGGATTTTCTGGCGTTCCGCCGCGATGGAGGTTTTGTCCTGCTGGTACGCAAGGAAGCCGGCAAGCGCGAAATACCCCACCATGCACAAGAACATGGCGATAAAGATCGGCCGTACAAAACGCCGGACGTCCATGGGTGTTTCCCTTCTGCCCCCGGATGCAAGGATAACGCACAAGCCGCGCCATGGATATCAACGTTTAGGTTTGCATTACACAACCCATTGGGGTGCCCGTCCGACCAGTCAGTGGTATTTTCAGACCTGTTGCAAAGATTCTTCCGTCCCTTGCGAAGCCTGGAATTCCACGATTTACAAGCCTTTCGCGCCATCAGCACCCAAAACATTTTCCATAATTTGAAGAATTGTTATTTTGCGATTGATTATTAATTGCATGTATGGGATAAGGTTCCCACAGGGACGGACCCGGATGCCCCGTCCCTTTTGCGTCGGCCCTGACAGCGGCGCATTCCCTTGGCGGGCGGCCCCATGATTGGCCCTAACTTCTCCTGTGGCTGCCCGCCCCTAACTTTCCTGAATTTCCTTTTGGCCGAGCCAAAAAAGCCGCCCCGAACCGGAGCGGCTTTCTTTTTTTGTCTTGTCGGTTTTCTGTCGGCCTAGCGGTCCACAATCACCAGGCCCGGCGCGTCATAATCCGGGTACAGCTTCCCCAGCGCCTTCTGGGTGAACTCGGCCGCAATGGGCCCTACCCGCGTGGTGGTTGCGGCCTTGCGATAGGCATAGTCCGGCCCTGTATAGCTGCGGCTGGCGGTATAGGCCGGTACAATGGATGCCCAGATATAATGCTGGGCCACCATGTTGCCATCTGCGTCCAGCACAGTCACATCCCCTGCTGCCTGGGTGTTCCGGCCCCGAAGCCCGGCAAGCGAGAAGGCCTCAATCTGCAGCTTCTTGATTTTCACCGTCACCGTACCGTCAAAATCCGGGTCGGCGGCCTTGATGCCGCGCTCCATCATCGCTTGAAACAGCGCCGGGACATTATAATCCTTGATGTCGGGGAACAGGCGTTCGTTGGCCCATTCTGTGCCCGCGAAAAGGCTGGCGTTCAGGCGCGCATTCGGTGGCAGGCCACCACGGGTGCCCTCGGTACGGAATTCACGGAAGGCCTCTTCGCGCCTGCCGTCAATGGCGTTGATGCGGTCCATCTTGGCCTCAAGCCGATCGGTGAAACTGACCGTCACGTCGGCCTGTGCTGCTGCCGCTGGCACCATCAATGCCGCACCCAATGCTGCCGCAAGTATCAGATGTCTCATGCTAAACCCTTTCTTCTCAACCTCAGGTGCATCATAGGGTGCCGTCACTGAACCCCGCCTGAACGACAAAAGCCGCCCCCTGTTGAGGGGACGGCTTCTGTTTTAACCTGCCATAGGCGTCTAATGGAAGCCCTTGACGATTTCTTCCACCATCTTCTTGGCGTCCGAGAAGAGCATCATGGTGTTGTCGCGGAAGAACAGCTCGTTTTCCACGCCGGCGTAGCCACTGCCCATGGAGCGTTTGATGAACAGCACAGTGCCTGCCTTCTCAACGTCCAGGATCGGCATGCCGAAGATCGGGCTTTGTGGGTCCGTCTTGGCGGCCGGGTTGGTGACATCGTTTGCGCCGATCACGAAGGCCACGTCAGCCTGCGAGAATTCGCTGTTGATGTCTTCAAGCTCGAATACCTCGTCATACGGCACGTTTGCTTCAGCCAGCAGCACATTCATATGCCCCGGCATCCTGCCCGCGACCGGGTGAATGGCGTATTTCACCTCGACGCCCTCTTTCTTCAGCATGTCGCCCATTTCCTTCAGCGCATGCTGGGCCTGGGCCACCGCCATGCCGTAGCCCGGCACGATAATCACCTTGGAGGCATTCTTCATGATGAAGGCTGCATCATCTGCACTGCCCTGTTTGACAGGCCGCGTTTCAGCAGCCCCCACAGCAGCTGGGCCGCCGTCGCCACCGAAACCGCCCAGGATCACACTGATGAACGACCGGTTCATGCCTTTACACATGATGTAGGAAAGGATCGCACCGGAGGAGCCCACCAGCGCGCCGGTCACGATCAGCGCCGTATTGGCCAGTGTGAAACCGATGCCTGCTGCTGCCCAGCCCGAGTAGCTGTTCAGCATGGAAACGACCACGGGCATGTCCGCGCCGCCGATCGGGATGATCAAGAGGAAGCCGATGATGAAGCTGAGGGCCGTGAGTATCCAGAAGATGTGCACGCCCGCGATCTCAAAGTCCTGGTCCACCACGAACATGGCGATGCCGCCCACAATGCCGACACCCAGAAGGATGTTGATGACGTGCCGTGCCGGCAGCATGATCGGCGCACCGGACATATTCCCGTTCAGCTTCGCAAACGCGATCACGGAGCCCGAGAAGGTGATGGCGCCAATGGCGATGCCGAGGCTCATCTCAATCTTCGAAGCGGTGTGGATGTGGCCCATGGCGTCCGCGATCCCGAAGGATGTCGGGTGCAGGAAGGCGCTGGCCGCAACCAAGACGGCGGCGAGGCCCACAAGGCTGTGGAACGCCGCCACAAGCTGCGGCATCTGGGTCATGGCGATCTTGCGGGCAATCACGAAGCCAATGGCCCCGCCCACAACAATCGCACCAATGATCCAGTCATAGGAGACAATCTCCGGGTTCATCACCGTGGTGACCACCGCGATGATCATGCCGATGATACCGAAAATATTGCCCTTGCGGCTGGTCTCAGGTGACGAGAGCCCGCGAAGGGAAAGGATGAAAAGAACAGCAGCCACCAGGTAGGCAACGGCTGTGAGGTCCGCATGCATTTGCGTCATATGCCCGGCCCCCTATTTCTTTTTCTTGTACATGGACAGCATACGCGCCGTGACCGCGAAACCGCCAAAGATATTGACAGCAGCCAGCCCGATGGCGATCGCGCCCAAAATCTTGGACATGGACATGCCCTCAGGCCCGGCGGCAATCAGCGCGCCCACGATGATCACGCTTGAGATGGCGTTGGTCACGCTCATCAGCGGCGTATGGAGGGCAGGTGTCACCGACCACACCACATAATAGCCAATGAAGATCGCCAGCAGGAAAACGGAGAATTGCTGGATAAACGGATTTACAATGATGTCATGCATCTTATTTCTCCCCCTTGAGGCGCTCGTTGACAACAGCGCCGTCTTTGGTGACGAGTGACTCGCGGATAACTTCATCCTCGAAGTCGAAGGCAAGTTCGCCTTCTTTCACCATGGGTGTAATGAAATGAACCAGGTTACGGGCATAAAGCGCGGAGGCATCCGCCGCCAGGCGTGACGGCACATTCCTGTGTCCGACGATCTTGACGCCATGCACCTCAACCACCTCGCCGGGCTTGGAAAGCTCGCAGTTGCCGCCCATCTCGACAGCCAGATCCACAATCACGCTGCCGGGCTTCATGCTTTTCACCATGTCTTCGGTGATCAGCTTCGGCGCCGGGCGTCCCGGGATCAGGGCTGTGGTGATGGCCATGTCCTGCTTGGCCAGCGTTTCGGCAATCAGCGCCGCCTGCTTGGCCTTATATTCGTCAGACATTTCCTTGGCGTAGCCGCCTGAGGTTTCAGCCGCTGCGGTTTCTTCGTCTTCCACCATCACGAACTTGCCGCCCAGGCTTTCAACCTGTTCCTTGGCGGCAGGGCGTACGTCTGTGGCGCTGACAATCGCACCAAGGCGCTTGGCCGTTGCGATGGCCTGAAGGCCTGCAACACCTGCACCCATCACCATGACGCGCGCAGGCGGCACAGTACCGGCTGCGGTCATCATCATGGGAAAGGCCCGGCCAAATTCAGCAGCGCCGTCCAGCACTGCCTTGTAGCCCGCGAGGTTCGACTGGGAAGACAAGACGTCCATCGACTGCGCCCGCGTGATCCGCGGCACGAACTCCATGGCGAAGGCCATCAGGCCCGCGCTGGCGTATGCGTCGATCCGGTCACGCTCAACGAAGGGGTTCAGCACCGCAAGCTGGGCCGCACCCTTTTTGGCGTGCTTGGCATCTGCCGCTTCAAGCCCCTGCACGGAAAAGATGATATCGGCATCCTTCACCGCAGCCTTCAGGTCCGTGGCGATGGTCGCACCGGCTTCCTCAAACTGTTTATCTGGAATGGAGGCGCCTTCCCCGGCACCTGCCTCGATGATGACCTCGAACCCGAGGCCCATCAGTTTCTTGACTGTTTCCGGGCTGGCCGCAACGCGCTTCTCCGCGTCTCGCCGCTCCCGAAGGACCGCCAGTTTCATAAGCAGTTCTCCCTGAACTTTTTAAAGACAACAAAACAGGCACTTCGGCACTCAGGCCGTAAACACATGAAAAGCATCAGCGTCGTTGGGAACGAAAAGCACAGGGTTCGAAGGCCAAAAGCACAGTCGATGCAGAAGCATCGGCGAGCAATTTGGCCACAGAAACCTGCCTTTTCGGCCCAACCCTATGGGCCAGCGAGAGCCTGACGCCAGACTGCGTCGAAGCCTCTTCAAATAGCCCACTATTTCTCATCACCTTCTCCTAGCTGGCGTCAGGCTCTCGTCCGGCGCCGCTTGATGCTGTTCATGTGTTTACGGCCCCAACTTATTATTCTGGTTTGCCCCTATGAGCTGCCAGAGCCTTGAAACGGAAGGGTAGCGCAAATGCATCTTTGAGCAACATTATTTCTTCTTTTCCGGTGGATCGCTAAAATTTTATGTTTACCACTTTGTTAACAAGTGTCCTGAAATGATACAGTTTGATTCGGCGGCAGGGGCATAAAGTGGCAAGCGAACGCGTTCTCATTGTTGAAGATGAAATCACCCAGATCACTTTGCTGGAAGGCATCGTGACGCGTGCGGATTTCATCGCCGAAAAATGTATGAGCGGCCAGGAAGCCATTGACCGACTGATGAACCGCGCCGCCCCCAAAATAGATGTTGTGCTCCTCGACCTTGTCATGCCCGGCATGGACGGCATTGAGGTCCTGAATGCCATCCGCCCCAAATTCCCGGCACTGCCCGTTGTGATGCTGACAGCCCACAGTTCCATCACCACCGTGGTGGACGCCATGCGCGCGGGCGCCAACGATTTTATCGTCAAGCCCGCCAGCGCCGAACGCATCCGCACGGCAATCGAGGCGGCACTGAAGACCAGCTCGCTGGTGGGCGAGATTGGCCCCATGCGCGACCAGATGGCCGGCCACGCCACTGGTGTCGGCTTCCAGTCCCTTGTCGGGACATCCGAAAGCATGCAGCGGGCGACGGATCTGGCGAAGAAGGCCGCCAAGGCCATTATCCCGGTACTGATCGAAGGCGAAAGTGGTGTGGGCAAGGAAGTCTTCGCCAACGCCATCCATGACGCCAGCGACCGCTCTGGCACGCCCTTCGTGGCCGTCAACTGTGGCGCCATCCCGGAAAATCTGGTGGAAAGCATCCTGTTCGGCCACGAGAAGGGCGCCTTCACCGGTGCGACCGAGAAACGCATCGGTAAATTTCAGGAGGCCGATGGCGGCACCCTGTTTCTGGATGAAGTGGGCGAGCTGCCACTGGATGTACAGGTGAAACTGTTGCGCGCCATTCAGGAAAAGGAGATCGATCCGGTCGGTGGACGGCAGTCCATCAAGGTTGATATCAGGATTATTTCGGCAACGAATCGAAACCTGGCGGAACGTGTCGCCGCGGGTGCCTTCCGGGAAGACCTGTTTTACCGTCTGAATGTCTATCCCATTCACCTGCCGCCGCTGAGGGACCGCAAAACCGACATCCCGGCCCTGACAGAACACTTCCTTGACCAGATTGCCGCCATGGAAGACATGGCGCGCAAGCAGGTATCGATGGACGCCCTCAGGCTTCTCGAGAACTACGACTGGCCGGGCAACATCCGGCAGCTGCAAAACGCCCTGTTCCGTGCCGTGATCCTGTCGGACGGCGATATGCTGACGCCCTCAGACTTCCCGCACCTGCAGCCTGTGGCTGGCACCCTGCCCGTTCAGCCAACGGTTCACGCAGCCCCCCCTGCCGCCATACAAACGCCATTAGGCGACAGCATGCTGTTGGCGCTCGAAAGCAGCGACGGCCACATCAGGCAGTTTAACGAACTGGAAGCCGACATCATCCGCAAGGCGCTGGAACGATACGACGGCAAGATGGCGGAAGTTGCACGAAGGCTTGGCATTGGCCGGTCAACGCTGTATCGAAAAGTAGCGGAATATGGTCTCGACACTTAAGTAAAGGGCGCACGCACTGATGATTGGCGTTTTTGATTCTGGCTCCGGCGGGCTTACCATCCTGGAAGCATTGCACGAAGCCATGCCGGAACAGGATTTCCTGTATCTGGGTGACCATGCCAACGCGCCCTATGGCCACCGGTCAAACGAACAGATCGTGGATATGACCCGCCAGTGCGTTGAAACCCTGTTCGGCGCGGGATGCGACCTGGTGGTTCTGGCCTGCAACACAGCCGCCGCCATCGCCCTCAGGACCCTGCAGCAGGACTGGCTGCCGAAAGCCTACCCGAACAAACGTGTCCTTGGCGTGCTTGTGCCCATGGTCGAGGCCCTCACTGGCGTACCCTGGAGCCAGGAACACCCGAACGGCGGCAAGCCCAAGGACCGGTCTATCCTGCTGTTTGCCACAAGGAAGACGGTGGAAAGCGGCTCATACCTTGATGAAGTGAACAAACGCGCCCCGCACGTAGCCCTGGTGCAGAAAGCCTGCCCCGGCCTTGTAGACGCCATTGAAGGCGGTGCGGGCGACGCGCCCATGCGCGGCCTGATCGACGGATTTGTGGGTGAAGTGCTGGCGGATGTACCCGCGCCCGACGCCGCGGTTCTGGGTTGCACCCACTTTCCGCTGGTGCGGGACTATTTCCGCAGGGCGCTACCGGCCACAACCGAACTTCTGTCCCAACCAGAAATCGTTGCAAAATCGCTCAAGGATTATCTGGCGCGGCATGCGGAATTTCAAGAAAGTGGTTCTGGCCATATCCGGCTGTTAACCACCGGGCGTCCTCAAGATGTCACCATGGCCGACGCCTACCTGCCTGAAAAGCTCAGGCACTTTGAAGATCACACCCGCGCTTGACCAGCCGCGCCTTCGGCCCTTTCGGCTGACGGTTCGGGCACACCGAACCCGATATCAAGATATTTCTGGTCATTGACCGTGAGCAGCTCGACATTCTCGGGCTGGCCAAAGCGAAGTTCTGTCTTAACCGCCCCCTGCATGGCGAAAGTACCCATGGTCAGGGTTATGTCTCCATCCCTGTTCCGAAACGGTAACAGCAGAATGTCATAGGAATGGACAATGCCATAATGGGTCTTCACCGTCCGCTGGGTCCAGCCACCGCAAGGATGTTTCATGATGGTGCCATAGAAAGCCTCCATCACATCACCGTGCGCGTCATCCCACAAATCATATAGGTTATGGCCCGTGTAGCTGGCCTGCAGAAATTCGTCGACGGCGCTGCCAACAATACGGGGCACAGCCTTGCGCGGAGCCGAATGCTCGATCAACACCATCTTGGGCAAAATTGTCTTGATCTCAATGGGATTGAATTTCCTGCGGTATGGGATGCCGCCTTCATCCGCCATCAGCAGGCGGTAGTAAGCCATCAAGGTTTGATGGACCGGAGAAAGCTCACTCAAATTCATAACCCGACCACACGTTGAAATTTCCCCAGCAACCGAAAGATGGCAAGGGCCACGCGCTGTGTCTAGCCTTTTCTTTACCGCCCGGACGAGGGCGATACCCTATTTTTCTGCAGTATCGCCGCGACTTCTGCCGTGCTGACCTGACCGAAGTTACAGTAATGGGCCCCTACCGCACGGAAATACTCTGGCGTTTCCAAGCATACGACATCGTCCACCAGACGGCGCATGTCAATTATGGTCTCTGGCGGCGCCACCGGAACAGCCAGGCAGATCCGCATCGCGCCGCCTGCTCGGATCGCTGTGATTGCTGCTTTGGCCGTGGCACCTGTGGCAATTCCGTCATCCACCAGGATCACTGGTCGGCCATGCAGGTCCACGGGGCCATCACCCGCCCCCATCTCAGCGCGCCGACCCGCCATAGCGGCGAGCATATCGGCAGCCGTGGTTTCCAGATAAGCTTCTGAAACATCGAAAAAAGTAATGATCTCGCGGTTTCTTACCATATGGGGCGGGTTGCCTTCCGCGATGGCGGCGGCCGCCAGCTCGGGCTGGCCGGGCGCGCCAATCTTTCGTACCTGCAGGATATCGAGCGGTGCCTCAAGGGCTTTTGCAACTTCCACCGCAACCGGCACACCGCCGCGCGGCAGTGCAATCACAAGGGCGTCTTGGCCCGCAAACGCTTGCAGGCGCTCAGCCAACTGCCTACCAGCTTCTGTCCGGTCATTGAACATGGGCTATTTTACCGCGACAGGCCGCCGCGTTCAAACGCTTGCGGGTATCCCGAAACCAATGTCGATATATTCTTCCTTGGTGATGGCAACCGTCTGGACGTCCCGCGGTTTGCCGAAGTGATCCATCAAGGGGTCTGTTTTCATCACCGATACAATGCCGATCAAGCGATCAACCTTGCCTTCTGCCCCCACAAGCGGAAACAGGGTCGTCTGATAGCCCTTGAGCAGGCCGCTGTCGCTTGCCAGCGTGCGTTCCACATAGCCGCCACAGGGCGTATCCGTGATATTGGAATAATAGGCATCCAGCCTTACGGCGATCTCTTCCGGCAGGAAGTCAAACAGGTTAATGCCGGTGAAGCTGGCGTGCAGCACTTCGTCTATCGCGCTGCCAATCACTGTCGGTATCATCTGCCTAGGTCCTGAGCGTTCCCCCATCACCACCCAAGGTAGCATGGTTTTCATGTCACTGGGGCGAACATCTGACCGTTTCGGCACCTGTCCCCCGGCCTCTGCCATCAGGCCACGATAATAGGTCAGGAAATCTTGGTGGAACGGAGGAATAGACACGGAACTGAAACCCGCCTTTCAAACTGGCCCCCCAATAGAGTTTCAGATTGCCTTTCATTTCAGGCCTTGTCTATGTAGTTTTTCCTAAGGACCAACAATACAGGGCGATTGGAATGCAGCTGGAAGCCTATCTGAAGCGCATCGGCTTTACCGGAACACCCAACGTTACCCTTGAGACGCTGCGTGCGGTCCACCGCCTGCATAGCGACACCCTCGCCTACGAAAATCTCGATGTCCAGGCGGGCACGCCCACAGGGATTGAGGTGAAAGATGCCTATGACAAGATTGTGGGCGGGCGCCGCGGCGGCTGGTGCTATGAAATGAATGGCCTCATGGGCTGGGCGCTGGGTGAAATCGGCTTTTCCGTGAAACGCGTGGCAGCCGGTGTCCGGCGTGCCGAAATGGGAGACCAGATGGTCGGCAACCATCTGGCGCTTCTCGTGGACCTTGAAGGTGAGCGCTATCTGGCCGACGTGGGCTTCGGGGACGGCATGGTGGAACCAACGATGCTAAAGGAAGGCACGTTCCAACAGCGTCACTGGCGGTTCAGGCTTGAGAAGATCGATCAACGCTGGTGGCGGCTGCACAATCACCCGGATGGCGCAGCTGCCTCTTTTGATTTCACGGAAGAAGAGGCAGACCCGCACTTGCTGGCCGAAAAATGCCGCTATCTGCAAAGTGCGCCAGAGTCGGTCTTTGTACAAAACGCCGTATGCCAGCGCCACTTCCCTGACAGACTGGAAGTCTTGCGTGGGCGTGTCCTCAAGACCATTCGCGCAGGTGGCAGCAGTAAACGCATGATCGATAGCCTGGATGAGTATCGCACCATCCTTGAAACCACATTCGGCCTTGAGATCAGGGACCTTGGCCCCATCTGGCAAAAGGTGATGGCAAGGCATGCTGAACTGGTCGCCGCCACGCCAGCCGAATAGCGTACCCCCAAAACAAAAGGCGCTGAAACCAGCGCCCTTTTCTATATTTTGGTCAATGTCGGCTACGGCCGTCTTGGCCTATTCGTCGTCGGCGTCGCCCGGTGCAGCTGGGGCGGCCTCAGGCATCTGCCCGCCTTCGATGGCGTGCAGGTAAACGTCCAGAAGTGCTTCCTGCTCCTGCCGGTCGGCCTGGTCCATCTTGCGGATCGCGATCACCTTGCGCATCACCTTGGTGTCGAACCCAACAGCCTTGGCGCCTGCGTAAACTTCCTTGATGTCTTCCGCGATGCCTTTTTTCTCTTCTTCCAGACGTTCGATACGCTCAATGAAAGACCGCAATTGTTCGCCTGCTACTCCGCCAGCCTGTACCATGTGGCTCAACTCCCTGAATGTTGTTCTGGCCCGTTTTCCGGGGCCTTGGATTCGGCGCGCACTTTAGCCTTAGCCGTGCTGCCGTTCAATCGTGTTTCTACGCGTGGCTGCGTTTTAGTCTTTCGCCTTCGCCAGCTTGTTTTTGGCAACGCTGATTTCCATGCGGCGCAGCTGCTCGTCCGTCGCCGGTGTCTGATATTTTTCTTTATAGTCAGCGTAGGGCATGCCGTAGATGCGTTCCTGCGCTTCTTCCTTGGAAACCTCCACACCCAGCTCGCCCGCTTCTTCAGCGTACCATTTATACAGGCAGTTGCGGCAGAAGCCGCTGTAGCCCATCAGGTCGATGTTCTGCACATCTGTGCGCTCCTGGAAATGCTGGATCAGGCGGCGAAATACGGCGGCTTCAATCTCGGTAGTTTTCTCGTCTGTCATGGTTGTTCTCCTTACGGATAGAATTGTCGTGTTGTCAGGTCTTCCCGGCCCATGCATTCGTCTAGAAGGTCCGCCATCAGCGCCGCCCATTCGTCCACCATGCTTGGTTTTTCCAACAGATCCTGCCGGATCTCGATGGTGGTTTGCGGCAGGCCGTGGTCTGCACCGTGACGCTGCATAGTGTAATAAAGATGCTGTCCGGAATAAGGCTGGTTATCGCCCACCACCAGATCAGTCTCCCGCTCCATCAGGCCGATCATGGCCTGTGCGAGGCGCGGGTCCTTGTTCCACAGAAAGCCCGCATGCCAGGGCCGTTTCTCGCCGTTCATCTCAGGCGTGAAGCTGTGCATGCCCGCGATCAACGGCACAATGCCGGCATCCAGGTGCGCCTCAACAAGCTGTGCGCAGGCGTCATGGAACGGCGTATAATAGTCCCGCTTGCGGGCCTCAACAGCACTTGGCGTCACGTCCTGGTTCGCCGGCACCATAATACCGTCGCTGACACGCGGCACCAACGTCTCGCTGTCGGGCTCGCGGTTGCAGTCAATCAGCAGGCGCGAAACAGGTGCCAGCACAGCGGCCCCGCCCATCAGCTCGCACATCTTGCGGGTCACGACCGCAGCGCCCAAATCATAAGCCACATGCTGGCTGAACACCTCGTCTTCCAGCCCCAGGTTGTCGAAACCTTCGGGTACATGATTGCTGGCATGGTCACACAGAATGATAAGGCCTGTCCGGGCCTCGGGGTTTAGGATTTCTGGCTGGACAGGGAAAGCAGTCATGAGATACACCAACGTTCGCATATGAATTTTCGGGGACAGCCCGACAAAAGGCTGGACCTTGACCTTGCGATCAAGCAGCATGTGCGCCGAAAAGTAACGATCTGAACATACAAGTCAATAAACACCGAGCACGGCAAGCTGCCGCCCCAAGCTTCACGCCCGATGCTCCTGCCCGGGAGGCAAAATGAGTTCCGAACAAATCTCCATCCGCCGACAACGCAAAACCCGTATTGTCGCAACCCTGGGGCCCGCCAGCAGCAGTCATGAACGCATCAAGCAGCTGTTCCTGGCTGGCGTTGACGTGTTCCGCCTGAACATGAGCCACGGCGAACACAAAGACAAAGAAGCGCTGGTGCACACCATTCGCGCGGTTGAGCGTGAGCTCAATCACCCCATCGCTATTCTCGCTGACCTGCAGGGCCCGAAACTTCGCATCGGCCTGTTTGAGGACGGCAAGATCACGCTGAAGGAAGGCCAACCCTTCAAGCTGGACCTTCTGGACCAGCCCGGCACCAGCGAGCGTGTATACCTGCCGCACAAAGAAATTTTCGCCGCCCTTGATGTTGGCACCAATATCCTTCTGGATGACGGCAAGATCCGCCTTGAAGTGGAAGCCGTGGAAGAAAGCCGCGCCCGCACCCGCGTGATCGTGGGGGGTGTACTGTCTGACCGCAAAGGCGTGAATGTGCCGAACGCGGTGCTGCCACTGGCGGCGCTCACGGCCAAGGACCGCAAGGACCTCACCTTTGCGCTGCAGTGCGGTGTGGACTGGGTCGCGCTTTCCTTCGTGCAGCGCGCCGCGGACGTGGCCGAAGCCAAGAAGCTGGTGGGCAAGAAGGCGGCCGTGATGGCCAAGATCGAAAAACCTGCCGCCGTTGAGGCGCTGGACGAGATTATCGAGCTGGCGGACGGTGTGATGGTTGCGCGCGGCGACTTGGGCGTTGAAGAACCAGTTGAGAACGTACCGGGCATCCAGAAGCAGATCGTGCGCAAGGCACGCCACGCCGGCAAGCCGGTGGTGGTCGCGACCCAGATGCTGGAGAGCATGATCAAATCCCCGGTGCCGACGCGTGCAGAAGTGTCAGACGTGGCCACGGCTGTACTCGATGGCGCTGACGCTGTGATGCTGTCGGCCGAATCTGCCGTGGGTGACTTCCCAATTGAGGCCGTACAGGTGATGGACCGCGTGGCATCGCGCGTGGAGCATGAACCCACCTATTTCCTCAGCGGGTCAGAAGAACGCACCAACCCGAACGCCACCACGGAAGACGCCATCACGGCAGCTGCCCGGCAGGTTGCGCGCACAGTGAACGCCAAAGCCATCGTGACCTTCACGTCATCCGGCGCCACGGCGCTCAGGGCCGCGCGGGAGCGCCCGGACGCCCCGATCCTGACACTGACACCTAAGCTGGCGGTTGCCCGCCGCCTTGCCATCGTGTGGGGCCTGCATACGGTGAAAACCAAGGATGTGGGCGCGTTCGAGGAAATGGTCGGCAAAGCCAAGCGCATGGCGCTCAGGGCTGGGCTCGTAGTCCCTGGTGACCGCATCGTGGTGACCGCAGGCGTGCCCTTCGGCACACCGGGCGCCACCAACGTGCTGCATATCGCATGGATCAGCGGGAATGAGCTGGGCTAATTGAAAATCGTCACTCGCCGACTGGATCGGCGAGTCTAGCCTTCGCGTTAGGAATGGATTCGCCGGTCAGGTGGCGTACCGCCAGCTTCGCAAACAGCGAAGACGATCAAAGAGCATGAGAACGAAAAAAGCCGGGGCAAGTTCCCGGCTTTTTTATTTAGAGGTACCCGCGGGCCTTGAGGTCGGCTTCCAGATGCCCGGGCGCGGTGAAATGATGCCCCAGCATGCCCTGGTCTTCAGCGGCCCGCACGTTGTCGATCCGGTCATCGATATAGACTGTGGCGTCCGGCTGAAGGCCATAGCGGCTGATGGCCACCTCGAAGATACGCGGGTCGGGCTTCACCAGCTTCTCTTCGCCTGAGACCACCACGCCTTTAAAGTGCTTCGTGAAATCATTCTGCGCACAGAAAGGCGGCCATTTCTCGTGCGAGAAATTGGTCAGGCCATAGCAGGGGACGCCCGCGTCCGTCAGGCGTTCGAGAATATCAATGGTGCCATGGATCAGGTCACCGATGGTTTCTTCCCAGCGCTCATCGAACGCGCGGATCAGGTCTGCATGCTCGGGGTGCTGTTCGCTCAGAATTCGCACGCCTTCGGCGAACGGGCGGCCACGATCATGCTCAGTATGCCACTCCAGCGTCACCACATCGCGCAGAAACGCTTCAAGTGCGTCCGATTCGGGGATCAGCTTCTGGTACAGAAGGCGCGGGTCCCAGTGGACAAACACATTACCAATATCAAAAAGAACAGCTTTAGAAGACACGGATAGTTACCCCCAAATGAGAAAGCCGCGCGACTCTATCAGAGCGCACGGCTAAATCAATCAGACTGGATCAAACCAGACTGGGCTGAGCGAGAGGCTTAGCCCTGACGCGCTTTGAAGCGACGCTGAGTCTTGTTGATCACGTAGATGCGGCCTTTGCGGCGAATCACGCGGCAATCGCGGTGACGGCTCTTCAAAGATTTCAAGCTATTACGAATTTTCATCGTTCGTCTCACTACAAACCGGCAAAAACTTGTTCCCTGCCTGGCCAGCCGGCGCTTGGCACACAGGGCGGGAACGACGAATCCGTCACTCCGCTAATCCATTGGCGGCGGAACATAATGATGAGACCCCCCCCTGTCAATAGCTTAGACTCCGGTTTGACTGGCTTTTTTGCCAATCGGGACCGCGGGGCCAGCGCACAAAAAATAGAGGCGCCCCCCATGCCCGGTGGGACGCCTCCAAATTTTCCCTAATAGTAATCAGGGATAGTCCGCTCACGCCTGTGCGTCAGTGGAAGGATAATACCAAAACGGGACCATCTTGTCATGGAAAATCAAGGGCAGCAGCCCTGCCCTTCCTTATGGGCGGACAGGAATCAGCATTGACCGCCCAACGCCGACCCTGTAGGCAATCCACAGAAGGGCATTCCATAGAAAAATAAGGGAGCATCCCCCATGCTGATTTCCAGCCAGTTTGATAGCGGCAATATCGAAGTCGTCAAAGCCATTGAGGCGTCTGATATCCGCCTCAAAATCCGTAAGGACAACCAGTCTGATTTTTATCAGTGGTTCCATTTCCGCGTATCGGGCGTTGAAGACACGCCGTGTAAGCTCACCATCGAAAATGCGGGTGGCGCGGCATATACTGACGGCTGGAAGGACTATAAAGTCTGCGCGTCCTATGACCGCGAAAGCTGGTTCCGGGTCGACACCGCCTTCGACGGCGAGACCCTGTCGTGGGAATGCACGCCCGATCAGGACTTTATCTATTTCTCCTATTTCGCGCCCTACTCACAGGAGCGCCACGCAGACCTGGTTGCCGACGCGGCCCAGTCACCCCTGGTGCGCACCAGTGTGCTTGGCCACACGCTTGACGGCCAGGACATGGACCTGATCGAGCTTGGCTACGGACCTGAAGGGCGCAAGAAAATCTGGCTTCAGGCCCGCCAGCACCCGGGCGAAACCATGGCCGAATGGTGGATGGAAGGGGCGCTTGATTACCTGCTGGATTTGGACAATCCGGTGGCTCGCAAGCTTCTGGAAAAGGCTCATTTCTATATTGTGCCCAACATGAATCCGGACGGATCAGCGCGCGGCCACCTGCGCACCAACGCCGCCGGCGCCAACCTGAACCGCGAATGGAACATCGCGACCATGGACCGCAGCCCCGAGGTTTATCTGGTGCGCGAAAAGATGGCCGAGACCGGCTGTGACTTCCACATGGATGTGCACGGCGACGAGGGCCTGCCTTATAACTTTATCGCGGGCTTCGAAGGCATCCCAAGCCTGAAGGACAGGCAGATGGAATTGATCGAAATGTTCCAGAATATCCTTGAGAAGCTGTCGCCCGACTTCCAGCAGGAACACGGCTATGACGAAGACAAGCCTGGCGAAGCCGACCTTTCCATGTGCACCAATTATGTGGCGGAAGCCCATGGCTGCCTGGCAATGACGCTTGAGATGCCGTTCAAGGACAACGCGGACCTGCCTGACCCGGACTATGGCTGGTCACCAGAGCGCTGCCGCCACCTGGCACGCGCCTGCATGGACACGCTGCACCGGATGATTGACGAGCTTTAGGCAGCAAAGATTTCACTGAGGAAGGGCGGGACAGGTTCCCGCCCTTTTCTTTTGCCCGCGTGTGTTTGAACTGGACGGCGCGCCCCCCACGGCTATCATCTGGCAAGAGGGGAGATATCTATGCGCAATCCGATTTTGTTCATCCTGATTCTGTTCGCTTGCCTGCTACCCGCAGCACCTGCCGCCGCCAGCGACGCCGACTATCATTATCGCGGGCATGTAGCCATCACGCCTGAAAGCGGCTTCCTGAAAGCCTCATGGGTGATTGAGGTCCGCGACCGGGCAGACAACCATATCACCTTCTTCATTCGCGACACCCTGGGTAACGTGTCGGTACAGGGTGATGATGTGGCCACCACCAGCTTGGGCAAGGTTGAAGGCATGGAGGACTTCACTGCCATCAAAGTCGGCCTCAAGCCGTCAGGCGGCGCAGCGCGCCAGATCGAGATTTCCTATGACGGCGAGCTGATCAGTAAACCCCTGCCCCACAATATCAACACCATCTCAAGCGAGATTATCGAGTTGAATGTGGATAGCTTCTGGTTCCCGATAGACAAGCGTTTTTCAAAAGTGCTCAGTGCCGACGTGACGATTGACGTACCTGGCACATGGCATGGTCTCTCCACGGGGGAGGTCCAGACTGAAGAGGGTAAGATACGCGTCATCAACACCGACCCCCGCCTTGACATCGCCTTCACCCTGGCAAAGGCCCCACGCCTGACACAGGCGAGCGGCTTTGAGATCTTTGACCTGCGCGCGACCGACGCGGGCATCGAGGCCCTGGGCAAAACCGCAGCCGCCTGCATGACCGAACTGAATGCCCGCTTCGGCCAAACCCAGCCGCTGCCGGTTGCCAAACTGGTTGTCACGTCCCGCAATGCGGGCGGCTATGCGCGCGAAAACTATATTGTGCTGACAGATATTGGTGATACGCCGCCTGACCGCCTCACACAGTTCATCTGCCATGAATTTGGGCACTATTGGGCACGGGGCGCTGCCTTCAAAACCGTTGAAAACTGGCTGAATGAAGCCTTCGCGGAATATACGGGCTTTGTGGGTGTGCGCACCATCTTGGGCGAAGAAGCCTTCAAAGGCCAATTGGAACGCTTCGCCAATCAGATCGAAGGCAAGGACCTGCCGCCTATCTGGACAGAAGGCGCCACCGAACGCAGTCCCTATCTTGTCAATTATAGAAAAGCACCGCTTGTGCTCGCTGAATTCGAGAAACAGATCGGGCGCGACAGTTTCCTGCGGATCGTGCAGCGCTTTTTCGCCCAACCGGTCAAGACAACGCCGCAGCTTCTGACAACCGTCAGCGAGGTTGCAGGTCCGGAAGCCAGTGCGCGCTTTAAAGAAATGCTGGCCAAATAACAGCGACATAGGATGAGAGAATGAGCAAGAAAATCGACGTCAGCACACTGCCTGAACTTGTGGGCACCCTATATCCAGCCCCCTATTACGGGCCGGTAAAGGCACGAGCGAAGAAGAAGCTGGGCGACGCAGCGGGCCTTACGCAGTTCGGTGTGAACCTGCTGAGGCTTGAACCCGGTGTCTGGTCTGCGCTCCGGCACTGGCACACACGCGAAGACGAGTTCATCTATGTGCTTGAGGGCGAGGTGACACTGATCACCGACGCGGGCGAAGAGGTCTTGTGCGCAGGCGATGCCGCCGGTTTCAAGGCGGGCGACGCAGACGGCCACCATCTGGTGAACAAATCCACGAGCGACGTACTGGTGCTGGAAGTGGGCACGCGCACGGACGACGATATTGCGCACTATCCAGAGGCCGACCTTGTGGCTGTCAGCAAGGGCGAAAGCTTCGCCTACACGCGCAAGGACGGCACGGAATATACCGACATCCGCCGCCGGGGCCCCGAGGACGAGTAGGTCACAGACAGCAGAAAAGGGTCCTGCCACATGGCAAGGCCCTTTCCGGGAAAGCCACCGGCCTATTCGAACAGATCGGTGGAATATTGATAGGTTTCGCCTGCCTTTGCACCAAGGACCGCAAGCGTGAAGCCGTCCGGCACATCGCCGCCGGCGACATAATCAATGTCTTCATCGCCGTCCAGCAGGAAGAACTGGCCTTCGCCCGGCCCCAGGTCTTTGTTGTGGTTGTTGCCAGCCTTGATGCTTACCGCCAGCAGCTCATAGTCGTCATAGCCGTAATTATCCATGAAGCTGTCCAGGTCGACATTGTCGAGGTCCGTCTCGCCTGACCAGCCGTCGATCTTCACCTTGAGGATGTCGCCACTGCCGTCATCCAGATACAGCACCACGTTCGAGATATCATGATCTGCCGTGCCTTTCTTGTTGGAGAAGGTACCGAAATGATCTGCGCCCTCTTCAGGGCCCGTGTCACCGCCGATGCCGTCGATGGTCAGAGTCACCGTTGCCGTGTCAAACCCGCCATGGCCATCAGACACCTGATAGGTGAAGCTGTCGGTCGCGGTTTCGCCGTCATTCAGAGCATCGAATGCACCGTTCGGGTCATAGCTATAAGTGCCATCGGCACCCAAGGTGAGAAGCGCGCCGGAGTCCAGGAGGACTTCCTGCCCCACCGCTGCGCTGTCGCCGTTCACAGCAGACACTGTCAGTACGTCGCTCAGGTCCGGGTCGCTGTCGTTCGCCAGCACGTTGCCGCCCACAGCAGTAGCTTCGTCGGTGCTGCCGCTGTCGTCGAGCGCATCAGGGGTGTCGTTCACGCCTGTGACCGTTACAGTCAGCGTCGCGCTGTCGAAGCCGCCATTGCCGTCATCGACACCGTATGTCACGTCAGCCGTGAAGGTTTCGCCTTCGGCCATCCAGTCCGCATCGGTTGCGTCAACGCCGTAGCTGCCGTCCGCACCAACGGTCAGGACAATGCCCGGCGCAAGCTCAAGGGGCGTCCCCACGCTGCCTGCGTCGCCGTCTATGCCAGTCACCGTCAGGCCGTCAGGGATGCCGTCGCCGTCTGCATCGCCTGCATCCAGATCAATGTCGTTCGCGAACAGGTTGCCGCTGACGGTTTCGTCCTCAAATGTTTCTGCCGCGTCATCAAGGGCATTCACCGGATAGGGCGCGTCGCCATAGAGTTTGTCAGAGTCTTCGCGACCACCATCGGCGGACGAAACAGATGTCTGGCGCACGGCGAAATGCTCCAGCGCGATATCATCCAGCGTCAGCGGGCGGCCAGCGCTTAGCACGAAGCTCACGCTTTGATAATCATCGGTGCTCATGCCGGGGGTGCCGAATTCCACTCCCACTTCATAGGGGCTGTCCGGAACACCGTTCGTGGAAACACCGCCACCAAGGTTTGACACGCTGCCGTCCTGCACGACCTGGGTAATTTCGCTGCCTGTGAAGGTCAGATTGCCCAGCAGGCTGTCATCCGTCACATCAAAGAAAAGGCCGCGGAGGTCAGCGATCAGACCATCAGTGTCCTGATCATTCGACAGGGTGAACAGAAGCGTACCGTCCCCGCCTTCAACAATCGTGAGGGTGACAGGCGCCATACCGTCATCACCGGTTTGGGTATCAAGGGTAAAAGTCAGTGTCCGCATCATGCATCTCCAAATGATCTTGTGTGCCATCCAGAGGTGCCTGTTTCTGCAGTCGCTTCATGTGTTTGAGCATGTGCCTGGTCACGATGCGGAAAATAAGATCCGATGGCTATTGAGCCAACACCCGCATCAACCATGCCAATAGATAAAATTTTATGTAATTGTCAAAAACCCGCAGTTCCCGTAGCGGAAAGGGCCCGACACATGGTCGAGCCCTATCAAATTTGTTGTATTTTGCGATAAAGTTTTTGCAAATTACGTCAGATAGTCGTTGCAATTTGCGTCAATCGCCGTCGAACGATACAAGGCTGACCACCTTGTCGCATCGGGCGCGGAGCTTGTCAGCACCGCCCAGGCCGGGCAATTCAACTACAAAACCGGCTCCTACCACGTCGCCACCCAGGTGGTCGATCAGGTTCATGGCTGCGCCTGCAGTCCCGCCTGTGGCGATCAGATCGTCGATCAGCAGTACACGATCACCGGCACCGAAAGCATCCAGATGCATTTCAAGCGCGGCCTCGCCGTACTCGAGCTGGTATTTTTCCTCGATGGTCTGGTGCGGTAGTTTGCCAGCCTTGCGGATCGGCACGAAACCGGCCCCCAGCCTGCATGCAAGTGCGCCTGCGAGCACAAAACCGCGCGCTTCCACGCCCGCGACCATCTGCACACGGTCATTCCTGAAATGACCGAACAGAAGATCAATGGTGTGCTTGAGCGCCGCCGGATTACCAAGGAGAGTGGTGATATCCCGAAACATGATCCCTTCGGAAGGGAAATCCGGAATGGTCCGGATATAGGACTTCAAGTCCTTCATAAGAGCCTCGTATCAAAGTGGATTAGGCGTCCACTTTATTCGTTTCCAGTATCTTGAACAAGAAAAGAGCGATAAAGGCGCCAACAATCTGCGCGGCAATGAAAGCCAGCACATCGGCGGGTGCAATGCCTGAAAATGTGTTGGTGAAAGACCGCGCGATGGTCACGGCTGGATTGGCGAAGCTGGTGGAAGCCGTAAACCAGTAGCCCGCTGTGATATAAAGCCCAACGGCATAGGGAACAATTTCAGGACGGTAGCGCACCGTGCCCAGAATGGCCGCCAGAAGGCCGAAGGTGGCCACGCCTTCACTGATCCACTGGCCCGTACCAGTCCGCACATTCAGCGATGTCTGCACGATAGCCTGGTCAAACATGGCGTGCGCCAGCATCACCCCAGCCACGCCGGCCACGATCTGGGTCAGGATATAGGCTGTGGCCTCCGTACGTGTCAGCTGGCCTTTGGCAAAGAACACCAGCGTCACTGCCGGGTTGAAATGCGCGCCGGAGAACGGCCCGAAGATCATGATCAGCACAACAAGAATGGCGCCTGTGGCCGCCGTGTTGCCCCAAAGGGCCACCGCATCATTCCCGGCCGCCAGGGTCTCCCCCATGATGCCGGAGCCAACAACGGTTGCGAGCAGCATCAGCGTGCCGACAAATTCGGCCACCAGTTTCTGTGTCATGGTCATGTTCGGTTTCCCTTAAGCCCTAGCCAGTGCGATCCGCGATCGCGCGCAGCGCTGCTTTTAGCGTGCCTGCATCCTTCTTTTCAACATCCAAGGCCACCAATTGCTCGATGAAGGGGTCGATCATGTCATAGACGTCGGAAAATGCCTGAAGTTTTTCGTCGTCTGTACCTTCCACATAGGCGGGATCAGGAAAGCCCCAATGCACCTGCACCGGCGCCCCCGGCCAGATCGGGCACGTCTCCCCCGCCGCGCTGTCACACACGGTGATGACGATATCCATCTCTGGGGCATCCGGGCGCGCGAACTCGTCCCAGCTTTTGGAGCGGAACCCACTGGTGTCATAGCCCTTGGCATCAAGGAGCTTGATGGCAAAAGGGTTCACCTTGCCGGTTGGCTTGCTGCCTGCACTGAAGGCCTGGAAGCGGCCCTTGCCTCGCTCGTTAATGATCGCTTCACTTAACACTGACCGCGCAGAATTCCCCGTGCACAACACCAGAACATTCACCATCACCAAACCCTCAAGCCGTTTAACGTTTACGTCATAGTCGCGTGTAAGGGCTTCTCGCCCGCGCGCCTTGCCCCTATTTTCGGCTGATACACTATGCCGGATGGCATTTTAATGACAATGGCGAAATGCGCCCACGCGCAAACCAGCTTGACAGCGCGCCCGGCAAAGCTGCCTAATTCGGGGTAAGGGGAGAGGATGACAATCACGCCAGACACACTTTTGGCCATGGCGGAGGGACTGGCAAACCAGCCCCTGATGCTGGCGTGCGTGCTGGCCCTTGCCACCCTTGTCACGGAAGACGGCACTTTGATTGCCGGCAGTCTGATGGTCGGTGCGGGGCTGGCGTCAGCGCCGTTTGTGATCGCCGCTGTCGCCTTTGGTATCGCGGCAGGCGATGTGGGGCTGTATGGCCTTGGCGCAGCGGCCCAGAAAAGCCGCTGGTTGAAGCGCCGACTGCCGCTTCGCAAAACCCGCGATTTCAGGCGCTGGCTTGAGGGGAAAAGCACCCCCGTGCTGT
Source organism: Kordiimonas lacus (assembly GCF_001550055.1). Lineage (GTDB taxonomy): Bacteria > Pseudomonadota > Alphaproteobacteria > Sphingomonadales > Kordiimonadaceae > Kordiimonas > Kordiimonas lacus. The sequence continues at coordinate 491,507 of NZ_LRUA01000003.1, forward strand.
TTGCTTCCCGCTTCCTGCCCGGCACCCGCCTACCCACATACCTGACCTTCGGCTTCCTGCGCCTACCGCTTATGCATTTCACGCTGGTGATGGCCGTGGCCTCGCTGGTGTGGGTCACGCTGATGGTCCTGTTTGTCAGCCACGTCCAGAAGGCCGTCGCGCACCTGGGCGGCTGGGCAGGCATCACTGCGGGCGTGCTTGTTGCCGTCGGTCTGATCATGCTGTCCCACCGCCTTGTGCGCAAAAGCCGCTACGCTGGCCAGCTGCAAGCCACACAGTCCGGAGTAGAGAATGCAAGCTGAACAGATACAGAAGATGCAGGACAAGCCCCACGCCGGCATGCCGCCGCTGGATGCCAGCGCTGGTGAGGTCAGCTGGTTCGAATTTGCCCCTGCGCATCTCTTCTACACGCCCATCGCCCTTTATTGCGGCTGGCTGTCGCTGAGGCACTTTGGCCTCACGTTGCCCACCGGTAGCAACCCGGCCCTGCCCTACTCAGGCCTGGTGGGCGAAAGCAAATATGAAGTATTGAACCACGCATGGGACACCGCCCAGGACTGGATCTCACCCTACGTGCGCGTGCTGCGCTGGAGCGGTGAGAACGCCATTGAGCGGACCCTGGAGGACGCAGAAACCGGCCTTCATAAGGCAGGCATCACCTACCCCTTTGTCGCCAAACCGGACATTGGCATGCGCGGCGCCGGCGTGCAGCTGGTGCACACGAAAGCTGAGCTCAAGGCCTACATCGAGCGGTTCCCGGCGGGGGCCAACCTGCTCTTGCAGGCGCTGGTGGATATGGAAGGCGAAGCGGGTGTCTTTTATGTGCGTCACCCGGACGAACAGAAGGGCCGCATTATCAGCCTGACACTCAAATATTTCCCCCGGGTCACCGGCGACGGCCAGTCAACACTCAGGCAGCTGATCCTGGCCGACGCACGCGCCGGCAAGCTGGCACACCTGTATCTGGAGCGCCACAGAGAACGCCTGCATGAAGTGATCCCAGAAGGCGAAAGCATCCGGCTGGCGTTTGCGGGCAACCACTGCCGCGGTACCATTTTCCGGAACGGCAATGATGAAATAACCGAGGCCATGACCGACCGGTTCGACGCCATCGCCCAAACAATGGACGGCTTCTTTGTGGGCCGGTTTGACGTGCGTTTTGATGACTTCGAAGCCTTTCAGGCAGGCGAAGGCTTCCGCATTATCGAGATCAACGGCGCGGGCGGAGAGGCCACGCACATCTGGGATTCACGCACCACGCTCCTTGAGGCCTACGGCACACTGATGCGCCAGTTCGGGCACCTATACGCCATTGGCGCGAAAAATCGGCGCCTCGGGCACAAGCCCACGCGGCTCAGGGACATCATCAAGGCCTGGTGGCGCGAGAAGCGCCTGACCAAACACTACCCCATCACGCATTGAACCACAGGAGATACAGATGGACTTTATCAAGAAGCATATCGAGTGGATTCCTGTTTTGATTATTGCAGGAATCTTTCTACCCACCCTTCCAATGAAGTTTGGCGGCGCCCCGGTCACGGATCATATTTTCATGACAGTAGGCCAGTTCCTGGGCTTGGGATTTTTCGAGACGAGTGGTGCAAAGATCATTGGCAGCCTGGAGCTGCTGTCTGTCATTTTGCTGCTCGTGCCCAAGCTGAGGGCGTTCGGAGCCCTGCTTGCCAGTGGCCTGATGGCTGGTGCGATCTTCTTTCACCTTGCCAGCCCTCTCGGTGTGGTCGTGCGCTGGCAAGAAAACGGCGAAATGCAGGAGATGCCCGATCTGTTCATCATGGCAATAATTGCATTTGCGTCCGCACTATGGCTGGTCCTGCGTCACAAAGATACCCTTCTAGCCATTCTGGGGAAAAGTGGGACATCTTCAGACGATACGACCAGTTAAGGAGCTGCACATGGACTTTATCAAGAAACATATCGAATGGCTGCCAGCGCTGGTCGTTGTCATCATCCTGGGGGGCAGCCTGCCATACAAATTTGGCGGCTCTGCGGAGACAGCTCACATCTTCGACGTCGTGGGCCAGTTTTTGGGACTTGAGTTCTTCCGCACCACAGGCGGCTATATCATCGGCACGGTAGAGGCCATTGCCTGCATCCTGCTGCTGACACCCAAGATGCGCGCATACGGCGCCGTGCTGACCGCCGGCACCATGGCGGGTGCGATCACCTTCCACCTGTTCAGTCCGCTGGGCGTGACTGTACAGTGGATGGAGAACGGTGAAATGCAGGAAGATGGGTCCCTGTTCTATCTGGCGGTCGTCGCCTTCCTGAGCGCGCTGTGGCTGATGTTCCAACGCAAGGATGAGCTTCTGGCGCTTCTGGGCCGGAAAAGCGGCTAGCGCAAAAAAAACAAGGGAGGCAGAACACACCCATGTTCTTCCTCCCTCGCCGCACCACGGCTTTAACCGGGTTTGATCAGTGAACGACAGCCCGCTCTTCGCCTGTCCGGACAAACTTCAGGTCATTCCGCTTCAGATAACGATAAATGCGCTGGGCAGCTTCCTGACTGAAGCCTGCGGCGTGCACCAGCGTCAGCATCTGGCGCAGTTCGCCGGATTCGAAAATGCGGCGCACTTCGCCGAGCGTCACGCCCGCTTCAACTGCAAGGGCGCTACCAAGGAACTGGAAGCTACCCATTTCGGCCATTTTCATGACCAGGTTTTCATCCAGGCGCCCTTCAGCCCGCAGGTCAATGACATAGCCATGCACCTGGGCCGGGCCGGCCTTTGAAATCTTCTTCCACAGCACCTGTTCCTGGCTTTGCTGTGTTAGCGCGGTCGCCTGTTCGCCTGAAACCGCATATTTGTTCATCAGCACCTTGCGGCATTCTTCGGAAACCATATCCACGATCCGCTCAACCACGCCAAGCGGCAGGTCGCTGCGGCGCCCAAGTGCATCGATAACCGACTGATGGTCTGCGAAACGGTCGACAGTTCGGTTGCAGCTGCGCTCGGAAAAACGAATGGCTGCGTTCTTGACGGCGACAGTCGCCGGCCGAATAGGCGCAGAGCTGACCAGTGCATAGGTCGCGTGATCCCCCAAATCGTCACGGCCCGCAATCCGCATCAGGGCGTGTTCTTCAAGGTGCGGGATCAGGCTGGCCCACTGTGCGTCGGTGAAAGCGGTGGTGACCTCAACGAACGGGCCAGATACGCTTTCCACATCTGTGGCGATGCGCGCTGCCAGATCATACGGCAGTCGGCTGCAGTAGCGCAGCTCAAACGCCAGCGTTTCGCGCACTTCAAGGCAAATGTCCTGCGCAAGGGCACGAGCAACATTTTCAACCGTTGCCAGCTCTTCGTCCGGACGGTTATCGGAATTCAGGAATCGAGATGCGCGCTTGGCGAGAACCACCTTCGCGACAGGATCGGCTTTTGCCAGATTTTCAGGGTCCAAACTCATCACATCGGCTCCATCTGGGAATCGCTGCTTCTCAGCTCTTCCAGTTTGGCACCCGCCTATAGTTTAGCCTGATGCCTGTAAACATTATATTAACGCCGGCCATTGTTGGCTCGACGCACTCAAAACACTGCCTGATTTCAGGCAAGCCAGACGGCCTACCCACCCTGCCAGGAACAGGGTTATGCTGCCGCGCCGCCTGCCTTTTCTGCAAGGGCAACGACATTACTATCGTCTTCAAGATCTTCAGCTGCCTGGCTGTTGAACCGTTTCGCCAGTTTGAGGAAACGGGGTGCCATGGTCTTGCTGACATTGGCCATCTGCATCAGCCGCACAAAGGCGGACGGATCTTCAAGCGTCAGAATTTCGCGAATGCGCCCCACCGGCAGGCCGGCTTCAAGCGCCAGCGAGCTTTCCATGAAGGGTGCGCAGCCACGGTCGGCGATTTCCACCACCAGCAGGTGTGTCAGGCGGCGGTCGTTCCTCAGATCTGTAACAAAGGCATGTATCTGGGCCGGGCTCGCGGTCTTGAGCTGGTCCCACAGGGCCTCGATTTTATTGTCTTCCGCAATCTGCCCTGCTACATCGGAATCAATGGCATATTGGGACACCAGCGTGTCGCGGCAATGGGCCGACACCTTATTCACAATACGCTCAACCACACTCAGCGGCAGATCGTGACGGGCACTCAAATGGTCCATCATCCGAACATTGTCACTGAAGCGGTCAACCACCTTGCCGGACGCCTTTTCGGGCATTTCCGACCGGTCATTGCGCACAAGCGTGGTCACGCTACGCTCCTTGCCGTAGGTCGCAACGGCTGTTGAAACTGTTTCCGAGAGGTCCGACCGGCGGGCCAGCGTGATCAGCGCATGTTCTTCAAGCGCCGGGATCAGCCGCATCCATTCCTTGTCGGTAAATACGTTGGTTTCGCCCAGAAACGGGCCGGATACCATTTCCACATCGCGGGCAATTTTGTCCGCCAGATCGTGCGCGAGGACCTTACATTTCCTGAGCTCAAACGCCAAAACCTCCCGAACCTGCGGGGAGACGTCCTGAGCCAACACACGCGCCACATTTTCAACAGTCGCGCGCTCTTCCTCAGCCTGCTCCTTGACCAGAAACTGGCCAACGCGCTTGGCGAGAACGATTTTCTCGAGCTGCACTGCATCCACTAATGTCACGGTATTAAAGTCCATTCTTGAGGCTCCAATCCTGCCTGATCCGTTAACCGGGCCTGATTAAAACCGGTATCAACACACGCCTGATGCCTGTCACAATGTCATATGGGGGTGAGAATTTCGTCAACGAATGGGGAAAGGTTAGCTAAAATTGTATCGATTTTTCAGGGCTTTGGCGGATTTCATCCGGAAAACTCCCCGGTCAGATTTTCCTATACCTCTGCACCAGTGCTGGCACGTGAGCGACCGACCACGAACCGGACACACCATACCGGGCATCATGCTTTAACGACTGATGCCTTCAATGCATAAGCCTTTGTAAATCATAATGTTTTTGATGCAACCTGCAGCAAAACCCGCAACGGGGCAGTCAAGCAACCATGGCAAACCAGTATGGTCGTCATCGGTCGGCACAATGTGTGTGCGGCCACAAGACCACCCAGTTACTGCGGCTGAAACAGCATCCACATGGCAATAAAGCAAAAGCTTCCCAAGCAATTGATGATGAAGATTTTTTGCCCTTTCGCACCAACGTTTAACGGGGTTGAGGCTGCTTTCGCCCTACCACCATGACATCCCGCATACCGATTCGTCTCCTGTCCTTGCGCGCCCCATAGCCCACATATCGTCAAAAAAAAGGGGAGCCAGACGGCTCCCCAGTTAAATTGCGAACGAAAGCCAGCGGCTTTCGAGACGCGAGAGATTTCGTTACTCGTACCTGAGTGCCTGGATCGGATTACGCCGCGCGACGGAAGCCGCCTGCCCGCCAACGGTGAGCCAGGCAATCATGAAAGCAGCCAAGGCAGCCAACAGGAATACCCAGCTGTTGCCCAACAGGGATATCCTGTAGGCAAATCCGTCAAGCCAGGCACTCATGCCCGACGCAGACACAAGGACACCTATCGGAATGGCAAGTGCTACCAAGCGGCTGAACTGCCATGTTAGAAGCAACACGATATCCAGAACCCGGGCCCCCAGCACCTTGCGAATGCCAACCTCTTTGATACGGCGCACCGCAGCGTATGAAGCCAGCCCATAGAGGCCTAGGCAGGCGACCAGCACAGCAAACACGCTGAAGCCGCCAAACAGCTGGGCCTGCCTTTCGGCATCCTGGTAAAGGCCCCTGTAGGCCTGCTCCAGGAAGGTTGGACTCATCGGCACGCCCGGCACCAGATTGTTCCAAATGGATTCAAGTTCAGCCAGGGTTTGGCGCTCTGCTCCCTGTTGCAGCTCCACAATCATATAATAGAGCGGCCGATCAGAGACGAAGAAGGCCATCGGTTCGATTTCCTTGTAGAGACTGCCAAGGTGAATATCCGGCACCACCCCAACAACCGTGGAAACAGTTTGCCGGCCCGTCGGCGTGATGATCTGCTGGTTGATGGCCTGGTCGGCACTGCCATATCCCAACAGCGTTGCCGCCGACTGGTTCAGGACGATCCCGCGGGTTCGAGGCAAGGCCGGGTCTGTTGGTGTGTGTGTCAGGTCGGCCTGTCGGTCAGCCGCAAACAGCCGTCCTGCCAGTGGGCTTTGGCCCATCAAGGGGAAGAAGTCTGCATCAACCCACACCTGTGTGATGCTGCGGGCTTCATCTCGGCTGGCATGCTGAGGTACAAAAACGCCCAGACCGTGCGGCGCCTCAGGCAGGGGCGCGGTTGTCATGGCAACGGAGCGCACACCCGAAAGCTGGGAAAAGCTGTTCTTGAGCGCCAAGGCAACGGGCCGCACTTCGCTTTCGCTGATCGGCACGATAACCTTGCCGGCGGGGTCGAAGCCCAGATCAGCAGTTCTGACATAATCCGTCTGCCGGTAAATGATAGCGGTAGACGCGATCAGGGCGACAGACACAGAAAACTGCAGCACCACAAGGCTGTTGCGAAGCCAGGGAACGCCATCGCTTGTCGACTTGTTTGCCGAAAGCACGCTTGTCGGCCTGAAGCGGGACAGAAAGAAGGACGGATAAAACCCTCCACATACCCCGGCAAGCACCGCCGTACCGCCCAACAGGGAAGCCGCAGGAATACTGTAAAGCGGCGCAAGGCTGATGTCTTTGCCCAGGAAATTACCGAAGCTGAACAAGGTGAACTCTGCCAGGACAAGCCCGAGGAGCAGCGCCAGAAAGGCCGTGAGCACCGCCTCCCCCAAAAACTGAACCATGATCTGCCGCGATGAGGCACCCAGTACTTTCCTGAGTGCCACCTCGCGTGCATGCCGAAGCGCGTTTGCGGTTGAGAGATTGGCGAAGTTAACCACCGCCAACGCCAGCACCAGAGAGGCAATCAGGGCAAAGGTGACGACCGTGTCAATATCGCCCACCGAGCCTTCATGGTTATCCTTGTCTGAATAAAGGTGCAGGTCAGCAACCGGCACAGCGTTATAGTGGTGCAGGTCTGCGGGGGGGAGTTTGGTCCATGTCAGGGTGATGTTGCGCTCGGCAAATGCCCGCCCGTTCTGCTCAAGGACAATTGGATCAAAGCCTTCATTCACCTTGATATAGGTATGAGCCTGATCCGACCCCCAAGTATCACGAAAACCAAGCAATCCGTTTTCGTCGGCGGAAATGCGCGTCAGGAGCTGGATATCCAGATGTGTATTGGCTGGCAGATCCTTCAGCACAGCAACGACCGTTCTGTCTTCCCGACCTCCGATATTCAGGATTTGCCCGATGGGGTTTCTGTCACCGAAAAATCTTTTCGCCGCGGTCTCGGACAGCGCGATATTGCCGGTGTTTTTCAGAATATCGGCCCGCTGGCCCAGAACCACAGGCAAATCAAATAGAGCGAAGAAATTCGGGTCCGCGAAATAGAGCTCCTCAGTGAACTGGTTTGCCCCGCTGCGAACTGTGAATTTCCGTGTCTTCAGACGCGTCGCATCCTCAATGCCGGAGAAATCCTTCACGAGAGCCGCCGCAAGGGGGGCTGGTGTCATGGCAGACGGGATGGGTGCGTGCCCCGGCTCGGTCTCGGTAAACTCAACCTTATAGAGCGCATCCACGTTCGGCAGCCACCGGTTGTAGCTCAGTTCATAATTTACATAGAGCCCGATCAGCGTCACCGCGGCGAACCCGATGGCCAACCCGCCGATGTTGATCACGGACAGCATCCTGTTACGGAGCAACCGCCTGAGCGCCACCAAAAAATAGTTTACAATCATCTTTTTCCTCGCTGCCGACTTTCCGGCTTTTTATTCGTATCTGAGCGCCTGGATCGGGTTGGCTTGCGCCACATGGGCTGCGCGCCCCGCAACCGTGAGCCAGGCAATCAACAAGGCCACCGTACCTGCCGCCAACGCCATGGCGATGACGAAGGTACTATCCAGCCGGTACTGGAAGCTTTCCAGCCAGCCAGACATCACATACCAGCCCACGGGCCAGGCAATGACATTCGCGATCAGCACAGGGCGCGAGAACTGCCACACGAGCAGTTTGACAATGTCCACAACCCGGGCGCCAAGTACCTTGCGGATGCCGATTTCCTTGGTGCGTTGCTCGGCAGAAAAAGCCGCAAGGCCATAGAGCCCCAGGCACGCCACGATGATGGCCAGGCCTGAGAAGGCAGCAAACAGTTTTGCCTGCGCTTCCTCACTGGCATACTGGGCAGCCAGCATATCCGACACAAACTGATGGCCAAGTGGCGTCATCGGCAGGTGATCACGCCAGATGCCTGCAATACCGGTTGTAACCGATTGGATATTATCGGTATTCAGCGTGAGGGTGATGGAATCAAGGGCTGGCGGGTTGATCCAGTAGGCGGTCGACCGCACACCGAACTTGAGCGATCGGAAATAGATATCCGGCACCACGCCTACGATAGTGAAATCATGACGGCCCGACTGGAACACTTCAGCCCGCAATGTTTTGCCGAGGGCCTGAGCAGGCGAAGCGAAGCCAAGCGACCGAACCGCCGCTTCGTTCAGCACAACTGAAGCCGTCCCGATACGATCTTCGCCGTCGGGGATGGGGTTGATGGCATCTGTGCCGAAAGCTTCATCGAAGGTGCGACCGGCAATTGGGCTAATGCCGAAAGCTTCGAAGAAGTCATAGCCCACAGAATGATAGTTGACGACTACCTGGTCACCTTGCATGTCAGCGCCAGTGTTATCCAGCACGGTGAAGCCGGTGTTGTTTTCATTGTCCTGGCTTGGCACTTCGGATGACAGCACCGCCTTCGAGACACCGGGCAACTGCTCGAGAGCCTGACGAATGGTCTCAGCCTGCGGCGTACCCGCGGCGTTCCCCAGGTTGGTAATTGCAAGCTTGCCGCTGTGCACATAGCCCACGTCCATGCTTTTGGCGTAGGTGGTCTGGCCATAGATGACGGCGGTGCACATCACAAGGCCAATGGAAATTGCAAACTGAAACACAACGAGCGCCGAACGGAAGGTGGAAGCACCCCCCACATCAGACGATTTGTTGGCTTTCAGGATACGCGCTGGCAGGAAGCGGGACAGGAACGCTGCCGGATAGCTGCCGGACAGCAGCCCCACCACAATGGCAACACCCGCGAGGGAGAGCAGAAGCGGCAGGTCCTGAAGCACATCAAACACCAGATTCTTGTCGATGGCGTCATTATAAAGTGGCAGGGCCAGTTCAACGCCGACAAAGGCGAACAGAAGCCCGAGGGTCGCGATCGCCACGGCTTCACCCAGGAACTGCAGCGCCACCTGGCGCCGGGTTGCCCCCATGACTTTCCTGAGCGCCACTTCCCGCGCCCGCTTGGACGCCTTGGCGGTCGACAGGTTCATGAAGTTGATCGACGCGATCAACAGGATCAGAAGCGCCACGCCCGAGAAGGTATAGACCATATTGATGTCACCCATGGGCGACAGGTCTCCCATGTTGCCAGCGTCACGGCGGGCGTGCAGGTGCAAATCCAGCAGCGGCATGACATTCGGCTTGACGAAATCTGTCACTTTGCCCGGCATGTCCGTACGCTCGCTGAAAGGGCTTTCATTATCCAGCCATGTGTCGTAGCGCGCCTGCAGGTCTGCCGCTGTCGCGCCGTCCTTCAGCTTGAAATAGGTATAGACATTCACGCTGGTCCAGGTGTTCAAGATGTTGGGCGCGAAATCGAACATGGAAGGCTCCATGCGCACCAGGAAGCCAAGCTGCAGGTGCGAATTGCCAGGAATGTCCTTCAGCACACCGGCAATCGGCAACGTCATTGGCTGTCCCCGCAGGCAGCAGGCCGTCAGGGTTTCCCCCACCACATCCGTACGCCCGAAATATTTGATCGCCAGTTCTTCGGTCAGCAGCATGTCAAGCGGACGACTGAAGCTTGAGGACGCATCACCATGGACAAACGGCAGGTCAAGCACGTCGAAGAAGGTGCCATCTGCAAACGTTACCTGCTCAGTAAAGGCATTATTGTCCTTGATGATCGTGGTCGTGTTGTTGACCAGGCGAACACCTTCTGCCACCTCTGCGCTGGCGTAGGCCTTCAAGGCCCCCATGATGCGGCCCGCAGACCTGACTGTCAGGAACGGAGGACGCTCCTGCGGGTAGAAAGCCGAATGGATGCGCACAACCTTGTCCGCTTCAGGTACCCACTGATCGTAGGTCAGCTCGTCCCGCACAAACAGGAGGATGAGAATGCAGCTCATCATACCGATGGCCAGACCGAACACGTTGATGGCCGAAAACAGCCTGTTCTTCATGATATGCCGCCAAGCAGTCAGCAGATAATTTCTAAACATGTTCGTCTCCTCGCTTTCGCATGCGCCCCACAGGTCCGTGCCCGTGGGGCTTTATGATCCTAGTCGTGCTTCAGGGCATTGATCGGGTTCGACCGCGCCACAGCAAGTGCGTGACCTGCCACAGTCAGCCACCCAATCAACAGGGCCCCGGCACCCATCACCAGAAACGGCAAAACACCCAATTCAACACGGTAGGCGAACCCGTTCAGCCAATCGTTCAGGAAATAGAAGGCAACAGGCCAGGCAATCAGATTGGCGATCAGGATGGGCTTGGAAAACTGCCACAGCATCAGGCCGACAATATCCGCAAGCCGCGCACCCAGCACCTTGCGGATGCCGATTTCCTTCGTCCGGCGTTCCGCCGTGAAGGACGCCAGGCCATAGAGCCCCATACAGGAAATCAGGACAGCCAGCAGGGTGAAGGCCGCCAGAATATTGCTCAACTGGTCATCGGTTTGATACTGTCGTTCAACCATCTCATCCATGGTGCGGTACCGCAGTATGCTGTCTGGATAGGTGGCGTGCCAGGCCTGTTCGATGGCCGCAATGGCCGCATCGCGGTTGTTGCCGTCGATGCGCACGCTCATGTCGGAATTGCGGATGAAATCGATATAATAGATACCCGGCCGGATCACGTCGCGGGCGCTGTCGAAATGGAAGTCTTCCACCACGCCAACAATCGTTGCGTCCACCCGCAGGCTGCTGGAAAGGTCCGCCGACACCTGTTGGCCAATGGCCGCGTCAGGTGTCTCAAAGCCAAGAAGCTTCGCACCCATTTCGTTGACTACGATATTGGCAGCACTTGCATATTCAGCATCCTCGACGCGGTCGCGAAGCACATCAGCGCCTGCGTCGGTCAGATACCGGCCAGCCAGCAGCGGAATTTCATATACCTTGAAGAAGTCCGGCCCTGTGGGCAGCCCGTCCAGCATCACCGGATCACCACCCGTGACCGGGCGAATATGCAGCCTGTCTTCGCTGCCTTCCGTTGGCACATCAGAGGAGCGGCCAACAGCTTCGATGAATGGGCTCTCGAGAAGGCGTTGTTTGATCTCATTCGAGCGCTCGTTATTGGTACCCGACAGCACGATCAGATTGTCCGCGGTAAAGCCCAGATCCAATTGGCGGGCAAACTCCGTCTGCTTATGGACAAAGAAAGCAATGATCATCAGCGCCACAGAAATACTGAACTGCGCCACCACAAGCCCCTGCCGAAGCTTCGAGGTGCCATTGTCGGATGCCGTGTTGCTATACAGCACATCGTGCGGCTTCAGCATGGCGAAATAAGTGGCCTGGAAACTGCCGGCACTGACACCAACACCCACCCCCAGAAGCACAAGCGCGCCGAGCATGGCTGGCTCGCCCAAGAGATTCATCTCAATGATCGAAGACAGAAACTCGTTATAATAAGGAAGGGCAATCTCGACCATCGTCAGCGCCAGCAGAAGCGCCCCGAAGGCGAGCAAAATGCTTTCGCCCAGGAACTGCTGCACAACCTGGCGGCGGCTTGCCCCCAAAACCTTGCGCACGGCCACTTCCCGCGCCCGGTGGGCCGTCCGTGCCATCGAAAGATTCAGGAAATTCACCACAGCAATCAACAGGATCAAAAACGCCACCCCAGTGAAACCATAGAGCACATCAGGCTTTGCGTTAGTGCCATTACCATAAAGGTGCACATCACCGATGTTCACCAGCCCAAGTGTCATTGACCAGTTGCGGCCGTTTTCCTGACCTTGCTGGTTCTTGGGCAGAAAGCGGTCTACGATCGCGGGCAGCTCAGCCCGTATCAGGGCCATGTCGGTGCCCGGTGCAAAACGGGCATAGGTTTGCCAGTAAGCAAAGCGCCAGTCTTCAGAGAACCAGCGGGCTCCAGCAAAATATTCACGATTGAACGGAACGACAAAGTCATGCTGCACCACCGAATGCACCTCGGGGTCAGCGATAATGGCACTGACATAGAAGTCGCGGAACTCACCGCCGATCCGCAGTGTCAGCTTTTGCCCAAGTACCGGTGCGTCACCAAAATATTTCTCGGCCGTGCGTTCACTGATCGCAAGGTCCGACAGTTTTACAGATGCGGCATCAAAACCGCCTTTCAGGACATCGACCCCGAAAAAATCCAGATAGCCCGGTTCTGCGAAATGAACCTGCTGCGAGAACAACTCACCATCATGCCTCAGCGTCACACCGCCATCTATATAGCGCGCGATGGCCTCAACTTCCTGGAAGGTGTCGAAGAAGACCTGTTTCAGCGGCTCGACAGCGTTTGGCGTAGGCCTATCTGGTTGCCCTACCCGAACATAGGTGTTTTCCAGCCGGTAGATATCTTCGGCTCGGTCCCAATGACTATCCCAGCTGAATTCATTACGCACGAACAGGATAATCAGAATAAAGGCAGCTAATCCCATGGCCAGCCCCAGGATATTGATGCTGGAAAACAGCTTGTGCCGCATCAAACTTCTGAGCGCCGTTTTGAAATAGTTGAAAAACATGAATGTCTCCGCTGTCCTTGCTGTCTTTTCCATTTGGGAGGCATCTTGCTGTGCCCGCCCGGGGTCTGATCTGTATGGCTCTATTCGTACCGCAGCGCCTTGATCGGGCTGCCACGGGCCACACGCAGGGTATGGCCAATGATTGTCACCCAGGCGACACCCAACACCAACAGGCCCGCTGCCAGGAACGGCCAAGGCGTGAGGCCGATCCGGTCGATGAAATTCTCCAACCAGCGGCTAAGCCCCCACCATGCCAGCGGCCAGGCAATCAGGTTGGCAACCAGCACCGGCAGCGAGAACTGCCACACCAGAAGCTTCACAATATTGCGGCTGCGGGCACCCAGCACCTTGCGGATTCCGATCTCCTTGGCGCGGCGCTCGGTTGCCAGTGCCGCCAGGCCATAGAGACCCATCACGGCGATCACGGTCATCACGCCCGCGCTGAAGAGCAGAAGCCACCCCTGGCGCCGTTCGGTGTCGTAATATTCGGCGAAAGCATCATCGACAAACTGCCGCCGGATCGGCAGATCCGGGAAGAACTCGCGCCAGACGCGGTCGATCGCCGCAAGCGTGTCAGCCATGCCCTCGCGCTTCACCTTGACCACCACATGACGGAATTCGTGCGGGCCGATCCAATAATAGGTCGCGCTGGGTTCGGACCGGGCAGACCGTGTGCGCAGATTTTCAACCACCCCGATGATGGTGGAGTGGAAATCGTCCCAAGTGCTCACATCCTTGCCGATCGCGTCCTCAGGGTTGGTGAAACCCAATTCACGGGCGGCAATGTCATTGAGGATGATGGCCCCCGAAGCGCCCTGGTCGGTGCTCGTACGGGAATCAGAAGGACGGTTTTTGTCGAACAAACGACCCGCGATTGGCTCGACGCCAAGCAGTGGCAACAATTCCTCAGACATGGCAAAGCGGCGCATGTCCTTCGACACGCCGTTGGCCAGATGCACACCGTTCCAGTTATTATAGTCGTGGCCGGGCATGCCATGAGAAGCGGCAACGCCTTCGACACCGTCAAGCCGTGCCAACGCTTCCCTGAACGCCTCCTGACGTTGCAGCACCACAGGCCGGGAAATCCCGCTGATCTCCAGGAGCTGTGCGCTGTCGAACCCCGTGTCTTTGCTTTTTGCAAATTCCGCCTGCATGAACACCACGAGGCAGGTGGCAAGAAGGCCGATGGTGGCCGCGAACTGTGCAACGATCAGGCCATTCCGGAAGCGGCTGCCAAGCTTTGGCTTGATGCCGGAAAGATAATCAACCGGACGAAAGCGGATCGCGACCATGGCAGGATACAGGCCACAGACAATGCCCACGAAAACTGTGCCAACCAGCAGGATTGCAAGCGTGCCGGGCTCGTAGATCAAACCACTGGAAAGCGGGCGATTCATCAGGCCGCTGAAGATGGGCAACAGGGCTTCCGCCAGAACAATCCCGATCAGCATCGACAGGAATGTCAGCGCCACGGATTCCACCAGAACTTGAACTGTCAGGTGTCGCGCCTCGGCGCCCAGCGCCTTGCGAATGGCGATCTCACGCACCCGCTTCATCGCCAGCATGGTGCCAAGGTTTGCCACATTGATCACGGCGATCGCCAGGATCAGGAAGGCAATGACGCCGGCGGTGATCAGCGCAGAAACACTGCTGCGTCCATTGCCTCCACGCACATCACTTTTGAGGTGCGCGTCCACTGCGTAGGTCAGGTGAAATTCATACTGGGGCTTCATACCCTTTTCCACCCGGTCCTTGAACCTGTTGGCTGGGCCGATGCGCAGCGCCAGCTCGTTCATGGCCTTCGCAACATCATCCGGGTTCACGCCCTCCCTGAGGCGCATATATGTGGGGCCCGAGAACGACCCCCAGCTTGTGAGCCGCCAGGGCATGTGGTCAAACACTTGGGTCGTGGCGGGCAGGAAGGCATGCACCTCCATGTCGGATGCCTTCGGCCAATCCGGCATCACGCCGGTAACCTTCAGGGTATGTTCGCCGTCAATCTTGACCACGCGCCCAAGCGCCGGTTGGTCACCGAAGATCCGCCGGGCATCGCTTTGACTGAGCACAATAGCGTCGGGGCTACCCAGCGCGGTTGCCACGTCCCCTTCGATGAGCGTGATGCCCATCAGGTCGAAGATACCGGGATCCGCGATTGAGATTTCCTGTTCAAAGGCTTGGCCGTCAACCGACAGCGCAACCCCGTCGCCCAGGAGGCGTGAAAACTGTTCAATGCCATCAACCTGCTCCGCGAACAGGGGCGCCGTCACAGGCGGGATGGATTCGTCATTGTAGCTGAAGTTACCGTCCCGGTCATAAGTGTAAACTTCAACCCGCATCACACGGTCATTTTCCGGTATCCAGCGGTCGTACGACAGCTCGAAATTCACATACAACAGGATCATCATGCAGGCGGCCAATCCAACGGCCAGGCCAAATACATTGATCAGCGTATATTGCTTGTACCTGAGCAGGTTCCTGATCGCTGTCGTCATATAATTCTTAAACATCGTTTCCTCGATATGCTGTCGTTAAAGCCGTCTCTCGCGGTCTTTATATTTTTGGGGTGGCGGGCCCAATAGGCGCAGGCCCGCCCCCTTGTCTTGATCGTATGCTCTACTCGTAGCGAAGCGCCTTGATCGGGTTGGAGCGCGCCACTTTGGCTGCATTGCCGCCCACGGTGCCCCAGGCAATCATCAGCGCGATGAAGCCGGCGAATAGGCACAGCGGTATCAGAAGCCATGTATCGATCCGGTACGGGAAGGTCTCCAGCCAGCTCATCATGCCCCAGACCGCCAGCGGCCAGGCAATCAGGTTGGCAACAAGCACCGGTTTGGAAAACTGCCAGATCAGCAGACGGACGATGTCGATAACACTGGCGCCCAACACTTTGCGGATACCAATTTCCTTCGTGCGTCGCTCCGCAGTAAAGGACGCCAGCCCATAAAGCCCCAGACATGCGACCGCGATGGCAAGCATTGAAAAGCCACCCAGCATGGTTGCTAGAGCCTGTTCTGCCTCGAACTCTTCTGCCAGCGCCTGGTCTACATATTCGTATGAAAACGGAACCGTTGGTGCCATCCGTTTCCATACATTCTCCACCTGTGAAAGCAGAGCCTGTGCATCACCATTAAAGTTAATGGTCAGGTTCCCTTTCCAGCTGTCCGACATGACATACATTTCGGGGCGAATGATCTGGCGCAACGATTGAAAATTGATGTCAGGCACAACACCGATGATGGACAGATCCGCCTGAACATCATCACCAACCCCCATCCGGACGACTTTGCCAATGGCTTCTTCAGGTGTACCAAAGCCCAGTCGACGAATAGTGCGCTCATTCACCACCACTGTTCCTTGCAGCACCTCACCTTCTTTGGCCCCCTCGCTTGAAGGCGTACCATCAGTGCCTCGGCTCAAGTCGTATGCCCGACCAGCCACGAAGGGAATCTGATAGGTTTCGAAAAAGTCATGGTCGACGCCTTGGCGGCCAAGAAGGATGCTGCCAGCTTCTGGATTGCCCGGGATTTCAACACTGCTATTGCTTTCATTTCCGTCAGCCGGGCGCCCCGAGGTCAGGGAAGCATTGTTGACACCTTGCATGCGAAGCACTTCCTGTTTGAAAGCCTCCTGCTGTTCCAGCATCCCGCTGCGGCCAACATTGCGGATCACCAGCATATTGTCCTTCTGATAACCAGGATCCATATTCTGGCCATAAACCATCTGGCCATAAACCACGGCCGTTGAGACAATCAGCCCAATGGAAATCGTAAACTGCAGCACGACAAGAGCGTTCCGCAGCATGATTGAGCCAGAAGTTTCTGCAGACTTGTTTGCTTTCAGAACCCTGGATGGCTGGAACCCGGACAGAGCGATAGCAGGATAGAACCCTCCCAGTGTCCCCACAAAGGCGATCAGCCCTAGAAGGATCGCAAGGGTGGTGCCGTCGCTATATTCAAAGGTAAGTTCACGTCCCAGAAAGTCGCTGTATACCGGCAGTGCCATTTCAACCAGCACAATACCCAGCACCAGACCAATCAGCGCCAGCAGGATTGATTCCCCAAGGAATTGGGTAATCAACTGGCCACGACGAGCGCCCATCACTTTCCGGATTGCTACTTCGCGCGCCCGCTGGGTGGACTTGGCCGTCGCCAGGTTCATAAAGTTGATGCAGGCAATCAACAGGATCAATCCGGCAATGGCGGAAAAAATCATGACGGTCTTGATGTCGCCCGTTGGCTTCATTTCACCATCGCCAGCTGGATAAAGCTGAATATCCAACAATGGCTGGCTGGAGAATGTGACAAAATCTGATGGGTTTGTGCCAGGTTCAATCTGGTCACGGACATCCATCATCGTATCAGTGAAGTCCTTCCAGCGAGCATTCAGCGCATCAATCGAAACACCATCCTTCAGCTTGAAGAATATGTTGTTGTTGACCGAAAACCAGTGTCCATATTCCCATGGGAAGTTTTCGAAATCCGCTTCGTCAATCATGATCAAGGCCCGGAAGTCCATAACACTATTGTGCGGCAGGTCCTTGTATACGGCTCCGATGCGATAATCCCGCGTAGTGGCATAATAGGTCAATGTCATGACCTCACCGATCGGGTCCTTGTCACCGAAATGCTTCTTGGCAAAGCTTTCGTTCACCACCAGTGTAGAGTTGTCGTTAAGCGACTGCTTGATGTCGCCCGCAACAACATCCAGTGAGAACATGTCCACCGTTTCAGGATCGGTGAAATAGACTTCTTCACTGAAAACCTTGTTGTCATACTCAATTACCGGCCACTCGTTGTTAAACCGGGTTACCGCTTCTACTTCACCAGCAAAATATCGCTCTATCGCACCTTTTGCCGGCCCCATGGCCATTACCGTTACAAATGGCTCACGTCCGGGCACATTAAAGGTCGTGTTCATCCGGTAGAGCTTGTCTGCGTCCTTCCAAAATGTATCGAAGGACATCTCGTCGCGTACAAAAAGGGTGATCAGCACGCAAGCCGCCAACCCGACGGCAAG
Source organism: Kordiimonas lacus (assembly GCF_001550055.1). Classification (GTDB taxonomy): domain Bacteria; phylum Pseudomonadota; class Alphaproteobacteria; order Sphingomonadales; family Kordiimonadaceae; genus Kordiimonas; species Kordiimonas lacus. Next base: position 509,307 of record NZ_LRUA01000003.1, read on the forward strand.
GCCGACGATGTTGATGGCGCTATATAGCTTGTGTTTGATCAGGTTCCTGAGCGCGACACTGATATAGTTCTGAAACATTGTTTTTCTCCCGCTGTCGTTTTTTGTTTTTCTTATTGTTATTATTCAGCAGCGCGCAGGTTCTCAGTAACCACATGACCGTCAAACAGGTTGATGGTACGGCGGGCATAGTCGGCATGGGCCGGGCTGTGCGTTACCATCACAATCGTGGTGCCTTCTTCATTCAGCTGCTGCAGCATTTCCATGACTTCCTGGCCGTGGGCGCTATCAAGGTTACCCGTCGGCTCATCCGCGAGGATCATCGCCTGGTCACCCACAACCGCACGGGCCACAGCAACACGCTGTTGCTGACCGCCGGAAAGCTGGCTTGGCATATGTTTGGCGCGGTGTGCGATACCCACCTTGTCCATTACATGGGCCACGCGCTCGCGGCGTTCGGAGGCCGGGATGTTGTGATACAGAAGCGCAAGTTCGATATTCTCTTCAACTGTCAGTTCGTCGATCAGGTTGAAGCTCTGGAAGATGAAGCCGATGTTCTGCTTGCGGATGTTCGAAAGCTTGGCTTCGTTATAGCCGGCCACATTTTCTTCCATGAAAATATAGTCGCCTGAAGACGGGCTATCGAGCATGCCGATGATGTTCAGAAGCGTAGATTTACCGCAGCCCGACGGGCCCATGATGGCGACAAACTCGCCGGACGCGATTTCCACATTGACGCTGTTCAGCGCCACGGTTTCCACCTCGTCTGTACGGTAAACCTTAGAAAGATTGTGAAGCTTGAGCATTATATATCCTTTCCTCGTTTGCTTCCGCCCTGCCTGTTTTCAGGCTTATGTGTGGGCGTTTCCTCAACTGTCGTAACTCGGACCAGGTTCTTTTTTGGCTTATTCGCCAGACAGCTTCAGGCGGTCCATATCCACAAAGCTGGTATAAGGTGAGGTGACAACCCTTTCGCCAACCTCAAGGCCCTCGAGAACCTCGATGAAGCGGCTGTTGCGGCGCCCCAAACGCACAGTGCGTTTGATCGCCTGGCTGCCGTCCGGCGACACCACGAACACCCAGTTGCCGCCCGTGTCCTGGAAGAAGGCACCGTTCGGGATCAGGATGGCGTCGGTTGCGTCACCCAATGTCAGTTTGGTCTGCAGGGTCTGGCCGCGGCGGATGCCGTCAGGCTGTTCTTCGCCCTCGAATACAAAATCCACCTCGAACTGGCCGTTCTGAACCTGCGGGTAAATCTTGGCGATGGTCATTTTGTGACTGTCACTGCCGCGCTCATACGTCGCTTCCTGCCCCAGGTCCACGCGGCCCAGGTAGAACTCATCGATGTAGGCGGTCAGCTTGTAGCGGTTCGGGTCGTCGATCTGGCCCAGACGGCCACCACGGTTGATGCTCTGGCCAATCTCAACGTTGAAGCCGGAAAGCTTGCCGTCAACCGGCGCGCGCACATTCAGGGCGTCCAGGTTCTTGCGCGCAAGCTTCAGGCTCACCTCAAGCTGCTCGCCGCTTTCCTTCAGGAAGGCCAACTGGGTTTCCTGCATCTGGGCGTCCGTCTTCTGGCTCTCAAGCGTGATCGCAAGGCGGTTCCTATAGTATTCAAGCTCATCTTCCGTCTGGTCCAGTTGGGCCTGGGAAATGGCGTTGGTCTTGATCAACTCCCGCTCACGCTCAACCTGGCGCTCAAGCCGTTTGATCTGGTAATTCATTTCAACGATATTGCGCTTATGATCCAGCCGATTCTGCTCGAGCTGCAATTCGATTGTCCGCATGTTGTTGAGCTGCTCTGTCACCAGTGCTTCATTGCGCGTCACGTCCAGCTGCAGGCCTGTGTTTGACAGCTCAACAATCATATCGCCTGCCTTCAGCATCGCCCCGTCTTCCACCAGAACGCGCTCAACCCGGCCGCCTTCGATGGCATCCAGGAAGACGGTCTTGAGCGGTGTCACACGGCCACGCACGGGAATGAAATCCTCAAAGGTGCCGGTGCTGACGGTGGAGACCACAATGCGGTCCTGATCCACCCGGAAGCTGCGACCGCCCGAAGCGTCCATCACCATGGAGCCCAGAATGGCAATAACGGCAAGCGCGCCAGCGGCGATGCCCACCGTTTTCCAGGGTGTTTTCTTCTTTTCAACGCGGCGGTCCATGCCGGAACCAGATACAGCGCCGGATGCTCCCCGTGTTCCTGATGTTGATCCCCCCTGCATGGAGATGGTTTTAGCGGTTTCTTTTTTTTGTTCCATGTCTGTCACTGTACCCATTTTTTTATTCCATCTACCCGTTGGCTGTCGTGCCCGGTTCGAAGGCCTCGCGCCTTTCTGGCATGACTTATGCGCAAGCATTGTGCCAGACGCGGAAAGCCGCCGTTTTCTGCCAAAGCAGAATGAAACTGTTCACTTTCGAACACTTTTGACTGTACGAATTCGAACACTATGTGTACGGTTCCGAACAAAGACCGGAGAGAGCAAGGCGAGGTTATATGAGTGAAAAACAAGGGAAAATCCTGATCGTCGATGACGACGAAGACATTCTGGTTGCAGGCAAATTGTTGCTGAAGCGCCACTATGCTTCGGTGGAGACCTGTAATAACCCTGAGTGCATCCCGGATTTGCTGGCAAGCGACAGTTTCGATGCCATTCTGCTGGATATGAATTTCGGGCCGGGGGAATCGTCAGGCGCGCAGGGATTTGTCTGGCTCAAGAAAATCCTGGAGATTGACCCACAGGCCGTGGTGGTGATGATCACAGCCCATGGCGGTGTCGGTGTGGCCGTTGAAGCCATGAAACAGGGCGCCACCGATTTTGTCGCCAAGCCCTGGCAGAATGAAAAGATGGTCGCCACCCTGTCGGCCAGCGTCAAGCTCAGGCAAAGCCGCTCGGAAGCTGACGCGCTCAAGAAAACCAACCGCACGCTGGCCAAAGCCGTCAGCGAACCCAAACAGCCCATCCTGGGTGACAGCAAACCCATGCGCGATGTTCTGTCCATGATTGAACGCGCCGCACCCACGGATGCCAACGTGTTGATCCTAGGCGAAAATGGAACCGGTAAGGAACTGGTGGCGCGCGAGCTGCACCGCCAGTCAAACAGGGCAGACCAGGTTTTCATGTCTGTAGATTTGGGTGCGGTAACGGAAAGCTTGTTTGAAAGCGAGCTGTTCGGCCACAAGAAAGGCGCCTTCACGGACGCCCGCGATGACCGTATCGGACGGCTGCAGGCCGCCGAAGGGGGAACCCTGTTCCTGGACGAAATCGGCAACCTGCCCCTTCACCTTCAGGCCAAACTGCTGACGGTCTTGGAGCAGCGCTATGTCACGCCAGTGGGGTCGGACAAACGGGTGCCGATCAACGTACGGGTCATTGCCGCGACCAATGTGGCCCCTGATAAGTTGCGCAGTGAAGAGGTGTTCCGGCAGGATTTGCTCTTTCGCCTGAACACGGTGGAAATCCACCTGCCGCCGCTTAGAGACCGGCCGGAGGACATCCCGGAAATAGCCCAATATTACGCCGGGCTTTACTGCCGCAAATACGGAAGGGCGGAAAAAACATTCACCGATGACGCCATGGCAGCCATCAAGGCCTACAGCTGGCCCGGCAACGTGCGGGCGCTCAGGCACGCGCTTGAGCGCGCTGTGATCCTGAGCGAAGCAGATGCCTTTACCGGTATTGACTTCCAGTTTGAAGCCCAGCCCAACCAACCGGGGGCAGTGGCGGAACGCAGTACAGCCCCAGCGCCAAGCGCAGAACCTGCGGAATCAGCAGACGACCTGAACCTGGAGCGGCTTGAGCGCAACGCCATTGCGCAAGCCCTGAAAATCCACCGCTATAACATCAGCCACGCAGCCAAGGACCTGGGCCTGACCCGCGCGGCGCTCTACAGAAGGATGGAAAAGCATGGGCTTTAAGAAATTCAGCCTGCTGCTGGCAGGCCGGCTGGTCCTGATCATGCTGATGCTGATCCTGCTCACGTACCTGATCACCATGCCCGGTTTTCATGCTGCCACCCTTTTGGCGGCGCTGATTGTCGCCTTCCTCACCTATGAAGTTTTCCGTTTCGTTTCCAAAACGAACGCTGAAATCAGCCGATTTCTGGAAGCCGCCCGCTATGCTGACTTCAGCCAGCGCTTCAACCTGCACGGCCTTGGCGCAGGCTTCGGCGAACTGGGGGATACCTTCACCGACATCCTGGGCCGCTTTCAGGCGGTGCGGGCAGGCCAGGAAGAGGAGCTGAGGCACCTGAAGGCGCTGGTGGAACACGTACCGGTACCGCTGCTGTCATTGCATGGCGACGGGGTGGTGACCATCTGGAACAATGCCGCCAGGCGCCTTTTGGGCAGCACCCACGTAAGCAAAATCGCAGACCTCCGGCAATTTGGCGACGAATTCGAGAAGGAAATCGTCGAGCTGGGCGCGGGGCAGCGCCGCCTGACCTCCTTCAAGGCAGACGGCACCGAACAGAAGCTGGCGGTCGCCGCCACCCAGATCATCGTGCGCGGACGGGCAGAAAAACTTGTCAGCCTGCAGGACATTCAGAGCGAACTGGACACGGCCCAACTGCAGGCCTGGCAAGACTTGGTGCGGGTGCTGACGCACGAGATCATGAACTCCATCACTCCGGTCGCCAGCCTTGCCAAAACCGCCGTGGACCTGGTGGAGGACGCGGCCGGTAAGGTAACCGACAACCCGGATGTGGTGGATGAACTGGGCGACGTACGCGATGCGGTCAATACCGTTGCGCGCAGATCAGACGCGCTGATGCAATTCGTTTCCTCCTACCGGCGTTTGACACGCCTGCCCCCGCCCGAAAAATCACTGATCCGCATCGATGCGCTGTTCAGGGACGTCTGCAGCCTATCGACCCAGGCCTGGGAGGAAAAAGGCCTGAAAATCATCACGGAGGTCGAACCCTCCCAGCTGGATGTCACCGCCGACCGCGACATGATCGAACAGATTCTGATCAACATGCTGCAGAATGCCGAGCAGGCGCTGACAGGCTTGGAAGACGCTACGGTGTGGATGTCAGCCCGGCTGAACAGGCGCGGTCATATTGTGATTGAACTGTCAGATAATGGCCCGGGGGTACCCGCGGATATCGCCAAGAAGATCTTCGTGCCATTCTTCACCACCAAGCGGGAAGGCAGTGGGGTTGGGCTTGCGCTGACGCGCCAGGTAATGATCGCCCACGGCGGGTCCGTCAGCCTGGACGAGCGCGAGGGCGGCGGCGCCCGCTTCACCCTGACATTCTAGGGGACGCCGTATCTGTTGCACAAACGGCGGCAGCCCGTGTAGGCTGCTGCCCGTGGGGCGAGAAAGATGTGGGTGTTTAAGTATGTTGAAAAAGCTTGCCCTGATGCTAGTTGGCGGTGCGGTCCTGATCACAGTCCCCATACCTCTTTCAGCGCAATCCGACCATTCGGGCTACACCATCCGGCGCGCGCTGGTTCATCCCGCACGCCCGGAAGACGACAAGGCCGTCGATCCCTTCCGGCGCCCCCTGGACGTTCTGTTGTTCGCGGGGCTGGAGCCGGGCATGCATGTGCTGGATGTGAACTCCGGTAGCGGATACTACACCGAAATTATGGCGCGCGTGGTAGGCCCGGACGGCCGAGTTTACGCTCATAATGGCGCTGTGAACTGGAGCTTCGTCAAGGACGCGGCAGAGCGTCGCTATCGTGGCCCGCTTCTGAACATCACCCCAATCCATAATGGCCGCGAGGAAGTAGACCTGCCGGAAGCCAGCGTTGACATGGTGATGATCGCCCTTGCCTACCATGACTATTGGTTCAAGCATGCTGCGCGCAAGGAAGCTGAAGACATTCCCGCGATCCTGGCGTCCTTCCACAAGGCTCTGAAGCCCGGCGGCACGCTCCTGGTTATCGATCATGTTGGCAAGCCGCGCAGTACGGCTGAAGACATCAACCAATACCACCGCGTCGACCCCCAAATGGTGCGCGGGCAACTTGAAGCGGCGGGCTTCATTTTTGCGGCAGAAAGCGACCTGCTGGCGAACCCTGAAGACAACCCGCTCAGCTCACCCTATGACCCGGCGCGCTATGGGCGGACCAACCGCTTCATCTTCAAATTCACGAAATAACCAGCCCCGATCAGGCCGGGTGAATTGCCTGATAAGCCGTACCCTCTCGCGCTTCGGAAAGCAGCTTTTCGCCGTCACGCACCATCAGTTCCAGGTGTGCGCGCACACAGCCTTCCGCTGCGTCCATCAGGCCCGGCGTCAGGCCTTCATAAATCTCACCCACAATTGCGGCAGGAGAGCGGATACCCCGGCTGAGGCAGGCCGCCACCTGCTCGTGGCGCTCAATCCTGTGTTCGCGGATTTCCCGAATGCGCGCCGGCGCGTCCTCCACCACAGGGCCATGGCTTGGCAACATCAGGCGGGCACCACCAGCCTCAAGCTTGTCCAGGCTTTCCATATATTCCGAAAGGTTCCCCAGGGGCGGCACCACCACAGTCGTGGACCAACCCATCACGTGATCGCCTGAAAACAGCATGCCTTTGTGCGGCAGCGCATAACACAGGTGATTGGGGAAATGTCCCGGCGTGTGAATGGCCATGATCTGCCAGTCGTCGTCTCCCACCACGCCGCCACACGCCAGCGTCACATCGGGAATAAACTCAGCATCCACTGCTTCGTCCGTGAAGCCCAATATGTCTTTCGGCAACGCGCCGAAGCCGTAGGTCCTGGCGCCCGTAATGCGCGCCAGATGGTTTGCAGCCGGGCTATGATCCTGATGCGTGTGGGTAACAAAAATACCCGCCACCTGGCGCTTACCCACGGCCTTCAATACAGCGCGAACATGGTCCACGTCGTCCGGTCCCGGATCAATGATCCAGACACGGTCGTCCCCCACGATATAGGTATTGGTACCGGGGCCCGTGTAATCTTTCGGATTGTCCGCCAGCACCATGGTCACGCCCGGCGCAACCGCATGCGGCACGCCATATGATGCCTGTTCCCGAAGCTTGAGTGCCACCTGAGGGCTTGGAATGAAAGAGCGTTTTCCGGTCATTGATGCGAGCGTATTCCGTTAGTGATTTTTATGTCCAGTCGTTTCTCTAACACTGTGCCCTACTGGCCGCCATTCACTGATCTTCACGCTTGGGTGAGAGGCTTGTGTTCCTATGTAACCTGCCACCAGACCACCCAGAACTGGATCAGCCTGTATATAAAATGCGACACCGCAACGCCGGCAAATAACACAATGCCTTTCAGAAGCGCGCCAATCCAGCCACCCCCGTAAGCGCGCTTCACACCAACAACGCCATATGCATAAAGCGGCAGGAACAACAAGGCAGCATTGGCCCAGCCAGGCAGGAAAGCCTCAAGCCCAAGGGCATGCAGGCTGTAGCCGATGCCCGATGCCGCCACAGGCCAGATCAAGACAAAGGCATAGTGATGCAGGGCGAACACAGTGTGATCGAGCAAGTAGTACCGCCGAAACGGACTGCATATCCACACAAACGGCACCAGAAAGGGCACGCTGACAATCACGATGGATTTGGCAACGACCTGCGTCAACGCATCGTACCGGGCAGCGACCTGATCGAAGCTTTCACCACTTGAGGCGACATAGCCGTCAATCACCTTTGTTACCCATGCCCCGTAGGGCTGAATGGCCTGATTATTCAGCGGCAAGGCAAAATCGGTGATTGGCGATACCAGAAAATAGATAACGTTGACGATCAGGAACAGGGTCACTGGTTTCAGGTAGGGCTTTCGTGCCCCCCGCCAGTGCTCATACGCAAGCAGGCCCGGCGAAAACAGGAACGCCCGAAAACTGCGAAACAGCTTGCTGTCTAGCGATGAAACTTCTTCGAGAAGCTGCCCGAACAAGAGGCTGAGCCTGCGCTGGCTTTCGTCCAGCTGGCGTTCCCCGCAAGTGCTGCAAAACTGCCCTGAAAGGACCGCTCCACAGCTTTTACAATAAGCCTGTGTCAGAACCGCCTCCCCCGCGTTTCATTAGGCCTGCAGGGTAGATTACCACCCGCGAGCTTGCGTTCAATATTGTTTCTTCAGCTTGAGTGTTCCGGAGCAAGCTTGGTGCCGTGGTCAGACCTGCGCCTTAATCCACCATTACCAGATCTACGCGTTTGATTGAGACCTGAGTGTTTACAGTCCAGCATTGTACCGACGCGTCTCTGCATAAACTTCTGCCGATTTCGCATCCAGCAGGTTGGCGAACAAATCCCGCAGCTGGAAAAGCGGTGTCTGCATCCAGGCCATGTCTGCTGGCAATGTCAGGTGGTCAAACGACCGAACATACTCTTCAAGCCCTCTCCGAAGCGTGGCGCCTTTAAAGCCCTCGCGAAGCATGATCATCAGGCGCGAGATGGAACAGGGGTGCTTGTTCGTCAGAGCAATCTGTTTCGCAGGCCCATCGTCCCAGCGATATTTGAATCGGTCCAGCACCCGCGATACATCAATATGGTCGGCGACCTCGTGCATCTTCGACCCCCAGTCACTGCCGCGCCCCATCAAGGCATAATTGTTAGTCTGGCAAAAATAATCGCAGGCCAAGGTCTGGAGGCCGTCAATATCGGGACCGGGCCGTACCAGCGGCGCGAACAGCGCTAGCTTGCGGGGATACCGGCCATAAAGCCGCCTCAGCCGTGGCATCAACCGCGGGAACCGGCTGTCGAGCGGGCGATTGAACAGCATGTCCACATAAATAGGCGAAGGAAACCGCCGAATATAGGGGCGGTCGGCTACCGCCAGGCCCTCGAACAGATGAGGGGCAAAAAAATCATCATCGTCGGTTGGGAATAGACAAACAGCTTCATCCGGATGGGTAGCGGCCCACTGTATGAAGTCAGGCACCGACATAATGTAGTCTGCCCCGGTTTTTTGCCATGTCTTTTGCGCAATTGCCCCCACGGCGGCGCGGACACTGAAAAAATCCATCGCCAGAGAGCTGTTCCACAGATCCAGAATATCGGGCACATTTGGGGGGAAACCCGCAGGCAAGGGGGTGGGTAGGTAGTCAGAAGGTGCCAGTCGACCCTGCTGCTGCAATTTGGCGCTCAATCCACCCCAATCAGGCGACGCACGCACAATGATAATTTTCTTCAACGTCACCCCCCCAGTTTTCATTCATGCAAGCGGCTTCATACGCCGCCTCCTGCCCCAACTGTGTCAATTTGGCACAGCCCGATACCAAAATCAATAAACCCCTGAAACGCCTCCAACACCTGCTGATTCCGGACCCTTGTCAGCTTTCTTTTTTTGCCGACAGCACCAGTGACGTGTTGGTCTTGTTCACGCCGTTGATTGCCAGGATGAAATCCAGGGTCTGGTCAATCTCTTCCATCGTCGGCGCCTTGACGATGGCGATCAAGTCATAGGCGCCGGAGACCACATAAAGCGTCTTGATCTGTGCCCGCGTTTTCATCAGCCCGATAGCCTGCTGCGCATATTTCTGGTCAATCGACAGCAGCACATGCGCAGAGATCAGCTTGCCTTCATAATCCGGGTGGGTTTTCACCGTGAAGCCGGCGATGATCTTGCGGTCGATCAGCTTGTTGATGCGGTCCTGAACGGTAGAGCGCGACAGTCCCAGTTTGCGCGCCAATGAGGATGTTCCTTCGCGACTATCAGCAGTTAAAAGCTTCAGCAGTTTTTCGTCTGTTGCATCCATTTCTTCAGCCCTTCTTTCGACCCCATATGGAACCGAGTGACATGTGTACCGTCCAAACCAGCAAATTGGCGATTTAACGGAAGAAATTGAAAATTTCCGTCAATTTAACGGAAAGTATATACCGTATTGGTATTTCGAGCCATCACTTTCACGCATAGACTTGTCAAAAGGGAGACCATAACCAGTAAATGAGTGGCGGAATGGGAAAACAAATTTTGTGGCTTCGCGAAGAAGCCCGTACGACCGAGCGGCGCACACCGCTGTTGCCTGAGGGGGCAAAGGAACTGATCGACGCCGGCTTTGAAGTTGTCGTTGAGAAGTCCGAAAAACGCATCATCGATAACGCTGCCTATGAGGCTGCGGGATGCACCATGGCCGAGCCCGGCGCGTGGGAAAAGGCGCCTAAGGACGCCGTGATCCTGGGCCTGAAGGAGCTGCCGAAAACGCCTGACGTTTTGGCGCACACCCACATTTATTTCGCCCACGCCTTCAAGGAGCAATCCGGTTGGCAGGCACTGCTGACTCGCTTCCTGAACGGTCATGGATCGCTGCTTGATATCGAATACATGACCAAGAATGACGGCAAGCGCGTTGTCGCTTTCGGCTATTGGGCCGGTTATATGGGCGCTGCGCTGGGGCTACTGGAATGGCATGATAAACGGGCTGGCCGCGCGTCCTATATCGCCGAGGGCCTGACCCCGTTTGAAAGTGCAGACACGCTTGATGCCCTGATCCGCGACCATGCGCAGGACGGCAAGGCGCCAACTGCGCTGGTAATCGGCGCCGGTGGCCGCAGCGGCAAGGGTGCGGCTGAAATCCTGGAACGCCACGGCGTGAAGGTCACCAAATGGGGCCGCAAGGAGACCACTAACCTCGACCGCGACGCGATCCTGGATCATGACATCCTGATCAACTGCGCGTTCGTAGCCCACCAAATTCCAGCGTTCCTGACCAAAGACCACCTGAAAGGCGGTCACCGCCTGAGCGTGATCTCAGACGTGTCCTGCGACCCGTTCAGCGACTTCAACCCACTGCCGCTTTATAGCGAGCCCACAAGCTGGGCTGCCCCCGCCATCAAGGTGGACGGCGTGGACCTGATCGCCATTGACAACCTGCCGTCCCTCTTGCCAACAGAGGCAAGCATGGAGTTCGCCGGGCTGCTGCTGCCTTACCTGAAGGCCCTGCCCGAGCGCGACCAGAATGAGGTATGGCGGAACTGCGACGCAGCCTTCCAGAGCGCCTGCGACGCGATGATTAAAAAAAAGGCTTCCTAACGTGACAGCACATAAACACATTCACTGGATCGGCGCGGGCCTCGCATCCGGTCCCGGCCTTATTGCCCTGGCATCTGAGCTTGACGGCGTCATTCTTTGGGATATGTCGGATGAGCGCGCCAAAATGCTGCAGGCCCAAATGCCTGAAGGCAAAAGCTTCGGTTTCAGCACGCTTGATCTGGGCGACCGTGGGTCGGTTGAAAATTTCAAGAACCATGTGAACAAAGGCGATGTGATCGTCTCCATGCTGCCAGCCACGCTGCATATCGTCATGGCCGATATCGCGCTGGAAACCGAGGCTCACCTTGTGACCTCCAGCTATGTAGATGAAGCGATGGCGGCACTGGACGCCGCGGCGAAACGCCACGGCCTGTCGTTTGTCAATGAAGTTGGGCTGGACCCGGGCATTGACCATTTGTTCGCCCACATCCTTGTAAATGCTGCACGCGAGGCTGGCGTCCTTGACAAGGGATACGAAATCGACTTCGTCTCTCACTGTGGTGGCATCCCCGCCGCAAAAACAGACTTCACCTATAAGTTCTCCTGGACGCCCTTTGGCGTATTGAAGGCGCTCACAAACCCGGCGCGCTGCATTGAAGACGGCGAGGAAAAGCTGGTTGAGAAAGTCTGGCATGCTGTGTCGGAGCTGGATATCCACGGTGAAAAATTCGAGATATACCCGAACCGCAACAGCCTGCCTTACGTGAAGGAATATGGCCTGGATGCAGAGACAAATCTGAAGACATTCGTTCGCGGCACAATTAGGCAAGCGGGCTGGAAAAAAGCCTGGGCCCACATCTTCACCCAGGTCGAGACCTCCGATGCCGATAGCCTCAAAGCGCTGTCCGAAAAGCTTTGGCGGGAGTATGGTTACAGCGATGGCGAAGAAGACCGCGTTGTCATGTTCCTGGCCCTTACCGCCCGCGACACAGAAGGCAATATTGTCTGGTCCGGTTCGCTGGCCCTTGACGAAGTGGGCAGTGGGTGGCAGACCGCAATGGCACGCACCGTTTCACTGACGGTCGCGCAGGCAGTCAAGGCCACCTTGCGCGGGGCATTTGAACCTGGCGTCCACGCGGCGCTGACCGACGCGGAGGAAGCCAAAATCTGGCTGCGTGGCTTGCGGGATGCAGGCGTTACACTGCGTGCTGAAAATGTCGAGATCCAGGAATGACGACTATGCCAAATAAGCAGATCACTGGTGGCCAGGCGCTGATCGACGCATTGATCGCAAACGGGGCGGACACCGCCTTCGGCGTGCCGGGCGAAAGCTATCTGGCAGCCCTTGACGCCTTCCACGGTGCGGAAGAAAAGCTGAAGTTCATCACCACGCGCCACGAAGCGGGCGCGGCCAACATGGCGGAAGCCTACGGCAAGATGACCGGCAAGCCGGGTATCTGTTTCGTCACCCGTGGCCCGGGAGCATCCCACGCCACCATCGGCCTCCACACCGCCTTCCAGGACAGCACCCCGATGATCATGTTCATCGGTCAAGTAGCTGCCGACCAGGTGGAGCGCGAAGCCTTCCAGGAAATCGACTATCGCCGGTTCCTCAGTGAAGTCACCAAATGGACGGCCGAGATCAACGACGCGTCGCGCATGGCCGAATATGTCGGCCGCGCTTTCCGTGTGGCCACATCAGGCCGCCCCGGCCCCGTGGCGCTGGCGCTGCCGGAGGACATGCTGCGCGAACTGTGTGACGCGCAGGAATGCGTGCCCTACAAGCCCGCGCTGGCGCACCCCGGTAGCGCAGACATGGCAGAGTTGAAAAAGCTTCTGGAAGGGGCCGAGCGCCCGTTCGTGATGCTGGGTGGCAGCGGCTGGGATAACCAGTCTGTCGCTGACATGCAGGCCTTCGCTGAAAAGAACAACCTGGGCATCAGTGTCTCTTTCCGCTGTCAGGATCGGTTCAACAACAATCACCCGAATTATATCGGCGACATGGGCATTGGTGCGAACCCGAAGCTGGTGAAACGCATGCAGGACGCCGATGTGATCCTCGTGCTGGGCCCACGCCTTGGCGAGATGACAACCGGCGGCTATGAGCGCCTGTCAGTTCCTGTGCCAAGCCAGACCCTGATCCATATGCACCAGGGGGCCGAGGAACTGGGCCGCGTGTACCAGCCGGACCTGGCCATCAATGCCACACCGCAAACCATTGCGCCGCTCCTGAAAGACATGGAGCTGGCGGGAAGCGACAAGTGGACTGGCCAAACTGCAGAGGCCCGCGCGGACTTCGAAGCCTGGACCACACCCAACGAGAACCCGGGTAACGTTCAGGTTGCGAAACTGTATGAGCACATGCGCGAGGTACTGCCGGAAGACAGCATCTTCTGTAACGGCGCCGGCAACTATGCCGCCTGGCTGCACAGGTTTTACCGCTACCGTGCCTTCCCAACCCAGCTTGCGCCTACATCAGGCGCCATGGGGTACGGCGTACCGGCGGCCATCGCCGCCAAGATCGTGCACCCTGAAAAGACCGTGATCGCCTGCGCAGGCGACGGTTGCTTCATGATGAGCGCCATGGAGCTGGCGACCGCCGCGCGCTATAGCGCCAATGTCATTTTCCTCGTGTTCAACAACAGCATGTTCGGCACCATCCGCATGCACCAGGAACGCGATTATCCATACCGGGTTTCAGGCACTGAGCTGACGAATCCGGACTTTGTGGCGATGGCCGAAAGCTTCGACCTTCATGCGTCCCGCGTGGACACCACAGACGCATTCGCCCCGGCACTGGACGCCGCCCGCAAGTCGGGCAAGCCAGCGCTGATTGAAATCACCATAGACCCAGAAGCCATCGGCCCCACGGCCACGCTTTCGGGTCTGAGACAAAAATAGTTTATACGCCAAGGAGAGTACCGATGCAGGCACGTGTTGCTGACATCCTGAAGGATCTGGATATCAATCCAGCAGAATTTGAAAACGGCGATCTTGACGTTTTCTCCCCAATCGACGGCGGCCTGATGGGCCGTGTCACCATGGACACCAAGGAAACAGTTGATGCGAAAATCGCAGCAGCTGCTGAAGCTTTCAAAAAGTGGCGCGCTGTGCCAGCTCCACGTCGCGGCGAGCTGGTTCGCCTGCTGGGCGAAGAGCTGCGCAAATACAAGGACGCCCTGGGCGCGCTTGTAACTGCTGAATGCGGCAAGATCTTTGAAGAAGGCAAAGGCGAAGTTCAGGAAATGATCGACATCTGCGATTTCGCAGTTGGCATTTCCCGTCAGGTACACGGCCTGACCATCGCGTCCGAACGCCCTGGCCACCATATGCGTGAATACTGGCAGCCCCTGGGCCCTGTTGGCATCATCTCCGCCTTCAACTTCCCGGTTGCTGTTTGGTCCTGGAACACAGCGCTTGCGATCGCGTGCGGTGACCCATGCATCTGGAAGCCGTCTGAAAAGACTCCAATGACGGCCCTTGCCTGTCAGAAAATCTTCGAACGCGCTGTTGAGAAATTCGGCGACGACGCGCCTGAAGGCCTGTCTTCCGTAATCATCGGCATGAAAGACATCGGCGAGCAACTGGTGGACGACACCCGCGTACCGCTGATCTCCGCGACCGGCTCCACCCGTATGGGCCGCGAAGTTGGCCCACGCGTGGCTGAGCGCTTCGGCAAGTCGATCCTGGAACTTGGCGGCAACAACGCCATTATCGTGACGCCGTCTGCTGATCTGGATATGGCGATCCCGGGCATCGTGTTCGGTTCTGTCGGCACTGCCGGCCAGCGCTGCACCTCCACACGCCGCCTGATCGTGCACGAAGACGTGTATGACAATCTGGTGCCTCGCCTGAAGAAAGCCTATGAGGGCATCCGCATTGGTGACCCGCTCAAGGCTGGTACGCTTGTTGGCCCACTGATCGACAAAGCCTCTTTTGATGCCATGGAGCGCGCCCTTGAGGCAGCCCGCGGTGAAGGCGGCCAGGTATTTGGTGGTGGTCGTGCATTGGCTGACGAATACAGCGACGCTTACTATGTGAAGCCAGCTATCGTTGAAATGCCTGAGCAAAGCGCCAGCATGTGCGAAGAAACCTTCGCGCCGATCCTCTATATCGTGAAGTACAAGAGCTTCGACGAAGCCATGGCCATGCATAACGGCGTGCCACAAGGCCTGTCGGGCGCCATCTTCACCACGGACGTGCGTGAAGCCGAGTCCTTCATCTGCCACAGTGGCTCCGACACCGGTATCGCCAACGTCAACATCGGCACCTCCGGTGCTGAAATCGGTGGTG
This sequence comes from Kordiimonas lacus, assembly GCF_001550055.1. Lineage (GTDB taxonomy): Bacteria > Pseudomonadota > Alphaproteobacteria > Sphingomonadales > Kordiimonadaceae > Kordiimonas > Kordiimonas lacus. Next base: position 524,478 of record NZ_LRUA01000003.1, read on the forward strand.
CATTCGGCGGTGAAAAAGAAACCGGCGGTGGACGCGAAAGCGGTTCCGACGCGTGGCGCGCTTACATGCGTCGCCAGACGTCCACAGTGAACTACAGCCGCGAGCTGCCACTGGCGCAGGGCATCAAGTTCGATCTGGACTAAAGAATAACCAACTATAAAACGCACAGAGACTGATAAGGGCGGCCCCGGTTCTGGTGGGGTCGCCCTTCTTTTATCTATCGCGCAATTTTAGACAAATGCCCGCCAGTTCGTAACCAGCCAGAAACGTCTGCGCACTATACTATCGGCCTTCAGGCTTGTTCTGAGTACCATCAGGCACCTGGTAATTTATTGACCCTGCTATGAGAGGCCTGGCATGGCGAGCGAATATGATGTCGACGCTGTCGGAAAAATCGACAGTGCAAACCCTTATGAAGCCATCACGCACCTGTATGTGCGCAGCTATGGCGACAATCTGTTGCCGATTCCCCTTGATGATGCCATCGACGGCATCCGCTGCGGTCGGTTTGTCTATTACGTAAAAAGTGGTGACAAGCGGGAGGCGCTTCGTATCGCGCGCAGCCCCTATAATAAATTTTATCTGACAGTGCGCCGCGACATTCATGAGCCCAGAACCCTGCTGGCCCTGCCCTCGCCTGAGGCCATTGCAGCGGCCAATGAGGACGCGCACAGCTAAGCGCCACCACCCACAAAATGGCAAAAGAAAAACCTCTTAAAGCATAGGCTCTAAGAGGTTTGATCTTTGTGGGTCTGAAAACCCCGCTAAAGCTTAGCGGTGCTTCATTACCAGACCGTCACGCTCAAGGCGCTTGCGCTCAAGTTTACGAGCACGGCGAACGGCTGCAGCCTGTTCACGGGCCTTCTTCTCAGATGGCTTTTCGTAGAACCGACGCATTTTCATTTCGCGGTAGACACCTTCGCGCTGAAGTTTTTTCTTCAGAGCACGCAGAGCCTGGTCCACATTATTATCCCGAACGGTAACCTCCATGGGTTACACCTTCCTTTCTATAGCCATAATTTACGGTGTGGGACATCGGGGTCACACCGCAGGGCGCGCGTGATATAGCAAAACCCTGGGTTCCACACAAGTTATTTCCACAACAGAAGCCTTTGCGGGCGCTGGCTTAGAGCCCGTCAAAAGGTCAGTACATGGGTGGACTATAGCAAACTTGGGCGCCAAAGGCAAAATTGCGGCACTATGTCCCTCGCCTGCCTCGGCATTCCGTGGTAGAAAACGGGCAAGGATAAATGACGCGACGCACGAGACGGACCATGGCCAAGAAGCAGACAGATGACCACACGCCTGAGGAACTCCGCCTTCCCCTGATGGAGGCGATGACTGACCATGTGGCATTTGACGGCTGGACGGAAAAGGCGCTGGCCAACGCAGCAGCCGACGTGGGCGTCAGCCCTGAGATGGCTGAGCTTGCCTTCCCGCGCGGTGCCATTGAGGCACTTGAATTGCACCTTGAAGACGCCGACCGCGTGCTGGCAGCCGCGCTCAAGGAACGTGACCTCGCTTCCATGAAAATTCGCGACCGCATCACCACAGCCATCCGTACACGGCTGGAACTTAACATGAGCGAGCGTGAAGTCATCAAGCGCGGCCTGGCGGTACTGGCCCTGCCCCAACATATGGCGCTGGGCAGCAAGGCGCTTTGGCGCACTGCGGACGTTATGTGGCGTGCGGCAGGTGATACCAGCACAGACCATAACTGGTATACCAAGCGTGCGACGCTTTCAGCGGTCTATAGCTCGGTACTGCTTTACTGGCTGAACGACGATTCGGAAGGATGCGAGGACACCTGGGCTTTCCTTGATCGCCGTATCGAGAATGTCATGGCCATTGAAAAAGCCAAGTTCCAGATGCGCAAGGCCTGCGAAAACGCCCCAACCCTCAGCAGCTTCCTTGGACGCCTGCGCTATCCGGGGGCCTGATGGCGGGCACAGACACAACCGAGCTTGCAGGCCTCACAGACGAAGCCGCTGTTCTGGTGAACCGCTGGCTTGAATATCTCACCTCTGAAAAACGGGTTTCACCCCACACGCTGACCGCATACGGCAGCGACTTTGGCGATTTCATCAGTTTCCTCGCGGACTATAAAGGCGGCGGCGTGGGCATACGCACGCTGGCCGGACTTGAGGTGCGTGACTTCCGCGCCTTTCTGGCGTCCTTGCGCGGCGACAACCTGTCGGCCCGCTCTGTGGCCCGGTCGCTGTCGAGCATCCGCAATTTCTACCGTTTCCTGGCGCGCACTGAAGGCATTGAAAATGATGCCATCAAGGCTGTGCAGGGGCCCAAGCTGCCGCACCGCGTTCCCCGCCCGCTGACCGAAGAAGCCGCGAAGTCAGTGATGGAAACGGTGGGCGAGTTTGAAGAGGAGGCTTGGATTGCCACCCGCAACACGGCCGTGGTGGCGCTTCTGTATGGCTGCGGCCTCAGGATCGCGGAAGCGCTGTCGCTGAACGGTGACGATATCCCGTCTGGCGACACCATGCGGGTGATCGGCAAGCGCAATAAGGAACGCATCGTGCCGGTGCTGCCTGCTGTCAGGGAAGCGATCGCGGCCTATAAGGCTGAATGCCCTTTTGCCATCACAGCAGACGGCCCGCTGTTTGTTGGCAAGCGCGGCAAACGCCTGAGCCCACGCACCATCCAGGCGGCCATGCAGAAGGTGCGTATCGCCCTTGGACTGCCGGAAAGCGCGACGCCGCATGCGCTCAGGCACAGTTTCGCAACACACCTTCTGTCTCGCGGCGGTGACCTGCGCACAATTCAGGAGCTTCTGGGCCACGCTGACCTGAAGGCAACGCAAGTTTACACAGAAGTGGATAGCGCCCGCCTCAAGGATGTGTATGATAAGGCCTTCCGCCGCCGATAGAGCTGGCCAGTATGTTTTCGAACCACTTGGGGACCTATGCAGGATAAAGATATCGACCGTTTCCGTGGCTGGGCTTTGATGGCCCTGTATGCCTCCATGGCAATCCTTGGTGCGATGCTTGTCCTGGCCGCCTTCCGCTTGTGGCCCTCCATGAACGACGGCGCAACTTACATGTTCATCCTGACCGCATGCGGTGCCGCAACCATTATCCTGAGCACCCGCTCAAGCCTTGATTTTTACCGCAAGCTGCGCCGCGGTGAACGACCCAAACTGGCCCTATTGCCGTTTGTCCTGATGGTTTTAACGTTGTTTGCCGCCAGTGAGATGATCTCCGCCGTCTAACCATCCTGTCATCTCGAGGTCCGAAAATGGCGAGCCAACACCCCCCGCTTCCGCTACACTGTCCCCATGACAGAACAAGACCGACATATCCTTTATGACGTACTGCTGAACCGGGATGCCCGGTATGATGGCAAGCTGTTTTTCGGCGTTACATCAACTGGCATCTACTGCAGGCCCATTTGCCCGGCACCCAAACCGAAGCCGGAAAATGTGCTGTATTTTTCAGACAGTGACACAGCGGCCATGGCCGGCTTCCGGCCCTGCAAACGCTGCCGGCCGGAAGCCCGCCCCGGCAGCCCCGCTTGGCAGGGCACCAAGGCCACCATCAGCCGGGCACTGAGGCTGCTGGCGCAAGGCGAAGGCCCTGACAGCCTTGCAGAGCTGGCTGACCGTCTGGGCGTGACTGACAGGCACCTGAGACGGCTATTCAAGCAGCATCTGGGTAAAAGCCCGATGGATGTAAAGCAGGAAAACCGGCTGGGCCTTGCGGTGACGCTATTGAAGGAGCCAGACGCCAGCATTCCCGATGTGGCTTACGCGTCCGGCTTCGGCAGCCTGAGGCGCTTCAACGACGCCTTCAAGACCGAATTTGGCATCACGCCAAGTGAATGGAGAGAAAAAAATGCTCACGACAGCGACCCTACCTAGCCCCCTTGGGCCCATCACCCTGGTGCTCAGGGGCGAAACCATCGTCATCTGCGAATTCGCCGACCGCGCAGCGCGCGTGGTGCGGCAGCTGGAGACCTTCTTCCCCGGTGAGACGCCGACAGAAGGGACAGCACCCAGCACCATCGCCAACGCTTTTGAGGCCTATTTCAAGGGGAATCGCGATGCGCTTAATGGTCTCGAAACAGACCCCTTGGGCACACCCTATGAACGGCGTGTATGGGATGCCCTCAGGGATATTCCGGCGGGCAACACCACAAGCTACGGCGCCATGGCACAGGACCTGCAGTCCAGCCCCCGGGCCATCGGTCGCGCCAATGGCCGCAATCCGGTGGCGCTCATACACCCTTGCCACAGGGTGATCGGCGCCGATGGCTCACTCACCGGCTATGCGGGCGGACTTGAGCGCAAGGAGTGGCTTCTGAAGCATGAGGGCGCCTTGCTGGCCCTCTAACTACCTGACCAAACCTTTGAGCCTTCTGACGAGCGGCGCATCGCGCCGCACGCACCCCAGCTTATTGTCGAAAACAAGAAAGGAACCACGTTATGACAGCCCTCAAAGTCATCGCCATGCCCACCAGTGAAGCCCGCGCCTACCAGCGCGGCGAAGTGGACGCCAATGGCCGCGTGCCCGAAAAGGAAGCCTCCACAGGGCCTGGCAATCCCTGCCGCCATTGCCTCCAAACCATTGAAGCGGGTGCCGAAAAACTGGTTCTGGCCTACCGCCCATTTCATGACCTGCAACCCTATGCGGAGCTGGGGCCGATTTTTCTGCACGGTCGTGAATGTGACCGCCATGACGAGACAGCTGGGTTTCCAAGCATGTTCAGCCGGTGGGGCACCGTTATGGTGCGTGGCTACGGCACCGACAACCGCATCCAGTATCAATGTGCCCGCCATGTGCCCGTGGATGAACTGGAATCACAGTGCATCGAGATGCTCAACGACCCAAACGTCGCCTATCTGCATGTCCGCACATCCCAATATAACTGCTATCAGTGCCGGGTGGAGCGTGCCTGAGCGCCGCCTCACCGGAACAAGGCCTCCCACCCCTTCAGCACCTCAATACAACCGGCCGCACAGCTTTTTTTAGCGGGCATCACCATCAGGGATAGTAGAGCGGCCAGTTTTACCATACGGTTTCTCGGGGTGTCATTGAAACCAGCGCCAATTCGGCGCCTGTTGCTTGATGAAAAGTGGGGAACTATGAAAAAGCATATTGAAAATCTGATTACGGCGGGCGTAACCGCTGTGCTCGGCCTGTCGATCTCCGCGCTTGCGCAGTTTGAAGGACCGGTGGTTACCGTGCCGGAACCTGAAGCAGCACTTGTGTTGCTGCCGGCAGCTGCCTATCTGGCGCTGAAGGAACACCGGCGTCGCGCCAAGGCTAAAAAGCGCCAGGACTAACCCCGTTAAGGAAAAAGCCCTGCAACTTTCATGATGCAGGGCTTTGGTTTGTCAGTAGGCATTTGCCATCTGGCGACTATACGGTTGAGGTCCCGCAGCGTTTGGCCCTTTCGCCTCCCGACGCCGGTCCTTACCGTGAAACACCTGCATCACTTCACGTCTGCGGCAGGGTCCGATATAGGTTGCGGCGCGCACGAACGGCTTCGGTTGTGCGCTGATATATTGCAGCCTTGTGTCAATCTGCTTACCAGTAAGCGGCAGGCCCAGAATTTCATTCACGCCAGCATCCCGCGCCGTGAAGACCTTGTCCTTGCTCGGCGTCGGCATGATCATGATAATCGGCGCCTCGGACACCGCGCCGTCGCACATGCGAATGAACTTGGCGAAGTCAGACCCGCCATGATCGCCAAAGTCAAAATCCAGGAAAAAATGAGTAAACTGAAAAGCCTGCATGCGGTGCACGGCTTCCTTCATTGTATCGACAAGCTGCACCTGTCCGACACCACTATCCTTCAGATAGTGCCAAATAGTTTCACCCAACTGTTTATTCGATAGAGCCACAAGCACTTTCATGGCCCGGTAATCCACCCCGGTAACACCCCTCAACACAGTTCCTCCCGAACTCACGCTCCCCAGCGTGATTTATTTTCAGGCCTGCATCCCCATGCACGCCCCTACCCTGAATACAGCAATAGTAAAATATTTCAAAATAGTCAAAATAATGCAGCCAAGATAAATAGAAGGAAAACTACAAGTTTCCTTCATTATATCTGGAATAGAAAATTAACCAATATTCCAACGATTCTTCAACACTTGTAGAACCTATTTCTCTTCATTATGCATTCACTAAACGGCTGCGATTCCGCCGGTCAGTACCGTGATAGATGCGCACGACCTCGCGCCTACGGCATGGCCCGATATAGGTTGCGGCCCGAATAAAGGGCTTCGGATTGCCGATCATATGGGTCATCCGCGTCATCAGGAGTTTGGCAGTCAATGGCAGGCCAAGAATCTCATGGCAGCCGCCGTCCCGCGCGGCCATAACCTTTTCCTTATCGGGCGACGGGATGACCATCACAGCAAACGCTTCCGCGATATCGCCATCGCACAGGCGCAGGAACTTAATGAAATCCACCCCGCCGAACTCCGGCAGGTCATAATCCACAAAATACAGATTGAAGCGGTTAGCCTGCATGCGCGCCACTGCGTCCTTGGCAGAAGTCACCATCATGCAGGACCCGATACCCTGGTCCCTGAGGAAATGCCAAACGCTGCGCCCGAGCTGGTCGTTCGACATGGCGATAAGCGCGTTAAGCTTGCTGAAGTCTATTTTTTTGGTCTGCATGAACTGGACCCCCAAGTGCAGTTGGTCATGCCTGAAGTCAAAAATGCCTGATGACTTTAATTTTATTCAAATTGTCTGAAGTGAATGAAATAGCGCGCAAAAGACCCGCAGGTCAAACTTTGGTTAAAATTTTATCAATTAAAGTAATCGTGTACAGACAACAAAAAAGCCCGGCAAAAGCCGGGCTTTTCCATCGCTTGCGGGCGATCTTTCTTACATATGGATCGGGCGACCATGAACCGCCAGGGCAGCCTCTTTCATGGCTTCCGTCTCGGTCGGGTGTGCGTGACACGTCAGCGCGATATCTTCCGCGCTTGCACCGAATTCCATGGCCGTGGCGGCTTGTGCGATCATGTTGCCGGCATCAGCACCAATGATGTGAACACCCAGCACGCGGTCAGTTTTCTTGTCTGCCAGGATCTTCACGAAGCCTTCCGTCTGCAGGTTGGCTTTCGCGCGGCTGTTGGCGGAGAAGGGGAACTTGCCGGCCGTATAGGCGACGCCCGCGTCCTTCAGTTCTTCTTCTGTTTTGCCCACAGATGCCACCTCAGGGAAGGTATAAACCACACCCGGGATCACATCATGGTTCACATAGCCATTGAGCCCCGCGATATTTTCGGCAACAGCCACACCCTCGTCTTCGGCCTTGTGCGCCAGCATCGGGCCTTCGATCACATCGCCAATGGCCCAAATGCCTGGAACGTTGGTTGAAAAATCATGGCTTGTTTTGATGCGCGAGCGGTCGTCCATCTCAACGCCAATGGCTTCAAGGCCAAGGCCGCTGGTGTAGGGTCGGCGCCCAACGGACACCAGCACCACGTCGGCTTCAATCGTCTGGGCGTCGCCACCCTTGACCGGCTCGAACGTTACATTGACGCCCTTCTTGGTTTTTTCAACCGCTGTCACTTTGGCCGACAGGTTCAGCTTCATGCCCTGTTTCTTGAGGCTACGACCGAAGGTTTTGCGGACTTCCATGTCCATGCCCGGCAGAACCTGATCCATGAACTCAACAACCGTCACGTCAGAGCCGAAGCGCTTCCAGACAGAGCCAAGCTCAAGCCCGATGACACCGCCGCCGATGACCACCAGGTGCTTCGGCACCTTCGGCAGGCTCAGGGCGCCAGTGGAGGACACGATCTTTTCTTCGTCAATCTCAATGCCCGGCAGGCTGGCAACGTCAGAACCGGTGGCGATGATGAAATTCTTCGCCTTTACCTCGCGCGTGCCGCCGTCATTCAGGTCAACCGTCAGCGTATCCTTGGATTTGAAGTGGCCTGTGCCCTTGATCCATTCAACCTTGTTCTTCTTGAACAGGAATTCGATGCCACCGGTCAAGCCGTCCACGATCTTCTGCTTGGATTCCATCACCTTCTTGATGTCGAAATCCAGGCCCTTCACGCTGAGGCCCATGGCTTCAAAATCGTGCCCTGCTTCATGATACAGGTGCGAACTGTGGAGCAGCGCCTTGGACGGCATGCAGCCCACGTTCAGGCACGTACCGCCAAGCGTTTCACGTTTTTCCACACAAGCTGTCTTGAGCCCAAGCTGTGCCGCACGGATCGCAGCCACATAGCCACCAGGGCCAGAACCAATTACAACAACGTCAAATGCGTCAGACATATTATGTCCCTCTTGTCATAAAGATGGGTGGGATTTCGGCCCCACCCATGTAACTCGTCACAAACCCGGCTGGCTTACATGTCCAAGAGCAGGCGGGTTGGATCTTCAAGCGCTTCCTTCACACGGACCAGGAAGGTCACAGCTTCGCGGCCATCAATGATGCGGTGATCATAGGAAAGCGCCAGATACATCATCGGGCGGATCACAACCTGGCCGTTTTCAACAACCGGACGCTCCTGAATTTTATGCATGCCCAGGATACCGGACTGCGGCGCATTCAGGATCGGGCTGGACATCAGCGAGCCGAAGATACCACCGTTTGAAATGGTGAAGGTACCGCCCTGCATGTCGTCAATAGTCAGCTTGCCGTCGCGCGCCTTCTTGCCGAAGTTGGCAATGGACAGCTCAGTGTCGGCGAAGGACATGTTCTGCGCGTCCTTCAGCACTGGAACCACCAGGCCGTTCGGGCTGGAAACCGCCACACCGATGTTCGCGAAATTGTGGTAGACGATCTCGTCACCTTCAATCTGCGCGTTCACAGCAGGGATTTCCTTCAGCGCCAGGCAGCAGGCCTTGGTGAAGAAACTCATGAAACCAAGCTTGATGTTATGCTTGCGCGCGAACAGGTCTTTGTATTTGTTCCGCGCCGCCATCACAGCAGACATGTCCACTTCATTATAAGTGGTCAGCATGGCCGCTGTGTTCTGGGCATCCTTGAGGCGTTCGGCGATCTTCTTGCGGAGCCGCGTCATCTTCACGCGTTCTTCGCGTGGGCCGGCAGGTGCGGCAGCCGCAGACGCTGGCAGAACGTCAAGCGTGCGGGCCGAGCCGGACTCGATCGCAGACATCACATCGCCTTTGGTCAGCCGACCGTCTTTGCCGGTACCGGTGATGGAGCTTGGGTCCAGGTTATAGTCCTGCACGATGCGGCGCACAGCAGGCGACATCGGCATCAGGTCTTTGGCTGGTGCGCCCTGGCTTGCCGGTGCAGGGGAAGGCGCTGGTGCTGCTTCCTCTTTCTTGGCAGCGGGGGCTGCGGCCTCTTCCTTCTTGGCGGCAGGTTTGCTGTCGCCCGAACCACCGGAAGACGCCTTGCCTTCGGTATCCACTTTCGCGATCAGGGCGCCGATTTCGACATCCTGGCCTTCTTCGGCCACGATCTCAACCAGCACACCAGCCACGGGGCTTGGCACTTCCATTGCGACCTTGTCGGTTTCCACTTCCACAATCGGCTCATCAGCGGCTACAGCGTCGCCAACCTTTTTCAGCCAGGTACCAATCGTGCCTTCCGCGACCGATTCACCCATTTGTGGGATAACAATATCTTCGATTGCCATGTTTCGGGGCTCCTACCCTGATTAAACCGTGAGTGCCTGATCGATGAGCGCTTCCTGCTCGGCCGCGTGCTTGGACGCAAGACCGGTGGCGGTTGCAGCGCTCGCCGCGCGACCAGCGTAAACCGGGCGCGTCACGGGCAGTTTGATGTCTGTGAACAAGTCTTCGAGCAGTTCGTGGATATAGGACCAGGCCCCCATGTTGCGGGGCTCTTCCTGACACCAGACGACTGTCTCGACATTCTTGAAGCGTTTCATTTCCTTACCGATTGCCGAAGCCGGGAATGGATAGAGCTGTTCGACACGCAACAGGTATGTGTCGTCCAGCTCGCGCTTGTCGCGTTCGTCCAGGAGGTCATAGTAAACCTTGCCTGAACACAGCACGACGCGCTTGATCTTGTCATCCGCCTTCAACTTGATCGAACCACCAGCCTCGTTTTCTGCGTGGTCCCACAGAACACGGTGGAACTGGGAACCTGGGCCGAAGTCCTCAAGCGCCGAGGTGCAGCGCTTGTGCCGCAGAAGCGATTTCGGCGTCATCATCACCAGCGGCTTCCGGAAAGAACGGTGCATCTGGCGCCGCAGAATGTGGAAATAGTTCGCAGGCGTGGTGCAGTTGGCCACTTGCCAGTTGTCCTCGGCAGAAGACTGCAGATAGCGCTCAAGCCGGGCGGACGAGTGCTCAGGCCCCTGACCTTCATAGCCGTGCGGCAGCAGAAGCACCAGGCCAGACATCCGAAGCCACTTGGCTTCAGCCGAACAGATAAACTGGTCGATGATGATCTGGGCACCGTTGGCGAAGTCGCCGAACTGGCCTTCCCACAGGGTCAGGCTGTTTGGTTCCGCCATGGAGTAGCCATACTCGAAGCCCATCACACCGAACTCTGACAGGTGGCTGTCGAGAACCGTGAAGTCTGCTTCAGGATTGACTTCCTGAAGCGGCACATAGCGGTCTTCGGTTTTCTGGTCCACGAACACGGCGTGACGCTGGCTGAAAGTGCCGCGGCCACAGTCCTGGCCAGACAGGCGCACACCGTACCCTTCACGCAGAAGCGTGCCAAACGCCAGCGCTTCCGCTGTTGCCCAGTCAAAGCCCTCGCCGTCCTCGAACATCTTGTGTTTGGCGTCCAGAACCCGCTTGAGCGTCCGGTGAATATTGAACTTCTCCGGGTAGCTGGTGATCTGTTCGCCCACTTCGCGCAGCATGATCTCGGACACGCCAGTTTCGGCGCGGCGTTTTTCGTGGTCCTTGTCGGCAAGGCCAAGGCCTTCCCATTTGCCTTCGAACCAGTCGGCCTTGTTGACGCGGTATTCTTTGGCCGCTTCAAACTCGTCCTCAAGATAGCTGATGAATTCATTTTCCATCTGCTCGAACTTCTCGGCGGTAATCACGCCCTCTTCGATCAGACGGTCCGCATAGATCTTGACCACGCTTGGGTGTTTCTTGATCGCGGCATACATCAGCGGCTGGGTAAAGGCCGGCTCGTCAGATTCGTTGTGACCGAAGCGGCGGTAGCAGATCATGTCGATCACCACATCGCGCTTGAAGGTCTGGCGGAATTCGGTCGCGATCTTGGCAGCGTAGGTTACCGCTTCAGGATCATCGCCATTCACATGGAAGATCGGCGCCTGCACCATTTTGGCCACGTCAGATGGATACGGGCTGGAGCGCGCAAACTGCGGGCTGGTGGTGAAGCCGATCTGGTTATTCACAATGAAGTGGACCGTACCGCCGGTGTTGTAGCCACGCAGGCCGGACATGCCGAAGCATTCCGCCACAATACCCTGGCCTGCAAAAGCCGCGTCACCATGCAGCAGAAGCGACAGCGTGGTGTGACGCTTGGTGTCTTTCTTCTGTTCCTGCTTGGCGCGGGTTTTGCCGATCACAACCGGGTTCACAGCCTCAAGGTGCGATGGGTTGGCGTTCAGCGACAGGTGGACCTTGTTGCCGTCAAATTCACGGTCGGCGGAAGTTCCCAGGTGATATTTCACGTCACCCGAACCCTGCACGTCATCAGGCTTGAAGGAGCCACCATGGAATTCGTTGAAGATGGCGCGGTAAGGTTTTGCCATCACATTCGCAAGCACATTGAGGCGCCCGCGGTGCGGCATACCGATGACGATCTCGTCCAGGCCGTACTGGCCACCGGTTTTCATCACGGCTTCAAGGGCCGGCACCATGCTTTCGCCGCCATCAAGGCCGAAGCGCTTGGTACCGGTGTATTTCTTACCAAGGAAACGTTCAAACTGAACCGATTCGATCAGCTTGTTCAGGATCGCGATCTTGCCGCGGTCGGTGAACTGGATTTCCTTGTCACGCCCTTCGATCTGGCGCTGGATCCAGGCCTTCTCTTCCGGGTCGTTGATGTGCATGAACTCAACGCCCAGGTTGCTGCAATAGGTGCGGCGCAGAATTTCAAGGATCTCGCGGATGGTGCCAACTTCAAGGCCAAGCACACCGTCCATGAAGATCGGGCGGTCCATGTCGCCAGGGCCGAAACCGTAGGTGGACGGCTCCAGTTCCGGGTGAAGCGGACGTTCTTCAAGGCCCAGTGGGTCCAGGTTGGCCATAAGGTGGCCACGCACCCGGTAGGTGCGCACCATCATCAGGGCGCGGATACTGTCAATCGTTGCAGCCCGAATGTCTTCCTGGCTCAGCTTGGCGCCCGCAGGCGCAGGCTTGCCGGCGTCTTCGATGAACATGTCGGAACCATCAAGGCCCGTCGTCAGGTCATCGTTCGGGCGAAGCGGCCAGTCCTTGCGGGCCCAGCTTGGCCCCGAGCTGGACACACCGGATTCAAGTGCGTCGAAATAAGTTTGCCAGCCTTCATCAACAGAAGATGGGTCAGCGGCATATCGTTCGTAGAGCGATTCCACAAACTGTGGGCTGACACCTTCCAAGGCGGCGATGCGGTCCATATCTGCACCCATGGGCAAAATGGCGCGGCGCTTTGGCCGCGCCCCCTCTTTTAACGGTTAACCGTTGATTGCTTTCAGAAGCGTTGTACCAAGCGCAGCCGGGCTGTCGGACACAACGATACCAGCCGACTTCATGGCTTCGATCTTGTCGTCTGCACCGCCCTGACCACCAGAAACGATAGCGCCAGCGTGGCCCATCGTGCGGCCTGGAGGCGCCGTGCGGCCAGCGATAAAGCCTGCAACAGGCTTCTTCACCTTGCTGTGCTTCAGGAACTCGGCCGCCTCTTCTTCCGCGGAGCCGCCGATCTCACCGATCATGATGATCGAGTGCGTATCGTCGTCCTGGAGGAACAGGTCCAGGCAATCGATGAAGTTGGTGCCGTTGACCGGGTCACCACCAATACCGATACAGGTGCTTTGGCCAAGGCCTGCAGCCGTTGTTTGTGCAACAGCTTCATAGGTCAGCGTACCCGATCGGGATACGATGCCAACATTGCCAGGCTTGTGGATGTGACCAGGCATGATGCCGATCTTGCACTGACCCGGCGTGATCACGCCTGGGCAGTTCGGGCCCACAAGGCGGGTCTTGGAGTTCTTGAGAGCGCGCTTGACGCGAACCATGTCCAGAACCGGAATGCCTTCGGTGATACAGATAACCAGCTCGATTTCGGCATCAATCGCTTCGAGGATCGAATCCGCCGCGAACGGAGGTGGTACGTAAATTACAGAAGCGTTGGCATCTGTTGCTTCACGCGCATCACCAACCGTATTGAACACAGGCAGATCCAGGTGCTTCATGCCACCTTTACCCGGCGTTACACCACCAACCATGTTGGTGCCGTAAGCAATCGCTTGTTCTGAGTGGAAAGTTCCCTGGGCACCAGTGAAGCCCTGACAGATAACTTTAGTGTCTTTACCTACGAGTACAGACATTACGCGGCCTCCTTCACAGCTTTAACAATCTTCTCGGCTGCGTCATTCAAATCGTCGGCAGAAATAATTGGCAGGCCACTATCAGCCATGATCTGCTTGCCAAGTTCTACGTTGGTGCCTTCCAGACGGACCACCAGTGGAACGCTGAGCGCCACTTCACGGGCTGCCGCCACAACACCTTCCGCAATCACATCACAGCGCATGATGCCGCCGAAGATGTTCACGAGGATGCCTTCAACATTGTCATCCGACAGAATGATCTTGAAAGCTTCGGTTACGCGCTCTTTGGTCGCCCCGCCGCCAACGTCCAGGAAGTTGGCAGGCTCGCCGCCCTTCAGCTTGATGATGTCCATGGTGGCCATGGCAAGGCCAGCACCGTTCACCATGCAGCCGATGGAGCCATCGAGGCTGATGTAGTTCAGCTCGTATTTGGAAGCTTCGATCTCTTTGGGATCTTCTTCGCTCTCGTCGCGAAGCTCGCGCACGTCCGCGTGGCGGAACAGGGCGTTGCCGTCGAAGGACATCTTGGCGTCGAGGACGATCATCTTGTCGTCTTCGGTGAGAACCAGTGGGTTCACTTCCAGAAGCGAAGCGTCCAGATCGGTGTAAGCCGCGTAAAGCGAGCTAACAACTTTCATGCATTCTTTCGCAGCTGCGCCCTCAAGGTTCAGGCCAAAGGCCACCTTGCGGCAGTGGAAAGGCTGCAGCCCGGTTGCCGGGTCGATCGTGATGGTCACGATTTTCTCTGGCGTGCTTTCGGCCACTTCCTCGATATCCATGCCGCCTTCGGTGGACGCCATGATAGCGAGCTTGCCGGAGGCCCGGTCAAGGAGCATGGACAGGTAGAATTCGCTTTTGATGGCGCAACCGTCTTCAACATAAACGCGCTTCACCTCTTTGCCCTCTGGGCCGGTCTGGTGCGTTACAAGCGTTTTGCCGATCAGTTCCTTGGCAACGGCTTCTACATCGTCCAGCGATTTAACAACTTTCACGCCGCCCGCTTTACCGCGGCCACCAGCGTGAATTTGCGCTTTGACAACCCAAACAGGGCCGCCAAGTTTTTTCGCTGCGTCGACAGCTTCCGACGCCGTGTAGGCAACACCGCCTTCAAGGACGGGAGCGCCATATTTCTTCAGCAGGCCTTTCGCCTGATATTCATGGATATTCATCTGTCCAAGAGCTCCTTGGGGGCTTCTAGAGTTTCAGCTTGTTAGCCGAGCGATGGGTCGATGTTGATGCAAGCTTCCATCAGACCCTTCACTGCATCTACGGAGTGATCGAAGCCGGACTTTTCTTCGCCCTGCAGTTCGATCTCCACTACTTTTTCCACGCCGTTCTCGCCGATCAGCACCGGTACGCCAACATACATGTCATTGAGGCCATATTCGCCCGTGAGGTATGCAGCAACCGGCAGCAGGCGGCGCTTGTCTTTGAGGTAGCTTTCCGCCATTTCGATCGCGCTTGTTGCAGGCGCATAGAAAGCGGAACCGGTTTTCAGCAGGCCAACGATCTCCGCGCCGCCGTCACGGGTGCGCTGAACGATCTGGTCGATTTTCTCCTGCGTGGACCAACCCATCTTGATGAGGTCAGGAACCGGGATACCGGCAACCGCGGAATAGCGGGTCAGCGGCACCATCGTGTCGCCGTGGCCGCCCAGCACGAAGGCTGTCACGTCCTGAACAGACACGTTGAATTCTTCAGCCAGGAAGGTGCGGAAGCGGCTGCTGTCCAGTACGCCAGCCATACCGCAAACCATGTTGGTTGGCAGGCCGGAGAATTTCTGCAGCGCCCAAACCATGGCGTCCAGCGGGTTGGTGATACAAATAACAAAGGCATTGGGCGCGTATTTGCCAATGCCTTCACCAACTGATTTCATTACCTTCAGGTTGATGCCCAGTAGGTCATCGCGGCTCATGCCAGGCTTACGCGGCACACCGGCTGTCACAATAACGACATCGGCGCCTGCGATATCAGCATAATCGTTCGCGCCTTTCAGGGAGGCGTTATAGCCTTCAACCGGAGCGCTTTGTGCGAGATCAAGGGCTTTACCCTGTGGGAGACCTTCCGCGATATCAAAAAGAACCACATCGCCCATTTCCTTGAGCGCTGCGAGATGTGCAAGGGTGCCACCGATCTGGCCACTGCCGATCAATGCAATTTTTTTACGTGCCATGAGAATGCTCCAGCCAATTTTTTTTGGGGGCCACTAGAGAGTAACCACATACTGAAAAACAAAGAATATTCTGGGAGGTAACTAGCGCGTTTACCCTGCTCAGACAAGCCATTTACGGTCAACCTTCCACACTATATCTTTATGAATCGTTACATTATTGAGTTTTTGGACCCATTGGTGGTCCTTTTTCAATGACCAGCCATGCGCTGTGGTCATAGCTACTACCCTTTTTTTACACATCTTTAACAATCTTGCGCGCCCGCACCGCCCGAGTCTCTGTTTGTGACGAATAAGCGCACCATATTGCCAACAGAAATTTCTCCCGCTAAGGGAGGGAGGGGATGAATTCAATATTGGAAACCGACAACCATGGTTGATGTCAGAATTGACGCGCGTCACGACCCGGCAGCTTTGGGCGAAGTCCTTCAGAAAGAAGGGCGCCTGCAGGTGCCGAACTTCTTTCCTGATGATGTGGCCGAAGAGTTGTATACGTTACTACGCGCTAACCCAACATGGTTCACCGCCTATAATGAAGGCGAAAACTTCTATGAAGTGCCACAGGCTGAGATCGCGGGTCTCAATCCCGCGCAGCAGCAAAAATTCTGGCAGATCATCCAGAAGGGTGCGCGCGAGGGGTTCCAGTATTTCTTCCAGCAATATTATATTTCTGACGCTGTGCAGAATGGGCGCGAAAGCGGCCACCCCCTGCATTTCATGCATGACTTCGTCAATTCAGAACCGGTTCTCGAATTCATGCGCACGCTAACCCGCGAGCCCAAGGTGCGCTATATCGACAGCTTCGCCAGCCAGTATGTCGCCGGAAACTTCCTGACCCGCCATGATGACACCCACGCCAGCGACGACCGGGTCGCGGCCTATGTGATTTCCATGACCAAAGACTGGAAGGCCGACTGGGGCGGCAACCTGGTGTTCTTCGACGATGACGAGAATATCGAAGGCGGCTTCAAGCCCACCTTCAACACGCTGAATATCTTCCTGGTACCCAAGCCCCACGCCGTAACGGTGGTGGCGCCCTTCGCCGGTGACCGCCGCACCAGCTTCCTTGGCTGGGTCAAACGCTAGGCGTCCTGCACCGCCTTTTGCCGGGTGACGGGAAGATAGATCTTGAATTCCGTACCTTCCCCCGGACAGGTGGAGACGTCGATCGCCCCATTGAGCGATTTGACAATCCCGGCCACTTCCGTCAGCCCAAGCCCCGTACCTTCCCCAACCCCCTTGGTGGTATAGAACGGGTCGAATATCTTGTCGATATGGGTATCGGATATGCCGCAGCCCGTATCCCGGATCGATAGTTCAACCGCCTCATCCTGGCGCAGCTTATAATATTTTGGCCCGGGAATGGTGCCTCCATTCACAGGCTTCAGACGCACCTCAAGGCGCCCAATACCGTTATCAAGCGCACTGACTGCATTCGACACCAAATTCAGCATGATCTGACTGAACTGAACCGAATTGCCCTGGAACAGGCCACATTCAGGCTCTATCTCGACAGAGCATTCCACCGAACTCGGCACGATCAGCTTTGCCAGTTTCCACGCTTCCCGGGTCTCTTCGCTGACATCAATCTGCTGCAAATCCATCGAGTTTTTGCGCGAAAACATCAGGATGTTCTGAACCATGGTCTTGATCTTGAGGCAGGCCTCCATCGAATCCTTCAGGTCCTCACACACACCGCCCAGGTCTTCCCGGCCTTGCAGATCGCCAAGAGCGGCCTCCAGATTCAGGAAAATCGGGAACAACAGATTATTGATATCGTGGGCCACGCCGCCCGCCAGACGCCCAAGTGCCTCGATCTTCTGGGTTTGGTTGATCCGCTCCTCTGCCTCAACCCTCTCTGTCACATCCCGGATGACAGACGCAAAGACCGTAGCTTCGCCAAAGGCCGCATTGATTGGGAACACAGCCACATCGGCCTTGATCTTTTCACCCCTGACATTGATGAAATCGACAATGCCGTTCCAGCGCCCTTCCGCCATCGCGATCTGCCTGATTTCCTCGCGATCGATCAGGTCAGGCGTTTCAAGCTGGATAAAATCATAGACAGCCCTGCCAAGCAGCTCACTTGATTTGACCCCCAGCATCTTTGCAATGGCGTGATTACATTCCGTGATCTGGAAGTTACTATCCGAAACAATCATGCCGTCGCTCATCTGGCGGATCACTTCCGCCTGACTCTTGAGCTGCCCTTCAATCTGCAGGCGTTCGGTGATATCCCGACAACTGGCGACATAGACCTTTTCGCCGTCTGTCAGGACGGCGTTCCCAACGGCTATCTCAATCGGGATTTCACCGCCGCCTTTCTGGCACGCCTTAAGCGTCAGTGGCGGCATATGATCGCCATCCGGCTCGAACTGGTCGAACAGCCGACAGAGCGTTGGGCCATCGACATGGTCGCTTCCCAGAATACACTGGATGTTCAACCCTTCCATTTCGCCATTGTCGTAGCCCAGTATGCTGCTGACAGCGGCATTGGCGAGAATAATTGTCCCACTTTCAGAAAACGCCATGATGCCATCCGCAGAATGCTGCGTGATCGCCTTGAGAAATTCATGGTATTTTTGAGTAGCGTCATAACGCATCGGGCATTTCCCCAGCAACAGCCTGCATGGCCGCAAGAATTCACGCTTATGACTATAGTAATGCCACCTTAACGATATCTAAATAAATATAATTCAATCTTATGGTTAACCAAATGTCTGGAACCTATCGACTAAGATGGTTCTTACCAGACACTTCAGGCAGATCGAATGAAACAAGTAACTGACGCTGCTCTTGTTTCAGCCAAAACGGACAGGAAATCACTTCCTGATTGTAGAGATTATGGCATCAAGATTTGAAAGGGGGTCACTTTGAGTCAGTTCGCCAAACCAGCAGAAATGATACAAAAGCTATTCGGCAGCTTTTTCGAGACAACCGAGACTCTGACCCGTAACGCGCATCACCGCAAGCCACGCAAGGTGGTGGACACCTCTCCTGAACAGAATTTCGAGGACGCCATCAAAAACCTGGCCCAACAGCGTGAGCTGGTGGTCGCAGGGAATCTGCATGTCCTCAACACTGCAAAGATCAAGGCAAAAGTCGGCGAAAAGTGGCCCCGGTTGAAATCCACGATCCAGATGAACGTGGAAAAAATCATCCAGGACCACCTGGGCCCAAATGACGAAATGTTCAACTACAAGGACCTGAACTACGTCATCGCCTTCGACGAACTGGATGAACAGGAAGCCTCAAAAAAACTGGCCCATATCTCCAAGCTGATTATCCAGCGCATCTTCGGGACCGACGCCCTTCTTGAAGGATTCGAGCTCGAATCGACTGCCGCCGCCATTGAGTCCGAGCAGCTTACGGGTAGCGGCGGTAACGTCTCGAACCTCCTGGGGTCCATCGAGTCGCTTGCCACGCCGACCCGCCACAACATGCAAACCATCAAGGCAGAAGGTTTTGAGACAGAAGCACCCGGCACGCCTGACGAGACCGCCATGATGGACCAGATCCAGGCGCTTCTGGACAAGATCGCCCAGTCTGTCGGCGAATTGGGGCAAACAGGCGACATGAAAGGTTTCGAAGCCGTCCTGGAATCACTGCAGGATCAACTGAACTACGCCTTTTTCACCTCTCAGGAATATCTCGAGAAAATCAACAACGGCCAGTTCCAACTGTCCCCTGAAAGCCAGGCGCAGCAGTTCCTTGAATCACTGCAGCAGATGTCCGCCCAACTCAACGGCCAGCTACACCAGGTGCAGGAAGACATGAAAGACACCAGCGCGGAAATCACCACGCTGAAAAATGGTGCCTGCATCAAGGAAAGCATGATTGCCAACGCCAATATCGTTGACCTTGATCCAGACGAAGTGGAGATGTTCCCCAGCCATCCGGAACTGCTGTCCGAATTCGGGGAAGATGCAAGCTTTCAATATTTCCCTGTATGGGATGTGAAGCTGAATGTGGTGAACACCTATCGCTGCAGTGTCGCGCTGACCGTGGGCGGTGTAACGCGAGAGCTCAGAACAATGCTGCCGGCCAATTGCCCAAACTATATGTATGAGCGACTGGATATCATCACCGCCCAGAAGGCGCTTCTGGACATCAAGGAAGCGGCTGCGTCCGACATTGTCTGTACGTTCGGCATCACCATTCGTCATTCCATCTTGCAGAACCCCAAAACACGCTCCGTGCTGGGCGACATGTTCAGACGCCTTAGTAAAGCCGAACGCCAGCTGCTGATTATCGAAATCACAGACGTGGCCGACAATACCTGGGCATCCCGCATCCTGGAAAATGTTGGGTACCTGAAACCCTTCTGTCGCGCCATCCTTGTGCGCCTGCCTCGCCAGTTCCAGGGCCACTCAGACCTTAAGGCCGGCGGTGTTTACGCCATCGGCTATCACCTGCCAGACCTTGCCGGAACGGAAGCCAGCAAGTTCCAGGAGCTGGACAGGTTGGTGATTCAGGCAGAACGCTCGGGCATGGTCACTTTCGTCAGCGGGGTGGACCACACAAGCCTGGCGGCCAGCGCCGTCGGTTCAGGCGTGCGCTATATCGGCGGCACTGCAATCGGCACACCGCTTGATTTCCCCTGGGGAATTTTACCGTTCGAGCTTGGAAGCATATACAGCCGGCGCATGTCCAGCTAACGCGGCCTTACTGTGCCATGCAGCGTTCGATTGCCTGCATCACCTCGGTACGGGTCACCGGCTTATAGAGTACTTCATGCGCGCCAATAGATTTGGCGATTTCCAGAAAATCTGTGTTGCCCACACGGCCGCCCCCAGACATGGCAATGATCCGCAAGTCAGGTTGATGCTGGCGCAGCTTCTGGATCACCTCGATACCTTCCACCTCCGGCATGATGATATCAGTGATCACCAAATCAAACGGGCGGCTTGACGCAATATTGAGGCCCTCGCGGCCATTGCTGCAAACGGCGACAAAGTGACCTTCCCGCTCAAGCACCTTCGACAAGGCCTTGCGAATAGTTGGATCATCTTCAATCAGACAAATATTCAGGGTCATAAAACGCCTCTTTATCGTCGCCAACTTGCGCACACTCAATTAATAAGGGCAAACTATCACCTCGTCAGCAACTAATATATATTAAAAGGCGACCAAACCGCTGATTTCAGGGCGTGATTTTCATCGACGCCCCAAAGGGCAGGCTTATAGTCTGTATGGGTCCAGACATCTGGACTGCAGACAGAGGACAGGATCATGCCGACGCCAATCACTGCCGATACCGGGACTGTCACCACCATCGTCCAGCACCATGTCAAGCTGGGCTCAGAGAAACTGTTCGAGGCATGGTCGGCCGACATTCGCGCCGCGTGCCGCACCTTCGCGGGCTATCTGGGAACGGAGGTCATCCGGCCGGAAGACGAAGAAGGCATATTCATCAGCATTTTTCGATTTGACAGCTATGGCAATCTGGAAGCCTGGATGAAATCGGATTTACGTCAGGCGCTTCTTAAAGATGCAGAGGCTTTTTGCGCCGCCCCGCCGCGCATCAGCCGCTACCGCAGCCTGGAATTCATGTTCCCACCGGGCGAAGGGGGCAAACCGCCGTCACGGGAAAAGATGGCAGTCGTCACCTTCCTGGGCCTGATCGCGCCGGTCTATCTCGTGCCGGGGTTTGTACAGACCTACGTTACTGCCCAACCGCTGCTGGCCACGCTGGCATCGCTCGCGATCATCACGCCCTCAATGGTCTATATCATCATGCCCATCCTCATCCGCCTGTTCAGGCCGTGGCTGAAGGGGCGACAGGCCAGAATCCATTACTGAACTCTTTTTATCTTCTCGTTTTCGGGCTTGAGCATATGATAGACAGTCGGCAAAAGTGGGCGTCCAAAGCAACTGTTCGCAACAGTCCGCGAGCCACTAAACCAACCCGTTAACTGGCTGAGCCAGCTGTCCAAATCCTGGCCATATTGAACCGTTGTTGACTGTGCGGACCAACTACCATCGCTCGCTTCCAACGACCGTGTAATCACTTCGGCCGGCATTTGGCTGGGCCAAGCAACAACTTCAATATTCTTCCTCTCGGTTTTAAACGTGGGGATAGAGAGGTTTTCCTGCGTTGCTTCCGTGACTGCGCAATAGTTCCAGTTAGAATTCCCCCAACAATCTGACTGTTTCACTTCTGACAATGCCTTCACAGGCGTAATTCTGAAACAGGTTCCAGCCCTTTTCAGACGTTCATGTATTTCTAGAAACGTCTCATTATCTAGCCATGGGCTGCTAGGTCGTGGCCAACATATCTTGTTGCTATGAAAGACTTCTCTGGCAAACCGGTGTCGCTGCGGTTCGTAGAAGTTCGATTTCGCTATATCGGCGTCAACAAAGGTAAGCGGCGACGCTGACTTCCCATACCTGTTCAGTGGTAACTCGCGAAAAACAGCGTCCAGTTCCGCCCATGTATATTTTCGCGAAAGCTGCACATAAATACCCGAAAACGCCTCTGGTTTGCCATTGATCTGAAAAGTCGCATGTTCAAGGCATGTGTCTTTCCGCAATATCTGGCGATTGTAGTGTTCGGCATAAAGCCCCGTAACCAACACAATCAAAACAACAGCACCCAACCTTTGTTTGAAATAAAGGGCGATGAAAACCAGCAGGACGGCCACAATCAGCGGCAGCAAAGGGAAAGAAACCGAATACACCATCTATTCTTTCATCCTTTTCAAAACTCTCATTCCACCTTGCCGTGGCCGCGGTGCAGATAGTCTTCCGACTGCATTTCCATCAGGCGTGAGACCGTGCGTTCGAACTCGAAATGGCCTTCGCCCGCTTCATAAAGGTCAGCGGGCGGGACGGCAGCAGAGCACAGGAATTTTACGCCGTGCTCATAGAGCGCGTCGATGAAGGTCACAAACCGCTTGGCTTCATTTCGGTTTTCCGGCCCCATCTGCGGGATCGCCACCATGATCACCGTATGGTAGGCCCGCGCGATCGCCAGATAGTCGGCTGAGCCGAGCGCGTTGGCGCACAGCCGCTTGAAGCTGAACACCGCCACGCCGCGCGCGGCCTTGGGCACGAAAAGCTTGCGACCCTGCGCGGTCAGCTCGTCAGATGGCACCTTGTCGCGGTTCTCAACATCGCGGTCGGTCAGGCGAAAGAAGGCTTCTGACAGCTTGGCTGTCGATACCTCATCAATGGGTGTGTAATAAGTATCCACACCTTTAAGGCGGTCATAGCGATAGTCGGTGGGGCCATCCAGCGGCACCACCTCGAACTGGCTTTTGATCATCTCGATAAACGGCAGGAACAGCTGCCTGTTGAGCCCGCCTTTGTAGAGGTCGTCGGGCACCCGGTTGGATGTGGCCACAATCACCACACCGCGCTCCAGTAGCTCCTTATAAAGCCGCCCCAGCACCATGGCATCGGCAATGTCTGTCACCTGCATTTCATCAAAACACAGCAGCGTTGCTTCCATGGCGATCTGGCGGGCCACCGGGGGAATTGGGTCATCGCCCACCACTCGGCCACCGCGTGCGGCGCGTTCCTTGGCTGACATACCGCGCCATTCCTTGAGCCGCGCATGAATATCCAGCATGAACTCGTGGAAGTGCACGCGCTTTTTGGCTTTCACCGGCGCCAGTTCATAGAAAAGGTCCATCAGCATGGACTTGCCGCGCCCCACGCCGCCATAGACATACAGCCCCTTCGGCACGCCCTTCTCATTATTGCCCCACTTGAACAGGGTGGAGAGCCGCCAGCTTTTGATCGACAGGCTGCGTGATTTCGTCGCCACTTCCGGGTAATCCAGCAGGTCCTGGTAAAGCCGGTCGAAATGCTTCAGCACCCGCAGTTGATCATCGTCTGCGCGTACTTCGCCCTCGCTTTCCAGGCGGCGGTAAGCTTCAAGCGGGGTCTCGGTTGTGGCCACAAAAGTCTCCAGCCCATGGATGGTGTTCCTTTCTCCCTAGCATGGCAGGGAAATTCCTCAAGCCAAAATACCAATCCAGCCGCTTGCCACTTTTATGGCTTTGCTCGTGAGGCTACCCAAACAGGGCTTTCGCTTGACCTTGGCCGACTTCGCCTTATTCAACAGGGTACAGGCGCGCAGCCCAAAAAGGGCGCCGCAGCTGAACAACCCGTTTCGACACCGCAGCTGTTAGGACCGATTAATGCCCACTCCGCCCCGTATCATCCCCATGCCCGGCGTGAAAAACTTCCGCGACATGGGCGGCTACAAAGTGGCCGACGGGCGCACCATGCGCTGGGACAAACTGTATCGGTCTGGCCACTGGGCCGAGTTCACCGGAACCCCAGAGACCGCGGCCCCCGCATATGGCATCACCACCGTGATCGATTTCCGCTCTGACGTGGAGAAAAAGCGCCACCCAGTGGGTTGGCCAGATGGCTGGGCACCGGCCTATCACGCCACCCCCATTGGCGGCAATGCAGCCGCCTGGGTGCAGGACCTCTATGAGCGCCTGTCCACCAGCCCGTTCCCGGCGAAGGAACTGCGGGATCAGTTTATCCTGGCGTTCGAGACCATCCCGGTCGCCAACGCGGACGGCCTGAAGCGGTTTTTCGATATTATTCTTGAAGGCAAGCCTGAGGATAAGGTGCTGTTTCACTGCACCGCTGGCAAGGACCGCACGGGCATCGCGGGTGCCCTACTGATGCGGGCCCTTGGCGCGTCGGAGCCTGATATTACAGCAGACTTTTTGATGACAAACGATGCCGTAGACCTCCCGGCCACCAGCGCCATGATTGCCGAGCGCCTGTCTGAAAAGGCGGGGCGTGCGATCGTACCCGATGACGTTCATCCGCTTGTGGGTGTTGAGCCCGCTTTCCTGGATGCCGCCTATGCCAGCATTGAGCGGGCTACCGGGTCGGTGGATGCCTATCTTGAAGACACGCTTGGCCTGACACCTGCGCGTCAAGCCCGGCTAAGGGACCTGTTTCTTGAAGGGTGAGCCGCTTTCGGCCGCCACTTCCCGGATAATCTCCTTGATGCGACCACTTTCTCTCAGGCGCGCGATTGCGGCGTTGATCTGAGGCAGCAAATGCACAACGTTCTTGTGCGCCCTCACACTCAATCCGACCTCGACCCGCACTGGCCCTTGTTCAAATAGGGTGGAATTGGCGCCAATCCGCACGTCATAATCCAATGCACCTAGGATCGCCGCATCCGCGCGCCCTGCAGCCAACAGACGTAACGTATCGTCGATATCCTGGCCTGGCACCCGAATACCAAAGCTTTCCTGATCGTGAAAATCGAATCCCTGAACAGCAGCGACCCTGAGTTTTTCGCGGTCCTCTGCTGTTGCAACCGGGAAGGTCTCGCCTTTTCGGAATACCCAGATCTCACGCGAGGTGTAGAATACATCACTCCAGCTTTGGACGGCGACCTCCTCGTCCCGCGTGCGCCAGATCGGCGCGGCACAGCAATCCAGCAAGATGCGCCCACTTGCAAACATGCGGCGTTTACGGGCCTGGGGCGCGTTCACAAACACCGCTTTGACCCCGGTTTCAGCCAGAATTTCGCGCCACATGCGCTGCGTACCCATGGTATCGCTGCGGCCCACCATTAAAACGCCGACATATTCGCCCCGACCGGCCTTTTCCGCGTCAGTCTCCTTCAGGATATCCGCAATGCGCCCCTTGGTCCTGAGCGTCGCAATTGCTTCATTAAGGGCAGGCAGAAGGTCCGCACGCGACTTGTGAACCCGCACGCGAAGGTCTGCGACCGTATGCACTGGGCCAAGCTCAAGGGGTCTTGGCTTCAACCGCAGGCGGCGCTCATAGTCCTGCCTGTTGACGATGGCAATGTCCGCCTCGCCTGAGGCGACATGGTCCAGCACCTCCTCGATATCGTGAACCTCAATCACCGTCCCGAACTGGGCCTTCAGGTCATAGACAAAGCCCTTCACCTTGACGAACCGCAGCTTGGCCGCGTTTTCAACAGGGTCGACCGCGTGACCGCGCCGAAACACATAATGTTCGGCAGACTGGAAAAAGACATCCGAAAACAGCTGTGTTGCCTGTTCCTCCGGCCGCTGCCGCCACTCGGGAATCGCGCAGCAATCCAGAACGATGTCGCCCTTGATAAACATCTCACGCTTGCGCTCATGGGGCGCACTGATGATTTCCGCCTCGAGCCCGGCTTCGGTCAGGATGGCAGACCAGACCCTGTCGAATTCGATCGAGTCGCTTTGGCCAGCCTTCACTTCCTCATTGGCGAAAGATGGCAGGCCCACGGCGCTGACCAGGCAAAAGGCCAAAAAAAAGCGCCATATCCTTGTTGTCAAACACCTCCTGGCTCCTTGAGCACATGCAGAACTGATCACCACCGCATCTCCTTCGCCCCTAGTTTCCAGACCGCAACCGCGCGCCGGTCAGCGTCGCGATCCGTCCGGATGACTGCAGGCGTTTGATCGCCTCGTTGATTTGCGCCAACAGGTCCGGGCGGCTTTGATGCACCCGCGCCCGCAGCACCAATTCATTATGCTCCGGCCCCAACTGGAGTGGACGGCGCTTGAGCTTCTGTAATCGCCTGAACTCCTGGCTGTTGACAATCGTCAGGTCCGCCTCGCCGCTTGCCACAGCGTCCATCACCTGTTCAATCGTCGCCAATACCACCGTGCGCCCGAACAAATCGTCGCCCTGATAACTGAAGCCGTGCACAACCGCGACCTTGAAGGCTCTCAGATCTGTGGGGTCAGGCAAATCATATTTACGGCCGTCATGCAGCACCAGGTGATCTACTGTATAAAACACCGGCCGGCTCCACAGCTGAACAGCGATTTCTTCTTCGCTATCGCGCCACTGCTTGATCGAGCAACAGTCAAGCACCAGTTCCCCGGTTACGAAACGGCGGCGCCGGTCTTCATGACCCGGAATTTCAACCAGCTCCACCGGGATCGCGGATTCCTCCAAGATAGCGTGCCATACATCACGGAACACGCTGGCTTCCAAGCGACTGGCACGGATCGGTTCACCTTCTGCCTGGACCGGCGCTGCCCCATATAGGTCACCCCAAAGGACCAGCGCGCACCAAACGGCGCTGTGAAGCATGCGCCGGAAATTCATTCGCCGCGCTCCTTTAGAAGCAACAGCATATTCAACCGGCCGTCTGCTTTCATGGCAGCGATGGCAGCATTCAGGCGCGGCAGCAAGTCGGGCCGGGAGACATGCACACTTGCAAGCAGCGCCCCCTCGGCGCTGACGCCGCCAAGCTCAAGTGGCTGCGGATTGGTGGCTTGTTCTATACGAAACTGAAGGCCTGTGATGATGCCAATATCGGCACGGTTCTTTACCACCAGGTTGAGGACATCCGTATGGTCGCGGCCATCCAGACGAACACCGAAATAGTCCTGCCAGCGATAGTCAAAGCCCCGGATACCAGCCACCCTGAAGGGGCGCAGGTCTTCCCCTTTTTCAATTGGCACCACTTCGCCCTTGCGGAACACATAGTGCGCCCTGGCATAGTAGATGGGGTCGGAGAACAGGTGAGTCATCTGTTCTTCGGGGGTGTCGCGATAAATTTTGGGGTGGCAGCAATCCAGTGTCAGATACCCTTCTACAAAAGACCGGCGCTTACGCTTGGGTGGCAGATTAACATAAACAACATCGATGCCTGCCTCTGCCACAATGGCTTCCCACACAGGTGCCAGCCCGCTTGTATTGGTACGTCCTGCGCGCACCGGCTCGTCGTCACAAAATGCAGCGCAAGTCATCGTGACCAGCATTATCCCAGCAGTGATTGCAATGGCGCCTTTCAACGAATGCCCCTGATTACCTTTTCCTCTTGGACCCATAGTGCACCACAAGTCCTTGCCCAAAAGTGAAGATTTTATCGACTTGATCGAAAACCGTCACCGCGCAACCTATCCTGGCTACCTCTCGGGCCCCGACACGCCCATTCAGCGGTCGCAGACATCCTGGCGGGGCACGGACGCGTTGGTTGCCAGATGCAGCAATCGCTTCAATCTGCCGACCAGCCGGGAGGGCCGCTGTATGCGCCGACCAGCCACCTTAACTGTAGGCCTAACCTCAAACGGCTCAAGGTTTTCAAGACGGCTGTTCCAGTCGTCATCACCTGCCTTCTTGAGCGCCCCATCCAGGCCCAGAAGATCATCGGCAATTTCCAGCATACGGCGCTGCGGCACAATACGCGGACTTGCCTCAAGCATGGCAGCCAAATGCTGCGCCGGGCTTTTGTCGGGCTCGAGCGCACAGGCTGTGATAATCGCGGCAGCGGCAGACCGTGTCATGCCGGACGCACAGTGGATGAAAAGCCGGGCGTCCGCCGGCAGCGAATAGACAAAATCAAGCAGCGTCGAGATGTGCTTCGGGTTCACCCGTTTGTTGCTTTCGATATCCAAGAGCAGGATGTTTTCAGCAGGAAGGCGCCAGAACTTCAAGGCGCCCATGGCGGTCGGCCCAATGCGCACGGCATGTGTCGCACCGAACCTGGCCGCCATACGCGCGGCCCCGATCTTGGATCCAATTCTGATTAGCATATGACTCTCTAGCCAGCTGAAGTCCCCACATTTCTGCTTAGCAGAACAGTTAGGATAGCAGGTGCGAGCGTGCCAATATAGATGAAAGTGGCTCAATTCCGCCTTCTCATGAAAAACGGGCCCCACAAGGTGAGGCCCGTTCCCGGTTATTTGGGTGTCTGCGCGCAACTGTTATTTGGCGCCGCGCAGCACTGGGTACACCTTCTTCTCGTTCGGGGTATCGTCCTGCCCCGGCTGGTTGCCGTCATTGGTGCTGTTGTACCAATATTCGTAGGAGAACAAGCCATCTTCGCGGGTCACCAGCGATTGCATATAGTTGTTGATGCCCTGCGACAGCTGCAGGCTATAATCCAGCGAAATAGCCTCGCCCGCGTTGAACGGCGTGGTGCATTTCACGTTG
This sequence comes from Kordiimonas lacus, assembly GCF_001550055.1. Taxonomy (GTDB): domain Bacteria; phylum Pseudomonadota; class Alphaproteobacteria; order Sphingomonadales; family Kordiimonadaceae; genus Kordiimonas; species Kordiimonas lacus. The sequence goes on from NZ_LRUA01000003.1 coordinate 552,992, forward strand.
CGGAACCACATCATCCAGTCATCCGGCGCTTCTGTGCCCACCGGCGGCACAGACACCGGCGGTTCATTCAGAAACGGCATAATCGCCGAGATCGTTGGATACTGCGATGTGGAATGACACGACATACAGCTTGAATTCGGGTTGTCCACCGGCCCGTTCAGGCGCCCGCCCCAACCAAGGTGGCTTGCAGGAAGTTCCGGCTTGCCGTCGACCATGCGCTGGTTGATCACCGTTTCCTTCAGCACCGGGTTGATGATGGTTTTGGTGGGTGTCGGGTTGTTGGAGCTTTCGCGATACTCTGGGTCATTGCCCCACATGAGGCCAACAGGGATCATATTGTCCCACTTGTTGTCGTTCCCAAGCGTGCCATTATAGATGAAGGTACCAAACACCCAGCCACCGGTATCGTCCGCGCGGGGGTCACGCACCATGATATCCATCTGGATCAGATTGACCGTGGTGACCGACTGGCATTCCGGCAGGTTTTCGCCGCACTGCTTGCCCGTGCTGCCTGGAATGTCCGTATTATAGATGTAGCCTTTCCAACTGATGGGATCGACCAGATACGGCACTTCATCGGCGTCCAGCGTGGTGAACAGCACCTTGCCCACAATTGTGCCAACCGGAAACCCCTTGCCGGCCTTCATGTAAGAGAGGTCAGGATAGGCGGGTGTTGGCCACACCTGCCCGATAGTGTAACCGCCTGGCTCATTATAGAAACCAACGGCATAGGCAAAGCTGGGGGTTACCTGCTCGGGCGCCAGCATCTGCTTGAGGATCGGTCCCTCTTTTGTCAGGCCATGAAAACCTTCGCGGCCGTTCACACCATAATGCTGCCAGGGGATATGATACCAGTTGCGCACCTTGTTATCTTCAAGGTTGAAGCTGTTCTCAATGTCATCCGCATGGGCATTGCCTTCGAATACATAGTCCCGCACGGCCATGGCGTATGAGTACCAGTCTTCCTTGAAATCGATTTTCAGGATTTTCTGGACCGCCTTGTCCTTCTTCATATTCGGCTCTTTGCGCGGATAATCCTGGCTCAGGCGGAATACCCGGCCGTCATATTCACCGGGGGCGAGCATGCGCCCGAAATCCGGAAACTGTTGCCCCAGCTTGCTTGGAATATTCAATCCCTCATACCGTTCCGCGACCTTGCTGTGATCGTCCGCAATGGTGGTACCACCAGTTGGCGCCAACAGCGCCAGCGCGCCTATGCCCAGCCCCAAGCCTTTCCTGAAATATCGCATCATGCTCCCCTTTCCAAAGTTGTCCAATACAACCTATATAAATGATAAACACAATTCCTGGTATTGATTTATCTCGAAAAACGCCATCATATGGTTGTAAATGTCATTTTGAGGAGACAGACCATGGCCACCACCCGTCACGCCAAGACCGGTTCCGAGCCCACGTTATCCCTGCCTGACCTGCCAGCTGTGCCCTGGTCAAAATTTGGTGGCGAAGCCCCCAAACAACTCTCATGCGAGGCAGGCACGCTGCCGGCGGCCGATGTGGTGATCCTGACATGGGCGGAAGCCGAATGGGCCGCCCTAGAGCAGGTGTTTGTGGAAAGCAGCACTCCCATGCCCTACAGCGCCCGCAATACCAGCAAGTGGGACGGTTGGTACCGGTATGACTGGGACATGCCATCAGGCAAATGGCCCCAATATTGGGATTCCTGGGGCGAATACCGCTTGGTGGAAGTGCGCGGCAAGAAAGTGCTGCTATTCAAATCAAACACCCACCTGGACTGGCCGGGCCAGAGCTATCTGGAGCAGATGACCAGCCAACTGCTGGAAGCTACAGGCGCGTCGCTGCTGCTGTCCATCGGCACGGCTGGCGGCGCCGAGCTTCATGACCATGAAGGCACAGTGCGTGTGGTCTCGAGCGGCCAGCTTTATGACACCGACTATCCAACCGACCCCTCCAAATGGGCCACCTATTACTGTGACTGGACAGCGGACGACAGCTTCCTCGCGAAGGCCGACTTCACGCAAAGCCTGTTCCCCATCCCGACCACAAAGAGCGACCTCGAAAGCCTGGCCAGTGCTTTTGAGGACGGCAAATACGACCTGAGCACACTGGACGCCAATGGCCTGTGCTTCGGTGACGATACGGTGAAGGTGTATGACATGACACCCAACAAGCAGCCGCTTGTGACCACCGCCACATTTGTCGTGGCGACAGACGCCAAAAACTCGCCGTTTGCCGACAAGGCCGTGGTGGAGATGGACGACGCTGTGCTTGGCAAGGTGTGCCATGAGAAAAGCATCAAGTTCGGGTTCGTGAGGAACGTGTCTGACCCCGTTCAGAACGCAGACCTGCCAGTGAGTGTGCAGGGCGACTGGGGCGGCGTGATCTATCGCACGTATGGGCTATACACCAGCTATAACGGCGCACTGGTGGCCTGGGCCGTGATCTGAACCAATAGTAAACCGGGGCATTGCCCCGGTTGCACCGCTAGGGTTTCGGAGCAAACAGATCGAACATCTGCTGGCATGTCAGTTCGCGGGTCTTCTCACTAAAACTGTAAAAGTCTGGTTTGTCGTCAATGCAGACCTGGGCGATCATGGTGAAGCCGGTCATGTCATCAACCAGTCCAGCGGAGACCCCGGTGCTGCCGTTTTCCTTGATGCGGTAGAAAAGGTTGGAGCCGCATTCGCGGCAAAACCCACGCTCTCCCCATTCGGAAGAGCTATAGACCTTGATATGCTCCTCTCCTTCAAAACAGACGCTGGTCCCGCACTCGATTTCCATGAAGGGACCACTGCCCCACCGGCGACACATGCCGCAGTGGCATACACCGAAGTGTTTTGAAGCCGTTTGTGCCTTGAAGCTCACTGCACCGCACAGGCATTGGCCTGAAATATCAACTGAATCTGTCATCTTGTTCCCCCCATCAAAATCGGTGCTGCCAGCATACAATAAAAAAGGCCGGGGAAAACCCGGCCTTTAGATATATCGGTTTCGCGATTTCTAGCCTTTGCGCTCGACCATCATCTTCTTGATCTCTGCAATCGCTTTCGCAGGGTTCAAGCCCTTCGGACACGCGTTTGCACAGTTCATGATAGTATGACAGCGATAAAGCCGGAACGGGTCCTCGAGGTGATCGAGGCGGTCGCCGGTGGCTTCATCACGGCTGTCGATCAGCCAGCGGTAGGCCTGCAAAAGGATCGCTGGGCCCAAATACTTGTCGCCGTTCCACCAATAGCTTGGGCAGGAGGTGGAGCAACAGGCACACAGGATACATTCATAGAGGCCATCGAGCTTGGCGCGGTCTTCATGAGACTGCAGGCGCTCTTTCTCTGGCGTCGTCGACTGTGTCTGCATCCACGGCTTGATCGAGGCATATTGCGCATAGAAATTGGAAAGGTCTGGAACCAGATCCTTCACCACTTCCTGGTGCGGCAGCGGCGTGATGGCCACGTCGCCCTTGGCATCGTCAATCGCGGTCGTACACGCCAAGCCATTCTTGCCGTTGATGTTCATGGCGCAGGAGCCACAAACGCCTTCACGGCAGGACCGGCGGAACGTGACCGTGCTGTCCATCTCGTTCTTGATCTTGATCAGAGCGTCGAGGACCATCGGGCCGCAGTTGTCCATGTCCACTTCGAATGTGTCCATGCGCGGGTTTTCACCGTCATCCGGGTTCCAGCGGTACACGTGGAATGCCCGGGTGTTGGATGCCCCATCCGCCTTGACGGTTTTACCCTTGCCAACGCGGGAGTTTTTGGGAAGTGAAAATTCAGCCATTTGTCGTCTCCCTTCCCTTAATAAACCCGAGCTTTTGGTTTGATATACTCGACTTCCTTGGTCAGCGTGTACTCATGTACAGGGCGCTCGCCCAGCGTGACCTTCTTGCCGTCAAACCAACCCACGGTGTGTTTCATCCAGTTATTGTCGTCCCGGTCCGGATAGTCCTCATGCATGTGGGCACCGCGGCTTTCTTTCCGCGCTGCAGCACCGTGCATGGTCAGGACTGCCTGGCCGATCAGGTTCTGAAGCTCGAGCGTCTCGATGAGGTCACTGTTCCACACGAGCGAACGGTCGTTGGTCTTCAGGTCGTCGAAGCCCGACGCGACATCGTCGATCAGTTTCACGCCTTCGGCCAGGACTTCCTCTGTCCGGAATACCGCACAGTTGTTCTGCATGGTCTTCTGCATCTTCAGGCGCATATCCGCCGTAGATGTTGAACCGTTGGCGTGACGGGCAGCGTCAAGACGGCCGATGGCCATCTCTTCATAGCCCTTCGGCAGCGGCGCCTGAGTGGCACCCGCCTTGCTGGTTTCAGCAATCCGGTGCGCAGTCGCGCGGCCAAATACCACAAGGTCAATAAGCGAGTTGGACCCAAGGCGGTTCGCACCGTGAACGGATACGCATGCAGCCTCACCCACCGCGAACAGACCAGGCACAACGGCGTCAGGGTCTTTCTTCGTCGGGTTGATCACTTCACCATGATAGTTGGTCGGAATACCACCCATGTTGTAGTGCACGGTTGGAATGATCGGAATTGGTTCCTTGGTCACGTCCACGCCCGCGAATACCTTCGCGGATTCGGAAATACCGGGCAGACGTTCCGCCAGGATTGCCGGATCAAGGTGATCCAGGTGCAGGAACATATGGTCGCCTTCCGGGCCAACGCCGCGGCCTTCACGGATCTCGTTCGAGATGGAGCGCGATACCACGTCGCGGGACGCCAGGTCCTTCGCGGATGGCGCATAGCGTTCCATGAAACGCTCGCCTTCACTATTGATCAGGATACCACCTTCGCCGCGTGCGCCTTCAGTAATCAGAACGCCCGCGCCGTAAATGCCGGTTGGGTGGAACTGAACGAACTCAAGGTCCTGCAGGCCGATGCCTGCCCGAAGCGCCATACCGCCGCCGTCACCGGTGCAGGTATGGGCGGATGTGCAGGAGAAGTAGGCCCGGCCGTAACCGCCCGTTGCCAGCACCACAGATTGGGACCGGAACGCGTGGATGGAGCCGTCTTCCATATTCATCGCGATCACGCCGCGACACTCACCCTTTTCCATGATCAGGTCGATGGCGAAATATTCGATATAGAAGTCGCTGTCATACTTCAGCGACTGCTGGTAAAGGCCGTGCAGCATGGCATGGCCGGTCCGGTCAGCGGCGGCGCAGGTGCGCTGTGCTGGCGGGCCTTCGCCGAATTCGGTGGTCATGCCGCCGAACGCGCGCTGGTAGATCTTGCCTTCTTCCGTCCGGCTGAACGGCACACCAAAGTGCTCCAGCTCATAGACGGCAGCCGGTGCTTCACGCACCATATATTCAATCGCGTCCTGGTCACCGAGCCAGTCGGAGCCCTTGACGGTGTCATACATGTGCCACTGCCAGCTGTCCGGCCCCATGTTGCCAAGGGATGCGGCGATACCGCCCTGCGCCGCAACGGTGTGCGAACGGGTCGGGAATACCTTGGTGATACAGGCTGTCTTGAGGCCCGCTTCCGCGAGGCCCATGGTTGCGCGAAGACCAGAGCCCCCGGCGCCAACAACAACGGCATCATAGGTATGTGTTATAATGGGATATGCGCCCGTCATGATTTATCCCCCAAACGCTATACGAAGAACGGAGAAGATGCTGAGCGCCGCAATGAGCACACAGGCGAAAGTGATTAGGACCATGGTCGCAATCTTGGTGCCCTTGTCGTGGACATAATCCTCGACAACCACCTGCAGCCCGAGGCGCATGTGGTATACGAAGTTTGCCAGGAACAGGATCACCAGAACGGAGACCAGCGGCTGTTTCAGCCAGGCCACCCATTCAGCGTGTCCCTTGCCGGCGTTACCGACGAAAGAGACAACCATGAAGATCACCAGCGGAATGTTGGCCAGCGCGGTCATGCGCTGCACCATCCAGTGGTGCGTACCGTCCTTGGCAGAGCCCAGGCCGTGTACTTTGGCAAGTGGTGTTTTCATATCAGCCATGACTTACATCACCCCCATTACTTTGTAGGCCGCGACCCAGATCACGATTGTCATGACAATCGAGAACACAAAGGTCAGTCGCGCCGATGAGGTATTGGCCTTCAGCTCATAAAGCTTGCCGGCGTCCATGAACAGGTGGCGAATGCCGCCCGCCAGATGCTGCATCAGCGCGAAGGTGATGCCAAACAGGACGAGACGCCCGATGATGGAGCCTGCATAGCCCTGTACTTGATCGAAATAGTCGTGCCCTGTCGCCATAGCCACCAGCCACCAGGTAAGGAGGATAGAGCCAAAAGCAAGCGCCACACCGGTTGCCCGGTTGATAATGGACGCTGCCATGTGCCATCCCCAGCGGTACACCTGCAGGTGGGGAGAGAGCGGGCGTTTCACTTGCGCCATGAATAAATCCCCTGACATGTTTAATTCCGGCGGAATTAACTTTGTTAGCCTCGCACGTGCCGGATGCTGCACTGCGAAAGAATCAGGCATTGTTTTTAACGCCCCAGCCCCGGGTTTCGCAAGGAAGGAATTGGGAAATAAGGGACATTTTTCCTGTTTCACGGCAATATCTAGGGTGACTCGCCCCCACGTCCAGCGCTGTCATCACGATCGGCGCGAAGCTTGATTGTGAAAAACATGCCAAAGCAGGTTTCCCGCGCAAAGACTTGAAGAAGCCAGCATCGCTTGTTAACTTGTAGGTGTACCAAATACAACTTGATCACTTTTATTGGGGAAAAACGTGATTTCATCTTCAAGCCTGATCAGGGCATGGTTCGCCACAGCCATTACCTGTCTCGCCGCTGCCGGCATGTCCATGGTCTCTCCTGCGCTTGCCGAGACACCGGCCGAAACACCGATAGAAGCCTTCGCCACGCTACCAGATTTCTCTGGCGCCAAACTATCGCCTGGTGGCGGGTCTGTGGCCTACAGCGTCCAATATGAAGGCCGAAAGGCTGTGATCTTTCAGAATCTGGATGGCTCGGAACGCGGCCTTATCCCGGCACCCGAAGATTCCGAAATATCAAGTTTCTATTGGGCGAACGACCGTGTCTTGCTGGTAAAGGTAGGCGCCCTTATGCGCCGGAGCGAGTTTCGCGACCAGACCTTCAACACCCGGATATTTTCCTTTGATCGGGAGACCAATAATTTCTTGTGGCTTGGCAAGCCGAAGCGACGCTTGAGGGCCACAAGGTCTGGGAACGAGCATGTCTCTCTCCATGAACGTATTGTCGACTTCCTATGGGAAGATCCGGACAATATCCTGATGGCGATGGATTTCGACCTCAACGGCGAAAGTGAAGTCTTCAGGGTCAACGTAAGGTCGGGTAGCAGAAGACCGGTCAGACGCGAGCGCAACAATATCCACAGCTGGCACACTGACCATAACTCGGAAATCCGGCTTGGCATCGGTTTCCGGTCTGATGAATGGTTCACCATCTACAAGACAGAGAAGGACGGCTGGATCAATCTGGACAAGACAGACTGGGGCAAGAAATATGATTTCGAAGGCTTCTCGCCAGACCCCCAGATCATCTATGTCAGTGGCCAGACAGACAGCGGCACCAAAGGTCTGTTTTCCATCGATGTCGAAACCGGCGAGATTATCGAAAAGCTCTTCTCACACCCTGAATATGACATTTCCAGTGTCACCGAACACCCGATCACTGGTCATGTATCAGGCGTGGCCTATGTCGACGATCACTACAGGATCACCTATTTCGACAAGGACCTGGCACTGATCAAACGTAGCATAAACAAAGCCCTGCCAGACACCGTCAACTATATTGCCGGCCAGGCAAAAGAGAAGCGCCTGTATCTAATCTACAGCGCCTCAGACACAGTTCCCGGTGCTTATTATCTGTTCGACCGCGACCAGGGCCAACTGCACTTTATCACCAGCGCTTATCCCAATATCGACGTCACGAAATCTGCAGTAACGCGCCGGGTCGATATTCCTGTTCGGGATGGCAGCACCATTCCCGCTTATCTGACAATTCCACACCACACCGACACGCCAAGGACTATGCCGACAGTGGTTCTTCCACATGGCGGGCCGCAAGCCCGTGACACCGCAGATTGGGACTATTGGGCTCAGTTCCTCGCAGACCGGGGCTATCTGGTCATCAAACCAAACTTCCGTGGCTCAACCGGCTTTGGGCCGGCTTTCCAGGAAGCCGGCGAAAACCAATGGGGAGGCCTGATGCAAGATGACGTCACAGACGCCACACACTGGATCGTCGAAAAAGGGTATGCCGACCCGAACCGTATCTGCATCGTGGGCGCATCTTATGGCGGCTACGCGTCACTTATGGGGGTAATCAAGGAGCCAGACCTGTATCAATGCGCCATTTCCGTAAACGGCGTAACTGACATTCCTTCCATGAAAGCCAATGACCGCAACTTTATCGGCGGCAAGGCCTGGGGCAAAAAATGGGGCCTGGAAGGCAAGAGAGACGAAGATATTTCGCCCTATGATCGCGCCGAAGAAATCAACACGCCCGTCCTGATCATGGCATCGCGTGATGACCGTCGGGTCCCTTATGACCAATCGGCAAAACTGCATGATCGACTGGAAAAATTGGGCAAGGAAACCCGGTACGTGAAAATCGAAAGCGGTGACCATTACATGGTAACCGCAGCATCACGGGCAACCCTTCTATCTGAGACGGAAAAATTTCTGAAAGCGCATATCGGCAATGATTAAGTGTCTGATGGACAAAATTGGTGCCTCGGGCCGTTGCCGTCAACACAAAAGGCCGCTATAGCTAACCTTTGGTTTATCAACTGGTCTTTGGGGGACTTCATGAAAATCTCATTGCGCCGCCTGTTGGGTGGCTTGGCTGCGGCACTGTTGCTGGCTGCCTCGACAGCAACCGTGCATGCACAACAAACTTCAGTGGCTGCAACTGCAGAAAAGTTTGCGCAGCTGCCGGCGTTTGATCAGCTTCAAATGTCGCCAAACGGCGCATTCATCGCCTACCTGACACCTTTCGAAGGTCGTAAAGTTCTGATGATACAGCACCGGCTTGGCGGTAGCCAGGTGGCTGTTCCCTTTCACAAGAACGCGGACATAGACTGGTTTCGCTGGGCCAGCAACGGATTCCTGCTAATCGGGTACTCTCAGACACAGATCGACAGAAGCTATGTCCGGTCGAAGCGGGAAAAATACATGCTGGCCGCCATTCGCCGAGACGGTCAAAATTTCCAAGTTCTGAAACAGTCAGGATATGGCTACTACGATCTGTTGCCGGATGATCCGAACCACATATTGGCGCCCTATGGTGAAGACGTCGTGGAATTTGACCTGGCAACAGGCAACCATAAAGTGGTCCAGTACTCCCTGATGGATATATATGCCTGGCACCTCGACCAACAAAATGAGGCCCGATATGGCATCGCAGAAAAGGACGGCGAAACTGTACCCTACTATCGGATGCCTGATGGGGAATGGCAAAATGTCTCAAACCACGAATGGGCCAACAAAGGGTTTGGTATCCTGGGCTTCTTCGACGATCCCCAGTTTGCCTATGGCCGGGGCCCCAGCCAACATGGAACCCTAGGTCTATTCAAGGTTGATATGCACTCCGGCAAGGTTTTGGAAGAGATCTATTCTCATCCAAAGGTGGATGTTGACGACCTCGTCGTGGCCCCGAACACGCGGCGTCCAATCGGCGTCTCATACACACTTGACCACAGTGAAATTTTCTATTGGGATGACTATTACAAAAAGTTTCATGCCTTCATTAATCGTGCGATTCCCGATAGAAACAATCTGATCGTGGGAAAAGCGCTCGATAAGAAAGCATATCTGATCCTGTCCAGAAGTGATCAAGAACCTGGCGTTTACTATCATTTTGATCTGGCCGAAAAGAAGCTCAGCCAAGTTACAGCAAAACACCCAGAACTTGATCCAACAACACTCGCAAAAATATCTTCCGTCAGCTTCACCGCACAGGATGGGCTGGAAATTCCCGGCTACCTTACTATACCTGTCGGTATGGAGGCCAAAAACCTGCCTATGGTCATCATGCCACACGGCGGTCCCCGTTCACGCAGTGACGCTTATTACAACTATATTGTGCAGGCAATAGCTGCCCGAGGATTTGCTGTTTTCCAACCAAATTTCCGAGGATCAACCGGCTATGGCCCGGCGTTTGAAGCGAAGGGTTACCATGAGTGGGGTGGGGTGATGCAGCGTGATGTTACGGATGCCACCCACTGGCTGATCAAGGAAGGAATCGCGGACAAAAACCGCATCTGTATCCTCGGCTTGTCATATGGCGGTTACTCCGCCCTTATTGGGGCCGCACAGAACCCGAACCTCTATGCTTGCGCTGTAAGCGGTAACGGTGTCGCCGATTTACCCTTCTTCATCGGCGACAAACAATACAAGTTTATCGGCGGCGAAGATCTGGAATGGGTCAAGGATATGCATCCGAAAGAAGGGGAGCCCGAGAGCGTATCACCAAAACATCTGGCAGATAAGTTTGAGACACCCGTTCTGCTGATCCATGCCAAAGATGATGCGCGCGTTCAGTTGAATCAATCAGACCGCATGTATGACGCTCTCAGGAGCCAAAAGAAAGACGTCAAGTTCGTCAAGATAGCCAAAGGGACCCACTGGCTCGTCAATCGCGAAGCACGGGAAACCTTCCTCGTGGAATCACTGACCTTCCTTGAAAAGCACCTGAACACGCGCGTCGCGGCCAACTAGGCCCGAGACGCAAATTATCCGGCGATGGCTTCGGCCATCGTCACCATGCGCCGGGCCTCTTCAAGGTGCAGTTCCTCGATCATCCTGCCGTCCAGCACGGCCACACCCTTGCCTTCAGCTTTTGCTTCATCAAAGGCGGCCAGCATACGGCGCGCGAGGGTGAGCTCGTCTTCGCTTGGTGCAAAGGTGCTGTTGGCCACGTCCACTTGTGCGGGGTGGATCAGCGTCTTGCCGTCAAAGCCCAGTTCCTTGGCCTGCTGGCATTCGAACGCGAACCCCTCTGCGTCACGGAAATTACTGTAAACACTGTCAAGGATCGTCAGCCCGTTCGCCCGCGCATGCAACAGCGCCAGCCCGAGCGCCGTGATCACCGGCAGACGGTCCTTCGTGTGTTTGGCGCGCAGGTCTTTGGCCAGATCGTTCGTGCCCACCACCCAGGTGGTCAGCCGGTCGCTGGCCGCAGCAATCGCGCCTGCATTCAGGAAGCCTTTCGGCGTCTCGATCATGACCCAGATTTCCATGTCCGGATGGGCGCTGTGCCAGGTGATTTCTTCTTCCACTTTATGGATGGCCTCCGGGCCCTCTACCTTCGGAATCAGAACTGCAAAGGGATGGTTGGGCACCACGGCCTTCAGGTCATCCCGCCACCAGTCAGTATCCAGCCCATTGATACGCACCACCAGGTCTCGCCCACCATAGTCACCAGACGCGACAGCAGCTGCGGCCTGTGTGCGCGCCTCATCTTTGGCTTCCGGCGCCACAGCGTCTTCAAGGTCAAAGATCAGCCCATCAGCAGGCAAGCCTTTGGCCTTCTCAAGTGCGCGGGCATTTGAAGCGGGCATGAAAAGCATGCTTCTGCGGGGGCGGGCTAAGGTCATTTCATGGTCTCCGGATACAAAAGGCCCGGCATGATAGCATACCGGGCCCCTTGTTCAGCGTGTTACCAACCGCAGGTGCGGTCTTTGTTCTGCTCATCAAGCCAGGCTTTGAGCGGCTCGAAATAGGCGATGATCGCTTCACCGCTCATCTCGCGGCTGCCGGTGAAGGCTTCAAGCGCATCCGGCCAGGGCTTCGAGGCGCCCATTTCCATCATGGCCTTGAACTTCTCGCCTACTTCCTTGTTGCCGTAGATAGAGCACTGATAGAGCGGCCCAGTCCAGCCAGCCTGGTCACAAGCGGCCTTGTAGAACTGGAACTGCAGGATGCGGGCAAGGAAATAGCGCATATAAGGCGTATTGCCCGGAATATGGTACTTCGCACCCGGATCAAACGCGTCCGCAGGGCGGTCGTTCGGTGCCTTCAGGCCCTGATATTCCTCACGCAGCTTCCACCAGGCGTCGTTATACTGGTCTGGTGTTACCTCGCCCGAGAAGACCTGCCAGCGCCACTTATCCACCATCAGGCCAAACGGCAGGAAGGCAACTTTATCAAGCGCCTGGCGCATCAGCGCCGGTACCGGGTCTGTGCTTTCCGGCACTTCGTCGATCAGGCCGATCTGCTTCAGGTAATCTGGCGTCATCGACAATGCAACCATATCACCGATGGCTTCATGGAAGCCGTCATTGGCGCCATTCAGGTGCAGCGTGTCCTGGTTCTTGTAGGCGCGCTGGTAGAAGTTGTGACCAAGCTCATGGTGCACGGTAACAAAATCTTCCGCATTCACCTTGGTGCACATCTTGATACGCACGTCGTCTTTATTGTCGATGTCCCACGCGGAAGCGTGGCACTGCACTTCACGGTCCGCCGGTTTGACGAACAACGACCGGTCCCAGAAGGTATCCGGCAGTGGCTCAAAACCAAGCGAGGTGAAAAAGCCTTCAGCCGTTTTCACCATTTTCTTCGCGTCATAGCCTTTTTCAACCAGCAGGCTGGTCACATCCAGGCTGCCGCCCGCGGCCGCGTCAGGCTGGACCACATCATTGATGTTGCCCCATTCCTGCGCCCACATATTGCCCAACAGGTGTGCCGGGATCGGGCCGGTATCTGAAACGACACGGTCACCATAGAAATCAGACAATTTCGCTCGTACCTGGCAATGGAGCGCATCATAGAGCGGCTTCACTTCAGCCCAAAGGCCGTCAACCATGGTGGCGAATTCGTCCGGGTCCATGTCATAGCCGGAGCGCCACATGGCGCCCACGTCCTTGTAACCGAGTTCCCGCGCGCCTTCATTGGCGATGTCAACCATGCGGGCGTAGTCACTTTTCATCGGCTTCGAGATCTTGTGCCAGCCGTCCCAAGCCGCCAGCAGGCGCTCTGGTGTGCGGTCGGACGCGATGATGTCTGACACACCGCCCAGCGACAGTGTCTGGCCTTCCATCTCGACCTTGCCGGTGCCGTATGTGGCATCAAGGTTCGCCTTGATCTTGGCAAGCTCAGCCGTTTTTGCGGCATCATCCGGTGCCGGCAGGGTCAGCCCACCCTTCAGGATGTTCATTTTGCGGCGCAGCTCTGCGGGCAGCTCCACATTCTCAAACCGTTTGGTCTCGTTCGCCAGCTTCACACCCAGAAGGGTGAAGGCTTCGTCCGCTTCCGCAACAATGGCGTTCGTGTCCACAGTGATGAAGTTTGCCTGCACCCATGCCTTGCGGCTGAGGCTGACGCTTTCATCAAAAAGCTGTTTCTCGGCATCTGCCATGAAGGCTGCCGCGTCTTCTGCGGTTGGTGCTTTTTCTTTTTCAGTGGTTGTGTCGCCACATGCCGCAAGCCCAAGTGCCATCGCCGACATCAGCGCGATGGTTGATAGTCCTGATTTAAACTGTGCCATGATATCCCCTTTCAAGGCCTTATCGGAGTCCCCACACCGATCCAGCCATATCGGTCTTACAAATCGTCCCCGATAAGTCAACACGATTGGATACAATCACTGACGATTCATTAACCATCTTCACGATATGATCAGGAGGCTGCAGGCATCTGTTTTGAGGAAGGTTGTCCGCAAGGGCCGTGCCTGCCCGCCATGACGGGGGTCAGATAGAAACCGTATGACCGACAAGGCCAATAAATCAACACCGCCCCAAGGGCAATCTGTGCTGGACAAGATCGCCAGTCTTGTCGGCAAAGCCTATTTTAATGCCTTGACCAAACTGCTGTGTGAGGACATGGGCGCGGACATCGCCTATGTCGGGCTGCTGTCCGACGACAGAGAAGAGATGAAAACTATCTCGCTTTACTGGGACGGTGCCCATATGGACTTCCAGAGTTGGCCCATCAATGACACCCCCTGCCTTGAAACCGTCAATAAGGACTTCTGTCTCCATGAGGCCACGGTGCAGACCCGCTATCCCAAAGACAGCTTCCTGAAGAAAGAACAGATAGAAGCCTATGTGGGATTCCCGCTGTTCGACGACCAGGGAACCGCCATTGGCGCAGTTGTGGCTGAAAGCCGCATGAAGCTTGAGGACAGCCAGCTTTTCGACTGCCTCCGCGCCGCCCAATGCCGCACGCAAGTGGAACTGCAGCACCATAAGGCTCTGGACACCATGCGCGAAACGCTAAGCCAGTCGCTGCTGTTGAACTATTCCAAGTCCATGTTCATGGCCAATATCACCCACGAGCTGAGAACACCCCTGAGCGCCATCATTGGCTATGCGTCGCTTATTCGCGACAGGCAGATCGAAGGCCCCCAGGTTCAGGAATATGCGGCAGAAATTTGTGCATCTGGTGAAGGGTTGCTGACGCTGATCAGCGATATCATGTCCCTTGCGATGCTCGAAATTTCCGATGAAACGGCAAAATCAGAGAAGTTCGACCTGACCGACCTGGCGCGCACCGGCAACCGCATGATCCAGCACCAGGCTGCGCAAAAGCATCTGAAGATCCTGGCCGCCACCCGGACCGAACCGCTGTATGTGAAGGGCGATGCAGGCCATACCAAGAAGGCCCTGATGAATATGCTGACGAACGCGGTGAAATACACCAGCATCGGGCATGTGGCGATTGAAGTGACAAAGCGCGAAGACGGCAGCGCTGTTCTGAGCGTAATCGATACCGGCATCGGCATGACAGATGACATACTGACCAAGGCGTGTGAACCGCTGACCAACTTCAAGAATGCCTATGACATGCATCAGGAAGGCTCAGGGCTTGGCATTCCCACCACCATGGTTTTGATGGACCGCCAGAAGGCCCGGCTGGAGGTAGAGAGTGAAGTTGGCAAGGGCACCAAGGCGCATCTGGTGTTCCCGCCCGATCTGGTAATCGATGACGACGACGGCTTTATCTAAGGCCTGAATGCAAAAATGCCGGAGCAGTCGCCCCGGCATTTTGAATGTCTCACGCTTTCCAAAAGCAGCTTTACGCAGCAGCTTTCAGGATGCCCTGGTTCAGCAGCGATTCCGCAATTTGGATCGCGTTCAGCGCCGCGCCCTTCCGAAGGTTATCGGAAACCACCCAGATGTTCAGGCCGTTCTTGACCGTCTTGTCTTCGCGGATACGGCTGATGAAGGTGGCGAAATCACCCACACATTCTTGTGGCGTGATGTAGCCGCCGTCTTCGCGCTTGTCGATCACAAGGCAGCCGGGTGCTTCGCGCAGCAGGGCACGCGCTTGCTTTTCGGTGATTTCCTTCTTGAACTCAATGTTGATCGATTCCGCGTGGCCCACGAACACAGGCACGCGCACGCATGTGGCCGTCAGCTTGATGTCCGGGTCCAGCATCTTGTGCGTCTCGGCCACCATCTTCCACTCTTCTTTCGTGTAGCCGTCATCCATGAAGACATCGATGTGCGGGATCACGTTGAAGGCGATCTGCTTGGTGAAATTCTCAGGCTTGATCGGGTCGTTCACAAAGATCGCGCGAGTCTGGCTGAAAAGCTCATCCATCGCGGCGTTACCGGCACCGGACACAGACTGGTAAGTCGACACAACAACGCGCTTGATCACAGCGGCGTCATGCAGCGGCTTCAGGGCCACCAGCATCTGCGCGGTCGAGCAGTTCGGGTTGGCGATGATGTTCTTCTTGATCTTCAGGAGGTGATGCGGGTTCACTTCCGGCACCACCAGCGGCACGTCCGGGTCCATGCGGTAGAAGGACGAGTTGTCGATCACCATGGCGCCAGCATCGGCAGCCTTGGGGCCATACTCTTTCGACACACCGGAACCAGCAGCAAACAGCGCGATATCAACGCCCGTGAAATCGAACGTATCAAGCGCCTGAATGGTGAGTTCCTTATTGCCGTAATCCACCTTCTGGCCCATGGATTTTCGGGATGCAATCGCAATAATTTCTGTGGCAGGAAACTCCCGCTCATTCAGAATATTCAGCATTTCGCGACCGACATTACCAGTCGCACCTACAACAGCGACACGAAAACCCATCTTAATCTCCTATGGGGTGCAAAAATTGGAGCGTCTATTCACACTGCTCCACTCAAAAAAGCAAACACGAAGTATTTGCGCAAATAGTTAGTATTTCTACGCTTTAGGGGCGTTTCAGCCAAGTGTTTTCAAAATGGCGTCACCCATACCAGTGGTTCCGACTTTCTCGAAACCGTCGGCCCAGATGTCACCCGTGCGGGCACTATCCAGCGCCTTCGACACTGCAGCTTCAACCTTGTCAGCTGCGTCGCCCATATCCAGGGAGTAACGAAGCGCCATCGCGAACGACAGGATCGCCGCAATCGGGTTGGCGATGCCCTGCCCTGCAATATCAGGTGCGGAGCCATGCACGGGCTCATAAAGGCCGGGCCCGCCAGAGCCGAGGCTCGCGCTTGGGAGCATGCCCAGGGAGCCTGTCAGCATCGCTGCGGCGTCAGAAAGCAGGTCACCAAACAGGTTGTCTGTCAGGATCACATCGAACTGTTTGGGGTTCTTCACCAACTGCATGGCGCAGTTATCGGCCAGGATATGCTCCAGCTTCACATCCGAATATTCCGCCGCGTGAAGTTTGGTCACTTCCTCGCGCCACAGAAGGCCCGATTCCATCACATTGGCTTTTTCCGCTGAATGAACAAGGCCGTTCCGCTTGCGCGCCATCTCGAACGCCACGCGGGCGATGCGGATGATCTCCTGGTCCGTATAGCGCTGGGTGTTGATGCCCACACGCCCGCCTCCGGGCAGGTCTTCAATGCCGCGCGGCTCACCGAAATACACGCCGCCCGCCAGTTCGCGCACGAACAGGATATCAAGGCCGGCAACATATTCGCGCTTCAGGCTGGAGGCATCCGCAAGCGCGTCAAAGCACATGGCGGGCCTGAGGTTCGCGAACAGATCGAGATCCTTACGGAGCCGTAACAACCCCGCTTCCGGGCGCTTGTCATAGTCTGTCTTGCCGTCCCACTGCGGGCCGCCCACACAGCCCATGACGATGGCGTCGGAGGCTTTCGCCTGCGCCAATGTGTCGTCTGTCAGCGGATGGCCGAATTTTTCATAGGAGCAACCGCCAATCAGGCCTTCGGAAACATCAAAAGACACCCCATAAGCGCCTTCAATCCAGCCCATAACGCGGCGCACTTCTGCCATGATTTCAGGGCCGATGCCGTCACCCGGCAGGAGCATCACTTTATGTGTGGTCATATCCAAACTCTCGTCTTTATCAGCCGCGGAACAGCCACGGGGTCATCAGTTTTTGCTTGTCTTCATAGCCCTTGATCACGCTGGCAGCCTGCAGCGTCTGGCCGATCTCATCGAGGCCATTGAGCAGCATTTCCTTGTGCGCCGGGTTGAAGTCGAACTCATATTTCGCGTTCTGGCACGTGACCGTCTGGTCATTCAGGTTCACATGAATCTCGTGCCCGGCTTCTGCGGCCAGCACGAGCGCATCCACTTCGTCCTGGCTGAGCGCCACGGTCAGGATGCCGTTCTTGACGCAGTTACCCGCGAAGATGTCGGCGAAGCTTGGGGCGATGATGCAGCGGTAACCAAGCTCCGCAATCGCCCACGGCGCATGCTCGCGACTGGAACCACAACCGAAGTTATCGCCTGCGATAAGGATTTTGGCACCTTTGTATTTGGGCCCATCAAAGACATTGTTTTCGATCCGGCTGCCGTCGGCGTTATAGCGCACGGTCTCGAACGCGTGCTCGCCAAAGCCTGTGCGTTTGATCGACTTGAGGTGCTTGGCCGGGATGATGATGTCGGTATCCACATTCACGCGCGGGAACGGCGTGGCGATGGAGGTGACGCTGACGAATTTTTCCATGGGTCTTCTCCTCGCTTAAAAGTTTCTGACGTCAACAAAGTGGCCGGCGATCGCCGCAGCCGCCGCCATGGCGGGGCTGACAAGATGCGTGCGCGCGCCTGGGCCCTGGCGACCGACGAAATTCCGGTTGCTGGTCGAGGCCACATGCTCGCCCGGGCCTGCCTTGTCAGGGTTCATGGCCAGGCACATGGAACATCCCGGGTCACGCCACTCAAAGCCCGCCTCGGTGAAAATCTTGTCCAGACCCTCTTCTTCGGCCTGCAGCTTCACAAGGCCGGAGCCCGGCACGATCATGGCCTCAATGATATGGTCGGCAACTTTGCGGCCCTTGATGATGGAGGCTGCCTCGCGCATGTCCTCGATCCGGCTGTTGGTGCAGCTGCCGATGAACACCCGGTCGATCTTGAAGCCGGTCATCGGCGTGCCAGCCGGGTAGCCCATATAATCCAGCGCCTTTTCGACCGCCTCGCGCTTGGCGGGGTCTTTGAAATCATCCGGACCGGGCACATTCGCAGTTACCGGCACTACATCCTCGGGGCTGGTGCCCCAGGTCACCAGTGGCACGATGGCGCTACCGTCGATGGTGATTTCCTTGTCGAACACGGCACCGTCGTCGGACTTCAGCGACTTCCAGTAATTTACCGCCGCTTCCCACTGGCCACCTTTCGGCGCATAGGGGCGACCCTTCAGGTAGTTGAATGTCTTCTCGTCCGGCGCCACAAGGCCTGCGCGCGCGCCCGCCTCGATCGACATGTTACAGAGCGTCATCCGTCCTTCCATACTCAGCGCCTCGATCACGGGGCCTGCGTACTCGATCACATGCGCCGTACCGCCCCCGGTGCCGATGGCGCCAATGATGGCCATCGTGACGTCCTTGGCGGAACAGCCTTTCGGCAGCTCGCCCGTAACGGTCACCCGCATATTCTTTGATTTCTTCAGCTCGAGCGTCTGGGTTGCCAGCACATGCTCAACCTCAGATGTGCCGATGCCGAACGCCAGCGCGCCAAACGCCCCGTGGGTGGAGGTATGGCTGTCCCCGCACACCAGCGTCACACCCGGCTGGGTAAAGCCCTGCTCGGGGCCCACCACATGCACGATGCCCTGCCGGTCGTCGGTCATGTCGATATAATCGAGGCCGAATTCCTTGGCGTTCTGTTCAAGCGCCGTCAGCTGGGCCGTGGACATGGGGTCCGGGTTCGGCTTGTCACGGTCTTTGGTGGGCACATTATGGTCCGGCACCGCGATGATGCTGTCCACCCGGTGTACCGGGCGGCCCGCCGCGCGCAGGCCATCAAACGCTTGGGGGCTGGTCACTTCATGCACTAGATGCCGGTCGATATATAGAAGGGCCACACCGTTGCCGCGGTCTTCCACAACATGATGGTCCCAAATCTTATCATACATCGTTTTTGGCATCTCAAACTCCAGTCAGTACCTGCCGGTGTGGAAGCCCTTCGCGCGCAAAGCCTTTTCAGCCATCGGCGCCAGCAATTTCAAACCGGCCAAAATGAAAAACGGGGGCCAGACCTGCGTCCCGCCCCCGTTCTTTATATCCACCCTCAGCGCTTCGCAACAAATAATAAGCAAAGTGCCGAAAGTTTGAAATATTATTTCGCGTTCTTGCCGCGA
The DNA here is from genome assembly GCF_001550055.1 of Kordiimonas lacus. Lineage (GTDB taxonomy): Bacteria > Pseudomonadota > Alphaproteobacteria > Sphingomonadales > Kordiimonadaceae > Kordiimonas > Kordiimonas lacus. Next base: position 572,424 of record NZ_LRUA01000003.1, read on the forward strand.
TTGAAGTCTTTCTTCTCGGCGATCCGAGCAGACTTACCAGTACGGCCACGCAGGTAGTAGAGCTTCGCACGACGTACTTTACCGCGACGAACAACAGTGATGCTGTCAACAACCGGACCATAGAGCGGGAATACACGCTCAACGCCTTCGCCGTAAGAAATCTTACGAACGGTGAAGTTGGAGCTCACACCTTTGTTGGAGCGCGCAATACATACGCCTTCATAAGCCTGGATACGCTCACGCTCGCCTTCGCGAACCTTCACGTTAACACGCAGGGTGTCACCAGCACCGAAAGTTGGGATTTCCTTACCTTCGGTCAGCTTTTCGATCTGCTCTTGCTCGAGCTTCTGAATAATATTCATCGGTCTTCAACCTTTTTTCTTACTTGCCTGCTCATAGGTCGACCAGAGATCCGGCCGGCGTAAACGGGTCAACTCTTCTGCTTTTTCACGGCGCCACTGGGCGACGCGTTTATGGTGCCCACTTGTGAGCACCTCGGGAATTTCCCGACCTTCCCAGACCTGAGGCCTGGTATATTGCGGATACTCAAGTAACCCGCTTTCGAAGCTCTCTTCATCGAGCGTTTCGGTTTTGCCCATGATGCCCGGCAGCAGACGAACCACCGCATCCAGCATCACAAGCGCCGCGGGCTCACCACCCGAGAGGATAAAATCCCCAACGCTCACTTCTTCCACGCCCCGGGCTTCAAGAACGCGTTCATCAACGCCTTCGAAGCGACCACACAGTAGCGTGACACCCCCTGCTTCCTGCCAGCGCTGCGCCTCCGATTGATCGAAGCGTTTGCCGCGTGGGCTCATGTAAACCAGGGGCCATTCAGGCTTGGCGTCCGCTCTCGCGGCATCAATTGCCTTGCCCAAAATATCGGCGCGCATCACCATCCCCGGGCCACCGCCCGCGGGGGTATCGTCCACCGAGCGGTGCTTATCGCTCGAAAAATCGCGGATGTCCAGCGTTTTTAGCGCCCATTTGCCCTCATTCAGGCCTTTTCCCGCGAGCGACTGGCCAAGACACCCCGGGAACATATCCGGGAAGATTGTCAGGATCTGGGCGGTAAAGAGCGGGTCCATCATTTCGCGCCCTCTTCCATGTCGTCTGGGTCGCGTTCGCTGATGTGGGTTTCAACCCAGTCATCAAAGGCGATTTCGGCGAATCCACCACGGATATCCACCACCGGCACATAGGCCTTGCGGAACGGAATGAAGGCGTGGCGGCCAAGGCCCTTGAGGGGTTTTGTCAGCACCAGTTCCAGCAGGTCTTCCGCGCCAAAGTTCTCGACCGCGCGCACGATGCCGAGCACAGCACCCGAGGCATCGCGGGCCTCAAGCCCGATCAGGTCAGCCAGATAGAACTCATCTTCGTCTTCGGCCTCAAGCGCCTCGCGGGAGACATAAAGCCGGGTGCCCTTCAGCGCCTGCGCGTCTTCGCGGTTCATCACACCGTCAACCCGCACGATGAAACCGTCGGGCGCGTCGCGGAGCAGCTTGACCTTGAGCGCCGGGCCGTTCGCCCCCTTGTGAAGGGATGGATAGGCGAACAGGGCACTCGGCACATCGGTGAAAGACTTCAGGCGCACGTCGCCCCGAACCCCGTGCGCGCCCGCAAAGGCACCCACGCAGATCCAACCGTCTTCAATACCGCGCTGGCGGCGTTCTTCCGATGCGTTAGCCATGTCTATGGTCCTGACAATAAAAGTCAGCCGCGTGTCTATGGTGCGGCGGGGGAAGAGTCAAGAATTCTGCGCTCTTTAGTCCGCCACATAGAAGATATGATTGCCGATGATGGCGCTGACTTTCGCCTCTGAAAGGAAATCCGGGCGTTCGATACCCGCACTGTGATAATAGGTGGCACCCTCCGTGATGTCCCACAACAGCCCCAGTTGGGCGAAGGTGGCCAGCCATTTGGCGCGCTGAAAACTGGGGTCGTCCTCAGCTACAGCGTCAAGTTTCCGCCGATTGGGATCATCCGGATTATAGGCTGTGAACTGGTAGGGCTGCAGCGCCACACCTGACAAGCTGTTCGGGAAGCGTGGGTCCCGCTTGCGGTTCATCATGACATTCAGGACAGCATGCATCCCGTCATCAGGTTCGCCGCGCGCTTCGCCCCAAGCCACACGCGCCGCCCATTCGACATTATGCTTCCAATGTAGCCACGCACTGGTGATGGCCAAAAGCAATACGCCAATCGCCGTCAGTTTGAGTTTCGTGCTAAACCGCATCCCATCCATATTTTATATGTGGGGTGGGCCTGGCGAAATTTCACCTGATAAAAAAACGGCGCGCTGGTTGCCCGGCGCGCCGTTTTCTATTCGGTAGAAGCAAAGCTTACTCAGCAGCACCTTTCAGAAGGTCCCGAACCTTCATTAGCGCAAAACCAAGAAGATTCTGCCCCTTCCAAAGATTTGGGTTTTCTGCGTGTTCATGATCAGCAGTCAGGCCATTGCCCCAAATCCTATCGACAGGACTGGCTTCCACCAAAACGCGATCCTTTGTGTTGAGCAAAAATTCCTTGAGGCTTTCGTTTTGGGAAAACTTCAGAAGATTACCCTCGACGACTATGTCGAATTTGTTTTGGTCCCAGATGCTCTGGTCGAACGGCTCAATCATCCGTCCATAGGCTTTTGCTTTGGCAGGGATCGAACACTGCAAGATTTTCGCAGCCATCTCATCATTGCCAAACAGTTTCGCCTTCTGGACCATCATATAGTGCTCTGCTGACCTATAGTTCTCCCCGCTTTCGCCTTGAAAACCACAAGGAAACCACTGGCTAAAACAGGCCTTTGTTGTGTGATCAGCATTGGACTTGTGCCCCCAAAAGAAAACGTACTTACACTTTCTTTTGTTGGAGAACTTGATCAGTTCCTCAACCGAATAAATCACCTTAGCCACCTTTATCTTTCAGCGGATCACGCAGGTGCCTTTTATGCAGATTATTTAGTGTTGTCAACACACTTATTGCCCTACCTCACTTAAACAACAAAGCAAAATCCAGGCGACATGACCTGCAACAAAAAACGGCGCGCTGGTTGCCCGGCGCGCCGTCTTTAATTGGATAGAAGCAAAGCTTACTCAGCAGCAGCTTCTTCAGAAGCTTCTTCAGCTGGGGCTTCTTCTGCAGGGGCAGCAGCAGCGGCTTTCGCAGCTTCTTCAGCTTCCTTGGCAGCTTCAGCAGCAGCTTCAGCTTTGGCTTTTTTCTCTTCGATCAGCTCGAGAGCTTTCTGGCCTGGCTTACCTTTGTTCGGGTTGTTGCGAACAGTTTTCTCAACAGCGCCAGCGGCTTCAAGGAAGCGAGCAACACGGTCAGAAGGCTTCGCGCCTTTGCCCATCCACTCTTTTACGCGGTCGAGGTCGATTTGAACGCGGTTCTCGTCGTCTTTCGCGAGCATTGGGTTGTAGGAACCGATTTTCTCGATGAATTTACCATCGCGACGGGAGCGGCTGTCAGCCACAACGATGCGGTAGTAAGGACGTTTCTTCGCGCCACCACGGGCCAGACGAATTGCAAGTGCCATTTTATTTTCCTTTCAGATCCCCGGCCAACCTTGGTCCGGGAGTATTCTCAAGTTTCAGTGCGTTCCCTTACGAGAACAGTTTGTCAAATCCTGGGGGAAGGCTACCGGGCATACCGCCACCCATTCCACCTGGCATCATTGGCATCCGGCCCTTTTTGCCCATAGCGGACATTTTCTTCATCATTTTGGCCATCTGCATATGCATTTTCAGGAGCTTGTTCACCTCTGGCACGCTGGTGCCTGACCCCGCCGCGATCCGCTTCTTGCGGCTGGCGTTGATCATTTTCGGTTGTTTGCGCTCCTTCTGCGTCATGGAAGAAATGATCGCTTCCTGACGCTTGAACACCTTGTCATCCATGCCGGCATTCATGGCGCCCTTCAGCTTGCCCATACCGGGCAGCATGCCAAGCACGCCCTTCATGCCGCCCATCTTCGCCATCTGCTGAAGCTGGGTGCGCAGGTCATCAAGGTCGAATTCGCCTTTGGCCATTTTCTTGGCCATCTTTTCAGCGTCTTCTTTTTCAATGGTTTCGGCTGCTTTTTCCACGAGGCTGACAACGTCGCCCATGCCAAGGATCCGGCTTGCCACACGCTCGGGATGGAAATCCTCAAGCGCATCCATCTTTTCGCCGGTACCCGCAAGCTTGATCGGCTTGCCTGTAACAGCCCGCATGGAAAGTGCTGCACCGCCACGGCCGTCACCATCCATACGCGTGAGCGCCACGCCGGTAATCCCGACCTGCGCATCAAATTCTTTCGCCACATTGACGGCGTCCTGGCCGGTCAGGCTGTCCGCCACCAGAAGCGTCTCAAGCGGCATCGCCGTATTGCGCACTGCCACAACCTCAGCCATCAGGCTCTGGTCGATGTGCAGGCGGCCGGCAGTATCCAGCATCACTACGTCAAAGCCCTGCAGCTTCGCGGCGTCCATGGCGCGGCGGGTGATCTCCACCGGCATCTGGCCTTCGATGATCGGCAGCGTCTTGACGCCGATCTGTTCGCCAAGGATCTTCAGCTGCTCCTGGGCTGCCGGGCGGCGCACGTCGAGGGACGCCATGAGAACCTTCTTGTTCTCTTTTTCCGTCAGGCGCTTCGCGATCTTCGCCGTCGTCGTGGTTTTACCGGAGCCCTGCAGGCCCACCATCAGGATCGCCACAGGCGGCACACCCGCGGTGTTGATGGCGCTGGTCTCTGAGCCGAGCATGGCAACAAGTTCGTCATTGACGATCTTGACAACCTGCTGGCCCGGTGTGACCGACTTCAGTACCTGCTGGCCGATAGCCTTTTCTTTGACGCGGCTGACGAAATCCTTGACGACCGGCAACGCAACGTCGGCCTCCAGAAGTGCCACACGCACTTCCCGGAGCGCTTCGGTAACGTCCGATTCCTTCAGCGCACCACGGCGCTTCAGTCCATCAAAAATACCACTCAGCCGGTCAGACAGGCTATCAAACATATGCAAAACCACCTTTGCAACGGTTCTAAATTCAAATTACCCAACAAGGACTTAGCCAAATGCCAATCGCACCAGTGGGCGAAACTCGCTGACTGGTGGGCACCCCAAAGCTCGGGTCTTCGTAGGCGCTGCGGCAATGTCTCTTCCTGTGGGAAGCGCGCCTTACATAGGAAGAAGGGGGCAAGGAGTCAAGTAAAACAGGGCGTGCGCTGCGGCGTTTTCAGCGGCCCGGCTTGAGCAGTGACTGGATGGTTTCCATCAGTTCCTCGATCACGATGGGCTTGCCCACGTGGGCATCCATGCCCGCCGCCAGATAGCTTTCCACATCCGGCGTGAGCGTGTTGGCCGTGAGCGCAATGATCGGGGGTGGCGATTTCATCTTTTCCTTGATGATCCCAGTGGCAGTCGGGCCATCCATCACCGGCATGCGCACGTCCATCAGCACCAGGTCGAATCCGGGCTTTTCCGCCAAGGCCGCTTCCACAGCAGCCTCACCGTTCGCGACAACCATCACCTCCCAGCCTTTGGCCGTCATCAGCTTGCGGATCAGCACCTGATTGACCAGATTATCTTCCGCCACCAGCACTTTCAGGTGGCCAACGGCCGCCATACTTTCGCTGGCGGCCTGCACAGAGGCCTCACGCAGCACTTTCTGGGATTTGGGCAGTGTCACCGCAACCCGGAACTCTGACCCTTCACCCACGGTGCTTTCGACACTGATATCACCCTCCATCAGGGCCACAAGTTCCTTGATAATGGCAAGCCCGAGGCCCGTGCCGGTCTGGGCGCGGGTCGTATCGTCCCCCAATTGCTCGAACCGCTCAAACAGGGTGCCTATGCGGTCTTTGGGGATGCCGGCGCCGCTGTCACAGACCCGCCAGGTCAGGCGCACCGTGTCGCCTTCTTCTTCGGCATCCAGATAGATATCGGCACCGCCCTTTTCGGTAAACTTGATGGCATTGCCCAGAAGATTGAACAAAATCTGCCCCAGTCGAACACTGTCCCCCAACACCCACAGGTCCCCTGCTGCAGGCGTATGAACAGTGACCGATATGCCCTTTGCCTCCGCCTGACTGCGCAGCATGCCCGCCACATCGCGTGTCATCGCCAGCGCATCCATCGGGCCAACATTCAGTTCAAACTTGCCGGATTCAAGTTTCGAATAGTCCAGGATATCGTTGATAATGGCCAGCAGATAGCCCGCGCTGGTCTTGGCGGTTTTCAGCAGCTGGTCCTGCTCTGAATTCAGCTCTGTGCTTCGCAGCAGGTCCATCATGCCAAGCACCCCTGTCATGGGGGTCCTGAGTTCATGGGACATATTGGCCAGAAAGCGGTCTTTCGCCTTCAAGGCGCCTTCAAGGGAGTCGGCCTTGTCCTCAAGTTCCAGCTGGAGTTCCACCCTTTTACGGATAGCAGGCGCGCGGGTGAAGAAAGCCGCGATGGAGATCAGCAGGCACCCAATCAGCAGCGAAATCACTTCAACGCCCAGCACCGGCATGTTGGCCGCGGCCACGATGAAAGTGGCAACACACAAAAGCACCAGCGCAAACCAGACACGGAGCTGGGTTGTGCTGATACCGAAAACGATGATCGCCAGCCCGGCACTGAAAAACTGGTTCTTGTTGCCGGTAAGATACATGTTCCCGAAGACATTCAGGATCACCAGGCAGCCCAGAAAAAACGTGGTCAGCTCGATCTTGACCTGCGGCAACTGGCGTATCCGGCAGTATAGGAAAACCCCAATGCCGATCAGGGCAGAAGGAATGGAAATAGCAGCCAGATAGGGTACAATTTCAGGGGGAAACTTCAGGAAATAACCAACTGACCGCAGGCCGTAATAAAGCGCCAGGGTAAGCCCCAACATCTTGAGGTAATTCTGGGCGATGACATTCATCTCCGACTGAACTGCTTCAGCTGTGTAATGCTGGTCCACCCCTATGCCGCCTGGTGGCTCTTTTTCGCTCACAGGTTCCGTCCCCAACCCCAAAATTATGATACAGGCATTTACCCACACATACCGGCAACTTGCAAGCTGGCGCCGGGCCAGGCCTACTCAGGCGGGTTGTGTCGGGCCATCAGTATTTTCGCGATGGCTGACCTGAGTTCTTCCATATTGATCGGCTTGCCCACATGGGCGTCCATGCCGGCCTCTAGATACCGGGCCACATCTTCCTTCATGGTGTTGGCTGTCAGCGCGATCACGGGGGGCGGACTGACCATCTTTTCCTTGATGATACGGGTGGCCGTCAGGCCATTCATCACCGGCATCTGAACGTCCATCAAAATCAAATCATAGGGCTTGTCTGTCTTGGTGGCGGCCGCCACGGCCGTTTCACCGTTTTCCACCATCTGCACCGTCCAGCCCTGCTTTACCAGAAGCCGTTCAATCAAGGCCTGGTTGACCTTATTATCCTCGGCCACAAGAATCCGAAGCGGCAGGGACAAGACGGCTTCCGGTACTGCGACTGCAGGCGCCGCTTTCAGCTGATCTGCACTCAGGCGCTCCAGCGGCACGGTGAAACTGAACTCTGTCCCCTCACCCACGACACTTGCGACCTCCACATGTCCACCCATCAGGGCCAAGAGCTCCTTGATGATGGCAAGGCCAAGGCCTGTGCCCTGCTGTTGCTGGCGGGTACTGGAAGCATCCAGCTGTTCGAACCGGTCAAACAGCTTGGTGATGCGGCCTTGCGGAATGCCCGCGCCCGTGTCGGACACGATCCATTCAATGGACAGCCGATCCTGGTGGGTATGGAGCTGCATCGTCACCGTCACCCCGCCCTTTTCGGTAAACTTGATGGCGTTGCCCACCAGGTTAAACAGTACCTGACCAATACGCACGCCATCGCCGTTCACCACGATGAGGTCTTCATCTGGCAGATTGAGCGTAAGGGCAATGTCCTTCGCCTGCGCCTGAGAGCGCAGCATCTCCACCACATCCTGCGTGATGGCAACGGCGTCCATGGGCGCCGGCTTCAGCTCGAACTTGCCGGATTCCAGTTTCGAATAATCCAGGATGTCATTGATGATCGCCAGCAGGTATCCCGCGCTGGTTTTGGCGGTTTCAAGCAGGCGGGCCTGTTCCTTGGTCAGCTTTGTGTCGCGCAACAGGTCCATCATGCCCAGAACGCCGGTCATCGGCGTGCGCAAATCATGGGTCACGTTAGCCATGAAGCGGTCCTTGGCCTTGTTTGCAGCCTCAAGCTTCTGCGCCTTGTCGATAAGCTCAACCTCCAGGTCCATCCGGTCCCGGATGACAGAGAGGCGGGCTTTGAAGGCCAGAAAAGAGAGCGCGCCACCCGTCAGCAAATAAAACAGGAAAGGTTTGTCGTCAGGTGGCCCGATCGTCGCCAGCACTGTACCATAACCGGCAACCACAAAAGCCACCTGCGCAAGCCAGTTCCAGACGGAAATCGTGCCCAGGCCTGCAGCAACCAGTACAAATGCCATATTGGGCGTGATTTCAGCATTGAACCCCTCAATATAGGCGAGTGCTGTATTCCCGATCAAAGCCAGGCAGATAACGAAAAAATTGACCTCTACTGCCTTGCGCCCCAATTGCTGCGCCTGGGCCTTCCGGGAAATCCATATCCCATAAAAAGCCGTCAGGAATGCAGGAACCGCAAGCACAACCGGGTCCCCACCCTTTGGGTCTATAAGAAAGGCTGTACCACGCAGGCTGTAGAAAACGCTCAGCACAACGGCCATCGCGCCCAGATACCGCTGGGAAATCTTGTTGAGTTCTATCGCCAGCAGGTCCGGCACTGCTGCAATGCCATGCTCATCGGACGGTTTCACGTCTGTATCCGCAGCCTCATGGGTCATACGCTTGTGTGCTCCCTGCGCTCGGTAAGTACAGTTTGCACTGCGGCTTTCAGGTCATCAAGCTGGATTGGCTTGCCCACAACGGCGTCCATGCCAGCCTGCTGATATGCCGCAACATCCTCGGCCATTGTATTGGCTGTCAGGGCAATAATCGGAACCTGCCCCCGCTTCCCATCCGATGTCCGAATGGCCTTGGTTGCCTCTGTCCCGTCCAGGCCCGGCATACGGACATCCATCAGGATCAAATCGAAATCCTGACCCAGCGCTGCTTCCAGCGCCTGGTTGCCGTCTTCGGCGAACTGCAGGGTCCAGTTCAGTTTGGCCAAGAGCTTTCCGATCAGCAACCGGTTCACATTGTTGTCTTCGGCCACAAGAACCGAAAGCTTTTCCGGCAGGGCTTCTGGTGTTTTACCAGCCTGATCTTCCTGGCTCGCCGCCAGTTCAGCGCTGGTGGCCAGGGGCAGCTGAACCTCGAAAACAAAGCGCGCGCCCTGGCCTTCCGCAGCCTCGGCATACAGGTGTCCGTCCATGAGACGCGCCAGTTCGCGGCATATCGACAGCCCGAGGCCCGCACCGCCCTGTTTCTTTACGGCAGACCCGTCTGCCTGCTCAAATCTGGCGAACAGCCGTTCCATTTCCTCACTGGAAAATCCGATCCCGGTATCGACCACCTCAAACGTCATAGGCTGTCGGCCCTCAGCCTGTGGGCCCAGGCGTATGCTCACATCCACCTTGCCTGCATCGGTAAATTTGATGGCATTGCCCACCAGGTTGAACAGGATCTGACCAATACGAACACTGTCCCCCATGGTAGGGGGACAGGCCGACGCAGCGTTATGGAACGTCAGCTTGAGGCCTTTTTCTTCGGCGGTTGGCCTGAGCAAATCAACAACCTGGCTCGCAATCTCGTCAGCCCGAAAGGCCTGCTCTGTCAGCCTGAGCTTGCCTTCCTCCATCCGCGCCAGATCGAGGATATCGTTGATCAGGGTCAACAGGGTGTTGGCGCTGAACTGGGCCGCTTTCAGGAATTCCTGCTGCTCGCCTGTCAGCCGCGTATCATTAAGGAGGCGCATCATGCCCAGAACCCCGGTCAGCGGGGTTCTGAGCTCATGGCTGGTGTTGGCCAGGAACATGCCTTTGGCCTCATTGGCCCGACGGGCCTCCTCTGCAGCCTGCTCCGCCTCCTTGAGGAGCGCCCGGGCCTCACGGGCCTTCTGGGCCAGCGCATGAGACTTGGACCTGTTGGATATCAACAACCGTTCCACGTTCGACAGGGTTCGGTAGCGCTGGACAAAACATAGGCCGCTGAGCACCAGGCTGGCCACCCCCATGAACGCGATGTGGATCGTAAGCGGCCCGCCAAGCGAATAGAGGCACCCGACAAAGAAGAAAGAGCTGACAGCCACAAGGCCGATATAGACGCTGGGCAGCAGCGTAATGAACCCGAAAGCCAGCAAAATCAGCACGGCGTTGGTCAGCTGCAGGATATCCCCTGTCATCTCCACATGAAGATAAACCAGCAAGATGACCGCAAATGCTGACGGCAAGAAGGCTGCGTGGCTGAACCGCTCCGGGATCTTCTGAAGCCGCAGCAATATCCAGGTTATGATGCTGATCATCGACGCGGCGAAAGACAGAGATGCAAGCGGCAGGCGGACGTCCGCTGAAAGTACCAAGACATGGGAAATACCCGTGAACAGGTAATAGAGCGCCATAACCAGGGTGATCGTTGGCAACTGGCCAAGATAGATGCCATCCAGAGCCTGGCGGACCTGGCGCGCCCGGCTGGATTTCCGCGACATTTTATCGTTCTTCGTCAACACCACCTGTGGCGCAACCTCTTCCCATACTAACCTGCCCTTCCCAAAAGCAGGCCCGCCCCCAGATCGCGGTCGAAGCCTGCACTATATTTCCTAAAAGATAAAGGGCGGGTAAACCCGCCCTTCAAAACAATTATCGCTGCTCAAGCCTTATGAGTTGGCGGCGATGAAGGCGTCCACCTGATCCTCAAGGATCGTGAGCGGCATTGCACCGCCATTCAGCACCAGGTCATGGAAGGCTTTGATGTCGAACTTTTCGCCCAAAGCCTCTCTTGCCTTGTCGCGCAGCCGCAGCATCGTCAACTGGCCAACCTTGTAACCGGTAGCCTGGCCCGGCCAAACGATGTAGCGCTCGATCTCGGTCACCACGTCAGACATGGCCATGCCGGTATTGGACGCCATATAGTCAATCGCCTGTTCGCGGGTCCATTTCTTGGCGTGGATGCCGGTGTCGACCACCAGGCGCACGGCGCGGAACAGTTCGGACTGCAGCGCGCCAATCTTGTCGTCATTGGTTTTCATGAACCCAAGTTCCCAACCCACGCGTTCGGCATAAAGCGCCCAGCCTTCAATATAGGCGCCATAGCCTGCAAATTTGCGGAACATTGGCAGATCTTCCTGCTCCTGCTGCAGCGCGATCTGGTAATGGTGGCCCGGCACGGCTTCATGGTAGGTCAGCGCGCGCATGCCGTATATGGGCGTGCCCTTGATGTCATACAAGTTGGCATAAAACTGGCCAGGACGGCTGCCGTCCATGGCTGGCGAATTATAGTATCCGCCCGGCGCACCCTGCTCCATGAATTCAGGCACCCGCACTACTTCAACCGGCGCTTTCGGTTTCATGTTGAACTGGTCTGCGATGCCCGCATCAATTTCCTCGATCAGGGCGGCGTAATCTTTCAGGATCTGCTCACGGCCCTCGGGTGTATCAGGGTAATAGTGCCGCGGCTCATCAGCGTATCCATTGATCAGATCAGCAAACGGGATGGCCGTGTCGTAGCCCATTTCCGCAAAGATCGACAGCATCTGGGTCTGAATACGGTCCACTTCACTGAGGCCAAGCTGGTGAATTTCTTCTGCCGTCATGTCCGTGGTGGTGAAATGCTTCAGCCGGGTCTGGTAGAAACGCTCACCGTCCGGGAATTTCCAGGCACCGGCATCATTGTTTGATTTCGTCTTCAGCGCAGCCACATAGGTCTGCATATCAGCCCAGATCGGGTTGATCACGTCGGTGATCGCAGCTTCGATTTCCGCCAGCACTCGGTCTTTCTCAGACTGGTCGGCATCGAGCGCGTCAATCTTGTCTTTGACCCCGGCATAAAGCGCATTCTCCTTTGGGTCGTCCTTGACGAAAGGATTAAGCTGCGCTTCCACTTTTTCCAGAATGAAGGTTGGCGGAATGATGCCCAGTTCTTCGCGCTTCTTCAGCTGCTCCATCATCTGGTCAAACTGGGTACGGGCCGCACGCAGGCGCGCCACATAATAGTCCGCTTCTTCCAGATCCTGAATTGAGTGGGTGCCGGTCATGAAGGCCGGGAAATTGTTGTGCCAGCCATAAAGCTGGGTCAGCGGGTAGTTATAATAGTCATACTCCGGGTGCTCCAGGTCTTCCTTCAGCCCATAAGCCATCAGCCTCTTGTTCAGGCGTTGGTCGGCATCGAGACCGTCGTCATCGTATGACATCAGAATTTCGTAGTTTTCCTGGGTCCGTGCGCGCTGCACTTCGTCGTGCGCCAGCGACAGATCATCCAGTTCGGCATTATGGCCAGTGATGCCCCATGGCTCCAGCATGCGAAGCGAGCTCATGGTTTGCGGGCTATCGAGACCCTCCTGAACGATCACACGAGTCTGGAAATGATCGAAGCTGAACGGCTTGAACCAGACTAGTTTAGAGACATAAACGCCCCCCACGAGCACCGCGACTGTCGCAATGCCGCCCAATAATTTTTTGACGGACATGGTATCCTCCCTGTTGTTTTATGACCGCAGAATAGCCCAATCCTGAAAAGTCTCAAGTCGGTTCTTTTCTGCAGATTTTCAGCCAATCCGCAATAAAGCCTTCACAGCCACCACCCGAGTCGATATTGAATTTAGACAAGGGAAACGGGAGGAAACAGAATGGCCAATCAGCAGGGCGAAATTCATCGCCACGGTGAAACACGTGCAAAGTACCAAACCATTGGCTTGTTCCTGGGGCCACTGCTGTTCCTGGCTGTCATGCTCAGTGCACCGCCTGCGGCCCTGTCCGCTGATGCCTGGTCCGTGGTTGCGCTTGCTGTGCTGATGGCAACCTGGTGGGCCACCGAAGCCATCCCCGTGCCGGCCACAAGCCTGCTGCCTTTGGTGATGCTGCCGCTTCTGGGGGCCGCCAGCTCAAGCGAGGCCTCCTTGCCTTACGCCAAACCGGTAATCTTCCTGCTGCTGGGCGGCTTCATCGCTGCCATGGGCATGCAGAAATGGGACCTTCACCGGCGGATTGCGCTCAATATCCTCGCCCGCGTCGGTGACCACCCAGCGGCCCTGATCGCGGGCTTCATGGCGGCGTCGGCGCTGCTTTCGATGTGGATATCCAACACCGCCACCACACTGATGATCGTGCCCATCGCGCTCACAGTCGCACAGACCATCCTGAAGGAAAAAGCCACCGGCCACCGCTTTACCATAGCCCTTCTGATCGGCTGCGCCTGGGCGGCTTCCATCGGGGGGCTTGGCACCTATATCGGCACGCCGCCGAACCTGTTTGTAAAAGCTTTCATCCAGCAGTCCACCGGCCGTGAAATCCTGTTCATTGAATGGATGGCCTTCGCCATTCCCGTTGTGTTGACCATGGTGCCGCTGGCGTGGCTGGTGCTGACCAAAATCTGCTTCCCGTTTGACGCCAAATTGGCGCGCGGTGGGGCTGAGGTGGTGCAGACCGAACTTCAGGCCATGGGCCGCATCACAACACCGGAAAAGCGGGTTGCAATCGTCATGACCTGCATGGCGCTTTTGTGGAGCTTCCGCCAGGTGCTGGTGGACACCCAGTGGCTGACAGACCTGATGCCCTTCGTTGCCCGCATGTCAGACATGCATATTGCCGTGGCGGCAGGCCTTGCCATGTTCCTGATCCCGGCGGGCGGCGGCGAAGCCAACAAGCACAAGGCGCTGCTGTCATGGGAAAGCGCGGTTGAGCTGCCCTGGGGCGTGATCCTGCTGTTCGGCGGCGGGCTTAGCCTTGCGGCTGCCATTCAAGCCACAGGCCTCGCCGTCTGGCTCGGGAACCATATGGCGGGCCTTTCGGGCGCCCATCTATTCGTGATCATGCTGGTGATTGTGGGCATGGTGATATTCCTGACGGAACTGACCAGCAACACAGCCACCACAGCAGCGCTTGTGCCTGTGCTGGGCGCGCTGGCGACCAGCGCCGATATCGACCCCATCATGCTGGCGGCACCCACCGCCATGGCGGCCAGCTGCGCCTTCATGCTGCCGGTGGCCACGGGCCCGAACGCGGTGATCTTCTCAACCGGGCAGCTGCATGTGCCGGACATGATGCGTGCGGGCTTATGGCTCAATGTGATTGGCACCTTTGTGGTGGCAGCACTGTGCTACAGCCTGCTGCCCATGGTGTTCGGCTAATCGCGCCAGGCATCCGCTGGCGCATTCACCATGGGGTGCGCCAGGAAGGCCGCATTGTCTGCAGTGAGGCGCGACAAAAAGGCCGTACGTTCCACGTCCGTGAAAGCCACCTGAAGAGGTGCCTCCAACGTCGCCTGTAGCCGGTCTGCCGACCAGCTAGGATTGCCGCTAAGCTTGATTGGGGTGTCGCCCGCGACAGTGTCCAATCCCAGGAATTCCAGAACGGCATGCCCGGCACGTTCCTTTGGCCAGCTTTCCAGACAGGTGAAACGCGTGTTCGCCGTGAGGCCCGCGCGTTCAACTTCTCGCACCAACCGTAACCACGACACGTCCTGCTCCCCGATGCGTGCCACATAATCGGGAAACGCTTCCCGCAGCCCCTGCCGCACACGAAATGCATAGGCGGATTCCAGAAACCGGTCTGGTCGCCGGGCCACCAGCCTCAGGTCGACATCGAAGGATTTCGCCAACCGTTTCATAGCGCGCATGAAGTTGCCGAAATGGGGATAAAAGCCAGGGTCGCGTACACCGGGCATCAAACCCAGCAGTAATTCCTCGCTGATCACAATGCGGTCCGCCCTGATGCGCTGCAGCATGGATGCAACCAACTTCAGGCGCAGGCTGGAAACCAGGGAATCATCCTGATGGCGATACAGAAGCCGGAGCTGCCGGCCTGTCAGCCAGCCTTGCAGATCTTCCCTGAGCAGCAGCGCCGTGCCAGTGGCCTCAATGGCCGTCCGCCGCGCGCGCAGCATGTCCTGCACCGCGGTCGATGCGCAGCGGTGAAACCCCGCATGAATGATGATTTGTTGTCGCCCTGCCACCAAGCCTGCCTCAATCCGCCAAAATCTGCTGCCAGATGCACAGAAATCCATGGACTCTGCGCTATGAGAACCCATATAAGCGGCCTCATGGAAAAAGGCCAGCATATGCGCCCGTTCCTGAAGATGCATGGACTGGGCAATGACTTCATCATTTTTGACGCCCGCGAGGATGATCTCGCGCTGGCGGATGAAGCTGTGCGTGCATTGTCTGACCGCCGCCGCGGCATCGGTTGTGACCAACTGATCATCCTGAGAACAAGCGGCAAAGCCGACATCTTCATGGAAATTCGCAACGCTGACGGCAGCCGCGTGGGTGCTTGCGGTAACGCTACCCGCTGCGTGGGCCAGCTGGCGCTGGATGAAAGCGGCAAAGAAAAGGTCCTGATCGAGACAGACGCAGGCCTGCTGACCGCCACCCGCGCAGAGGCGGGCATCAGCGTCAATATGGGCCCGGCGCGGCTGGCATGGGATGAGATCCCGCTGGCGCGCGAAACGGACACCATGAAGATCGATTTCGCCATGGGCCCACTGTTCGAACCCACGTGCGTCAATATGGGCAACCCGCATGCTGTCTTCTTCGTTGAGGACGCCGACACGGTTGACCTGCCATACTGGGGCCCGCAGGTTGAAAAGAACGCGATGTTCCCTGAGCGTGTGAATGCCTCGGTTGGGACCGTGAAAGGTGATACAATCCGCCTGCGTGTGTGGGAACGCGGGGCTGGCATCACTGATGCCTGCGGCACCGCCGCCTGCGCGAGTGTTGTCGCGGCCTCGCGCCTTGCCCTCATTGACCGCAAGGCCACCGTAATGCTGGACGGCGGCCCGCTTGAGGTTGAGTGGCTCGCGGACGGCACAGTACAAATGACAGGCGCGGCAACGCTGGCGTTCAAAGGCGAGGTCGCGCTGTGAGCGACATGATGAAAAAAGAACCAGAAATCGTGACCTTCGGCTGCCGCCTCAATGCTTATGAAAGCGAGGTGATGCGCCGTCACGCGGAAGACGCCGGGCTTGATGATGTGATCATCGTCAACACCTGCGCCGTCACGGCTGAGGCCACGCGCCAGGCGCGCCAAAGCATTCGCCGCATGAAGCGCGAACGGCCCGACACGCCCATCATCGTCACCGGCTGCGCGGCGCAGATTGACCCGACGCAGTTTTCCAAAATGGATGAGGTCGCGACCGTTCTGGGCAACCAGGAAAAGCTCGAAGCCAAAAGCTTCGTCGGTCTTGGCCGCGCGGGGCTTGACCTGTCGAACGCACCGCGCGTGCAGGTGAATGATATCTTTTCCGTCAAGGAAACCGCGGGCCACCTGATCGACGGTTTTGGCGAACGGGCGCGGGCCTTTGTGCAAATCCAGAATGGCTGCAACCACCGCTGCACCTTCTGCATCATCCCCTATGGCCGCGGCAACAGCCGGTCAACAGGCGTGGGCGAAGTGGTCGACCAGATCAAACGGTTGGTGGACCGCGGCTTCAAGGAAGTGGTGCTGACGGGCGTGGACATCACCAGCTTCGGTGAGGACCTGCCGGGCACGCCAACCCTCGGCACGCTCGTACAGAAAATCTTGCATTTGGTGCCGGACCTGCCGCGCCTTCGGATTTCCTCCATCGACAGCATTGAGGTGGATGAGCCGCTTTATGACGCGATCATCCATGAACCCCGCGTGATGCCGCACCTGCACCTGAGCTTGCAGGCTGGTGACGACATGATCCTGAAGCGCATGAAACGCCGCCACCTGCGCGGCGATGCCATCGAATTCACGAACCGCGTGCGCGCTGAGCGCCCCGACATGGTGTTCGGTGCGGACATTATCGCCGGCTTCCCCACTGAGACGGAAGAGATGTTCCAGAACAGTCTTCGCCTTGTGGAGGAATGCGACCTGACCTGGCTGCATGTGTTCCCCTATTCGGAACGCGAGGGCACGCCCGCCGCCAAAATCCCGAACAAGGTGCCGAAGGACGTGCGTAAAGAACGCGCGGCCCGCCTACGCGCCGCCGGTGACAAGCGCGTGGCTGAGCTGTTCAAGCGGGCCGAAGGCGCGGACGCCAATGTGCTGGTGGAGCGCATCGGCCACGACGGTAACCCCATCGGCCATAGCGAACAATTCATCCCGGTGGTGATCGACGGCCCCGCCGAGCCCGGCGATATCGTGCCTGTGCGCTTGACGCCACGCGATGAAAACGCCATGTCTGGCATCAAGACCCAACCATAAGCCTGCCTGAGGAAACGCCTGTGAGCGAGAAAAGAAGCTGGTTCCAACGCCTGACTGGCAAGAAATCCGAGACGGAAGAGCAGCCAAAGCCTGACGTGCAGGCCGAAGAACAGGCACCAGAACAGCCTGCCGAGCAGCCTAAAGAACCAGTTGCGCCAACAGCTGAAGTGGCAGAAGTGGTCCCCACGCCCGTTGTCGCAGAACCTGTCCCGGCGCCCGAGCCAGAGCCCGAAGCAACACCGGAACCTGCACCCGAGCCAGATCCTGAACCTGAGCCAGAACCAGCTCCAGAGCCCGCGCCTGAGCCCGCGGCTGAGGAAATACCTGCGGAGAAGCCATCAGAGAAGAAAAGCTGGTTCCAGCGCCTGAAGGAAGGGCTGAAGAAATCCACCAGCGCCATCTCTGGCGGCATTGCGGATATCTTCACCAAGGGCAGGCTGGACGATAACACGCTTGAGGAACTTGAAGACCTTCTGATCACGTCTGACCTGGGCGTTGCCGTGGCCTCCAAGCTCACCGGTACGCTCGCCAAGGACCGGTTCGACAAGGAAATCACCGGCGACGAGGTGAAAAAGGTGCTGGCTGCCGAGGTTGAGAAAATCCTCACCCCTGTCGCCAAGCCGCTGGCTGTGAACCCATCCAACAAACCCCACATCATCCTGATGGCGGGTGTGAATGGTGCGGGGAAAACCACCACCATCGGCAAGCTGGCGAAAAAGTTCCGGGAAGACGGCAAGTCGGTAATGCTGGCGGCGGGCGATACCTTCCGCGCAGCCGCGGTCGAGCAGCTTCAGATCTGGGGTGACCGCAACGGTGTGCCGGTTGTCACCAAGGAAATCGGCGCAGACGCAGCAGCGCTCGCGTTCGAAGCGGTTGAGCGCGCAACGGCAGAAGGCACAGACGTGCTGCTGATCGACACGGCTGGCCGCCTGCAGAACCGCGAGGAACTGATGGCGGAGCTTGCGAAAGTTGTCCGCGTGATTGGCAAGAAGGTTGAAGGCGCGCCGCACGATACAGTAATCGTGCTGGATGCCACCACGGGCCAGAATGCGGTGCATCAGGTGGAGGTGTTCCAGAAACTTGCCAACATCACCGGCATCATCATGACCAAGCTGGACGGGAGCGCCCGCGGCGGTGTGCTGGTGGCCTGCGCCGAAAAATTCGGCCTGCCGGTCCATGCCATCGGCGTTGGGGAAGCGATCGAGGACCTCCAGCCCTTCGACGCAGCCGAATTCGCCCGCGCCCTTGTCGGCATCGAGGACTAGCGCTTGCCATCGCCTGCCCCCTGGTGGCAGGATCGCTGCAGTATCAAGCCGCCAGTGGGGGAAATTCGGAAATGCTTGGATATGTCGTTTATGGCTTGATCGCCTTCGCGCTTGGGTGGCTGCTGTTCTGGATCTGGGACCGGAAACAAAGCAGCCCGATCATGGCCGCCTTGCGCGACCCAGCGTGGATCACGCCAGTTGAGGAAGCAGACACCCCCGAACCCCTGACGGCGCAGGCCAGCTTCGACTATGCCGCGAGCTATGCCGCGACACTCAAAGGCGCGCTGGCAGCACCCACTCCGGCGAAGCTGGACCGCCTGAACATCCTTCTGGCCTCGCCCCGCAATCTGGAAGACCAGCTGTGGCGCGACATGCCCATGCGACTTCGGGAGGCCTTCCGCAATTATGGCCGGGAGTATAGCGCGCTTCTTGAAACGGTCGCCGACCACTCGGAAAACCCCGTACAGCGCTACGCCGCCTATCGGCTGGCCATCTGCCTGCCCGATGCCCCGCAGGACATCCGGGACCTGGGCCTGGCGCTCGCGATCGACCCGGCGGTCAAAAGTGTCAAACGGCGCGCCGCTGAAGGCTGATCAGCCCTCGGATTTCTCCCGCGCCATGCGCCGGAGCGTGCCGTCCTTGAGCACAAACGCATGGTACATCGCGCCAACAAGGTGCAGGCCAACAAGACCTGCCAACCCCCACCAGCCATAGACGTGAATTTCCTCGAACAGATGGTGCAGCGCCATGTCGCGCTCGAACGGCGTGGGCAAGGCGAACAGCCCAAAGAAGGGCACATCCCAACCCACTGTCATCAGTGTCAGCATGCCGGCGGCAATCACCAGAAATATCCCCAGATAAAGCACCATATGCACACTGTGGGCCAGGGCATTCAGCCGCGTCGCCGACGGGTCAAGCGGCCTGGGACGTGCACCTTTCATGCGCACCCCCAGCCGCACGACCATGAAAGCCAGCAGCAATAGCCCGAAGGAAGCATGAAGCGCCAGCAGTTCGGTTTTCTCGTCCCCGCGCGGCATGTCAGCGAAGATGAACCCGAGAACAGACATCCCGACCATCAGAAGCGCCACCAACCAATGCAGTGCCTTGGCAAGCCAACCGTACCCGCTTTCGCTGTTCCACATCCCGTCGATCCTTTGCCCTAGAATGACCCGATCCAGCCGACACGGACTTTGGCGTTGCGGCCCGCATCCACCACGCCCGCGAACACGCGCTCCGCCGCAGCGTCAAAGAGATTGTCGACCCCAAGATCAACACGCACGCCCTTGAGGCCGCCCTTCGGTTCCCACACCATGAAGGCATCGACGGTTTCATAGCCCGGGCGTTCCTCGGCCACGTCATCCACTTTATCGAACCGACCAGCGATGGTGACGCGTGTACCGATACGGGCATCGATTTCCGGCAGCTTCAGCTCGGCCGACGTGAACAGGCGGTTCGGCGACAGGATGCCGACATACTTGCCCGTGTCCTTGTCTGTGCCGTTAACGCGGGAATAAGAGGCCGCGAGCCGCACGCGCAAACTGCTGTAGACCGCCTCCAGCTCGAACCCGTCCATGATGGCGCGGCCTGTGTTGATATTGCGGCTGGTACCGGCGTTGCAGGTGCCGGGGAAGCCGGGCACGAAGCAGGCCATGGACAGCTCAAAGTTCACCTCGAGATCGATCAGATCCTCAACGTCAGAGGTAAAATAGGACCCTTTCATGGTCAGGCGGTCATCGCCTGTGAACAGGTCAACGAAATCCACGCCCGCGCCAAACTCCCAGGTCTTCGACCGCTCAGGCCGCAGGTCCGGGTTGGGGATGAAGAAGTTCGGGGCTTCAAGGCCGGGGCCAAGCGGGATGGTGAAATGCACATCGTCCGCGAAAATCTCGTTGAACGATGGCGCGCGGAACGCCTCGCCGTAGGATGCGAACAGCATCAGGTTTTCTGTTGGCTCCCACGTGGCGGCAAACTTGGGGGATGTGGCACTTTCGTCCGTCTCCACCGCCTCACCCACGGCCTTGTTCTTGAAGCTGTCGTAGCGCACGCCGGGCACGATATAGAATGCGCCCATGGGTGTGTCGAGCGACAGTTCCGCCTGCGCGAACAGGCCCGTGGTGTTGGCCACCGCGTCCGGCACACCGCCGCGGGTACCGTCTGTGGTCTGATTGTCGGTGCCTACCTGCTCGTCCCGGTAATATTCCCCGCCATAGGTGAAGGTGACATTCGCGCGGCGGCCCAGGTCAAACCGGCTGCGGTTGTCGATGGTGAAACCTTTGGTTTCCACGTCGCGGCCAATGATGCGGTCAGTGTCCAGGTCGTCCTCATCCACCTGCGCCTTGTTCACATAGGCCACGGCCTGGAGGTCCACCAATTGGGTTTCAGGGTTATAGCGGGTGCCCAACCGGAAGGTGTCGCTGACGACCCGTTTCGCCATCAGGTCGCCTTCGCTGTTGCCCTGGCCGTTGTTGGGCTCAATCGCGTCGTTCCTGTAGCCCATCCAGCTGGCGCTCAGGCGCAGCGCGTCGCTGGCCTGGAAGCTGATCTTGGCAAGGCCCGAGCCGATCTCGTCGTCACCCGAAAGCGTCGTGCCGTTGCCGAGCGCGATGTCGCTCGACTGCCGGAACGTCAGGCTAGCCACGCCGTCGAGACGCCCGTCACCGGACCGGCCAAACACAGTCGCGCCGGTCATCCACTCATTACTGGCGCCCTGGAAGCCGGCTTTCAGGCGGTAGCCTGCCCGCTCCCCGTCCGCCAGGAGGTCTGCGGCGTCCAGCGTCCGCAGGCTGATCACGCCGCCTACAGCGCCAGAGCCATAAAGCGATGAGCCCCCGCCGCGCACCACTTCGGCAGAGCCTAAGAGGTCAGGCTCAATAAAGAAGCGCCCGTCATGGCCCGACAGGAAGCTTTGGCGCACGCCGTCAAACAGCACCACCACGCCTTCACCCGCCACTCCGCGGATGGTCGGCGTTTCACCGGTGCGCCGTGGGCCGCCACCGAACGACAGGCCGGGGACCGAGACGAAAAGGTCAGACACACTGGCGGCCAGCAGGTCATCCATTTCCTCGCGCGTTACCACGCTGACGGACGCCGGCACACTGAAGGCCTCCACTTCATTCTTGGTGGCGCTGACGCTGATTTCGGTGATATCCGCCACGGTTTCAGCAGCCGCAGGCATCGTGGCCAACAGTGAAACACCTGCGCATAGGGCGGATTTCAATTTTACAGACTGATACATACTCTTGCTTCCCTTGATCACATTTGCCCTCACGCCGCACCGCGCCTGCCATCTCACCTGCCGGGCCCGATGATTTTTCAAACGCCACACAGGGAGCGTTTTGAAAAATCCTTCCTGAAATTCCTTCCTGGGAAACTTCTGAGCTCTGACGGTCCTGCCTGAGGTATTTAATTAGTTATTGCAAATGATTCTTAATTTCATTAATAGCGTCATAGGCGATGGTTATTAATAATGCAAGTCAGAATCATTATTATTTTTGAGATCAAGAGGAACAAAAGATGAAGATAAATTTGACCCACCCATGGCGGCCTTTCAGGCATGCCATGCTGGTTGCCGGGCTGCTGCTGGTTTCAGCCTGTGCGACCAACACTCCGGCCCATTTGACCGCACAGGTCCCTGCCCCTGTGGCAGAAGACCGCCACTTTGAAGCCGACCGCGCGGCCATTCTGGCGATGGCAGGCGACTATAAAGTCACCTTCGATTTTCAGGAGACTGTATCGTTCCAGAAGGGCTACACGCCCAAGGAACGCTACAAGACCGGCGGGCATGAGATGGTCCGTGTAATCAAGGACACGGGCGACTTCATCAGCCTGCAGCACATCCTGGTGGTGGGCGACGGCGACAAGGTGCCCTTCATGCCGATCAAACACTGGCGGCAGGACTGGCAGTATGAACCGGCCACCATCATGACCTTCAAGGGCGCCAACACGTGGCAGAAACAGCAGCTGACGGAAGCGGAACGCGCGGGCAAATGGTCCCAGACCGTCTATCAGGTGGACGACGCCCCGCGCTATGCGGCCGTGGCGGCGTGGGACCACACAGACGGCACGTCCGAATGGGCAAGCCCGCCAAGCTGGCGCCCCCTGCCGCGCCGGGACGCCACCAAGCGGAGCGACTATCACGCCATTGAGGCTGTCAACCGCCACGCGCTGACGCCCAAGGGCTGGGTGCATGAGCAGGACAACTCGAAACTGATCCTGACAGGCGATGCGCCCAAACTGCTGGTGCGCGAAATTGGCGTGAACACCTACAATCATTTCGCAGACCTCAAAACCGAAGTCGGCACCGACTATTGGGCCGCAACAGAAGAATTCTGGGCCGAAATCCGTGATGAATGGGACACCCTGATGGCCGAGAATGACACCGTGGCCCTGACCGTGCTGGGAGAACCGTCCGAGCTTTACATGCAGATCCTGGGGATCGCGTCTGACGTGGCCGACGGGAAAGTCCCTTTCGCTGTGGCGGCCAGGGAAGCGGTTTCGATCCTGCATGACTATGTGGACACCAACCCGACCGCCCCGGTGAAACGCCTGCAGGCTCAGGCCGACGAACAGGCCACCGGCGGCTACAGCCGATAAGCCAACGGGGCAGGCAAACGCGTTGCCTGCCCCCTTCCTCAGGCTTTGGACCTGTACCAGTCAACGCGGCGGGTCAGGAACATGGCCACCGCGAGCGCGACGAACAGAAGTGCAGTGCCCGACAGAAGCGCCAGATCTTCCATTTTCAGCACACCATAAAGGTAGGCGAACAGCGCGATCTGCGTGATGGTGATGCCGGATGTCCATTTGCCCGACCCCATCACCGACTTGCCATACGCCGCCACCATGGCGATCACGATTGTTGCAGAAATGCCGTACGCCAGGCCGAAGTCCAGATGCTCCGACAGCGCCAAAAGCGCCATGAAAAACAGGCACAGCGCGAGCCCGGTCAGCATATATTGCACCGGATGCACAGGCCTGCCGGAGATCACCTCGAACAGATATAGCACCGCAAAGGTCATCAGCACGAACAGGCTGCCATATTTGGCGCTGCGGTCTGTCATGGAATAATTGTTTACCGGGTCGACAAACTTGACGCTGATCGACTGACCCTTTGGCGGTCCGTCGAACAACACCGGGCCAAGCCCTTGCGCCAGCCGCAGGGTCTGCCACTGGGCACTGAATCCGTCTTTCGAAATGCTGTGACTGATGGGCGAAAAGCGCCCCTGAAAGCCGGGGGACGGCCAGCCTGAGGCCAGCGTCACATCGGTTCTGGCGCCCGACGGCCAGATATCCAGCGCGCCGGTCCCGCGCAGGGAAAAGCTCATGTCCACAGCCAGGCTGTCACCACCCTGCAGGGTACCGCCCAAGCCGGCATGAATGCCCTGGCTGTGCCGGCCCAGGCCGGTGCCGGGCTCTATGGGCAACAGCTTGCCACCGCTGATGATTTCCATATTGCCCTGCAAGCCCTGGATGTCACCCAGCACCAGGCTGACATACAGTTGGTCCCATTTCATGTGCTCGGGCGATACGCCGTCGATCAGGAGCGGCAACTGGAATGCCGCCTTCATTTTCATGTGGGCGGTATAGACATTGGTTTCATAAATGCTGATGGCGCGCTTTTCCACGTCCACATCACCGGTTGAAGTGAGCGTATCAGGCAGCAGGATCAGGGTCCTGCGCTCCAGCTTTTCCTCGCCCGAGCTGCTGCGCGACAGCACATGGTCATAGGGCAAAACAAGTATCGGCCCTGATATCTGTTGCTCGCCGCCCCAGGTGGCGCCAACCCCCGCCAGCACGTCATTCGACCGGTTGGACCGTTCGTTCACCAGCGACTGTACCATAGTGATGGGTATCAAAAGCACCAGCAGCAAGATGCCCACCAGCGCCGCCTTGAAGCCCGGGCCACCCAGGCCCGACAAAAGCTTCTTTCCTGTATCATTTTCCATCCTGATCATTCCCCCATACGGTTTTCGGATCAAACCGGTATGGGGGTGGATGGTGCCGAAAGCGGGGCCAGATTGTGCGCCCCCGCCTTAAATGCGGGGCAATTTTGCGGCAGGACTAAACGGCTTTCGCCAGCTCCACCACCCGGGCCCAGGCGGCCATGACGTCATCTTTGGTGGTTTGCACCTGCCCCACCTGAAAGCGGATCACCGGGCGTCCGTTCACCAGCGTGCGGGTCAGGTAGGTGAAGCCGTCATCATTGACCAATGTCAGCAGTTTTTCTGTCAGGACATCCAGTTCTTCCGTGTCCAGCCCTTCCTTGAGCAGCCGGAAGGTCAGGAGCGACAGGTTCGGCCCTGTCACCAGTTCAAACCCGTCGGTATCGCGGACTGTAGCTGCCAGGTCCTTCGCCCAGGCAACATGGCCCCTAAACATGGAGCGCAGGCCTTCAAGCCCGCGCAGGCGGATCACGAACCACAGCTTCAGTGCGCGCATGCGGCGGCCAAGCTGGACGCCCCAATCGCGGTAGTCTGTCACGGTGCTGCCTTCGCGGGTTTCAAGGTAGGCGGGCAGGATGGTCAGGGTGCGCACCAGTGTGTCCTGGTCGCGCACGAAATGGGCCGTGCAGTCAAACTGCACGCCCATCCATTTATGGGGGTTGAAGACGAAACTGTCGGCGCCTTCCACCCCGTCCAGCAGATAGCGGAATTCCGGGCAAACCATGGCGCTACCGGCCCAGGCGGCGTCCACGTGGAAGTAGGCCTTATTGGCCCGCGCGATCACGCCGATGGCCTTCAAGGGATCAGCTGCACCGACACTTGTGGAGCCCACAGTCGCCATCACCATGGCCGGGATGATGCCCGCCTTGCGGTCTTCTTCCATCATGGCGGCAAGTGCTGCGGGCTGCATGGCGTGATCTTTGTCTGTTGGCACAAGGCGGATCGAGGCGCGCCCCAGTCCCGCCATCTTGACGGCTTTCTCCAGCGAACTGTGGGCTTCGGCCGAGGTGTAGAATGCCATCTTGGGCGCATGCTGCAGGCCGGTTTCATTCACCTTCCAGTCGGTTGACCGTTCACGGGCGGCCAGCACCGCGCAGAAAGTGGCGCTGGAGGCCGTATCCTGGATAACCCCCGCCCAGGCACGCGGCAAATCGAGCATGTCCTTCAGCCAGCCCATCATGGCTTCTTCAAGTTCCGTGGCTGCCGGGCTGGTTTCCCACAGCATGGCATTGATGCCCATGGCGCTGATCAGCATTTCCGCCAACTGGCTTTCCGGCGTCACATTGGCCGGGAAATAGGCGAAAAAGCGCGGGTGCTGCCAGTGGGTCACACCGGGCAGGATGATATCTTTGAAATCCGTCATCAGTTGGTCGAAACTCTCGCCTTCAAGGGGCGGCATTGCAGGAAGCTTGGCGCGTACGTCGCCCGGGGCCACCTGGGCGCGCACAGGAAAGTCGCGCACGCCGTCCATATAGTCGGCGATCCAGTCGATCACATCATGTGCATTTTTGCGGAACTCTTTGCTGTTCATCGCAGGCTTTCCTCCTGGTCCTGATCAACCGTTTATGACGGGGTTGTGAGTTGCGCCAACAGAGCCGTTCGGTACACCTTGGCGCCCAGACAGCACACTATACATGGGGGAAGATCAAATGAAACATCTGCTCATTGCAATCCTTTTTGCCGCTGCCAGCTTTCAGCCCGCCAGCGCCGACGATATGGCCGACCGCAAGGCTATCGAACAGGCGGCGCTGGATTATATCGAAAGCCAGCACAAGCCAGACCCCAGCCGCATGGACCGGGCCCTGCACGGTGACATGAAAAAACGCACCTATTGGGAAAAAACGGACGGCACCGAATATGTCATGGAAACCAGCCGCGACACCATGCTGTGGGTGGCGGAAAACTATAACAAGGACGGCAAGGCCTTCCCAAACCCACCCCGCAAGGACATTGAAATTCTGGCACTTGACGGGCGCATCGCATCCGTGAAGCTGACGGCCGACGACTGGATCGATTACCTTCATCTGACGAAGGGCAATGAGGGTGAGTGGAAGATCATCAATGTGTTGTGGCAGTTCCACGACCAGTCGCAGCAGGTGGACCGTAAGTAGGCCGACAGGTCAGGTTCGCAGCCAGACGCGCGCCTCAGCAAGATTGTCAAAAACCTTGCTGACCACCGCGCCGGGTTTCAGGCTTTCATAGTGGGCGGCGTATGTCTGGACAATCCCGGCCATCTTAGGATTGTCAGTGACGACCGCAAGCCGCATGCGCGGCGCACCGTCATAGGCCATGACATCCATCTCCGCCATAGTGCCCACCAGATGGTCATCGGCATAGAAATGGTCTGCGTCGAGCGCGTTGATCAGCATGCGGCTGATCTTCTTGTGGCGCGGGTCACCGGTGATGGCCTTGTTCATGGCAACCATCTGGTTCGGGAAATCCCCGTCCACATGCACTTCAACACAGTCATCCATCCATGTCAGATCAATTGCCACACACGTCCCCATTTTTGAAAAATCATAATGGCGCAAGCCTGTGATGAAAAATCAAACCAACGTTACCGTGCGTCGGACGTCAGGACCTTAAGCGCCGCATCAAGCGCACTGTCCCGGCCAGCAGCCAGGTCTTCTTCGGAAAAAACAGGCACACGGATATGGGGCGGAATGCCCAACCGGTCATAG
Source organism: Kordiimonas lacus (assembly GCF_001550055.1). Classification (GTDB taxonomy): domain Bacteria; phylum Pseudomonadota; class Alphaproteobacteria; order Sphingomonadales; family Kordiimonadaceae; genus Kordiimonas; species Kordiimonas lacus. The sequence continues at coordinate 599,594 of NZ_LRUA01000003.1, forward strand.
CTTTTGCCGGCACTGTCCAGATAGCGCTCGTTCGGCAAGGCGAACAGCCAGCCGTTCGGCAGGATGCGCGGCAGCATATCGGCAAATGCACCACGAGTGTTGTCGCCAATGCGTGTTACTTCCGGTGCGCGGTCCATCAGCGCCATCAGGAAAGTTTCTGCTGCGCTCATGCTGTTAGGGCCTGTCAGCACAACCACTGGCCCCCAGAAGCTTTCACGGTCGCTGGCCTGCACCCAGGTTGCGGTTTCGTCCGTCCAGGCTTGCCCGCCTTCGCCCCCCCTGTAGGCCTGCTTGGAATAGGCGATATACTCCTGTTCCGTCAGGCGGCGGGCCATCGCCAGCGCAAGGGCGTCCGACCCACCAGCGTTGTCGCGCAGGTCAATCACCAGTCCGGCCAGGCCGTGGATCGGGTCGAAAAAATCATCGAGCGCGCGTTCGAACGCCGCCAGGTTGGCGTCCGGCGTGTTCGCCTCACTGAAATTGGTAAAGCCGCTTACGCGCAGGTAGCCTACCCCCCGCACCAGCTCGGCATAGCCCAACATGCCGCGGCAGTAGGGTGCCAGCGGGCTTCTGAGGTAGCTGCCGTCGACAATCTCGAACCCCGCTTTGCGGCTTTCTTCCGGCGCCGACCTGCCCGCGCCTTCTGCGCCGAAATACATGGCATCCAGGCTTGGGGCCACAAGGGCCGTATGGGCATCTTCAAGGGGCGCCATCAAGCCGGTCAGATAGTCGAATAGCTCTTGGTCCGTGGCAATGGCGTCCACCGTCGGTGCCGGCCATCCGGTGCGTCCTTCCGCGAAGAAAGGATAATGGATTTTGAAGCTTTCATGAAAAACCGCCACCGTGTCCTGTGCCGTAGCGGCAGTGTTGACCTTGCACGCGTCCGGCAGCGCCGCCAGCTTGTGGGCTGTCATGAAGGTGCTGGTGTCGCTGCGGTGGAAGCGGCGGCTATCCTTGCCCAAAGGCCAGATTTCCATATCGGCCTCAATGAAGCCTGGGATAGTTACACCAAAGCGCGCTTCCGCATCTTCGCCTTCAAGGTGCTCGAGCGCACCCGGGATCAGGCCGCTTGGCAGACAGCTGATCGCGGTTGTCTCATAGATCGCGACCTCCTGGCCGCGCACATCAAACAGATAGCCATAGCCCTCTGTTTGCCACACACCGTCAGGGTCTGCCGCTGAACCAGCCGTGCCCAAGAATGTCAGAAAAATTAAGAAAGAAAAAAGCAACCCGCGCATAACAGCTCCCGAAAAAACGGGGCCATCATAGGCAAAAAAACGTCAATGCAAAGCCTGAATTATGGGATGCCTGGCGGGGCTCACGCGGCCTCGCGCACCACCACCATTTTTGCAGCGCGCCGGAAGAACAGAACCGACGACACGGAAATGGCAACCGGCACATGGCGCCCCGCCTTTGTCCGCGCCTTGAGGTTCCTGAGCGGCTTTGAGGCCAAGGCCTTTTCGCCATTACGGTGCGCCCCCGAACCCGACCCAAACAGGACATCCAGATCCGGGATGAGATCGGCCAACTGCCTGTTGCGCAGCTCATCCTGGCCATATTCGAACATCTGTTCGGCGATCTGGTTGTTGCGCAGGATCTGGCCCTGCTCGTCGCACACCAGGATGGCGTCTGACGACCCTTCGAAAATCATGATGTCGTTACCCCTGCGCCGAATAAGCTTCAACCCGCCCCAAATACAGACGGCACAGTTCAACAGAATAAGCGGGATTATCAGAAGAGCCCCTGTCGCGACCTCGCGCCAAACCTGGCTGATCTGGCGCTCATGCGTTTGCATCTGGGACATATAAGCCGGGAGAATGCGGTCCCGCATGGCGGTGAACGCTGCCACGGCCGCGCTGTCATCCACATAAACCAGCCGGTCCAATTCCGCTGGAGGCAAGGCCCGCCAGTCCGCCTCCCGTGCCCGCAGGAAGTTCTTGCGGTATGTGTCCACCGTTTGGGAGATTGTCTGCAGGTCCTCCCGGTCTTCCGCCTGCAGCGACAGGGCCCGCATGCCCTCAATGGCATCCTCAACCTTCTCCAGCGACGCTTGGGTTCGCTGATCATATTCCGGTGTACGCCTGAGTACATAGTTTTTGAAATTATGGATAAATTCGCCATAGCCGATCGAGCGTTCGATCTGCGCCAGAGAGGTGGCCTTCTCAATGGACACCTCAGATGTCCGCGTCCAGGCAATATTCATCAGCCCCATGTCGCGGTATAGGGTCCAGCACCAGTGGATCATTGTGCCGTTGATCAGCACAGCCAGTAGAATAATCAGGGTCGCCCGAAAGCGTGGTGACATGGCAGCCTGAGTCATCAATGCCTCCATTCGCCATTCAGCCCTAAAATCTGACCAAATGAGTCTCCTTTATACACGCAATAGGACGTGAACTGAAAGTATTTTCGGGAAATAACAACCTCAGATTTATTTTAGCCATCAACTACAGCAGTTCCACGTTGCTCGGCCCCTTCGCTTCTGGCTGGCAATTCCCCTGAAAACTCTGTATAAGCCGCCGAAATCGGCGGTACTGCCCATGCAATTGCAGGAAAATGTTTGCTCATGAACACGCATACTTCAAAGGTTGGTTTTGTCTCCCTTGGCTGTCCCAAGGCGCTGGTGGACAGCGAACGGATTCTGACAAAGCTCCGCTCGGAAGGCTATGAAATCGCTGCTGAATATGAAGGCGCGGATGTCGTGGTTGTGAACACCTGCGGCTTTATCGACAGCGCAAAGGAAGAAAGCTTCGCCGCCATCAAGGAAGCCATGAACGAGAACGGCAAGGTGATCGTGACCGGTTGCCTGGGCGTGGATGAAGGCGCGGTGCGCGAAGTTGTCCCCGGCGTTCTGGCGGTCACTGGCCCGCACCAGTATGAGCAAGTGGTGGGCGAGGTGCACAAGGCAGCGCCGCAGCCGCACGACCCCTATACCCACCTTGTGCCGGAATCGGGCCTGCGCCTGACGCCGCGCCACTATAGCTACCTGAAGATTTCAGAAGGCTGCAACCACCGCTGCAAATTCTGCATCATCCCATCCTTGCGCGGCGACCTGGCATCCCGCCCGATCCGCGCGGTTCTCCGGGAAGCCGAAAAGCTGGTGGAAGCCGGGACGCAGGAACTGCTGGTGATCAGCCAGGACACCTCAGCCTACGGCCTTGACCTCAAGCACCAGACAGAAAAGTGGAAAGACCGCGAAGTACGCGCCCACATGACCGACCTGGCGCGCGAACTGGGCAACCTGGATGCCTGGGTGCGGCTGCATTATGTCTACCCCTACCCGCATGTGGATGATGTGATCCCGCTGATGGCGGAAGGCAAGATCCTGCCCTACCTGGATATCCCGTTCCAGCATGCGAACCGCGACGTGCTCAAGGCCATGCGCCGCCCAGCGAATGAAGCCAAAGTGCTCGAGCGCATCCAGAACTGGCGCAAGATTGTGCCTGAAATCGTGATCCGCTCCACCTTCATTGTCGGTTTCCCTGGCGAAACGGAAGAACAGTTCCAGTATCTGCTGGACTGGATGCAGGAAGCCCAGCTAGACCGCGTTGGCTGCTTCAAATATGAGCCTGTTGACGGCGCCGCCGCCAACGCGCTGCCAAACCCTGTGCCGGAAGAAGTGAAGCAGGAACGCTGGGAACGCTTCATGGAAGTGCAGGCGAAAATTTCCGCCGAAAAACTCAAGGACCGCGTGGGCATGGAAATGGCCGTGCTGATCGACGAGGTCACAGATGAAGGCGCGGTGGGCCGCACGTACGCAGACGCGCCGGAAATTGACGGCCAGGTGCACCTGATGGGCGCCACAGAGCTTTCGCCGGGCGATATGGTGATGGCGCACATCGACGCCAGCGACGACTATGACCTGCACGGCCATGTGGTTGCCGATGATGAAGAGGACCAGGACGACTGGGACTGGTAAGGCCCTAAGCCGACATCACCCCCAGCGCACCTGAAAGCGCCGCCAAACTGAAAAGCAACCAATGGGGCAGCCGCCAAAAGCGTTGCCCAAAACGCCTGATAACGGCGGCGCTCAATATTGCCAGCATCGCCGCCATCACCGCGCATGCCGCCGCCGGCAAAACGCCGAAAGGCGTGAAGCCCGCCCAGATAAAGACCGCAGCCACACCCAGGTAAAGCAGGGTAAAGGCATGCCAACAGCCGTATAGCACCGCTTTCATGGTGTCATTCAGGTCCTGTGACGCCAGCATCGGGCGCACCACCCGTGCCCCGCCTGCAAATACATGAAAGGCGGTCGTCACCAGACACACAAGCCCCGCCATCAGAAAATATACAGTCATACATGCCTCCCGGTTCATCCCGAACACCATAGACCATGCGCTGCCTATTGGCAGACGCCATGATGCCGCAGGCTCCCGCACCCTGGCACGCAGCGACGACTATGACCTGCACGGTCATGTGGTTGCCGATGACGAGGAAGATCAGAACGACTGGAACTGGTGACTATTCCGGCGGTGAGATTGCCAAATAGACCGTACTCCATAGCTGAGCGGCATTTGACTCGGTCAGGTGCTGCAGGCCCTGACCATATGGTACAGCCTTGTAGGCTCCATCTGTGTACTCCCATGACCACAGCTCTGCCGTTTTTACATCATGGCCGTTGCCAATCGCGGCCCAGAGTGCGTCCCGAAAGGCCGCGAGCCTCGCTTTCGTAGCCTGAGGTAAATCTTCACGGCTGATTTGACGGTCGAGGCCAGCTGCCATCATGGCCTGCTGCCAGGGCCACACCACCGGCCCATGATAGTGCCCCCGAGTGAAAATTGCCTGAACGTCTGCTGCCGCGTATACGGGATTTGACACCAGCATGCCCACTGGTGTCATCAAGCCTGCCGGAAATGCCTGGCGTGTCTGCTGCATAATCATATCCAGGCGGGCAGCACTTGGCTCACTGAAAAACAGCAAAAATGCCGGGTCTGATTGCATCACCCTAATGGGCGTACCATCGGCCGCAAGCGCCAGCGCAGGAAAATGCACCATATCGTCAGCGTCTGGCTGCACAGCAACCGTAGGCACTCCAAGAACGTCTGCATAGTCGTCGACCCGCCTCTGGGCTACATCCAGCGGCAAAGCCGCTTCGAACAGACTTGGCGCTTCACGCGTCCAAACTTCAGCCATTGCAGCCGCATTGCGAGCAAGACCTTCGTTCTTGACGACACCAGCCTCAACCAACTGGGTAATCGCTTCCAAGGCCGCTGGCACCAGTACAGCATTCACACTGTATGAATAGCGTCCATTTGCCAGGCCTTCCTGACTGTCACGCCAGTCACCCACACGGCTACCTTCTTCAATCTCGATCAGGGTGTGGAACACCGGGTCTTGCGCGAAAGGCTGTGCGCACTTCAGCACATACCGAACATTACGCATCAACAGGTCGGCATATGTCTCGTCCATGGTCGCTTGCTGAGCCAACAGTGCCTTGAGATGCGCATGTTCCTTTTCTCCCATGGACAAGTAACGCGCCAACACGGGTGTCAGCATGAAATCTTCATCCACCATGGCATAATCATATATTGGCCGGGCAACGGCTTCATTGCCACGATCGAGCTGTCGCAAGACAGCAAATTCAGCGATATCCTCCTCATGCGCCACCTGCCCGTCTGCTGCCAGACGAGACAGTACGGAAGTTGCTGCAGCCTCAAAGGCCTTTGGCTTCAAGACTGGCATCAGAAGAGCTGCTGACAACAGTGTGTCGCGGCCAAAATAAGTATTGAAGCGCCAGGAACCGGCCAGCATTTTCTCCTCATAAGTCAGGAAAGCAAGTATGTTCCGGGACAACCTGTCCAGGGCAGCTTCGTCGGTCAGAAGGTCCTGCATGGGAATAGGCGTCAGTGGCGTGTCCCCTGTCAGCGCCTGCATGCGAAAGCGGATCATGCCGTCCGTCCCTGCATCCAAGCGGAGCTTGCCTTCTACTTCAGCAATTTTGCCTGACAGCATGGTCAGGCCCATTTGATAGCCACCCGAGCCATCAAGCCGAACCCGGGACCAGCGTACAGTGTCCACTCCACTGGTGCGCGACACTTGTATCCGATTGTCCACCACGCTTTCATGCATATAGGTGCGGATCGTACGAATGTTGCCCTGAACGACTTTACGCACCACCAGCGTGTCAGCTCGCACTGAAACAGTGGCTTCAATGCCGTTAAGTGGCCCCGATGGTGAATTGATACTCAACGGGGTCAAGTCCTCCAGTGCTTGCCACGCCACTTGCTCCTCAGTCGTATCAAACCATAGGCTGACTCCACTATTGCCAGCAGGGAATGCTACGATAAGGCGCGGTCTTCTGCCTGATCTCAGAACAGTGTGGGCCGCAACCGGGCCCGACCGGTAAAACTCATTATAGATTTTGCCCTCTGTCACTGCGAAATGCAGGATATCCTCAGCCGCATCCGACGAAAAACCTACCGGCGTCCAAGCAACCACCAAAGCCATCGCCAGCAAGCGGGCACGCCAGACAAAAAGAACTCGCTTTACTCTCGTCACTTCGCTTCTCCCTTGTTGCTCACCATGTTTACCCAATTCAGATCAATTATGCAATCGATTGCAATACAAAGAGACCTGAAGTAGTTTTGTGGTCAGGCCACGCGGAAGGTCAGGCTGTAGCGCTTGTTTCCTGTCGGTGGGTGTTGGCCTTCCTTGAGGGTCTTGACCCCGTGATAGGCCATGCGCGCGGCACCCCCCATCACCAGCATGTCGCCGTCTTCAAGCCCGATGTTGACGGGCGTACCGCCGCGCGCGCTGCCGAACAGCTGGAAGGTTGCGGGCACCCCAAGCGACAGGGTCACCACGGGCCAGCGAAAATCGCGCTCATTCTTGTCCTGGTGGGACCCAAGCTTGAGCCCTGGTTCATAGCGGTTGATCAGGCAGGCATTGGGACGGTACCCGTCAAAGCCACCTGCTTCTGCCGCCCGTGTCGCCACATCCATCAGTGCGTCAGGGATCGCGGGCCACGGTTGGCCCGTCTCAGGATCATCCGGTCGGTAGCGGTATCCTGACGGGCCCGATGTCCAGCCCAGGTCACCCGCGTTTGTTGTCGCCACCCGGATCACATGCCCGCCGGGTGTCCGCTGGTTTCTGAAAGGCGCTTCAGCCGCAATCTGCTGCATCAGGACAAAGGCCTGCGCGCTATCAGCAAAGCCACGCAACAATGTGACACCTTCAGTGATCACCTCCCGCCTGGGGCGCAGGCTATCGAACAGGTCAGCCACCCCTGTTACCGCGCGTCATGGAAGATGATGCCAAGCGTACAGCGCTCGCCAGACGTGATCTCACTCACCCCGTGCCTCAGTTTTACCCGGTGATAACCGCGGCTGCCTTTCCTGGGGCGTTCGTTGACGGCAAAGATGATCGCCTGCCCCTGCCTGAGGCGCGGCACGTGCCCGACAGACTGCATGCGCGGCCTGTTTTCAACCAGCATGAAATCGCCGCCTTCGAAGTCCGTGCCGGGGTCCGACAGCAGCACTGCCATCTGAAACGGGAAATAACGGTCACCATACAGGTCCTGGTGCAGGCAGTTATAATCCCCTGCCTGATATTTCAGGATTAGGGGCGTGGGGCGCGCCTGCCCATCCGCGTGGCAAAGTGCCAGATAGTCATCAAGCCGGGCCGGGTAGCCTGCCTCAAGCCCCAATCTGTCCGCCCACACGTCAGCTGCCTTGGCAACATGGGGATAGGCTGCCTGACGCAGCTCCGCCACCACAGGTGGCAGCGGGTAGCTGAAATATTTATATTCGCCCTGCCCGAAGCCGTGCCGTGCCATATGGATATGGCTGCGGTACAGGCCTTCCTGCCCGAAGCCAGCCTTCAGGGCCGCGCACTCATCGGGTGTCAGGATGGGACCAGTGACCGCGTAGCCCGTTTCCAGCAACCGGTGCTGGATATCGGCCCACGGCAGGCTGTCAATGCGGGCGGCCAGTTCTGATTTTTCAAGGATTGAAACCTGTGCCATCGCTGTCTTCTTCTTGTGAATTGCCATGCCTTTTCATGGCTCTGGCAACCCGTTCAAGTCAAGGAACAGCCAAGAAAGAGGTCCGTTTCCGGCGACAAAAAAGGGCCGCCAGAAACGCTGGCAGCCCTGACCTTCATGTTCGCAATTGCTTCAGGAATCCAGCTTTTGCTCCGCCGCGGCTTCCGCTTCTGGCAACAGATAGCCATGTTCCCCAAGCGGCAGCCCCATGATGTCAACCATGCGCTTGTTCACCTGGCGAATGAACGGATACAGCAGCCCCCTGGTTTGTTCGCTCATGCTATAGTCAAGCGAGACATCAGGTTGCTGCTCAACCGCTTGCCGCGCCGCCTCAATCAGCGACAGGATCGATTTGACGCGTATCTCTTCCGCCTGCAGCAGGTCATCAAAGACCGGGCGGTTGGATTCAAGGGTTGTCAGGTCGTCAGGACCAACCGGCAAGGAGCGGTCGCCGCTGAGGTCAATACCCTGGCGCAGATAGAGCCGCTGAAAATGGTATGCCTCCGCATCGGAAAGTTCGTTTTCCGCATCACTCATTTCCGCTTTAATGACAATATCATGGGCTGCAAGCAGATCCTGCAGTGCACGTGGGTTTTGCACCAGATCCTCATACAGAAGCACTTCGAATTTGTGGAAATGGCTTGCCGCCACACCGGCCAGCGACACATGGTCCATGCAGGACATCAAGCCCTTGCTGCCGCGCACCAGGTGATATTTCACGAAATTGTCGAAACTGGCCCGAAGTCCTTCGTGCACAAGAGCATGCTTATAGGACGCGCGCAGGAAATCGACCTGTTCACGGATCACCAGGATCACCAGCGTGTCTTCCGGCATCACTGCCTTGAGGCGCTGCATATGGCTGTCGTAGCCGTCACCGGTTTGGCCGACGATATTGTCGTCGCTTACAATGAAGGCTGTGGCCCCATTTTCTTCGGCGCTTTCCAGGCCAAGCCTGAAAACGGTGGCAACCAGATCGGAGTTATAGTGATAACTTGGTATTTGCAGAAGTTCCGTCTCAAGCGCGAATTGCACTTGGCTTGGCACATGGCTGGTGGGGCCTTTGCCCAAGTAAAAATTATTGCTTTCGTCGGTCAGGAACAAGTCCCGAATGGCCGAAGCCCGCGCCATCGGCATCCCAATATGCAGCACACCTTTCACGGCGCCCCCCTTTTCAAAATTCCTCAATCCACTGTGTTATGACATGCATCACCCATCAGGCCAATGGCCTTGATCCGGGAGAGTGGCTTCCCACTGGCCGCCATCTGCCTGTTGCTCGTTGCTCACCAGCTGATAGTCGCCTGACGCTTTCAACTGCTCGTAAGAGGCCTTTATCCGTGCCCTGATGTCGGCAGGCACATTGAGGCCGGACGCGAGGTAAAAGCCAGCACGGCTGTCCAGACGCATGACCGGTTTGGTCAGGTCGAGCGAATAGCCTTCCGCTTTCCGAAGGCGCCGATTGACGGAAAAATCGCTGATGTAAAGGTCTGCCCGACCGGCCAGCACCATACGAAAATCGCCTGTGCCCTCCTTGGCAATCGGAATGATGTTGGCAACCGGCACACCGGCCCACACCAACAATTCGCATGTCAGATCGCCAGACACGCAGGATGCGGTGAACATGCCCGCCTCAAGGTTTTCCCGGGTAACGGGCCGGGTTTCCTCTGCCCGGGCAAAAATATGAAAATTGGATTCAGCGAGCAGCACGAGCCAATCGAAGCCATATTCGCGGCGCGGCGTGCGGGTGATGGTGTAGATCAGCGCATCCGGCCGCGTTCGCGCGTAATTCATCGCCCGTGCCCACGGTACGATCTTGATCTCATATTGAAGTCCGGCCGCATCCAATACCTGCCGCACCCTGTCGGTTGCTAGGCCAGCCACCGATCCGTCGGGTTTGGCATAATTGAAGGGAGGATAATTTTCGGTATAGACAATGAGAGGCTGCCCATCTGCCGCACGCGCCGCAGCAGCACCGCACACAAGTGCGAGCATCGCCAGCCCCATTTTAATCCCTAGTCGCATATCTACTCCGTGACAAACGGCTACTCGATACGCCCCACAGCCTCATACCACATAGTTTAGGGGCGCAGCATCAACAATCGGTTAACACGTGTCTGCTTGAAATCACCGCCCCTGCGCGCTAATTCAGTTTCACGGCAGTTCCACGGTGGAGCTGCCAACAAGTGAAGCTTGTACTCAGGGCAGGGTGAAATTCCCGACCGGCGGTATGGCCTGGATTTCCCGGCCGAGCCCGCGAGCGCCCACCAGACCTTTGGTGGGGTCAGCAGATCCGGTGAGACGCCGGAGCCGACGGTATAGTCCGGATGAGAGAGTGGAAGCAGTGTGCCCCTTGGGGCATGCTTTCTGGTGCGTGTGGCCCTGCCCTGCGCCCAGTCCGTCTTTATATGCCCTGATTCCTGCGCCTCTGATGATTGGAGACATACAGTGAATCAGACCAACCCAAACCAACCAACCCTGGCCGATTTCGGCAGCCCGCACGCGCGGGTGGAAAAGGCCATCGCCAGCTTGCGTGCGGGCGGCGGCATCCTCGTGATGGATGACGAAAACCGCGAAAACGAAGGCGATATCATCTTCCCGGCAGATACCATGACGGTCGAGCAGATGGCGCTGGTGATCCGCGAAGGCACCGGCATCGTCTGCCTGTCGCTGCCTGACGAGACACTCAAGGCGCTTGAGCTGCCGCAAATGGTGGCTGACAATTCGTCCAGCATGGGCACGGCCTTTACTGTATCGATTGAAGCCAAGCACGGCGTCACCACCGGCGTGTCGGCGGCGGACCGCATCATCACCATCCGCACCGCCATTGCACCAGACGCCAAACCAGACGACCTGGCGCGCCCGGGCCATGTATTCCCACTCAGGGCCCACCCTGGTGGGGTGATGGCACGCCCGGGACATACCGAAGCCTCGCTGGAGCTGGTAACCCGCGCTGGCCACAGCCCGGCGGCCGTCTTGTGCGAACTTCAGAATGCAGATGGCACCATGGCGCGGCTGCCTGAAATCCTGCAGTTTGCGCAGGAACAGTCCATGGCTGTGGTCACGATTGAAGACCTGCAGGCCTATATGGCGGCAGCGGCCAGAAAAGTCGCCTAAGAACGGCTATGAGAAAAAGCGCGTGTCCAAGGGCGCGCGCTAACCCCAGAAGCCCGGCAGCGCCAGCACAGTGATCGCCAGAAACAGCGCCCATTGCGGCATCTGGCTGAAGCGCTGCTTTTTCCAGGTAACCAGGCCAAGGTTCCAGACACAGAAAGCTGTGGAGAGGAAGGTGGCAAGCACCGCAAGCTCAATCCCCTCCGGGTGGAAAGCGGCCCAGAAGAAACTACCCGCCATCGCCGCCAGCGTCAGCGACACCAGGTGCCAGCAATAGTAATTGGTATATTTGGCAACCGCGTGAATATCTGTGGCGTCCAGCAAAGGCCTCGCGATTTCGCGCCCGCCCAGAATGCAGTGGATCAGCATGGTCAGCGCGCTGGCTGAACCCGCCAGCAGAAACCAGATGTTCATGAGAAATGCCCCCGTTTGTTAGGAAGCAACCCTACCCTGCCATAGCCAGATGTGCCATGAGGCACACTGTCGCGCACCCGTCAGCATGGCGTCTATTCGGGCAGGTTGTCCAACTCGCTTGGGTCCAGTGTCAGCAGATCACCCGCTTCCCGCAACCTGTCCCGGGCACCCATGATCGCCGCACGCAAATCAGGTTTGAGCCCAAGGCCGGATGCGAGGAAAAGGTCCCCGCCCGCCTCCAGCGTTTTCACAGGCTTCAACCGGTCTGGCGACACCCCAAAGGCCTTCAGCCGGTAGCGATTGTGGATTTCTTCCGCCACATAAAGATCTGCACGACCCGCCAGCACCAGCATCACGTCCGGTCGGTTCACTTCAGCGATCCGGTAGATGTTTTTCTCCGGCACCTTCAGGCCCTTCACAAGCAGGCAGGATATATCGTCGACCAAGCAAGCCACTCGATAATGAGCCATATTCCAATCTATTTCGGCATCGAAACGATGATCGTCCTGCCTTGCGAACAAGTGGAACTTGATGCTGCCAAGCTGGACAAGCCACTGGAACAGATCTTCCCGGCCTTCCTGCCGGGCGATGGTATAGATCAGGGCATTGTCTTCCTCGAGCGTGGCACGGTAGGCACGGGTCCAGGGCACGTGGATGATGCGGTATTCAATGCCGGTTTCATCCAGCAACCTGCGCACAAGCCGGGTCGACAGGCCATCTAGCCGCCCGTCTTTGGTCAGATAGCTATAGGGTGGGTAGCTTTCCGTATAAACGACAATGTCTGGGCCTTGGGCTTGCGTGGGCGAGGCCAGCAGGCAGCAGACGCCGAGCCAGGCCAAAACAACGGCCCGGCGACCAGCGCCTACAGGCAATGGCACTCGAAAAATCTTACCAAACAACTATCAACGGTCCTTTTAACCTTTGCCCGTCACTCAGGCACCCGGGCAGGCTTTCCAACCACCCCAAAAAGTGGGTTCAGCCTACAGACCACTGATTAATTAAATCATAACAGGTTAAAGCTGCTTTACGCGCCAAGCTGGTATGGCCCCCCACGCTCCAACGCATGGCCATAGGCCGGTCGCGCCTGCATGCGTTCAAGATAGGCCTTGAGGTTCGGGAACTTGGCAATGATCCCGCTCACGGCCGCCACTTCAAGCACGAAAACAAGCATGATGTCCGCGCCGGTCAGCTGGTCGCCAACGAAGAAATCCCGCTCACCGAGCCGTTCGGCCATATAGGTGAGGTGATTGCCAATTTCGCTCTGGATACGGGGTGCAAGCGGCGCCGCCGCCTCTCCCAGCCTGCCGGTATAGAGCGCCAGCATGAAAGGCAGCATGGCGGACCCTTCTGCAAAATGTAGCCATTCCACATAGGAATTATAGTCCTGCGCGCCGGGGTTCGGGCCGAATTCACCGCCACCATAGGTGCGCACCAGATAATCCACAATCGCGCCCGATTCCGCGATTTTGACGCTACCGTCTTCCAGCACCGGGCTTTTCCCCAGAGGATGAACCGCCTTCAGGCTATCAGGCGCCAGCCGGGTTTCCTTGTCCCGCTCGTAGGAGACGATGTCATACTCGAGCCCCATTTCCTCCAGGATCCAGAGAATACGCTGCGACCGTGAATTATTGAGATGATGCACCCTGATCATAAGGCTCGTTCCTTTCCGTTTTTTTTCCCTTAGTGCAAGAAGTAGAGCCTTTTAGTCGGCTGCCCAACCATATATTGGGGCCTACATTATTCGTTTGGGCCTTCCCGCGAATATGGTATTTTACGCCTCCCCGGATAACCGGGCCGGCAGCATGCCGAAAACGCCTAACAGGAAGGCCGTCGCACCAATGAGTGCCCAGATCGAAGATTATTATTCGCCCGATACCTTCAACCGCATCAAAGCCCTGGCCGACACGCAGGAGACACCGTTTCTTGTAGTAGACACCGGCATGGTCGATGAGGCTTATAATGACCTGACACAAAAGTTCCCCACCGCGAAAATCTATTATGCGGTGAAGGCGAACCCGGCGCCGGAGATCATCAACCTCCTGAAGGACAAAGGGTCAAATTTCGACATTGCGTCCATCTATGAGCTGGACCGTGTGCTGGAGCATGGCGTGTCACCGGACCGCTTGAGCTATGGCAACACCATCAAGAAATCCAAAGACATCCGCTATTTCCATGAGCGCGGCGTGCGCCTGTTCGCGACCGATTCCGAGGCTGACCTCAGGAATATCGCCAAGGCGGCACCGGGCGCCAAGGTTTATGCCCGCGTGCTGACAGAAGGCACCCACACTGCCGACTGGCCCCTCAGCCGCAAGTTCGGCTGCCAGAACGACATGGCGATCGACCTGATGATCCTGGCGCGCGACCTGGGGCTGGTGCCTTACGGCATCTCCTTCCATGTGGGCTCCCAGCAGCGCGACATCGGCGCCTGGGATGCGGCCATCGCCAAGGTTTCCAGCATTTTCGAGCGCCTCAAGCTTGAGGCCGGCATTGAGCTCAAGATGATCAATATGGGCGGCGGCTTCCCCGGTGCCTACACCATGCGCGCCCACGAACTGCAGACCTATGCGGAAGAGATCACCCGCTTCCTCAGGGAAGATTTCGGCGAGGACATGCCGGAGATTATTCTGGAACCCGGCCGGTCGATGGTGGCCAACGCCGGCGTGCTGGTCAGCGAAGTGGTGCTGATTTCCCGGAAAGCCCGCACCTCGCTACACCGCTGGGTGTTCACCGACGTGGGTAAATTCTCCGGCCTCATTGAGACCATGGATGAAGCCATCAAATATCCGATCTACACCGAAAAGCAGGGTGAGCTTGAAGAGGTCGTGATCGCCGGGCCGACCTGCGACAGCGCCGACATCATGTATGAAGACAACAAGGTGCCGCTGCCGCTCAATCTGGCCATCGGGGACAGGCTCTACTGGTTCTCCACCGGGGCTTACACCACCAGCTACAGCGCCATTGAATTCAACGGCTTCCCGCCCCTGAAAGCTTATTATATCTGAGGCTTGTTATATCTAGGCAGTTTTACGGGGTGGCCTGGGCCGCCCCTGCCGCAACCGCGCGGCGCGCACCTTTCCGGCGCACCAGCCATTCCGCGACCAAAAGGTTCGGAATCCAGCAGGCATAGGCAATCACCGGATAGGCTGTGCCGAACGGCAGCCCCATGACCCCCAGCGATAATGGCAGATAAAGCCTGAGCGTCACCGCCGCGAAGGTCAGCGCGAAAGACCGTGTCATCCACCTCTTGTGGTCCTGGAAGCGACGAGCGCGGGCCGTCAGAAAGCCATAGCCCGTGGTCACCACCCAGGCGACACCCAGCCCCAGGAAGCCCACCTGCGCCACCACACCGGCATCCGACCCAAACCCCAGCCAAATGCCCCCAACCGCGGACAGCATGCAGGCCGTAACATACGTGCGACCAACCCAGCGGTGCAGCTTTGGTGCCCGGGCCCGCAGCTGGGTGAAAAACTGGAAGCCGCCAATGGCCAATGCAAGCGGCCCGAAGCCGAAGTGCAGATACATGGCCAGCGGCCGGTCCGCCAAATGGTGGGCCATGCCATCATTCTGGATGGGGCTGTCGGGCCAGATCAGGGCCCAGCCATAAAGGGCAACAGCCACTGACAGGATCGTCATCAGGATTATCAGGATCGTTTTCATCATTTCCTCGCTGTCTTTGTCACGACTATCGAGCAGCTCTGTCGGCGCTTCGATGCAGAAATCATGACCTGAAAATCCGGAAAATCAAAGCGCTTGTCGCGTGCGTGCCGAAACGCGTCGTGAAATTTCAGTGTCAAAAATGCGCTTCAGATTACGTCTTGCCAAAAACGGACGCCTATCGCACCTTACTGACACTTTTTGTCAGCATGGTGGGGTATGGTGGCCGGTATGAAACGCGCAGACCGACTTTTTCAGATTGTGAATTTCCTGCAGGGCCGCCGCATGGCGGTGACGGCAGAACGCATCGCGGACGAGTTTGATATCTCCATCCGCACCGTTTACCGCGACATTCAGGACCTGATCATCACCGGCGTGCCCATCAACGGCGAGGCCGGCGTGGGCTATATGCTCGATAAAAGCTATTACCTACCGCCCATGACGTTCGATGTGGAGGAACTGGAGGTTCTGATGCTGGGGGCCGCGATGGTCTCCAGCTGGACCGATACGGACATGAGCGTTTCGGCCCAGACGCTGATCCGGAAAGTCAGGAATGCGCTGAGTGAACGTGACCGCGAAACATTTGAAGGCATCGCACTGTTTGCCCCGCCTTCGCGCGCCCGCCCGCCGTGGAACATCAATTTTTCTGCCATTCGCCGGGCGGTCCGGAAGAAGGAAAAGATCCACCTCGACTATAGCGACGAACAGGGACGGTCGACCGAGCGCACCATCCGGCCCCTGTCGCTGGTGTTCGTCGGGCCTGTCTGGATGATGCTGGGCTGGTGCGAGCTCAGGAAAGATTTTCGCCACTTCCGGCTGGACCGGGTCAACCAGGCCACCTTCACCGGTGAATTTTTCGAAGACACGCCAGAGACATCCCTTCAGACCTACCTCGACAGCCTGGGCTACTGCGACGGCCTCCGGCCCTAAGCCACCTTGCGCACAAGGAAGCAGGCAAAGGCCTGCGTATTGCCTCAGGCTTTTTTTTGTGGCCATGATTGAAGGATTGGCTACAGTCACTTCACAGACCAAATGCTGCCTGCTAGCAAAAAGATAAGTATCATGTCCCCGGAATTCCGAAATCATATGGGTGATTTGGCAAGAGGCCCATACTATCCGAGGTGAGTAAATGAAAAGCCTTAAACAAATACCTTCCCTGTGTTTGGCTGGGACTTTGATATTTGGATGTGTTCATCCGATCAGCGCCAAAGATAGCTGCGAGCTTGCTATCGCTGAAAAGTCTTCAGCCGGTAATGCAGTGGCGTTCTTTGAAGGTTGGGGTAAGGCGAGTATCTCAGAAAACATTTGCGAAGCCGAAAAAACAGTACTTCAGTCACCGTTTTTGATGATCCGGATATACAACTTGAACAATTCGTTTTCGCAAGTGCTATTTTGGGCCGATGAGCAGGGAGTATTGATTGATAGGGAGGGTGGTAAACATAAAGTGACGAAGCCTTCGATAGACGAATTCAATGTTCAAGACATCTATGAGGTGCTTACGGAGGAGAATTTGGTAATTGATAGCGGCAAATGGCTGCTTGATGCTAACAATGTATATCTGACCTATTTTGACGGCACGTCGTACTTCAGGAAAGGTATGTATACCGATTTTGATTTTTCCACCGAAGATAACATTAGGTTGCTCAGCTTTTATAAATCGATCCGATTCATAGTGGAGTTGGAGAGAAAAGCCATTTTGGCTAATTAGGAATTCCGAGAATTCCGGGGACACAATACTTAATTCCCCGGTTTTATAATGACCTGCCTCAGACGACCTCTAGTCCGCCTTCTTGCGCACAAGGAAGCAGGCAAAGGCCTGCGTACTGCCCCACGGGGTTGTATGTTCTTCGAAACACTCGTTCACGAGCTCATAACCATCCCCCAGCAAATCCATCAGGCGCGCGGCGTCATATTGCCGGACCGGCAGGCCGCTGCATTTCTCGGGCCCGCCCACAGCAAAGGTTGCGATGATGGCGTGACCACCGGGCTTGAGGTGGGCGTCAAGCGCGCCTCGGTAGCGCGCGCGGTCGTCGGCACTGGTCAGGAAATGCAGCACTGCCCGGTCATGCCACAGGTCCACCTTGTGCCCGAGGGACAAGCGGGTCACGTCACCGGGGATGAACTTTACAGCCGCTGCCCGCGCACCCAGCCGGTCGCGGGTATGGGCCAGGGCAGAGGCCGCCAGGTCCACCAGTGTCAGGTTCTTGAAGCCGCAATCCAGCAGGCGGTCCACCAGCACCGATGCCCCCGCGCCCACATCCACGATGGCAGCATCCTCCGGCAGGTGCAGGCCATCGATCAGGCCAAGCGACAGAGCCGGGTCCACCTGATACCAGGACACCGCGTTTGGGGTCTTGGTCTCATAAACATGCTGCCAATGTTGTTCGCGTGAGGTCATGCGGCCAAATACTTCTCAAGACTGTCGAGGCACATATTCCAGCCATTATCGTGACTGGTGCGTGATTCCTCGTTCGGGAAGTGGGTGTGCATGAGCGTCATTTCCGTGCGGTTAGGCGACAGTTCGCGAAACGTCAGCTCAACGATGCTGTCAGTCGCAATATGGCTGTTCCAGGTAAAGACAATGCGGTTATAGCGATTGATTTCCCGATATTCGCCATGCATGTGGGGCTCCGAATTCTCCATATGCATGGTCAGCGACCACTTGCCGCCCACCGTGAAGCTGCTCTCAACCGTGCTGGGCTTCACAGCCTTCTGGTCTGCAAAGAACCAGGCCGACATGATCGTGGGCCTGGACCAGGCATCAAACAGCTGCCGCTTCCCACACGGCATCACGCGCTTCAGCACCAAAGGGTCATTCGTCATCGCTGCCTGCCTCCTTCAAATAGCGTTCCAGCTCATTCAACCGGCCCGACCAGAAGCGCGCATGCATCGCCACATAGCCTGCCACCTGCTTCCAGGCATCGAAGTTCATGTGGCAATAGACCACACGCCCCTGTCGCGACTTATAGAGAAGCCCAGCGGCTTCCAGGACCGCGATATTCTTTGACGCTGCGCTGGCCTTCAGCCCGGCTTCCTCCGCCAGCATACTGACCGGCTTCGGGCTTTCCGCGAGCATCTCCAGCATCAACCGACGGCGGCGGTCAGCAAGTGCATGAAAAAGCGTGTCGAGCTGTTTTTCATTTTCCATATATGGAAAATATAATAAATTTTATATTCAATCAATTTATAAAAGCATTATTTTTCAATATTTTATATGATTTATATATTTTCCAATTTTTTCTTTTTACTACATGATTGGGCGCTAGACTCTGGTGGCAGATGATCGCAACAGGAGGATTTTATGGCGAATATCTGTTTAACGTTTGGTACCGAGGCGCGGCAAGACACACTTGCCAACGCCGTCCGCACCCTGCCCGGCCTTGCCACCTGGTGGACCGATGGCACCAGCGGTGACCCGGATGCGGGCGGCGAAATCGCCTTTCGTTTCGGTGAAGCCGGCGGTTTTGACATGCGGGTCAAGGAAAGTAACGACCACAGTGTGGTGTGGGAATGCACCGGCGGCCCGGACGAATGGCTGGGCACGGACGTGGAGTTTAAAATTCAGGATGAAGGCACCCACCGCCAGTTGATGTTCCGGCACACGGACTGGGAAGCGGAAACGCCCTTCTTCCATCACTGCTCTATGAAATGGGCGACATTTCTGTTGAGCCTGAAGGCCTATGTGGAAACCGGCAAAGGTCGCCCGTTCCCCAATGACCTGAAAATCGAAGCCACCGGTATGTAGAGAAAACCTGGCATGTAGACGTAAAAAAAGCCCGGCCAACCAGCCGGGCTTTTCCTTTTCCAGCGCGGGGCTGGCTTATTTCACTTCCCAGGTCTGGCCTGCATACATCAGGTCCTTCAGAGTCGATTTGCCCTTCACGGCTTCAACCTGTCCCAGCACCGCGTCGGTATAGCTGTGGTCAGCCTGCTGGGCATACAGCACACCCATGGCAACCGGCTCGCCCGGGTTCGCACCCAGTTCGCCCAGCATCTGGGCCATGCGGCGGTTGGTTTCGTCGTGGGTCAGGATATCATCTTCCGTGAAGCCGTTCTCGCCGATCACAACAACCTCAAGGCTGAAGGTGTCCAGGTTGAAGCGGATACCCTTGTTGCGCTCAGCGCCGAAGATCATCTTCTCGCCGTGTTCCACCAGAAGCTGGCGCTCTGGCGCCGCCTTCTTCTCGGTGATGTCAGACCAGGCACTGTCGTTATAGACGATACAGTTCTGCAGGATCTCAACAAAGGACGCGCCCTTGAAGTCATGCGCGCGGGTAAACACGCCCGGCATATGCTTCTGCGCCGTATCCACCGTGCGGGCAATAAAACGCGCACCCGAACCGAGCGCGAAGCTGATCGGGTTCAGGGACGGGTCCACAGAGCCTGTTGGCGTCGACGGCGAGCGTGTGCCCACGTCAGACGTTGGCGAATACTGGCCCTTGGTCAGGCCGTAAATCTTGTTGTTGAACAGCAGGATGTTCAGGTCCACATCGCGGCGAAGCGCGTGCAAGAGGTGGTTACCACCAATCGACAGGCCATCACCGTCACCGGTGACAACCCACACATCCAGATCAGGGTTCGCAAGCTTCAGGCCCGTGGCAATCGCCGGCGCACGGCCGTGGATTGTGTGGAACCCGTATGTGTTCATATAGTAAGGGAAGCGGCTGGAGCAGCCGATGCCCGATACAAACACCGTGTTTTCGCGGGTAACGCCCATCTCCGGCAGCGTACGCTGCATGCACTTGAGGATCGCATAGTCACCACAGCCAGGGCACCAACGCACTTCCTGGTCGCTGGTGAAATCCTTGATGGTGAGCTTCTCTTTGGGGGTGCTAAGTTCGTTCATGGCACCTACTCCTACACAGCCAGCTCAGCGCGGATCGCGTCCAGGATTTCCTGGATCTTGAACGGCTGACCTGAAACTTTATTGAACGGCTTGGCGTCGATTAGATACTTGTCGCGCAGCACGGTCTTCAGCTGGCCCGCATTCATTTCCGGCACCAGTATTTTATCATATCCCTTAAGGAGCGTCTCCAGATTCCGTGGGAACGGGCTGATGTAGCGGATATGGATATGGCTGACGTTCAAGCCATCAGCGCGCGCGGCCTTCACCGCTTCGGAGATCGGACCGTAAGTCGACCCCCAGCCCACAACTGCGAGCGTGCCGGTTTCCTCACCCTGGTCCACGTCCTGAAGCGGAATGTCATTTGCGATGCCTTCAACCTTGGCATGGCGCAGGTCCGTCATCTTCTGGTGGTTTTCCGGGTCATAGCTAATATGGCCGGACTTATAGTCTTTCTCGATCCCGCCGATACGGTGCTCGGTGCCCGACACACCCGGCTTCGGCCAGTGGCGCGCCAGCGTTTGCTCATTGCGCACGAACGGGCTGAATTCTTCTTCGCCCTCAGGCGCCTTGGCGAACTCAACCTTGAACGGCTCAAGCGCGTCCAGGTCTGGCAGCTTCCAGGGCTCTGCGGCGTTGGCGATAAAGCCGTCGGTCAGCAGCATCACAGGCGTCATATATTTGACAGCCAGGCGGCAGGCCTCGATGGCAGTCTCGAAACAGTCACCGGGGGACCGGGTGGCGATCACCGGCAGTGGTGCATCGCCGTTGCGGCCATACACGGCCTGGTAAAGGTCAGATTGCTCTGTCTTCGTTGGCAGGCCGGTGGATGGGCCACCCCGCTGGCTGTTGATCACAACAACCGGCAGTTCCGTGGAAATCGCGAGGCCCAGCGCTTCGCCCTTGAGCGCGATACCCGGACCGCTTGAGCTGGTAACACCCAGCGCCCCGCCATAGGAGGCGCCAATGGCGGCACAGATGGCGGCAATCTCGTCTTCCGCCTGGAAGGTCACGATGCCCTGCTCTTTCATGGTGGAAAGCGCGTGCAGGATCGGTGATGCCGGCGTGATCGGGTAGGACCCCAGCACGATATCAAGGCCTGCAAGCTCACCGGCCGCGGCAATACCCCAGCTGAGCGCCTGGCTACCGGTAACGGTTTTATACGTGCCCGGCTCGCTATGTACGGTGCCAATCTGGTAGCGCTTGAACGTGGCTGACAGTTCAGCGGTCTCCCCAAAGGCGTGACCGGCATTGAGGGCCGCAACGTTGGCGGCTGCCACATCCGGCAGCTTGGCGAATTTCTTCTCAAGCCAGCTGATGACAGGCTCGCGCTTGCGGCTGAACATCCACAGCATCAGCCCGAGCGTCCACATGTTCTTACACCTGAGCGCTTCCTTGTTGCCAAGGCCCATGTCCTTGACGGCTTCAAGCGTCATCTTGGAAATATCAAGCTCGATCACCTGATAAGTATCAAACTCATGGCTGCCGATCGGGTTTTCTTCATAGCCGGCCTTCTGCAGGTTCCGCTTGTTGAAGGTGCCGGTATCGACAACCAAGAGGCCACCGGGGCGCAAGTTCATCAGGTTCACCTTCAGGGCCGCCGGGTTCATGGCCACCAGAACGTCGGGGCGGTCGCCCACGGTCTTGATCGCCTTGGCGCCAAAGTTGATCTGGAACGCCGACACGCCGAAGGTGGTACCAACGGGTGCGCGGATTTCAGCCGGAAAGTCCGGGAAGGTGGAAAGGTCGCTGCCCGAAAGCGCGGTGGATGTTGTGAACTGGCTGCCGGTAAGCTGCATACCGTCACCGCTGTCGCCCGCGAAACGGACAACCGCAGATTCCAGAACCTGAACGTCAGAAGCCATCTAACTTATTCCTCTGTCACGCAGACCTTCGCTCAATTTGGCCCGCTGTCAATACTCGCATATATATGCGCGCAACCAATACACCGCTTCAAGCCCTAAGGCGACGTAATTTTTCTATCATCAGGATGAAAACGATCTATTGTGAGAATTTTATTCTACAATAATTTCGAAATCACCCGATTAATCTGCCCTTGGCGTCCGCATCAGGACAAATTCTTCCGCACTGGATGGATGCACCGCAACCGTGGCGTCGAACTGGGCTTTTGTCAGCCCTGCTTTCACAGCAATTCCGACACCCTGAATGATTTCGGCGGCATCCATGCCAATCATGTGCGCACCAACCACTTTGTCCGTTGCTTTGTCAACGATCAATTTGGTGTATGCGCGCTCTGTCGCACCCCCCAGCGTATGTTTCATCGGCCGGAAGTCTGATTGATATATATCGATTTCGCCAAAAGTCTCGCGCGCCTGTTGTTCCGTCATGCCCGCAGTGCCAATCGGCGGCTGGCTGAAAACGGCACTTGGTATAGCGTCATGCTCTGGCGAGGTGGGCGTACCGCCAAAGACCGTCAGGGCAAAGGCATGGCCTTCCTTGATCGCCACCGGCGTCAGCTGCACCCGGTCGGTCACGTCACCCACTGCATAAATGCTGTCCACCGACGTCTTGCCGTAGGCGTCCACCTTGACGGCGCCGTTCTTGTCGAGCGTCACGCCCGCGTCCTCGAGTCCCAGCCCTTTGGTGTTGGGCGTGCGTCCGGTGGCGTACATCACAGCGTCCGCGTCAAGCGTGCTACCGTCCGTCAGCGTCAGGCGCACACCGACGTCTGTTTTCTCGATATTGGTCACATTGATATTGGTGCGCAGGTCCACGCCCTTCTTGCGCATCTCGTCCGCCAACCGGTTTCTGAGATCATCATCAAAGCCGCGCAGAATCTGTTCGCTGCGATACAGCTGGATCACCTCAGACCCCATGCCGTGGAAGATGCCCGCGAACTCAACCGCGATATAGCCGCCACCCACAATCACGATCTTCTTAGGAAATTTTTCCAAATGCAGCGCTTCGTTGGAAGTGATGGCATGCTCGATCCCGGGCACATCCGGCATCTGCGGCCAGCCACCCACCGCCACCAGGATGGTTTTGGCTGTGTAGGTTTTGTCACCAACCCGAACCTCATTGGGGCCTGTCACTACGGCGCGGCCATCAATGATCTCCACACCGGCATTCGACAGCGTCTGGATATAGAGGCCGTTCAGCCGGTCGATCTCGGCGTCCTTGCGGTCGATCAGCGCGTTCCAGTCGAAACTGGTTTCGCCCACCGTCCAGCCGTAGCCTTTGGCGGCTTCGAAATCCTCGGAAAAATGGGAAGCATAGACCAGAAGCTTTTTGGGCACGCAGCCGCGGATCACGCAGGTGCCGCCCACACGGAACTCTTCCGCCACGGCCACACGGGCGCCAAAACCCGCCGCGATACGGCTCGCGCGCACACCGCCTGAGCCCGCGCCGATTACAAAAAGATCATAGTCGAATGTCATACATGCCTCCGGCCCCTGGGGCCCAATACTTGAAATGCTTTCTGGCAATATGGGCACCTGCCACAGGAATCCAAGGCAAAGCACCGGTGCGGGGCATCACAATAATATGATCATGCCCAAGGTCCAGCGCTTATTCGGCTGCCACTTTCGCCGACACCCAGTCAATGAATGTGCCGATCTGGTCAGCGTTGTGACTGCTGGTCCGGTGATGCAGATAATATTGTCCCCATGGCAGGGAATAGCCAAGCTCCCTGAGCGGCACCAGCTTTCCTTCCGCCATCAGGCTGCCCGCCACGAAATCGTTCGATAGCGCGATGCCGTGCCCAGCCACCGCCGCGCGCGTCGACAAGAGCGCCAGGTTGAAATGCCGGATATCGGGTGCCGCTGGCGTGCGAATACCCTGATGCTGCATCCACAGCGTCCAATCGGCGCCCTCCTCAGTGCTGTAAAGCGGATACTTGAGAAGGGATGCCGGATCAGCCTTGTTGAGTTGTTCGTAAAGATCAGGCGCGCAGACCGGATACCAACTGTCATCCCTGAGCTTTTGCGAGACAAATCCCTCGGGCGCAGGCCAGGCACCAACCAATATGTCATAGTCTGACGCCTCAAACGTGGTAGCCATCACAAAGGTGTCCAGACGGGTATCGATCTCCGGGAACAGCGCATTGAATTCATGCAGGCGCGGCACCAGCCACTCGGACGCCAGCGAGGTCTGGGCCATTAGCTTCAGCGTCGTGCGGTCCTTGCCCACCAGATGGTCCGTCACCGACGCCATGCGCTTGAAGCAGTCGCCAAGCACGGAATAGAAAGTATCGCCCTCATAGGTCAGCGACACATGCTTGCCGCTTCGGGTCAGGAGTTTCTTGCCCAGGAATTCTTCAAGGGCGCGCACCTGATGGCTGACAGCGCTCTGTGTCACGCACAATTCATCGGCCGCGCGGCTGAAGCTAAGGTGGCGGGCAGTGGCTTCAAAAGCCTGCATGGCTTTCAGGGGTGGCAAGCGGTTCATTGGCAACCTCAATAGTGAATAGAACTCATACTAAAGTGAATTACTATCATTTAACTTAATAGGAAAGGCTTCCTACAGTCGCAAACACAAGAACCCATCCGTAAATCGGCAGCGAGGATAATTTATGAGTAGCCCGACTTATGCCATCGAAACCGAGCGCCTGCGCCTCCGAGAGGCCACGTTGAATGACGCAGACTTGGCCCTGCAAATCTATAACAGCCCCGGCTTCATCGAATTCGTGGGCGACCGCGGCCTGCGTACGACTGACGACGCCAAGGCCTATCTGGAAAAGAATCTGCTGGGCAGCTACGCGAAAAATGGATTCGGCCTTTATATCGTGGAACTGAAGGCAAGCGGCGAACCTGTCGGCATGTGCGGCCTGGTGGACCGACCCGGCCTCGATGCGCCGGACATTGGCTTCACCTTCCTGCCCGACCATATGCGCATGGGCTACGGCTATGAGTCTGCCGCCGCCGTGCTGGACTATGGCCGAAACAAACTGGGCATGACCCGCATCCTCGCGATCGTTGATCCGAAAAACGCCAAATCCATCGGCCTGATCGAAAAGCTGGGCATGGTATTCGACCGCAAAATCCAACTGCCGGGCGACGACGAGCGCATCAGCCAATACACCACCATATAGGAGCAAGCATGCCCCGCTTTATCACCTGCTGGCGCACGATTGCCTGCCTGGTTTGCCTGCTGTTGGCTGTGCCGTCGCAGGCAGAACAGACCGTACAACACGACCCGGTCGTCATTGGGCACGGCTTTGACCTGCAAACCAAGGTCCTTGGCCAGACCCGCCGGATCAACGTCTATCTGCCACCCAGCTATGAAGGCGGAGACAAGGCTTATCCAGTTCTCTATATGCCCGATGGTGGTGTACGTGAGGACTTTATCCATATCGCTGGCATTGCATCCCTTGCTGCAGATTACCGGAAGATCCGGGAGTTCATTCTAGTCGGTGTTGAGAATATCGATCGCTATCATGACCTGTTGCCGCCATCCGCGACGGAAATCGAATTCGATCGCCTCAAGACGGCAGGTGGCAGCGACGCTTTCCGCACCTTCCTGAAGGACGAGTTGATCCCTTATGTGAATGACCATTACCGGACAACCAGCGAACGCGCCCTTATGGGCGAATCCGCCGCCGGCCTTTTTGTTCTGGAGACATTCCTGAAAGATCCCGCCCTGTTCAGCGGCTATGTCGCGGTCAGCCCGTCCTTGTGGTGGGACGACCAGGCGCTGGCAAAAGAAGCTCCGGCGCTCATCCGCGCGAACCCGGCGCCCAAGGGCACGCACCTGTTCCTGACCATTGGCAACGAAGGTCAGTTTGGTGCAGAAGGCGCGGCCATGCGGGAGGGCACTGACATGCTGGCTGAAGCGCTCCGGGCGGCTAATCCCAAAGGCCTCAACTGGACGTACGCGCCCATGGAACAGGAAAGTCACGGCACCATTTTCCACCCGGCGGCTCTCAAGGCCATCCGGCGGATTTTTGCCACGCCCGAGTAAAAACCTGTCTCCAAACCTGACGGGCCTTGCTGTACGATTTCGAGCGCTTGATTTCGCATGTGCGAGGCCTTATGCTGCACCGCAACATTTCAGGTTTGGAGATTTCAGATGGAATTTAAGGGTAAAACCGCGATTGTGACAGGCGGTGCGTCCGGCCTTGGTCGCGCGACAGTGGAATATTTTGTATCCAAGGGCGCCAACGCCGTGATCCTCGATCTCAATGACGAGATGGGCCATGAGCTGGCGGGCAAGCTGGGCGACGCAGCCACCTACGTGAAAACAGACGTCACCAGCGAAGACGATGTGGCGAATGCTATTGCCACAGCCAAAAGCACCTACGGCAGCGTTGATATCGCCGTCAACTGTGCCGGCATCGGCACCCCGCAAAAGGTGCTGGACCGCGAAGGCAACCGGTATGGTATGGCGCACTTCAATAAGGTGATCGCCATCAACCTGATCGGCAGCTTCAACGTACTGGCACAAGCTGCAGAGGCCATGCAGCATAACGAGCCGGGCGAAGACGGCGAACGCGGCGTGATCATCAACACAGCCTCTGTTGCAGCATACGAGGGCCAGATCGGCCAGGCGGCATACTCAGCCTCCAAGGGCGGCATCGTTGGCATGACGCTGCCGACCGCGCGCGAGTTCGCCCGCCAGGGTGTACGCGTGATGACCATCGCACCAGGCTTCATCCACACGCCACTGTTTGACGGCCTGCCCGAAGCAGCGGTCGAGAGCCTGACGAACCAGGTGGTCTTCCCCAAGCGCCTCGGCAAGCCACAGGAATATGCCAAACTGGCTGGTCATATCGTGGAAAACACCTATCTCAATGGGGAAGTGATCCGCATGGACGCCGCTGCACGGATGGCGCCGAAGTAAGCGGGAGACAATATCAAGGGGGACAATATGGGGCCATTAGCTGGCGTACGCATTCTGGAACTTGTTGGCATCGGGCCCGGCCCGTTTGCTGGCATGATGCTCGCGGACATGGGCGCGGAGGTGATCGCCATCGACCGCCCCGGCACCTCCCCCCTCGACATGAAGGGCGATATCAACCGGCGCGGCAAGCGTTCGATTGCCCTTGACCTTAAAAGCGAGGAAGACCGCAAGATCTTCCTCGCACTCGCGGGAACAGCCGACGCGCTGTTTGAAGGCTTCCGCCCCGGTGTGATGGAAAAACTGGGCCTCGGGCCAGATGAAGTCCTGAAGGCCAACCCCAAGATCGTCTATGGTCGCATGACCGGCTGGGGCCAAACCGGACCGCTGGCGCACACAGCGGGCCACGACATCAATTATATCGCGCTGTCTGGCGCCCTGCATGCCATGGGGCCAAAAGACGGGCCACCCACTGCACCGCTCAACCTTGTGGGCGACTATGGCGGCGGCGGCATGATGCTGGCGTTCGGCCTTGTGTGCGGCATCCTTGAGGCCCGCACGTCGGGCAAGGGGCAGGCCATTGATGTCAGCATGGTTGAGGGCTCCTCGGCGCTGATGAGCATCTTCCACACGCTAATGGCCAACTACCGCTGGGCGCCCGCGCGCGGCATCAACCTGCTGGACGGCGGCGCGCATTTCTACGGCACGTTTGAAACCAAGGATGGCAAGTATGCGAGCCTCGGCGCCATTGAGCCCCAGTTCATGCAGGTGTTTATCGAGCGTGCTGGCCTTGACGAGAGCTGGATGCAGAAGCACCTGAACCCGGGCGAGTGGCCCGCCCTGAAGGAAGAGCTGACGGCGCTGTTCAAGACCAAGACGCTGGACGAGTGGACCGACCTTCTGGGCGGCACGGATGCCTGCTATGCCCCTATCCTGCCCTTCTGGGAAGCGCATGAGCACCCGCATAATGTGGCGCGCGAAAGCTTCATTGAAGTGGACGGCACACGCCAGCCCGCGCCAACACCGAAATTTTCCCGCACGGCACCCGAAGTGCGCCACGGCCCAATCACCAAAGACGCGGACCGCGAGGCCCTCCTCAAGGAACTGGGGCTCTAGTCTTTCAGAAGTTCAAGCCGGACAATGGGTTTCTTGCCGTCCGGCATCTCCATCAGGGGCAGCACCACCTTTTCCAGTCGCCGCGGCGCAATACCTTCGGCGATCAGATATTGATACACCGCGTCCGCGCGCATATTGGCCAACTTGGTCAGTCCCTGCTGGTTGATGGGGGCCTCGCCTTCTACGGGCACCGCAGGCGCCAGATCAAGCCCTGGCACTGCAACGCCATCAATCTGCAGGCGCACTTTGGGACGCTCCTGAAGCGCCTTGGCCAAAGCCGTCAGCCGGGCTTTTTCAAGCGCCGCAAGCTCGGCACTTGATGGGTCAAACCGCACCTTGTCCAGGTCGATATCATCTTTCTTGCCGCCGGGGATCAGTTTGCCGATCAGGCGGAAAGGCGTAGTAATCAAGTTACCGACAAACTTGTTGGTTGCCTGGCGCACAAGGCCGTCCACCCGGAAAGTGGGGTCAAGATATTCACCGTCCACCGGGATTTCCATCGCTACCCGACTGCCCTTATCCTCCAAAAGGTTAAAGGCCCTCTTGAGCGGGATTTCCTCGCCCTCATACGCCGGGTTCCTGTCGCCCCACTCCCAACGGTCAAACAGAAAGCTGTTGGTGCCGTCCAACTGGCCATCCTCGATATAATAATCGAACTGCAGATAGGCTTCGCCTGCGCTGCTGGCACGGCCAAGCGTGCGGTAGAGGTAAGGCTTCAAGACGGCATGATCCAGCTTGTTGATCTCAAGGGTGAAGGACGCGCTCATGGTGTCGCGGGCTTCAATATAGCCTGCCGTGCGCACAGGGCTGTTCTGGCCCAGATAACCATCGCCCTGGAAACTGAAGGCAAGCGTATCCGCGAGGCGGAAGTCCATGACGATGGCGCCAACGCCGTCAATGGTCACAACAGGCGGTGTGTCGAAGGTCTGGTCTTCGAACACCAGCTTGCCGCCGCTCAGAAGCGCCTGCCGGATTTCAAGCGCAACACCGTCTGTTTCGCCCTCGGCCTCAGCTACACTGTCAGGCCTCGTTGCTCGCACCATCTCTGCCACGCCGCCGCCCAGCGTCAGGCTGTCCACCGACACCTGGTCACGGGCGCGGTCATAGTCGAACCCGGCAGCGCTGGCGTAAGGCACCTGCACCCTGCGCACCAGACTGTCGGTTGTGGTGGCTGCAAAGTCCGACACATCGAAGTCACCCTGAACGCGCAGGTCGTCCGTGAAAGTCAAGGTCGCCGGCCCGGTCACCTGACCACCCGTTACCGTCAGGTCATCCAGCGGAATGAAGCCCATGATGGCCTTGAGCGGCACCCGACTGAGCTCCAGATGCAGCTTTGCAGACAGGGGCGCGCGGCCAATCTCGCCAGTCGCAGTCACCTTGCCGCCGCCGAGCGCAAAGCCGAACTCCTTGAAGCTGATGGCGTAGCCCTCAGCCGTCGCGAACCCGTCCAGCGCCAAGTCCAGCGGCCCAACGGCAATCTCATGCCCCGCATGGTTCTTGAGCGCCAGCTGAAGCTCCTTGGCAGCCAACTTGTCGATGCGAATATTGGGGCCCTTGCCCGCGCTCGCGCCTTCGGGCGGCCGCAGCATGGCTTCAAGGGAGGTACGGCCGTCCTCGGCGATTGCCATCTGGAGCGCCGGCATGTCCAGCACAACGGACTGCAGATGCAGCTGGCCAGACCACAGGGTGCGCCATGAGATATTGATATGCGCCGCATCCATCTTCAGGACCGGCTTGCCCGTACTGTCAGTAATATCGAGGTCCCGCACCAGAAGCGTCAGGCTAACCGGGTTGAAGGCCACATGGCTGAAGGCCAGCGTGCCGTCCACGCGTTCGGCGAACACCACACGCACCTTTTTCTGCACGTACCAGGGCACGACAAAAGGTGACGCGAGGACGTAAATCCCGGTCAAAACGAGAAAGATGACGATGAATCGCCGCAAGAATTTTGGCATAGAGCTCCCGATACTTCAGGTTTGCCATTCATATATGGGAAGCTTGGCCCCAGACGCAATAAAAGGCAAAAAATGCGGCGGTTTTTAGGCTTGCTTCTTGATGCTCTGGAGTGCCGCCAGCGCCCGTTCGCGGCAGGCTTTACGGTCCAGGACCGGCTCAGGATATGTCGCCCCCAGGCTGACGCCCGCCATTTTCAGGACACCTTCAGGCGCCTCGAACGGCTTGTGGATATAATCGTTCGGCATATCGGCAAGCTCGGGCACATAGGTGCGGATATAATCCCCGTCCGGGTCAAACTTTTCGCCCTGGGTGATCGGGTTGAAGATGCGGAAATAAGGCGCGGCATCGGCCCCGCAGCCGGCCACCCACTGCCAACTGGCCGCATTATTGGCCAGGTCCGCGTCCACCAGCGTATCCCAGAACCAGTCTTCGCCCGTACGCCAGTGCCACAGCATATCCTTGACCAGGAAGGACGCCACAATCATGCGCACCCGGTTGTGCATCCAGCCGGTCTGCCAAAGCTGGCGCATGCCCGCGTCCACAATGGGAAAGCCGGTGCGCCCCTTCTGCCAGGCTACCACCATATCATCCACGCCTTCGCGCCAAGGAAAGTCTTCGAACTGTGCCTTCAACGGCCTGACCGGCAGCGTGGGGTTATGGAACAACAGGTGCTTTGAGAATTCGCGCCAGCCTAGTTCGCGCAGGAACCAGTCGGCGCCTTTGCGGTCTTGCGCTTCTGTCATCATATGCAGCTGGGCTTCGGCCCAAATGCGGCGCGGACTGATTTCACCGTGGGCCAGATAGGGCGACAGGCGCGAGGTGGCCTCCACGCCCGGCACATCACGCATGGCCTTATAGTCGCGCGCGGCCTCCGTCAGAAACTTTGCCAACCTGTCCTGCGCCGCGTCTTCGCCCGGCACCCAGGTGGCGGCGATGGGTTTGACCCAGTGCGCGGGCCTGGGGTCCAGCTTCAACTCCGTGATATCCTGGCTTTCGGGCCAGTTGTCCGGCGCGGGGACTTGGTCAGGCGCCCCGAGCGGCGGGGACCCGTCAATCAGTTCCACTGCCCGACGCCAGAAAGGCGAGAAGACCTCATAGATGCCGCCTGTTTTGGTGCGTACATCCTCGGGCTCCAGCAAGAGGTTGCCGGTGAAGCGGCGGCAATCGGTGTCATGGGCACTACACAACTGGTGGATCTGTTCCTGCGCGCGGCGACCCATCGGGCTGTAGGCTCGGGTCATATAAACGGCACTCACTTCGCCCAACAGGCTTTCAACAATGTCGGCTGTATCGCCCGCACGCAGGATCAGCCTGCTGCCCCTTGCTTCCAGGCTTGTGGCCAGTCGGATGAGACTGTCCTTCAGCCACCAGCGCCGCGCACCGCCCAGCTTCCAGTCACCCGCCCCGGCATCATCCAGAATAAACATTGGAATCACACCAGCACCAGACGAGCACGCAGACACCAGCGCCGGATGGTCATCCAGGCGAAGTGTGCCGTTCATCAGCAGAAGAATAGGCTTCACGTGTCTATCACTCCAAAAACCGTGGCTTTCGGAGTTGTACGCTAAAGGTCCATCACCCGATCAATATCTTTCGGCAGCGGCTTCTGTTTTTCCATCATCGACACCACAATGAACAGGATCATGGACGTCAGCATGGCCAGGAAACCGCCGGACATCTTGTAAGGGATTTCAATCTGCCAAAGCTGGATGGCAAAATTGATCGCGAGCGACGAGGCAATCGCCACAATTGCCCCGCGGGCCGAGGCCCCCTTCCAGTTGAGGCCAATCAGCACCACCGGCACCAATG
The DNA here is from genome assembly GCF_001550055.1 of Kordiimonas lacus. Classification (GTDB taxonomy): domain Bacteria; phylum Pseudomonadota; class Alphaproteobacteria; order Sphingomonadales; family Kordiimonadaceae; genus Kordiimonas; species Kordiimonas lacus. Next base: position 631,267 of record NZ_LRUA01000003.1, read on the forward strand.
CCGCCGCGAACGTACCCCAGCCGAAGGCCCCCAATAGCCCCACAAGCTTGTCCGAATAAAGCGCGATGGATGCGGCCACGATGGAGAGTACAATCGTGGCCGTGCGCGCCCAAAAGAGTTCATTGTTGAGCGACCGACCCCGGATGGCCTTGGGGATATCGTGGATGATGGCCGCCGCGCCAATATTGAGGAACCCATCTGCTGTGGACATGATGGCGGCGAAAAGCCCGGCGAACACGATGCCCGCCAGAAGCGGATGCGCGTAGGTCGACAGGAATACCGGCGCAGCCTCGTCCGCCGCGCCAAGCGGCAACGCGATATCGCCGATCACCAGCGCCCGCATGATCACGCCGATGGACACCCACAGCATGGCCGCCACCACATAACCAAGCACGGTCATGGGCAGGATGATCCGGTTGTCCGCCAGGTTACGGTTCATCATCATCTTGGTTGCCACATGGGGTTGGCCAGCGAGACCAAGGCCAAACAGGAAATACCAGCTGAGGGACGCCATGGTCCCCAGCGTGCCGAACGGCATGATGTCATCGCCATCGTTCGCCAGCATAATGCTGGATGCTTCCGCGAAGCCGCCATCGAAAACGCTGGCCGCCGTGATCACCACCAGGGCACCTGCGACAATCATCACAATGCCCTGCACAAGGTCGGTGTAGACCGAGGCCAATATCCCGCCGGTGACGCAGTAGAAGATCAGCACGGCCGAGGAAACCACCACGCTTGCAAGCAAGCTGATGTCCGCGAACATCTCGGTCGCCGACAGGATCGACTGCAGCACCAGCGCCATCGCCAGAATCTGTGTCGCCAGATAGCCGAGCACGCCAAGGAGGATGGTGCCGGCTGTCAATAGACGGGCTGTTTCGCTTCCGTAACGAGCGAACACCACGTCCGGCAGGCTCATGGTATCACGCACTTCCGCGACCATGCGGATGCGCTTGGCCACCAGGTAGAAGCCGGTGGCATAGCCAAGTGCCGAACACACCGCCATCCAGATGGACGACATGCCCGTGGCATAGACAAGGCCCGGGCCGCCAACAAAGCCGAAGCCCGAAAGCGTGCTTGAGAAGACCGCGAGGCTGACAACCACAGGCCCCAGCCCGCGCCCGGCGACGAAAAAGTCCCCGGCAGATTTGGTGCGGCGCATGGCCCAGATACCGACCCAGATACACAGGCCCATATAGGCGGCCACACAGCTCAGAATGATTGGTTGGCGAAGCTCTTCCATTATGCGTCGCCTCCCTCGGCCTTGATTTCATCCATCAGGTCGTTGAAGGCCTGTTCGTCCTCCGGCGGCAGGAAATAGCGCCGGAAGAAGATCACATAGAAGAGATCAAAGGCGGCGAAGCTGCCCCAGATGCCCCAGAACATCCAGTTGGTAGGCGTCGGGAACCCCATGAAAACAGTTGTTTTGCCGCTGGTGACCCAGAGCTCATACGTCAGGAACAGGGCAACCCAGGAAAAGATGGCGAAGCCGATACCCAAAAGGAAAAACAACCTGAGCCGATGGTCACGCCGGTGCGCTGCCACCCCCATGTAAAGCAACACGCCCGACAGCAGGATCACCGCAATCTGGAAATAGAAAGGGGCGCTGCCCAGCGCTTCAAGCGTAAGCCCCGCATCACCCCCCACAGAAAGGCCGGCGATGGTCTCATGCGGCACGCCTGTAGCACCCGCAGGCGGTTCGCTCAGGAGCACGAAGGCGGTGATGCCGGCAATCACCAGCAACAGCGCAAGAACGACGTGAATCGGCTGAACCGAATTCAGAAACTTCATGGGCGGCCTCCCCTCCGCTTATGCCGCGCGGCGACCGCCGTGCGTGTTGGCTGCGAGCCTAGTGGGCTTTCGCCCAAGCGGTCAAGAGGCCATGGTCACTTTTTTCAACATTTGTTGAAAAAAGTGTTTCTATCAGATGCGCAATTGATCACCTCTTGCTCATCGAAGGGGTTGCGGACCTAACTTGCAGTGGGTACCGTCCCCATCGCTGCCGCGCAAAGGACAGCAAATCGATCGATGGGGAAAACTATGAAATACACCGTATGCCTTGCGGCCGCGCTTGTTATGGCCCTCGGCACAATTGCAAACGCCGAAGTCCGGCGCCATGACAAGCCTGCAGAGGCCTATCAACCAGAAGAGGCGCCCGGCTATCTCGTGGACATGCGCCATGAGGGTAGCGGCATCCTGGTGGCTCCAAACTGGGTGCTCTCGGTGGCCCACAATATTTTCTACGACTATCATGGCAAAACGCTGACCATCGGCGACAAAGACTATGTGATACAGAAGCTGGTGTTTCACCCGAACTGGCAGGAAATGCCGCCAGAACTCGGACAAGGCGACGCAGCACCCTTGATGACATTTCTGGCCGGTCGCACCGACCTTGTCCTGATCAAACTATCAGAGAGCGTCGAAGGGCCTGAACCAATTGCCATCTATAACGGCAATGACGAAGTCGCCCATGAAATCACCGTCTACGGCAAAGGAGCCAAAGGCGACGGCATCACAGGCGAACAAATGGAAACCAAGCCCGCCAGGCGCCTGGGATATTTCCGCAATGTGGTTGATAAGGCAGATGAAAGCTGGCTGTATTTTGACTTTGACCGGCCAGGAGCAGACGCACTGGAACTTGAAGGCACAACCGGTTCTGGCGACAGTGGCGGGCCCTCGGTTGTCGTGATTGACGGCAAACCATACGCTTTCGGCCTCTCAAGCTGGCGCTGGTATGAAGGCGATTTGGCGAACTTCAAAGGCGGCGTGTACGGTATGACGTCGGTGCAGCAGCGCCTTTCCCGATACAGGGACTGGATCGAAGCCACTATCAAGGCAGACGAATAGCAAAAGGCGGGGCGGCCAATGCCGCCCAACTGCTTAGTGCGCGATCACGGCCGTGCGCGCCAGCTCCCGCACCACATCCAGGTGGATCTTGCCGTCGCGGCCGCGTGGGGTAATCCAGCTGCCACCCACTGTGGCCACGTTTTTAAGCGCGCGATATTCAGGTGCTGTGTCGGCGGAAATGCCACCGGTCGGGCAGAAGGTCAGGTCCGGCAACACACTGCCAACAGCCTTCAGGAAACCGGGGCCGCCCGAAAGCGACGCCGGGAAGAATTTGAGCTCTGAAAAACCCCATTCGCGCGCCTGCATGGCTTCACTGAGCGTCGCAACGCCCGGCAGGAAGGCCCAGTCAAGGGCCTTCACGGTCTTGGCAAGTTCTTCTGTAAGCCCCGGGCTGACCCCGAACTCTGCACCCGCATCCATGGCTTTCTTGGCCAGGTCCGGCGTGATCACCGTGCCCGCGCCCACAATGGCGTCCGCCGGCAGGTCCTTCCGGACCGCCGCGATGGCCTCAAGTGCTGTGGGGTGGCGAAGCGTGATCTCCAGAACCTTCAGGCCCTCCTCGAAAATCACGCGGCATACATCCACCGCTTCCTCAGCGCTTTCAAACGCCAGCACTGGAATAACCGGGGAGGTTTCAAGAACTTTCAATACATCTGTCATGGTTTCGACCCTCAGGGGAGTGATGAAAAATTAAATGAACGATCCGCCCTGGCCCGCCGGGCCAACGATGCCGCGAACGCCTGCGAACAGGTTACGTCCGAATGTGTCCGGCACAGTGGGGCCGCTTGACGGCGTGCGGGCATCAAATTCAGCCTCGCCCACCAATACCAGCAGCTCACCTGTTGTTGCGTCAACGCGGACGATATCGCCGTCTTTCACGCGGGCGATCGCGCCGCCGCTTGCGGCCTCCGGCGTCACGTGGATGGCGGCAGGCACCTTGCCCGACGCACCGGACATGCGCCCGTCTGTCACCAGCGCCACCTTGAAGCCCTTGTCCTGAAGCACACCCAAGCTTGGCGTCAATTTGTGCAGTTCCGGCATGCCGTTGGCCTTGGGCCCCTGATAGCGGATGACGGCAACGAAATCTTTCTCAAGCTCGCCCGCCTTGTAGGCGGTCAAAAGGTCGTCCTGGTCCTCGAACACCACGGCAGGCGCTTCAACAATAAGATGCCGGTCCTTGATGGCGGAGGTTTTCATCACCGCTTCACCCAGCGTGCCCTTGAAGACCGTCAGGCCGCCATGGTGCTGGAACGGGTTGTCGATCTTCCTGAGGATCATGTCGTCGCCCGGCTCATCAGGGGACAGGCGCCATACAGCCTGGTTTTCAACCAGCGCCGGCATTTCGCCGAAGGGTTCAAGCCCCTCACCCAGAATGGTGTGGACATTTTCGTTGAGCAGACCACCTGCCAGCAGTTCCTTGATCACGAACGGTGTGCCGCCCGCATCCTGGAAGGCGTTCACGTCAGCCGTGCCGTTCGGGTAGACCCGCGCCAAAAGCGGCACGACTTCTGAAAGATCAGAGAAATCCTGCCAATTGACGATGTAACCCGCAGCAGCGGCGATCGCGACGATATGCAGCGTGTGGTTGGTGGACCCGCCGGTGGCCAGAAGACCGACAATGCCGTTTACCACGGCTTCGGCGGTGACCATTTCGGCGAGGCCGATATTATTCTTTGCTTCCGCGAGCCTGACCACCTGTTTGGCCGCTGCGGCGTCTAGCTTTTCACGGAGCCCATCGCCCGGGTTAACAAAACTACTGCCCGGCAGCTGCAGGCCCATCATCTCAAGCATCATCTGGTTGGTGTTGGCGGTGCCATAGAAAGTGCAGGTGCCGGGGCTGTGGTAGGCTCGGCTTTCGCTTTGCAGCAGCTCCTTCTTGCCCACTTCGCCGCTGGCGAACTGTTGGCGTACTTTGGCCTTCTCGCTGTTGGAGATACCAGTGGGCATGGGCCCCGCGGGCACAAACACGAACGGCAGATGGCCAAACGCCAGCGCGCCGATCAACAGCCCCGGTACGATCTTGTCGCAGATACCAAACAGCAGACCGCCATCGAACACATTGTGGCACATGGCGATGCCGGTGGCCTGCGCGATCACGTCGCGGCTAAAGAGCGACATTTCCATGCCCGGTTGACCCTGGGTGACGCCGTCACACATGGCCGGTACGCCGCCCGCCATCTGGGCCACGCCGCCTGCCTGAATCACCGCGTCTTTCACCTGGTCCAGTTTCTGGTGATAGGGCTGGTGGGCCGAAAGCATATCGTTATAGGCGCTGACGATGCCTATATTGACCATACCCTCTTCCATCAGCTTCTGCTTGTCGGCTTCCGAGCAGGCCGCAATGGCGTGGGCCAAGTTGCCGCAACTGAGGTGCGGGCGCGCCGGACCAGCATCCCGCATGGCCTTCACGCGCGCTTCGTAAGTGGCCCGCGTGTCTTTTGACCGCGCCTTGATGCGTTCGGTTACTTCAAGAAGCTTTGGATGGGTCATGATAGACTCCCGTGGGTAAAAGTGGGGCTGCCCGAAACGTCAGGGCGCCCAGTAAACTGTGATTGCGACATTCTCTGCCAGGCGGGCGATCGGCAGGTGGGTATCCACTTCAAGCGCGCGCTCAAGTACCGCTTTTTTCTCATCGCCCGTGATCATCAGCACCACATGCGGCGCCTTGGCAATCGCGGCGGCAGAGATGCTCATGCGGTCAACTTCCTCGCCCGTCACATCGCTCTTTTTCGCGGTCAGGGCCACGCATGTCTTGTCGCCCGTGATGTCCAGCGCGGCTTCAAGCCCTTCCGCGTCCGGGAAGAAAGACGCCGTATGGCCGTCTGACCCCAACCCCAGAAGCACGCTGTCGAACGGCTGCTTCACCTGGGCGTAGCGTTCATTCACCGCAACCACCGCATCAAACGGCGTATCATGCGGGGTTTTCATGCCAATGAACATGGCCTCCGCGGCTTCGCCTTTCTGAAGCGCGCCGCGCATGAAGGCCTCGTTCGAGCGTGGGTGGTCAGTGTCCACCCAGCGCTCGTCAACCAGCGCCACCTGAATGTTTTCCCAGTCGATCTCGGCCTCACTCATGGCCTCAAACAAAGGCTTGGGCGTAGACCCGCCTGACACCGCCCAACTGGCGGTGCCGCGTTTCCTGATACCGCGCATCAGCGCTTCGCAGCAGGCTTCCGTCAATTCGTCAACCATCTGCTCGCGCGTCTCAAAGGTGCGCCATTCAATTTTGTGGGCCTCTGTCATCGCGTCGCTCACTTGCCGCTTCGCTTGCCGCTGGTTTCATGGAACCATTCGCGGCGATCGCGGGTCATCAGGTCATGGGCTTCATATGGCCCCCAGGTCCCGGCCTGATAGCTTTCAGGCGGCTCGGCAGATGCTTCCCAGTGGCCGATGATCCGGTCCACCCAGCGCCAGGCGTGCTCTACCTCATCGCGGTGCACAAACAGGCTCTGGTCACCGCGCACAGCATCCAGGATCAGGCGCAGATACGGCCCAAGTCGCAGATGATCGTCGCCTGTCACGTCCAGGTTCATCTCCACTTCCTTCAGCTTCTCGTCGGCGGAAGAGTGGTTTTTCACCATCATCCGAAGCGCCAGATGGTCTTCCGGCTGCATGCGGATAATAAAACGGTTGGGGCTGATATTGGTTCCCCAGCCCGGGTGCGGCGAATGCGGGATCTGCTTGAACTGGATCACAATTTCGGCGAACCGGTCCGGCAGGCGCTTACCGGTGCGCAGGTAAAAGGGCACCCCGGCCCAGCGCCAGTTCTCAATGTGCGCTTTCAGGGCCACGAAGGTCTCGGTGTTGGACGGGCTCTCGAGCTCCACGTCCTCGGCGTAACCGGGCACAGCCTCGCCGAACATGGCGCCAGACTGATACTGGCCGCGCACCACATTGCGGTCGATGTCCGCGCCCTCAAGCTTCTTGAGCGACTTCAGGACCTTCAGCTTCTCCTCGCGGATGCTGTCGGCTTCCAGCCGGGCTGGCGGCTCCATCGCCACAAGACACAGCAGCTGCAGCAAATGGTTCTGCACCATGTCGCGCATGGCACCCGTGCCTTCATAAAAGCCCTTGCGGCCCTGAACGCCCTGGTTTTCCGCAATGGTGATCTGGATATGGTCGATGGTGCGGCCACTCCAGAGTTCCTCGAACAGGATATTGGAGAAACGAAGCGCCAGAAGGTTCTGCACCGCTTCCTTACCCAGATAGTGGTCAATCCGGAAGGTCTGGTTTTCCGGGAAGAAACGCCCGACATCCTCATTGATCGCCCGGGCGCTCTCAAGGTCATGGCCCAGCGGCTTTTCAAGCACGACGCGAGCGCGCGGGCCGTTAAGCCCATAGGCGCCCAACAGCTCACAGGTACTGGTGAACAGGCTTGGGGGTATTGCCAGGAAATGCACCAGCGGACGGGTTTCGTCGTCGGTTTTCAGCGCGTCCTTCAGCGCTTCCCAGTCCGCGCCACCGTCAACCAGGCCAAGCTCTATGACCCGAACCATGCCTGCGAATTCCTTGAGCGACTTGGCGTCCATCTCGCACGCTGGGGGCGTTTCCTTGAACACATCCTTCAGCCATGGCTCGGTGCTGCCATCAAGACCCTTCCGACTGGTCAGATAGATGCGACTGTCTTTCGACACGCGCCCCGCCACAAAACCGGAATAGAGAGCCGGCAGCAGCTTCCTCCGCGACAGGTCGCCGCCACCACCGAAAATGACCAAATCGAACACATCTTGCATGGTTTTCTTCCCAAAAATTACTTGCCTCGGACCCTACGCTCAATTGACAGCGGTGTCAAATTCAAAAGACAATTCATTGGTACTGTTATTTTTATCATTATATTTCAATTAATTAGTAAATTTATAAGTATCTAAATACATTTTTGGTATTTAATTGGTATTATATCTATGATACCACAGAGGCCAGACGCAAGCCCACCAGCCTTCAGGGAACAAGACCGCATGCAGCTTTCAGACGTTATCGGCAAACTGGACACTTCAACGGCGCTGCCCAAGTATCAGCAGCTGTCGCGCGCGATTGAGCGCGCCATCGAGCAGGGCGCCCTGCCGAAGGGGGATGCGCTCCCGGCCGAACGGGATATCGCCACCGATATGGCGGTGTCCCGAATCACAGTCAGGAAAGCGCTGGACGGCCTGGTGGAAAACGGCCTTCTTGACCGCAGGCGCGGCGCAGGCACCTTCATTGCCGGCCGGGTTGAAAAGCCCTTCTCGCGCCTATCCAGCTTCTCGGAAGACATGGCGGGTCGCGGCTGGAAAGCCCGCAGCGAATGGATCGACCGCTCACAAGGCATCATCACCCCTGAGGAAAGCCTGAGCCTCGGCCTCGGCCCCGGCACCAAGGTACACCGCTTTACCCGCATCCGCTATGCCGACGACACGCCCATGGCGCTGGAGACCGCCATCGTGCCCTCCTTCGCGCTGGCGGGTGCCGGACCGGTGGAAGGGTCCCTTTATACGGCGCTTGAAGAAACAGGCTGCCGCCCAGTGCGCGCGTTACAGCGCCTGCGCGCCGTCAAGTTCAACACAGAGCAAGCAGCCCGGTTAGGCGTTTCGGAAGGCGACGCCGGGCTCTTTATCGAACGCCGCGGTTTCCTGGCTAACGGGACAACCGTGGAACTGACGCAATCCTATTACCGCGGCGACGCCTATGACTTTGTCGCTGAACTGCATGCGTGAGGCACGCCGTGAGTAAGGAGTATGAAGACATGACCACCATGACAAAACTGCTGCCAGAGGACACGTTGATGTTCTCAGAGGCCGGCAGCGCCAGCGCTGTTGTCCAGAAACAACTGACGGAAAATACCCTGATCGCGAAAGAGCTGGGCAAAAAGCTTCGCAGCCTCAAACCTTCCGCAGTCGTGACCTGCGCGCGCGGCAGCTCAGACCACGCGGCGACCTACGCCAAATATGTGATCGAGACCAAAGCCGGGCTTTTGGTCTCTAGCGCCGCACCAAGCGTGAGCTCGGTTTACGCCGCCAAGCAAATGCTGGAGGGCACGCTTTTTATTGCCATCAGCCAGTCAGGCGCCAGTCCTGACCTGGTGCGCACCGCTGATGCCGCACGGCAGGCGGGCGCCTTTGTGGTGGCGATTGTCAATGTAACCAGCTCGCCGCTTGCCGCCATCGCGGACGTGGTGCTGCCAATGCATGCGGGGCCGGAGAAAAGCGTGGCGGCCACCAAAACCTATATCGCCAGCCTGACAGCGATCCTGCAACTGGTGGCGCACTGGACGGAAGACTGTGAGCTTCTGACCGCGCTTGAGACCCTGCCGCTGAACCTGAGCGCCGCATGGGCGTGCGACTGGGCACCGGCTGCCGCGAAGCTGTTGGACGCCAGAAACTTCTTTGTCGTTGGCCGGGGCGTGGGCTTTGGCGTGGCGCAAGAAGCCGCGCTCAAGTTCAAGGAAACCTGTGGCCTGCACGCGGAAGCCTATTCGGCCGCCGAAGTGAAGCACGGCCCGATGGCCATTGTGAATGCGGGCTTCCCGGTGCTGGTGATGAGCCAAAGCGATGAGACGCGCGACGGCATTCAGGACCTTGTGAAGGATTTCGCCGCGCGCGACGCCGTGGTGATGACAGCCGGTGCGGGGCTTGAAGGCGGCATCAGCCTGCCTGTGGTCAGGGGCGCGCATGCCTTCATCGAACCGATCCTGATGATCCAGAGCTTCTACCGCATGGCCAACGGCCTGTCGGTCGCGCGCGGATACCACCCGGACGAGCCCCCGCACCTCAATAAAGTGACGGAGACCGTGTGATGCGAACCGCGCTCAAGGGCGGCGATATCCTGGTCTCGAACCTGTGGCACAAGGGCGCCACGGCACTCATTGAGAACGGCCGCATTCTGGCTGTCCTCATGCCGGGCGAACCGTTTGATGCCGTCGAGATAGTTGACATCACCGGGCACAAGCTGGTGCCCGGTTTTATCGACACCCAGGTAAACGGTGGCGGTGGTGTGTTGCTGAATGATGCGCCAACGGTTGAGGGCATCCGCAAAATCGCCGAAGCCCACCGCGCCTATGGCACCACGAGCATGCTGCCCACCCTGATCAGCGATGATCTGAATGTCGTGGCCAAGGCGATTGAGGCCGTGGACGCAGCGATTGAGGCGGGCGTACCGGGCATCATCGGCATCCATATCGAAGGCCCGTTCCTGAGCGGCGCGCGCAAGGGCATCCATAATGCCGACAAATTCCGCACGCTGGACGCGGACGCCGTCAAGCTGCTTTCCAGCCTCAAGTTTGGGAAGACGTTGGTGACGCTGGCGCCCGAATGCACGACACCAGACTTGGTCGCGCGCCTTGTGGACGCGGGCGTGATTGTGGCCGCCGGGCACACGGCGGCGAGCTATGAGGAAACCATGGCCGCGATCAAAGCAGGCCTCACGGGCTTCACCCACCTTCATAACGCCATGACGCCGATGACAAGCCGCGCGCCGGGTGTGGTGGGGGCGGCGCTCGACAGCCGCATGACGTTCGCGGGGCTGATCGCTGACGGCTTCCATGTACACGGCGCCAGCCTGCGCACGGCCCTTTATGCCAAGGGCGCCGACCAGCTGATGCTGGTGACCGACGCCATGCCCAGCGTGGGGGCGGCAAATAAGAATTTCACCCTGCAGGGGCTGCCGATCACAGTCGAGAACGGCCGCTGCACGGGGCCAGACGGCACGCTGGCAGGGTCTGACCTTGATATGGCGTCAGCCGTGCGCAACGCCGTGGCACTGATGGGGGTGCCACTCGATACGGCTGTACGCATGGCATCAAGGAGCCCCGCCCGCTTTCTGGGGCTGGAGCATGAGATAGGGGACATCCGCGCAGGCATGAGGGCCGACCTATGCGTGCTGGATGGGGAAGACCAGGTCACAGAGGTCTGGATCAACGGTGAGGCCTTCGCAGGCATCGCCCAAAAGGGATAGTTTTGGAGGAACAAATGGTGGATACAACAATGCCGGCGGGCGGACACCGCAGCAGCCTGATACCGATGATCATCATCGGCGTGCTGTTCTTTATTTTCGGGTTTGTGACCTGGCTGAACGGGTCCCTGATCCCGTTCCTCAAGATCATCTGTGACCTGAACGAATTTCAGGCGCTGTTCGTCACCTTCGCCTTCTATATCGCCTATACGGTGATGGCTTACCCGATGGCCAAGGTGCTGGAAAAAACCGGCTACCGCAACGGTATGGCCCTGGGGCTAGCAATCATGGTGGTGGGCGTGCTGCTGTTCATTCCGGCGGCCAAAACCAGCTATTATCTGTTCTTCCTGATCGGACTTTTCGTGCTGGGCACAGGCCTCACGATCCTGCAGACGGCATCGAACCCCTATGTGGTGATGGTGGGCCCGAAGGAAAGCGCCGCCATGCGCATTTCCATCATGGGGCTGATCAACAAGGGCGCGGGCGTTGTGGCGCCGATTGTGTTCACAGCCCTTGTGCTGTCTGACCTTGCCGACCCCGAAACCATCACGACGGCAGCGGAGAAGCAGGCGCTGGCGGACAAATTGGTGATGCCCTACATCTATATGGCCGTGGGCCTGACGGCGCTGATCGGGCTGGTAAAATTCTCCAACCTGCCGCATATCGACCCCGAAGAGGAAGTGACCGAAGGTGAGGACGAAAAGTCCAGCATCCTCGCGTTCCCACAAGTGATCCTGGGGGCCGTCGGGCTGTTCGCCTATGTGGGCGTGGAGGTGATCGCAGGCGACACCATCGGCCTCTTTGGCTCAAACATCGGGGTCGCCAACTTCGCCAGCCTCACCAGCTACACGATGGTGTGCATGGTGATTGGCTATATCATCGGCGTGACCTGCATCCCGAAATTCATCAGCCAGCAGCAAGCCCTTCTGGGCTCCGCCGTCGCGGGCATGCTGTGTGTCCTCGGCGCGGTCTTGAGCTCAACGGACTCGACCGCCATCGCGGACGTGCTGATCGGCTGGACGGGTGTACCCACCGTGCCGAATGCAGTGATGTTCGTCGCCCTCATGGGCCTCGCGCATGCGCTGGTGTGGCCCGCCCTGTGGCCGCTGGCGCTCGACGGCCTTGGCAAGTTCACGGCGCAGGGGTCTGCGCTTCTGATCATGGGCATCGCGGGCGGTGCTGTCTTGCCGCTCGCGTTCGGCAAGCTGGCCCACAGCATGGGCGACATGCAGGCGGCCTACTGGATCGGCCTGCCCTGTTATCTCTACATTCTCTTCTATGCCCTAAAGGGCCACAAGATGCGCAGCTGGTAAAAGAACGACAGCGGGATTGATTTATTCATTTCCCAAACACGAAGGCCGCGGCATCTGCTGCGGCCTTTTCACTATCACCGTCATGCCGGGCGAGCGCCATCCGGCGCGAGGGAACGGCATCCACAAAACGGCAGCCGCCCAATAAATGCTTGCCCGTCCTGTGTTCATGGATTCCCGCCTTCGCGGGAATGACGAAAGGCGCTCATATCTTTTTCACGAACTGGGACTTGAGGCCCATCTGGCCGATGCCCGGGATTTTGCAGTCAATGTCATGGTCGCCGTCCACCAGACGGATGCCCTTGACCTTGGTGCCCACTTTGACAACGGATGAGCTGCCCTTCACCTTCAGGTCCTTGATCACCGTCACATCGTCACCGTCCTGCAGAATATTGCCGACGCTGTCGCGCACCGCGTTTGCATCTGCCGCTGCCGCATCCGCCGCGGGCGACCATTCGTGCGCGCATTCGGGGCAAATCATCAGCGCGCCGTCTTCGTAGGTATAGGCGCTGTTGCATTTCGGGCAGGGTGGCAGATCGCTCATGCGGGTATCCTCAATTTTGGTTTGCGTTTTCTATACGCCCCTGCCCCCCATTCCCCAAGAAAAAAGGCCAAGTTGCGCCCTGCCGCAAACATATTTAGGCTGATACCTCAACATTATGCAGCGAGGAGGACATCATGAGTTATGTAGACGGTTTCGTAGCGGCTGTACCTATAGCCAACAAGGATGCTTACAAGAAGCATGCTGAAGAGTCGTCCGTGCTCTTCAAGGAATTCGGCGCTCAATCGGTAGTGGAATGCTGGGGCGATGACGTACCGGACGGCGAGGTCACCAGCTTCCCCATGGCCGTGCAGAAGAAAGGCGACGAAACAGTTGTCTTTTCCTGGATTACCTGGCCCGACAAGGCGACACGCGACGCCGGCTGGCAGAAAATGATGGAAGACGAGCGCATGACGCCCGAGAATATGCCCATGCCGTTTGACGGCAAACGCATGATCTATGGTGGCTTCGCTGTGATAATGCAAAGCTAAAAAAAGGCCGCCTGGGAGAAGACGGCCTTTCATGCATGCGACTGACGGGCAGTTAATCCTGGGTCAGCCGCACGCGGTCGATGGCCCAGATCGGTTCATAGTGGCTGGCCGCCACGTGGAAGCAGAGGGCCTTCGCGTCCGGCGCGTCAAGCGATGCCGTCAGCGTGGTGATGCCGAAGCTGTTCGTGGCCGGTGCGAGCGGCAGGCGCGCCACTTCCTCGCCCGTGTCGCAGCTGTTTTTAAAGATCACGATCTCACCCACGTCGGTTTCCGGTTGCTTCAGGATCACATCATTGATCTGGTCGCCGATCTGGAAATTATAAGGCAGGTTGCCGACAGCCACTTCAATGCCGGTCACGCCCGCCATATCGGGCACGTCATACATCCAGCAGGGCTGGATGATATCCACCAGCATGGCGGCGCGGTCCCCGTCGCGCGGGAAGTCGTCATCCAGCTTGATCGACAGCCATTTGGAGCACAGCGCCAGCTCATCACTCGTGCGCTCCGAGAGGCTGACGGCATCAAGCGCGCGGGTGCGCACGCCGGAAAGCACCTCCCCATTCCAGAAAGCAGCAGCCTTCACGGTCTGGCCCGCGCTTGCGTTGATCGGTCCTTCATAAAGGGCGGCATCCACCGTTGGCCCACTGCCATCCAGCGTGTAGCGGAAGATGCCAACGCCTGTCTGGCTTGATAGCGTGACCGTGCGGGCGTCGCCTTCGCCTTTCTCGACAACAATCTTTGGCGCAAAGGCGCTATCGGCCGGGCGGATACCGAGCGCTTTCAGCCGCGCCATATGCGGGGCAAGCCGTTTTGCGAACGCATCGAAATCCTTTTTCAAAGGGTCAGACCATACGCTTTCGGCCATGGCGACCAGGCGCGGGAAGGCCATATGCTCGACGCGTTCCGGCGTACGCATATGCTCCGAAAAGATCGTCATCTCGGCGCCCAGGATGGCCTTCTGTTCGTCCACCGTCAGCTCCTCCGAGACCGGTTCGAATTCATAGACATCCTGAAGCGTCTGGATATGTTCGCGGCCCGGTGGTTCATGCCGGCTGTCTGATTGGCGGTAGTCTGTGTAATAGATGCTCGAGGGCGCCATCACCACCTGGCGCCCGGCCTTCGCAGCCTCGATGCCGCCCTTGGTGCCACGCCACGACATAATGGCCGAATTGCCGATAGAGCCACCTTCCAAAATCTCGTCCCAGCCGATCAACCGCCTGCCGCGCGCGTCCAAATAATTGGCGAAATGGCGGGTGAAATAGGCCTGGATGTGATGAACATCATCAATGCCCAGTTCCGCCATGCGTTCCCTGATGCGGGCGCTTTCCGACCACTGCCTGGTCGCCACCTCGTCACCACCGATATGGATGAATTCCGACGGGAACAGCTCAAGCGTTTCGTCCATCACATCCTCGAGGAAAGTGATGGTGCCTTCTTCCAGGTTGAAAGTGTTCTGGAAAATGCCCCAGTCGGACATGTCGCCTTCAAGGGGCGCGGTCCCGAGTTCCGGGTATGCCTTGATAGCCGCTGTGGCGTGGCCTGGCAGGTCAATTTCCGGCATCACCGTGATATGGCGCTCGGCGGCATAGGCCACAATCTCGCGCACATCATCCTGGGTGTAGAAGCCGCAGTAAAGCCGGGCTTCGCCCGTGGCTTCGTCAATGTCTGCGTCCGGCCCGTCACCGGCCGGTACGCGGCATGCGCCCACTTCCGTCAGCTTCGGATATTTCTTGATCTCAAGCCGCCAGGCCTGGTCGTCCGTCATATGCCAGTGGAAGACATTCAGCTTGTGCGCTGCCATCACGTCGAGGAATTTCTTGATGAACTCTTTCGAGCGGAAATGCCGCGCCACATCCAGCATGGCGCCGCGCCACTGAAGGCGGGGGGCGTCCTCGATGGTGCCGATCGCGAGTGGCGCCAGCGAACCCTCAGGTGCGCCGTCCAGCATCTGCGCCAGTGTCATGGCGCCGTAAAACAGGCCAGCGTCCGCAGACGCACTGACCGTCACACCGGTCGCGTCAACATTGATGCGGTAAGCTTCATCGCCCTGGATCATGGGGGCTTTGACAAAACGGATATCCGCCTGCCCGCCGACCCGCTCAAGCGACGCGCCGGTGTAGCCGTTCACAAAAACGGCGAACTGGTCGAAAAGCGCGCTGTCTGGTGTGGAAACCCGCGCAACTTCTGGCATGATGATGCCCTCGTTACCATACGAAAGCTTCGCGGGCACCGGGATCACCTGCGGCGCCGGCGCCTTGTCAGTCGTCTCAAGCGCGCTGTCCTGCCCACAGCCAGCCAGCGCCAACAAGGATGCCACTGCGATACCGCCAAACAAACTCTTCACCATAGTCTCCACCCTTTACCCTCGCCGCTCATGCGCGACCTTTTGGGCCTCCCCGGCCCTGAATTCTGTTGCATGGGAAAAAAGCGGGGCTGACACGGGCCACTGCCCGTGCCGCCCCAGTTCCCCAATAACCAGTCCCGAAGGACTGTCATGGATAGTGAACCCGGACGGGAGATAACCGAGCCCGGGTTCGCTGCCATTCATGCGGAGGCTTTCGCCTCCAAATTCTGTTCCGCTGTACCGTTCAGCTTTGCCAGATAGTCCGCGTGCGTCATCGTGAGCGCACAGGCGTTCTCCTGCATCTGGCGGAGCTGGCTGAACATGCGGTCGCTCTCTGCCCCATCGGCCACGAGGCCAAGGGTGGGCGTATGCTGCATGCCGTATAGGATGTAGCGGTAATTCTCGTCCGTGAAGGTGGTGGAGAAAGCCCCCGCCAGGTCGTGATATTCACAGACCTTGTGCTTCCATACCTCAAGCTGCGCCTTCAGCCACGGGGTATGCTCCACCGTCTGGGGCGCCGCGCGCCAGAAAGCTGTGTCGTCGCGGTTCGTCAGGCAATAATGCAGCACGATGAATTGCTTCAGGTCCTGGTAGAAGCCGCGCATCAGCCGGTTGAAGCTCTCGCGGCTGTCGTCCGTTGGCGCGGTGCCGGCCAAGTGCGTGCCCATCAGTCCCGCCGCCAGGTTAATGAGATGCAGGCCGGTGGACTCCAGCGGCTCGATAAAGCCGCCCGCGAGACCAGTCGCGATCACATTGCCGACCCAGAAGCGCTTACGGCAGCCGATACGCATCTTCAGGTGCGTGGATTTGAGCACGCGTGACTGTGGCCCCAGGAAATCTCGCAGCTCCGCTTCGGCCTCATCCGCGGTCATGCGGTTGCCGTCATAAACGTAGCCCGTGCCCTGCCGGTTCGTCAGGTCAATCTGCCAGGCCCAGCCGTTCTTCAGCGCCGTTGCAACCGTATAGGGGTTCGGGGCTTCGCCGGGCGCGAGCTCCCGCTGTAGCGCGACCGCGCGGTTACACGGCAGGGCGTCCTCGAAGCTGTCCCAATTATCAGGCGCCACCTTGTCAATCAGCAGGCCCCGGAAACCCGTGCAGTCGATATACCAGTCGGCACTGAAGCTCTGGCCGGTGTTGGTATGGATCGCGGTGATCGTCTCGCCCGCCACATCGATATCGTCGATGGTGGCTTCCACATGCACCACGCCCGCCTCAACTGCCTTTTTGCGCAGGAAGCGCGCCAGAAGCGTCGCATCAAGATGGTAGCCATAGGGCACCACGCCCTGATAGGCGGGGGTGTTTGGCCCCTTGGGCCCGTGCCCACGTTTGATCATTTCGGCAGACAGGCACACGCCTTCGTCATAACGCTCAGTCGCCGCGCGGCCCGAGAGGAACCACATACTGGAAATATCCAGCACGCGCCCCAGCCGCTGGTGCTCGAACGGGTGAAAATACTGGTGCATCTCGCCGTCCACCGGCTTCATCCAGCCCCTGAACATTATGCCCAGCTTCAGCGTCGCGTTGGTCTCGCGCATCAGTTCGGCTTCATCCAGCCCCATAGCGGCAAAGAAGAAACGCACGCTGTGGACCGTGGCTTCCCCTACGCCGATGATGCCGATGTCGGGGCTTTCCACCACGGTGATATCGACCGTCTTTTCCGCGTGGTTAAACAGCCGGTTCAGGTAAAGCGCCGTCATCCAGCCGGCAGACCCGCCACCCGCAACCAATATCGATTTTCTGGTATCAGATTCCATGCCTACACCTTCTGGATGCCATACTGCTTGATGCGGTCAATCAGCGTGCGGTGCGGCAGCAGCTGGCCCGTCATCTGGTCTGCCATCTGGCGCACATAGCCAAAGTCCTCGCGCGCAAGGACGGTATCCGTATAGCGGTGCTCCAGCGGGGCCATGTCGGTTTCAAACCCCATGCCGTAGAGCACATAAAGATAATTCTCGATCCCGAACACGTCGAACTTGTTGGGGAAGTCGTAGACGGTCGGCGGCTGGGTGCGCCACAGTGCCAGATTTTCCCTGAGGCCTTCCGGCAGCTTGGCTTCATCGCGGTTATCGCGCCAGAAAGCGGTGTCATCCCGCTTCGACAGGCAATAATGCAGCTTGATGAAGTCGATCACCCGGTCCCAGGCGTTGCGGACCCGGTCATTGAAGCGCTTGGCCAACAAGGGCATGGCGGCTTGCGTAGGCGGGAACTGGTCGGCCAGCATGCGCGCCGTGGCGTCAAACACCAAAAGGCCCGTGGCCTCCAGTGGTTCGACAAAGCCCTGGCTCATGCCGATGGCGACACAGTTTTTTTCCCAGAATTTTTCGCGGTAGCCGATGCGCATGGGGATGCGGCGGGTGGCCACCTCATCGGCCGCGTCACCGATGCTTTCGCGCAGATAGTCCCGCAGCACCGCTTCGGCGCGGTCATGATCTGTATAGTCGGCGGCATAGACATAGCCGGTGCCGCGGCGCTCGGTGAGGCCGATATCCCAGATCCAGCCGGCTTCCCTGGCGGTCGAGATCGTGTGGCACGGAATGGGCGCGTCAGCGCTGGTGTACGGCACCTGCGCCGCCACCGCGTGGTCGACAAACAGCGTATCGCGCTTGTCTATGAACCCGACCCCCATCTTCTGCCCCAGAAGAAGCGACGAGAAGCCCGTACAGTCCACAAACAGGTCGGCTTCCAAGTCGCCGAACGCGTCCGTTGTGACCGCCTTGATCGATCCGTCCTCGGCCAACACCACGTCCGTGACATTCGCCAGTTTATGCTCAACACCGAGCTTTGAGGTCGCATGTCCGGTCAGGAAGGCAGCAAGCTTGGCGGCGTCCAGATGATAGGCGTAGCTCGTCAGCCCCTCATACTGGCGGTTGGTCATCACCTTGGGCCCGAGCCCCGCGTCACACACCTGCCCCTGCACCGACACGGCATCCACGAAGGATGCGTTGCCCGCGCCGCCCATCAGCCAGTAGGGCGTCAGATCGAGCCCATTGTTGGCCGGATAGTCGAACACATGATGGTAGGCATGGCTGGTCCCGTTCGGGGCGTGCAGCCAGTCGACAAATTTGATGCTTTGCTTGAAAGTGGCGTCACATTCGCGGATGAAATCCGCCTCATCGATGCCCAGATGCTGAAGACTTTTTCGGATGGCAGGGACAGTGCCCTCGCCCACACCGATGGTGGGAATATCAGCCGATTCCACCAGGGTCACGCGGACGCCCGTAGCGTCCGCAGACCTTAAAGCTTTAGCCAGATGACAGGCGGCCAGCCAGCCAGCGGTTCCCCCGCCGACGACCAGCACATGTTTGATTAATGTATCATGCCCGCCACCTGCTGCCATTACGCCTCGCTTTCGCCCAGTTCGCTCTTGAGCTTGCCAAGCCGGCGGATCTGATTGATGGAAATCAGATGCGCGTAAATCACGTGCAGGACGCCACGCTTCTTCAGGTCGAGGGATTTTTCATCGTCAAGCTCATTGAGCTTCTTCTCGTCGATCACATAAATGCCGTTGAGGTTGATCTGCTGGCCGTTCACTTCAACCGTCAGGTTACGCTCCACCAGGAGGTCCAGCTCAGCGATCAGCTGGATCAAGCCCTGGGTGATCTGGCTGTGCTCGAAATAGGCTGTGATGGCCTCTTTGCGGTTCGTCAGATAATCGGTTTCCTTGCCGTCAAGGAACAGGGCCTGGCCTTCACTGCCAACCTGCTTGGCATCTGTATCCAGCGCCAGCATCAGCTGGGTTTCGTCATGCTGCGTCGGCATCAGACGGAACGGGAAGGTTGCCACGATACCCGGAATATACATGCCCAGCCACTTGCCGTCTTTCACCAGCAGGTTTTCGCCTGGCTGCAGGCCCAGCATGGCCACAGACTGGAACTGGCCGGTCTCGGCATGCTTGACAAACACAACAGGCACGTCAGTGGAAACCTGAACGAATTCGTGCGCAACAACAGGCACAACATGCTGGTTGGCGACATGGTCGAAACCGATATTGTCGTTAACTTTAAGGTCGGCGTGCTGCTCGACATTCAGGGCTACAAGATTGGTCACGGGTTACGCTCCACAATTAAAATGCAATAAAAGGTTCGGCTCCTTATATCGCATTTGCAGGAAAAGGGGAGTCTTGCTCCCCTTCCCTAATCTTTTTTCCGAGCCTTAGTATTTGAAGCTCACACCAACCAGGATGCGGCGCGGCATTTCATACTCATAGAGCGGGAAACCACCGGTGAAGCCACTGTTGGCTGTCGGCGTTGCGTTGTTGCCGAACTGCTTGGCGCTTTTCTCCAGGATATTGATCACATCCACATTCACCGAAATCTGGCTGGTGACATAGTAGGATGCGCTGAAGTCCAGCGAGCCATAAGCCTTGTGCAGACGGTTGCCGTATGCGCCTGTCTCACGCAGCATATATTTGCTGCGGTAGTTGTAGGAAAGGCGCGCCCGGAAGTCTTCATTCTCATAGTAGCCGGTTGCGTTGAAGCTGTGCTTGGACGCGTCGGAGAGAACTTCCTGGCCATCAGTAAAGGTATCGGCGTCATCAGCGGCACTGTCGGTGTAGGTATAGTTCAGTACTGTACCAAAGCCGTTCGCGAACTCTTGCTGATACTGCAGCTCGAAGCCCTTGATATTGGCCGACTTGCCGTTGATCTTTTCCTGAACAGTCCAGCCGAACGGAACCTCTGTATCGCGCATCGTGCCCGGGAAGCCAATTTCGGCCGTTGTTGCAGAATATTCGGTGTTCGACACGAAGTTCTTCACGTCCTTGAGGAAGAAGCCTGCGGACAGGATTGAACCCTCAGCGAAGTAATACTCGAGCGACACATCGAACTGGTCGGAGATGAAAGGCTTCAGGCCCACATTACCAACAATCCAGAACTGGTTGTCCGGCAGGTCGTCATTCGCGCCGACAACGTTCGGGTTCACATACATGTCCACATATTGTGGGCGTGTCATCACCCGTGCAGCAGAAGCCCGCAGAACCAGATCTTCCTTCAGGTCCATCGCCACGTTGAAGCTTGGCAGGAACTGGGAATATTTGGCGTTCGTGGACGTCAGCTGGTTGTTCAGATAGTAGGTGCTGGTGGCGCTGGTGTGCACATAGCGTACACCGGCGTTACCGCGGAAGCCGTCGCCTTCGAACGTGGCCATAACGTAGGCGGCCGTGTTCTTTTCGTCGATTTCGCTGTAGGCACCCAGAATCTCGGTTGCTTCACCGGTGATGCTGGCCTTGGCCCAATCCTTCACCGCATCAGCGTCGATACGCAGGATCTGATAGTCGCCCGCACCCACATCAATCAGGCCCGCATTCAGGCCGCTTGTGGAAATGCGCGGATCGAAACCAGCTTCCTGGTTGAAGATATACTGACGGCTGGTGGTGTTGTGGTCGGCATAGCGAAGGCCGGTCTTGATCGACTTGATCAGGCCCAGATCCACGTCATATTCGACGTCGGCTTGCGCATAAAACTCTTCGTCGGTCTTCGGCGTCTTGTTGAAGGCCGAACCTGTACCCATCACCAGGGAACCGGGATCATAGGATGTGATGTCGAACGACGCCGTATCCCATGTCTGGTTGCCGCCTGTGAAATCGTAGGTGCCGCCAGGAATGGCTGTGCCGCCCGTGCCGTCCTCGAGAACCATCTCGAAGTCCGTGCCGCCGGAAGACGTCGTCTTGCCGATCTGGAAATCCACCTGATAGCCGTCGCCACGATACTCAGCATCGAAATCATACACGCGGGATTTCATGGTCGCTTCACGGGGACGCGCCTGATAGTAGGCCACGCCAAGCGGGCCGCACACAGGTGTTGCATTCTGCAGGCAGTTTTCCGGCACATCAACACCAGACCAGGACGTGTTGCCTTGGGTCAGCCACAGGGCATAGTTGGTGTTGTCTGCTTTCATCTGCATGTCCACCCAGTTGGCGGTCAGCGTCAGGGCGTCTGTTGGCTCGAACTGCACGGTGGTGTTGAAGGCACGACGCTTGCGGTCCTGCTCGAACGCAACCGGGCCTGCGCCCCATTCCCAGAATGCTTCGTTACCCTGGCGCTGCATCTGGCGGCGCTGGTAAACGGCAGACATCAGCACGCCGAAATTGCCACGTTCGTTCTTCCAGCTCACGAGGCCGGAAAGCTGCGGGTCAATCTCGCCGCTGTCGTTGGTGTGGGCGCCTTCAGCCGATGCATAGATCGACAGGTCGTCCATCTCAAGCGGCTTGCGGGTGTTGATCACAACGGTACCGCCAACGCCGCCTTCATTCAGGTCAGCCTGCGACGATTTATAAACTTCGATGTTGCCCACAAGCTCAGACGGCAGCAGCGAATAGTTGAAGCTGCGGCGTGCTGGCTCGAACACGAACCAACCGGTGGAAGCCACATTCTGGCCGTTGAGCGTGGTCAGTGTCATATTCTGGCTGGCGCCGCGGATGGCCACACCCTGGCCTTCGCCGAACTGGCGCTGGATGGTGACACCGGAAATACGCTGCAGGGATTCTGCCACGTTCTTGTCCGGGAACTTACCGATATCTTCCGCAGAGATCGCATCCACGATGGCATAGCTGGCGCGCTTGGTCTCAAGACTTTGGCGCAGAGCACCACGGATACCCGTGATGGTGATCTCTTCGAATTCTTCCATCCCGCTGTCCTGGCTCTCCTGAGCCTGCGCAGCCATGGCGACACTTGCCAGAGCAATCGCACTTACCGAGCGGTAAAGCGTACGTTTGGTGAAACTCATTTTTTCCTCCTGGTTCCCAACCTTTGAGCGGCCGCTGGCGCTGCAATCACAGCCGCCCTGTTTTTGGCCTTCTTTATCTCCCTTCGCATCAGTGCCCTCTTTCGTTTTTCATGGCTTATGATGAGCAACTAAGCGAATCCATGTACCAGCCAGCCGCGCCAATGACGCCAAGCTGACCGTGTTCGATCAGGTTCACGGGGATCGCCTCCAGAAAAGGGCGCATGTCGCCCTTTGCCGTGAAGCGGTCCATGAACCGGCTTTCGATCAAAAATTCTCTGATTTTCGGCAGGATGCCGCCCGCGAGATACAGGCCGCCGCGCGCGCCGTAGCTGAGCGCAAAATTGCCTGCGGCACTGCCAAGCAGCTCACAAAAGAGCGCCAGCGTCTCAGCGGCATCCTTGTCTTTGCCGCCAAGCGCGGCCTCCGAAATGGCTTCAGGCGTGGTCAGCACCGCCGCGCGGCCAGAGACCGTCGCCAGCGCCTGATAAAGGTTCAGAAGCCCGGGGCCCGACAGCACATGCTCCACCGACACAAAACCGAGCTTGGCGCGGAGCGCCTTGTAGATCTCAATCTCAAGGTCTGTCTCTGGCGCGAAGGAGGCCTGGCCGGCTTCCGTATTCAGTGCCGCGGGGCTCGCCGGCCCCTGGATCAGAACCGAAGCCCCAAGGCCGGTGCCCGGGCCGATCACGGCCACGGCGCCGCGCTCGGGGCGCACCGCGCGGCGGTTCAGCACCAGCACATCAGCAGGGTTCAGATACTGGGTGCCGTAAGCCACGGCGACAAAATCATTGATGGCGCAGACCTCAGCAAGACCCAGTTTCTTGCGCACATCCGCCAGCGACACGCGCCAGGGCATATTGGCGGCGATCAGGTCGTCGCCGATGAAATAGCCACAGCTGGCAATCGATGCGCCGGAAATTTCTTTCGCGTTCATACCGGACAGGAAATCGTCCAGGATCGCATCCAGGTCGGGATAGTCGGCGTTGCGATACTTATGGTACTTGCGCACCGTCAGCGGGCGCGCCGTGCGGTCAGCCCGTGCAATTAAGCTGAGCCTGGAGTGGGTGCCACCGATATCCGCGGCGACAACGGGGGCCTGTTCAACCATGCCCAGCCTCCGGTCCCGCGCAGCGGATATATTTAAACCAATACTCAAACACATACCCTCCCCAGGCTCATCGGGTCCGGTCGAAAAACACCAAAAACGACCTACGACCCCCAATTCATCTTCTGCTCAGGCCACCTCACTCCCCGGAAGGGGTGGGGAAGGAGACAAGCTCGCTTCCCCGGGAAGGCCTCACAGAGCCATCTTTTCATGATATAAAATGACAACGTTGTCCATAGCTTTTTATAAAAAAATGTTCACGTTGTCATTTTTCTGACATCGTTATCATTATTAACTGATTGAATCCTCTCGGAATCCCGGATTCCTGACCTTCTGGTCAACATGACAACGTTGACTATTCAGTCAGGCCGGGTCATAACGAATTTTACAAGCATTCCGGATCAAACCGGGGGAGAATCGGGCACCAGATGCCCTTTTGAAATTCGGGCAGATGGAATGCCCCTTAGGGAAGAAAAGGCTGCGTTTTGTCCAAGGCCACGATCAAAGATGTTGCCCGCGTTGCTGGGGTATCGCTGAAGACCGTCTCGCGCGTCATCAATAATGAGCCCACAGTGAAGGAAGCCACCCGCAAGAAAGTGCGGGCTGTGATCGACGACCTGAAATATCAGCCGGACATGTCGGCCCGGAACCTGCGCGGCAACAAGTCATACGCCATCGGGCTCGTTTATGATAACCCGAACCCCTACTATGTGGTGGATGTGCAGGAAGGCGTGCTGAAGGCCTGCCGCGAAATGGGCTACAGCCTGCAGATTCACCCGTGCGACGCCGCCCATGACGGCATCGTGCAGGAACTGTGCGACTTGGTGAACAATTCCCGGCTGGCAGGGCTCGTGATCGCGCCGCCGGTGTCGGAAAATGAAGCCATCACAAATGCACTCGCGGAACACGGCATCCATTTCGTGCGCATCATCTCTGCCTCCGAGCCGCCCAAAGGCAAGGCACCCTGCGTGTATGTCAATGACCGCGCAGCGGCCAGAAGCGTGGCCGAGCATCTGATCGACCATGGCCACACGCGGATTGCTTTCCTGTCGGGCGAAGAGGAACACCTTTCCACCCCCGAACGTCGCGCCGGATTCAAGGAAGCCCTGAAGGCCCACGGCATCAGCGTCGACGACAGCCTGGTGCTACCCGGCGCCTATTCGTTCGACAGTGGGTTCGAGCGCGCGACCAAACTGATGGAACGCAGCGACCGCCCCAGCGCCATCTTCGGCTGTAACGATGAAATCGCGGCTGGCGCGCTGGCAGCCGTCAAGACATCCGGCCTCACGGTGCCAGGCGATGTGGCCATCGCGGGGTTCGAGAACAGTCCCTTCAGCCAGCACAGCCGCCCGCCGCTGACAACCGCCGCCCAGTCGATTGGCGAGATCGCCCGCCAGGCCATGATGCTGCTGATTGCCGAGATGCGCCCGCAGGCGTTGGCGGAAGGCGAAGTGCAAACCACAACAGCCGAGTTCGTACCCGAGCTGATCGAGCGCCCCTCGACGGCCTAGCCCCAGATGTCATACCGGGGCATGGACCCCGGTATCTTTCTCAGGATAAATTGGATAGAGATGCCGGGGTCAAGCCCCGGCATGACGAGATTTTCTAACCGAACGCGCCGGCCTTTAGCGCGATCAGGCCGCTGATTTCCAGCACCTGGGCGTAGGCTTGCTCGATCTTGTCGAAGATATTCCGGTGCGCGTCCTCATAGCCCGATGATGCACTGCCTTCATAGGTCGTCTCTTCGCCGAACTGCTCGTCATCGTTCCTCACTGGCGATTCCGGGAAGATCTTCCTGAGCTGCGTGACCGTATCGTCCACCTCAAGATGGAGCAGTTCCACAAGCACATCCTCAAGCGACACATCGAACCGGCTGCTGAAGCGCGGGATTTCCATGGCCTTGAGGAAGATATACTGAATGAGGCCGATCCTGATTTGGTGCAGCTCAAACAGTTCCGCGTCCGGGGATGCGCTATCGAACGCGGCCATCACGCCCTCGTCCTGCACGCAGTCTGTCAGGGTGCCGGCGTCGCGGCGGAGCTTGCGGATGCAGGCGTCAACGCTGTCGCTTTCAAACAGGCCCTCGAGAAGCCGCGACAGGCGGCGGAGCTGTTCGCGGCGGCCGACATCGGAAACCTCGTCGGCGCGGTCAAGCCAATAGCCCGGGCTGAGGAGCTTTGCATAAGCTTCAATCACGCCCACGTCCGAGCGCGCCAGCGCATTGACCGCCAGGCTGGTGACCATCTTCAGCCGGTCCGACTGGCTGTGAATGGCTTCAAACAGGTCTGGCGAGCGCGCGATGGCAGTGCCGAAACCGCCACAGCTGTTGGCCAGATAGCCCAGCTGCTGCAGGACCGCATTGTTTGGGATGGCGCGGATCTGGCTGATGCGGTCAAGCCGCTGGTGCACAGCCCCGCCACCCTGGCGCCTGAGCGACCGTGACCCGGTCGGGAACAAGAGGCTGCGGCCGATGCTGTCGATCAGGCGCACATAACCTTTATGGTCCGTCAGGTGGTTCTGGTACTCCACCAGCGTCAGGAAGAAATCCAGCGACCAGCCCTTTTCGTCATAGAATTTGTCATTGCTGGCGTCATAGTCCGTGAAACGCACCTCAAGGAAGTCGGTCAGGGACGCAAGCGCCGTTTCTTCCGCCAGGAACCAGAGATACCCCTCCCCGCCCTGGAAGCTGACCTCATGCTTTTCAGGCCGACCCAAAGTGGCCAGCTGCTGGCGCACCCGTGGTGGGTGGGTATAGAGGAAGCGCTTCTTCAGGCTTTCGGGAAAGGCGCCCCGGCCCACGCTTTCGCCGTGGGTATCAAAGAACAAGAGCTGCACGTCTTCAAGCCCGCGCGCTTTCCAGAGCCGGATCAGGCGCAGTTTGAAGCGCTCGATCGCCAGCGTCGCAGCCGGCTGGCCGATATAGCGGCCACTGTCCGAGAAGCCGAGCTGCAGGCAGAAGCGGCCCTGCTTGCGGATGTAGGCCAGGAAGTGGGGGTTGTCGACCAGTTCGGCAATCACCCGGTCACCGCGCTCAAGGCCTACGGCAGTCTCGAACAGCGGGGAAATCTCCACATGGTCTTCAACGCCAAACAGCTTGGCATAATATAGCGCGGTCAGCAGCGTGAAGGGCGTATCGGATTCCGCCACCAGCATGCGGATGGGCGTGGTGGCATCAAAGTGCTTCTGGAACTGGGCGGCCAGCATGAACACGCGCCGCGCCGTGGTTTGTTCGCGCGACAGGGTGCCATAATGGATTGTCTTGGTTTCGACCTGATGCAGCTTTTCCGAAATCGCGGCCAGGAAGTGGCGACGCATGGCCGACTGGTCCGGCGATTTGGTCAGCTGGATTTCCGCCGAGATGGCGTTATGGAGCTGGGCTGCATTAAGCCGGAAATGGATGTGCGACAGGCCCATGCCGATGGCGCGCCATTCGCTGTAGAGCGTCGCGGCCCCACACCAGGCGTCGTCTTCAAGCTCAAGGGCGAGAAGCGCTTCAAACGCCGTACCAATGCGCTCAACCGCTGCTTCCTTGCGAGACTGGTTCTCGACCGCCAGTTGGTTCAGCTTGCCCAGGCCTTTGCTGCTGCCGTCAACGCTGTTCTGGTGTTCTTCAAGCGTGCGGGCCCCGAGCTCGAAACAGGCGCGCAGGTCTTCAAAGCCCGCGCGGATGGTTGTCCAGTGCTCGACCGCCTCGCCCTCGAACCTGACACCGCTGGTTTGGCCAAGGCAGGCATCCAGGCCCGCCAGCGCCGAGCGGTAGCGGAACAGGAGGCCCAAGGACCAATCAATATCTGTCCGGCCGTCAAGGTCAAAGCCCACCCAGCTTGCAATGGTGGCAAGGCGCGGGCGCAAGGACCGGTATTCATCCGGATACAGCTTGGCGGCTTCGGTGAAGATCACACGGTACAGCGTGCGCACAGACCGGCGCATGTTGCCAACCGCAAGGCCGGCGTAATCCAGCTCCTGATGGAGCGTCGGTGACGTGGTTGGATGCACCGTGCCCACATCCAGGTTGGCTGTGGCGGTCTGCACCGCCTGCTCGCCGTCCGCAACCGCGCCCATATAGGCCTTGGCGTAGGTCCAGGCCGTGTCAGACAAGGAGAAGGTCGGGTGAGCGGTCACCACGAAGCCTGCCACCTCGTCTTCCACCAGCGCTTGGAACTCATCAAACGGTTTGCGGCTGCCGTCTGCGTTCGTCGCGATTTTTTCCACCAGCGCAGCCAGGCGCGCCAGATTGTCCTTCATCGGCACCGCCGACCATTGGCGCGCAAGTCGCGACAGCCGATCATCCAGACAGGGCTTGCCGCGCGCCGCCAGGTCTGCCGACAGATCCTCGAGTGTTTGACGTCCCTCCATCAGCGCGTCGGCAATATCGAACGCCGCCGAAAGGTGTTCCCGTCTTGCTTCGCCTTTGCCCTTGGATGGATGATCAAACATACTGAAATCCTCATCTTTGAAGTTTTGACACCGCTGTCAATTGGCGCCTTTGTAGCAGAAATCGCCACAAAGTCACGTCATAAAATGTCCCAAACAGGACCAGTTTAGCAAATTTTATTACAAACTGTTGATCTGCGGCCCGAAATTAGGCTGCAGAACATAGGACCAATCAGCCGCCGATTCAGGCCAGGCGGCTGACTGGAAACCTTTATGCTTCCTTGCGGAACAGCAGGAAGTAGGCTGCTGGCACGAAGAAGAGCGTCAGGACAGACGCGAATGCCAGCCCGAACATCATCACCGCCGCCAGCGGCTCCCACAAAGGGCCACCGAACAGATACAAGGGCACAAGGCCGATCACGGTCGTGATGCTTGTGAGCAGGATGGGCCTGAGCCGCATGCCCGCCGCCTTGGTGATGGCATCTATCAGGCCCTTGTCAGCGCGTTCGATATCAATCTGGTCCACCAGCACGATGGAGTTGTTGATCACGATACCCGCCAGGCTGATCAGCCCGAGCATGGCGAAGAAGGAAATGGGCTGGCCCAGCACCATCAGCCCAACAGGTACGCCCACCAGCACCAGAGGCACGCTCATGAAAATGATGGCGGTGCGACGCAGGCTGTTGAACTGGAACATCACCGCCAGCACCATCAGAAGGCCCGCGAATGGCAGGCCGGCGCCCAGGTCACCATAGATTTCCTGGCTTTCTTCAATCTCGCCGCCGATCTTCATCTTATAGTCGCCGGTGATACCGAGCTTGGCGATGTCGTCTTTGACATAGTCATACAGGTGGTCCGCCGTGAACAGGGAGCTTTTGCCGGTCACGGTAATGGTGCGTTCCTGGTCCTTGCGCCAGGTCTGGCTATATTCCAGCGTTGGCCTGAGGACCGCCGTCTGCTCCAGCGGCACCACATTGCCGCCGGCGGGCAGGATGATGTTCAGCAGGTCCTCGAGGCTGTCGCGGTCTTCTTCAAGCGCTCTGAGCATGATCGGGATCGTGCTGTCCTCATCGCGGTAGGTGGAGACTTCAAAGCCGTCGAAATAGGCGTTCAGGTTCTGGGCCAGCGTCTGGGATGACATGCCAAGCCTACGGGCCTTGTCCTGGTCCACGTCGATGACCATCTTGACCAGCTTTTCGCCCCAGTCGGTCTCATTCTGCATGATGCCGGGCACCTTGGCGAAAATCTCCTCAACGCCGCGCCCCAGGGTCAGGAGCCTCTCATGGTCGGGTCCCGAGATTTCAATATCCACCAGGCCGCTTTCGCTGGCCCCCATGGCCAGCCGCTTGATGGTGAAGCGGGCGTCCGGGACATTTTCGTAGAAATAGCGTTTGGCGCGCTCGGCGAACTCGATCGACTGTTCCGGCGTCTTGCCGTTCACCAGAATGAAGGCCTTGGAGGGCGACGGGTTGATCGGGTTGAGGCTGAGGTAAAAGCGTGGCCCGCCCTGCCCGATATAGGCAATCTGGTCCTTCACTTCGGGATTGATGGCCTCATCCGCGATCCAGTCGGTAACCGCGAGCGCGATCTGCTCGGTGGCTTCAAAGTGCGCGCTTTTCGGCATATCCAGATAGATCAGCACCTCAGACCGGTCGCTTTCCGGGAACATCTCGTTCGGCAGCGTGGAAAACAGCTGCATCATGATGAACACGAGGCCATACACCGCCACGATTACCAGCGCCGACGCCCGCAGCATGGGGCTCAACAGCTTTTCATAGAAACGGGCATAGGCCGGGATCACCTCATCCACCTCAACCGCTTCGCCTTCCGGGCCTTCGGTGCGTTTCTTCAGGAACTTGGCGGAAATCAGCGGCAGGAAATACATGGCCGAAATCCAGGACCCGATCAGCGTCAGCGCCAACACGGCGCCGAGCGAGAAGGCATATTCGCCCTTGGCGCCGTCGATCAGGAAGAAGGGCGTGAAGGCGAAAATGGTGGTCAGCGACGACACCAGTAGTGGCACGGCATACTGTTTGCCCGCCTCAAGCGCGGCGTCGCGCCGCCGGGCGCCCGCGTCCACCCGGGTCAGAATGTCTTCCACAATCACCACGCCGTTATCGACCAGAAGGCCAAGCGAGATGATCACCGCCGCGATCGAGACCTGCTCGAGTGAGATATCCAGCACGCTCATGCCCAGAAGCGCGAACATGATGGCGAACGGCACGATGGAAGCAATCACCAGTCCCGAGCGCAGCCCCAGGAACAGCAGCACCACAAGGAGCACCACCGCGAAGGTTTGCCCAACGTTACTGAGCGCCCCCACGACCGTCTTTTCAACCTCCTCCGGCTGGTAGGTGGCAAAATTGAGCGCATACCCGATGGGCAGGCCATCCTCAAATGATTGCACCGTTTCCTGCAGGCGTTCGCCCACGTCGCCAATATCGTAGCCGGGTTGCATCTGCACGCTCACCACGACCGCCGGGCGGCCATTATAATAGACCTTCGCGTCGGCTGGGCTTTCATAGCCTCGCCGCACGGTGACAAGGTCCTTGAGACGCACAAAGTCTTCAGACCCCTGCGCGCGGGTCAGCATATTCTCAATTTCAGCTACACTTTTGAAATCACCGGTGGATTCGAGGAGGATCGATGAGCCTTCGGCGTTGATCTCCCCTGCCGGCAACACCACATTCTGGTTCTGCAGGTCGTCGATCAACACATTGATCTGGCCGCCGATGGCCTGCAGGCGGCGGCTGTCCAGCTCCAGCCAGATGCGCTCTTCCTGAACGCCGAACAGTTCCGCCTTGGAGATGCCGTCAACGGTATAGAGCCGCCGCTGCAGGTCCTTGGCGGTTTCTTCCATCTCGCGGTAGCTGAAGCCTTCCGCCGTCATGGCAATGGAGGCGATAGAGACCTCACCGAATTCGGTGTTCACGAACGGCCCATAGGCACCGTCAGGCAGGTCCCGGCTGACATCTGTCATCTTGTCGCGGAGCGACTGCCAGATGGGTTCAAGGTTGGTCACCTCATCCTTGAGGTCCACATAGGTGCGCATACGCCCGGTGGTCAGCACCGTGCGGATTTCTTTCACCTCGGCGATTTCACGGATCTTGCGCTCCACCCTCTCGGCCACCAGGTTTTCCACCCGGATGGGCGGCATGCCGGGATAAAGCGCTTCGACAATCGCGGTGCGAATGGTGATTTCAGGTGCTTCGCGCTTGGAGAAATCCACATAAAGGAGGAAGCCGGACGCCACAAGCGCCAGCATCAGAAGCATGGTGAAACGGCTTCGGGTGAGGCCGAACTTGGTCAGGAATGACATGGCCGCCCCCTAGTTTGCTTGAGTGCCGAGCAGACGAACCTTCTGGCCGTCATGCAGGTAGGAGACGCCCGCGGCGGCGATGATATCGCCCGCTTCAAGCCCGCTGCTGACGATGATCATATTCTCGCGCACGCCTGCCGTCTGCACGTTGCGGGTGTGAACGGTTGAGGTTGCCGGATCAAACACAAATACCTGCGCCTGCCCGCCCTGATGATCCTGGATCGATTCGCCGCGGCGGAGCGTTTCCGAGCCCTCAAGCGCAAAACAATGCACCGGCACCAGGAAGCCTTCCTCGCCAATCAGCAGGCCGATATCCAGCGCCACTTCCGCCGCCATCCCGGCCTTCAGGCCAGGATGGTTTTCTTCGATCAACACCACCGCCGGGAAGGCAGACACCTGCCCTGCGCGCGACCCAAGCTCCTTGATCCGGCCCTGCAGGAAGGTGTTGGGAATATCAGTAATTTCCACCCTGGCCGGGTCGCCGGTGTGGAGCGCGTTGATCACGGTGGCAGGCACGCTGAATTCTACCTCGAAGGCGTTTTCGCTATAGAGCGACAGCACCGTCTGGCCGGGTGAGATGTTGGAAAAGGATTTCGCATCGACACTGGAGATCACACCGTCAAACGGCGCTTTCAGAACGGCCTTATCGAGGCGTTCCTGGCTGATGGCATATTGCTGGCGCGCCTGTTCGGCCTCGGCTTCAGCGCTCTTGAGGTTGGTTTCAGACTGGTCGTAAGCCGCCTTGGTCACGTTACCGCTTTTCAGCAGTTCTTCCTTGCGGGAGAAATCTGTGCGCGCGTTCTTCAGGGACGCTTCGGCCTGTTCCATCGCGGCCCGGGCCTGCTGCAATTCATACTGCAGCGTCGTTGGGTCCAGCGTCAGAAGCGTATCGCCCGCATCCACCTGTATGCCCACCTCAAGCGTCACTTCCGCGAGCTGGCCTGAAATTTCAAACGACAGCGGCGTTTCATCTGCCGGCTGCACCACGGATGGGTACCGCCGGGTCATGGTGGCGGCGCTTTCCGTTACCTCGAACACCTTCAGCCCCCTTACGGGCGGGTCGCGCTCTTCCTTTTTGGTATCACCGCAAGACGCCAGCAATAGCGACGCAGCGATAAGAGTGACAAAGGCGGACGGGCGGTGGAGGGCAGCACGAAGAGACATGGGCCAGACCTTTTGATGAAGCGTGAATCCAATGGCAGGCAGCAGCATAGCACACCTGCATGACAGCTCTCATATAATTACTAGACCAATAAGTCCAGTAATTGATTCGATTAATTTTACCACACGACTCAGATACAGAACGCAAGGGCACGAAAAGCCATGCATTCGGTTGCGCAGCCAACCATGATTTGGCTGACTGTGGCAAGGTTCAATTAATGGATAGGCGGGTTAGCGGGCTGTGGAACCCCGAAGCTGCAGCTCGAAATCGATGACCATTTCGCCCTGTTCGGCCAGCTTTTCGCGGCCTTCGGCGGTCATGGCGTCCATCAGGGCTTCGGCGGCCTGGCGGCCCATGGCGCGGATCGGCTGCCTGACGGTGGTCATGCCCGGCCAGACCTGACGCGACAGTGGCGTATCGTCGAAGCCGGCGACAGCCAGGTCGCCCGGCACATTCAGCTTGCGGCTGTGGGCCTCATAGATGGCAGCGGCGGCCATGTCATCGTTCGACGCAAAGATCGCTGTCGGCGGCACCGGCAGCGACAGCAGGTCGGCAGCGGCCTTGCGGCCCGAGGCGAAATCGAAATAGCCCTGGGCGACATAGCCATCGAGGATATCGAGGCCCGCTTCCTTCATGGCCTTGAGGAAACCTTCCTCCCGGCAGCGGCTGGCATAGTGGTCCGGATGTCCCTTGACGAGCGCCACGCGGCTGTGGCCGGCCTCAATCAGGTGACGGGTCATCTGGTAAGCAGCTTCAACTTCGTCGATCAGTACGGCGGGGGTGCCGAGTGTGCTTCTGGAGGAGAGGATCACCACAGGAATGTCCTGCGCCCTCAGGGCCTCGAGAAGCGGTTCGCTGTCCGTCAAAGGCGGGGTCAGCACCACGCCGTCAAGGAAGGCCTGACGTGCCCAGTGCATCACCTGGTCCACCATGTCGGGGGCGTGATAAGACACAGGGTTCAGCGCCATGCCGTAATGGCTTTCGCGGCAGGCTTCAATCATGCCTGCCTGCAGGTTCGCCAGATAGTTGGGGCTGGGGCTGTCGTAGACCAGGCCGATCATATAGGAGCGGCGCGAGGCAAGCCCGCGCGCGCTTTGATTTGGCCGGTAGTTCAGTTCCTTGATGGCTGCTTCGACCTTTTCCTTGGTCGCCGCGCGTACGTTTGGCTCCCGGTTCACAACCCGTGAAACGGTTTTGATTGAAACGCCCGCCGCTTTCGCGACGTCATCAATGGTAACTGACCGCATCTTCAACATCCTAAGCTGTAGCTCCGGTCATGAGTGTTGGTTCAAATTCCATGCCGGCAGCTTCCCTACCACCATGTTCCATAGAGCGCCGCCAGAATGAGCACAACCAAAAAGGTCGCCAAATTGAAGCCTTTTGTGGTGGCGAAGCTGATATCCTTCAGATCCACAGCGTTTTCCTGATCGTGTCCGTTGCCCATGGAAGAGAAGGCAAAGGCAAGCCCGACACACAGGAGGAACACAATGCCCACACGGTCGATGAAAGGCACTTCCGGCAGGAAGAAGAAGAAGATGGCGGACAAAACAGCAGAGCCAATCGCCGCAGCGAGCGCGCCGTTTGCCGTTGTCTTCTTCCAGAAAATACCCATCAGGAAGATCACCACGATGCCCGGCGTGAAGAAGCCGGTGAATTCCTGGATATACTGGAACGCCTGATCGAAATTGCCCAGCAGCGGCTGCGCCGTGATCATGGCGAACACCATGGCGGATAGCGCCACAACCCGGCCAACCAGAACAGGGTCCTTACGCTTTTCCTCTTTCACGAAGCTTGGGTAGAGATCCATCGTGAAGATGGTGGAGATGGAGTTGGTCATGGAGCCCAAGGACGACACGATGGCGGCAATCAGCGCCGCGAACACGAGGCCCAACAGGCCTGTTGGCAGCAGTTTCATCGCCGTCGGGTAGGCCGCATCAGGCTTCTCAAGGCCCGGGTCCAGCACATACATGGCGATGCCGGGCAGCACCACAATCAGCGGCATCAAGAGCTTCAGGAAGGCGGCGAAGGTGATACCCTTCTGGGCTTCCTGCAGGCTTTTGGCCGCCAGCGCGCGCTGGATGATATATTGGTTGAAGCCCCAGTAGGAGATGTTCATGATCCACATGCCGCCGATCAGCACGGAAATGCCCGGCAGGTCGTTATAGTATGGATTGTCCTTGGACAGGATCATGTCGAATTTCTCTGGTGCCTGATCCATCAGCATGGTGAAGCCTGCGATAACGCCGGCGCCGTCAGATACTTTATCGAGCATGATGTAGGCGATCATCAGGCCACCAAACACCAGAAGCACCACCTGGATGATGTCGGTGAAGGCCACAGCCTTCAGGCCGCCATAGAGCGAATAGCCCGCCGCGAACACACCCAGCGCCACAAGGCTGGTCGTCAGGTCCAGGCCGGTCACGGAATTGATCGCCAGCGCGCCAAGCCACAGGATGGACGTGAGGTTCACGAACACATAAACGCCCATCCAGAAGAAGGCCATGACCATCCGCACCCGGTGGTCGTAGCGCTGCTCCAGGAACTGCGGCATGGTATAGATGCCGCGCTTGAGGAACACCGGCAGCAGGAACTTGCCCACAATGATCAGCGTGATCGCCGCCATCCATTCGTAGGATGCGATGGCAAGCCCGAGCGCATAACCAGAGCCGGACATGCCGACAATCTGCTCGGCCGAAATGTTGGACGCGATCAGCGAGGCGCCGATGGCCCACCAAGGCAGGCTCTTGCCCGCGAGGAAATAGTCGGACGCATCTTTGTCATGGCCGGCGCGTTCGCGCGACACCCACTGGGCCAAAGAAAACAGTGTGACAGCATAGATGGCCACAACGGCAAAATCGATTGTGCTAAACAAGAGTCCCTCCCGGATACAAAGCTATCGGGTCCATAAAATGTCTTATGAAAAGCCACGCGCCCTTCCCGGCGTGCTGTGGCATTCCCTTTCCCATCTTGGACCTTATGCTCAATCTGACAGCGCTGTCAACCTTCAAGACAGCGCCAGAATGTGCAAGGGTGGAAAAATTGACAGCGCTGTCGACCAGAGCTGCCAGATCTTGATGGAAAAACCCACTGAATAACCCGTTGAATAACCCAAAGAATAAAAGGGGGAGACGATATGCGAGGGATGAAATTGACGCTTGTGGCCACCATGGCTTTGCTGGCGGCGTGCGGGGGCCCTGGCCCCACGGGGGCGGAACGCGGCGCCCAGGTATCCAGCGGGCGGCTGGAAAAGTTCGAAAACTTCAAGGCTACCGATCTGACCGACCGGGACGTGCAGGTGTGGCTGCCGGAAGGCTACACGGCGGACAAGAAATATGCCGTGCTTTACATGCATGACGGCCAGATGCTCTATGACGCCAGCGTCACCTGGAACAAACAGGAATGGGGTGTGGACGAAGTGGCCAGCCAACTGATGGCTTTGGGCAAAGTGCGCGACTTTATCATTGTCGGGGTGTTCAACGGCGGCGACACCCGGCACGCGGACTATCTGCCGGAAAAGCCCTACCACATGCTACCAGAGGACGTTCGGGAAGGCTATTATGGCGTGGACGCCCCGGACCTGAAGGCCGACGAATATGTCGCCTTCCTGGCTGATGAGCTGAAGCCCTTCATCGACAGCCGCTACTCAACCCTGACCGGCCCTGAGGATACGGCGGTGATGGGGTCCTCGATGGGCGGCCTGATTTCCATGTATGCGATTGCGGAACGGCCTGACGTGTTTGGCAGGGCGGCCTGCCTGTCCACCCACTGGCCGGGATTTGATCCAGGCAAAACCCCAGAGATGACCGATGCCTTTATCAGCTATATGCGGGCCACCCTGCCCCAGCCCGAAGGCCACAAGATTTACTTTGACTATGGCGACCAGACGCTGGACGCCCATTATCCGCCGCTGCAGAAACGGGTGGACGAACTGATGGCCGAACTGGGCTATGATGACAGCAACTGGCTGACGGTTTACGCCCCCGGCGATGACCACAGCGAGGTGTCCTGGAACAAACGCCTGCCCGACGCCTTCACATTTCTGTTTGGGAACTAGACCTGTTCGGGAAATAACTTGGCAGCGCAGCCAATAAAAAAAGCGGGCGAAAGCCCGCTTCTGTCTGCTCAGATCAAAGTGCGCCTAGGCGTCTTCGCTTGATGAGGTTTTTTCCGGGATGCGGTGCGGTTCGCCCAGCACCTGCTTCACCGCCTCACGGCCCACGGATTGTTCCAGCTCATGCACGCAGGTGACCGCGCTTTTGAAGGGCTCCTCCACATGGGGCAGGTCTTCGGGCGTCACGGTCACGCGGATGCCTTCGCCGTGCACCCGCCAGGCGTTCGGGGTGCAGAAAATGGTAAGCGGCCGCGTAGGCGTCGAAATGGAATAGTAGGGCACGTTAGAGGTGATCGGAATGTGACGCGAATAGCGAGGGCTTTCAAAGCTGCAGCTCTCAAAGTCCCGTGGTCCAATCATGCCGCCAATGATGCAATCGGAAAAATTGCTGTCCTGAACGCAGGAGCCTTCGAAATCGGCGCAGGTCATGTTGCAGGCAACAAATTCGGTGCCGTCGATATCGCAGGCGGTGAACACGGCGCCAGCGAAATCACATTTGAAGAAAATAGCACCCTGCAACATCAGCAGATGAAACTTGGTCTCGCTGAAATCGCAATTGACAAAGATGGTGTCTGACCAGCGAAGAACGCTTTTGACTTTCAGGGCACTCACATTTTCCTGGGCGAACTGCTCGCCCATCACAAGTTTGTGCGACGGGAACATATTTGTCAGCGTCTTCAGGTCCATATTGCCAGTCACTTTTGCATCTCAAAGGAGGTAATTCATGATTCGTTGAAATCATAATGACCCCTAGTGATGAAACCGTAAATATTTGCTTCAAATTTTAACTATTATTGCCAAAAGCAGCCTTATGCAGGCAGGTTTTCGGCCACCAGACAGGCGCCCGCATAGTCTTCAAGCGACGTTCCGACCGACTTGAACAGCGTCACCTCACCCGCAGAAATCCGGGCTTTTTTCCGCCCCTGCGCCAGATCGAACAGGTCGGCCAACACGTCATCGCGGGCAATCACACCGGCTTTCATGGGTATTAATATTTCACCCGCTTCATGAAGCGCATTCTCGAAAGTATCGACAAAAATTCTGGCTTTTCTGATTGCGCTGTCATCCACCTCGCGCATGTCAGGCCTGTATGCACCAACCAGATCCAGATGTGTGCCCTCTTTCAACCAGTCGCCAGAGATCACAGGCCTGGCCGAGGACGTCACGCAGCTGATCACATCCGCCTGCTGGGCGTTGGCTTCCAGATCCACCGCCACGCGCGCCTCAAGGCCTGCTGCGCGCGCGGCATCCACAATTGCGGCGGCCTTGTCCGAGCTCCGACCCCAAACCTCAATCACGTCATAGTCACGCACCGATGCATGGGCCTGGGCCATATAGGCCGAGAGTTTCCCGGTTCCGACAATGAGGAGCCGTTTGGCGTCCGGACGGGACAGATAGCGGCTCGCGAGCGCGCTGGCAGCCGCCGTGCGCCGGGCCGTCAGTTCCGCCGCATCAATGAAAGCCAGCGGCTGGCCGTCCTGGGCGCTGAACAGCAGGTAAAAGCCCGTCACTGTCGGCAGACCCTTGGCAGTATTTTCCGGCGCCACCGACACCAGCTTCACGCCCATATAGCGGCCTGCCTCCCACGCGGGCATGTTGAGGAGCGTCATGCGCCCCGGGTTATTTTTGTCCACGTCATAATGATGCCGCCGGGGCGTCTCCGGCGGGTTCCTGAACGCGGCGTCAAGCGCGTCCACCAAGGCCGGAAACGGGGTGGCCTGCGCCACGCCTGCTGCGTCAATCATCTGTACCATGGGGCCATGTCTCCTTTCCTGGCAATTTCTCTGGCAGTGTGATCATAAAAAAGGCGGGGACACAATGGCCCCCGCCCGAGTGCAGCACGCGCCCGCCTAGAAGCTGAAGCGTGCCTTCACCATGAACCTGCGACCAAGCGGGTCATACACCGCCGGGTCAGAGTTGGTGTCGCCGCCGTTACCGAAACCGATAACCGGTGGCTTGGTGTCAAAGAGATTATCGATGATCCCCATCAGCTCGACATTCTCAGAGACCTGGTAGGATACCGCCATGTCGGCATAGATGCGGGCATCGATCTTATCGATCACATTGTCCGCATTGATTGGGTCTACAGAGCCCTGGTAGCGGCCCTGCAGGCTGACGCCCAGCGGCCCACTGCGGTAGTCCATGCCCACAAGCGCCTTGAAGCCAAGCACGATCGGAATGCCCTGGCCGGAGCAAGCGCCCCCGCCGAACTTGCCCGCGCAGTCTGTCGGCGCTTCGCCTTCAAACGGTACGAACTCATTCTGGAACTGCCAGGACCCGAGCGCACGGGTCTTGAGGCTGGCGCTGTTGCCGCCCACACCCACGCTGTCTGGCAGGTCGAAGACATAATCGGCCTGCACATCAAGGCCCTTCACGCTGAAGCGCGCGATGTTGGCATTGAAGCTTTGCACCCGGTTCATCTTGCCGTTTGAGATCCGGCCGATGCGCTGGCACGCTGGGTCATTGAGGTCAAGCGCGTCAAAGCACAGGTCGATGGTGGTCTGCACGCCGATACTGGAGATCGCGTCATCCACATCCACGCTATAGTAGTCCGCCGACAAGGAGAAGCCCGGCACCGCAGACGGCTGGAACACGAAGCCGACCGTGTAGGTGTCAGAGCGTTCTTCCATCAGGTCCGGGTTGCCGCCAAACACACCGATGGTGACATCGTCTTCCTGGAAGTTGTCGATGGTGTCAGCCGGGATGCCCTGCGCGATACAGAAGTTTCTGACAGCTTCCGACGGGTTTCGGTCCACGTCACACGGGTCGGAGTAAGCCACCGCACCGCTGGCCTGGCCGGCATACAGTTCCCCGAGGTTCGGGGCCCGTACTGCGCGCTGGAACAGGGCACGGAAACGAAGGTCCGCAACCGGCGCCCATTCACCGCCCGCCTTGAAGGTGAAGACACCGCCAATGGACGAATAGTCAGAGTAGCGCACAGCCGCCTCAAGCCCAAGATAGTGCGCAAACGGCGCGTCGGCGATGAGCGGCACACGGGTTTCCGCAAACACTTCCCACAGGTCGAAGTCGCCCGACAGCGGCAGGCCGTCAGACCCCGAGCCCAGCTCGCCGGACTGGATCGTGGCGTCCGGGCTGTAGCGCGCGCTTTCCTTCCTATACTCAAAACCAACGGCCACGCCCACGGCGCCCGCAGGCAGGTCGAACACGTCACCGGCGATGGAGCCGCCGATCACCTGGCGCGAGGCCACCGTTTTCGAGAAGGCGGTCGGCGTCACAAACGCTGCTGCTTCCGGTGTGATGGAATCAAAGCCGAAGATATTCAGCGGCACACAGCCGAAGGTCTCATTGCGGCAAGTTACGTTACCGTCATCATCAACCACCACATCAAGGCCCTGCGCCACCCTGAGGTTGGACACCAGATTTTTCAACTCCTCGTCTGTGGACGTACGGCCATACTGGTAAAACAGCTCCCAGTTATAGCCTTCAACGTCACCCTTCAGGCCACCCACGACCTGGAAGCTGTTGCGGTCATAAATCTGCTGCCGTGAACCCGTTTCCAGGAAACGACGCCGCGCGCCCACGAGTGTCGCGACCCCATCACCGTCTTCATCGAAGTTGGCGGCGAGGAAGTCGCGAACACCCCTTGGGAGCAGTGGATTGTTGAGCGGCACTGGCAGCGTGGCCGTGCCCGGAACGATTTCAAAGTCAACGGCAGCGGGTGCCTGCTGCAGGTTGTTGACTGTGTTCATGTAGAAGGCCTCACCAAAGGCGGTGATATTGTCTGTGATCTCATAATTGGCGGAGCCGGTGATCTGCCAGCGATCACGCGGGCGCAAGAGATAGTTCGGGGCCGCGAAATTATAGGCGTCAGCCGGCCAACAGAAGGTGCCCGGCTGGCCGCCTTCACCGAAGATGGCGCCGATGCTGTCATCACAGCCCGGGTTCGCGATGCCGTCCGGGTAAATCAGGTTCGAGCCAAACACGGCCGTGCCCGGTACGCGGCTGGAGCCGCCCGGCACAAGCGCATCGCCTTCCTCGAACAGCGCGGTTTCAGAATGCGCACGCTGGCTTTGGAATACAGGGTCCTGCTTGGTGTAGCTGGCGAACAGCACGGCGTTGCCGCGGCCGTCACCCAGGCCTGTGCCCATGGTGATTTCCGCATTGTGGGTTTCGCCGCCACCGTGCTCGGTAAAGCCGTAGCTATAGGCAGCTTCCATGCCTTCAAAATCATCCTTGAGGATGAAGTTCACCACGCCCGCAATGGCGTCGGAACCATAAACCGCGGAAGCACCGCCGGTCACAACCTCGACCCGATCGATCAGCGCCTGCGGCACCGATGCCAGGTCCACCACGCCGCCAGCACCACTTGGCGCAAACCGGCGACCGTTCACCAGCACCAGCGTGCGGGCGGACCCGAGACCGCGCAGGTCGGCGGTCAGCGTGCCCGAGCCACCGGGGGCGTTCACGTTGGATGTATTGGCCGCCTGCAGCTGCGGCATTTCATTCAGAATTTGTTCGACTGTCACGGCGCCGGATGTGGCCACCTGTTCCTGCCCCACGGTCGCGACCGGGCTGGGGCTTGTATAGTCGCGGCGCACGATGCGGGAGCCGGTGATCACCACCTCTTCCACATCGAAATTCTCATCCTGGGCACCCGCGGGGGCAGTGGCTGCCAGCACGCTCACAAGCGACGCGCCAGCCATCAGGGCAGACATGCGCACCGTGCGCAGCCCTCTCAATTGGTTATACATTTTAAAACCTTCCTCGTTTCCTGAGCTACACCCCAGAGAGAGCCAGACCTGTCTTTTTATTGTTATGCGCAGCCAGTTTCGGCCTGCTTATGGTTCGTGTTATTTTTTATATTGTATACAATTTAAATCAGCTTATATTGTATAAAATATATTATTGCAACCCTGCTTTGGTTTAGATATTTTGGCGCGGGAGTAAGAAATCTTTGGCGTGCGCCCCCTTGATGCCTGCCCCGCAGGGGATCAAGGTAGCGGCAGCCCCAACAGAAACAGCGGCCAGACCGGAAACAGGTAGCCAGAGCCGCGAACGAGTGGACATTAGAATGCAACAGTTTCAAGTCACCGATATGCACACGGCGGGAGAGCCGGTGCGCATCATCACCGGCGGATACCCCGCGCTCAAGGGCAAGACGCTCTTGGAAAAGCGGCGGGACGCGCTTGAGAAGCACGACTGGATCAGAAAGGCCCTGATGCATGAGCCGCGCGGCCACGCCGAAATGTATGGCGCCCTGCCGCTGGAGCCCTGCCACCCGGATGCCGACTTGTCGGTCCTGTTCATGCACCACAGTGGCTACTCCACCATGTGCGGCCACGCCACCATCGCTCTCGGGCGCTGGGCGATTGAAAGCGGCCGTGTCAAAGCCACCGAAGGCACCACCGATTTCACGCTTGAATGCCCCTGCGGGCTGGTGGATATCTCCGCCACCGTCAAGGACGGCTTGGTCGAGCATGTACGCTTCCTGAATGTGCCCGGCTATGTGGCGCTTGATCATGTGCCGGTGGACCTAGACGGCATCGGCCGCACCCGCGCTGACATCGCCTTCGGCGGCGCCTATTATGCCATCGTGCCCGCTGACCGGCTGGGCCTTGATCTGCACGAAAGCCCGCTTGAAGAGCTGAAGGCCCGCGCGCTGGAGATCACCAAACAGCTGCGCGCAACACAAACCATCACCCACCCGCATGAAGAAGACCTGGGCTTCCTGTATGGCACCATCCTCACCGAAGGCGCGGTGATCAACCGGGGTGAGGTCAACTATCATCTATGCTTCTTCGGTGACGGCCAGCTGGACCGCAGCCCGACAGGGTCCGGCGTGACAGCCCGCCTTGCGCTTGCCCACGCCCGCGAGGAGATCGCCAAAGGCCAGCGCTGCTGCTTCAAGGGCGCTTCGGGCGTCAGCTTCGGCGGCACCATCATGGAGCGCACCCGGTTCGGCAATCATGACGCCGTGATCGCGCGCGTCGGTGGCCAGGCGCACTATTTTGGTGAAAGCCGCTTTATCCTCGAGGAGGACGACCCGCTGCCGGAAGGTTTTGCCACGCCACAGCGCCCTGCAGATCTTTGGAAAAAAAGATAATTTGGCATTTTCCAGACAAATGCGTGCGATTGGACATTGGATACAGTATAAATCGATCCATATACCGGCCCTGAAGGCCTTCAGGGCCAAGACCACGTAAACTTGGGAAGATATTTTATGGCAAAGGTGCAGGCGGTAAAACGGAAATCGCTGGCGATACAGGTGGCGGACGCGCTCAGAGAGCTGATCCTCTCTGGCGACTATGCCCAAGGCGAACAGCTCAGGCAGGATGACGTGGCCAAGAAGCTGGGCGTCAGCCGGATTCCGGTACGCGAGGCCTTCCAGCAGCTTGAAGCCGAAGGGCTGGTCGTCAATGTGCCCTACAAGGGTGCCATCGTCTCGCGCCTATCGATGGAAGAGATCAACGAATATTTCGATATCCGCATGTCGCTGGAAGGCGACCTGCTGGGCCGCGCCATCGACCATATGACGCCCGACGTCATCGCCCGGTCGCGCAAGATCATCGAACGGATGAACGGCGCCAGCCCCACAAAATGGGGGGAGATCAACTGGCAGCTTCACGCCGAGATTTACGCCATCGCCGGACGACCGATCACGCTGGAGCTGGTCAAGAAAATCCACGACAACCTGGACCGCTATGTGCGCATCCAGCTGAGCCTCAGTGAGGAAAACCGCGACCGCGCCAACGAAGAACATGTGCGCCTTGTGGACCTGTGTGAGACCGGCCGCAAGAACGAAGCCATCGGCCTGTTGCATGACCATATCAATGGCGCGCGGCGGGACCTGATGAAACACCTGCAGGAAAACGAATAAAACAGCAATATCGTCATTCGCCGATCTGGTCGGCGAATCCATATAAGGCACGTGCCATGGACTCGCCGGTCAAGCCGGCGAGTGACGACATAAAAACAGAAGGACAGACCCCAGAATGCTCGCCACCAGCCCCCTTGCCGCCCTACGCGCTGAAATGGAAAAAGAAGGCGTTCAGGCCTTCCTTGTGCC
This sequence comes from Kordiimonas lacus, assembly GCF_001550055.1. Classification (GTDB taxonomy): domain Bacteria; phylum Pseudomonadota; class Alphaproteobacteria; order Sphingomonadales; family Kordiimonadaceae; genus Kordiimonas; species Kordiimonas lacus. The sequence goes on from NZ_LRUA01000003.1 coordinate 674,541, forward strand.
GCTCGCGGATGTCCATCAGGGCGAATATATCGCCGCGCGCGACAAGCGGCTGCAGTGGCTGACGGGCTTTACGGGGTCGGCTGGCATGGCGGTTGTCCGCACGGATGACGCCGCCATTTTTGTCGACGGGCGCTATACAGTTCAGGTAGCCCGGCAGGTGGACCTAGAAACCTTCTCGCACCAGCATCTGCACGACCATCCGCCTGCCCGGTGGCTGGGGGAGCACGCGCAGAAAGGCGACCGCATCGCCTATGACCCCTGGCTGCACACAGCGGCTCAGGTTGAAGCGATCGCGGACAAGCTTGAAGGCACGGGCGCGGAGCTGGTGCCGGTCAAAGAAAACCTGATCGACCGGGCGTGGGATGACCAGCCGGCGGCGCCACTTGGAAAGGTGATCGCCTACCCGGAAAGCATGGCGGGCGAAAGCGCCAGCGAGCGCCGGGCCAAGATTGCGTCCATGCTGAAGGACGCAGGCGCCGACGCGCTGGCCATCACCCTGCCGGACAATATCGCCTGGCTGATGAATGTGCGTGGCGGCGATGTGCCCTACAACCCCATGCCGCACAGCTTCGTGCTGCTATCTGCGGACGGCAAGGCCGACTGGTTCATTGACGAGCGCAAGTTCGGCACAGACCGCGCGGACATCGACCTGGGCGGCGTGACGGTGCGCACTGTGGACAGCTTCGGCGACGCCCTTAAGGCTGCGGGAAGCGCGCGCAAGTGTGTGTGGATCGACCCGAACTGGAGCCCCGTTGCGGCCAAGCAGATTGTCGAGGCCGCGGGCGGCAGCGTGCACAAGGCCGCCGACCCGGTGACGCTTGCGAAAGCGCACAAGAACAGCCACGAACGCCTGGCCATGCGCGCCGCCAACAAGCGCGACAGCGTAGCCTGGGTGAAGTTCCTGTCGTGGTTGGACGCCAACGCCCACAAGCGCGCCAAGGCAGGCAACCCGATCAGCGAGATCGAGGCCGCCGACAAGATCCTGGAGCATAGGAAGGAAGCCAACCAGTTTATGGAGCCGTCGTTCGAAAGCATCTCCGCCGCCGACGGCAACGCCGCCCTGTGCCACTATGCGCCGGTTGCGGGCAAGGAAGGCAAGCTGGAGGCCAACACCATTTACCTGTTGGACTGCGGCGGCCAGTATCTGGACGGCACCACAGATACCACCCGCACCATCGCCATCGGCGACGTGTCAGACGAGGTGAAGGACCGTTATACCCGCGTGCTGAAGGGCCATATCGCGCTGGCGACCGCCCGTTTCCCCAAAGGCACCAAGGGCCACCAGCTGGACGCGCTGGCGCGCATGCCGCTGTGGCAAGCAGGGCTGGATTATGACCACGGCACCGGCCACGGCGTGGGCGTGGGGCTTTCCGTTCACGAACACCCGCAGCGCATCGGCAAGCAGGTGAATGATGTTGAGCTGGTGGCCGGCATGACCATCACCAACGAGCCCGGCTATTATGAAGCCGACCGCTTCGGCATCAGGATCGAGAACCTGTGCGAGATTGTCGAGGGCGAGGACGGCTTCCTGGAGCTTCACGACCTCACGCTCGCGCCCATCGACACGCGGCTGATTGATTTCAGCCTGCTCACAAAAGCCGAAGTGGACTGGCTGAACGCCTACCACGCCCGCGTGCGCAATGAGATGGAACCGCAGGTAAGCGGCGAGGTGAAAGACTGGCTGATCAAGGCCACCGAGGCGATTTAGCGCGCCATGCGCCTTGCCCAGCAAATCAGCTCAAATAGGATGGCAGCCATGAATGCGATGGCTACCCCGTAGAAGATGGCGAAATAGTCCTGCGCATCTGTTGCCAACTGATCGACCATCAGATATCCAGCGATGGATCCGACAAGAGTTCCCGCAAAAGCCCGAAAAATGGGGTTCAGGCGTCGATACGGTCCGGCAAACCAAAGCAGCCCCTGCGCGCCTGCGCTCGCCAAAATCAAAAGCAAAAGACCCATCCATGCTGTCCCCGAATTCCTTGGATATGCCACTACAGCACAAGTCTGAAAAAGAAGGAATAAACTAGCCCGCCTTTTTGGTTGCCGTCGCACCCCAAAGCTTGAGCGAGATTTCATCGTCTTCACCGCGAACCAGCATCATCGCCTGGCCGTCTTCACGGAAGGTGCAACTGCCTTCGCCATTGGGTAAGCCTGATAGCGGGACCTGGGAACCGCGCGTGCGGTCGTGTCGCAGGGTGGGCTTAGTCGCCTTCGATCAGGCTGCCGTAGAAGCCGCGCCAGCCCTCAGGTTCCGGGTGTTCCCGCATAAAAGTTTCGCGCTTTTCATCATCAAGGCCCGTGAACCAGCTTTCGAAATGCTGCCGGTATTCTGCGCCCGAGCCCATCTTCCAGCCAATGCTGTTCCTGGGTGTGCCGGGCTCATGTTCCCACGGCGGCGAAGCCTGAGTCGTAAATGCAGGCCGATGTGCCCCACCATCCATATTGGCGGCCCGACGGCCAAAGGCGTCGCCTTTAATGGTTGATTCCACAGGCTGTTTCGGCACATTTGAAATTGATTTAATAAAGTCGAAATCGGTCATTTTCCACCCCAGTTAGCGACCGAACCCCCATTCGATACAATTTTATCTACCATAGATGGGATCACAATGACAGGGGTCAGAATCGGGCCAAGCAGAAAGACCGGAACACAGGTTGTATCCGCTGCTCGGTGGGGACGGTATGGCGTTTATTCTTCCGCCACAACCGGATCGACATAGTCGCCCTCGCCCAGGCCTTCGAGTGAGCTTGCGAAGCGTTCCACCGTCCTGCCAGCCTTTTCGGCATTGTCAAATTCCGCCACATGAAAGAGCGCGTCGCCTTCATTGACGATCGGCAGGTTGGTCCGGCCAATCACCACGCCTTCCTTGGTTGCCCGGATGTCGCTTTCCTCGTCACCCAGCCAGTCCGACAGGTGCGCCAGCCGGTCGCCCTTTTCAACGTGGGACCCGAGCGCGATCGGGTTCCGGATCAGGCCTGAGCGCTTGGCGCGCACCCAGTGCGAGGTTTCGGCTTCCACCGTCACGTGCGGGCGGCGTTTGGCGGTGCGCTTAATCATGCCCACCGCGCCCAGCACGTTCAATATGCCGCGCACACCGGCGGACACCGCCAGCGTCTCGAACCTGAGCGCTTCGCCTGCTTCATAGAGGAGCACAGGCACGCCCTGATCCACCGCGCAGCCACGCAGGGACCCGTCGCGCAACGTGGCATTCACGATCACGGCGGTATTGAAGGCGCGGGCCAGCCGGGCCGTTTCCTCGTCTTCCATGTTGGCGCGAATATGGGGGTAATTGGTGCGGTGATTGGCGCCGGTGTGCAGGTCGATGCCGTAGTCGGCGCGGTCGAGGATTTCGGTTTTGAACACATGGGCCACGCGCGCCGCCAGCGAGCCATGCTCCGAGCCCGGGAACGACCGGTTCAGGTCGCGCCGGTCGGGCATATAGCGGGTGTGGTTGAGGAAGCCATACACATTGACCACCGGCACACAGATCAGCGTGCCGTGCAGGCGGTTGAGCGCCTTCTGCTTCAAAAGCTGGCGCACGATCTCAATGCCACCGATCTCGTCGCCGTGGATGGCGGCCGAGATGAACATGGTTGGCCCATCTTTCTTGCCATGAATGATATGGACCGGCATGGACAAGGGCGTATAGCGGCTTTGGCCCGGCAGTTCGAGCGCCAACGACGCCCGGCTGCCCGGCTGAACCTTATGGTCACCGAACGTGAAAGCCGCCCGCCGCGCTTTACGCTCGCTGGCCATGGGCCTAGCCCTTCCCTTTGGTTTTGGTGCGGTGCGGACGTGCATTCTTTTCAATGCACTGGATGATCTTGCCCGCCACATCAATACCGGTGGCTTTCTCGATGCCTTCAAGGCCCGGCGAGCTGTTCACTTCCATGATCACCGGCCCGTGGTTGGAACGCAGCATATCCACGCCCGCCACATTGAGGCCCATGATCTTGGCCGCGCGCACGGCTGTGGACCGTTCTTCCGGCGTGATCTTGACGGTGCCCGAGCTGCCGCCCCGGTGCAGGTTCGACCGGAACTCGCCTTCGGCGCCCTTGCGCATCATCGACGCCACAACCTTGCCATCAATCACCAGGCAGCGGATGTCGGACGCGCCGGCTTCCTTGATATATTCCTGGACCAGAATGTGGGCCTTCAGCTTGCCGAACGCCTGGATCATGGACCGCGCCGCATCGCGCGTGTCCGCCAGCACCACACCCACGCCCTGCGTGCCCTCGAGAAGCTTGATCACCACGGGCGTGCCGCCGACCATGTCGATCAGATCGTCTGCTTCACTGGTGCCATTCGCGAACGCTGTTACCGGCAGGCCAACGCCGCGGCGGGACAGCAGCTGGAAGCTCCTGAGCTTGTCGCGCGAGCGCGTGATCGCCACCGATTCGTTCAAGGGGTACACGCCCGCCATCTCGAACTGCCGCAAAACGGCAGTACCGAAGAAGGTAACCGACGCGCCAATCCGCGGGATCACCGCGTCATAGCCTGACAGGATATCGCCCTTGTAGCGCATCTCTGGCCGGTGCGAGGCAATATTGATATAAACCTTCATGGTGTCGATGGGGTCGATTTCATGGCCCCGTTCGCGCGCGGCTTCCATCAGCCGCTGGTGCGAATAGAGGTTTGGATTTCGGGTGAGCAGTGCAATACGCATAATAGCCCTTCCTCTGGAATTAGGTGCGGTAGAGCGGGTTGTCAGGCTCACCAAGGCCATAGGACAGTCCGCTGTCTACGAGATAAAATTTCTTCAGTGCCTGGCGTCCGATCAGCATGCGGAAGCCCATTTCGTCCCGGTTTGTGAGCGTCAACTCAATCGGGCGCGCCAGCGGCCCCAGCCGCAGCGTCGTCCTGACCACAAACCGGGTCTCTTCGTGACCGTTGGAGCTTCTGACCAGACGCTCATCAACGATGGGGGCCTCGCACAGGATTTCCGGCTTCTTGTGCTTTTGCACCGGATGCAGCCGGAAAGCCGCCCACGGGGCGCCGTCTTTCACAATTTTCTTCACACGGTAAGCATGGATCGCGCTGGTCTTGGCGCCCGTATCGATCTTGGCCTTGATATGGTCCACGCCAAGATCCGGTAATGCCGCCCATTCGCGCCAACCGATAATCAGTTTGCTCCGCATTCCCGTGCCTCCACGCATGTCCTGAAGGTGGGACATAAGCCCCGCTCATTCAATGGGAAAATCAAAACTTCATTTTCTGGAATACTCGAAACGGACGGAGCCTGAAGGCCTGGCCGCCTTTTCACGACCCCATTATCCGAAACGAGGGGGCTTTGGAAAGGGAAATTTTCCACCGCTGGAATAAAAGCGTTCAGGGCCAACGGTATTCCTATTCTCAGGCATGAAATTCTGACGTATGAATCTATCGGCAGAAGCGAAAGAGGCCATGCCGCATGGGGGCTGCCATATGGCAGATTTTGGCGCCAGCTGTGCGCCGTTTGAGAGACAGTGATTATGGGGAATATATCCTTGATCGAATGGGGTCGGCCTGTGCCTTGGTTTCATGCCGCCACGCAAGCCAACCCACGCTTCAACTTTGCCAGCCTGGGTGGGCGCTTCATTCTTCTGGCTTTCCTGGGCGACGGACGGTGCCCGGCGGCCCGCACCTTCATTGATACGCTTGCCGCCGCTGGCCTGCCACAGAACGGCCAACAATTCGTAGCCTTTGCCGTGAGCCTGGAAGAGCGCGACCAGCAGGACGAAGGCGTCGGGCGGGTATTTTCCCCAGCCCGCGTGTTCCACGATCCTGATGGCCAGATCGCCATTTCCTATGGCGTGGCCGAACGGTCCGACGAAGGCCTGCGGTATTCAGGCGGCTGGTATCTTATTGACCCCATGATGCGGGTTTACCGCAAAGGAAGCCTGCAGGAGACAGACAAACTGCTCAGCGCGACCCGGTCCCTGCCACGGGCGGAAGATCATGCCGTGGAAGGACAGAGCCCGTGGGCCCCGGTACTGATGGTGCCCCGCGTACTGACCCCTGGGTTTTGTGAACATCTGATCGACCTCTACAGGCAAGGCGCACCGAACCCATCAGGCTTCATGCGGGAACTTGGCGGGCGCACCGTCCCTATCATGGATACGACCTTCAAGCGCCGCAGCGACATGCATATCAATGACGCCAAGATCCGCAATATGCTGAACAACGCCATCGCGCACCGGCTGAAGCCGGAAGTCATGAAGGCCTTCCAGTTTAATGCCACACGGATCGAACGCTACATCATTGCGCGCTACGGCGCCGAAGAGAAAGGCTTTTTCAAACGCCACAGGGACAACACCACCAGTGGCACGGCCCACCGCCGCTTTGCGGTGAGCATCAATCTGAATGCAGAAGGCCATGACGGCGGCGAACTGTGCTTTCCCGAATTCGGCACGCGCACCTACAAGCCGCCAACCGGTGGTGCCGTGGTGTTTTCCTGCTCGCTCCTTCATGAAGCCACACCGGTCACCAAAGGCGAACGGTTCGCCACGCTGCCGTTCCTCTATGACGATGAAGCCGCCAAGATACGGGTACAGAATCGCGACAAGATCGACAGCGAGATGCTGGTGGTTGGCGACCCGCCGTGACCGTAAACCATAGCGACACTGGACTCCCCCAATTATAGTCGTTAGAACACCTCTGGTTGCTTAACAAAGTGTTTTTCAACCAGACATCTTGCTATTGAGGAAGTTACATGTCTGCATCAGATAATGGTGTCCAGCATCCATATCAGAACTTGCCGGAGGAAGCCTATTGGCGGTCCGGCGTCGCTGCGCATAATCCGCTAGCGTTCCAACGCCTGTATACAAAGAAATTTGCAATAGGACCTGACATGGCTGTTGCCTCAGCAGGCAGCTGCTTCGCCCAGCATATCGGCCGCCATATGGCAAAAAGCGGGTTCAACTATCGGGACTTTGAACCAGCGCCCGGCTTCCTGTCGAAAGAAACAGCCCGGACCTACGGGTATCACCTCTATTCTGCCCGCTACGGCAACATATATACTGTCCAGCAACTGGAACAATTGCTTGAGCGAGCAACGGGCCGCTTCACGCCATCAGAAGATGTCTGGGAAAAAGACGGCCGCTATTACGACCCGTTCCGGCCAACGATTGAGCCCGACGGCTTTGCATCTGAAAAAGAATTCAGGATCATGCAACGGGCGCACTTCGGTGCCGTAAAGCGCCTGTTCAACAAAACGGACGTCTTCATCTTCACCCTCGGCCTGACGGAAGCCTGGGTTAACAAAGAGGACGGCAGCGTCTATCCTATCTGCCCCGGGACTGCAGCCGGAAGTTTCGACCCCGCAAAGTACGAGTTTCGCAACTTCACCACTTCTGAGGTCGTCGCGTCTTTCCGACGGTTCCGCGAACGGGTCAGGGCAATCAATCCCGGCATTCGCTTCCTGTTGACGGTATCGCCTGTTCCGCTGACCGCCACGGCATCCGGCAACCATGTTCTTGTCGCCAGCAGCTATTCAAAGGCTGTCTTGCGCGCCGCAGCCGGCGAACTGACGGCGGAAGACGCGGGAACCGACTATTTTCCGTCCTATGAGATTGTTTCCAGTCACCCGGTTCGGGCCATGTTCTTTGACGGAAATTTGCGCACGGTCACGCCAAGGGGCGTTGATTTTGTGATGGAACATTTCTTTGCCCAGCACAGCCCCCCGACAGAAAAAGCCCCGGAAACCGCCTCCCCTGCGGCATCGGATGATGACCTCGTGTGCGAGGAAGAACTGCTGGCGGCGGAGGCCCTTTTATGATCATTCTTATCGGCGATTCGCATACCAGCTGCCTGATCCGCGCGGCAGCGGAGCGCCCTGCGATGGATAGCATCCGCATCGCCGGCCTGGGCCCGGGTGGCCAGCTGGTGCATGACTTTTTCACCCGCCATGACAATCACATCAGCTTCAGCCTGAGGCGCAGCAGACAAGCCCTGCTTCGGCTGACGGGCAAAAACACCATGCGCCGAGGGGACCAGTTCCTGTTCGGGATTTCGCTCGGCCTGTTTCCCTTCCGGGTTTGCCAAAATACCAGCTGGCGGCGTTTTGCACCTGCGAACTTCAGCGAAGGCACAGACAAGATGCCGCTTTCAGATGCCGTGACGGACGCTATCATCAGAGACGACACCAAAGGCCAACGCGCCTTCTTTGAAGCCGTGAAGAGTTTGGACATTCCATTCTTTGTCATGGCCTCGCCGCCCCTGCAGCGCCACCTGCCCATCCTGCAACGCAACGTCAGCAAGGATGTCATCCTGCATATGGAAAGCCGCTACCATCATGTGATGACAAGCTTTCTAAACGCCTTGGATGTGGATGTGATCATGCCGCCAGACGGTGTGCGCGCGGAAGATGGCTTCCTGCGGCAGGACCTCGAAACCGAAATCGAAGGCGATATCCGTCACGCCAATACAGCCTACGGTCATATGATGCTGGATAAAATACAGGCGTATCTTGAAACCAACCACGCCGACAGGCTGCAACCCAAACTGACTGCCTGAGCCTTTGCCCGACAAGTGCAGGCACCAAAACAACTGCAAAGTTCCCATAGGCCATTCAGGTTTTCTGAATGGCCTTTACGCTGGCCGTGATCAGGCATGGACCTCGAACACCCCATCATGCCAGGTCCCCGATTTTGGTAACCGTCCAGCCTGTTTCCAGATATAATTGCATGCGGCCCTGAGCCTGAAGCTGCTACCGGAGACCCGAATGGACCTTGCTGTAGCGTCGTTTCATATGTGGGCGACCTTTCTGGTTATCGCCTGCGCAATCCTTCTCTATGCGACCGAGCGGTTCAGCGTAGAAGTGATCTCGCTTGGCGTGCTGGCAGGCCTGATGCTGCTGTTTCAGTTTGCACCCCTGCGGGGTTCTGATGGCCTGCCCCTTGTTACCACCGGCCAGCTTTTGTCGGGTCTTGCGCACCCGGCACTCATTACCATTCTCGCATTGATGGTTATTGGACAGGGCATGAGCCGAACCGCCGCCTTTGCCGGCCCGACAGCGTATCTGCTCAGGCGCGGACGGCACAGACCGAAGCTGTTGATCTTTGTCTGCCTGCTGCTGGTCATGGCGATCAGTGCCTTCCTCAACGACACGCCGGTTGTGGTGATGTTCCTGCCAATCATGATTGTGCTGTCGGAAAAACTACGGCAGAGCCCGGGCCGTGTCCTGATGCCGCTGAGCTTCGCAGCGATCCTGGGCGGCATGACCACACTGATCGGCACGAGCACGAATCTCCTGACTGCTGGTGCCTACCAATCCATAACCGGCGAGACGATTGGTTTCTTCGATTTTACAGCGCCCGGCATGCTATTGGCCGCCACTGGCCTCGCCTATCTCTGGATATTCGGGCCTTTCCTGCTGAAACCACGCGCCGACAGACAGGGCGCCTCAAACCCAAACAAACACGGCAGGCATTTCATTGCCGAACTGACAGTTGGACCGCAGAGCCCATGGCTTGGCACCACCGCAACTGCTGGCATGTTCCCCTGCTTTCCCGGCATGACGGTGCGTCTGATACACCGGGACAGCACCACCATCCTGCCGCCCTTCGATGACCTGTCGCTACAACCGGGCGACCGGGTAACCCTTGCGGCCACACTGGAAGACCTGCATGGCCTTGTATCCGATGATCCCATGTCGTTTATACCTGACAATCCGCACACCAGCCGGAACCAGGACGTTGGCGCCCCACAGCCGTCGGGCGGCCACCTGTTCGAGGTACTATTGCCGCCTGCATCGGTCCTTGACGGTCGCCCGCTCAAGCAGCGTATCGATCCCGCGCTGATAGGGGGCATTATCGTCGGCATCCAGCGCCGCACCCGAATGCTGCGCACAGGGTTGGGCGACATAAGGCTGCAGGCCGGCGATGTCTTGCTGGTATACGGCTCGGTCGCCGAGATGCGGAGCCTGCGGTCCAGCCGTGACGTCATTCTTCTGGAATGGTCAGGTCGCGCCGTGCCGGACCTGCGCAAACGGTGGGCCGCCCGCACCATCTTTCTGGCCACTGTCATCGTGGCTGCCAGCGGATTGCTGCCGCTGGTTATCGCCGCGCTAACCGGGGCGCTTCTGATGATCGCCTGCCGCTGCCTGACCATCCAGGAAGCCAGCCGGGCCATCAACCGTCAGGTCTTTTTGCTGGTGGGGGCGGCGCTTGCCATGGGGACAGCGCTCGCGGCGTCGGGCGGCGCTGCCTATCTGGCTCACGGTTTGCTCACCGCGCTCGCAGATGCATCCCCAGCCATCATCCTGTCTGCCCTGTTCCTGCTGATCGCGGCAGTCTCCAACATCCTCAGCAACAATACCACGGCCATCCTTTTCACACCCATCGCGGTGGATATGGCCATGACCTTGGGGCTGCCGACACTACCCTTCATTGTTACGGTAATCTTTGCTGCCAACTGTTCGTTCGCGACACCCGTAAGCTACCAGACCAACCTGTTGGTGATGGCGCCCGGCGGCTACCGGTTCACGGACTATATGCGGTTGGGGATCCCCCTGATCCTGCTGCTGTGGGCTGTCTTTTCGCTAGTCGTGCCGCTTTACTACGGCCTTTAGGATCAGGCTAGACCCGGCGCAGGCAATAGGCTCCATGGGGTGGCAGGGGTTTTCCTGGCGCCGCGCCTTCAAGGGAAAAGAGCGACACACCGGATGTATCGCCAGACCAGGTTTGCGGCTGATCGGACAGGTTGAACACACATGTCAGTGTCTCACCCTCATACGTGCGGTCAAATGCCAGAACGGGCTCGGGTGCCTCAAGGAACCGGATACCGCCCTTGATGAGCGCGGGTTGGGTTTTGCGGAACGAGAGGAACGCCCGAAGCGCATTCAGTACAGACGCCTCATCCCCGTCCTGCACGCTGACAGCGCGCGCGGCATGGCGCGGGTCCACAGGCAACCAGGGTTCATGGCCACTGAAGCCGGCATGCGGGGCATTCGCGTCCCACGGCATGGGGGTGCGGGTGCCGTCGCGGCCTAATGTCGCCGGCCAGTTGGCGATGGCTTCCGGGTCGGTCAGGCGTTCGAACGGCACGTGCGCCTGCGGCAGGCCCAGTTCTTCGCCCTGATAGAGGCACACACTGCCGCGCAGGCCGAGGATCAGCATATTCAGCATCTTGGCGAAAGCCGGATTGTCCTCGGTCTGGGTGTCCAGCGCCCAGCGCGATACGGCACGCGGCCGGTCGTGGTTTGAGAAGGTGAAAGACGGCCAGCCCATGTCAGGCGTGTCCGGCCAGGCCTCAACCGCCTCGCGGATCACCTTGGCCGACAGCGTGTCGGCTTCCAGAAATTCAAAGCTGTAGGCAGTATTGAGGCCCTGCTCGCCACGCGTGAACAGCTGCATTTCTTCAAGCGCGCGTTCGCCGCCCACCTCGGCCACCGTGAAGGTGCCGGGATAGTCGTTCATCATGGCACGCACGCGGGCCAGGAATTTCGGGATGTCGGCGTGGCTCTGGTTATAGAGATGTTCCTGCAGGTCAAACGGCTTGTCACCGCGATATTCATACGCCGGCGGGTTATCCCTGAACTCTGGGTCATGCATCATGAAATTGACCGCATCCATGCGGAAGCCGTCAACGCCGCGGTCGAGCCAGAAGCGGCCCGCTTCCAGGAGCGCGTCCTGCACCGCCGGATTATGGACATTCAGGTCCGGTTGGCTCTCCAGGAAATTATGCAGATAATATTGGCCGCGGTGGGCGTCCCATGCCCAGCTGGACCCCATGAAAACAGACATCCAGTTGGACGGCGCGCTGCCGTCCGCCTTGGCGTCGGCCCAGACATACCAGTCGGCCTTGTCGCCCGCCCTGCCCTTGCGGCTTTCCTGGAACCAGGGGTGTTGGTCGGACGTGTGGCTATAGACCTGGTCGATGATCACCTTGAGGCCCAGCGCATGGGCGCGTGCCAGAAGCGCGTCGAAATCCGCAAGCGTGCCAAAGATGGGGTCAACGTCGCAGAAGTCTGCCACGTCATAGCCGAAGTCCTTCATGGGGGAGGTGAAGAAGGGTGACAGCCAGATGCCGTCCACGCCAAGGGAGGCGATATGGTCCAGCTTGCTGGTGATGCCCTTCAGGTCGCCGACACCATCGCCGCTCGCGTCCATGAAACTGCGCGGATACACCTGATAGATCACCGCACCGCGCCACCAATCGGTATCCGCCTGCGCCTGCCCAACCACATTGTTATCGCTTTTATTATGCTGCGCCAAAGCCATTGCCCATACTTCCCGTTACTTCCCTACCCATGGGGGCGAACTCATCCTTCTCGCTTGAGATTGACATAAACATATATTTGCATGTTTTTGCAATCTATTTCCAAATTTTTTCACAAAAAAATCAAAGGGAGGCCAGAGGCTATTGGTATGAGAATCTTTATATACCGCATTAAATCAATGGCTTATCGAAAAACATCCCGGCCAGGCGTTATTTTCTCGCACCTACTCCGAAACCGCACAACTGCAAAGACCTTTGCAATTTTTGTTGCTATTTTCATTTTTTGCTTTATTTTGCAAAAAAGATGGAATCAGGGGCTGCCGCCTGGCACCTTCCACGTGCCTTCCTCCCCCTCCCAAGGCGCCCCTGGTTCCGCCGCGATTTCTTGTTTCCTCGGAAGCCAGCCCCCGGATACTCCGGGTGCCCGGCTTCCAACAGTTTAGGGGCCTCTTTGCGGGGCATCGGCCCGGGCAGGGTTCCTCCCACCCCGCGCCGCACCTGCAGAGAGCACATCTTCACCCCGGCAGCATCGGCTGACCGGGGTGCTTTTTTTGATCCACCCCTCGCCTGATGCGCGTAATATGATAGGGTGTTTTTCTTAGAGTTGTGTTTGCATGAACCCTTCAACATCAGGCAGCGCGATGGACGACGGCATAAAGGACAGAACATCGGTTGGCTTTACCACCAACACATTCCCCCTGCAGCAGTTGGATGGTGCTGAAGACGACCCCTTCCTGAAACCCTTTGCCAAAGTCACCCGGCTGTGGCAACGCAGCGATGGCTATCTGCCGCTCAAAAGTGATATTTCCTTCCAGGACTTCGGCGGCTGGCACGACCGCATGATCATCTCCGACCTGAGGGCCGACGGCAACATCCGCTTCCGATTGGTGGGCACCACGGCTGAAGCCATTTTTGGCAATCTGATAAAGGCCGGCGGCAGCTTTGCGGACCTGCCGAATACGCTGTTCCCGCATTATGCCAGCTATTTCGCCCGCATCGCGGGTGGTGACATGTTTGGGGAGTGCATCGGCCTGGTGCCGTTCGAGGGGCGGGAGTTCCTGCCGTTGCGGGTGTTGGACCTGCCGGTTCTTGAGACGCCCACAGATGGCGCCAATGGCGGGGTCAGAGATGGGGCAGTTCGCCCCACCCTGCTCTATTCCTTCTTCAGATCCACCAAATAGGGCGGAAGCCTAGGCCACCGCCGCGCCGACAAGCGCCGCATATTTGGCTGTGATCAGATGCACCGGAATGGTTTCCACGTAAGCTGACTGCGCGCCCTTGGCAACGAAGCGCCGCAGCAGGTCACTTGGCCCCACCATGTCGGCGATTTTCGGCAGGATACCGCCACCCAGGAAGATGCCGCCCTTGGCGCCGTGCACCAATGCGATATCACCCGCCGTGGCGCCCACGATCGACAGGAACAGTTGCACAGCGCGCGTGCAAGCGGGCGCGCCGCCTTCAGCAGCCAACTTGGTGATCTGCGCCGGGCTGAGGTCCCGGTCACCGCCACCGCCATAGTCCACCAGGAAGCGGTAGATGCGGGCGATACCTTCGCCGCACAGGAAGCTTTCCACCGAAACATAACCAAGCTCTGCGCGCAGATGTTCGGTCAGGTCATGCTCCAGCCGTGAACCTGGCGCGAAGGCCATGAAACCGCCTTCGGTGGATACCGTGTGATAGCCCTTGCCGTTCGGCACCAGAAGCGACACACCAAAGCCGGTGCCCGGCCCCATAACGGAAATCGGCGCCGCCTTATCCACCGCGCCGTTCTTGAGCGTGACATAATCCACGCCTTCTTCAAGAAACGGGCAGGCACGGGCAAGCGCACCAAAATCATTGACGAATTTAACCAGCTCCAACCCATGGGTCTGGGCGATCTGGTCTGCGTCCACATCCCAGCCCAAATTGGTCAGGCGCCCCTTCTTTTCCGTGGTCGGGCCGGCGATCGCCAGCTTGGCAACACGCGGGACAGTGGCACCCAGCTTTTCAATATAGGCCCCAAGCATCTGGCCGAGGCTGCCATATTCGCGGCAGGGGAAGACGATCACATGATCTATTTCCGGCCTGGCCCGGCCGTCACTGAAGGTTGCAACGCCGAAACGGCCATTGGTGCCGCCGATGTCGGCAACAATACATGTTGTAATCTCTGTCATACCCCTTCCCTTTCGGGCGCGGCCAAGGCCGAAGCCATCAACCGCAGAAACCCATGCCCGCCACCGCATGCTTCCAACCAGCAGGGCGCGCAAAAATCAAAACCAGACCTCACTAGTAGCCACAAAAGACAGCGCTGTCAATCGCAGTTGGCCTGCCTTTCGAAAGGAAAGCGCAAGATGGCGGGATACAAAGGAAAAGGCCGCCCCGGAAGGAAATGGGGCGGCCTTGGTCGTCTGCGGGAAGTTCGCTTAGGGTCGATTATTGCAGACGGATTCTCACACCGGCATACACATACCGGCCAACAAGACTGTAGAAGCCGTTACCCCGGTAGGACCACGGGTGCAGCGGCGGCATCTTGTCGAACACATTGTCAACACCGGCATAGAGGCCTACGCGGTCATTCCACTGGTAGTTCACCTGCAGGTCATGGCGCCACTGGGCTGGCACTTTGGAGATGCTGTAGAATTCAGCGTCAGCCGTGTTGCTGTTGCGCATGCTGTCGGTGAAACGCGTCTGCCAGTTCACTGTCAGAGCACCGTTCCGGTAGGTGGTATCCAGATTGACACGCCAGTTCGGGTTCCAGGTTTCACCCGCTTGCTGGTCCGCAACCGCGTCATCTGCGTCTGCCACCTGCAGGAAGGTATAGCTGTCGAGGTAGGAGCCCAGCACCTTGAACGACAGATCCCCCGGCACGCCGACGGTATCATCCAGATTGAAGCCGTAGTTCACCTCGAAATCCACGCCTTTGGTCCGGAAGCCCGAGGCGTTGATGAAGGTGTCCAGCACTTCCTGGATGTTGCCGTCGGCCCCGCGGCTGACCGCATCACAGAAGCCGTTGTCGAGCGACGGCAGATCCACACAGTTATCGAGCGTATTCTGCGCGCCAAAGCGGGTGATACCGCCCTTGAGGTCGATATCGAAATAGTCGGCCGTAACGGTCAGGCCCGGCACAAAGCGCGGCGTCAACACCACGCCGAGCGTCAGGGTATCCGCCTTTTCAACATCAAGGTTTTCGTTACCGGTGGAGAAGACAAGGGTGGTCACCGACCGGGTCTGGGCGATGAAGTCATCGGGGATGCCGAGGGCCGCGCAGTTGGCTGCCCGGTTGGCATTCTCGTTCACATTCAGGGCGTCACACGGGTCGCTCAGGCTCGACGCACCCCGGCTGCCGGGGTTAAACAGCTCACCCAGCGCAGGCGCGCGCACCGCACGGGCATAAACGGCCCGGAAGCGGATATCGTCAATCACCTGCCAGTCACCGCCCAGCTTCCAGCTGGTGTTCGACCCGGCATATTCATAGTCTGCCAGACGGATCGCGGCCTCCAGATTGATTTCCTTGGCGAACGGCGCATCCTTGACCACCGGCACCAGAACTTCCGCGAAGGCTTCCTTCACCGAGTTGCTGGCCTTCACCGGCGAGAACTGGCTGGCGAAAAAGCCCGCCGCTTCCTGCCAAACCCAGCTGGGTTTGAAATCAAGCATGTCCTTGCGGTATTCAGCGCCCAGTGCCACCTGCACTTCGCCGGCCGGCAGGTCGAAGATCGGCCCCGTGACAGACGCAGACAACAGCTGCTGTTCGTTCCGCGTCAGGGTTGTGTGGTCGGTGGTGATAAAGTCCACCGCCGCCTGGCTGACCGTGCCTTCAGGCCCGAACGGGTTGAGGGGCGCACAGCCGTTTGACTGGTCCCGGCAGACCACTTCGCCGCTGTCTGGATCGATGATCGCATCCAGCGCCTGCTCGTACCTGGCATCCAGCCGGTCGTTCCGGTTGGTGTTTGTGGTGGTGGTGCCGCCCCACTGGTAGAAGACATCCCAACTCCAGCCTTCTGCAAAGGTGCCCTCAACACCGCCAGTGATGGCGAAGAACTCACGCTCGATGTCGCTCTGGCGCGGGCCGAACTCGTTGAACTGGCGCGAGAAGGTGAAGCTTTCCGCCCCGCCCAGAAGCGCACGCAGCTCGTCTGTCACGAACGGGTTGTCGGCAGAGACCGTGTCGATTCCGGCATTGATCGCGAAAGCTGGGCCGATGGTATCGTTGGCTTCAGTGCGGGAATAGCGGGTCTGCAACTTGAGCCGCACATTGTCTGAAAGGTCATAGCGCAGCTTGGCGAAGCCGTTGTAGCGGTTCACCGGAATACGCGCGCGGTCGGTATAGCCCGGGATGCCGCCAAAGTCGCTGCGGGTGGCGTACCAGTCCACGATCTGGTCCACCGGCACAGCCTGGAAGGGGGTGCCGTCCTCATTGAAGCTGTAGATGCTCCAGTCCGGGCCCCAGATGGTGGCGTTCGGCACACCGAAGTTGATATAGCGGTGCCCGTCCAGTGCTACTTGTGACGGGATGCCGTCGCCTTCGCCGGTGTCTTCAGGGTTGCCCACGAAGAAGAGGCCGCTGATGGCCTGATCGCGGTCGCGGTAAAACAGCCCGTTCGAATCACTATATTCGAATGACACCACCGCATTACCCTTGCCGCCATCGAAGTTGCCGCCTGCCGTGACAGACGTCGAATAATTTTCGCTGTCGCCTTCGTCCGACGTGCCGGCCTGCGCGGTGACCGTGACGCCTTCATAGTCGTCCTTGAGGATATAGTTGATCACGCCGGAAACCGCGTCCGCGCCATAAACGGCAGACGCGCCACCGGTGATCACCTCGATCCGCTCAATCAGTTCCGGCGGCAGGGTGGTCACGTCAAACGACAGGAAGTTCTCGTCGTCTGGCACACCCACAGAACGGCGGCCATCCACCAGAGAAAGCGTCCGCTTGGCGCCAAGGTTCCTGAGGTCACCGAAGTTCAGGCCGGCGTTGCCGAAGCTGAAGCTGGTGCTTTCGTTCGAAAAGCTGAGGCCCAGTTGCGGCAGTTCGTTGATCACGTCGATCACGTTGCGCGCACCGGTCAGCTCAATGTTTTCCGAATTCAGGATCGTGGTGGGCGTGGGCGTTGAGATACCGGTCCGCTTGATGCGGGAACCGGTGATCGAGATCTCTTCAAGCTGCAGCTCTTCTTCCGCGTCCTGTGCGGTATTCTGATCTGCGTCCTGGGCGAATGATGGCGCGGCCATCAGCGTGGCGGCCAGCGCCGTTGATGAAAGAAGCCGTGTAATGCTTGGGCGCACGACTGCCTTCGTCGCAAATTTTTGCGAAGTCATTTGTTTCCTCCAAAAGCGGTGTATC
Organism: Kordiimonas lacus; assembly: GCF_001550055.1. Classification (GTDB taxonomy): domain Bacteria; phylum Pseudomonadota; class Alphaproteobacteria; order Sphingomonadales; family Kordiimonadaceae; genus Kordiimonas; species Kordiimonas lacus. The sequence continues at coordinate 692,063 of NZ_LRUA01000003.1, forward strand.
CCCTTCGGCGCAGGCACCACCGCAGCACCCGCGCCCCTGATCCTCACGGCCCTCCCAAGCCAGCGCAGAGAATCAAAAATAGATTGTATACAATATATTTTATTTTATTATGGTCAAGACTGCGGCACCGAAAGTTAGAAAAATTTTGCGCCAAGCGCATGCAGCCGATGCCGCGCAGGAGGAAACAACAGGGCCGATCCACGGCCCGACAACCGGAAGGCAGCCCCCTATGAGTGCCCCCTTGAAACCCCTATTCCGCGGCCTCGTGCTGGCCGCAAGCGCCGGCCTTTTGATCGCCGCCGCCGCTATCGACACCCCCGGTGCACCCACCGCCCCGCGCCAGCTGACGGCGGCGGACTATGACCGCGCGCGGGATGCCCTGCCGCAGAATATGGCCAAGCTGGTGAAGAATGCCCGCATTGACGTGCACTGGGCCAAGGACGGCAACCTGTTCTGGTACAAGCGCGACACGGCAGATGGCCATGAATTCATCCTGGTGGACCCGGCCTTCAGGTTGCAAACGCCGCTGTTTGACCACACGGCCCTGGCCGCCAAGCTGGGCGCGCTCAGTGATGAACCGGTGACGGCAACAGATATCGGGGTTGCCATCAGCAAACTGGCCAGCGATGGCCGGAGCCTTGAGTTCAGTTGGCAGGACAAGCGCTTCAGCCTGGACCGCGAGACCGGCACCCTGACCGAACTTGAAGACGACACGCCCGAGCCTGGCACATCGCCTGACGGCAAGCATCGTGTCTTGCGCGTGGATCATAATCTGGTGCTCAGAAACCTGGAGACCGGCGCAGACCAACCGCTGACATCAGACGGCGCGGCCTGCAATGGCTACGGCGAGCCGATGCCGACGCCGTCTGAGCTATTGGCCCCGCCGGAAGGCGATATGGCAGCCGATGTCTATTGGGCGCCGGACAGCAGCCGCTTTGTCACCTACCGGATCGACTGCCGCACCACCGGCACCCTGACGCTGGTGGAAAGCACGCCTGAGCGCGCCGCCCGCCCACGCGCGGTCACTTACCCCTACCCGCTGTCGCTGGATGAAAACGTGCCCATGGCCACGCTTTATGTGGGCACCGTGGCAGACGGCAGCCTCGTGAAATCAGACCTACCGGCCTTCCCTGAGCTCTATTATGGCGGCCCGTGGCTGGGCTGGATGGATGACAGCCAAAGCGCCTACATCCGGGTGCCCGCGCGCGGCTACAAAAGCCTGAAGCTGATCGAACTGGACGGGGCCACCGCCAAGCACCGTGTGCTGATTGATGAAACGGCCGACGATTTTGTCGATTATTATGCCCACCGGTGGGACCCGGTAGTTGAGACCGGCGAACATTTCTGGATGTCGAACCGGGGCGGCTGGGCCCACCTGGTGCGCTATGACCCGGCGACTGGCAAAACCAATCCGGTTACGTCAGGCGACTGGCGATTCCGCTATATCGCACGGGCGGGCGACGCGGGCGAGCCCCTGCATATTTTCGCCGCCGGGCGGGAGAAGGGTCGCGATCCTTACCTCAGGCACCTCTACCGGGTGAACAGGGACGGGTCTGGCCTCACGCTCTTGACGCCTGAGCCCGCCGATCACGGCGCCAGCGTTTCGCCGGACGGCAACTATATCGTCGACAACATGAGCCGCGCCGACCTGCCAACGAAAACGGTGCTCAGGGATGGCGCCTCGGGCGAGATTTTGATGACGCTGGAGGAAGCGGATGTGCGTGGCCTCAATGCCGCTGGCATTCCCCTGCCCGAGCCGTTCAAGGCCAAGGCAGCCGACGGCAAGACAGACATCTATGGTGTCATCTACCGCCCGGCCGGGTTTGACCCGTCTAAAGCCTATCCGGTGATCGACAATGTCTACCGCGGTCCGCACTATGTGATGGCGAAGAAATCCTTCGACCGGGCCACCCGCAACACCGCCATTTCGATGGCACAGCTGGGGTTTGTCGTGATCCAGGTAGATGGCCGCGGCACCAACAAGCGCAGCCACGCCTTCCTCAAGGCCGCACAGAACAATTTGGGGCCCGCAGGCTTCGATGACCATATCGCGACCATGAAACAGCTGCAGGACCGCTTCGGCTATCTGGATCTGGACCGGGTTGGCATCTACGGCTTCTCCGCCGGCGGCTATGACGCCATGCGGGCGCTGATCGAGCACCCGGAGTTTTACAAGGTAGCTGTCGCCGCCAGCGGCAATCATGACCACCGGCTGGACAAGGCCGTGTGGAACGAACAATGGATGGGGGCTGAAGGCGGCGCGCATTATGATGCCAACTCGAACCTGTTTGGGCTGGAACGGCTTCAGGGCAAGCTGATGCTGGCGCACGGCGAGATGGACGATAACGTCAACCCCATCGCCACGATGCAGCTGGTGGGTGCGCTGATTGAAGCCAATAAGGATTTCGACCTGCTGATCGTACCCGGCGCTGGCCACTTCCTGGATGACGTGCCCTATTTCCAGCGACGCCGGTGGGACTTTTTCACCCGCCACCTGATGGGGGCCACCCCGCCTGAGAATTACAAACTGGAAGTTTCCGGCCCGACCTTCTAGCCGACGGATCATGCCTTCAGTTCGCCCCACCGGCCACGGCCCGGCCTGTGGGGCACTTTTGGGCCCTATGGGTGTGCCCTTTTGTGCCATAAGGGCACGACCGTGCGACAAAATGTGCCCTTTTGCCGCAAGAGGCTTGATCTTGGGCTTCGCCTTTGCTCATGTTGCCCTAAATCAGATTGAGGTGGCATCACAACTTCCGGCCACCAAAGGGGAGACAGTTTCGGTGCGTGCGGTATCAGCTATTCTGATATTCCTGCTTGGCGGATGCGGCGCTTATGGCGCCAAACCCTTGCAGGCGCCCAAGGCGCAGGTGCTGACCACCGGCAGCCTGAGTGCGCACCATCTGTCTGTATGGCCCGGTCAATGTGCATTGGTCTTGCGCCCGCGCCCGGAAGACGGCGCCCCAGCTGAAGCCCCGTTTTTCGCCCAGTCCGACAATGATGTCACCATGATCCTGGAGGGCCGCCAAGTCAGTCTCCGGCGCACGGAAAGCTCCAGCGACCTGGTGACGGCCACCCTGCCGCGCAGCCAGGCCTTCGTGGCCCCGACGCTTAGCGCAAAACTCCTTATCCGCCAAAGTGATAGCAGTGACGGCGCGCCCCTCCAGGGCGTGCTGTCCTTGACCAAACCCAATGGCTGGTCCACCGTTATCCCCGTGGATGGCGGAAGGCGGTGCCGGCAATGACTTTAGGAATTGAGACCACCCGCTGCGACCTGTTCGTAATCGGGGGCGGGATTAATGGCACGGGCATTGCCCGAGATGCAGCCGGCCGCGGGCTTAATACCGTGCTGGTGGAACAGACGGATTTCGCCGCCGGAACGTCTTCCGCGAGCTCAAAACTGATCCATGGCGGCCTTCGGTATCTCGAGCATTATGAGTTCCGGCTGGTTCGGGAATCGCTGCAGGAACGGGAGACACTCTGGCGCATGGCGCCGCACCTCGTGCGCCCACTCAGGTTCATCCTGCCGCACCACAGCGGCCTCCGGCCCGCCTTTATCCTGCGGCTCGGGCTGTTTCTCTATGACCATCTGGGCGGCCGAAAACTGCTTCGGAAGACCAAAAGCCTGAACCTGAGGAAAGACCCGAAAGGCGCGCCCCTCAAGGGCCACTTCAAAAAGGGGTTCGAGTATTCCGATTGCTGGGTCGACGATGCCCGGCTCGTGGTTGCCAATGCCCTGGCCGCCAAACGCCGCGGTGCCACCATCCTCAACCGCCACCGCTTCCTGGACGCTGTGCGCGAAGACCGGGACTGGCGCATCCGCGTGGAAGCGCCTGACGGGAAAATCATTGAATTTCAAGCAGATGCCCTGGTAAACGCCGCCGGCCCATGGGTTGAGAAAACCCTGCTGAGTTGCATCATGTCAGAGAACGCCCACAGCCACGCGCGGCTGGTGAAGGGCAGCCATATCGTGGTGCCCGCGCTTTATGACGGACCGCAGTGCTACACCTTCCAGAACCCGGACAAGCGTGTGATTTTCGCGATCCCATACGAGGATAAATATACCCTGATCGGCACCACCGATGTGCCGTTTTCGGGCGACCCGGCAAAGGTCAGTGCCAGCAAGGATGAAGTGGCTTATCTATGCGCCGCCGCAGGTGAATATTTTGACAAAGCCATCCGGCCAGAAGACGTTGTCTGGTCATATGCCGGCATCCGCCCGCTCTATGACGACGGCCAGGTGAACCCGTCTGCCACCACCCGTGATTATCATCTGGACCTGGATGTGCGCGAGGACACGCTGCCGCTCTTGTCCGTGTTCGGAGGCAAAATCACCACGTACCGCTGCCTGGCGGAAGAAGCCATGGAAAAGCTTGCGCCCTACCTGCCGATCTCCCTGGATGACTGGACAGGCTATACCCCGCTACCGGGCGGCAATCTGCCGGAAGATGTCACCCCTGCCAAGGCGCTCAAACATTTCAAGGCGGAGATGCGCACGCGCTTTAACTGGCTGGATGGTAGCATTGTGGACCGCATGTGCAATGCCTATGGCACCCGCATCGAAAAACTGCTGGAAGGCATTGCGGGCCTTGACGGCATGGGCATTCATTTCGGCGAAGGCCTCTATGAAGCCGAGGTCAGTTATCTGGTGCGCGAGGAATGGGCCCATACAGCGGATGACATCCTGTGGCGCCGGTCCAAGCTTGGCCTCAGGCTGAACCAGACCGAACAGGCAGCGCTGGCAGCCTGGCTGGCTGTACGCGAACGCTAAGCGAAAGACCGCGCGGCTGCTACCGCCTTGTGCCATTTGGCCAGCATCTTGCCTCGCCCTTCAAACCCGCTATCAGGATCAAATCGCTGCTCGCACTGCCACTGAGCCGTCAGGTCGTTGAACCCTGAATAAAGACCCGCCTGAAGCCCCGCCAGATAGGCCGCGCCGAGCGCTGTTGTTTCCATCACCTTCGGCCGGTCGACCGGGAGCGCCAGCAGGTCCGCGAGCCGCTGGGCCATCCAGTCATTGGCGACCATACCGCCGTCCACCCGCAACACCGTCGGGCTGATACCGTCTTCCGCCATGGCACTAAACAAGTCGTGGGTCTGGAAACACACGCTTTCAAGCGTGGCGCGCACAACTTCCGCCCGTCCTGTGCCGCGTGTCATGCCGAAAAGGGCCGCGCGCACGTCCGGGTCCCAGTATGGCGCGCCGAGGCCTGTGAAGGCGGGCACCATATAGACACCATGATCATCCGCGGCCTGTCTGGCCAGCGCTTCGCTATCACGCGCGTGATCCAGTATTTTGATACCGTCCCTGAGCCACTGAACGGCAGCCCCCGCGATAAAGATGGAGCCTTCAAGAGCATAGGTCGTTTCGCCCCCTATTCGGTAGGCAACGGTGGTCAACAGCCGGTTTTTCGACGGGACAAAGCTTTTGCCAGTGTTCATCAGCACGAAGCAGCCCGTGCCGTAGGTGCTTTTGATGGCGCCTTCATCAAAACAGCACTGGCCCACGGTGGCGGCTTGCTGGTCGCCAGCCACACCCAGGATCGGGATAGCGCGACCGAACAGGTCTGGGGTGGTTTCGCCAAAGTCCGCGCAGCTATCCAGCACGTCCGGCAGCACGCTTTCGGGTACCCCAAATATCTTCAGCAGGCTGTCGTCCCACTCTTGCGTGCGGATGTTGAAAAGGCTTGTACGGCTGGCATTGGTGGCGTCCGTGACATGGCGCTTGCCGCCCGTCAGCTTGGCGATCAGGAAACTGTCGATCGTACCCCACGCCAGCGTGCCAGCGTCAGCGGCTTTCCGCGCGCCAGAGACATTGTCCAGCAGCCAGGCAAGTTTGGTGGCGGAAAAATACGGGTCCAGCAACAGGCCTGTCTTGTCCTGTATTTCCGCTTTATGCCCGGCATCCTTCAGACTGCGGCACACGTTTGCTGTCCGCCGGTCCTGCCAGACAATGGCGTTGTGGACCGGCTTTACCCCGTCCCGTTCCCACAAGACAGACGTCTCACGCTGGTTGGTGATACCAATGGCTTTGACGGTGTAGCCCTTGGCTTCCGCCTCCGTGAATGCCGCCTGGGCTGTCTTGAGGCTCGTGTCCCAGATCTCATTCGCGTCATGTTCAACCCAGCCGTCCGCCGGGAAAATCTGGCGAAACTCCTGCTGGCTGACCGCAATAATGTCGCCCTTAAGGTCAAACACGATGGCGCGACTGCTGGTCGTGCCCTGATCCATCGCCAAAATGCAATCCGGCATAGTTCCCCCTGATTTCCTTCAGGGGCCAAAAGAAAACCGGCCCCTGCCTCCACTGAAATGCAGTGTGGCAGAAGCCGGCTTTCGCATCAATATGATGCTGCTGGGCTTAAAGCGCTTTGAAGCGGATGGCGATGCCGCCACCAGCCGCGAGCGGCAGCTTCATGCTATCAGCCGCCGTAACCTGCTTCTTCTCGATCACCATGGCATAGGGGTTGGTGTCCCAATCCGCATCATCACCGTCGCGGTAGATCTGCGCTTCATAGGTGCGGCCCGCGTCGAGGAAATCGAGCGAAATCTCAAGCGTGCGGGCGTCTTCATTGGTCACGCTACCCAGGAACCAGTCGTCCCCGCCGCGTTCCTTGCGGGCGAAGGTGGCATGCTTGCCGATATCCCCCGTCAGCGCCTTGCTTTCAGACCAGTCCGTGGGCACATCGCGGATAAACTGGAATGCATCCATGCGCGCTTCATAGTTTTCCGGCAGGTCCGCCGCCATCTGGATCGGGCTGTAGATCACCACATAGAGCGCCAGCTGTTTGGCAAGTGTGGTCTGAACCCGATTGTCCGGTTGCTCTTCCTCATAGTGAAGATCAAAGATGCCCGGCGTGAAATCCATTGGGCCAGACAGCATCCGCGTGAACGGAATGGTGGCCGTGTGCGATGGCGGGTTCGGCGGGCTGCCCCAGGCGTTATATTCCATGCCGCGTGCGCCTTCGCGTGAAATCCAGTTAGGGTATGTACGGCGGAGGCCCGTGTCCTTGATGGGTTCGTGCGAGTTGATGGAAATCTTGCGCTTGGCCGCTTCCACCAGAACCTTTTCATGGTGACGGGACATCCACTGGCCGTCATGCCACTCGAAGAAGACCTTGCCATCCTCTTCGCGCGCGATCTCGCCTGCGTCAGCCACATAGCCGGTTTTCACCTGCCGCACGCCCATTTCTTCATAAAGGTCGAACGCAGCTTCCATCTGGTTTTCATAATTGGTCACGCCGCCCGATGTTTCATGGTGGCCAATGATGCGCACGCCGCGCTCCTTGGCGTAAGCCGACAGTTTCGGGAAATCGAAATCCGGGTAGGCTTCGGTGAAATTCATCAGGTTCCAATTGTTGAACCAGTCCCCGTCCCAGCCGATATTCCAGCCTTCAACCAGCACGCCCTTGAAGCCATATTTCGAGGCGAAATCCAGATATTTCATGGTCTCTTCGGTGGTCGCCCCATGCTTGGGGCCGGACCCCCAGGTATTGACCGCCAGATGCATGCCCCACCAGATGCCGACATATTTGCCTGGCTCTACCCAGGACACGTCACCCAGTTTATTCGGCTCATTCAGGTTCAGTATCAGGTTCGAATCCAGTAGCCCGGTGGCTGCTTCGCTGATCTGCAGCGTCCGCCAGGGCGTCTTGAACGTACCATCCAGCTTCACCTTGGCGCCATCCGCCCAGGGCGACAGATCGGCCTTGAAGGTCTGACCGTCTGTGCGCAACAGCGACATGCCGGAGTAATCCAGGAGCGCCGCTTCATGCAGGCTGACATAGAGGCCGGATTCTGTGCGGAACGTGATCGGCGTGTGGGCGATCGTCACTTCATCAAGCGGTGTTTCCCGGTAGATATATTCATACCGGTTAAACTCGCGCGACGGGATCCACCAGGCGGTCGATGGCTCCGCGACAGAAATTTCTGTCAGCTCATCCATGATCTCTGCCTTGCCGAAGTCGCCTTCATAACGGAAACCAAGGCCGTCATCATAAAGCCGGAACACCAGGGTTACGAAGCGCTTCGCGCCGCCAGCTTCAGCGACTGTGGCCCGAAGTTCGTTATACTGGTTGCGTACAAACTGACGCTCGCCCCACGGCTGCTCCCAGGTCTCATCGAAGCTGCTGGTGCTGCTGTCCGTGACCGCAAGGTCTTCAGAAAACGGCGCCTGGCCACGGAAAGTGAAGCCAAGCTTCGACGGCGCGACCACGGCCTTGCCACCTCGGTCGATCCGGTAAAAGGCGCCGTCCGCACCTGCTTCCAGAACCACGGTGAGCTTGCCGTCCGGCGATGAAACGCTTGCAGTCCCTGCCCAGGCGGCAGAGGCCAGCCCAAACACGAGAATCAGGAGCGCTGATAGGTTACGATGCATGAAAATGCCCCTCACTGTTAACCGGCAACGGACGCGGCTGTCTGGCCGCGGCATCCGGTATACCTTCCCAAAAAATACTGGTGTGCTTTGCCCAGGGGCGTGGGTCTTTGTTTATTTTGAAAGCACTATTATGCGTCAGCCTGACTTTGTCATGACTGCCTACCTCGAGTCCTATACCCAGAAGACAGCGCTGTCAATAACGACTGAGCAGAGCGGCCCTTGCCTCATGATCGCACTGCCAGCATACTCTGGAAAACGAAAACAGTGAGGGATGAACCATGACCAAACGCCTGCCGGAAGTGCTTGAAGAAATGCGCCAAGCGCTCCTAGGCCGCAAACCGGGCCACAGCTGGACGACAAGCGCGAGCGAAGCCTATAGCGCCAGCCTCAGTGGCCTCAAGAACTTCAGCGGCGACACGCTTGGGAAAACCGCCCAAAATTTCAACGAAGCGCTGCCATATATTGAGCGCGCGGGCTATGACGTGACTGAGATTGAAGTTGGCCTGGGGCTGGACCCCAAGATCGTGCCGCACCTGAACCTGAGAGAGATGATCAGCGAAGAAGAAAAGGCCGCGCTCCTCGAGGAAACCCGAGACAAGAAGCTGATCAATACGATTCTCAGCTCACTGTTTCGCGCCAGCGCTGCCCGAAGCAAGCTGAAATTCAAGCGCTTCCACTTTTCCAGCATTGAGCTTGAGCTGAGCATTTTGCCCACGGTGGTGCTTAAATTCAGCCCCAACGAAGAAACGACCACGGTAAAACCTGAGGAATTACTGGCGCATATCGAAAATCAAGCCGACGAATAGCGCCCCTTGCTTGATTCCACCATCCCGTGCCAAAGTGTCACATTGATAGCAAGTATGTTTTTCAGTGATATAGTCTTCGTTCGCATCTGGAACGTGCGAGACGAATAAAAGAGGATATCATGGCTCAAATCGCCACTGCATACCGGGACGAAGCACCGATTGCGGCACATCTGGAAAGTCAGCCCCTGTTTCGCGGCATGGCACCGGAACTGCGCGCGACTTTCATTCAGGCTGCACAAATGCAGACCCTGAGCAAAGGCAGCATCCTGTTCCTGCAGGATGACGAATCTGAATGGTTCTATTTGATCCTTTCCGGTTGGGTGAAGCTGTTTACAGAAACCATGGACGGTGATGAAGCCGTGATCGACATGGTTTCGAACGGCCATCTGATTGGCGACTCGGCCATCCTTGAAGACGGCATCCACAGCTTTGGCGCCGCAGCCGTGGAACCTGTGACGGCCATCCGGCTGCCCAGCAGCCTTCTGAAGCAAGCCATCACAGACGACCATAAGACGGCGCTTGCCATGCTTGGGTCCTTGTCGCGTCACCGCAAACGCCAGTCGCGCGAGATCGAAAGCCTGACCCTGCAAAATGCATCGCAGCGCATTGGCTGTTTCCTTTTGCGCCTGTGTAACCCTGACGTCCCAATGCCGCTTACGCTGACACTGCCTTATGACAAGTCATTGATTGCAGCACGCCTTGGCATGAAATCAGAGACTTTTTCGCGGGCGCTAAACAAGCTCCGTACAGAAACCACACTGGCAATCAAAGGGTCAGTGGTTACGATTTCAGACCTTGATGAACTGTCGGGGTATGTGTGCAGTGCATGCTCTAACGAATTTCCCTGCAGGGATTTGCACAGCTAACGGTCTATTCCAGGCAATTATTTGCGGATTGTCAGCCAGTCCCAATCAATCAACGACGGGTTTTCGATATATTTATCGGGATGGGCGACCACGTCCTCAAGATAGCTGGCACTCAGTCGCATAACAGGCGGGTCCTCTGCCGCCTTGCCGTTCGGCTCGCTGTTGATCTTGCAGGCTTCGAGCGTCACACACTTGTGGGCCTTGGGCGCGTCATCAACCACCGCAAGCTCAACCGCACGGCCTGAAAGCGCCTGCTCCCCCGCCTCCCAAATCTGGCTATAGGGGAACCGGTCCCGGTTCTGCTCCATCGCCCTGTTGCAGATTTCCAGATACTGTTCTAGCAGCCCATCATAAGCATCGGCATTTCCACGCTTGGACACTGAGACCCTCCAACTGTCACTCCCCTGCCAAATAATCATAAAAAAATGGCGCCGTAGTTGATTTTCGTCAAATGGAGAACACGGCGGAAGGGCTATAGCTTTTTTTGGACAAAAGACTGGAGAAGCCCGTAATGCATGATCGAGAGACCCTGCAAGAATCGCTGTTGAAACGCAACCGGCAGGTGCCCCGCTATACAAGCTACCCGACCGCCCCTCATTTCTCCGAAGCGGTAACGGGTAGCACGGTCGCGGGCTGGCTTGAAGCGCTTGATAGTGACGCTGACCTGTCGCTTTATTTCCACATCCCCTTCTGCCGGAAAATGTGCTGGTACTGCGGCTGCAACACCAAGGCCACGAAGCGCTACTCACCGGTGGACCGGTATCTCGACTATCTTTTCAAGGAAATCGAGATGGTCTCGGGTCGGCTTTCGGGCGACCAGACAGTCAGGCACATCCATTTCGGCGGCGGGTCGCCTTCCATGCTGAAGCCCACTGATTTCGAACGCCTGATGGCGACAATCCGGTCCCATTTCTCGTTAGCCAAGGATGCAGAGATTGCAATAGAGCTGGACCCACGGGAGATTACGGAGGCCAAAGTGGCCGCCTATGCGCTGGCCGGTGTCACCCGCGCCAGCCTGGGTGTGCAGGATTTTCATGAAGACGTACAGGTGGCAATCAACCGCCGCCAACCTTTCCATGTGATCTATGATGCAGTGAACCTCCTGAAAGCATATGGCATCAAAAGCATCAACATGGATCTTCTGTATGGCCTGCCGCACCAGACGGAAGACCTCCTGAAGGAAAATGTCGATTTCGCCTCTGCCCTGGGGGCAGACCGGATTTCCCTGTTTGGCTATGCCCATGTGCCCTGGATGAAAAAGCACATGCGCCTGATTGACGAAGGCACACTGCCCGACGGCCCAGCGCGCCTGAAGCAGTTTGACGCCGCCAAACATCACCTTGAACACCGCGGCTATGTTGCTGTGGGGCTGGACCATTTTGTCCTGCCGCGTGACTCGATGGCCAAGGCGCTTGAAGCCGGCACGCTCAAGCGCAACTTTCAGGGCTACACCACGGATGCGGCAAGCACCTTGATTGGTTTCGGAGCGTCAGCCATCAGTTCCCTGCCGCAGGGATATGCCCAAAACACACCCGCCACACACAGTTATTTTGCGATGCTGGATGCTGGCGACCTGCCTACTGCCAAAGGCAAGGCGATTTCAGACGACGACCGTATCCGCCGCCAGATTATCGAACATCTCATGTGCTATTTCGAACTGGATCTGATCAGCTTCTGCGAAGAAAACGGTGTGGATATCGGCCTTTTTGATGAGGCAATCGAACGGTTGCAGGGCTTGAAAGGGGAAGGTCTTGTCAGCTTGAACCAGGGTATGATCCGCATCCCGCGCGAGGCACAGCAAGCTGTGCGCCTGGTTTGTGCCGCGTTCGACAGCTATCTGACCGACAGCCCGAAGAGACACGCGCAGGTCGCCTAAGCGTTTCCTGACTTGCGCATAAAACTCAGCCGCCCCATTTCTGGAGCGGCTGATTTTTTAATGGATCATTGCTTGCTGCTTAGAATCGGTAGCCGAAGCCCACGCCAAGCACCCATGGGTCGAGGTCCACGTCTGCTGTCACTGCACCACCATTGATGCTGACGTCAGTGTTCAACCACAGCTTCTTCACGTCCAGGTTCAGGAACCACTCGTCGGTTACGTCGATATCGACGCCCGCCTGTAGAGCAAGTCCAAAGCCGTTTTCATAGTCGATGCTGTCAACGTCGCCAGCATCAGCGTTATAGAAGAAGGTGTAGTTCACACCGGCACCCAGGTAAGGCCGCATCGTACCGTCTGCATTGAAGTGATACTGCATCAGCATGGTTGGCGGCAGTGCCCAGGTATCGCCAAGGCTCAGGTCACCGAGCGCGGTGCCTGTGGCCGTCACATTGTGCTTGCTGGTGGCCAGGATCAGTTCTGTGGACCAGTTTTTGGTCCAGTAGTAGCTGATGTCCAGTTCAGGCACCAAGCTGTTGTCCACATTGGCCTGTCCGCCGATGGATGTGGTGCTGCTCTCATCCGGCACGACATCAATCAGACGCACCCGCACTTGCCAAGGGCTTTTCGTATCGTCTGCCATGGCGGCACCAGCACCAAGCTGGAGGGCCGCAGCACATGTCAAAAGTTTCACAAAATTCGAAATACGCATGTCAATTTCCTCGTGTGTTTCCATTGGGAAATTGATAGGAAATCGAGCGCGAAGAACCCTTGATAAAAGTCAATTTTTTACTTTTAAATCAAAAGGATAACGCTACTTTGGGTGCGACATTTCGTCCTCGTCGTCATCCAGCAAAATCCGGTGCGCTGCACCTTCCAGATCGTCATACTGGTTGTTGCGCATTGTCCACAAAAACCCGGCCAAACCGGCGAGGCCAAGCGTAAGCGCAATGGGGATCAGGTAAAGGAGAATATCCATCTAGCCATCCTTGCGCAGATTGAGGCGGAATGCATTCAAAATCACCACAAGCGATGAACCGGACATGGCCACCGCCGCCACCAGCGGTGTGACAAACCCAAGCACTGCAGCCGGAATGGCAACAACATTATAAAGGGCGGCGAGGGCAAAATTCTGTTTCACCAGCCGGGTGGAAAAAACGGCATGATCATAGGCGGTCAGCACGGGCGACAGAAGGTCCCCCTGAAACACCACATCCGCGGTATTCTGGGTAATATCCATTGCGCTTGAAGGCGACATCGAGACCGCGGCGGCCGAAAGCGCCGGCGCGTCATTAAGGCCGTCGCCCACCATCAGCACCGTCCGGCCTTGTTCCTTCAAGTCAGCCAGATAAGCGCATTTTCCTGCGGGCTTCACTTCGGCTTGCACCCGGTCAATACCCAGAGCCGCGCCAACATCCGTGGCAACCTGCGTGCGGTCGCCGGACAGCAGATGAACCTCCAGCCCACGTGCCTTGAGGGCCGAAACGGTCTCTTTGGCATCCGTCCTCAGCTGGTCCGCAAACTGGAACCGCGCTTTGGGCTGACCATCCACCGCCAGCCAAAGTTCCAGCACCGCATCGCCGTCATCCGGCTGCCCGCCACACCAGGCGCGACTGCCAAGCCGGACAGATTTGCCGTCAATGTGGGCTTCCATGCCGTGGCCGGGAACCTCAACCGGTTCAACTGAAATCACATCACCTTCAAAAGCATCCCTGAGCGCACCCGCCAATGGATGCTTACTATGGGCTGCCAACGATGCCGCGAGCGCAAAGTCGTTTGGTCCCGCATCATGGGATTTCAGCTCGGGGCGGCCTATAGTCAGCGTACCTGTTTTGTCGAACACCACAGTATCAATGCCTGTGAGTTTCTCCAGTGCGTCGCCGGATTTCAGCAGGACCCCGGCACGCATCAGTTTGCCGCTTGCCAATACCTGAACAACCGGCACTGCCAGCCCCAGCGCACACGGGCAGGTGATGATCAACACCGTCACCGCATGCAGGAGCGATTCCTGCCATGGCGCGGATGCCAGAAGCCACCAGCCAATGAACGTCAGCGCCCCCATGGCATGGACGACCGGCGTATAAAGCCGCGCCGCCTTGTCTGCGAGCCGGACATATTTGGCCCGTCCCTGCTCTGACGTTTCCATCAGCCTGACGATTTCACTGAGGAGGCTTTTTTCACTGGCCTTGGAAACGCGCACCTGCAACGGCGCCGACAGGTTGACCGTACCAGCGAACACGTCTGCGCCTTCTGCCACCGCTTCCGGCACTGTTTCGCCTGTAATCAGCGACATATCAACCGCTGACGCGCCCCGTTCAACAATGCCGTCTGCGGGAATCGATTCGCCGGTTGCCACCAGAACCAAGGCACCCTGGCGCAGTTCCTTGATCGGCACCTGCGAGACCTTGCCGCCCTCGAGCACCGTGGCAACACCGAACAGGCGGGACTGCAGCTTGGATGCCGACTCGCGCGCCTTACCCTTGGCCCGGGCATCCAGATACCGGCCAATCAACAGGAAGAACAGCAGCATCACCGCGCTATCGAAATAGACATGCTCGCCGTGCCTGAGTGTTTCCGACACGCTCATCACGCATGCCAGGATCACTGCCAGCGAGATGGGCACATCCATGTTGGTGTGCTTTTCCTTGAGCACCGCCCAGGCAGACCGGTAGAAAGGCTGGCCCGCATAGATCACGGTTGGAAGTGCGATCAGGGCGGATATCCAGTGGAACAGGTCACGCGTCGCCACGCCCATGGTTTCCCCGCCAGTGGACCACAGACCAATTGAGATCAGCATCATATTGGCGGCGGCAAACCCGGCCACCGCAATCGCACGCAACAGGGTGCGTTCCTGACTATGGGCGACCGCATCGTTATCATTGAGGGCATGCAGCTTGTAACCAAGTTTGGTCACAACGCCGCCCAGCTTGTCGCCGCGATCGCGCGCGCCCGTCCAGGTGACGGTCAGGCGTTCGGTTGACATATTCACCCGCGCACCGGTCACGTCCGGTTCTGCGGCCAGGGCATTTTCGATCAGGCGAATGCAGGAGGCGCAGTGAATGCCTTCAACCCCAAGCGAGAGCGTGTAGCTGCCGTCTTCATTGTCGTGGGCAAGCAGAGAATAGACGGCGTGGTCCTCAAGCGTACTGGCGGCGGCATAAGCCGCTTCACAGCCCGGACAGCAAAAGTCCGCACCCCCGCTTGTTTCCAAACCGCACTGCCTGCAAAGCGTTACTTTGCAACAACCAGACGTTTGGTCTGCTGATATTGCTTTTGCTTCCATTCGACAAAAATCCGTACGTCCCATAGGCCGGGCTCAGGGAAATCAAGCGATGCGCTGTACACACCACCCTCTGTCTGAACCATCGGGACGGTGAAGTCCATGCCCGCCTGGGTTGGGCGCGTAAGTTCCGCCCGAACACTGGCACCGTCCATTGATTCGCCATTTGCATCAAGCAGGCTGAATTCAAGCAGCTTGTCAGCTTCACCGAAGCGTACATCGCCCTGCCAGCCCAGCGCGGCCTGCGCATCAGCCGCAGCGACTGTCTCATTATAGCGGAGACCTTCCTCATAGGCGTGCTTGGTAACAACACCTGTATGGGTGCTGGTTGCCATATAGACGAAAATGCCGTCCAGTATGGCAACCACAACAAAGAATCCCACGATCATCCAGGGAATCCAGCGGCCACTTTTCTGTGTCACTTCTTCTGTCACGATAGTCATCCTATTGGCTCCTGCTGGCAAAATGGGTGTCATAGACAGCCTGTTCGCCGGCCTCAGCGCCATTTGTCACTACTTCTTCAAGGACAAAGCGGAAGTCCTCACGGGCTTTACTTTGTTTCGGTGCTGTAACAAATACGCGGAAATGCCCAACGCTATCTGCAAACACATGAAGGTGATCGATTTGCACATTCCCGGCACCCTGCGCGCGAACACTTGCACCGTCCAGGCCTTCAACATGCAGGCGGAAATATTTATCTTCGTAAGTCTTGTTCAGGACTTTCACATTATAGCCATTGCGCACGGTGCCATCTGACAGAGTTACATAAAGCGGGTTCCGGTCATGTAGGGCATGCAGCTCAACCGGTGCACGATTCACAAGCGACACAAGCATCACCAGCCCCACCACCGACAAAATCGTCATGTACCAGAAGGTCCGAGGGCGCAGGATATGGGTCTGGACTGTCTTCTCGACCTCGCCCGCCCGACGCTGGTCCTGGTTATGGGTGGTGTCATAGCGGATCAGCCCGCGCGGCAGCTCCACCTTGTCCATGATATTGTTGCAGGCATCCACACACAAGCCGCAGGCGATACATTCCATCTGCAGGCCGTCGCGAATATCGATACCCATGGGACACACCTGCACGCAAGCCGTGCAGTCGATGCAGTGCCCACGCCCTTCCCAACTTTCACCTTTCTTATGCTTGCCGCGCGGCTCGCCACGATCTTCGTCATAGGTGATGATCAGCGTGTCCTTATCGAACATGGCGGACTGGAACCGTGAATAGGGGCACATATATGTGCAGACTTGTTCACGTGCGAACCCGGCCATCAGGTAGGTGGAGAAAGTGAGTGCGATGATCCAGCCAAGGACCGACATCGGCACGTCCAGGTGAAGAATATGCTCAATCAACGTTGGCGCATCATTGAAATAGAAGACCCAGGCACCGCCGGTCAGAAGCCCGATCAACAACCAAAGAGAATGGGTAACTGCCATTTTCCAGAGCTTGTCGAAGCTCCAAGGCGCTTTCTTGAGCTTCATCCGGGCCGCTCGGTCGCCCTGTACGATCCGTTCCACCCAGACAAACAAGTCGGTCCAGACTGTTTGCGGACAGGCATAGCCGCACCAGACGCGCCCGAACAGGCTGGTGACGAAAAAGAGTGCCACAGCTGCCAGGATCAGGATGCCGGTAAGGTAGTAAACCTCCTGCGGCCATATCTCGATAAAGAAGAAATAGGCCCGGCGTGCAGGCATATCGATCAGGATTGCCTGGTCCGGCGCGTGCGGCCCCCTGTCCCACCGAAGGAAGGGCGCGAGATAATAGATGGCCAGGGTAATGGCCATGACCACCCATTTGATCTTGCGGTATTTGCCCCAGACGCGCTTCGGAAAGATGCGCTCTTTCTTTTCAAAAAGTTTGACCGGGGCCGCACTGTCACTCATTACAAGATGCTCCTGCTATTCTTCGCCGCCACCCAGTGAATGCACATAAATAGCAAGCTGCCGGATTGTGCTTTCATCCAGGCGGGTTTCCCACGCAGGCATTACTCCATGCTTGGGTCGCCGTATCTGTGACATGATGTCCCCCTTCGTGCCGCCATAGAACCAGATGGCGTCGGCAAGGTTGGGGGCGCCGAAATCCCGGATGCCACGACCATCCATGCCGTGGCAGGCTGCACACTGCTGTTCGTAAAGCTCCTGCCCTGGTCCGTCGTAGTCACCGGCTGATGTGAAGCTCAGCACATAGTCAGAAATATCACTGATTTCCTTGGTGCCAAGCATATCACCGAATGCTGGCATCTCTGAATAGCGGGTTTCATCATGCTCGCCGCGGACACCAACCCGAATGGTTTCATGGATTGCGTCTACATCACCACCCCAGAGCCAGTCATCGTCCAGCAGGTTCGGGTAGCCCGCAGAACCACTACCGCCGGTACCGTGGCAAGTGGCACAGTTGTCCTTGAAGGCAGAGGCGCCACCCGCAACAGCAAAGGCATAGAGTTCTTCATTGGCCTTGATCTCTTCAAACGAGGCCGTATTGAAGCGGTCGAGATAGGCAGCCCGCCGCGCCATGATTTCGGCCTGGCTCTCTTTCAACTGATCATATTGGGTCCAGCCAAAAGTGCCTTCCGTTCCGCCACGTTCTCCATCGCCAGACAGGGTTGGCCAGGCCGGATATACGATCCAATAGCCAACAGCCCAGATGATGGTCGCCAACAGCACCAACAGCCACCAGCGTGGAGAAGGATTGTTCAATTCCTTGATGCCATCCCATTCATGCCCGGTGGTCTCAACACCGGTGAAATCGTCTTTTTCAACGTTATTGTCGCTCATGCGTCGTCCCCTTCAAGAGGAATGAACCTGTGGTTTTCGATGACCTTCTTCTGGCTTGGGCGGAAAGCCCAATAGACGATTCCGCAAAAAGCCGAAAAGAAGAAAAGGAGTCCGGTCATACCGGCATTATCAGAGATCCAGTCGATCATTCGGCGCTCCTCTTCGTACCGTCATGGCTGTAGTCTTTCAGTTCAGCCATCGTGCCCAGCACCTGCAAATAAGCAATCAGTGCATCAAGCTCGGTAGTGGTTTTCTGGCCATCGAAATTACGCATGGTCACCTTGCTGTAGCGCTCGACCAGCCCGTCGTGATAATCACTTTCGTCCTGGGCCTGGGCCACTGCGTCATTGTAGGCGTTGGCGATCTGCTCATCGGTATAGGGCACACCCACCATGCGGAGGGCTTCCATATCCCTGGCGATATCTGCCAGGTCAGCACCCTTTTTCGCCAGATGGGCATAAGGCGGCATGATGGATTCAGGCACAACGTCCTGCGGACGGATCATGTGCTGGATGTGCCAGAGGTCGGAATATTTTCCGCCGACGCGCGCCAGGTCAGGCCCTGTCCGCTTGGAACCCCACTGGAACGGGTGGTCATACATGCTCTCCGCCGCCAGCGAATAATGGCCGTACCGCTCCACTTCGTCACGAAGCGGGCGAATTTGCTGACTGTGACAGTTATAGCAACCCTCCCGCAGGTAGACATTGTAGCCCGCCAGCTCAAGCGGCGTGTATGGACGAACACCTTTCACCGGTTCAATCGTGGTTTCCATGCGGAACAGCGGCACGATCTCGATGATGCCCCCGATGGAGATAGTGATCACAGTGAAGATCAGCATCAGGATCGAGTTCTTCTCAAGTGCTTTATGTTTGTTAAGCATGCGCTGCCTCCTCAGTCTTCAGGCTGCGCGCGGGAACACCGTCCCCGCGGATGGTTTTCACAATATTGTAGACCATGATCAGGGCCCCCGAGAGGAACAGGATGCCGCCCAATGCCCGGATCAGATAGAGATTGTGCTTTGCGGCAACCGTTTCGATGAAGCTGTACTCGAGGAAACCCATGCTGTCGTAGGAACGCCACATCAGACCTTCCATGATGCCGGATACCCACATGGCCGCGATATAGAGCACGATGCCCACGGTGGAGATCCACAGGTGCGTGTTCACAAGCTTGAGGGAGTAAAGCTCTTCCCGGCCCCAAAGCCTTGGCACCAGATGGTAGATGGCACCGAAGCTGATGAAGGCCACCCAACCAAGCGCACCAGAGTGCACGTGTCCAATTGTCCAATCGGTATAGTGGCTGAGCGCATTGACTTCCTTGATCGACATCAGCGGCCCTTCGAAAGTGCTCATGCCGTAGAAGGCCAGCGAGATGATCATGAACTTCAGAACCGGATCCTCGCGCAGTTTGTGCCACGCGCCCGACAGCGTCATCATGCCGTTGATCATACCGCCCCAGGACGGCATCCACAGCATGATCGAGAAGGTCATGCCAAGGGTCTGTGCCCAGTCTGGCAGCGACGTATAATGCAGGTGGTGCGGACCGGCCCAGATATACATGAAGATCAGCGACCAGAAGTGCAGGATGGAAAGCCGGTAGCTATAGACCGGCCGGTTCGCACGCTTCGGCACAAAATAATACATGATCCCCAGGAAACCAGCCGTCAGGAAGAAGCCCACAGCATTATGGCCATACCACCACTGGATCATCGCAGACTGCACTCCACCCCACAGCGGGTATGACTTGCTGTCCAGAAGGGACGTCGGGATGGAGATGTTGTTCACCAGGTGCAGCACAGCCACGGTAACGATAAAACCCAGGAAGAACCAGTTGGCCACATAGATGTGCGGCTCGCGCCGGTTCTTGAGTGTCATCAGGAACACCACCAGATAGGCCACCCATACAAATGTTAGCCATAGGTCAGCATACCATTCGGGCTCGGCATATTCCTTTGCCTGCGTCACGCCGGTGACATAGCCAATCGCCGCCATCACGATAAAGAGCTGATAGCCCCAGAAGGTGAATTTGGCCCAGCCGTCGCCCCATAGCCGGGCCCTGCAGGTGCGCTGCACCGAATAGTAGCTGGTGGCAAACAGCACGTTACCGCCGAAGGCAAAAATAACGGCTGACGTGTGAAGCGGACGCAGGCGCCCAAAGGTAAGATATTCACCGAAATTGAGAGCTGGATATGCCATCTGGAGCGCAATAAACACTCCAACGGCAAAACCAACTACGCCCCAAAATACCGACGCGATCGTGAAAAGCCTCACGATCTCGTCGTTATAGTTCGGTTTTTCTGAAAGCATATTCATGTTTCCATCCTTAAAAAACCATACTGCTGGCTATGACAAACAAACTGATACTATTGAAGACCAACACACCGCGAACGGCTGTGCCCATGTGATGGGGCCATCGCCGCACGGCGAACTGTCCCCCTGACCCAATAAGAATAAGAGCAGGCATGGTGCCCACACAGAAGGCGCCCATGGCCATGGCTGCGGCAAGCGGGCTGGCGGTGGAAGCCACCGCCATCAAGGCCGCAGCCAACAGACCGCAAGGCAGAAACCCAAGAATGACGCCGAGGGCGTAGCGGTGCACCATAGACGGCGCCTCGAAAAATGGGCGTGCCGCACGGCCAACAGCAGCCCCAAGACCAGACAGCACGCTGCCCAGCACAGGTGGCCATATCCGGGTATTCAAAGCGGGGAATGCCGCCGCCAGAAACAGCACTGCTGCAACACACAGTAGCGCCACCGTCACGGCGCGCTGTGCAGGTGCTTCAAACAGGTAACCGGACAGGCTGGCGGCCAGAACACCCAGAATCATATAAGTGGTCATGCGGCCCAGATGGTAAGGCAGGAGCAAGGCGCCTCGGGCACGCTTCAGGCCTTTTAACGGGCTGCGCGCATCGTCAACTCCAATCTGGGCAAGCACAAATGGGCCGCACATGCCGGCGCAGTGCGTCAGGCTGCCCAGCAGTCCGCCCAGAAAAAGCGTTACCATAATGCTGCCGTGATCCGTAATAGCAGCCTGGCAATATTGGATAAAAAGCTCCACCCGCGTTGCCTTTGTATTCAACCAAACATGAGGCCAACATACCGATTTCCTCTGTCGGCATATTGACAAATGTCAAATACTGGGAACTCTGCGACAGCTTGTCTCACTATTGCTGTCGCCTACTCAGAGCAAGATGGGGAAATATGCCAGCAAGGCTGGTGTGGGGCAAGTGAGGCGCCGGCCCCATGAGGGAATATCTTTAAATGTCAGAGGCCTATGAATGGCTGAATCATACGCCCGATAAAGCTGTGGAGCCGGATCGGTGCATCTGTAACCACTAGACAGATACAGTCTTCGCCTTCGTCAATCATTGGTTGATGGTTGGTGACATCCTTGTCTGCCAGCTCCAGAAGGCCCGGGCCAAATCGCTTGTCACCGACATGATAGCTGCCGCGCAGCACAAGCGTCATCTCAAGCCCCGTATGATCATGGAGCGGCATTTCGGTGCCGCCACGGGCCCGCAGAAGCCAAAGCTTCTCGCCGTCCGGGCCACTCGAAAGCTTATGCTGGTACATGCCCGGCCCCATCATCCGCCACTTGAGGCCATCCAGCGGCTTGTCGAGATAGGACCGCAGCGGCGTCGGCAAGTCGTCATCAGACGTCAGTATCGGGGTCGCTTCATCCTCTGCATCAAGCTCAGGCATATCAATTCGCGCCATAAGGTCATCGAACGACATGTCCAGATTGGACGTGGCATCCTGCGCCTCAAGCAACGCACCGCCTATGGCTTCTGCGTCTGCGACCCGCGCTTTCAGGCTCGGGTGATAAGCCACGTGGGTTGCAACCAACAGCGCCCTTTCATCTGACAAGGCACCAGCTGCATAAGATACCAACCATTCATCAGGGATAAGCCCATACTGCTGCGTCATCCCATTTCTCCTAACTCGCTACGCATGGCGCCAAACGCCAATCTAATTCTCGACTTCACAGTCCCCAGTGGCAACTCAAGTCGCTCAGCAATCTGGGAATGAGAAAGTTCTTCAAAGAAAGAAAGATGGATTACTTCCTTGTATTTGGGTTTCAAGGCTTCAATCGCTTTCGAAACCCGTTCTGCCGTCTGCCCTTCCATAACGGGGCGATCTGTTTCGTCATCAGCCTGCATATGATGCAGATGATCGTCCGCGTTTACCTCCGGATACTTGGCACGACGACGGTAGTCGATGAACGCATTTCGTGCGATCCGGAACATCCAGGTCGACAATTTGGCCTTGTCGCTCTGGAATTGGTGCGCCTTGCGCCAAACCTTGATCAGGACTTCCTGCATCAGGTCTTCAGCAACTTCCGCCGTGACACCCATTGACATCAGGTGGGCCTTCAGGCGCGGCGCAAAATAAACGAACAGAAGCTTGAACGCCGACTTATCCCTTTGCTCTGCAACCCGGGTCATCAACTGTTCATGCGTCAGGTTTTTAATGTCAGTTTCTGCGGCTATATCGACCACCCTTGCTGATGTGCGCGGACGGTCAGTTACACAGGCACGGTTATCAGTGTGCTCCCCAACCATCATCGGGAACATTAACGCGAGAATTGGATTGTTGCCAGTCTCGTCGAAATATCGTGCTTGCGCTTTCATGCCTTTGATACGCAGCCGCGCTGAAGCTGGATCACACACTTCCATTAAAGGTCTGGCGCGCATGGCAGATGTGAAAACGCCCCACCGAATGGCGGGGCGATCTCAATCGCTTACATTGGCGTTGCGACCAACTTAGATCAGCACATTGTCTTCTGTCAGATCAATAAGGTCGATGCCCTTGATAAAGACTTCAGCTTCACCAAACGTCACTGTCACGCCTGCCTTGGTTTCGCTGGCGTGGGCCAGCATGTCTTCGAAGGAGGCAAAGCCCGCAGCGATGAAATCAAGCATGTCTTCATCGGCGTCGAAGCCCTTGACGAAGTCCTGTCCGCTAGCCTCATCAAAGGCGAAGATGTCCGCGCCTTGCCCGCCAATCAACGTATCGTCGCCATTGCCGCCATTCAGGACATCGTCACCCTTGCCGCCACGCAGCAGATCGTTGCCATCACCACCTTCAAGCGTGTCGAAGCCTTCTTTGCCGCGCAGCAAGTCGTCGCCGTCGCCGCCCAGAAGCCAATCGTCTTCTTTCCCGCCGTTGAGGGTATCGGCGCCCAGGCCGCCCTGAAGCGTGTCATCGCCTTTGCCACCCTGCAGCAGGTCATCACCGTCACCGCCATCCAGATCGTCATAACCTTTGTGGCCCTTCAGCGTATCATCGCCGCCCAGGCCAAGGATGCGGTCATCGTCCGATGTACCAACGATGCTGTCACTGTTCGCCGTCCCAAGGATTGCGTTACCTTCTGGGATGTTCAGCATGGAGGCCGTCACGTCGGCTGGGTTAACGTTCGCAAGGAACAGGGTGTTGCCCTGACCATCCTCGATCACGGTATGAGTGCCAGCGCTGTAGATCGTCAGTTCATCAAAATTGTAGCCGGTGGCTGACATATCGATCTGGTCTTCGCCCGCCGTATAGTCCGCGATCAGGTCATAGCCCCAGTCTGCGCCAATGATGAACAGATCGGCATCCCCGCCGCCATACAAATCGTCATTGCCGGCACCACCGATCAGGGTATCATCGCCATTGCCGCCATCCAGCTGGTCATTGCCCGCTCCGCCGATCAGGATGTCGGAGCCAGAATCGCCGGTCATGAAATCGCTGCCATCGCCGCCAAAGAGCGTGTCATCGCAGCTGCCTGCAAACAACAGGTCATCTCCGGTTCCGGCGAAGACTATATCGTTGCCATCACCACCAAGGATGATGTCATTGCCGGCGCCGGCTGCGATCAGGTCGTCGCCGCCATGGCCGTAAAGCTGGTTGTCCCCGGTACTGCCATAGATGGTGTCATCACCAAGCCAGGAGCCGGAAACATTCTCGATACCGATCAGGATATCGACACCGCCGTCACCATCGTCGTTTGCAACACCTTGCTCCAGGTCTACAAACACACCGGACGCTGCGTCGAAATAATCTGCCTGGTCCTGGGTACCTTGCGAGCCATCCAAGGTGTCGTCCCCCGCGCCGCCATACAGGCCTTTCGGGCCACCAGCACCACCGATCAGCAGATCGTCGCCGGCGCCACCGCGGGCTTGGTCATAGGTAGAAGAGACACCCCCATTGCCCAAATCGAGCGTGTCATTCCCTTCGCCCCCCAGGAGGAAGTCCTCGCCGTCGCCGCCCTGCAGGTCATCGTTACCTGCGCCGCCGACCAGGGTGTCATTCCCGCTCTGCCCCTGCAACAGGTCGTCACCATCACCGCCATAGACCATATCGTCACCGTTGCCGCCGTCGACCGTATCCTGGCCTGCCCCCGCAAAGACACTGTCATTACCGTCGAGCGCGTCAATGCTGTCGTCACCGCCGGTGCCCGTCAGCGTATCGTCATTATTGGTGCCAACGATTGGCCCATCGCCATTGCCGTCACCGTTGCCATCGCCATTGCCGGCTGGGAGGTTGAGCATCTCTGCCGTCACGTCACCAGCAAACACACCCCACAGCGACAGACTATTGCCCTGCCCGTCTTCAATCAACGCGCTGCCGCCAACATCGGAGACCGTCAGTTCGTCAAAATTGAGCCCCGGGCCCGACATATCGATCTGGTCGGAACTTGCGTCATAGTCGGTGATCGTATCGTCACCCCACACGCCTTCAAGAACGAAGACATCGTTGCCCTCACCCCCTGTCAGCAGATCGTCGCCGTCGCTATTGCCCCCCAGCGTATCGTCACCATTGCCACCATCGAGGATGTTGTTACCAAAGCCGCCGCTGAGCCAATCCTGGCCATCACCACCCATCAGAGTGTCATCACCGTTCCAGCCATACAGGGTGTCGTCCTGGCCGCCGCCGGTAATCCAGTCGTGGCTGATGCCACCAGCGACGAAGTCGTTACCGTCACCGCCATCAAGGGCATTAAAGCCGGAGCTGCCATAGATCTGGTCGTCTCCGCTGCCGCCAAAGACCTGGTCATCGCCTGAGCCAGCAACCAGCAGGTCGGCGCCGAAACCGCCATCGATCAGGTCATTTCCGCCATGGCCCCAGATGTTGTCATCGTCTGCCTGGCCAGACAGGAAGTTCCCTCCGGAGTCACCATAGATGGTGTCATCGCCGAGCCAGGAACCGATGACACTCTCGATGCCGATCAGGACGTCAGTGCCGCCATCGCCGTCGTCGTTGGCAATCCCTTGCTCCAGATTTACATACACGCCTGTGGCGGCATCAAAATAATCAGCTTCATCCGCGTCACCTTGCGACCCATCGAGGGTGTCATCGCCGGCACCGCCATACAGGCCTTTCGGGCCACCAGCACCACCGATCAGCAGATCGTCGCCGGCGCCACCGCGGGCTTGGTCATAGGTAGAAGAGACACCCCCATTGCCCAAATCGAGCGTGTCATTCCCTTCGCCCCCCAGGAGGAAGTCCTCGCCGTCGCCGCCCTGCAGGTCATCGTTACCTGCGCCGCCGACCAGGGTGTCATTCCCGCTCTGCCCCTGCAACAGGTCGTCACCATCACCGCCATAGACCATATCATCGCCATTGCCACCAATGAGCGTATCATGGCCGCCTTGACCCAAGATGGTATCATCGCCGTTGCCGCCGAAAATGCTATCGTCGTTTGCTGTGCCGTTCAGACTGTCGGAATTATTGGTGCCAATGATAATGGCCATGGATTGCCTCCCCAAAGACATGAAAGATGGATATTATTGTTACTAAAACACAAATCAGAAAACCCATGCCATATCTCGGAAAAGTTGCATAGCGTTAATTTTCATTAACTTTTGGTGACAGCAAAAAATCATATTGGGTTTTGGGATAGGAGTTACCGCCGCTCGCGCTGTGCCTTTTGTCGGCCTTATCCTTTGTTTCACTAGGATTTGGTCCCAGCACAGGTTAGCTCTCCCCACAGCAAGAAACCCCGGGCCGTTGGACCGAGGTTTTCTTTTGGTTACGGGGTAGGATTTATTCGGTGCCGCTCAAGCCCAAAATCACCGCTTTCATTGCAACCTTGTCAAAACGCTTCAAGGCCCGCGGCAACTACTTCCTATTTATTTTCTGCCTTGGCCTGCAGCCGGCGCTTGTGCAAGAGAGGTTCGGTATAGCCGCTCGGCTGTTCCCTGCCCTTGAAGATCAGATCGGCAGCCGCCTGGAAGGCAATGCTGTCCTCAAAGTTTGGCGCCATAGGGCGGTAAGCGGGATCACCGGCATTTTGCTTGTCAACAATAGCGGCCATTCGCTTGAGAGCTTCCATCACCTGCGCTTCGGTACAGATACCGTGATGCAGCCAGTTCGCCACATGCTGGCTGGAAATTCGCAGTGTCGCCCGGTCTTCCATCAAGCCAACATTGTTGATGTCCGGTACTTTTGAGCAGCC
This sequence comes from Kordiimonas lacus, assembly GCF_001550055.1. Classification (GTDB taxonomy): domain Bacteria; phylum Pseudomonadota; class Alphaproteobacteria; order Sphingomonadales; family Kordiimonadaceae; genus Kordiimonas; species Kordiimonas lacus. The sequence continues at coordinate 718,470 of NZ_LRUA01000003.1, forward strand.
AACACCCTGGTCGATCCAGCGCACAACATAGCCCAGGATACCTTGCGCATTGTTATCCAGCTCGCGCTGCACTTCCCCCTCTGACAGGTTGCGCCCCCGAAGCAGCGGCACTGTCAGGATATCATCCAGGCTGGCGCGAGGCGCGCTGGCGAGTTCCTCTTGGCGCTCAGCGACGGACACACTGTGGTAATGCTGTGCGTGCAAGGTGGCTGCCGTCGGCGAAGGTACCCAGGCACAGTTGGCCCCAGCTTTTGGGTGACCGACCTTCTCTGACATCATCTTTGCCATCTCATCCGGCATGGCCCACATGCCCTTACCGATCTGGGCGTTGCCCTGCAGGCCGCACTCGAGGCCAATATTGACATTCCAGGCTTCATAAGCGGCGATCCACGGTTCCCCCTTGATGTCGCCCTTGGGCAGGAACGGTCCCGCTTCCATACTGGTGTGAAGCTCATCCCCTGTACGGTCCAGAAAGCCGGTATTGATGAACACCAGGCGCTCTTTGGTAGCGCGGATGCATTCCTTGAGGTTCACTGTGGTGCGGCGCTCTTCATCCATCACACCAACCTTGATCGTGAAACGGTCAAGTCCCAGGATATCCTCGACACTGCCCATGATCTCATTGGTCAGCGCCACCTCGGCCGGGCCATGCATTTTCGGTTTAACGATATAGATGCTGCCCGTTCGGCTATTGGCGTTAACCCCGTTTTTCTTCAGGTCGTGAAGGGCACACAGTGTGGTCACGAGTGCGTCCAGAAGGCCTTCTGAAATCTCTTCACCATCGGCATCTAGAACGGCTGGTGTTGTCATCAGGTGACCAACGTTCCGCACCAGAAGCAGGCTGCGCCCCGGCAGGGTCACGCTGCCACCGTCTGCTGCCGTATAGACCCGGTCCTGATGAAGACTGCGCGTCATCTCCTTGCCGCCCTTGGTGAAGGTTTCGCTAAGGTCGCCTTTCATCAGACCAAGCCAGTTCCGGTACACGACTGTTTTGTCTTCACCGTCCACAGCCGCTACAGAATCTTCGCAGTCCTGGATGGTCGATATGGCAGATTCCAGCACAACATCTTTCACGCCCGCTTTTGAAGCGGCGCCCACCGGGTGGTCCCGATCAATCTGGATATCAATGTGCAGGCCATTGTTCTTCAGAAGGACCGAAGACGGCGCGTCTCCTGCCCCTTGATACCCCGCAAACTGGGCGGTGTCCGCAAGGCCAACTGTGTCGCCTGAGGCTGTCTCTGCCTTCAGAATACCAGCTTCAATTCTGTATGCTGCGACATCAGCGTGACTGGCATCCTTGAGCGGCACCGCGTCATCCAGAAAGGCTGCGGCTTTCTCCATCACCGCGGCACCACGCGCCGTGTTGTAGCTGGCTGTTTTCTCAAGGCCCGGCGTCTCGGCGATCACATCCGTGCCATAGTAGGCATCATAAAGGCTGCCCCAGCGCGCGTTGGCGGCATTCAGCGCAAAACGGGCATTCATCACTGGCACCACCAACTGTGGCCCCGCAATGCTGGCAATCTCGGAATCTACATTCTGCGTTTCAATCTGAAACGCCGGCCCCTCTTCCTCCAGGTATCCAATATCCTTGAGGAAGGCTTTATAGTCGGCAAAATCATAATTTGGGCCGGGGTGCTTTTTGTGCCAGGCGTCGATCCTGGCCTGTAGGTCTTCACGGTGGGCGAGCGCCTGTTTGGTTTTGGGGCCATAGGTGTTGACCAGATCGGCAAGGCCTGCCCAGAAAACCTGCGCTTCAATGCCAGAGCCCGGCAGCGCCTCATTTTCAATAAAGCTGTGAAGCTCCTGTGCAATCCACAAGCCGTTTTCTTCGATCCGATCCGTCATTTCATTCACCCTCGCACCCATGGCACCATCGCGCCGTCTACTATAGTCAAATTTCAGCTATTGGCCCGAACAAATGGGCCCGGACATGATAACTGCCGCCCTCTCCAGCTCTTGGGAAGGGCGGCAGCCGTGTCTTCGAATTCAGCCGCTTAGCCGAACTGGTTCATTGTATTGTCTTCACCAGCTGCCTTCAACGCAGCCTCGCCAGCGAAATATTCCTTATGGTCATCGCCAATGTCCGAGCCAGCCATATTCTGGTGCTTCACGCAGGCAATGCCCTGGCGGATTTCTTCGCGCTGAACCTGCTTCACATACCCAAGCATGGCTTCTTCACCGAAGTAGCGCTTGGCCAGATTGTCCGTAGACAGAGCAGCCGTGTGGTAGGTCGGCAGCGTGATCAGGTGGTGGAAGATACCTGCGCGCTTGGAACCGTCCCGCTGGAAGGTGCGGATTTTCTCGTCTGCCGTTGTCGCCAGTTCAGTCTCGTCATACTCAACGCTCATCAGGTTGGCGCGGTCGTATGCAGAAACATCCTTGCCTTCAGCTTCCCAGGCATCAAATACCTGCTGGCGGAAATTGAGCGTCCAGTTGAAGGATGGCGAGTTATTGTAAACAAGCTTGGCGTTCGGAATAACTTCGCGGATCCGGTCAACCATACCAGCGATCTGATCGACGTGTGGCTTCTCGGTTTCAATCCACAGAAGGTCAGCACCGTTCTGCAGCGACGTAATACAGTCAAGAACGCAGCGGTCTTCGCCAGTGCCAGGCTTGAACTGGAACAGGTTGGATGGCAGGCGTTTGGGGCGCAACAGCTTGCCACCACGGTTGATCACAACGTCGTTTGCTTTCAGGTCGCCAGCGGCAATTTCTTCGCAGTCCAGGAAGCTATTGTACTGATCACCGATGTCGCCTTCTTCCTTGGAGTAAGCGATCTGCTTCGTCAGGCCAGCACCAAGGCTGTCCGTACGCGTTACAACGATACCGTCGTCAACACCCAGCTCAAGGAAGGCATAGCGGCAGGCGCGAACCTTCGCGAGGAAGTCCTCATGTGGAACGGTCACTTTACCATCCTGGTGGCCACACTGCTTTTCATCAGACACCTGGTTTTCGATCTGAAGCGCACAAGCGCCCGCTTCGATCATCTTTTTCGCCAGGAGGTAAGTTGCTTCGGCGTTACCAAAACCAGCATCGATGTCAGCAATGATCGGAACTACGTGGGTCTGGAAGTTGTCAATCTTGCCCTGAATTTCAGCTTCAAGAGCTGTGTTGCCAGTCTTGCGGGCCGCGTCAATCTCACGGAAGTAGCCGCCAAGCTCGCGGGCATCAGCCTGCTTCAGGAATGTGTACAACTCTTCGATAAGTGCTGGCACGGAAGTCTTTTCGTGCATGCTCTGGTCAGGCAGCGGACCGAACTCGGACCTCAGCGCCGCAACCATCCAACCGGACAGGTAAAGGTAGCGGCCTTTTGTGCTGCCGAAGTGTTTCTTGATGGAAATCATCTTCTGCTGGCCGATGAAACCGTGCCAGCAGCCAAGCGACTGGGTGTAGTTCGCGGGGTCAGCATCATAGGCTTCCATGTCGCGGCGCATGATGCCTGCCGTGTAGCGGGCGATGTCCAGGCCGGTATGGAAACGGTTCTGAGCGCGCATGCGAGCGACTGCCTCGGCGTCGATACCATCCCAAGTGCCTTTATAGCTGCTGATCAGCTCTTGAACGTCTTTGATCTCGTCCTGATAGCTCATGGTCTTCTTCCCGTCTGTTTTGTCAAATGGCATCGCGTTATCTCCTCTGCACACTGTCAACCAGCCACTTTGATCGTCTGGCTGATCTGCCTTGCACCGGTGATACGCGGGAAAAAGCTTTTTTGCACACGGGAAAAAGTGAACTTGTAAAATGTTACAAATAATTTTGTAATGTTGTAAGTTTTGTAATATTATTTATGTAATCAATGAGGCAGGCATGGCAAAAGAACGCAGCATATTCATGGGGCCGCGCATCCGGCGGCTGAGGCGCGACCTGGGCTTAACCCAAGCCGGCATGGCCGAAGATCTTGATGTGTCGCCGTCCTATATTGCGCTTATTGAAAGCAACCAGCGCCCCGTGACCGCCTCCATGCTGCTGAAGCTTGCGGAGATTTACCGCACTGATATCGCATCCCTCGCCCGCGGATCGGGCGATGACTTCAATGCCCAGATTGCTGCGACCTTCAAATCCCCTTTGTTTGCCGACCTTGACCTGTCCCCGCTTGAAATTCAGGATTTTGCCAGCACCTTCCCCGCCACGGCAGAGGCTGTCATTCGCCTTTATACAGCCTACCAGGAAGGCCAGATGGCCCTCGCGGACCAGTCAGACGGTGAAAGCACGGGCGGCCCAGATCCGGTAAGTGAAGCCCGGCGTTTTCTTGCGGCCCGTAAAAACTACTTCCCTGAGGTCGACACCAAAGCAGAAGAGTTGGCGCAGGAGATCAAGCGTGTCGGCGGCCTTGAACAGTATTTCACTGACCAGCGTATTCGGGTACGGCACCTGCCTTCAGATGTAATGCATGGCTTCACGCGGCGCCTTGACCTGCACCGCCGCGAAATTGTGCTGGATGAAACGCTTGATCACGCGAGTGCCAATTTCCAGCTTGCCCTCCAGATTGCCTATATGGAGATGACCGACGTTTTTTCGGATTGCCTTGCCGGCACCCAGTTTGACACGGAGAGTGGCGAAAAACTTACGCGGCGCGCCCTGGCAAACTATGCAGCGGGCGCTATCATGATGCCCTATCATGCGTTCGCGAAGGCTGCGAAAAACGGGCATTATGACATTGAAACCCTCCGGCGACAGTTTGGCGCAAGCTTTGAGCAGGTGGCGCACCGCCTGACCACCCTTCAAAGGCCAGGCCAGGAAGGCGTGCCCTTCTTTTTCATCCGGGTAGACGCCGCAGGCAACGTCTCGAAGCGGCTGGACGGCGCAGGCTTCCCCTTCGCCCGCCACGGTGGCTCCTGTCCGCTCTGGAGCGTCCACAGCGCTTTCAGGACACCTCGGGAGGTGATTACCCAATGGGTTGAACTACCGGATGGCGAACGCTTCTTCTCAATCGTTCGCACCGTGACAGCCGGTGGTGGCGGGTACGGCAAGCTTCAGGTTGAACGGGCTATCGCCCTCTGTTGTTCGTCCCAACATGCTCATAAGCTGATCTACGCGAAGGACACCGATATTTCCGCGGTGCAGCCCACGCCTATTGGTGTGACCTGCCGACTGTGCCACCGTGCCGACTGCCTTGCCCGCGCCGAACCGCCAATCGGCCGCGCGCTTCAGTCTGATGACTACCGCCGGCCTTCCACGCCGTTCGGGTTGGTTGACTCTTAATCTCCAACGATTATGCCGACCCGAACCGGTGTGTTCATTATCCCCAGGCCAAAAAACGGTCCTGGGGACCGAGGTTTGTTTTTGGTTTTGTGGGTAGGATTAGTCTCGTGGCTTTGCTCCTCGTCAGCTTGGCTAGGAACCTTTGGTAAAACAGCCTTGCGGTCTGTTTTACCAGGAGCAAAGCCTGGCCCCGCCCAACAAAGATTTAAGGCCGACCCCCGTGTTGGGGATCGGCCTTAAATTTGGTTGCGGGGGTAGGATTTGAACCTACGACCTTCAGGTTATGAGCCTGACGAGCTACCGGGCTGCTCCACCCCGCGTCATATGTCTACGTTTAGGGCCGTCGCCCGGTAGCAGGTATGTCTGGCGCCTTTCGGCGATGCAGACGGTTTCGCTTTCGCTTCGCCTTGGCGGGCTGCTCCACCCCGCGTCAATTATGTTTTGCTTCCGGTCTGGCTTTGCCATTCCATGAAGCGCGCTCAGGGCTGCTCGCTTTGTTTGCGAGGCTTGAGCGGGTTTCACGCTAATTACCGAAGCCCGGAGGGGCTGAGGCAAGGCCGACTGGCCGTCGCGAACGTTTTCGCGGAAGCCAAGCGTGAGCGCCGGCGCTTGAGGTAAATTAAAAAACCGCCTTATGGCGGTTTGTTTAATTTTTTGAAGTTGTGATGATGTTTTACTCTTTTGTAGATCTGGCGGCGACCTACTCTTCCGCGCCTTAAGACGAAGTACCATCGGCACAAAGACCTTTCACTTCCGGGTTCGGGATGGGACCGGGTGGGACAATCTTGTTATAACCACCAGATCAACAAAAGAGTAAACAGCAAGCAGTGCTTGCCGGATTGCGTTTTATTATTGGTGCATGCTTTGAAGTTGTTCCACACATAGAGAGAGTGTTGTTCTCTGTCTATGGAGGGGCTCTTCAAGCCTATCGAGCAATTAGTATCAGTAAGCTTCATCCATTACTGGACTTCCACACCTGACCTATCAACGTGGTGGTCTTCCACGGCTCTCAGAGAGACCTAATCTTGAGGGGGGCTTCCCGCTTAGATGCTTTCAGCGGTTATCCCGTCCGGACATAGCTACCCTGCAATGCGGCTGGCGCCACAACAGGTCCACCAGAGGTCCGTCCACCCCGGTCCTCTCGTACTAGGGGCAGCTCCTCTCAAGTCTCTTGCGCCCACGGCAGATAGGGACCGAACTGTCTCACGACGTTCTAAACCCAGCTCACGTACCTCTTTAATTGGCGAACAGCCAAACCCTTGGGACCTGCTCCAGCCCCAGGATGAGATGAGCCGACATCGAGGTGCCAAACACTGCCGTCGATATGAGCTCTTGGGCAGTATCAGCCTGTTATCCCCGGCGTACCTTTTATCCGTTGAGCGATGGCCCTTCCACACAGAACCACCGGATCACTATGACCGACTTTCGTCTCTGCTCGACCTGTCAGTCTCGCAGTCAGGCAGGCTTATGCCATTGCACTCAACGATCGATTTCTGGCCGATCTGAGCCTACCTTCGCGCGCCTCCGTTACCATTTGGGAGGCGACCGCCCCAGTCAAACTACCCGCCACAGTGGGTCCCAGTCCCGGGTTCACGGGACGTGGTTAGATATCAGGAACAACAAGGGTGGTATTTCAAGGGTTGGCTCCACAAGGACTGGCGTCCCTGCTTCAAAGCCTCCCACCTATGCTACACATGTTGTCCCTAATACCACACTGAAGCTGTAGTAAAGGTGCACGGGGTCTTTCCGTCTAACCGCGGGTACTCCGCATCTTCACGGAGAATTCAATTTCGCTGAGTCTATGTTGGAGACAGTGGGGAAGTCGTTACGCCATTCGTGCAGGTCGGAACTTACCCGACAAGGAATTTCGCTACCTTAGGACCGTTATAGTTACGGCCGCCGTTTACCGGGGCTTCAATTCGGTGCTCTCACACCTCCTCTTAACCTTCCGGCACCGGGCAGGCGTCAGACCCTATACGTCGTCTTGCGACTTCGCAGAGCCCTGTGTTTTTAGTAAACAGTCGCCACCCCCTCTTTTGTGCCCCCACCAAAAAGTTGCCTTAATGGTGGGCCTCCTTCTCCCGAAGTTACGGAGGCAATTTGCCGAGTTCCTTCAACATAGTTCTCTCAAGCGCCTTGGTATGCTCTACCATCCCACCTGTGTCGGTTTCGGGTACGGTCTATATGGTGGTGCTATTTCCTGGGACACCTTCGCGGCCCTTCCAATCCAATAAGGAAGAACAACTTACGGTATCCGTCACATTCCACCAGGTACAGGAATATTAACCTGTTTCCCATCGACTACGCTTTTCAGCCTCGCCTTAGGGGCCGACTCACCCTGCGCGGATTAGCCTTGCGCAGGAACCCTTGGGATTTCGGCGACAGTGTCTCTCACACTGTTTATCGCTACTCATGTCAGCATTCTCACTTCTGATATCTCCAGCATGGCTCACGCCACACCTTCGCAGACTTACAGAACGCTCCGCTACCACTTGATCATAAGATCAAATCCACAGCTTCGGTACATGTCTTGAGCCCCGGTACATCTTCGCCGCAAGACAGCTTAATTAGACCAGTGAGCTGTTACGCTTTCTTTAAATGATGGCTGCTTCTAAGCCAACATCCTGGTTGTTTTGGCCGTCTCACATGCTTTCCCACTTAGACATGATTTAGGGACCTTAGCTGGTGGTCAGGGCTGTTTCCCTCTCGACTATGGACCTTAGCACCCACAGTCTGTCTCCCAGGCTCTACTCTACGGTATTCGGAGTTTGGTTAGAATTGGTAAGGCTCGCGCCCCCCGCATCCATCCAGTGCTCTACCCCCGTAGGTAATACCTGAGGCACTACCTAAATAGTTTTCGCGGAGAACCAGCTATCTCCCGGCTTGATTGGCCTTTCACCCCTAGTCACAGGTCATCCCCGTCTTTTTCAACAGACGTGGGTTCGGTCCTCCAGTGCATGTTACTGCACCTTCAACCTGCCCATAACTAGATCGCCGGGTTTCGGGTCTAATCCACTTAACTCAGTCGCCCTATTCAGACTCGCTTTCGCTACGCTTACACCTAACGGCTTAGGCTTGCTAAGTAGACTAACTCACTGACCCATTATACAAAAGGTACGCCGTCACGGAACAAGTCCGCTCCGACTGCTTGTAGGCATTCGGTTTCAGGTTCTATTTCACTCCCCTCATCGGGGTACTTTTCACCTTTCCCTCACGGTACTGGTGCGCTATCGGTCGTATGGTAGTATTTAGGCTTGGAAGGTGGTCCTCCCATGTTCAGACAGAATTTCACGTGTTCCGCCCTACTCGAGGCCATTCTCTTTTCTTTCCCGTACAGGACTATCACCCACTATGGTCCAACTTTCCAGATGGTTCCGGTAAATCAAAGAATGGCACTGGCCTGGTCCCCGTTCGCTCGCCACTACTAGGGGAATCTCTGTTGATGTCTTTTCCTCCGGCTACTTAGATGTTTCAGTTCGCCGGGTTCGCCTCCTAACGCTATGTATTCACGTTAGAATACCCCTAAGGGTGGGTTTCCCCATTCAGAAATCTGTGGGTCAAAGGTTACTGGCACCTCACCACAGCTTATCGCAGCCTGTCACGTCTTTCATCGCCTCCATACGCCAAGGCATTCACCAAATGCCCTTTCGTCACTTGAGAGCTCCTCCATATCCAGAGAGCAAAACTCTCCATCAATGTTTGGAACTTTATTTCTCAGCATGCAAAATTGAAATGGATCTCTAGGATCCATCCCTATTTCAGACCAGACAAGGATAATTGTCTGGTCTAATTCGTAACCTATAAATGTATGATCCTTTTGAGGGGGGACCAT